>NZ_SDWS01000010.1 GCF_004137245.1 Nocardioides glacieisoli
GCCCGCACCTCATCGATCGCGCCCCCACTCCGACGACACCACCGCCGCCGCCGGAGCAGACACGTCCGCGCCACCCACCTGTTGACACGTCCTACCGCCAGCTAGGCACCGCCGAGGACTCCCGCAGCCCGCGCCGCCTCGGCGTACGCCGCTGCGAGGGAGTCGACCGTGTCGTGGGCGTTGAGGCCCGAGGGGTTGGGCACGACGAAGACGCGCGAGGTGCCCCAGCGCTCGGGCTGCTCGCCCACCGTGGCCTTCCGCTCGCCGAACGCAGAGCGGTAGGCAGTGATGCCCGCGACCGCCACCACGACGGGCCGGCGCTCGGCGACCAGCTCACGGAGTCGCCGCCCACCGTCGCGCAGCTCCTCGACGGTCAGCTCGTCCGCCCGCGCCGTCGCGCGCGCGACGACGTTGGTGATCCCGATGCCGCGGCTGCGGAACAGCTCGCGGTCCTCGTCCGTCATCCCGGCCGACGGGTCGACCTGCTGCTGGAGGATCCCGGCGCGCAGGAGTGCGGGGTAGAACCGGTTGCCCGGGCGGGCGAAGTGGGTCTGGGTGGCGGCGGTCCAGAGGCCGGGGTTGATGCCGACGAAGAGGAGTCGCAGCGGCCGGTCGACCGGTGGCAGCAGGTCCGGGACCTCGACGTCGCGGAATGACTCCAGCTCGGCCTTCGTGAACCCCATGAGCCCATCCTGCCGTGCCCCGACCGGTGCCGCGGGCGTGGTGACGGCAGGGCGTCCCAGGCGTACCGTGGAGAGGGTGAGCTGGCTCCGGGACTTCGGTCCGCTGGTGGTGACCTGGATGGGCATCCAGGTCCTGCTCATGTGCATGTTCGGGATGTGGGCCGGCTGGCACGGGTGGCAGCGTCGCCTCGGCACCCGTGTGGTCAGGCTCGCCCGTCCCGTCCGTCCCGCACCACTGGCGCCGCGGGGCAGGCCCGTCGAGCAGGTCGCCGCCGACCTGCGTCGGTTGCGGGTGGCCTTCGCCCGGGACGGCCTGCGCTTCGCGAAGTGGGAGGGCACGCGACTGGCGTACGACGCCGCGCTCGCCGAGGGCGCGGACGCCTTCGAGATCCCCCACCTCCTGGCGCTACTGCCGGCGGGCGTGGAACGGGACGTCGAACGGGCACGGGTCGAGCGACTCCTCGAGGACGTCGGCCTGCTGCTCGGCGACCGCGCCGCCTAGCTCGCCTCGAAGTCGTACGTGCCGCCGCTCGCGGCGATGATCGACGTGCGCGACCCCGCGCTGCTGCGGATCATCGGCGTAGGCGCCTCATGGCCCGTGCGCTCCACGACCGTGGCCATCCGGGTGATGAACAGGACCTGCTCGGGTGAGTCCTCGACGACGGCGGCAGCGGGCACCGAGTAGTGCGTGACGTGTGCGCCCTGTGCGAGGAGCCGGGGGAGGTAGTCGCCGAACCACTGCTCGAGGAGCGAGCGACTCGCACAGCCGCACGACAGCCGGTCATCGCCGGGATACGACTCGAAGATGCCGGGGTCTCGGGGGTGCGGGTGCGTGACGCGGTGCTCGGCCTCCATGTAGCGGACGATCTCCTCCGCCTCGGCGGTGAGCCAGTGCGAGGTGTACGGGCCCAGCCACTCGACCCGCCACCCCGGAGGCTGCGGGAACTCCAGCCGCCAGACGCTCATGGACTCTCGGGGCACCCCGCGACCCTAGTCAGCAGGTGCCGAGGATGCACGAGACCCCGCCTCCCTTGCGGGAGGCGGGGTCTCGGTGTGGTGCGTGTGCGCCCTCAGGCGCTCAGATCACTTGGTGATCTTGCCGGCGTTGCCGGCATTGGGCGGAGCCGGCCACCCGAGGGTGGTCGGCTCCGTCATCACTTGGTGATCTTGACGACGCGGCCGGCGCCGACGGTGCGGCCACCCTCACGGATCGCGAACCGGAGGCCCTCGTCCATGGCGATGGGCTGGATGAGCTCGACCGACATCTCGGTGTTGTCACCCGGCATGACCATCTCGGTGCCCTCGGGCAGGGTCACAACACCGGTCACGTCAGTCGTACGGAAGTAGAACTGGGGACGGTAGTTGTTGAAGAACGGCGTGTGGCGGCCGCCCTCGTCCTTGCTGAGGATGTAGACCGAGGCCTCGAAGTTGGTGTGAGGCGTCGTGGTGCCCGGCTTGATGACGACCATGCCGCGCTCGATGTCCTCGCGCTTGGTGCCACGGAGGAGCAGACCGACGTTCTCGCCCGCCTGGCCCTCGTCGAGCAGCTTGCGGAACATCTCGACACCGGTGACGGTCGACTTCTGGGCGGTCTCGCGGATGCCGATGATCTCGACCTCCTCGTTGACCTTGACGATGCCGCGCTCGATGCGACCGGTGATGACGGTGCCACGACCGGTGATCGTGAAGACGTCCTCGACGGGCATGAGGAACGGCTTGTCGGTCTCGCGCTCGGGGGTCGGGATGGACTCGTCCACCGCGGCCATGAGCTCGACGATCGACTCGCCCCACTTCTCGTCACCCTGGAGGGCCGGGAAGGCGGCAACGCGGACGACGGGGATGTCGTCGCCGGGGAACTCGTACTCGGAGAGGAGCTCGCGCACCTCCATCTCGACGAGCTCGATGAGCTCCTCGTCGTCGACCATGTCGCACTTGTTCAGCGCCACGACCAGGGCCGGCACGCCGACCTGGCGAGCGAGGAGCACGTGCTCACGCGTCTGCGGCATCGGGCCGTCGGTGGCGGCAACCACGAGGATCGCGCCGTCCATCTGCGCGGCACCGGTGATCATGTTCTTGATGTAGTCGGCGTGACCCGGGCAGTCGACGTGCGCGTAGTGGCGCGCCTCGGTCTGGTACTCGACGTGCGCGATCGAGATCGTGATGCCGCGCTGACGCTCCTCGGGAGCCTTGTCGATCTGGTCGAAGGCCGAGGCCTCGTTCAGATTCGGGTACTTGTCGTGCAGCACCTTGGTGATCGCCGCGGTCAGCGTCGTCTTGCCGTGGTCGATGTGACCGATGGTGCCGATGTTCACGTGCGGCTTGGTCCGCTCGAACTTCGCCTTAGCCACTGGGGCTCCTCCTGGTTGGGTTTGAACTTGAACTCATGGGTGTGTTGCGGGGGTGGTGCGGGCCTGGTTGCTCGTGGCCCGGTCCGGGGCGACTACTCGCCGCGGACCTTCTTGACGATCTCCTCGGCGATGTTCGAGGGAACCTCGGCGTACGAGTCGAACTCCATGGAGTACGACGCCTGACCGGAGGTCTTCGACCTCAGGTCGCCAACGTACCCGAACATCTCCGACAGGGGCACAAGGGCGTTGACGACCATGTCGCCGTGACGCTCCTCCTGGGCCTGGATCTGGCCGCGCCGGGAGTTGATGTCGCCGATGACCGTGCCGAGGAACGTGTCGGGCGTGGTGACCTCGACCGCGAACATCGGCTCGAGCAGGACCGGCTTGGCCCGGCGGGCGGCCTCCTTGAAGGCCTGGTTGCCGGCGATCTTGAACGCGAGCTCGGACGAGTCGACGTCGTGGTAGGCGCCGTCCTCGAGGGAGAAGAGGACGTCGACCATGGGGTAGCCGGCGAGCACGCCGAACTCCATGGCCTCCTGGCCGCCCTGGTCGACCGAAGGGATGTACTCCTTCGGCACGCGACCACCCGACACGTTGTTCTTGAACTCGTAACCCGCGCCGACGCCGGTCTCGGGGTCGATGTTCGGACCGAGGTTGATGACGACCTTGGCGAACTGACCCGAACCACCCGTCTGCTTCTTGTGGGTGTAGGAGTGCTTCTCGACCGTGTTGCGGATGGTCTCGCGGTAGGCGACCTGCGGCTTGCCGACGGTGGCCTCGACGCGGAACTCGCGCTTCATCCGGTCGACGAGGATCTCCAGGTGGAGCTCGCCCATGCCGGCGATGATCGTCTGGCCGGTCTCCTCGTCCGCCTTGACGGTGAACGTGGGGTCCTCGTCGGAGAGCCGCTGGATCGCGGTGCCGAGCTTCTCCTGGTCGCTCTTGGTCTTCGGCTCGATCGCGACCTCGATCACGGGGGCCGGGAACGTCATCGACTCGAGGACGACCTGGTTCTGCGGGTCGCTCAGCGTGTGACCGGTCTTGGTGTCCTTGAGGCCCATGACGGCCACGATCTGGCCGGCACCGACCGACGCGATCTCCTCACGCTTGTTGGCGTGCATCTGGTAGACCTTGCCGATCCGCTCCTTGCGACCGTTGACCGAGTTGACCACGGTCGAACCGGCCTCGAGCTTGCCGGAGTAGACCCGGACGTAGATCAGCTTGCCCAGGTGCGGGTCGGTGGCGATCTTGTAGGCCAGACCGGAGAACGGCTCGTCGTCGGACGGCTGCCGGACGATGACCTCGTTCTCGTCCTTGACCGAGTGGCCCTGGATGCCGTCGATGTCGAGCGGCGAGGGCAGGAACTTCACGACGGCGTCGAGCAGGGGCTGCACGCCCTTGTTCTTGAACGCGGTGCCGCACAGGACCGGGTTGAGCTTGTCGGCGAGGGTGGCGCGACGGATCGCGGCCTCGAGCTCGGGGACGGTGAACTCACCCTCCTCGAGGAACTTCTCCATGATGTCGTCGTCGGCCTCGGCCAGCGTCTCGATGAGCTTCTCGCGGTACTCCGCGGCCTGCTCGGCGAGCTCGGCCGGGATCTCCTCGACCTCGTAGTCCTCGCCCATCGTCGTCTCGCCGCGCCACACGAGGGCGCGCATGCCGATCAGGTCGACGACACCGATGAAGTCGCCCTCGGCACCGATCGGCAGCTGGAGCACGAGCGGGGTGGAGTTGAGGCGCTCGACCATCATGTCGACGCAGCGGAAGAAGTCCGCGCCCGTGCGGTCGAGCTTGTTGACGAAGCACATGCGGGGCACGGAGTACTTGTTGGCCTGGCGCCACACCGTCATGGTCTGGGGCTCGACACCGGCGACACCGTCGAACACGGCGACGGCGCCGTCGAGGACGCGCAGCGAGCGCTCGACCTCAGCGGTGAAGTCCACGTGACCGGGGGTGTCGATGATGTTGATCTGGTGGTCCTTCCACCAGCAGGTCGTCGCGGCGGACGTGATCGTGATGCCGCGCTCCTGCTCCTGCTCCATCCAGTCCATCGTGGCGCCACCGTCGTGCACCTCACCGATCTTGTAGGTGATGCCGGTGTAGAAGAGGATGCGCTCGGTGGTGGTGGTCTTGCCGGCATCGATGTGCGCCATGATGCCGATGTTGCGGACCTTGTTGAGGTCGGTGGTGATGTCGACAGCCACTGAAAGTCTCAGTCCCTCGTAAGAGTTGGTGGGTTGTTGATGGCGGGGCGGGGCTCCCGACGGGAGCCCCGCTCAGATCACCAGCGGTAGTGGGCGAAGGCCTTGTTGGACTCGGCCATCTTGTGGGTGTCCTCGCGCTTCTTCACAGCGGCACCGAGGCCGTTGCTCGCGTCGAGGATCTCGTTCATGAGGCGCTCGGCCATGGTCTTCTCGCGACGGTCGGCGGCGTAGCCCACGAGCCAGCGCAGCGCCAGCGTGGTGGAGCGGTTGGCCTTGACCTCGACGGGGACCTGGTAGGTCGCACCGCCGACGCGGCGGGACTTGACCTCGATGGCGGGCTTGACGTTGTCCATCGCGCGCTTGAGCGCGACGACGGGGTCGGAACCGGTCTTGTCGCGAACACCCTCGAGAGCGGTGTAGACGATGCGCTGCGCCACGGCCTTCTTGCCGTCCTGCAGGACCTTGGAGACGAGCTGGGTGACCAGCTGCGAGCCGTAGACCGGGTCAGAGACGAGGGGGCGCTTGGGAGCGGGACCCTTGCGAGGCATTACTTCTCCTTCTTCGCGCCGTAGCGGCTGCGGGCCTGCTTGCGGTTCTTGACACCCTGGGTGTCGAGCGTGCCGCGGATGATCTTGTAGCGGACACCGGGAAGGTCCTTCACACGGCCGCCGCGCACGAGCACGATCGAGTGCTCCTGCAGGTTGTGACCGACACCCGGGATGTAGGCGGTGACCTCGACGCCACTGCTCAGGCGCACGCGGGCGACCTTGCGGAGGGCGGAGTTCGGCTTCTTCGGGGTGGTCGTGTAGACGCGGGTGCAGACGCCACGGCGCTGCGGAGATCCCTTCAGGGCGGGCGTCTTGGACTTCGACACCTTGTCCTGGCGGCCCTTGCGGACCAGCTGGTTGATGGTGGGCACCGGGTGGTTCCCTCTCTCTGTCTTCTCGTCTCGGACCGGCGCGGTGCCGGACTCGGGGGTGTTGCGGTGGAGATCTGTGCCTGTGCGGCCCCGAGGGCCGCTCCCCACCAGCGGGCAGTTGAGTGCGCGCGCAGGGGTCTGGGCGTGCCAGACACAAGGATTGAGGCTACTCGGGGCGTACGGGCAGGGTCAAAACGCCGCAGGAGCCGTCCGGGCGCCGTCCTGCACGTCGCCCTGGGCCACTTCATCGTTCGCGGCGACCCGCCCGTGGCGGGCCCGTTCGAGCCTCAGGTACAGCATCGCAGACAGCACAACCCCCACGATCGTCATGAGGCCGCCACCGAGCAGCGTCCAGCGCGCGCCGTACTCGTGTCCGATCCAGCCGATGATGGGCGCGCCGACCGGCGTGCCGCCCATGAAGATCATCAGGTAGAGCGCCATCACCCGGCCTCGGACGCCGGCGTCGGTGTGCAGCTGCATGTAGGTGTTCGCACTGGTGATGAACGTCAGTGCGGTGAGGCCGGTGATCGGCGTGAGGAGCGCGAATGTGAGGTACGTCGGCATCAGGCCGGCGAGCATCACCGTGGCACCGAACGCGAGCGCGGAGCCCACGACGAGTCGGTGGCGTACGTGCTCGCGGCGCGCAGCCAGCAGGGCGCCGGTGAGCGAGCCGACGGCCAGGAAGCTGCCGAGCAGGCCGAACTCGGTCGGCCCCTTGCCGAAGACCTCGGTGGCCATCAGCGCGGACGTGATCTGGAAGTTGAGGCCGAACGTGCCGGCGAAGAAGACCAGCCCGAGCACCAGCATCAGGTCGGGCCGGGCGCGGACGTAGGCGACGCCCTCGCGCAGTGCGCCAGGTCCGCGCTGCGCCAGGGCGGGCGAGTCGATCCGGGCGACGTCGAGGTGGCGCAGCGACCAGATCGGGGCGGCGTACGACACCGCGTTGAGCAGGATCACCCACCCGGTCCCGACGGCTCCCCCGCCCATCACGGCGATGAGCAGGCCGGCCAGCCCGGGGCCGACGAGACGCGCGGCGTTGAAGCTGGCGGAGTTGAGGCCGACCGCGTTGGTCAGATCGACCGGGTCGACGATCTCGGACACGAACGACTGGCGCGCGGGGGCGTCGAAGGCCGACGCCGAACCCAGCAGGAAGGCAAGGACGTAGACGTGCCACACCTCGGCGGTGCCGGTGACGGCGAGCAGGCCGAGGACCAGGGCGGGCAGTGCCATGCCGAGGTTGGTCAGCTGGAGCAGGCGCTGCTTGGGCATCCGGTCGGCGACCAGCCCGGCGAACGGCGTCAGGAGCAGGAAGGGAAGGAACTGCAGCCCCGTGGTGATGCCGAGCGCGGTGGCGCCGGAGCCGACGGCGAGCTCGAGAACCAGCCAGTCCTGGGCGACACGCTGCATCCAGGTGCCCGTGTTGGACACCACGCCGCCGGCGGCGTAGCGGCGGTAGTTGGGGTTCGCGAGGGAACGGAACGTGGGACTCGTGGTGACTCCTCGGTCGGTCTCGGTCAGTCGGTGTGTCAGTCGGTGGTGGCGAGGCGGGCCAGGATCGGGGCGGCCTCGCGGAGGGTGGCCCGCTCGGCGGGCGTCAGGCGGGAGAGCTGCTGCGACAGCCAGGCGTCGCGGCGCTGCCGGTCGGCGAGCACGGCGGCACGACCGGCGTCGGTCAGCGAGACGACGACCTGGCGGCCGTCGGTCTCGTGCGGACGGCGTACGACGTAGCCGTCGCCCTCGAGACAGTTGACCGTTCGGGTCATGGACGGCGGCTGGACCCGCTCGGCGCGGGCCAGGTCGCCGACGGTCTGCTCCCCCAGCCGCACGAGCAGCCCGAGCACGACCATCTGGCCGATGCTCAGGTCGTTGTCGGGGTGGCGCTCGTGGGCCAGGCGTCGGCGGAGGCGCATGACCGAGGCGCGGAGCTCTGAGGCGAGCCCGGCGTCGGTGCGGAGGTCGGCGGTCGGCATGTCGTTAGCATAACTCATTACCTGTGCTAACTATTCCGGCGGCCGGCGGCTGGGTCATCCGCCACTTGTCAGGCTCTCGCTGAACTTGTCAGGCCGTGCACGGGCCGACATGTTCAGTGATCCCCGGTCAGCCGGGGATCACTGAAGAGGTGAGCAGCGGGACGACTCAGGTGAGCCAGGAGGTGATCGGGGCGATCGCGAAGTACACGACGAAGAGGGCCGCGACGATCCACATCAGTGGGTGCACCTCGCGCGCCTTGCCGACCACCAGCTTGATCAGCACGTAGGCCAGGAAGCCGGCACCGATGCCGACGCTGATGGAGTAGGTGAACGGCATCAGCACGATCGTCAGGAACGCCGGGATCGCGATCTCGAGGTCCTCCCAGTCGATGCCCCTGACCTGCTGCATCATCAGGAAGCCGACCAGGACCAGGGCCGGCACGGCCGCCTCGGAGGGGATCGCCTCGACGAGCGGGGCGAAGAGCGTCGCGAGCAGGAACAGCACGCCCGTCACGACCGACGCGAGACCGGTGCGCGCGCCCTCGCCGACGCCGGAGGCCGACTCGATGTAGGACGTGTTGGACGAGACGCCGGCGGCACCGCCGGCCATCGCCGCGACGGAGTCCACGATGAGGATCCGCTGCGAGTGGGGCGGGATGCCCTCCTCGTCGTTGAGCCCGGCCTCGGCGCCGATGGCCGTCATCGTGCCCATCGTGTCGAAGAAGTCGGCGAGCAGCAGCGTGAAGGCGAGGAGCAGGGCGGCGAGGAAGCCCACGGATGAGAAGGCCCCGAAGAGGGAGAACTGGCCGAGGGTGCCGAAGTCCGGGACGTCGACGACGCCGTTAAGCTCGGGGACGTTGAGCGCCCAGTTGCCCGGACCGTCCTGGGCCGCTGCACCGAGGTCGAGGACCGCCTGGACCACGAACGCCAGCACCGTCGTGACGATGATCGAGATCAGGATCGCCCCGCGCACGCGGCGTACCCAGAGCGCGATGATGAGCACGACGCCGATCGCGAAGACGAGGACCGGCCAGCCGGTCAGCGTGCCGCCGTTGCCGAGCTGGACCGGGACCGTCGTCTGGAACGCGTCGGGGATGCGGGTCACGAAGCCCGCGTCGACGAAGCCGATGAGGGCGATGAAGAGCCCGATGCCGACCGAGATCGCGACCTTCAGCTGCTGCGGCACCGCGTGGAACACGGCCTTGCGGAAGCCGGTCAGCACGAGGACCAGGATGATGATGCCCTCGAGGACGATCAGGCCCATCGCGTCCTCCCAGGTCGACCGGGTGGCGATGGCGTTGGCGACGAACGCGTTGAGCCCGAGGCCGGTCGCGAGCGCCAACGGGAAGTTGGCAACGGCCCCCATGAGGATCGTCAGCACGCCGGCGACCAGGGCCGTGCCCGCGGCGATCACGGGCAGGTTCGACCCGTCGCCGGGCCCTCCGCCGAGGAACGCCCCCGTCGAGTCCGGCACGAAGCCGAGGATCAGCGGGTTCAGCACGATGATGTAGGCCATCGTCAGGAAGGTCACGACGCCGCCGCGGACCTCGCTCCCGACGCTCGAGCCTCGCTCGGTGATGCGGAAGAACCCGTCGAGGCCGGAGGCCTTCGGGGTGGGCCGCGTGGTCTGGGTGTCGTCGCTCACGGAACGGCAGTGTGGCAGAGCGGTGTGACGTGCGTGTTTCGCCTCGCCGCCGCGAGGTAGCGTGACGCTCGTGGACCTGGGCGACGAGCAGCCGATGCAGCACGAGATCGGCAACCGCACCTACATCGTGGCGCAGGTCGCGCCGCTCGACGTCGACGGCGTCCGCACCACCGAGGTCGGCACGGCGCTCTGGTTGCTCGGCTTCCTCGGCCTCCTCCCCTTCTGGGGCACGCTGCAGGAGAGCGGGCGCACCTGGTGGCTCTGGACGTGCCTCGCCGGCTTCGGCCTCGGCCTCTGCGGGCTGGAGTACTGCCGTCGTCGCCGCAAGGAGCGCGCCGTCCAGCAGGCGCGCCACCGATGAGCACGCCCGACACACACGGCTCGGACCTGCCGAAGACCCGCTGGGAGCTCGCCGGCGAGGGCAACCGCGGCTACGGCACGAAGTTCGCCCGCCTGGTCGAGGAGGGAGCCGACGTCGACGGTGAGGCGCGCCTCGCCGACGTGCTCGTCGGTCGCGGCGCCCGCATCCTCGACATCGGCTCCGGGATGGGTCGGGTCGCCGCAGCACTGCAGGCCCGGGGGCACGCGGTCACCGCGGTCGAGCCGGACCCCGCGCTGGTCGAGCAGTCGCGCCGCACCTACCCCGACCTCGCCGTGGTCCACGCGGACGTCCTCGACGTCGCGCCCGCCGACCTCGGGGCTGACTACGACCTCGTGGTGCTCGTCGGCAACGTGATGGTCTTCCTCGCCCCCGACACCGAGCGCGAGGTGCTGAGGCGCGTGCGCACGGTGCTCGCCCCCGGCGGTCGGGCCCTGGTCGGCTTCCACCCCGTCGACGGACCCGCGACGGCCCGTGCCTACAGTCCCGACGACTTCGTCGCCGACGTCACGGCGTGCGGGCTGCGCGTCGACCTGCGCGCGGGGTCGTACGAGCTCCACCCGCCGGCGGACGACTACACGGTCTGGGTGCTCTCCCGCGACGAGGACGCACCCGCGCCCACGTCGTTCGGCCACGCCCTCCAGGGCTGACCTCGGCGCTGCGTCTCAGAGCTTCTCGAACTCGTCGTCGGTGAGGGTGTCGAAGGCGTGGTCCGGCATCGGCAGCGGCTGCTGCTTGCGGGCCAGCTTGACCTCGGAGTGAGCTCCGCAGCCGTGGTCGAAGGTGACCACCGAGCCGTCGTCGTTGGCGTTGCCGTTGGCGCAGACCCCGAAGCGGTCGGCGAGCGAGCCGTTGAGCCGGACCAGGAAGCCGCACGACCAGCATTGGTCGGGGGCGCTCTTGGCGATCGGCGCGTCGGGCCCGCCGGTGCCGGCGTTCCAGCGCTCGGCGGCCATGTCGAGGCCCTCGCGGCTCAGCGTGCGGACGCGGCCGAGACCCAGGTCCTGCGCGACGCGGCGCACCTGGGCGCGGTCGTCGTCGTCCAGCGGGTCGTCGCCGACGAGGTAGGTCGGGACCAGGCGGGCGTCCTCGTCCTCGACCGGGAGCAGGTCGCCGGGCGAGAGGTCGCCGGGCTGGAGGCGCTCCTTGTAGGGCACCCACACCGGGGCGACGATCGCGTCGTCACCGGGCAGCAGGACGACCTCGTTGACGGTCAGGTCCTTGCCGCGCTTGGCGCGGGTGAGCGTGACCGACCAGTGCCAGCCGGGGTAGCCGGGTCGGGTGCAGGCGAAGTGGTGCGTGACGACCCGCTCCCCCTCGGCGTACGCACCCAGGTGGTCACCCACCTCGTCGCCGTCGGCGACCTCGAGCACGATGCCGCGCGCGAGGTCAGCGGCCTTGGCGAGGGCCGAGTCCGGCTTGCCGGAACGGGTCGGGAGAGCGATCACGTGCGCCATCATGACAAATGGTCCGCAGTCCTGTCCCGTCGGCACCCGGCCCGGACGGCGTACCCGTGCTGTCGGGGCGGTAGTCCAAGATGGTCCCCGTGACCAGCGACCGCCCCGACCCGTCCCCGGGGCAGGCGCAGGAGCACGACCCGGAGCAGGACACCGAGCAGGATCCGGGCGAGGACACCCAGCCCTACCGCACGTCGCTGCCACCCGGTTCGTCGACGCCGTCGCCTCCCCGACCCGGTGCCGTACGACGTTCGCTGTCGGGCGCCGCGCGGGGCGCGCGGGCGGCCGGCCGCGGCGCGAAGGCCGCGGGCCGGGGCGCGCGCGTCGCCGGCCGCGGGGCCGGCACGGCGGGCCAGTACGCGGTCTCGCAGGCGCGGCGCGCGGCGCGGGCCGAGGGCGCCGGCGACTCCGGGCTGTCGCGCCTGATCGAGCTGCACGCCTTCAACGCCGCCGGTGACGCGGCCGTCGCGATCTCGCTGGCCGGCACGCTGTTCTTCCAGGTCCCCACCGGCGAAGCGCGCGGCCAGGTCGCGCTCTTCCTCGGCCTGACGATGCTCCCCTTCGCGATCGTCGCTCCGCTGATCGGCCCGTTCCTCGACCGCTTCAGCCACGGCCGCCGCTGGGCGGTCGGCGCGACCATGGCGACCCGCGCGTTCCTCTGCTGGGTGCTGGCCACCGCCGTGATCACCGAGTCAGCGTGGCTGTTCCCCGCCGCACTGGGCGTCCTGGTCGCGTCCAAGGCCTACGGCGTCACCCGCGCCGCTGCCGTCCCCCGCCTGCTGCCGCCCGGACTGACGCTGGTGAAGGCCAACGCCCGCGTGTCGCTCGCCGGGGTCGTCGGTGCGGCCGTCTCGGCACCGCTCGCGATCCTCGCCTCGACCTTCGGGCCGGAGTGGTCGCTGCGCTACGGCTTCGTGGTCTTCGTGCTCGCCACGATCTGGGCGATCCGGCTGCCCGACAAGGTCGACGCCAGCCAGGGCGAGGGTGAGCTGGTGCTCACCGGGTCGACCGAGGTCGCCGCGGGCAGCCGCCGCCCGAAGACCCGGATCCCGGCGGCCGTGGCCTTCGCGCTGCGGGCCAACTGCGGGCCGCGCTGGTTGTCGGGGTTCCTCACGATGTTCATGGCGTTCCTGCTGCGCGACAACCCGATCGGCGACTGGAAACCCGAGGTGCTGCTCGGCCTGGTGATCGGCGCGGCCGGCGTCGGCAACACCCTCGGCATCGCGATCGGCTCCGTGCTCCGCAAGCTCAACCCGGCCGCCACCGTGGTGCTCGCACTGCTGGCCGACGCGGTCGTCGTCGTGATCGCCTCGCTGTTCTACGGGCTGCTCGCCCTCGCGCTGCTCGGCCTGACCGCCGGGCTCGCGCAGGCCCTCGCCAAGCTCTCGCTCGACTCGACCATCCAGCGCGACGTGCCGAGCCGGATCCAGGCGAGCGCGTTCGCCCGGTCCGACACGACGCTGCAGCTCGCCTGGGTGATCGGCGGCTTCGTGGGCATCGCGATGCCGCTCAACCCCCAGCTCGGCCTGGGCGTCGCGGCAGGCGTGCTCGGCGCGTGGGCGACGTTCGTGCTGGTCACCCGGCCCGCCGGGATGCGGCCGGCAGCCTCCCCGGCTACCGAGAGCCGGACCTAGAGCTCGAGCTCGTCCGCAAGCGCCCGCAGCACCTTCGCCGTGCCACGCGCAGAGGCGCGCTCGGGGTGGCGGCCGTGGCGGTAGCCCTCCTCGACGCCCTCGAGCATGTTGATCAGGTCCTCGACGATGGTGACCATCGCCTCGGGGTTCTTGCGCTGCGCGTTGCGCTGGTTGCGGGTGACCGACGCCGGGGCGTCGACGATGCGGACCTGGAGGGCCTGGTCGCCGCGACGGCCCTGGGCGATGCCGAACTCGACCTTGGTGCCGGCCTTGAGCGAGGGGGTGCCCTCGGGGAGCGCGTCGGAGTGGACGTAGACGTCCGGGCCGTCCTCCTGCGACAGGAAGCCGAAGCCCTTCTCCACGTCGAACCACTTCACCTTGCCACTGGGCACGGTCTCTCCCCACCTGTTCCGGTCCTCGCCGCCTGCACTCCGCGGGCGCCGCCAAAGGATAGGCGGCACCCGGCCACCCCCACCAACGGGTTCCGCCCGGAGGGAGGGCTTTGTCTCGCGTCGCCGGTGCTGCGATCATGGGCGGTTCGAGACCTTGGACGTACGACGGGGCAGTGAAGGTGGGGACCGTGCGGGGACGACGCGTGGGGCGGATCGTGGGCTGCGGCCTGCTCGCGCTCGGCGTCGCCCTGTCCGTCTCCAGCGTCGCCCTCGCCGAGGACGCGACGGATGCGGCCGGGCCCCCGTCCCTGACGCTGGTCACGCTGCAGGGACCCGGCACGTCCGCCGGCACGCGCGACGCGGCCGACCTCCTCGCCCGGCAGGACGCGGTCCTCGCGGCCATCGGCGCCGGCGAGCCGGTCTACCGCTGGACCACCGCCCTCAACGGCTTCGCGCTGCCCCTCTCCGACGCCCAGCTCGCCGCCCTCGACGACCAGCCCGGCATCGCCCTGATCGAGCCCGACGAGGTGCGACCGCTCGCTGGTCGTACGTCGTTCGCGACCGTCCGCGGCGCCGCGTCCCCGCGGCTGCGCGGCGGCGCCGGCGTGGTGATCGGCGTGGTCGACTCGGGCATCGCACCGGACTCCCCCGCCTTCGCCGACGTCCCCGGCCTCGGCCGGGACCCGGAGGACTTCGCCGGTGAGTGCGCCGGCGGCGACGGGTGGTCGGCCGACGACTGCACGCGCAAGGTCGTCGGCGCCCGGTGGTTCGCCGCCGGCTTCGGCACCGACCGGGTCCGCTCGTCGGAGTCGCTGTCGGCCCGCGACGTGCTCGGCCACGGCACCCAGGTCTCCTCGGTCGCGGCCGGCAACGCCGGTGTCAGCGTCCGCGTCGACGGCCGGGACGCCGGCCGGTTCGGCGGTGTCGCCCCGCAGGCCCGCCTCGCCGCCTACAAGGCGTGCTGGGGTGCCCCCGACCCCGCCGACGACGGCTGCTCGACCGCCGACGTGGTGTCGGCCGTCGACGCCGCCGTCGCCGACCGCGTCGACGTGCTGAACCTCGCGCTCGCCGGCGGCGACGGCATCGACACCCTCCAGCGCGCCCTGCTCGGCGCCGCGGAGGCCGACATCGTGGTGGTCGGCGCGGCCGGCAACTCCGGCGGAACGGCGTACGCCGCCCACGGCTCGCCCTGGGTCACGACGGTCGGCTCGGCCGTCGGCCGGATGTCGCGCGGCGTGGTCACCGGCCCGGGCGGGCGCACCTTCACCGGAGGCGGCAGGCCCGCGGCGGTCCGCGGTCGTGCCGTGCTGGCGCAGGACGCCGCAGCACCGGGCGTCTCCCGCCGGGATGCCGGTCAGTGCCTCAGCGGGTCGCTCGACTCGCGCAAGGTCGCGCGCCGCGTCGTCGTGTGCCGCCGTGGCGGCATCGGCCGGGTCGACAAGTCCGACAACGTCGCCCTCGCCGGAGGCCGCGCGATGGTGCTGGTCAACCTGCGCCCGGGGTCGGTCACGGCCGACTTCCACTCCGTCCCGACCGTCCACCTGACCGCGACCGCCGGCCGGAGCTTCAGCCGCTGGGTCGCCGGCCACCCCGACGCCCGGGTGCGGATGTCCCGCGTCAGCGGCGACCCCGGCACCCGGCGTACGGCACCGTGGAGCGCCTCGGGCGACCCGCGCGGACCGTCGGTCAAGCCCGACGCGGTCGCCGACGGCGACGCCGTCCTCGGCGCCCTGCCTGACGCGAGCGGTCGCACGTGGGGGGTCTTCAGCGGCAGCTCCGCCGCCACCGCGCACGCGAGCGGGTTGGCCGCCCTCGTGCTGGCCGAGCACGACGACTGGTCGGCCTCCGTGGTCCGCTCGCTCGTCGCCGGCTCGGCGCGACCCATCCCGGGCTCGTCGGTGCTGGCCCAGGGCTCAGGCGCGCTGCCGAGCCGGGCACCCACGGCCCACCTAGCCCTCGACGTGCCCGCGCGCGCGTGGCGCCGCGCGCTCCGCCAGCACACGCTGGCCGACCTCAACACCAGCTCGCTGCTCCTCACCGTGCGCCGCGGCACCGCGGTGCGAACCCTCACCAACGTCGGCACCCGCCCGGAGTACTTCTCGGTGACCGCCCGCGGCTTCACCTCCCACCGCGTCAGCGTGCAGCCCCTCGCCGTACGCCTCGCGCCGGGGCAGTCGGCCCGCTTCACCATCACGGTGACCGGGCCCACCACGCCCGGCGGACTCGACGACGGCGAGCTGGTGTGGCTCGGCGCCCGCGGCGGGATCACCCGCGTGCCGGTCGCGCTCACCCGCTGACCGGCACACGGACGACCGGTCAGTCGTTGAGCACCCGGTCGTGGCGGAGCGAGGTCGCCTTGGTCTCCTTGGCGAAGAGCACCGCGACGATCGTGATGACCGACGCGATCGTCATGTAGATCGCGACCTTGTCGACGTTCGCGGTGCCCTCGCTCGCCTTGCCCAGGAGGTCGATGGCGATGATCGGGGCGAGCGCGCCGGCGAAGATCGACGCGAGCTGGTAGCCCACCGAGGCGCCGGTGTAGCGCACCGAGGTGCCGAAGAGCTCGGAGAAGAAGGCCGCCTGCGGGGAGTACATCAGCGCGTGCAGCACCAGGCCGACGACGATCGCGAGGATGATCTTGCCCTCGGAGCGCGAGGCGATGAGGTCGAAGAACACCCACGACCACGCGGCGACGCCCACGGCACCGGCGAGGTAGAGCGGCCGGCGACCGACCCGGTCGCTCAGCGCGCCGACCAGCGGGATCGTCACGAAGTGCACCACCGAACCGATCAGCAGTGCCTTGAGGATCAGCGACTTGTCGTCGGCGGTGCCGGCGTAGATCGTGAGGAACGAGATCGAGATGATCGTGAAGAGGTAGTAGGAGATGTTCTCCGCCATGCGCATGCCCATCGCCACGAAGACCTCGCGGGGGTACTTGCGGAAGACCTCGATGAGCGGCAGGTGCGGGGTCTTCTTCGTCTCCATCTCGGCCTTGGCCTCCGCGAAGACGGGCGACTCCTCGATCGAGAGCCGGACCCACAGGCCCACCCCGACCAGGATCGCGCTCAGCAGGAACGGGATCCGCCAGCCCCACGCGTTGAAGTCGGCGTCGCTCTGCACCGCGGCGAGCACCCAGAGGACGCCGGTCGCGAAGAGGTTGCCGAGCGCGACGCCGGCCTGCGGCCACGAGGACCAGAAGCCACGCTGCGAGTCGTCGCCGTGCTCGGCGGCCATCAGCACCGCGCCGCCCCACTCGCCACCGACGGCGAAGCCCTGGAGCAGGCGGCAGAAGAGCAGGAGCAGCGGTGCGGCGACGCCGATGGAGGCGTACGTCGGCAGCAGGCCGATCGCGAAGGTGGCGATGCCCATCAGGAAGAGCGAGAAGACCAGCATCTTCTTGCGGCCGACCTTGTCGCCGAAGTGGCCGAACACCACGCCGCCGAGCGGGCGGGCGACGAAGCCGAGGGCGTAGGTGCCGAAGGCCAGGAGCGTGGCCGTCGCGGGCTCGCTCTCGGGGAAGAACAGCGTGCCGAAGACCAGGGCCGCGGCGGAGCCGTAGAGGAAGAAGTCGTACCACTCGACGGCGGTGCCGATGAGGGACGCGAAGACGACCTTGACGATGTTGGTGCGCTCGGGCGGTGCGCCCGGCGCGCCGGTCCCGGTCGTGGTGGAGGTGTCGGTGGTCATGGACGTGCCTTTCATCGGGGGGTGCGTGCGGCGGGTGGTCGGGTGTGGGTCAGGCGGCGGTCCAGCCGCCGTCCAGGAGCAGGGACGAGCCGGTCATCGAGGTCGCGGTCGGGCCGCAGAGGAAGGCCACCGCGTCCGCGACCTCCTCCGGCTCGACGAGGCGGCGCACCGGGGTGCGGGCGAGCAGGACGGTGTCGAGGACCTCGTCCTCGGGGATGCCGTGGCTGCGCGCCTGGTCGGCGAGCTGGCCCTCGACGAGCGGGGTGCGGACGTAGCCGGGGCACACGGTGTTGCTGGTGACGCCCTTGTCGGCGGCCTCGAGGGCGATGACCTTGGAGAGGCCCTCGAGCCCGTGCTTGGCGCTGACGTAGGCCGACTTGTACGCCGACGCACGGTGGCCGTGGACGCTGGACACGTGGACGAGCCGGCCCCAGCCGCGGGCGTACATGCCGGGCAGCACCCGGCGGGCGAGCAGGAACGGAGCGTGCAGCATCAGCGCGTGGATCATCCGGAACTGCTCGGGGTCGAAGTCCTCGACGGGCGCGACGTGCTGGATGCCGGCGTTGTTGACCAGGATGTCGACGTCGAGGTCGAGCGCGTCGATGGCCGCCTCGTCGGTCAGGTCGACGACGTGCGGGGTGCCGTGGATGCGGGCCGCGACCTTGGCCACGCCCTCCTCGTCGCGGTCGAGCAGGTGGACCTCGGCGCCGCCCTCGGCGAGCCGGGTCGCGATCGCCGCGCCGATGCCGCTGGCGGCGCCGGTGACGAGCGCGCGTCGTCCCTCGAAGGTGGTCATGGCTTCACCGTAGGGATCGGAGTGACGCACGGCACATGGTCCGCGCGGCCACACTTCGCCGTTGGACATGTGCCCGACGCACATGTCGGAGGGGTCAGCCTCCGCGCAGCCGCGCCAGCCGGAGGGCAAGCTGCAGGTCGAGGGAGCGCGCGGGCTCGCGCCAGCCGTCGCCGAGCAGCTCGCCGATCCGGTCGAGCCGCTGGGTGACGGTGTTGGGGTGCACGTGCAGCGCCGCAGCCGTCTCCTTGAGCCGCCCGCCGCTGGCGAACCACTCCTCCAGGGTGTCGACGAGCCCGGTCCCCCGCCGCTGGTCCCACTCGCGCACCGGACCGACCATCGTGTCGACGAACGCCGCCACGTGCTCGGGGTCGTTGTCGCCGAGCAGCAGCCGGGCGACTCCCAGCCCCGCCGGGTCGCTCACCTCGCCGACGCGACCCAGCCGCACGAGGGTGTCGAGGCACCGGCGTGCCTCCGCGTGCGCGGCGACCAGCCGGTCGTCGTCGTCGGCCTCGCCCGTGGCCGCCACCCCGACCGTCGCCCGGCCGCCGGCGGCCGCGATCGCGGCCTGCAGGTCGGCGCCCACCCGGCGCGCGTCCTCGCCCGGCACCACCGCGACGACCGCGCCACGGTGCTCGCCGGCCAGCCCGGACATCCGGCGCGCGAGCGCGACCGCCGCCCGACCCGCGCGGTGGGCGTCGGCTCCGTCGATGGCCGCTGCGGCCACGACGAGCGGTCCGTCGAGGCTCGCGCTGTGGCGGCGTACGCGATCACGCAGCCGGTCGCGCGACGTGGTGCCGGGCGCGAGCAGGTCGGCGAGGAGCTGGCCGCCGAGCCGCTCCTCCGCGTCGGTGACCGAGCGGGCGAAGAGCAGGACGAGTGCGGTCACGAGGGCACCGCGCTCGAGCGTCCGACGACCGGCGAGGTCGAGCGGCTCGTCACGTCGGACCACGAGGGTGGCGACGTGCTCGGTGCCCGCGAGGGCCGCAGCGACCAGGCCGCCGTCGATCTCCACCGAGCGGCCCGACGTCACGGCCGCGGCGACCGCGGCGGTCCACGCGAGGCCGGGATCCTCGCCCGCCTCGAGCTCACCGGCGGGCGTCCAGACCGAGACGGCCGCGTCGAGCACGCCGGACAGCACCTCGGCCACCTCGACCATGCCACCGCCCCCGATGAGCAGGTCGGTGAGCCGGTCGTGCGCCAGCGCGGCGGCGTCGACGGCCTCGGTGTGGCGGGTCAGCGACCGGTTGGCCTCGTCGAGCTCGGCGAAGAGCCGGGCGTTCTCGAGCGCGACCACGGCGTGGGCGGCGAACGACGTCAGCAGGCTGACCTCGGCCTGCGGGAACCGCCGCACCGACCGGTGCACCGCGAGCAGCGCGCCGATGACCACCCCGTCGAGGACGAGCGGCACCCCGAGGATCGCGCGGATCTGCTCGCCAGCTACGGCCTCGTCGATGTAGCCCTGGTGCACGAAGCGCTCGTCGGTGGCGTAGTCCTCGGTGAAGTAGGCGGCCCCGGTCTGCGCGACGAGGCCGAGCAGGCCGGTGCCGAGGGGCAGGCGCAGGTTCTGGAACTCGCGGGTCAGGGCCCCGTCGGTCACCTTCATGAAGGACGCGCCGTCGTCCTCGTCGTTGAGCGAGAGGTAGGTCATGTCGCAGTGCAGCAGCTGGCGGGCGCGTCGCACGATGGCGGCCAGGATCGTGTCGACGTCGCGGATCGCGGTGAGGTCGGACGCCGTCTCGTAGAGCGCGGACAGCTCCGCCTCCCGCGAGCGCATCCGGGTGATCAGGTCGCGCAGCCGGAGGGCGACGTCGTACTCCGAGCGGAGCACGGCCGCCTCGTCCTCACCGAGGTCGCGCTCGGCGCGGGCGAGGTGCTCGTCGAACGCGGCGAGCGGCGCCTCGTCGTAGAGCAGGTCGAGGAAGGACGGCACGCGCCCATCCTGCACCGCCGTGACGGACGGCGGCTCAGAGCTCGCGGGTGATGGTCATCTCGCGGTCGCCGTAGACGACCTTGTCACCGGGCAGGAGCGCGGCGGGCCTCCCGGGCGCGAGCTGGCGCGACATGCCCTGGCGCACGAGCACGGTGCCGTTGGTCGATCCGCGGTCCATCACCACGATCGTGCCGTCGGGGGCGGGACCGAACTGGGCGTGGGTCTTGGACACCGACATGTCGGCCGACTGCAGCGGGATCAGGTGCGCGACCTGCTCGCCGTTGCGGGGCTCGGGGCGGCGACCCACCAGCGCGAGGCCGGCGATCACGAAGCTCTCGCCGTTGTCGAAGTGCGCCCGCCACCGCTGGGCCGGGGGCTGGTGCGGGTTGGCCGGCACCGGCTGCGCGGGCACCGGCTGCGGGCGCCGCTGGGTCGGGGCGTCCTCCAGCGACGTCTGCTGGGCGGGGGGTTGCGGTGCCTGCCCCGGGGCCGCGGCGTAGGCCGGCGCCACGGGACGCGTGACGGTCTGGGCGAGGGCCGCCGGTGGCTGGATCGGCGGCTGGATCGGCTGCTGGGTCACCTCGGGCGGCAGCTGCTGGCGCCGCATCGACTGCTCGGACCGCTCCGGGGTCCGCACCGCCTCCACCGGGGGTGCCGGGACGAGGCGCATGGCGGTCAGGTTGACGATGTGGCGCGGCCCCTCGTCGGCCACGTCGGCGACCGCGGGGGGAGGACGTACGTCGACCACGATGCTGTGGGCCAGGTGGTCGTGCCAGCCGCGACGCCGGCGACCGCGTTCCTCGACGGCCGTCCACGCCAGGGCGGCGAGCCCGATGCCGAAGGTGGGCAGGCCGGCCACCCCGAGCACGAGCGAGCGCAGGAGGGCCCGGCCGACACCGATCGGGGTGCCGGTGCCGTGGTGCACCACCCGCAGGCCCGACAGTGCCTTGCCGGGCGAGCTCCCGGTGGCGCCGAGCACGATGGAGGAGACCAGCCACAGCACGACCACGGTGCCGGCGACTGCGCCGATCACCGTCCACACCTCGTCGGAGACGAGCATCGCCGTCACGACCCCGACGACGACGACCAGGCTCCACGCCAGCAGGCGGTCCACGGCGAAGGCCGTGAACCGCCGCTCGAGCTGGGCGATCGGGTACGTCGTGTCGTGCTGCTGACGGATCACGGGGCCACGCTCAGGGGTTCGTGACCTGGATCGTGACGCCGTCGCCGAGGTCGAGCACCGCGCCGGGGATCAGGCTGACGGCAATGCCCGCCTTGAGCTCCTCGGGGTCCAGGCCGGGCTGGGCGAGGACCGTGCCGTTGGTGGAGCCGAGGTCGGTGGCGATGGCCGAGCCGTGGTCGGCGCCGGCACCGGGACGGATCTCGAGGTGCGTCGAGGAGATCTCCTGCTGCGGGCTCGACACGGTCACCACGTGGGGCTGGTCGTGGGAGGCGAAGCGGCGAGCCTCCGGCGCGCGGCCGACCAGGACCGCCCGGTCGACGAGCACGACGTCACCGGTCGAGAAGACCAGCGAGGCCACGGGGTCCGAGACCACCTCCGGGGCCATCTCCTGGCCGGGGATCGGCGGACGGTCGAAGTCGCGCGCGGGCGGACCGGCCACGGTGTTCCCGTCGCGGTCCGGCCAGTCGTCGGCGCCGGGCGCCTCGACGACCGGGGTCTCCCCCGTCGGCGTCGGGTCGTCCTCGGGCTCGCCGAAGCTCATCGGGGCCTCGGGGACGGACTCAGGTGTCGGCTCCGGCTCGGGTTCGGGCTCGGGCTCCGGCTCGGGGTCCGGCTCGACCGCCATCACCGGCGCGGCCGGCTCCTCGGCGGGCGCGGCCGGCGCTGCCGGCGGCGTACCGAACTCGACGACGGACACCCGGGCGATGCCGGCGGTGAGGGCGTGCTCGACGTCGCCGTCCCCGGCAAGGGTGACGCGGACGCTGGTGACCCCGGTGACGAGGCGCTCGGCCCAGGCCGCACCGGCGCTCGCGCTGACGATCTCCTCGCCCTCGGTGGTCGCGACCGTGGCGGTGGGAGCGCCGCGGACGATGAGGCGGGTGGAGTCATCGCCGTGGGCGACGAGGGCGACGTGGTCGAGCGTGGACAGCCCGCCCGCGAGGAGGGCGTCGAGCACGGCGTCGGCCGTCGCGCCGGCGTCCGCGAGATCCCACAGGGCAGCCACGCGATCGCGCTGGCTGCCGGGCAGCACGACCGTGACGTGGTCGCCGACGACGGCGTACCAGTCCCCCGGCGCGAACCTGGCATCGGTGCTCACAGTCGTCCCCCCAGCTTGGATTCGAGGCTCTCCAGCTGGCGCTGGGAGTCATACGAGGCGTCCTTCACCAATCCCACCACATCGACGACGACAGCGGTCGCGTTGTCACGGCCGCCTGCGGCGACCGCAGCGCGCACCAGCCTGTCGGCGGCATCGCGGGGATCGGCGACGGTCTCGAGGATCTCCTCGATCTCCTTGTCCTCGATCATCCCGGTGACGCCGTCGCTGCAGAGCAGCAGCCGCTCGACGGAGCCGAGCGGCAGCAGGAAGAAGTCGGGGTGGATGCCCTCGGGACTGCCGAGCGCGCGCGTGATCACGTGGCGCTCGGGGTGGGTCGCGGCCTCCTCGGCCGTGATCTCGCCCGAGTCGATCAGCTCCTGGACGACCGAGTGGTCCACGCTGATCTGCTCGAGGCTTCCGTCGGTGATCCGGTAGATGCGGGAGTCGCCGAGGTTGGCCAGCAGCCACTTCGCGACGCCGTTGTCGTCGACGAGCACGGCGACGACCGCGGTGGTGCCGGCGTGCCAGCCGGGCGTCATCGCGCGATGGGCGTTGCCGAAGTCGATGATCCGCGCCTGCGCGCGCGCGAAGGTGTCGGCGACCTGCTCGGCGCCGCGCGTGGGGTCGTAGGACTCCGCGAGGCGCTGGAACTCCTCGACGACCATCTGGCTCGCGACGTCGCCGCCGGAGTGCCCGCCCATGCCGTCGGCGACGACGAAGACCGGTGGCGCGACGAGGAACGAGTCCTCGTTGACCTTGCGCACCAGGCCGACGTCGCTCGCCGCCCCGTGGTGCAGATCAACGTTCTTCATGCGCGCCCTCTCCGCGTCGTGCAGGGCGGCGACTCCAGCCCGGGCGATAGCGTAGGAGGGATGTCCAGTCGTGGGCGGGCGACACCCGCACGAACCCTCGCCGACCAGCTGCGGAGCTGGCCGGACGAGCGACTCGTGGCGCTCCTGCGGGCCCGTCCAGATCTCGCCACACCCGCCCCTCAGGATTCGTCGCAGCTCGCCTCGCGGGCTGCCACGCGTTCGTCGATCCACCGAGCCCTCGACGGCCTGGACCGTCTGGAGCTTTCCGTGCTTGATGCCCTGCTGGTTGCAGGTCAAACCACTTCGGCGGGACTTGCGTCGATCGTGCACGCGGACCCCGCCCGTGCGGGTGAAGCGGTCGAGCGACTGCTCGACCTGGCCCTCGCCTGGGAGGCGCCCGGAGGCATCCGCGCGCTGAGCGGCGTCGCCGACGCGATGCGCGGGATGCCCGGCCTGGTGAGCGGCCTGCGGCCCTCGAGCCCCGAGCCGCCCTCGCCCGACAGGGTGGCCTCGCTGCTCGCCGAGCTCAGCCCCGCCGCGACCGCGATGCTGCGCCACGTCGATGCCCACGGCGGCGAGGGAACGACCGGCTCCGCGCGCCGCACGGTCTCCCCCGAGCAGGCGGCGAGCCCGGCCGAGGAGCTGATCAGCCGCCGGCTGCTGGTGCCGCGCGACGGCGACACCGTCGTGCTGCCGGGCGAGGTCGGGCTCGCGCTGCGCGGCGGGCGGACCACCACCGAGCCGGTCGACGAGGTGCCGCCCCTCGCCACCACGTCGCGCGACCCGGCCCTGGTCGCCCGGACGGCTGCGGGTGCCGCCTTCGACGTCGTACGACGCACGGAGCTGCTGCTCGACCACTGGGGCGTGCAGCCGCCGAGCGTGCTGCGCAGCGGGGGCCTGGCGGTCCGCGACCTCAAGCTGGTGGCGCGCGAGCTGCACGTCGACGAGGTTGGCGCAGCGCTGCTCGTCGAGGTCGCGCTCTCGGCCGGGTTGATCGCCGAGGGAGCCGAGCCGGACGGCACACCGGCCTGGCTGCCGACCGAGGAGTTCGACGTGTGGTCGGGGCGCCCGACGGCCGAGCGGTGGGCCCGGCTCGTCGGCGGGTGGCTGGCGAGCAGCCGGGTCCCGTCGCTGGTGGGCTCGCGCGACCAGACGGGCAAGTCGTGGAACGCCCTGGCGCCCGAGCTGTCAAGCGGCCTGGCCGAGGAGGCCCGACGCCTCGCGCTCCGCGTGCTGGCCGGCGTCCCCGAGGGCGAGGTGCTGGCCGTCGGGACGGGAGTCGCGTCGGTGGTGCAGCACGTCGAGTGGCTGCGACCGCGCCGGCCGGCGATCTTCGCCGACCTGGTGACGGCGGCCCTCGACGAGGCCGCGGTGCTCGGCGTCAGCGGTGCCGGCGGCCTCCCGCCGAGCGGCCGCCTGGTCGCCGACGACGACCTGCCGGCAGCGGCCGCGGCGCTGGACCCGCAGCTGCCGCGTCCGGTCGACCACGTCCTGCTCCAGGCCGACCTCACCGCGGTGGCGCCCGGGCCCCTCGAGACCGAGGTCGCCCGCCGGCTGCACCTGCTCGCCGACGTGGAGTCCCGCGGCGGTGCCACCGTCTACCGCTTCACCCCCGGCTCGCTCCGGCGCGGCTTCGACGCCGGGTGGTCGGCGCTGGAGGTGCGCGACTTCCTCGCCGGCGTCTCCCAGACCCCCGTCCCGCAACCCCTCGAGTTCCTCGTCGACGACGTCGCGCGCACCTTCGGCAGCGTGCGGGTCGGACACGCGGAGGCCTTCCTGCGCGCGGACGACGAGGCCGCGCTTGCCGCGCTCGTGCACGACCCGCGGTCCCGGACCCTCGGGCTGCGCCTGCTGGCACCGACCGTCGCGATCTCGACCTCGCCGCTCGACGTGCTGCTGCCGCGGCTGCGCGAGCTGGGCGCCGCGCCCGTGGTCGAGGCGGCCGACGGCACCGTGCGGGTCAGCCGCCCCGACCTCCGCCGCGCACGGGGCCGGCGGGGACGGCGTCCTGCGGGCGCGGTGTCGGCACGGCAGGCGGCGCAGGTCCAGGCGGTCGCGACCGCGATCCGGGCCGGCGACCGGGCCGAGTCCTCGCGCCCCGCGAGCGCCTCGACCACCACGCCGTCCGACGCCCTCGCCGCCCTCCGCGACGCCATCGAGGGTGGCACCACCGTCGTCATCGGCTACGTCGACAACCACGGCGCCACCAGCGAGCGGGTCGTCGACCCGCGCCGGCTCGACGGCGGGCGGCTCTCGGCGTTCGACCACCGCGCGGACGACGTACGCGAGTTCGCGGTGCACCGCATCACCGCCGTCAGGCCCGCGTAAGGACCACTTCCCTAGAATGGGTCGGTGGACTTCATCCGTTACGCCGAGCGCGCCGCAGCGCTCGTCAACGCCGACCTCCCCGACGAGGCGGCGCTGCACGAGCACCTGGCGGACCGATCGTGGCTGCACCGTTCGGTGGCGCCCGCGGACATCGCGTCGTTGACGTCCTTCCAGGCCGAGCTGCGGCCGGTCTTCGAGGCCTCCGACGTGGACGACGTACCCCTCGTGGTCGGGTCGCTCAACGACCTGCTCGCGAGCCACCCGGTCACGCCGATGATCTCCGACCACGACCCGGCCAACCTCCACATGCACGTCACCAACCGGGCGTCGTCCGTCGCCGAGCTGCTGATCGCCGAGTCGCTGATGGGGCTGGCCAACCTGGTCTGCGACCTCGGCGCGACCCGGCTCGGCATCTGCTCCGAGCCCCGCTGCGACAAGGTCTTCGTCGACACCTCACCCAACCAGTCGCGTCGCTACTGCTCCGACCGGTGCTCCTCGCGCGCCAACGTCGCTGCCTTCCGCGCGCGCCAGAAGGCGGCCTCCGCGTGAACGACGGACCCCTCATCGTCCAGTCCGACAAGACGCTCCTGCTCGAGGTCGACCACCCGTCGGCCGCCGAGGCCCGCAAGGCGATCGCGCCCTTCGCCGAGCTCGAGCGCTCGCCCGAGCACATCCACACCTACCGCCTGACACCGCTCGGCCTCTGGAACGCCCGCGCCGCCGGTCACGACGCCGAGCAGGTGGTCGACGCGCTGCTGACGTGGAGCCGCTACGCCGTCCCGCACGCGCTGCTCGTCGACGTCGCCGAGACGATGGGCCGCTACGGCCGGCTCCGCCTCGAGAAGCACCCGGTGCACGGACTCGTGCTGTCGAGCACCGACCGCCCGGTGCTCGAGGAGGTGCTCCGCGCCAAGAAGATCGCCGGGATGGTCGGCGCGCGGCTCGACGACGACTCCGTCGCGGTGCACCCGAGCGAGCGGGGCAACCTCAAGCAGGCCCTGCTCAAGCTCGGCTGGCCGGCCGAGGACTTCGCGGGCTACGTCGACGGCGAGGCGCACGCGATCGACCTCGCCGAGGACGGGTGGACGCTCCGGCCCTACCAGCGCGAGGCGGCCCAGTCCTTCTGGGACGGCGGGTCCGGCGTCGTCGTGCTGCCCTGCGGTGCCGGCAAGACCATCGTCGGCGCGGCCTCGATGGCGCAGGCGCAGGCCACCACGCTGATCCTCGTCACCAACACCGTCAGCGCGCGGCAGTGGAAGGACGAGCTGGTCGCGCGGACGTCGCTGACCCCCGACGAGATCGGGGAGTACTCCGGTGCCGTCAAGGAGATCCGCCCCGTCACCATCGCGACCTACCAGGTGCTGACGACGAAGCGGAAGGGCGTCTACCCGCACCTCGACCTGCTCGACGCCCGCGACTGGGGCCTGATCGTCTACGACGAGGTGCACCTGCTCCCGGCGCCGATCTTCCGGATGACCGCCGACCTCCAGGCGCGTCGCCGCCTCGGCCTCACCGCGACGCTCGTGCGCGAGGACGGCCGTGAGGGCGAGGTCTTCTCGCTGATCGGCCCCAAGCGCTACGACGCCCCGTGGAAGGACATCGAGGCGCAGGGCTACATCGCGCCTGCCGACTGCGTCGAGGTCCGCGTCACCCTGCCCGACGGCGAGCGACTGGCCTACGCCACCTCGGACCCCGACACCCGCTACCGCCTGGCCTCGTGCACCCACGCCAAGATCGACGTCGTACGCGACCTGGTGCGACAGCACGCAAACCAGCCGACCCTCGTGATCGGTCAGTACATCGACCAGCTCGACGAGGTCGCCGAGATGCTCGACGCCCCGGTCATCAAGGGCGAGACGCCGGTCAAGGAACGACAGCGGCTCTTCAACGCCTTCCGCTCCGGCGAGATCGGGCTGCTCGTGGTGAGCAAGGTGGCGAACTTCTCCATCGACCTGCCCTCGGCCGAGGTGGCGATCCAGATCAGTGGCTCCTTCGGCTCGCGGCAGGAGGAGGCCCAGCGCCTCGGCCGGCTGCTGCGCCCCAAGACCGAGGGCCGCAGCGCGCACTTCTACACGATCGTCTCGCGCGACACGGTCGACGCCGACTTCGCCCAGAACCGGCAGCGCTTCCTCGCCGAGCAGGGCTACGCCTACCGCATCATCGATGCGGGCGACCTCACCGCCGAGCCGACCTGACCCCCGGTCAGTCCAGCGTGCTCGCGTCGATCACGAAGCGGTAGCGCACGTCGGAGGCGAGGACGCGCTCGTAGGCCTCGTTGACCTGGTCGGCGCGGATCACCTCGACCTCGGAGGCGATGCCGTGCTCGGCGCAGAAGTCGAGCATCTCCTGGGTCTCCGCGATCCCGCCGATCATCGAGCCGGAGAAGGAGCGCCGGTTGGAGAGCAGCGCGAAGACGTTGACGTCCAGCGGCTCCGCCGGGGCGCCGACGTTCACCAGCGCGCCGTTGACGTCGAGCAGGCCGAGGTAGGCGCTCACGTCGATCCGGGCGCTCACCGTGTTGATGACGAGGTCGAACGACTCGGCGAGGGCCTCGAACGTGTCGGGGTCGCTCGTCGCGAAGTAGTGGTCCGCGCCGAGGCGCAGGCCGTCCTCCTGCTTCTTCAGCGACTGGGAGAGCACGGTGACCTCGGCGCCCATCGCGTGCGCGATCTGGACGGCCATGTGGCCGAGACCGCCCAGGCCGACGACCGCGACCTTCTTGCCCGGACCGGCGTTCCAGTGCTTCAGCGGCGAGTACGTCGTGATGCCGGCGCACAGCAGCGGCGTGGCGGCCGCGGCGTCGAGGCTCTCCGGGATCGACAGGACGTGGTCGGCGTCCACGACGACGTGGGTCGAGTAACCGCCCTGGGTCGTCGTACCGTCGCGGTCGGTGGCGGCGTAGGTGCCGACCATGCCCTGGACGCAGTACTGCTCGTCACCGCTGGCGCAGCGGTCGCACTCGCCGCACGAGTTGACCATGCAGCCGACGCCGACGCGGTCGCCGACCTGGTGGCGGCTCACCCCGGAGCCGACCTCGGTGACCCGGCCGACGATCTCGTGGCCCGGCACGAGCGGGAAGGGCTGCGGGCCCCAGTCGCCGTTGACGGTGTGGATGTCGGAGTGGCAGATGCCGGCGTACTCGATGTCGATGAGCACGTCGTTGGCGCCGACCTCGCGGCGCTCGATGGTCGTGGGAGCCAGCGGCTGGCCGGCGGCGGGTGCTGCATAGGCGTTGACGCGCATGCTGGAGCCTTCCGTTCTTCTCGGGGGGATGGACGGTCCGGGTGTCGGACTAGTCGTGCGTGACCGCGCGCAGCTCGTCAGCGAGCTCGCGGGCCCGGCGCGAGATCTGCTCGCTCCGGGCGGTGTCGTGGTCGGCAACCGCGCGCCAGTAGTCGATCTTGAGCGCGACGTAGCGCTGGCGCAGGGCCAGCGCCTCTGCCTCGGTCGTCAGGCGCGCCTGCTGCTCCTCGAGCAGCCGACGCTGGTCCGCAGCGGCTTCCGCGCCGAGCCTGGTGTTGGCCATGTAGGCGCGCATGTCGCCGATCGACATGCCGGTGGCGGCCAGGCACGACACCCACATGAGCTGGTCGAGGTCACCGTCGTCGTAGACGCGGTGACCACTGCTCGCGCCGCGGCCGATCGGCGCGATGACGCCGATCTGCTCGTAGTAGCGCAGCGTGCTGGCCGGCAGCCCGGTGAGGGCTGCCGCCTCCTTGATGGAGTAGCTGCGGGCATCGGCGTGGGTGGTCACGTCATCGACGGTAGGAACTTCGAGTACTCGAAGTCAAAGGGCCACCGCGTGACGTGGCTCTCCTGCGTGGAGTCCCCGGCTAGCCTCGGGAACGTGAACCTCCGCGAGCGCATCGACACCGAGCTGTTCCGCAAGGTCGCCGGTCCCAACGGCGACCAGGCGCGCGAGCGTGTCCACGGCACGGTGGGTCCGCGCTGGTTCGCCCCCGACTCCCCCATCGCCCGCGTGCACGGCGACGCCTCCATGTTCGTCGGCGGGATCAGGGCGATCATGCTGCAGTCGTTGCACCCGGCGGCGATGCAGGGCGTGGCCGACCACTCGGGCTACCAGGGCGACATGTGGGGTCGGCTCGCCCAGGTCTCCACCTACCTCGCGATGACGACCTTCGGCACCGAGCGCGACGCGCTGCAGATCATCCGGGCCGTCCAGCGCGCCCACGAGTCGGTCGTCGGCACGATGCCCGACGGCACGCCGTACGCCGCCAGCGACCCGCACCTGCTCGGCTGGGTGCACGTGGCCGAGATCGACAGCTTCCTCGCGGCCCACGACCGTTACGGCCAGCGTCGGCTCGTCGGGCCGGAGCGTGACGAGTACGTCGCCCAGACCGGCGTGGCGGCCGCCCACCTCGGCGTGATCGATCCCCCGCAGACCGAGGAGGAGCTGCGGCGGATGCTGGCGGCCTACGGCCCCGAGCTGCGCGGGACGCCCGCGGCCCACGATGCGATCCGGTTCCTCCTGCTCCACCCGGACCTGCCCCTCGCGGCCCGTCCGGGGTACCTGTCCCTCGCCACGGCCGCCATCGGGCTGCTGCCGCCCGACGCGCGGCGCGAGCTCCGGCTGCCCCGGGTGCCGCCCGTGACCAACCGGGTGCTCGGCCAGCTCGGCACCCGCACCATCCGCTGGGCCATGTCGTCCGGGCACCAGCAGGCTGCGGCCCTGCAGCGCGAGACCGCCGCGCGGGCATGAGCCTCGCCGACCGCTGGCCGCTCGACGACCACGACGACCTGCGCGACGAGCTGCTCGCCGCCTGGGACCGCGACGGCTACCACGACCGGCTCCACCTCGCCGAGGTGCTCGACCGGCTCGAGGAGCTGGGGAGTGCCGGCTTCGACGCGACCACCGTCGCCCTCGCGGCGTGGTTCCACGACGCGGTCTACGACGGGGCGGACGACGACGAGGAGCGGTCGGCCCAGTGGGCCGAGCGCGCGCTGCCACAGGCGTACGCCGACGAGGTGGCCCGGCTCGTGCGGATGACCGTGCACCACAGCCCGGCCGACGACGACGCGGCCGGCGCGGCCCTGAGCGACGCCGACCTCGGGATCCTCGCGACACCGCAGGAGCGCTACGAGGCCTACGTCGCCGGCGTGCGCACCGACTTCGCGCACGTCAGCGACGAGGACTTCCGCGCCGGGCGGGCAGCCGTGCTCGCCGACCTGGCGGCGTCACCGTCGCTGTTCCACACCGCCCGCGGACGCGAGCTGTGGGAGGAGCAGGCGCGCGCCAACGTCGCGCGGGAGCTCGAGGAGCTCGGGCGCGGGTAGGCGTGCCCCGGACGTGGGACCTAGTGGTCCGCGAGCTGGAGGTAGACCGTGAAGCGGTCGTGCCGGTAGCACGTGCGCGAGACCTCGACGATCCGGCCGCCCGACACCGCACGACGTGCGTGGCGCAGGACCGGGTCGCCCTCGGCGATCTCGAGCACGGCAGCCTCCTCCGCGCTGGCGCGGTCGGCGCTGATCGAGTCCTCGACCTCCGTCGGCCGCAGGCCGCGCGCGGCGAGGGCTTCGTAGAGGCTCGTCGGCGTGCCGTGCTGGAGGAACCCCGGCAGCAGCACCTCGTTGAGGTAGGCGTCCTCGACGCACACGATGGCCTGGTCGGCACGGCGCAGTCGGCGCCAGTGCAGCACGGGGTCACCGGGCGAGATGTCGAGCGCTCGGGCGACACCAGGGCCGGCCTGCTCGACGCGGGCCAACAGTGTCTGGGACTCCGGCAGCATGCCCCGGCGCTTGATCTCCTCGGTGAAGGAGGTCAGACGACCGGCGGTCTTGGGCGGCTGCGCGACGAACGTGCCACGTCCCGGGATGCGCTCCAGCAGACCCTCGGCGACGAGCGCGTCGAGCGCCTGTCGTACGGTCATCCGCGCCACGCCGAAGCGAGCGACCAGCTCGCGCTCGGACGGTGCTGCGGAACCCGGCGGCTGCGCCTCGATGAGGCCGCGGACGTGCTCACGGACCTGGACATGCTTCAGCGCACGCTGGCGCGGTACGACGAGGTCCACTTGATCCATGCTTGTCAGGCTAGGACTGGGCTGGACCGGTGTCTGGTAATTGACGAACCATGTGGTAAAACCTTCGGGGTATCTTGACGATCGAACACACGTTCGACCATCGGGTATGCTGCCCCTCGTGGACTTCCAGTCGTCCCTCTTCGCCGACGAGACCGCCGTCGCCGCGTCGCTCGCGCCGGAGCGACGCGTGCTGTCCCGGGGCGCTTGGGTCGACGTCCGGCGCGACTGGCTCCACGACCCCGACGCCGTCTTCACGGCGCTCGTCGAGCGGGTGCCGTGGCGTGCGGAGCGCCGGGAGATGTACGACGCCGTGGTCGACGTGCCGCGCCTCGTGCACACCTACCTCGCCGACGACCCGCTCCCCCATCCCGCGCTCGTCCGGGCGCGCGCGGACCTGAGCGCCCACTACCTGCCGGAGCTCGGTGAGCCGTTCGTGACCGCCGGCTGCTGCTACTACCGTGACGGCCGCGACTCCGTCGCCTGGCACGGCGACACCATCGGCCGGGGCCGCGCCGAGGACACCATGGTCGCCATCGTCAGCGTCGGCGACCCCCGCCGCCTGCTGCTCCGCCCGCGGGGTGGCGGCTCGTCGATCGCGCTGACGATGGGCCACGGGGACCTGGTGGTGATGGGCGGCTCGTGCCAGCGCACCTGGGAGCACGCGGTGCCCAAGGTCGCCCACTCCGGGCCGCGGATCTCGGTGCAGTTCCGCCCGCTCAACGTGTTCTAGCGGGTCAGCGCCGGAACACCCTGCGCAGCACCACGAGCCCGACGACCGCGGCCAGGGCCTGCTTCCAGTACGACTTGAGCAGCACCGGCAGCACCGCGCTGCCGAGGTCGAGCGCCTCGGTGGACTGCGGGGGCGCTGGCGGCCTCGGTGCCGCCGGCTTCGGCGGCGGTGCAGCAGCCGCGGCGGCCAGTGGGTCACCGCCCGGCGCGGGGTCGCCCGCGCCGGACGGTGGTGCGGGGGCGGGCTCGGCAGGAGCGGGCTCCGGAGCGGTCAGCCGCTGCTCGAGGCAGGCGACGAACTGCCCGAGCAGCTTGTCCGAGACGTCCTGCATCACGCCGCGGCCGAACTGCGCGGGCTTGCCGGTGATGGCGAGGTCGGTCTGCACCGACACGTCCGTCGAGCCGCCCGCGTCGGTCATCGTGACCACCACGTTGGCTCCGGCCGTGCCGTTGCCGCGCTTGTCCTTGCCCTTGGCGTCGACGACGAAGCGGTGCGCCGCCTCGTCCTTCTCCACGAAGGTGCCGGTGCCGTTGTAGAGCAGCGCGATCGGACCGAGCTTGACCTTCACCGAGCCCGCGAACGAGTCGGAGTCGGCCTCGGTGACCTGGGCACCCGGGAAGCACTCGGCGACCGACGCGATGTCATTGAAGTGCTCCCAGGTCTCCTCGACGCCGATGGGGACGGTGAAGCGGTGGGTCAGCTCCACTGACTCAGACCCCCGCGGCCTTCAGGACGGCCCGACCGGTCAGCACGCGTGCGAGGTGCTGGCGGTAGTCAGCCGCGCCGTTGAGGTCCGAGGGCGGGTTGGTGCCCTCGGCCGCCTGCTCCGCCGCAGCTCGTACGCCGTCCTCGGTCGCGCTCGCACCGGCGAGCGCGGCCTCGGTGGCGCGCGCCCGCAGCGGCGTCGAGCCCATGTTGGTCAGACCGATCTTCGCCTCGTCGATGGAGCCCTTCACGGTCGCCGCGACCGCGACGATCGGCCACTGGTGGGCGACACGCACGAACTTCTCGTAGTGCGCGCCCCAACCGGTGTGCTTCGGGATCCGGACCTCGGTGAGGATCTCGTCGTCGCCGATGGCCGTCTCGAAGAGGTCGACGAAGAAGTCGTCGGCCTCCACCGTGCGGGTGCCACCCGCACCGGCGATCACGAACTGCGCGCCCAGGGCGAGCGCCGGAGCGCCGAGGTCACCGGCCGGGTCGGCGTGCGCGAGGGCGCCGCCGAAGGTGCCGCGGTGCCGGATCTGCGAGTCGGCGACCTCGGCCGCCGCCTTGGAGATCAGCAGCACGTGCTCCTTGACCAGCTCGTGGTCGCGGACGTCGTGGTGCGTGGTCATCGCGCCGATGACGATCGCGTCGCCGTCGTCGCGGATCCCCCGCAGCGAGGAGATGCCACCGAGGTCGATGACGACCTCGGGCGCGTTGAGCCGCATCCGCAGGACCGGCAGCAGGCTCTGCCCGCCGGCCAGGATCTTCGCCTCGTCGCCGTGCTCGCCGAGCGCGGACAGCGCCTCCTCGACCGACGTGGGTGCGAGGTAGTCGAACTTCACCGGGATCATGCGCCCGCTCCTTCGTCCTGGTTGAGAGAGCCTTCTTGGAAGTGAGGCATCGCATCGGCTGGTGTCGGTGCGTCCCCGTCGTTGGCGTGGATCGCCCGCCAGACCCGCTCCGGCGTGCACGGCATCTGCACGTCGTTCACGCCCAGGTGGCGTACGGCGTCCACGACGGCGTTGACCACTGCCGGGGTCGACGCGATGGTCCCCGCCTCGCCGACGCCCTTGGTGCCGAGCGTGTTGGTCGTGCAGATGCTCGGCTCGTCGGTGTGCACGACGTCGAAGGAGATCGTGTCGGCCGACGTGGGGAGCAGGTAGTCGACGAACGACCCGCTCACGAGCGTGCCGGCCTCGTCGTGCACCGCCTCCTCCCAGAGCGCCTGCGCGATGCCCTGCACGAGCCCGCCGTGGACCTGCCCGGCGACGATCAACGGGTTGATGATCGTGCCGATGTCGTCGCAGCAGGTGTACTTCCTCATCTTCACCGCACCCGTCTCGGTGTCGACCTCCATCGCGCAGAGGTGCGTGCCGTGCGGGTAGTTGAAGTTCACGGGGTCGTAGGTCGCGTCGGCGTCGAGGCTCAGCTCCATGCCCTCGGGGTAGTCGTGCCCCGCGAAGGTCGCCGTCGCCAGCTCCTGGATCGCCTTGCCCTGGTCGGTGCCGCGCACGGTGAACCTGCCGTCGGCGTAGTCCAGGTCGTCGGCGTTGGCCTCGAGCAGGTGCGCCGCGAGGACCTTCGCCTTGTCGATCACCTTGTCGACCGCCTTGACCAGCGCCTCGCCGCCCACCACCAGCGACCGCGAGCCGTAGGTGTCGAGGCCCTTGGGTGCCACCTGGGTGTCACCGTGCAGCACCTCGACGTCCTCGAAGGGCACCCCAAGGCGGTCGGCGACGATCTGGCTGAACGCCGTCTCGTGGCCCTGCCCGTGGGCGCTCGCACCGGTGACGACCTCGACCTTGCCGAGCGGGGTCAGGCGCACGCTCGCGCTCTCCCAGCCGCCGGCGCCGTAGTCGAGGCTGCCGAGCACCCGGCTCGGGGCCAGCCCGCACATCTCGGTGAAGGTCGAGACGCCGATGCCGAGCTGCACCCGGTCGCCGCGCTCACGACGCTCGGCCTGCTCGCGACGCAGCTCGTCGTAGCCGAAGGACGCCTTGGCCTTCGCCGTGGCGGCCTCGTAGTTGCCGGTGTCGTACTCCAGCCCTGCCACCGTCGTGAACGGGAACTCCTCGTGGGTGATCCAGTTGCGCTCGCGGATCTCCAGCGGGTCGACGCCCACCTCCGCGGCGAGCTCGTCCATGAGCCGCTCGATGGCGTACGTCGCCTCCGGCCGGCCGGCGCCGCGGTAGGCGTCGGTGAAGGTCGTGTTGGTGAGGACCGTCTGGCACTCGAAGCGGTAGGCCGGGAACTTGTAGATCGCGTTGAACATGAACGCGCCCAGCACCGGGACACCGCCGCCGACGATGGCGACGTAGGACCCGAGGTCGGCGTCGAGGTGCACCTTGAGCCCGGTGACCTTGCCGTCCTTGTCGGCCGCGAGGGTCAGCGTCTGCACCTGGTCGCGGCCGTGGTGGGCCGCCATCAGGCTCTCGCTGCGGGTCTCGGTGTACTTCACCGGCTTCGCCAGACGTCGGGCGACGGCCCAGGCGATCCACTCCTCCGGCGTCGCCTGCAGCTTGCCGCCGAAGCCACCGCCGACGTCCGGGGCGATGACCCGGATCTTGCTCTCGGGCACGCCGGTGGTGGCCGCCAGGGCGAACCGCAGGATGTGCGGGATCTGGGTGGCCGACCACATGGTCATCTGCTCGCTGGTCGGGTCCACCACGACGCTGCGCGGCTCCATGAAGGCCGGGATGAGCCGCTGCTGGCGGTACTCGCGCTCGATCACGATGCCGTTGGCCCGGGCCTCGGTGATGGCCGCCTCGGCATCGGTCCCGGTGCCGGCCTCGCCGGAGTCGAAGACCCACAGCGCCGACTTGTTGGTGCCCAGGTCGGGGTGGGCCAGCACCTCGTCCTTGAGCGCGTTCTTGATGCCGACGACGGCCGGCAGCTCGTCGTACTCCACGTCGACGAGCTCGGCGGCGTCACGGGCCTCGGCGGCAGTGCGGGCGACGACCACGGCGACGATCTCGCCGGCGAAGGCGACCCGGTCGGCCGGCATCGGCGAGTGGGCGGGGGTCTTCTGGTCCGGGGTGATCGGCCACGCGTTGATGCAGGCGCCGAGCTCCTCGCCGAAGTCCTTGCCGCTCAGCACGGCGACCACGTTGGGCGAGGCCTTGGCTGCCTCGGTGTCGATCGAGGTGATGTTCGCGTGGGCGAACGGGCTGCGCACCATCGCGAGGTGCAGCATCCCGGGCAGGGTGATGTTGTCGGTCCAGCGCGTGCGACCCGTGATCAGGCGCTGGTCCTCCTTGCGCCGGCGGTCCTTGCCGATCTCGGCGGCCGGGCGGTCCTGGGTGGCGGTCATGCCTTCGCCCCCTGGGTCTCGGCGGCGTGGAGCACGCTCTTGACGATGTTGTGGTAGCCGGTGCAGCGACAGAGGTTCCCCTCCATGCCGAGCCGCACCTCCTCCTCGGTCGGGTTCGGGTTCTCACCGAGCAGGTCGACGGCCTGCATCACCATCCCGGGCGTGCAGAAGCCGCACTGGAGGCCGTGGCACTCGCGGAACGCCTCCTGCACCGGGTGCAGGTCGCCCTCGGCGGTGTCCGCGAGGCCCTCGATCGTGGTCACGGTGCGGCCGCTGGCCTGCACGGCGAGCACGTTGCACGACTTCACGCTCGTGCCGTCGAGGTGCACGGTGCACGCCCCGCAGTTGGAGGTGTCGCAGCCGATCACGGTGCCGGTCTTGCCGAGCTTCTCGCGCAGGTACTGCACCAGCAGCATGCGCGGCTCGACATCGTCGGAGACCGCAGCCCCGTCGACAGTGAGTTCGATCTTCGTCATCAGGCCACTCCAGTGTGAGGCGGGTCACGTCTGGTGCGAACCTAGGTCGCGCTGGTTGGCGGATGGTTGGACTGACTAGCCCCGGCCCGCCGCGAGCTTGCCCTTGAGCAGCGGCGCCACCGGGTGGTGGACCGAGAGGGAGGCCAGGCATGCCTCGACGACCGCGGTGTCGTAGGGAGCGAGGTCGCTGTAGCGCAGGACCGCGTCGGGGTCGGGCTGGACGAGCAGCGCCTCCCGGACGCTCACGGCGAGGTAGTCGCCCATCTGCACCAGTGCCGGCGACTCGGTGCCGGGCAGCAGGTCGCCGCCGTAGGCCCGCACGGCCGCCCTGACGTCGCCGCGGCGCAGCAGCCGCTGCACCTCCTCGACGTCGGTGGTGACCGGGAGCGTCAGCTTGTAGGGGCGCGACGACAGCTGCCCTGCGAGCGCAGCGCGCAGGTGCGACACCTCGGCCTTGAGCGTCGAGGTGGTGACCGACGAGTCGCCGTAGAGCAGCGAGTGGAGGTGCTCGACGGAGAGGCCGCCCGGGTGCATCGCCAGCAGCGCGAGGATCTCGGTCTGCCGCCTGTTGAGCAGCAGTCGCTGCCCGTCGAGCCACACCTCCGCGGTGCCGAGGAGGGTCAGCGTGAGGCCGGGGTCGGCGGGAGCGGTGGCCCCGAGCGGTGACGTACGCCGGTCTGCCGGCAGCGCCCCCTCGATCAGTCGTGCCATCACGCGCGCCGTCGCGAGGCCGATCGGGTGGGTGCGGTCCCAGGTCGTCGAGAGGTCGATCACGCCCAGCGGTCGACCGGTCACGGGGTCGAAGACCGGTGCGGCCCAGCACACCCAGTTGTGCACGACCTCGGCGTAGTGCTCGGCGCTGAAGACCATCGACGGGGCGCCGGTCCGGCCGGCGATGGCGAGCGCGTTGGTGCCGACGCTCGCCTCGTCCCACCGACCGCCGGGCACGAAGTTCACGGTCTCGGCCTTGCGGCGCATCACCCGGCCCCCGTAGGTCCAGAGGATGCGGGTCTGCTCGTCGGTCACGGCGATGACGAGGTCGCCGTCCTCCGCCGTCCGGCGCAGCTCGTCCTGCACCCGCGTCACGGCGGTCTGCAGGGGCGACTGGTTCCAGAACTCGGCAGTGTCGCCCTCGTCGTCCAGCGGTGCGTGGGTCACGTCCGGCGAGACCACGCCGGAGAGCTGCCAGCTGCTCAGGATCTCCGGACGGACGGTGTCGGCCTCCTTGTCGCCGTCGGCGACGAAGTGCGTCCAGGCGCGCACGGCTCGCAGCCTGCGTGCGTGCAGGTCATCACTCGTCGACATGGCGGCTCCCCACGGGTCGCGGCCAACCTAGCCCGAGTGTGACGCTCGCAACAGGGCAGGACGGACCCGGGTCGCCAGGTCCGGCAGTCCCCTCAGCGCGCGCGGCGGAAGGTGGCGACGATGCCGGGGTGGTCGGTGACCAGCCGGCGGTACATCTCGAAGGAGTCGATCCGGAACTCCGAGCCGCGCTCGGCCATCACGTAGTCGATCCCCGACCCGCCCTTGCGGCCGCTGTAGTTGGTCTCCAGCCGCAGCGGCTTGGTGATCCGCCCCTTCACCAGGTCGTCGGTGAGGTCGCGGTTCTCCGTGACGTTGCAGTCGCACATCGCGACGAACTGGTGGGCCGGGCGCGCACCGTTCTCGAGGTCGCGGATCCGGCTGGCCATCCTCCACATCGCCTGGACCCCGGCCAGGTTGCCGTAGTTGGGACCGCCGGTGCGTCGGTTGTGCAGGTGGTTGGGGAGGTGGAAGCTCACGGCGCGGATCGTGTGGCCGGTCCGCCGGTGGCGGAGCACCGCCACCACGCCGTACTGGTCGTGCGCGACCTGCCCGCTCTGCCGACGCCAGGTCTTCCCGGTCAGCAGCGCCGACCAGGTCTTCTCCAGCTTCCAGACGTCCTTGTCGAAGGCGATCGGGTTGTCGTCGGTGCCGGTGGGACCGTGCGGCATCAGCAGCGTCCACGACTTCGGCAGCGAGGCCCGCAGGGCCTTCCGGCTGAACAGCCGCTCCTGGAAGCCGATCACCGAGGCGTCGCCGTCGAGCACCCGGCCGATGTCGTGCCGCATCCCGGCGACCCGCATCCCCTTCTTCAGGTTCAGCGTCGCCACGCCGAAGCGCACCGGCAGCTTCGACGCGGTGCGGGTGCTCGTGCCCGTGTCCTCGCGCGCCTGTGCCGGCGCACCGACCAGGGTGGGGGCAGCGGTCAGCAGGACCAGCGCGGTGACCAGTGCGGCCAGCCGAGCGATGATGCGGTGCAACGGGGGGTGGCGAAACATTCGAAAGACCCTAGGTGGCCACCCTGCGATCGGGCCAATCGTCGGCCGTCCCCGCCTCGTCCTTCAGTCGTCGTGGTGGATCCGGCCCTGCGTCGACGCGAGCCGCTCCCCCGACCCGCCCCACTGCCGCGCGACGATCTCCGCCGCGATCGACACAGCGGTCTCCTCGGGCGTCCGGGCGCCGAGGTCGAGGCCGATCGGGGAGGACAGCAGGGCCAGCTCGGCATCGGTCAGCCCGGCCTCGACCAGCCGCTCCAGCCGCTCGTCGTGCGTGCGCCGCGAGCCCATCGCGCCGATGTAGCCGGGGCGTACGTCGTCCGCGAGCCGCAGTGCCACCTCGAGGAGCGGCACGTCGAACTTCGGGTCGTGCGTGAGCACCGCCAGGACCGTACGCCGGTCGATGCGGCCCGCGTCGAGCTCGGCCTGCAGGTAGCGGTGCGGCCAGTCGACGACCACCTCGTCGGCACCCGGGAAGCGCGAGCTGGTGGCGAAGACGGGGCGGGCGTCGCACACCGTGACGTGGTAGCCGAGGAACGACCCGACCTTGGCCACGGCGGCCGCGAAGTCGATCGCGCCGAAGACCAGCATCCGGGGCTTGGGCGCAAAGCCCCAGACGAACACCCGCATCCCCTCGCCGCGACGCTCGCCGTCGGGACCGTAGGTCAGCGTGGCGTTGGTGCCGATCGCCAGGAGGCCCAGCGCGTCGTCGTGCACCGCCGCGTCGGCCCGGTCGGACCCCAGGCTTCCGTCCGCGGGGGCGTCGGGCCGGACGATCATCCGCCTGCCCAGCCACGAGGGGTCCGGGTGCTCGATGACGGTGGCGAGGGCGACCGGACGACCGGCCTCGATGTCGGCGGCCACCTCACCGAGCTGCGGGAAGGTGGTGCGGGAGACCTGCTCGACGAAGACGTCGAGGATGCCGCCACAGGTCAGGCCGACCGCGAAGGCGTCGTCGTCGGAGACGCCGTAGCGCTCGAGCACGGGCTCGCCGGACGAGACGACGGTCTGGGCGAGCTCGTAGACCGCGCCCTCGACGCAGCCGCCCGACACCGATCCCACGGCGGTCTCGTCGGGACCGACGAGCATCGAGGCGCCCGGCGGCCGCGGCGCCGACCGGAAGGTGGCGACGACGGTGCCGACGCCGATCGTCTCGCCGGCCTCCCACCACTGCATCAGCTCGGGCAGCACGTCACGCACGGGAGATCACCTCGGTCAGCTCGGCGAACGTCGCCAGCGAGTGGCCGGCGAGGAAGTCGTCGCAGTGCGGCAGGGCAGCGACGACGCCACCCTGGAGCGGCTCGTAGCCGGCCTTGCCGCGGTGGGGGTTGACCCAGACGACACGGTGGGAGATCCGCTGCAGGCGTGCCATCTGCTGGCCCAGCAGCTCGGCGTCGCCGCGCTCCCACCCGTCGCTGAAGACCACGACCACGGCGCCGCGGGCCATCCCGCGCTGCCCCCAGCGGTCGAGGAAGACCCGCAGCGTCTCGCCCAGCCGGGTGCCGCCCGACCAGTCCGGCACGACCTCACCGGCAGCGACGATCGCGCGGTCGGCGTCGGGCGAGCGCAGCGCACGGGTGACGTGGGTCAGCCGGGTGCCGACCGTGAAGGTCTCGACGGTGCCGCCCGTGGTCCGCGCCGACTGGGTCAGGCGGTGGGCGAGCCGCAGGAGGGCGTCGGCGTACGCACTCATCGACCCGCTGACGTCGACCAGCAGCACCACCCGGCGCGGTCGCACCGCGCGACGGCGCCAGGCGATCTCGCCCGGCTCGCCGAGGTGCTGCAGCGAGCGTCGCAGCGTGCGGGACGCGTCGACCTCGCCGCGGTGCCACCTCTGGTGCCGGGCCGTACGCCGGGTGGGCGGGCGCAGCGACAGGCGCACGAACATCCGCGCCAGCCGCCGCTTCTCCGCGGCGTCGAGCGAGGCGACGTCGCGGTGGCGGAGCACCTCCGCGGCTGAGGCCGCGGCGCGGACCACGTCCTCGTCGTCCGCCTCGTTGTCACTGCCCCCGGCTCCCTCCGCATCGGGCAGCAGGTGCGCGGTCGCCGGACGCGAGGCGTCCTTCGGCCGCGACTGCGGCAGGCCGTCGCGCGCGTTGAACCAGGCGGCGAACACCTGGTCGTGCCGGAACAGGTCGTCGGGCGACGCGCACAGGGTGGCCCGGCCGGCCCACCACACCGCCTGCCCGTCGTCCGCCCCGACCTCCGCGACGGCGGCGAGGAAGGCGTGCGACCGGTCCTGGGTGACCGCCACACCGGCGGCGCGGAGCGCACGGGTGAAGCCGAGCAGCACTTCGTCGACCTCGCGCACGACCGTCATGCCTGTGCCAGCATCCGGTCGAGCGCGGCCTTCACCCGGTCGGCGTCCTCGCGGTACTTCAGCAGCGCACCCAGCGTCGCGGCGGCCGAGGCCAGGTCGAGCTCGGCGGTGCCGAGGTAGGTCAGGGCGCGCGCCCAGTCGAGGGTCTCGGCGACACCCGGCGGCTTCAGCAGGTCGTCGCGCGTGCGCAGCTGCTGGACCAGCCCGACCACCTGCCGGGCGAGCGTCTCGCTCACCTCGGGCGCCCGCGAGCGGACGATCTCGACCTCGCGCTCGAGGCCCGGGTGGTCGATCCAGTGGTAGAGGCAGCGCCGCTTGAGCGCGTCGTGGAGCTCGCGGGTGCGGTTGGAGGTCAGCACCACCAGCGGCGGCTCGGGGGCGGTGACGGTGCCGAACTCCGGGATCGTCACCTGCCAGGTCGAGAGCACCTCGAGCAGGAACGCCTCGAACTCGTCGTCGGCACGGTCCACCTCGTCGACCAGCAGCACGGCCGGGGCCTGGCGCAGCGCGGAGAGCACCGGGCGCGCCAGCAGGAACCGCTCGTCGTAGAGGCTCTTCTCCGCCTCGTCGGAGTCGACCGCGCCGGCCGCCTCGAGCGCGCGGAGGTGCAGGATCTGCCGCGGGAAGTCCCAGTCGTAGAGCGCCTGGCTGGCGTCGATCCCCTCGTAGCACTGCAGCCGCACCAGCGGCAGGCCGAGGCTCTGCGACAGCGCCTCCGCGAGCGCCGTCTTGCCGGTCCCGGGCTCGCCCTCGAGCAGCAGCGGTCGCTGCATGCGGGCGGCGAGGAAGACGACGGTGGCCAGCTCGGCGTCGGCGAGGTAGCCGGTCGTGCCCAGGCGGGCGGCGACGTCCGCTGCGGAGTCCAGTCCTTCGACCATGGCGTCAGGCTACGACCGGCACGTTGGTCGGACGTTGGAGCGTCACCGGCGGTCGACGTCGGCACCCGTCGCGAGGTCGCCACACTCGACCAGGCGGGTGTCGTGGGCGGCGAGGTAGTCGCGCGCCCCACGGTCGCCCGTGGCGCTTTCGACCACGCCCGCCCAGTGGTCGCGGCCGATCAGCACGGGGTGTCCCGGCACACCGTCGTACGCCGCCCGGGCGAGGTCGTCCCTCCCTGTCGCCGCGTCGAGGAGGCGACCCACGACGCCGGCATCGACGTCGGGGAGGTCGACGAGCGAGACGAGGGCGACGTCGTGGTCGGTCATCGCCAGGGCCGTCAGGCCGGCGCGCAGCGAGGCACCCATCCCCTCCTCCCAGTTGTCCGCGTGGATCCGCGACACCGACATCGGCAGCAGGGCTGCAGCTCGCTGTGCCTCGGCGCCGAGCACCACCACGATCTCGGCGCAGCCCCGGAGAGCCTGCACCGACCGCAGCAGCCACGAGGTCCCGTCGCCGTCGCGGGCCAGGGCCTTGGGCCCGCCGAAGCGCTCCCCCGCCCCGGCCGCGAGCAGCAGTCCCACCACCTCCACGGCCACGCCTCCGTCCCCGTCCGCTAGTCCGGCATCAGCTGCTGGCCGGGGTGCGCTCGCTCCCAGGCGTCGATCGCCAGGTCCCACTCGGGTCCGCTGAACTCCACCAGGGTGACCGGGAAGATGCCGTCCTCCTCCTTGGAGATGTGCACGCGCAGCTCCGCCACCTCGTCGCGGAGCACCGCGAGCTGGTCGGGGTCGCGCACGTCCAGGGTACGCAGGACCTCGTCGAGCGCCCGGTGCTCCGCGATGAGGGGGTCGATGTGCTCACGGTAGAGCTCCTCGCCGCGCATCAGCGCGAACACGCCCTCCTCCTCGCCCTGCCAGTGCGACCTCAGCTCGGCGCGCATCCGGGCGACGGTGGCCTGGCCCTGGTCGAGCTCACCGCGGCCGATCTGCTCCAGCGCCAGGTGGCCGAGGTCGAGCACGTGCTCGTGCTCGGCGATGTAGTCGCGGATGAGGGGGATGTGCCGGCACCCGCAGTAGTGGCACACCGGTCAGGACCGCGTGGCGACCGTCAGGAGCACCACCGCGTCGGTGTCGGCATGGAGGTCGTGCCGGTGTGGAGGGATCACCAGGTAGTCCCCGGCGCCGCCCTCCCAGACGTCCTCCCCTGCCGTCAGCCGGACCGTGCCGACGAGGACCTGGAGGCTCGCGTCGCCGGGCGACTCGTGCTCGCCGAGGGACCGGCCGCCGGCCAGCGCGACGACGGTCTGGCGCAGGTCGTGCTCGTGGCCGCCGAACACGGTGACCGACGCGCGGCCGCTGCTCGCCTCGCGGGCGGCGGCGAGCTGCTCGTCGGCCAGCTGGTGGAGCGAGGTCGTCTTCATGGGTGCACTCCTTGATCGGTGATGGTCTGGTCAGCCCACCCGGTCCCAGCCACGCCGGCTCGGCGTGCTGCCGGGCTGGCCCGGCCGGGAGTCGCGGGAGCGGTAGACGATGTAGGGGCGCGTCAGGTAGCCGAGCGGCGCGCTGAAGACGTGCACGAGCCGGGTGAACGGCCACAGCGCGAAGAGGGCGAACGCCACGAGCGCGTGCAGCTTGAACCCGATCGGCGCCTGGGCCATCAGCTCGGCGTCGGGCTGGAAGGCGAGGAACGATCGGTACCAGACCGAGACGCCCTCACGGTAGTTGTACTCCCCGCCGAGGCTGAAGATCGAGCCGGCGATCGTGTTCCACATGCCCAGCACGATCGCGGCGGCGAGGAAGGCGTACATCACCTTGTCCATCACGGTGGTGGCCGAGAAGACCGGCCCGACCGTGCGGCGCCGGTAGATGAGGATGCACATGCCGACCAGTGCCATCACCCCGGCGACGAGGCCGCCGCCGACCGCTGCGTAGTGGTAGAGGTGGTCGTCGATGCCCACGGCGGCGGTCCACGACCGCGGCACCAGCAGCCCGATCACGTGACCCCCGACGACGCCGAGCATGCCGAAGTGGAAGAGCGGTGAGCCCAGCCGGAGCAACCGGTCCTCGTAGAGCTGTGAGGAGCGCGTGGTCCACCCGAACTTGTCGTAGCGGTAGCGCCACGCGTGCCCGACCACGAACACCGCGAGGCAGAGGTAGGGGACGATCACCCAGAGGAAGACGTTCATCGCGGAGCTCCTACGGGGATCGCGGCGGACGAGATGATGGTCGGGCCGGTGGCGAGGGCAGGGTCCGCGCCGTAGCCGGAGAGGCCGACCTCCTCAGCCGGTGGGCCCTGCTCGACCAGGCGGCGTACGGCGTCCGCCTCCTCGCCCCGGAGCTCACGCAGCGTGGCACAGATCGCCACCAGCGCTGCTGCCCACGGCGAGCCGGTCGATCCGTCGTCGTTGCGCCAGCCGGTGAGGGCGAGCCGGAGCATCTCCACGCCGGCCCGGTGGTCCTCGAGGAGCTGCCGCCCGATCGCGAGGTCGACGGTGGCGCCGAACTGCAGGACCGCGCACAGGTGGTCGGGCAGCTCGCCGTGCTCCTCGGACCACTCGACGCCTCCGCGCCGGTAGGCCTCCTTGAACTGCACGAGCGCGGCGCCTCTCCTGCGGGTGTCGCCGTAGGCGAAGTAGGTGAGGTAGAGCGCGCACTTGCGGGTGTGGTCGAAGGTGACGACGTAGTCCTGCTGCAGCTCGGCGAGCGTCGCGCCCCTCATGTGCCGGATCAGTCCGACGAGGTGCTCGTCATCCGGGACCAGCGACTCGAGGTCGTCGAGGGACGACACCATCTCCTCGGTGGGGTAGTCCAGGAGGACCGAGCACACCGCCCAGACCCGGGCGGCGTCCGCGTCGCGGACGGCCGCGCCCCTGCGTCGGAACATCACCGACCACCCGTCCCGTCGCGCGGCGGGAACAGCCCCTCCGGCGTCCCCCTGCCGTCCCAGTTGAGGAGGTTCACCCGGCTGGCCTTGTCGTCGGGCGCGGCGAGCGAGTCGGAGGTCTGCCGGTCCTGGAGCATCCGGAAGTTCTCGACCGCCACCGGCGTCGGATAGCCGGCGCCCTCACCCAGCAGCGCCTGGTCGTAGTGCGAGCCGGCGGCGTCGAAGTCGACGGCGCAGTCGGTGGCCAGCTCCTCCAGCGCATGGGCCTGCTCGGCGTGCGCCGGCGGGATCACGTAGCGGTCGGCGTACTTGGCGATCGCCAGCAGGCGGAACATCTCGTACATCTCCTCCTCCGTCATGCCGACGGCGGCGGGGATGGATGCGTCGGGCTCGCGCCCGAGGTTGATGTCCCGCATGTAGGAGCGCATCGCGGCGAGCTTCTTCAGCACGCCGTCCACCGGCTCGACGTCACCCGCCGTGAACAGGTTGGCGAGGTACTCGACGGGGATCCGCAGCGTGTCGATCGCGGCGAACAGGTTGCCCCGGTCCTCTGCGTCCTGACCGGTCTCCTTGACGACGTCGACCACGGGCGACAGCGGCGGGATGTACCAGACCATCGGCATGGTGCGGTACTCCGGGTGCAGCGGCAGGGCGACCTTGTAGTCGGTGATCAGCCGCAGGACGGGCGACTTCTTCGCGGCCTCGATCCAGTCGGCCTCGATGCCGGCGGCGAGGGCCGCCCGCTCCACCTCCGGGTCGCGGGGGTCGAGGAACACGCCGCGCTGGGCCTCGTACAGATCATGCTCGTCCTCGACCGCCGCCGCCTCCAGCACCGCGTCGGCGTCGTAGAGCATCAGCCCGATGTAGCGCAGCCGCCCCACGCAGGTCTCCGAGCACACCGTCGGGATGCCGACCTCGATGCGCGGGTAGCAGAACGTGCACTTCTCGGCCTTGCCGGTCTTGTGGTTGAAGTAGACCTTCTTGTACGGGCAGCCCGAGACGCACATCCGCCAGCCGCGGCAGCGGTCCTGGTCGACGAGCACGATGCCGTCCTCGGCCCGCTTGTAGATCGCACCGGAGGGGCACGACGCGGCGCACGACGGGTTGAGGCAGTGCTCACAGATGCGTGGCAGGTAGAACATGAAGGTCTGCTCGAACTCGAGCTTCACCTTGTCCTCGATGCCCTTGAGCATCACGTCGCGCGCCGCGTGCTCCTGCGACCCGCCGAGGTCGTCGTCCCAGTTGGCCGACCACTCGACGTTCATGTCCTTGCCCGAGATCAGGCTCTTGGGCCGGGCCACCGGGAAGGTGTCGGTCTGAGGCGAGTTGAGGAGGGTCTCGTAGTCGTAGGTCCAGGGCTCGTAGTAGTCCTCGATCGAGGGCAGCTTGGGGTTGGAGAAGATGCTGAGCAGCTTCTTCACGCGGCCGCCGGCTCGCAGTGCGAGGCGCCCGTTGGGCTTGCGGACCCAGCCGCCCTCCCACTCGTCCTGGTCCTCGTACGTCCGGGGATAGCCGAGACCGGGGCGGGTCTCGACGTTGTTGAACCAGACGTACTCGGTGCCGGTCCGGTTGGTCCAGGCCTGCTTGCAGGTGACCGAGCAGGTGTGGCACCCGATGCACTTGTCGAGGTTCATCACCATGGCCATCTGAGCCATCACGCGCATCAGTACTCCACCTTCGCGGTCCGCTTGCGGATCATCGTGACCTCGTCGCGATTGTTGCCGATCGGGCCTATGTAGTTGAAGAAGTAGGCGAGCTGGGCGTAGCCGCCGACGATGTGGTTGGGCTTCATGAGCACGCGCGTGAGGCTGTTGTGGATGCCTCCCCGCTTGCCGTCCCGCTCCGTGAGCGGCACGTCGATCAGCCGGTCCTGGGCGTGGTGCATGTAGACGGTGCCCTCCGGCATCCGGTGGCTCACGATGGCGCGGGCCGCGACGACGCCGTTGCGGTTGACCATCTCGATCCAGTCGTTGTCCTTGATCCCGACCTTGGCGGCGTCGCGGTCCGACATCCAGACCGACTGGCCGCCGCGCGAGAGCGAGAGCATGAACAGGTTGTCCTGGTACTCGGAGTGGATCGACCACTTGTTGTGCGGGGTGAGGTAGCGCACCGAGACGCCGAGCTCGTTCTGCTCGCCGATGGGCGCCTCCCCGAAGAGCTCCGTCATGTTCAGCGGTGGTCGGTAGACCGGGAGCATCTCGCCCATACCGAGGAACCAGTCGTGGTCGACGTAGAACTGCTGGCGGCCGGTGAGGGTGTGGAACGGCTTCTTCCGCTCGATGTTGATGGTGAAGGGGCTGTAGCGCCGCCCGCCCGACTCCGAGCCGGACCACTCCGGCGAGGTGATCACCGGCACCGGCGCGACCTGGGTGTCGGCGAAGGTGATCTGCTTGCCCTCGTGCTCGGCCGCGAGGTCGGCCAGCTCGGTGCCGGTGCGCTTCTCCAGGAACCGGAAGCCCTGCGTGGCGAGGTGGCCGTTGGAGACCCCCGCGAGGTGGAGCATCGCGTCGGCCATCTGGATGTCGGTCTCGACCTTGGGCTGGCCGTCCCCTGCTCCCCCGTGCACGACACCGTTGCGACGGCGCAGGATCTCGACCTCGCGCTTGACGTCGTAGGCCACGCCCTTGGTGAGCATGCCGACCTTCTCCAGCAGCGGACCGATCGAGGTCATCTTCTCGAAGATCGCGGTGTAGTCGCGCTCCGCGACCGCGATCACCGGCATGGTCTTGCCCGGGACCGGCTCGACCTCACCGGTCTTCCAGTCCTGCACCACGCCGTGCTCGCTCGCCATCGCCTCCGGGGTGTCGTGCCACAGCGGTTTGGCGATCACGTCCTTGCGGGTGCCGAGGTGGACGACGGCCAGCTCGGAGAACTTCTTCGCGATGACCTTCCAGGTGTCCCAGTCCGACTTCGTCTGCCACGGCGGCGCGATCGCGGGGTTGAACGAGTGCACGAACGGGTGCATGTCGGTGGTCGACAGGTCGTGCTTCTCGTACCACGTCGCGGCCGGCAGCACGACGTCGCTGAAGATCGTCGACGACGTCATCCTGAAGTCGATCGTCATCAGCAGGTCCAGCCGGCCCTCGGCCGCCTGCTCCGCCCACACCACGTCCTGCGGTCGCTTGTCGGGCGGCGCCTCGACGGCCGTCGCGGCCGAGTCGGTGCCCAGCAGGTGGCGCAGGAAGTACTCGTTGCCCTTGGCCGAGGACCCGAGCAGGTTGGAGCGCCACAGCGACAGGATCCGTGGGTGGTTGTCCTCGTGCTCGGGGTCCTCCACGGCGAAGCGGAGGTTCCCGGCCTTGAGCTCCGCGGCGACGTACGACGGGGCGTCCATCCCGGCCGCCTCGGCGTCGTCGGCCAGCTGCAGGCTGCTGCGGTCGAAGGTGGGGTACGACGGCGACCACCCGAGCCGGACCGACTGGGCGAGAAGGTCCATCACCGACCGCCCGGCGAAGATCCCGGTGCCCGCGTCGAGGTCGTCGGCGCTGAACGTGTCGTAGCGGTACTGCGACGTGTTCACGTACCAGTAGGCGGTCTGGTTCATGTGGCGCGGCGGGCGGTGCCAGTCCAGGGCGAAGGCCATGTGCTGGAAGCCCATGATCGGGCGGATCTTCTCCTGCCCCACGTAGTGTGCCCAGCCACCGCCGTTGCGTCCCTGCGTGCCCGTGATCGTGGTGAGCAGCAGGATCGCGCGGTAGATCTGGTCGGAGTGGAACCAGTGGTTGACGCCGGCACCGAGCAGGATCATCCCGCGACCCTCGCTGTCGATGGCGTTCTGCGCCCACTCGCGCGCCAGCCGGGTGACCTGGCTCGCCGGCACGCCGGTGTGCTGCTCCTGCCACGCCGGGGTGGCGGGCACGGCGGGGTCGTCGTACCCGTACGGGTCGGCCGCGTCGGTGCGCGGCCACTGGCCCGGCAGGCCGTCGCGGGCCACGCCGTACTGCGCCAGCAGCAGGTCGAGCACGGTGGTGACGACGCGGTCACCGACCCGCGCGACCGGGACGCCGCGCCGCTCGTGGAGGACCTTGCCGTCAGCGGCGTCGAAGCGGGGCAGCTCGACCTCGACGGCCTCGCGCGTGCCGCCCTGGTGGTCGCGGTACATGCTGAGCGCCGGGTCGATGTCCCCCAGCTCGAGGTTCCACTTCCCCACGCCCTCGTCACCGAACCGGTCACCGATCGAGCCGTGCGGGATCCGCACCTCGCCGGTGCCCGCGTCGATGAGCGCCGGCTTCCACATGGCGTTCTCGCTCGTGCCGCCGAGGTCGCCCTCGACGAGGAACTTGCCGGGCCGGTACGACCCGTCCGCGGCGGGCTCGAGGCAGACCAGGTGCGGCAGGTCGGTGAACTGCTTGGTGTAGCCCTCGAAGAACGGCGTGGTGGAGTCGACGAAGAACTCCTTGAGGATGACGTGGCCCATGCCCATCGCGAGCGCACCGTCGGTGCCCGGCGCGGGGGTCACCCACTCGTCGGCGAACTTCACGCTCTCGGCGTAGTCCGGCGCGATGGCGATGACCTTCTGGCCGCGGTACCTCGCCTCGGTCATCCAGTGGGCGTCGGGCGTGCGCGTCACCGGGACGTTGGAGCCCCACATCATCAGGTAGCCCGCGTCCCACCAGTCGCCCGACTCCGGGACGTCGGTCTGGTCACCGAACATCTGGGGTGAGGCGTTGGGGAGGTCGGCGTACCAGTCGTAGAACGACAGCATCGGCGCGCCGATGAGCTCGAGGAACCGGGCACCGGACGTGTACGAGACCGGCGACATCGCCGGGATGGGCGAGAAGCCGGCGATCCGGTCCGGACCCCAGCGCTTGACGGTGTAGACGTGGGCGGCGGCCACGATCTCGGCCACCTCGTCCCAGCTCGCGCGGACGAGGCCGCCCTTGCCGCGCGCCTTCTTGTACGCCCGCGCCTTCTCCTCGTCCTGCACGATCGAGCCCCAGGCCACGACCGGGTCCCCGTGCTGCTGCTTGGCCGCGCGGAACATCTCGAGGAGGACGCCACGGACGTAGGGGTAGCGCACCCGCGTCGGGCTGTAGGTGTACCAGCTGAAGGCCGCACCGCGCGGACACCCGCGCGGCTCGTACTCGGGACGGTCGGGCCCGGCGCTCGGGTAGTCGGTCTGCTGCGCCTCCCAGGTGATGATCCCGTCCTTGACGTAGACCTTCCAGGAGCAGGAGCCGGTGCAGTTGACGCCGTGCGTGGACCGCACCACCTTGTCGTGGCTCCACCGGTCCCGGTAGAACACGTCGCCCTCGCGACCGCCCTTCTTGTGCAGAGTCCGCTGGTCCTCGCTCACCTCCGCCTTGGTGAAGAACCGGCGACCGCCGATCAGGGCCGAGGAAAGCGGGCTCTCGAGACTCATCAGACCTCCGTGGTGAGGGTGCGCCAGGTGGCGGCGGGACAGCAGCCCGCGATCCCGACCATAGGGGGCCGCGATCCGTGCGGCCACCCCTGGCGCGCAGTAGGAGCACTAGGTCCCGGATGTGCGGGACCAAGGTCCTCACGGTTGGCCGAGTTGTTCCGAAGCGCCCTAGTTTCCGGGATGGTGGGTCGTGCCCGCCTCGTCGAGAACGGAGTGCTGATGAGCGAGACGACCGGCCAGGACCGAGTGCTGTGGCTGTCCACCGTCGGGTTCACCCTGATGTTCGCGGTGTGGCTGATGTTCGGCATCCTCGGCAAGCCCATCCAGGAGGAGTTCGGCCTCACCGAGGTCCAGCTGTCGTGGATCGTGGCGGCCGCCGCGCTGAACGGCTCGCTCTGGCGCCTCCCCACCGGCATGATCACCGACCGCATCGGCGGCCGGAAGGTGATGACCTTCCTCCTCGCCGCGACGGCGGTGCCCGCGTACCTCGTCTCGCGCGCGGACTCGTACGCCATGCTCGTCGTGCTCGCCTTCTTCGTGGGATTCGGGGGCAACTCGTTCTCCGCCGGCATCGCGTGGAACTCCGCCTGGCAGCCCCGTGAACGGCAGGGCTTCGCGCTCGGCCTCTTCGGGGCGGGCAACGTGGGCGCGTCGGTCACCAAGTTCATCGGTCCGCCGTTGATCGCCGGCACCGCCGGTGCCACCTACTTCGGCTTCGTCGACGGGGGCTGGCGCCTGGTCCCGGTCGTGTACGCCGTGCTGCTGCTGGTCATGGCTGCGCTGGTCTGGTTCGGCACTCCGGAGCAGGACCGGGCGCCCGGGACGGGCCAGCCGCTCCGCCAGCAGGTGCGGCCGCTGCGGAGCATGCGGGTGTGGCGGTTCAGCCTCTACTACGTGGCCGTCTTCGGTGCGTACGTCGCGCTCGCGGCCTGGTTGCCGACCTACTACATGGACAACTTCGACGTCTCGCTCCAGTCGGCCGCCCTGCTGACCGCGACGTACATCTTCCCGGCGTCCCTGCTGCGTCCCTTCGGGGGACACCTGTCCGACCGCTTCGGCGCGCGGCGCGTCATCTACTGGACCTTCGGGGCCATGCTCGTCGTGACCGGGATCCTGATGATGCCCAACGGCCACATCGTCATCAGCCATCCCGACGGCACGCAGAGCGAGCACCTGGCCTACAGCATCGGGGTGGTGCCGTTCGCGGTGCTCGTCTTCCTGCTCGGGTGCGCGATGGGCGTCGGCAAGGCGGCGGTCTTCAAGCACATCCCGGAGTACTTCCCCGACAACGTCGGCGCGGTCGGCGGGCTGGTGGGCATGCTCGGCGGGCTCGGCGGCTTCTTCCTGCCACCGCTGTTCGCCTACACCAAGGCGTGGTCCGGCTTTCCGTCGAGCACCTTCTTCGTCCTGTTCGTCCTGACCCTCGTCTGTGCCGTCTGGATGCACTGGACCGTCGTCCGCATGCTGCACGCTGAGTCCCCGGAGCTCGCCGGTCGACTCGAGAACCCGTCCGACGACCGCCGTCCCGCTCCCGGGCTGGCGCCGGCACCCACCGCCTGAGGAGGCACCACCATGAGCACCGAAGCAGCGCGCCGGAACGGCGAGTGGCTCGACGCCTGGGATCCCGAGAACGAGGAGACCTGGGACAAGGGCCTGGCGTGGAAGACCCTGTGGATCACCACGTTCTCGCTGTTCCTCGCCTTCGTGGCGTGGTTCCTCCCGAGCGCCCTCATCCCGAAGCTGAACCCCCTCGGCTACAGCTTCAGCACCTCCCAGCTCTACTGGATGGCCGCCATGCCGGGCCTGTCGGCGGGGTTGTTCCGGCTCCTCTGGATGGTCCTGCCGCCCGTGATGGGCACCCGCAAGATGGTCGCCCTCACGTCCTTGCTGCTGGTCTTCTCGACGCTCGGCTGGGGCGTCCGGGTCCAGGAACCCACGGCGCCCTACTGGGAGCTGATGGTCCTGGCCTTCCTGGCCGGCATCGGCGGAGGTGCGTTCTCCGGCTTCATGCCCAGCACGTCCTACTTCTTCCCCAAGCGCAAGCAGGGCACGGCACTCGGCCTCCAGGCCGGGATCGGCAACTTCGGGGTGTCCGCCGTCCAGCTGCTCACGCCCTACCTGATCGGCTTCTCCTGGCTCGCGTTCTTCGGGTCGCACCAGACCATCTCGATGCCCGGCAAGGCGCCCCAGGACGTCTGGTACCAGAACGCTGCGTTCATCTGGATCCCGTTGATGGTCCTGGCCGCCGTGCTCGCCTGGACGATGCTCAAGTCGGTGCCGATCACGGCCAACATCCGCCAGCAGTTCGACATCTTCTCCAACGTCGACACCTGGCTGATGACCCTGCTCTACATCATGACCTTCGGCACCTTCTCCGGCCTGGCCGCCCAGTTCGGCCTGCTGATGGCCGACCTCTACGGCATCAGCAACCCCGACATCGTGAGCGGCACCGGAGCGGCAGCGAAGGTCCTAGTCGAGGGCTACGACGTTCCCGACGTCGTGAAGTTCGTCTTCCTCGGCCCGTTGATCGGCGCGGGTGCCCGAGTGTTGTTCGCGCCGCTGACGGACCGGACCGGCGGGGCGATGTGGACCGTGGTCTCCGGAGTCGGCCTGATCGCCTCCATCGCGTTCACCCTCCCGGCGCTGACGCCGGACACGACGTCGGCCGCGACCCTCGACGCCGGCTTCGACCGGTTCCTGTGGGGGATGCTCGCGATCTTCTTGTTCAGCGGCATCGGCAATGCGTCGACGTTCAAGCAGATGCCGATGATCTTCGAGAAGCGACAGGCCGGTGGCGTCATCGGCTGGACCGCCGCGATCGCCGCTTTCGGCCCGTTCTTCTTCGGGATCGGCGTCACCACGCTCGGCCCGACGACGTTCTACGCCATCGGCATCGCCTGGGCGGTCATGTGCGTCGCCATCACATGGATGCGATACGCCCGCAAGGGAGCACCGAAGCCCAGCTGAGGCCGACGGCCTGCTCAGCCGGCGAAGGCCTCGGCGTACATCGCCTGGAGCTCCGGGGTCTGCTCGGCCGTGAAGCCGCAGAGGGTCACCCGGGTGTCGGTGGCGCTGACGAGGTAGGTCTTGCCCTCCTGGAAGTCGACGGCCATCAGCAGGTCCTGGAGGTCCTTGCTGGGCGACTCCACGGTGACGGTGGCGGCCTCGTCGCCGGCGTACCACTCGTCGACCTGCAGCGTCGCCATGCCGTCGTCGAGGGAGGTGACGGTGCCGGAGAAGGCGGTGTCGAAGGTGGACAGGGTCTCGGCGGACGGCATCGCGCACTTGGCGGCGACCGAGCCGTCGGCGGTGAGGGCAAGGGTCCCCGTCTCGGTCGTGGCGTCCGGGGAGCTGCTCGACGTCGCCGTGTCCGGGGCCTCGTCGGAGCCCGACTCGGCACCGCACGCGGTGAGGAAGGCCAGCGCCACGAGGAGCGGCGCGGCGAGCAGGGTGCGGTGGCGGGCGAGGGGGCGGGTGGTGTTCACGATTCCTCCTGGTGGGACCGGTGCTACGGATGGGACGACGCGGCCCGCCGGCGGGTTCCGGTCGGTCATCGGTCCGGGTCCTCGTCCTCCTCCTCCACCCGCCGCTTCAGGCGGCCGATGCCGGGGATCTTGCCGAGGATCTCGTTGAGCTCGCGAGAGACGTTGAGCAGCTCGTGGACGTCCGGGGCGACCGAGCCCAGGGTGGTGAGGACGGGGAGCACGTCGCGCTCGACCTGCTCGGTGAGCTGCGGCAGGTGGTCGATCAGCTGCACGAGGGCCGCGACCTCGTCCGGGTGCGTGGTGTCGGCGAGGGTCTGGAGCGTCGGCTGCAGCGTCGTGAGCGGCGGTTCGAGGACGTCCATCAGTGAGGCCGCCCGACCGACCTGGACGGCCGCGCCGTCGACCACCTTCCCCACGCTGTCGATCCGCTCCTGGGCACCGTCGACGACGGTCCCGACCCGGTCGATCTGCACCTTCGCGTCGTCGACCACCGTCCCGACCCGGTCGATCTGCACCTTCGCGTCGTCGACCACCGTCCCGACCCGCGCCACCTCCGCGGCAGCGGCCTCGGCCACGTCCTCGACCCGATCGATGACGGCAGACGCCCGCGCAACCAGCACCTCGGCCTGGCCGAGGAGGGCCAGCATCCGCGGCACGGCGCCGACGAGCGCCTCGACCTGGTCACCGCCGCGCTCGAGGGCGGACAGGACGTCACGAGGTCCGGGGACGGGGAGGCGCATGCGCCATTCCTACCAGCGGCGTCGCAGCCCGGGGACGTGCAGCAGGGCCCCCGCCGGAGCGGGGGCCCTGCTGTGGTGATCGAGCGACTCCGTCAGACGAGGATCAGAAGTCCATGCCGCCCATGCCGCCCATCCCGCCGTCGCCGCCGCCCATGGCCGGAGCCTTCTCGGGCTTGTCGGCCACGACGGCCTCGGTGGTGAGGAACAGCGCGGCGATCGACGCGGCGTTCTGCAGCGCCGAGCGGGTGACCTTGGCCGGGTCGATGATGCCCTCGGCGATCATGTCGACGTAGTCACCGGTGGCCGCGTTGAGGCCGTGACCAGCCTGCAGGTTGGCGACCTTCTCCGCCACGACGCCACCCTCGAGACCGGCGTTGATCGCGATCTGCTTGAGGGGGGCCGAGGTCGCGACGCGCACGATGTTCGCGCCGGTGGCCTCGTCGCCGGTCAGCTCCAGCTTGTCGAACGCGGTGGCAGCAGCCTGGACGAGCGCCACGCCGCCGCCGGCGACGATGCCCTCCTCGACCGCAGCCTTGGCGTTGCGGACGGCGTCCTCGATGCGGTGCTTGCGCTCCTTGAGCTCGACCTCGGTGGCCGCGCCGACCTTGATCACGGCCACGCCGCCGGCGAGCTTGGCGAGGCGCTCCTGGAGCTTCTCGCGGTCGTAGTCGGAGTCCGACTTCTCGATCTCGGCGCGGATCTGGTTGACCCGGCCCTCGATCTGGCCCTGGTCGCCGGCACCCTCGACGATGGTGGTCTCGTCCTTGGTGATGACGACCTTGCGGGCCTGGCCGAGCAGCTCCAGGCCGGCGGTGTCGAGCTTGAGGCCGACCTCCTCGGAGATGACCTGGCCACCGGTGAGGATGGCGATGTCCTGGAGCATGGCCTTGCGGCGGTCACCGAAGCCCGGCGCCTTGACGGCGACGGAGCGGAAGGTGCCCTTGATCTTGTTGACGACCAGGGTCGACAGCGCCTCGCCGTCGACGTCCTCGGCGATGATCAGCAGCGGCTTGCCGGACTGCATGACCTTCTCCAGAAGCGGGAGGAGGTCCTTGACCGTCGACACCTTGGAGTTGGCGATGAGGACGTAGGGGTCCTCCAGCACGGCCTCCATGCGCTCGAGGTCGGTGGCGAAGTAGGCCGAGATGTAGCCCTTGTCGAACCGCATGCCCTCGGTCAGCTCGAGGTCCAGCCCGAAGGTGTTGGACTCCTCGACGGTGATGACACCTTCCTTGCCGACCTTGTCCATCGCCTCGGCGATGATCTCGCCGACGGTGGTGTCAGCGGCGGAGATCGACGCGGTGGCGGCGATCTGCTCCTTGGTCTCGATGTCGATGGCCATGCTGGAGAGCTGCTCCGACACGGCGGCGACAGCGGCCTCGATGCCGCGCTTGAGGCCCATCGGGTTGGCGCCGGCCGCGACGTTGCGCAGTCCCTCGCGGACCATGGCCTGGGCCAGGACGGTGGCCGTCGTCGTGCCGTCACCGGCGACGTCGTCGGTCTTCTTGGCGACCTCCTTGACCAGCTCGGCGCCGATCTTCTCGTAGGGGTCCTCCAGCTCGATCTCCTTGGCGATCGAGACGCCGTCGTTGGTGATCGTGGGGGCGCCCCACTTCTTCTCCAGGACGACGTTGCGGCCCTTGGGGCCGAGGGTGACCTTGACCGCGTCGGCGAGGGTGTTCATCCCTCGCTCGAGGCCGCGGCGGGCCTCCTCGTTGAAAGCAATCAGCTTGGCCATATCGCGTGCGATTCCTATCGACGTGAGTCTGTGTGTCGACACCAGACGGGCTGCCCGCGACGGACGATCCACTCCACCGGCGATCCATTCACGCCGGCTTCTGCAGACCTCAGCGCCACCTGTGTCGTTGTCACTCTCGTGTCGAGAGTGCCAGCATCATGTTTAGCACTCGACCACCGAGAGTGCAAACGCCTCAGCCCAGTCGCCGGACGACCAGGTCGGCGAACGGATCGGCGTTCTCCGGGGCGACATCGAGGTAGAGGCCGGGCTCGATCAGCTCGAGCTCGCTGACCACCCACCGCTCCTCCCACCAGAGCAGGTCGACGCGCCCGTAGTCGAGCCGTCGACCGAACCTGCGGGTGGCCTCGGCGTCGGCGGCGAGCGCCACGTCGACGCAGGCCGGGTCGAGGGGCACCACGGTCGACGAGCCGCCGTACTCCTCGTGCACCCGTACCTCCTCGCCCACCGGCACCTTGACGACCTGGCAGACCGGGACGCCGTCGATGATGAAGACCGAGACCTCGCCGCGGGTGCGGATCGAGGTCACGAGGGGTTGTACGACGACCGCGCCCGCCTCGACGTGCACCTCTGCCGCTGCCTGGTCGAGGCCGGCACCGAGCACCGCCAGGCCCTGGCCACCGGCGCCGACGGCGGGCTTCACGACCGCCGTGCCGAGGTCGTCGACGGCCGCGACGAGCTGCGCCGCGCTCGTGAGCCACGCGGTCGGCACCGTGGGCAGCCGGTGCAGGTCGAGGAGGTAGCGCTTGTCGTGGTTCCACGCGAAGACGTCGGCGCCGTTGAGCAGCCGCGCCTGGTCGAGCGAGCGCGCCCAGTCGAGGAACTGGGCGGGCCGCTCGGTGTAGTCCCACGGTGAGCGCAGCACGACCAGCGAGGCAGCGGACCAGTCGACGGCCGGGTCGTCCCAGACCACCCAGCGGGCGTCGACCCCGCGTGCGGCCAGGGCCGCGTCGAGCGCGGCGGCACCCGGCTCACCGGTCGGCAGGTCGCGACTGGTGACCAGGAGAACGGTCATTCAGGGAGCTCCGAGGCGCCGTAGAGCTCGTGGGCGACGGCGTCGCGGTTGGAGCCCTCGCGGTTGTCGCCCTTCTCGATGATCACGAGGTTGTGGTAGCAGTGCACCGCCCGGACCCACTGGTCGGTGTAGGTGGGCTCGTAGCCCTCGACGAGGAACTCCTCGTGGTTGAGGCCGTCGATCAGGTCCTTCACGAGGTCCATGGAGGTCCCCGGTGCGCGCGGGTCGATCTCGCCGCCCCAGGCCGGCCAGTAGGACGTCTGGATGTCCTCGATGCAGTAGATGCCGCCGTCGGGCATCAGCGGGAAGAGGATCTTGAACGACTCGCGCACGTGGGCCGGGATGTGGCTGCCGTCGTCGATGACGACCAGCGGCGCACCCTGCTCCTCGATGATCTGATTCAGGATCGCGGGGTCGGTCTGGTCGCCGAGGTAGGTGTGGATGTGTCCGCGGGTCAGCCACGTCTTGTCCTCGATGTCGAGGCCGACGATGGTGGCCCGCGGGAAGAACCAGCGCCACATCTTCATCGAGGCGCCGCTCTTGCGCCTCTTCTTGTAGCCGCCGATGCCGAGCTCGAGCAGCGTGAACGAGTCCTTCCGCAGGTGCTGGAGGTGCCGCTCGTAGTGAGGTGTGTAGCGGTGCACGCCCCACTTGTCGGTGCGGAACTCGATGGCCAGCTCGGTCAGGTTGCTCGCAAGGAGCCGCTGGCGGCGCTCGGCCTTCGGGTCGGCCGCCGGTGCCGGCGCCTCCGGTGCGGGCGGGTCCTGCATCCGACCGGCCTTCTGGGCGGCTCTCTTGACGGCCTGGCCGGCTCGTCGAGCAGTCGTTCGCACCCGGGAACCCTAACCTGATCCACCGACCCCGGGTGCGTGGTGCCCGAACGGCAGGTCCTGCACCACGCCCAGCGCCGCCAGCACCGACGGGAGCATGGCCTTCGCGGTCCGCTTGTAGCCGTGCGCGCTCGGGTGGAAGCGGTCGAGGCTGAACATCTCCTCCGGGTTGGTGATGAAGAACGGGCCCACCACGTGGGCCAGCGAGACGACTCGCGCGCCGTGCTCCAGGGCAGCCACGCGCTGGGCCGCGGCGAGCTGCCGCGACGCCCGCGACCCGAGCGCGCGCAGGGGCTGCGGCACGGGTCTCAGCGCACCGAGGTCGGGGCAGGTCCCGACGACCACCTCGGTGCCACGTGCCCGGAGGTCGTCGACGGCCGCGACCAGGTGGCGCACCGACTCGGCGACCGGCACGCGGTGGGTCACGTCGTTGCCGCCGACCACGATGACCGCGACATCGGGGACGTACGACGCCGGCAAGGCGGCCAGCTGCTCCGCGAGCATGCTGCTCTCCGAGCCGACGACGGCCGCCGTCCGCAGGCGCACGGACCTGCCCGCGCTCCGGGCGGTCCCGCGTGCCAGCCGGCCGCCGAGCGTGTGCTTCGCCTTCTCCGCGCCCAACCCGGCGGCGATCGAGTCGCCGAGGACGAGGAGGTCCACCGGGTCGCCGTACCCCTTCTTCCAGTGCCGGTCCCCCGCCGGCGCCTCCTCGCCGAGCGGCTTGCCGATCGCCCTGCGCGCCTGCGCGGCCTGGCGCACCAGCAGCCCGCGGGCGCCGTACGCCGCTCCGGCTCCGATCCCGCCGACGACCGCCAGCGCCGTCCCGGTCCTGCCCAGGTGCCTGTGCCTCTCCACTCCACCCTTCAACCACATGGAGATGGACCGGCGCCCAACCCCGGTCGACGGATGGCCCAACAGACCCCCCGCACGTGGGTCCATGTACTCACGACAGCCGCACCGCAGAGGGCCACGCTGGAGCCATGACCGACACAGCGCTCCTGCCCACCCGCTCGGTGCCCCCTCGCCAGCTCGCCTGGCTGCGCTCCGAGGTCGCCGACTGGACCTCCCGGGGCATCATCAGCCCCGACCAGGCGGAGCGCATCTCCCGGCACTACAGCGCCGCCGACCACGCCCGCTTCAGCGTCGGCCGCGTGCTGCTCTACCTCGGCAGCGGCTTCGTCGGCATCGGCCTCATCTGGCTGGTCGCCGCCAACCTCGACCAGCTCTCCCCCGTGGCCCGCTTCGTCGCGGTCACCGTCCTCTGGCTGGCCTTCCTCGCCGGCGGCGAGCTCCTCGCAACGCGCCGGGCGTCGCGCCCGCTCGTCGGGGCCGCCCGCCTCCTCGCCGCCCTCGGCATGGGCGCCGTCCTGTTCCAGGCCGCCCAGTCGCTGCAGGTGCCCGCCTTCGAGCCGCGCCTCCTCGGGCTCTGGGCCGTCGGCGCGCTGCTGCACGGCTACGCCGTCCGGGCCCACGCCCCCTTCATCGTCGGCCTCCTCGTCGGAGTCGCGTGGTGGTTCGTGCAGCCGCTCTGGGACGAGCAGAACGGCTTGGCGGTCGTGGTGCTCTTCGGCGCCGCGGCCGTGCTGGCAGCGGGTCTCGCGGTCCTGCACGACGGCCGTCTCGACGACTTCGCCTGGGCGTGGCGCACGGTGGCCGCTGCCATGGCGCTGCTCTCCCTCTTCGTGGCCGCGATCCCCGACATCGGTGGCGACGGCCTGGCCTGGTCGCCCTGGCTCGTCGTGGCGCTCGCTGCCGCGGGTGTCGCCGCAGCCGCTGCCGCCGTCGTGGCGCGCGGCGTACGCGCCCTCGAACCGGCCGGCGCCGTGCTGGTCCTGGTCATCGCGACCCTGCTCGGCCTCTGGTCGACCGGCTCCGACACGAGCGACGTGGACGCGTCGGACTGGCTGCACGCCGCCGTCTCGGTGGCCGCGTACGTCGTCCTGGCCGTCGCCCTGGTGGCGCTCGGCACCGTGCGCGAGCACACCGCCCTCACCTGGATGGCGATGGGCGGGCTGGTGGTCTTCACGACCTTCCAGAGCTTCGCCGTCTTCGCCCCGATCGTGACCGGCGCCTGGCTGTTCGTGGTCCTCGGCACGGTCTTCCTGGGCAGCGGCTTCCTCTTCGACCGGGCCCGGCGCGAGCTGGTCCAGGCACTCGACACCGACACCCCCGACAGCTCGAACGGAGCACCCCGATGAAGCGCACCGTCACGGTCGCCCTGATCGCCGTCAGCCAGCTGGTCCTCGTGGGCGTGGCCGTCGCACCCCAGCTCTCCGCGCGGGTGCTCGGCGACACCTATCTCGTCAGGGTCGCGCCTGTCGACCCGATCGACCCGTTCCGCGGTGCCTACGTGGCGCTCGACTACCCGGACCTGCGCCACGACGACCGGCAGTCGTCGGGCGAGGGTGGCGACCTCTACGTCAGCCTCGTCGAGGAGGACGGCGTGTGGACCGCCGGCGAGTGGAGTCGCCAGCGGCCCGCCGACGGCCCCTACCTGGCCTGCGACGACCGCTCGTGGCAGGTCCGCTGCGGGATCGAGAGCTGGTTCCTCCCGCAGGACGAGGCCCGCGAGGCCGAGCGGCTCCTGCAGGACGGCGCCGTCGCGGAGATCAAGGTCGACTCCCGTGGCAACGCCGCCGTGGTCGGCGTCAGAGCCGGCTGAGCGTGACGGTGTAGTAGGTCTCCTCGTCGGCGACCATCGTGCTCGGGTCGATCGCGATCGAGCTCGGGACGCCGCGGGGGGTCCACTCGACGTCGACCCGCTCGGCCTCCGTCCGGGCGCTGCGGATGAGCGAGTAGAGCTCGTCCATCGACCAACCGCGGGAGGCCTTCAGCCGCCGGTCACCGCGCGTGACGCGGACCGTGCGGTCGTTGCGGATGACGGTCTCGACGGGCTGGGTGCGCACGCAGAAGCAGGACTCCCGCACGGTGATGACGTAGTCGTCGATGCCCTTCGCCTGCCACTTCTGCCAGGCGGTGGACAGGTCGGGCTCCTCGTTGATGCCGGGCACGAACGGCTGCACGGGCTGTGGGTCGGCCGCCGCTGCCGGGGCGGCGGTCGCAGCGAGGCCGAGCGGGAGCAGGGCAGCGAGCAGGACGTGCTTCATCGTCGTCATGTCCGGTACGACGCGTGCCGGCCGTCGCGGGGTTCCGCTCAGCCGCCCGCTACGGCGGGGATGACCGAGATCTGGACGCCGTCGGGCGTCGGCGTGTCGAGCTCGTCGAGGAACCGCACGTCGTCGTTGCCGACGTACACGTTCACGAACCGGCGCAGCTTGCCGGCCTCGTCGAGGATGCGGCCCTTGATGCCGGAGTAGCTGGCGTCGAGGTCGTCGAGCACCGCCGCGAGGGTGTCGCCCTCGGCGCTCACCTCGGACTCACCGCCGGTGTAGGTGCGGAGGATGGTCGGGATCCGGACGGAGACTGCCATGAGGAGATCTTGCCTCTCAGAGGATGTTGGCGGCTACGAACGCGTCGTAGGAGGGTGCGATGGTGGCTGCGGGGCCGACCCGGTCGGACACCGAGTCCAGGGTCTTGAGGCCGTGCCCGGTGTTGATCACGACGGTCTCGAGCGAGGTGTCGAGCTGACCGGTCTCGACGAGCTTCTTCAGCACGCCGACGGTGGTGCCGCCGGCGGTCTCGGTGAAGATCCCCTCCGTACGGGCCAGCAGGATGATGCCCTCGCGGACCTCGTCGTCGGAGATGTCCTCCACGGCGCCGCCGGACTTGCGACAGATGTCGAGGACGTAGATGCCGTCGGCGGGGTTGCCGATCGCCAGGCTCTTGGCGATCGTGTCGGGCTTGACCGGGCGGATCGCGTCGGTCTCGGCCTTGTAGGCCGCCGAGACCGGCGAGCAACCGGTCGCCTGGGCGCCGAAGACCTTGTAGGGCTTGTCCTCGACCAGCCCGAGCTTGATCAGCTCCTGGAACGCCTTGTCGACCTTGGTCAGCTGCGAGCCGGACGCCACGGGGATGACGATCTGGTCCGGCAGCCGCCAGCCGAGCTGCTCGGCGATCTCGTAGCCGAGGGTCTTGGAGCCCTCGGCGTAGAAGGGCCGCACGTTGACGTTGACGAACGCCCAGCCCTCCTCCTCGCCGGCGATCTCCGAGGCGAGCTTGTTGACGTCGTCGTAGTTGCCGTCGACGGCGACGAGCTTCTCGGTGAAGACCGCCGAGTTCACCTTCTTCGGCGTCTCGAGGTTGCTCGGGATGAAGACCACGGTCGGGATCCCGGCCCGGGCGCCGGCGGCCGCGACCGCGTTGGCCAGGTTGCCGGTCGACGGGCAGGCGAAGACCTTGGCGTCGAGCTCGCGGGCGGCGCTCAGGGCGCAGGCGACGACGCGGTCCTTGAAGGAGTTGGTCGGGTTGGTCGAGTCGTCCTTGACCCAGAGGTTGTCGATGCCGAGCTCGCGACCGAGGTTGTGCGCCTTGAGCAGCCGGGTGAACCCGGGCTCGGTGTTCGGGCTCTGCTCGATGTCGTCGGGCACCGGCAGGAGCGCCTTGTAGCGCCAGATGTTGGCGGGGCCGGCGGCGATCTCCTCGCGCGTCACGGCCGGGTAGTCGTAGGCGACCTCGAGGGGTCCGAAGCACTCCGGACAGGCGTACGACGGGCCGAGCTCGACCTCGTGCCCGCACTCGCGGCAGGCGAGGGAGCGGGCGTTGCCGAAGGCGCCCTCGCGCAGTCCCTTGCGACCCTCTGGGGCGGTGGCGGTGGTGTTCTCGTCCAGCACGGTGCTCATGAAGTCCTCCTTCTCATCTGTCCCCGCGACTCTCGCGTGGGTCGGATTTGGCACCTGCTCCCATGACTGTCGGACGGATCCGGACAGGAGGCTCATGGGTGGTTGCCGGGACTTCTACGGGCCGTTCCCTCAGTCCCTCGTGATGAGCAGGACCAGAGTAGGCAGGCCGTCTCACGATGTGCACACCGAGTCCACGATCTGGATGCCCGCGGCGACGGGCGAGCGTCAGGCGCGCAGCGGCGAGGCGAGCCGGGTGAGCAGCTCGACCACACCTGCGGGGCCCTCGACGACGACGTCGGCGAGCTCTTCCAGGTCGGGCTGCTCATGGGACGCCGAGCAGACCACGAGGCCGGGCAGGCCGTCGGCGCGCAGCGCGCGGACGGCCTCGAAGGCCTCGATGTCGCCGAGGTCGTCGCCGCCGAAGACGATGCCGGTGGCCTGCTGCTCCGCGATGAAGGCACGCACCGCCTGGCCCTTGTGCATGTCGCCGGAGCGGATCTCGACGACGTTGCGGCCGGGCTCGATGCTGAGGTGGTGGCGCGCCGCGAGCTCCGCGACCGGGCCGCGCAACCGCTCGAGGGCACCCGCGGGGTCGTCCATCCGCCGGGTGTGCACCGCGACGGCGAGGCCCTTCTCCTCGATGAAGGCGTCGGCGGCGTCGGCCTTGCGCAGGACGGCGGGGAGCTCGCGCTCGAAGGTCGCGAGACCGGCCGGAGGGCGCGGCGACCTGATGCGCTGGTCGGTCGCCCTCCACCGCTCGTTGCCGTACTGCCCGAAGACGAAGAGCTCCGCCCCGCGGTCGAGCATCGCGTTGCCGAGCGCGTCGAGGTCACCCATCGCGACGGCCTGGCGGGCGGGCCGCCCGGTGATCACGGCGACCGCGCGGACGACCTCCGCGAGCTCGAGGAGGGCGCCGGGCGCACCGGGGTGCAGCCGGGCGGCCTCAGGGTCGTCGACCACCGGCGACAGCGTGCCGTCGAAGTCGAGTCCGACCACCACACCGTCGAGGACGGCGCGTACGGCGTCGTAGTGGGCGCGCGCGTCGTCGGAGGTGAACTCCATGCGACAAGCCAACCACGCGTGGCGCGCGACGTGCCTACTGGGGAGCGTCGGTGGTGAGGATGATCGTCAACCGGTCGCGCTTCATCTCGCCCACCGCGGGCGAGGTGCGCTTGATGCCGAGGTCGAGGGCCAGCTGCTTGCCGGCGGCCTTGAGGCGCGGCGGGAAGTAGACCGTGGTCGTCGGCACGACGCCGTACCAGTTGTCCTCACCGACCACGGTCCAGCCGACCGTGGTGGCCTTCTGGGCAGTGGTGGCGGCGAGGCCCTTGATGCCGGAGTTGTTGAAGACCTCGACGTAGACCTCGGCCCGCTCGAGCCGCGGCTTCGGCTTCGGCTCTTTCGTCGGCTCGGCCTCGGGCTCGGCGCTCGGCGCCTGGTCGGCGCTCGCGATCGTCGCGGTGTTGTCCACGCGGCGCTCGGTCGGCGCCTGGTCGCGCGTCGCGACGAAGGTGACGGCGGCCATCGCGACTGCGAGGACCGAGAGCATCACGACGGGTGACGGGAAGGCCACGCCCCGCTCGTCACGGGGACGGCCCGGACGGCGGCGGAGCGAGGAACGGCCAGGACTGGGGAAGAAGGCCATGGGGAAGGAAGCCGATCGTGAGTGGTTGGTCAGATCTCGGTGGGTCAGACCTCGAAGCCGAGGCGGCGGGCGGAGCGCTGGCGCTGGCGGGACGCGCGGAGGCGACGCAGCCGGCGGACCAGCAGCGGGTCGGACTCGAGGGCCTCCGGGCGGTCGATGAGGGCGTTGAGGACCTGGTAGTAGCGGGTGGACGACATGTCGAACTTCTCGCGGACCGCCTGCTCCTTGGCGCCGGCGTACTTCCACCAGTGACGCTCGAACTCGAGGATGTCGCGGTCGCGCTGGCTCAGCCCCGGAGCAGTCTCCTGCTCGGTAGCGATGTGCTTCGCGGCTTCCATGCCATCTCCTCCTCGACCCCACACCCACCCGTGACCGGGTGGACGGGAGTGAGTCTAGGCGACGAACGACAACCATGTCATTCGCCTCCGGCGAGTCGTCTGGACAAACCGGCGGAATGCGGCGGATGCACAGGGGGGCCACCGGGAGGACACCGCGGGGTGACCTGCATGTCACCGGTCCTCGTTAGGGTTGCGGCGTGAGCCCATCGCAGCAGGCAGACCTCGTGATCGTGGCCAACCGCCTGCCCGTCGACCGGGTCACCCACCCGGACGGCAGCGTGTCGTGGCGGACCTCCCCCGGCGGCCTGGTCACAGCGCTCGAGCCGGTGCTGCGGGCCAACGACGGGGCCTGGATAGGGTGGCCCGGGTCCCCCGACGAGGAGGACGTCGAGCCGTTCGTCGAGGACGGCCTCTCGCTCGTCCCGGTGTCGCTGAGCGCGCGGGAGGTCGAGGAGTTCTACGAGGGCCTCTCCAACGGCACCCTCTGGCCGCTCTACCACGACGTCATCGCCAAGCCGGAGTTCCACCGCGAGTGGTGGGAGTCCTACGTCGAGGTCAACCAGCGCTTCGCCGACCGGGCCGCCGAGGTCGCCGCGGACGGCGCGACCGTGTGGGTGCAGGACTACCAGCTCCAGCTCGTGCCGCAGATGCTCCGCACCCAGCGGCCCGACCTGCGGATCGGCTTCTACCTCCACATCCCGTTCCCGCCCGCCGAGCTGTTCTCCCAGCTGCCGTGGCGCCGCCAGATCCTCGAAGGACTGCTCGGCGCCGACCTGATCGGCTTCCAGCTGCCGGGGGCGGCGGCGAACTTCGTACGACTCGTGCGCAGCCGCGTGGGCCACAAGACCCACCGCGACACCATCTACCTCCCCGACGGCAGGCCGGTGAAGGCGACGGCCTTCCCGATCTCGATCGACACGGCCGGCTTCGAGGAGCTGGCCCGCTCCGAGGGAGTCGAGAAGCGCGCCACCGAGATCCGCGAGGCCCTCGGCAACCCGCGCAAGATCTTCCTCGGTGTCGACCGCCTCGACTACACCAAGGGCATCCACTCGCGCCTGCGTGCCTTCGGCGAGCTGGTGCGCGACGGGGAGATCGACGTGGAGGACGCCGTCTTCGTGCAGGTCGCGACACCGTCGCGCGAGCGCGTCGAGCAGTACCGCATCCTGCGCGACGACATCGAGCGCCTCGTGGGCGGCATCAACGGTGACCACGGGCGCATCGGGCGCCCGGCGATCTCCTACATGCACTCGTCCTACCCCCGCGAGGAGATGGCCGCGCTCTACCGCGCCGCCGACGTCATGGTCGTCACGCCCTTCCGTGACGGGATGAACCTCGTCGCGAAGGAGTACGTCGCCTGCCGCTTCGACAACGACGGCGCCCTGGTGCTCTCGGAGTTCGCCGGCGCCGCGCAGGAGCTGCGCCAGGCCTGGCTCATCAACCCCTACGACATCGACGGGATGAAGGCCTCGCTGCTCGAGGCCTACGCCGCCGACAGCAAGGAGACCGGACGCCGGATGCGGGCGATGCGCAAGACGGTCGTGGCCAACGACGTCGCCAAGTGGGCGAAGGACTTCCTCGAGGAGCTGGTCTCGCTCCCCGAGCACCACGACAAGACCACCCGGCGCTCGCGGGCCGGCTGACCGCGACCTCTCGCGTTCAGGGGCGAGCCTCCGTCGCCACGTGCCGGGCGGTGTCGTCCTGCGCGACCATGATCGCCTCGATCTCCTTCACCAGCGCCGGTCCGAGCCGCGGCCACGAGGGGTCGTAGCCGTAGGTCTCGGCGAGGCCGATCGTCGCGCGGGTGCCGGTGGCGAAGTCGACGTCGCGCGGCGCGATGAGCCCCGGGTGCACGACCCCGATCGCCTCGGAGACCTTGAGCAGGTCCCGTCGCAGCGAGCGGACGTAGTTGGCCGCCCTCACGCTCTTGAGGCTGACGTCGAGGCCGCGGGTGTAGCGGGGGTTCTGCGTCGCGACACCGACCGGGCAGTGGTCGGTGTGGCACTTCTGCGCCTGGATGCACCCGATCGACATCATCGCCTCACGCCCGGCGTTGACCATGTCGACACCGAGGGCGAAGGCGACGATCGCGTTCTCGGGGATGCCGAGCTTGCCGGCGCCGATGAAGACCACGTCGTCGGCGAGCCCACCCTGCGCGAAGCGGCGGTAGACCTCCGCGAAGCCGATCCGGAACGGATAGGCGACCGAGTCGGCGAAGATCATCGGGGCGGCGCCGGTGCCGCCCTCACCGCCGTCGATGTTGACGAAGTCGACCCCGCGCTGACCCCCGGACATCGCCGCGACGAGCTCGTCCCACATCGTGAGGTTGCCGACCGCTGACTTGATCCCGACGGGCAGGCCGGTGTGCTGGGCGACGCTCTCGACGAAATCGAGCATCGAGTCGACGTCGTCGAAGACCTCGTGGCGGCTGGGCGAGGCGCAGTCCTTGCCCTCGGGGATGCCGCGGATGTCGGCGATCTCCTTGCTGACCTTCTCGCCCGGCAGCATCCCGCCGAGCCCTGGCTTGGCGCCCTGGCTCAGCTTGATCTCGATCGCGCGGACCGGCGCGGACTGCACGAGGTCGACGAGGCGGGACATGTCGAACTTCCCGTGCTCGTCGCGGCAGCCGAAGTAGGAGGTGCCGATCTGGAAGACGATGTCGCCGCCGTGGCGGTGGTGTGGTGACAGCGCGCCCTCACCGGTGTTCTGCAGGCAGCCGGCCATGGCGGCGCCCCTGTTGAGCGACTCGATCGCCTTGCCCGACAGCGAGCCGAAGCTCATCCCGGAGATGTTGACCACGGACTGCGGGCGGAAGGCGTGCTCCCGACCGCGCGCCGCGCCCATCACCTTGGCACACGGCAGGACGACCTCCTCCTGGGCGTGCGGCATGGTCGCGGCGCCCGGACCGGTGAAGGTGCGGTGCTTGATGACCGGGTAGCCCTCGACCGTCTCGACATCGTTGTCGGTGCCGAACCCGAAGTAGTTGTTCTCCAGCTTGGAGCTGGCGTAGACCCAGCGCCGCTGGTCACGGCTGAACGGGCGCTCCTCGTCGTTGCTGGTGACGATGTACTGGCGCAGCTCGGGACCGAACCGCTCGAGGAAGTAGCGCGCATGGCCCACGATCGGGAAGTTGCGGATGATCGCGTGCTTCGTCTGGACCAGGTCGTGCACCGTCGTGGCGGCCGCAGCCGCCGCGGTGCCGCCAAGGATCGCGTACCTCCACTTCATGGAGACATGCCTAGCCCTCACCCGGGGCCGTGTCGAGCAACGCGCGCTACGCGAGCTCCCCGCGCGCGAGGCTCACACCCGAGTGGGTGGGGTCGCCGTCGTCGGGCTCCACCGAGATGTCGACGATGCGGTAGCCCTTGTCGATGAGGCCGAGCGGCACCTCGAACTGGCCCTCGTCACCGGAGGCGAGCAGGCCGATGGCGACCATGCGCTTGCCGTCGACGTTGATCAGCCAGACCTCGTGCACCCCGTCCCCGTCGCCGAGCTCCTCGGCGCTGACGCGCAGCGTGACGGCGTCGGCCGTCTCGACGGCGCTCGCGACGCCACGCGCGGCGTCGGAGTCGAGCGCGGTCAGGTCGGCCGCGGCCACGACGGTGCCGGGATCGACCGCCTCGGGGGTGGGGGCAGGCTCACCGGTCAGCCGGCCGAGACCGAGCCCGGCGAGGAGTGCGAGCGCAGCCGCGATGCCGGCGAGCCACGGCGAGATCCCCCGACGGGCACGTGGGTGCGACTCGAGTGCGACGGGCAGCGGGATCGCGGCGGACCGTGCGTCCGGCGTGCCACGGCGTACGTGCGTCATCACCTGGGCGCGTACGTGCTGCGGGGGCGCCACCAGGGGGCCACCACCGGCCAGCGCTCGGGCCGCCGCGAAGGCGTCGACCGCCTCCGTGCACTGCAGGCAGCCGTCGACGTGGCGCTGCACGTCGGGGGACACGTCGTCGCGGTCGAGGGCGAGCCCTGCGAGGTCGTCGAGCTCAGCGTGACTCACGGCGCACCCCCTCGAGCTGCTGCTGGATGTGGATCAGTCCACGACGGACGTGGCTCTTCACGGTGCCGAGCGGGAGTCCGGTGGACTCCGAGATCTCGGCGTGGCTCTGTCCCTCCCAGAAGGCGAGGAACAGGATGGTCTTGCGCGGGTCGGGCAGGTCTTGCACGACTTGCCTGATCACCAGTTGTTCGGCGACGTCGTGCTCGGCGGATTGCTCGGAGGTGATTCCGACGCCGTCGACCGTGATCGCGGCCTCGGCCCGTCGGGCGTCGCGGGCCCGGGCCGCGCGCACGTCGGAGATCTTGTGCCGTGCGATGCCGATCAGCCAGGCGGGGAGCGCGGAAGGGCTCGGGGTCAGCGTGTGCCGGCTGTGCCAGGCAGCGACGAAGACCTGCTGGGTGGCGTCCTCGGCGTCGTGGGCGTCGCCGAGGGCGCGGTGGGCATAGGTGTGGACGAGGGCCGACCAGCGGTCGTAGACCTCTTCGAGGGCGGTTTCGTCACCGGCGACCAGACGCGCGGCGACGTCCTCGACGGACGTGTCGTGCTCGTCGTCGAACGTCACTGCCTCGGTCACCACGGGGCCACCGTACCGGGGCGTGCGGGTGGGGAACGCGACGACGGTCATCAGCGCTCCCCACCCGTCTCACGTCACGGCGTGCGTGGTGGTCGAGTCGTTCAGCTCAACTTCATCGGGCGCAGGACCCGGTCGATGCCGTGGGCGATCTGCTTGTTGCCCTTGTTGAGGTCGAGCGCGCTCAGGATGACCTTCGGGTCCTGGGCGCCCTTGTCCTTGTCCTTCAAGGTGATCTTCAGCTTCGGCTTCATCTGGACCTTGACCTTGACCGTCTTGCCGTTGGCCATCTTCAGCATGGCGCCGTTGGCCTTGAGCACCTTGGGGCTGGTCAGCGTCTTGCCGACCACGACGTGGTAGAGGAGCACGTCCTCGATGGTGTCCACGCCCGCCAGCTCGACGAGCGACTCGAAGATCTTCTTCTCGCTCTTGATGGTCTTGCCGGTCAGGTCCTTCACGAGGACGCGGAAGGCCTGGTCGGTGGGAGCGAAGACGGTCGCGCGCTTCGTGCCGTCGGCGACGATGGCGACCGGGGTGCCGGGCTTGGCGGCAACGACGGCGAAGGCAGCCTGCGTGAGGATGTCGAAGTCCTTGGCGTTCTTGTCGAACTCGTCACCGTCGGCGGTGAGGAGGCCGGCCAGGGCGTCCTCGCCGACCGCCTTCGCGTTGGCGGCCGGGGCGGCAGCCGTGATGGCGCCGAGGGCCAGGGCGGAGGTGGCGAGGAGTGCGGGTACGCGTCGCATCTGAGGGTCCTTCCGTCAGGGGCGCCGGTCGGCGCCCGTCACCCCCTTCTCGGTGCGAACGCAGCGTCCGGATGCACCGGGTGCGTAGATTTCTCGCATGGATCTCATCCCCACGCCCGAGCAGCTGGTCGCGGCGGCGGGCAACGTCGCCCACACGCTGCTCTACGGCGGGCTGGCCGACCTGCGCCCGATGCCCCGGACGCTCATCGACGACGGGGTCCTGCGGGAGGTCTACCACTACCGGCCGGCGGTCGACGTCGAGCAGACCGGCGACCCCGTCCTCCTGGTCAACCCGCTCGCCGCGCCGTCGCTGTGCTACGACCTGCGCCGCGACTGCTCGCTCGTCGAGCACCTGGTGATGGGCGGGCGGCCGACCTACCTCGTGGAGTACGGGCAGGTCTCCTTCAAGGACCGCGCCCTCGGCATGGAGCACTGGGTCGAGGAGGTGCTGCCGGAGGCGATCCGGGCGGTGCACGAGCACTCCGGCGGGCGGGGCGTGCACCTGGTCGGGTGGAGCCTCGGCGGCATCTTCGCGCTGCTCGTCGCCGCGGACCGGGCGGACCTGCCGATCGCCTCCCTCACGGTGGTCGGCTCCCCCGTCGACGTCACCAAGGTGCCCCTGATGGCACCGGTCCGGCCGCTGCTCAACCTGGGCCAGGGCACCGGCCTGGTGACGCGGGCCTACCGGGCGCTCGGCGGCGTACCGGTGCCGATCGTGAACTGGGCGTTCACGGCAGCCTCGGCCCAGAAGGTCGTGATGAAGCCGCTGGCCGTGGCGACGCACCTCGACGACACCGACTACCTCAAGCAGATGGAGGCCGTCACGCGGTTCATGTCGAGCATGACCGCCTACCCGGGCCGGACGTTCGGCCAGCTCTACCACCGCTTCGTCAAGGGCAACGCCCTCGCGGCCGGCCGGATGGAGATCGGCGACCGGACGATCGACCTCGCCGCGATCACGGTCCCGGTGCTGGTCTTCGCCGGCAACACCGACGGGATCGCGCCGCTGCCGGCGGTCCGCGCGGTCATCCCGCTGCTGACCGGCTCGCCGCAGGTGCGCTTCGAGATCGTGCCGGGCGGCCACCTCGGCATGCTCACCGGGCGCGCCGCCCGCGGCACGACGTGGGAGGTCATCGACGAGTGGGTCGCGGAGTGGTCGGCAGGGACACTGCCGGCGAAGAAGGCTGCGGCGAGGAGGACTCCTGCGAAGAAGGCGGCTGCCACGAAGGCGGCTGCCAAGAAGGCGCCTGCCACGAAGGCGCCTGCACGGAAGGCGCCTGCACGGAAGGCTCCGGCCAAGAAGGCTGCGGCCTCGAAGAAGGCTGCTGCTTCGAAGAAGGCGCCCACCAAGAAGGCCGCCTCCGCTGCCTCGATCGGCTCGAACCCCACGCGCCGCTACGGGTCGTCCGGCTCGCGCGCGCTGGGCCAGCGGTGACGACCGCGACCTCACCGGGCGCCTCGTCGCGCCTGTCGCACGGAGTCCGGATCGGCTACGGCAGCGGGTCGGTCGCGACCGGTGCCTTCGGCACGGTTCCCGGGCTGATGCTCCTGCCCTACCTCACCGACGAGCTCGGCATCGCGGCGCTGTGGGCGGGTGTGATCGTCTTCCTGCCGAAGGCGTGGGACGTCCTGCTCAACCCGGTCGCCGGTCGCGTGAGTGACCGCACGATCGACCCCGCCGGGCCGCGCAGGCCCTGGCTGATCCGGGCCGGCCTCATGCTGGCCGGTGCCTTCGCGCTCATCTTCGCGGCGCCCGACCTCGACAGCCGGTGGCTCGAGGCCGGGTGGGTCCTCGTGTTCTACGTGCTGGCCGCGTCGGCGTACGCCTTCTTCCAGGTGCCCTACGTCGCGATGCCCGCGGAGATCACGAGGTCGTACGACGAGCGCACCCGGCTGATGACGTGGCGGGTCGCGATCCTGGCGTTCACGATCATGCTGGCCGGCGCGACGGCGCCGGTGATCCGCGACGCGATCGGCGGGCGCGACGGCTATCGGGTGATGGGTGTCGTGATGGCCGTCGTCATCCTCGTCGGCGTGGTCGGTGCGTGGTGGGGCACCCGGTCCGCGCCCATCGGTGCCGTCGGCGCCGGGGCGGGCACGCTGCGCGAGCAGCTGCGGGTGGTCGGGCAGGCCCGCGACTTCCGCGTCCTGCTGACGACGTTCGTCCTGCAGGCGCTGGCCACGGGCTCCATGCTTGCCGGCGTCCCCTACGTCGCCGACGACCTCCTGGGAAGCACGGCCGCCGCCACGATCCTCTTCGTCTGCTTCGTCGGACCCGCGCTGCTGCTGACGCCGGTGTGGGCGCGGTGGGGCGAGCGGGTCGGCAAGAAGCGGGGGTACGTCGCCGCGTCGCTGGTGCTCGCCGCCGGTGCCGCGCTCGCCGTGCTCGCGCGCGGCGGCAACGACGTGTGGACCTTCGTCGCGACCGGGCTGGTCGGCGTGGGGTACGCCGGGTGCCAGGTCTTCCCGATGGCGATGCTGCCCGACGTCGCGGCCGTCGACGCCGCACGGACGGGCGAGAACCGGGCGGGCGTCTACACCGGGGTGTGGACGGCTGCGGAGACGCTCGGCCTGGCCCTCGGCACCGCGGTGTTCGCGCTGATGCTCGCGCTGGGCGGCTACCTCTCCAGCGAAGGGCGCGACCTCGGCCAGCCAGACTCGGCACTGACCGCGATCGCGCTGGGCTTCTCGCTGGTGCCTGCGGCGCTGACGGCCGCGAGCCTGTGGTGGCTGCGGCAGTACACCCTCGATCCCGCCGAGGTGGCGGCTGCCACGTCCGGACCAGGAGGTTCCGATGTCTGACCCGCTCGAGCGGCTCCGGGCCCTGCAGGGTGCCGACCTCCCGGTCCACGGAGGCCGCACCCTGGCCTACGTCTACGACTCCGGCGACCCCGAGGTCGACCGGGTCGCCCGCGAGGCGGTCGCCGCCTACGCCGCGTCCAACGCCCTCGACCCGACGGCGTTCCCCTCGCTGCTGCAGATGGAGAACGAGCTGGTCGGCTTCGCGTGCGGCCTCCTCGACGCGCCCGACAGCGCGGTCGGCACGGTGACCTCCGGCGGCACGGAGTCCATCCTGCTGGCGGTGCAGGGGGCGCGCGACGCCCGCCCGGACGTCGTACGACCGCGGATGGTGCTGCCCGCGACGGCGCACGCCGCGTTCCACAAGGCGGCGCACTACTTCGGGGTCGAGGCGGTGCTCGTGCCGGTCGGACCCGACTTCCGCGCCGACGCAGCGGCGATGGCCGACGCGATCTACGACGACACGGTGCTGGTCGTGGCCAGCGCACCGTCGTACGCCCACGGCGTGGTGGACCCGGTCACCGAGATCGCCGCCGCCGCAGCCGCCCGGGGCGTGCGCTGCCACGTCGATGCGTGCATCGGCGGGTGGGTGCTGCCCTACGCCGCCCGGCTCGGTCGCGCCGTGCCGCCGTGGACGTTCGCGGTGGAGGGGGTCACGTCGATCTCGGTCGACACCCACAAGTACGCCTACGCCCCCAAGGGCACGTCGCTGCTGCTGCACCGCGACGCGGCCCTGCGCAAGCCGCAGTTCTTCGCCTCCGCCGCCTGGCCCGGCTACACGATGCTCAACGCGACGACCCAGTCGACGCGGTCCGGCGGACCGATCGCCGGGACCTGGGCGGTCGTCGAGCACATCGGCGACGCGGGCTACGCCGAGCTGACGGACCAGGCGTTGACTGCGGTCGACGCGATCGTCGCCTGCATCGAGCGGGAGCCCGCGCTGCGCCTGGTCGTGGCGCCCGACTCGACCCTCGTCACGCTGGCGACCGACGACACCCTCGACCCGTTCACGCTCACCGACGAGCTGGTCGCGCGCGGGTGGTACGTCCAGCCGCAGCTGTCGTACGCCGACCACGGCCCGAGCATCCACCTGTCCGTCAGCGCGGGGACGCTCACGCACGTGGACGACTTCGCGTCGGCACTGGGCGAGTCGGTGGCAGCGGCCCAGGCAGTCGGCCCGGTGGCGGTCGATGCCGGGGTGGTCGCCTTCATCGAGGCGCTCGACCCGGCCACGCTGGGCGACGACGACTTCGACGGGCTGCTGGCCGCGTCGGGACTGGTCGGCGCCTCCGCGGAGGGCGACCTCGAGCTGCCCAGCCGGATGGCTGAGGTCAACGCGATGCTCGACGTGGCGTCACCGGCGATGCGCGAGGCGTTGCTCGTGGCGTTCCTCGACCGGCTGCAGAGGCCGACGAGATGAGCTCCCTGGCGAGGCTCGTCGAGAAGGGGCGCGTCGCGCCCGACTGGGCCGAGGCGCTCGCGCCGGTCGACGAGCAGATCGCGGCCATGGGTCGCTTCCTGCAGGAGGAGTCGGCGGCCGGGCGGGGCTACCAGCCCGCTGCCGACCGAGTCTTCCGGGCGTTCGAGCGCCCGCTCGCCGACGTACGCGTGCTGGCGGTGGGGCAGGACCCCTATCCCAACCCGCAGCACCCGATCGGGCTGAGCTTCGCGGTCGAGCGGGGCGTGTGGCCGCTGCCGCCGAGCCTGCGCAACATCTATCTCGAGCTGCGCGACGACCTCGGGATCATGCCGCCCCGGCACGGCGACCTGTCGGCGTGGGCCGACCAGGGCGTGATGCTGCTCAACAGGTGCCTCACGGTGCGCCCGGGCGACTCCAACAGCCACCAGCGCAAGGGCTGGGAGGCGATCACCGAGCGCGCGATCGTCGCGCTCGCCGAGCGCGGTGGTCCGTGCGTGGCGGTGCTGTGGGGCCGTCCCGCCCAGTCGCTGAAGCCGCTGCTCGGGTCGATCCCGTCGGTCGAGTCGGTGCACCCGTCACCGCTGAGCGCGCACCGCGGGTTCCTCGGCTCCAAGCCGTTCAGCAAGGTCAACCGGCTGCTCGAGGAGCAGGGCTCGGATCCGATCGACTGGGCTCTTCCGGAGTACGACAACGTGCCGCCGCGGTAGTCCAGTGGCCTTCGGTCGTCGATCGGGCGCCGGAGAAACCGATTGTCACTGGACTACCCGGGGAATATAGTTGAATCTCGGACTATTGAGGATGTCATGACCACTGCGATGCCCGCCCTCTACATCGGCCACGGTGCGCCGCCGCTGCTCGACGACCCGATCTGGTCCGGCCAGCTCTCGGCCTGGGCCGCCGACCTGCCGCGCCCCAAGGCGATCCTCATCGTGAGCGCCCACTGGGAATCGGCCCCGGTCAGCCTGTCGGCAAGCCGGGCTCCGCTGGTCTACGACTTCGGCGGGTTCGCGCCGAAGTACTACGAGATGACCTACGAGACGCCCGACGCCACGGCGCTGGCGCAACGGGTCGCGGCGATGATGCCCGACGGCGAGCCGGTCCACCAGCACGTCTCCCGCGGTCTCGACCATGGCGCGTGGGTGCCGCTGAAGATCATGTACCCCGAGGCGGACATCCCGGTCCTGCAGATGTCGCTGCCCACCGACGACCCCCACCGGCTGATGAAGCTCGGCGAGCGCCTGCGCCCGTTGCGCGAGGAGGGCGTGCTGATCGTCGGGTCGGGCTTCCTCACCCACGGCCTGCCGTTCCTCAAGGAGTTCCGCATCGAGGCCGAGGCTCCCGGCTGGTCGGTCGACTTCGACCTCTGGGCCGCCGAAGCGCTGGCCCGCGGCGACGTCGACCTGCTGTCGGACTACAAGGCCAAGGCGCCGGGCATGCCGTATGCCCACCCGACCGTCGAGCACTACACGCCGCTCTTCGTGACTCTCGGTGCAGCGACGGCCGCCGACGCACCGGGCATCCAGGTCATCGACGGCTACTGGATGGGGCTCTCGAAGCGGTCGCTGCAGGTGGCCTGACACCCGGCACTAAAGTCGCAGGATGCGCGTCCTCTCGATCCAGTCCCACGTCGCCTACGGCCACGTCGGCAACTCCGCGGCCGTCTTCCCGCTCCAGCGCCTCGGCCACGAGGTATGGCCGGTGCTGACGGTGAACTTCTCCAACCACACCGGCTACGGCGCGTGGCGCGGGCCACTGATCCCGGCCGAGGACGTCGCCGCGGTGATCACGGGCATCGGCGAGCGGGGCGTCTTCGCGTCCTGCGACGCGATCCTGTCTGGCTACCAGGGATCGCCGGAGATCGCGGACGTCATCGCCGACGCGGTCGCGCAGGTCAAGGCGGCCAACCCCGCGGCGACGTACACCTGCGACCCCGTCATGGGCAACGCGACGTCGGGCTGCTTCGTGAACCCGGCCATCCCGCCGAAGTACGTCTCGACGGTCATCCCCGTCGCCGACGTGCTGACGCCCAACCAGTTCGAGCTCGGCTTCATCACCGACCGCGACGCCCTCAGCCGTACGTCGTCCCTCGACGACATCCTCATCGCAGTCGACGAGGTGCGCGGCCTCGGCCCCTCGACGGTGCTGGTCACCTCGGTCGACCGGGACGGCGCCGCCGACGACACGATCGAGATGCTCGCCGTCACCGGTGACGGTGCCTGGCTGGTGAGCACGCCCCGCCTCCCGATGAAGGCCAACGGCTCCGGCGACATCACCGCAGCGCTCTTCACCGCGCACCTGAAGGAGACGGGCTCCCCCGCCGAGGCGCTGGCCCGGACGGCCTCGTCGGTCTTCGCGGTGCTGAAGGAGACCCTCGACTCCGGCGAGCGCGAGCTGCGCCTCATCGCCGCCCAGGACGCCATCGCCGACCCGGCGTGCGAGTTCGGGGTCGAGCAGGTCCGCTGATGTCGACTCTTGGGCGAATCCTCGTGGTCGGGGCACTGCTGGCCCTGCCCGCGTGCACGAACACTGGCGAGCCGAGCTCCACGTCCGCCACGGTTTCGGCGTCTGACTCGGCGCCGTCCGCCGACGAAAGCACGGCCGGAGACCCCGTCGCCGTGCCCCTCGCGACCCCGGTGCCGCCCGACGACCTGCCAGGTGACGACGAGGAGTTCCTCGACCGGGCCACGGCCAACCTCGACAGGGCCGACATCGACCTCAGGATCTCCGACGAGAAGCTCGTCGACCGTGGTCGCACCTTCTGCTCGATCCTTAGCGGCGGGGGCATGGTGGCCGCCAAGGTCGATGTGTGGGCCGCGTCCCTCGAGTTCGACGACGGCAGCGGGGAGGTCTTCGACGCCGCAGTCGACGCCTACTGCCCGAACCTTCTCGATGGGTACCGCGAGATCAGGACGGGCGACCAGAGCGCCGAGCCGACTCACGAGGAGCGTGGCGACCTGGCGCGGTTCTTCCTCGACTGGCGCAAGGTCCCCACGGACGACATGACCGACGGTGACCTCTCGACCGACGCGGCGGCCGTCTGTCTGGCGCCGTCGGGAGCGCGATGGCTGCGCAGCAAGGACGTCAGTCGAACCTTGCGTCATGTCAGCGACGCCGACCAGATCTCGCACCTCTTCGCCCTTACCCTGGCCTACTGCGACGACCGGCTCGACGACCTCGACAAGGCCTTCGCGTCCGAGGCGTAGTACCCCGCGGTCGTCAGTACGACTTCCCGTCGGCGTAGCGCTGCCGTCGCCAGGCCCGCCCGTTCCCCCGGTTGCGGGCCTTGAACGTCGGCAACTGGGAGTCGCAGTTCGGGCAGACCAGCCGCAGGTTCTCGCGCCGGTTGTTGGTCGAGTCGCCGTCGACGTGGTCGAGGACGAGCCTCAGCTCGCTGCCCTGCCATGTCGTCGAGCACCGGCACAAGGCGCACCGACTCTCCTGCTGCTCGAGGAGGTAGGACCGGACGTAGTGACCGATGCCGCTGCCGGTGTGAGCGACGCCGGTCTCGAGCCAGAGCGCGATGTTCCGCTTGCGCTCCATCGCACGCTGGCACCGATTGCTGCAGAAGACCTTCTGGTGGCGCCTGGTCAGGGCCGCGCCGCACCCGAGGCAACTCATGGCTCCACGCTAGGGAGCGGGTCCGACAGCGAGCCGCGTGAGAGATTCGAACTCTCGCAACCCAATTTACAAGATTGGTGCTCTACCCCTGAGCTAACGCGGCGTGCGTCCGGGGGACGCGGCGGCAATCCTAGTCAGGCCTTCCGGCTGAGATGATGAGGCCCGTGAGCCTCCTCCACCTGCCGCACCACGACGGCTCCCCGCTCTACGTCTCCGACGAGGCGCCCGGCCTGGGCGACACGGTGACCGTGCGGGTCCGGACCAGCGCCGCCGACCCGGTGGAGGCGATCTGGCTGCGGACGACGTACGACGCCGAGCCGGTCTTCTACCCGACCACCTCGACCGCCGACGGCCACGCCGTGTGGTGGGAGGCGGCCCTGCCGGTGCACAACCCGGTCACGCACTACCGGTTCCTGCTCGTCCGGGCCGACGGCACGCAGCAGTGGCTGACCGGCGCCGGCACCGTCGACCACGACGTCCCCGACGGCAACGACTTCCGGCTCGCAGCCTTCCCGTCGGCACCGGACTGGGGACGCGACGCCGTGGTCTACCAGGTGTTCCCCGACCGGTTCGCGCGGTCCGCGGCGGCCGACGAGCGCGAGGTCCCCGACTGGGCGCTGGCGGCCGAGTGGGACGACGAGGTGTGCTTCGAGGGCGGCGACCCCCGCACGCCGATGCAGCTCTACGGCGGCGACCTCGACGGCATCACCGAGCACCTCGACCACGTCGAGCAGGTCGGCGCCGACGTCGTCTACACGACTCCGGTGTTCCCGGGCGAGAGCAACCACCGCTACAACGCGACCACATTCACCGCGGTCGACCCGCTCCTGGGCGGCGACGAGGCCTACGCCCGGCTCAGCGCGGCGGTCCACGCCCGCGGCTGGCGGATCCTGGGCGACCTCACGACCAACCACACCGGCGACACCCACGAGTGGTTCCTGTCCGCGGTCGACGGCGTCGACGACCCGCACCGCTCCTTCTACTACTTCGAGGAGGACGGCACCTACGCCTGCTGGATGGGCCACGGCACGCTGCCCAAGATCAACCACGCCAACCACGACGTCCGGCACGCGATGGTCGAGGGACCGCACTCGGTGGTCGGGCGCTGGCTCCGGCCGCCGTACGACGTCGACGGCTGGCGCATCGACGTCGCCAACATGACCGGTCGGCTGGCCGACATCGACGTCGCGCACGAGGTCGCGCGGGCGGTGCGCGCCACCGCCGCCGAGCTGCGCGAGGACCCGTGGGTCATCGGCGAGCACAACCACGACGCGACCGGCGACATCGACGGCGACGGCTGGCACGGCACGATGAACTACTCCGGCTTCTCGTGGCCGGTGTGGTCGTGGCTGCGCGACCCCTCGTCGCCCGCACGCGCCTTCGGCCGGCCGGTTCCGGTCCCCCGACGCGACGGCGCGACCGTCGTCGAGACGCTCCGTGCGTGGCAGGGCACGCTGGGGTGGCGGGCGACCGCGTCGAGCTGGAACATCCTCGGCTCCCACGACTCCGCCCGGATCCGCACCGTCGTCGGCGGCGACGCCGCCGTGCACCGGGTCGCGGCCGGCCTGCAGTTCACCCTGCCCGGCGTGCCGATGCTGTTCGCCGGCGACGAGATCGGCCTCGAGGGCGTCAACGGCGAGGACTCGCGGCGCACCATGCCGTGGCACCGACCCGACGACTGGGACCGCACCACCCTGGCGGCGTACGCCGACCTCGCGCAGGTGCGTCGTGCCCACGTCGCCCTCCGGCGCGGCGGGCTGCGATGGGCGCACGTCGACGACGACACCATCGCCTTCGTGCGCGAGCACCCCGACGGCTCGGCGCTCGTCGTCGCGCGGCGGGCCGCAGCGCCGGCCTTCTCCCTGCCCCTCGATCCGGGCCGGCACGTGCTCGGGTCGGAGCCGGGCGGCGCCGACCTGACGAGCAGCCCCGACGGCGTGGAGGTGCCGGCGACGGACGGCCCGCGCGTCGACATCTGGGCCCTCGACTAGGACTAGGGTCGTCCCATGGCCATGCGGATCGTCGCCAACCGGCCGGACCCGGCCATCCTCGGCCTGCCGTGGCACCTCCCGCTCGAGGAGTGGCCGGACGACGTCGTCGTACCCCTCCCGCGCGGGCTGTCGCGCCACATCGTGCGCATCGTGCGGCTCGGCGACCGGGTCTACGCCGTCAAGGAGACCCAGGACGACATCGCCTTCCGCGAGTACCGCCTGCTCCGCGACCTCCAGCGGATCGGGATGCCGGCGGTGGTGCCGCAGGGTGTCGTCACCGGCCGCGAGTCCGCCGACGGCGAGGAGCTGCCGGCGGCCCTGATCACCCGGCACCTGCAGTTCTCCCTTCCCTACCGCAGCCTCTTCAGCCGCGGCATGACCGCGGAGCAGGTGCCGACGCTGATCGACGCGATCGTCGTGCTGCTCGTCCGCCTGCACCTGGCCGGCTTCTACTGGGGCGACGTGTCGCTGTCCAACGTGCTGTTCCGGCGCAACGCCGGCGAGTTCTCGGCCTACCTCGTCGACGCCGAGACCGGGGAGCTGCGCGACGAGGTGAGCGAGCGGATGCGGGAGTACGACATCACCGTCGGCTGCGAGAACATCTTCGCCGAGCTGATGGACCTCGAGGCCAGCGGCGCCGTGCACGAGATCGACGGCTTCCAGATCATCGAGCACCTGCGCACGCGCTACGAGGCGCTGTGGGGCGAGCTGACCGGCCTGGAGGAGTTCCGGGCTGACGAGATGTGGCGCATCGAGCAGCGCGTGGAGCGGCTCAACGAGCTCGGCTTCGACGTCGACGAGCTCGACATCGTCACCGACCTCGACGGCGACACCATCCGCATCCAGCCCAAGGTCGTCGACCTCGGCCACCACGCCCGGGAGATCCAGGCGCTGACCGGCATGAGCGTCGAGGAGAACCAGGCCCGCCGGCTGCTCAACGACCTCGCCGCCTTCACCGCGCACTTCGACCTCGGCCGCGAGGACCGGCACCTCGTGGCGAGCAAGTGGATGCACGCCATCTTCGAGCCGATCATGGCGATGATCCCGCCCGACGCGTCCGGCAAGCTGGAGCCGGCCGAGGTCTTCCACGAGATCCTCGAGCACCGCTGGTACCTCTCCGAGCAGGCCGGCCAGCAGGTCGACATCTTCGAGACCGCCCGCGACTACATCGACCGCTTCCTGACCACCAAGCCGGACGAGGCGATCACCGGCGACGAGGCGGTCACGGACCCGGAGTGACGGGCCGACCCCCGTTTGTGGGGAGTGCGACCGACGAGTCGGCAGCAGAGGATCCGAGGACCACCATCCACCGGAGGCCCCCATGCGCCTGGTCCACGCCGTCGTGACGGCACTGCTGCTCACCCTGCTTGCCGCACCAGGGGTCGCAGCGACTCCCTCCTCGGACCACAAGGCGCAGCGCGCCCGGGTGACCATCTCGGCCTCCCCGGAGTGGGTGAAGAAGGGCGGCGTCGTGACGCTGACCGGCACCGTCAAGGGCGTGCGAGGTCGGGTCCCCGTCACGATCTTCCAGAAGACCAAGGGCAAGTCGTGGGTCGTGGAGGCGGTCAAGCGGACCAGCCGCAAGGGCCGCTTCACCCACCGCGAGGACGTGAAGTCCGGCGACCGCACCTACAGGGCGTGCGTGAAGCGGGCGTGCGACAGCGTCCTGGTGCACATGGGCCAGCAGCCGAAGCAGACCACCGCTGTCTCCATCACCGGGCAGAGCGCGTCGACGGTCGAGGCCGGCCAGGCGTTCACGGTGGCGGGTGCGGCCAGCCGGAACCTCGACGGTCGGACGGTCGAGGTCCAGGCCTACCAGGCAGCAGCGGAGTCGTGGGGCGTGATCGGTAGCGCAGTCGTGGCGAACGGCGCATGGACGTCGACGACCAGCCTCTCGACAGCCGGCAAGTCGGTCCCGGTGCGGGTGGCGTTCCCCGGTGGCGTCGGGCTCAAGGACTCGACGAGCGCCGCCGTGTCCATGACCGTCTACGGCTGGTACTACCTCTCGGACCGTGACCGCGTGGACAGCCTGCGCTTCGACGACGGCTCGGCGTTCATCGCGGGGACGCCCTACTCGCACTCCGTCTTCAACAGCTCCGACTTCTGGTGGGAGGCCAAGCCGTGGGGAGAGTGGAACCTCAGCGACTCCTGCACGACGTTCGACGCTTCCATCGGGCTCGACGACGAGTCGGAGACCGGCTTCAAGGTCGGGTTCCGCTCGTGGGCCGACAGCGTGGAGCGGTCGCACGGGATCATGACCACCGGGCAGGCGCCGACGCGCGTCACCTTCGACGTCACGGGCGTCTTCCGCCTGCGCCTCCAGGACGAGTACGTCGCGGGCTCAAGCGGCAGCGGCAGTGGCTACGGCTGGGGCGTGTGGGGCGACGCCCGCGTCCTCTGCGCCTTCTGACCCTTCGAGCCGGGCTGGGGAGCGTGGGGTTCCTCAGCCCGGTTCGATCGGCGACCAGTCGCCGACGAGCCAGGACCCGTCGGTGCGCAGCCGCACCCACTGGAGGCCGATCGGTCGCCCGTCGGCGTACGTCACGAGGCTGACGTCGGCGTCGCGGCGGGGCTTGCTGCCGAGCGCGATGGCGTACGCCGCACCACCGGTGGTGCCGTTGGTCCACGTCCACCCCGACTCGCCGCCCTCGCCCGTCACCTCGGTGGGCCCGGACTGCACGTGGGTGTGGCCGCCGAGCACGAGGTCGACGCAGCCGCGGGCGAGCGCCTCGCGGCCGAGGTTGGCGTCGTGGACGAGCACGGTGCTCACCCGCTCGCCGTCGTCGGCGGCCGCGCAGGCCGCGTCGGCGAGCCGCTCCCCCACCTCGGTGAAGCTGAGGCCGGACTCCTCGCGCCAGTTGCCCAGCCCGCTGCTGCGCGGGTCGTCGACGCCCAGCAGGGTGCCGCCCCAGGGAGCGTCGACCGCCTCGCCGTCGAGCATCGTCCAGCCCTCGTCGGCGAGGTAGGTGCTGACGAAGGTCCCGTGGTCGTGGTTGCCGGCGACGCCGAAGCGGTCCCAGTCATCGAACGCCGCCGCGAGGGAGTCGAGGCTGAAGGCCTCCCACGGCTGGCCGGTGGAGGTGTCGTCCCCTGCGTCGAGCACCACGGTCGCCCCGGCCGCCTCGCCGATCGCGCGGGCGACGCGGTCCATGCCGATGTTGTCGTGCCGGTCGCTCACCAGCAGCGCGACGGTCTCGCCGTCCTCGGGCTGCCGGACGGCGAGGTCCGCGGCGCCCTCGGCGGCCGTGGAGTAGAACTCCTTGCTCTTGTCATAGGTGTCGATCGCGCTCAGCACGAGGCGCTTGCTCTGGGTCGTGACGGGGCCGGAGCGGACCTCGATGTCGCGCACCTCCGCAGGCAGCTCGACGTCGGGACCGGCGAGCTCGGCCAGCGTCTGCCAGGTCCCCTGCTCCTCCTGGGTCTCCTCCCTCGACTGCCAGGGTTGCCAGATCAGCAGCGGCAGCACCGCCAGCAGCGCCGCGGCGAGCACCCCCTGGCGCGTACGCATGCCGCGGAACAGCTGGCCGCGTCGGTGCCGGCCGAGCAGCAGGAAGACCGCGACGGGCAGCAGGCCGACGCCCAGCCCGCGGATCGCGGCCGAGACCGCCATGTCGACCACGACCCCCTGCACCTTCTCCACTGGTGCCGCCGGGTCGCCGGCGATGTAGGCGTAGCGCTCGACCAGCTCCTCGATGGAGCCGACCTCGGTCTTGCCGAGGGTGATCGTGACGCCGATCGCTCCGACGTCGCGGAACCGGAAGTCCGGCAGCAGCGGCCCCGTCTGCACCACCGCGTCGCGCGCCATCGTGGGTCGTACGACGGCGTCGTGCCCGACCAGGACGGTCGTGCGACTGCTGTTGAGGAAGAGCGAGACCGCGACCGCCAACCCGAGCGCCACGCTGCCGGCCAGCAGCACGGCACCGACGAGCACGCGGCGTGGGGTGGTCATCCGGGGAGGCGGGCCTGCGAGATCGCGTAGAGGGCGACCGAGGCGGCCACCCCGGCATTGAGGGACTCCAGCTGCCCGGCCATCGGGATCGAGACGATCTGGTCGCAGGTCTCGGCGACCAGGCGACCGAGGCCGGTGCCCTCCGACCCGACCACGACGACGAGCGGTCCCTCGGCGAGCCCGTCGGGCGCGACGAGCTCGGGCAGCGAGATGTCGCCGTCGGCGGCGAGGCCGACGACCATGCAGCCCGCCTCCTGGTAGGCCTTGAGCTGGCGGGTCAGGTTGACCGTCTGCGCGATCGGAAGACGCGCGGCCGCGCCGGCGCTGGTCTTCCAGGCCGAGGCGGTCATGCCGGCCGCGCGGCGCTCGGGGATGAGCACGCCGTGCGCGCCGAAGCCCGCGGCCGAGCGCACCACGGCGCCGAGGTTGCGCGGGTCGGTGACGGAGTCGAGGGCGACGATGAGCGCCGGCTCCTTGGCCTCGTCGGCACGGTCGAGCAGGTCGTCGGCGTGGGCGTACTCGTAGGCCGGCAGCCGTGCGGCGAGGCCCTGGTGGACCGCCCCGCTGGTCATCCGGTCCATCTCGTTGCGGGTGACCTCGAGCAGCTTGACCCCCTGCTCCGCGGCGAGCTTGAAGGCCTCGCGCAGCCGGTTGTCGCGCTCGGCACCCTCGGCGACGTAGACCGCCGTCACCGGCACGCCGCCGCGCAGCAGCTCGACGACGGAGTTGCGCCCGGCTGCCCACTCGGCGTCGGACGTCGTACGCCGCTTGGCCCGCGTGTCCTTGGACTTCTCGGCGCGCTTCGCCGCCTTGTGCGCCTGGTGGTAGGGCCGCTCCGTCGCCTTGGGCGTCGGACCCCTGCCCTCGAGCCCGCGACGGACGCGGCCGCCCGAGCCGGCGGTGGGGTTGCCCTTGCCGGTCTTCTTGATGGCGCCCTTGCGCTTGCTGTTGCCTGCCATGTCAGCTCACCGTCCACTTGGGGCCGGCGGGGGTGTCCTCCACCTCGACGCCGGCGTTCTTGATCTGGTCGCGGATGGCGTCCGCACGCGCCCAGTCCTTCGCCTCGCGTGCCGCCGTCCGCTCGGCCAGGAGTCCTTGCACCAGCGCGTCGATCACGCTGGTCAGCTTGTCGTCGTCGTCGGCGCCGTTGGCCCACGCCTCGTCGGCGGGGTTGAGGCCGAGCACGTCGAGCATCGCGATGACCTCGCCGAACTTCTGGCTGAGCTCGTCGGAGGCGCCGTCGACGAGCAGGCGGTTGCCCTCGCGGACGGAGTCGTGGATGACCGCGACGGCGGCCGGCGTACCGAGGTCGTCGTCCATCGCCTGCACGAAGGCGTCGGGCAGCGAGGCGAACCAGCCGCCCACCACGCCGGAGGCCCGGTCGAGGAAGTCCTCGATCCGGCGGAAGCCCTTGGCCGCCTCGTCGAGCGCCTCGAAGCTGAACTCGACGTGCGAGCGGTAGTGCGCGGAAACCATGTAGTAGCGCAGCTCGATGCCGCGCACCCGCTCGAGCACCGACGGGACGAGCAACGAGTTGCCGAGCGACTTGCTCATCTTCTCGCCGGCGGTGGTGATCCAGGCGTTGTGCAGCCAGTAGGACGAGAACGGCCGGCCGGCAGCGCGCGACTGGGCCTGCTCGTTCTCGTGGTGGGGGAAGCGCAGGTCGACGCCGCCGCCGTGGATGTCGAAGGCGGGACCGAGGTACTTGCCGGCCATCGCCGAGCACTCGATGTGCCAACCGGGCCGACCGGGGCCGTAGGGGGACGGCCAGGCCGCAGTCTGCGGCTCGGTCTCCTGCTTCCACCCCTTCCACAGCGCGAAGTCGCGGGGGTCGCGCTTGCCGCGCGGGTCCGCGTCGCCGGCCGGCTCCATGTCCTCGACCTTCTGGCGGGTCAGCTCGCCGTAGGCCGGCCAGCTGCGGACGTCGAAGTAGACATCGCCGCTGCCGTCCTCGGCCGCGTAGGCGTGGCCGCGGGCGACCAGCTGCTCGATCAGCTCGAGGATCTCCGGGACGTGCCCGGTCGCACCCGGTTCGTACGTCGGCGGGAGGACGTTGATCGCGGCGAGGGCCTTGTCGAGCTCGCGCTTCATCGCGGCGGCGAGGGCGTACCAGTGGACGCCCTGCTCCGCGGACCTGGCGAGGATCTTGTCGTCGATGTCGGTGACGTTGCGGATGAAGTCGACGGTGTAGCCGGTGGCCGCGAGCCAGCGGCGCAGCACGTCGAAGTTCACCGCCGAGCGGACGTGCCCGACGTGCGGCTCGCTCTGGACGGTGAGGCCACACACGTAGATCCCCGCCCGGCCCTGCTGCAGGGGGACGAAGTCGCGCGTCTCGCGCGTCGCGGTGTCGTGGAGCCTCAGGGTCACCCGCCGAGTCTAGGGGCGCAGGCGCGACAACGAAGAAGTGTCGCGCACGAGGTCCTGTGGCTCCTGGGACGGGTGGGATTTCGCGGGGTATCGTCGTCCGGTGCTCCGACGCCGCGCCGCCGCGCTCCTCCTGCTCCCGCTCGTCCTCGGCGCGCTGGCGCCCACTCCCGCCGCCCACGCCGAGCCGCGCGTCCGCGCGACTCCGCACGTCTCGCTGGTGTCCTGGAGCTCGTACGCCGACCTCAAGGCCGGCACCCGCGCCGGACTGAAGCTCGGCCGCGGCCAGGTGTCGCTGCGCAAGGCCAAGCCGCGCACGGTCGCGGGCCGCCGCTACGAGGCGGGCACCTGGACGTCGCCGTGGTCGACGCCGGGCTTCGACGCGACCGCCCTCATCCCGACCTGGGAGGCGACCACGCCCGGCAAGAGCCTGGTCCGCGTCGAGGTGCGCGCGATGGCCACCGACGGGACCACCGGCAGCTGGGACACCATGGCCGACTGGTCCCGCACCGGGCGCCCTGTCGCGCGGACGACGTACTCCGGCCAGTCCGACGACCTCGGCCGCGTCAGCGTCGACACGTGGTACGCCGCCTCCTCGATCGCGTCGTGGCAGGTCCGCGTCACCCTGATGCGGCCCCGCGGGTCGAGCCTGGCGGTCAGCCTCGAGCGCGTCGGCGGCGTCGCGTCGCTCGACGCGAGCGCGCCGCGACCCACCTCGACGCCCGGCCCGGCGGTCGGCACGGTCCTCCCCGTCCCGACGCTGTCGCAGATGGTGCACGACGGGCACTACCCGCAGTGGGGTGGCGGTGGCGAGGCGTGGTGCTCGGCCGCCTCGACCGCGATGGTGCTGGGCTACTACGGCATCTCCCCCGCGCCGACCGGCATCACGCCCGGTCATGTCGACGCAGTGGTCGACCACACCGCCAAGATGGTCTACGACCACGGCTACGACGGCACCGGCAACTGGGCCTTCAACACCGCCTACGCCGCCACCCTCGTCGGCGGCGACTCCTACGTCACCCGGATGAGCGGGCTGCGCGAGGCGGAGGACTACATCGCCGCCGGCATGCCGCTGGTCGTCTCCGTCGCGTTCGGCCGCAACCAGCTGGCGGGGGCGCCTATCTCGGCGAGCAACGGCCACCTGATGGTGGTCGTCGGCTTCGAGGCCGACGGCGACGTCGTCGTCAACGACCCCGCCGGCGCCACGAACGCCGAGGTGCGCCGCGTCTACGACCGGGCGCAGTTCGAGCGGATCTGGATCAGCGCCTCCGGCGGGACGGCGTACGTCATCCGCAACAGCTAGGTCGAATCAGGAGGCGCTGATCTCGATCGCGTGCAGCCCGGTCGACCCGTCGGGGTCGGGAGCGCGCACGACGTCGGTCTGGGTCGCGCCGTCCTTGCCGATCGCCCGGACCCGCACGGTGTGGTCCCCCTCGGGGACGTCGACGGTGACCTTCCACTGCACCCACGTGTCGACCGACGGCACCTCGCCGAGCTCGGCGCGCTCCCACTCGCGGCCGTCGACCTGCACCTCCACGGCCTCGATGCCGGTGTGCTGGTGCCAGGCGACGCCACCGATCTGCACGTCGCCCACCTCGACGTCGTCGCCCGAGCGCGGCACGTCGATGCGCGAGGCGATCTTGACCGGCCCCTCGGCCGACCAGCCCTTGGTCGTCCAGTAGCCGACGGCCGTCTCGAAGGTCGTGACCTCCATGTCGACGACCCACTTGGTGGCCGAGACGTAGCCGTAGAGCCCGGGGACGATCGTCCGCACCGGGAAACCGTGCTCGATGGGCAGCGGGCGTCCGTTCATCGCCACGGCGAGCATGGCGTCACGGTCGTCGGTCAGCGCGGCCAGCGGGGTCGCGCAGAACCAGCCGTCGTGCGAGGTCTGCAGGACGGCGTCCGCCTGGTCCGAGACGCCGAGGTCGGCGAGCAGGTCCGCGAGTCGTACGCCGCTCCAGCGGGCGTTGCCCACGAGACCGCCGCCCACCTCGTTGCTGACGCAGTTGAGGGTGATCCACGACTCGGTCAGCTCGCGCTCGACGAGGTCGGAGTAGGTGAGGACGAGCTCGCGGTCGACCAGCCCGTGGATGCGCAGCGCCCAGTCCTGGGGCTCGATGGTGGGCTTCGCGAGGGTGGTGTCGATCAGGTAGAAGTCCTCGTTGGGCGTCTGCCACGGCGCGATCCCGGCGAGGTCGACCGACGTGGCGACAGGTGCCTGGCGCCGGGTGACGCCGGGGATGCGGAGCAGCCGGCGGCTCGCCTCCACGTGGCGACGACCCGCGCCGACGACCCGGCCGCCGGCGGCGATGCCGACCGCTGCGAGCGAGATCGCGCCGGCGACCATCACGAAGACCCGGCGCTCGCGCGACTCGAGGTCGGGGCGGCGCCGCTCGCGGCGCAGCGCGTCGTTGAGCGCCGAGTGCGCGGTGACCCAGGTGACCAGGCCGATGAGCACCGGCAGGGAGTCGGCGAGGCCGGCGCTGCGCTGGGCCAGCACCGCACCCAGGCCGAGGCCGGCCAGCGCGAACCAGACCACCATCGGCTGCCAGAAGCCCTTCTCCGCTAGGCGGCCGGCCAGCGCGAAGAGGGCGAGGAGGATCAGCAGGATCCCGATGACGAGCGCCGGCTTGTCGAAGTGGCCCAGCACCGAGATCGCCCGCTCAGCAGCCTCACCGGGCGTGAGCCGGATGACCATCTCGGCGACCGCGACGACGGGCGACTCGCGGATCGTGAGCACCATGGCGGCGGCATAGCTCGTCGCGAGGCCGGCCAGTCCGGCCAGGACCCCGGCGAGCGCCCACGGCGGGCGGCGATCAGTCACGTGTCCATTGTGACGCGTGACCGGGCATGATGCCGACGTGACGTCCTTACAGTCCCCTGACGGCGCTCGCGTCGACACCCGCATCGGCATCGGCACCGACGTCCACCGACTGGTGCCCGGCGTGCCGATGCACCTCGCCGGACTCGCGTGGCCCGACGAGCCCGCCGGGCTCGAGGGTCACTCCGATGCCGACGTGGCCGCGCACGCCGCCTGCGACGCGCTCTTCTCCGCCGCCGGGCTCGGCGACCTCGGCACCAACTTCGGCACCGCGGAGCCCGAGTGGGCGGGGGCCTCGGGCGTCGCCCTGCTCACCGAGACCGCGCGCCGCGTGCGCGACGCCGGCTGGGAGATCGGCAACGTGGCCGTGCAGGTTATCGGCAACGTGCCGCGCCTGGGTCCACGACGCGACGAGGCGACCGCCGCGCTGTCAGAGGCGCTCGGCGCCCCGGTCAGCCTCTCCGCCACCACGACCGACGGGCTCGGCCTCACCGGTCGCGGCGAGGGCGTCGCCGCCATCGCCACGGCGCTGGTCACGCGTCCATGACCGGCACGGCCGTCGTCATCCTGGCCGCCGGCTCGGGCACCCGCGTCGGCGCCGAGGTCAACAAGGTGCTGCTCCCCCTGCGCGACGTGCCGGTGCTGGTGTGGTCGGTGCGCGACGCGCTCGCGCTCCCGGACGTACGCCGCCTCGTGCTCGTCGTGCGACCCGAGGACCGGGACGCCGTCGAGGCCGACGTGGCGCCGCACCTCGGCGACCGCGAGGTGCTCGTGGTGGAGGGCGGGGCCACCCGTCACGCGTCGGAGTGGGCAGCCATCCAAGTGCTGGCCGACGACGTCGTCTCCGGCGAGGTCGACGTGGTCGTCGTGCACGACGGAGCGCGCCCGCTCGCCGGGCTCGCGCTCTGGAGGGCCGTCGTCGACGCCGCCCGCGAGGTGGGCGGCGCGATCCCCGTCGTGCCGGTCGACCGCCTGCTGCACGCCGACCTGACCCCGGTCGCCGACGACGCGGGTGCGGTGCAGACGCCGCAGGCCTTCCGCGCTGACGCGCTGCTGTCGTCCTACCGGGCGGCGGCCGACGACGGCTTCGAGGGCACCGACACCGCGGCCTGCGTCGCGGCGTACGCCGACGTGCCCGTCGCCGCAGTGCCGAGCACCTCGCTCAACCTCAAGGTCACCTTCCCCGAGGACGTGGCGCTCGCGACGGAGCTCAGCGCGACAGTGCCTGGGGCGAGGTGAGGGCGTCGAGGAGCCGGACGTCCTCGACCGACGACACCCGCCGTCCCTCGGACGGCGCCGGGACCAGCCGGACCCGGTGACCCGCCGCAGCCAGGTCGGCCACGGCGCGGGCGAGGTCGGTGGTGGGCTGCCGGTCCAGGCCTGCCACGACCGCGGCCGGGAGCACCAGTGGGGAGGTGATCGCCACGAGGTCGTCGCGGTCCAGCGTCGCGCCGACCCGGTCGTCGCTGACGACCTTGACGGTGTCGGTGACCGGACGGGCTCCGACCACGACGTCGCCGGTGGCGCGCGCCTGCGCGAGGCAGTCCGCGATGAAGGCCGGCGGCGTCATCGGGCAGAGCGCGTCGTGCAGCACGACGTCCTCGCCGGAGTCGACCAGGCCGCCCCACGTCACGCTGGCGTCGACGAGGTCGACCCCGGACTCCCCGAGCGCCCACGCCGCGCACGCCACGAGCGCCTCACCGTGGAGGAGCTCGTAGGGCAGGGAACCGCGCTCGTCGTCCAGAACGAGACCGAGGCCCCGGGGACCTTCGTCCCAGGGGCCTCGATCGGCGTCGTACACGCTCAGGAGGCGAGGACCTCGTCGAGGGTGGCCTCGGCCTTGTCCTCGTTGGTCTTCTCGGCCAGGGCCAGCTCCGAGACCAGGATCTGGCGCGCCTTGGCAAGCATCCGCTTCTCGCCGGCCGACAGCCCGCGGTCACGCTCGCGGCGCCACAGGTCGCGCACGACCTCCGACACCTTCATGACGTCACCGGAGTGCAGCTTCTCCAGGTTGGCCTTGTAGCGGCGCGACCAGTTGGTCGGCTCCTCGACGTGGGCGGCCCGCAGCACGTCGAAGACGCGGTCGAGGCCCTCCTTGTCGACGACGTCACGGACGCCGACGAGGTCGAGGTTGCAGGCCGGCACGCGAACGACCAGGTCCTGCTGGGCGACAATCCGGAGGACGAGGTATTCGCGGTCCTCTCCCTTGATCGTCCGCGTCTCGATCTCCTCGATGACAGCGGCCCCGTGATTGGGATAGACGACCGTTTCGCCAACGGTGAAAGTCATATGTTCAGTTCCCTTTCCTAGGTGACCATTCTAACACGGGTTCGAACGACCTCCTGACGCGTTTGTGCAGGTCAGAGGCCCCTTGCGGGCTTGACAGATCGGCAGTTCCTGTGGTCGGGCCCCCTCCGCGCACGCCGGCGGGCATACTTCCCGCCATGCCCACGCCTCCCGCCGTGCTCCTGCTGCTGGCGGCCCAGCCGCGACACGTGATCAGCATGGCGATCGGGCTCGGCACGGCGGCCGCCGTCGCCGGTCGACCGCTGCGCGAGGTGGGTCTCGTGGTGGCCACGGTGCTGGTCGGCCAGGCCATCATCGGCTGGGCCGACGACCTCACCGACCGACGCCGCGACGAGCGACACCGGCCCGACAAGCCGCTCGTCCGCGGGCTCGACCCGGGGACGGTCTGGTTCGCGCTCACCTGCGCGGTCCTCCTCGTCGTACCCCTCGCGGTGGCCCACGGCCGTCGCGCCGGGCTCGCCTATCTCGCGGTCGTGGCCGTCTCGGCCGTCGGCGACCGCTACCTCCACGCGCGCGTGCTGTCGTTCCTGCCGTGGATGGTGAGCTTCGCGCTCTACCCGGCGTTCCTGGCGTACGGCGGCTGGAACGGCGTCGGCACGACGACGCCACCCACCGTCGCGATGACCGCCCTCGCCGCCGCCCTCGGCCTGGGCCTCCACCTGCTGTCCGCCCTGCCGGGCCTCGTGCAGGACCACGAGGAGGGCGAGCGCTCGCTCCCGATGGTGCTCGCACTCAAGACCGGCACCCCCCGGCTGCTGCTGATCGCCGGCGTCTTCACGGTCCTCGTGGCGGTCGGCCTCATCATCGCGGGAGGCACGGTCGGGCTGACCTGAGCCGGGCTCAGCGGTGGGGCCGGCCGGCGCTAGGCTGTGCGCCATGCAGCATCGACTCCTCGTGAGCGCCGCAACGGTCGTCGCGCTCGCCGCGCCGCTGTCCTCCTGCGGCTTCGACTACGCCACCGACCGCGTCTACACGCCGGGAAGCGGCGCCAACAACCGCGAGGGGGCCGTCGACGTGCTCTCCGCCGTCGTGGTCTCGGCAGCCGAGGGCTCGGGCACCTTCGTGGCGTCACTGTCCAACAACAGCTCGGACAGTGAGGCGACTTTCACCGCCGTCGCCGGCCAGGACGCCACCGTGACGGCCGCCGAGTTCGAGCCGGTCACGATCCCGGCCGGTGGCCTGGTCAACCTGGCCGAGCCCGCCGCCGACATCGTGCTCACCGGCGAGTTCACCGCAGGCGACGTGGTGCCGCTGACGGTCGACTTCGGCAATGGCGAGCGGGTCTCGCTCAACGTCCCGGTCGTCGCGAACGACACCGGCTACTGGGAAGGCATGGACGCCTCGTGACCCACACCCTCGTGCTGCTCCGCCACGGCGAGAGCGAGTGGAACGCCAAGAACCTCTTCACCGGCTGGGTCGACGTGGCCCTCACCGAGAAGGGTCGCGGCGAGGCCGTCCGCGGAGGCGAGCTGCTGAAGGAGGCCGGCATCCTCCCCGACGTCGTGCACACCTCGCTGCAGCGCCGCGCGATCAACACCGCCGCCCTGTCGCTCGACGCCGCCGACCGCCACTGGATCCCGGTCAAGCGCTCGTGGCGGCTCAACGAGCGCCACTACGGCGCGCTCCAGGGCAAGGACAAGAAGCAGACGCTCGAGGAGTACGGCGAGGAGCAGTTCATGCTCTGGCGCCGGTCCTTCGACGTGCCCCCGCCGCCGCTCGACGACTCCGACGAGTGGTCGCAGGCCGGCGACCCGCGCTATGCCGACCTCGGCGACGAGCTGCCCCGCACCGAGTGCCTCAAGGATGTCATCGCGCGGTTCCTGCCCTACTGGGACGCCGAGATCGTGCCCGACCTCCAGGGCGGCAAGACCGTGCTGGTGGCCGCCCACGGCAACAGCCTCCGCGCGCTCGTCAAGCACCTCGACGGCGTCAGCGACGAGGACATCGCCGGGCTCAACATCCCGACCGGCATGCCCCTGCTCTATCGCCTCGACGAGTCCATGAAGCCCACCGTCGCCGGTGGCGAGTACCTCGATCCCGAGGCCGCTGCAGCGGCTGCTGCAGCGGTGGCGAACCAGGGCCGCTGACCCTGGCCCGAGCTCAGTCGCGCTCGGGGCGCTCGCCGGTGACCACGAAGACGACGCGGTTGGCGACCGAGACGGAGTGGTCGGCGATCCGCTCGTAGTAGCGACCGAGCAGGGCGATGTCGACCGCGGCCTCCACGCCGTGCTGCCAGTCGGTCGAGAGCAGCTCGGTGAAGCTGCGGCGCCGGAGCTGGTCCATCACCTCGTCGTCGCGGCCGAGCTCGATGGCTGCCTCGACGTCGCGATCGATGATGATGCCGCGCACCCGGCGGACCATGTCCTCGGCGACCTCGGCCATCCGACCCATCGTCGGGCGCAGCTCCTCGGGCACCGCCACCTGCGGCACGCGGAGCCGGGCGATCTTCGCGACGTGGACCGAGAGGTCGCCCATCCGCTCGAGCTCGCTGACCATGCGGAGCGCCGAGACGATCATCCGCAGGTCGCCGGCGACCGGCTGCTGCAGCGACAGCAGCTGGAACGACGTGTCGTCCACCCGCTCGCGCGCGTCGTCGATCGCCTTGTCGCCGCTGATCACCTGGTCGGCGGTGTGCACGTCCCCGGTCATCAGGGCCTTGGTGGCCTCGTGGACAGCGACCTCGACCATGCCGCAGATGTCGGACAGGTCGGCGAAGATGCCGTCGAGCTGGTCATGGAAAGCCTCACGCATGCACCGGACAGTAGGCAGCCGAAGCGAACAGATGTCGGTGAGCGATGAACGGCGCGTGAACACTCGGCGCCGGGCGTCCATCGGGGCGGGCGGCGGTGCCCCGGTGCGTACGATGTGAGCGTGGATCCGACGATGCAGGCTGGTCTGGCCGCGCTCGTCGGGGCCATCATGGCTGGCGGCGCGGTCCTCGCGTGGCACATCAGTGACCGCCAGCGCCACACCCTCCCCGAGGTCGAGCAGCCCGTCGTCCAGGCCGGTGTCGCCGCGGTGCTCAGCATCCTGCGGTCGAGCGCGGTCGTCGTCGACGAGTCCGACCACGTCCTCAAGGCCTCGGCACCGGCGTACGCCTTCGGGCTGGTGCGCGGCAACACCCTCGTCGTTCCCGAGCTGCTCGAGCTCGTCGCGCAGGTGCGTCGCGACGGGCAGATCCGCGAGAGCGAGATCGTCCTGCCCGCGCCCGCCGGAGGCACCGCCCGCACCCTCACCGCCCGCGTCGCGCCGCTCGGCGCACGGCTGGTGCTCGCGCTGGTCGAGGACCGCACGCGCGAGAAGCGCGTCGAGGAGGTCCGTCGCGACTTCGTGGCCAACGTCAGCCACGAGCTCAAGACCCCCGTGGGCGCCATCCGGCTGCTCGCCGAGGCGGTCAACGACGCCTCCGACGACCCCGAGGCCGTCCAGCGCTTCGCCGGCCGGATGCGGACCGAGAGCGACCGCCTGTCCAAGCTCGTCCAGCAGATCATCGAGCTGTCCCGGCTCCAGGCCCACGACCCGCTGGAGAAGCCGGTGATGGTCGACCTCGACGCGGCCGTCGCCACGGCGGTCGACACGAGCGCGATGGAGGCCGCGGCGAAGGAGATCACCGTGGAGTCGCGCGGCGAGCACGGGCTCGAGGTGTTCGGCTCGCAGGAGCTGATCGGTGCTGCGGTGAGCAACCTCGTCGCCAACGCCGTGGCCTACTCCAGCAGCGGCTCGCGGGTCGTCGTCACCACCCGCTCCGAGGGCGACCAGGTGCAGGTGTCCGTGGTCGACCAGGGCATCGGCATCCCCGCCGAGGACATCGAGCGGATCTTCGAGCGCTTCTACCGCGTCGACCCGGCCCGGCACCGCTCCACGGGCGGCACCGGCCTCGGGCTCGCGATCGTCAAGCACGTGGCCGCCACCCACGGCGGCGACATCTCGGTGTGGTCGGTGCAGGGCCAGGGCTCGACCTTCACCCTGACCCTCCCCCGCAACTCCAGCCCCGAGCACGGCTCGGGCACCACTCCGGTCGAGGTCGTCGTACCCATCGACCCCGACGCCCGATCCATCACCAGGCCCGTCCCACCGGTCCGCAGAACACAGCAGGAGACCAGCACATGACACGCGTACTCGTCGTCGAGGACGAAGAGAGCTACAGCGACGCGCTCGCCTACATGCTGCGCAAGGAGGGCTACGAGGTGGCGATCGCCGCCGACGGCAACACCGCGCTCACCGAGTTCGACCGCTTCGGACCCGACATCGTGCTCCTCGACCTGATGCTGCCCGGCGTCCCCGGCACCGAGGTGTGCCGCCAGATCAGGCAGACGTCGTCGGTGCCGGTGATCATGGTCAGCGCCAAGGACGACGAGGTCGACAAGGTCGTCGGCCTCGAGCTCGGCGCCGACGACTACGTCACCAAGCCCTACTCCCCTCGCGAGCTGGTCGCACGGATCCGCGCGGTGCTCCGCCGCGGCCAGGAGCCCGAGCTGATGCCCGACACGCTCGAGGCCGGCCCGGTGCGGATGGACGTCGAGCGCCACGTGGTCACGGTCGACGGCACCGAGCAGCGGCTGCCGCTCAAGGAGTTCGAGCTGCTCGAGATGTTCCTGCGCAACCCGGGCCGCGTGCTCACCCGCGGCCAGCTCATCGACCGCGTCTGGGGCTCCGACTACGTCGGCGACACCAAGACCCTCGACGTCCACGTCAAGCGGTTGCGCGCCAAGCTCGAGCCCGACCCGAGCGACCCGCGCTACCTCGTGACGGTCCGCGGGCTGGGTTACAAGCTGGATCTCTGACCAGCGGCGGGATGTCGGCGTACGACGTCCGAAATGCGCTGGCGGTCGGTCATGACCGTTCCTAGTCTTGACCCGTGACGACCACCGACACGACGCCCAGCGCGACGACTGCACCGCCGACCTGGCTGCCGGTCACGGCAGGGGCCATCACACTCGTCATGTGGGCGTCGGCGTTCGTGGTGATCCGCCACGTCGCGCACGACGTCAGTCCCGGGGCGCTCGGATCCGGCCGCCTGCTCGTCGCCGCGCTCGTGGTCCTGCCGCTGGTGCTGCGCCGCGGCTGGGTCGCCCCGACGCGACGCGAGTGGACGCTGCTGGCGCTGGGCGGCATCGGCTGGTTCGGCATCTACAACCTGGCCCTCAACGCCGGCGAGCGCCACGTCGACGCCGGGACGGCGGCGATGATCATCCAGATCGGCCCGGTCATCGTCGCGCTCCTGGCCGTTCCGCTCTTCGGCGAGCGCCTGCACGGCTGGCTCCTCGGCGGGATGGTCGTCGGGTTCGCCGGCGTCGCGGTGATCGCGCGCGGCTCGTCGACGGACGCCGACGCCAGCCTCGTCGGCGTGCTGCTGGTGCTGGTCGCCGCGGCGATGTACGCCGTCGGCGTGCTGACGCAGAAGGTGCTGCTCCGTCGGCTGCCGTCCGTGCAGGTCGTGTTCGTGTCGTTCCTGACGGGCGCGGTGATCTGCCTGCCGTTCTCGCCGGACCTGCCGGGCATCGTGGCCGACGGCGGCGCCGAGCTGTGGTGGATCGTCTACCTCGGCGTGCTGCCCACCGCGGTCGCCTTCACCACCTGGGCCTACGCGCTGACGCACACCGACGCCGGGGCGCTGTCGCTGACGACCTTCCTCGTCCCGGGGATCGCGACGCTGATCGCGTGGCTGACCATCGACGAGGTGCCGCCGTCGCTGACGTTCGTCGGCGGTGCGCTCGCGATCGTCGGCGTGCTGATGACGCGGAAGAAGCCGAAGGCCGCCTGAGGGCTACTGCTCGAGCCAGCCGCGGAAGGCCTCGAGGTTGCGGGTCGACTCGCCGCGCGAGATGCGCCACTCCCACTCCTTGCGGATGGACGAGGCGAAGCCGAGCTCGAGGATCGCGTTGAACGACTCGTCGGAGTTGGCCAGGACGGAGCCCAGGACGCGGTCGAGCTCGTCGGGCGTGACCGAGGCGAGCGGCAGCCGGGCCTCGAGGTAGATGTCCCCCGCGTGGTCGACGGCGAACGAGACGGCGTACATCCGCAGGTTGCGCTCGAGCAGCCACCGGTAGACCCGGGCATGGTTCTCGTCGGGGTTGCGGCAGACGAACGCGTGCACGCCCAGGGCGTGCGGGCCGACGTCGAGCCGGACGGGGACCTGGAGCTTCTTTTCGCCGGGCAGGCTCAGCGAGAAGCTCGCCCCGTCGACGCCCTCGCGCGAGGTCTCCTCGTGCTCGATCTCGTTCTCCGCGAGGTACGCACGGACGGTCTCGAGCTCCTTCACGACACCATCTCAGCACGCATCCGCCCGGCGGCGCGCTCGTAGGCGACCAGCGTGCGCTCGGCGGTGCGCTCCCAGCTGAAGTCCTGCGCGTGGGCGATGGCACCGCGGCCGAGCTTTTCCACGAGCTCCGGGTCGTCGACGAGGCGGCGCAGCGCGGCGGCCCAGTCACGCGGCTCGTGGGTGTCGACCAGCAGGCCGCTGACGCCGTCGCGCACCACGGTCGTCAGGCCACCGACGGCTGCGGCCACGACGGGCGTACCCGTCGCCTGCGCCTCCACGGCGACGAGGCCGAACGACTCGTTGTAGGACGGCACGGCCACCGCCGTGGCGGCCGATGCCCAGACAGCCAGCTCGCTCTGCGCCACCGGCGGCACGAAACGTACGACGTCGCTGATGCCGAGCTCGGCGGCGAGGTCGGCCAGCGCGGTGGGGTGCTCGAGGCCGGAGCCGGAGGGCCCGCCGACGACGGGCACGACGAGGCGCTGACGCAGCGACGGGTCGTCAGCGAGCATCACCTCGACGGCGCGGAGCAGCACGTCGGGCGCCTTGAGCGGCTGGATCCGGCCGGCGAACATCAGCACGGCGGCGTCCTCGGGCAGGCCGAGCGAGCGGCGTGCCTCGGCGCGGTCGCGCGGGGCGAACACGGAGAGGTCGACACCCGGGTGGATCACCTCGACGGCGTCCGGGCTGGCGTCGTAGAGGTCGACGAGCTGGCGGGCCTCGGTGTCGGTGTTGGCGACGAGGAGGTCGGCGGCCTCGACGACCTGCTCCTCCCCGATCACCCGCGACATCGGCTCGGGGGTGTCACCGGCGGCGAGCGCCTCGTTCTTGACCTTGGCCATCGTGTGCATCGAGTGCACGAGCGGCACGTTCCACCGGTCGCGCGCGAGTGCGCCGACCTGGCCGGACAGCCAGTAGTGGGAGTGCACGGCGTCGTAGTGGCCCAGCGGCTGCAGCGCCTCCGCGCGCAGCACCTCGCGGGCGAAGGTGCACAGCTGGCCGGGCAGCTCGCCCTTGGTCAGCCCCTCGAACGGACCGGCGGCGATGTGGCGCACGAGCACGTTGTCGGCCGCCTCGACCACCTGCGGCAGCGTCGAGGACGTGGCGCGCGTGAAGACGTCGACGTCGATGCCCTGCGCGCCGAGACGCTTCGCGAGCTCGATGACGTAGACGTTCATCCCACCCGCGTCACCCGTGCCCGGCTGGTCCAGGGGTGAGGTGTGGAGGCTGATCATCGCCACCCGTTCGCCCACGCTGGTCTCCTTCGTCCGCCCCGTGCCGGTCACGTCTGTCGGTGCGCCCGCGTCAGGGCACCTCCGGTGCAACCCCGCGGAGGTGCCCGGGATTCCCGATCACCGCCACGAAGGGTGGGTCAGCGGGAGTGGGCGCCGCCGGCTCGTGGTGCGCGCTGCTGCTTGCCGCGGCCGCGCAGGAGGGCGAGGCCGCCGATGATCGCGGCGACGATGCCCCAGAACCCGTCGTACCAGCCGCTGTCGGTGACCCGGAACGCCTCGACCAGGGAGAGCGCGAGCAGGCCCGAGGCCAGCCCCACGACGACCCGCATGGCCACGGCGTCGCTCTTGACCAGCGAGCTGCCGAAGATCGCCGACGCCACGAGGATGAAGCCGAGGCCGACGAAGTGCAGCGTCGCGGGCACGGGGTCGCTGCCGCCGCCGAGCACCGCGCGCGCGATCCAGAGCAGGCCACCCACGAGGGCGGCTGCAGCGGCGAGCCTGGCGGGAATCACCCGCAGAGTGTCCCATGTGGCCACGAGGGCGCTCACGGCTCGTCGGTGCCCTGGTGGAAGCGGGCCTGCCACTGGCCACCGGTGCGCACCCACAGGGTGCTGCGCAGCGTCGAGCGGTCCGCCGTCGACGTACGCCAGAGCAGGAGGATGGTGTCGGGGCCCAGCCGGTGGGTCGAGACCACCTCGAAGTCCACCGGGTCGATCGGACCGAGCTCGTCGAGGTCGTCGCGGGTCCAGAGCCGCCCGGAGCGGCCGACCTCCTGCCAGTCGGGGTGCAGGAGTGCGGCCATGGCCGCGCGGTCCGTGCGGACCTCGTCGCTCAGCATCGACCGCTCCATGGCGACGACGTGCTCCTCGTCGGAGGGCTCGGGGGCGCCGCCCAGGTCGCTGAACAGGTCGGGCTCCTCCTCGACCTGGCCGACGGTCGCGGCCGGGTGGGCGGAGCTGCCGCCGACGAAGCCGGGGCCCGCGTCGGGCTCGACGCCTCGCTGGTACGCCGTCGCGGCCGCGTTGGCCCGCTTGTCCGCCGCCTCGTTGAGCTCGTGGCCGGCGTGGCCCTTCACCCACTCGAAGCGGACGCGGTCGCGGCGTCCCTCCATGGCGGCGTCGAGCGCCTTCATCAGCTCGACGTTGAGCACCGGCTTGCCGTCGCTCTTCTTCCAGCCTTTGCGCTTCCAACCCGGCATCCACTTCGTGACCGAGTCGATGACGTACTTGCTGTCGCAGAAGACGTGCAGCTCGTCGTCGACGTGCGCGGTCTGCTGGAGCAGGTCGAGGACGGCCATCAGCTCGCCCATGTTGTTGGTGCCGCGCGGCCAGCCGCCGGACGCCCAGCAGCCGTCGTCGACGTACCACGCCCAGCCGGCCGGGCCGGGGTTGCCGAGTGCCGAACCGTCGGCCGCCGCGATGATCACTGCGACATCTTGGCAGGATGGATGCATGACTCACGAGCAGGCCCCGTCCCGCACCGCCGTCGTCACCGGCGCCTCCAGCGGCATCGGCGCCGCGAGCGCCCGCGCCCTGGCCGCGCAGGGCTTCCAAGTCGTGTGCGCGGCCCGGCGCACCGAGCGGATCGAGGAGCTGGCCGCCGAGATCGGCGGCACGGCGCTCACCTGCGACGTCAACGACGCCGACTCCGTCGCCGCCCTCGCGGCGGCCGTGCCCGTGTGCCACGTGCTGGTGAACAACGCAGGGGGCGCCGTCGGCACCGACCGCGTCGAGGACGCCGACATCGAGGGCTGGCGGTGGATGTACGAGGTCAACGTCCTCGGTCTCGTCCGGGTCACCCAGGCACTCCTCCCCGCACTGCGCGCCAGCGGCGACGGCGTCATCGTCAACGTCGGCTCGACCGCGGGACGCTGGGCCTACGAGGGCGGCGGCGGCTACACGTCCGCCAAGCACGCCGTGAAGGTGGTCTCCGAGACGCTGCGCCTCGAGCTCAACGGCGAGCCGATCCGGATCACCGAGGTGGCCCCCGGGATGGTGCGGACCGACGAGTTCTCGGTCAAGCGCTTCGGCGGCGACCAGGCCAAGGCCGACGCGGTGTACGCCGGCGTGGACCACCCGCTCCTCGCCGAGGACGTGGCAGACGCGATCGCGTGGGTGGCGACGCGGCCGTCCCACGTCGACATCGACGAGCTCGTCATCAAGCCGCGTGCCCAAGCCGCGGCACACAAGGTGCACCGCACCTGAGGCATGGAAGACTGCCGCGCGTGAAGACCATCGGACTCGTCGGCGGGATGAGCTGGGAGAGCAGCGCGGTCTACTACCGCGACCTCAACCTCGGGATGCAGGAGCGGCTCGGAGGGCTCTCCAGCCCCAAGCTCGCGCTGACGACCGTCGACTTCGCCGAGGTCACCCACCTCGAGGACGACGAGCGCTGGGACCAGGTCGGCGCGCTGCTGGCGGAGGCCGCGCAGGGCGTCGAGCGTGCGGGCGCGGACTTCCTGCTGCTCTGCACGACGACGTTCCACAAGGTCGCCGACCAGGTCGAGGAGGCCGTGGACATCCCGGTCCTCCACCTCGCCGACGTCGTCGCGGCCGCGGTGCGCGACTCGGGCGTGGAGACCGTCGGCCTGATCGGCACCAAGGTCGCGATGTCGGAGTCGTTCTTCGTCGACCGGCTCGCGAGCCACGGGCTGTCCGTGATCGTGCCCGACGCCGCGCACCACGACTTCCTCAACGACGCCATCTACGAGGAGCTCGTCCACGGCGTCGTACTGCCCCGCACGCGCAGCCGCGTCGTCTCGATCATCGAGGAGCTGTGGGACGCGGGCGCGGGCGGCGTGCTGCTCGGCTGCACCGAGCTCGAGCTGCTGGTCAAGCAGGCCGACGTGGAGCTGCCCGTCTTCCCCTGCACGACCCTCCACGTGCAGGCCGCGCTCGACGCGGCACTTGCCTAGAGCGGGACACCACCGGCGGTCGCGAGCCAGCGCAGGGCGGTCCACGCGGAGCCGCGCAGGTCGGTCGCGCGGGCCTCGTCGGGCAGTGGCACCGACAGCACCTGCGACCGGGCGCCCTCCGTGCTGAGCAGGAGGCCGTCCGGGCCGACCGCGACGCCCTCGCCCTGCTCCTGCGCGGGCAGGGTCCACGACGTCACGGGCTGCCACGACGGGAAGTCGGAGACGTACGCCTTGGAGTAGGTCCGCATCACGACCCCGCCGCCTCCGGGCAGGAACGTGGCATCGGTGACCAGTCCCGGCGCCTCGCCGGCCTCCACCAGGGCGTTGGGTCGGTCGGCCCGCAGCCGCAGCGGGGCGGCGTACACCGCGCCCCCGAAGATGCCCTTGGTGACCACGAAGAGCTGCCCCGAGAGCGGGTGTCGCACGAGCGCCTCGGCGTCGCGCGGCCCATCGGGATAGACGAGCTCGTACGCCGTCGCGCCGGCCGCGACGTCCCCGCGGCCGAACGGCACCCGGAGCACCTCGACCGAGTCGCGGACGGCCCGGTTGTCGCCGATGTCGCCGACCCACACGTGCCCCGGCCCGGCGGGCGCGAGCGCCTCGACGTCGACGGGCTCGGAGGGCCAGGTCGTGACACCGACGGTGCTGCCGGTCCGCGCGTCGACGGTGAACACGCGGCCGGAGTCGCCGGAGTCGTTGGTCGTGACGACGAGCCCGTCCTGCGCCACCAGCCCGCTGGACTCGACGATGTCGGGATCGGAGAACCGGAAGGCCTCGCGGCCCGGTGCGGACGGGGACTCCTCGGACACCGCGCCCGCCAGGAACGGCAGCATCACGAGGACGCCCGCCACGAAGTACCGCTCCTTCACCTCGACACCGTAGCCGTGGGCCGTTCGTCGCCCGTGGCCGACCGTTCGTCGTGGGACCACCCCTGAGGTCGATGACAGGTCAACTACCCGCACCTACCGTGACCACGGTCACCCTCGGAAAGGACGCCCATGTCGCGCCTCGACAAGAAGGCCATCGTCGCCGGTCCCGGATACAGCCGCTGGCTGATCCCACCCGCAGCTCTCGCCGTGCACCTGTCCATCGGCCAGGTCTACGCGTTCTCGGTCTTCAAGAACTCCCTGGTCGCCAGCTTCGACACCAGCCTGACCGCGATCGGCTGGGTGTTCTCGATCGCGATCGTGATGCTCGGACTCTCTGCCGCCGTGCTGGGCACGTGGGTCGAGCGCTCCGGCCCGCGCAAAGCGATGCTCGCCGCCGCCCTGTGCTGGGGCGTGGGCTTCATGGTCGGCTCCGCCGGCATCGCGACCGGACAGCTCTGGCTGCTCTACCTCGGCTACGGCGTCATCGGGGGCATCGGCCTGGGCATCGGCTACATCTCGCCGGTGTCCACCCTCATCAAGTGGTTCCCCGACCGACCGGGCCTGGCCACGGGCATGGCGATCATGGGCTTCGGAGGCGGGGCGCTGATCGCCTCGCCACTGTCCAACAAGCTGATGGCCGTCTACGACCCAGACTTCGTCTCGACCGAGCCCGGCGCTGTCGCCTCGGGGTCGGCGCTCGCGTCGACGTTCGTCACCCTCGGCATCGTCTACACGGTCTTCATGCTGATCGGCGCGGCCCTCGTGCGGGTCCCTCCGGGCCACGGCGACGACAGCACCGCCGAGCACTCCCCCGGCTCCAACGGCGCGCTGGTGCGGGCGTCGCAGGCGATCCGCACGCCGCAGTTCTGGTTCCTCTGGGTCGTGCTGTTCTGCAACGTCACCGCGGGCATCGGCATCCTCGAGCAGGCCGCGCCGATGATCCAGGACTTCTTCCGCGAGAACGGCGACAGCTCCGTCACCGCGGCGGCCGCGGGTGGCTTCGTCGGCGTGCTCTCGCTCGCCAACATGATCGGCCGCTTCGTCTGGTCCAGCCTGTCCGACCGCATCGGCCGCAAGCCGACCTACGTCATGTACCTCGGTGTCGGACTGGTGCTCTACCTGCTCCTCGCCCTCTTCGGCAGCAGCTCGACCTTCGTCTTCGTCGCCCTCGCGGTGGTGATCATCTCCTACTACGGCGGTGGCTTCGCGACCGTCCCGGCCTACCTCAAGGACCTCTTCGGCACCCTCGAGGTCGGCGCCATCCACGGCCGCCTTCTGACCGCGTGGGCGGCTGCCGGCGTCGCAGGCCCGCTGATCGTCAACGGCATCCTCGACACGGTCGGGGAGCCGGGCAACCTGGTCGCGGCCGACTACCGGCCCGCACTGCTGACGATGGTCGGCGTGCTCGCGGTCGGCTTCGTCGCCAACCTGATGATCAAGCCGGTCTCCGAGGACCACTTCGACGACGACGCACACGCAGCCAACGAGGACCGCATCTCGAACCGCAAGGAGGCCCTCCGATGAGCGACGACACCACCACGACCAGCCCTGCCGTCATCGCCCTCGCCTGGGCCCTCGTCGGGATCCCCCTGGCCTACGGGCTCTGGCAGACCCTGGTGAAGGCCTCGGCCCTCTTCACCGGCTGAGCAGCTCCCCCAGCGCGGGACGTACGCCCCACTGCGCCAGGAGGTCGTCGTACTCGCGACCCGCGGCCTCCTCGGCCTCGCTGGGGCGTCGGTGCGCTCCCGCCTCGCCGCGCAGCCGGACGGCACGCAGCAGCGTGTTGCGCGGGGTGTGCGCGCTCTCGACGAACTCCACGACGTCCACCTTGTAGCCCTCCCGTCGCAGCAGCGCGGCCCGGAGCGCGTCGGTGAGGGTGTCGGCGAACCGCTCGCGCAGGATGCCGTAGCGGGTGAGCATCGCGTAGGGCGCGGGGACCTCGGTCGTCCGCAGCTGCGATGCGATGTCGTGGTGGCAGCAGGGCGCCGCGAGCACCAGTGACGCGTGCCAGTCCAGTGCCCGCGCGAGCGCGTCGTCCGTCGCGGTGTCGCAGGCGTGGAGGGCGAGCACCACGTCCGGGGCGCGGTCGAGGCTCGCGTCGCCGATCGAGCCGACGACGAAGTCGGCGTCGATCCCCAGCCCGGCGGCGACCTGCGAGTTGTGGTCGGCCGACTGCTGCTTCACGTCGACGCCGGTCATCCGCACCGGCAGCCGGCGGCTCAGGAAGGCGTGCGCGGCGAAGGTGAGGTAGGCGTTGCCGCACCCGAGGTCGACGATGCGCAGCGGGTCGTCGTCGGTCGGCGTGCGCACCTGCCCCTGATCCATCGCCTCGGTGAGGCTGGCGTCGAGCAGCCGCAGGAACTCCTCCACCTGGCGGTACTTCGCCTGGCGGGTGGGTTTCACGCGGCCCTGCGCGTCGCTGATGCCGAGCGCGACCAGCACCGGGTCGTCCTCGGCGAGGAGACGGTCCTTGGCGCGGTCGTGGTCGTGGGAGACCTCGAGGGCCTCGCTCCGTGCCTTGGTGTGCAGCAGCGGGGCGCCCTTCTTGGTCACCCGGAGCTGGTGGGTCGTGTCGGTGGTGTCGACGTGCCAGCTGGCGAACGGCTGGGCCAGCAGCGCATCCACCGCGGCTGCGGCGTCCTCGCCGATCGCGTGGTTGGTGGTGTGCGCCTGCGTGTCGTCGTACGACACCACCTGCAGGTGACGACCCGCCTTGAGGTCGACGACCCGGACCTCGATCCGCTTCACCTCACGGCCCGCCACGACCGGGACCGGCTGCCCCTTGCGCCGCCCGCTCGCCAGCGCCCGCACCAGTCGGTCGGCGTCGAGCACGGCGGCACGGAGCCGCTTCCACTCCTCGCTCATGACGTCGTCCGTCACGCTGTCCGTCACAGCACGGCTGCGAGGACGACGATGAGGATCAGCGCCCCGAGGGCCACCGGGATCACGAGGCGGCGGTGGCGGGGGTTCATGACCTCATCCTAGGTGGCCGAGCTGACGCTTCTGCACACAGCGAGACGGTCGAGCTGACGCTTGTGCACGCGACAGGTCACCAGTGGTGCAGGGAGCCCCGGAAGACGGTGGCCAGGTCGTCGGCCGTCACGTCGATGGGGGCGGTGTCGAGCAGGCGCTGCTGCTTGAGGGCGCCGTCCACGAGGTCGTCGACGTCAGCCTCGCCGTAGCCGATCTCGGCCAGGCCGCTGGGCAGCCCGACGTCGCGGATCAAGCCGCGCAGCACGTCCGGCAGCGTCTCGGGCCCTCCGGACGCCGCGCTGCCGCCCAGGAGCTCGGCCGCCCGGAGGTGGCGCTCGGGCGAGGCCTCGAACGTCAGCGCGAAAGCAGCCGGCGCGGTCATCACGACGGCCATCCCGTGCGGGACGATCGGCTCGTCGTCGGGGTAGCCGGCGGGGCGGTAGTCGCGGACCCGTCCGGCGATCGGGTACGCGCAGGCGTGCGGGACGTGGACACCGGCGTTGCCGAAGCCGAGCCCGGCGAAGGTCGCGGCGAGGGCCATCTGCTCGCGGGCCTCGCCGTCGGACCCGTCGCGCACGGCCGTGCGGAACGCACCGGCCAGCAGGGACAGCGCCTTCTCCGACCACATGTCCGCGATCGGGTTGGCCCCGCAGTAGGGCACCCGCTGCTCGGGCTGCTTGGCGTCGTAGTCGCCGAACCACCGGGCGGTCCAGCTCTCGAGCGCGTGGCAGAGGATGTCCATCCCGCACGACGCGGTCACCATCGCCGGCTGCGTCATGGTCAGGTCGGGGTCGACCACGGCGAGCGTGGGACGCAGGCGGGCGTGGGAGATGCCGGTCTTGACCTTGAGGGCCAGCACGTCGAGGACGCAGATGGTGGTCGACTCGGCGCCGGTGCCGGTCGTGGTCGGCACGGCGACCAGCGGGAGCAACGGTTGCTCGGGGGCGCGACCGCCGCCGACCGGCGCGTTGACGTAGTCCATCAGGTCGCCGTCGTTGGTGAGGAGCAGGTCGACGGCCTTGGCGGTGTCGATCGCGGAGCCACCGCCGACCGCGACGACGGCGTCGAACGGGCCGGCGTCGCGGGCGAAGGCGATCGCCTCCTCCATCGAGGCGTCCGTCGGCTCGACGCGCGCGCCGGCGAAGACCGTGACGTCGAGCCCGCGGGCGCGGATGCCCTCGGCGACGCGCTCCGGGTGGCCGGTCGCGGCGACGCCCGGGTCGGTCACGAGGAGGACGCGACGCGCACCGCCCACGAGCTGCTGGACGTCCCAGCCGATCTCGGAGCTCGCCCCGCGGCCGAACTTGAGCCCCGGTGCGGCATAGGTGAACACGGACTCGCTCACGAGACCACCTCCAGTGCGTAGGTCACCACGTCGAGCACCTCGACCCGGCCGGTGCGGACGTCGGCGACCGGGACCCAGGCCGCGGACTCGGTGGTGCCGTCGACCTCCCGGACCGCCGGCTCACCGTCGCCCACGGTCGCGGCGAAGAGCAGGTGCACGCCGTGGTAGTCCTCGAGCCGACCCGACGGTGCGTTGCCCGCGAAGTGGGTGTCGTGCACGCCCACGAGAGCGCCGACCTCGCACGCCAGTCCGCACTCCTCCTCGACCTCGCGCTCGAGCGCCACCGACGGGTGCTCGCCGTGGTCGATGCCGCCGCCCGGCAGGGTCCAGCGGCCCGGGTGCGCCGCGCGCGCGGAGAGCCGCGTGAGCAGCACGTGCCGGTCGTCGCCAGTGCCGCGCAGCACGACGGCGTACGCCGCCACCCGCTGCAGCCGGAAGGGCAGGTGGTCGGCGAGCGCCTCGCCGACCAGCCCGGCCGCCGGGACGGCGCCGGAGACGATGTCGTCGAACGGCTTCCAGGCGGCGTCGACGGTCGAGCCGTCGACCTCGATGACGCGCGGCTCCGGCGCGTCCGGGGGCACCCAGCCGGCGTAGACGATGCGGATCGCGTGGGCGTTGACGAGCTGGCCGTCGCGCGAGGCGCGGGGCAGGTGGGAGCTGTAGACGTGGGCGGTCTCGCTGACCGTGGCGTCGAGTCCCGTCTCCTCGTGGATCTCGCGGACGACCGCCAGCCGGGGGTCCTCGCCATGGTCCACGCCGCCTCCGGGGAGGGTCCAGAGCTCGGTGCGCGAGACCTTCGGCGCGAGCCGGCTCAGCAGCACCTCGATGCGGCCCCCGTGCTCGCGGAGCAGGACGGCGTACGCCCCCACGCGCTGTCGCTGCGGAAGGGATGACATGGTCCCAACTTAGTGAAGTGGTGAAGTACGGTGAGCGCCGTGTCCCCCGCGTCCCGTGATCCGTGGCTCGACAACGTGAAGATGGTGCTGGTCACGCTGGTCGTGGTCGGGCACGCGATCGGGCTGGTCGAGGCCACCACCGGCAGCCACTGGGTCTACGACTTCATCTACCTCTGGCACATCCCTGCGTTCGTCTTCGTGAGCGGCTACCTGTCGAAGTCGTTCGAGTGGGACCGGCGCCGGATGAAGAGCCTGGTCTACATCCTCGCGATCCCCTACCTGCTCTTCGAGCCGGCACTGTTCTACTTCCGCCGCGACGTCATCGGGGAGGGCGTCGAGTACCCGCTGTGGATCGAGCCGCACTGGACCATGTGGTACCTGATCGTGCTGCTCATGTGGCGGCTGATCACCCCCATCCTCAAGAAGCACTGGCTGTTCCTGCCGCTGTCGGTGATCGTCAGCCTGGCCGGCGGCCTGTGGGACACCGAGGCCCTGATGATCCCCCGTTTCCTCGGACTGCTGCCGTTCTTCGTGCTGGGCCTGCACCTCAAGCCACGCCACCTCGCGCACCTCGACGACGTGTGGGTGCGCGTCGCGGCCGTCCCGACCCTGATCGGCATCGGGGTGATGGCCGTCTACACCGACACGTGGGCCAATGCCGCGCTGCTCTGGTACGACACCGGCTACAGCGAGATCCCGATCGACAACGAGATCGTCTTCCAGACCCGGCTGACGGTGATGATGGTCGGCCTGCTCGGCGCCTTCGCCGCGATGTCGCTGGTCCCGCGGCGCTCGCTCGGCTGGTTCACCACCATGGGCACCGCGACGATGGTGATCTACCTCTTCCACGGCTTCGTCATCAAGGCGTTCAAGGGGCTCGGCTACCAGGACTTCACCGCCGCCTATCCGATGCTGGGGCTGGTGCTCACGATCCTCGGCGCGGTCGCCCTCGCCCTCCTGCTCGCCAGCCCGCCCGTACGCCGCGTGCTGGAGCCGTTCACGAACCCGCTGGGCTGGCTGGAGCAGCGCCGCTCGGCTCGTCGCCGCGACCCGGCCCCCACGTCGGGCCCCACGTCGGGCTGATCGCGGCGCGCGGCACCACGTCGTACGGCGCCGCCTCGTCCCGCGTGGGCGCGTGCCCGCCGAGGTGGGCGGGGTGCCACGGCGCCCGCTGGCCCGGCGTGGGCACGTGGTGCGGCAGCCGCTGGAGGTCCTCGAGCTGCTCGGTGAGCGCGCTGCCGAGGCGCCGGGTGAACCCGGTGAGGTCGTCACCCGCGCTGAAGGCAAGCGGCTCACCGAAGGAGAGGTCGACCCGCCGACGGCGCCGGAGGCTGGGCCTCGGCTTGCGGCCGCGCGGGTCGGGGATCCCGACCGACCACAGCCGCTGCGAGCCCCAGATCGCGAGCGGCACGACCGGCGCGCCCGTCTCCCGGGCCAGGCTCGCGACGCCGGGCATCAGCGAGCGGATCGTCCAGGACCAGCTGATCCCGGCCTCCGGGAACACGCCCACCGCGTCGCCCTGGCGCAGGAGTCGGCGCGCCTTCAGGTACGCCGCCGCGGGCGCCTCGCGGTCGACGGGGACGTGCTGCATCCGGTCCATCGCCGTCCGCACCAGCGGGACGTTCCAGACGTCGTGCCGGCACAGGAAGCGGACGTAGCGCTCCCGCTCGACCGCGACCTGCTCGACCAGCACGAAGTCGGGGTAGCTGACGTGGTTCGCGGCAAGGATCACCGGACCGCTCGTGGGCAGGTGCTCGAGCCCGGTCCACCGCGTGTCCACCGCGAGGAGGCGTAGGGCAGCGCGCCCGAGGACGTTGGTGGCGCGGTAGACGCGCTCGCTCACAGGCCGGTCACTGGAAGGGCGGTCGGGCGTCGCGGGCCATCGAGCGGCGTCCGGCCCAGCGCCACACGCGCGCGGCGCGGTCACGGTCGGCGTCGTCGACCAGGTTGCCCATCCAGCGCAGGGCCAGCGTCATCAGCCAGTCCGATCGCATGCCGGCCGGCCCGAGGGCGGAGACCACCTTGGGCTGCGTCGCGATCCCCGCGAGCCGGCGGGCGATCGAGAACGACTCGCCGTAGTGCTCGACCAGCGTCGCGCGCCACGCCTCGCCGAGGCCGGTGCCGCTCGCGATGTGCTCGGCGACGAACCGGCCGGTCTCCAGGCCGTAGTCGATGCCCTCGCCGTTGAGCGGGTTCACGCACGCGGCCGCGTCGCCGATGAGTGCCCAGTTGGGTCCGGCCACGTTGCTCACCGCACCGCCCATCGGCAGCAGTGCCGAGGTCGGTATCCGCAGCTCGCCGGACAGGCCGAAGTCCTGGCCGATCGTGTCGGCGTAGGTCTGCATCAGCGGCTTGATCGCCACCTCGGCCGGGCGCCGGGTGGTCGCGAGCGTGCCGGCACCGACGTTCACCGTGCCGTCGCCGAGGGGGAAGATCCAGCCGTAGCCCGACACCAGCTCGCCGTGCTCGTCGCGCAGCTCGAGGTGGGAGCTGATCCACGGGTCGTCGGACATCGTGGAGTCGACGTAGGACCGGCCGGCGACGGCGTAGACCGTGTCGCGGTGCCACTCCCGCCCGAGGAGCTTGCCGAGCGGCGACCGCACGCCGTCGGCGACCACCAGCCACTGGCAGGCGATCTCGTAGGTGCCCTCCGCGTCGCGCATCTCGACCGCCGCGACCCGCTCACCATCACGACGTACGCCGACCGCGCGGGTGCCGTCGACGCCCCGGGCCCCACTCTTGAGGGCCACCGTGCGCAGGTGGTCGTCGAGCTCGGTGCGGGCGACCGCAGAGCCCCAGTCGGGCAGCGAGCCGCCCGGCCACGGGAGGAGGAGCGTCTGGCCGAAGCCGTGGGCGCGCAGCCCGTGGTTGACCGTGTGGGCGCGCAGCCAGTCCTCGAGGCCGAGCTTCTGCATCTCGCCGATCGCCCGCGGCGTCAGGCCGTCGCCGCAGGTCTTGTCGCGCGGGAAGGCGGCCGCGTCGGCCAGCACGACGTCGAGCCCGGCGCGGGCGGCCCAGGCGGCCGCGGCCGAGCCGGCGGGTCCGGCGCCGACGACGAGGACGTCCGCCGAGGTCGGACGCGAGGAGAGGGTGGTCACTCCCGAATTCTCTCAGTCACGGTGGAATCCACCGAAACGCGCCGAACCCCGGCCTCTCGTGAGAGAGACCGGGGCTCGGGGTTGCTGCGCGCTCAGTTCTGGTAGGAACCGAAGTCGAAGTCGTCCAGCGCGACGGCCTGCGACGACGGACCGAAGTCGTAGTCGTAGGAGTCGTAGCCGGTGACCGAGTAGGCCGCTGCGCGCGCCTCCTCGGTCGGCTCCACGCGGATGTTGCGGTAGCGCTCGAGGCCGGTGCCGGCCGGGATGAGCTTTCCGATGATCACGTTCTCCTTCAGGCCACGGAGGCTGTCGGAGCGGCCGTTGATCGCGGCGTCGGTGAGCACCCGGGTGGTCTCCTGGAAGGAGGCCGCCGAGAGCCACGACTCGGTCGCGAGCGAGGCCTTGGTGATGCCCATGAGGACCGGGCGACCCGAGGCCGGCTTGCCGCCCTCGGAGACCACGCGACGGTTCTCCTCCTCGAACCGCACCCGGTCGACCAGGTCGGACGGGAGCAGGTTGGTGTCACCGGACTCGATCACCGTCACCCGGCGGAGCATCTGCCGGATGATGATCTCGATGTGCTTGTCGTGGATCGACACGCCCTGGGACCGGTAGACCTCCTGGACCTCGTCCACGAGGTGCTCCTGGGCCTTGCGGACACCGAGCACGCGGAGCACGTCCTGCGGGTCGGGCGTACCGGACGTGATGTGGTGGCCGACCTCGATGTGCTGGCCGTCCTCCACGTTGAGGCGCGAACGCTTCGACACCGGGATCTCCTGGAGCTCGGAGCCGTCGTCGGGCGTCACCATGACGACGCGTGCCTTGTCGGTCTCCTCGATCTTCACGCGACCGGCGGACTCCGAGATCGGCGTACGACCCTTGGGCGAGCGAGCCTCGAAGAGCTCGACCACGCGGGGCAGACCCTGCGTGATGTCGTCCGCGGAGGCCACACCACCGGTGTGGAACGTACGCATCGTCAGCTGCGTGCCGGGCTCACCGATGGACTGGGCGGCGATGATGCCGACCGCCTCACCGATGTCGACCAGCTGGCCGGTGGCCAGCGAGCGGCCGTAGCACTTGGCGCAGGTGCCGGTGCGGGCGTCACAGGTCAGGACCGAGCGGACCTTGACCTCGGAGATGCCGGCGGCGACGAGCTCACCGATCTTCACGTCGCCGAGGTCCTCACCGGCGGCGGCGAGGACGTCGCCGGTCTCCGGGTGGGTGATCTCGACGGCGGAGGCCCGGGCGTAGGCCGAGGTCTCCACGTGCTCGTCGTCGATGCGCTTGGGCAGGCCGCGCTCGGTGCCGCAGTCGTCCTCACGGATGATGACGTCCTGCGAGACGTCCACCAGACGACGGGTCAGGTAGCCCGAGTCGGCGGTGCGCAGAGCGGTGTCGGCGAGACCCTTGCGGGCACCGTGGGTCGAGATGAAGTACTCGAGCACCGACAGGCCCTCGCGGAAGTTGGCCTTGATCGGGCGCGGGATGATCTCGCCCTTCGGGTTGGCCACCAGACCACGCATGGCCGCGACCTGCCGGATCTGGTTCATGTTTCCGGAGGCACCCGAGTCGACCATCATGTAGATCGGGTTCTTGCGGTCGAAGTTGGTCTCCATCGCGCGACCGACCTCGGCAGCAGCCTGGGTCCACAGCTCGATGAGCTCCTGACGACGCTCGTCGTCGGTCATCACACCGCGCTCGTAGTTCTTCTGGACCTTCTCGGCCTGCGCCTCGTAGCGGCCCAGGATCTCGCCCTTGCTGTCGGGCGTGGTGACGTCGTCGATCGAGACGGTCACACCCGAGCGCGTGGCCCAGTGGAAGCCGGCGTCCTTGAGGGCGTCGAGCGAGGCGGCGACCTGGACCTTGGTGTAGCGCTCGGCCAGGTCGTTCACGATCGCGCCGAGGCGCTTCTTGCCGACCTCCTCGTTGACGAACGGGTAGTCCGCCGGGAGCGTGTCGTTGAAGTGCACGCGACCCAGGGTCGTCTCGAGGAGGATCGCGGTCCGCTCCTCCCAGTCGGCACCGAGCTCGAGGTCGAGCGGGGGCACGATGTCGTTGAGACGGATCCGGACCTTGCTCTGCATCCCGATCTCGCCACGGTCGTAGGCCATGATCGCCTCGGCCGGCGACGAGAAGACGCGACCCTCGCCGACCTCGCCCTCGCGCTCGGCGGTCAGCCAGAACAGGCCGATGATCATGTCCTGCGAGGGCATGGTCACCGGACGGCCGTCCGACGGCTTGAGGATGTTGTTGGTCGACAGCATCAGGATGCGGGCCTCGGCCTGCGCCTCCGCGGACAGCGGGAGGTGGACGGCCATCTGGTCACCGTCGAAGTCGGCGTTGAACGCGCCGCAGACGAGCGGGTGGATCTGGATGGCCTTGCCCTCGATCAGCTGCGGCTCGAAGGCCTGGATGCCGAGGCGGTGCAGGGTGGGCGCACGGTTGAGCAGCACGGGGTGCTCGGTGATGACCTCTTCGAGGACGTCCCACACGACCGGGCGGGCGCGCTCCACCATCCGCTTGGCGGACTTGATGTTCTGCGCGTGCGACAGGTCGACGAGGCGCTTCATCACGAACGGCTTGAACAGCTCGAGCGCCATCTGCTTGGGCAGACCGCACTGGTGCAGCTTGAGCTGCGGGCCCGACACGATGACCGAGCGGCCCGAGTAGTCGACGCGCTTGCCGAGGAGGTTCTGGCGGAAGCGGCCCTGCTTGCCCTTGAGCATGTCGGACAGCGACTTGAGCGGACGGTTGCCGGGGCCCGTGACGGGGCGACCACGACGGCCGTTGTCGAAGAGGCTGTCGACGGCCTCCTGCAGCATCCGCTTCTCGTTGTTGACGATGATCTCGGGAGCGCCGAGGTCGAGCAGTCGCTTGAGGCGGTTGTTGCGGTTGATGACGCGGCGGTAGAGGTCGTTGAGGTCGGAGGTGGCGAAGCGGCCACCGTCGAGCTGGACCATCGGACGCAGGTCCGGCGGGATCACCGGGACGGCGTCGAGCACCATGCCGATGGGCTGGTTGCCGGTCTTGCGGAAGGCGTCGACCACCTTGAGGCGCTTGAGCGCGCGGACCTTGCGCTGGCCCTTGCCGTTGGCGATCGTGTCGCGCAGCGACTCGACCTCGGCCTCGATGTCGAAGTCCTGGAGGCGCCTCTGGATCGCCGTGGCGCCCATGTGGCCCTCGAAGTACTTGCCGAACCAGTTCTTCATCTCGCGGTAGAGGAGCTCGTCGCCGAGCAGGTCCTGCACCTTGAGGTTCTTGAATGTGTCCCAGACCTCCTCCAGCCGCGCAATCTCGCGGTTGGCGCGGTCACGGAGCTGGTTCATCTCGCGGTCGGCACCGTCGCGCACCTTGCGCTTGGCGTCGGCCTTGGCACCCTCGGCCTCGAGGGTGGCGAGGTCCTCCTCGAGCTTCTTCGCGCGGTCCTCCACGGAGGTGTCGCGACGCTTCTCGAGGCGCTCGCGCTCCAGGCCGACCTTGTTCTCCAGGGAGTCCTGGTCACGGTGGCGCGCGTCCTCGTCGACCGAGGTGATCATGTAGGCGGCGAAGTAGATGACCTTCTCGAGGTCCTTCGGCGCCAGGTCGAGCAGGTAGCCCAGGCGCGACGGGACGCCCTTGAAGTACCAGATGTGGGTCACGGGCGCGGCGAGCTCGATGTGGCCCATCCGCTCGCGACGCACCTTGGAGCGGGTGACCTCGACGCCACAGCGCTCACAGATGATGCCCTTGAAGCGCACGCGCTTGTACTTGCCGCAGTAGCACTCCCAGTCCCGGGTGGGACCGAAGATCTTCTCGCAGAAGAGGCCGTCACGCTCGGGCTTGAGCGTGCGGTAGTTGATGGTCTCCGGCTTCTTGACCTCGCCGTGGCTCCACGCGCGGATTTCGTCCGCGGTGGCCAGGCCGATCTGGATCTGCTCGAAGAAGTTCACGTCCAGCAAGGTGTGTTCCTTTGGTTGCTGTTTGAGTCAGTACGCCACTGGGTGGCTTGCCCTTATCGGGGGGACCGAGGGACCCGGGCGGCGCGGACGCCGCCCGGGACTCACCTCAGACTTCTTCGACGCTGCTGGGCTCGCGCCGCGACAGGTCGATGCCCAGCTCCTCGGCCGCGCGGAAGACGTCCTCCTCGGCGTCCTTCAACGCGATGGCGGAGCCGTCCTGCGACAGCACCTCCACGTTGAGGCAGAGGGACTGCATCTCCTTGACGAGCACCTTGAACGACTCCGGGATGCCCGAGTCGGGGATGTTCTCGCCCTTCACGATGGCCTCGTAGACCTTCACGCGGCCCGGCACGTCGTCGGACTTGATCGTCAGGAGCTCCTGAAGGGCGTACGCCGCTCCGTAGGCCTCCATCGCCCAGACCTCCATCTCGCCGAACCGCTGGCCGCCGAACTGGGCCTTACCGCCCAGGGGCTGCTGCGTGATCATCGAGTAGGGGCCGGTCGAGCGAGCGTGGATCTTGTCGTCGACGAGGTGGTGCAGCTTGAGGATGTACATGTAGCCCACGGCCACCGGCTCCGGGAACGGCTCACCCGAACGACCGTCGAAGAGGGCGGCCTTGCCGTCCTCCTTGACCATCCGCTCACCGTCACGGTTGGGCAGCGTGGCACCGAGGAGACCGGTGATCTCGTCCTCGCGCGCACCGTCGAAGACCGGGGTCGCGACCTTGGTGCCGGGCTCGCTCTTCTCCGCGTGGATGGAGATGAGGCGGTCCTTCCACTCCGACGATCCCTTGTCGGCGTGCAGGTCGATGTCCCAGCCCTGCTTGGCGAGCCAGCCGAGGTGGAGCTCGAGGATCTGGCCGATGTTCATGCGTCGCGGCACACCCAGCGGGTTGAGCACGACGTCGACGGGCGTGCCGTCCTCCATGAACGGCATGTCCTCGACCGGCAGGATCTTGGCGATGACGCCCTTGTTGCCGTGGCGTCCGGCGAGCTTGTCGCCGACCGAGATCTTGCGCTTCTGCGCGACGTAGACGCGGACCAGCTGGTTCACGCCGGGGGGCAGGTCGTCGCCGTCCTCGCGGTCGAAGACGCGGACGCCGATGACCGTGCCGGACTCACCGTGGGGCACCTTCATCGAGGTGTCGCGCACCTCGCGCGCCTTCTCGCCGAAGATCGCGCGGAGCAGGCGCTCCTCGGGGGTGAGCTCGGTCTCGCCCTTGGGCGTGACCTTGCCGACGAGGATGTCACCGGTGGTGACCTCGGCGCCGATGCGGATGATGCCGCGCTCGTCGAGGTCGGCCAGGCCCTCCTCGGAGACGTTGGGGATGTCCCGCGTGATCTCCTCGGGGCCGAGCTTGGTGTCGCGGGCGTCGACCTCGTGCTCCTCGATGTGGATCGAGGTGAGGACGTCCTCCTGCACCAGGCGCTGGCTGAGGATGATCGCGTCCTCGTAGTTGTGGCCCTGCCACGGCATGAAGGCGACGAGCAGGTTGGTGCCCAGCGCCATCTCCGCGTTGTCGGTGCACGGACCGTCAGCGATCGGCGTGCCGACCTCGAGGCGGTCCCCGGCCTTCACCAGCGGGCGCTGGTTGATGCAGGTGCCCTGGTTGGAGCGCTTGAACTTGGCCAGCTTGTAGGTCTGGTAGGTGCCGTCGTCGTTCATCGTCTCGATGGCGTCGGCGGACACCTCCTTCACCACTCCGGCGTTGTCGGCCACGACCACGTCGCCGGCGTCGACGGCGGCGCGGTACTCCATGCCGGTGCCGACCAGCGGGCTGTCGCTGACTACGAGCGGCACGGCCTGGCGCTGCATGTTGGCGCCCATGAGCGCGCGGTTGGCGTCGTCGTGCTCGAGGAACGGGATCAGGGCCGTCGCGACCGACACCATCTGGCGCGGCGAGACGTCCATGTAGTCGACCTCGTCGCGCAGGATCGCGTCGACCTCGCCCTTCTGCTGGCGGACCAGCACGCGCTCCTCGACGAAACGCATCTTGGAGTCGAGCGGCGCGTTGGCCTGGGCGATGACGTAGCGGTCCTCGTCGTCGGCCGTGAGGTAGTCGATCTCGTCGGTGACGGTGCCCTTCACCACGCGGCGGTAGGGGGTCTCGACGAAGCCGAACGGGTTGATCCGCCCGTAGGACGCGAGCGAGCCGATCAGGCCGATGTTGGGGCCTTCCGGGGTCTCGATCGGGCACATGCGGCCGTAGTGCGACGGGTGGACGTCACGGACCTCCATGCCGGCGCGGTCACGGGACAGACCACCGGGACCGAGCGCGGACAGGCGACGCTTGTGCGTCAAGCCCGCGATCGGGTTGGTCTGGTCCATGAACTGCGAGAGCTGCGAGGTGCCGAAGAACTCCTTCAGCGCCGCCACGACGGGACGGATGTTGATCAGGGACTGCGGCGTGATGGCCTCGACGTCCTGGGTCGTCATCCGCTCGCGGACCACGCGCTCCATGCGGGCCAGGCCCGTGCGGAGCTGGTTCTGGATGAGCTCGCCGACCGTGCGCATGCGGCGGTTGCCGAAGTGGTCGATGTCGTCGGGCTGGACCTTGACGGGCGAGCCGTCAGGCGCCTCCACCACGACACCCGCGGCGTCGAGCAGGTCGGGCGCCTCGTTCGTGTCACCCGCGGCGTGCAGCTGGACGACGTAGCGAATGGCGGCGACGACGTCGTCGATCGTCAGCGTCTGCTGGTCGAACGCCTCACGCAGACCGAGCTTCTTGTTGATCTTGTATCGGCCGACCTTCGCGAGGTCGTAGCGCTTGTTGTTGAAGTAGTAGTTGTTCAACAGCGTCTGCGCAGCCTCGGCCGTCGGCGGCTCGCCGGGGCGGAGCTTGCGGTAGATGTCGAGGAGCGCGAGGCGGGTGACCTCGTCGTTGATCTGCTCGGCGGTCGGGGCCTCGCCCCGCGCCTTCTTCTGCATGTCCTCCTGCACGACCTCGTAGCGGACGCTGTCCTTCTCGAGCGTCAGCATCATCGACTCGTACTGGCCGAACTCCTCGCGGATCTGCTCGGTGGTCCAGCCGAGCGCCTTGAGGAGCACGGTGACGTTCTGCTTGCGCTTGCGGTCGAGGCGTACGCCGACCAGGTCGCGCTTGTCGATCTCGAACTCCAGCCACGCACCACGGCTCGGGATGAGCTTGGCGGTGTAGACGTCCTTGTCCGAGGTCTTGTCCGGGCTCGACTCGAAGTAGACGCCGGGCGAGCGCACCAGCTGGGACACGACGACCCGCTCGGTGCCGTTGATGATGAAGGTGCCCTTCTTGGTCATCATGGGGAAGTCGCCCATGAAGACCGTCTGGCCCTTGATCTCACCGGTCTCGTGGTTCATGAACTCGGCCGAGACGTAGAGCGGCCGGGAGTAGGTGAAGTCCTTCTCCTTGCACTCGTCCTCGGTGTACTTCTCGTCCAGGAAGACCGGGTTGTCGAAGGAGAGCATCATGGTCTCGGAGAAGTCCTCGATCGGGGAGATCTCCTCGAAGATCTCCTGCAGACCGGTCTTCTCGGAGACGTCCTCACCGGCTGCCCGACGGGCTGCCACCTCCGCCTCCCAGCGCTCTCCGCCGACCAGCCAGTCGAAGCTGCTCGTCTGGAGCGAGATGAGGGGGGGAACCTCGAGAGGTTCGGTGATCTTTGCGAACGAGGTGCGAATGTGCTTACCAGCGGAGCTGCGCGCGGCCAAGAGGTGTCCTCACAGATGAGCAAGTGATCGGCGCTTGCCGACCACCATGACAGCCGTCCGGAGGGCGTCGGGCATCTGAGGGCAGGCGCAAGGAGACACGATAGCGCACATGCGGACACGCCTCAAACGCGGGGTCAATTCCCGGAAGGATTACGCCACGCGTTGCCGATGACTATGAACGCCCGGGGGCCCCGGGTCAAGCAGAACGCGCCGATTGGGGAGGGGCAGGCCCGGGAGCGCGTCAGCCCTGGACGGGCGAGGTGACCATGTCGTCGACCAGCCACGTGCCGTCGACGAGCTGCATCGACAGCGTCACCTGGTCCTTGTAGACGACCGGCTCCGCGCTCAGCTTGTTGGTCGTGGGCCGGTCCACGAAGACCAGCACCTGCACCCGGCCGTCCGAGGCCCGGACGATCCCGGACGCCACCACCGACGCGGTCACCTTCGTCTGCGTCTGCGGCGCGTTCTCCTCCAGGACCGCGAAGAGCTTGTCGTACTCCGAGCGGTAGCTGCCCGTCATCAGCGCCTGTGCGGCCTTCTGGTCCTCGTCGAGGTGCTCGTAGTCGTAGGACAGCACGGGCACCACCGCGCGCTCGGCGGCGACCTGCGCCTGGCGCGCGGCGGAGTCGTCTCCCCCGTCGTCGCCGGCGACCCACATCCAGACAGTGGCCGCGACCAGCCCGGCGGCCAGGAGGCCCAGCCCGGCCAGCAGCCAGCCCGGCACCCCGCCACGCCCGTCGGTCGAGGGGCTCTCTTCGCTGGTCGAGGAAGGGCGAAGCCCTGTCACGGGACCCGGCTCGTCGACCTCGACGAGTGGCTCGTCGTCCTCGACCTCGGGGTGCTCGACGTCGTACGCCGCCCGCGCAGCGGGGTCGAGGAGGACCTCTGCGGCGCGGTTGAGGGAGTCGAAGCGCCGGTCCCCGGGCTCGAGGTCGGCGATCTGGGACTTCCACGCGGCGCGGACCTCGTCGCTCGAGGCGTCGCGCGGGACGCCGAGGACGTCGTACCAGGTGGGGCTCTCGCTCATGGCGTGCTCCCTTCGCCCTGCGGGGCGGGCTCGGGAGCGCCCTCGTCGTCGGCACCCGTGACCGGTGAGAAGTCGTCGACGAGCCACTCGCCGTCGATCACGACCAGGTCGACGAGGAAGCGGAAGGGCAGCGGCTCCTGGTCGACGGTCGTGGCGTCGTCGCCCTCGCCCTGCTCGTAGCTGTCGGTGAAGGCGCCGGCCACCAGGACGCGGGCGGAGTCGTCGTCGATGGACGACACGGCGGTCGCGAAGACGTCGGCGGTGCGGGTGATGCCGCCCTGGGCGACGAGCTGCTCGGCGGTCCCGACCTGCTTCTCGAAGTCGGCGGCGAACTTGGGCGTGATCACCTCGCGCACCTGCTCGCGGTAGTCCGGCATCTGCCCGGAGTCGTCGACCATGTCGGGGCTGTAGGTGCCGAGCCGCTTCACGAACTGGTCGGTCAGGCTCATCGCCTGCTCGCGCTCGTCGGGCAGGTCGAGGCCGCCGTCGGCAGTTGCGGGACCGCTCACGGACATCCAGATCAGGAGCGCGACACAGGCGGCCACGACCAGCGCCAGCGCGGCGGCGATCGCGACCCCGACCCGGGGGGTCAGTCGCGGGCCAGCAGGGGCTGGAGGTAGAGCCACTTCCACGTCTCCTCTCCCAGGCTGCTCGGGGCAACGCTACCGGCGCGCTCGAGGCGGGCGACCTCGGCCGGGTCGGACGCCACCGCGCCGGTCGCGGGGTCGTAGGCGAAGTCCGCGGGGCCCCAGCCCGTGGCCGGGCGGGGCGCCTGGATGTTCTGCGCGCCTCGGGCATTGCTCAGGGAGGCCGGCTCGGTGCACCGGGTGTCCTCCTTCATCGGCCGGTTGCTGCCGTCGAGCGGCGAGCGCCGGTCGGTGCCCTCGTAGCCCGCGTGGCAGACGTGCGGCTCCGTCGTGAGGACCATGCCGAAGTGGGCGTCGTAGAGGCCGGTGCCCGGCGACTTCGAGACGACGGTGTAGCCGCCCTCCACGACGTAGGGGTAGATGACGAGCAGCTGCTCGACACCGTCGAGGTGCTTGACCACGACCTCGCCGGTGGTGACGAGGTTGTTGATCAGCTCGCCGAGCTCGACCTCGTTGTCCTCGAGGAAGACGCGCAGCTCGTTGGCGCCGAGCGACCCGTCCTCGATGAGCCTGCGGAGGTCCTTGTCGTTGTTGGCCACCGTCGTGGAGAACGTCGACAGGTCGCGCGCGAAGCGGCGGAACGCCCGCTCGGAGTCGATCTGGCCGTTGAGCACCGTGTTGGCGTCGCGGATCAGGTCGACGGTGACGTCGAAGTTCTCTTGCGCCGTGGTGATGAACGAGCTGCTGCTGTCGAGGATGGTCTGCAGGTCGTCGCCGGCGTCGTTGAAGGCCAGGCCGAACTCGGAGGTGACCGTGCGCAGGTCGTCCTCGTCGACGCTGCGCACCGTCTCGTCGAGGTGCGTGAGCAGGGTGTCGGTCGAGATCGGGATGGCGGTGCGGTCGCGGGCGATCTCGGAGTCGTCGCGCAGGAACGGTCCCTCGTTGCTCTGCGGCTGGAGCTCGACGTACTGCTCCCCCACCGCGGAGCGGTTGCCGACCAGTGCCTCGGCATCGGCGGGGATGTCGTCGAACTCGTTGTCGATGTCGAGCACGATGTCGACGCCGTCCTTGGTCAGCTCGAGGCGGTCGACCTCGCCCACTCGCACGCCGCGGTAGGACACCTCGGCGCCGGCGAAGGCGCCCCCGGAGTCGGCGAAGTGCGCCACGACGGTGTAGCTCTGGTCCACGAACACCCGGTCGAGCCGCGCGTAGCGGGCGCCGACGAAGCTCACGCCGATCAGCGTGATCAGGGCGAAGACGAGGAGCTGGACCTTGGTCCGACGGGTGATCATCGCTTCACCACGCCCGGGATCAGCAGGCTGACGAGTGCCGGGTCGTAGACCTCGGTGAGCTGCGCGACCGTGGGGCCGCGCCCGCGATCCGGTGGCGAGGTGTCGTACGTCCCTGGTCGAGGCAGCCCCGTGATCACGGGCAGGCTCGGGAGGGTGATGGTCGGCAGCGGCGGGAGGCTGGTCGGGATCGACGGCGTGGGCAGCGGCAGGGTCGGCGTACCGGATCCACCGCACAGGCCCGGCACGGGGAACTGCTTGCAGACCGCCGAGATCACCGAGTTGGGCAGCCCGATGCAGGCGGTGACGTCGCCGCGGCGCAGACCTTCGAGGCACTTGTTGATCGCGTCGAGCGCGTCCTGGCACAGCAGGCTGGTGTCGGGCAGCGGCCCGTCCTGTGGGAGCTGGCTGAGCGGGATGCACGCCTCGGTCGGGAGCGTCGTCGGGATGGTGGTCGGGATCGCGGTCAGGTCGATGTCGAGGGTGATCGAGAGGTTGGTGTAGTCACCCATGTGCAGGTTGCGGGCGACCTGCGGGTCGCGACCGACCACCTCGTCGACGAACGGGTAGGTCAGGAAGACGTTGAAGGCGTTGGTGAAGTCGTCGCCCGACGCCGCGAGCTGTGTCAGCACGGGGTCGAGCCGCTCCAGCGAGGTGATCGTGGCGTCCTTGGACTGTGCGATCACGTCGACCGCGACCGAGGACAGCTGGTCGAGCGCGGTGAGCATCTCGACGAGGTCGTCGCGCTGGCGGTCGATCGAGTCGAGGGCGCTGGGCAGCTCCTCGAGGGCCTTGTCGATGGTCGGGAGCTGCTTCTCGGCGGCGAGGGCGAGCCGGTTGAGCGACTCGATCGCGTCGACGATGTCCTCCTTGTTCTCGTCGAGCTGGCCGGTGAAGACGCGCAGCTGCTCGAGCACCGAGCGCGCGGACTCCTCGCGTCCCTCGAGCGCGAGGTTGAGCTCCTGCGTGATCGTCTTGAGCTGGGCGACGCCGCCGCCGTTGAGGAGCAGGCTCAGCGCGCCGAGGACCTCCTCGACCTCCGGGTTGCGGCCGGCCCGCTCGATCGGGATGACCGCCCCGTCCTTCATCTTCGTCGCGATCGCGCCCTCGTCGGGGGCGCTGAGCTCGACGAACTTCTCGCCGAGGAGGCTGGTCTGGCGCAGCTCGGCGACCGCGTTGCCCGGCAGCTCCACGTCGCGGCGCACCTCGAGGGTGACGAGCGCCTGGTAGCCCTCGAGGTCGATCGCGGTCACCTTGCCGACGCTCACGTCGTTGACCTTGACCGTCGACTGCGGCACGAGGTCGAGGACGTCGGCGAACTCGACCTTGATCGTGATCGGGTTCTCACCGACGTCCGGCCCACCCGGGAGCGGGAGGGAGTAGACGCTGGCGTCGCACGAGGACAGGCCCATGACCACGAGCACGGCCAGCACGAGTGCCTTCATGCGCTTCATCGCGACACCTCCTCGTCCGTTGCAGCCGCCGGAGCGACGAGACCACCGAGGGTGGGGTCGAAGACCTCCTGCGCCGGGAGCACGTCCGGCTTCCCGAGCGCACCGGGACGGTTCTTCGGGAGCAGCTGGGTGATCGTGTCGCAGACCTGGCCGGACCGCTCGACCTGGCTGACGAAGCCGCACAGCAGCGCCGCGGGGTCGTACTGGATCTGGTTGATCGCCTCGCCGAGGTTCGCTCGGGTGTCGAGGGTGCCGGCCTGCGGGTTGTAGGTCAGGCCGAGGTTGTTGAGGGCGGCCGGCGCCACGCGCAGGATCTCGTCGAGGGAGTCACGCTGGCGCACGAGCACCTTGGAGACCCGGTTGAGCCCGGAGATGTTGCGGCTCAACGAGTCCTTGTTGTCCTCCACGAAGCCCTTGACGTCGGTCAGGGCGGTGGAGAGGTTCCTCGTGGCGGCGACGAGCTCCTGGCGCTCGCCCGCGAGCATCGTCGAGACATCGGCGAGGGACTGGTTGAACTGGCGCACCGTCTGGTCGTTCTCGGCCAGCGTCCGGATGAAGCCCTCCAGCGCCCGGACCGAGCCGAAGAGCTCCTCCTTGTTGCCCGCGAGGGTGGCGCTGAGCCGCGAGAAGTCCTTGATGGTCTGGCGGAAGGTCGTGCCCTGGCCGCCGAAGTTGTCGGCCGTCACGGAGAGCAGGTCGGACAGGGCTCCGTCCTTGTTGGCACCCCGCGGGCCGAGCGCCACGTTGAGGCGGTCGAGGCTGTCGTAGATCTGGTCGAGCTCGAGCGGCTGCGACGTCTGCTCGACGCTCAGCTCAGCGCCGTCGGTCAGGACGTCCCCGGTGCCGGGGTAGGCCGGCGTCAGCTGGACGTAGCGGTCGCCCACCACCGACGGCGCGATGATCACCGCCTTGGCGTCGGCGGGCAGCTTGACCTCGTCGTCGTACGTCATCGTCACCGTCACGTCGGTGCCGGTGGGCTCGACCCGGGTCACCGTGCCCACCGGGACACCGAGCACGCGGACGTCGCTGCCCTCGTAGACGGAGATGGCGCGGGGGAAGTGCGCGACGACCGTCTTGCCGGTGTCGCCGCCGAAGACGGTGACGGCGGCCGCCACGACGAACAGCAGCACGATGAGGGGGGCGAGGAATCGCTTCACGAGGTCCATGGGTCAGCCCACCTGCGGGACGGGAGGGAAGTTGGCGATCCACGTGTCGAACCACGGACCGGTGCCGAGCGTGTTGGCGAAGACGCGGTAGAACGGCGCCATCAGCCGCAGGCTGCTGTCGAGGTTGTCCTCGTTCTTGTTGAGGACCGCCACGACGTTCTCCAGGTGCGCGAGGGCCGGGGCGAGGTCCTCCCGCGAGTCGTCGATGAGCGCGGACAGCTCCTTGGACAGCGTCGTGGTCGACACCAGGAGCTGGTGCACCGCGTCACGCCGGGCGACGAGGGCGCGGAACAGCACGTCGCTGTCCTCCATCAGCTTGATGATGTCCTGGTCGCGCTCGTCGAGGACGGTCGAGACGCGCTCGAGGTTCACGAGGAGCGTGTTGAGCTGCTGGTCCTTCTCGGCGACGTTGGCCGAGAGCCGGCTCAGCCCCGACAGCGCGCCCCGGAACTCCTCCGGGGTGTTGCGGGTGAGGTCGGCGAGGGTGGTGAGCGACTCGGCCAGCTGGTCGGTGTCGATCTGGTCCGACGTGGAGGCCAGGCCCTCGAAGGCCTCGACGACGTCGAACGGCGAGGAGGTGCGCTCCGCCGGGATCGTGCCGTCCTCCTCCAGCTGGCCGCCGCCGGCCGGCTCGAGGGCGAGGAACATCGCGCCGAGGATGGTCTTCACCTTGATTGCCGCCCGGGTCTCGGAGCCGAACCTCGCGGCGTCATCGACCTTGAAGCTCACCTTGACCTGGCCGTCGTCGAGCGCGATCTCGTCGACCTTGCCGACGCGGACACCGGCGATCCGGACCTCGTCGTTCTTCTTGAGGCCGCCGGCCTCGGTGAACATCGCGTGGTAGGTGTCGCCGCCACCGATGATCGGCAGGTCGTCGGCACGCAGGGCGCCCACCAGGAGCGTCGCCAGCACGACGAGGCTGACGGCACCCACGATGACCGGGTTGCGTTCGCGGAAGGGCTTCATCCGAGATCACACCTGTCGGATCCGGTGGCGTACTTCACCGGGAGGGAGAGGTTGTTGGGCAGGTTGACCCGCCCCTGGAACTCGCAGAGGTAGAAGTTGAAGAACGAGCCGTAGATCGCGGTGCGCCCGACCTTCTCGAGCTTGATCGGCAGGACCTGGAGGGCCCGGTCCAGCTCGGCCTTGTTCTTGTCGATGTTGCCCGCGACCGTCCGCAGCTCCTTGATGTCCTTGACGAAGGGCTCGCGGATCCCGTCGATGAGCGACGCAGTCTCGACCGAGAGCGCGGAGACGTCCTCCAGGGACCCCAGGATCGCGTTGCGGTCCTGCTTGAGCCCGCCGACGAGCGTCCGGAACGACTGGATGAGGCGGGTCAGCTGCTTGTCGCGGTCGGCCACGTGGTCGAGCACGAGGGAGAGGTTGTCGATCAGCTCACCGATGACCTGGTCGCGGTCGGCCAGCGTGTTGGTGACCGACGCGGTGTGCGCGAGCAGCCCCTCGAGCGTGCCGCCCTCACCCTGGAAGACCTGGATCAGCTCGAAGGAGAGCTGGTTGACGTCCTCGGGCGAGAGGGCCTGAAAGAGCGGCTTGAACCCGTTGAAGAGGACGGTGAGGTCGAGTGCGGGGCGCGTGCGCGGCACCGGGATCGTCGTACCGGCCGGCAGCCGCTGGGTGTCGCCGACCTCCTGGGTCAGCGAGATGTAGCGCTGGCCGACGAGGTTGCGGTAGCGGATCGAGGCGTTGGTCCCACCGTTGACCGAGGTGCGCTCGTCGACGGTGAAGCTGACCAGCGCGCGGGTGCGGTCGATGATCTCGACGTCGTCGACCGTGCCGACGCGGACGCCGGCGACCCGGATGTCGTCACCCTTGTTGACGCCGGTCGCGTCGGTGAACTCGGCCTTGTACTCGCGCGAGTCACCGAAGCTGAGGTTGCCGATCGTCACCACGAGGACGGCGGTCGCGAGGGAGGTGACCACGACGAAGACGAGGAGCTTCACCAGGTCGACCGAGGTCTTCTTGTCCAGCACGGGGCTCATCGCAGCGACACCTCCGCCCCACGCGCCATCGGACCCACGAGCAGCACGCCCAGGTCGGGTACGTCGTCCGAGCCGACGCCGAGCCCGGGCGCGAGGAGCGCCTTGAGCAGGGCCGACTCGTCCCGCCCGCCGGCGTAGCCCGCCGAGGTGCCCGACCAGCCGGGCCCGACCCGGCTGGTGCCCTTGCCGGTGGGTGAGTTGACCCCGTCGACGAAGTCGGGCTGGTCCTTGAAGGGGTTGGCCTGCGTGAAGGGAGGGTTCGGCAGGGTGCCGCAGTAGGGGCCGTTCTTGGCGCCGTAGACGGGGACGTCCTGCGGGCCGTAGCCGCGCGGCTGGTTGGGCAGGGTCTCCAGGACGATGTGCAGCGTGAAGCCGCGGAACGCCTCGGCCTGGAGCTTGCCGGCGCCGACGATGCCCCCCAGCAGGCAGGGGTACTCGGGTGCGTACTTCGCGAAGACCGCGAGCTGCGCGGCGCTCAGGTCACCGAGGCGCACCAGGTTGTCGCCGTTCGCCCGGGTGAACCGCTCCGCGACTGCGGAGAACTTCGAGACGTCGTTGAAGAGCGCCTTGAGCTTCTCCTCGCGGTCCTCGAGCGTGGTCGTCGTGGTGATGGTGTTGCGCAGGATGATCGCGACCTCGGGAAGCACGTCGGCGTAGGTGTCGGACACCTGCGCGGTGAGCCGCAGGTCCTCGATCAGGGCGGGCAGCTCGGGGTTGAAGCGGGTGAGGTAGTCGTCCATCGTCTCGATGGTCTCGCCGAGCTGCTCGCCACGGCCCTCGAGCGCGGTCGCGACGGCGTTGAGGGTGGTGTTGAGGTCGGCGGGCTGCACGGCGCGGAGCAGCGGGTAGAGGTCGCTGAGGACCTCCTCGACCTCGATCGACAGGTTGGTCCGCTCGATCACGTCACCGGCGGCGATCGGTCCGGCCGACGAGCCGCCCTGCGGCGGGATCAGCGAGACGAACTTCTCGCCGAAGAGCGTCTTGGGCAGGATCGAGGCGGTGACGTCCTTCGGGATGTCGGTGGTGCGGTCCTGGTAGAGCCCCAGCGTGATGTCGGCGCCCTCGGCGGTCGGCTCGTAGTCGAGCACCTCGCCGACGATGACGCCCTTGATCTTGACGTCGGCGCGCTCGGGCAGCTGCAGCCCGATCTTCGAGGCCTGGACGGTCACCTCGTCGTAGTCGGTGAACTTGTTGGTGAACACGCCGTAGGTAGCCCACACCGACGCGAGCATGAGGGCCACGAAGACCACACCGAGTGCCTTGAGCTTCATCTGCGCATCACCCCGCCAGCCGCACGGTCGTGGACGCGCCCCAGATGGCCATGGAGAGCAGGAGGTCGATCACGTTGATGGCCACGATGCTCGAGCGCACGGCGCGACCCACGGCCACGCCCACGCCGGCGGGACCGCCCGAGGCGTTGTAGCCGTGGTAGCAGTGGATGAGGATCACGGTGACCGCGAAGACGAGGACCTTGCCGAAGGACCAGAGCACGTCACCCGGTGGCAGGAACGCGTTGAAGTAGTGGTCGTAGGTGCCGGACGACTGGCCGTAGAACTGCGTCACCACGAGCCGGCTCGCGAAGTACGACGACAGCAGCCCGACGACGTACAACGGGATGATCGCGATCAGGCCGCCGACCACGCGGGTGGCGACGAGGAAGGGCATCGACGGGATCGCCATCACCTCGAGGGCGTCGACCTCCTCCGAGATGCGCATGGCGCCGAGCTGGGCGGTGAAGCCGCACCCGACGGTGGCGGCCAGCGCGATGCCGGCGACGAGCGGCGCGATCTCGCGGGTGTTGAAGTAGGCGGAGACGAAGCCGGAGAACGCGGCCGTGCCGAGCTGGTTGAGCGCGGCGTAGCCCGACAGCCCGACCTGGGCGCCGGTGAAGAAGGTCATCCCGATGATGACGCCGACGGTGCCGCCGATGACGGCGAGGGCACCCGTGCCGAGGGTGACTTCGGCCAGGATCCGCATGATCTCGCGCGGGTAGCGGGTGACCGAGCGCGGGATGGCCCTGAGGACGGCGAGGTGGAAGGCGAGCTGCCCGCCGAGGGTCTCGAGGGAGGCGAGGGGCTTGATGGCCACGGTCATCCTCCCTTCGGCGGGATGATCTGGAGGTAGATGAGGCTCAGCACGAAGTTGGCGACGAACAGCAGGAGGAAGGTGATGACCACCGACTCATTGACCGCGTCGCCCACGCCCTTCGGCCCGCCGTTGGCGTTCATGCCCTTGTAGGAGGCCACGATCGCCGCGATGATCCCGAAGACGAGCGCCTTGATCAGGCCGATCCACAGGTCGGGCAGCTGCGCGAGGGCGGTGAAGCTGGCGAGGTAGGCACCGGGGGTGCCGTCCTGGAGGATCACGTTGAAGACGTAGCCGCCCGTCACGCCGACGACGCTGACCATGCCGTTGAGGAAGAACGCGACCATCATGCAGGCCAGCACGCGCGGGACCACGAGGCGCTGGATCGGGTCGATGCCCAGCACCATCATCGCGTCGAGCTCCTCGCGGATCTTGCGGGCACCGAGGTCGGCGGCGATCGCCGAGCCGCCGGCGCCGGCGATCAGGAGGGCGGTGCCGATGGGCGCCGCCTGCTGGATCACGGCGAGCACGGAAGCGGAGCCGGTGAACGACTGCGCACCGAACTGCTTGATGAGCCCGCCGACCTGGAGCGCGATGACCGCGCCGAACGGGATGGCGACGAGCGCGGTGGGGATGATGGTCACCGAGGCGATGAACCACGCCTGCTGGATGAACTCGCGCAGCTGGAACGGGCGCCGGAAGAGCGCCCGGAACACGTCGAGGGCGAAGGCGAAGAGATTGCCTGCGACCGCGACGGGCGCGAGCGCGCGCGAGGACATGGAGGTGGCCATGGGTCGTCAGGCCCCCGGCGCCAGGCCGGCGTTGGCGGACTCGAAGGAACCGGGGGGTGGGGTGATGCCGTGCTCCTTGCACCACTCGCCCGGCGGGCGCTGGCTGCGTCGCGGGATGCCGTTGGACGGCTCCTGCTGGAGCGGGATGGGCGGCAGGGGCGGCAGCTCCTGACCCTCCTCGGAGGCGAGCTCGTCGGCGTCCTTCTCCTCCGACATGCCGATGGGACCCACCCGCTGCGCGTTGAGGAACTGGCGCACGACCGGCTCCTCCGAGCTCAGCAGCTGCTCGCGCGGCCCGAACATCGCCAGGTGCTTGTGGTAGAGCAGCCCGATGTTGTCGGGGACGGTGCGCGCGGTGTTCACGTCGTGCGTCACGATCAGGAACGTCGCGTCGATCTGCGCGTTGAGGTCGATGATGAGCTGGTTGAGGAAGGCCGTGCGCACCGGGTCGAGGCCGGAGTCGGGCTCGTCGAAGAGGACGATCTCGGGGTCGAGCACGAGGGCCCGGGCGAGGCCGGCGCGCTTGCGCATGCCGCCGGAGATCTCGCCGGGCAGCTTGTCCTCGGCACCGAGGAGACCGACGAGGTCCATCTTCTCCATCACGATGCTGCGGATCTCAGACTCGCTCTTCTTCGTGTGCTCGCGCAGCGGGAAGGCGACGTTGTCGTAGAGGTTCATCGAGCCGAACATCGCACCGTCCTGGAACAGCACGCCGAAGAGCTTGCGGATCTCGTAGAGGTCGCGCTCGGAGCAGCTGGCGATGTCGGTGCCCTCGATGAGGATCGAGCCCTTGTCGGGCTTGAGCAGCCCGATGAGGGTCTTAAGGAAGACCGACTTGCCCGTTCCGGACGGACCGAGCATCACGCAGATCTCGCCGGCCGGGATCGTGAGGGTCACGTCACCCCAGATCAGCTGCTTGCCGAACGACTTGGTGAGGTCGTTGACCACGATCTCGACACCCATGTACGCGGACCCCTTCCTCCCCGGTAGCGCTACTGCTCAGTAGTGCAACGGCGGACTGCGCGCGAGGTTACGCCCTGGGGAGACGACCGTCACGCAACCTAGGGGTGAGGCGGCGCTGGGAGGCGGCACCAGTCTGGGCGGACTCTGCCGGGCATCTCGGGACCGGATCAGGACTCACCCTCGCCGGCGTCTGATCTCCTCGTTGATCGCCGGGAGCACCTCGTGCAGGTCACCGATGACGGCGTGGGTGGCCTTGGTGACCATCGGCGCGTCGGGGTCGGTGTTGATCGCGAGGATGTTCTTGGCGCTGCTGCACCCGGCCCAGTGCTGGATGGCGCCGCTGATGCCGCACGGGATGTAGAGGTCGGGTGAGATCCGGCTGCCGGTCTGCCCGACCTGCTCGTGGTGCGGGCGCCAGCCGAGGGACGTGACGACCCGCGAGACGCCGACGGAGGCGTCGAGGAGGTCGGCGAGCTCGAGGATCTCGCCGAAGCCGTCCGCCGAACCGGCTCCTCGTCCGGCCCCCACGACGACCCGGGCCGACTTCAGGCTGCCGGACAGGTCGGGCTCGGGCTCCTCGCTCGAGACGACCCGGGCGACCAGGTCGGCGTCCGCGACGTCCGGGGTCTCCTCGACCAGCTCGCCGGTGCCGGGGGCGTCTGCCGGGGCCGCCTGCACCGCGTGGCCGGCGATCGTGAAGAGGGCGGGGCGCTGCGACAGCTGCATCTCCTCGCGCGCCTGTCCGCCCACGACCTGACGGGTCACGGTGAACGGCGAGAGGCTGCTGAACGAGACCACGTTGGCGGCCATCGGCAGCGCCGTGCGTGCACCTACGTGCGCGAGCACCTCCATGCCGCGCGGCGTGCCGGAGGCCATCACGACCACCGAGCCGGTCTTCTCCCGCACCGCCATCAGGCCCGCGGCCCAGGCGGCGCCGGAGTAGGCGTCGTACGCCGGACCGGTGAGGGCGTGCACCCGGCGTACGCCGTGCTCGGCGAGCGCCTTCACGACGTCGTCGCCGGGCACGCCGACCACGACTGCGTCGATCGGGATCCCGCCGCCCGCGGCAGCGAGGTCACGCGCGAACGTGATCGCCTCGAGCGAGTTCTCGACAGCCTCGCCGGTGAGCGAGACCTCCACCAGGACGAGGATCATCGGGCCAGCACCCCCAGCCGCTCGAAGAGGTCGACGACCGCGGGCGCGGCCGACGGACCCTCGCCGAGGATCTCGACGCTCGACGGGGTGGGTGGCGGAAGGACGAGCCGCAGGCGGGAGGCACCGGTGGGCGCCACGCCCGGCTCGCGCTCCTCGACCCGCGCCTTCTTGGCCTTCATCCGGCCCGGAACGGTCGGGTAGCGCGGCTCGACACCGCCCTCGAGGATCGTCACCACCGCGGGCAGCGGCAGCCGGTAGGTCTCGTGCCCGTCGGCCCCGGCGCCGCTCGCGGTGACCTCGCCGTCGGCGACGGACACCGTGCTGACGCCGTTGACGACCGGCCAGCCGAGCTCGTAGGCGAGTCGGATCCCGACCTGGAAGTCGCCGCTGTCGGCGGCGTCGTTGCCCAGCAGCACCAGCTCGTGGGGCGTGCCCGCTGCCTCGTGGTCGCGGACGACTGCGGCGATCTCACGGGCCACGTCGGCAGGGCCGAAGGCCTGGGAGTCGGCGACGACGTGGGTCGCCGCCGTGCAGCCCACGGCGAGGGCGGCCCGCAGCTGCTCGACCGCATCGGCGTCGCCGAGCGTCATCACGGTGGCCGAGCCGTTGCCGGCGGCGGCGACCTGGACCGCGAGCTCGACCGCGCACTCCTCGTGCGCGCTCATCGTGAAACCCGCGTAGCGGCCGTCGACGCCCTGGCCGTCCTCGGTGAGGACGACCTCGCCGGACGAGTCGACGACCCGCTTCACGCAGACCAGCGGATTGACACTCATGAGGAAGCTCCTCGGAGGAGAACGGGGTCCCCGCGGCGTTGTTCGACGGAGGAACGCAGCGGGGGAGGCGAAGAACGTCGTGGGGTGTTCATCGGATCCGGTCGTTGGTCGGGTCGAGGAGCGGGGTGGCGTCGACGGAGCCGACGGTCACCGGGTAGAGCTCCTCCATGTAGGACACGGCCAGCTCGTTGCCGATCGTGGCCTGCTCGGGTGGCAGGTAGGCGAGCAGCACGTGCTTGCCGAGCGACGGCGCGGAGCCGGCGCTCGTGACGTAGGGGTGGTGCCCGTGGCCGTCGGTGAGGGAGCCGCCGTCGCGGGTCAGGATCGGCTCACCGCCGAGCATGTAGCGCTTCACGCCGGAGGCCGACGTGTGGTCGTCCACGGTCAGGGTGCAGAGCACCGTCTGCGGATCTGCGTCACGCTGGGCGAGGTAGGCCTCCTTGCCGACGAAGTCGGCCGCCTTGACCTTGGGCCGCTGCATGCCGGCCTCCACGATGCTGCGCTCACCGTCGAGCTCGGCGCCGTAGGCGCGGTAGCCCTTCTCGATCCGGCCCGTGGTGCCGTAGACGCCGATGCCGGCCGGGACTGCGCCGTGCGGCGCGCCGGCCTCGAGCAGCGCCTCCCACAGGTCCGCCGCCTGCGACATCGGGACGTAGAGCTCCCAGCCGAGCTCGCCGACGTACGAGATGCGCGACGCGAGCACGGTGATGCCGCCGACCGAGATCTCGCGGCAGGACAGGAACCCGAAGCCAGCGTCGGACACGTCGTCGGAGGTCAACGACGCGACGATGTCGCGTGCCCGCGGGCCCCAGATGCCGATCGTCGAGACGTCGTCGGTGAGGTCGGTCAGCGTGGTGGTGCCGGCCTCGGGCAGGTGGCCGGAGAACCAGGCGCGGTCGGCCATGCCGTGGGCGCCGCCGGTGACGACCCGGAAGTGGTCCTCGCCGAGGCGCATCACGGTGAGGTCGGAGCGGAAGCCGCCCTTCGCGTCGAGGACGGGTGTGTAGATGACCTTGCCGACGGCGACGTCGCACTGCGCCACGCAGGTCCCCTGGACGACGTCGAGCGCCTCGGGGCCCTCGATGTCGAAGATGCAGAACGCGGACAGGTCGATGACCGCGGCGGCCTCACGCATCCGGAGGTGCTCGGCGTTGATGATCGGGCTCCACCACCGCGAGTCCCACTCGTGCTCGCGGGGCATCACCGCGTCGCCGTACTCCTCGAGGAGACCGGCGTTGGACTCGTACCAGAACGGACGCTCCCAGCCGGCGGTCTCGAAGAAGACCGCGCCGAGCTTGGCCTGGGAGTCATGCATCGGCGAGAGGCGCTGGTCGCGGTCGGACTCGTACTGCTCGGCCGGGTGGATGATCCCGTAGGTCTTGATGAAGGACTCGGTGGTGCGCAGCCGGGTGTGCTCGCGGCGCTTCTGGTGGGTGTGGAAGCGGGCGATGTCACTGTGGTGCAGGTCGATCTCGGAGTGGCCGTGGGTCATCCACTCCGCGACCGCGCGACCGACGCCCGGGCCCTCCTTGATCCAGACCGCGGCCGCCGTCCAGAGTCCGGCCACCTCGCTCTCGCCGAGGATCGGGTTGCCGTCGCAGGTCAGCGACAGCAGGCCGTTGATGGCGTAGCGGATCTCGGCACCCTCGGCGCCGAGCAGCTCGGGCATCAGCTCGTAGGCCTGCTCGAGCTGCGGGTCGAAGTCGTCCTCGGTGAAGGGCATCTCGGTCGGCGACAGCTTGGCCTGCTCGATCGAGGGGATGTCCTCCGGCTCGTGGAGGATCGCGCGGTGGGCGTAGGAGCCGACCTCCATGTCGGCGCCGTGCTGGCGCTCGTAGCAGAAGGTGTCCATGTCGCGGACGATCGGGAAGGAGATCTCCCCCTCCTTCTCGGCCAGCTGCGGGCAGGGGCCGACACTGATCATCTGGTGCACAGCCGGGGTCAGCGGGATGCTGATGCCCGCCATGTCGCCGAGCTTGGGGCTCCACACCCCCGCCGCGATGACGACCGTCTTCGCCTCGATGTCGCCGCCGGTCGTGCGCACGCGGGTGATCCGCCGGGTGCCGTGGGGACCGTCCTCGGTGTCGAGGCCGGTGACCTCGACCGTGGGTACGACGGTGAGCTCGCCGGTCGCCAGCGCGCGCTCACGCATGATCGTGCCGGCACGCAGGGAGTCGACGACGCCGACGCCCGGCGTCCAGAAGGCGCCGATGAACTGGTCCTCCTCGATGAAGGGGACCTTCTCCTTCACGAACTCCGGGCTGACCAGCTCGGCCTCGATGCCCCACGCCTTGGCGCTCGACATCCGCCGCCGCAGCTCCTCCATCCGCTCCTCGGTCCGGGCGATCTCGAAGCCGCCGGACTCGGTGAAGACGCCCATCTCCTTGTACTGCGCGACCGAGTCGAGGGTGATGTCGGTGATCTCGCGGGAGTGGTCCACGGTGAAGATGAAGTTGGACGCGTGACCGGTCGAGCCGCCCGGGTTGGGCAGGGCTCCCTTGTCGATCTGCACCACGTTCTTCCACCCGAGCCGGGTGAGGTGGTGGACGAGGCTGTTGCCGACGATGCCGGCTCCGATGACGACGACGTCGGCGGTCGCGGGGACCTCTGCCATGGGGGTGCCTCCTGGGCCGTGCGGGTGGGCCTGCGATGTTGCGTAGTGCGCAACATGTTGCGCTATGTGCGACGGGTCAAATGTACGCCGCCGCCCCCGAGCACTGTCAAGGAGGCTCGGGGGCGGCGGTGAGGTCGTGCCAGAGGGTCAGGTCCTCGGCGAGTCCTCGCCGGCGTCGGTGACCTCCTCGGGCTCCGCGCCGTAGGCGGCGAGGGCGACCGTGTGGTGCTCCATCGTGTCGTACTGCTGGGCGTGCAGCACGGCCCGTCGTACGCGCGGGGGCAACGTGGACTCGTAGGGCTCGGCGCGCAGCGACTTCATCAGCGAGACGCACATCGCGCAGATGACGAGCATGAACGGCCCGGCCACGATGATCACCAGTGTCTGCAGGGCTCCCAGTCCGCCGGAGAACAGCAGCACCCCGGCCACGGCACCCTGGGCGACTCCCCAGAAGACCACCAGCCAGCGCATCGGCTCCTCCTTGCCGTGCTGGCTGAGCATGCCCATCACGATCGACGCCGAGTCGGCGCCGGTGATGAAGAAGATCGCCACGAGGAAGACCGCGAGCACCACCGTGATGCTGGCGAGCGGGTACTCCCGCAACATGGTGAAGAGCGCACCTTCGTTGCCCTCCTCTGCCAGGACCGCTCCGAGGTCCTTGGCGCCGGAGAGCTGCAGGTCGAAGGCGGAGCCGGCCATGATCGAGAACCAGACGAACGACACGACGCTCGGCACCAGGATCACGTAGACGACGAACTGGCGGATCGTGCGGCCCTTGGAGATGCGCGCGATGAACATGCCGACGAACGGCGTCCACGAGATCCACCAGGCCCAGTAGAAGATGGTCCAGCTGTTGAGGAACTCACTGCCCCCGAAGGCTCCGGTGCGGAACGACATCGTGGGCAGGTGAGTGAGGTAGCCGCCGAGGGACTCGGTGAACGTGCTGAGGATGAACACCGTCGGGCCGACCACGAAGAGGAAGAAGGCCAGCGCGAGGGCCGCGACCGCGTTGGCGTTGGAGAGGAGCTGGACGCCCTTCTCGACGCCCGTGACCGCGGACAGCACGAAGCAGAGCGTCAGGAAGGCGATGACGGCCACGGTGAGCCACTTGGACTGGCCGGTGCCGAACACGTTGTCGAGGCCTCCGCTGATCTGCAGGGCACCGAGGCCGAGCGAGGTCGCGGACCCGAACAGGGTGGCGAAGATGGCGATGATGTCGATCGCCTTGCCCGGCCCCTCCGTGGCGCGGTGGCCGAGCAGTGGCCCGAAGGCGCCGGAGACCAGGTTGCCGGTGCCCTTGCGGTAGGCGAAGTAGCCGATGGCGAGGCCGATCACGGCGTACATCGACCAGGGGTGGAATCCCCAGTGGAAGAACGTGTACTCCATCGCGACGCGCGCGCTGTCCGGAGTGCTGGGGTCACCGCGGCCCGGCGGGATGCTTCCCGCGCTCTCCGCGGTGAGGTAGGTCAGCGGCTCGGCGACGCCCCAGAACATCAGGCCGATGCCCATGCCGGTGGCGAACATCATCGACACCCAGGAGAACGTCGAGAACTCGGGCTCGGAGTCGTCCGGGCCGAGCTTGATGTTGCCGTAGCGGGTCACGGCGAGGTAGGCCGAGAACAGCAGGAACAAGGCGCTGACGAGGATGAAGAGCCAGCCGAACAGCGAGGTCAGCTTGCCCAGGATGGTGCCTGTCGTCTCCCCCATGCCGGTGGAGTCCACGGTGCCCCAGAGGAGGAACGCGACCGCGAGGCCGGCTGCCACCCCGAAGGTCACCTTGTCGAGCGGGAAGTGCCCGTCACGGTCGCGCGACGGTGGGACGACTGCTTCGCCCACGGGTTCCTTGATGGCCCATGCGTGCCTACCAATCCCGTTGCGTCTTGCGCAACGCTGCGCGTGCCTTGCAACATGGCGGATACTGCTCCGCCCCCGGGCGAGTGTCAAGGCTCTCCCGGGGGCGGGGCAGGTGCAACTGATCAGCAGGGATCAGCAGGGATCAACCGAGCCAGGCGTCGACCTTGTCCTGGTTCTCCTCGATCCACTTGGCCGCCGCGTCCTCGGGCGACATGCCGTCAGTGGCGATGTAGCCGGCCACGACGTTCTGGTCCTCGTTGGTCCACTCGAAGTTCTGCACCAGACCCACCGCGGTGGAGTCGCTGGCCGCCCATTCGCTGCCCACGATCTTCTTCAGCTCGGTCTCGGGGTAGTCGCAGGCGACCGTCTGCGGGTCGTCCTGGCAGCCCTCCTCGTAGGCCGGCAGCGACACGCGCTGCATCGGCACCTCGGCGTTGAAGTACTGCGGCTCGTACCAGTAGCCGATGACCCACTCCTTGTTCTCCTCGGCCTTGCGGAACGCCTCGATGGAGGCGGCCTCGGAGCCGGAGAAGACAACCTTGAAGTCGAGGTCGAGGTTGCTCACGATCGCCTCGTCGAACTGGACGTAGGACGGGTCGGCGCCCAGGAACTGGCCCTGGCCGCCCGACTCCGAGGTGGCGAACTCCTGGGCGTAGTCGTTGAGGTTCTCCCAGTCGAGGATGTCCGGGTTCTCCTCGGCGAGCCACGGCGGCACGAACCAGCCGATGATGCCGACGTTGCCCTGCGGGCCGAAGTCCTCGGCCGTCCCGTCACCCTCCTCGGCGAAGAACTTCTTCTCGAGGTCGGGGTGGCCCCAGTCCTCGATCACGACGTCGACCTCGCCCGTGCCGAAGCCCTGCCAGGAGACGTCCTCCTTGAGCTCCTTGTAGTTGACTGTGCACCCGAGCTGGTCCTGGGCGACGGTGCCCACGACGTAGGCGCTGGCCTCGTAGCCGACCCAGGGGTTGACGGCCATGTTGAGGTCGCCACACTCGCCTCCGGACTCGGCGGCTGCCTCCTCGTTGGCCTCCGTGGCCTCGTCGATCGATCCTCCGCCACCGCAGGCGGAGAGCGCCACGCTGGCGATCACGGCAAGGGCGCCCAGCCGGGCCCCTCGACTTCTGGCAATCCTCATGATGCTTCTCCTCGTTGGTGCGTTGGTTGATCGAGTAGTGCGGAACTCAGAGCCCTACCGGGGCGGGCCGATGGGGAGACGGACGTTGAATGCCCGGCGGGTCGTCGGGCCGTCGTCGCGGCGCACCTCGGCGGCGGCCCGCGTGATCCGGTCGAGCATCACCCCGAGCAGCACGATCGTGATGCCCGCGGCGAGCCCCTTGCCCCACGCCTCGCTGCGCGCGAAGCCGTACACCACGTCGTAGCCCAGGGCGCCGGCGCCCACCAGGCCGCCGATCACCGTCATGGCGAGCACGTAGAGCAGCCCCTGGTTGGTGGCCAGCACGATCGACCCCTTCGCCATCGGCAGCTGGACCTTGGTGATCTCCTGCCAGGTGGTCTGGCCGGTGGAACGACCCGCCTCGATCGTCGTGGGCGAGACCGCCTTCACGCCGTCGGCCACCAGCTTGATGGCGGCGGGCGCGGCGTACACGATGCCAGCAGTGATCGCGGTGAAGCGCGACGGGCCGAAGAGAGCCAGCACCGGGATGAGATAGACGAACGGCGGGATGGTCTGGCCGGCGTCGAGGATCGGCCGGATGCCGACGTCGACCCGCCGGTCACGCGCCATCCAGACGCCGAAGACGATCGCGAGGATCATCACCAGGACCGTGGCGACGAGCGTCATGTTGAGGGTGATCATCGCGTCGTGCCACAGGTCGAAGTACCAGATGCCGGTCAGGCACACGACCGTGCTGATGAAGGCACGTACGCCACCGAAGACGAACGCCAGCGCGGCGATCGCGGCGAACGCCAGCCACCAGGGCGAGTCCGCGAGCAGCGCCTGCGTGCGGTTGAGGAACTGGTTGGTGATGAGGTCCTTGACCCACTCCGTCGCGCCGCCGAAGGTGTCGGTGAACCAGTCGACGCCGTCACTGGTCGCGCTCGCGACCCGGTCACCGATGGTGTACGTCGGGAACTCCGCGAGGCTGACGTAGGTGCGCGAGAGGTAGATCGCGACCAGCGTCGCCACGCCGCCGCCGATGATCAGGCCCTGGCGCACCCGCGGGTTGCCCCCGCCACCGCGGGCGACCTTCTCGGCCCGCTCGCTCGCCGCCGTCGTCGTCCGGTCGAGCATCACCGCCATCACGACGATGAGCGCACCCGGCACGAATGCCGTGCCCACGTCGTTGATCCGCAGGCCGGCGAGCACGGGCTTGCCGAGGCCGGGGCCGTTGACGAACGCGGCCAGGGTGGCCATCGACAGCGCCGCCAGCGTGGTCTGGTTGAGGCCGACGATGATCGTCTTGCGGGCCATCGGGACCTGGACCTTCAGCAGCCGCTGCCAGTAGGTCTGTCCGGCGGAGTCGGTGGCCTCGACGGTCGTCGCGGAGACCTCACGGATGCCGAAGCCGGCGATGCGGATCAGCGGGGGCAGTGCGTAGATCAGCGTGGAGACCACGGCCGCGCTCGGACCGATGCCGAAGAACAGCACGATCGGCAGCAGGTAGACGAAGGTCGGCATCGTCTGCATGAAGTCGAGGAAGGGTGTGACGACCTGGTTGGCCCGTCGGTTGGTGCCGATCAGCACTCCTAGGGGCAGACCGATGAGCACGGCGAGCAGGACGGAGATGCCCGTGATGATGAGCAGGTCCAGCGAGTCCTGCCAGTAGCCGAAGACGCCGAAGGAGAGGAACGACGCCGCGACCAGCAGCGCAATGCGCCAGTTCGCGACGAGCAGCCCGACATACGTCGCGAAGGCGACGATGCCCAGCCAGCCGACCTCCGGCACCGGGCGCGGGAAGTTGGGCAGGACGACCATCCGCTGCAGCCACTCGACCGCGCTGCGCAAGGCATCGGCGATCGCGTTGGTGAACTGCATGACGGGGTTGGTCGAGCGCCCGGCCAGCAGGTCGTTCTGGAACTCCGTGAGGCTGTCGTGCAGACCGGTGCGCGACGTGCCCGGCAGCGCCAGCGTGCTGGTGCCGTTGGTGAAGGACCAGAGCACGATCCAGACACCCAGGATCGCCACCGCCGGGATCCAGCGGCTGAGGCTCTTGCGTTCCTCGACCGGCGGCGCAGCGCCCGGCTCGACCGGCTTGGGTGCGGAGGGGGCGATCGTTGCGGTCACGACTCCTCCTCCGCCACGACGACCCGCATGATGTCCTCCTCGTCGACGACACCGACCATCGTGTCGCCGTCCATCACCCGGATCGGCGCGTCGGAGGCGATCGCCGCACGGGCTGCCTGCCGCACGATCGTCGACACCGGCAGCGCCGGACCGTCCATCGACTCCCCCGGGCGCGGCTCCCGCATCACCCACTTCAGCGTGAGCACGTGGGCCTTGGGCACCTCGGAGACGAAGTCCTTGACGTAGTCGTCGGCGGGCTGCGCGACGACCTCGTCGGGGGTGCCGATCTGCACGATCTCGCCGTCGCGCAGGATCATGATCCGGTCACCGAGCTTGAGCGCCTCGGCGAGGTCGTGGGTGATGAAGACCATCGTCTTGCCGAGCTCGCGGTGCAGCCGGATGACCTCGTTCTGCATGTCGCGCCGGATGAGCGGGTCGAGGGCGGAGAAGGGCTCGTCGAACAGCAGCATCTCGGGGTCGCCGGCCAGCGCCCGCGCCAGGCCCACGCGCTGCTGCATGCCACCGGAGAGCTGGTCGGGGTAGGACTTCTCGTAGCCCTGCAGCCCCACCAGCTCGACGATCTCGGCGGCCTTGGCGCGACGGTCCTTCTTGGCCACACCGCGCACCTCGAGGCCGTACGCCACGTTGTCGATCACCTGGCGGTGGGGCAGCAGGCCGAAGTGCTGGAAGACCATCGACACCTGCTTGCGGCGTACGTCGCGCAGCTGGCTCGCCGAGGCGGAGGTGATGTCCATACCGTTGAGCGACACCGTGCCGCTGGTCGGCTCGATGAGCCGCGTCAGCAGCCGGACCAGCGTCGACTTCCCCGACCCGGACAGCCCCATCACCACGAAGACCTCCCCCGGGGCAACCTCGAAGGAGACGTCCTTGACCCCGACCACGCAGTTGGTCTTGGCCTTGAGGTCGGCGCGGGAGAGCTCGGCGTCGGGGGTGCCGATGATCTTGTCGGCGCTCGCCCCGAAGATCTTCCAGAGGTTGTCGACGGACAGTGCTGCGGTCATGGCTGCTCCCCTACGGGCTGGGTCGGGCGGTCGACGAGGTCGTTGCGACGGTCGCCGGGAGGGTAGAGCGGGCTGTCGCTGCGGTGCCGGTAGTACGGCGCGTCCGCGGGGGCCAAGGGCGTACGACCCGCGATGAGGTCGGCGGCCTTCTCGGCGACCATCATCACGGGGGCGTAGATGTTGCCGTTGGTGACGTAGGGGAAGACGCTCGCGTCGACGACTCGCAGGCCCTCGGTGCCGTGGACGCGCATGCTGGCCGGGTCGACGACCGACATGTCGTCGGTGCCCATCTTCGCGGTGCACGAGGGGTGCAGCGCGGTCTCGGCGTCCTTGCGCACCCAGTCGAGGATCTCCTCGTCCGTCTCCACCGACGGGCCGGGCGAGAGCTCGCCGCCGTTGAACGGCGCGAACGCCGGCTGGTTGAGGATGTCGCGCGCCACCCGCACGGCCTCGACCCACTCGCGACGGTCGTTGGGCGTGGACAGGTAGTTGAAGAGCATCCGGGGCTTCTGCCGCGGGTCGGTCGACGCGATACGCACCCAGCCGCGGGTGTCGGCGTACATCGGGCCGATGTGGACCTGGTAGCCGTGGGCGTACTTGTCCTGCCCGGCCGGCGGGGAGCCGTCGTAGCGGATCGCGATGGGCAGGAAGTGGAACATCAGGTTCGGCCAGTCGACGTCGTCGTTGGACCGGCAGAACCCGCCACCCTCGAAGTGGTTGGAGGCCGCGGTGCCGGTGCGCCTGAAGAGCCACTCGAGGCCGACCAGCGGGCGGTTGCGCCACTTGAGGCCCTCGACGATCGAGACCGGCTGGAGCGAGGCGTACTGGATGTAGACCTCGAGGTGGTCCTGGAGGTTCTCCCCCACGCCCGGCAGGTGGTGGACCATCTCCACGCCGAGGGGGCGCAGGTGCTCGGCGTTGCCGATGCCGGAGAGCTGGAGCAGCTGGGGCGAGTTGATCGCGCCGCCGCAGAGGACGACCTCGCCGGCGCCGACGTAGTGGTGCCTGCGGCCGGCACGGAGGTACTCGACGCCGACGGCCCGCTTGCCCTCGAAGCGCACCTTCGTGGCGTGCGCGAACGTCTCGACCGTGAGGTTCTTGCGGCCCATCACCGGGTGCAGGTAGGCGCGCGCGGCGGACATTCGCACGCCCTTGACGATGTTGCGGTCGAAGCGCCCGAAGCCCTCCTGACGGTAGCCGTTGACGTCGTCGGTGAGCGGGTAGCCCGCCTGCTCCGCGGACTCGAAGAACGCGCTGAAGAGCGGGTTGGTCGCCGGGCTCCGCTCGAGCTTCAGCGGACCGGACCCGCCACGCCAGGCATCGGCGCCGACCTGCCCGTCGGGCAGGATCAGCGACTCCATCCGCTTGAAGTAGGGCAGGCAGTGGCGGTAGTCCCACGCCTCCATGCCCGGGTCGGCGGCCCAGCGCTCGTAGTCCATCGGGTTGCCGCGCTGGAAGATCATCCCGTTGATCGACGACGAGCCGCCGAGCACCTTGCCGCGCGCGTGGTAGACCCGGCGGTCGTTCATCGCCGGCTCGGGCTCGCTCTCGTACTTCCAGTCGTAGAGCGAGTTGCCGATGGGGAAGGGCAGCGCGGCGGGGGCGTGGATGAGCGGGTCGAAGCGGTCGGTGCGACCCGCCTCGAGCACCAGCACCGAGACCGACGGATCTGCCGAGAGCCGGTTGGCGAGCGCGCAACCGGCCGACCCACCACCCACGATGACGACGTCGTACCGGTCCGCACCCATGGCCTACTCCGTGGTCCCGGGCGAGAACCAGTGCTGCACGGCCGGCCGGATGTTGTGCCAGACGTGCTTGGTCTCGCGGTACTCCTCCAAACCCGGCCAGGCCCAGCTCGCGCCCGGTGCCCGACTGCTTGTAGCCGCCCCACTCCGCCTGGGGGACGTAGGGGTGGTAGTCGTTGATCCAGACCGTGCCCATCCGCAGGCGCCCGGCGACGCGCTGCGCCCGCCCAGCGTCCTGGGTCCACACCGCGCCGGCGAGGCCGTAGATGCTGTCGTTCGCGATGGTCACGGCCTCGTCCTCGTCACGGAAGGTCTCGACGGTGAGCACCGGACCGAACGACTCGTCCTGGGTCACCGACATCGAGGTCGTGCAACCGTCGAGCACCGTCGGCAGGTAGTAGAAGCCGTCGGCCAGCGCGGGGTCGTCCGGGCGCTGTCCGCCGCAGCGCAGGACCGCGCCCTCGGCCAGCCCGCGGGCGACGTACGCCTCCACCTTGTCGCGGTGGGCGGCGCTGGTCAGCGGTCCGGTCTCGGCGTGCTCGTCGAACGGGCCACCGAGCCGGATCCCCTGCGCCCGGGCGACGAGCGCGTCGACGAACTCGTCGTGGATCGACTCCTCAACGAGCAGCCGTGCGCCGGCCGAGCAGACCTGGCCGGAGTGGAGGAAGACCGCGGTCAGCGCGTAGTCGAGGGCGACCTCGCGGTCGGCGTCGGCGAAGACGATGTTGGGGTTCTTGCCACCGAGCTCGAGCGCGACCTTCTTGACGGTCGCGGCAGCGGCGGCGGCGATCCGGCGGCCCGTCTCGAGGCCGCCGGTGAAGGACACCATGTCGACGCGCGGGTCCGTCGAGAGCAGCGCCCCGGCGCTCGCACCCGCACCGAGGACGAGGTTGCCCACGCCGGGGGGCAGCCCGGCCTCCTCGAGCAGGCGCATCAGGTGGATCGCAGTGTGCGGCGTGAGCTCGCTCGGCTTGAGGACGAACGTGTTGCCGGCGGCCAGGCACGGCGCGACCTTCCACGACACCTGGAGGAGCGGGTAGTTCCACGGCGTGATCAGCCCGCAGACGCCGATCGGCTCGTGGACGATGCGGCTGACCACGTCGGCGTTGCCGGCGTCGACCATGCGGCCCGACTCCTCGGCAGCGATCCGGCCGTAGTGCCGGAAGACCGAGACCACGTCCGCGACGTCGTACTCGGACTCGACGAGCCGCTTGCCGGTGTCGAGCGACTCCATCCGCGCGACCGCGTCGGTGTCGCGCTCGAGCAGGTCGGCGAGCCGGAGCAGCAGGTCTCCCCGCTCGCGGCTCGAGGTGCTCGGCCAGGGACCGTCGACGAACGCACGGTGCGCCGCGGCGATGGCCGCCTCGGTGTCCGCCTCACCCGCCTCGTCTACCTCGGCGACGAGCGACCCGTCGGCAGGGCAGCGGATCTCGCGGCGCTCGCCCGAGCGCGCACTGACCCACGATCCGTCGACGTAGAGATCCGGCACGCGTCTCCTGCCCTCAGCTGCTTGTTGCGTATCTCGCAACCGGATGCTCCGAGCGCAACCAGCCAGACACCCCGAAGGATGGGGCGGAGACGCCCTCCCGGTCAAGGGTGGTCGAGACAGCGTGACCTATCGGTGACCCCAGCCGAGGCGGTGCGAGACCTCCACGGCGGCCGACACCACGAGGCGTACGACCTCGCCCACCCGGTCCTCCGGCAGCCGGAACGACGGCCCGGAGACGCTCATCGAGGCGACCACGTCGCCGTGCGCGTTGCGGATCGGCGCGGCCACGGCGGTCAGCCCGATCTCGAGCTCGTCGACGGCGACGGCGTAGCCCTGCTCGCGCACCCGTGCCAGCTCGTCGCGGAACTTCGCGCGACCGGTGATCGTGTGGGGCGTGTACGACGCCAGCTTGCCGAGGGCGGCGTCGAGGGCCGACTCGTCCAGACCACTCAGCAGGACCTTGCCGTTGCTGGTCGCGTGCAGGGGGATGTGCTGGCCGACCCAGTTGTGCGGCTGGAGCGCCGACGACCCGGCGACCTGGTCGAGGTAGAGCGCCGAGCTCTCCGCGAGCACCGCGATGTTGACGGTCTCGCCGGTGTCGGCGGCGAGCTGGCGCGAGATCGGCCGCGCCTCCTGGACCAGGTCGAGGCGCGCCGTCGTGGCGCCGGCCAGGCGCAGGATCCCCATGCCGAGGCGGTAGCGGCCGCGGTCGGAGGTCTGCTCGACGAGGCGGTGCGCCTCCAGCGTCGCGACCAGCCGGAACGCCGTGCTCTTGTGGACGCCGAGCTCGACAGCGAGCTCGGTCACCCCGGACTCGCCGGTGCGGGCCAGCACCTCGAGGATGCCGAGCGCCCGGTCCACGGACTGCACGCCAGCGCCCGTGACGGCTGGGCTCAGGTCCGCCGTCACACCGTCCTCCGGCAGCTCGACCACGTCCGACATGGGCTGAGACTAGCGCAGCCGCTGTTGCGTATCGCAGACTGCGTTCCGTCGAGCGCAACAGTTCTTGAGCCAGGAGCCGCATGCCCCCCGTCCCCGACGCCTCCACGGACGTCACCCCCGCCCCAGCCGAGTACGTCCTCATCCTCTCCTGTCCGGACCGTCCGGGCATCGTCCACGCCGTGTCGGGCTTCCTCGTCGAGCAGGGCGCCAACATCGTCGAGAGCCAGCAGTTCGGCGACCGCCTGACCGACCGGTTCTTCATGCGCATCGGTTTCGTGGTCGAGGCCGACGGAGGCGCCGAGGGTCTGCGCGGTGCGTTCGTGCCCGTGGCGGAGCGGTTCGGGATGGAGTACGAGCTCTGGGCGGCCGCGGCGCCGACGCGCACGCTGATCATGGTGTCCAAGCACCTGCACTGCCTCAACGACCTGCTCTTCCGGGCCAGCACGGGCTCGCTCCAGATCGAGATCCCCGCCGTGGTGTCCAACCACCCCGACGCGCGCGCGCTGGTGCGGTCGTACGGCCTCGAGTTCCACCACGTGCCGGTGACCCCCGACACGAAGGCGGACGCCGAGAAGCAGCTGTTGGAGCTCGTCGACGAGACCGGTACCCATCTGGTCGTGCTCGCCCGCTACATGCAGGTGCTGTCCGACGACCTGTGCCGCCAGCTGACCGGCCGCGCGATCAACATCCACCACTCGTTCCTGCCGAGCTTCAAGGGCGCCAGGCCCTACCACCAGGCGTTCGACCGCGGCGTGAAGCTCGTCGGCGCGACCGCGCACTACGTGACCGGCGACCTCGACGAGGGACCGATCATCGAGCAGGACGTGCTGCGTGTGGACCACGGCTACGACCAGGAGTAGCTCGTCTCTGCAGGTCGCGACGTGGAGGCGCAGGTGCTCTCGCGGGCCGTGCGCTGGCACGCGCAGTCGCGGATCCTGCTCAACGGCGACCGCACCGTCGTCTTCCGCTAGCCGACGCCCCAGTCTTCAGCGCACCACCCGTGGCAGGAACAACCCGAGGGAGCAGGCATGCAGTCCGACATCGAGATCGCCAACGCCGCAGTCCTGCGACCCATCCGCGAGGTCGCGGCAGAGACGCTGGGCATCGCCGAGGAGCACCTGGTGCCCTACGGCCACTACAAGGCGAAGGTCGACATCGGCTACCTGACCTCCCTGGCCGACCGCCCCCTCGGCAAGCTCGTGCTGGTCACCGCGCTCTCGCCGACCCCGCCCGGCGAGGGCAAGACGACCACCACTGTCGGCCTGACCGACGCGCTCCACGGCCTCGGCCACCGCACGGTGGCCTGCCTGCGCGAGCCCTCGATGGGGCCGGTCTTCGGCATGAAGGGCGGTGCGGCGGGCGGCGGGTGGAGCCAGGTCGTGCCGATGACGGACATCAACCTGCACTTCACCGGTGACTTCGCGGCGATCGCGGCGGCCAACAACCTGCTCTCCGCGCTGATCGACAACCACGTCCACCACGGCAACGAGCTCGACATCGACGTGCGCAGCGTGACGTGGAAGCGCGTGCTGGACATGAACGACCGCGCGCTGCGCGAGGTGACCGTCGCGCTCGGCGGCCACGCCAACGGCTTCCCGCGCTCCGAGGGCTTCGACATCGTCGTGGCCTCCGAGCTGATGGCGATCTTCTGCCTCACCGAGTCGTGGGCCGACCTCAAGAACCGCATCGGCGACATCGTCATCGGCTACGACCGCTCGACCAAGCCGGTGACCGCCCGCGACCTCGACGCGCACGGCGCGATGGCGGCGCTGCTGCGCGACGCGCTGGCACCCAACCTCGTCCAGACCATCGAGGGCGCCCCGGCCTTCGTGCACGGCGGCCCCTTCGCCAACATCGCCCACGGCTGCAGCTCGGTGATGGCGACCCGCGCGGGCCTGCGCCTCGCGGACATCGTCGTCACCGAGGCCGGCTTCGGCGCCGACCTCGGCGCGGAGAAGTTCGTCGACATCAAGTGCCGCAAGTCCGGGCTGCGGCCCGACGTCGCCGTCGTCGTGGCCACCGTCCGCGCGCTGAAGTACCACGGTGGCGTGGCCCTGGCCGACCTCGGCACCGAGGACCTCGATGCCGTCGACGCCGGCATGGTCAACCTCCGCCGGCACCTGTCCAACATCCGCGACGTCTACGGCATCCAGCCGGTCGTCGCGGTCAACCGGTTCCCCACCGACACCGACGACGAGATCGCCCGCGTCGTCGAGCTCGTGGCCGAGGAGGGCGTGCGCGCCTTCCCGGCGACGCACTTCGCCGACGGCGGCGCGGGCGCGAAGGACCTCGCCGAGGGAGTGCTGGCCGCGCTCGAGGGCGAGTCGGCGTACGACTTCTCGTTCACCTACGACGACGAGATGTCGCTCACCGAGAAGGTCGAGGCGATCGCGACCCGGCTCTACGGCGCCGGCCTCGTGACCTGGGACGCCAAGGCGCGGCGGCGCCTCCAGCGCATCGAGCGCGACGGCTACGAGAAGCTGCCGGTGTGCGTCGCCAAGACGCAGTACTCGTTCTCCACCGACCCGACGTCTCTGGGTGCGCCGTCGGGCCACGAGCTGCACGTGCGGGAGGTACGCCTCTCGGCGGGCGCCGGGTTCGTCGTCGTGGTCTGCGGCGACATGATGACCATGCCCGGCCTCCCCCGCGACCCGTCCGCGTCCCGGATCGACCTCGCCGACGACGGAACGATCCTGGGGCTGTCCTGAAGGGTCGCCGTCAGTACGGGGACGACATGGTGGCGGGCGACCCCGGCAGTGGACCACCGGGCACGCGCTCGCAGGAGCCAGTCGCGGCGGAGCATCGCACCAGCCTCGACGACGGCATGCCCGAGTAGTCGTCGAAGGACCACAGGACCACGGCGTCGGGCGACTCCCAGCCGACGATGCGGAGCTCCCTCACGTCGCTCGGCGTGGTGAGACGCACGGATGCCCCGTCCAACCGCCTCACCCAGTACTCGTTCCCGTCCGGGCCGTAGTCCGTGTAGGCGTAGGCGCTGCCGTCGGCCGACCAGAGCCCGGACCACGAGACCGTGAAGCGACCCACCTGGTCGAAGCCCCCGTTGCGGCCGACCGTGCCGTACACACTCGCTTCGGACTTCGAGCGCCACACCGTGGTGCCACCCGGCCAGCCGTCGAGGTCGACGCCGTTCCCGACCTGCGGCCCACCGAAGCGGACCGGTCGTCCTCGCGGCGACAGGACCTTCACACCGGCTGAACCCTGGCTGAGGACCAGGCGTCCCCGGTTGCTGAGGGTCCGCAGCCAGATGCCGTTGTCCCCGTCCTCCTGGGCGACCGACCGTCGGTCACGGAAGAGGTTCGCGACACCCTGCCTCTCGACGTCGTACAGGACGACGCGGTAGCGCTGGACACGCCGGTACGCCTCGGTCCTCGGGGCACGTACCTCCGCCCAGGCGAGCCAACGCCCGTCGGCCGAGACGAGCGGCTGCGACCCGCGGGTGCGCATCGGGAGCTGCTCGAGCGTGCCGCCCTCGACCACGAACCACGTCGCCGGCCCTCCGGTGCTCCGACCCCCGTCGGCGGCGACCACGGTGGTGCCGCCGCGGGACACGATGTCGCTGCGTCCGGTCGCGATGACGGCCCCACCCACGTGCAGCTGACCACCCTGCCACCACGGCAGCGTCGTGGGGGCACCCATCGGGAGCTCGTCGTAGGTCGGCGGCACGGGAACGGACACAGACACGAGACCGAGGACCAGCGCGACCATCTGAGTCAGCATTCGCGCAGGCTACTGCGATCTCCGGCTGGCCACGGGCACTTCCCGACCACGACCTCCGCAGGCTCAGTCGCCGAGCTCCGCGCGGCGCCGGATGACGTAGTCCTGCAGCTCGTCGCGGACCGCGTCGTCGAGCGCCGGCTGCTCGTACTCCTCCAAGGTCTTCTGGTAGGCCACGGTGGCGCGCGCGTTGGCGTCGTTGCCGCCGTTGCGCATCCACCGCTCGTAGTTCTCCGACGACGACAGGAGCGGACGGTAGAAGCAGGTGCGGAAGCGCTCCATCGTGTGCATCGCGCCGAGGAAGTGCCCGCCGTGGCCGACCTCCTGGTGCGCGTCGAAGGCCATCGACGCCTCGTCGATCTCCAGCGGCGTGAACTCGTGGCGCAGCATCTGCAGCAGCTCGATGTCGACGATGAACTTCTCGTAGCCGGCGACCAGCCCGCCCTCGAGCCAACCGGCCGAGTGCATCACCCAGTTGGCACCGGCGAGGAAGGTCGGCATGAGCGTCATCAGCGCCTCGTAGCCCGCCTGCGCGTCCGCGACCTGCGAGGAGGTGAGGCCGCCGCCGGTGCGGAACGGCAGGCCGAAGTGGCGCGCGATCTGGCCGGTGCAGAGCAGGCCCATGCCGGACTCGGGGGTGCCGAACGTCGGCGAGCCCGACTGCATGTCGATGTTGGAGAGGAAGGACCCGAAGATCACCGGGGTGCCCGGCCGGATCAGCTGCGAGAGCGCGATGCCCGACAGCGCCTCCACGATCTGCTGCACCAGTGCGGCCGGGATCGTCACCGGCGACATCGCGCCCATCAGGATGAACGGGGTGAGCACCACGGGCTGGCCCGCGCCGGAGTACTCGAACTGCGCCTCGAGCATCCGGTCGTCCCAGCGCAGCGGCGAGTTGCAGTTGATCAGCGAGATCGTGGCAGGCGTCTGCTCGATCGCCTCGCGCGAGCCGAACAGGATCGAGGTCATCGCGATGGTGTCCGCGGCATTGACGCCCGAGACCACGTTGCCCATGTAGACCTTGTCGGTCAGGGTCTGCAGCGCGTAGGTCATGTCGAGGTGGCGGCTGTCGAGCGGGGTGTCGTTGGGCTCGCAGATCACGCCGCCGGCGGAGTCGAGCGCCGAGTAGGACTGCGCGAGCTTGGTGAAGTTGCGGAAGTCGTCCATCGTCGCGTCGCGGCGTACGTCGCCCTGCCGCACGAACGGCGGTCCGTAGACCGCACCGAAGGCCATCGAGTCGCCGCCGATGTGGATGTTGTGCTCGGGGTTGCGCGCCTGCACGTCGAACTCCCGTGGCGCCTTCGCGACCTGCTCGAGCACGAAGTCGGGGTCGAGGAAGACGGTGTTGCCCTCCACCCGCTGGCCCGCCTTGCGGAAGAGCTCGAGGGCGCGGTCGTCCATGAACTCCACGCCGAGCTCGGTCATCAGCCGTCGCCAGCCCCGGTCGAGGGTGGCCATGGCCTCCTCGGACAGCACCTCGTAACGCGGCATCGTGTTGCGGAACACGGGATCCTCCTTGACCTCGACTCGGCGGGCTCTTAGCCTCATGATGTGGAACCAAGGTTCCACATCATGGAACCAGAGGGAACCCCCTCCCCGCACGAACCGCTGAGGAGCCCGCCGTGAGCGAGACCGCCACCGGCACGCGCGCGCTGGACCGCGCCGCGGACCTGGTCGCCGCGGTGGTGCACGCCGACGAACCGATGACGTTCGCCGACCTCCAGGACGCGAGCGGACTGGCGAAGTCGACGACCTCGCGGATGCTCACCGCGCTGGAGCGCTCCGGGCTGCTCGAGCGCGACGCTGCCGGGTCCTACGTCGCGGGCCGGCTCTTCTGGCTCTACGCCGCGCGCCACGACCCGTGGGAGGAGCTCGTCCGGCTCGCCCGGCCCGTGATGGAGCAGATCGGCGAGACCACCGGCGAGACCGTGCACCTGAGCATCGCCCGCGGCGACCGCGTCGTGCAGGTCGCACAGGTCGACTCCACCTACCTGCTCGGCACCCGCGACTGGACCGAGGTCGACGTCCCGGCCCACACCTCCGCCCTCGGCAAGGTCTTCCTCGCGTGGGACGCGCTCGACCTCCCGCCCGGCGACCTGGAGCGGCGCACCCCCGCCACCATGGCCGATCGCGCCGACCTGCGTCGCGACGGCGTACGCATCCGTGAGCGCGGGTGGGCACTGACCTGCGACGAGCTCGAGCTCGGGCTCACCGGCGTCGCCGTCCCCGTGCTCGGTGTCCGTGGCGACGTCATCGCCGCACTCGGGATCTCGGGGCCGACACCACGCCTGGAGGGGCGGCTCGACGAGCTCGGTCGTCACCTGCTCGACCAGTCCACCGCGCTGTCGTCACTGCTGCGCGGCTCGCACGCCGCACCACCCCGTCCAGCCCATCGCTCCACACGCACCGAGGAGGTGGTCGCATGACCCCCGAGGAGATCCTGAAAGCGCTCTACGACGAGACACTGGTCGGCAACGCGCCGCGCGTGCTCGAGCTGACCAACGAGGGTCTGACGCTCGACATGGAGCCGCAGACGCTGCTCTTCGACGCCCTCATCCCCTCCCTCGAGGAGGTCGGGGCGCGGTTCGAGCGCGGCGACTTCTTCGTCCCGGAGATGCTCATCGCGGGTCGCGCCATGTCCGGCGCGATGGAGCGGCTGCGGCCGCTGCTGGCCGAGACCGGCGTGCAGACCATCGGCAAGTTCCTGATGGGCACGGTCAAGGGCGACGTCCACGACATCGGCAAGAACCTCGTCAACATCATGCTCGAGGGCGCCGGCTTCGAGGTCATCGACCTCGGTGTGCAGGTCGCCCCGGAGAAGTTCGTCGCCGCGATCGACGAGCACCAGCCCGACATCGTCGGCTTCTCGGCGTTCCTCACCACGACCATGCCGATGTTCAAGGCCAACATGAACGCGCTCGAGAAGGCCGGCATGCGCAACGACGTGATCGTCATGGTCGGGGGTGCCCCCGTCACCCAGGAGTACGCCGACGCAGTGGGCGCCGACGGCTACGCGGCCGATGCCTCGCAGACGGTGAAGCGCGCCAAGAGCCTGATCGAGGCCAAGCGCACGAAGGTGTCTGCCTGATGGTTGCCGAGCCCCTCCGGACCGTCCTCCGCTCGGCCACGCGCGAGCACGTCATCGGCCACGACACCCGCTTCACCCTCATCGGCGAGCGGATCAACCCCACGGGCCGCCGGATCTTCCAGGAGCAGCTGCGCGCCGGCGACTTCTCCGCGATCGAGCGAGACGTCAAGTCACAGGTCGAGGGCGGCGCCGACGTCCTCGACATCAACATGGGCGTCCCCCTGACCGACGAGCCCGAGCTGCTCGCCAAGGCGATCACGATGGTCCAGGGGCTCACCGACCTGCCCATCTGCATCGACTCCTCGGTCGTCGAGGCGCTCGAGGCCGGGCTCGCGGTCTACCAGGGCCGTGCCCTGGTGAACTCCATCACCGCCGAGGACGACCGGATGGCGGCGATCCTCCCGCTCGTCAAGAAGTACGACGCCGCGATCATCGCGCTCCCGAACGACCACGACGAGATCCCGATGGAGGCCGACAAGCGCGTCGACCTCACCGCCAAGATCATCCGCGTCGCCACCGAGGAGTACGGCATCGCCCAGGCCGACATCGTCATCGACCCGCTGGCCATGCCGATCGGGGCCGACACGGGCACGACCCTGGTGACGTTCGAGGTGATGAGGCGCATCCGCGACGAGTTCGGGGTCAACATGACCTGTGGCGCGTCCAACGTCTCGTTCGGCATGCCCGGTCGGCACACCCTCAACGGCAGCTGGCTGCCGATGGCGATGACCTCCGGCCTCACCAGCGCGATCATGGACACCCGCACCCCCCACGTCGTGGAGGCGGTCAAGGCCGCCGACGTGTTCCTCGGCCACGACGACTGGGGCATGGCCTGGATCAGCGCGCACCGGGCCAAGCAGGCAGCGGAGGCGGCAGCAGGGTGAACGACACCCCGGACGCCCCGGACTTCTCGCTCGCCGACGTCGCGCGGGAGGGCCTGATCGAGAGGCCGGGCGTCGACCCGGCCGTGCACGACGGCACGGGTCGCGTCGACCTGTCCTTCACCGTGCACACCCTCGCCGAGGACGGCGTGGCCCAGCCGCCGGCACAGCGCGGCGTACGCGTCCCGCCGGGCGTGACGGTGTTCGACGCCGCGTCGTGGAACGGCATCGCGATCGACTCCACCTGTGGCGGCCACGGCACCTGCCACAAGTGCAAGGTGCAGATCACCTCCGGTGCGGAGGTCCCGGTCACCCGGCACGACCAGCGCACGTTCACCGCGGGCCAGCTCGCCGAGGGCTGGCGGCTGGGCTGCCTCGTCCACGCCACCCGCGACCTCAGTGTCGAGGTGCCGCCGCTGACCACCCGGCCCAAGGCGGCCACCGTCGGCATCGGCCGACAGGTCATCCTGCGACCCGCCCTGCAGAAGAGGTACGTCGAGCTCGACGAGGCCACGCTCTCCGACCAGCGCACCGACCTGGTCCGGCTGACCGACGCGATCGACGACCTCGAGCTGACCGCCGACCTGCACGTGCTCCGCCGCCTCTCGACCGTGCTGCGTCAGGCCGACTTCAAGGTCACGGCCGTGATCGTCGACGAGGACCTGATCGACGTCGAGCCAGGCGACACCACGGCCGAGCGCTACGCCATCGCCTTCGACCTCGGCACCACCACGGTGGTCGGCACCCTGCTCGACGTCGGCACCGGCACGCCGATGGCCGTGACCTCCATGCTCAACGCGCAGCAGCCCTTCGGCGGCGACGTCATCACCCGCATCAGCGCCACGATGATGGACCCCGACGCCCTCGGCCGGCTGCAGCAGGCGGCCGGGAGCACGCTCGCCTCCCTCGCCGCCCAGGTCTGCCGCGAGGCCGGGGTCGACCCCAGGCACGTCTACGAGGTGGCGGTCGCCGGCAACGCGACGATGACCGCACTCGCCCTCGGCATCGACCCCGAGCCGCTCGGCGTCGCGCCCTTCGTGATGTCGTCGTCGCAGCCGCCGACGGTCCTCGCCGCCGACATCGGGCTCGACCTGCACCCGCGCGCCCGCGCGTACTTCTTCCCGGCCCTCGGCGCATACGTCGGCGGCGACATCGTCGCCGGCATGCTCGCCACCGGGATGGACCGCGACAAGCGCACCCGGCTCTTCATCGACGTCGGCACCAACTGCGAGATCGTGCTCAGCGACGGCGAGACGATCCTGTCGACCGCCGCGCCCGCCGGTCCGGCGTTCGAGGGCGGGGCCATCCGCTGCGGCATGCGCGCCGCCGACGGAGCCATCGAGGTCATCAAGCTCGACGCCCATGCAGCGGGCGACGACCCCGCGGTCACCCTCGGGGTGATCGGCGACGTCGAGGCGAAGGGCCTCTGCGGGTCCGGCCTGGTCGACGCCGTGGCGGAGCTGGTGCGCGTCAGGCTGCTCGACTCGACCGGTCGCCTGGTGCCCGACGAGGACGCCAAGGAGATCGCTCCGGCCCTCGCGGACCGGCTCACACGGATCGGCGAGGAACGGATCTTCGTCCTCCACCGCCCCACCCCCGACAGCGAGCCGGCCGAGACCGTCTACCTCTCGCAGCGCGACGTCCGCGAGCTCCAGTTCGCGAAGGCGGCGATCTCCACGGGCTGGTCGCTGCTGCTCGAGCAGCTCGGCCTCGAGCACCGCGACGTGCAGCAGGTCCTGCTGGCCGGCTCGTTCGGCAGCTACCTCTCCCCCGCCTCCGCGGTGCGGATCGGACTGGTCCCCCAGCTTCCGGTGCTGCGCATCGTCGCGGCCGGCAACGTCGCCGGCGAAGGGGCCAAGATGGCCCTGCTGTCGGTGCGCGAGCGGGCCGGTGCGCTGGCGCTGCTCGAGGAGGTGACCTATGTCGAGCTCTCGGACCGCCCCGACTTCAACGACGCCTTCGTCGAGCAGCTCTCGTTCCACAGCTGACCCAACCGCTCGCCGGGTCGCGCTGATCGCCTGCGGCGCGATCGCCCAGCCGGCCGCGGCCGTGGTCGACCGCAACGGCTGGCCGGTCGACGTACATCCCCTGCCGCCGCTGCTCCACAACCACCCGCAGCAGATCGCCGGCGAGGTGCGCACGCTCGCGGCGCGGCTGGCGCCGGCGTACGACACTGTCGTCATCGGCTACGCCGACTGCGGCACCTACGGCGCCCTCGACGAGGTGTGCCGCGACCTCGGCCTCGAGCGGCTGCCCGGCCTGCACTGCTACGACGTGTACGCCGGCCCGTCCCGCCTCGAGAGGTTCTTCGACGAGCAGCCCGGCACCTACCTGCTGACCGACTTCCTCGTGCGGTCGTTCGCCCGGACCGTGGTGCAGGAGATGGGGCTGGACCGCTACCCCGAGCTGCGCGACACCTACTTCGGCAACTACACCCGGGTCGTGTGGCTCGCCCAGCAGCCCGACGACGAGCTGCGCATGCTCGCGGAGGAGGCGGCGGCCCGGATCGGGCTCCCCCTCACCGTCGTCGACACCGGCGACCACGGCCTCGAGCAGGCCCTGGCGGCCCTCGTCGCTCCCGTTGTCTAGACGCCGCGCAGGCGGTCGAGCAGGTCGGTGCGCCAGGCCTCGGTCTCACCGATCTGGTTGAAGGTGAAGACGTGGAGGCCCTCGACGAGCGCCCCCTCCTCGCCGAGGGCGGGCGCGCACTTCTCGAGGAAGCTCTCGCCGGTGAAGCCGCCGGGAGCGGCGAGGCGGGCGAAGAGACCCTTGTTCTTGGCGAGGAACTTGGTGGACTCGCCGACGCCGATCCGGGTCGCCATGCCGAGCAGCTTGGTGCGCTCGACCGGGCCGGGCATGCCGAGGAGCACCGGCATCGTCACTCCGCGCCGGCGCAGCCGCCCCACCCAGTCACGTACGCCTGCGGGGTCGAAGGTCAGGTTGCTGACGATGTGGGTGGCGTAGTGGCGCTTGTCCCACATCGACTGCACCGTGAGGTCGTCGTGGATCGTCGGGTGCGACTCGGGGTAGCCGGTGATGCCGACGTGGGAGAACGGCGAACCCAGTGCCTTGAGGTCCTCGAGCAGCGCCAGCGCGTCGGGGTAGTCGCCCGCGGCCTCGGCGTCGCCCCCGGGCACGAAGACGCTCGTGATGCCCTTGCCGACGAGGCGCTCCACGATCTCGGTGAGCTCCGCGCGGCCGGTCACCATCCGCGCCGCGATGTGCGGGACCGCGGTGTAGCCGTGTCCGGCCAGCCGCTCCGTGAGGTCGAACGTCGCCTCGAGCCCCTTGGAGGGCGAGGCGGTGACCGTCACCGTGCGGTCGCGGGGCAGGTGCTCGAGCACCTTGTCCTCGGTGGTGGCCGTGGGAAGCACCTCGTAGCGGGCGTTCTCCAGCAGCCGGATCATCGTGGCGGCGTGTCGCTTGTTGCGCATGAAGCAACTCATTTCGGGATGCGCACTGGGGTGGTCTGATCGTAGTGCGTCCCACGCCCGCGCGACAGCCATCGAGAGCGCCGGAAATGCAGCGAGGGGCGGCCACCTCTCGGTGGCCGCCCCTCGGAGCGCGACTAGCGGATCGTCACTTGACGGTGACGGTGGCGCCGGCGGCCTCGAGGGCCTCCTTGGCCTTGTCCGCGGCAGCCTTGTCGACGTTCTCGAGGATGGTCTTGGGCGCGGCCTCGACGAGGTCCTTGGCCTCCTTCAGGCCGAGGGAGGTCAGGGCGCGCACCTCCTTGATGACGTTGATCTTCTTCTCGCCGGCGGCCTCGAGGACGACCTCGAAGTCGGTCTTCTCCTCGGCGGCCTCGGCGCCAGCGGCACCACCGGCGGCCGGGGCGGCAGCCGCGGCGACGGGGGCGGCGGCGGTCACGCCGAAGGTGTCCTCGAAGTTCTTCACGAACTCAGAGAGCTCGATCAGGGTCATCTCCTTGAAGGCGTCAAGGAGCTCGTCAGTGCTGAGCTTCGCCATGGTGGCGTTTCCTTCCGTGTGTGGCGCGGTCGCGGTGTGCGACTGTGCCGGGTTTCAGGTGGTGTACGTCGGCCCGGTCAGGCGTCGGTGGACTCGGCGGCCTGGTCGGCCGACTCGTCGGTCGCCTCGGGCTCGGCGGCCTCCTCCGAAGAGGGGGCCTCCTCCGCCGGGGCGTCCTCGGCAGCCGGAGCAGCCGGAGTACCGGCACCACCTGCGAGGATCGAGGGGTCCTCCTGCGCCTTCGCCTCCAGGGCGCCGGCGAGCCGGGCGACCTGGGCGAGCGGGGCGTTGAGGAGGTAGACGGCCTGGGAGAGCGTCGCGAGCATGCCGCCCGCGAGCTTGCCCAGCAGGACCTCACGCGACTCGAGGTCCGCCAGCTTGGCGATCTCCGAGGCGTCGAGGGGCTTGCCGTCCAGGACTCCACCCTTGATCACAAGGGCGGGGTTGGCCTTGGCAAAGTCACGCAGACCCTTGGCGGCCTCGACCACGTCTCCATTGATGAAGGCGATGGCGGTCGGGCCGTTGAGCAGGTCGTCGAAGCCTTCGATTCCCACCTCGGTGGCGGCAATCTTGGCAAGCGTGTTCTTGACCACGGCGTAGTTGGCGTTCTCGCCGAGGGAGCGCCGCAGGTCCTGCAGCTGCTTCACGGTGAGACCGCGGTACTCGGTCAGCACAGCGCCGGCGGACTCGTTGAAGGAATCAACGATCTCCGCAACGGCGGCAGTCTTCTCTGGCCGCGCCATGGGTCTCCTTCCGGTGTCGACCACCGGCGTCCGGCCCACAGACGACGAACGCCCCGAGCGCAGGCTCAGGGCGTGGATGCGGCTGGTGGGCCGCTGCTCTGTCACCTGCGCCGGCCGTTCGCTGCTGCGAACCTTCGCACCACGAGCGTTGGAGCCCGTGATGAACCTGCGGTCTTGGGTTTCGAGGGGAACTGTACGCACGGTGCGGCGGACCAGACAAATCGCGGGCCACGGTCGGGCAAACGGCGGATTCGGCACCCGCGGGGAGCCCAACACTGGTCCAATGGTCCGCGTGGACCAACAGCTCACGACCGTCGGGGCCTCCCTCGCCCGCAGCGACGAACGCATGCTCACCGGCCGCAACGCTGCGGGCCGGGTCTGGAAGACCGGTTTCGGCGGGCTCGACCCGCTGATCGGCGGCGGCATGCGGGCCGGGTCGCTGATCCTGCTCGCCGGCCCCCAGGGCCTCGGCAAGTCGACGTTCGCGCTGCAGGTGGCGCGCAACAACGCCGCGTCCGGCCGCCCGGTGCTCTACTTCTCCTACGAGCACGACGCGGAGGACATGACGCAGAAGCTCCTCGCCATGGAGGCGGGTGAGCTCGACGACTCCGACATGGTGCGGATGACGAGCATCCGGTCGATCTTCGACGACCTCTGGGTGAGCTCGCTCGACCACCGCCTGGAGTCCGTGCCGTCCGGCGTCGAGGCGCTGGCCAAGGTCTCGCACTACTCCGAGATGCTCTTCGTGCACCGCTCGACGGGCACGCGCACCGACCTGGCCGCGATCCAGAACGCCATCGACGCGGTCCGCGAGCTCGCCGGCACCACCCCGCTCGTCGTCGTGGACTACCTGCAGAAGGTGAAGTCCGCGCACCAGGACGACGAGGCGCGCTCGACCGAGATCGTGGAGGGCCTCAAGGACATCGCGATCGACATCAGCGCACCCGTCCTCGCGATCGCCGCGGCCGACAAGGAGGCGCTCCGGTCGGGGCGCCGGATGCGCGCCAACGACCTCCGCGGCTCGAGCGCCCTCGCCTACGAGGCCGACGTCGTGCTGGTGCTCAACAACAAGTTCGACATCGTCGCGCGCCACCACCTGACCTACGACCTCGGCAACGCCGAGCGCTTCAAGGACTTCGCCGTCCTCACCGTCGAGAAGAACCGGTTCGGGCGCGACGGCGTCGTCATGCAGTTCAAGACCCGCTTCGACCAGGGCCGCTACGAGTCCGAGGGCACCGAGGTCAAGGAGCAGCTGATCGACGAGCGGGTCTTCCGCGAATAAGCGCTCGCTGCCACCACGTGACGAGGGGCGTACGCACTGCTGCCAGTGCGTACGCCCCTCGTGGCGTTCAGGGCCGGGTCACATGCCCGGCTGCTCGGTCACCTCGGAGGCCGGCGGGACCTCGATCTCCACGTCGGTGCCGAAGTCGGAGTAGGTGCCCTCGGTGTTGCTCTTCGTGGCCGGACCGCCACCGGCCGCCTTGACCTCGACGGTCTGCTCGAACTTGCGCGGCAGGTTGTCGGCGTCGACCCACATGTCCGTCACGAGCTCCTTGGGGAGCATGTCCGCCATCGCCGGCGGGAACTCCATCGCCTCGAGGTAGGTGGACGGGTCCATCGTGATCCGGTAGTGGTTGGTCTCCACGCCGTCGACGTCCTCGGTCCCGATCAGCTCGAGCTTCTTCGGCGACTCCATCGCCTTGAACATGACCTCGGGGTCGGTCGCCTTGCCGATCATCCCGAAGAGCGAGTTCGGGTCGCTGAGGTCGATCTTGAGCCACTTGTCACCGGTGCCGAAGGCCTCGGACTTCATGTACATGGTCTTGTCGACGAGGATCATGTCCATCGCCTGTGCGCCCGTGCCGCTCGCCTTCATCTCGATGCCGCCGTCGCCGAAGCGCGCCTCGCCGGTCATCTCCTGGGCCTGGCCGGCCGAGTCGGAGGTGGTGGTGAACGTGAAGCTGCCCGCCTCCTCCATCGCGGCCATCACCGAGGGGTAGAAGTCGTCGGCCGACAGCTCGGTGAGCGACGACTCCTCGGCGGCCTCGGACTCCTCGCTGGAAGCGTCGTCGGACGTCTCGTCGGTGCCGGTGTCGCTCGACTCGTCGCTGGCCGAGCTCGAGGACTCATCGGAGCCCGAGTCGCCGCCACAGGCGGAGACGCCCACTCCGACGGTCAGCACCAGGGCTGCGGCGCCGAGTCGGCGGGAGAGTGTCTGGACGCGCATGGGTGCTCCTGTGTGGTGCGTACGGGTTGGCGTGCTGTCGCCTGCTTCCTACCCGATGGTTCCACACCGAAACGGCCGGTTCGGGCCGATCCGTAACAGTTCGGAACCGGATCGAGACGCACGACGGCCCGGCCACCCCTGGGGGATGACCGGGCCGACGCGGCGTCCGAGATCAGGCCTGGACGGCCTCGTCCTCGGAGGCGACGTTCTTGACGCGGTTGGGGTCCACCTGGATACCGGGGCCCATCGTCGTCGAGACGGTGATCTTGCGGATGTAGCGGCCCTTGGAGCTGGCCGGCTTCAGACGCAGCACCTCGTCGAGCGCCGCGGCGTAGTTCTCCGCGAGCTGGACCTCGGTGAAGGAGGCCTTGCCGATGATGAAGTGCAGGTTCGAGTGGCGGTCGACGCGGAACTCGATCTTGCCGCCCTTGATGTCCGTGACGGCCTTGGCGACGTCGGGGGTCACCGTGCCCGTCTTCGGGTTCGGCATGAGGGAGCGCGGGCCGAGGACGCGGCCGAGACGACCGACCTTGCCCATCATGTCGGGCGTCGCGACGACGGCGTCGAAGTCGAGCCAGCCGCCGGCGACCTTCTCGATCAGCTCGTCGCTGCCGACGAACTCGGCGCCGGCCTCACGGGCGGCGTCGGCCTTGTCGCCGTTCGCGAACACGAGGACGCGGGCGGTCTTGCCGGTCCCGTGCGGGAGGTTGACGGTGCCGCGGACCATCTGGTCGGCCTTGCGCGGGTCGACACCCAGGCGCATGACGACGTCGAGGGTCTCGTCGAACTTCTTCTTGGAGCCACCCTTGGCGATCTTGATGGCGGCCAGCGGGGCGTAGAGCTCGTCCTGGTCGAACTGCTCTGCCGCCGCGCGGTAGGTCTTGCTGCGCTGCATGGTCTTCTCGTTTCTCTGGTGCGAAGGATGTGGTTAGCGAGCCAGCGCGGCTCTCCCACAGAATCAGTCGGTCGTGACGCCCATCGAGCGCGCAGTGCCCTCGACGATCTTCATGGCCGCATCGAGGTCGTTGGCGTTGAGGTCGGGCAGCTTGGTGGTCGCGATCTCGCGGACCTGGTCCTTGGTCAGCTTGCCGACCTTCTCCTTGTGCGGGACGCCCGAGCCCTTGGAGAGACCGGCAGCCTTCTTGATGAGCTCGGCGGCCGGCGGGGTCTTGGTGATGAAGTCGAACGTGCGGTCCTCGTAGATGGTGATCTCGACGGGGATGACGTTGCCGCGCATGGACTCGGTCTGGGCGTTGTAGGCCTTGCAGAAGTCCATGATGTTGACGCCGTGCGGGCCGAGCGCCGTACCGACCGGCGGAGCCGGGGTGGCCGAACCGGCCTGCAGCTGCACCTTGACGAGTGCGGCGATCTTCTTCTTCGGAGGCATAGCCGTCCTTCTCTTTCTCTCATGTGGTCACGACGAGGGCACTTCGCCCTCTGCCACGGGTTGTCGCTACTGCATTGTCGGGCCGACACGCGGCCCGGACGAAATCGTCAGACCTTCTGGATCTGGCTGAAGCTGAGCTCGACCGGCGTCTCGCGGCCGAAGATCTCGACGAGGGCCTTCACGCGCTGCGACTCGGCGTTGATCTCGGTGATCGTCGCGTGGAGCGTGGCGAACGGGCCGTCGACGACCATGACCGAGTCGGAGACGTCGAAGTCCGCGACCTCGACCGGCTTGCGCGGCGTGGTGCTGGCGCCCTTCTCGCCCGAGGCGGCGGCCTCGGCCTCGGCGGCCTGCACGACGGCGGGGGCCAGCATGTCCTCGACCTCGCTCATGCTGAGCGGGACGGGCTGGTGGCTGTGGCCGACGAAGCCGGTCACGGACGGCGTGTGGCGCACGGCCGACCAGGACTCGTCGGTGAGGTCCATGCGGACGAGGACGTAACCGGGCAGCACGGTGCGGGTGACCATCTTGCGCTGGCCGTTCTTGATCTCCGCGACCTCCTCGGTGGGGACCACGATCTCGTGGATGTAGTCCTCCATGTTGAGGGAGATGATGCGGTTCTCGAGGTTGTGCTTGACCCGCTTCTCCATGCCGGAGTAGGTGTGCACGACGAACCAGTCACCCGGCTTGGCCCACAGCTCGCGGCGGAAGGCCTCGAGCGGGTCGTTCTCGTCGGGCTCGTCGGAGTCGGTCGCCTCGTCGGAGTCGTCGTCGGACTCGGACGCCTCGTCGGCGGACGCGTCCTCGTCGGTGGCGGTGTCGTCGGCAGGCTCCCCAGCCTCGATCGGGGCGTCCTCGGTGGTCACCTCGTCGACCGGGCCGTCGACCTGGTCCACGTCACTGTTCTCAGACACGTCTCACTCCGTACGTTCGTTGGTACTGCTGGGCCGGTCACCGGGACCGGAGCCGGGCTGACCCGGCAGGGACGGGGGCGGTGGTCACCGCTCCCCGGTGGTCACTGGGTGGAGGTGCCACCGGTGAAGACCTCGAACACGAGCTTCCCGAAGGCCAGGTCGAGCACCGTCACGATGGCCATCACGGCGATCACGAAGACGAGCACGACGAAGAAGTAGGTGATCAGCTGCTGCTGGGTGGGCCACACCACCTTGCGGAGCTCGGCCACCACCTGGCGCAGGAACGTGACGGGGCTGGTGCGCCCACGGTCGTCGCCGCGCGAGTCGCGCCGGTCCTGAACCGCGTTGCCGTCGGCCACGTTTTCCACCTTCTCGTTGTAGCTGTGCGTTGCTTCTCGCAGGGCACGAGGGACTTGAACCCCCAACCTTCGGTTTTGGAGACCGATGCTCTGCCAGTTGAGCTAGTGCCCTCCGATGGACCTGACCCGTCGCGGGCATGCCGAAGCATCTGGCGGATCCACCAAACGGGAAGCATACGGGGAGGGGGCCAGCGGCGTCGAACCGAGGCGTGGCAGGCTGGACGCGTGGCAGATCGGGTCGAGCGGCACCGCGACGTGTCGGCCCTGCCGAAGGCCCACCTCCACCTCCACTTCACCGGGTCCATGCGCCACGCGACGCTCCTCGAGCTCGCCGAGCGCGACGGGATCGCGCTGCCCGACTCGCTCGTCGAGGACTGGCCACCGCAGCTGAGCGCTGCCGACGAGAAGGGCTGGTTCCGCTTCCAGCGCCTCTACGACGTGGCGCGCTCGGTGCTGCGCACGCCCGACGACGTACGCCGTCTCGTGCTCGAGGCGGCCGAGGACGACGTGCGCGACGGCGGGCGGTGGCTGGAGATCCAGGTCGACCCCAGCGGCTACGCGGCGCGGTTCGGCGGGATCACCGCGTTCACCGACCTGGTCCTCGACTGCGTGCGGGACGTCTCGGAGCGCACCGGACTCGGCATCGCGGTCGTGATCGCGGCCAACCGCACCCGGCACCCGCTCGACGCGCGCACGCTCGCGCGGCTCGCCGGGCAGTACGCCGGGCGCGGCGTCGTCGGCTTCGGGCTGTCCAACGACGAGCGACGCGGCAGCACGAGCGACTTCGCCGGGGCGTTCCGGATCGCCGAGCGCGCCGGGCTGCTGCTGGTGCCGCACGGCGGTGAGCTCCGCGGCCCCGAGCACGTCCGCCAGTGCCTGGACAGCCTCGGCGCGCGACGGCTCGGGCACGGCGTACGCAGTGCCGAGGACCCCGAGCTGCTCGACCGCATCGTGCAGGCCGGGGTGGCGCTCGAGGTGTGCCCGGTCTCCAACGTCTCGCTCGGCGTCTACTCCGACCTCACCTCGGTGCCGCTGCCCCAGCTGCTCGCGGCGGGCGCGACCGTCGCGCTCGGCGCGGACGACCCGCTGCTGTTCGGCTCGCAGCTCGCGGGGCAGTACGCCACGATGCGCGCCGCCCACGAGCTCGACGACGCGACGCTGGCCCGGCTGGCCGAGATGTCGTTCGAGGCGTCGCTGGCCCCCTCCGACGTGGTCGAGCGCGCGAGGCGCGACATCGCGGCCTGGCTCTCCTAGAGGGAGCAGCCGACGGTCACGGGCTCGTTGACCAGGCGGACCCCGAAGCGGGACTCGACGCCGTCGCGCACCTCGCGGGCCAGGGTCAGCAGCTCGTCGGTGGTCGCACCGCCGCGGTTGGTGAGGGCCAGGGCGTGCTTGGTCGACAGCGACACCCGCTCCCCCGCGGCCGCACTGGTCCACCCCTTGCCGAAGCCGGCGTGCTCGATGAGCCACCCGGCACTCGACTTCACCGTGCCGTCGGGCTGCTCCCAGCGCGGGGCGTCGGCGGGGAGGGCCGCGGCCTGGTCGGGGGTGAGGAAGGGGTTGGTGAAGAACGAGCCGGCGCTCCACGTGTCGTGGTCGGCGGCGTCGAGCACCATCCCCTTGCCGCGGCGCAGGTCGAGGACCGCGGCGCGTACGTCGGCGAGCGGGGCGCGCTGACCCTCCGCGACGCCGAGGGTGCGGGCGAGCTCCGCGTAGCGGACCGGCGTGCCCAGCGCCCCCTGGCGCAGCTGGAAGGTGACGGCGAGGACGACGTGGCGGCCGGGGTCGGCCTTGAAGCGGCTGGAGCGGTAGCCGAACTGGCACTCCGACGCCGCGAACGACCGGACGCCGTTGAGCTTGCGGTCCCACACCCGCACACGGGCGATGGTCTGCGAGACCTCCTGGCCGTAGGCACCGACGTTCTGGATCGGGGTCGCGCCGACCGAGCCCGGGATGCCGGAGAGCGCCTCGACGCCGACCCAGCCGCGGGTGACGGCCTCCGCGACGAGGTCGTCCCACCCGGCGCCGGCGGCGACCGTGACGGTCGCGCCCGAGCAGGTCGGGTCGCCCGAGTCGTCGGCGTCCGTGGTCATCCCGGTGGTCGCGACCTCCACGACCCGGCCGGCGAAGCCCTGGTCGGCCACGACCAGGTTGGAGCCGCCGCCGAGCACGAGGACGGGGGTGCCGACCGCGTCCGCCTCGGACACCGCCGCGACGAGCTCGTCCTCGGTCGTCGCTCGGACCCACTCCCGGCCCGGACCGCCCAGCCGCAGCGTCGTGTGGTCCCGCAGGAGCACCGGGTCAGGCACCGGCATCCTTCACGACGGCCCGGGGCATGCCGAGCACCTTCGTGCCGTCGCAGGTGACCTCGAGCGCGAGCGTGGCCAGGCCGTCGGCGACCGACTTCACCGTGCCGGCGACGACGACCTCCGCACCGCCCTCGGCGGGTACGACGACGGGGCTGGTGAACTTCGCGCCGAGGTCTACGACCTCCGCGCCATCGGTCCACTCGGCGACCGCGCGGCCGACGAGGGCGAGGGTGTACATCCCGTGCGCGATGACGCCGGGAAGGCCGACGCTCCTCGCGACCTCCTCGTCCTGGTGGATCGGGTTCTGGTCCCCGCTCGCACCGGCGTAGGCCACGAGGTCGGCGCGGGTGATCGTGAAGGTCTTCGGCTCGAGGACGTCGCCGGCCGTGAAGGTCGAGCTCATGACGCGCCTCCGTGGACGAGGGTGGCCTTGCCGGTGCAGACGACCGCGCCGGTGGCGTCGGTGATCTCGCTGGCGGTGGCGATGATGTCGGCGCCGCCGATCTGGCGCAGGCCCGTGACGGTGAGCGTCGCGGTGAGCTCGTCACCGACCGCCAGGGGGCGCGCGTAGGCGAAGCGCTGCTCGCCGTGGACGATGCGGTGGAGGTCGATCTCCTCGGCGTCGAGGAAGGCCATCATGGCGTCGAAGGCCAGCACGATCGGGAAGGTCGGCGGGACGCCGGTGCCGGGGTGTCCGACGGCTGCGGCGAAGGCGCCGACCCGCTCCGGGGTGATGGTCAGCGGGGCCGGCGCGGGGAACTCACGCCCCACCAGCGAGAGGTCGACAGGCATGCGACGACCCTAGCCGGGTCGACCGCGGCCCCAGAAACACGACAACCCGTCCGAGCGGGCTCGGACGGGTCGGGCGTGACGGCGAAGAAGCGTCAGCGGGTCTCGCGGTGCGCGGTGTGGTTGCGGCAGCGCGGGCAGAACTTCTTCAGCTCGATGCGGTCGGGGTCGTTGCGCCGGTTCTTCTTGGTGATGTAGTTGCGCTCCTTGCACTCGGTGCACGCGAGCGTGATCTTGGGGCGAACGTCAGAAGACTTGCTGGCCATGGCTGAACCTTTTCGTTGCGGGTGATGCAGGGTGACTTGGTGGTAGCGGGGGCGGGACTCGAACCCGCGACACCACGATTATGAGCCGTGTGCTCTAACCACCTGAGCTACCCCGCCGCGGAGGCCGGACGACCCCGGGGGGAAATCCGATCCAGAGCCCCTTTACGGAATCGAACCGTAGACCTTCTCCTTACCATGGAGACGCTCTGCCGACTGAGCTAAAGGGGCAACGACGGAGAACGATACACACGCGTGTGCCGCGATGAGAAATCGGCTCAGGAGACGGCTTCCGACCCCTCTTCGAGGGCCTGCCGGGGGCCCTGGATCCGGGGCCATCCGACGGCCTCCTCGAGCTCGTAGGCGAGCCCCAGGAGGCGGGCCTCGCGGCCGGCTCCGGCGGCCAGCATCATGCCGTGCGGGAGGCCCGCGGCGGTCGTCGCGAGGGGCAGCGAGACGGCCGGCTCGCCGGTCGCGTTCTGCAGCGGCGTGAACGCCACCCAGTCCATCAGCCGGGACATGATGTCGTCGTAGTCCTGGTCCGGGCGCAGGTGCCCGACCCGGGGCGTCTCGGTCGCGAGCGTCGGCGTGAGGGTGACGTCGTACGACTCCCGGTGCCTGGCCGCGAGGCGGCGCGAGGCGCGGAGGACGGCGATCGAGAACGGCTGCTTGTGCAGGCTGCGACCGGCGTGCCGGGCGAGGCCGAGGGTGAGGTTGTCGAGCTTGGTCGCGTCGAAGGTGTCGCCGTAGTCCTTGTGGCCGCGCTTGGCGATCACGTAGGCCAGCAGCGACCAGAACCGCACGAAGTGCTCGGGGAAGGTGGCGGGCACGGGGTTGTCGATCTCCTCGACGTGGTGGCCGAGGCCCTCCAGCAGGGCGGCCGTCCTCAGGGTCAGCTCGCGCACCTCGGGGCTCGAGTCGCGACCGATGCCCTGGGTGACGACGGCGATCCGCAGGCGTGCCTTGCCGGGGCGGGTGACGTCGCCGACCGGAGCGAGGAGCGGGTTGCGCCAGATCTTCTCCGCCTCGCGGTAGAACGCAGCGGTGTCGCGGACGCTGCGCGTGAGCACGCCGTCGGAGACGATCCGCACCGGCATCTCACGCATCATCCGGTCCTGGGCCAGGCGCCCGCGGGTCGGTTTGAGGCCGACGAGGCCGTTGACCGCGGCCGGGATGCGGATCGAGCCGCCGCCGTCGTTGGCGTGCGCGATCGGCACGGCACCGGCGGCCACCAGGGCGGCCGAGCCCGCCGACGAGGCCCCGGCGTAGTGGTCGGTGTGCCACGGGCTCCGCACCGGGCCGAGGCGCACGTGGTCGGCGGCGCCGGAGAACCCGAACTCCGAGAGCTGGGTCTTGCCGAGCGGGACGAGGCCGGTCGCGAGGTACATCCGGGCGAAGTCGCCGTCGGCCTTCGCGGGCTGCGCGCGGAACGCGTCGGCACCGTGCTGGGTGGGCATCCCCTCGACGTCGACGTTGTCCTTGACGAAGGTCGGCACGCCCGCGAACCAGCCGGGGCGGGGGTCGCGCGCCTCGGCACGAGCCCGGTCGTACGCCGCGTGCGCGACCGCGCCGAGGGTCGCGTCGACCTGCTCGGTGCGGGCGATGGCCGCGTCGACGACCTCGGGCATCGAGACCGTGCCGGCGCGGTAGGCCTCGACCAGGCCGGTGGCGTCGAGGTCGGACAGGGCGTCGTCGGCGGAGAAGGCGTGCACGCGGGTCATCAGGGGAGGGTAGTGGCGCAGCCCCTCCGGTGACAGCCCTCCAGGTGGTCGTCGACGAGGCCGATGGCCTCCATCAGCGCGTACATCGTGGTCGGCCCGACGTGGGCGAAGCCGGCCTTCTTGAGGGCCTTGGCGAGGGCGACCGACTCCGGCGAGGTGGTCGGCACGTCGTCCGTCGTGCGCGGCGCCGTGGCCGGCTCGGGGCGGAAGGACCAGATGAAGGACTCGAGGCCGCCCCGCTCGCGCAGCGCGACCGTCGCACGGGCGTTGGCGATCGCGGCGTCGACCTTGCGACGGTTGCGCACGATGCCGGGGTCGGCCATCAGCCGCTCGACGTCCGTCTCGTCGAACGCGGCGACGGCGTCGGCGTCGAAGTCGGCGAAGGCCGAGCGGAAGTGGGGGCGCTTGTTGAGGATCGTCAGCCAGGACAGGCCGGACTGGAAGGCCTCCAGCGTCAGCCGCTCGAGGTGGGCGGCCTCACCGGAGACGCGCATCCCCCACTCGCTGTCGTGGTAGGCCGTGTTGACCGGGTCGCCCGCACCCCAGGGGCAGCGGGAGATGCCGTCCGCGCCCACGACTGCTCCGACGCCCGCACCCATGACGGCATCCTCGCGCACGGCACCGACACCGCTCAGCCGGCGGCAGCCGCGCGGCCCCTGCCCTTGCGACCGAGCATGTAGGGCAGTCCCGCCCCGGCGGCGTACGCCGTGCGGGTGAGGCGACCGCGCCAGGTCGGCGCCGGCACCGGCTCGGGGGACGTCGTCCGGAGGGACTCGACGGCGACGTAGTAGGCCTTGACCGGGCCGAAGCCCTCCAGGTCGGGCTCGACCTCCCCGACCACGCCGGTCAGCGCCGGGGAGCCCTCGCGGTAGAGCTGCTCGGTGAGCAGGACGTACTCGCGGAGGGGGACGGTGTTCTTGAGCAGGCGGTGCACCAGGATCACGTCGATGCCCACCAGCTTGAGGCGGTCGCGGATCGTCTGCGTCGCGACCTCGCCGACGTGGGCCACGAACTTGAGCGAGAGGTCGGCGACCTCCTTGCAGCCCGCGCAGGGACACAGGTTCTTGGCGACGTACTGCCGCTCGACGTGGAAGGCGCGGTGCATGGCGCTCGCGGCACGCGCCACCTCCTCGACGAGCTGGTCGGGGTCGCTCGTGCCGACCTCGCGGTAGAGGAACGCGGCGTCCCCCTCGATCTCGACCAGCTCGAGGCCGGGCACCGCGTCGATGACCGTGCCGAGCAGCCGCGCGGTGTTGACCTCGGCGTGCGCCAGGCTCATCCGGTGGGTGCTCATGTAGGTCGTGTAGCCGCCGATGTCGGCGATGAGGAGCAGTCCGTGGGTGGGGGCCATGGGTCACCTTCGCAGTGGGTTCGCGCCGTCCGGGGCCGGCGCGGGGGTCAGGGGTCGGATCGGTCGGGGTCGTAGCGGTCGAGCAGCTGGTCGACGCCCAGGGACGCCTCCCGGGCGCTGGGGGTGTAGCCGAGGACGACGGCGAGGAAGTGGTCGGAGCCCAGCGCCTGCAACCTCAGGTCGGTGGTCGCCACCACGCTGGCGGTGCGGGTGCTCCGGCGCAGGAGGGCGATCTCGCCGAACCCCTCCCCCGGGCCGAGCGAGGCGATGACGCGGTCGTCCCCGAGCACGTCCACCCGGCCCGACTCGACCACGTAGTAGCGGTCGCCGACGTCACCGCGGTGGAAGACCGTGGCTCCGGCAGGCACCGTCACCGGTTCGAGGCCACGCGCGAGCTGCTCCACCGAGGGCAGCGGAAGGGTGCGCAGCATCGGCACGCGCTGCAGCAGGCCCACCACCTCGTCGTGCTCGCCCACCGTGCGGTCGAGCGCCCGCAGCCGCCACCACGACGCGGCGGCGAGGACCGGACACACCAGGCCGACGACCACCAGGGCCGGTCGCAGTCCCCACGCGTCGACGATCCAGGCCGTCGCCAGCGCACCGGCGCCGATCGAGATCGCGACGAGGCTCTCGAGCACGCCGAAGACCCGCGCCAGGACCTGGTCGGGTGCCATCCGGCCCAGGAGCGTGAAGCCGGCGACGTCGATGAGCGCGTTGCCGACGCCGACGAGGGCCATGAACGCCAGAGCCGCGGCGTCCGCCGGCACCAGTCCGACGAGCACCAGCGGGAGGCCCCACAGCGTCACCCCGAGCGCGAACCAACCGCCCAGGCGCCGCGTCTCGACGAGGAGCGACGCGGCGAGCGACCCGCACACCGCGCCCACCCCGACCGCGGTCATCAGCGTGCCGGCCCCGGGTTCGCCACGACCCAGCAGCTCGATCGAGACCAGCACCGAGAAGACGGTGAGGGCTCCGCGGGTGAAGGACTGCGCGGCCGCGAGACCGAGCACGAGCGACAGGTCGCGGTCGCGGGCGACGACACCGAGCCCCTCGACCACCTCGCGCAACAGGTGGGGGGTGCGGACCGCGTCGGGGCGCGGCGGGGCGTCGTAGTGCAGGCGCAGGAGCAGCGCCGCCGACCACAGCGACGCGGCCGCGGCGACGGCGAACACCACGTCGACGTCGGCCACCTCGAGCAGCACTGCCGCCACGAGCGGTCCGACCAGGGTGGCGACGGAGTCGAGCATGCCGCGCACGACGTTGGCGCTCGCGAGCTCGTGGCCGGTGTGGCACAGCGACGGCAGCAGCGCGGAGTGGGCGGGGCGGAACAGCGTGGCGGCGATCGTGGAGAGCACCGCCAGTGCGTAGATCGCCACCGGCGCGAGGCCGAGCGCCGCGACCACCGCTGCGGCTCCCGTGACGACGCCGCGGACCGTCGAGACCACGACGAGGACGCGTTCGCGCCGCCCGCGGTCGGCGAACGGCGAGAGGACCGGGGCGAGCAGCGCCGACGGCAGCATCCGCAGCAGCCCGACGAGACCGAGGGCGACCGCTCCGCCGTCGCGGTAGGCCACGATGCCGAGGGCGACCGTGAACGCCCACTCGGCCGTCCAGGCACCGAGGAAGCTCAGCTGGGCCCGACGCAGGTCGGGGTTGCGGGCGTTGCTGGTGAAGGCGGACGCGGCGTCGGCCAGGCGCTGTCGCGACCCAGTCTCCCCCATCCTGCGACTGTAGGACCGGGCGCCGGGGCGTTGGGTCAAGATCGGTCGGAGAATGACCGGGTTCAGCGGCGCTGCTTGAGCCTGACGTTGGGCAGCTCGGGAGCGGGGATGGGCGCGAGGTCGAGGTCGACCTTCCCGAACCGGCCGTCGGCGACCGAGCGGCCGTCCTCCACGACGGCACCGTCCGCGGTGATCTGGTCCTGCCACTCGCGGCGGTAGGCGGCGATCTCGTCGTGGTCGCGGCCGATGAAGTTCCACCACATCACGATCGGCTCGCCGAACGGCGGTCCGCCGAGCAGCAGCAGGCGGGCCTCCTCGTGGGCCGTCACCGTGAGCGTCGTACGTCCGGGGGCGAGGTGGGCGAGCTCGCTGGGCTTGAGCTCCTGGCCGTCGACCTCGACGAGTCCGACGTCGACCAGGACGCCGTGCTCGAAGGACTCGTCGACCTCGACGTCGACGCTGCCGCCGGTCGCGAGCATCACCTCGGCGCCGAGCAGCGGCGTGTGGGTGGTGACCGGCGAGGAGGTGCCGAAGGCGGAGCCGATGAAGACGCGCGCCTCCCAGCCGGGCCCGCGGACCGGTTCGGGGGCGAAGTGCTCGAAGCCGGGGTCGCAGTCGCGGGACGCGTCGGGCAGGGCGACCCAGAGCTGCGCGCCGTGCAGGACCGTGGTGCCCGGGGTGGAGACCTCGGTGTGGCTGATCCCGCGGCCGGCCGTCATCAGGTTGACCTCGCCGGGACGCACGGTCGCGAGGCTGCCGACCGAGTCGCGGTGCTCGAGCTCGCCGTCGAAGAGCCAGCTCACCGTCTGCAGCCCGGTGTGGGGGTGGGCGGGGAGGACCATGCCGCCGGTCTCGTCGACCTCGTCGGGCCCGTAGTGGTCGACGAAGCACCAGGCGCCGATCAGGGACCGGTGCCGCTGCGGCAGCGTGCGTCGTACGCGCATGGCCCGAGGACCACCGAGCGGGACCTCGCGCGGGGTGAGCACGTCGATGTGCGTGGTCATCGTGCGCCACCGTACCCGCAGGGGTGAACGTGCGCGGCCGGGTCAGCTCAGGTGGTGCGGGTCGTCCTGGCGGTGCGAGCCCTCGCCCTGGTCGCCCGAGCCGTGGGACTCGCCCGTCCCCTGCCCCGCCGCGCCGGGCCGGTCGAGGCGGACCACGATCGACTTGTAGACCGGGGTGTTGCTCTTCTCGGCGGTCGAGTCGAGCGGGACGAGCGGGTTGGCCTCGGGGTAGTAGGCGGCCACGCACCCGCGCGGCTGGTCGTAGGGCACCAGGCGGAACGAGCGCGCGGTCCGCTTGACGCCGTCCTTCCACTCGCTGACGATGTCGATCACGTCGCCGTCGGCGTAGCCGAGGTCGCGCAGGTCGTCGGGGTTCACGAACAGCACCCGGCGACCGCCCTTGACGCCGCGGTAGCGGTCGTCGAGGCCGTAGATCGTGGTGTTGAACTGGTCGTGCGAGCGCATCGTCTGCAGCAGGAACCGTCCGCGCGGCACGTCGAGCACGTCGATCGGCGTCGACGTGAGGACGGCTCGACCGCTCGGGGTCTCGAAGGTCCGGCTGTCGCGCGGCGGGTGCGGCAGCACGAACCCGCCGGGCTCGTCCACCTTCTCCTCGTAGGACGCGCAGCCGGGGACGACGCGGGCGATCCGGCGACGGATCTCGGTGTAGTCGTCGCGGAAGGCCGCCCACGGGACCGGCGAGTCCTCGCCGAGGGTGGCGAGGGCGAGCGAGCAGATGATGTCGACCTCGGACTTCAGGTGCTCCGACGGCGGATCGAGCGGACCGTGCGAGGCGTGCACCGCCGACATCGAGTCCTCGACGGTGACCCGCTGGACCTTGCCACCGGTGAGGTCCTTCTCGCTGCGGCCGAGCGCCGGCAGGATCAGCGCCTCGCCGCCGTGGACGACGTGCGAGCGGTTGAGCTTGGTGGACACGTGCACGGTCAGCGCAGCGTTGCGCATCGCGGCCTCGGTGGCGTCGGTGTCGGGAGAGGCGCCGACGAAGTTGCCGCCCATGCCGAAGAAGACACGGACCTTGCCGTCACGCAGCGCCTCGATCGAGCCGACGGTGTCGAGGCCGTGCTCGCGCGGCGGGTCGAAGCCGAACTCGTCGCGGATCCGGTCGAGGAAGTGGTCGGGCACCCGCTCCCAGATGCCCATCGTCCGGTCGCCCTGGACGTTGGAGTGGCCGCGCACCGGGCACACGCCCGCGCCGGGCTTGCCGATGTTGCCCTGCAGGAGGGCGACGTTGACGATCTCCTTGATCGTGGCGACCGGGTTGTGGTGCTGGGTGATGCCCATCGCCCAGCAGGTGATGGTGGCCGGCGAGTCGGCGATCATCCGCGCCGCCTCGGTGACCTGCTCGCGGGTGAGGCCGGTGGAGGCCTCGACCTTGGCCCAGTCGAGGTCCTTGACGTGGGCGGCGTACTCCTCGAAGCCGGTGACGTACTGCTCGAGGAAGTCGTGGTCGAGCGCGTCCCACTCGACCAGCAGCGAGCCGACCGCCTGGAAGAAGGCGAGGTCGCCGTTGAGTCGGATCGGCAGGTGCAGGTCGGCGAGCGCCGTCCCGACCGTGAGGCCCTTGGCGTTCTGGGGGTTCTTGAACCGGACCAGCCCCGCCTCCTGGAGCGGGTTGATCGCGATGATCTTCGCCCCGCGGGACTTCGCCTCCTCCAGCGCGGACAGCATCCGCGGGTGGTTGGTGCCGGGGTTCTGGCCGACGACCAGGATCAGCTTGGCCTGGTGGATGTCCTCGAGGCTGACGGACCCCTTGCCGATGCCGATGGTCTCCACGAGGGCCGAGCCGGACGACTCGTGGCACATGTTCGAGCAGTCGGGGAGGTTGTTGGTGCCGAAGGCCCGCACGAAGAGCTGGTAGGCGAACGCCGCCTCGTTGGAGGTCTTGCCCGAGGTGTAGAAGGTCGCCTGGTCGGGGTGGTCGAGGCGATCGAGGTGGCCCGCGATCGTGGCGAACGCGTCGTCCCACGAGACCGGCTCGTAGTGGGTGGCTCCCGGGCGCAGCACCATCGGCTCGGTGAGGCGGCCCTGCTTGCCGAGCCAGAACTCCGTACGACCGGCGAGGTCCTCGACGGAGTGGGTGGCGAAGAACTCGCGGTCGAGCAGCTGGCGGGTCGCCTCCTCGGCCACCGCCTTCGCGCCGTTCTCGCAGAATTCCGCCGTGTGCCGGTGGCCGGGTGCCGGGTCGGGCCACGCGCACCCCTGGCAGTCGAAGCCGTCGACCTGGTTGAGCCGGAGCAGCGTCGACGCGGTGCGGACCGGACCCATCTGTCCGACTGCCCGCCGCATCGCCACGGCGACGGCGGTGGCGCCTGCGGCGGCGTGCGCCGTCGAGTCCACCTCCACCTCCGACTCGTCGATGTCGCGGGTGGGCACCTGCCGGGACTGGTTGCGGAGCCTGGCCGGCACGTCTCGCAGCTGGGAGAGGAAGGTCACCGCCCCATCCTGCCCCGACGGTCGTGACGACGCACCGCCCGTAGGGACCGGTCGGCCGTCGGAATAGGCGGGACGGAGCACCGGTTGGCCCACCCGTGCCCTCCCTCTTCGAGCCCCTCGACCTCGGCGCCGTCCGCATCGACAACCGCGTGCTGATGGCCCCCCTCACCCGGATGCGGGCGACCGTGCCGGGCGACGTGCCCAACGAGCTGATGCGCGACTACTACGTCCAGCGCGCCGGCGCGGGGCTGCTGATCTCCGAGGGCACCCAGATCAGCCCCGAGGGCAAGGGCTACATGGACACCCCCGGCATCCACAGCGCCGAGCAGGTCGCCGGCTGGCGCGAGGTCACCGATGCCGTCCACGAGGCGGGTGGCCTGATCGCCGCCCAGCTCTGGCACGTCGGCCGGGTCTCCCACGAGTCCTTCCACGACGGAGGTCTCCCGGTGTCGGCGAGCGCGCTGCCCTACCGCAACCGGACGTCCGTCCGGGGCGAGGACGGTCGTCCGGTGCGCGTCGCGTGCCCGACCCCCCGTGCCCTCGAGCTGCACGAGATCCCCCGGGTGGTCGACGACTACCGCCGCGCGACTGAGAACGCCCGCGCCGCCGGCTTCGACCTCGTCGAGATCCACGGCGCCCACGGCTACCTGCTCCACCAGTTCCTCGCCGCCGACAGCAACCAGCGCACGGACGAGTACGGCGGCCCGCTCGCCGCCCGGGCGCGACTCATGCTCGAGGTCACCGACGCCGTCGTCGACGCCTGGTCGGCGGACCGGGTGGCGGTCCGGATCTCCCCGATCGGTTCCTTCAACGGCACGGAGGACCCGGAGGGTGCGGACGCCGGGCTCTTCGTCGCGGGCGAGCTCGGCCGCCGCGGACTGGCGTTCCTGCACCTGTCCGAGCCCGACTGGGCGGGCGGCCCCGAGCTCGACGACGACTACCGGCGGGCGCTGCGCGAGGCCCACCCCGGCCCGATCGTCGGCGCCGGCAGCTACGACCTCGCCAAGGCCGAGCGGCTCCTCGGTGCCGGCCTCGTCGACGCGGCCGCGTTCGGCCGGTCGTTCATCGCCAACCCGGACCTGCCGCGGCGCCTGTCCGAGGGGCTCCCGCTCAACCCACCGCGGCCGGAGTCCTTCTACGGCGGCGGCGCCGAGGGCTACACCGACTACCCGGTCCACGGAGCGGCCTGAGCCCTCTCCGCCCGGCCACCGCTGCGGCAGTTAATGCTTCGTGCCGCAGCGGTGGCGGCGCCTAGGGTCGACCTCGACATGCAGGACTTTCCTCCCCGGATCGCGACGTTCTTCACCGGCACCGACGTCGCCCCCACCCCGGACCCCGACACCCGGTCGCCCGCGGCGTTCCTGCGGTGGATGCTGCGACAGCAGTGGCAGGTCATCGCGCTGTCGACGCTGTCGTGCCTGCTGTGGCTGCTGCCCCTGACCTTCGGCCCCTACATCTTCGGTCGCGCCGTCGACGACGGCATCCTGGCCGGCTCGACGAGCGCCCTGCTCGGCTGGGCCGGGGTGATGCTCGCCGTCGTCCTGGTGGGCGGCGTCTTCGGCGTCGTGTTCCACACGCTGGTCGTGCGCAGCTGGCTGATCAGCCTCTACGGCACGACCCAGATGGTCACCCGCAAGGTCGCGCAGATGGGGCACGTGCTCCCCCGGCGATCGCCGACCGGCGAGGTGCTGAGCGTCTCCGCGAGCGACTCCGACGAGTTCGGCGCGCTGACCGAGATCCTCGCCCGGTCCATCGCCCAGCTGGTGTCCTACCTGACGGTCGCCGCGATCGTGCTGACGATGTCGCTGCAGCTCGGCGTGGTGGTGCTGGTGGCCGCCCCGGTCCTCGTGGTCGCCGCGATGCCCCTGCTGCGACCGCTGCACCGCCGCCAGCAGGTCGAGCGCAGCCGCAACTCCGAGCTGACCTCGCTCGCCACCGACATCGTCGCCGGGCTGCGGATCCTGCGCGGGATCGGCGGGGAGGACACCTTCGGCCGCAACTACGCCACCCAGTCGCAGCACGCCCGCAAGGCCGGCGTCTCATCGGGGATCTGGCAGGCGGCGGTCGAGGCCGTGGGCGTCCTCTTCTCCGGGATCTTCCTCGTCACGCTGGTCTGGCTCGGCACCCGCCAGGTGCAGGCGGGCGAGCTGACGGTCGGCCAGCTGGTCAGCTTCCTGGGCTACGGCCTCTTCATGGTCGGCCCGATCCGCACCTTCTTCGAGCTCGCCCAGAAGACCACCCGGGCGCTGGTGAGCGCCCGCAAGGCGATCGCGATCTTCGAGCAGCGGCCGCCGTGGCGCGACCCCGCCGACCCGCAGCCGCTCGACGGCAGCCGCGAGATCGTCGACGACCTCAGCGGCTTCACCGCCCACCCCGAGCTGCTCACCGTCGTGGTGAGCGCCGTCCCCGAGCAGAGCTCGGCGCTCGCCGACCGCCTCGGCCGCTACCTGCCGCCCGACACCGACCCCGTCGGCGAGGACGACGGCGACGGCCTCAAGGGCCGTGCCGCCCGTCGTGCCCGGGCCGACCGCGAACGCCGTCGCGCGCGCATCGCCGCGCGTGACGAGGAGGCCGCCACGCGCGAGTGGGGCGTGCGGCTCGGCGGTGTCGACCTGTCCGCCGCCCGCCTCGTCGACGTACGACGCCAGGTGCTGGTGAGCGACACGAGCAGCAGCCTGTTCGCCGGGACGTTGCAGGACGCGATCGACCCCCACGGCACGCTCACCCGTGAGCAGGCCGAGCACGCGTTGCGGGTCGCCAACGCGGAGGACGTCTACGACGCACTGCCCGAGGGGTGGCAGGGCCAGCTCGACGAGCGCGGCCGCGGCCTGTCCGGCGGGCAGCGCCAGCGGGTCGTGCTCGCCCGCGCGCTGGCAGCCGACGCCCCGGTCCTGGTGCTCGTCGAGCCGACGTCGGCCGTCGACGCGCACACCGAGGCCCGGATCGCCGAGCGCGTCAGCGAGCTGCGCGGCGGCCGCACGACCGTCGTCTGCACGGTGTCCCCGCTGTGGCTGCACCACGCCGACCGGGTCGTGCTGCTGCGCGACGGCCAGGTCGTCGCCGAGGGCGACCACGCCGACCTGCTCGCCCACGACGCGGCCTACCGCAACGTCGTCGTGCGCGCGATGGACGAGGAGGTGCCCTCGTGACCGACCTCCTCGCCACCTCGCCCGACACCTGGCGCGACCGCACCCTCGACCCGCCGGTGGTCCCGCCCGAGCTGGCCCCGCCGACCGACGCCTCGTGGGGCGAGCGGTGGCACGCCTTCCGGCAGCGCCACGACCTGCGCCGTCAGCGCGCCGAGGACGTCTACTCCGCGTCGCGCAACCCGGACCGGGGCTGGCCGGTGGCCGGCAACAAGGAGGTCCTCGCCTTCTTCAAGGACCTCTTCCGGACCCGACGCCGCGCGTTCGCCGCGCTCGTCGTGCTCAACGCGCTGGCCGCCGGCGCCGGCCTCGTCGTGCCGCGGCTGCTCGGCGAGCTGGTCAACACGACGGTCGAGGGCACCGGCCGGCCGCTCGGCCAGCTGGCGCTGGTGATCGTGGGCGTCGTGCTTGCGCAGGCGGGCTTCACCTTCGTCGCGCAGCGCACGTCGACACTCTTCGGCCAGGACCTGCTCTCGACCGCGCGCGAGTTCATCGTGCGGACGATCCTGCGGCTGCCCCTGGGCGCCGTCGAGAGCGCGAGCACCGGCGACCTCGTCACCCGCGTGACCCGCGACGTCGGCACGATGAGCCGCTCGGTGCAGTACGGCGTCCCGATGGCGATCATCTCGCTGCTGACCGTCGTGATGTCGATCGGCGCGATGCTGCTCAACTCCGTCGTCCTCGCCGTCCCGGCGCTGCTGACCTTCGCCACCTCGACGTGGGCGGTGCGCACCTACCTGCGCCGCGCACCGAAGGCCTACATCACCGAGGGGTCGACGTACTCCCGGATCAACACCACCCTGACCGAGACCGTGGAGGGCGCGCGCACCGTCGAGTCGCTCGGCCTCTCCGGCAAGCGGGTGCGGGCCGGCGACGACGACATCGACGTGTCGGCCCAGGCCGAGCGCTACACGATGTCGCTGCGCAACATCCTCTTCGCGGCGCTCAACTTCGCCTTCCAGACCCCGCGCGTGATCACCCTGCTCGTCGGGGCGTACGCCTACTCCCGCGGCTGGGCCGACCTCGGGCAGATCACCGCCGCGGTGCTCTACGTCGAGGCGCTGGCCGACCCGCTCGACCGGCTGATCAGCGAGATCGACCGGCTCCAGGTCGGTGCCGCGTCGACCAGTCGGCTGCTCGGCATCGCCGAGGTCCGTCCCGACCGCACGGCCGGCGACCGGCTGCCCGACGGCATCGACCTGGTCGGTGAGGACCTCCGCTTCGCCTACCGCGAGGGCCACGACGTCCTGCACGGGGTCGACCTGCGTCTCGCTCCGGGCGAGCGCCTGGCCATCGTCGGGCCGAGCGGCTCGGGCAAGTCCACCCTCGGCCGGCTGCTGTCCGGCATCAACCGTCCGCGGACGGGGTCGGCCAGCGTCGGCGGGGTCGAGCTCGTGGACCTGCCGCTCGAGGTGCTGCGGACCGAGGTCGCCCTGGTCACCCAGGAGCACCACGTCTTCATCGGCTCGGTGCGCGACAACATCGTGCTGGCGCGCGAGGGCTCGACCGACGACGACGTCCGCGCCGCCCTCAGCGCGGTCGGCTCGCTGCTCTGGGTCGAGCGGCTGCCGCAGGGGCTCGACACGATGATCGGCTCCGGCCGCTTCGCGCTGACGCCGGCGCAGGCCCAGCAGGTGGCGCTCGCGCGGCTGATCATCGCGGACCCCCACACCCTCGTGCTCGACGAGGCGACCTCGCTCATCGACCCGCGGACGGCCCGCACGCTCGAGGGGTCGATGAACAACCTCCTCGAGGGCCGTACGGTCGTCGCCATCGCGCACCGGCTCCACACCGCCCACGACGCCGACCGCATCGCCGTCGTCATCGACGGGCGCATCGTCGAGCTCGGCAGTCACGACGAGCTGATCCGCCTCGACGGGCAGTACGCCGCCCTCTGGCGGGCCTGGACGTCCTGAGGCGTCCCGCGTCGACGCCTCGGGGGTGGCGGCACATCGCATCTTTGGACGGCCAGGTCCTGCAATCTGCCGCCACCCCAACCGGCGGGAGGTGGGGAAGGCGTCAGGCGGAGGCGGCCGCGACCTCGCGGCGCCCGGCCACCCGGTGCCACTGCCAGCAGCCCCACCCCAGCACCACGCACACGGCCGCCGCGAGCGCGAAGCCGAGCACGGAGCCACCGGCGTACGGCGCGACGACGGCGGCGCTGACCGCGTTGAAGACGAGCGTCACGAACGTCGACGCGGACATCACGGCACCGCGGCGTGCGGGGACCAGGTCGAGCATCAGCATCTGGATGTTGGGGAAGGCCAGCCCGTTGCCGAAGGCCACGAAGGAGATCCCGACGACGGCCCACGGAAGCACCTCGCCGGCAGGGGTGAGGGCGACGACCACGCCGATCGCGGCACCGGCGGTGCTCACGGCGTAGCCGAGGGTGACCAGCTGCGAGCTGGTGACCGTCCGGCCGAAGCGGCCGCTCACGAGCGAGCCGACGACCATCGATCCGATCATCGGGACGAAGAGCTTCCAGAAGTCGAGCTCTCCCTCCCCGAGCAGGTCGACCACGAAGATCGACGCGCCGCCGATGTAGAGGAACTGCGCGCCGAAGACCAGCGTGGCGGCCCAGGTCATCCGGTGGAAGGCGGGCACCCGCATCACCTCGGCGAGCCCGCGGAAGATCTCGCCGACGCGCAACGGCACACGGTTCTCGGGCGGGTGGCTCTCGGGCAGCAGGACCACCGAGACGATGGCCAGCAGCAGGGCGAGCGCGGCCATGAACCAGAAGACCGTCTCCCACGGGCCGACCTGGATCAGTAGTCCGCCCACGATCGGCGCGATCGCCGGCGCCACGCCGAAGATCACGGCGACCTGGCTCATCATCCGCTGGGCCCTCGGCCCGTCGAAGAGGTCGCGGATGACGGTGCGGCTCACGATGGTCGAGCCGCCTGCCGCCAGCCCCTGGGCGACGCGGCCCACGAGCAGCCACTCCAGCGACGGGGCGAACGCGCACGCGACCGAGGCGACGGCGTACACCAGCAGGGAGCCCATGATCACCGGGCGGCGACCGATGGCGTCGGAGAGCGGACCGTGGAAGAGGCTCATCGACGCGAACGCGAGCATGTAGGCCGTCACGACGAGCTGCAGCTCGGCGGACGACACCTCCAGCGCGTCGCCCATCTCGGCGAACGCCGGGAAAGGGGTGTCGATGCTGAACGGGCCGATCATCGACAGCAGCGCCAGCACGAGCGGGATGAACGCCACGACGCGAGGCGTGAGCACCGTCGGCTCCACCCGCTCCCCCGTCGTCACCCGGACATCACACCACCCGGGCGGAAGCCGGGCGGCATTGCGACGGCAGCGGGGGCCGGCCAGTGGCCGACCCCCGCTGCTGACTGACTCGAGGTCAGACGACCCTCCGTCAGCGCGACTGCTGCCCGCGGGGCGTGACGGTGACGACGGCCTCGTCGACCGACGACTCGTCTGCATCGCTCACCTGCACCGCGACGGTGTAGCTGCCAGGGGCACGGTTCGCGCGGAAGACGGCCGTCGGGCCGGTGGCGTCGTCGAACTGGCCGTCACCGTCCAGGTCCCAGGCGAACGTGATCTCTTCGCCCTCGAGGTCGAAGGACCCCGACGCGTCGAGCACAACCCGGGCACCGGGCTTGACCGTGTAAGGGCCTCCGGCGTCTGCCACCGGGGCCGTGTCGAGGCTCAGCCCGACGATGACCGGGTCGTGGTCGCTCGACCGGTAGGGGTCGGGCTCGTAGAGCGGCAGTGCTGACGACTCACGCTCGAAGGCTGCCTCGCCGATGTCCTTGACGTCGTCGTTGTAGTCGAGCAGAGGCACCTCGTCTGCATTGATCTTCCAGCCACCGGCACCGGTCACCTGATCGGCGAGCGACTCAGTGGCCAGCGCGTGGTCGAGGTGGCCGAGGAGGCCGTCGAAGACGTAACCGTAGGACTCCAGGCCCTCCTCGCGCACGAGCAGGTCGACGTAGCCGGCCGCCTCGAGCGTGGTGATCGGACGCTCCATGGAGTAGGAGTTCAGGTCACCGATGACCAGGTAGTCGGGGTCGCCGCTCCCGGTCGGGTCGGTGGCCAAGTAGTCCGCCAGCGCTGCCGCCGCCTGCGTACGGGTAAGGTCACAGTTGCCCGAACCGTCCTCCGGCGAGTCGTCGCCCGCGCCGCAGCCCGAACCCTTGCTCTTGAGGTGGTTCACCGCCACCGTGAACCGCTCGCCCGTGGCGATCTCGTCGAAGGTCTGGATCAGCGCCGGCCGGTTGGCCGTGTCGACGAACCGCGGGTCGTCCGCGCTGGTCAGCAGGTCGTACGCACCGACCGGGTTGACGGTCGCGGTCTTGTAGAGGAAGGCCTGCTTGATGGCGTCGGTGCCGATGAAGCCCGTCTCGATGTAGTCGTACGTGCCCGGCGCCGTGGCGGCGTTGAGCGCGTCGACGATCTGCTGGGTCGCGAGGCCCGAGTCGTTCTGGATCTCGATCAGACCGAAGACGTCGGCGTCGATGGTCTCCAGCGCCGCCACGATCTTGGCGAGCTGACGCTCCCGCTCCTGCTCGGAGTCGGCGCCGCGGCAGTCGTCGGTGCCGTCGGGGCCGCAGGTGCCGGAACTGTTCGACGAGGTGGTGTCCACCGTGGCGAAGTAGTTCAGCACGTTGAAGCTGGCGACCTTCAGGCGCCCGCCCACCGCGTCGGGCGCGGTCGGACGCGGGTTCACCACGTCGAAGGAGTAGTCCTCCTCGGGCAGGGGCCGCAGCTTCCAGGCACCAAAGGAGTACTCCATGGCACCGGTGAGACCGGTGATCGTGTCCCCGCCACGGAAGTAGTTGCCGGTGCTCAGGCCGGGCGTCGGGTAGTAGTAGGTCTCATTGTCCTGCGGACCGCTGGTGGCGTCGTTCTGGTCGTTGCTGGCGTCGTCGAGGACGATCCGGCGGGTCGCCAGGTCAGCCGTGAACGCCTGGAAGCCCTCGACGCTGGGCGCGTCGGTCTGCGTGTACTGGTACTCGCGCTCGTTCGCCGTGAGGACGATCTCGCCGAACTGCGCGAGCGCGAAGTACTCGCTCACCGCCAGCTTGGTGGAGATGGTCGTGACCATGCCCTCGACCGTCTCGAACGTGGCCGGCGCCTCGGTGGAGCCGCTCGCCGGCAGCGTCACGACGGCAGCGGTGGGCGTCGGCAGGTCCGAGCCGAGGACGTCGACCGACCCACTGGTGGCGTTGATCTGGGTGTTCTCGAAGAACTCGGCGACTGTGCCGACGACCTTCACCTGATCACCGGCGGCCAGGCCGCTCGGGCAGGCCGAACCACAGAAGACGTAGATGCCCTCCGACGTCGCTGCGGAACCGTCGGCGTCCGCGTCCTCCTCCTGCACGTAGAAGCCGTCGAGGACGTCGCGGCTGGTGATGAGCGACGTGACGACTGCCTCGACCTGGACGTCCTGGCCCGCGAGCGGCGAGGTGGCGCCCGAGCCCTGGACCTCAGAGACGAGGCTCGTCTCGAGCGGTTCGGAGACGGTGACCGTGACAGTGCACGTCGCTGTCGCGCCGTCGTCCGACGTGGCGGTGACCTGCACCGGGTAGGTGCCGGCAGCGGTCGTACCTGCTACGGACAGGGTTCCGGTCGCGGCCTGCCCGGCGGCGGCGGTCGCGGAGGAGAGAGTGATGCCCGCTACGGGGGCGGACGTGATGGCGAGGCCCGTGATGGCGCTGTCCGCGTCGGTGGCCGACAGCTGCGACGTGGTCGCTGTGCCGACGGTGGTGCTGACGGCGGTGGCGCAGGTGAGCACCGGGGCCGCGGGGCCGCCACCGCCGGGGGTCCCGGCGTAGGAGCCGAGCCCGTCGACGGTGTCGGTGGCGAATCCGTCCCACTGGACGGCCGGGTCGAAGACGTCGCTGCCGACGGGGTCCCCGCCGCCGACGGAGGCCTTGCGGCGGAGGGTGTTGTCCGCGGTGCTGGTGAGGCCGGTGCCCCACTCGGCGCCCGGGTCGAACCCGATCTGGCCGATGACGTCCAGGGTCGTGCTGGCCTTGCGCAGGGCGAGCGCGTCGTCGCCGTTCCAAAGGCCCGCGCCGCTGGTCAGGTCGGCCTGGGCGAGGATCGCGGCGTTCGCCTGCGAGGAGGCGATGACGTACACGTCGCCCGCCGCTAGCGTGCCGGTCAGCTGGAGGGTGAGGCCTGGGGTCGACGCCCCGTTCGAGAAGAGCTGGACGTTGTAGCCGCCCGCGGCGAGGTCGACGGCGGCGCCCGTGCCGTTGTAGATCTCGAGGGCCTTGTTGTTGCTCGACCCCTCGACGTACTCGGAGAAGTAGAGGTCCGTGGCGGCTGCCGCGGGCGGGGCTGCCGCGACCATGCCGGCGAGCAGCGCAAAGGGTGTGGCGACCGCGACGGCCGCCTTGCCCGAACCACGAACGGATGGGAGGGAAAGTCTGGGCAAGTCGGCCACGAGAGTCCTCTGTTGGAAGAGTGAGATTTCTCAAAGGCTAAGCCGAGCGGGTGAACTCTTGCTGGGCAGCATCAGTCCAAATTGTGAATTGATTTTGTCACATGTGGCCGACGTCAGAGCGACCTCGTCCACACGGCACCGGCACACTCGTCGTGACCTCGCCCGCACTGCTAGGTGAACATGCGCTGGGCTAGGAATTGCTGAAGGGTCAAGTCCCGTCAGGTGGTGTACGCCGCGTGATCCTCCGTGGGTCAGGCGGTGATGGCCTGCAGTTCGTGCACC
>NZ_SDWS01000011.1 GCF_004137245.1 Nocardioides glacieisoli
ATCACCCTCTACAGGATCGAGCAGGGGGGTCCGTTTTCACCCGTCGATCAAGGGTCAGTTTTCACCCGTCGTCGACACGGCCATGGTCTTTCACCGCGGGGGTGGTGATTGGCCTAGGCCTCCCCGGGAACCCACTTCTCGGGCGGGGCCGTCCAATGACGACACGGCCACTATCGCGACCGTTCACCAGAGACCGGCTCGTTCGGCCGCTCCCTACGCCTCAGCCGACCACGGCTGCCAAGGTGCGACGCCAGGGAGCCGGACAAGGTCCGTCCAAATTTGATCGCTTCCTGGGTGTCGACTCGCTTGAAAACAAGGCCATAGCGACGGTCGAAAACGAGGCCACCCAGACAGATTGGATGGGTGATCTCTGTGGAGGATTGGGCTTTGATCCGGCGGCCGGTGGCGGATGATGTTCCGCAGCGGCAGGTCGCGCGGAATCTGGGCATCGGGCGGTCGACGGGTGGAGCGGGCGGTGGCCTCGGACGGGCCGGCTAAGTACGTGCGGCTGCCGGTGCCGACGTCGTTCGAACCGTTCGAGCCGCTGGTGCGAGCGTTGCTGAAGACGACGCCGGACATGCCGGCGACGGTGATCGCAGAGCGGGTCGGGTGGACCGGGTCGATCAGCTGGTTCCGCGACCACGTCAGGCGGCTGCGTCCTGAGCATCGACCGGTCGACCCCTCGGACCGGCTGACCTGGCTGCCGGGTGATGCGGCCGTGCGACCTGTGGTTCCCGCCGAAGAAGATCCCGCTCAAGGACGGCCCGAAGGCGCTGTTGCCTTCGACGGCACGAGCGGTGAAGCCGGCGTGCCCGGCCTCGGGAATTCCGACCCGGTCCTCAATTTCCGGACTTCAGGTACTACCCGCACAGACCTGACCGCAGTCCACACGTGCCTGAGCCCGAACCAGCTCACGCGGCTGAGAGAGGATCGAGGATGCTGTTTCGCAGGCTCATCATGAGTCGGGAGAGAATGCGGGATACTTGTGCCTGGGTGATGCCGAGTGCGTTGGCGATCTCCTGCTGGGTGCGTTCCTCGTAGTATCGGAGATACAAAACGCGCCGGTCGCGATCCGAAAGCCTAGACACGAGGGGCTCGAGCAGGACGTGTGCGTCGGCACGCTCAATGCCGCGGTCGTCCGTGTCGAGGACGTCGCCGAACCGGAGTGTTCCGTCACCGACTGGCGCGTCGAGCGAGGTCGGGCTGTAGCACCCGTCGGCCGCCAGGGCTTCCACCACGTCGTCCAGCGGCGCATCGAGATGCTCGGCGACCTCGCTTGGCCGTGGTGAACGGCCGAGCAACTGGCACAGCTCGTTGTCTGCGACGGCGATGCGCCCCTGCAGTTCTTGCACTCGCCGCGGGGGGCGCACCATCCAACCGGAGTCGCGGAAGTAGCGACGTACCTCGCCTCTGATGGTGGGGACGGCGTACGAGAGAAAATCGTATCCCGCATCAGCGTCGAAGCGTCGCGCGGCTTTGACGAGACCGAGCAAAGCCACTTGCTGGAGGTCGTCGAGGTCGACGCCACGATTGCGGTAGCGCGCGGCCACAGATCTGGCGACGTCGATGTTGTCTTCGACCAGCTGGTCTGACATCGCGGTGCTCGGGGGAAGCGGAACGGACTGGGACATGCCGATCACGGAGGAGGCTCCTTGGTCAACACCTTCTCGCCGTCGTCTTCAGCGATCGTTTACATCATAAACAAGGGTTTGGGTGGGAGCAACAACCTTCTACAAACGTTGCCTTTGCCCGATAGCCCGCGCTTCGGTATCGCAGTGGCTGGCGGCCCGTGAGGGCGTATCCCTGCCGGGGACGGTCCCGTGGACCACGGCCGACGATGTCGATCACTCGGTCACCATGTTTCCCGCGAGTGTGCCTCGACGCGCGCCCGATCCATACCGAGCCGCAGTCGTCAGGTGCGGACGTCCTTAAGTCAAGCCTGCGAGCCAGGGGCTTGTCCGGCAGTGTCGACCACGGCGGTGTCCAGCACTGCCGTGGCGCCGAATAGGGTGTCCGGCGTTCCGTCGGCGTGCGTGAAGAACCACCGTGTGCCGCGCAGCTCGTAGGTGCTTGAGTCAAAGATCCACGTGGTGCGCGTGCGAAATCGTGCGTCGCTGCGACTGATGCCGATGCCTGGGCGCCCCAGCGCATCGGTCACGCCTCGCTCGACCTGAATCCCATTGATGCGAGTCACGGCACGGAATAGGGCCGCTGCCGTTTCGGGGGGCATCAGCTGCTCCGACACCAACGACCCGATCAGGTCGAACGTCGCCTGCTCTTGTTCTTGGCCTTCGACGGGCACCGCTTCACGGTCCAGCACATTGAGGAGCGCGTCCGGGTCCGTCGGCAGCTGCGCGAGCCAAGCATAGGTAGGACGTCGCGCGCCGGCAGGTGACGGACCGCTCGGCTCCAGCGGCCAGTCCTGTCCGAACTCCCGAATCACGTCGTCCTGCCAGCCAAAGGCTCCTGGGTCTTGTCCGAGCCAGATCTCCCGCTCGTGCACCGGCCCGAGGGCGATGCCTTCCCCAAGCCTGCCCTCGTTGGTGATCGTGGCGCTGCGCGTGTAGACGAACTGGTCCTCGCGCACGGCCAGCGTCGGTGCCGTCATTGCCCGGCGCGCCGCCCCGTCAAGCACTTGGGTCGCTGCGACCGACGTGACCACCTCCCGGTTCGCCTGGGGTCGAGGTGCGGACGGATCACCAGTCAGGGCCAGCACGGCGACTGCGGCTACGGCCGTCGCGCAAGCAATCACGGTGGCCGGTGCGGCAATCCCGCGCACCAGCCGGCTCCGCGCCTCGTATCGCCTGATCCCTTGCTCCACCCGCGACCCTAGGCGGGCGCGGTGCAGAGGAGACAGGGTGATGGCGTGGGGGGCGGGGTGGCTACGACGGAGCTCGTCGAGGTCCTGGGTCATGATCGTGCTCCTCGGGCGGTCTGTTCGGGGTCGGCGGTGACGTGTGTGCTGGCTGGCGAGGCGGGCTCGGCCACGAGTTCGCGCAGGCGAGCGCGGGCGCGCGACAACCGGGATCGGACGGTGCCGATCGGCACGCCGAGCGACTCTGCGGCTTCGGCGTAGGTCAGGCCCGACCACACGCACAGCGCGATGACCTCCGCCTCCGCGCGGCGCAAGGTTCCGATCACCCGCGCGGCCTGTGCCAGCACGTCGGCGTCGTCGAGCCGTTGCACTACTTCATCGGCGAGGTCCGGTACAGACTCCTCACGTGGGCGTCGGGCCAGGTGGGTGAGCAGTCGCCGGCGGCTGCGTCGAGCGTTCATCGCCTGGTTCGTCGCAATGCCCCACAGCCACGGGCGGAGGGGCCGCTCGTCGTCAGCGATCAGCGCGCGAGTGCGCCATGCGGCGAGGAACGTCTCGGAGGTGACGTCCTCTGCGGTCGCCCAGTTGCCCGTCAGACGGTGCGCCAGTGTGAACACGCCGTCGACGTGATCGGCGTACACGGCGTCGAACGCGGCTCGGTCACCTTCTCGCAGTCTCCGACGGAGGTCGCGGTGTTGTGTGCTCACAACTCTCTACTGTCCGCCGAGGTCAAGGAGTTCCCGAGTCGAGTTATCGATTGTCCGCCAGATCGGCCGAACGAAGGCTGCCGGCTTAACCGAATGCTACGTGTGGCAAGTCCATGCGACGACATGTCCGAGGACACCGTCAGCGGGAGACCCGGCTATCCCCGACAGGCGGCGAAAAGCAGCAGGTCCGTGGAAGAGGTGCGTCCGCGCTGCGCTAAGGACCGCTGAGCGTCGGGGCCGGCTCGCTCGTTGCCAAACTCTAGTCGTGTTGGCGGGCGACCTCTATGGGGACGCTTTGAGCGGGGCAGTGCACCCTCGGGATATTGGCATCGGCGGCGACGTGGTTGACCGCCGGCACCTGGCCAGCATCAGGATGTCAGTACCGTGCAGCAGCAGACCCGTATGCGCGCTGACTCAAGGGTGATCCGCCTCGACAGCGCCCGCATGCGCGGCGAAGAACGTGTCCTCGCACAGACAGTGCGGCGTGCGTTCCCGGGGACGACCGAATACCTGTGGGAAGCCCCGCAGGACGTCGTAACGATGCTCGACCTGGCTGGCGCGTCGAGCGGCGAGTGACGGCGACCGAGACCAGTAGAGCTCGGCAGCCAGCAGGATGCCGGCCAGCGCGGACTGATGGGCGAGCGGCACGAGTGCCTCTCCAGGCAGGTCACCGACCGGGAGCAGCCCGCCCGCGCAGATGCCATCGCGATACAACAGGCCAACCGTCTTGTCCGCCCACTCGTTGCGCTGCGTCTGTTCGACCACACCGTCGTCGAGCAGGTCCTCGATCAGCGCGACCTGCGTCCAACGAACGGCGTCCGGAGGGGCAGGTAATTCGGCGATCGCCGGAACGCTCGGCAACGGGTACCCGATGGGCAGGTTGTAGGTCAGGTAGGCAAGCACACGCAGGGGTGTCTGTCTCACGGCCTCGGCGATCAGCTCGTGGTCGTGCGAGCGGGGGCGGGAGGGGTAATACAGGCACGCCAGACAAGGCTTCACACTGAACTCCTCGTGGCGAGACCAGCCCAGATCAGCTACTTGGGTCCACGCGTTGTACGCGTGGCGCGGGGCCGTGGCCGCTACGGTGATCCGGTCGCGCGCAGTGTCGAGGGCGACGAGGACCTGGTGGGCATCGAGGTGCTCCTCGGAGTCCCCCCACTTTCCTCGGAGAGGCTTGATCTCGAGTCGCGAGGCTGCTCCCGCCAGACCGAACGCGTTGTTCTTGACGGCCTCCTGCATCAGATCGACCTTGACCGCCCCGACGTCCTTGGCGCGGGTCAGAACGTAGCGCTGTAGATTCGACAACGTGACCGTCTCGGGGTCCACCACGTGCATCACGCCCACAGCGTCAACCTCGCTCAACGCCAACGCAGCAGCTTGACCGATCGCACCCCCGCCAACGAGGAAGAACTCGCCGAGGTCGACCGGTTCGGCCTCAGCGATCGGAACTGGACCCTCATCGGCAGAACTAGGGGCCTCGGATGTCGCGACGGCTGTGGTGTCGGCTGCCTCGCCGAAAGGACTGGATGCGGGGGCGTCAACGTCGACCGGTGCCGCTGTCAGCAGGTCGATGCCCCCGGCTTGTCGGCCTGTTCGCCCTCGGTCCCCGAGCTCGGCGGCGAACACAATGCGGAACACCTCAGACATGCCGAAGGCGGCCGCCGCGAGCCAGGCGAGCGGATGTCCGGGCTCCGCGCTGGTGCCGTCGTCGAGCCGGTCCCATCCTTCGGCCGGATCGACCGCGACCGTCCAGCCTCGTGCGCTGACCTCGACCAGCCGGTCCTGCGCCGACGGTTGAGTGGTGCCAATGTGACCGGCGTTCCTCGAGAACGAGACGCCGAGGCGCAGACTCACCGCCAGACCGGTGTCGTCACTGCCGTCCCGTCCTGGTTCGTGGTCGTGCCCGGGTTCATCTTCAGCCTCTCCGAGTGAAGCGGCCCCGTTGCGGGTAGCCAGCAGGATGTCTGCGTCCGGGTTGATGGCGCGGATCAGGTCGCGTGCCTGGTGCGTGAGGGTCTCGTCCCTCGACGACCCGTGGGAAGGGCGCAGGTCGATGACCGGATACAGCCGCGCGGCAAGGTTGCATGCCAGGAGGAACGCACCTTTCGCGCCGTCGTCCTGCGAGACGACGTCAAGGTGAAGTCGGACGTCGTGGAGCTTGTCTGCAAGCGTGTCGGGGTCGACGTTGGCGACCGGGCGTAGAGAGTCGGCGACTCTGGAGAAGAACGCGGGTAGCGCCACGGTCAGCTTCCTTCTGGTTCGATGTGGATCCGGGACCCGATATCTGCCGCCAGGTCCCACGTACCGTGCTCACGCAACCGGTACCACGCCCACCGATCCATGCTTGCGCGTCCGTGCCGGGCGAAGTCCGGGACGACGAGGCTCAATGCGCCACACAGCGTCACCAAGGGAAAGTGGTCATCGGTGCTTGAGTGGTAAGCGTCGGTCGGGTGGGTGTGCACCTGGCCCGCAGCGATTTCTCCGCGTTCGTAGAACGCACGGTTCATCCGGAACAGTGCCACGCCGTCCACGACGACCAGCAGACCATTCGCTGTCTTATGGGCGGTCTGTTGAGGGACGTAGCAGCTGGTGAAGTGAAGCGTGTCCTCGTCAACTACCTTGCCGCCCCACACGACGAACCCTTCGTGCCCCAACTGGCCCCGTTCCTGAAGGAACTCAAGGGTGGGAGCAAGGACCGAGTCGGGGACCACGAGCTCACGATGTGAGGTCAGGTCCACCGTTGCTCTTTCTTCGTGCCGCAGGTACCAAGGAAGGTTCCGCGCCGTCGCGGGCGACGTCAGGCGGACTGCCCTGGACCTCTGCCTCCTCTTCCATCACGGGCTGGATGACGGGTTCGCCGATGACGTCTGCGCTGCTGCGAACTTCTTCGGCCTGCGCGGAGGGAGCGGGTCGGTCGTGGTCTGCGTCCGGTCCCTGCGCCTCCGCGCGTGCAGCGCCGGCCGCCATCGCAGCTGCGACGGCAGCCTCCTGCGCCTCTTGGGCCGCCAGCTGTCGCTGCGCCAAGTCGGCATCGCCCTGCAAGAGGTTCATGTCGAGCTGGTTGGCGATGCCCGCGCTGCTGCCCGGGGCGAGGGACTGGATGGCTACCGACATGCCGAGGACGTTGCGCGACATGCGCTGCCAGATGCGCTCACAGATGACGACGAGGTCTCCGGCGTCCAAGTGCCGGTGCAGCAGCCAGTCGTCGCCGCTGTGCTGAGGGTGGCTGTGGTACTCGCGGATGCCGGGCAGGCACAAGAAGGGCTGCAGTGTCTCGGGGTGCTGATCGATGAGAGCGTCACGGACCTCGCCGGAGTCCATCCGACTCGGAGCTCGCACGGGCGGCGGGCCGCCGAGGGGCTCTCGGGTAATGGGGTCGATGAACGTGAGGGACGGGGCCCACAGGTCGAAGTTCCAGTAGTCGATGCGTACGCATGCCGTCATGACCGGAATCGTGCGTGGACCCATGGCAACGTCTCGAAGGAAGCCAACCTCGACGCAGAGGTCGCCCACCGAGAGCAGCAGCCACCCACGACGGGCGTACACGTCGGCGTTGGCCCTCCACCGAGCGATCTGCTCGTCGAACTTCGCCCGGTTGACCGCGGTGGGGACCAGGCGGGGACCACGGTTCTGTGGCGCGGTCCCCGCCTGCGGATCCGCTATGAGTACGTCAGCCACCAGCGCCCGCCTTGGGGCTCAGGAACAGCGTGTGTCCATCGAACAGACCGGCCTCGTCCGGGCGCATGCCGAGGCCAAGGAGTTGCCCGGCTTCGTTGCGCAGCTCCCAGTCTTCAGGGCGCTGGCCTTTGTTGCCGGACTCGCGCAGAGCTTCCCGCACTGCGTGCTCGAGGGTCTGGTGCCGGTTGATCCGCACCGCCTCGGGGGCGCCCGAGACAACGATCACCAGGTCTACGTGGTTGTCAGGCTTAGCCATGACGGTCTCCTTCGCTCGAGTGCCTTCACCTCATGTAGGCACCCGATGCGGGAATCTCCCGTGCTGAGCAGGAAAAGTTTCCAGAAACCGCGCGGAGGGCCGAGGAGCACCTCAGGAGCCGACCAGCGACCACTGGCACGTGGGGGCGTGCGTGGCCGCCGACGTTCATTACCCGCAGATACGGACGTCCTTTGTGCCGCGCTTCCTCAGGAAGCCGTGGCAACGATCGTTGAAGCTGTGATCCGCTCGTGCACGTAGGTCGCTGCGCGCGTCTCGTGCGGCGCGTGGTCCATCCAAGTGGGGCTCGCCGACGCGGTCGCCGGAGCGGCCGTGCGGTAGGCAAGGACGCTGCGCATCACATCGCCGGTCGCATCCAGCTGCTGCGTGGGGTCGTTAAGAAGGTCCGCGAAGCTCACTGCCACTGGCGGGATGTTGCGCGCAGCAACTAGAGCGCTCTGCGCCGACGACAGCCGGCGGGCAGCCTCGTGAAGCGCGGTCTCGGCATGGGAGCGCTTCGCTGTGTCGCGGCTGGCGAGTGCGTCCTCATAGGCCATCAGCGCGTCGTTGTAGTCGTACGAGGCGTTCGCGACAGCGTCGCGCAGGGCGGGCTGAGCCTCGACCGCACCTACGGTTTGGGGCTGCTTCTTGCTGTTCACGCGATCTCCCACGTCTTCGAGTATGCGTCAAGCAATGGTGTTACACCATGTGAGCGAAGGCTCAATGCTGGCACGCCTAGACCGTTCCCGTGAATGGAACGACGAAAACCAGCTCGCCGACAACAAGACGGACGGCCATGCGCACGGCTGCGCGGTGGGACTCGTCTTGGTTGCATCGGCGCGCAACTCGACCCGCCCAGCTGGCTCCAGCGGACAGTGGACATCACAGGACCATCGACCATGGTTCGGTTCCTTCGATGAGAGCTGGCGAGGTCATGTCGGAGGTGTCGACGATGGCCCAGCTAGCGAGAGGGAATCTTTCGCGACGGAGCGCTGCGAGGGCTTCAGCTGCATCGCTCGCGGCACGTTCGAGCATCGCGGGCGGCACGAGTCTGCCGTCGACTTCGAGCGCACGTCGTTCCGTACGGTCGCGGCAGTCATCGAGGCCGGCTCGTGCCTGGAGGACGTGGATCTCGAACCCGTCCGCATGGAGCAGCTCGATGTTGTCTCGGATGGAGGCGAGGCGACCGATGGTGTCGTAGATGACGTCTGCGCGCCGGGCGAGGGCGGCCTCGAACACCCGCCCGTAGGTCAATGCGAAGCACTCCTCCTCCACCACGAAGGCGCCGAGTCCGTCGGCGTACTCCGGCAGCTTCTGCCGCACCCGGTCTGCGTCGATGATCGAGCACGGGGCAGGTTGCGTCGGCCCAACCGATGCCGCCTCCTGAGTCTCCTCAACCTTCTGGGCTTCCTGGAAGCGGTGCACGTCGACGATGCGACGCAGCACTGAAGTCTTGCCCGACCCGGGACATCCAATCGTGAAGTAGGCGGCAGGCGTCCGAGCCGGCGCCGATGCCGGGGTCGCTGAAAAAGTGGGGACGCAGTCGTCGATGATCTGCTCATGCACAGCGAGTCGCTCGTCGAGGAACGGTCGACCCGCCGGGGCGCCGGGAGAGGCGGGCCGGTACACCGCCGCGGTGGTGACGATCTGGCCCAAGTCCGACGTCGCGACTATCCGATCGCGCAGGCCCGGGTGTCGTACCCGGTCGTTGATCACCGCGAGGGCGTCGGCGTCGGTGCGCCACCAGTGTGGCTGGTAGGCGACGACGGTGTCCTCGAGCTCTTCGCGGGTGGACCACCTAGGTGTGGAATCCGCCGGCGATGCGGCAGGACTCATGGCTCGGCGTTCCACGCACGCTCGGCATCGGCGAGCTTGCGCCTCGCACTCTGCAGGAGGCGGTCGACCTTCTTCGTTTCGAGAGGGCTTCCGAAGCGGTAGGTCGCGATCTCCGAGTAGGACATGCCGTACTGCGCCTGCGCCAAAATGACGTAGCGCTCGTCGCTGGTGAGTCGCCCGAGAGCATCGACCAGAGCAGCGCGCGTTTCCGCGATCCGCTCGGGAGAGGCTGTCGAGACAGCCGCGTCCGCGATCTCGCCGAGCTCGGCCGGCTCGGTCGTCACCGCCTCGCCCTTGCGACGGGTGAGATAGAAGTCCCGCACGGCGTCGATGTAGGCGAAGCCGGCCGCGCCGAGGGCCCAGCTGGCGCCGTCTCCTCGCGAGGGGTCGAACCGGTCCGCAGTCCGGCGGGCCCGCTCGAGCGCACCGACGGTCGCGTCGAGGGCCACCGCGTCCAAGTCGCCCGGCTGGACCCGAGGCAGCCAAACACCACCCACCGTCGATTCGGATGCTCGCATGGCCAACGAGACGCCACGCCTGCGGATGACGTCGTAGAGATCCTTGAAGAGCAGCTCGTCGTACGCCCTGGCCAAGGCTGGGTCCGGTTCCTGCCCCAGACGCACGAGCAGCTCGGTAGCGCGCTCAGCAAAGCGCTCCAACGACGAGTTGTCGATCATCCCTGTCCCCACCGTCCCTCATGCCGCCGTGCTCACGGCCGGCCCACCCCACGTGGTTCCAGCACCCTACTGGCAGCCAACGACAACGGGCATCGCGCGCAGTTTCAACAGTTGACGACCAAGAGGGCCGCATCCTCTGACCCGCATCTCGACATGTGCGAATGCTTGAGCTAGATCACGCCTGCCCTCAGTAGGCTCCGTAGCTGTCAGCGCTCCTTGCGCACGCCGAGGAGTTTGTCGGGTATGCACATCCCTTACGGCGTGTTCGCGGGTGACGTCATGGCATGAAGTTTCAGCGTAACTTTGCACACTCCCCATGCTGGATGGTCGGGCAGTCGGACGGGCTCGCGTTACTGTCGCCTCGCTTCCATTGCGCCCGAAGGGACAGGTTCAACCGATCGTCGCACCAGTCGACCTTCCCGGAATCGGGATCACGTCACCGGGACTCAGCCACGGCCCGGTCCGACGCGAGTCGAGTTGAGCTCGGCTCGGCCTCAAGCCCTTTGCGCAACGGCACCTCTGCCGCAGCTGCTCGTCTCACATTGGCGGGTGGGCGGACCCACCCTCTCGGAGTGCCAGTGCCGTCGCGCGGCCCGATCGCACGGCGCCCTCCATGTACCCGTTCCACTCGACGGCGTACTCGGCGCCGGCCCAGTGGATATGGCCGACCGGTGGGCGCAGCGCCTCCCCGAAGCCCGTCCAGACTCCCGGGGCGAAGTGGGCGCCGTAGCAGCCGCGGGTGAACTCCTCCGCGCTCCAGTCCTTCTCGACGTACGCCAGGGGCGTGGCTGCCCGGTCGCCAAAGTAGCCGACGAGACACTCAAGGACGGACCGGCGCCGCTCGGCCTCGTCGAGGCGCTGCCAGCGTCGCGCGTCGCCTCCTTCGACGAAACCGAGGAGGATCCCGACCTCGCCGCCCGGGGGCGAGATGTCGAAGGTGACCTTGACCGGCCCCACGTCTCCAGCGACCTGCCCGTTGAGCCCGTCCTCGCGCCAGAACGGCGTGGGGTAGGCCGCGAAGGTCTTGGCGACGGTGCCTGCCGGCAGCTTCTGGGTGAGCTGGTCACGCCAGGCCGGGAGCACGGGGTCGTAGCGCAGCCGCCCAGCCAGGGTGGGCGGGAGAGCGATCACGGCGCGATCGGCAGCGGTCACGTCGCCGCCTCGGGTCGTCACGGCCACACCTCGGTGGTCGTGCTCCACAAGCCCGACAGCCGCGTGCAACCGCACGTCCAACCCTGCAGCCATCCGCTCGGCGACCTGTACCGAGCCGCCGCGGACTCGGTCCTTCTGCGCGCCGCGGTCGACGGCGAGCAGCGTTTCGAGGTCGACGTTGCTCACTGCGTAGAAGAGTGCGTGCAAGAGAGACAGGTCGGCGGCGTCAGCCGAGAAGAGAGCTTCGGTCGCCACCCGGAAGTACGCGCGTCCACCAGGGGTGTGCAGGGTGCGGCGAATCCAGGTCTCGAACGTCTGCCCGTCGAGGAGCTTCGCCTTGGGGTGCGCCCAGGGCTGGGCCGGATCGACGCTGCGGGCGAGTCGGTCGAACCGGGCCATGCCCTGCGCGAGGTCGGCCAACGCGACAGGGTTGAGTCGCGGCACCGCTCCTTTGGTGCCCTCGACGAGGGCGCGGGTGCGGCCGAGCTGGACCAGGAGCCGGCCGGGTTCGTTGTGGGTGGGGAAGGTGGTCAGACCCAGCTCGTCGACGAGGGCGTACATCTCGCTGTGCCCCTCCCCGATCCACGTGCCACCCAGCTCGATCGGGTGGCCCGCGAGCACGCCACCTTCGACGCGACCGCCGACCCGGTCGCGGGCCTCGAGGACGACGACCTCGTCCCCGGCACGCTGGAGCTCGCGGGCCGCGCTGAGGCCGGCGAGCCCGGCGCCCACGATCACGACCTTCACGATCCCAGCCTCCTGACGTGGCGGCTGATGACCTCGCACACGGTGTCGACCTCGGGCTCGGTGATGACCAAGGGAGGGGAGAGCACGATCGTGTTGGCTGCCCCCCGGGCGATGACCCCGTCTGCGCGGCACCTGGCCACCACGTCCGGTGCGTCGTTGGACTCGAGGGTGATGCCGATCATCAGCCCGCAACCTCGGACCTCACGCACGTGCGGCAGGTCGGCGAGCGGGACGAGGCCGTCGAGCAGACGGTCGCCGAGCACAGTGGCCCGCTGGAGGAGCCCTTCGCGTTCGATGATGTCGAGGTTGGCGAGCGCGACGGCTGCTCCGACCGGGTGCCCGTTGTAGGTGAACCCGTGGAAGAACGTCGTGCCGTCGAGCATGTCGATGACCTGGTCGCCGATCAGGACCGCGCCCATCGGCACGTAGCCGCTCGAGAGCGCCTTGGCTGTGATGATCAGGTCGGGCTGGACACCGAACCGCTCGGCGGCGAACCAGTGTCCGGTCCGACCGAAGGCGGTGATGGTCTCATCGAGGATCAGCAGGATGCCGTGTCGCCGGAGGATGGCCTGGACCCCCGGCCAGTAGCCCTCGGGCGGAGGCACCGAGCCGCCCACTCCCAGGACCGGTTCTCCGATCATGGCGGTGATCCGGTGCGCGCCGATGGTCTCGATGGCCTCCTCGAGCTCGACAAGGAGCTTGTCGGTGGCTGCCGGTCCGTGCGTGGGGCCGTGGGGCGTGCTCAGGTGGACGAAGTCCACGGCCTGGGGCCCGAAGCCGTCCTTGAGCCGTTCGATCCCGGTGGCGGCCATGGCGGTGCCGCTCACCCCGTGGTAGGCACCGGTGCGGCTGAGGACGACAGTCCGGTCCGGTTCGCCTGTGGCGTGCCGGGCCAGGCGGGCCAGCTTGATGGCCGTCTCGGTGCCTTCCGAGCCACCGTTGGTGAAGAAGACCTTGCCCAGCCCGGCTGGGGCGAGCTCGACGAGCCGAGCCGCAAGGCGGATGGACGGTTCGTTGGAGAAGTCCCAGAACGAGGTGTAGAACTCCAGCCGTTGCATCTGCTCCGCCGCCACCGCGGCGAGCTCGGCGCGGCCATGGCCGACGGCGCACTGCCAGAGCCCGCAGGTGCCGTCGATGTAGGCGGTGCCTTCGACGTCCCACACCCGCGCACCCTGCCCGCGGTCGATCACGACCGGCGGAGTCGGTCGACCGACGACGGAGTGGGGGTGCAGCAGATAGAGGTTGTCGTCAGAGGTCAGCGCGGTGTCGCGATCTGGCACGGGATCAGTACTCCTCGGTAGTGGCGGGGGGACGGACGGTCGCGGGATCGTCGCGCAGGTCGCGGTGGGGCACTATCGTCGCGTCACCACAGTGGTGTGGAGGACCAGTGCGCGCGAGGGAGGGGCAGTGGACGCAGACGACGTGGTCGTCAGCGACGACGGGCGCCGGCTCCGACCGGTCAAGTCCCTGCTGCGCGCGCTCGACGTCCTCGATGCGCTGGGCGCCGCTGACGGGCCCCTGACGCTCAATGAGCTGGTGACTCATACCGGGCTGTCGCGGACGGCGGCCTACAACATCGCTGCGACCTACGAGCTGCGCGGTCTGGTGCGACGCGACACCCAGAACCGGTACGGCTTGGGTTGGGGTCTGCTCGAGCTCGGCGAGCAGGTCCGCGCGCGCTCCGAGCTCGGCGATGCTGCGCGTCCGGTGGTGGAGGACCTCGCCGAGGTCACTGGCGAGACTGTCCTGCTCGGGGTCCTCGACCAGGACTCGGTCATCTACATCGAGAAGGCCGAGAGTCGTCGATCGGTGCGCATGGTCGAGGCCCCGGGACGCCGTCTTCCCCTGCACGAGACAGCGACCGGCCTGGTGCTGCTGGCCTACGCTTCGGCACCGTTCCGCGACCGCTACCTCCTCGGCCTCGACGCCGACGGCGCGCAGCGCGCCGACCGGCTGGGCGAGGTCACCTCGACGATCCGCAGGTCCGGGCACGCCGTGTCGGTGCAGGACCTGGACCCAGACCTCACCAGCGCCTCCGCCCCGGTGAGCGGCCCTGGCGACAAGGTGGTCGCTGCGCTGACGATCGCCGGGCCGGCTTCGCGACTGACTCGTGATCGGATCGAGGAGTTCGTGCCCCGCCTCATTGCGGCCGCCGACGAGATCGCCTCGTTGCTCGGGAGCTAGACCCGACCCTTGACAGGCCGGCAGCAGATGCATACGTTCACCCCGTAATCGTCTGTAACACAGACACAGTCATCTGTGACACAGACGCTATCACCAATGGGTGGAGGAGTGTCCGTGAGCCGCAGGGTGAAGAAGAGTGCAGTCGCAGCAGGGTTCCTAGCGATCGGAATAGCCGCAACCGGGTGTTCGGGGCAGAGCGCCACTGAGCAGCAGGGTGGCGGCGGTGATGGTGACGGCTCCGGGGTGACCATCAGTCACTGGCAGCACCAGAGCGACGCACGCGCCAAGATCGTGCAGGACTTCGCCGACGGCTACGACGACGCGTCGATCGACGTGCAGAACATCCCGTACGAGTCGTACTTCCAAAAGCTGGGTGCTGCCCTCGAGGCCGACACCGGGCCGTGTGTCTTCCAGCTCCCCGCGAACATCCTGGCCGAGTTCCACGATCGGGACGAGCTGGCGCCGGTGCCCGAATCGGTCATGAGTGCCGAGGAGATCGAGTCGTCGTTCACGCCCGCCTCAATCGAGCTGCTCAACATCGACGACGAATACTACGCGCTGCCCACCGACGTGCAGACCCTGATGCTCTTCTACAACGACGACCTCTTCGAGGAGGCCGGCCTGGATCCGTCCCAGGACTTCGAGACCTGGGACGACCTGGTCGCCGCAGCCGAGAAGCTGACGAAGACCTCCGGCGACAAGATGATCCAAGCCGGCATCGACATCTCCGCCTCGCCCTACCAGTGGTTCTACAGCGCGCCGACCCTCGCCTACCCCGAGGGCCTGGTCGCCGACGAGACCGGCGACGTCGAGTACGACTCCGAGCCCGGATACCAGGCGTGGGACCGTCTCACCAGCCTGGTGACCGACAACGCCGTCGACGATCCGGAGTTCTTGGCCGAGCAGAGCAAGTTCGGTCTCGGCAAGGCTGGGATGACCTTCAAGGAGTTCACCTTCACCGGCGTCTACCAGCTCACTGCCCCCGACCTAAACTTCAGCGTCCACGTCGCCCCGCCGGTGACCGACGACGCTGCTGCCCCGGTGGCGAGCACGTCCTGGTCCTATGCCGTCTCGGCGGACTGCGAGGACCAGGACGCGGCCTGGGAGTGGGTTGCTCACCTGACCAGCGAGGAGTCGCAGAGGGTATGGATCGAGGGCGGCGGCGAGCTGCCGTCGCGCACTGCGTTGCTCGATGACGAGTCGCTCCAGGGGGACTCGAACATCGCAGCCGGCTTCACTGCGCTGGCCGAGGCCGTCCCCTACGACTCCCGCGGATGGGACGACGCCTACGCGATCCAGCAGGAGATCTGGGACGAGATCACTCTCAACGGCACCGCCGTCGAGGACGCGGTCGACAAGGGGGCCGAGGCCGAGCGGGAGCTTTACCGCACCAAGGGCCTCCTGGAGTGACGACCCTCGTCGAACGAGGCGAGCGCAGGGCCAGGCCGAGCCGAAGCCTGCGCAGCCATCGGACACGCTGGGCCTTCGTCTTCCTGGCTCCGTCGCTCGTCCTGTTCGGACTCACCGTCTTCTACCCGATGGCGCGCGCCCTGCAGTACAGCCTCTACCACTGGCCGCTCGGCAGTGCCAAGAAGTTCGTCGGGCTCGACAACTACCGCCGTCTGCTCGTCGACGACGGTGACTTCCGCCAGTCGGTGGTGGTCACGCTCTACTTCACCGTCCTCAGCGTGCTGCCCACCATCTTGGTGGCGCTGTTCATCGCCGTCCTCCTCAACGACGCTCGGCTGCGACTTCGTGGGCTGTTCCGCACGATCTACTTCGTGCCCGTGGTGACCTCGCTCGTTGCCGTCGGGTACGTGTGGCGGGCCCTGCTCGAGCCGTCGTTCGGCCTGGTCAACACCGCTCTTGGCTGGGTCGGGATCAGTGGCCCGGGTTGGCTCGCCTCTCCGGACTGGGCGCTCGAGGGCATCGTGCTGATGACCGTGTGGCGCGACCTCGGCTTCTACATGGTGATCTTCCTGGCCGGGTTGCAGGCCATCCCACGAGAGATCCTCGACGCAGCCCGCATCGACGGGGCCGGGCCGTGGCGTCGCTTCCGCCACGTCACGCTCCCGCTGCTCAACCCGAGCATCATGCTCGCCGGAGTCATCGGTGTCATCAACGGCCTGCAGCTGTTCACCCAGGTGTACGTGATGACCGGCTCGGCACAGCAGCTCCCCGGTGGACCGCTGAGCAGCACCCGCTCGGTCGTGATCTACATCGTCGAGCAGACCTTTCGCCCGCTGGAGATGGGTTACGGATCGGCCGCCGCGTTCCTGCTCTTCGTCCTGATCATGATCGTCACCCTCATCCAGTTCCGGCTGGTGCAACGGAGGTTCGAGTACTGATGCACGCCACGACTCGCACCGTCGATGTCTCGAAATACCTCTTGCTCACCGTCGGCGCCCTCACCATGCTGACACCGCTGATCTGGATGGTGCTCGCCTCGTTCAAGACACTGCCCGAGATCCTCGCCTTCCCACCCACGCTCCTGCCCGAGCAGGTGAACCTGGACAACTACCACGCGGTCTTCGAGACCGCGGACTTCGTCCGCTACTTCTTCAACAGCGTGGTGATCGCCGCCATCAGCGTGGTCAGCGTGCTGCTAACCAGCTCGATGGCGGGCTATGCGTTCGCGAAGTTCAGCTTCCCGGGACGCGACGCACTGTTCGTGGTGGTGCTGGCGACGTTAATGATCCCGTTCCAGGTCCGCGTCATCCCGCTCTACGTGCTGGCCAGCGACCTGAGCCTGCTCAACACCTACGCCGGGATGGTGCTGCCGACCCTTGTCGACGCATTCGGCATCTTCTTGATGCGGCAGTACATGATGTCGATCCCGAGCGAGCTGATCGAGAGCGCTCGGGTGGACGGCGCCGGTGAGCTGCGGATCTTCGTCAGCATCGTGCTCCCTCTGGCCAAGCCGGCGCTCTCCGCGCTCACGATCTTCACGCTGGTGATGAGCTGGGAGTCGTTCCTCTGGCCCCTGCTCGTGGCCTCGACCCCCGACATGTACACGCTGCCGCTGGGTCTGGCCCAGTTCGCGGGTCGCTTCCTCAACCGGACCGACCTGCAGATGGCGGCAGCCACCATGACCGTCGTGCCGTTGCTGATCGTCTTCCTGCTCATGCAGAAGCGCTTCATCGAGGGCATGGCCACGACGGGGATGAAGTGAGGACCGGGTCGGCGCGAGCGATGGCGGCGAGGGCACGAGGAGCAAACGAGGGTGTGATGATGGTGGAAGAGACAAAGCCGTCAGGCGGGATCGGCATCGACGTGGGCGGCTCGAAGATCGCCGGCGTGGTGATCGAGCCGTCCGGCTCCGTGGTCGCCCGGAAGCGGGTCCCCACGCCACGAGAGGGCGGTGACGCCGTCGTCGAGGCCTGCATCGCGGTCGCCTCGGAGCTGCTCGAGCTTGCCGCCGCCGGTGGCATCACAGTCGGTCCGCTGGTCATCGGCATGCCCGGCACGGTCGACTCGGTGCGTGGCGTCGTTCGCGACTCCCCGGTGCTCAAGATGGTTGACTGCGAGGTCGTGGCTGAGGTGCAGAGCGCGGTCGGCCACCCGACCACGGTCGTCCACGACGTGAAGGCGGCGGCGTTCGGCGAGCTGACGGCCGGTGCCGGCATCGGCCAGGCGGACGTCGCCTACCTCAACATCGGCACCGGGGTCTCGATGTCGTTCGTGTTCGACTGGCAGGTGCACCGCGGCGTCAACGGCCTGGCGGGCGAGATCGGCCACGTGCAGGCCACCCCGGACGGCGTGCGGTGCAACTGCGGCCGGTACGGCTGCCTCGAGACCGTGGCCTCAGGACCGGCGATCGCCCGGGCAGCGGGCATCACGGTCGGCGGTGTCGAGGCGGTCGCGACAGCCGCTGCGGCAGGGGACGACCGCGCGGTCGAGGCCATCCGGGGCGCGGCCGGCCACCTGGGGCGTGTGCTGGCCGACTACCTCACGGTGCTCGATTTGCAGCTGCTGATGGTCGGCGGCGGGGTCGCCGAGGTGGGCCCGCTGCTGCTCGACGGTGTCCAGGCCGCGATCGACGCACAGCTCGCCGACGTGGCGGCGAGCGTGCGCGTCGTGCCCGCCGCGCTCGGTGCGGAGTCTGGAGTGCTGGGGGCTGCGCACCGCTCCCGGCTGCTGCGCGACGACCGGCGCACGACGCGGTGGTGATCCCGTGAAGGTCGGACTGGTCGGTGCCGGCTACATCGCACAGTCGCACGCCCGCGCCTATGCCGCCGACCCGCGCGCCGAGCTCGCATACGTCGTCGAGCCGGTGAAAGACAAGGCAGAGGCCATGGCCTCCGCGTACGGCGCGCGGGTGCTGCCGGACCCCGGCACGTTGCTCGCCTCGGACGTGGAGGTGGTCAGCATCTGCACGCCCTCGCCCACGCACGCCGATCTCGCTGTCGCAGCGCTCTCGGCCGGAAAGCACGTGCTGTGCGAGAAGCCGGTGGCGCGCACCTTGGCGGACGGCGAGCGCATCGTCGAGGCTGGACGACGCGGCCGGGGGTTGTTGATGATCGGTCATGTCTCGCGCTTCGAGCCCGATCACCAGGCAGCCGCTGCGGCCGTGCGGGCAGGTCGGATCGGCGAGGTTCGGATGATGTCGCAGTCGCTGGTCGGCGAGCGTCCCACCTGGAGCGAGGACGCGTGGCTGGACAGCCCCGACCAGTCGGGGGGACCGATCGTGGACCTTGCCATCCACTCCTTCGACTACCTGGCATGGGTCGCCGACGCCCGGCCGGTGCGGGTGCACGCTGTCGGCTCTGCTCGTGAGGACGGCGTCATCGACTACGCGGTGGTCACGGTGCGATACGACTCCGGCGCCCTCGCGGTCGTCGAGACCAGCTGGGCGCACCCTGCCGGGCACGGCCTCGAGCTGAGCACCGAGCTGACCGGTAGCGACGGTCGGATCACCTGGGACTACACCGGCACGGCGGTCGGCAGCCTGCAGCTCGCCGGAGCCGCACCCAGGGCCATCAGCCAGCTCGGCAACCGCGGCTTCGTTGCCGAGATCCGTGCCTTCCTGGACGCGGTGGAGTCCGGCGGTCCGAGCCCAGTGCCGGCCGAGGACGGGCTGGCCGCGCTGGAGACGGCGCTGGCGGCGGTGGAGTCGTTGCACACCCGTCGCGCCGTGACCATCCGCAAGCGAAGCGAGGGCGAGCGATGATCGACGTGGTGCTGCTCGGCGTCGAGCACGGTCCGCACGCCCTGTCGTACGCCACAGCGCTGGGCCGCAGCCGGGCGGGCCGGCTGGTCGGAGTGCACGACCGATCGTCCGCGCTGGGCGCGCCGTTCGCGGCCGACCTGGGGGTGCCGTTCGAGGCTGATGCCGCGGCCCTGCTCGAGCGCACCCACCCCGCAGCCGCCGTCGTCTGCAGCGCCACCGATCGGCACCGCGAGCTCGTCGAGCTCGCGGCTGCCCATGGCGTGCACGTGCTGAGCGAGAAGCCGCTGGCCACAGGGGTGGCCGACGCCGAGGCAATGGTCATGACCTGCCAGGCAGCCGGCGTCCAGCTGCACACTGCGTTCGTCTCGCGTTTCTACCCGGCGCTGCAGGAGGCGCGGGATCTCGTCGCGTCGGGCGAGCTGGGCAGGCTGCGGGGCATGGTCGGGGGCAACCGCGGCCGTCCTCCCCTGCCTCCGCGCTACCCGTCCTGGATCACCGACGCCGAGTCCGCCGGGGGCGGTGCGCTCATCGACCACGTGGTGCACGTTGTCGATGCGATGCGGTTCGTCTCGGGCCTCGAAGCGCGCGAGGTGCTGGCGGAGACCGCCACGCTCTTCACCGACCTCGAGGTCGAGGACAGCGCGCTCGTCTCGGTCGTCTTCGACGACGACGTGCCAGCCAGCGTCGACTCGAGCTGGTCGGTGACACGGACCAACGTGTGGGACTACGACTTCTACCTCCGGCTGCTCGGCACCAGCGGGTCACTGAGCATCACCACGGGACGCGAGGCGTTGCAGGTCTCGGGGGCGCACGGCACCCGCACGCATGCGCTGACGCCGTTCGAACCCGACATCGACCAAGCCATGGTGGAGGGGTTCCTGCGATCGGTGGCCGAGGGGCGGGTGGTCGATCCTTGCGCCACGGGGGCGGACGGTCTCCGTGCGGTCGAGGTCGCGTGCGCGGCCTACGCCTCGCTCGCCGGGGACCAGTTCGTCCACCCTGCGGACCGACGTGGGTGACCACGCCATCCGGGCTGGAACTGCCCTCGTCGACGGGAAGGTCACGGGTCCGGTCGTCCTGCGAGTCAGCGAGGGGCTGATCACCTCACTCGACCCACCCACCGGTGATGCGCCGTACGACGTGTCGGCGGCCACCGTCGTGCCGGGCCTGATCGACGTCCACACGCACGGCGCGGCCGGCGTCCAGGTGATCGACGGGTCCGACGCCGACATCGAGGGGCTCGCGGTCTTCTATGCCGAGCACGGTGTGACGGGCTTCCTGGCCACCGTCGGCGGCAGCCGCGAGCACCTGCTCGCCGGCGTGGCGGCGGTCGCCGACCACATCGATCGTGCCCCGCACCGGGGGGCGCGATGCCTCGGCGTCCACCTCGAGGGGCCCTTCCTCAGCCCTCACGCACCGGGCGCGTTCCGGGCGGAGTCGATCGTGGCCCCGGACTTGGGCCTGTTCGCCGAGCTCCTCGACGCAGCTCGCGGTCACGTCAGGATGATGACGATCGCTCCCGAGACCCCCGGCGCGATGGACCTGATAGCGGTCGCCCTGCGGCACGGCGTCACCTGCTCTGCGGGGCACTCAGTGGCCAGCGCCGCGCAGGTGGCAACGGCGGTCGACGCCGGCGTGCGCGGCGTCACGCACCTGTTCAACGGCATGGCGCCGTTCCACCACCGCGAGCCTGGGCTGATCGGCGCCGCCCTGGCCGATCCCCGGCTGGTCTGCGAGCTGATCGCCGACGGGGTGCACGTCCATCCCACCGCAATCGCGCTGGCGGCCTCCTCGAAGGGATGGCAGGGGCTCGCGCTCGTAAGCGACTCGATCGCGGCGACCGGCCTGCCGGAAGGGTCCTATGAGCTGGAGGAGCAGCACGTCACGGTGACCGGCGAGGAGGCGCGGTTGGCAGATGGGACTCTGGCTGGCAGCACCCTCACCCTCGACCGGGCAGTTGCGAACCTCGCGCGATGGACCGGGCTCGCACTGGTCGACGCTGCACGGTCTGCGACCGAGGTGCCCGCGCGACTCGTCGGACTCGGGGACCATCACGGCACCATCGCAGGCGGTGGACGAGCCGACCTGGCCGGCTTCGACGACGAGCACCGGTTGTTGTGGACCATGGTCGGCGGCGACCTGTACCCCGCGGGCGCCTCGTGAGCGCCGTGACGACGACCGTCATGCTCACGGAGATTCTCGAACAGCCCGCAGCCATCACCCGCACGCTGGCTGCCCTCCTGCCCGCCTCCGACGACGTGCGGCATCTCGCGCGCGGTCGCACGCAGGTGCTGTTCGCGGCACGCGGCTCCTCCGACAACGCTGCCACCTACGGTCGATACCTGAGCGAGATCGTGGCCGGTCGCGCCGCCGCCCACCTCGCCCCCAGCGTGGCCACGGCCTACCGGCGCGACGTCGACCTGCGACACGCCCTGGTCGTCTGCCTGTCACAGTCCGGCGAGACTGCCGAGCTGATCGAGACCCAAGCCTGGGCCAGGCGTTGCGGGGCGGCGACCGTGGCAATCACCAACGTGGCCCGCAGCTCCTTGACGTCGGGGGCGGACCTGGCCCTGGTGACCGAAGCAGGCCCCGAGCTCGCCGTTCCGGCGACCAAGACCTTCACAGCGCAGCTCGTCGGGATGGCCGTACTGGCGCGGGCACTCACCCGCAACGCGATGGACCTCAGGTCCGCCGAGGACCTCGCCCACGTCGCACACGCCGTCGCGACGGTGATCGCGCACCGGGTCGACGTCGAACCTGCGGTGCGAATGCTGGCCGGGCGGCCGCGCACGCTGGTCACCAGCCGTGGCCTCGCAGGCGCGGTCGCTGCCGAGGTGGCCCTCAAGCTCGAGGAGACCTGCCTGCGCCCGGTGCCCGGGCTGTCGTACGCCGATCTGCGGCACGGCCCGATCGCGATGGTGGACGACCGGACGACCGCTTTGGTCCTCGCCCCACGCGACGGCGCTGTGCTCGATGGCATCGCCGGGATCGTGCCTGAGCTGCGGGCGAGGGGCGCCGCGGTGGTCACCATCGGCGGGGACGCCCGTGTGTCGAGGTCCGCCGACGTCGCCCTACCCGGCCCCGACCTTCCCGAGTGGCTGGCCCCGATCGGGCTCGCTGTGCTGGGACAGCTCGTCGTCGAAGGTGTCAGCCGCACCCTCGGACTCGACCCGGACGCTCCGCGCGGGCTGCGCAAGATCACCGAGACCGACCCTGAAAGGCCGTCATGAGCCGCGACCTCGACCTCATCCTCCGCGGAGTCAAGATCCGCACGATGGACCCGCACCGGCCGATCGCCCACAGCATCGGTATCTGGAACGGGTGGATCGTCGGGCTCGACGAGCAGGTCGCCGGGTGCCGAGCCGAGCGCGAGATCGATCTCGACGGGGCGACACTGCTGCCGGGTTTCCACGACGCCCACTGCCACACCACGTCCTTCGGTGTCTCGGCAAACCAGCTCGAGCTCAGCGACGCGACCACGATCGACGCCGTCCTCGACCGGGTCTCAGATCACGCTTCAGCGCTGTCACAGGACAGCTGGGTCATCGGCGTCGGCTATCTGGATCGCGAGGACCCCAGTCGCCACCCGACCAGTGCCGAGCTGGACCGAGCGGCCGATGGGCGCCCGGTCTGGCTCACGCACCGCTCCGGCCACATGTGCGCGGTGTCGTCGAGCGTGCTCGACCTCTTGCCAGACCCGTTGCCTGCTGCCGCCGTGCAGTACGTCGTTCGCGACGGAGCAGGTCGCCCGACCGGTCTGCTCGAGGAAGCCGCCATGGAGCTGGTGAAGGAAGTGGTCGGCCCCGGCTCGGTCGAATCGATGGTCGCGGCCATCGACGTTGCAACTCGGCACTACGTGACCGAGGGCATCACCAGCATCACCGAGGCCGGGATCGGCTGCCCGGGCGTCGACCACAGCCCGCTCGAGCTCGGTGCCTGGCAGCTCGCGTCGGCCCGGGGCCTGGCGCACACCCGAGCCCATCTCATGGTCTACAGCGAGCTGTTCCACGACGTCGCCCACAATCCGGTCGATGCGGCCAGGATCGGGTTGGACCTCGGCCTACACACCGGTCTCGGGGACGACCGAGTCCGGGTCTCGGCGATGAAGATCTGGCTAGACGGGGCCGGCTCGGCGGGCAGGGCCGCCAGCGGCGAGGACGAAGATCCTGATGCGCACCTCGTCGACGACCCGCTCCGACTGCACGCGGCGGTGGTCGGGGCGCACCGGGCGGGCTGGCAGGTGGCTGCACACGCGATGGGTGACCGCGCCGTTGACCTCCTCCTCGACGCACTGGAGGAGGCCGGACCCCTCGATGAGGTGCGCAGCCGACGGCACCGCATTGAGCACGGCGGACTGATCCGCGACGACCAGGTGACGCGACTGCGGGACCTCGGGATCGTCGTGGCCATCCAGCCGGTCTTCATCACCGAGTTCGGCGATGCGCTCGCCACGCAGTTCGGCAACCGCACGAGCTGGTCCATCCGGCAGCGCTCGTTGCTCGACGCCGGAATCGTGGTCGCCGCCAGCTCGGACCGCCCGGTCGCTCCCGGCGCGCCGCTGCTCGGTGTGCAGGCGATGGTCGACAGGGTCACGTCCTCTGGCGCCGCGTTCGGACCTGGCGAGCGAGTCGACGTCCAGGAGGCCCTGCTCGCGTACACGTGTCACGCGGCATACGCCGCCGGCGTCGATGACCGAGTCGGCACCCTCACCGCACGAAAGCTCGCCGACATCGTGGTGCTCGACGATGACCCCGTGACCTCTGCGTCCGATGCCGCCGACATATACGTTCTAGCCACCATCGTCGGTGGACAGGTCGTCCACGACCGAATCGGGGCGCTCAGCACCTGAATGCGCGACGCGCCCACCCCGGCAGCGTGCCGTCGACAGTTGCCAGAGAAGGACGTTCTTCGACATAGGTGCACCAGCGTGCGCCCGTCATCCGTCTAGGGCCACCCCGGCACCGACGCCCGCACATCCCCAATCGAGTGTTGGCGGGCGACAACATCTCCGCGCGCTTCGTGGTGCCGACGGTCGCGACGTCGGTCGACCTCGTGGTGCACCTCGGTCTCGGGCACGACGGCGTACGCCGGGTCAACGAGATCGTGTCGGTGCCCGGCCGGGTGGAGGCCGACGTGATCGAGGTCGAGCCGATCTTCGTGCGCAGCGGCGGCGAGCTGCGGCGTACGGGTGGAGTGCCCGCACGCGTCGAGCGCTTCGAGCGGGTGGGCATCGACATCCACGCGCTCCTCGCCACGGACCTGGTCGGTGACCGCTGATGGGTGCCCTGGTCGGGCTCGGCGTCGGCGTCGGGTTGCTGCTGATCTGGTCGGCCTTCGCGCTGCCACGCACGCCCAGGCCGGCCACGCCCACGTCGTCCGCGCTGCGTCGCCTGCTCGGGCGTGCCGGCCTCTCCGACGTCACGCCCGCGAGCGTCCTGTCGCTCTGCGCAGTCCTCTTCGCCGTCGCGTTCGCCGTCGTGCAGGCCGTCTCGCGGACCGTGCCGGTCGCGTTCGTCTTCGCCGCGATGGCGGCCTACGTTCCGATCGCCGTGCTGCGTCAGCGCGCTGCTCGTCGGCTGCGCGACTTCGCCGAGGTGTGGCCCGAGGCGGTCGACAACCTCGCCAGCGCCGTACGCGCGGGGCTCTCGCTCCCCGACGCGGTCGCCGCGCTCGGCACCTCCGGCCCCGAGGCGCTGCGCCACGACTTCGCGCAGTTCGCCCTCGACTACCAGGTGACCGGGCGCTTCGGCGAGTGCCTCGACCGGCTCAAGGACCGGCTCGCCGACCCCGTCGGCGACCGGGTGATCGAGGGCCTGCGGCTCGCCCGCGAGGTCGGCGGCGGCGACCTCGGCCGGCTGCTGCGCAACCTGTCCGGCTACCTGCGCGACGATGCACGCACCCGCTCCGAGCTCGAGTCCCGGCAGGCCTGGACGGTCAACGGCGCCCGGCTCGCGGTGGCCGCGCCCTGGATCGTGCTGCTGCTGATGTCGTTCCAGACCACCGCCATCCGCAGCTATGCCTCGCCCGGCGGCGTGCTCGTCCTGGGCATCGGCTTCTCCGTCTGCGTCCTCGCCTACGCAGCGATGATGCGCATCGGCCGGCTGCCCGTCGAGAAGCGGATCCTGTCGTGACCGCCACGATGTGGGGCGGCCTCCTCGGCGCGATGGCAGGCATCGGCCTGATCCTGGTCGTGACGCGGATCGCGGTGCTCCGGCGACCGCAGCTCGCGACGCGCGTCCTGCCCTACGTGCGCGACGTGCCGCTGCGCGACCACGGTCCCGGGCTGCGTCCCGTCTCGTCGGCGCCGACGTCCGCGGCGGCCGGCATCTTCGGCCCGTCGCTGCGCTCGGCGGCCCATCTCGTCGAGCGGGTGCTGGGCGGCAGCTCGTCCGTACGTCGTCGGCTGGAGCGCGCTGGGCTCGACCGGACGGTGCAGGAGTTCCGCATCGAGCAGGTCGTCTGGGGGCTCGTCGGCTTCGCCGCGGCCGCAGCGATCAGCCTCGTGCGGGCGCTCGGAGGGGTGGGTGGCGTCGGCTCCGCGGTGGTGTTCTGCGCCCTCGGCCTCGCGTTCGGCGTGTTCGCCCGCGACAACCGGCTCAGCACGCAGGTGAAGAACCGCGAGCGCCAGGTGCTGACCGAGTTCCCCACCATCGCCGAGCTCCTCGCCCTCTCGGTCGCCGCGGGGGAGAGCCCCGTGTCGGCGCTCGACCGCGTGGTCCGGCGCAGCAACGGGGCGCTGTCCGAGGACCTGTCGCGCGTGCTTGCCCGCGTACGCACCGGAGAACCGGTCGGCATCGCCTTCGAGTCGCTCGCCCGCTCCACCGGCCTGCCGATCGTCGCCCGCTTCGCAACCGGCATCACCGTGGCGATGGAGCGCGGCACCCCGCTGGCCGACGTGCTGCACGCGCAGGCAGCCGACGTACGAGAAGCCGGCCGCCGCCTGCTCATCGAGACTGCGGCCCGCAAGGAGATCGCGATGATGGCGCCCGTCGTCTTCTTCGTGCTGCCGGTGACGATTCTCTTCGCCTTCTACCCCGGGGTGCTCGGACTGCGCCTCACCACGCCCTGACCCTGCCTCCAGCTCCAAGCCGCCAAACGAAAGGACCGCTCCATGCACCCGTCGATCTCGGGACAGCTCGACCGCCTCGCCATCCTCCTCCTCGCCACCGACCGACCGCGCGACGACCGTGGCGACGTGCCCGGGTGGGTGATGGTCACGCTGATGACCGCCATCGTCGTGGCCGCGCTGACGCCCTTCGTCGGTGACGAGCTGCGCGCCCTGCTGGTGCGGGCCTTCTCGATGGTGAGCGGCTGAGGCGTCGGACGATGACCCGTCGCGCTCGGACCGACGAGCGCGGGGCCGCAGTGGTCGACTTCGTCCTGGTGCTGCTGGTCCTGCTGCCGCTGGTGCTGGGCATCCTTCAGCTCGCCCTCCTGCTCCACGTGCGCAACACCCTCGCCTCGGCGGCGTCCGAGGGTGCCCGCTACGCCGCGGTCGCGGGGTCGTCCGGTCCGGCCGGGCAGCAGAAGGTGCAGGACCTGGTCGACGGTGCCCTCTCCGAGGAGTTCGTGCGGTCGGTCAGCGTGCAGCCCGCATCGGTCGGTGGCGCACCGGGCTATGTAGCGGTTGTGGAGGCCGAGGTCAGCGTCCTCGGGATCGGCGGGACCGGGATGCTCATCCGGGTGACCGGCCACGCCGTCGCCGAGCAGGCGGTGGCGCAGTGAAGGAGCGCGATGAGCGTGGCTCGGCGCTGATCGAGTTCAGCTGGCTCGCGATCATCCTGATCGTCCCGCTGGTCTGGGTCGTCATCTCGGTCTTCGAGGTGCAGCAGGGCGCCTTCGCCACCAGCGCCGCGGCGCGCGCCGCCGGTCGGGCGTACGCACTCGCCCCCGACGACGCAACCGGCAACGCACGGGCGATCGCGGCGGCAGAGCAGGTGCTGGCCGACCAGGGCACACCCGGCCAGCAGGCGAAGGTCTCGGTCACCTGCGAGGCCCCCGGCGACAACTGCCGCGTCGGGACGTCAGTCATCACGGTCACCGTCGAGTCCGGCGTGGACCTGCCGTTCTTCCCGGCCATCTTCGGCAAGGGCGCCGCGTCGTTCGCGCTCGACGCGACGCACACGGTCCCCATCGGGCAGTACGTCGAGAGCGCGCCGGAGGACGAGTGAGGGGCCAGTCCGGCACGCGCGACGAGCAGGGCCAGGTGACGCTGTTGATCATCGGCTTCGCAGGCATCCTGCTGATGGCCATCGTGGTCGTCATCGACGCGTCGGCGGCGTACCTCCAGCGGCAGGGGCTCGACAACCTCGCTGATGGCGCGGCGCTCTACGGCGCCGACCTCGGCTCGGCCGGGGTCTACGAGCAGGGGCTCGGCGACGGACGACTGATCCAGCAGGAGGCGGCGGTCGAGGCGGCCGTCCGCGACTACCTCGCCCGGGCCGATGCCGGCTCGAGGTTCCCCGGCATCGACGTCGGCGTGCGGGTCGATCCGATCGGCCGGTCGGTCACGGTGCGGCTCGAGGCTCCGCTCGACCTCCCGCTGACCATCCCCGGCTCACCGAGCAACCCGACGGTGGGCGCCAGCAGCACCGCCGCCGTGACTCTGGTTGTGCGGTGACTGCGGTGCAGCATTCGCACCACGATCACCGCACAAGGGTCAGACCGGCTCCGCGATCCGCTGGATGTGCCGGGTCGCGATCTCGATCAGCACCTGGGCCGCAGGGGAGAGCACGGCGCCGCGGCGGTGCACGATCGCCATCACGTCGTACTGCTTGGGGCGAAGCGACACCCAGCCGACGTTGGGGGCGAGGCGGGGGATGAGCTGCTCGGCGGCGGCGCGCGGGATGACGGAGTCGCCGAGCCCGCGGCCGACGAGGTCGACGGCCGTCTCCGCCTCCTCGACCTCGATCCGGGTCTGCGGGTTGTGGCCGGCCTCGTGCAGGAAGCGGCGCAGGGCCATGCGGACGGAGTCGCTTGAGCGCCACGTCGTCTCCGGCATGATGAGCGACGCCTTGGAGAGCTTCGCCGGCGTGATCGGCGAGGTCAGCCGGTCGGGGTCGGCGGAGATGTAGACGATCTCGTCGCGCGCGACCGGGATGACGGTCATCCCCTCGCTCTCGACGCTGGTCGCGGCGATCATTGCGGCCTCCAGGTGCCCGCGCCGCAGCTGTTCCTGCACCTCGTTGGAGTGCTGGCCGATCAGCTCGACCCGCACGCCGGGATAGCGCTCGAGGACGTCGGCGACGATCTGCGCGCCGGCGTAGAGCCGGGCAGCGCCGAACATCCCGAAGCGGATCGTCCCGCTCTCCAGCGACACCGCGCTCTGCACCGCCCGCCGGGCCTCCTCCGACGCGGCGATCGCCTGCTCGGCGTACGGCCGCAGGGTGTCGGCCAGCGTCGTGGGCACGACGCCGCGACCGACCCGGCGGAAGAGCGGCACGCCGAGCGTCTTCTCCAGCGCCCGGACCTGCTCCGACACAGACGGCTGGGCGTAGCCGAGCTCCTCGGCTGCCGCCGTCAGCGACCCGTGCTCGTACGTCGCGAGGAAGCAGCGCAGCTGGTGCAGTGAAAGCATAGGTTTCTCCTTGTGAAGCCGCTGAAAAGCGAGGCTACCCCTAGAGATGGGTAACGGCGATGATGGACCTACGCAATCCAACCGAGGAGGTCACGATGTTCGACAACAACTGCCAGGTCTGCGCCACCCGAGTGCTGATCTTCGAGAGCCAGGTCTCGTCGGTGGCCAACACCGCCGCCGGCATCGAGGTGCGGTTCACCTGCTGGTGCGGCACCGAGCAGACCCAGGTCACCGGCCGGGTCGCCCGCCGGGAGCGCGTCGCCGCCTGAGTGCGACGGCACGGGGTGAACGGTGACGGTGGTCACCGGCGATCACCTACCGGGGTGGACGAATCGTCGTCCACCCGGGGTGCGCCGGTAGCGTCGACCCATGACGGAAACCTGGCCGGGCACGGCGTACCCCCTCGGCGCGACGTTCGACGGCAGCGGCACCAACTTCGCCATCTTCAGCGAGGTCGCGGAGCGCGTGGAGCTGTGCCTGTTCGACCCCGACCCCGACAACGCCGGCCAGTTCGTCGAGACGAAGCTCGAGGTCACCGAGGTCGACGCCTACGTGTGGCACTGCTACATCCCGACCGTGCAGCCGGGCCAGCGCTACGGCTACCGCGTCCACGGTCCGTGGGACCCCGAGAAGGGCCTGCGGTGCAACCCCAACAAGCTGCTCCTCGACCCCTACGCCAAGGCGACCAGCGGCGACATCGAGTGGGACCAGTCCCTGTTCTCCTACACATTCGGTGAGGAGGACAGCAAGAACGACGACGACTCCGCGGCGCACATGACGCACGGCGTGGTGATCAACCCGTTCTTCGACTGGGAGGGCGACCGCCGCCTCTCCATCCCCTACAACGAGTCCTTCATCTACGAGGCGCACGTCAAGGGCCTCACGCAGCTGCACCCCGACGTGCCGGAGGAGCAGCGTGGGACGTACGCCGGTCTCGCCCACCCGTCGGTCACCGCCCACCTGCAGAAGCTCGGCGTCACCGCGATCGAGCTGATGCCTGTGCACCAGTTCATCCAGGACTCCACGCTCCTCGACCAGGGCCTGCGCAACTACTGGGGCTACAACACCCTCGGCTTCTTCGCGCCGCACGCCGACTACTCCGCCAGCGGGCTCGGCCAGCAGGTGCAGGAGTTCAAGGCGATGGTGAAGGCGATGCACGTCGCCGGCATCGAGGTCATCCTCGACGTCGTCTACAACCACACCGCCGAGGGCAACCACCTCGGACCGACGCTGAGCTTCAAGGGCATCGACAACGCGGCCTACTACCGCCTCGTCGAGGACGACCAGCGCTACTACATGGACTACACCGGCACCGGGAACACCCTCAACGTGCGCCACCCGCACTCGGTCCAGCTGATCATGGACTCGCTGCGCTACTGGGTGACCGAAATGCACGTCGACGGCTTCCGCTTCGACCTCGCCGCGACGCTCGCCCGCGAGTTCTACGACGTCGACAAGCTCTCCACCTTCTTCGAGATGGTGCAGCAGGACCCGGTCGTCAGCCAGGTGAAGCTCATCGCCGAGCCGTGGGACATCGGCCCCGGCGGCTACCAGGTCGGCGGCTTCCCGCCCCAGTGGACCGAGTGGAACGGCGACTACCGCGACACCGTGCGCGACTTCTGGCGCGGCGAGCCGTCGCTCGGCGACTTCGCCTCGCGGCTCTCCGGCTCCTCCGACCTCTACGAGCACTCCGGCCGGCGCCCGTTCGCCAGCATCAACTTCGTCACCGCCCACGACGGCTTCACGCTGCGCGACCTGGTGTCCTACAACGAGAAGCACAACGAGGCCAACGGCGAGGACAACAACGACGGCGAGAGCCACAACCGGTCGTGGAACCACGGCGTCGAGGGTCCGACGGACGACCCCGAGATCCTCGAGGCCCGCGCCCGCGAGCAGCGCAACTTCATCGCGACGCTCCTGCTCAGCCAGGGCGTGCCGATGCTGCTGCACGGCGACGAGCTCAGCCGCACGCAGGACGGCAACAACAACACGTACGCCCAGGACAGCGAGATCAGCTGGGTCCACTGGGACGACGCCGACAAGCCGCTCATCGAGTTCACGTCCGCGGTCGCCAAGCTGCGTGCCGAGCACCCGACCTTCCACCGCAAGCGCTTCTTCACCGGCAGCACCGTGCGCACCGGCGACGGCGAGCGGCTCAACGACATCGTCTGGCTCGACCTCGACGGCGAGCCGATGGAGGACGGCGACTGGGAGGGCGGCAAGGCCATCGGGATGTACCTCAACGGCAACGGCATCGCCGGCAAGGACGCCCGTGGCGCGACCATCACCGACGACCACTTCCTCCTCTACTTCAACGCCGACGGACCGGCGCAGGTGACCCTGCCGACGGAGGAGTACGCCGCCGCGTGGGACGTCGTCATCGACACCGGTGGCAACGCCGACGCTGACCCGACCTACGAGGCCGGGTCGACCTTCGACCTGACCACCCACACGGTCGTGGTGCTCCGCCAGCACTCCGCGCCGACGACGAACCCCGACCACTCGGTCGCGGCATCGCTGGCAGCCAGGACGGGTACGGAGACCGCGTGACCGACCCCGCCAGCACCCCGCGCACGCCGCACAGCACCTACCGGCTTCAGGTCAGCCAGGACTTCACGCTGCACGACGCCGCGCGGGTGCTGCCCTACCTCCACGACCTCGGCGTCGACTGGGTCTACCTCTCGCCGCTGCTGGCCTCCGAGCCCGGGAGCACGCACGGCTACGACGTGGTCGCCTTCGACCACATCGACGAGGAGCGCGGCGGGGCCGAGGGGCTGGCCGCGGTGTCGGCGGAGGCAAGGCGGCTCGGGATGGGCGTGCTGGTCGACATCGTGCCCAACCACGTCGGTGTCGCAACCCCGTCCGAGGACCCGTGGTGGTGGGACGTGCTCAAGCTGGGCCGCGAGTCCGAGCACGCGAACGCCTTCGACGTCGACTGGGCCGCGGGCGACGGCAGGATCGTCATCCCGGTCATCGGCGACGACGACGAGGACGCCATCGAGATCGCCAAGGACGAGGTCCGCTACCACGACCAGCGCTTCCCGCTCGCGCCCGGCACGACCACTCTGGAGGAGCAGCACTACGAGCTGGTCAACTGGCGCACGGCCGACGACGGGCTCAACTACCGCCGGTTCTTCGCCGTCAACACGCTCGCCGCGGTCCGGGTCGAGGACCCCGAGGTCTTCGCCGAGACGCACGTCGAGATCAAGCGGTGGTTCGACGAGGGGCTCGTCGACGGGCTGCGCGTCGACCACCCCGACGGCCTGCGCGACCCGAAGCGCTACCTCGACGACCTCGCCGCCCTCACCGGCGGTGCCTACGTGCTCGTCGAGAAGATCCTCGAGCCCGGCGAGGAGCTGCTCGACAGCTGGGCCACTGCCGGCACCACGGGCTACGACGCCCTCGCACTGATCGACCGCGTCCTCACCGACCCTGCCGGGGAGGCGCCGCTGACGGCGCTCGAGGACCGGCTCCGTGGCGAGAGCGTGGACTGGCACCGGATGGTGCGGACGAACAAGCGCGCGGTCGCCGACGGCATCCTCCACTCCGAGGTCCTGCGCATCACCCGCGAGATCGCCCGGGTCGCCGAGGAGGCCGACGACGACGCCGTCGCCGACGCGATCGGCGAGCTCCTTGCCTGCTTCCCGGTCTACCGCTCCTACCTCCCCGAGGGTCGCGACCACCTCGACCAGGCCTTTGCCGCGGCCCGCGCGAGCCGACCGGAGCTCGCGACGACGTACGACCTGCTCGAGCCCGTGCTCCACGACGAGTGGGGCCAGCCCGCCCGGCGCTTCCAGCAGACCTCCGGCATGGTGATGGCCAAGGGCGTCGAGGACTGCTCGTTCTACCAGTGGTCGCGGCTCACCTCCCTCAACGAGGTCGGCGGCGACCCGTCGGTCTTCGCGATCGGCGTCGATGACTTCCACGACGCGATGGCCGCCCGCCAGCGCGACTGGCCCGACGCGATGGTCACGCTGTCGACCCACGACACCAAGCGTGGGGAGGACGTCCGCGCCCGGATCACCGTGCTCGCCGAGGAGCCCGGCCACTGGGAGCGGGCGCTCGACGAGCTGCTGCGGCTCGCGCCGGTGCCCGACCCAGGCTTCGGCTCGCTGCTGTGGCAGGCGGTGCTCGGCGCGTGGACGCCCGACCACCTCCCCGACCTCCGGATGAGGCTGCACGGCTATGCCGAGAAGGCGATGCGCGAGGCCGGTGACCGCACGACGTGGACCGAGCCCGACGAGGCGTACGAGTCGCAGGTGCACGCCGCGGTCGACGCGGTCTTCGACAACGACGAGGTGCGGCAGGTGCTGCTGGACCTCGCCGCCCGGATCGACCAGCCGGCACAGGCCAACTCGCTCGCGGCCAAGCTGCTCGCGATCACCATCCCCGGCGTGCCCGACGTCTACCAGGGCAGCGAGCTCTGGGAGACCTCGCTCGTCGACCCCGACAACCGTCGTCCGGTCGACTTCGACCACCGCGCCGCCGTGCTCGCCGGCACCGCCGAGGACGACGCCGCCGCCAAGCTCCACGTCACCTGCTCGGCACTCACGCTCCGTCGTGAGCGCCCCGAGCTCTTCACCACCTATGCCCCGGTCGCCGCGTCCGGCGCGGCCGCCGGCCACGCGGTGGCGTACGACCGCGGCGGCGCGATCACCGTCGTCACCCGTCTCCCCGTCGGTCTCGACGCGGCCGGGTGGGGCGACACCGCGCTCGACCTGCCCGACGGCCGGTGGCACGACGTGCTCACCGGGCTCGACACCGACGGCCGGCTGGCCGACCTGCTCGCGACCCACCCCGTCGCGCTGCTGCTGAGGAAGGACTGAGGCATGACCACGATCTCTCGGGGACCGTACGACGTCTGGGCACCGCGGCCGGAGCGGGTCCGCCTGGTCATTGATGGCGGCGGCGGTGGCGTCGTCGAGATGACGCGAGGCGACGACGACTGGTGGACGCCGGGTGAGTCGCTTCCGGCGATGACCGATGGGACGTACGACGTCGACTACGGCTACCTGATCGACGACGACCCCGACCCGCGCCCCGACCCGCGCTCGCGCCGGCAGCCCGACGGCGCGCACGGGCTGTCGCGGCGGGAGGCGACGACGTACGACTGGGACGACGACACCTGGACCGGGCGCCAGCTCGCCGGGTCGGTGATCTATGAGCTGCACATCGGCACGTTCACTCCCGAGGGCACCCTCGACTCCGCGATCGAGCGCCTCGACCACCTCCTCGACATCGGCGTCGACCACGTCGAGGTGATGCCGGTTAACACCTTCAACGGCACCCACAACTGGGGCTACGACGGCGTGGGCTGGTTCGCGGTGCACGAGCAGTACGGCGGCCCGGACGCCTACCGCCGCTTCGTCGACGCCTGCCACGCCAGGGGGCTCGGCGTCGTGCAGGACGTGGTGCACAACCACCTCGGCCCGTCGGGCAACTACCTCCCGCTGTTCGGGCCTTACCTCAAGCCGGGCCGCAACACGTGGGGCGACCTCATCAACCTCGACGGCGAGGGCTCGTCGGAGGTGCGGCGCTACATCCTCGACAACGTGCGGATGTGGTTCGAGGACTTCCACGTCGACGCGCTGCGGCTCGACGCCGTGCACGCGCTGAGCGACACCTCCGAGGTGCACCTGCTCGAGGAGATGGCGATCGAGACCGCCGCGCTCTCGGCGCACCTGCGCCGACCGCTGACCCTGATCGCCGAGTCCGACCTCAACGACACGCGGCTCGTCCGGCCGCGCGAGTCCGGCGGCTACGGGCTCGACGCCCAGTGGAGCGACGACTTCCACCACGCGGTGCACGTCGCGCTGAGCGGCGAGACCGCCGGCTACTACGCCGACTTCGAGCCGCTCGAGGCGCTGGCCAAGGTCTGCGAGCGCGGCTTCTTCCACGACGGCACGTTCTCGTCGTTCCGCGAGCGCGACCACGGCGCGCCCGTCGACACCGCGGCGATGCCCACCTGGCGACTCGTGGTGGCGAACCAGAACCACGACCAGATCGGCAACCGCGCCCGCGGCGACCGGCTCGCCGAGCACCTCGACGACGACCAGCTCGCCTGCGCCGCCCTGCTCACGCTCGCCGGCCCGTTCACGCCGATGCTGTTCATGGGGGAGGAGTGGGGCGCCTCGTCGCCCTTCCAGTTCTTCACCTCGCACCCCGAGCCCGAGCTCGGAAAGGCCACCGCCGACGGCCGGATCGCGGAGTTCGAGAAGATGGGCTGGGACCCGGCCGAGGTGCCCGACCCGCAGGACCCCGAGACGTTCACCCGGTCCAAGCTCGACTGGGACGAGCTCGACCAGGGCCGCCATGCCGTCGTGCTCGACTGCTACCGCCGGCTCGCCCGGCTGCGCCGCGAGCTGCCGCAGCTGACGGACCCGTCCTTCGGGTCGGTGTCCTGCACGGTGGAGGGGCGCCTGTTCACGATGCGCCGCGGCGACCTGCTCGTCGTCGTCAACACCGGCGCGGACGCGGTCACCCTCGAGGTGGGCGAGCGCGAGGTCCTCTTTGCCACCCCGTCGGGTGTCAGCCTCGACCGCGGGAGGCTGACAGTTCCTCGCCACGCCGGGACCTTGCTGGGTGCCGCAACTTTCTGAGCGCCGCCGTAGTCTCCCTCGCGACAGGCCCTTCCGGGCCACCGCTACACACGACGGGGAAACTCATGAACCGCATCACCGCACTGGCCGCCACCGCGGCCGTCGCCGCCTCCTCGCTGGCGCTGACCGCGCCGGCTGCACAGGCCGCACCCGCCAAGGCTCGCGCCTACTCCGTGACCGCGACGGCCAACATCGACGTCGCCGTAGCGAAGGAGGACACCGTCAAGCTGCGCGGCCGCGTCAGCCCCAAGGCCCGCGGCGAGAAGGTGATCCTGCAGCAGCGCGTGGGCAACAAGAAGCGCTGGGTCCAGACCGGCAAGGCCACGATCAAGGCCAACGGCACCTACAAGCTCAAGGACAAGCCGACCACCCCGGGCTCGCGTGAGTATCGCGTCCTCAAGCCCGGGTCGAAGGGGATCAAGAAGGGCTTCAGCCAGCCCGTGGCCGTCGAGGTCTACCGCTGGGAGAAGCTCGGCTACCGCACCTTCGGTGGCACCGGGTTCACGGGCCAGGGCGTGACCATCGGCACCGAGTACTACAAGGCCAGCCTCGCGACCACCACCCCGGGCACCGCGGCCTCCGCCGAGTTCACCCTCGGTCGCAAGTGCACCGCGATGCGCGCGTCGTACGCCCTCACCGACTCCTCGCTGAGCGGCTCGAGCGGTGCCGTCACCGTCACCGCCGACGGCAAGCAGCTCGCCGTCCACTCGCTCGCGGTCGGCACGATCGTCGCCGACGAGGAGCTCGACCTGACCGGCGTCTTCCGGCTCAAGCTCGATGCCAGCACCACCGCGACCCCGGCTGCGACCGCTGCCGTGGCCACGCCCGAGGTGCTCTGCACCCGCTGACCTCGAGCACTCGCTCCGCGACGGCGGGCACGACCGGGAATCACAGGCCCGGGCGTGCTCGCCGTTGCTTTCGCTCCGCGACCGCGTGGGTCGTAGTGTGGGCTCTTGTGGCAGGCATCGACTACGACGCAGAGATCAAGACACTCCAGGCGACGATGGGGACCATCGGCTCGGTGCTCAACATCGACCGGATGCGCGGTGAGATCGCCGACCTGAGCGAGCAGGTCGCCGCGCCGGACCTCTGGGACGACGTCGACAGCGCCACGCGCATCACCGGGCGTCTCTCCGCGCTGCAGGGCGAGCTCGACCGGTACACCGGTCTCGAGAGCCGCATCGAGGACCTCGGCCTGATGGTCGAGATGGCCCAGGAAGAGGGCGACGCCGACTCGCTCGCCGACTCCGAGCGTGAGCTCAACCGGATCAAGAAGTCGGTGGAGTCCCTCGAGATCCGCACGCTCCTCGCCGGTGAGTACGACGAGCGCGAGGCGATCGTGACGATCCGCTCGGGCGCTGGTGGCGTCGACGCCGCCGACTTCGCCGAGATGCTCATGCGGATGTACACGCGCTGGGCCGAGCAGCACAAGTACGGCGTCGAGGTCTACGAGGTGTCCTACGCCGAGGAGGCGGGCATCAAGTCCGCCGAGTTCGCGATCCACGCGCCCTACGCCTACGGCACGCTCTCCGTCGAGGCCGGCACCCACCGCCTGGTGCGGATCAGTCCGTTCGACAACCAGGGCCGGCGCCAGACGTCGTTCGCCGCCGTCGAGGTGGTGCCGATGCTCGAGCAGACCGACGAGATCGAGGTCGACGAGAACGAGATCCGCACCGACGTCTTCCGCTCCGGCGGTCCCGGCGGCCAGTCGGTGAACACGACCGATTCGGCGGTCCGGCTCACCCACATCCCCACCGGCATCGTCGTGTCCTGCCAGAACGAGAAGTCGCAGCTGCAGAACAAGGCGTCCGCGATGGTCGTGCTCAAGGCCAAGCTCCTCGCCCGCAAGAAGGCCGAGGAGGCCGCGCTGAAGAAGGACCTCAAGGGCGACGTGCAGGCCAGCTGGGGCGACCAGATGCGCAACTACGTCCTCAACCCCTATCAGGTCGTCAAGGACCTGCGGACCGGCCACGAGTCCGGCAACCCCAGCGCGGTCTTCGACGGAGACCTCGACGACTTCATGGAGGCCGGCATCCGCTGGCGCCGGGGCGCCGACAAGGTCGACGCCTGACCGGACGTCATGGGAATCCCCGGTCCGAACCGGAGATTCTCATGACGTCAGCGCTGCTCTACTCCCAGCGCAGGTGCAGGATCTCGTGGAGCGCGTCGGCGACGTCCTGGCGGGCGCTCTCCGGAAGCGGTCGATCGGCCCGCTCGACCGCGACCATGCCCGCGCGGTCACCGTTGGCGGCGAGCCAGATCGCGTTCTCGGGCTCGGGGCCGCCCGTGTCGTACGTCGCCACGTGCACGCCGTTGGGCAGGGTCTCGATGGTCACCTCGGTGGAGGTGCAGGCGCGCAGCTCGTCGAGCACGACCTCGACGTTGGCGGTGCCGCCGTCCGGCTCGTCGTACCCCGCGATCCGGTAGGAGAGTCCATGGGGCGATCCACCTGCGGCGCTGGTTGCGCTGGTCGGGCCGTTGAGGTGGTCATCGAGGCACAGCAGGTTCGGTGAGGTGGTCGCCGCGCGCTTGGTCGGTGACCTCCAGCCGGCAAGCGCCCCCTCGAGGTCGATGCCGGTCCACTCCGGGAGCGGTCCCTTGCCGTTGCCCGGTGGCACTCGAGGGACCTCGTCCATCCCAGACTGCGTCCACCCGTCGCGCAGGCCCGCGACCAGGAGCTGCGCCACCCGCTCCGCCGACGCCGGGTCGGCCACCCCGGCCCGGCCGTACACCTGGAACTCGGCACGCTCGGCCCCGATCCGGGCGCTCCAGATGTCGCCGAGCCAGCTCCCGGTGTCGGCCGGGTCCTGGTTGGGCATGGAGTCGTGCCGGACCTCGACGCCGTCCACGTCGTACGTCGTGGTGGTGCCGCACGTGTCGGGCGCGGGGTAGGCCTTCGTCTGGGCCGTCGCGGCGCTGGCGGCGTCGGCGTAGCGTGCCAGGGCGAACCGGCCGTTGGAGAGCTCGTCACCGACGAAGAGGGAGCTGCCGCCGAAGGTGGGAGCTGGTCCGGTGTCGGCGAACGGGTCGGCCATGCTGGAGCACTCGGGCGGGGAGAAGCTCCCGCCTCCCTTGGGGGAGTACTGCTGCCAGTCCTCCCACCCGGACGTCCAGCCTGAAGTTGCGTCCTCGAGGTGGACGGCGTCGAACCTGGCCTCACCGCCGCGGGCCGCCAACCCATCCGCGGGGAACAGCAGCCGCGGCACGGTGAGCCCGCCACCGACGACGAGGGCCGTGGCGAGCGCGACGGCACCCACCTTCGTACGCCGCCTGGCGCGGGCGGTCGCCATCGCTGCGGCAGCCCCGGGGCCGTGGGTGTGGGCGAGGTCGCGGGTGAGCGACTCGAACGCGCGGTCGAGCTGGTCGAGGTCAGACATGGGTGGGAGCTCCGTTCGGCTCGTCTGCCGGTTGGTCCGAGAGGAGTGCTGCGAGGGCGGTGCGGCCGCGGGAGAGGCGGGCCTTGACGGTCCCGACCGGGCAGCGCTCGATACGGGCGACCTCGGCGACCGTGAGGTCGGCGAGGTGGTGCAGGACGATCGCCCGGCGCTGCGCCTCAGGGATCTCCTGCAGCGCCCGGACGAGCGCGGTCGTCGTCTCGTCGGGCGGGGGAGCGGTCTCGTGGTCGCGTTGCCGCGAGAGCCACGTGGCCGCGACCCGGCTGCGCCGCCACCGGCTCACGGCGAGGCGGGTCGCGACCTGGCGCACCCAGGCTGAGGGCTGGTCGTAGCGCGAGACCTTGTTCCAGTGCGACCACGCCTTGACGTAGGCCTCCTGGGCGACCTCCTCGGCGGTGCCGCGGTCGCCCGTGAGGGCGTACACCACGGCCAGCGTCCTCGGCCACGTCGCGGAGTAGAAGTCCGCGAAGTCGCCCTCGGCCCCGTCACGCATGCAGATCCCCTCGTCGTTCGCTGTCACCACCCAACACGCCGTGGCCCCCGACCCGGTTGCACGCCCCGCTTTGCGTTTCGGGAACTCGTGCACCCCTCACGTAGCCTCGATGCGTGATTCGCTTCGAGAAGGTCACCAAGACCTATCCCGGCCACCCCCACCCGGCGCTCGACAACATCTCGGTCGACGTCGAGAAGGGCGAGTTCGTCTTCCTCGTCGGCTCGTCGGGGTCCGGCAAGTCGACCTTCCTGCGGCTGGTGCTGCGGGAGTACCGCCCCACCACGGGGCGGGTCTACGTCGCCGGCAAGGAGATCAACCGGCTGGCCAGCTGGAAGGTCCCGCGGCTGCGCCGCGACATCGGCACCGTCTTCCAAGACTTCCGCCTGCTGCCCAACAAGACGGTCACCGAGAACGTCGCCTTCACGCTCCAGGTCATCGGCAAGTCGCGCAAGGAGATCAAGGACGTCGTCCCTGAGACCCTCGAGCTGGTGGGTCTCACCGGCAAGGGCGACCGGATGCCCGACGAGCTCTCCGGTGGCGAGCAGCAGCGCGTCGCCGTGGCCCGCGCGTTCGTGAACCGCCCGATGATCCTCATCGCCGACGAGCCGACCGGAAACCTCGACCCGACCACGTCGGTCGGCATCATGAAGCTCCTCGACCGGATCAACCGCACGGGCACGACCGTGGTGATGGCCACCCACGACTCGAGCATCGTCGACCAGATGCGCAAGCGCGTCATCGAGCTCGAGAACGGCCACGTCGTACGCGACCAGGCGCAGGGCGTCTACGGCCATCAAGTCTGACCGGGTCTGAGCCCACCCAGATCGACCACCCCCACAGATCGAGAGCCCCTCCTCCATGCAGCTTCGTTACGTCTACTCCGAGCTCGGCCAGGGCCTGCGGCGCAACCTGTCCATGCACCTCGCGGTGATCCTGACGCTGTTCGTGTCGCTCACCCTCGTCGGCATGGGCGTGCTCTTCCAGCAGCAGGCGACCAAGGCGGCCGAGCAGTGGGGCAACCAGCTCCAGATCACGGTCTTCCTGTGCCGCAACGGCGACAGCAACCCGGTCTGCCCGAGCTCGGTGACCGACGCGCAGAAGACCGACATCGAGGCGGTCGTGAGGGACAACCCCGAGGTCGCCGACTACCACTTCGAGTCCAGCGAGACCGCGCTCGACAAGGCCAAGGAGCTCTACGGCGAGGAGCTGTTCTCCGGCGACAACCCGGCCATCACCGCCGAGGACATGCCGCAGACCATCTGGATCACCCTCGAGGACCCCGAGCAGTTCGAAGGCATCACCAGCGCGGTCCAGGGGCTCGACGGCGTCTCGCGGGTGCAGGACATGCGCAAGGTCATCGCCCCGATCCTCGGCGCGCTGAGCATGTTGCAGTGGGTGGCCCTCGTGACCGCCGCCGTCCTGGTCTTCGCAGCCCTGCTGCTGGTCGCCAACACGATCCGCCTCGCGGCGTTCGCGCGGCGCAAGGAGATCGGCATCATGCGGCTGGTCGGCGCCTCCACCCTCTACATCGCGCTGCCCTTCCTCCTCGAGGCGCTGGTGACCGCGATCATCGGCGTCGTGCTCGCCGGGGGAGCGCTCGCGGCGGTGCAGCAGTTCGGCATCGAGGGCCGCGGGGACGACACGTTGAAGTTCATCCCGTGGATCGGCTGGGACGAGTTCGGACTCGCTCTGCTCGCCGTCGGAGTCCTGGGTCCGTTGCTCACCCTCCTCCCGACACTCGTGCTGACGCGCAAATACCTCAAAGTCTGATCCGCGGGGGTTAGCGTCTGCCTTGTTCTCTTCCCCGAACGAACAAAGGCTTCCCGGTGCGTTCCTTCCCCCGTACCGCTCAATCCCGCATGGCCGCAGGGCTCGTCGTGGTCATGGCGTTGGGCGTCTCCGCGGCGCACGCCGACGACCTCAAGGACAAGCAGCGCCAGATCGATCGCCAGGTCAAGGGTGCCCGCGCGGACCTCGACGCCTCCAGCTCCCAGCTGCGCAAGGCGGCCGCCCGGCTCGAGGCCGCGCACGAGCAGCTGTCGGTCGCCAAGACCCGCCTCGCCACGGCGCGCGGCAAGGTGGAGGTGGCGCAGGAGCGCGACGCCGAGATGCAGGTGGAGCTGGCGCAGGCCGAGGCCGACCTCGCCGAGGCGGAGGTCGCGCTCACCCAGGGCCAGGCCGACCGTGAGACGCAGCGACACCGGGTCGCGAACACGATCGCCGACATGTACGCCGAGGGCGACCCCGACCTGATCGCGTTCTCCTCGATGCTCGACGCGGTGTCGGCCGAGGACCTCACCCGCCGCGATGGCGTGCGTGACGTGATCGTCGGCCAGGAGGCGAGGGCGTACGACCAGCTCAAGGCCGCCGAGGTGCTGCTCGAGGTGACGGAGGACCAGGTCACCGAGGCGCGCGACGACGTCGCCGAGCAGCGCGAGGCGGCGGCCGAGCACCTCCAGGTGATGCAGGAGCTCGCGACCGAGCAGCAGGCGGCCAAGGACTCCGTGGTCGCCCTCGTGGTCGAGCGTCGTGACGCGCGGGTCGACGCGCGCAAGGCGCGGGCCAAGGACCTCGTCAAGCTCCGCAAGCACATGAAGCAGCAGGACCGGATCGAGGAGATGCTGCGCAAGCGCGCCGCTCGTGCCCGCGCCCGCGCGCTCGCCCGGGCCCAGGCCAGGTCGGCCCCCGGCGGTCCGTCGACCGGCCTGTTGGCCATGCCCGTCGACGGCTACGTCACCTCGCCCTTCGGCTACCGCACGCACCCGATCTACAAGTACTGGGGCCTCCACGACGGCATCGACTTCGGGGGAGGCGGCTGCGGCACCCCGCTCCGCGCGTCCGCGCCGGGACGGGTGGTCGCGTCGTACTCGAGCTCGGTCTACGGCAACCGGCTGGTCGTCGACCACGGCCTGCTCGGGGGCAAGGGCATCGCCACGATCTACAACCACGCCAGCGGCTACACCGTCGGCGTCGGCGACCAGGTCACGGAGGGCCAGGTGATCGGATACATGGGCGACACCGGCTGGTCCACGGGCTGCCACCTGCACTTCACGGTCATGGCCAACGGCCAGGCCGTCGACCCGATGAACTGGTTCTGATCGCTCAACCGCCCAGGGCGGCGAAGATCCTCCCGTAGCGCTCCTGCGGGTCGAGGCCGAGCCCGGACTTCACGAATGTCGCCCAGTCGTCGGCGAGCACCTCCTGCGCACCTGAGTCGAGGGCGTCGAGGCCGGCGCTCGCCAGGTCGGCCGGTGTGATCTTCGGCGCGTCGACGCCCCGCGCCATATCGGTGTCGACCAGGCCCATGTGCACGCCGACCACGTGCGTCCCCTGTGCGGCGAGCTCGAGCCTCGTGCTGTCGGTCAGCGACCAGGCAGCCGCCTTCGACGCGGCGTACGCCCCCGCGCTCGGGGTGCTGAACCACGACAGTGCCGAGATGACGTTGAGGACGGCGCCGCCGCCGTTGGACCTCAGGATCGGGGCGAACGCGCGGGTCATGAGCAGGGGGCCGTAGAAGTTCGTGTCCATCTCCCGGCGGATCGACGCCTCGTCCCCCGCGACGAGCGGGGTGCCCGTGGAGATGCCGGCGTTGTTGATGAGCACCTGCACGTCGCCCGCGGCGGCGGCCGCTGCCGCGACCTGGCGGGCGTCGGTGATGTCGAGCTCGAGCGGGTGCACCCCCGTTGCGTCGATCGAGCCCGCGCTGCGTGAGGCGGCGTAGATCTTGGCCGCTCCCCGCTTCCTGAGCTGCTCGACGAACTCGGCGCCGATGCCGCGGTTCGCTCCGGTGACGAGCACGACTGCATCCCTGAGGTCCATGGTGTTCCATTCTGTAGCGATCACTATTGATTGACGGCCGGAACGGTAGCACATTCTGTAGTGATCGATACGGTATGCTCGTGGCCATGGCCGGACGACCGCGGAGCTTCGATCGCGACGCAGCGCTGGCGGTTGCTGTCGAGGAGTTCTGGCGGGCTGGCTACGAGGAGACCTCCGTCGCGACGCTGACCGCTGCCATGGGGGTGACGCCGCCCAGCCTCTATGCGGCGTTCGGCGACAAGCAGCGCCTGTTCGAGGAAGCGTCGGAGGCGTACTTCCAACGCACCTGCGAGGGGATCGAGGTCGCGACGGCCCTGCCGACCGTGCGCGAGGCCGTCGCCCGGGTGCTGGAGGACACCGCACGGGCCCACACCGACCCGGCCACTCCTGCCGGGTGCCTGATGCTGACCGAGCCCCGGCTCGCGGCCCAGCGCGAGGTCGTCCGTCGACGACTCGGGGACCGGCTTGCCGACGGGGTCCGCGACGGCGAGCTCGCAGCCGGGACGGACACCGATCGGCTCGCCACCTTCCTCCTGGCCGTCCTGCGCGGGATGTCCGGCTGCGCCCGCGACGGCGGCGGCACCGACGACCTCCTCGGGATCGCGGAGACGGCACTGGCGGCACTGCCGGCACCCGCCAACCCGTTGGACATCGCCTGAGAGACTGTCCCCATGGCGAAGGAGCAGGGCCAGAAGATGGTCGCGCAGAACAAGAAGGCGCGCCACGACTACCACATCGAGGACACGTGGGAGGCCGGGCTCGTCCTGATGGGGACCGAGGTGAAGTCCCTGCGGATGGGTCGCGCGTCCCTCGTCGACGGCTTCGCCGAGATCGACAGCGGCGAGGCGTGGCTGCTCGGCGTGCACATCCCCGAGTACAGCCAGGGCACGTGGACCAACCACGCCGCCCGCCGGCGTCGCAAGATGCTGCTCAACCGTGCCGAGATCGACAAGATCGAGCGCAAGATCACCGACAAGGGCTACACGATCATCCCGCTCGCGCTCTACTTCAAGGACGGCCGCGCGAAGGTCGAGATCGCCCTCGCCAAGGGCAAGAAGTCCTACGACAAGCGCCACACCCTGGCCGAGCGTGACGCCAACCGCGAGAAGGTCGAGGCGGTGCAGCGCCGGTTGAAGGGCCACCGTGACTGAAGGTCACGTCCGCGCCTTCACCGACGCCCTCGGCCTTCCCGGCCTGCAGGACCTGCACACCCACTTCCTGCCGCCGCGGGTGATGGCCAAGGTGCGCGCGCAGTTCGACGCCGCCGGCCCGCTGATCGGCCGCGCGTGGCCGCTGCGCTACCGCGGCGAGGACGACGTCCTGGTCGAGACGCTGCGCTCGTTCGGCGTCCGCCGCTTCACCGCGCTGCCCTACGCGCACAAGCCCGACATGGCCGAGTTCCTCAACGACTGGGCGGCCGGCTTCGCAGAGCGGGTGCCCGAGGCGGCGGTGTGCGGCACGTTCTTCCCCGAGCCCGGCGTGACGGCGTACGTCACCTCCCGCACGGAGTCGGTCGAGGTCTGGAAGGTGCACGTGCAGGTCGGCGCGTTCACCGTCACCGACCCGCTGCTCGACGAGGCGTGGGGCGTCGTCGCGGAGGCCGGGACGCCCGTGGTGCTGCACGCCGGGAGCGGTCCCGTCCCGACCGAGCACACCGGCCCCGAGCCGGTCGCCGCCCTGCTGCGCCGGCATCCGCGGCTGCGGTTGATGATCGCCCACGCGGGTGCACCGGAGTACGCCGAGTTCCTCGGGCTGGCCGAGACCCACGAGCGGGTGGCGCTGGACACGACGATGGCCTTCACGCCGTTCTTCGACGAGATGGGCGGCGCCTACCCGCCCGAGCTGCTGCCGCGATTGCGCGACCTCGGGCTGGCCGGGAGGGTCCACCTCGGCAGCGACTTCCCGAACATCCCCTACCCCTACGGCGACCAGCTCGACGCGCTCGCCCGGCTGGGCCTGGGGGAGGAGTGGCTGCGCGCGGTGTGCTGGGACAACACGCTCGCGCTCCTCGGCTGACCCTCTGCGGAGCGGTGGTCCACCCACATTCGGGGTGCTTGGAGTGTGGCTCCACCACCGCCTGTGCGCGTGTCGTACGTCGACGCGCCCGGCAGCGGTGGCCCACCCACGTTCGGGGTGGCGGGAAGGTGGCTGGACCACCGCTCGGCGGGCCAGGTCAATGGCACATCGAGCCCACCAGGTGCTTGACACCGGATAAGTAAGTGCGGTGAACTAACTAATGTGACCCCGCACACACCGGTCGGCCGCCCATTGCGACCGCAGGGCAAGCTCCTCCAGGAGGACGCCCGCCGCCACCACCGCTCGCTGCTGCTCCAGCAGCTGTTCCGCGACGGACCGGCGAGCCGCGCGGACCTCGCCCGGGCGAGCGCCCTGACCCGCGTCACCGTGTCCGACCTGGTCGGCGAGATGGTCGCCGAGGGCCTGGTCACCGAGCTCGGCGCGCCGGAGGGTTCGCGGGTCGGCAAGCCGCCGATGCTCGTCGGCCTCGCCGCCGACTCGCACCACATCATCGGACTCGACCTGTCCGAGACCGACTCGATGTCGGGCGCGGTGGTCAACCTCGCCGGCACCGTCCTGGCCCGCCACGAGGTCCACGTGGACGGCGCCGAGGGGGAGCAGGCAGTCGAGCTCGTGCTCCGGCTCGCCACCGAGCTGATCGCGATGACCGATCGGCCGGTGCTCGGCATCGGCGTCGGCAGCCCGGGTGTCGTCGACACGGCCGGCACGGTCATCGACGCCCCCAACCTCGCGTGGACCGACACCCCCCTCGCGGCCCGGCTGGCCGCGGCCCTCGACCTCCCGGTCTTCGTCGCCAACGACGCCAACACCGCGGTGCTCGGCGAGCACACCTTCGGCGAGTCCGGCGACGGCGGGCTGATGGTGCTGCGGGTCGGCACCGGTGTCGGAGCCGGCTTCGTGCTCGGCGGCTCGCTCCTCCACGGCCACCTCGGTGCCGCGGGCGAGATCGGGCACGTCGTGGTCGACCCCGACGGCGAGCGCTGCGCGTGCTCGCGCACCGGTTGCCTGGAGACGGTCCTGGCGGCCCCGCGGCTGCGGCGTACGGTCGCCGCCCCCGGTGTCGACGGTCCGGCCGCCCTGGCCGACGTCGGCCGGCAGCTCGGTGAGGTGCTCGCACCCATCGTCGCCGCCCTCAACCTGCACGAGATCGTGCTGAGCGGCCCCGCGGAGCTGCTCGACGGACCGCTGCTCGACGCAGCCAACCGGACCATCCGCGAGCGGACGATGCCGATCAGCTCCACGGGGCTGGCCGTCCGCACCTCCAAGCTCGGCGAGGACGTCGTGGTCGTGGGAGCGGCCGTGCTCGTGCTCGCCGGAGAGCTGGGCGTCTCGTGAGCGCCCTGACACCCACCGATGAGAGGAACACTGTGGTGAAGATCAAGAAGTCACTGACCGGTGTGGCCGTCGCAGCGCTCGCGCTGACCACGTTGGCCGCCTGCGGGAGCGACGACGACGGAGGGTCCGACGGCGGGGACGGCGGTCCCGAGTCGGCCGACATCCGCGTCTGGCTCAACGGCACGGACACCCCGCAGGAGGCCCGCGACTGGCTGAAGGAGACCTTCGAGGACCAGAACCCCGGCTCCACGCTGACGATCGAGCAGCAGGAGTGGGACGGCCTGGTCGAGAAGCTCACGACCGCCCTGTCGAGCGAGTCCGAGACCCCCGACGTGGTCGAGATCGGCAACACCCAGGCGCCGACCTTCACCTCGGCCGGCGCGTTCTCGCCGCTCACCGACGAGCTCGACGACCTCGGGGGCGACGACCTGCTGCCCGGGTTCGTCGAGGGCGCCACGGTCGACGGGGAGACGTACGCCGTCCCCTACTACGCCGGCTCGAAGTACATCTTCTACCGCAAGGACCTCTTCGAGAAGGCGGGCCTCGAGGTGCCTACGACGCTCGACGAGTTCGTGCAGGCCGCGATCACGCTGAAGGAGGAGAACCCCAAGCCGGCGAACTTCTCGGGCTTCTGGTTCCCCGGCCAGGACTGGCGCAACGGTGCGGCCTTCGTCTGGGCAGCGGGCGGTGACCTCGCCACCGACGACGGCGGCGAGTGGACCGGTGCGCTCTCCTCGCCCGAGTCCGTAGCAGGCCTCGAGACCGCGCAGGAGCTCTTCATGCAGGCTTCGGGTGCTCCCAAGGACGGCAACGAGGCCGACCCGTGGACGCCGTTCTGCGCCGGCGAGGTCGGCATGATGTCGACGCCCGGCTGGGTCAAGGGTCTGCTCGAGGACCCGGAGGCCGGTTGCCCCGACGGCTTCGCCAAGGAGGTCGGCGTCTTCGCGATGCCCGGCGCCGACGGCTCGCCCGCACCGGTGCTGCTCGGTGGCTCCGACATCGCGGTCGCCGCGAAGTCGGCCAACCAGGACCTCGCCGAGGAGGCCGTCGCGCTGATGCTCAGCGAGGACTACCAGACGATCATGGCCGGCGCCGGGCTCACGCCCGCCCGCACGTCCCTGGCGTCCCTGCTCGGTGACGACGAGTACGCCGCCGCGACGCAGGAGGCTGCGTCCAACGCCAAGCTCACGCCGGCGGCGCCGGGCTGGGCCAACGTCGAGGGCTCGCGCGTCCTGGAGGACCTCTTCAGCGCCATCGCCCAGGGCGGTGACGTCCAGGAGCTCGCGACCAAGGCCGACGAGCAGATGGCCAGCCAGCTCAACGGCTGACCGGCACCAGCACGACCTGCAGAGGCGGGGGCGGCGCGAGTCGCTGCCCCCGCCGCTGCCTGCCCGCACGCCACAATCAAGCGCAGCCCGACCGAGCACGAGAGGACCAAGCATGAGCGGCACGACCGACACCCGCCGCAGCACCCCGCTGCCGTACGCCCTCGTGCTCCCCGCGCTGCTCGCCCTGGCGCTGGCGCTGGGCTACCCGCTGGTGCGACAGGTCGTGCTGTCGTTCCAGGACTTCGGGCTCGCGCAGCAGTTCGGCCGTCCGCCGGAGTGGGTCGGACTGCAGAACTACCGCGACCTCGTCGGCGACGGCTACCTCTGGCGGGTCACCCTCCGCACGATCCTCTTCTGCCTGGTGAACGCGGCGGTGACGATGCTGGTCGGTGTCGGGCTCGCGCTGCTGATGCGCCACATGGCGCGCGGCGTACGACTCCTCGTGCAGACCGGGCTGCTGCTGGCCTGGGCGATGCCGGTGGTCGCGTCGCTGACGGTCTGGCAGTGGCTCTTCGACACGCAGTACGGCGTCGTGAACTACCTGCTCACCGGGCTCGGACTCGACTACGCCGGTCACCCCTGGCTGCTGCGACCGCTGTCGTTCTTCTTCGTCGCCACGGTCATCGTGGTCTGGATGAGCGTGCCGTTCGTGGCGTTCACGGTGTACGCCGCGCTGACGCAGCTGCCCGAGGAGATGCTCGAGGCGGCCGAGATCGACGGCGCCGGCGCGCGGTCGCGGTTCCGCCACGTCGTGGTGCCGACGATCCGTCCGGTGCTGCTGGTCGTCGGGCTGCTGCAGGTCATCTGGGACCTGCGCGTCTTCACCCAGATCTTCCTGCTGCAGGAGGCCGGCGGCAGCGCCCGCGACACCAACCTGCTCGGCACCTACATCTACCGGCTCGGCATCGGCGGTGGCGAGTTCGGGATGTCCGCCGCGGTGGCGATGTTCATGCTCGTGCTGACCGTCGTCCTCACTGCGCCCTACGTCCGGACGATGCTCCGGCAGGAGGCGGAGTCATGAGCCGACCGACCCCTGCGCCGCTGCGCGCCGCCGCCAACACGATCGGCATCCTCGCCTTCCTGGTCGCCGCGTTCCCGGTCTACTGGATGGTCAACAGCTCCTTCCTCGACCGCAACGAGATCCGCAACCCGGTGCCGACGTGGGTGCCGTTCGGTGGCGACCTCGACAACTTCCGCACCGTCTTCGCGACGGACCAGTTCGTCAACGCGCTCCGCGTCAGCCTGATGGTGACCGGCCTGACGGTCGTGGTCGCGCTGGCCTTCGCGTTCGTCGCCGCGGTCGCGGTGTCGCGCTTCCGCTTCCGCGGCCGGATGTCGTTCATCGTCACCCTGCTGCTGATCCAGATGATCCCGGTCGAGGGACTCTTCATCTCCCAGTACAAGATGCTCGAGGCGGCGGAGCTGCTCAACACGGTGGTCGGCCTGACGCTCGTGTACGTCGCCAGCGTGCTGCCCTTCACGATCTGGACCCTGCGGGGCTTCGTCGCCGGCGTCCCCTACGAGCTGGAGGAGGCGGCGATGATGGACGGCTGCACCCGCGTCCAGGCGTTCTTCCGGGTGACCCTCCCGCTGCTCGCGCCCGGCCTGGTGGCGACCGGGGTGTTCGGCTTCATCCAGGCGTGGAACGAGTTCACCCTCGCACTGGTCGTGATGACGCGCGAGGACCAGCGCACCCTGCCGCTCTGGCTCTCGACCTTCACCGACGTCAACCGCGGCACCGACTGGGGCGGGATCATGGCCGGCTCCACGCTCATCGCCGTGCCCGTGATCATCTTCTTCCTCGTCGTCCAGGGGCGGATGGTCAGCGGACTGACCACCGGCGCCGTGAAGGGATGAGCCGATGATCGAGGGCACCGACGTCCGCACGTTCGCGCTGCAGGTGCTCCTGCCGGGCTTCTCCGGCACGACGCTGCCCGACGACTACCGCACGCTGCTCGAGCAGGGCCTCGGCGGGGTCTGCTACTTCGGCAGCAACACGGCCGACGGCACTCAGGCCCTGGCCGAGCTGAGCGCGGCCATCACGAGAGCCAACCCGCACGCGGTGATCGCGGTCGACGAGGAGGGAGGCGACGTCAGCCGCCTGCACACCCGCGAGCCGAGCCCGGTGCTCGGCGCTGCGGCCCTCGGCGCCGTCGACGACGTCGCGCTCACCGAGGACGTCGGACGCTGGGTCGGCACCGAGCTCGCCGCCGTCGGCGTCACCCTCGACCTCGCCCCGGACGCCGACGTCAACAGCAATCCCGACAACCCGGTCATCGGCACCCGCAGCTTCGGTGCCGACGCCTCACACGTGGCCGCCCACACCGCCGCGTGGACCCGCGGGCTGCAGTCGACCGGTGTCGCGGCCTGCGCGAAGCACTTTCCGGGGCACGGCGACACCGCCACCGACAGCCACCTCGCCCTCCCGAGGATCGACGTGGACGCCGAGACGCTGGCCGCGCGCGAGCTGGTCCCGTTCACGGCTGCCATCGAAGCGGGGGTGGCTGCGGTGATGACCTCGCACATCGTGGTGCCGTCGCTCGACCCCGACCGCCCGGCGACCCTGAGCCCGACCGTGCTCGGCCTGCTCCGAGAGCACCTGCGGTTCGACGGCGTGATCGTCAGCGACGCCCTCGACATGGCCGGCGCCTCCGCGGCGACCGGCCTGCCCGAGGCCGCCGTACGCGCCCTGGCCGCCGGCTGCGACCTCCTCTGCATCGGGCCGGACAAGCCCGCGTCGCTGGTGGCGGAGATCCGGGACGCGATCGTGGCGGCGGTCCACGACGGCCGGCTGGTCGCCGCCCGGCTTGCCGAGGCCGCAGGCCGGGTGCGGTCGATGACCGTGACCGGTGCCGAGCGGAGCGAGCCCGACCAGCGCCGCCAGGTCGGGGCCTCGTCTGCGGCCCTGGCGGTCGACGGTGACCTTCCCGACCTCACCGGAGCGCTGGTCGTCAGCGTCGAGACGGTGGCCAACATCGCGGTCGGTGCGGTGGCGTGGGGGCTCGAGCCCGACCACCGGGTCGACCCGTCGGCCACCGGGCTGCGCGCTGCGGTCGCGGACGGCGTACCCCTCGTCGTGCAGGTGCGCGACGCGCACCGGCGGCCCGACCTGCTCGACCTCCTCCGCTCGATCGCGGCCGACGGCCGCGCGGCCGTGGTCGTCGAGTGGGGCTGGCCGGGGACGTGTGACGTGGGGCTTGCAAGGATCAGCACACGCGGCTCGTCCGGTCCGGGCGTGGTCGCGGTGACGGAGCTGTTGCGAGAGGCAGGGTGGGCGCGGTGACCGCAGGCACGCGGGCGGTCGGCCTCGACATCGGCGGCACCAAGACCCACGGCGTCGTCCTGGCCGACGACGGCTCGATCCTCGCGCAGGTGCGGAAGTCGACCCGGCCCGGCGCCGACGGCGTGGTCGACACGGCGGCGCGGGTCTTCGCGGCGTTGGGGCGCGAGGTCGGTGGGCAAGGACACCTGACCGGTCCGGTCGGGGTCGGCGTGCCCGGCCTCGTCGACGTCGCGCGCGGGACGCTGCGGCATGCGGTGAACCTCGACGTCAACGGCGACGACCTGCCCCTGCGCGACCTCCTGGCCGAGCGGCTCGGCGTGCCGGTGCTGCTGGAGAACGACGTCAACGCCGCGACGCTCGCCGCTCGGGCGCTCGTCGACGCGGACGACGTGGTCTACCTGAGCGTCGGCACCGGACTGGCCGCCGGCCTCGTGCTGGACGGGCGGCTGCGCCGCGGCGAGCACGGAGCGGCCGGGGAGATCGGGCACCTGCCGGTCGACCCGAGCGGTGCCGTGTGCGGCTGCGGACAGGTGGGGTGCCTCGAGACGATCGCGTCCGGTCGTGCGCTCGCCGAGGCGTGGCCGACGCCGGACGGTCCGCCGGCTGCCGACCTCTTCGCCGCGGCCGCCGCAGGCGACGTCAAGGCCGTCGCGGTGCGTGACCGGTTCTGCTGGGGCGTGGCCAACGCCGTCCGGGCGCTCTGCCTGACCATCGACCCCGAGCGGATCGTGCTCGGCGGCGGGGTCAGCGAGGTCGGCGAACCGTTGCACGAGCAGGTCGTTCTCCAGCTCCGGGCGCTGGGGGAGGGCTCGGCCTTCCTCGCCTCGCTCGGCCTGGCCGACCGGCTCAGCATGGTGCCGCTGCACTACCCGGTCGCCGCCGTGGGCGCCGCGCTCGTCGCTGCGGGCTGAGCTTTCCCGTCTGCCAGCGCCACCGGCCGGTCGCTAGGTTGTGGCGGTGTCCGGAACCTGGATCGACGTCCTTCTCGTCCTCGGCTTCATCATCGTAGGCGGTGTGTTCGCGGCGACCGAGATCGCGCTGGTCTCGCTGCGCTCCGGCCAGGTGGACCGCCTCGAGAGCCAGGGCGGTCGCGGTCACGCGGTCGCCTCGCTCGCGCGGGACCCCAACCGGTTCCTGTCCGCAGTGCAGATCGGCGTCACGGTCGCCGGCTTCTTCTCGGCCGCCTTCGGTGCCTCGACGCTCGCCCCGTCCTTCGCACCCGCCTTCGAGTCGCTGGGCGCCCCGTCCCCCGACACGGTGTCGCTCATCGTCACGACCCTGGTGGTGTCGTACCTCTCCCTCGTGCTCGGCGAGCTCGTGCCCAAGCGGCTCGCGCTGCAGCGCTCGGTCGGCGTCGCCAAGCTGTTCGCACCCCCGCTGGGCGGATTCGCACGGGTGATGACGCCGGTCATCTGGCTGCTCTCGCTCTCCACCAACCTGCTCGTCCGCCTGCTCGGCGGCAACCCCGACGCCGCCGGCGACGAGGTCGACGAGGAGGAGCTGCGGATGATGATCTCCGGCCACGAGGACATCCCCGCGGGCGAGCGCAAGATCGTCGACGACGTCTTCGAGGCGGGCGACCGCTCGCTCAGCGAGGTGATGAAGCCACGCGGCGACGTCGTCTTCCTCAGCGGCGACCTGACGCTCGCGGCGGCCGTGGCCGTGATCGTCGAGCAGCCCTACACCCGCTACCCGGTCACGGGGGAGTCCTTCGACGAGGTCCTCGGCTACCTCCACCTGCGCGACGTCCTCGGCCGCGCCGACGACGAGGGCCACACGGTCGCCGACCTCGCCCGCGACCTGCCCGTGCTGCCGCGCACCAACCGCGTGCTGCCGTCGATCGACCAGCTCCGCAGCCTCGGCGCACACATCGCCCTGGTCGTCGACGAGTACGGCGGCACCGACGGGATCGTCACCCTCGAGGACCTGATGGAGGAGCTCGTCGGTGAGATCCACGACGAGTACGACCGCGACGCCGAGGTCGCGGCCAACGCCGATCCCAAGACGGTCGATGCCGGCCTGACCATCGAGGAGTTCGGCGAGCGGACGGGCGTCGAGCTCGAGGACGGGCCCTACGAGACGGTCGCGGGCTACGTCCTCCACCGCCTGGCGCGGATGGCGGATGTCGGCGACCTGGTCATGGTCGAGGACCGGCCGCTCGAGGTCGTGGAGGTCGACGGCCACCGCATCACCCGCGTACGGCTGCACGAGGCGGTGCCGCCTCCCGGCGACGACCACGACGGCGACGGAGCCGGGTCGCAGACGACCGCGCAGCAGGACGCCTTCGCCGCGTACTTCGCGCACTGGGGGTTGTTCCTGCCCGACGCCGCCGTCGCCTCCCGGACCGACGGGCACGTGAAGGGCAGCGGCTGGTCGGTGCGCTTCCGCTGGCAGGACGACGGCGGGCTCCTGGTCCGAGCGGGACATCGGATGACCAACGAGCGCATCTTCGTCCTCACGCCGGAGGGGGAGGAGACCACGGCCGACATCGAGGTGCCGTGGGAGGCCATGGTCTTCCCGAAGGACGCGACCGCCGAGCAGCGGGCCGAGGTCGAGCGCGACTACCGCGCGTCGTGGACGCGCCACCGCGACGCCGTGGACGGGGGCGGCCTGGCGTACGACCACCAGGTCCCCGCCGGGCTCGCCGAGGGCAACGACCGCGAGCTGTGGCGGCTCGACGACGGCGAGTGGCAGGCCGAGCCGCTGCATACGTTGGAATAGCGTGCGGCGGACGTCGGTTGTGCCGCGTAGAGTGGTCACGCACCACCATTGAAAACACAAGAGGGGCTGATCGGTTTCGACTTGGGACGTTAGTTCCAGGGGAAGCGGGTCGAGAAGCCAGCGTCATCTCGTAAACGATCGCTGGAAACCTATAGTTGCCAATTCTGAGCGCAACGACTTCGCTCTCGCTGCCTGAGCAGTGACCGAAGGGTCTGACCGGGCATCCGTCTCCGTCCCGGACCCAGGCCTCATCTAGGAGACTTGCTGGTCACTCTCTGTCAGGAGGGGTGACCGGGACTCAATCCTGACTGGGCCTGTCGGCGACGTGTCTGTGCGAGCGCCGGGGCCGAGAAAAGCGACATCACTGACTGCACCCGGAGAAGACCTGGATCGACGCTCGAGGACCGGGGTTCGATTCCCCGCAGCTCCACTCGCGCGCAGCCCTCTTGACGACAGCCGTCCCGACACCCGTCGGGGCGGCTGTCGTACGTCCCGGGCCGTACGCCGATCAGCCGCGCAGGGCTGCCCGGGCGACGTCGCGGCCCGGTGCCCGCCGCAGTCCGTCGCCGATCGACCGGGCCAGGTGCGGGGCGGGGCCCTCGAGCACGGCGCGCGCCGCGGACGTGAGATCGGCGGAGGTGGCGGTGTTGGGGTCGAGCGCCGTTCCCAGCCCGGCGGCCTCGACCGCGGCGGCCCCCGCGAACTGGTCGGTGGAGAACGGCAGCAGGACCATCGGCACGCCGGCGGTCAGCGACTCGGTGACGCTGTTGTTGCCCCCGTGGGTGACCAGCAGGGCGGACCGTTCCAGCAGCGCCACCTGCGGCAGGAAGGGACGGAGCAGCCAGCTCGAGGGGACGTCCGGCAGGCCGGTGGCGGAACCGGTCGCCACCGCGACGCGCAGGCCGAGCGGTCGGAGCGCGTCGAGCACCGTGGCCAGCACGTCCCCGCGCGCGGAGAGGAAGCTGCCGAAGCTGACGTAGACCACGGGGGCGTCGTCGGCGGCGAGCCAGTCCTGGACGTCGTCCCCAGCGGGCTCGTCCCGCACGGCCGACCCGAGGAACGCGTGAGGCGGCAGCAGCGTCGTACGAGCGGGGTCGTGGAGGGCAGCCGGGTAGTTGAGCAGGAGCAGGTCGCCGTGCTCGGCGAACGCGTCCGTCGATGGCGTGGCGCCGGGGGCCAGGACGTGCAGCGCGGCGTTCCACTCCGCGGTGAAGTCGTCCCGGACGTCGCGGCACAGTCGGTGGAGTGCCGCGAGCTCGGGCGTCGACGGGGTGAGTGCGGCGGGCCAGGCCGGCGGGTAGCCGTAGACCTCGTCGCCGACCGGGAGCGCGGTGGGGTGACCCAGCACGACGTCGGCGTGGGGGACACCAGCGGCCGCCAGGCCGAGGCGGGCGCTGAACGCCAGGTGGTCGACGATCACCTGGTCGGGCTGCACCCGGTCGACGACGTCCAGGACGGCCCGCGCCCGGTCGACCGGCTCCCAGAGCAGGTCGTTGCGCCGGGCCTCGGCCTGGTAGCGCAAGGTCGCCACCATGCCGTGGCGGGTGGCGGCGAAGAAGCCACGCAGCGCCTCGTCCTCGCCGGGAGGCTGCTGCTCGGCCCGGATGACGCCGGGGTTCGAGCCCCTGCCGAGCACCAGCTCGGCGCGGCGGAAGCCGAAGTCGGCCACGATGTCGGCCGTCGCCGGGCCGGTCGCCACCACCACGGACTCGCCGGCGTCCTGCCAGGCCGCTGCCAGCGTCGCCAACGGCAGCAGGTGTGAGGCGTAGTCGGGGCTGATCACCAGCAGGGTCATGCGGGCAACCGTGTCACGAGCGACCCGCCGTGCGTGCCGCGCCGGCGTAGATCGCGCCCAACCGCTCGGCCATGGTCTGCACGGTGAAGTCGGCACGGACCCGGGCCACGGCCCGGTCGATCCGCTCGTCCTGGTCCGGAGCGTTGGCGAGGTCGGACGCGGCCCTCATCGCCTCGGCCAGCTCGGCCGGACAACGGGTGTCGACGAGAACCCCGGTCACCCCGTGCTCGATGTAGGTGGCCGGTCCGCCCGCCGAGGGGCCCACCACGACCAGCCCCGAGGCGAGAGCCTCCAGCAGCGCGAGGCCGAACTCCTCCTTGAGGCTGCTGCACACGTAGATCCCGGCAGGGCCGTTGCCGCCCGGTCGGCCCGTCCGCGCGGCCGCCAGCCAGACCGACACCACGTCGTTGGGACGATGGCCGGGCATCAGCACGCCCTCCGCGGCCCCGGGGCACTGTGCGAGGACCTCGCCGATCAGGTCGAGCTGCTCGCGCTCGTCCGCTGAGGGATCGGCCATGTCGCCGCCGACGATGAGCAGGTTGCTCCCCTCGCGCAGCTCGGCGTCGCCGGCCCATGCCTCGACCAGGGTCGCCATCCCCTTGACGCGGTGCAGGCGGCCCACGCTGATCACGAGCGGCAGCCCTCTCCGGTGCTCGGGCAGCGTGGCGACGAGCTCGTCGAGCTCGGCCAGCGCGGGGCCGGGGAGCCCTGGCCGTTCGAGCTCGGCCGCGGCCGCGGCGCTCACCCGGAGGTCGACGCCCTCGGGCACGACGGTGAAGCGGTCGGGCTGCGCGGTGACGTCGAGACCGAGCAGGTCACGCATGTCGTCCTGGAGCCGCGGACGGGGGAAGAGGACGATGTGGGCGGCGTCCGCGGCCAGTCGCTGCACCAGACGGGCACGGAACCAGTAGTGCTCGCGCTCGTCCTCGGAGCCGAAGTTGCCCCGGTGGAGGCCGCCGGTCATGTCGAGGGCGTGGATCACGGCGTGCGGGTCGGGTGCGAGCGTGAAGACCACGGGGATGCCCAGCTCGCGGGCCACCTCGGCCGCGGCGAGGCTGCCCACCTCCGCCATCCGCAGGTGGAGCACGTCGACCCGGTGCGTGCGCAGCACGCGGCGGATCCCGCGTCCCGCGGCGACGCGCGACGGCCACGCCTGCGCAGCAGACGTCGCCTCGGTCAGCAGGGGCACCGGGGTCAGCAGGTGACCCTCGTCGGGGGAGAGCGCTGCCACGGCGGCGCGGGGGGTGCCTCGAGAGAGGGTCAGCACCCGACCGACTCCAGGCTCTGCAGCCAGCGCGTCGCCGAGCCGGACGAGGAGCGTGGCGACGCCGCCGTTGTCGCCGGCGCCCGCGCGACTGAGGTCCCGGTCGATGTCGGCGTGGAGGAAGAGCTGGGCCACCGTCAGGCCGGGTGCGGCACCGGCAGGCTCCACGGAGTCGATCCCCAGGTCGACGGCGGCCAGCCTGGCGACGGTCCCGAGGTCGTCGTCCGTCGCGCGCAGGTCGCGCACCAGCGCCACTGCGGCGGGGTCGGTCGGGCGGTCGCCGAGCGCGGCGACGGCAGCGGCCCGCGCCGTCGGGTGCTCACCGGTCGCGGCAGCCACCTCGAGCAGTGCGCGGCTGGCGATCGGACCCGGCACCAGGCCGAGGGTCTCGACCAGCCTGGCGCGCACGGCGGCGCTGGTCGTCGCGGCGAGCGCACCCTCGACGACCGGTGCGATCTGGTCCGGTGCCGAGACGGCCCACCCCGCGAGGGTCCGCTGGGCGAGGACCCCGGAGAAGCCACCGCCCGCGACGACCCCGACCAGCCTGCCGATCGCGTCCAGGCGCGGCAGCCGGCTGCCGAGCGCCCAGCTCGCGTGCTCCCGCAGGAACGGTCGCGGGTGCGACAAGAGCTCCGACAGCACGGCGTCGGCCCCGTCGTCGAACACCTTGGCGAGGGCGTGCACGGCCGCCACCGCGGTCAGCTCATCGGGCTCGTGGATCGTCGAGGCGAGCAGCGCCACCGACTCCGGTCCTGCGCTGGCGGCAGCGGCGGCAAGGTGGTCCGAGCTGCGCAGCACGTCCACCACGAACGGTGCCTGCTGGACCTCGTCGAGGGCGCGCAGAAGCGACAGGGGCATGCGTGTTGTTCGGAGCCCTCACCGCACCGGATGGCCGCGGCAGGCACGGTTCTCACCCGTGCTCGGACACGGACCTGAGCGCTCAGCGAGGACCGGTGGCGGTCCAGGGCGTGCTGCGGGCCATGTCGAGCGCCCGGCTGGCGACGAAGGGGTCGGCCTGGTTGTAGAGCCAGGGCCGGCCGAACCACACGAAGCCGTCGACGTACTGCGCGGCGATCGTGCGTTGGGGCTCGGGCAGGCCCCACTGGGGGTCGGCCGGGCGCGGCGTCGGCGGGATGCCAAGGGTCACGCACCGCTTCATGGTCCGGGTGGTGCAGGTGCGGGCGTTGTTGCGCACGTCCTTCTTCGACGCGGGGACCATGTCGGGCCAGCGGGTGGGGCGCCCGGACTTCGCGGTGTCGACGATGAAGTGCTTCTCGCCGTATCCCGCGGCCTGGAGCAGCTCGAGGATCTCGGCGCCACGGTCGATGTTCTCGACGGGACCGTTGTAGTGCGTGGAGTCGAGGGCGAAGCCGCGGGCGTACTGGATGCCGGAGAGCTTCAGGATCTCCGCGCAGCGGTACGACTCCTGTGCCGTGCCGTTCTCGCACCAGTCGGCTGCGCCTGCGTCGATGTAGACGCTGGTGTTCGGCAGGGCGCTCAGCGTCTGGGTGGCCCACGTGAGCAGCGCGGACTTCGCTGCGCGGTCCGGGGCGCAGAGCAGGAAGGGGCCGTCGGGCTGCATCACCACGAGCATGTGCGCGCTGCCGATGCCGGCGGCGAGCTCGGAGATCCACGTGCGGTAGCTCGCGGCCTCGGCCGGCGTGGTCGCGCGCCGGCACGCCTCTCCCTCCCACGGCTTCATCCGGAAGACCGCGGTCTGGGCGAGGGTCTCGGGGTTGCCCGCCTGCGCGGACGCGAGATAGCTGGTGACGGTGGAGCGGATCTTGCGGTCGGGGACGAACGAGCCGTACCACTTGGTGCGTGGACGGTCGGCGATGGTCGCTAGCGCCTCGCGAGTGGCCCCGGTCGAGCGGGTGAACGGCCGCCAGACCTGGTCCTGCGGTCCGCGGTAGACGCCCCACAGGCGACCGGCGAGGGGGTTCGTCGGGTTCTCGGCGTGAGGGGCCACTGGTGCCAGCCAGACCGGCAGCGCCTCGGCGCGCGCCCGTTCGGCTCCGCTTCGGGAAGTCGGCGTCTCCGGCGCTCCACTGCCTGCGGCGGGCACGGCGAGCGGCGCCGCCACCAGGACGGTGGCGGCGAGGACGCGGACGAGCGGAGCGAGGCGCATGGTCCGCACATCGTGGGGGAGCCCAGTCAGGGCCCGCGGCGTTTTCGCGATTTCGGGCAACGAGCGGCCCCCCACGTGGTCCCGACTCGGCGGTTGAGATGCGAGCGCAGCGAGCCTCGAAACCACCCTGTTGACGACGGACCCGTTGTCGGTGGGTTGTCTTATAATCGAACACATGATCGACGCGCTGGCAGGACCCGGAACCGTTGAGGCAGACGCCCTCACCGCCTCCGACCTGCTCGCCTCGATCCGCGCCTCCCGCGACCTCGAGAACGCCGAAGCCGCTCGTCAGCTCGACCTCGCCGCTCGGTGGGCCGATCTCCACCCACCGGAGTCGATCCACTCCGCGGCCGCGTTCACCGTGCCCGGCACGGACCACGAGGAGCCTCTCGCGGGCGAGGGGTGTCCGCTGGTCGCGGAGTTTTGCGTCGCCGAGCTCGGCACCGTCCTCGGCATCTCATCGACCTCGGCGAAGAAGCTCATCGGTCACGCCCTCGAGCTGCGCCACCGACTCCCAAGGCTGTGGACCCAGGTGCAGTCCGGGCACGTCCCGCCGTGGCGGGCACGCACCGTTGCCGAGACGACCATCCACTCGACTCCTGCGCTGACCCGCGAAGCGGCGGGGTTCGTGGATGCCCAGGTCGCCGCGGTCGCCGGACGCATCGGCCCCGCGCAGCTGGACCGGCTGGTGGCAGAGACCATCAAGCGCTTCGACCTCGCCACTGCGGACCCGGCCTCCGATCCGGAGGACGGATACCTGTCGGTCGACCCGCGCCACGCGACCCTTCATGACGAGGACGTCCACTTCGCCGGGACGATGAGGTTCGAGGCGGAGCTCGACATTGCCGACGCCCTCGATCTCAACCACGCAGTGGCTCAGAAGGCAGCGGAGCAGAAGGCCCTCGGCTCGACCGAACCGCTGGACGTACGCCGGGCGAAGGCCCTCGGCGACCTCGCCCGCACCCAGACCGCCCTCGACCTCCACGCCACCGGTGGTCGAGCAGCCGGTGACCCACCCCTCGACGGTCGAGTAGCCGGTGAGGAACGAGCCGGCGTATCGAGACCCGACCTCCCCACGGCCCGCGAGGTCGTCCTCCACGCCCACTTCGATGCCACGGTCGTGGACGAGCAGACCGTGTTCGGGCCGACCGGCCGGATGGAAGAACGCCAGCGGCTGATCCTGCTCGACCAGTTGAAGTCCTGGTGCGGCGACTCGCGCACCAAGATCACCGTCAAGCCGGTCATCGACCTCAACGCTCACCTGACAGCACCCGGCTACGACATCCCCGACCGGATCCGCGAGCAGATCGTCCTCCGAGACCGGACGTGCGTGTTCCCGCATTGCAGCAGGCCAGCCCGCGGCTGCGACGTCGACCACGTCATCGCCTACGACCACGCCGCCGGAGCAGAAGGCCGACGACAACCCGGCCCCACGACGTCCGCCAACCTCGCGTGTCTTTGTCGTTTTCACCACCGACTCAAGACCCACACCGCCTGGCGCTACCGCGTCACCGGACCTGGCTGCTTCGAGTGGACCAGCCCCACGGCCGCCACTACCGACGCGATCCCACCGGGACCGTCACGATCGACGACCACGGACCGCCCGACATCCCGCGACCCCGCCGACGATGACCCCGCCCCGCACCCCCTGATCGAGAGATCTAATCAGGGGGTCGAGGTGCGCCCTGTGTGGCAGCCTGCACCCGTGACCGTCCTCGCGACCCTGCGCACCTCGGGCTCGATGGTGACCCTGCGACGCGCGGTCGTCGGTGACCTGCGGAGCATCGTCGAGCTCCTGGTCGACGACCCGTTGGGCCTCGCCCGCGAGGGAGGAGACGGTCCCGACGCGATGCGGCCCTACGTCCGTGCCTTCGAAGCCGTGGACGCGGATCCGGCGCACCTCCTCGTGGTCGCCGAGGACGGCGGCCGGGTGGTGGCGACCCTCCAGCTCAGCTTCATCCCCGGGCTCGCACGACGAGGCGCCCTGCGTGCCCAGGTCGAGGGCGTGCGGGTCCACCCAGAGGTGCGCAACGGCGGACTGGGGCGAGCCCTGCTGCTATGGGCGAGGGACGAGGCCGAGCGTCGGGGGTGCGCGATGATCCAGCTCACGAGCGACAAGCAGCGTGCGGACGCGCACCGGTTCTACACGCGACTTGGCTACGTCCCCTCGCACGAGGGATTCAAGCTGGAGCTCCCGCGGTGAGTGCGTCGATCGACCGGACGTCGATCCGCATCGCGCCGATGACGCGCGCGCACGCCGAGGACATCACGACGTGGCGATACGAACCGCCCTACGAGGTCTACGGCATGGAGGGTGCCGAGCCCGACGAGCTGCTCGACCCCGCCGCGGGCTTCCACGCCGTCCTCGCGGGGGAGGAGCTCATCGGCTTCCGCTCGTTCGGGCCGGACGGCCAGGTGCCCGGGTGGGACTACGACGACTCGGCGCTCGACACCGGCGGTGGACTCCGACCGTCGCTGACGGGTCAGGGCCTCGGCCGGTCCGTCATCTCAGCAGGACTCGACTACGGGCGCGCGCAGTTCCAGCCCGCCGCGTTCCGGGTGACCGTCGCCTCGTTCAACGCCCGCGCCCGTCTCACGGTCGAGTCGCTCGGCTTCGAGCACGTCGGGTCGTTCGCGGCCACTCGCGACGGCCGTCCGTTTGACGTGCTGGTCAGGCGCGAGTCCTAGTCGAAGACGTTCCAGCAGATGTCGTTGCGCCGCTGCTGGTCGTCGAGCACCAACGAGCGCACGGCGTCGGGCAGGCGGTCGCGCTGCCACTGGCACTCGGCGCGCCGCGCCTCCTCGGCATGCGAGGCGGAAGCGGCGGCGACGGCAGCCTTGATGGCGTACGCCGCGGCGCCGAGGTCGTGCTCGGCGACGTGGGCGACGACAGCTGCCTGGCCGGCGGCGTACGCAGCGAACCTGGGCGCGCCGCGCAGGTCCCGGGCGGCGCCCATTGCGTGCCCACCCAGCGTCCGGGTCGCCATCATGGCGAGATCGCCGACGACCCAGGCGCGGGCAGCCTCGATCGCCGCTCGAGGTCGCGCGTCGTCCGGCATCTCGGTCTCGAAGAGGGGCAGCACGTGCTCGGCGCAGTCCGCCGCCCACAAGGCGAGGAGGCGGTGGTGCTCGTCGGTGAGCGAACCGCCCCGGCGGACGGTGACGAGCCGTGGGTCGCGGACCTTCGGCAGGATCACGCGTCGACGCGACGGGCCGCTGCAGGTCGACCCTGCGGGTGCAGGATCTCCGCCAGCACCTCGACGCCGTCCACGAGCCGCGGGCCTGGGCGCGCGAAGTGGCCGTCCGCGTCGACGGCCCACACGGGCACCCCGGGGAAGCGGTGGCGCACGTCCTCCGCGAGCGGCGTGCTGCCCTCGAGGTCGAAGCCGCAGGGCGCGCAGACGACGACGTCGGGGGAGGATTCGACGGCCTCGTCCCACGTGATGCGGCTCGACCGGGTGCCTGCGACGCCGAGGGCGGGTTCGCCGCCCGCGCGCGTCACCATCTCGGGGATCCAGTGGCCGGGCGCGAAGGGCGGGTCGGTCCACTCCAGCACGAGCACCCGCGGCCGCGGCCGGCCGGCGACCCGCGCCTCGACCGCGGCGAGCCGGTCCTCGAGCGACGCGATGAGCGTCGCGGCCTCCTCGACCCTGTCCGTACGACGACCGATGTCGGTGATCGACGCCAGGACGTCGGCCAAGGTGTGGGGATCGATGGTCGCGACGTCGGCGCGGCAACCGAGGTGGGCGAGCGCGTCGTCGACGGTCGAGACGTCGATCGCGCAGACGGCACAGAGGTCCTGCGTCACCACCAGGTCGGCGTCCAGCTCGGCGAGCGCGCCGGCGTCGAGCCGGTAGAGGTCCTCACCAGCAGCCACCGCAGCACCGACGAAGTCGTCGATCTCCTGCGGCGTGAGACCTTCGGGCATCGCCGATGTCGACACGACCCGGCGCTCCCGCGCCTCGGCGGGGAAGTCGCACTCGAACGTCACTCCGACCACGTCGTCACCCGCACCGACGGCGAAGAGGATCTCGGTGGCCGACGGGATGAGGGACACGATGCGCACGTGCGCGAGCCTAGGACACCCGGAAGATGGGCCACCCGATCTCGGTGCGCCAGGCGGACGGGTCCGGGTCGTCGGCAGGTCCGACCAGGTAGGTCTCGCGGACGGGCCCCGCCACCGCGAGCGCGTTGGCCACGACCCACGACCCGAGCTCGCCGTAGGTCACGTCGGAGGAGTCGTGCGGGCCGACGTGGGTCGCGACGGCCAGCTCGACCGCCGGCAGGGTCACCGGCCGCACCCGGCCACGGCTCGGCGGGTCTGCCGCCGGCAGGTGGACCAGCACTCGGCCGCGGCCATCCTCGAAGAGCGCGTTGTCGAAGACACCGCCCAGCGGCCCGGTCGGGGCATCCACCGCCGCGTCGAGCTCGGCCTTCGCTCCGGCGTACCACGCGGCCACGGCGTCGACGTCCACGTCGTCCTCGATCGCGGCGACCGTCGTCTCGGGCACTGCCCTCAGCTCGACGGCCAGCGGCACCGGGTCCGGGTCGAGGAGGCGTCTCAGGGACACGACGGCGGTCCGGGTCCGGTCCAGCTCGGCCTCGAGCCGGGCGAGGTGGTCGGACACGAGCGCAGCGCGGCTGCCGGGGTCGGCCGACTCGATGATGCGCCGGACGTCCAGGAGGGGTACGTCGAGCTCGCGGAGGCGGTGGATCACCTGGGCCGTCGGGATCTGGTGCGGGTCGTAGGACCGGTAGCCCGTGAAGCGGTCGACCGACGCAGGGACGAGCAACCCGGCCTCGTGGTAGCGACGCAGCGTCCGCACGCTCAGGTGCGTGAGCTGCGAGAACTCACCGATGGCCAGCACGGCGCCAGTCTGCACCCTCTCCCCGGGGGAGAGTCCCGTCCTTGACCCTGCCCGCGCGGGACGCAGCACCGTGGAGGCACCAGAAGCCACTCACGAGAGGAACAGCACGATGAACGACACGACTGCATTCGCCTGGGACGAGCTCCCCCAGGTCGTGGCGGACTACCTCCGGGCGCACGTCGTCCAGGACTTCGCGACCGCGATGACGTACCTCCCCGAGGACGTCACCGTGATCGACAACGGGGAGGTGCTCCAGGGCCGCGGGGCGACGTTCAAGGTCTTCGACCAGTCGGCCAAGGACTACGACGTGGACACGACCCTGGGCTCGGTCTCGCGACCTGCGGACGACGTGTGGGAGGTGGAGACCCACCTGTCGGGCAATTTCCCCGGCGGCGAGGTCGACCTGCGGATGATCTTCACCCTCGTCGACGACGTGATCCAGAAGCTGGAGATCACGGTCTGAGCCCGGGTCCGAGGTGAGAGGCTCGAGGCCATGAGCGCCTGCATCTTCTGCCAGATCATCGCCGGCGTCCTGCCCGCGGAGATCGTGCTCGAGACGGACGACCTGGTGGCGTTCCTCGACACGCGTCCGGTGTTCAAGGGCCACGTGCTGCTGGTGCCGAGAGAGCACGTCGACACCTTGCCCGACCTGCCCGCCGCGCTGCGCGACCCGTTCATCGAGGCGGCCCAGCGGATCGCCGTCGCGGTCAAGGATGCGCTCGGCGCGCAGGGATCGTTCGTCGCGATCAACAACACGGTCAGCCAGTCGGTGCCGCACCTGCACCTGCACGTCGTGCCGCGCACGAAGGGCGATGGGCTGCGCGGGTTCTTCTGGCCCCGGACGAAGTACGCCGACGGCGAGGCGGCGTCGTACGCCCAGCAGCTGCGCGACGCGCTGGCCTGACGCGAGGGGTCAGGCCCCGCGGGTGCCGATCGCGTCGCGCTCCGGGCGGTCGGCAGCCCGGAGGGCGGCGCGGAACGTCCACGGCTCGTCTCGCCGGCGCAGTGGGTTGCCGGTCGCCCTGGCCGCGAGCACGAAGGCCGCGACGCCGACCCCGATCCCGGCCACGACGTCGACGAAGAAGTGCCAGCCGAGGTAGATGGTGGCCACCATCGTGAGCGCGAGGAACGTCCAGGCAGCGACCCGGACCAGGGCCGGCAGGCGCATCGCCTCGGCGACGAGGCAGATGGTCAGCATCACGGCCACGTGCAGGGACGCGAAGGCCGCGATGGTCTGCACTGTCTGCGTGTCCCACGGTCCGCCGAGCACCTCGATGCGGTCGGAGAGCAGCATCTCGTGGACCGAGGTGTTGGGCGTGCGGGGCAGGTCGGCGAACCACTCGGGCGAGGAGTAGATCGGCCCGAGCGACGGCACCGCGTAGTAGAGCGCGGCGCCGAGCATCCAGTCGACCGACACCGCGGTGACGTACCACGCGCCGTAGGTCGACCGGCGGGTCCACACGAGCGCGATCGCCAGGCTGGCCGGCACGAGGCCGATCCAGATCAGGTACACCGCAGCCATCACCCAGTTGGCCCACGAGGTGCCGAGGACGTCGTGGAGGAGCACCGCCGGGTCGTGGCCCATCCACAGCAGCCTGTCGAGGCGCGCGAGCTCGGGATCGGCGAGCCGGTCGGTGACGAACGGGACGTAGCTCTTGAGGTTGCGGAAGGCGACGTAGGCGACGTACCACGTCACCAGGCCGCTCAGCGTGAACCTGATCTGGTCACGGTTCCAGCGCTCGACCGCCACCGTCCGGAGGGTGGGGCGCGCCGTGCTCCCGCTGCGGCGGGCCAGCAGCACCCAGCGCGCGAGCACGTCGAGGATGACGGCCGACGCCACGATGACCGGCAGCCTGAACCAGGTCGGCAGGGAGGCGCCGTCGGGGTCGCGCAGGGGCAGGTGGAACGTCCATGCCACCAACCCCGCGGCCATGGCCATCGCAAGCGCGACGACGGCGGCGGCCCGGAACTCCCCCCGACCCATGGGCCCACCGTAGCGACGCCCCGCCGTGAAGGGCACTCCCTGCACCGAACCACCACGATGCCTGCACCTCGGCGGCGCAACCGATCGGGGCGCTGGCGCGTCTCCTGAGCGACAAGGGGGCCACATGCGACACCTGCGCGTCTCGGGCACCGTCCTCGCGGCGATGGCCCTGCTCACTGCCTGCACGCCCACCACGGCGTCGATCCCCGAGCTGTCCCGTCCGACCGAGGCGGCGAGGCCCGGTGTCGTCACCTCCACGGTCACCGGCGCGCAGCTCGGCCCGGCTCGACGATCGTGGTCGTGACCAACGTGCGGGAGCGAGGCGCTCCCGCGTCAGGCCTGGCGACCTCGCTCGAGGTGATCACCCCTGATGGCGTCCGGCACCCCGTCTGGTCAGTCGACCTCGCGGACGACGGGGAGTTCGCGCGCGACTTCGACCTGGCCGACTGGCGCCCCGAGCTCCACACGGCGCTGCTCCGCTCGGCCGGGGACGACGGCCGCGACCGCGTGGTGGCGTACCACGTGACCACCGGTCGCACCCGGGACCTGCGCCTGCCGCGGCGAGCGATCTCCGCGGCACTCGATCCTGACGGCACCGGGATCCTGATGACGCTCTCCGGCCGAGACCCGACGAGCCGGACCGTGTCCCAGACGTGGGGCGGCCGGCGGACCCGACTGCCCGGCACGGGCGGCCACCCCATGACGTCGGTGGACGGCCGCATCCTCGTGACCCCGACAGCCGAGCGGCACGCGTGGTCAATTGTCGACCTCCGTCGCCGGATGGCGAAGGACCTACTCGTACCGGGCTTCTGCAGTCCGATCCGCTGGCTCGACCACGACAGCGTGCTGACCAGCTGCTACGCGGACGCCGTGAACACGTTGAGGTCCGTGCACCTCGGGGGTGGCTCGACCGTCCTCGGGCCGACCCACCGGCCCGGCCACGCCAGAGTGCACAGCTACGGCGACGCCGTCCGCGCCGCCGGCTCCCGGTGGTACCTCGCGTGGAGCCGACGCGGGGAGCTCGCCCGGGGCACACGACCGAACCGCGTGACGAGGGTCCCGCGCACGTCATTCCTCATGCACCTGTCGCGCACGCCCGAAGGCCGGCTGCTGCTCGCACGGAGCGACAGCACCTTGGAGGCGCCGTCCTTCCGGGCGGTCCTCGAGGTGCTCGACCCGACGAGCCGCACGAAGGACGTCCTCGTGCGCCTGGCGCCGGGCCAGGCGTGGCGCTCGGTGATCGGCGCGACCGAGGTGCGGCACTGGAATCCCTGAGGACTAGGGTCGGCCGCGAGCAAACCGCCCGAGCTGAGGAGTCATCGAGATGGGTCGATTCGACCGCCGCGTCGCCGTCATCACCGGAGCTGCACGAGGCATCGGCTTCGGCATCGCCAAGCGCTTCGCCAGCGAGGGCGCCTCGATCGCCGTCCTCGACCTCGACGAGTCGGCCGCCCAGGAGGCCGCCGGCCGGCTCGAGCTGACCGACGGGGCGCGCGCGATCGGCGTCGGCTGCGACGTCGTCGACTCGGCCGCCGCGGAGAACGCCGTACGACGCGTGGTCGAGGAGCTCGGCGGGATCCACATCCTCGTCAACAACGCCGGCGTCACGCGCGACAACCTGCTCTTCAAGATGACCGAGGACGACTGGGACATCGTGATGGGCGTGCACCTCAAGGGCGTCTTCAACATGACCAAGGCCGCTCAGTCGCACTTCGTGGAGCAGAAGTACGGCAAGATCCTCAACCTCTCCAGCGTCTCGGCGCTCGGCAACCGCGGCCAGGCCAACTACTCCGCCGCCAAGATGGGCATCCAGGGCCTCACCCGCACCCTCGGCATAGAGCTGGGCCCCTTCGGCATCACCGCCAACGCGATCGCCCCCGGGTTCATCGCCACCGAGATGACCGACGCCACCGCTCGCCGGCTCAAGATGGAGCCCGAGGAGCTGCAGCGGCTCAACGCCGAGGCCACCCCCGTACGACGCGTCGGCCAGCCCGAGGACATCGCCGCGGCGGCCGCCTTCCTGTGTAGCGACGATGCGTCCTTCGTCACAGGCCAGACGCTCTACGTCGACGGCGGCCGCAAGCTCGGCTGAGCCCGTTTTGCCCTTCCGGGGCTGATCTGCCTACCGTGCTGGGCGGTCGTTGACGACCCAACCGTCCCGGACAACGCCGAGTCCTGCCCGGCCGGGACGACCCCCGAGATCTTCGAGGGCAGGAGTGGGGGACCCACAGGTTCCACTGCCGACGCGCGCAGGACTGCACGTGTCGGCTCGGGGCGAAGCCGCTCGCTTCCTCATCGGGGAGGAGCACGCGGCAGGGCACCTTCCAGCCCTAGCCCGACAGCTCACCCCACAGCGTGGGAAAGGAATCATCCATGCCTGCGACTACTCGTACGGCGCGAGCCTCCGCGCTCGCCCTGGCCGGGCTGGGGCTCGCCGCCTCGACCCTGACCGCCCTCCCCGCCACCGCGGCCGACCAGGCCGAGGTGCAGACCCAGGTGCAGACCCGCACGGTCGCCCAGCGCGTCAGCGCCCGGGTGGTCAGCGCCAAGGACATCGCGATGCGCCAGCGCGGCGACGCCTACGCCTACGGCGCCTCCGGCCCCGACCGCTTCGACTGCTCGGGGCTCATCCAGTACAGCTACCGTCGCGCCGGCTTCTCCGTGCCGCGTACGTCCGGTGCCCAGGCTGGCTTCACCCGACGGATCGCGAAGAAGGACATGCGCGCAGGCGACCTGATGTTCTTCTACGGCAGCGGTGGCGTCTACCACGCGGCGATCTTCCTGAAGTGGTCCCGCGGCCACGCGGTGATGGTCCACTCGCCGGGCTCCGGCCAGCGCGTCCGGGTGGCCGTCCCGTGGACGTCGAGCTGGTTCGGCGGAACGTTGCGCCGGGGGTGACAGGCTGTTCTTGGTAGGCAGGTCCTGCTGACCTACCCTGTGGCGCGCCTTCCCCGAAGCGGGAGGGCGCGCCTCCACACTTCTACGCAGCCCCACCTCTCAGCAGCCCCCGCTGGCAAGGAGTTCCCCCCGTGCGTCACCGCCTCATCCCCTTCTCGACCAACGCAGTCGTTGCCGCGCTGGTCGCGTCGCTCCTGCTCGCCGGTTGCGGCGGCGGCGACGAGGAGGAGCCTCCGAGCCAGTCCGCGCCGTCGGAGCCCACGTCGTCGGAGACGAGCGAGCCGCCGGAGCCGATGTACTGGCCCCTGACCGGCCTCGAGCGCACCGAGGACGCCCCGGCGCACCCGGTGATCGTGACCAAGGTGGACAACACGTCCTCCAGCGCGCCGCAGGTCGGCCTCGGCTCGGCCGACATGGTCGTGGAGGAGCTCGTCGAGGGCGGCTACACCCGTCTCGCGGCGTTCTACTACTCGAAGGTGCCGGCTGACATCGGGCCGGTGCGGTCGATGCGCGCCAGCGACATCGGGATCGTCCCCGAGGGTGCGACCGTGGTGACCAGCGGTGCCGCGCCGATCACCATCAAGCGGGTCAACGGCGCCGGCATCCCGTGGATCACCGAGGGCGCGGCGGGGGTCTACCGCGAGACCTCGCGCTCGGCCCCCTACAACCTCTTCGCCAGGCTGCGCGACATCGCCAAGCGGCTCAAGGCCAAGGACGAGCCGCCGGCCTACCTCCCGTGGGGCACCGAGGCCGACCTGCCCAAGGGCGGCAAGGCCAGCACGCTGACCGCCGACTTCGGCGCCCACTCGACCACCTGGGCGTTCCAGAAGGGCGGCTACGTCAACACCGACTCCTACGCCGCGCAGGGCGACCAGTTCCCCGCCGACTCGGTGCTCGTGCTGCGCGTCAAGGTCGGCGACGCCGGTTACAAGGACCCGGCGGGCTACCCGGTGCCCGAGACGAAGTTCGAGGGCAAGGGCGCCGCGATGCTGTTCCACGGCGGTCGCATCATCCGCGGCACGTGGACCAAGGACGGCCTCACCGGTGCCATCGAGCTGGCGACCAGGGACGGCGAGCTCACCGTGCCCGCCGGCCACGTCTGGGTCGAGCTCGTGCCGGAGGTCACCGGAAACGTCACGTTCGCGAAGTGACGCCGCTCCCGGCCTCGGCGTGGAGGAGCTGACGCAGCCCGTCCATGATGAAGCCGATGGCGGCGTCCACCCGGGCGGCCGCCGCTGCCGGGTCGTCGCTCACGGCGACCGACCCGCCAGCAGCCGACATCGCGCCGAAGAAGATGCGGGTGAAGGTGTCGAGCATCTGGTCGTCGAGGGCCCACTCGTCACCGGCGAGGACCGAGCGCACGATCTCGTCGACGATGGCGTAGGTCGAGCGCTCCTCCTGCTCCCGGAACCGCTCGTGCCCGAGCACGGAGGGGCCGTCGGAGATGACGACCTGGCGGTAGCCCGGCTCCTGCACCGCCTCGAGGAACGCGCGTAGCCCGGCACGGGCCTTCTCCCACGGGTCGCGATGGCCCTCGGTCGCCCGGCCGATGCTCGCGGTCGCGCGGGACTCGATGCGCTCGAAGGCGGCCTCGAAGATCGCCTGCTTGCCGCTGAAGTGGTGGTAGAGCGCGCCCTTGGTCACGTCGGCGCCCGCCACGATCGCGTCGAGCGACGTCGCGGAGTAGCCGTGCTCGGTGAAGAGCCGCTCGGCGACGTCGACCAGCGCGCGCTTGGTGGAGTCCGAGTAGCGCTGCCGTCGCGTCTTCACAGTGCGTTCCCCATGGAGGGCACCCTAGGTGACCCGGCTCACGCGGGGAGGGTTTGCACGCGGTGCACCCGCTGGGCATACTGAAAGTACGTACCGTTGGTATGTCACCCAAGGAGGCCGCCATGACCTGGACGTCCCACCACCGCCGCGCCGACGTGCTCCGCGACGTGATCCGCACCGTCGACGAACGCCAGCGCACCGACACGCCCGCCGACCTCCCGATGGACGTGGAGGGGGTCGCCGAGACCTTCGGCGACGAGCTCTCGCTCCTCGGCGCCCTGCAGCTGCGCTGGCACACCCGCCTGGCCGGCCACGTCGAGCGCCGTCTCAGCGACCAGCCCCTCGACCTCGAGGGCGCCGTCGCCCTCGCCTGGCTCTCGGCCGCCGAGGACATGCCCGGCACCCGGGCGGTGCTCGACCACTACGCCGCACACCCGACCGACGCCGAGATGGCCCGGGTGATGACCGTCGCCACCGGCAAGGAGCACGAGATGCTCGCCCTGATGGCCGGCCGGGCCAGCGCGCCCGGGCCCGCGGCCCAGCAGGTTGGCCGGGCGATCGAGCTCGGTGCGCGGACGTCGTACGTCCCCGGGCGCAGGCAGCGGAGCACGTCCCACCCGGGCACCGGCCCGACCTCGCTCGTGGGGCGGCTGAAGGCGGTCCTCGCGGCCTGAGGGTCGATCTGCCAAGGTGGAGGGCATGCAGCTTGCGTCGGGGATGCTGCTGGTCGCGACACCGGCACTCCAGGACCCCAACTTCGCGGACACGGTCGTGCTGCTGCTCGACGTCAGTGACGACGGGGCGCTCGGGGTCGTGCTCAACCGGCCGTCGCAGGTCCTGGTCGCCGACGTGCTCGAGCCGTGGCGCGAGGTCGTCGCCGAGCCCGAGGTCCTCTTCCGCGGCGGACCGGTCGGCACCGACGGCGCGCTCGCCGTGGCGCGGCTGCGCGACGCCGACGCGGCGCCGGTCGGCTGGCGTCCGGTCGCCGGGCTGCTGGGCATGGTCGACCTCGACACCCCGACCGAGCTCGTCGACGGGTCCCTGAGCGCGATGCGGGTCTTCGCCGGCTATGCCGGGTGGGGGGCCGACCAGCTCGCCGGCGAGGTCGACGAGGGGAGCTGGTACGTCGTCACCTCGGAGTCGGGCGACGCCTTCCGCGGTGACACGAGCGGCCTGCGGCGCGACGTGATGCGACGCCAGCCCGGGATGCTCGCCTGGCACGCGAACCGGCCCGTCGATCCCGACCTCAACTGAGTCCCGCGTTAGGCTTGTCCATCATGAGCACCATCGGATTCTCGCCGGGCAGCCAGACGATCGAAGAGCGTCAGACCGTCCCGACCGACGACGGTGATCACGAGCGGTTCTCCCACTACGTGCCCAAGGACAAGCTCACCGAGGCGATGGTCATGGGCACCCCCGTGATCGCCCTGTGCGGGAAGGTCTGGGTGCCCTCGCGGGCTCCGGAGAAGTTCCCGGTGTGCCCGGAGTGCAAGGAAGTGTGGGAGTCCATGAAGCCCGGCGGCGGCTCGGACGGCTCGGGTCCCGACGCGTGACGGGGCGCCCCGACGCGCCCCTGCCCCCCGCGTGGCCCGACCGGGCCGCCTGGGGCACCGCGCCCTCCCTCCGTGCCTGGCAGCAGGCCGCGGTCGACGACTACCGCTCACGCCAGCCGCGTGACTTCCTGGCCGTCGCGACCCCCGGCGCCGGCAAGACGACCTTCGCGCTGACCGTCGCCGCCGACCTGCTGAGCCGCCGGATCGTCGACCGGATCACCGTGGTCGCCCCCACCGAGCACCTCAAGACGCAGTGGGCCGAGGCGGCAGCACGCGCCGGCATCCCGATCGATCCGGCCTACAGCGCAGGCAAGGGCAAGACGTCCGACGACTACGTCGGGATCGCGGTCACCTACGCCGGTGTCGCGGTCAACCCGCTGGCGATGCGGATCCGCACCGAGCGCTTCAAGACCCTGGTGATCCTCGACGAGATCCACCACGCCGGCGACGCGCTGTCGTGGGGCGAGGGTGTGCGCGAGGCCTTCGACCCCGCCACCAGGCGACTGTCGCTGACCGGGACGCCCTTCCGCTCCGACATCAACCCGATCCCGTTCATCACCTACGCGCCCGGCGAGGACGGCATCCCGACCTCCACGGCCGACTTCACCTACGGCTACGCCCGCGCGCTCGCCGACCACGTCGTACGGCCCGTGCTGTTCATGGCCTACTCCGGCGAGATGACGTGGCGCACCCGCGCCGGTGACGAGGTCGCCGCCCGGCTGGGCGAGCCGCTCACCAAGGACATGCACGCCCACGCACTGCGTACGGCCCTCGACCCGCAGGGGTCGTGGATCCCGGCCGTGCTCCAGGCGGCGGACAAGCGCCTCTCGGAGGTACGCCGTCACGTCCCCGACGCCGGCGGGATGGTCATCGCCAGCGACCAGGACACCGCCCGCGCCTATGCCGCGCTGCTCAAGAAGATCAGCGGCGAGGCGCCGACCGTGGTGCTGTCCGACGAGAAGGGCGCGTCGAAGAAGATCGCCACCTTCACCGACAGCGACAAGCGCTGGCTCGTCGCGGTGCGGATGGTGTCCGAGGGCGTCGACGTGCCCCGCCTGGCTGTGGGGGTGTGGGCGACCACGACGTCGACTCCACTCTTCTTCGCGCAAGCCGTCGGGCGCTTCGTGCGCGCCCGATCCCGCGGCGAGACGGCGTCGATCTTCCTGCCGTCGGTGCCGCACCTGCTCGAGTTCGCCTCCGACATGGAGGCGCAGCGCGACCACGTGCTGGGCCGCCGCGTCACCGACGAGGACGACATCTTCGCGGCGGAGGAAGGCCTGCTCGCTGCCGCGAACGCCGAGGACGGCGCCTCGGGCGAGCTGGAGATGTCGTGGGAGGCGCTCGGCTCGACCGCGTCCTTCGACCACGTGCTCTACGAGGGTGCCCAGTTCGGCCACTCCGGCGAGGTGCTCGCGGGTTCGGAGGAGGAGATGGACTTCCTCGGCATCCCCGGCCTGCTCGAGCCCGACCAGGTGCGCGAGCTGCTGCACTCGCGGCAGAGCGAGCGCGCGCGCAAGCGGACGAGCGAGGGCACGGGTGACCGGGTCGTCGACTCCGTCGAGCAGCTCAGCACGCACCAGCAGCTCGGCGTGCTGCGGCGCGAGCTCAACGGGCTCGTCGCGGCCTGGCACCACCGCACCGGCCAGGCCCACGGGATCACCCACTCCGCCCTGCGCAAGGAGTGCGGCGGCCCGCCCGCCGCGGTCGCCAGCGGCGACCAGCTCGCGGAGCGGATCAACCGGATCCGTGAGTGGGCGATGAAGCAGTCCTCCTAGCGGGACGGCTCGTCGCTAGGCTCCCCCCGTGCCTTCGGAGACCTCCCAGACGCTCGACCGCGGCCTGCGTGTCCTGCGGGTGCTGGCCGAGAGCCCGGAGGGGCTGACGGTCACCGAGCTGTCGAGCCGGCTGCAGGTCAACCGTACGGTCGTCTACCGGCTGGTCAGCACGCTCGAGCAGCACGGGCTCGTGCGTCGCGACGCGCGGGCGCGGCTGTTCGTCGGACTCGGAGTGCTGCACCTCGCGAGCGCCGTGCAGCCGCTCCTGCGCGACCTCGCGATGCCGGTGCTCCGCTCGCTGGCGGAGACGCTCGGCTCGACCGCGCACCTCACGGTGGCCGACGGCGACGAGGCGCTGGCCCTGGCGGTGGTCGAGCCGACGTGGACCGACTTCCACGTGTCCTACCGGGTCGGCGCCCGCCACGCGCTGACGCAGGGGGCGGCCGGCAAGGCCATCGCACTGCTCGACGTCGAGGAACCGGCGTACGCCGTCACGAGCGGCGAGCTGCAGAGCGGTGCCCGTGGCCTGGCCGCGCCCGTGCGCGGGGTCGATGGGCTGCGCGCGAGCGTCGGGATCGTCACCCTCGACGGCACGATCGACGAGGACGTCGTGGCCCCGCAGGTGATCGCGGCGGCCGGGGAGGTCGGCGAGCGGCTCAGGTGACGCTCAGGCGAACGGCTTGATGCCCGGACCCGGACGGGTGGCCACGTCACGCCGTCCGGTCACCTCGTGGCCGTCACGGCACCTCAGCACGACGTCGACCTCTGCGCCGCAGCCGACGTGCTCGAACTCCACCGGCGAGCCCTCCGGGTCGGCGAGGTAGCGGTCTCCCCAGTGGCGGACCGCGACGAGCACGGGGTAGAGGTCGAAGCCCTTGTCGGTCGGCCGGTACTCGTGGCGCTCGCGCTGGCCGGGCTCGCGATAGGGCTCGCGGCGCAGGATGCCGGCGTCGACGAGGAGCGCAAGGCGGTCGGTGAGGACCTGGCGCGGGATTCCTGCATGACGGCGCATGTCGTCGAAGCGGCGTACGCCGTTGAACACCTCGCGCAGCACGACGAAGGTCCAGCGCTCGCCGAGCACCTCCATCGCGCGCCCCACCGTGCAGTTGTCGGTGGACCACGCGAGCGCGGACGGGGAGGGGCTGGCGCTGACCGTCATCCCCGCAGCCTAGGTCTCGTTGACAGACTCAGCAAGGACTGCGACTCTGGGTCCATGACGCAGACCCAGCCGTTCGCCACCGAGAGCCGCACCTTCACCTGGATCACTCCGGGGCAGGGGGACGTGGCGCGGCTGCTCGAGCTCGACGGCCTGGGCCAGCTCGAGGCGATGATCGCCGGCGAGATGCCGCACCCACCCGTCATGGACACCCTGGGCATGACCGACATGCGGGCCGAACGTGGCCGGGTGGTGGTGGAGATGCCTGCTGCGGGCTTCCACTACAACCCCCTCGGCAGCGTGCACGGTGGAGTCATCTCGACGATGCTCGACACCGCGGCGGGGTGCGCGGTCCACTCCACGATGGCGGTGGGCGAGTTCTACACCTCGCTCGACCTCACCGTGAAGTTCCTGCGCCCGGTGACCGTCGAGTCGGGGCTGCTCACGTGCGAGGGCTCGGTGATCCAGCGTGGCCGGCGTACGGCACTCGCCCAGGCCCAGCTCAGCGACGCGGCCGGACGGCTCGTCGCCCACGCGACGTCCAGCTGCATGATCTTCACGTCCTGATCGTCAACTCCTGATTGCCGCCGCGCGGGCCAGCGGCACGACGCGGTGCGGGATCTGGGTGGCGAGCGCAATCACCGTCGTGGAGCGGTCGATGCCCGGCTCGGTGAGCACCTGGTCGATCACCCGCTGCAGGTCGGCGTTGGACCGGGCCACCACCCGCGCCCACATGTCGCCGACGCCCGTGATCGTGTAGGCCTCGAGCACCTCGGGGATCGCCGCGAGGTGGGCCGCGACCGCCTCGTGGCCGACCGACCCGCCTGAGCCCTGCCGGATCTCGAGGGTGAGGAACGCCATCACCGGGAAGCCGATCGCCTCGGGGGACAGGTCGGGCCCCCAGCCGGTGATCACGCCGGAGGTGGCGAGCTTGTCGAGACGGGCCTGCACCGTGCCGCGGGCGATGCCGAGACGGCGGCTGGCCTCGAGCACGCCGAGGCGCGGCTCGTCGGCGAAGATCTCGATCAGCTTGCTGTCGATTGCGTCCATCTGCGCCTCATGACTGTGCAATGTGCCCAATGTTTCGTCGTACTGTTGCACACCTTGCGCCCGTTTCGGCAGGCTGGAGGCATGACGACTGACATCGCCTCGACCGGTGGCGCCCTGACCGTGGACGAGATGAAGGCCGACCTCTCGCTGGAGCAGCTGCGCCAGCTCGTCGGCCTCGTGGAGTACGACGCCGACGCCGACCCCTTCCCGGTCACCGGCTGGGACGCGATCTGCTTCGTGGTCGGCAACGCGACCCAGGCCGCGCACTACTACGCGTCCGCGTGGGGCATGGAGCTCATCGCCTACGCCGGTCCGGAGAACGGCACCCGTGACCACAAGTCGTTCGTGCTCAAGTCGGGCTCGATCAAGTTCGTCGTCAGCGGAGCGGTCTCGCCCGACAGCCCGCTCATCGCCCACCACGCCAAGCACGGCGACGGTGTCGTCGACATCGCCCTCGAGGTCCCCGACGTGGACCAGTGCATCGCCCAGGCCCGCAAGGCCGGCGCGACCGTGCTGCGCGACCCGGAGACCGTCACCGACGAGCACGGCTCGGTCCGCGTCGCGGCGATCGCGACCTACGGCGAGACGCGCCACACGCTCGTGCAGCGCACGATCGACGGGGTCACCTACGGCGGCCCCTACCTCCCCGGCTACGCCACCGCCGCGCCGCGTTGGCAGAAGCGCGAGGGCCAGCCCAAGCGCCTGTTCCAGGCCCTCGACCACATCGTCGGCAACGTCGAGCTCGGCAAGATGGACGAGTGGGTCACCTATTACAACAAGGTGATGGGCTTCGTGAACATGGCGGAGTTCATCGGTGACGACATCGCCACCGACTACTCCGCGCTGATGTCGAAGGTCGTCGCCAACGGCAACCACCGCGTGAAGTTCCCGCTCAACGAGCCGGCGATCGCAAAGAAGAAGTCGCAGATCGACGAGTACCTCGAGTTCTACGACGGCCCCGGCGCCCAGCACCTCGCCGTTGCCACCAACGACATCCTCGCCAGCGTGGACGCGCTCCGCGCCAACGGCGTGGAGTTCCTCAACACCCCCGACTCCTACTACGAGGACCCTGAGCTGCGCGCGCGCATCGGCGAGGTCCGCGTGCCGATCGAGGAGCTGCAGAAGCGCGGCATCCTGGTCGACCGTGACGAGGACGGCTACCTCCTCCAGATCTTCACCAAGCCGCTCGGCGACCGTCCGACGGTCTTCTTCGAGCTGATCGAGCGCCACGGCTCCCTCGGCTTCGGCAAGGGCAACTTCAAGGCGCTCTTCGAGGCCATCGAGCGCGAGCAGGACGCCCGCGGCAACCTGTAGGCATTCGCCGGCTCTCTGATGAGCGGTGGTCCAGCCACCTTTGGCACGTCCGGAGTGTGGGTGGGCCACCGCTCGTCCGCGTGTCGACGTACACCACTCCCGCGAGCGGTGGTGAGGCCACATTCGGCGGGATCAGAATGTGGGTGGATCACCTCCCGAGGGGTTTGAGAGACTCGCCGCATGATGATCCGCCCGGCCGAGCTGGCCGCGATCAAGGCCGGCACGATCGACCTCGCCTTCCGGCGCTGGGCGAGGCCGCGGGTCGTGGTCGGCACCCGGATGCGGGCGGGCGTGGGTCTGCTCGAGGTGACCTCGGTCGAGCAGGTGAGCGTGGCGAGCCTGCGCGCGGAGGACGCACAGCGGGCCGGTGCGCCTTCGCTGGCCGCGCTGAAGAAGGCGCTGTCGGCCCGGTCGGGCGACCCGGCCTGGCGGATCGGCCTGGCGTACGCCGGTCCGGACCCGCGCGAGGCGCTGCGGGCCGCGGTGCCGGATGCCGAGGAGATCGCGACGATCGTCGCGCGGCTCGACCGGCTGGACGCGTCGTCGGCCTCGGGCGCGTGGACGCGCGAGACGCTCGACCTGATCGACCTCAACGGAGGAGTACGCGCCCCCGAGCTCGCCGCCCAGGTCGGCCGGGAGACGGCGGACTTCAAGAAGGACGTGCGCAAGCTCAAGGAGCTCGGCCTGACCGAGTCGCTGGCGATCGGCTACCTCCTCTCGCCGCGAGGTGAGGCGGTCGTCGATGCCGGGCTCGCGGAGCCCCGCGTCCGGGCGCCGCGGGAGACCGGCACGCCGCTGCCCCGCTCCATCGGCGCGCCGGCGACCCGAGCCCTGCGCGAGGTCGGCGTCACCACGCTCGAGCACGTCACGGCGTACTCCGCCGAGCAGCTCGCCGCGATGCACGGCGTCGGACCGATCGCGATCGCCCGGCTCGGCGAGGCGCTCGCCGAGCGGGGACTGGCCTTCTCGACCTGACGCCTCAGGGGTCCTGGAGCACGCGCGTCCCGGCGACCAGGTCGTGGATGGCACGCCTGTCGGAGCGCGCGGCCCAGAGGTGGTCGAGCAGCTGGAACGCCATGCCCAAGAGACCGACGAGCACGAGACCTGTCCAGGACCCGCTGGCGAGGCCGACCGGGAAGATCAGCCAGCCCGGTCCGAACTGCGTCGCCAGCCGCCTCGCGACCACCGACCACGACAGCGGCCCGTCGCCGCTGACCGGGACCACCCGCAGCCGCAGGGCACGCTTGCCGACCGTGGCCGAGCGGGTCCGGAGCAGGACCGCGTGGTAGGCCAGCGCGGCCACCAGCGGCAGCAGCGCGAGCCACACCCAGCGGTCGAGGTACGCCTCGGCGACTGCTGACCAGTAGTCCGCGAACGCCGTGCCCGCGGTCCCGTCGGCGACCGACTCGTTGAGCCGCTCGGCCTCGGTCTGCAGGTCGCGCTGGAGGCCGACCTGGGCGGGGATGCCGACGACGAAGCTGATCGATCCGACGATGAAGCCGTCGATCAGGTACGCGCCGGCGCGACGCCACCAGCCCGCGTCCGCCGGGCCCTGCCCGGGCACCGACGTCGCGGACGTCCACTGCCCGCCGTCCCACCAGCGCAGGCCGTCGGGCGGGCTCGGCCACGGATCGGCGTACCACCCCGGTGCAGGCTGCTGGCCGCTCGACATGCGCGCGACGCTACTGCGCCGACTCAGTGGGCGAGCAGCCCCACGCCGAGGGTGCCCATGACCACGGCGATCCCGGAGTCGAGGACCCGCCAGGCGGTGGGCCGGGCGAAGATGCCGCGCAGCAGCCGGGCGCCGAAGCCGAGGCCGAAGAACCACAGCACGCTCGCGACCAGGGTGCCCGCGAGGAACCACCAGCGGTCGGCGCCGAAGCTGTTGGCCACGGTGCCGAGCATCAGCACGGCGTCGAGGTAGAAGTGCGGGTTGAGCCAGGTCAGGGCCAGCGTGAGCATGATCGCGCGGCCGGTCGTCATCGCCGTGCCGTCGCCGGCGTCGAGCGTGCCGGGGCGCCACGCCCGCATCGCCGCGTGCACGCCGAAGGCGATCAGGTAGACGCCGCCGAGCACCTGGGCGACCGGCAGGACGGACGGCCAGCGCTCGAGGACGATGCCGAGGCCGAACACGCCGGCGGTGATCGCGACGACGTCGGAGAGCAGGCAGGTCAGCACGATGGGCAGGACCTGTTCGCCGCGGATCCCCTGGCGGAGGAGGAACGCGTTCTGCGCGCCGACGGCGATGATGAGAGCGAGTCCGGTGAGAAGACCGGTGAGAGCAACCTGGAACATGTGGTCAACGGTAGGACGCGCAAGGCCCGCAATCCAGCGAACTATTCTGACGAATCATTAGGATGTCTAACTATGAAAGACATCACTCAGCTGGACCCTGTGGCCCTGCGCACACTGGCGGTCGCGGTGCGGCTCGGGACCTTCGAGGCAGCGGCTCGCGACCTGCACGTCACGCCGTCCGCGGTGAGCCAGCGGATCAAGGCGTTGGAGACGCGGATCGGTCGCGTCCTGCTCCACCGGGTCAAGCCGCTCGAGCCCACCGAGGCCGGCCTCGTCCTGGTGCGGCTGGCCACGCAGACCGAGCTGCTCGAGCGCGAGGCGGTCGCCGAGCTCGTCGAGGAGGCGGACGACGCGGGGACGTCGTACACCTCGCTCCCCATCGCCGTGAACGCCGACGCCCTCTACGGCTGGTTCGTCGACGCCCTCGCCGAGGTGCAGACGCGGCACCGCGTGGTGTTCGAGGTCGTCCGCGAGGACCACACGCGCACCGCCGAGCGACTGCGCCGCGGCGAGGTGATGGCGGCGATCACGGGGGAGCCCAAGCCGGTGCCGGGTTGCCGCGTCGTCCGCCTCGGCCGGCTGCGGTACGCCGCTGTCGCGACGCGCGAGTTCCACGCCCGCCACTTCGCCGAGGGCGTCGGCTCCGCCACGCTCGCGGAGGCCCCGATGGTGGCGTTCGACCGCAACGACTCGCTCCAGCACGACTTCGTCCGCCGGGTGACCCGGCGCCACCTCGCCCCGCCGGTGACCTACCTCCCGTCGGTCCGCGAGTTCGACCGCGCCATCCGGGTCGGGATGGGGTGGGGGCTGCTGCCCGAGTCGGACGTGGCGGTCGAGCTCGACCGGGGTGACCTGGTCGAGCTGGTGCCCGGGCGCCGGCCCGAGGTCGCGCTGTTCTGGCAGCACTGGCGGCTGGGCTCCTCGCTGGTCGCCGAGCTGACCGAGGAGGTCGTCGTGGCCGCCCGGCGTTGGATGGCGACCTGACGAGATCTTCGGTTTGTCTGACAGGTTCCTGCGAGGAGTCCTACCCTTCGAAATCGAGCACCGTGCTCGGCACCACCCACCCAAGGGGACCCCCAGTGACCCGTCGCATCAACGCCGCACACGCCGCAGCCCTCGCTGCCGGCGCGCTCATGGTGCTCTCCGGGTGTGGGGGGTCGGGAACGGCCGCGGAGCCGAAGGCCACGGGAGCAGCGCTCTTGGGGCAGAAGCTGACCGACATGGTGGGCGCCGTCGACAAGATGGGCATCATCGAGTGGCAGGGTCAGATGCTGACCAAGAGCCCTGACAAGGGGGGCAGGCGCATCCTCAGCCTCGAGACCCGCTTCAGCCCGGCGCTGGGTTACAGCGAGATCTCGATGGACACCGTCCTCGACGGCAATGCCCAGCAGATCGACTACCTCGTGGTCAACGACCGCACCTACTTCAACAGCGAGCAGTGGGGCCCGAGCGCGAACGACTGCTGGGCCGACATCACCGGCGACGAGGACTACACCTGGGCGCTGCCGCGGGTGCTCGACCCGGCGTGGGCGCTCACCGAGGGGCGAGCGGTCTCTGCCGACGGTGAGGACGTCACTGTCTCGCTCGGCTTCAAGGACGTGCTCGCTGGCCTGCCGAAGGGTCTGTTCACCACCGTCCCCACGTTGCCCTACGACACCGAGGCCGTAGCGGTCATCGAGCCGCACGGGCGCCTCATCGAGGTCGGCATCGACGTCGCCGGGATGTGGAGCAAGCTGCCCAAGGAGCAGAAGGCGAGCCTCGACAAGCGCGTGGGCTACTGGGCGATGACGATGAAGGAGTCGCCCGACGACGACAGCATCGCGCCTCCGAAGCACGTCTTCGACCCGTTGGTCACCCCGCCGAGCCAGTGCAAGCGCTGACCCACGTCTGAGGTTCGGCCGATACTGGGGTCGTGCCCCGCTACGTAGCCTTCCTCCGCGCGATCAACCTCGGTGCGACGCGCAAGTTCCCCAAGGACGCGATCAAGGCGGCGACCGAGTCCGCTGGCGGGTCGGACGTCGAGACCTACATCAACACCGGCAACGTCCGGTTGACGCACCTCGCGCGCTCCGTGGCCAAGGTCCAGGCGGTGCTGGAGGAGGCGTACGCCGCCGAGGCGGGCTTCGAGGTGCCGACGATCGTCTTCACCACGGCCGACCTCGCCGCGCTGACCGCGCGGGCCGACGAGCTGCACGCCGAGCACCAGCCCGTCGGCAACCACTACGTCACCCTCTACTCGGAGGCGCCGACGGCCGCTGCCCGGGACGCAGTGCACGCCCTCGAGCACGACGGCGAGACCGTCGTCGTCGACGGTCGCGCGGCCTACGTCCTGCTCGAGGGCGACATCCACACCTCGAAGGTGCTCTCCGCCAAGGACTTCAACGCCCTCGGGAAGGGCACCGCCCGCACCGTCAAGGTGCTGCGGACCCTGGTCGAGAAATGGTGCTGAGCGAGAAGTGGTGCTGACCCGACCGGTCAGGCGATCTCGATGCCGGCGACCGTCATCTCCGTGATGGCGGACGCCGTGGTGTCGGGGGCGACGCCGGCGCACAGTGCCGTCAGGACCCGCGTCGCGAAGCCCTCGCTCGCGCTGTCCAGCGCGGTCGCCCGCACGCAGTGGTCGGTCGCGATGCCGCAGACGTCGACCTCGACGACGCTCCTCGCCCGCAACCAGTCGGCGAGCGGCTCGCCCGACGACGTACGTCCCTCGAAGCCGGAGTACGCCGCCTCGTGCTCGCCCTTGTAGAACACCTCGTCGAAGGGCTGGGGGTCGAGGTTGGGGTGGAAGCCCGCGCCCTCGGAGCCGACCTTGCAGTGGACCGGCCACGACTCCGCGAAGTCGGGCTTGAGGGACCAGTGGCTCCCCGGGTCGACGTGGTGGTCCTTGGTGGCCACGACGACGTCGTACTCCGGCCCGTCCGCCGCCTTCGAGTGCCAGCGGTGGAGCAGCTCGCCGATGTCGGCGGCCACGCGCGCACCACCGGTCACCGGGAGCGACCCGCCCTCGCAGAAGTCGTTCTGGACGTCGACCACGATCAGTGCGCGTGACATCTTCAGAGGCTAGCGCTCGGTGGGGGTGCGGGGCGTCTCGCCAACTCACGAGTTGGCGCGCCAACTCGTGAGTTGGCGACTTGGGTAGCCAGATGAGGCCCGTCGAGGCCCCCAACCCACCAACTGACGAGTCACAACGACGCCCGGATCCGCTCGCGCAGCAGCGCCTGCCCAGCCGGCGAGAAGAGTGACTTCTTCAGGATGTCGTGCCAGGCCCGGATTCGCGTGGGATCGTGTGGGCGGCCGAGGGCCTCGTCAGCGTCGCGGAGGATCGAGACTGCTTGGTGCAGGACGTCGTACGACGTGTAGCCGCGCCTCTCCCAGCCGGCGGAGCCCAGCCTGCGATCGCGCTTGAGGTCCTTGCGGTGCTGCTCCTGGTCGCGGTGCACCGCCCCGTCGAACTCGTGGAGCCGGGTGGTCCCCAGCAGCCAGAGGTCGCCACGCGCGACGAAGACGCCGTCGGCGTCGCGGACTTCGTGCTGGGCCAGGACTGCCACGTCGCACGACTTGTGGAGCACCCGCAGCAGGACCTCCCAGATGCTCTCGGAGCCGCCGGTCGCCCAGGCGAACGCGCGTCGCAGGCGCGGGGAGCCGGGGTATGCCTCGATCAGCAGCCGATCCTCGTCGGCCTCGGACAGCACGCCCCGGTGGTGCATGCCCTCGATCAGGCAGGTGAGGTCGAGCTCGTGCAGGTCGCGCGCCGCGATCAGGAGGCACTGCGCCGCGGGCTCGCAGCGCAGGCCGTTGACGATCACGGGTGCGGGTCCGATGTGGCGACGTACCACGCGAAGGCCGGGACGATCGGGGCGTGGCACTCCGTAGGGGAGTGATATCCACACGGGCAGGTCGTCACACGGAGGGAGCCAGACCTCGTGGATCCCTGCGCCGGTGAGGTGGGTGAAGGCGGCCTCGGGCGGGAGCGCCAGCTGCCAGGCATGCAGTGACGAGATGCGTACGTCGGGTGCGTCGGACAGCCGGTACGCGCCACGGGTCACCCGGCGTGCCGATGCGGGTGCTCGCGACTCTCGGCCGGTGCTGATGGCGTCCATGACGACCAGCGTCAGTTCGGAGCGCGCGCGGCACACCCCCTCCGACGGATCTGTGGACAACTGTGCCGACGAGTACTCGCGAGTTGGCGACTTGGGTGGGTTCGGCAGGACGATTCCGGCCCCCAAGTCGCCAACTCACCAGTTGGCGCGCCAACTCGTCGGTTGGCGGGAGACGGCCGCCCCGGCACCCGGCCGGTTCAGGACCCCTCGAAGACCGTCGGGATCACCGGCTCACCGGCGGACATCTGGGTGACCGCGCGGGGCAGCTCCGCGAGCGAGGCGCGGTGGCGGGCGCGGGACTCCTCGAGGGTGGTGCGGCCGACGACCTCGCCGTCACGCACGAGCGGGACCAGTAGGGGCCGATCGTTGCCGTCATCGGCGGGCGGCTCACCGATCCCGACGACCTCGGCCTGCGCGGTGCCGCCGGAGGAGAGCCGGCGCAGGGCGTACTTCCGCCCGCCGACCGAGGTCTTGTCCGTGGACTTCTTCGCCACCGACACGAGCTCGCCATCGTCTCCCTCGCGCGCGACCAGCTTGTAGACGAAGCCGCAGGTCGGGTGGCCGGATCCGGTCACCAGCTGGGTGCCGACGCCGTACGCATCGACCGGCGCGGCCGCGAGCGCGGCGATGGCGTGCTCATCGAGGTCGCTGGTCACCACGATCCGGGTGCTGGTGGCGCCGAGCGAGTCGAGCTGCGCCCGGACGTCCCGCGCGACGATGCCGAGGTCGCCGGAGTCGAGCCGGACCGCGCCCAGCCCGGTGCCCGCGACCTCCACCGCACGGTTCACGGCCTCGGCGACGTCGTAGGTGTCGACGAGCAGGGTGGTGCCGACACCCAGCGTCTGCACCTGGGCACGGAAGGCGTCGGCCTCGTCGTCGTGCAGCAGCGTGAAGGAGTGTGCGGCGGTCCCGGCGGACGGCACGCCGTAGGCGGCGCGCGCCGCGAGGTTGCTAGTGGCGTCGAAGCCGGCGACGTACGCCGCCCGCGCGGCGGCCACGGCGGCCTGCTCGTGCGTGCGTCGAGACCCCATCTCGATGCAGGGTCGTCCGCCCGCGGCCAGGGTCATCCGGGAGGCGGCCGAGGCGATCGCGGAGTCGTGGTTGTAGATCGACAGCAGCACGGTCTCGAGCAGCACCGCCTCGGCGAACGAGCCCTCGACGACCAGGAGCGGCGAGTGCGGGAAGTAGGCCTCGCCCTCGGCGTACCCCCAGACGTCGCCGGTGAAGCGGTAGGACGCGAGCCAGTCGAGCATGCCGGGGTCGACCACGCCGTCCAGCGCGGCGATCGCCGCGGCGTCGAAGCGGAACGCCTCGATGGCGTCGAGCGCACGACCGACGCCGGCCACGACGCCGTACCTGCGCCCCTCCGGCAGCCGTCGCGGGAAGAGCTCGAAGACCGAGCGCCGGTCGGCCGTGCCCGACTGCCGGGCGGCCTGCACCATCGTCAGCTCGTAGTGGTCGGTGAGGAGCCCCGTCGAGGGATGGGATGGTCCAGTCACGACCGACACTGTGCCACGATGGGTGGGTGTCAGCCGCCAGTCCCGTAGAGGTCGAGCCGACCCTCAGTCCTGACGAGATCACCTTCCTGGCCAAGCCGTGGGTGACGCTGGTCTGGGACGATCCGGTGAACCTCATGTCCTACGTGTCCTACGTCTTCCAGACCTATTTCGGCTACGACAAGGCGAAGGCGGAGAAGCTCATGCTGCAGGTGCACACCGAGGGCAAGTCGGCCGTTTCCACGGGCACCCGCGAGGAGATGGAGCGCGACGTGCAGGCGATGCACGAGTACGGGTTGTGGGCGACGATGGAGAAGGCCACCTGAGGTGAGCGGGTTCGAGCACCACCGGAAGTCCGACCGTGTCATCGCCACCTTCAGCGGCTTCGAGGCCGATCTCCTGAGGTCGCTGGCCTCGCAGATGGTCGAGCTCCTCCGCAACGAGCGTGCGGAGCCGCCCGGGCCGTCCGCGGATCCCTTCGAGGCCCTGATGTCGGAGTTCTCCGGCGCGACCACGATCCCCGAGGACCCGGTCCTGGCGCGGCTCTTCCCGACGGCCTACCCCGACGACGAGGAGGCGGCCTCGGACTTCCGCCGCTTCACCGAGACCGGTCTCCGCGACGGCAAGGCCGCGGCGTCGGGGTTGCTGATCGACACCCTCGAGGACGCCGGGCTGCCGCCCGAGCTGACCGAGGAGGGGCTCGTGATCGACGTCGAGCTGACCCGCGCCGAGGCCCAGACGTGGATGCGCGCCTTCACCGACATCCGGCTGGCGCTGGCGACCCGGCTCGGGGTCGAGGCAGGCGACGAGGACTACTGGCACTCGCTGCCCGACGACGACCCGCGGGCGCAGGCGCACGACATCTACGAGTGGGTCGGCTACCTCCAGGAGACGGTCGTCGAGGCACTCACCGGATGAGCGCGTCGTGAGTCCGGTCCCCGACTTCATCCTCGAGCTGCGCCGGCTCGTGGGCGACCTCCCGCTGTGGCTGCCCGGGGTCACGGCCGTGATCCGCCGCGGCGACGAGGTCCTGCTGGTCAGGCGCGCCGACAACGGCGCCTGGACGCCGGTCACCGGGATCACCGACCCGGGGGAGGAGCCGGCCGTCACCGCGGCGCGCGAGGCGATGGAGGAGACCGGCACCCGCGTCCGCGTCGACCGCCTCGCCGCAACGTCGGTGCACCCCGAGGTCGTCTACGACAACGGCGACCGCGCCGCCTACCTCGACCTCACCTTCGCCTGCACCTGGCTCGAGGGCGAGGCCCACGTCGCCGACGACGAGTCGAGCGACGTGCGCTGGTGGCCGTTGTCCTCGCTGCCGGAGATGAGCGAGCTCATGCTGTGGCGCATCGACGCCGCCACGAGCGACGAGCGGGAGGCGCGGTTCGCCTCGCCTGTGGGGCAGGAGGACGACGAGCCCGCACCGGTGCTCGCGCCCGACGCGCCCGTGCTCGGCGTGGACGCCTGCCGTGGCGGGTGGGTCGGCGTGGTGATCGACCCCGACCGGCGGACGTCGGTCTTCAGTGCGGCCACGATCGCGTCGCTGGTCGCGCTGGTGCGCGAGACGTACGACGTCGTGGTGGTCGCCATCGACATCCCCATCGGCCTGCCCGACAGCAGCGGCCGACGCGCCGATGCGGAGGCGCGTCGCGAGCTGGTCGGCAAGGCCTCCTCGATCTTCTCCACCCCGACGCGCTCTGCGCTTGAGGCCCCCACGTATGCGGAGGGTCGCGCGGCCAACGTCGCCGCCACCGGCGGCACCAGCGTCAGCGCCCAGGCGTACGCCCTGCGCGAGAAGGTCCTGCAGGTCGACGAGTGGGTGCGCGGGCGACCCGGTCTCGAGGTCGTCGAGGTGCACCCCGAGCTGAGCTTCGCCCGGATGGCGGGCGCGCCGGTGCTGGCGAGCAAGAAGGACGCAGACGGCGTACGCGCCCGGCGTGAGGCGCTGGCTGCCCACGGGATCGTCGCGCCGCCGTGGTTCCGCGGGGGCGGCTTCGCCGAGGACGACCTGCTCGACGCCTGCGCGGCCGCGTGGTCGGCGGTGCGCCACTCGCACCGGCTCTCGGAGTCGTTCCCCGACACTCCGGAGGTCTTCTCCGACGGGATCCCCGCGGCGATCCGGGTCTGAGTCAGCCCGAGTGGGTGACCACGCCGTAGCGCTCGCGCGACGCGAGCGCCCAGCGGGACGCCGGCACCGAGACGGCCGCGATCACCAGCATCATCGCGGCGAGGATGAGCCACCCGGTCTCACCCATCTCGACGCACAGCAGCGTGACGATCGGCGGCCCGACGACGGCGATGACGCTGAACCCGAGCCCGGCGAAGCCCTGGTACTGGCCCTGCCGCTCGTGGGGAGCCAGGCCCATCTGGAGGCCCCACTGACCGCCCGAGCCGATCATCTCGCCCACGACGTGGACGAGCGACCCGACCACGAGGACCGCGATCGCGAACGTCGCGTCGCCGCGGTCGGCGAGGGACACGATCGCGAAGCCGGCGGCGATCCAGACCGCACCGCGCACGAGGGCGCGGGCGCCGGCCTCGACCGAGTCCGCCCGGCGCGACAGGCGGACCTGGAAGAACGCGACGCAGGCGGTGTTGATGATCAGCAGCACGGCCACCATCACCGGCGGTGCCGCAGTGCGCTGGGAGATGTAGAGCGCGAGGCCGAGCTCCATCACGAAGAAGTGGATCGAGAAGAGGCCGGTGATGGTGACGATCACGACGTAGGGCCAGTCCCGCAGCACGGCCAGGCGCGGCTCGCCCTCGATGCGGACGTACGCCGGCAGGTCGGGCAGGCGGGTGCTGTTCCACGCGGCGAAGCCGGTGAAGACGGCGTTGAGCAGGAAGACGGAGATGTAGGCCCAGGACTCGTCGATCACGAGCGCGGCGCCACCGAACACCGAGCCGAGGCCGATCGCGGTGTTCGTGACCGCCCGCAGGTAGGCCTTGAAGAGCACGCCGCGTCCGCCGGTGGCGAGCTGCGCGATGACGCCCTGCTGGACCGAGCCCGCCGACCGCTCGAAGAGCGAGAGCAGGCCGAGCAGCAGCGCCAGCTGCCACGGCGTACGCGCCAGGACGGGGAGTGCGCTGGCGAGCGCCGCCCCCACCATGCAGATGGTGAGCACGCGGCGCGGGCCGCGGGTGTCGCCGAGGTGGCCGGCGGGGACCTGCACGACGATGCCGACGATCGCGGCCGCCGACAGCGCCAGCGCCACCTCGGCGGCCGAGAAGCCGACCTGCCGGGTGAAGTAGAGGGCGCTGGTCGTCATGACGGCACCGGCGCCGAACCGGTTCGCGAAGGAGCCCAGCGCCAGGACCCGGAGGTCGCGCTCGAGGGGGATCCCGCGGCGGGTGAGCGGCGCCTGGGCCTGTGGCGACGACATCGACTTCCCCGTTTCTCTCGACGTCAAGGTACTCCGCGTCAGGCTAGGCGGTGAGACGTGTGCCGGCCGCATCGAGGGCCTGCCTAGGCTGGTCCGGTGCTGACCCTCGCCCAGGAGACCTACGACGCCATCGTGGCGCACGCCAAGCGCGACCACCCCGACGAGGCGTGCGGCGTCGTGGCGGGTCCCGAGGGCAGCGACCGCGCCGAGCGGTTCGTCCCGATGGTCAACGCCGCGGGCAGCCCGACGTTCTACGAGTTCGACTCGACCGAGCTGCTGGCGCTCTACAAGGACATGGACGCCCGCGACGAGGAACCGGTCGTCGTCTACCACTCCCACACCGCCACCGAGGCCTACCCCAGCCGCACCGACATCGGGCTGGCGAGCGAGCCGAACGCCCACTACGTGCTCGTCAGCACACGCGATCACGGGAATAGCCCGGGCCCGGTGGAGTTCAGGTCCTACAGAATCATCGACGGAGCCGTGACCGAGGAAGAGGTCACGATCACGCCTACAGAGAAGAGCACCCCCTGATGGCCATCGAGGTCCGGATCCCCACCATCCTGCGCACCTACACCGACGGAGCGAAGTCCGTCGAGGGCACGGGCGGCAGCCTGTCCGAGCTGATCGACGACCTCGAGGGCAACCACCCCGGCATCAAGGGCCGCCTCGTGGAGGACAAGGACGGCTCGGTCGACCTGCGCCGCTTCGTCAACGTCTACGTCAACGACGAGGACGTCCGCTTCATCGGCGGCCTCGAGGCCCCGCTCAGCGACGGCGACCAGGTCGTCGTGCTCCCCGCCGTCGCCGGCGGGTGATCGCGGGCCGATGACCCGCTACGACGACCTCCTCGCCTCCGTCGGCGGCACGCCGCTGGTGGGGGTCCCGCGCCTCTCGCCGGGCCGACAGCCGGACGGGACCGACGTACGCCTCTGGGCCAAGCTCGAGGACCGCAACCCGACCGGCTCCATCAAGGACCGCCCGGCGCTGAGGATGATCGAGCAGGCCGAGGCCGACGGCACGCTGCGTCCGGGCTGCACGATCCTCGAGCCGACCAGCGGCAACACTGGCATCTCGCTGGCGATGGCCGCGAAGCTCAAGGGCTACCGGATCGTCTGCGTGATGCCGGAGAACACGTCGGAGGAGCGGCGCCAGCTGCTGCGGATGTGGGGCGCCGAGATCATCTCCTCGCCCGCCGCGGGCGGGTCCAACGAGGCCGTGCGCGTGGCCAAGCAGGTCGCGAGCGAGCACCCCGACTGGGTGATGCTCTACCAGTACGGCAACGAGGCGAACGCCCTCGCGCACCAGGAGACCACCGGGCCCGAGCTGCTCGCCGACCTGCCGACGATCACGCACTTCGTCGCCGGGCTGGGCACCACCGGCACGCTGATGGGCGTCTCGCGGTTCTTCCGCGAGGCCAAGCCGGACGTGAAGATCGTGGCCGCGGAGCCGCGCTACGGCGAGCTCGTCTACGGCCTGCGCAACCTCGACGAGGGCTTCGTGCCCGAGCTCTACGACGCCTCCCTCATCGACTCGCGGTTCTCCGTCGGCCCCCGTGATGCCGTACGCCGGGTGCGCGAGCTGCTCGAGCTCGAGGGCATCTTCGCCGGCATCTCCACCGGCGCGATCCTGCACGCGGCGCTCGGCCAGGCCGCCAAGGCGGTCAAGGCGGGGGAGTCGGCTGACATCGCCTTCGTGGTCTGCGACGGCGGCTGGAAGTACCTCTCGACCGGCGCCTACGAGGGCACCGTCGACGAGGCCGAGGACCGCCTCGACGGTCAGCTCTGGGCGTAGCCCGCCTTTCTGGTCGTATCGCCCCCGCCCCCGCCCCCCGCTGGTCGAGTAGTCCGCGAGGAACGAGCGGACGTATCGAGACCTTCGCAACCGCCCTGTTGACGACCCGCGAACTCAATCGGCTGTTGCAACCGGATCGTGAGTGGGAGGTTGCGGCGCATGCCGGGAGTGAGGTCGACCGCGGATCAGCGGTTGGTGATTGAGCGGGCGTACATGGCTGGGCTGCCGCAGGCCACGATTGCGGCGTTGGTGGGCAAGCATCCGTCGACGATCTCGAGGGAGCTGCGCCGGGCCGGGTCGTTCGGGACACGGTCCGCACGCGCTCGCACGGCCCGCGCCGGCGGTCGTGGGTATCGGGTGAAGTACTCCGCGAAGTGGTCGCAGCGCGAGGCCGCACGCAAGGCCCGCCGGCCCAAGCAGCGGCGCCTGGACCATGCGCCGTTGCGGGAGAAGGTGTGGGAGTTGTTGCGGGCTGACTGGTCGCCGGAGCAGATCGCGGCGATGCTGCCGGTGTTGTTCCCACGCGATCTGAGGATGCGGGTGTCGCACGAGACGATCTACCAGTCGCTGTTCGTCCAGACCAAGGGCGAGCTCAAGCGCGAGCTGACCGCGCACCTACGCACCCAGCGGCAGCGCCGCAAGGCCCAGACCGGTGGCGCGAAGCGCTCCACGCTCGGGATCACCGACGACATCCGGATCTCCGCGCGGCCTGCTGAGGTCGAGGACCGCGCGGTGCCCGGTCACTGGGAGGGCGACCTGCTCCTCGGCGGGACGGGCAAGGGCGCGGTGATCACGCTGGTCGAGCGCTCGTCGCGGTTCGTGCTCCTCGCACCCCTGCCGGGACGTCACACCGCCGAGATCGCGCGGATGAAGCTGAGCGAGATGATCGCGACGTTGCCGTTGGAGCTGCGCAAGTCGATCACCTGGGACCGCGGCACGGAGATGGCCCAGCACGCCCGGTTCAAGACCGAGACCGGTGTCCCGATCTACTTCTGCGACCCGCAGTCGCCGTGGCAGCGCGGTACGAACGAGAACACCAACGGGCTGCTGCGTCAGTACTGGCCCAAGGGCGCCGACCTGCGCGACCTCACCGACACCGACTGTGACGCCGTCGCACTCAACCTGAACACCAGACCCCGCAAGACCCTCGAGTGGCAGACTCCGGGCCAGGCCCTCAACAAGAGGCTCGATGCAACAACTGTTTGAGTTCGCCACCGACCCGTTGTCGGTAGCTTGATTTATAATCGATCACATGATCGACACGCTGGCGGGAACCGGGACAGGTGAGGCAGACGCCCTCACCGCCTCCGACCTGCTCGCCTCGATCCGCGCCTCCCGCGACCTCGAGAACACTGAAGCGGCCCGTCAGCTGGACCTCGCTGCCCGGTGGGCAGACCTGCATCCACCCGAGTCGATCCACTCCGCCGCCGCGTTCACCGTCCCGGGCACTGACCACGAGGAGCCTCTCGCGGGCGAGGGGTGTCCGCTGGTCGCGGAGTTCTGCATCGCCGAGCTCGGCACGGTTCTCGGCATCTCCTCGACCTCGGCGAAGAAGCTCATCGGTCATGCCCTCGAGCTGCGCCACCGCCTGCCGCGGTTGTGGTCGCAGGTGCAGTCCGGCGCAGTGCCGGCGTGGCGCGCCCGGTCGGTCGCGGAGGTCACGATCCACTCCAGTCCTTCGCTTACCCGTGAGGCGGCGGCGTTCGTGGACGCCCAGGTCGCTGCCGTTGCGGGTCGGATCGGTCCTGCGCAGCTGGACCGGCTGGTGGTGGAGACGATCAAGCGGTTCGAGCTTGCCGCACCTGATCCGGCCTCGGATCCGGAGGACGGCTACCTCTCGGTCGACCCTCGCCATGCGACGTTGCACGACGAGGACGTCCACTTCGCCGGGACCATGCGGTTCGAGGCCGAGCTCGACATCGCCGACGCCCTCGACCTCAACCACGCCCTCGCGCAGAAGGCAGCCGAGCAGAAGGCCCTCGGCTCGGCCGAGTCCCTCGACGTACGCCGGGCTAAGGCCCTCGGTGACCTCGCCCGCACCCAGACCGCCCTCGACCTCTTCAACTCCTCCGGTGATCGAGCAGCCGGGGAGGAGGAACGAGCAAGACCTCCCGGTGGTCGAGTAGCCGGTGAGGAACGAGCCGGCGTATCGAGACCCGACCTCCCCGCCGCCCGCGAGGTCGTCCTCCACGCCCACTTCGACGCCACCACCAACACGACGGCTGCCGGCGAGCAGTCCGTGTTCGGGCCGACCGGCCGGCTGGAAGAACGCCAGCGGCTCGTCCTGCTCGACCAGCTGAAGTCCTGGTGCCGCGACTCCCGGACCAAGATCACGATCAAGCCCGTCATCGACCTCAACGCCCACCTGAGCGCACCCGGGTACGACATCCCCGACCGGATCCGCGACCAAGTGGCTCTCCGGGACCAAACGTGCGTGTTCCCGTGGTGCACCCGACCCGCCCGCGGTTGCGACATCGACCACGTCATCTCCTATGACCACGACGCCGACGCAGAAGGCCGACCACAACCCGGGCCGACGCAGTCGAGCAACCTCGCTGCCCTCTGCCGGTTCCACCACCGCCTCAAGACCCACACCGCCTGGCGCTACCGCGTCACCGGACCCGGTGCGTACGAGTGGACCAGCCCCCACGGCCACCACTACCGCCGCGACACCACCGGAACCACCCCGATCAACGGACCCGACCCCGGCCCACCCGGCATCCCGCGACCCCGTCGACGATGACCCCGCCCGCACCCCGCCAGTCCTCACGATGGCGGGGGCACAGCCATGCTCGAACCACGACATGACGCACTGATCGCGGCGGATGAGGGCGCCCCGATGCGAGGACTCCTTCATGACGGGCAGTGAGCGCGGTTGGGTCTTCGCCGATGCGTGGGTGTTGACGGCCATCGCTGTCTCGACACGTCCCTGCTCGCTGACGGACATTGTCGCGGCCGGTGACGGACTCAACCATGCGCTCCTGCTCGATGCCGAAGTCGACGGGGCGCTCGGGAAACTGCAGGGCAGTGGGCTCGTGCTGGTGATGGCTGAGCTGCGTTTCGATCTCACTCCCGAAGGTGCAGCGCTGGTCGAGCGTCGCCGCGGGAACCTGCTCTCTCAGATCGACTCGGTCCTGTCGCTACTTGGCCAGGTACCTGACAGTGATCAGCAGTTCGCGCTTCCACCCGGCGCACTACAAGACGCTGTCGATGCCTACAAAGCTCGGTCGCGGAAGCACTGACGGAGGCATCCGCTGATCGGCAGGTCCGGATGCTCCCGACAACGTCGTAGGCGGTGGTTGTCAGGACGACCGCCACCCATGACGTCGGTGACGCGAACCCATCTCGCCAGATCTGATCCAGCACCAGCCCCCGACTAACGTCGTACCCACCCCCGCGCCACCCGTCAGGAGAGCCGCATGGACGACCGCACCATCACCGGACTGATCGGGGTGTACGACGCCGACGGCGGCCTGCTCGGCGAGGCGGCGTACGTCTGGGGCAAGGTGCGCGGCACCCGCCACTGCTCGCTGTGCGACATCACGCACGGCACGGTCCGGCGCAAGCCGGAGTGGGACCGGATGGTCGAGGGGCTCGGGACACCCGTGGACCTGGTCCACCTCAACGAGATGCCTCCCGACGTGCGCGACGCGGTGGCCGAGTGCGGTGCGCCGGTGGTCCTGGCGCGCACCGACGAGGGAGTGCACCCCGTCGTGCGCGCCGACGAGCTCGACACCCTGGGCGGCTCGGTGGAGCGTCTCGGCACTCTGCTGCGCGAGCGCATCGGAGGCACGGCGTGAGTGGCGGCTGGGCGGCCACCGTGGTGTGGGTCGTCCTCGTCGCGGTCTACGCAGGCCTGTCGAGCGTCTGGACCGCCCACGACCCGGACTGGTACTCCGGCCTGGCGAAGCCGTCGTTCCAGCCGCCGGACGTGGTCTTCGGGATCATGTGGCCCCTCAACTTCCTCGCACTCTTCGCGGTCGGCGCCTGGTTCACCCGCTCGTCCGCGGCGGAGGCCGTCTGGCCGGTCACGACGGTGCTGGGCGCATCGGTCGTCGCCGCCCTCGCCTGGGCGTGGCTGTTCTACGTCCCGCACCGCATCGGCGCCGCCACCGTCGCCCTCGCGCTGGCGGCAGCGCTCACCTGGGTCCTGGTGGCGCTGGTCGCGCGGTCGCTGCCCTGGGCGGGTGTCCTGCTGGTGCCGTACGCCGCGTGGTTGAGCATCGCGACGGCGCTGTCGGTGCAGTACGCCCGCCTCAACTGAGATCCCGGCCCTAGGCTCGGCCACATGTTCCGCGTGGCGACAGTCCTCGTCCTGCTGGCTGCGTTGGCGCCGGCCCTCACGACGCCGGCCGAGGCAGGCGTTGCCGAGCGCGCCGAGCGTCGCGTGGTGACGTACTCCGTCATCACCCGCGGCAAGGTCACTGCCTCGATGGAGGTCTTCCGCCGACAGGCGCAGGAGACGTACGACGACCCGCGCGGATGGCGGGCAGCGGGCATCGAGTTCCGTCGGGTGCGGCGCGGTGGCGACTTCACGCTGGTGCTCGCGTCGGCGGGCGCGGTGCCGAGCTTCTCGTCGAGCTGCTCGGCGCAGTGGTCGTGCCGGGTGGGGCGCTACGTCATCATCAACCAGTACCGCTGGCGCAACGCCTCCGTCGCCTGGAACCGCTCGGGCAGGACGACGCGCGACTACCGCCACCTGGTCGTCAACCACGAGACCGGCCACTGGCTCGGGCTCGGGCACGCGACGTGCCCGCAGCGGGGCAGCAAGGCGCCAGTGATGATGCAGCAGTCCAAGGGAACGGGCGGCTGCCGGTTCAACCCCTGGCCGCTCCCGCGGGAGGCGGCCAGGGCGAGGTGAGGCGTCAGCGCTTGTTGGCGTCGATCGCGACGACCCCGAGGGTGGGGGAGCCGATCACCACGTCGGACGAGACGTTGCGCAGGACGACCGCGATCAGCTCGCGACCCTCGGTCACGTCGTCGTCGAGGATGCGCACCGGGATGTAGTGGCGCACCTCGCCCGGTGCGAAGGTGAACCCGCCCTCCTCGGCGACGAAGTCGACGCCCGCCTCGGCGCTCAGACCCACGACGGACCAGCCCACGTCGACGGGGGTGGTCTTCGGGTCCTGCAGGTCGACGGGGAACCACACCGTCCGCACACGCTCGGGCGACTTCATCCGGATGTCTCCCAGGCGCACCTCGTTGCGGCTCAGCCACTCGGCCCGCTTGCCCAGCCAGTTGGCGACGAACGCCACCTCACCGTTGCGGCTGCGCGCGTGACGGGTCCACTCGAGGTCGGCGTCACCGGCGTGCCACTGGTCCCAGTCCTTCTCTCCCGACGGCGCGAGCGTGGCCGCGGCCTGCGGCAGCTGGGCGAGGACCGCGTCGACCGTCGGTCGCAGGGCCTGCCAGCGCTTCTTGACGCGCTTGGAGAAGGCCGGGTCCTGCAGCATCCGGGAGATCCAGCTCTTCCCGGTCCGGGTGTACCACCCCTCGGCGGCAGTCGAACCCTTCCACTTCGTGCCGGCGCTGAGGTCGAAGTCCCACACCGGCCCGAACACGAACCGCTTGCCGGGGATCCAGCTGAAGTTCACGCTCGACTGGAAGTTGGAGTCTTGGTTGGCGAAGAGCTCCTCGACGAGGTACCAGTCGATGAGCCGCGCCACGTCGACGTACTTCCGGTAGCCCAGCTTGGGATCGGCGAAGTCCGGGCCGTAGAGGACCCGCTCGAAGCGCGAGACGGCCCCGCGCACCTGACGGCGCTGCTTCTTGGTGACCTCGTCGGGGTCCTTGAACGCGATCGCGGAGCCGCGCTTGGTGCGGAAGCCCGGCTCGCCGTCGCGCAGGTAGCGCTTGTTGAACTCCAGCAGGTAGCCGTCGTCCGGGAGGTCGACGCGGCCGCCACCCTCCTCGACCTGCTCGGTGAGCATGTAGAGACCCTGCGACTGCCCGTTGAGCACGACATCGACGAAGCGGAACTTGGGCGTCCACGCCAGCCGCGTCTGCGCCGCGATCGCGAACGCGGCGGCCGTGCGGAGGCCGCTGCGGTCGCCGTAGTTGGCCAGCAGCACCCACTCGTCGTGCGCGATGTCGCCGACGAGGGCGGCGTCCTCCTCGAGCTTGAGCTTGTAGGGCTTCTTGGCCCAGCCCCAGCTGGAGTTGCCGCGCCCTCGCACCTCGGTGGTGTGGGCGACGCCGTCGAGGGTGACCGTGCCGGGGACGTAGTCCTCGCGGCCGATCGGTGCGCCGAGGGTGTCGATGACGAGCTGGGTCGGCGGCGCCGGCGGCCAGCCGACCGCGGCCGCAGCGACCGGGTCGGGCTCGGCGGCGCTGCCGGACAGTGGGGCGAGGAGCGCTGCCGTGACGGAGACCGCCACTGCGGCGCACAGGGGTGCGATCCGCCTCGAGATGTGCCTGGTCATGGTCATGTTCCCCTCGACTACCCGGTCCGACTGTCCGGAACCGGGGGCACTGTACGTCAGTCCGGGAGTGAGACGTCCAGATCGAGCGCGGAGTTGTGCTCACTTCCGGGGACCGCGTCGAGGTCGAGCAGGTCGAGCGCGAGGTTGGCCAGGTCGCCGTTGCGGATCGGCTGGACCGACGCGCGGTACGTCGTACGCCGGGTGCCGGGGTCGCGGTAGTCGTCGGCGTTGAGGTCGTAGAGGTCCGCGCCCGCCGCCACGCCCGGGCCGGCCACCATGAAGGCGACGCGGTAGTTGGCCAGCTTGGTGGCGTCGGAGTGGTCCGCGCCCCGGCCGCCGTGGTCGCTGGTGAGGATGATCGCGGTGCTGCCGGCGCGCACGGGGTCGGAGCGCACGGCGCCGACGATCTCACCGACGAGGGCGTCGACGCGCTGGACGGCGCGCAGGTAGGCCTTCGACATGAAGCCCTTGTCGTGTCCCACGGCGTCGGGCAGGGAGAGGTGCACGAAGCGGAAGGCGCGGGTGTGGTCGACGAGGTCGCGGCGCACGGACCGGGTCAGCACGGCGTTGTCCAGGCGGATGCGCGTCGTGTCGATGCTGAGCGGCCAGCTGCGCTTCCACAGCGTGAACTTCGTCTTGCTGGCGAACAGGGCGGTGTTGCCGCCGGCGTCGTGGATCGAGGTGAAGACCGACTCGATGCGCCGGCCGGCGGCGGCCTGCACCGTCGCCGGGCGCCGGCGGTCGTCGTTCCAGGTCACGCCGTGTCCGCCGGTCGCGGCCTCGATGCGTCGTCCGGTGACCATGCCGGTGTGGTTGGGCAGCGTGATCGTCTTCTCGTGCTCGGTGCGCGCGTTGAGCGTGGAGGCGCCGGTTGCCATGAGGTCGTGGAGGTTCGGCGTGCCAGCAGCACCGAGCTGCTCCAGCGCGTCGGGGTTGAGCCCGTCGATCGAGATCGCGAGGACCGAGCTGACGGGGTCGTCGAGCGACCTCCGCTCGACGCCGCGTTCGACAAGGGCGGAGTCGCCGCTCGGCACCTGCGCGGGCGCCTGGGCTCCGACGAGGACGATGCTGCTGCAGACGACGACGGACGCAAGGACGGAACGCAGGGCCACCGAGCGACCCTAACCCGCGCGGGCCGGTGTGACGGGGTCGACGCGTCGGATGGCGTGACCCGTGACCGGTCCAGCGCCTAGCCTGCTGCCTGTGCCGACCCCCACGCCGACGAGCGCCGATGCCCCGATCGGCATCTTCGACTCCGGCTTCGGCGGTCTCACGGTCGCGCGCTCGGTGATCGACCAGCTTCCGCACGAGTCGGTGGTCTACCTCGGCGACACCGCCCGCCAGCCCTACGGCCAGAAGCCGATCGGCGAGGTGCGCGAGTACGCCCTCGAGTGCCTCGACCACCTCTACGAGCAGGGCGTCAAGGCGCTCGTCATCGCGTGCAACTCCGCCAGCGCCGCGATGCTGCGCGACGCCCGGGAGCGCTACGACGTACCCGTCGTCGAGGTGATCCTCCCGGCCGCCCGCCGCGCCGCGGCCGCCACCCGCAACCGCCAGGTCGGCGTCATCTGCACGCGCGCCACGGCCAGCTCGATGGCGTACGACGACGCGTTCGCCGCCGCGCCCCACCTCGACCTCCACATCCAGGCGTGCCCGAGCTTCGTCGACTACGTGGAGCAGGGGGTCACCGGCGGGGACGAGCTCCTCGCCGCCGCCCACGAGTACCTCGACCCGCTGGCCGCCGCCGGCGTCGACACCCTCATCCTCGGCTGCACGCACTACCCGCTGCTGACCGGCGTCATCTCCTACGTGATGGGCGACGAGGTGACCCTCGTCAGCTCGGCCGAGGAGTGCGCGAAGGACGTCTACAAGATGCTCGCCCGCACCGGGCCGATGCGCGAGGGCGGCGAGGCCGACTACACCTTCTCGACGACCGGCAGCCCCGAGGACTTCGCCACCATCGGTCGCCGGTTCCTGGGCTCCGAGCTCCTCGGTGCGAGCCAGTTCGCCGGCGGGGTGCGCTGATGCGACTGACGATCGTCGGCTGCTCCGGCTCCTACCCGGGGCCGGACTCGACCGCCAGCTGCTACCTCCTCGAGGCGGAGCACGAGGGTCGTACGTGGCGAATCCTCCTCGACCTCGGCAACGGGGCGCTCGGCCAGCTGCACCGCTACGCCGACCCGCTCGAGATCGACGCCGTCCTGGTCAGCCACCTGCACGCCGACCACTGCCTCGACCTCTGCGGCTACTACGTGATGCGCAAGTACCACCCGACGGGTCCGCAGCCGCGGATCCCGGTCTGGGGACCGGCCGGCACGGCCGACCGGATGGCACGCGCCTACGACCTGCCCCTCGACCCGGGGATGAACGAGGAGTTCGCCTTCCACGACTGGAGCAGCAGGAGCTCGGACGCGCCCGTCGTCATCGGCCCGTTCACGGTCGAGCCCCGGCAGGTCGTGCACCCGGTCACGGCGTACTCCCTGCGGGTCTCCGCCGGTGGCCGCACCCTCGTCTACTCCGGCGACACCGGACCGTGCGACGCGCTCGACGAGGCGGCGACCGGCGCCGACCTCCTGCTGGCCGAGGCGTCCTTCGAGAGCGGTGCCGACAACCCGCCCGACCTGCACCTGACCGGCGCCGACTGCGGCCGTACGGCGTCGCGTGCCGGCGTCGGCCGGCTCGTCCTCACCCACGTGCCGCCGTGGCACGACCCGGCGGTCGCCGAGGCCGAGGCGCGCGGCGAGTGGTCGGGCCCGGTCGAGCTGGCACGCGCCGGCGCGACCTACGAGATCTGAGCGGGCGCTCAGACCAGACCTGCGTCGTGCACGATCATCGCCACCTGCACGCGGTTGGTGCCGTCGAGCTTGGTGAGCAGCCGCGAGACGTGGGACTTCACCGTCGGCACGGAGAGGTAGAGCTCCGAGGCGATCTCGGAGTTGCTCAGCCCGCGCCCGACGCAGACCGCGACCTCGAGCTCGCGCTCGGTGAGCACCGTCAGCCGGTCGGCGGCGGCGGTCGAGCGGTCGCTCGAGGTGGAGCTGCGCAGCCGCGACACGATGCTGCGGGTCGCCGACGGGGAGAGCATCGCGTCGCCGGCGGCCACGGTGCGGATCGCATGGACGATGTCGCTGGGCGGCGTGTCCTTGAGCAGGAAGCCGTCGGCGCCGGCGGCGACCGCCCGGACGACGTGGTCGTCGGCGTCGAACGTCGTCAGCACCACGACAGCCGGCGGCGACGGCTGCTGGTGCAGCACCTGGGTGGCCTCGAGGCCGTCCATCACCGGCATCCGGATGTCCATGAGGACCACGTCGGGGTCGAGCTCGCCGACCAGTGCGACGCCGACCTGTCCGTTGGGTGCCTCGCCGACCACGTCGATGTCGCTCTGCCCGCCGAGCATCAGCGCGAGCGCAGACCTGACGAGTGGGTCGTCGTCGACGAGCAGCACCCGGATCATGCCGTCCACGGTAACCATGCCTCGAGGACGAACGTCGCACCCTCGGTGCGCTGGTCGAGTCGGCCACCGCGCAGCTCGGTGCGCTCGCGGAGACCGACCAGGCCCAGTCCGGCGCCGGGTGCGCCGGTCCCTCCGTCAGTCGGGGGGTCGGCCAAGGGGTTGGCCAGGGTCACCGTGATCCCCGAGCGCGGGTCGCCGGTGGAGCTGATCGCGACCTCCGAGCCGGGCGCGTGCTTGCGCACGTTGGTGATGCCCTCCTGCACGATCCGGTAGACCGTGCGACCGGTCGCCGGCGGCACCGGCGTCGTGACGTCGACGCGGTCGGTCCAGGCGACGTCGAGGCCGAGGTCCTGCGCCTCGGCGACCAGCGCCGCGATGTCGTCGTACGTCGGCTGCGGTCGGGCGGTGACCGGTCCCGGGTCGTCCTCGCGCAGCACGCCGAGGACGTCGCGGAGCTCGTGGAGGGCGTCATTGGCCTGGCCCTGGATCTGGCCGAGTCCCTCCCGCAACCGCTCGCTGTCGAGGTCGTCGCGGAACGCGAGCGCCCCTGCCTGCATCGACACCTGCGTGATCCGGTGGGCCAGCACGTCGTGCATCTCCCGGGCGATCCGCGCGCGCTCCGTCGAGCGGGCCTGCCCCAGCCTCAGGTCCTGCTCGGTCTCGGCCCGTTCGGCACGTGTCCGCAGCGTCCACAGCAGCTCGCGCCGCGAGCCGATGTAGAGGCCCCAGCCCATCATCCCTGCGTTGACGACGAGGTTCACCACGGTCGTGACCACCTCGTCGTTGTCGGGGAAGGGCGCGATCGTGGTCCAGGTCTGCGCGGCGGCGAAGTTGGTGATGCCCACCAGCAGGATCTGGCGGAGGTCGCGCCGGGTGGCGACCGACACCGCGGCCAGGGTCGCCGGACCGGCCGCGATCCCCGACAGGGCGCTCATCGCTGCGATCACGAGGGCGATCGGGACCGGCGCGCGCCGGCGGAAGTGCACCAGCACGAAGGCCGCGACCCCCAGCACGACCTCGACGACGAAGAGGGTCCGGTGCTCACGCCACTCGATGTCGGCGACGGTGAGCCAGACGACCGCCGAGAACGCCACGCACAGGGCGTCGCGCCACGCGTGATCCACCCAGCGCAGCGCGGGCTGGGTCTCGGAGGCGGACGGGCGGGTCTCCACGGCGGTGAGCCTAGCGACCGGACCCCCTACTTTGGTCGCATACGGGAGCGCCGTTGGACCGATGCGCGAGGCCCTCTGGTAAGGCGACCCTTGGTGCACCACCGCGTGGAGGGAGCTGCGCGGCGTGGGGCTGCGCTTGTAGGTCCCACTGGGGTAGGGGCCTTCGAGCCGGGTCCGGTAACTCACGGGGGTGACCGGGCCCGGCTCAGCCACTCTCTCCCCGCCTCTTCGGGCTGTCTCCAGGCGCGTCTAGGGTCGTCCCCATGACTGCTGCACCGCGCGCTGACGGCCGCGCCGACGACGAGCTCCGCCCGATCACCATCACCCGCCACTGGCTGGACCACGCGGCGGGCTCGGTGCTGGTCGAGTTCGGCGGCACCAAGGTGCTCTGCGCCGCCTCGGCCTCCGAGGGCGTCCCGCGCTGGCGCAAGGGCTCGGGCCTGGGCTGGGTGACGGCGGAGTACGCCATGCTCCCGGCCGCCACCAACACCCGCTCCGACCGCGAGTCGGTGAAGGGCCGGATCGGCGGGCGCACCCACGAGATCTCCCGCCTGATCGGCCGTTCACTGCGCGCCGTCATCGACTACCAGGCGCTCGGCGAGAACACCATCGTGCTCGACTGCGACGTGCTCCAGGCCGACGGCGGCACCCGCACGGCGGCGATCACGGGTGCGTACGTCGCCCTGGCCGACGCGGTCGCCCACCTGCGAGCCAGCGGCGCGCTGACCGGCGAGCCCCAGGCCCGTCCAGTACTCACCGGATCGGTCGCCGCAGTGAGCGTCGGCATCATCGACGGCGTGCCGCGCCTCGACCTGCCCTACGTCGAGGACGTCCGCGCCGAGACCGACATGAACGTCGTGATGACCGGCGAGGGGAAGTTCGTCGAGGTGCAGGGCACCGCCGAGGGCGCCGCCTTCGACCGCGCCGAGCTCGACGCGTTGCTGGCCCTCGCCGAGAAGGGTTGCGCCGACCTGACCCGGATGCAGCAGGAGGCCCTCGCGCGATGAGGGTGTTCCTGGCCTCGGGCAACGCGAAGAAGATCGGCGAGATGCAACGGATCCTCGCCGAGCACGTCGCGGACATCGAGGTCCTCGGCATCGGCGACATCGACGGCTACGTCGAGCCGGTCGAGGACCAGCCCACGTTCGAGGGCAACGCGCTGCTCAAGGCGCGCGCCGGCGTCGCGGCGACGGGGCTGCCGTCCATCGCCGACGACAGCGGGCTCTGCGTCGACGCGCTCAACGGGATGCCGGGCGTGCTGTCGGCCCGGTGGTCCGGCCCACCCAAGAGTGATGTTCGGAACAACGAGCTCCTGCTCGCCCAGCTCGACGACGTACCCGACGAGCGGCGTGGCGCGCACTTCACGTGCGCGATCGCGTGGGTGCTCCCCGACGGGCGCGAGCACGTGGTCGAGGGTCGGATGTCCGGCCGGATCATCCGCGAGCAGCGGGGGAGTGGCGGGTTCGGCTACGACGTCGTGTTCGTGGCCGACGAGCACTCCGACGAGGGCCTCACCTCGGCCGAGCTCGAGCCGGCGGAGAAGGACCGCATCTCCCACCGCGGCCGCGCGCTGCGCGAGCTGGCGCCGACGGTCGCGGCGGACCTGTCAGGCCGCTGACGCAGCCTCGCGGTCGCTGACCCGGCGCGAGACCCACATGCCCCAGAGCGCCGCGAACAGGAACATGATCAGCGAGTAGACGGCCGCAGGCACCGAGATCTCCACCTCGTCGAGGACCTCGACGGCGACGAAGATCGCGAGCGTCGCATTGTGCACGCCGACCTCCATCGAGGACGCGATCGCCTGGGGGCCGGTGACGCCGAACGCCTTCGGGACGAAGTAGCCCACGAGCAGGCTGATCGCGCAGAACAGCGCAGCGATCAGGCCGACGTCGGCGAGGTAGTCGCCGACGTTCTCGAGCTGGTCGAGCAGGATGCCGAGGACCAGGATCGCGAGGATGACCGCCGACCCGATGCGCACCGGCTTGTCCATCCGGCGTGCGAAGTCGGGCGCCCGGTCGTTCACCAGCATGCCGATGCCCACCGGCACGAGGATCAGTGCGAACACCTTGACGATCTCGACCAGCGGCATCGTCACGTCGTCCTGCCGGTCGAAGTAGGCGATCGCGAACCCGGTGATCAGCGGCAGCGTCACCACGGCGATCACGGTGTTGATCGCGGTCAGCGTGATGTTGAGCGCCACGTCGCCCTTGAACAGGTGGCTGAAGAGGTTGGCCGTGGTGCCACCGGGCGACGCCGCGAGCAGCAGCATGCCGATGCCGAGCAGCGCAGGCAGGTCGAAGAGGACGACGAGGCCGAAGCAGATCGCCGGCAGCAGCAGGATCTGGCACGCGAGCGCGACTCCGACGGCCTTGGGCGCGCGGCCGACCCGCTTGAAGTCGCCGATCGTCAGGTCCAGGCCGAGGCCGAACATGATGATCGCGAGCGCGAGGGGCAGTCCGACAGTCGTCAGCGCGGAGTCCATGCGCGGACCCTAGTGGTGACGGTCGTCACGCGCGACGGTTCTTTGGTCGTGGAGTGGTGCGCTCGGAGAGATTCGAACTCTCACTGGCCGCGACCTAAACGCGGTGCCTCTGCCGTTGGGCTACGAGCGCTGGGACTCAGTCCAACCCTAGGTCCCGGCGCAGCTTCGCGACGTGGCCGGTGGCCTTGACGTTGTACTGCGCGAGCTCGACCTTCCCGTCCTCGTCGATCACGAAGGTCGAGCGGAGCACGCCCTCGACCTCCTTGCCGTAGAGCTTCTTGGTGCCGTGGGCGCCGTAGGCCTTGTGCACCGCGAGGTCCTCGTCGGAGAGCAGCGTGAGGGTGAGGGCGTCGCGCTCGCGGAACTTCGCGAGCTTGGCCGGCTTGTCCTTGGAGACGCCGAGCACCTCGTAGCCGGCGCCGCGCAGCGAGTCCAGCGACTCGGAGAAGTCGCACGCCTGCTTGGTGCAGCCGGGGGTCATCGCGGCCGGGTAGAAGTAGACGATCACCTTCTTGCCGCGGAGGTCGGCGAGGCTCACCTGCTCCTCGGTGTCGCTGGTGAGCGTGAAGTCGGGTGCGGTGTCGCCGGGGGCGAGGCGGTCGGTCATCGTGATCCATCTTCCTGCGCGGGGTGGCCAATCCGAACGACTGGCTGTTGCGAACGACTTGCAATAGTGTCGGTGGGCCGGCAGGACTTGGGAACCAGCCGGCCACCAGACATCCAACCAGCAGAGCTGAGGAGCAACCACGTGCACGTGCCTGACGGCTTCCTCGACGCCCCCACCTCGGTGGCGACCGGCGTCGTGGCGGCGACCGCCGTGGCGGTGTCGCTCCGCGGCGCACGTCGCGAGCTCGACGACCGGACGGCTCCGATGGCGGGACTCGTCGCGACCTTCGTCTTCGCGGCCCAGATGATCAACTTCCCGGTGGGCGCCGGCACGAGCGGACACCTGATGGGCGGAGCGCTCGCTGCCGTCCTGGTCGGGCCGTGGACCGCGGTGCTGTGCCTCTCGGTGGTGCTCACCGTGCAGGCGCTGCTCATGGCCGACGGTGGCATCACGGCCATCGGCACCAACATCACGCTCATCGGCATCGTGACCGTCGCCGTGGGCTGGGGCGTGTTCGTGCTCCTGCGCCGCGTGCTGCCGAAGACGGTCGCCATGGTGGCCCCGGCCGCCGCGATCGCCGCGTTCGTGAGCGTGCCGGCGGCCGCACTCGTCTTCACCGGCCTCTTCGCGGTCGGCGGCAACGTCCCGGTCGACCTGGGCGCGGTCGTCACCGCGATGCTCGGCTGGCACACCGTCATCGGGATCGGCGAGGCGGTGGTCACCGGCATGGTCATCGCCAGCGTGGTCTCCGCGCGCCCCGACCTCGTCCACGGCGCTCGCCCCCTGCTCGCCGAGCGCGAGCTCCTCACCCGGAAGGTGCAGGTCACGTGACCAATCGCCGCTTCTTCGCCATCGCACTCCTGGTGAGCCTGCTCGTGGCAGGCGTCGCCAGCTACTACGCCAGTGCGCACCCCGACGGCCTCGAGTACGTCGCCGAGCAGACCGGTTTCATCGACTCGGCCGAGGACTCGCCCACCTCCGAGAGCCCCCTCGCCGACTACCAGACCTCGGGTGTCGACGACGCCCGCATCAGCGGGGGCGTGGCAGGTGTGGTCGGCGTCGTGGTGATGCTCGTGCTCAGCACCGGCCTGTTCTGGGTGGTCCGCCGACGCGAGCCTGCCGACTCGGACGCCTGATGGGCGCCGGGCACGGGCACCGCCTGCACTTCCACGGCCACAGCCCGGTCCACCGTGCACCCGCGCACGTCAAGGTGCTGACGCTGCTGGGCTTCATGCTCGTCGTCGTCGCGACCCCGCGTGAGGCGTACGCCGTCCTCGCCGCCGAGGCCGCCGTGCTCCTCGGCGTGGTCCTGCTGTCCCGTGTGCCCCTGACCTACCTGCTGCCGCGGATGGTCGTCGAGCTGCCGTTCGTGGTGTTCGCGGTGCTGATGCCCTTCATCTCCCACGGACCCCGCACCGAGGTCCTCGGGATCACGGTGTCGGAGCCGGGTCTCGTCGCGGGCGTCGCGCTGCTCATCAAGGGCAGCATCGGCGTGCTGGGTGCACTGACGCTCGCCGCGACCACCGAGCCGCAGGACCTGCTGCGCGGCCTGCAGCGACTGCGGATGCCCGAGCTGCTCGTGCAGATCATGGGCTTCATGATCCGTTACCTCGACGTCGTCACGGCCGAGCTGGGTCGGATGATGACGGCCCTGCGCTCACGCGGCTGCGACCCGCGCTCGCCGCGCCACTGGCCGGTGCTCGCCCGCTCGCTGGGTGCGCTCTTCATCCGGTCCTACGAGCGGGGTGAGCGCGTGCACCTGGCGATGCTGTCGCGCGGGTACGACGGGAAGCTGCCGTGAGCACCCCCGTCCTCGACGTGCGGGGTCTCGCCTTCGCCTACCCCGACGGGCACCAGGCTCTCTTCGGCGTCGACCTCCACGTGCACGCCGGTGAGCGGGTCGCGCTTCTCGGACCCAACGGCGCCGGCAAGACGACGCTGGTGATGCACCTCAACGGCATCCTCACCGCGGGCAGGGGCGAGGTGGCGGTGAGCGGCCTGCCGGTCACCAAGGAGCACCTCAAGGAGATCCGCGGTCGGGTCGGGATCGTCTTCCAGGACCCCGACGACCAGCTGTTCCTCGGCACCGTCCGCCAGGACGTCGCCTTCGGGCCCGCCAACCTCGGCCTGCGGGGGGCCGAGCTCGACCGACGGGTCATGGACGCGCTGGACCGGGTCGGCATGGCCGACTTCGTCGACCGGCCACCGCACCACCTGTCGTACGGCCAGAGGCGCCGCGTCGCGATCGCCACCGTGCTGGCGATGGAGCCGGAGGTCCTGGTGCTCGACGAGCCGTCCTCGAACCTGGACCCGGCCTCGCGCCGCGAGCTGGCCGACATCCTGCTCGGCCTCGACGTGACGGTGCTGATGGTGACCCACGACCTGCCCTACGCGCTCCAGCTGTGCCCGCGCAGCATCGTGCTGAGCGAGGGGGTGGTGGTGGCCGACCGGTCGACCTTCGACGTGCTCACCGACGAGGCCCTCATGGCCGCCCACAGGCTCGAGCTGCCGTGGGGCTTCGACCCGCGGCGCATTGATAGCCTGCCCCGGTGACCCAGGACATGAGCGCGCTCGAGCGCGAGATCGAGGAGACGCGCGAGCGGCTGGCCTCGACCATCGACCAGCTCGCGCACCGCGCCCACCCCAAGACGATCGTCGGGCGCCAGGTGACGACGGTGAAGTCGCGCTTCGTCGACCTCGACACCGGCGCCCCGCGCACCGACAACATCCTGAAGGTCGCCGGCGCGGTGGTCGGAGTCGTCGTCCTGCTCGCGCTCGTCCGCAAGGTCGCTGGCTGAGTGGAGTCGCGAGCATCATGAGCGCCCCGATCAAGATGCTCCACGACCGGGTCCTCGTCGAGGTCGACGAGGAGGCCGGCGAGCGTCGCTCGAGCGGGGGCATCGTCATCCCGGCGACCGCTGCGATGGGTGCCCGGCGCCTCGCGTGGTCGCGCGTCATCGCCGTCGGCCCGCACGCCCGCGCCGTCGAGGCGGGCGACCGCGTGCTGTTCGACCCCGAGGACAAGGCCGAGGTCGAGGTGCACGGCGAGGTCTACGTCGTGATGCGCGAGCGCGACATCCACGCGGTCGCGGCCGAGCGCCTCGAGGGCGGCTCCACCGGGCTCTACCTGTGAGGCCTGCGCCGATGGGGCTCGCACCTGTGAGGATGGCCTGATGGGCTACCTCGTCAGGGAGAAGGACCGCGCGCCCGCTGTCACCACGCGGGTCCCCGTCGACGAGTCGCTGCCCCGCGCGTGCGTGATCGGTGCCGGATCGTCGGGCATCGCCGCGGCCAAGCACCTCTACCTCGCCGGCATCCCCTTCGACTGCTTCGAGAAGGGCCACGAGGTCGGCGGCAACTGGGTCTTCGACAACTCCAACGGCCAGTCGGCGTGCTACGACAGCCTCGAGATCAACACCTCGTGCCCGCGGATGGCCTACTCCGACTTCCCGATGCCCGCCGACTACCCGCCCTACGCGCGCCACGACCAGGTCGCCGCCTACTTCGAGCAGTACGTCGACCACTTCGGGTTCCGCGACACGATCACGTTCGGCACGACGGTCGAGCACGTCTCCCGCACCGCCGACGGCCGGTGGGACGTGCGAATCGCAGGTCCCAACGGCACCGAGACGCGGACCTACGACGCCGTGCTGGTCGCCAACGGCCACCACTGGGACGCCCGCTGGCCCGAGCCGGCCTATCCCGGCACCTTCGACGGCGAGCAGATGCACGCCCACGACTACCGCTCGCGCGACCAGCTCGCCGGTCGCGACGTCGTGGTGGTCGGTGCCGGCAACTCGGCGATGGACATCTCGGTCGAGTCGTCCTACGTCGCGCGGACGACGACGTGGTCGGTGCGCCGCACCGAGTGGGTGCTGCGCAAGTTCTTCCTCGGCAAGCCCTCCGACCAGGGCCTCCTCCCGCCCGGCTGGGTGCCGTGGCCGGTGACCGCGCTGCGCCTGAGGATCGGCGCGCTGAGCGCGGGCAGCATGACGAAGTACGGCCTGCCCGCCCCCACGCACAAGCCCGGCCAGTCCCACCCGGTGCAGTCGGAGAGGATCCGCGAGCGCCTGGCCGCGAAGGCCGTCACGGCGAAGCCCGCGATCGAGCGCCTCGACGGCGACCGCGTGGTCTTCGTCGACGGCACCAGCGCGGCGGCCGACCTCGTCGTGTGGGCCACCGGCTACCGCGTGTCCTTCCCGTTCCTCGACCCCGAGCTCGTCTCCGTCGAGGGCAACGAGCTGCCGCTGTGGAAGCGCACCGTCCACCCCGACCTGCCCGGCCTCTACTTCCTCGGCCTCCTGCAGCCGCTCGGGGCGGTCATGCCGCTCGCCGAGGCGCAGTCGGCGTGGATCGCCGAGACCCTGACCGGCGGTTACGTGCCGCCGGCCGACTCCGTCGTACGCCGTCAGATGCGGGCCGAGCACGAGCGTGACACCCGGCAGTTCTATCCATCACCACGCCACACTCTCGAGGTCGACTTCGACCACTACCTCTGGGACCTCGAGCGTGAGCGCAAGAAGGGACGAGCCCGTGCTTCGTCGTAGGATCGCGCGCCTCGCGCTGCGTGCCGTGCGCTGGAAGACCGTCGGCGAGGTGCCGGAGCGTGGCGTGCTGGTGGGTGCGCCGCACACCTCCAACTGGGACTGGGTCCTCACGCTGCTGCTCGGCTGGACCTACGGCATCGACATCAAGCTGCTGGTCAAGCAGGAGCTCTTCGTCGGCCCGCTCGGCTGGTTGCTGCGTCGCACCGGTGCCGTCGAGCTCGACCGCAAGAACCCGTCCGCGACGATCAAGAAGATGCTCGCGGAGTCCGAGGGCGGCGACCCGTGGCTGATCGGCATCGCCGCCGAGGGGACGCGCTCGCGCGGGGACTACTGGAAGTCGGGCTTCTACCGGATCGCCCAGCAGACCGGGCTGCCGATCACCCTCGCCTTCCTCGACGTGCCGTCGCGCACCGTCGGCTGGGGTCCGACCTTCCACCCGACCGGCGACGTCACCGCCGACATGGACGTGCTGCGCGAGTTCTACGCCGACAAGACCGGCTTCAACCCCGAGGACTTCACCCCGCCGCGGCTGCGCGAGGAAGGCCCCGCACTGGAGGCGTGAGCCTCCCCCTGAGACTCCTCAGTGCGACCAGACCCGCACCCAGTCCACCTTCGCGCTCTGGCGCATCACAGCGGGGGTGAGCTTCTCGAGCTCGTAGTCGGACGTCAGCATCGACAGCAGCAGGTACTCCGGGGCACGGGACACGATCTCGGTCTCGCGGTGGAACTCGCGTCCGTCGACGCGGAAGACGATCGCGTCGGACGTCCACTCGGCGCTGAACACGTGGAAGGCGTTCGACCACGTCTCGGTGCGCCTCTTGAGCCGGTTGGCGCCGGGGAACTTGCCGCCGATCTTGTGGTGCGCGTTGGCCGAGTCGTACCAGTGCAGGAACGCGGCGATGTGGGAGTCCTTCTTCGTGCGCCCGAAGAACTCCACGATGTCGATCTCGGTGCCCTTGGACGGGTCGCCCGGCGTGTACCAGTTCGCGGGCTGCATCCAGAAGGAGGCGTGCATGCCCTTGTCGAGGTGCATCTTCATCCGGACGGCGGCGTAGCCGTAGGTGAAGTCGAACGTCTCGCCCGTGTAGAGCTGGGTGTTCAGCATGTAGGGGCCCGAGCCCGAGCGGCCGTTGAGCGTCCAGGTGCAGGTTCGATCGGCGCGGGCAGGGTCGTGGGCGACCCCCATGCGGAGGACTCCGTCGGCGACCGAGCGGGCGCGCCACGACAGGCGCGAGCACATCCGCATGTACGCCGGCGCCAGCGTCGGCTGGTCGGTCCACTTGGTGTGGTCGACCCGCCTGCCGGAGAACTCGTCGCGGAAGAGCGTGCCGAAGGTGCGCCCGCGCACCGGGGCGGTGACGGCGCGGGCCGCTCCCGACCGCGTCAGCGCGACCGCGCGGTAGAGGCTCGTGGTGTCGGGGAGCGTGAAGATCGTCGATCCGGTGCGGTGCTGCCGGCCGCGCGCCACTGTCTGCCACCCCGAGCCGCTGTCACGCTGGAGGACCACCTGTTGACCGGTGCGCGTGTCCGCGAACGTCGCCAGCGCCTGGGTCCTCGAGCTCGACCGCGCCGGACGCTGGCCGGGCTGGGCGATGGCCGGCCGCAGGTCGAGCACTCCGGTGCCGACGCGTGCCTGCGTACGCAGCGAGGGTGCCGTCGCGTCCGTGGCGGACGCCGACGACTGCAGCAGGGCCGCCACGCAGGCGAGCGCGACCAGCAGGGGTCGGAGCGACAACGGCACGGGTCGTACCTCTCGTGAGGACTGCGCACCCGCGCTGCAGTCAATGTCCGGCAGTGCGCCGAGGCTAGTGGACCGGACCAGCTCTCGCACGGAAACTCCGTCAAGTCTCCCCAAACGCTGCGGCGCTGCCTGCGCGACCCGGGTCTAGCGTGCGAAGTCACGTCGTCGAGCAACCCAGGAGGCAGGCATGAGACCACTGGCCGTCATCGGATTGGGAGTCGCGTGTGCCGTGACGCTCGCAGTGCCGCCCGCGTCCGCCGCCCAGAAGACCGGCTGCCCCGCTTCGAGCAAGTGGGAGCACGTCTCGCTGCAGGAAGCCGCGCAGCGCATCTTCGACGAGGCGAACAACAACGGTTTCACCAGCGTGGAAGAGGTGTACGCCGTCCTCGACGCGAAGTACGACAAGAACGGCAACGACCAGATGTGCGTCGACCGCAAGCCGGAGCGCAACTCGGAGACGATCTGGTACTACCTGCGCGACGACAACTCCAACGGGGGCTGACACCCCGAGCACGAGCAAGGCCCCCGACCATCGGTCGGGGGCCTTCGCTCTCTGTACGCCATCAGGGACTCGAACCCCGAACCCGCTGAGAACTCTCGAGGACGATGAACACAGCCGTGTAGCGACGAGAAAAGGGCCTCTGACCTGCGCGTTCGGTGATTTCCGGCCTCTGTCGCCTGACGCCGCGTACGCCCGTTTCGCCTGACTTTACGGGCACTTTATGGGCAGTTCGCAGGGTTGCCCTGCCGGTCTTCAAGCCAGATCTGCTACCAAAGCTCAACCTCACAATCGGTGCTGCGTCGAACGCCGCGGGCGCATTCGCGGCGGTTTGACGCACTCTCGACCGTCCCGAACGACCATCCTGTACCGGGTCGCGGGATCGGTTGACGACGACCGGATTTTGGACGCCGCACGCCTTGCAGCGCCACGGACATTGGAGGCAACCAGGACTTTCGTCCCCGAGGAACTGCTAGCTGGGCGGGGCGTCTCCCACCTCGAGCATCTTGCTGACTCGCCCGTCCATGTAATGAGCGAAGATCAACGCGGGCGCATCCTTCGAAGCAAGCTCGACGAGGTGTTCCACCGCCTTGGCGACCGACTCGTGGGTGTCGAACTGTTGTCGACCCCGAGAGCAGACCCATACGCCCTTGCTCGTCTCGACCGCCCTGAAGAACCACATAGCAGCAGGCATACACCGCTCCTGCGCCCGCGGTAGTGCCACACGACCCCCCACGGGACGGGAAAAGGTCACTCTGCGCCACCACATCGGACCGGCAGCCAGCGGGCTCGCATAGAGACCCGGTGCCCGACCGTCGCGCGCAGTGATCCGGTGCCCGATCGGCTCGCGGAGCGCGCCAGTGCAGAATCGGCCCGCGGAGGGCGCCAGTGCAGGATGGGCTCGTGGAGCGTGCCAGTACGGGATCGGCGCGACCAGGTGGTGGCCACCGCCTACCTGGACGAGGACTGGGGGATCCCGCTCGTCGACACCCCTCACTCAGAGGTAGCGGGCTGGCCCGTCGGCCTCGCCGCGGCCTGACATCAGCCAGCATCTCACCGCGTCAGGGCGGCGTCGCTCGAGCTCATCCAGCACGGCCTGGCGTAGGTCGACCACGGCCACCGTTCGCGCCGGCGAGCGCACGTCCCGCACCATCCAGAACGTGACGCGCCACAGTCGGCACAACTCGGACGTGTTCAGATCGAGGACCCGGACGTCGTGGCACCCCGATGTATCAGGCGCCTCCCTTCCCACGGTTGTCTGCGCATCAGTCGCTCTCCGATCCCCTAGCATTGGCCCGCCAGGCCCGCCGGACGCCGCGAGACGATGTGGGGCGCCGGTGAGTCCCACGAAGTGGAGCGACATCCGCAAAACCGGCGGCGTCGTGGCCACGAGCACGCCAGCCCACCCCAGCACCCAACTCGGCGAGACGAGCGACACTACTGCCGCGCACAGCACGACCGACGCGCACGCGGCGGCGATCAAACACCACCACGCACCCTGTTGAAAGTCGTAGGCCCGCTCACTCGCTCCGTCCTCTGTGGGTTCGGGGTGGGTGCGACCGTCGGTCAACGCTGACACGGTGCCCGTCATCGCTACTGCCAGCAGCAGCGGCGCGACCATCGCGATCACTCGCGTCACTCCCCACATAGGGATCGAGAGGAACAGCGCACCCACGCCGCACCACGCGACCCCGCGCAGCCATCTCGACCAGCTCAGCCGTGCGCCAGTGTCCCTGATCATCGTCAGTCCCAGGGGCGGACGCTTGCCATGCTGCGTACCGCCCTAGCCGTGATGGCTACAACGAGTACGCATCCGCCCGCAGCAAGCACCACCGCCCACCCTTCGCCGGCCTGACGCCAGGTGATGTGGCGGTGGGTGACCAGCACCCAGGCGCTGCGCGCCGCGCTCGGCGGAGCAGGTTCACTAGTTGTCAAGGCAGACCGTCCCTGGGAGAGAACTTACGTTGTAAACTATCGCGCGTCCTCGCGACTGACGCAAGGGGCGTTCGTCCAATTGTCTGATGGGACGAAGGACACCCCGGTGGGTAGCGGAGCCCGGTCGAGCCCACTACGCGCCCACACCCGCGACCCGCAACCGAGACCCGCAACCGAGGATGAGGGCCAGACCTTGGGCCTCGCCCGCCCTTCACGCCCCGCTGGCTCGCGAGGGTTCACCTCGCAACCTCTGTGATGGCGCTCGTACCTAGCCTTGCCGAGACGTTTGGTTTCTTCTCGACCGGGTGTCCTCCCATACCCTCGACATCTGCTTGAGCAGCGCAACAGCGGCGATGCCTGCCACGATGCTGCTGAGGACCGCGCCGGGGCGGGAGCGGCGCGGTTTGCGGCTCCGTTCGCGGCTCCGTTCCGGCGGGGATGTGCGCCTGTGCTGGGTCGGGGCCACGTCAGTCGTCCTCCTCGGGATCGTCATGCTCGCCCCGACTTCGGCGCAGGGCGCGCCCACGCTCGATGTCTTGGCGTTCCTTCTGCCGGGCTTTCTCGGTTTGTCTGGTGTCGCGTGGCGGTAGTTGGACCGTCCGTTCCGCAGCGATCCCAGCTTGAAGTTCCCGGCCTCGTTCGAGTTCGGAGTCCAGCTCGGCGCCGAAGAGCAGGGCGAGGTTGGTGAGCCACAGCCAGAGCAGGAACACGATCACCCCGGCCAGGGAGCCGTAGGTTTTGTTGTAGTTGGAGAACGTGGAGATGTAGAAGCCGAACGCCACGGACGCAATGATCCATGCCACGATCGCGACCAGCGCTCCGACGCTGATCCAACGGAACTTGGGCTGCTGGATGTTCGGGGTGGCGTAGTAGAGCAACGCCACGATAAGGACCACGACCGCCAAGATTGCGGGCCATTTGGCGATGCTCCACACCAGCACCGCGGCGGACCCGAGCCCGATCGCATCCCCGACTGCTTGGGCAAGCGGGCCGCTGACTACCAGCGCCAGCGCAACCAGCGCGACCAGCACCACCGTGATCAGCGTGACGAGCAGCAGCAATGGCCGGAGCTTCCAGATCGGGCGGCCCTCACCGATCTCGTACATCCGGTTCATGGCACGCCCGAACGCTCCGACGTACCCTGAGGCTGACCACAACGCGGAGGCCAGCCCGAGGACCAGTGCCAGGCCGGCCCGGGGGGCCTGACTGACCGATGACAGCGGGCCGCTGAGAGTGTCGGCGATCGACGCGCCCCCTACTTGGCTCACGATGGCGAGCAGGGTCTGGACAGCCTTGGGGCCGTCGCCGACCAGGCCGACGATCGAGACCAGCGCGATCACGGCCGGGAACAGCGCCAGCACAGAGTAGTAGGTCAGCGCCGCGGCGATGTCGGTGCACTGATCCTTCGAGAACTCCCGGATCGTCTTGCGCAGGATATAGCCCCAGGACGCCTTCTTGACGTCGGTGATCGAGTCCGGTTTCACCTCGGCGTCAGGATCTGGCGCGGACGCACGCGCAACGGTCGTCTCGCTCATCGACGCCCGCCCCGCCCCACCTGCAGCCCGAGGACGCACACGAACCCCACCGGTAGCACCGCTGCTCCCACGATCGGCGACGCGCGCAGGTTTCCGTGACCGTCGCTCACGGTGTTGTGGGGACGCTGCTCTCGTCGGCCTGCGCGCCGAGCCGAGGCTTCACCTCGGCCTTCGCGGCCAGAGCCCTGACGGTCTCGCCGGTGTGGCCGGTGTGGCCGATAGCCTGGCGGGGCGTCTCGGTCTCGGCCTGCAGTTCGTAGCGGACGAATGACGCGAACTGCTCCGAGCGCTTGCTGATCAGATCCCCCGGTCGAGTACTCGCTGGTTGCGCGGGTCGTGATGCCGTCGGGTTCAATCATCGAGCTCATCCTCCGCGCTGCTCGGCGGAGAAGGGCGTTGGTCAACTTCGCCAAGTCTCGTCTGCACATCGGGGTGCTGCCACAGGCGCTCGGCCTGGTGTCTGACCTGCTCGTAGCGTCGGCGGCCGTCACGGGTGCCCAGCACGTATCCGATGGCTCCACCGATCAGCAGAACGAGTTTGAACTTCACGCGCAACTCCTCGAACGGGCGGGCCATCGACTCCACTGGTACGCCGAATGCGCCGCGGGGGCCTGCCAAAGTTTACGTAGTAAGCATGCAGGTTGTGTCGAGAGAGCACAAGACGATCACCTCGCCCCCTCGCGGGCGTGGGTGCCGGTTAGGACCAACCGGCACCTGGGGCCCCCTGCTGGATGGGCTAGTTCCCGCCGCGTAGCAAAGCCATACGCTCGAGAAGGTTCTCCAGCGCTTCCTCGAACTCCACAGCCGCGTGGTCCTCCGACAGCGCCGCGCGTAGGCGTTTCACGGTGGGAGCTTCGCTGAGATCCGCGTAGTTGGGTGAGCCATCGTCGATGACGTCAAGCGGCCCGACGTCGGCGCCGTGGCTGGCGACCTCGAGGAGCAGATGTCCTAGCAGGAAGCTGGAGAAGGCCCGATAGCCGGCGACGGCCGCGTCGTCGCTGAAGCCCTCCGAGATCAGCCCGTCAAGGAACAGCTCCACCCAGTCGATGCTGCGCAACGGCGGGCGCAGCCACGGGGCTTCGGGCGGCCTAGACGCGATCAGCGGAAACACCTTCGGATGCTGCAACGCGACACGGCGTACCCCGTGGGCCAGACGCTGGAGGAAGTCCTGCCACCCGCCCGAGGGTTCAGAGAGGACGTCCTCATCATCAGCCATGGACATCACCAGCGACTCCACGACCGCGTCGAGCAGGTCCTCCTTGCCCGGCACGTAGCGATACAGCGCCATGGCCTCCACCCCCAGCCGCTCACCGAGGCGGCGCATCGTGAGGTTCGGCAACCCCTCAGCATCGATGAAGTCGATGGCCGCGGCGACGATGCGATCACGGTCCAACCGCACCCGCGCCGACGGCGGCGCCTCACCGTCGACAAGCGCAGCGTCCGCATCCGGAACCTGATCAGTCGGTGGCACTGGGTGTCCTCTCGTCGCAAGGAGACTATCGTCCGCTGACCACCGGCGCCCAGCCATCAATCCGAGGGCAGAAAAGACCCGAACCCACGCACGTCGAGCCCGCACACCGCCTACCCGCATTCACAGTGCCCAACCGCAGTGCCCCGACCACAGTGCCCCGACCGCAGTGCCCCGACCGCGGCGCCCGGCCCGCTGTGGTGCGCGGTCACCGTGCACGTGGGGGCGCGGCGGGCAGGCATGGGCACCTACCCGCCGCTGTCCACT
>NZ_SDWS01000012.1 GCF_004137245.1 Nocardioides glacieisoli
ATCACCCTCTACAGGATCGAGCAGGGGGGTCCGTTTTCACCCGTCGATCAAGGGTCAGTTTTCACCCGTCGTCGACAGCCGTGGCATGCTTCACGAGGAACATCACCCGCCCTCGGCCGCGGGGCAGGAGGCCTGTGCGCGTAGGCCGCCCCGGGCTTGCGTCCAAACGACCGAACCGGACCTAGGTCATGGACTTCGCCTATGTCCGCACCTCGGGCCGGGTTCGTCTACACCGCGTTCATGCTCGCAGCCTTCGATCGTCGCTCGGAACGCGGCACCGACCAAGGCCGTCGAGCTTGGTCGACGAGTCACTGCAGACGGCGTTGCGGCCGCGAGCGCAACCGGCCGTGCGGTGAGCTGATCACCCACGCGGAAGCGTGTTCGCGCGGTCGCAATCCACCTCCCATCACGTTCACCGACCATCTCGCTGTCCAGCGCATCCGGCCCTCGTACGGGGTGGTTGCCGATGCCTACGACACGCGTTGATGGTCGACGCCGAGCAAAGACACCGCCGGCTGCGTCGCGACCGGCACAGCAACCGGCGCCTGCACAGCCGTCGTGGGAGATGACCCAGTGGCAGAGAACCTGGGGCGCTTCAGGCGGCCGTGAACCGGTTGCTGCCGACTCAGATCAGCAGATGTGGGTGTGGTCCCAACCGTGGCGTCCCTGGTGCATTCCGGGGTTGTGGTCGGCGCTGAAGCCCATGGTTTGGGCGCAGGTGCTGACGTGGTCGCCGAAGTCACCCGCCGCCGTGGCTGGTGTCGCCGCGCCCACCGTCAGCACTGCAGCCGCCAGGCCAGTGCCGATGGCAGCAAGCCGGATCATCTGATTGAACATTGCGTATCTCCTCGATCTGTTCATGCGTGCGCAGAGTGCGCCTTGCTCGGTCGTTTGAGGACAGGGGAGCCGGCGATGCCGCGCAGGAGCACGGTTGACGCCAGAAGGAGAAGTGCGATCCACCCTAGTCCGATTGCCAGGGACGCGGATTCATCGAAGCCGCCGGTCAGTGCGCCGTCGATCATGACCCTGGTTCCGCCATATCCGGGAAGCCAGGTCGCCCATGGCGCGGGTTCGCCGCGCAGCATTGGGCTCTGCCCGATGGCCAGGTCGAGGAACGGGATAAGGAAGGCCATGAAGGTGCCACTGACCCGGCCGAAGATCGGGCCGAGGAGGACGCCGATCAGGGCGTAGGTGACGGCGAGCAGCGCGTTGCCGCCGATGTAGACGCCCCAGTTGCTGGCGTCGAACACGGTGGCGGTGACCGCGAGCGAGACCGCGGTGGCGACGGCGGCGGCGGCGAGAACCATGGTCAGGCGGGTGGTCAGCAGCACTGCTGGGCGTTGTCCGGCGAGGGTGAGGCGACGGTCGGCGGCTCGGGCGTCGAGGACGATGAAGATGCCGACGAGGGCGGCCAGCGAGGCGACGGCCACTGGTGCCATGGTTCCGGCGTGGATCTCTGCGGGGTCCACCATGGTCGTGACCTTGGCACCGGCCTCGCGCAGGACGACAGGCGTGTGCCCGTGGGGGGTGATCGCGTCGGACAGCAGGATGAAGACCGCCGGGACGAGCGCGAGCAGGAGCCACAGCACCGGGGTGCGCCTCCAGTCGCGCCATCCCATGCGCAGGCCCGTGAGCAGTTGACTGACCGGTCCCGTGCGGCCGGCGCGGCGTGTGCGCCCGGTGGTCGTGATGCGGGTGATGACCCACAGGGCGAGCGCCAAGGAGGCGAGCACCCAACCCAGTGACAGGGCGAGCTCGTCCGGTCCGCCGTGCCCGGAAGGGAGGGCCACGGTCCACAGCGAGATGAAGTGGGTGGGCAGCAACCGCAGTGCGGGGGACTCGGAGCCGCTGAGGGTGGGGCCGAAGAAGACGTCGAGGATCCAGATGAACATCAGGATCACGGTGCCGTTGACCGCGTTCGGGACCAGGGCGCCCACGACGGCTCCGAGACCGAGGTAGACCACCGCGAACATGGCTGTGCCAGCAGTCACCCGCCACGGGTCGTCGACCTCTCCCCGGAATGTGAGGGCGAGTACCGAGACCAGGGTGGCCATCAGGGCCAGCACAGCGCCGGCCGTCAGCCGTGCACCCGCGAGCCGGACGCGCGACAGCCCGGCCAACGTGAGCCGACGGTCGGTGGTGCGCGCGGAGGAGATCTGGAAGTACATCGCGACCCCGGTCAGGAAGGCGGCCGCCCATCCTGCGGTGACGGTCTCCAGAGCGGGACCACCACCGGTGCCACCCAGCAGCCGGGCGGCGTCGGCCAAAGCCGGGGCAGCGACCACGACGAAGACCACGGGTATGACGGCGAGCAGGACCAGGTTCGGACCGTTCCTGGTGTAGTCGGCCAGGAAGCGTCGAACTAGCAGCGCGGGGGTGGTCATCGTGCCCACGTCCTGCCCTCGCGGATCTCCACGATGCGGTCGAAGCGTGCCTCGTCAACGACGAAGTGGCTGACGATCAGTACCGTCCGGCCGGCGGCGCGACGCTCGTCCACCAGGGTCCAGAACTTCAGGTAGGTGTCCCAGTCGAACCCGGCGTACGGCTCGTCGAGCAGCAGCAGCGCCGGATCGGGCAGCAGCGCCAGGCCCAGGTTGAGCTTGGCCAGGGTGCCGCCGGATAGCTGGTCCGCCCGGGTTGCCGCGAAGCGCTCGAAGCCCAGCGAGTCGTAGATCGACGCCCGGCTCTTCCGCTCCTGCTCCGGGGCCATGCTGTAGGCGCGGCCGAACAGCTCGAAGTGCTCGTCGCAGGTCAGCCGCGGGTAGACCAGCGGCTCCTGGGGGCAGTAGCCGACCTTGCCGCTCCTGGTGACCGTGCCGGTGTCGGCCCGTAGGTCGCCGACCAGGATCCTCATCAGCGTCGACTTCCCAGACCCGTTCTCGCCGACCAGGCCCACGACCTCGCCCTGCTTGAGGGTGATCTCTGCTCCGGTCAGCACCCGGACCCGGCTTCGCGGTGACCACAGGTTGCGTCGGTAGGACTTATCGATCCCGCCCGCGGCGAGGACTGCCGCGTCGCGACTCGCGTCCTGGTCGGCTGCGACCACACGGGAATCCAGGGTCGCTGCTGAGGACGGTCCGGGTCGCGGGTCGTTGGTTGTCCCGGTCTGCAGAACCCGTTCGGTGACCGGCGCCGTTTCCTCGGTGTGAGACGGACCTTGCATGAGGATCACTTCCTCGAACGGGCCATCCGCCGAGACCGGGGCCCGCGGTTGAGTGCTTACTTGTGGTCGTGGCCGCCGGGCATCATGAACATCATCGCGGCCATCATGGCCACGCAGCCCAAGGCCCACAACAGAGCGCCGGACCCCGCCGCTCCGGTGGCGAGCAGGACGATCACGATCGCCACCATCGGGATGCAGCAGATCATCATCATCCACCGGTGGCCGCCGTGTGCGCCATGACTGCTGTGGGGGCTCGCGGGGGTGCGCTCGGCCTCCGGTGTCCCACCTGGGGGCGGGTTCCACAGCGGGCGGTCGGGGCCTGTTGTCGGGCTTGTCATGATGTCTTCTCCTTCAGGGAGGCCGGCACGTGGCCGAGCCGGGCGTAGAGGGGACAGTGCCCGAGCGCTCCGGTGACGACCAGGTCGAGGCCGGCCACCACGAGCACGAGTTCGAGAACCACGGCCAAGGCCGAGGTGGCTCCAGTGAGCAGGACGATTCCGGTCAGGGCGCCGAGGCCGCCGATGACAATGCGAGCCGCTCGTTCGGCGGGCGTGATGTTGGTGCTCCAGCGGGTGGTCATGTCGTCCTCCGACTCGTGATGGGACCGTTGATTTCCTGGTCCACTTCGAGGATCTCGCCGGGGGGTGAAGGTGACGCCAGCCGTCTTGTGAAGGTTCGCTGAAGAAGCGCGCCGGGGTGCGCCGGACGTGGCTGGGGCCCTTGTCGGGCGGACCTTCACAGCGCCGGAGTCATCGTGCGCGAGTGGTGATGGCCAGGTGGCCGGCGCAGCAGGCAGGCAGCTCTTCTCGCAGCAGGTCGAGGGTTTGAGTCGCCTTCTCGATGAAGTCGCCGGTGGGTTGGATGACGTGGCGACGGGGGTGCCGTTTCCAGGCCTCGAGGATGCGGGCGTCGACATCGGCCGCAAGCAGCGCTGACTCGGTCCGCAGCGGGTTCTGGTGGTTGTAGCCCTGGTCGGCCGTGGGCGTACGCAGGTGCAGCACGGCGTCGTACCGCCCCAGCTCGGCGTCCATCGTGGTGGCCGTGGAGGTCCAGAAGTCATCCGGTGGTCCTGGCCAGTACGCGATCCCGTCGACCGAGCCGCGGTCGCACAGGACGATTGCCGGGCGGTGCGCATCTCCGGTGGCCTCCAGCTCCTTCTGGACATGGAAGATCGCCCGTTGGGCGGCGCGCCGGCACTCCGTGTCTTCGTCGCGCGGGAACCCGCCACCGAACACGACACCTGCGGACTCCGGCAGGATCCTGACGTGTCGGCACAGCGAACGGCGTACCAGCTCCAGGACGGCCGTTTTGCCTGCTCCCGGCCCGCCGGTGAGGACCACGCGGCGAGGCGTATGTAGTTGGTTGCACTCACACTCGGCCATGTGCCGCGCCTCCTCACGGGCCGGGAGATCGGTCTGCGGCGAAGTGGCCGAGCCCCCAGTTCTCCATCAGCGCCAGGACGGCGAGTCCCTCGTCGTGGATATGCGCTGGCGCAGCACGTCCCAGTGGTTGTGCAGATGTCGTTGGAGGTAGTCCACGACGTGGCTCATCGGAACGGTCTGCCATGGACCTTGGCCTAATCGCGGACGGGTTGTCAGTCGTGATGGCCCTCGTGTTCGTCAGGGTCTGGGGTCTGCACGGGGGTGCGGTCCCGGTCTGGGTTCGGGTCGTCGTCGCTGATGGCGGGGCCGATGACGAAGGCCGAGAGCGAGAACATCAGCGCGAACACGCCCAGCGCGATGGCGGGTGCCTTCCAAGAGCCGAAGCGACGGTAGAGGCGCCGGAGCAGCGGTAGGGAGAAGACCAGGCCCAAAACGGCGAACAGCACGTTGCCGGTCGCGCCGGTCACCAGCACCGCTCCGCCGAGGATCCCGACGTGGTGCAGCAAGTGGGGCAGCAGGCCCATGATGCCACCGACCACAGCGGTCACCGCACTCCAGACGGTGGCCAGGGCCCCCCGACGCTGGGGATCCTCATCGGCTGCGTGGTCGGCCCTGGGCTCGTCGAGACGGCCGTTCGCTACCTCCCCGCCCGTGGCATGAGGGTCGGACATCGTCACTCCTGTGCCTGGTAGGAAAGCGTGGTCATCATGCCGGTCTCGGCGTGGTAGATGTTGTGGCAGTGGGTTGCCCACTGGCCTGGGTTGTCGGCTTCGAGGTCGACGTCGAGGGTCGCCATCGGGCGCACGATGACGGTGTCCTTGCGGGCCCCGCCGTTCGTCAGGGCGAAGGTGTGGCCGTGCACATGCATGGGGTGGAACATCATCGACCGGTTGACGAACCGCAGCCGCACCCGCTCACCCTGGCTCAACCGCAACGGGTCGGCGTCGGGGAACGTCTTGCCGTTGATGGTCCATCGGTAGGGCGTCATGGTGCCGCCCAGGACCAGGTCGTGGGCTCGGTCGGCCGGTCGTGGGTCCAGGCGGACCGACTCGGCCACCGACACGGCGGTCCCGAGCAGTACCTTGCCCGACAGTTCGCGGACCTTGACGTCGGCAGTGGGTGGGCGACCGGCGCCGGTGCGGATCACGGCCATCGCCTGACCCTGTTTGCCCTCGGCCGAGGCGACCAGTGGGAACACGCCGTCGCCGAGGGTGACGGTGGCGTCGAAGCGCTCGCCCATCCCGATCAGCAGCGCGTCGGTGGGCACCGGCACGACGGGGAAGCCGTCGCTGTGCGTGACGGTCATGCGGTGCCCACCGACGGCGATCCGGAACGCCGTGTCCGAGCCGGCGTTGACGAAGCGGATCCGAACGCGTTGACCCGGCTTCGCCGACAGCGTGGCCGGATCCGCGGGAGTCTTGCCGTTGAGGAGATAGTGCGGGTAGGCGATGTCCCCGGCACCACCCAGCACCGGTGACTGCATGGCCTCCATCCCACCCATCGACCCGCCTATCGAGCCGTGGTCCATCCCCTCCATGCCGCCTATGCCGCCCATGTCATGCATGTTGCCCATGGAGTCATCGCCGCCGGCTTGCTGTAGTTCGGCGAGGACCTGGTCCGGAGTGCGACCGGTCCCGTCGACCCAGTCGTCCAGTACGACGATCCACTCGGCGTCGTACCGTCCCGACTCGTCCGGGTCGTCGACCACCAGGACGCCGTACAGGCCACGGTCCAGCTGAACCCCGGAGTGCGGGTGGTAGAAATAGGTGCCCGGGTGAGGGGCGGTGAACTCGTACCTGAAGGTCCCTCCCGAAGCGATCGGGTCCTGCGTCATGCCCGGTACGCCGTCCATGTCGTTGCGCAGCGCCAGGCCGTGCCAGTGCACGCTCGTGGCGGCGGGGAGCTGGTTGTCGACATCGACGCGGAGCACGTCACCGGCGGTGGCGCGGAGCAGCGGCCCAGGTGCGGTGTCGCCGTAGGCCCACGTGCTCACGGTCCGGCCCCCCAGGTCCAGGGTCAACGGCTGGGGGGTGAGTCGGGCGGTGACGAGCCGACCTCTGGGCTTCCGGCGTGCCGCCTCCGCCGCGGCTACCGCGTCGGCGACGGGGCCGACGGCCGTGCCTGTGGTCCGGCTGCAGGAGGCGAGGCCTCCGAGGGCGGTCACACCTGCGAGTCCGGCGGCTCCGCGGAGGACGGCGCGACGGGTGATCTCAGACAAAGTGGGGCTCCTGAGTCGTCTTCTGCGAGGGCGAGGTGTGCAAGGCGGGAAGGGGACGAGCGTGTTAGTGCACCGAGCCACGCAGCACACTGCTGCGGGCGTGGTACTCGTCCTCGTCGATCTCGCCTCGGGCAAACCGCTCGTCGAGGATCTGCATCGGGTCGCGCCGGTCCGGGGCGGACTCACCGGAGCGCTGGGTGCGGAAGAGGGCAAGGACGGCAAAGACCACCAGCCCCCAGAACGCAACCATGGCCACGGTCATGACGACCCAGCCGCCCCAGCCCATGCCGTCGTGATACCAGCCCATCATCGTCCTCAGCTCCTTCGCGTAGCTTGGTGACTCCCACGATCGCCCGGGCACCACTGGGTCTCGATGGCGTTCATGTGAAGGTTCGCTGAAGAACCTGCCCTCACCGGTGCCGACCTACGGCTGCGGGGCAGCGGACTGCCACCATGGCGGGTATGAGCGAGGACGTCATGGACGAGAAGGGCGGCTCACCGGAAGCGGGGACCGCGGGTGGCCGCCCTCGAACCGGTCTTCGGGCGATGGTGGTCGAGGACGAGACTCAGCTGGCCGGACTCATCGGCAGTTATCTCGAGCGTGACGGCTTCGAGGTGGCTGTAGTCCACGACGGGCTCGAGGCGGTGGAGGCCGCCCGCGCCCTCGACCCGGACGTGGTGGTGCTGGACCTGGGCCTGCCCCGACTGGACGGCGTGGAGGTCTGTCGGCAGCTGCGCACCTTCTCCGATGCCTACGTGGTGATGCTGACAGCCCGCAGCGAGGAGATCGACACACTCATCGGTCTCTCGGTGGGAGCCGACGACTACCTGACCAAGCCGTTCAGCCCCCGGATCCTGATGGCCCGGATCCAGGCCATGCTCCGCAGGCCCCGTCCACTGGGAACCTCGTCCGATGCTCTTGAAGGCGCCCGCACCTTTGGCGCGCTGATCATCGACCCGCTGGGACGCGACGTGTGGCTCGACGGGGAACCACTGGCGCTGACACGCACCGAGTTCGACCTCCTCGCCGCCCTGTCCGAGCGCCCGCGGATGGCATTCAGCCGCCGCCAGCTCATCGACGCCGTCTGGGGGCCCACGTGGGTCGGTGACGAGCACCTGGTCGACGTCCACGTTGGTCACCTGCGCCGCAAGCTGTCCGACGACGCGACCCATGCCCGGTTCATCCGGACGGTCCGCGGCGTCGGCTACCGAATGGGCACAGGGCAGTGACCAGCCCCGCACTGCCGCCGGACATGGCCCGTGCCCGGCCGCGGTTCGCCGCGCGGCTCCTGGTCGCCCAGGCCCTGGTGCTGGTGGCTGGGGCCTTGACCACCTGGCTGGTCGCCTCGGTCGTCGGACCCGGCATCTTCAGCGACCACCTGCAGCAAGCTGGTGACACCCACACCGTCGAGGAGACCCGTCACGTGAAGGAGGCCTTCGGCTCGGCGCTGGTCCTCTCGGTCTCGCTCGCGCTGCTCGCCTCGGTCCTCGCGGCGTTGGCGGTCTCGTGGTACTTCAGCCGCCGGGTGGAGCGCTCGATCGGCAACGTGGCCGTGGCAGCGTCAGAGATCGCCGCCGGCCGGTACGACGCCCGGGTGCCCGACCCGGGCCTGGGCGACGAGTTCGCCTCGCTCGCACTGACCTACAACCGGCTGGCAGCGAGGCTCGAAGCGACTGAGTCGACCAGGCGCAGCATGCTGGCCGACCTGGCCCACGAGATGCGCACGCCACTGGCCACGATCGACGCCCACCTCGAGGCCGTCGAGGACGGCGTCCGAGCCCTGGACGACGACACCCTGAGCATCATCCGCGGGTCGACAGGCCGCCTGCGCCGCCTGGCCGAGGACATGACAGCGGTCTCGCGGGCGGAGGAGGGACTCGACGTCACGCTGCGACCGTTGGCCGCTGCCGACGTGGCTGCCGCGGCCGTCAACGTCGCCCGGGACCGGTACGCCGCCAAGGGGGTGCACCTGCTCACCGAGCTCGCCGATGCCGGCCCGGTCCGCGTCGACGTAGACCGGTTCGGACAGGTGCTCGGCAACCTTCTCGACAACGCCCTGCGTCACACTCCGGCGGGTGGGACCGTGACCCTGGCCTGCCGCAGGGTCGACCATTGGGTGGAGTATCGCGTCGCCGACACTGGTCAAGGGGTGGCGAAGGAGCACCTGCCGCACCTGTTCGATCGGTTCTATCGTGCCGACACCGCCCGCGACCGTGGCCAAGGCGGCTCGGGCATCGGGCTGGCCATTGCCCGGGCAATCGTCGAGGCGCATGGCGGTGGGATCTCGGTGACCAGCGCCGGGCCCGGACTCGGTGCCACGTTCACCGTGCGGCTCCCCGGCCTCCGGTAGTCCTCCGACCCGGACCCCGGGACCACCGGCCGCGCATCTTCAGCGAACCTTCACACAAACTCGCCCCTTTTCACCGAGGACCCCACCGACGCTGGACGGTGTCGAACCGGCGCGCCTTGGGGGAAGCCATGTCATCACCCACGCCGGCACTCGAGCAGGCCGCAAGCAAGCTCCGCACCTGACCCTAAAGGCCGGGAACCGACCTCGATGAAGGTTCGATGAAGGTCTGTCCGACGCCCTTGCATCACTACCCCGGGGGGGTATGGTCGAACCTCAGGCAGACGCCCCCAACCAGGCACAAGCAGAGGATTCCGCGATGGCTGTCGAACCGGGTTACATCACCGAGAAGCAGGCAGTCCTGACGAGGCTGCGCCGCATCGAGGGCCAGATCCGCGGCCTGCAGCGCCTGGTGGACGAGGAGCAGTACTGCATCGACATCCTCACCCAGGTCTCGGCCGCGACGAAGGCCCTCGAAGGCGTCGCACTGCTTCTCCTCGACCAGCACCTCGAGCACTGCCTGACGGACGCCACCAACCCCGCCGAGACCCAGCAGAAGCTCAACGAGGCCTCGGCAGCGATCCGACGACTCGTGCGCTCATGATCGACCCGCCCAACGAAGGAGCACCAATGCCCACGACCGACACCAACCGCGATCTCCCGTTGTTCGACACCGCCGCAAACGGCGGTGGGTGCGGCTGCGGAGGATGCGGCTGCGGAGCCAACACCCAGACCGGAAGTTCCACTGGGACCCACACTGATTCAGCCGCTACCGCCGCTACGAAGGGGAACGCGATGACCACCAACACCTACGCCGTCACGGGCATGACCTGCGGCCACTGCGCCAGCGCCGTCACCAGCGAGCTCAAGAGCCTGGGTGGGGTCAGCGACGTCACCGTGGACCTCGTTGCGGGCGGCACCTCGTCCGTCACGGTCACCAGCGCCGAACCCCTCGAGGAATCGCAGGTGTCCGCCGCCCTCGACGAGGCCGGCGACTACCAGCTCGCCTGAGGATCCCGGCCTTCACCTCGAACCACGATCCCCCGCAGGAGGCAACAATCATGACACTGCAGACCAGCACGCCCGGTGGCCTCAACGACGTTGAGCTCGCAATCGGCGGGATGACCTGTGCCTCCTGCGCCACGCGGATCGAGAAGAAGCTGAACAAGCTCGACGGCGTTTCGGCCACGGTCAACTACGCCACCGAGAAGGCCAAGGTCAGCTACCCGCCCCACCTCACCCCCGCCGACCTCGTCACCGTGGTGGAGGCCACCGGATACAGCGCGACCGCGCCGAGCCCGGCCGCCGGCGATGAAGACACCACGGCCGACACCGAGTCCGACGACCGGGACCGCGAGGCCGCGAGCTGGCGCCAGCGCCTGATCGTGTCGGCCGTGCTCACTGCGCCGGTCCTGGCCATGTCAATGATCCCTGCGCTGCAGTTCGACAACTGGCAGTGGATCTCCCTGACCCTGGCCTCACCCGTCGTGATCTGGGGAGCTTGGCCGTTTCACCGCGCTGCCGTGACCAACGCCCGCCACGGCGCAGCCACAATGGACACCCTCATCTCCGTCGGAGTGTCCGCCGCCTGGCTGTGGTCGCTGTGGGCACTGCTCTTCACCCACGCGGGGATGACCGGGATGCGCATGCCGTTCGACCTCTTCCCCGACGGCGAGGCGGATGTTCACATCTACCTCGAGGTGGCGGCGGCGGTCACCACCTTCATCATCGCCGGCCGCTACTTCGAGGCCCGCGCCAAGCGACAGTCCGGGGCGGCGCTCCGCGCCCTGCTAGACATGGGCGCCAAGGACGTGGCCGTCCTCCGCGACGGCACAGAGGTGCGCGTGCCGGTGAGCCAGCTCGCGGTCGGGGACCGATTCCTCGTCCGCCCCGGTGAGAAGGTCGCCACCGACGGAGTCGTCGAGGACGGCACGTCGGCCGTCGACGCCTCCATGCTCACCGGAGAACCGGTCCCCGTCGAGGTGGGCACCGGTGACGCCGTCGTGGGCGCAACCGTGAACGCCGGCGGACGCCTGGTCGTCCGGGCCACCCGAGTCGGAGCCGACACCCAGCTCGCCCAGATGGCACGGCTGGTCGAGGACGCCCAGAACGGCAAGGCGCAGGTTCAGCGCCTCGCAGACCGGGTGTCGGCGATCTTCGTTCCCATCGTGATCGCTCTCTCCCTGGCCACGCTCGCCGGTTGGCTGCTGACCGGCCACAGCGTCACCGCGGCGTTCACCGCCGCAGTGGCGGTCCTGATCATCGCCTGCCCCTGCGCCCTCGGGCTGGCCACACCCACCGCGCTGCTCGTCGGCACCGGCCGCGGCGCCCAGCTCGGCGTGCTCATCAAGGGCCCCGAGGTGCTCGAGTCCACGCGGGTGGTCGACACCATCGTCCTGGACAAGACCGGCACCGTGACGACCGGACGGATGGAACTCGTCGAGGCCGTCCCCGCCGACGACGTCGACGGCGCCGACCTGCTCCGGCTCGTCGGGGCCCTCGAGAACGCATCAGAACACCCGATCGGTCAAGCCATCGCCACCGGCGCCAGCCAACGACTCGACACGCAGCTGCCCGAAGTCGAGGGATTCACCTCGTCCCAGGGCCTCGGCGTCGCTGGGGTCGTTGACGGCTACGCGGTGGTGGCAGGCCGGCCCGGCTGGCTTGCCCAGGAATGGAGCCAACCCCTCGACCCGCACCTCGCACGGGTGGTCGATGCTGCCGAGCAGGAAGGCCGAACCGTGATCGCCGCAGGCTGGGACGGCGCAGCCCGCGGCGTGCTGGTCGTCTCCGACGCCATCAAGCCCACCAGCGCGCTGGCCGTGACCGAGCTCAAGGAGCTCGGACTGCGGCCGGTGCTGTTGACCGGTGACAACGAACGAGCAGCCCGGGCGGTAGCCGCAGAAGTGGGCATCGACGAAGTCATCGCTGAGGTGCTTCCGGCCGACAAGGTGGCCGTGGTCGAGCGCCTGCAACGTGAGGGCCGCACGGTTGCGATGGTTGGCGACGGCGTGAACGACGCCGCCGCGCTCGCCACCGCGGACCTCGGCATCGCCATGGGCACCGGCACCGACGTCGCCATCGAGGCCTCGGACCTCACCCTCGTCCGCGGCGACCTGCGCGCCGCTGTCGACGCGATCCGGCTGTCCCGTCGCACCCTGCGGACCATCAAGGGGAACCTGTTCTGGGCCTTCGCCTACAACGTCGCGGCACTGCCCTTGGCAGCCCTCGGTCTGCTCAACCCGCTGATCGCCGGCGCCGCGATGGCTTTCTCCTCGGTGTTCGTGGTGTCCAACAGCCTGCGGCTGCGCCGGTTCCAGGCCGTCTCCACGCAATCGACCGAGGCGCCGCACCTCGATCACGACTCGACCAAGACCCAACTTCCCAAAGTGGAGGCACGACGATGACCAGGCACCAACAGCCCACCAGTCATCACGACCACGACGCGCGGCGTGACGGCGGGGCGACGGCCGTACTCGAGGTGTCCGGGGTTCAGTGGGCGACCAGCAAGAACGTCGCCGAGGCCGTGCTGTCACGCCAGCCGGGAGTGCTCACCGCCGACGTCAACCCGGTCGCCCAGACCGCCACCGTCACCTACGATCCGAAACAAACCAGCATCAGCGAGCTGCGGGACTGGATCCGGGAGTGCGGCTTCCACTGCGTGGGGCAGTCTGTTCCCAGCCACGTGTGCGACCCGATGCTCGAACCAGGTCACGACCACCACGTCGACCATGCTCAGCAGGTCGCGCATGGCGATCACGACCCTCATGCCGACCATGACAAGCCCAGCGGCCCCACCGGCCCTGCTTCGCCCGTCTCGTCGCCGCACGACGCGATGGGCCACGGCGGCCACGGGTCCATGTCGATGGCCGACATGGTCCGCGACATGCGCAACCGGTTCCTCGTCGCCGCTCTGCTCTCAGTCCCCATCCTGCTGTGGTCCCCGATCGGGCGGGAGGTGCTCGGCTTCGACACCGTCGCACCGTTCGGTCTCCGCGACGACGTGTTCAGTCTGCTTCTGTCACTACCAGTGGTGTTCTACTCCGCCTGGATCTTCTTCGACGGAGCCTGGCGGGCCCTGCGCGCCCGCACGCTGGACATGATGGTGCTCGTCGCGGTGGCCGTCGGAGCAGGGTGGTTTTACTCGCTCGGGATCACCCTGACCGGTGGCGGCGAGGTGTTCTACGAGGCGGCCACCGTGCTGACCGCGTTCGTGCTGCTCGGCCACTGGTTCGAGATGCGCGCCCGCGGTGGGGCCAACGACGCGATCCGAACCCTCTTGGACCTGGCACCACCCCAAGCCCTCGTCATCCGCGAGGGCCAGCCGGTCGAGATCTCCACGGCGGATGTCGTCGTCGGCGACCTGCTTCTGGTGCGGCCCGGCGCCAAGATCGCAGCCGACGGGGTAGTCGAGGAAGGCGACTCCGACGTCGACGAGGCGATGGTCACCGGAGAGAGCCTCCCGGTGCCCAAGGGGCCGGGCGACCCTGTCATCGGCGCCACCGTCAACACCACCGGGACTCTCCGGGTCCGTGCCACCAAGGTCGGCGCGGACACGGCCCTGGCGCAGATCGTCGCGCTGGTGCAGCAGGCGCAGAACTCCAAGGCGCCGGGACAGCGACTGGCGGACAAGGCGGCGTTCTGGCTCGTCCTGGTGGCCTTGGTCGGCGGGGTCGGGACATTCCTGGTCTGGTTGGCTGCGGGCGCGAGCGTGCAGACCGCGCTGCTGTTCGCGATCACCGTCGTCGTCATCACCTGCCCAGATGCCCTCGGCCTCGCCACGCCGACCGCGATCATGGTTGGCTCCGGACTGGGTGCGAAGCGGGGCATCCTGTTCAAGAACGCCACCGCGATCGAGACCTCAGCCCGGATCGACACCGTCGTGATGGACAAGACCGGCACCCTGACCAAGGGTGAGCCAGAGGTCACCGACGTGGTGGTCGGCCACATCGACCGCGACCGTTTGCTGGCGCTCGCAGGGGCGGTCGAGCGTGAGTCCGAACACCCGCTCGCCCAGGCCGTCGTACGCCACGTCGACGCGACGGACGTACCGCGGCTGCGCGCCACCGGCTTCCGCAACGTCACCGGCATCGGAGCGCTCGCCGAGGTCGACGGACACCAGGTCGCGATCGGCAACCGACGCCTGATGGAATCTGAGGGCATCGCGGTCGGGGACCTCGGAGCGCGGCGCGACGAAATCGCTTCCGGCGGGCGCACGGCGGTGTTCGTCGCAGTCGACGGGATCGTCGCCGGGGTGATCGGGATGGCCGACGCGGTCCGCGAGACCTCGGCCGCGGCCATCACCGCCTTGCACGAGGCCGGAATCCGGGTGGTCATGCTCACCGGCGACAACCAGGCGACCGCCGAGCGGATCGCCGAGGAGCTCGGGATCGACACTGTGATTGCCGAGGTGCTACCCGAGGACAAGGCCCGTCACGTCCAGCGACTGCAGGGCGAAGGGCGCGTCGTCGCGATGGTCGGCGACGGCGTCAACGACTCTCCGTCACTGGTGCAGGCCGACGTCGGCATCGCCGTCGGCGCCGGCACCGACGTCGCCATCGAGGCCGCCGATGTCGTCCTCATGCGGTCCGACCCGCTGGACGTGCCGGTGGCACTGACGATCGGACGGGGCACATTGCGCAAGATGCGGCAGAACCTCGGATGGGCGGTGGGCTACAACGCCATTGCGTTGCCGATCGCGGCCGGGGTCTTCGAGCCTGCGTTCGGGCTGGTGCTGCGGCCCGAGATCGCTGCCCTGTCGATGTCTGGATCGAGCTTCTTGGTGGCCGTCAACGCTTTGATGCTGAAGAGGCTGCCCCTACCGGCGCAGCCCTCCCGTCCCGAACCGGTCCAGGCTGAGCACCTGCAGCCAACGCACTAGGTCGGCGAACTGGCACCGTCGTCTGCCTCCGTGGCAGCAGCGTCGCGAGGTGGGAGACGCAGCAGCCCGGCAACTCGGCTCGCATACCGCCAGGTGAGAACTGGCCCGGCGGCCGGGACCGCCGGGCCGCCAGTTTCTGGTCGAGCTTTCCTCCCCAAGGGGCACGGTGAACTTCAGGACACAAAGCATCCGGGCATCCCAAGCAATAGTTGAGACAATGCACGCGAGGAGGCAATCACGGTCACGAGCAGCGGTCTCCGGGCCGCACTGCGCCCGCCATATGCGGCGGTCATCTTCGACATGGACGGCGTGGTCACCGACACCGCGGCCATCCACGCCGAGGCTTGGCAGCGCCTGTTCGACGAGGTGTTGCGCGATCCTCGCCTAGCGTCCGACGCCGACACAGGTCAGTTCGACCCGCAAGAGGATTACCGCCGATACGTTGACGGCCGGTCGCGTGAGGACGGGGTGCGGACCTTCCTCGCATCCCGGCGACTCAGCGTGCCCGAGGGCATTCAAACCGACGGCACCGACGTGTGGTCCGTGGCGGGACTTGCTGCGCGGAAGAACGCGATCTTCCTCGACCTTCTCGCCAAGCACGAGATCCGGGTGTTCCCCGGTACCCATGCGTTGCTGCGGCGGCTGCGAGAGGGCCACGTCCCAACCGGCCTGGTCACGGCCAGCCGCAACGCGGAGGCGCTCCTGGCTGCCGCAGGTATCACCGACCTTTTCGACGTCGTGGTCGACGGGACGACAGCACACGAGATTGGCCTGGCCGGCAAACCTGACCCGGCGATGTTCAACGAGGCTGCACGTCGGCTCGGCGTGGATCCTGGACGGGCTGCGGTGGTGGAGGACGCAATTGCCGGCGTGCAGGCGGCCCGTCGAGGGGAGTTCGGTCTGGTCGTGGGCGTCGCCCGGCAGGGCAATCGGGCGGGGCTCGAAGCCGCGGGCGCCGACGTTGTCGTCGAAGACGTCAGCCAGCTCGATCTGGGCGTGCGCCGCAACGACCCCTGGCTCGTCACCTTCCAGGGGTTCGACCCCGCCCACGAGGGCCACCGAGAAGCGCTGACCACCCTGGCCAACGGCTACCTGGGAACGCGCGGGGCCGCTCCAGAGACCAGGGCCGACGGCACGCACTACCCGGGCACGTATCTGGCCGGCGTCTACAACCGACTGACCAGCACCATCGAAGGCACGGCGGTGGAGGACGAGCAGATCGTCAACGCCCCCAACTGGCTTCCTCTGGACCTGCGGGTCGACGACGGCGAGTGGTGGTCCGCCGGCGGACTCAGCACCGAAAGCGAGTCGACCGAGCTCCACCTTCGCCGGGGCCTGCTCGTCCGCCGAGTTCTCCTGACCGACCGGCGAGGTCGCCGGTTGCGCCTGGTCCAACGCCGGCTGGTCTCGCTGGTCAGGTGCCACATTGCGGCCCTAGAGACCACGCTGGTCGCCGAGGGATGGAACGGGACGGTCACGATCCGGTCGGGCATCGACGCCACTGTCACCAACGCAGGCGTCGCGGAGTTTCGTGCCCTGGCCAACCGTCACCTCATGGGCGTCCAAGGAGCACCGGTTGATCCCCATCTTCTCGTGGTCGAGGCCGAAACGACCGCGAGCGGGATCCGGATCGCCACCGCCGTCCGCACTCGCGTCAACGGCAGCAGACGGAGTCCACTGACTCACGTGCAGGCGGTCCCGGGTTTCCATGCCCATGAGTTCACTCTCGACATGACCGATGGCCAGGCTGTGAGCGTCGAGAAGACCGCAGCCATCGTGACCTCGAAGGACTCCGCGGTTGCGTCTCCGCGGGAGGGTGCCCTCGCGGAACTCGCCCGCGCCCCCGAGTGGTTCGGCGAGCTCCTGGCCGAGCATGAGGCCGACTGGGCCCAGCTGTGGAAGCGGTTCGCTGTCACGGTCGACGGACTCGACGCGCAGGACAGCATGATCCTCAACCTCCACTTGTTCCACCTGGCGCAGACCTTCACCCAACACACGGCCCAGCTGGACGCCGGTGTAACGGCACGCGGCCTGCACGGCGAGGGCTACCGGGGACATGTGTTCTGGGACGAGCTCTTCGTCCTGCCACTGCTCACCACCCAGGCGCCGGCGGTGTCGCGGGCCCTGCTGGAGTACCGGTGGCGCCGCCTCCCCGCAGCCAGGCACACTGCGTCCCGGTTGGGGCTGGCCGGCGCCGTGTTCCCCTGGCAGAGCGGCAGTGACGGGCGGGAAGAGACACCGGACCGGTTGTTCAACCCGCGGTCGGGGCGCTGGATGCCGGACAATTCTTGGCGGCAGCGGCACGTCGGCCTCGCCGTCGCCTTCAACGCCTGGCAGTACTACGCGGCCACGGCGGACCTGACCTGGCTGGCCGAACGTGGCGGCGAGCTGATCATCGACGTGGCCAGAGCGTTCGTCTCCATGGCCCGGTACGACCCGGTCGGCGAGCGCTTCCACATTGAAGGGGTGATGGGACCCGACGAGTATCACGACGGATACCCCGACACCCCCGGCTCCGGCCTGAGGGACAACGCCTACACCAACGTCCTGACAGCCTGGGTGTGCAGCCGGGCACTCGACGTACTCGGACTGCTCCGCGGCCAGGCCTGTGACGAGCTCATGTCTGCACTCCAAGTGGAGCCCGACGAACCGGCCCGGTGGGAGCATCTCAGCAGAAGGCTGACGGTCCCGATCCACGACGGCATCATCAGCCAGTTTGACGGCTACCAGGACCTCGCCGAGCTCGACTGGGAGCGCTACCGCTCCGCCCACGGCAACATCGGCCGGCTCGATCTCATCCTCGAGGCCGAGGCAGACACCACCAACCGCTACAAACTGGCCAAGCAGGCCGACGTCCTCATGCTCGTGTACCTGCTGGACGTCGACGACCTCCTCGGTGTGCTGTCGACGCTCGGCTATTCCATGACCGAGCAGGATCTGGCTCGCACCGTCGACCACTATCTGGCGCGCACCGCCCACGGCTCCACCTTGAGTCGCGTGGTCCACACTTCGGTCCTGGCAAGGTTCGACCCTGACCGGGCCTGGGCGCTGTTCCGCGAAGCACTGGTGGCCGACCTCGATGACACTCAGGGCGGCACCACCAAGGAAGGCGTGCACCTCGGAGCCATGGCGGGGACCGTCGACATCGTGCGCACTACCTTCGCTGGCCTCCGCATCTCGGAGCGGGAACTCACGGCAACGCCCTGCCTGCCCCCCGAGATCGAGGCGGTGTCATTCAGGATCCACTACCAAGGCCACCACGTCACGCTTCATGTCAGTGAGGGCGGTGTCCAGTTCGACGCCCACGATTGCGTGACCCCGCATCCGTTGCGCGTGGGCACCAACGGCACCGCAACGGTGCTCCAGCCCGGAGCCTCCCGACACCTGCACAGTCCGCCTGGCACCGCGGCGAACCGCAACGAACGTGGAGCCGATCCGTCCCAGGGAACCATCGACTAAGCCTGTCCTGGTCCAGTTGGGCATCTTCGCTGAGGATGAGGTTCCCGGCTTGATCGAGGCCCCCACCCGGTTCTCGCGGGACATCGCCCGCGTCGCAGACGACGAGCACCTGCTGATGATGAGCAGCGACATCGCTCATGCCGTCATTGGGCTGGTGCTGTTGATAGGCATCTTGGTGCTGAACATCTACAAGCCCAACGGGTTGACCCGCTACGGCTGGCGGAAGGAGCGTGCGGAGCGGGCGCACGCGCCGGGACGCCGGACCGCGGCCAGCACTTGATCAACGCGGCCTTCAGCCGCCGCTCTCTCACGCGCTGGTGCACCCGGTTAGCGCGGTCGGATCCACCGCGTTGGTGCGACGCTCGGCTTCCCCATCCTCCCGCGACTCATTCACAGCACGCGGGACCATGTTTCGCCGTCATCGCTGGACTGGAAGACGGCCGTCTCGGTTGCGGCGTACCAGCCCTGGTCGCTGATGGTGAACGCGGCCGGTTGACCATCGATCGAGCCGACCTCTCGCCAGGTTCGAGCGTCGGCGCTGACCTGGACGACGCCGTTGGGGTCGATACCGGCCAGGGTCCCGTCCGCAGTGGTGTCGAGGTACATCATGGTCGGTCCGCCGAGCTCACGGGTCTCGCCGGACCCGGCGTCGATGCTGACGAGTCGGCCGTTGCCGTTGGTCGCGGTCAGCGAGACATTCTCATCGACGGCCGCGACGCTGATCAGGGGGCCCTGGAACACCTCGTCAAAGCTCTTCCGATCCTCCGTTCGCAGCAGGCGGCCTGAGGTGGCGTCGTATGCGTAGAGGGCATCACCGGCGGGCTCGAGTATATGGAAGTCCGCCTCGCCTTGGAGGGCGAGCGGCGTCCAGGTCTTTCCGGCATCCGTGGACTCGATCAGGCCCAGGTGAGCGGGCAGGTCCTCAGTGAGGTCCGGGTGCCCGCTTCCGAGGAAGTGGCCGGGGCCGACGACGGTGAACGCCATCGTGTCCTGATACCGGTCGGCGACGCGGCTCGGCCGGCCGCTCTCGTCAACGTGGAAGAGGCCGAAGTGGGTGGCGACGTAGAGGCTGTCGTCGGCCGGGTCGACGCCGAGACCATGGATGTGGCCGACGCTCGTGTCCTCATCGGCGGTGGGCGCTGTCGTTGTGGTGTCCTTCGCGCAGGCGGCCGTGACGAGAGCGGCGCCGAGGAGGACGGCAGTGAGGGCGGCGTTGGGTCGGCTCATGGCAGCTCCGAGGTGAGGATTTGGTGCCGGACAGGCGGACTAGCTCCGGCCTGCCCGGCTCCAGGAACGAGATCAGGACTTCAACAGGTCCTGCATTGTCTGGATCTCCTCCGCCTGCGTCGTTTCTATCTCCTCGGCCATCGCGACCGCATCGGGGAACTCACCGTCGGACTGCTCGGTCTGGGCCATCTCGATCGCACCCTCGTGGTGCTCGATCATCATGGTGAGGAACATCTGGTCGAACCCGGCGCCGGATGTCGCCTCAAGGTCGGCCATCTCGTCGTCGGTCATCATCCCAGTCATGTCGTCGGAGGACATGTCGCCGTGATCCATGCCCGACATGCCCTCGTCGGGGACGTCTTCGCCCCATGACTCCAGCCAGCCGGTCATGGTCTCGATCTCGGGACCTTGCGCTGCCTCGATGTCGGTGGCGAGCTCCTTGACCTCCTCGCTTCCCGCGCGTGATTCGGCGAGTTCTGCCATCTCGATGGCCTGCTGGTGGTGGGGGATCATCTCTTGGGCGAATGTGACGTCGGCGTCGTTGTGCCCGCCGGCGGTATCAGCCTCATCCTCGTTGCCACAGGCTGCGAGGGTGAACAACGACGCCGCTAGGACGGCGGTGATCAGCGACTTGCGCATGAGTGTTTCTCCATCTGTGTGATCGGGTGTCTGGGCAGGCGAAACTCGAGCCGCCCAAAGGGTGGGCGCCTCGTGGCGGATGCCTGTCAGCAGCGGATCACGCAGAGCATGCCGAGGTCCGGCGGGTCGCGGTCGCGCCCGATGAACAGCGGGGGCTGCCACGCGGGCAGCAGGGTGCGGGGGATGCGGACGCCCCTACGTGCGAGCAGAAGGGCGACTCCGAGTAGTAGACCGGCCAGCACGGCTAGGCAGAGGCCGAGTACCCCCGCGCCGCTCTCGCTGACGGGCTCCCCAGAATCCCATCCCGCTGCGTGACCCGCGACGATCTGTTCGGAGGTATCCGGGGCACTGGCGGCCCGTCCGGAGTGGTCATGCCGGGTGGGGTCGCTCGCGGCGATCATGACGTTCGCGCTCTCGGGCATCGCTCCCATGGAGTGAGCGCCGGTATGGGAACCCCAGCCGTGCATGGAAAGGAGACCGAACAGCGCGACGGCCACCGCGGCGAGCGCGAAGGGCGCGCCAGATGCCCGGGTCGATGCTCGGTTCCTCACGAACTTGATCTTAGGCAGCACTTGGTCATCGGTCCCCCGCGCTGCCCGCGTGCTCGAGCCCGACCAATGCGAACTCTGAATCCGCATCGCTGGGACCATCCTCATCGCGATCGCTCGGCGTCACCGTCGGCCACGTCGCGTGCTTGCCTGGGCTGACGCTCATAGACACCCGCGCATCGACAGATTCAGAAAGCCGGGCGCAGAGCGCGGCCGCCGGCTGGCACACCCGGGAACCCCCCGCTTGCGACACATTCGTCGTGTAACTGACAGTTTATCTCGCGTTACTGACATTTTTCATTGACGCAGGCACTGAGCTCAGCCCTGGGCCATGTCCACGAAGCGCGAGTAGTGGCCCTGGAAGGCGACGGTGAGGTCGCGGGTGGGGCCGTTGCGGTGCTTGGCCACGATCAGGTCGGCCTCGCCGGGGCGGGTCGACTCCTTCTCGTAGACGTCGTCGCGGTGGAGCAGGATCACCATGTCGGCGTCCTGCTCGAGCGAGCCGGACTCACGCAGATCGCTCATCATCGGGCGCTTGTCGCCGCGCTGCTCGGGACCACGGTTGAGCTGGGAGAGCGCGATGATCGGCAGCTCGAGCTCCTTGGCGAGGAGCTTGATGTTGCGGGAGAACTCCGAGACCTCGAGCTGACGGGACTCGACCTTCTTGCCCGAGCTCATCAGCTGCATGTAGTCGATGACGATGAGCTTGAGGTCGTGGCGCTGCTTGAGCCGGCGGGCCTTGGCGCGGATCTCCATCATCGTCATGTTGGGGCTGTCGTCGATGAACATCGGCGCACCGGAGACCTGGCCCATCTTGCGGGCGAGCTTCTCCCAGTCGTCGTCGCGCATCGTGCCGTTGCGGATGTGGTTGAGCGGGACCTTCGCCTCGGCCGAGAGCAGACGCATCATGATCTCCGAGCGCGTCATCTCGAGGCTGAAGAAGCAGCTGGTCAGGTTGTTGTGGATCGACGCGGCGCGGCAGAAGTCGAGGGCCAGCGTCGACTTACCCATCGCGGGGCGCGCCGCGACGATGATCATCTGGCCGGAGTGGAGGCCATTGGTCAGGTCGTCGAGGTCGGCGAAGCCGGTGGGCACGCCGTAGAGACCGGCCTCGCGGTTGCCGATCATCTCGATCTCGTCGAGGACGCCGCTCATGATGTCGCTCAGCGGCGCGTAGTCCTCGGTCGCGCGACGATCGGTGACCTTGTAGACCTCGGCCTGGGCGCTGTCGACGACGTCGTCGATCTGCCCCTCGCCGGCGTAGCCGAGCTGCGCGATGCGGGTGCCGGCCTCCACCAGGCGGCGCAGCACCGCCTTGTCGCGCACGATCTCGGCGTAGTAGCCGGCGTTGGCCGCGATCGGCACGTTGGCCGACAGCGTGTGGAGGTAGGGAGCGCCACCGATGCGCTGCAGCTCGCCGCGCTTGACCAGCTCGGCCGCGACGGTGATCGGGTCGGCCGGCTCCCCGCGGCCGTAGAGGTCGATGATCGCGTCGTGGATGACCTCGTGGGCGGGCCGGTAGTAGTCGACGCCCTTGATGGTCTCGACGACGTCGGCGATCGCGTCCTTGGACAGCAGCATCGAGCCGAGCACGCTCTGCTCCGCGGCGTTGTCCTGCGGAGGCGTCCGGTCACCCGCCGAACGGGGCGACTCACCGGGTTCGTAGGCCGCGGGACCGTCGCCCCATGCCTCGTCGGTGTCCCCCTGGAAGGTGACGCTCACCGGTGCTCCCTTCGCCGCGCTGCCCACGGGTCCGACGCTAGGGACGACCACCGACACTGGTGCGACGTCGTGATGACGTCGAGTGAGTGTCGTGTCCGTGATCCCCGAGCGTGGCCCTTGCCGCGGGCGAACGTACGTGGTCATGGGCCCCTATGGACAGCCGGTTCTCCACAGGCCCTGTGGACAACCTGCGCACTCACGTGGACGACACGCGCACCGTCGTGGACGCACGGTGGAGCGCGCTGTGGAGAACGAAGTCAATCGATCGGGCGCAGGCTGCTGACCTGCGGAAACATCCTGCACACCCTGTGGACGGAGAATATGTGGCCGCGGCGGTCGTTCACCTGTCCGACATCTGGATGTCGCCTGTTGCTTTGTCGACAACGCGCTCCCAAGGCTCCTCCGGCCCATTCATCCACACCACGATGCACAGGTAGTCCGAAAGGACTATGTACGCCGTGCGGACCCGTCGACTATCGCGGCCCGCCGAGCGGTGGACGGAGCGGTGTTCCTAGGCTGAAACTCGTGAAAGCCGTCGACCGGGAGATCTTGCGGCTCGCCGTGCCCGCCTTCCTCGCCCTGGTCGCGGAGCCGCTGTTCCTGCTCTCCGACGCCGCGATCGTCGGCCACCTAGGCACCCCGCAGCTCGCCGGTCTCGGCATCGCCGCCGTCATCCTCCAGACCGTCGTCGGGCTGTGCGTCTTCCTCGCCTACGGCACCACCGCGAGCGTCGCGCGCCACCTCGGCGCGGGCGACCTCCGCGCGGCCCTCGCCCAAGGCGTCGACGGCATCTGGCTGGCGGTGATCATCGGCGCCATCGCCACGGTCCTCGGCGTCGTCGGCACCCCGGCGCTGGTGGGCGCCTTCGGCACCGGCGCGGAGGTCGCCGGCCACGCCGAGACCTACCTCGCGATCGCCTTCCTCGGCACCACGCCGCTGCTGATCATGCTCGCCGCGACCGGCGTGCTGCGCGGACTGCAGGACACGCGTACGCCCCTGCTCGTCGCGGTCGTCGGCAACGGCGTGAACATCGCGCTCAACCTCCTCCTCGTCTACGGCCTCGACCTCGGGATCGCCGGCTCCGCGATCGGCTCGGTCATCGCCCAGGTCGTCTCGGCGGGCTGGCTGGTCGCCGTCGTCGTCCGCGCCTCCCGCGAGCAGGGCGCCCCGCTGACCCCCGACCTGCCCGGCATCCGCGCCGCCGCCCACGCCGCCGTCGCCCTCGTCATCCGGACCCTCGCGCTGCGCGCCTGCCTGCTCGTCGGGACGTACGCCGTCACCCGCGTCGGCACGGACGGGCGCGACGTCACCATCGCCACCCACCAGGTCGCGATCACCCTCTGGTCGTTCCTCGCCTTCGCCCTCGACGCCATCGCGATCGCCGCGCAGGCCCTCACCGGGCGCTCGCTCGGCAGCGGCGACGTCGAGACCACCCGCCGGCTGACGAAGCGGATGATCCGGTGGGGCTGGGGCAGCGGGCTCGTGGCCGGGCTCGCCCTGGCGGCGGTGTCCCCCTTCGTGGGCGCGCTCTTCACCAGCGACCCGTCGGTCCAGGAGCTGCTGGTGCCGGTGCTCCTCGTGGCCGCGATCGGGCAACCGCTGGCCGGCGTCGTCTTCGTGCTCGACGGCGTGCTGATCGGCGCCGGCGACGGTGCCTACCTGGCGTGGGCCGGCCTGGTCGTGCTGGCGGCGTACACACCGGCCGCGCTCTGGGCGGCCACCCTCCCGCACGGGCTGGTCATGGTGTGGGTGGCGATGACGTTCGTCTTCATGGGCGCGCGCGGCGTGCTGCTCACCTGGCGGGCGCGCGGCGACGCGTGGATGGTGACCGGGGCCCGGGTCACTCGCTGAGGCCTAGTGTGGCGATCGTGACCGGCGTACGCACCTGGCTCGTGGCAGCCACCCTCGGCCTCGCCCTCACCGGGTGCGCGGACGACCCGGCAGCGAACCCGTCCGTCGAGACCGCCGAGGAGAGCCCCGTGCCGCAGCCGACGCCCAGCGAGCCCGTCCCCGGCGCGGACTCACCCGCCGTGATCGCTTCGATCGACGACCTCGCCTCGAGGCTGGGTGTCGAGACCGGGACGGTCGAGGTGGGCGCGGTCCAGGAGGTGACCTGGACCGACGGCAGCAAGGGGTGCGCGAAGAAGGGCGTGCTCTACACCCAGTCGCTCATCGAGGGCCTGCGGATCACGCTGCGGGTCGACGGCACGACGTACGAGTACCACTCCGGTGGCTCCGGCCCGCCGTTCCTCTGCGAGCGCCCCACCCAGTAGTCCACAGATTCCCGTCACCCGTCGACGTAGTCCGCTGCAGAAGACCGCTGGTGGAACGCCCGGGAGCGGCTATTTGCAGCGGACTACCCCGGAGGGTTGGGGAAAGACGACCGGCCCGCCGCCTCCGAAGAGGCAGCGGGCCGCGCGTGGTGGAACGTGGTGCGGGTGTCGTCGCGCCGATCAGGCGGGGACGACGTTGAGGGCCACCGTGGCGGACACCTCGTCGTGCAGCTTGACCGACACCGTGTGCGAGCCGAGCGTCTTGATCGGGTTCGCCACGACGATCGTGCGGCGGTCGACCTTCTCGCCCGAGACCTCGGCGATCGCGTCGGCGATCTCCGAGGTGGTGACGGCGCCGAACAGGCGACCGCCCTCGCCGGCACGGACCTTGACCATGACCGGGTTGGCCTCGAGCTTGGTCTTGATCTCCTTGGCGTGGTCCTCGTCGCGCGCCGCACGAGCGGTGCGGGCGGTCTTGATGGACTCGATGGTCTTCTCGCCGCCGCGGCTCCACTTGATGCCGAGGCCACGGGGAACGAGGTAGTTGCGGCCGTAGCCGTCCTTGACCTCGACCACGTCGCCGGGGGCGCCGAGGCCGTCGACCTCCTGGGTCAGGATGAGCTTCATGTCTCGTGCTCCTCTCAGCGACCGGTGGACGTGTAGGGCAGCAGAGCCAGCTCGCGCGCGTTCTTGACGGCGATGGCCACGTCACGCTGGTGCTGGACGCAGTTGCCGGTCACGCGACGGGCGCGGATCTTGCCACGGTCGGAGATGAACTTGCGGAGGAGGGTGGTGTCCTTGTAGTCGACACCGGTCGCCTTCTCCTTGCAGAACTGGCAAACCTTCTTCTTGGGCTTGCGCAGAATTGCCTTGGCCATTGTGGTGCTCCCTTTCAGTGAGCCCGGCCCTGAGGCAATCAGGGACGGAATGGAGGTGTGTCTTGCTTCAGTGATCCCGGACCAGGATCAGAAGGGCGGCTCTTCGTTGCCGCCGTTGACCCCGGGCGTCGCCCACGGGTCGTTGGGCGGAGCGGACTGGCCGCCACCCTGGCCACCCGCGGCGCCCTGGGACTGACCGCCCCAGCTGCCGCCCTGGGCGGCGCCGCCACCCTGCGAGGGAGCCGGGCTGGCCCACGGGTCGTCGGCCGTCGCGGACTGACCGCCACCACCGCCGCCCGAGTAACCGGCGCCGCCACCCGAGTAGCCGCCACCGCCGCCGGACCGGGTCGTCTTGGTGACCTTGGCCGATGCGGAGCGCAGCGACGGGCCGACCTCCTCGACGTCGATCTCGAAGACGGTGCGCTTCTCACCCTCGCGGGTCTCGTACTGACGCGACTTGAGGCGACCCTGGACGATCACGCGCATGCCCCGCTGGAGGGACTCGGCGACGTTCTCCGCGGCCTGCCGCCACACGGCGCACGAGAGGAACAGCGTGTCGCCGTCCTTCCACTCGTTCGTCTGGCGGTCGAAGGTGCGCGGCGTCGACGCGATCCGGAAGTTGGCCACGGGTGCCCCAGAAGGGGTGAACCGCAGCTCCGGGTCGTCGACGAGGTTGCCGATGACGGTGATCGTGGTCTCGCCTGCCATGCCAGGTCTCCTCAGGATGTGGTGCTGCTGCGCTGACTGATCCGGGGGGTGCTCCCGGTGATGCCCATCAAACAGGCACTCACCGACAGCCGGAAGGGTCTATCCACAGACGCTCAGTGAGCGTCGGGACGCATGACCTTCGTGCGGAGGATCGACTCGTTCAGCGTGAGCTGGCGGTCGAACTCCTTCACCGTGGCGGGCTCGGCCGTCAGCTGGACGACGGCGTAGATGCCCTCGGCGTTCTTCTTGATCTCGTACGCCATCCGGCGACGACCCCACACGTCGACGGACTCGACCGAGCCGCCGTCCTTGCGGATCACGTTGAGGTACTTGTCGAGCGACGGCTCGATGGTGCGCTCGTCGAGACTCGGGTCGAGGATGACCATCACTTCATAGGCACGCATAGCGGTCTCCACCTCCTCTGGGCTAGAGCGGCCACGGGCTTTCCGTGGCAGGAGGACTCTGCGTTCACGGCGTGCGACGTGGGTCGCGGTGCCGTGCTGGTGCACATGTCGCCCGGAGGCAACCGGGGAAGGCTACCAGCGCCGGGGACCCCCGCCTGAATCGTCGTACGACGCCTGTGGACGACCGCCGCGCGACGACGTCGGACCGGGCTAGCGTCGCCTGCGTGCCGGCAGTGACGACCCGACACCCCGCCATGGTCGCGGGGCGCTACGTCCTGCTCGACCAGGTCGGGTCCGGCGGCATGGGATCGGTCTGGCGTGCGTGGGACGAGCGGACCCGGCGCCACGTCGCGCTCAAGGTGCTCGGTCAGCACAGCTCGGCCCTGCTCGCCCGCTTCGTCCGCGAGCAGGCGGTGCGGGTGCGCCACCCCCACGTCGTCGCGCCGCACGGCTGGGCGGCCGAGGACGACCTGGTGGTGCTGGCCATGGAGCTGGTGTCGGGCGGCTCGGTCGCCGACCTCCTGCGCGAGCACGGCCCGCTCGACCCCGGCACCGCCGGGCTCCTGTGCGAACAGCTCCTCCTCGGCCTGTCCGCGGTGCACGGCGCCGGGCTGGTGCACCGCGACGTCAAGCCCGCCAACCTGCTGCTCGAGGCGACCGGCGACGGGCCGCCGCACCTGCGCCTCGGCGACTTCGGCGTCGCCGCCCCCGTTGCGGACCGCCGCTTCACCACCGTCCCGGGCGCCATCGGCACCGACGGCTACATGGCCCCCGAGCAGGCGCGGGGAGCACCACCCGACCCGTCGCAGGACCTCTACGCCGTGGGCCGCGTGGTGCTCGAGATGGTCACCGGGCTGCCGCCCGCGTGCCAGCGGGCCCCCGTCGATGAGGCACTGCCGTCCCATCCGCTCCGACCGCTTGTCGAGCGGCTGCTGGTCAGCGACCCCGAGCAGCGCCTCGCGACTGCCGACGCGGCGCTGCGGCTGCTGCGCCGGCTGCCGCTGCCGGCCGCCGCCGGCCCGCCGGTGCCCGACCGGCTCGGGCCGCCGCCGCGCGGACGGCGTACGACCGGGGCGGGGGAGGTCGACTGGCCGGCGTGGGCGGCGGTGGCCGCACTCGTCGCCGTCGTCGCCGGCTGTCTGTGCGTCCTCCTAGGGTGGGCGACATGAGCACTCTCGCCATCGGAGCCCACGTCGAACAGACCGACCCGGTCGCCGAGGCCGTCGCGCGCAGCACGACGCTGGTGCAGTTCTTCCTCGGCGACCCGCAGGGCTACAAGGGCCCGGAGGTCCGCTTCGAGGGCGGACCGGCCGCCCTGCGCGCGGCTGCGGCGGAGGCGGGGGTCGACCTCTACGTCCACGCCCCCTACATCGTCAACGTCGCGACCACGAACAACCGGATCCGGATCCCGAGCCGCAAGCTGCTCCAGCAGCACATGGACGCTGCCGCCGAGATCGGTGCGCTCGGGCTGATCGTGCACGGCGGCCACGTCAACAAGGACGACGACCCGAGCGTCGGCTTCGACAACTGGCGCAAGGCGATCGAGGCCACCGACCTCAAGATCCCGCTGCTGATCGAGAACACTGCGGGCGGCGACAACGCGATGGCGCGGCACCTCGACCGGATTGCCGGCGTCTGGGACGCGATCTCCTCGGCCGAGGGGGCCGACAACGTCGGCTTCTGCCTCGACACCTGCCACGCCTGGGCCGGCGGCATCGAGCTCGGCGACGCAGTCGAGAAGGTCCGCGGCATCACCGGCCGCATCGACCTGGTCCACGCCAACGACTCGCGCGACAACTTCGACTCCGGTGCGGACCGGCACGCCAACTTCGGCAACGGCCACCTCCCCGCCGACGAGTTCGCCGCGGTCGTGCGCGAGGCCGGCGCACCGGTCATCTGCGAGACGCCGGGTGGCGCAGCTGAGCACGTCGCCGACTTCGCGTGGCTGCGCGAGCGGCTCTGAGGGTCAGGTCCCGACCGGCCAGGCGGTGACGACCACGTTGCTGCGGTAGGCCGTGCCGTCCCAGTCCTCGCAGGTGATGAGGACGAGCCGACCGGGACCGGACCGAGCGAAGACGGTCGCGCTCTCCCGCGCCAGCTCGGCACGGCTGAGCACCTCGACCGTCGCGACGGCGTACGCCACCGTGGTGCCGCCCGACAGCACCAGCACGCGGTCGCCGGTCGCGAGCTCCTCGAGGTCGTCGAACGCCCCGCCGCCCGTGTGGACGGTGTGCCCGGTGATCACGGCCGCGCCGGTGGCGTCACCCGGGCGGGAACCGCCGGACCACCAGCCCACGTCGAGCGGGTCGGAGGGCGGGTTGAGCGCCCCGTCCTGCGTGGCGATCGGGGTCACGTCGGCGCGGACGTCGAGGGACGGTACGACGACGGTGTCGGGCCGCACCCCTGCCACGCGTGGCATGGTCCCGCGCGTGGGCGAGGTCGGGGCAGGTGCGGGCACCGGCACCGACGCCACGGGGGCGACGTCCGGGACGGTCGGCTGACCGCCGTCCCCGACCGTGGTGCTGACGAACAGGCCGCCGACGACCAGCAGGGGCGCTGCTGCCATGAGCAGCACCCCCGACAGTCGGTGACGTCCTCGATCAGCCACGCGCGCGGATCCACCCGGTGCGCGCGCTCACCGCACCCAGCAGCACGAGGAGCATGGCCAGGAGCGACTCGGTGCCCGAGACGGGGGCGTCGGCCGAAGCGCCGGCGTTCACCGCGGTCGGCAGCGCCTGCGGCGAGCGCGGCTTCACCTGAGGCTGGGCCTGGGCCTGCGGCTGGACCTGCGCCTGCGGCTGGGCCTGCGCCTGCGGCTGGTTCGACGTGCCGGTGGGCGCGGTCGCCTGCTCACCGAGCACGTCGGGCGTGGGCGTCGGGGTCGGCGTCTCCGGGATTGGAGTCGTGGCCGTCGGCGTCTCGGGGGTCGGCGTCGTGGTGGTCGGCGTCTCCTCGGTCGGCGTCGTGGTCGTGGGCGTCTCCGGGGTCGGGGTGGTGGGCGTGGTGGTGACCCCGACCGAGTAGGAGTAGTGGCTGACGTCCTTGCCGGTCGGGTGCCCGAAGGTGATCGTCGTGACGGGCGGGTCGAGGGTCACGTAGACGGGCCCGCCGTCGGCCTGCTGGGCCGAGCCGGCCTTGACGCAGTACCCGGTGATGACCTTGCCGGCGGCGATGTCCGCGTCGGAGAGGGTGATGGTGACCGTCTCCGGGTCACCGGAGGTGTCGATCTTGCCCGACGTCAGTGGCCCGCAGACCTGGTCGCTGTCGGCGTACGCAGGGCCTGCCACCACACCGACGGCGCCGACGCACAGGAAGGCCGCGGCGAGGAGTCGTGGTGCGCGGGCGGTCGGGCGGTGGTGCGGAGTGCGGATGGAGCTGTTCATCTGGGTCCTCCCCAAAGGACGTGGCGGCGCGGTGGCGCCGTACTGAGGTGGTCGCCGGCGCGGTGGCACCGACGAGGTGGTGCTGACCATGGATGCGGTCATCGGGTCCCGGACCCCCACGGCCCGGTGCCCCTGCACCACTGGCCCAACGGCCATGACCCGGACGGGCTATGCCGAACCACCCCTTTGATTGATCTCTTGACTACTTCTTGAGATGGCGGGGAGGTGGCCTACGAAAAAAGGTTCCTGCGCGACGCAACCGTTCCCTGACGACGTGCGTCTCTAGTCACAAGGGACCAGACACGCACGGGGGTCGTGTCTGGTCCCTTGTAACGTCTGTCGGGTGACGACCCCTCTCTCGCTGCGCCCGATCACCGCGCCGCAGCACCGTGACTTCATCGCCGGTCGGTCGTCCGCGAGCTTCCTCCAGACGCCCGCCTGGGCGAGCGTGAAGTCGGAGTGGAAGGCCGAGTCGATCGGCTGGTTCCGTGGCGCCGAGCTGGTCGGTGCCGGACTCGTCCTCTACCGCCAGCTGCCCAGGGTCAAGCGCTACCTCGCCTACCTCCCCGAGGGTCCGGTCATCGACTGGGGCGGCGACGACCTCGAGGCGTGGCTCGCCCCGATGGTCGCCCACCTCAAGGGCCAGGGCGCCTTCGCGGTCCGGATGGGTCCCCCGGTCGTCACCCGTCGCTGGTCGGCCGAGCAGGTCAAGACGGGCGTGGCCGACGAGTCCGTACGCCGTCTCGGCGACGTGCCTCCCCTCGAGCGGTCGCAGGAGGGGGCCTGCGTCGTCGCGCAGCTCCACGAGCTCGGCTGGCAGCAGCAGTCGGCCGAGGGCGGCTTCTCCGCCGGGCAGCCGCAGTTCAACTTCCAGATCCCGCTGGTCGACGAGAGCGGCACCCCGCGCAGCGAGGACGACGTCCTCAAGGGGATGAACCAGCTCTGGCGCCGCAACATCAAGAAGGCCGACAAGTCAGGCGTCGAGGTCACCCTCGGCGAGCGCGCGGACCTCAAGGCCTTCCACGACCTCTACGTCCACACCGCCGAGCGCGACCACTTCACCCCGCGCCCGCTGGCCTACTTCCAGACGATGTTCGACGCGCTCGTCGCCGAGGACCCCGACCGGATGCAGGTCTGGCTGGCCCGTCACGAGGGGGACCTCGTGGCGGCGACGATCGCGATCCGCGTCGGCACCCACGCGTGGTACTCCTACGGCGCCTCGTCGACCGAGAAGCGCGACGTGCGCGGGTCCAACGCCGTGCAGTGGGCGATGATCCGCCACGCCCTCGACGCCGGCGCGCACGTCTACGACCTCCGCGGCATCACCGAGACCCTCGACGCCGACGACCCGCACGTCGGGCTGATCCAGTTCAAGGTCGGCACCGGCGGCCAGGCAGTGGAGTACGCCGGCGAGTGGGACCTGCCGGTGAACCGCGCCATCTACAAGGCGTTCCAGCTCTACCTGGCCAGGCGGGGCTGACATGAGCCTCACCCTCACCGTCGACGGCGAGCGCTGGCGCGCGCACCTGCGCAGCGTCGTCGCCCAGAACCCCGGCATCGTCCCGGTGACCAAGGGCAACGGCTACGGCTTCGGCCTCGCCCGGCTCGCCCGGCGCGCGCAGTGGCTGGCGGACCACGCCGACGAGACCGGCGCCCCGCTCGACACGATCGCGGTGGGCACCTACGACGAGATCGAGCAGATGGCGTCGCGCTACAGCGGCGACCTGCTCGTGCTCACTCCGTGGCGGCCCTTCCGCGCGGCGCTCGACCGCGACGCCCGGACGGCTTCGCGCGTGGTGCACACCGTCAGTCGGCCCGAGGACCTGGCCGGGCTCCGTGCGCACGACCCGGACGCCCGCTTCGTGCTCGAGCAGCTCACCTCGATGCGCCGCCACGGCATGACCCGCCGCGAGCTGGCCGCTGCAGCGGATGCACTGGGAGGGGAGCGCAGCGGGCTGCGCGGTGTTGCGATGCACCTTCCGCTCAACACCACCTCCCACCTCGGCGAGGTGACCCGGTTGATCAACGACATCGTCGCCTCCGGCCTGCCGACCCGCACGGTCTTCGTCTCCCACCTGACCCACGCCGAGATGACGTCCTTGGCGAGCAGCTATCCCGACTTCACCGTGCGCCCGCGCATCGGCACCGACCTCTGGCTCGGCGACCGCGGTGCTCTCCGGGTCGGGGCCACCGTCCTCGACGTGCACGCGGTCGATCGCGGTGACACGTTCGGCTACCGCGGGCGCAGCGTGCCCAAGGACGGCCACATCGTCGTCGTCAGCGGCGGCACCGCGCACGGCATCGGCCTCGAGGCGCCGACCGGTGACCAGTCGCTCAGGGCGCGCGCCGCGACCCTCGCCCGTGGCGGCCTGGACGCGGTCGGCTTCGTCCGCTCGCCGTTCTCCATCGACGGCAAGCAGCGGCTCTTCGCCGAGCCGCCGCACATGCAGGCCTCGATGCTGTTCGTGCCCTCAGGCGCGCGGGTGCCGCGCGTCGGCGAGGACATCGAGGTCCGGGTCCGCTTCACCGCGACCGACTTCGACCGCGTCGTCGTCAGCTGAGTCGTCCGGCCAGTCCTCCGGCCGGTCGTCCGGCACGTCGCGCAGCACCGCGACCGCGATCCACACCAGACCCGCGACCCGCAGCACGATCGCCAGCCAGTAGGCCCGCACGTCGTCGGCGATCGTCGGCACGAGCCCGCCGCCGAGGTACCACCCGGTGATCACCCAGCTCACCAGGTGCAGGCCCTGCCACACGAGCAGGTCGCGCCAGCGGCGTACGGCGATCGCGGCCAGCGGCAGCACGACGAGGGCCAGCTCCGGAGGGGCCGACGGCGCCACGACCAGCGCGGCGCACACCATCACGAGCCCCGAGCGGACGCTCGTCAGCGGCGTGGGTCGCCCCGCTCGACGCACCATCCACGCCACGGCGGCAGCCGCTGCGGCCAGCACCGCGAGCTGCACGACCGCGCGGGTCGTGGTCGACGCGTCGATCCCGCCCTGGTCGAGCAACTGCCAGACCGAGCCGGTGTCCACGCCGTCGGACCGTGCGCGGCCGGGCAGCGTGATGACGACGTACGCCGCCGCTGCCGCCAGGAGGGCGTCGATCCGGTCGCGCGTGCGGCCGCCGACCGCGATGACCCCGACGAAGGCGACCGCGACCGGCAGTGCGAAGGCCGCACCGATGCCGGCACCGACGCCGGCCAGCCAGGGCCGTCCGCTCGTCCAGCCCAGGACGAGGACCGCGACGCCCACCGCGGCGACGAGCTCCCACGAGAGCCAGTGGGCGACGAGCACCGGGCCGACCGCCCACCCGGCGGCGGCCCACGGTCGGCGGGCGTCCACCCGCACGAGCACTGCGGTGGCCAGCAGGGCGAGCACGGCCAGCACGACCGCCAGCGCGGCGGTGGTCGCCACGGTGCCCGTGCCGGGGAGCAGGCCGACGAGGCGCTCGAGCCAGGTGGTGACGTGCGGCGGCGCTCCGGAGGTCGCCGAGGTCCCGGCGAGCTCGGTCCAGCAGAGCTGACGGAACGGCTGCTCGTCCTTGCTCCAGCCCGAGGGGACGCAGGCGGTCTTGCCGACCATGCCTGCGGCCAGCGCGACGGCGGTCGCGCCGAGGAGGACCCGCGCAGGGGTCCACCAACGATGGCCCGCCGCGTGATCACCGAGCGGTCCGCCGACCACCTCGGACAGCGCCGCGACGACCGGGTCCGTCCGGCTGGGTGCCTCCCCCGAGTGCGCCCGCACGCTCAGGGCCGGAAGTCCGGGGCCACCGCCCGTGGCTGGGCCCGGGGCGCCGGCGTGGTCGGTGTCTCCGTGGGCGACGGCGACGGCGGCGGCGTGGTCGGGGCCGGGGTCGTCGGCACGGGAGTCGTCGGCACCGGGGTGGTGGGGACCGGGGTGGTCGGGACCGGAGTCGTCGGGGTCTCCGTCGGCACCGGCGTCTCCGTCGGCACCGGGGTCTCGGTCGGGGTCTCGGTGGGGGTCTCCGTGGGGACCCCGCCGGTCTCGGTCGGCGACTGGGTCGGCCTGGGCGTCGACGTCGGGGACGCCGGCGGGGTGTACTCGTCGCTGCCGTCGGGGGCATCGCCGTCGACGTAGACCGGCTCCGGGAACTCCTCGACCTCCATGCCCTCCATTACGAGCTGCATGATCGAGGTCCACGTCTTGGCGGGGTAGTTGCCGCCGAAGTAGCCCGACCGGCCGTCGCTGCTGGTCGGCAGCCAGAGGTCCGCGCCGTCGGGGCGCAGCACGTCGAGGCCCTCGCGCCCCTTACCGCGGACGAACATCACAGCGGTGGAGACCTGGGGGGTCGTGCCGACGAACCACGACGACGAGACGTCACCGTCGTCGTTGGTGGCCGTGCCGGTCTTGCCGGCGACCGGACGTGCGAGCGCGAGCGCCTCGGTGCCCGAGCCCGACTCGACGACCTGCTGGAGGGCGTACGTCACGTCGGCGGCGATGTCGGGGTCGACGGTCTCCTTGCTGCGGGTCTTCGCCTCGTAGAGGGTCTCGCCGTTCTTGTCGACGACCTGCTTCACGACGTGCACCTCGTTGCGCACGCCGCCGTTGGCGAGCGTGGCGTAGGCGTTGGCCATGTTGATCGGGCTGACCTGGGCGGTGCCGAGGGTGACGCCCGCGTTCTCCTGGAAGTCGATGGACTTGCGGGGGATGCCCCACCGCTCGGTCTCGTTGCCCGGGATGCCGAGGTCCTCGGCGGCCTGGATGACCTTCTGCGGGCCGTTCTCCATCGAGTCGACCATGTCGACGAACGCGGTGTTCACCGAGTTCTCGGTGGCGGTGATCATCGAGACGGCCGATCCGTAGTCGGTGTCGCCCTGGTTCCCGAACTCCGTGCCGCCGATGTCGATGGGGCTGTTGCCCTCGAAGGTGTCGTTGAGCGAGAAGCCGTCACGGATGGCGGCGACGTCGGTCGCGGCCTTCATCGTCGAGCCGGCCATGCCGCCGGCGACCGCCCAGTTGATCTGCGACTGGAGGTAGTCCTGACCGCCGTAGAAGCCGAGCAGCTCGCCGGTCGCGGTGTCCACGGTCGCGGCACCGATGTGCAGGTCCTTGTTGCCGGGCGCACCCGGCATGCCCGCGTCGGGTCGCTGCTCCTCGACGGCCTCCTCGACGTCGGCCATCACCTGCGGGTCGAACGTCGTGGTGATCCGCAGGCCGCCGCCGTCGATCTCCTCCTCGGAGGCGATGCCGCGGGCGAGCAGCTCGGACTTCACCAGGGCGAGCATGTGGCCCTTCTGGCCACCGAACTGGCTCTGCGCCGCGACCTTGGGGAACTTTGGCAGCCGCTTGACCGCCGTGTCGCGCTCCTCGGTGGTGATGCTGCCCATCTCGGCCATGCCGTCGAGGACGTACTCGTAGCGGACCTTGAGGTCGTCCCTCGCCTCCTTGCCGTTGGCCGGGTCGAACTGCGTCGGGTTGTTGAGCACCGTCGCCAGCACGGCGGACTCACGGAGGCTGAGGTCCTTGGCGTCGTGGTCGAAGAACGCCTTCGACGCGGCCTGGATGCCGTAGGCCCCGCGACCGAAGTAGATCGTGTTGAGGTAGCCCTCGAGGACTTCCTCCTTGTCGAGCTGCTGCTGGATCTTGAGCGAGACGACCGCTTCCTTGATCTTGCGCTGGTAGCTCTGCTCGCTCGTCAGGTAGAGGATCTTGACGTACTGCTGGGTGATCGTCGACGCACCCTGGCGCGAGTTGCCGCTGGCGTTGGAGAACAACGCGCGCAGGATGCCCTTGGGGTCGATGCCCTTGTCGGTCCAGAAGGTGCGGTTCTCCGCGGCGACCACGGCGTCCTGCATCGTCTGGGGCATCTCGCCGAGCGGGATCGACTCGCGGTTCTGGTCCTCGTAGTAGGTGCCGAGCTGCTGCTTGCCGTCGCCGTAGTAGACGAAGGTCGTCTGCGCCTGGAAGGCGGAGTTGGGCGTCGGGATGCTGATCGCCTGGTAGAGCACGACGGCGACACCGGCCACGAGGAGCGCGCCGACGACGGCGAGGACTCCGAGGACCTTGGCGACCTTGGCCGCGCGCTGGCCCTTCGTACGCCGCTGCTGGGGCCGTCGGGTCTGGGCCTTGCCGTCGGCCCTGCGCTTCTTAGCGGTCACCCGGCAAGGGTACGAGAAGGCAGGCAGCATCCCGATTCGTCACTTGCGGATATATCGGTACGATAGGTCACATGGCACGCCGTGCGGACACCATCGAGCTCGCAGTCCTCGGACTGCTGCACGAGGGACCCATGCACGGCTACGAGCTGCGCAAGCGCCTCAACCTGATGCTCGGCTGGGGCCGCGTGCTGTCCTACGGCTCGCTCTACCCGGCGCTGAAGAAGATGCTGCGCGCCAACCTAATCACCGAGGTCGCCGGTCCCGCCACCACCGCGACCCGTCGTCCGCGCATCACCTACGAGGTGACGCCGGCCGGCACCGAGCACTTCCAGCGACTCATGTCGGAGGTCGGCCCCACGGCGTGGGAGGACGACAACTTCGACATCCGGTTCGCGTTCTTCTCCTCCACCGACATGGAGATCCGGCTCCGCGTCCTCGAGGGACGCCGCTCGCGGCTGCAGGAGCGGCTCGCCCGCGTGCAGGGCGAGCTCGAGCGCACCCAGGCCGAGGTCAACCGCTACGCCGCCGAGCTCCAGCGCCACGGCGTGGAGTCCGTCGAGCGCGAGGTGCGGTGGCTCTCGGACCTGATCAAGGCCGAGCGCGGCGGTGACGCACACCCCGCGCCCGCCCCCACCCCGCATGACTGACCAGCTCCACCAGCCAGACCTGCCACACCAGCAAGCACGACCAGTCAGTACGACCGTTGAAGATGAGAAGGAGACCCCCATGGGTTCGGTACGAGTAGGGATCGTCGGAGTCGGCAACTGCGCCACCTCCTTGATCCAGGGCGTGGAGTACTACAAGGACGCGGACCCCTCGGGCACCGTCCCCGGGCTCATGCACGTGAAGTTCGGCGACTACCACGTCAAGGACGTCGAGTTCGTCGTCGCCTTCGACGTCGACGACAAGAAGGTCGGCAAGGACCTCTCCGAGGCCATCAACGCCTCCGAGAACAACACCATCAAGATCGCCGACGTCCCGACCCTCGGTGTCGAGGTCAAGCGCGGCCCGACGATGGACGGCCTCGGCAAGTACTACCGCCAGACCATCGAGGAGTCCGCGGCCGACCCGGTCGACGTCACGCAGGCGCTCAAGGACGCCGAGGTCGACGTCCTCGTGTGCTACCTCCCGGTGGGCTCGGAGCAGGCTGCCAAGTTCTACGCGCAGTGCGCGATCGACGCCGGCGTGGGCTTCGTCAACGCCCTCCCCGTGTTCATCGCCTCGGACCCCGAGTGGGCCAAGAAGTTCGAGGACGCCGGTGTCCCGATCGTCGGCGACGACATCAAGAGCCAGGTCGGCGCCACCATCACCCACCGCGTGATGGCGAAGCTGTTCGAGGACCGCGGCGTCGCGCTGGACCGCACCTACCAGCTCAACGTCGGCGGCAACATGGACTTCAAGAACATGCTCGAGCGCGAGCGCCTGGAGTCCAAGAAGGTCTCCAAGACCCAGGCCGTGACGTCCAACCTCACCGGCGAGCTGGCCGACAAGATCGACAGCCGCAACGTCCACATCGGCCCGTCGGACTACGTCGCGTGGCTCGACGACCGCAAGTGGGCCTACGTCCGCCTCGAGGGTCGCGCGTTCGGTGACGTCCCCCTCAACCTGGAGTACAAGCTCGAGGTCTGGGACTCCCCCAACTCGGCCGGCATCATCATCGACGCCGTCCGCGCCGCGAAGATCGCCAAGGACCGCGGCATCGGCGGCCCGATCATCTCCGCCTCGACCTACCTGATGAAGTCCCCGCCGGTGCAGATGCCGGACGACCTCGGGCGCGCCGAGCTCGAGAAGTTCATCGCGGGCGAGTGATCGCCGGGCGTCCCCGGCCGCCGCTGTAACGCCGGGTCAGTGCTTGTACCCACCCCCGTGCTCGGGGGTGGGTACAGCGCTTGACAGGGCGTTACAGTCCCGGTGGCTGCCCAGCCACGATCGGGAGGTCCCCATGAACATCGCCGTACTCGGGACCGGCATGGTCGGCCAGGCGCTCGCCGGTCGGCTCAGCGGACTCGGCCACACCGTCGCCGTCGGCACCCGCGACCCCGAGGCCACCCGGGCGCGGACCGAGCCCGACGGCATGGGCAACCCGGCATTCGCGACGTGGCACGCCGACCACGCCGAAGTGCGGCTCACCACCTTCACCGATGCCGCCGCCGGCGCCGACCTCGTCGTGCTGGCGGGCAACGGCTTCGCGGCCCTCGACATGCTCGGTGCCGCGGGCGCCGAGCACCTCGCCGGCAAGCCCGTTCTCGACATCTCCAACCCGCTGGACTTCTCGGCCGGCTTCCCGCCGAGCCTGTTCGTCAAGGACACCGACTCGCTGGCGGAGCGGATCCAGGCGGCGTTCCCCGAGGCCCGGGTCGTGAAGTCGCTCAACACGCTGACCGCGCCGCTCATGGTCGACCCCGGCCTGCTCGGCGAGGCGACCACCGTCTTCGTGTCGGGCGACGACGCGGATGCCAAGTCCCTCGTGACCGAGCTCCTCACGGCGTTCGGTCACCAGGACGTGATCGACCTCGGCGGGATCGAGACCGCCCGCGGGACCGAGATGCTGCTGCCGCTGTGGCTGCGGACGATGGGCGCCCTCGGGACCGGCTTGTTCAACATCAAGGTCGTGCGCTGACCCCGGCCCCACGCCCGTGCAGGTCCTTGGCCGTCGGGCTGGTCGGCACGGTCGCCGGGTCCGGGTACGTACGGAGCAGCCGGTCGCTCGTGCCGGAGGTCGTGACCGAGAACCAGTAGTGCTCGCTCTTGTAGTGGTGCAGCCGGTGGTTGCGCCAGACCGCCTTGTAGGCGCGGGTCCGTGGCTTGTAGTCGGAGTGGATGACGTAGTGGGTCCACTCGTAGACCAGCAGCACCACGGCCAGGGTCATCACGAAGGTCAGCGCCACCGACAGCTCTGCCCCGACCAGCGCGCCGACGCCGAGCGGGAGGGCGAGGCCGGGCAGGGCGACCACCCAGAGCAGGGCGCGCCACGGGATGAACACGAGGGGTACGTCGCGGGGGTCGGCGTGGTGGCGCCGGTGGTCGCGCGCCAGGAGGGTGTCGACCTCGACACCGGCGACGCGGCGCGGGCGCCAGTGGAGGATGAACACGTGGATCAACCACTCCACGACGGGGAACAGGACGAGGAACACCACCGGCGCGAGCAGGTCGGCCCGGGACCAGCCACCGACCACCACCCGTGCGGTGAGGGTCGCGACCAGGTAGCCGCTGATGATCCACGGCGACGGGTAGCGCCAGAAGGCCCGGCCGGTCGCGGCCAGGGTGACGGCGGGCGTGCGTGCCAACCGCCTCTCGGCCACCGCGAGCCGTTGGTGCGCGCGCTGCTCGACCGGGTCGCTCATCGCTCCAGCTCCTGCACCCGGTCGATCGCGTCGAGGAGGCTGGCCGTCGCCGAGCCGAGCAGGTCTCCCGCCAGCTCGCGCGCCAGGTCGGCATCTGCCGCCACGACGGCATCGGCCAGGGCGGCGTACGCCTCGACCCGGTCGACCTCGGCGGCCATGAGTGGTGCCAGCGCCTCGACCAGCGGGAGGTAGGCCGCCCGCATCGAGTTGAACATCAGCCGGAAGGTGATGGAGTCGGCCGCCTCGACCAGGTGCTCCCAGAAGGCGAGCGCCACGTGCTGACGGCGTACGTCGTCGTCGTCGACGCCGAGCTCCGTCACCGCCCGCCCGAGGTGGGCGGCCGCCGCCGGTCCGCCGCGCTGCGCCGCGAGCTCGGCGATCCTGGGGCCGACGTGCGCCCGCGCCTCGAGGATGCTGCGGGCGACGGACAGGTCGAGCCCCCCGCGGGTCAGCAGCAGCCGCGGCAGCAGGTCGAGCCCGCCGAGGCGTCGGAAGTCGCGGACCGTGGTCGAGCCGCCCTGGCGCACGTCGACGAAGCCGGAGCTGGCGAGCCGCTGCAGCGCCTCGCGCACCGCGGGACGCGAGACCCCCAGCACCTCGGCCAGGCGCCGCTCGCTCGGGAGCGGTTCGCCGGCGGCGAGGTCGCCCCCGAGCATCTCGCCGAGGAGCTGGTCGTAGACCTCGTCGGGGACGGAGCGGCGGGAGACGGGTGCGAGTGCCATCCGTCGACCATACGACTGGTCTGACCAGTGGTCAAGTGGTCTGACCAGGACGCGTGGACCACCACGCACGCAGCGCTGCCTCGGCCGCCTCCGGTGACTGCGGGCCCTCGTCCATCCGCAGCTCGAGGAGGAACTTGTAGGCGTCACCGATCTCGCGACCGGGACCGACGCCCAGGATCGCCATGATCTGGTTGCCGTCGAGGTCGGGCCGGATCGAGGCGAGCTCCTCCTCCTCGGACAGCCGCGCGATGCGCTCCTCGAGCGAGTCGTAGGTCCGGCGCAGCCGGTCGGCCTTGCGCTGGTTGCGCGTCGTGCAGTCGGCGCGGGTGAGGATGTGCAGCCGCTCGAGCTGGTCGCCGGCGTCGCGGACGTAACGGCGTACGGCGCTGTCGGTCCACTCCCCCGAGCCGTAGCCGTGGAAGCGCAGGTGCAGCTCGACCAGCGTGGCGACCGCGTCGATGTCGTGGTTGGAGAAGCGCAGCGCCTGCATCCGCTTGCGGGTCAGCTTCGCCCCGACCACGTCGTGGTGGTGGAAGGTCACCGTGCCGCCGGACTCGAAGCGACGGGTCTTCGGCTTGCCGACGTCGTGCATGAGGGCGGCGAACCGGCTGACGAAGTCGGGGGCGCCGCCGAGGCGGTGCTCGAGGTCGATCGACTGCTCGAGCACCGTGAGCGTGTGCTCGTAGACGTCCTTGTGGCGGTGGTGCTCGTCGCGCTCGAGGGCGAGGGCCGGCAGCTCCGGCAGGACGTACGCCGCCAGGCCGGTGTCGACGAGCAGGGTGAGGCCGAGCCGCGGGTGGGGCGCGCACACCAGCCTGACCAGCTCGTCGCGCACCCGCTCGGCCGAGATGATCTCGATCCGCCCGGCCATCTCGGTCATCGCCGCGACCACCTCGGGCGCGACCGCGAAGCCGAGCTGGGCCGCGAAGCGTGCGGCGCGCATCATCCGCAGCGGGTCGTCGGAGAACGAGTCCTCGGGTGCCCCCGGGGTCCGCAGGACGCGCTCGGCCAGGTCGACGATCCCGCCGAACGGGTCGACGAAGTCGCGGCTCGGCACGCGCACCGCCATCGAGTTCACGCTGAAGTCCCGGCGACCGAGGTCGCCCTCGAGGTTGTCGCCGAAGTCGACCGCCGGCTTGCGCGAGTCGGGGTCGTAGGACTCGGAGCGGTAGGTGGTGATCTCCACCTGCCACGGGCCCTTGCGGCACCCGATGGTGCCGAAGGAGCGCCCCATGTCCCAGACCGCGTCGGCCCAGCCGGAGACCAGGCGCTCGGTCACGTCGGGCAGCGCGGAGGTGGTGAAGTCGAGGTCGCTCTGGAGCCGCCCGAGCATCGCGTCGCGGACCGGGCCGCCGACCAGCGACAGCTCCTCGCCGGCCTCGGCGAAGAGGACTCCGAGCTCGTCGATGACCGACCCGATGCGGTCGAGCTCCGCACCGACGCGGCGCTGGATCTCGACGATCGTGAGCGGGGGAAGGGCGGCGTCGGACACGACGGGCCAGTCTACGTGCCAGCCAGTTGCGGCCGAACAACTACAGTCGGTGCGTGCCCCGCTCGTCCTCGTTCCGCGCTGTCCTGGCGGGGTTCCTGACGGCCGGACTGGCCAGCCTGGGCGCCCAGGCGCCGGCCGCGGCGGCACCCGCGGAGGAGCAGGACCCGCTGGTCGTGCACATCGACACCATCGACCCGGTGCTGCCACGCAGCGGCGACGTCGTGATCACCGGCACCGTGACCAACGTCAGCGCGGACACCTACACCCGGATCAACCTGCACGCGTTCTCGTCGGAGAACCCGATCCTCGACTCCGCCAACCTCGTGACGTCAGCCGCCAGCGACCCGACGCAGGCCGTCGGCGACCGGGTGACGGTGCCGGGCACCTTCTACACGGTGGCCGAGCTCGCTCCCGGGCAGACGGCGTACTTCTCCGACACGGTTCCGGTCGAGCTGCTCGAGATGGACCCTCGCGTCGAGGGCGTCTACTGGATCGGGATCCACGCCTTCGGTGACGGCGCCGTCCCGCGCGACGGGTTCGCCGACGGGCGGGCCCGCACGTTCATCCCGGCGCGACCGAGCGCGGACGGCTCGGCCGAGACGTCGGTGATCCTCTCGCTCCGGAGCCCGGTCTGGTTCACCGACGACGGCAAGGTCGCCGGGCTCGACCGGTGGGAGAAGCGGCTCGGGGAGGGCGGCAGCCTCGACGGCGTGCTCGACATGGCGGACTCCGCCGACGCGACGCCGTACAGCTGGCTCGTCGACCCGGCCGTGCTCGTCGCACTGACGCGGCTGGAGCGGGGCAACCCGGCGCGCAGCATCGTGCCCGACCCCAACATCCCCATCGAGGAGCCTGCCTCCGAGGAACCCGCCTCCGAGACGCCCGCCTCCGAGACGCCCGCGCCCGAGGAGGCCACGGAGCCGACCGAGGCTCCGGGCGGCTGGGACACCCTCGCCCCGCCCACCTCGCCGGACGCCGAGCCCACGGCGCAGGAGCAGGCGCTCGCCACCGCAGCCGCCGGCTGGCTCAACCGCTTCCGAGACCTCGTCGGTACGCAGCCGGTGCTGACGCTCCCCTTCGGCGACCTGGACGTCTCCGCGGCGGTCCGCAACGACCGCACGCGGCTCGACCAGGCCGTCGCCCGCAGCGCCGAGGTGATGCGGGTGCTGCGGCTGCCGTCGCGGCCGGCGGTGTCGCCGGCCGGTGACCGGCTGAGCCCCGAGGGGCTCCAGACGGTGTCGCCCGAGACCGTCATCCTGATGGGCGACAGCGCCTTCGACTTCCCGCCGACGACGCCGAACTCGGTGGTGAAGATGCTCGGGCACAAGGTGCTCGTCACCAGCACCGCGGCCGAGTCCGGTGGTCCCGGCCCGACGGCGGCCACCGACCCGCTGGCCATGCGCCAGCGGCTGCTCAGCGAGGCGGCGCTGCGAGCGCTCGACGACGACTCGGCGCCGCTCATCCTGACCCTGCCGACCGTGTGGCGCGGCGAGGACGCCGCGGCGTTCTTCGACGAGCTCGAGCAGCCGTGGCTCGACATCGTGCCCGTCGAGGAGATCGCCGACGACCGCAATGCCGTCGGCCAGCCCGCGTCGACCCTGAACTACACGACCGAGGACCAGGCGGCGGAGATCGGTGCCGGCAACTTCACCGCCGCCACCCGAGCCACCAACGCCGCCAACCTGCTCGAGCAGGTCCTCCTGCGCCAGACGACGATCGAGGGCCAGGTGCGTGACGAGGCGCTCGTGACGGTCTCCGAGCAGCACCGCACCCGGCCGGGCGTGGCGCTGAAGTCCGCCGGTCGGCTGGAGGCGGGGATGTCCGACTACCTCGGCAAGATCCAGATCGAGGCGCCTCCGGCAGTGACGCTGTTCAGCGCGTCCGGCAAGCTCGGCGCGACGCTCGTCAACCTCCTCGACCAGCCGGTCACCGTCGAGGTGCGCCCGACGACGGACGGGCAGCTGACGATCAGCGGCCTCGGCGGCGCGCGGACGCTCGGGCCGGACGCGCGCAGCGTGCTCCGCTACGAGGCGACCACCGACCAGCTCGGCACGCACAACGTCCGCTTCTTCGTCACCTCGGTGGAGGGCGCCCCGCTGGGCTCCTCCGACGCCCTACCGATCCGTGCGGCCCGGGTGAGCGCCCTGGTGTGGGTGGCGATGGCCGGCGGCGCCCTCGTGCTCTTCGGGATGATCGGCTACCGCCTGCCCGGACAGATCCGCGCCCGTCGCGCGGAGCTGGCGGCGGCATCGCGCGGCGAGGACCACGACGAGGCGTCGGAGGACGAGGCGAGGGAGGCCGGCGACGGGCACGGCGAGAGCGCGTCCGACGTACGACCCGCCGGGGGGCGCGCCACTGCTCCCGGGCCGCCCGTGAGCACCGCATGACCACCCCGGGGAGCGACCAGCGCATCCTGGCCTCCTCGGCCGTGATGGCTGCCGGCACGGTGGTGTCCCGTGCCTCGGGCTTCGTCCGCAGCGCCCTCCTCGTCCTGGCGCTGGGGGCCGTGCTGCGCGCCGACCTCTTCTCGATCGCCAACACGATCCCCAACATGGTCTACATCCTCGTTGCGGGGGGTGTCTTCAACGCCGTCCTCGTGCCGCAGCTCGTGCGCCGGATCAAGGACGATCCCGACGGCGGCGACGCCTACGCCAGCCGGATCATCACCCTGTCCGCACTGTTCCTGGCCGCGGTCACCGTCGTGCTGATGGTGCTCGCGCCGGTGCTGCTGAGGCTCTACCTCGACGACGACTTCCTCGAGCCCGCCCTCGCACCGCACCTCGAGTCCATCGTCGACCTCACCCGGTGGTGCCTGCCGCAGGTGTTCTTCTACGGAATGTACGTCCTGGTCGGGCAGGTGCTCAACGCCCGCGGCCGCTTCGGGCCGATGATGTGGGCACCCATCGCCAACAACGTCATCTCGGTCGCGATGCTCGTGGCCTACCTGCTGGCCTTCGGCGCGGCCACCGTGGCCCAGACCGGGGAAGCGCTGTCGTCGTCGCAGGAGGCACTCCTCGGCCTCGGCTCCACGCTCGGGATCGCCGCACAGCTCGTCGTGCTCGTGCCCTACCTGCGGGCCTCGGGCTTCACCTACCGGCCCCGCTTCGACTTCCGCGACCCGGAGTTGAAGAAGACCCTGTCCCTGGGCGTCTGGACCGTGCTGTTCGTGGTCGCCACCCAGCTCGCCTACATGTACGTCGTCAAGCTCGCGTCGGGCGGCAGTGCAGCCGGCGGCACCGGCTACACGATCTACTCCACCGGCCTGCTGCTGATGATGGTGCCGCACTCCGTCGTGACGGTCTCGCTCGCGACGGCGATCCTGCCGCGCATCTCCTCGTTGGCCCACGACGGCGACCTGCGCGGCGTGGGTCGCACCGTCGGCTCGACCCTCGGCACCGCGCTGGCGTTGGTGCTGCCCTTCGCGGTGCTGCTGCCGGTCGTGGCCGACGACGTCGCCAACGGGCTCTTCGGGTGGGGCGCGACCGACCCGGAGCAGCTCGCGCCGACCATCGCGCTCTTCGGCCCGGCCCTCGTGCCGTTCACCGTCCACTACCTCATGCAGCGCGGGTTCTACTCCCTCGAGGCGACCCGCCGGGTGTTCTACATCCAGTGCGCCGTCGCCCTCACCAACGTCGTCGCGGCCCACCTGCTGGTCGCGTCGCGCCCGCCCGTCGACACCGCGCCGATGCTCGTGGTGGCCAACCTGCTGTCCTACCTGGTGGGCTCGATCATCAGCTTCACGGTGCTGCGCCGGACCCTCGGCGAGCTGCAGGGCGCGCAGCTGATGCGATTCGCCGTACGCATGTCCCTGGTGCTCGCCGCCGCGGCAGCCGCAGCCTGGGGCGTGGAGTGGGTGCTCTCCGGCCTGGGCGACGAGCCCCACCCGCTCGTCGCGCTCGGTCGTGGCGGCGCGGCGGGAGCGCTCGGCCTGCTCGTGGTGCTCGGTGGGGCGAAGGTGCTGCGGATCCGCGAGGTGACCAGCATGGTCGACACCGTCGCGGCGCGGCTGCGCCGGGGCTGAAAGTCCCTAGAGTGGCCACCGGGACAGCAGAGGGACGCGCCGTGGGAGGGAGGTGAGCGATGCCGACGTCGATGCAGGCCGGTGACGTGCTCGCCGAGCGCTACCGCCTCGACGACCTCCTGGCGGAGAACGGGACCGGCCGCTTCTGGCGTGCGCACGACCTGGTCCTCCACCGGGCCGTGTCGGTGCACCTGCTCCCGTCCGACGACGAGCGCGCGGGTGCCGTCCTCGAGGCCGCGCGCGGAGCCGGGCCCGTCATGGACCGGCGGCTGCTCCGGGTCCTCGACGCCGAGTCGGCCGGCGGGCGCTGCTACGTCGTGAACGAGTGGGGCCAGGGCGACTCCCTCGACATCCTCGTCGCGCGCGAGGGTCCGCTGCCGCCGCGCCGCGCGGCCTGGCTGGTCGCCGAGGTCGCGGACACGATGGCCGAGGCGCACTCCTCCGGGCTGGCCCACGGCCGCCTCGTGCCGGAGAACGTGCTGGTCGACCAGCACGGCCAGATCCGCATCATCGGCTTCGGGGTCGACGCCGCGCTGCGCGGCCTGCCCGCCGGTCGGACCGGGGTCGACGAGATCGACCTGGCCGGCCTCCTCTACTGCGCGCTGACCGGCAAGTGGGCCGGCGCCTCCGAGTCCGCCGTCCCGGCGGCTCCCGAGGTGCACGGCGAGGTGCTGCGCCCGCGGCGCGTCCGCGCCGGGATCCCGCGGATGCTCGACGCCCTGTGCGACCAGGTGCTCAACCCCCAGCACGCCCCCGGCGGCGACGGGTCGGACTTCAGCGCCCGCGCGATCCGCGACCTGCTCCACGACTACGTCGGCGACCTCACCGGCACCCACGTCCCCGTCCAGGGTCCCCGGGCGTCGACGGAGACCGCGACCGTGCCCGCCGTGCCGGTCGTCCCGGTCACCCCCGACCTGCCGGAGCCCGACCTCGAGCCACAGCTCGAACCCGAGATCGAGCCGCAGCCGGACCCCGAGCCCGGCGTCACCGTCGTGCAGCCCGCCGTGCCCGAACCCGCACTTCCTACCGCGGAGCCGACCGCCGCGGTCGACCTGCCCACGCAGGCGGGGATGCCGGTGTTCCACGACGACGACGAGGTCGACTGGCTGCGCGCGCGCGCCGAGAAGCCCGAGCCCCCGCCGCCGCTCGAGGACCCGCCGCCCAAGCCGCTCTTCGCTCCCGACCCGCCCGAAGGCGAGCCCGTACGCCGTCCACGTCCCGGCAGCCGCGCCGCTTCCGGCAACCCCGACTACTGGCCGTGGGACGCCTCCAGCGACTCCAGCCGCGACTCGTCGATCGGGGTGAGCCCTGATTCCGGCGTGCGCCCGGTGGGCCGCGACACCGGCTCGTGGAGCTCGGGCGCGTGGTCGGAGGACCGCTGGAGCACCGGCGAGGGCCTCGACGACACCGGCGACCAGGTCCCCGGGCGGAGCTGGTTCCGCCTGGCCATGATCGTCGCCATCTGCGTGGTCGTGATGGTGGCGGCGGTCGCGGCCTACCAGCTCGGCCTCCCCACGGTGACCGACTCGGGTGACGACGACCCGACGACCTCCGCCTCGCCGAGCCCCACCGCGGCCGCGCCCACCCCCTTCACCGGCCTGGTCGCCGCGGCGTTCGACCCGCAGGGCACCGACGGCGGCGAGGAGAACTCCGACTCGGCGCCCGACGTCGTCGACGGTGACGCCACCACGTCGTGGAGCACCTCGACCTACGAGCAGAACTTCGGTCCCGCCGGCCTCAAGACCGGCGTCGGCCTGGTCGTCGACCTGGGCGCCACCAAGGGCGTGCGCCAGGTCACGGTGAGCGTCGACGGCGAGACGTCGCTGGCGGCGTACGTCACCTCCACCGCGCCGACGGGCGTCGCAGGGCTGACCCCGATCGGCACGGCCTCCGGCTCCGGCGACCTCGAGATCTCGGTCGACGAGGCGGTGTCCGGACGCTTCGTCACGGTCTGGCTCACGATCCTGCCCCAGGTCCCCGACGGCTTCCGGGGCACGATCTCCGAGGTGCAGGTGCTCGGATGACGACCGCGTCGACCGACGAGCGGTCGGACCGGGAGCTCCTCCAGGCGCACGTCGACGGTGACGCCGACGCGTTCGGCGTGCTGTTCGCGCGCCACCGCGACCGGCTCTGGGCGGTGGCGCTGCGCACGATGGGCAACCCCGAGGACGCCGCCGACGGCCTCCAGGACGGCATGATCGCGGCCTTCCGGCGGGCGGGCTCGTTCCGCGGCGAGGCGGCCGTGACGACCTGGCTGCACCGGGTCGTGGTCAACGCCTGCCTCGACCGCTTCCGCGCGGCGAAGATCCGCCGCTTCGACTCGCTCCCCGACGACGTCGAGGACCGCGGCACCCTCGTCGCCACGGCCCAGCACGACGACCTGCCGGACGTCGCCGCCGAGGACGCCGAGCGTCGCCGCCGGGTCCTCGACGCCCTTGCGACGCTTCCGGCCGAGCAGCGGGCGGCGCTCGTCCTGGTGGACATGGAGGGCTATCCCGTCGCGGAGGTGGCCGAGATGCTCGGCTGTGCCGAGGGCACGGTGAAGTCGCGCTGCTCGCGCGGTCGCACGAAGCTCGCCGGTCTCCTCGCCGACCTGAACCGCCCCGTCGGTGACATCCCTCACGGGAACCCGCCCCCGGACGGTCCCGTCCAACCCACCGTGCGGCCCCGCGGCCCGCCCGCGCCCTGAGCCGCCCGTCCATGCCCGATGCCCGACCCGTTCCCTCACGCGTGAGGAGGTGACCCGATGACCCAGCCCCCCGACCAGACCCCCCAGGATCCTCACGGCCTGCCCCCCGAGGAGGAGGCCGTACGCCGCCTGCTCGCCGACGCGCGCCACGACGGGCCCACCCCGCCGGAGGTCGTCGCCCGCCTCGACGCGACCCTCGCCTCGCTCGCCGCCGAGCGCGAGACCGCCCGCACCACCTCGACCACGACCACCGCTCCCGTCATCGACCTCGGCGCCCGACGCCGCCGGATGGCGGGCATCGGCCTCCTCGCCGCGTCCGCAGTGGTGGTCGCCGGTGTCGCCCTCGGCCCCGGCCTGCCCTCGATGCAGGGAGGCTCCGACGCGGGCTCGACCGCCGGGGACGCCGCCACCTCGCAGCGCGAGCTCAGTGAGGACTCCGGCGGCGGTGCGGACTCGGGCGGCGCCGAGAGCGAGGAGACGGGTCCGCAGAACCTGAAGTCGGCCCCGACCGCCCCGGAGGCGGCGTACCCCACGCTCTCCTCGGACGACGTCGACCTCGACGACGAGCTGCTCTCGCTTCGCGCCGGGTCCCAGGCGCCCGACGCGTCGATGGCCACCGAGCCGCAGGCCGACTGCGACCTCAGCGGCACCGGGCGCGGACGGCGCGTCCTCGCCCAGGTGGACGGCGCGGTGGGCGCGGTCGTGTTCCGCCGGGCGGACGGCGCGTCGCAGCAGGTGGACCTCTACGTCTGCGGCGACCCGACCGCCGTGCGCACGCTCACGCTGCCCGCGCCCTGACGCGCTCCTGACTCGGGAAGAACGCTGGCCTACGATCGGTTGAGGACGTCGTACGCCAGTTCCGAGACAAGCAGGAGTGACCCGCCCCATGAGCCAGACCACCGAACCGCGCAACGTCATCGTGATCGGATCGGGGCCCTCGGGCTACACCGCTGCCGTGTACGCCGCCCGCGCCGCGCTCGAGCCCCTGGTCTTCGAGGGGTCCGTGACCGCCGGCGGTGCGCTGATGAACACCACCGAGGTCGAGAACTTCCCCGGCTTCCGCGACGGCATCATGGGTCCCGCGCTGATGGACGAGATGCGCGCGCAGGCCGAGCGCTTCGGTGCCGAGCTGGTCTCCGACGACATCGTCGAGGTCGACCTCACCGGCGACATCAAGGTCGTCAAGACCGCGACCGACACCTACACCGCGCGGTCGGTGATCCTCGCGACCGGTTCGGGCTACCGCAAGCTCGGCCTGCCCCGCGAGGAGGAGCTCTCCGGCCGCGGCGTCTCGTGGTGTGCGACCTGCGACGGCTTCTTCTTCCGCGAGCAGGCCATCGCCGTCGTCGGCGGCGGTGACTCCGCCATCGAGGAGGCCACCTTCCTCACCCGCTTCGGCTCGAAGGTCTACCTGATCCACCGGCGCGACGAGCTCCGCGCCTCCAAGATCATGCAGGAGCGCGCCTTCGCCGACCCCAAGCTCGAGATGGTGTGGAACTCCGAGGTCGCCGCGATCAACGGCGCCGAGAAGCTCGAGTCCATCACCCTGCGCGACACGGTGACCGGCGACGAGCGCCAGCTCGACGTCACCGGCCTCTTCATCGCGATCGGCCACGACCCGCGCTCCGAGCTGCTCACCGGCCAGGTCGACCTCGACGACGACGGCTACGTCCTCGTCGACCACCCGTCCACCGCGACCAACCTGCCGGGCGTCTTCGCCGCCGGGGACCTGGTCGACCACCACTACCGTCAGGCCATCACGGCTGCGGGCACCGGCTGCGCCGCGGCCCTCGACGCCGAGCGGTTCATCGCCGCCCTCGACCACGAGGCGTCGACCGCCGGCGAGGCCGCCGCGACTGTCGAGGCGATCGCCGAAGAGGTGCAGACCGCCGGCGCCTGAGCACCTCCGGCCCGCGCCAGCGGGTGGGAACAACTGTCCGTGGGGTGGTGTTGACTCAGACATCACCGCGAGATCCTCAGACGCAACCAGACCTTTGAAAGGGGCAACCGTGGCCAACATCGCCGCCGTGACCGACGCCGAGTTCGAGGCGCAGGTCCTCAAGTCCGACAAGCCCGTCCTCGTGGACTTCTGGGCGGAGTGGTGCGGCCCGTGCCGCCAGGTCGCCCCGATCCTCGACGAGCTCAACGCCGAGCACGGCGAGAAGCTCACGTTCCTCAAGATGAACGTCGACGAGAACCCGGTAACGCCCTCGTCCTACCGCGTGACCGGCATCCCGACGATCAACGTCTACCAGGGCGGCGAGGTCGTGAAGTCGATCGTCGGCGCCAAGCCCAAGGCCGCGCTCCTCAAGGAGCTCGAGGGCCTCATCTGAGGCTGATCCACTAGTCGCTCGAGGCGGCCCGCACCGATCCGATCGGGCGGGTCGCCTTCTGCGTGGGGCGCACGACACCCCACACCCGCTCCAGCGCCAGCTCGACCTCGTCCTTCCAGCTCAGGGCCGTCCGCAGCTCCATCCGCATCCGCGACGTGGTCGGGTGCGCGCGCTGGGTCTTGAAGCCGACGCCGCCCCAGAACTCCGTGGGCAGCACGCATCCCTGCGTGCGGCCCCGCGTGTCGCCGTACGCCTCGATCGCGGTGTGTCCGCGCTGGACGAGGTCGGCGGCCATCGCCTGCACCAGGATGCGACCGAGCCCCCCGCCGCGCATCGCCGGCTCGACCCAGGCCGTCGCGGCGATGATCGCGTCGGGCGAGGCCGGCGCGGTCGGCAGCACCCCGGCGCCGGGCAGGTAGGCCGCGGGCGCGTAGACGATGTGGCCGACGGTTCGCCCGTCGATGCGTACGACCCGCCCGCACGAGCCCCAGTCGCGCAGCACCCCGGAGAGCCAGCTCTCCTTCTCCGCGGCGCGCTCCTGCTCGTCGAGCCGGGCGCGGTCCACCGGGCCGAGCTCCCAGAACAGGCACGACCGCACCGGATCGGCCAGCTCCGCGAGGTGGTCGACCGTCAGGCGCGCGGTCTTGCGTGACACGCGTCCCAGCGTAGACCCGTCGGCGGCCTGCGAGGATGAGGCGTGCGCCCGATCCGACAGAGCAAGAAGCTGCAAGGTGTCCGCTACGACGTGCGCGGGCCGATCCTCGTCGAGGCACAGCGGCTCGAGGCGGAGGGCCACCGGATCCTCAAGCTCAACATCGGCAACACCGCGCCGTTCGGCTTCGAGGCACCCGAGCAGATCCTCGCCGACATGATGCACCACCTGCCGCAGTCGACGGGGTACGCCGATTCGCAGGGCATCTGGTCGGCTCGCACGGCGGTCATGCACTACTACCAGTCGCACGGGCTGCGTGACGTCGGCGTCGAGGACGTCTTCATCGGCAACGGCGTCTCCGAGCTGATCTCGATGGTGCTGCAGGCCTTCGTCGACGACGGCAACGAGATCCTGGTCCCGGCCCCGGACTACCCCCTCTGGACCGGTGCGATCACCCTCGCCGGCGGCATCCCGGTGCACTACCGCTGCGACGAGGACGACGACTGGAACCCCGACCTCGCCGACATCGAGTCGAAGATCACCGAGAACACCCACGCGCTCGTGATCATCAACCCCAACAACCCGACCGGTGCGGTCTACAGCGAGGAGACCGTCAAGGGACTGGTCGACATCGCGCGCCGCCACCAGCTCGTCGTCATGGCCGACGAGATCTACGAGAAGATCCTCTTCGAGGACGCGCGGCACCACCACGCGGCGACCTACGGCGGCAACGACGTGCTGACGCTGACGTTCTCCGGGCTGTCCAAGGCCTACCGCGTCTGCGGCTACCGCGCCGGCTGGGTGATGATCTCCGGCCCCAAGGAGCTCGCCACCGACTTCCTCGAGGGCCTCACCCTGATCGCGAACATGCGGATGTGCGCCAACGTGCCGGCGCAGCACGCGATCCAGACCGCGCTCGGCGGCTACCAGTCGATCGAGGAGCTGATCGGCCCCGGCGGACGTTTCTACGAGCAGTCCATGCTCGCGCACCGTCTGCTCAACGAGATCCCGGGCGTGACCAACGTCAAGCCGCGCGGAGCGCTCTACTGCTTCCCGCGGCTCGACCCCGACGTGTACGCCATCGAGGACGACCAGGACTTCGTGATCGAGCTGCTCCGGGCCAAGAAGATCCTCGTCACGCACGGCACCGGCTTCAACTGGCCGTCCCCCGACCACTTCCGCCTGGTCACGCTGCCCGAGGCGAGCGTGCTCGAGGAGGCCATCGGCCGGATCGCCGACTTCCTCGCCACGCGGCGCTGAGTCACCGCCTCACCTACCCTCGCCGCGTGGTGCGCGGGACCCTAGGCTTCGCGCATGCGTGACGTCACCTATCCCCCGATCATCGTCACGGCCAAGACGGCGTTCCGCGCCCTCGGCCAGCGCTTCCAGATGTCCGGGACCGAGCACGTGCCGCGCGAGGGTGGCGTGCTGCTGGCCTACAACCACATCAGCTACGTCGACTTCATCTACGGCGGCCTCGCGGCGAACCCGTCGGACCGACTGGTGCGGTTCATGTCCAAGCGCGAGCTCTTCGACCACCGCTGGGTCGGCCCGCTCATGCGTTCGCTGCACCACATCGAGGTCGACCGGGGCGAGGGCGTCGCCAGCTTCCACACCGCCGTCGACTACCTCCGCCAGGGCGAGGCGGTCGGTATCTTCCCCGAGGCGACCATCTCCCGGTCGATGGAGCTCAAGGAGTTCAAGACCGGGGCCGTACGCATCGCTGCCGAGGCCGGCGTACCCCTCGTGCCCGTCATCCTGTGGGGCACCCAGCGGATGATGACCAAGGACCACCCGCGTGACTTCTCGCGCGGCAAGACGATCGCGATCAAGGTCGGCGAGCCGCTGCACCCGACGGGCGCCAACCCCACCGCCGAGACGGCCGAGCTGCGATCCCGGATGAGCCAGCTGCTGGCCGAGGTGGTCGCGGACTACCCGACCGCCGAGCAGCCTCCCGGCTCCTGGTGGGTGCCTGCGTCGATGGGTGGCACCGCCCCCACGCCCGACGAGGCGCTGACCCTCGACGCCGCCGAGAAGCGTGAGCGCGCCCGGAGGCGTGCCGAGAAGCGGGCGAAGAAGAAGCGCTAGATCGACATATCGATCTAGCGACAAGTGGCTTTGTCACTTTGTCGACATTGAGCGTGGATCGACGCCCTTTTCAGTGATCCCCGGCTGACCGGGGATCGCTGAACCTGTCAGCCCGTGCACGGCCTGACAGGTTCAGGGAGAGCCTGACCAGTCCGCCCCGAACAGATCCACTGGCCCGCGCGCTGCTCGGCTCAGATGGGCCGGTCGGCCCGGTTGCGCGGATCCATGATGTCAACGATCCGGCGGAGGTCGTCGAGGCTGGCGAACTCGACGGTGATCTTCCCCTTGGCCTTGCCGAGGTCGACCTTGACGCGAGTCTCGAGCCGGTCGGACAACCGGTCGGCCAGCTCGGCCAACCCAGGAGCAACGGGCTTGTTGCGCACCACCCGCGCCGGCTCGTCCGGCTCGACGCCGAGCGAGACGATCTCCTCCAGGCCGCGCACCGAGATGCCCTCGGCCGTGACGCGTGAGGCGAGCTTGTCCTGGAGGCCGGCGTCATCGACGGCGAGGAGGGCGCGAGCGTGGCCGGCGGACAGCACGCCGGCCGCGACGCGGCGCTGGACGGCGGGCGACAGCTTGAGGAGACGCAGCGTGTTGGAGATCTGGGGCCGGGACCGGCCGATGCGCTGGGCGAGCTCCTCGTGCGTGCACCCGAAGTCCTCGAGCAGCTGCCCGTAGGCCGCGGCCTCCTCGAGCGGGTTGAGCTGCGAGCGGTGGAGGTTCTCCAGCAGCGCGTCGCGCAGCATGTCGTTGTCGTCGGTCTCGCGGACGATCGCGGGGATCGTGTCGCGACCGGCCTCCTGGGAGGCCCGCCAGCGCCGCTCGCCCATGATCAGCTCGTACGCCTCGTCGCCGGTCCTGCGCACGACGACCGGCTGCAGCAGGCCGACCTCTCGGATGGAGTGCACCAGCTCGGCCAGCGCCCCCTCCTCGAAGACGTGGCGCGGCTGCCGAGCGTTCGGACGGACCTGGGTGATCGGGAGCTCGGCGAAGTACGCTCCGGCGACCATCTCGGGCGCTACCGGGTCGCTCCCGGGCGCGCTCGCCCCCGTGGACCCGTTGGTCGCCGATGCGACCTCGGTGCCGGCGATCGACGTCTCGGTGGACGCGGTCGGTGCGGGCTGGCTCGGCGCGGTCGGGATCAGCGAGCCGAGGCCTCGACCCAGTCCACGGCGGGGCGGATTGGCGGCGTTCATGCGGGGTCCTCGCGGCGTTGTTCGGGGGAGCGAAGCGGCGGAGAAGAACGTCGTGGGGTGCTCATGTGGTGGGGGCTCCCTTGCTGGCGATCTCGCGGGCGGCCTCGAGGTAGGACAGCGCGCCGGCCGACGCCGGATCGTAGGTCATCACCGTCTGTCCGTAGGACGGTGCCTCCGACACCCGCACCGAGCGCGGCACGGCCGTCTTGAGCACTTGGTCACCGAAGTGACTGCGCACCTCATCGGCAACGCCGGCCGCGAGCCTCGTGCGGGCGTCGTACATCGTGAGCAGGATCGTGGACACGACCAGCCGCGGGTTGAGGTGCTGGCGCACCATCTCGACGGTCTCGAGCAGCTGCCCGAGGCCCTCGAGCGCGTAGTACTCCGCCTGGATCGGGATGAACATCTCGCGTCCGGCCACGAGGGCGTTGAGCGTCAGGAGGCCGAGGGAGGGCGGGCAGTCCACGAGGACGTAGTCGAACCGGTCGTCCCCCACCTCGTCGGCCGTACCGACGAGGGGATGTGCGTTGATGGCGCGCGCCAACCGCTGCTCGCGCGCCACCACGCTCACGAGCTCGATCTCCGCGCCCGCGAGGTCGATGGTCGCCGGCACGACCCACAGGCCGGGAAGGTCGGCGCACTCGGTCATCACGTCAATGAGGGGCTGGCCCTCGACGAGCATGTCGTACGTCGACGGCACACCGCGGTGGTGGTCGACACCGAGCGCGGTAGAGGCATTGCCCTGCGGGTCGAGGTCGATCACGAGGACGCGCTGCCCCAGCTGGGACAGCCCGGCGGCGACGTTCACGGTCGATGTCGTCTTGCCGACCCCGCCCTTCTGGTTGGCGACCACGAGGACGCGCGTCGCGTCCGGTCGGGAAGCCCCCTGACGTCGGAGTCCGCCGGAACGAGCCAACACGCTGTGCTGGGCGGCCTGGGCGAGCGGCGTCCCCTGGTCGTGGAAGCTGTCGTGCTGATCGATGAAGTCGGCTGCGGTCCGCACCTGCCACGCCGGGCGTGTTTCACGTGAAACAGCCTCATGGGTGTCACGTGAAACCTCAGGGTCGGTTTCACGTGAAACATCCACGGGCTGTGGAGAAGAGGACTGGTCCTGTGGATAACCGCGCTCAGCAGCCTCCTCCGGACCGGTGGAAAACTTTTGCCCTGAGTCGTCGGCAGTGTGCCGACCGCCCCAGCGGTGATGGCTGTCTCCGCTCACGTCACTCTGCCTCTCGTCGTGCTCGGCGCCGCTTCTGACGTTGACGGCCGCGCTCAGGTCCACGGGCAAGGGGCCAACCTATCCGGCCCGGGTCGGCCCACGACACCCGGAGCACTGTCGTCTGTGGATCCACCACTCCTACACCCAGCTCCAGCACCTCAGGCTCGGCGCAGCGCCAAGTCGTCAGGGTGCCCCGGGCGGCGTCGATCTCGTCGTGGACCGAGCGACCCTTCATGGCGACCAGTGCACCCGTGGGGGCGACCAGGGGCATCGACCAGCCGAGGAGTCGCTCCAGGGGTGCCACCGCACGCGACGTCACCACGTCGAACGTGCGCTCACCATGGAGCTCGTCGGCCCGGGCGCGCACCACCTCCACGTGGTCCAGTCCCAGCTCGGAGACCACCTCGTCGAGGAACGTGGTCCGGCGCAGCAACGGCTCCACCAGGGTCATCCTGATGTCCGGTCGGGCGATCGCCACCACGATGCCGGGCAGACCAGCGCCCGTGCCGATGTCGCAGACGCGTGCACCGTGGGGGATGGCCTCACCCAGCACGCCGAGTTGAGCACGTGCCGATCCCACAGCCTGTCGGCCTCGCGAGGTCCGATCAGCCCACGCACCACGCCTTCGGTGGAAAGAAGGTTGGTGTAGCGGACCGCGAGGTCCACCCGGTCAGACGCGAACGCCCTCCGCGCCGCTTCGGGCACGGAGGGCGTTTCACGTGAAACGTCGTCGCTCACGCCGGAAGGATCACCACGTGGCGCTTCGGCTCCGCGCCCTCCGACTCGGATGACAGGCCGGCGGCCGCCACCGCGTCATGGACGACCTTGCGCTCGAACGCGCTCATCGGCTCCAGGGACAGGGCCTCGCCCTTCTCCTTCACCTCGGCGATCGACGTCTCGGCGAGCGCCACCAGGCGCGTGCGCTGCTCGGCTCGGTGGCCCCCGACATCGAGCATGAGCCGAGACCGCTCGCCGGTCTCGCGGTAGACGGCCAGGCGGGTCAGCTCCTGGAGAGCCTCGAGCACCTCACCGTTGCGACCGACCAGCTGCTGCAGGTCCGCGCCATCGATCTGGACGCTCGCCCGGTCGCCCTCGACATCCATGTCGAGGTCGCCGTCGAGGTCCGCAATGTCGAGCAGCTCCTCGAGGTAGTCGGCGGCGATGTCGCCCTCGGCCTCCAGCCGCTGGACCTTGGACGGTCGTCCGGCCTTGGTGTCCGCGTCGCTGGACTCCGTCTCCTCGACGACCGTCTCGGTGGTCTCGACGGTCTCGCCGTCGGTCATCTGCTCACTCACGTAGAACTCCTGCTTCACTCGGATGCGGTGCCGCGGACGGCAACGCCGAAATCGTGGGGTCAGCGCTTCTTCTTCTTGTTCTTGCTCGCCTGCGGCTTCACCGGGGGCTTGGCCGGCGTCTTCGCCTGGCGCTGGGCCTTCGTCTGCCGCTGAGGCTGCTGGCGCGGAGGCTGGGGCTTCTCCTCGACCACCGTCTCGGTCGCGATGACCTCGCCGGCCGGAAGCTTGCCCTTGGCCCGGTCGCGATCCTCCTTCGCCTTGGCGGCAGGAGTGCCCGGGGCGGGGTTGTTGCGGATGACGTAGAACTGCTGGCCCATGGTCCACAGGTTGGAGGTGGTCCAGTAGAAGAGCACGCCCACCGGGAACGCGATGCCACCGACAGCGAAGACGACGGGAAGGACGTAGAGCAGCATCTTCTGCTGCTGGGCGTACGGGCCGGACAGCGCGTCAGCCGGCATGTTCTTGCTCATCAGCTGGCGCTGCGTGAGGAAGGTGGTCGCGGTCATCGCGAGCACCAGCACCGCCGCCAGCACCCGCACCTCGATGCCGTCGGCGTTGAGGAACGTGTCGGAGATCTTGCCGCCGGCGAACACCGCGGAGCGGAGCTGCTCGTTGAGCTCCGGCGTCATCAGGCCACGCTTGGTCTCGGGGTTGCGAGCGGCCTGGTCGAGGATCCGGAAGAGCGCGAGGAAGATCGGCATCTGCAGGAGGATCGGCAGGCACGACGCGAACGGGTTGGTGCCCGAGTCCTTGTAGAGCGCCATCGTCTCCTGGGCGAGCTTCTCCCGGTCGTGGCCGTACTTCTTCTGCAGCTCACGCACCTTGGGCTGGATGAGCTGCATGTTGCGGCTGGACTTGATCTGCTTGACGAACAGCGGGATCAGCGCCGCGCGGACGACGAGGGTCAGCCCGATGATCGACAGCACCCATGCCAGCCCCGACGTCGGGCCGAAGATGTCGCCCAGGACGTTGTGGAACCCCACCAGCACGAACGAGATCGCGTAGTAGAGCGGCGTCATGATGGCGCTGCCGATGTCGCCGAAGAAGTCGAGCACTCATGCTCCTCGTGTTGCAGGGGTCTGGTCGGGACTGGGGGCGGCGGTCGTGCCGCGGGTGGGAACGGGGTCGTAGCCGCCGGCGGCCCACGGGTGGCAGCGGACGATGCGGCGCAGGGCGAGCCAGGTGCCACGCACGGCTCCGTGCTGCGTCACGGCCTCGAGGGCGTACGCCGAACAGGTGGGGTGGTAGCGGCAGACCTGGCCGTAGAGCGGGCTGATCGCGAAGCGCCAGGCACGGATGAACCCGATGAGGAGGTACTTCATGACGGGCTCACGCGCCCGAGCGTACGACCCAGGTCGTCGCCCAGCGCCGAGTACGACGCCTCGGCCGCGGCCGGCAGGGCCCGCACCACGAGAGCAGCACGACCCGGAAGCTCCTCCAGCGAGGGGAGGTGCTCCCGGGTCAGGTGTCGCAGTCGTCTCTTCACGCGGTTGCGTGTGGCGGCGTTGCCCACGGCCTTGCTGACGGTGAACCCCACGCGCACCGGACCATCGACGTCGGGGTCCACCCAGAGGTGGACCACCATCGTCGGCGAACCGGCTCGTCGCCCACTGCGGACTGCACGACGGAAGTCGTCACTGTCGGTGAGGCGATGAGCAGCGGGGAGCACGGCGGATGCCGTGGGCTCGGACCGTCAGACCGCCAGTTCCTTGCGGCCCTTGCGGCGCCGGCTCGACAGGATCGAGCGACCGGCGCGGGTCCGCATGCGCAGACGGAAGCCGTGCACCTTGTGACGGCGACGGTTGTTCGGCTGGTACGTACGCTTGCTCACGGCTATATCTCCGAAGGTTTCGAGGGATGTCCACTCCACTGCGAGGTCAGTGCGGGCAGAACTGCATGATTCGGCCGGCACCGCCCACCCACGCGGCCGCCTGGTGGCGGATCGTGGACATGCGGCACCCGTCGACATGGAGCGACCGGCCAACGGTACGCGGTGGCGGAAGAGGGGGTCAAACCCACGAGCCTCCCCCTCGGCCGCCCCTGTGGATGACGTCTTGCCGGGGACCGCACGGGGTTGTTACGTTCCGGGGGCCGCGATCTCCTCGAAACCGCGGTCCCACCAGGGATCACAGCCTACTGTGTCCCGGGTCACATGGCCTGCCACAGTGCTTCTGACCTGCACAAACGATGGCGGGACCACCGGTGTCAGCAGGTCGGGGCCTCCGATCGATCCGATCGGGACGGGCAGTTCACAGCTTGTGGACAACTCTGTGGACGCGGTCCGGCCAGGCTCGGTCCGAGCCCCAAGACAACGCACGACAAACGCACGACAACAGTGAAGAGCGAAGGCGGTCCGGGTGGACGACCAGCAGGTAGACCTCGGGACGGCATGGCAGCAGATCGTCGAGGACCTCCAGCCCAACCAGCGCGCCTGGCTGCGGCCCAGCGTGCCGGTCACGCTGCACGAGAACACCGCGATCATCGCCGTGCCCAACGACTTCACCCGCAACCAGCTCGAGGGTCGGCTGCGCAACCACATCGAGGACGCGCTCACCGAGGGCTTCGGTCGCGAGATCCGGATGCTCGTCACGGTGAACCCGGCCCTCGAGTCGGAGCAGCAGCCACAGATCGATGAATCGACAGATGGATCTGTCGCTTTGTCGACAAATGAGCCGTTCGTCGAGCCGGCGCCGCCCGCCGCCCGGGTGGAGAGCCACGAGCCGGTCAACACCGGCGAGCGTCGCTCCTCGGTCCTCGAGACGCGCCTCAACCCCAAGTACACGTTCGAGACGTTCGTCATCGGCTCGTCCAACCGGTTCCCCCACGCCGCCGCCGTCGCGGTCGCCGAGGCTCCGGGCAAGGCGTACAACCCGCTCCTGGTCTACGGCGACTCCGGTCTGGGCAAGACCCACCTGCTGCACGCGATCGGCCACTACGTCCGCAGCCTCTACAGCAACGCGAAGGTGCGCTACGTCTCGAGCGAGGAGTTCACCAACGAGTTCATCAACGCGATCCGCGACGACCGGCAGGACCGCTTCAAGCGGCGCTACCGCGACGTCGACGTCCTGCTGATCGACGACATCCAGTTCCTCGAGGGCAAGACCCAGACGCAGGAAGAGTTCTTCCACACCTTCAACACGCTCCACAACGCCAACAAGCAGATCGTGCTGACCTCCGACCGCGCGCCCAAGCGGCTCGAGGCGCTCGAGGACCGGCTGCGCAACCGGTTCGAATGGGGGCTCATCACCGACGTCCAGCCGCCCGACCTCGAGACCCGCATCGCGATCCTGCGCAAGAAGGCCGCGATGGACCGGCTCACCGCGCCGCCGGACGTGCTCGAGTTCATCGCCTCGAAGATCCAGACCAACATCCGCGAGCTCGAGGGTGCGCTGATCCGCGTCACGGCCTTCGCCAACCTCAACCGCCAGGAGGTCGACATGACCCTGGCCGAGATCGTGCTCAAGGACCTGATCCCCGAGGGCGGCGAGCCCGAGATCACGCACGCGCTGATCATCGCCCAGACCGCGGCCTACTTCGGCGTCTCCCTCGAGGACCTCACCGGCCCGTCCCGCGGCCGCCACCTGGTGATGGCGCGGCAGATCGGGATGTACCTCTGCCGCGAGCTGACCTCGATGTCGCTGCCCCAGATCGGGCGCGAGTTCGGCGGCCGCGACCACACGACGGTGATGTACGCCGACCGCAAGATCCGCCAGCTCCTCGCCGAGCGGCGAGCGGTCTTCAACCAGGTCAGCGAGCTCACCAACCGGGTGAAGATGCAGGCCCGTCAGTCCTGAGGCGGTCGTCGCACGCTCGCACCCTCGGACCGTGTGGAGAACATGTGCTTCGCACCGGCCCGTCGTCCCCAGCCCCTGTGGACGCCTCGGGACAACGCACAGGTCGCGCGGTCGTCTCCACACGACGACCCGGCGTCTCCCCGTGCCTCCACACCCTGTATGCACAGGTTGTCAGGTCGCTGACCTGCACGAACAAGGGTTGTCCACAGTTTCCACCGACCCTATGACCACTACGTACCTCAACACTGGTCCGATCTCCCGAAAACATCGAACAGGCCTTCCTCTGGGGAGAACGTGGGCGTGGTGTCGGGTGCGCGTGGCAGGATGCACTTCCCACGCGCCCGCGCGTGACATCGTGCTGCGCACCGCAGCCCCACAACTTGTCGTGAGCAGTCCTTGCTGAGGAGTCCCTTGTGAAGTTCCGCGTCGAACGCGACGTCTTCGCCGATGCCGTTGCCTGGGCTGCCCGCAGCCTGCCGGTCCGTCCCAGCTCCCCGGTCCTGGCCGGCCTGCTGATCGAGGCCAGCGATGCCGGCCTGATGCTCTCCACCTTCGACTACGAGACGTCGGCCCGAGCGACGCTCGCCGCCGAGGTCAACGACGAGGGCAGGGCGCTCGTCAGCGGTCGCCTCCTCGCCGACATCTGCCGCAGCCTCCCCGCCAAGCCGGTCGAGCTCACCCTCGAGGGCCCCCGCGTCTCGCTGACCTGCGGCTCGGCCCGCTTCAGCCTCCAGACGATGCCGGTCGACGACTACCCGACGCTGCCCGCGATGCCGTCCGCCACCGGCACGGTCTCCAGCGCCGACTTCGCGCACGCCGTGGCGCAGGCCGTCACCGCGGCGGGTCGCGACGACATGCTCCCGGTCCTCACCGGCGTACGCATCGAGATCGACGGCTCCACGATGGCGCTGCTCGCCACCGACCGGTTCCGCCTCTCGCACCGCGAGCTGACCTGGAACCCGCAGTCGCCCGACGAGTCGGTCGCCGCGCTGGTCCCGGCCAAGGTGCTCGGCGACACCGCCAAGTCGCTGACCTCCGGCGCCGAGGTCACCATCGCGCTCGCTGCGAGCGGTGCCGGCGAGGGCCTGATCGGCTTCGAGGGCACCGGTCTCGGCGGCGTACGCCGCACCACTACCCGTCTGCTCGACGGCGAGTTCCCCAAGGTCCGCTCGCTCTTCCCGGCCGAGCACCTCACGATCGCCAAGGTCAACAAGGCCGAGCTGATCGAGACGGTCAAGCGCGTCGCCCTCGTCGCCGAGCGCAACACGGCCGTGCAGATGAAGTTCGGCGATCACCAGATCGTGCTCGACGCCGGCTCCGGCGACGAGGCGATGGCGACCGAGGCCGTCGACGCGGAGATCAGCGGCGACGACCTCACGACCGGCTTCAACCCGCAGTTCCTCCTCGACGGCCTCACCGCCATCGACGGCGAGTTCGTCGACCTCGCCTTCACCCAGGCGACCAAGCCGGTCGTCATCTCGGGCACCGACGCCGACGACAGCCAGAGCTTCCGCTACCTGCTGATGCCGCGCCGCCTGCTGAGCTGACCCTCGCCGCCCTCGGGTCTCACGACTAGGCTCCGCAGCATGGACATCGGACTCGTCGGGCTGGGCAAGATGGGCGGCAACATGCGCGAGCGCATGCGTCGCGCTGGGGTCACCGTGGTCGGCTTCGACCGCAACCCTGACGTCAGTGACGTCGACTCGCTCGAGGCGCTGGTCGAGGCACTGCCGAGTCCCAAGGTGGTGTGGGTGATGGTGCCCGCGGGCGACCCGACGCGTGCCACCGTCAAGGAGCTCGGCGGCCTGCTCAGCGAGGGCGACGTCGTGGTCGACGGCGGCAACTCGCGCTGGACCGACGACATCGCCAACGCCGAGCTGCTCGCCGAGAAGGGCATCGGCTACGTCGACTGCGGTGTCTCCGGCGGCGTCTGGGGACTCGAGAACGGCTATGCCCTGATGTACGGCGGCGAGGCCGACGACATCGCCAAGGTCCAGGACGCCTTCGACGCGCTCAAGCCGGAGGGCGAGTTCGGATCGGTGCACGCCGGGAAGGTCGGTGCCGGCCACTTCTCCAAGATGGTCCACAACGGCATCGAGTACGCGATCATGCAGGCGTACGCCGAGGGCTGGGAGCTGCTCGACAAGGCCGAGCTCACCGACAACGTCACCGAGGTCTTCCGCTCGTGGCGTGAGGGCACGGTCATCCGGTCCTGGCTGCTCGACCTCATGGTCAACGCGCTCGACGAGGACCCCGGCCTCAGCAAGGTCGCCGGCTATGCCGCGGACTCCGGCGAGGGGCGATGGACCGTGGAGGCCGGCATCGAGCACGGTGTCGCGACCCCGGCGATCACCGCCGCGCTCTACGCCCGCTTCGTCTCCCAGCAGGACGACTCCCCGACGATGAAGGCCGTCGCCGCGATGCGCAACCAGTTCGGCGGCCACGCCGTGCGGTCGTCCGCCCCCAAGGGCGGCGACGCGGAGGGCGAGTCGGGGGCCGAGCAGTCCGAGACCGCGAAGCAGGCCGGCGCCGGCGAGGCCCACGAGGCCGGGGAGAGCTAGACCTCCCTTGCACGTCGCGCACCTGACCCTGCACAACTTCCGCTCCTACGCCGACGTCGACGTCGCACTGGAGCCGGGGGCGACGGCGTTCATCGGCCGTAACGGCCAGGGCAAGACCAACCTCGTCGAGGCGATCGACTACCTCTCCCGGCTCTCCTCGCACCGCGTCGCCACCGACGCCCCGCTGGTCAAGGCGGGCGCCGACCAGGCGATCGTCCGTGCGTCGGTCGTGAAGGACGGGCGGACGGCGCTGCTCGAGGTCGAGCTCAACCCCGGTCGCGCCAACCGCGCTCGGATCAACCGCTCTCCCCTCCCGCGGCCCCGAGAGATCGTCGGCCTGGTCCGCACGGTCGTCTTCGCGCCCGACGACCTGACGCTCGTCAAGGGCGACCCGTCCGACCGACGCAAGCTGCTCGACGACCTGCTGGTGCTGCGTACGCCACGCCTGGCCGGGGTGCGCTCGGACTACGACCGGATCCTCAAGCAGCGCAACAGCCTCCTCAAGACCGCTGGCATCGCCCGCGGGTCCTCGCGCGACGCGGCGATGTCGACGCTCGAGATCTGGGACGACAACCTGGCTCGCGTCGGCGCCGAGATCCTGGGCGCCCGCCTCCAGCTCGTCGACGACCTGAGGCCCTACCTGGGCAAGGCCTACGAGGCGGTCGCCCGCGGCGCGAGCCGCGACGACGCGGACCTCGAGTACAGGGCGAGCATCGACGTCCCCCCGGACGGCGACCTCCAGCAGGCGCTCCTCGACGCGATCGCCGCGAAGCGCAAGGACGAGCTCGACCGCGGCATCTCGCTGGTCGGCCCCCATCGCGACGAGCTGCTGCTCACCCTCGGCACCGGTTCGGGCCCCGACGACCTGCGGCTGCCGGTCAAGGGCTACGCGTCCCACGGGGAGTCGTGGTCGTTCGCGCTCGCCCTCCGGCTGGCGTCGTACGACCTGCTGCGCGCCGACGGCGACGACCCGATCCTCGTGCTGGACGACGTCTTCGCCGAGCTCGACACCGAGCGGCGCAGCCAGCTCGCCGGTCTCGTGGCCGGCGCCGAGCAGGTGCTGGTCACCGCGGCGGTGGCAGCCGACGTGCCGGAATCGCTGCAGGGCGTGCGCTTCCTCGTCGCCGACGGGCAGGTGACCCGTGACGAGTGACGACGCCGGACGTCACGAGCCGGGACGTCATGAGAATGGCCGGTCCGAACCGGAGATTCCCATGACGTCCGGGTCGGAGGGCGCCGCCGAGCACCAGCCCGACGGCCTCGACCTGGCGAAGGCGGCCGCCCGTGCCGCTGCGGCCAGTGCCGGCACGCCGGCGCGGAAGAAGCCCGGTCCTCGTCGGCGTACGTTCACGAAGTCGTCCGGTGCGCGGCCCGACGACCGCGACCCCCAGCTCCTCGACGACGCGATGGGCCGACTGATCGCCCATCACGGCTGGGAGGTCGACCTCAAGGTCCAGGGCGTGTTCGGTCGCTGGGCCGAGCTTGTCGGCCAGGAGGTCGCCGACCACTGCACGCCCGAGGCGTTCGACGAGGGCCGGCTCGTGGTGCGCACCGACTCGACCGCCTGGGCCACGCAGCTCAAGCTGCTCGCACCCAGCGTCGTACGCCGCCTCAACGAGGACCTCGGGCACGGCACCGTCATCGTGATCGAGGTGCTCGGCCCCCACCTGCCGACGTGGAAGAAGGGGCGGCTCTCGAGCCGCGACGGGCGGGGCCCGCGCGACACCTACGGGTGAGCGAGCAAGCCGGCGCCGAGAGGTCGGATCTGCCGATCTGCGGGCCTCTCGCCGGTAGGGGGACCCACCGACCCCCCTGTTCGGCCCTCTGAACCGGTCTCATGTGGCCCCTGAGGGCCACTTTTTCCCCCGATCCACCCCATCTCCGGGGCGGGTGCTTCGGTCTGAGGGCCGTGACAGGTAGTATGGCAAATCGAGTCGCACGCTTGGTTGCTCCGGCAACAGCCGCGACTCGACTCATGTCGAACGCCCCTCGAGGGCGACGGGAAGAAGGCTGCGCCTTGAGCGAAGAGAACGTCGAGAACACCACCCCGACCACCGATTCAGCTCCCGATCCCGCCCCCGTCGACAACCCCTCGGAAGCAGAGCGCGCCGAGGCGCTCGCCGAGTCGGTCCAGGAGGCGGTCGAGGAGGCCGGCGAGAAGCGGTCCTCGTCCGCCGTCGACAAGGACTTCGAGTACGACGCCTCCGCGATCACCGTCCTCGAGGGTCTCGAGGCGGTCCGCAAGCGGCCCGGCATGTACATCGGCTCCACCGGCGAGCGCGGCCTGCACCACCTCATCTGGGAGATCGTGGACAACGGCGTCGACGAGGCGCTGGCCGGCTACGCCACCAGGATCGTGCTGACGCTGCAGGCCGACGGCGGCGTGCGCGTCGAGGACAACGGACGCGGCATCCCCACCGACACCGCCCCCGGCCAGGACATGCCGGCGCTCACCATGGCGCTGACGATGCTGCACGCCGGCGGCAAGTTCGGCGGCGGCGGCTACAAGGTGTCCGGCGGCCTCCACGGCGTCGGCGTCTCGGTGGTCAACGCGCTCTCCACCCACCTGATCGCCGAGGTCCGCAACCGCGGCCACCTGTGGCGCCAGTCCTTCCAGCTCGGCGTGCCCGACGCCGACCTCGCGCAGGTGCGCGAGATGGAGCCCGGCGAGGGCACGGGCACCACCGTGACGTGGTACGCCTCCGAGGACATCTTCGAGTCCACCACCTACAACCTCGAGACCATCACCTCGCGCCTGCGCGAGATGGCGTTCCTCAACAAGGGCGTCGAGTTCGTCATCCGCGACGAGCGGGCCGACGCCGAGTCGCGCGTCGACGCGGTCGAGGACGAGACCATCGACAACTCGATCGACAACGCCGGCCACGACGCGATCAAGCGCGCCGAGGGCGGCGGCCTGGAGCAGGTGTTCAAGTACGACCGCGGCCTCGTCGACTACGTCGAGCACCTCAACCGCCGCAAGGCGCCGGCCAACATCAGCGTCATCGCCTTCGAGGCCGAGACGGCTGCGAGCGCGACCGGCCAGCACATGAGCCTCGAGGTCGCGATGCAGTGGAACACCTCCTACACCGAGTCGGTCCACACCTTCGCCAACAACATCAACACCCACGAGGGCGGCACCCACGAGGAGGGCTTCCGCGCGTCGCTCACCTCGCTGGTCAACCACTGGGGCGAGGAGTGGGGGCTGATCAAGAAGAAGGAGGACAGGGTCTCGGGTGACGACATCCGCGAGGGCCTGACCGCGATCGTCTCGATCAAGCTCGGCGAGCCGCAGTTCGAGGGACAGACCAAGACCAAGCTCGGCAACACCGAGGCCAAGGGCTTCACCCAGCGGATCATGAACGACCAGCTCGGCGCCTGGCTCGAGGAGAACCCGGCCGAGGGCAAGGAGATCGTCCGCAAGTCGCAGGCCGCGGCCAACGCGCGCATCGCCGCGCGCAAGGCGCGCGAGCTCGCTCGCGGTCGCAAGGGCCTCCTCGGCGGCGGCGGCCTCCCCGGCAAGCTGAGCGACTGCCAGTCGACCAACCCGGCCGAGTGCGAGGTCTTCATCGTCGAGGGCGACTCGGCCGGTGGCTCGGCTCGCCAGGGCCGCGACCCGCGCATCCAGGCGATCCTCCCGATCCGCGGCAAGATCCTCAACGTCGAGAAGGCCCGCATCGACAAGGTGCTCGCCAACAGCGAGGTCCAGGCGATCATCTCGGCGCTCGGCACCGGCATCCACGAGGAGTTCAACCTGGAGAAGCTGCGCTACCACAAGGTCGTGATGATGGCCGACGCCGACGTCGACGGCCACCACATCAACACCCTGCTGCTGACGCTGCTCTTCCGCTTCATGAAGCCGCTGATCGAGCACGGCTACGTCTACATGGCGCAGCCCCCGCTCTACCGCCTGCGCTGGAACAAGCCGGCCGAGCACGAGTTCGTCTACTCCGACGCCGAGCGCGACGCGCTCCAGGCCGACGGTCTCGCCCAGGGCAAGAAGCTGCCCAAGGAGAACCCGGTCCAGCGCTACAAGGGTCTCGGCGAGATGAACGCCGACGAGCTGTGGGAGACCACGATGGACCCCGACGCCCGCCTGATGAAGCAGGTGACGCTCGAGGACGCCGCCCAGGCCGACGAGATCTTCTCGATCCTCATGGGCGAGGACGTCGAGCAGCGCCGCTCCTTCATCCAGCGCAACGCCAAGGACGTCCGTTTCCTCGATATCTAGGTCGCTAGTCGCATCTACGAGCAGCCCTAGACATCGATAGAACGCAGGAGAGAACCAGAGATGACTGAGACCCCCACCGGCACCGGCGGCGCGGGCGGCTTCGGATTCGGCGACGACCGCATCCAGCCGATCGAGCTGCAGACGCTCATGCAGCAGAGCTACATCGACTACGCGATGACCGTCATCGTCGGGCGCGCGCTGCCCGACGTACGCGACGGGCTCAAGCCGGTGCACCGCCGCATCCTCTACGCGATGTACGACGGCGGCTACCGCCCCGACCGCGGCTTCAGCAAGTGCTCGCGCGTCGTCGGTGACGTGATGGGTCAGTACCACCCCCACGGCGACACCGCGATCTACGACACCATGGTGCGCCTCGCCCAGCCGTGGGTGCTGCGCTACCCGCTGATCAACGGCCAGGGCAACTTCGGGTCGCCGGGCAACGACTCCGCCGCCGCCATGCGCTACACGGAGTGCCGGATGGCGCCCCTGGCGATGGAGATGGTGCGTGACATCGACGAGGACACCGTCGACTTCCGCCCCAACTACGACGGTCGCTCGCAGGAGCCGACCATCCTGCCCTCGCGCTTCCCCAACCTGCTCGTCAACGGCTCGGCCGGCATCGCGGTCGGCATGGCCACCAACATCCCGCCGCACAACCTCCTCGAGGTCGCGGACGGCGCGACCTGGGCGCTCGAGCACCCCGACGCCACCCGCGAGGAGCTGCAGGACGCGCTCCTCGAGCGGATCAAGGGCCCCGACTTCCCCAACGGCGCGCTCATCGTCGGCCGGCAGGGCATCGAGCAGGCCTACCGCACCGGCCGCGGCTCGATCACCCAGCGCGCGGTCGTCGAGATCGACGAGGACGCCAAGGGCCGGGTCATGCTGGTCATCAGCGAGCTCCCCTACATGGTCAACCCCGACAACCTCGCGCTGAAGATCGCCGAGCTCGCCGACACCGGCCGGATCCAGGGCATTGCCGACGTCCGCGACGACACCAGCTCGCGCACCGGTCAGCGCCTGGTCATCATCCTCAAGCGCGACGCGGTCGCCCGGGTCGTGCTCAACAACCTGTTCAAGCACACCGAGCTGCAGAGCAACTTCTCCGCCAACATGCTGGCGCTCGTCGACGGGGTGCCGCGCACCCTGCCGATCGACCAGTTCATCTCCAACTGGGTCACCCACCAGATCGAGGTCATCCAGCGGCGGACGCGCTTCCGCCTCGCCGAGGCCGAGCGCCAGGCCCACATCTACCGCGGCCTCGCCAAGGCGCTCGACGCGCTCGACGAGGTCATCGCGCTGATCCGCCGCAGCCCCGACGTCGAGGAGGCCCGCAGCGGCCTCATGCAGCTGCTCGAGATCGACGAGGTCCAGGCCAACGCGATCCTCGAGATGCAGCTGCGCCGACTGGCCGCCCTCGAGCGCCAGAAGATCATGGACCGCCTCGCCGAGCTCGAGATCGTGATCGCCGACCTCGAGGACATCCTCGCCAACGAGCCCCGCCAGCGGCAGATCGTCTCCGACGAGCTCAAGGAGATCACCGACAAGCACGGCAACGAGCGGCGTACGCAGATCATCGCCGCCGACGGCGACCTCTCGATGGAGGACCTGATCCCGGACGAGGAGCTCGTCGTCTCCATCACCCGGGGCGGGTACGCCAAGCGCACCCGGGCCGACCAGTACCGGCTCCAGAAGCGTGGCGGCAAGGGCGTGCGCGGTGCGACGCTGCGCGGCGACGACGTCGTGCAGCACTTCATCGCGACCACCAACCACCACTGGCTGCTGTTCTTCACGACTGCCGGGCGGGTCTACCGCACCAAGGCCTACAACCTGCCCGAGGCGGCGCGCGACGCGAAGGGCGGCCACGTCGCCGGCCTGCTGAGCTTCCAGCCCGACGAGGACATCGCGCAGGTCCTGGCGATCCGCGACTACGAGCAGGCCCCCTACCTCGTGCTCGCCACCCGCACGGGCCTGGTCAAGAAGACCAAGCTCGGCGACTACAACAGCCCGCGCCAGGCCGGCGTCATCGCGATCAACTTCCGCGAGGACGACGACGAGCTGATCGGCGCCGAGCTGGTCGACGGTGACGACGACATCCTGCTGGTGTCCCGCAAGGGACAGTCGATCCGGTTCAAGGCCGACGACGACCAGCTCCGCCCGATGGGTCGCGCCACCGGCGGTGTGCGCGGCATGAAGTTCCGCGACGGCGACTCGCTGCTGTCGATGTCGGTCATCCGCGCCGAGCAGGTCGCGGCCGAGGAGGCCGTCGAGGGCGACGCGTCGGAGTCCGAGGACGTCAAGGAGCAGTACGTCTTCACGATCACCGACGGCGGTTTCGCCAAGCGCAGCCGGATCAGCGACTACCGCCTCCAGTCCCGCGGCGGCATCGGCATCAAGGCGATGTCGCTGTCCAACGAGGACCGCGGCGGCCTGGTCGGCGCGTTCATCGTCGAGGAGGAGGACGAGGTCCTCTCGATCACCAGCAGCGGCCAGGTCGTCCGCAGCCCCATCGACGCCAACTTCCGACCCACCGGCCGCTCGACGATGGGCGTGAAGTTCGTGACGCCCAAGAAGGGCGACACCGTCGCCGTGGTTGCGCGCTCGGTCGAGGCGAAGGTCGTCGAGGAGGCCGACGAGGCGAGCGCGGCAGCAGCCGCGGACGTCGAGGCGGGCGCCCGCGAGGCCGCAGCCGAATCGCCTGACGTGGCCGACGATGCAACAATCGATGGTCAGGATGCAGCGGATGCTCCTGTCGACAGCCCCGACGACACGACCGAGGAGTGATCCATGTCGGACCGCACCGCGCCCCCCAGTCGTGACGCAGCCCGTCCCACCGCCGGCAAGGAGCCTGCCCGCAGGTCCCTGACCGAGCGGCTGCAGGACACCATGTCCAACGCCGCGCAGGAGCACCGCGCCAACGCCGACACCGGCAACGCGCGCGGTCGCCGGGCCTCACGCGCGTCGGGACGCCAGCCCCGCCGGGCGCGCCTGCGGCTGACGCGGATCGACCCGTGGTCGGTCATGAAGACGTCGTTCCTGCTGTCGGTCGCCTTCGGTGTCGTGACGTTCGTGGCGATCTTCATGGTGTGGTCGGTGCTCGGCGCCGCCGGCGTGTGGGACTCGATCAACTCGGCCGTCGCCAGCATCGTCGAGGGCGACAGCGGCAACTCGACGTTCGACGTCACCGACTACGTCGGCATGTCGCGGGTGCTCGGCTTCACGCTCCTCGTCTCGGTGCTCGACGTCGTCCTGCTGACGGCCATCGCCACCCTGACGGCGTTCCTCTACAACCTCGCCGCCGCCCTCCTCGGGGGCATCGAGGTCACGCTGGCCGAGGACGAGAAGTGATCGCCACCTCGATTCGCACCGCCTGACCACGGTCAGGTAATCTTCGGCGTCGTCGCACGGCGGCACTGCGGGCCTATAGCTCAGACGGTTAGAGCGCTTCCCTGATAAGGAAGAGGTCGGAGGTTCAAGTCCTCCTAGGCCCACTCGATCCCACTTCTCACGGAGGAGAACCGCATGAAGAAGCTCCTGCTGGTCATCCTCGCCGCAGCGGCCGGAGTTGTTGCGAAGAAGAAGATGGACGAGGGCAAGAACGAGCAGGCCCTCTGGGCCGAGGCCACGGACACCGTCCACAAGGCCTGACGCTCGTCCCTCAGCTTCGACCAGGGGCCTTGGCGCAATTGGTAGCGCACCTGCTTTGCAAGCAGGGGGTTAGGGGTTCGAGTCCCCTAGGCTCCACCACGTGAATCCGTGCCGTGTCCTCGTCCTCGGCGCGACGGCCTCGGGGGTCACCACCCTCGGCAGGGCGCTTGCGGCCCGGTGGTCGGTCCCGCACGCCGACACCGACGACTACTTCTGGGAGCCGACCGAGCCGCCCTACACCGTGAAGCGGGCCGAGGATCGCCGGATCCAGCTCATGCAGGAGGTGTTCCTGCCCCGCCGCGCCTGGGTGCTGACCGGTTCGGTCATGGGGTGGGGCGAGCCGCTGCTCGACCACGTCGACGTGCTGGTCTTCTGCAGCCTCGACCCGGACGTACGCCTCGAGCGCCTGCGCGCACGGGAGGCGGTGCGCTACGGCGACCGGATCCGTCCCGGGGGAGACCTGGCCACCACCCACGAGGAGTTCGTGACGTGGGCGGCCGGCTACGAGATCCCCGACTTCCCCGGCCGGAGCCGGACGCTGCACGAGGCGTGGATGACGAGGTTCAGCGGGCCGGTGGTGCGGGTGGACACGGCCCGGCCCGTCGACGAGCTGGTCGCGGAGCTGGCGGGTCCCTAGGAGCGGGCCCAGGCCGACAGGACCTCGGTCCCCTCCGAGCCCAGCGGCACCCGGACGAGGGTGTCGGTCGCACCCGGCCAGTGGATCCCCATCCGGCGCCACAGCTCGGTGACGACCCATCCGTCGACCAGGGCGTGCGTGTCGTCCTGGTGCGCCTTCGGCGGGGGGAGCAGGCGTGAGCGCGCGCGACGCACGGAGACCTGCTGGAAGTACGGCGCGATCTCGGCGCGGTTCACGCCGACCGACCTGGCCACCACGTCCGGGTCGCCGATCCACGAGTCGTCGTACTCCCCGGGGCCGAAGTAGCCCGGGAGGTTCACGTGGCGGTCGAGCTCCGTCCCGCGGTCGACGAGGTGGTGCGTCCACAGGACGTCCTCGTAGATCATGATCGCCGAGGCGAGCGTGCCGAGCCGTTGGGTCATCTCGACGGCCAGCGCGTCCGGCGGCACGACGTAGTGCGGGCGCAGGTAGACCCAGCCACCCCTGGACGGCGCGACCAGCACGTCGTCGCTGCCGGGCTGCGACGTCGAGGGGTCGAACTCGTAGTGCACCTCGACCGGATGGCCGAGGCTCCGCATGAACGACTGGAACACGTCCGCGACCTCGTCGGCGTCCGTGCTGCGGAGCGCGACCGCGCTCTCCATCACCCCCATGCGGGGCATTCTGGCGTGTGCGCCACCGATGCGGGAAGTTTTACGGGCGGCTGGGACAATGGGGGCCGTGACCGCCCCGCGCCGACCCGGCCTGCTGACCGACCTCGGTGCGGCTGCCCTCGCGCTCGTGCTGGTCGGGATCGCCGGGTGGCTCGGCCTGTGGCAGTACGACGCGTGGCAGGCCCAGCGCACCGCCGAGGCGCGTGACCTCACCGACGTCGCTCCGGTGCCGCTGACCGACGTGATGGGCAGCAACGACCCGTTCCCGGGCCAGGACGTGGGCCGTCCGGTCGAGCTGTCGGGGGAGTGGATCGACGGCGGCTTCTGGGTCCGCGACCGCACGCTCGGCGACCGCGACGGCTTCTGGGCGGTGGCTCCCCTGCAGGTCGACGAGGCCGCCGTGCTCGTCGTACGCGGCTGGGCCGAGGAGCCCGACCCCACCCTGCTCGCAGCGACCGGCACGGCGGACGTCACCGGGTGGCTTCAGGCCCCCGAGGGCAGCCTGGTCACCGACGACGACGCGAACGACGACGTGTTCCCCGAGATCCGGGTGGCCGACGCCGTCCAGCGCGTCGACGTCGACCTCTACTCGGCGTACGCCGTCAGCCAGACGCCGGAGGACGGGTTGGAGGCCGCCGAGCTCGAGGCCCTGCCGAACCCGAGCCGCTTCACCGGGATCCGCAACCTGCTCTACGCCGTCGAGTGGTGGGTCTTCGGGGCCTTCGCGGCGTTCATCTGGTGGCGCTGGCGCCAGGACGCGACCGCTCCCGTGCCGCTCGCGGTCGACGGATAGGTCCGGCCCGATAAGTTGGCGATCGTGTCCCGCAACCTCACCGCCTACCGCGTGATGGCGACGATCGTCGGCGTGCTGCTCGTCGTGCTCTGCCTGGTAGGCGTGCCCCTCGCGAACTTCGACGGCTCACCCATGTGGGGCGTCTTCGACAGCACCCCGGCCTGGGTGACGACCGGCTCCGACGTCAACGAGCTCGGCGAGCTGATCACCACCTACCTGGGCGTCGCGCACGGCTGGCTCTACATGATCTTCCTGTTCAGCGCGTTCCTGCTCTCGCGCCGGGCTCGCTGGGACCTGCCCTTCACCCTCGTGACGCTGGTCTGCGGCACGATCCCGGTGCTGTCGTTCTGGGCCGAGCACCGCGCGACGCAGCGGGTGCGCGCCGAGCACCCCGAGCTCGCGCGCACCTGACTAGGGTCGTCGCATGACCACCGCCTTCGTCCTCGGCGGCGGCGGGGTCCTCGGCGCGGTCGAGGTCGGCATGCTCCGGGCGCTCCTCGAGCGCGAGATCGTGCCGGACCTGGTCCTCGGCACCAGCGTCGGCGCGCTCAACGGCGCGATGGTGGCACGGCAGCCCGACCTGGCCGTGGTGGAGCGGCTCACCGAGCTGTGGGCGGCGACCGCGCGCAGCCGCGACGTGTACGGCGACCGCCCGCTGCGCACGGTCCGCCGCGCCGTCACCTCCGGCACCCACATCTACTCCTCCGCACCGTTGCGGCAGCGGCTGGAGGAGGAGCTGGGCGACACCACCTTCGATGACCTGCCGGTGCGGCTCGGGGTCTGCGCGGCCAGCATTGAGCGGGCGGCGGAGCACTGGTTCACCAGCGGGCCGCTCGTGCCGGCGATCCTCGCGAGCGCGGCGGTGCCGGGGCTGCTCCCGCCCGCCGAGATCGACGGCGAGCACTTCCTCGACGGCGGCCTGGTGAACTCCGTCCCGGTCGGCAAGGCCGTCGAGCTCGGTGCGACCCGCGTGTTCGTCCTCCAGGTCGGCCGCATCGACCGTCCGCTGAAGGTGCCCACCCGACCGTGGGAGGTCGCCCGGGTGAGCTTCGAGGTGGCCCGCCGGCACCGGTTCATGCGCGACATGGCGACGATCCCCGAGGGCGTCGAGGCCCACGTGCTGCCGGCCGCCGGCACGTCGGCGCGCGACGACTCGCTGCTGGCCCACCGGGACTTCAGCACGGTGCAGGCCCGCATCGACGCGACGTACGACGCCTCCCGCCGCTTCCTCGACGAATCCCTCGGTCAGGGGTGAGCCGCACGTGAGCCCCGGTGTCTGGATCCTCCGCCGGCTGGTCGTCGCACCCGCGGTCATCGGGCTCACCGTCGCCGTGTGGGTGACCCTGCCGCTGTGGCTGCTCGGCACCGCCGCGCTGTCCCCCCTGCTGCCGGGACGGTGGCGGGCGCTGCGGCTGTTCTGGGTCGTGGTCGTCTACCTGACCTTCGAGTCCCTCCTGCTGGCGGTGATGCTCGGCCTCTGGCTGGCCAGCGGCTTCGGCTGGCGGATCCGCTCGCCGTACTTTGCCGGCATCCACTACGACCTGGTGCAGGGCACGCTGATCGTCTTCTTCCGCGAGGCCAGGCGCGTGCTCGCCCTCCGGATCCGCACGGACGGTCCGCACCCGCCGCGGGTGCCGGAGCGACCGGTGCTGGTGATGTGCCGCCACGCAGGCCCGGGCGACTCGTTCATCCTGATGTACGCCCTGCTGCACTGGTACGCCCGCGAGCCGCGCGTGGTCCTGAAGAACACCCTCGCCTGGGACCCGGCGATCGACGTGGTGCTGCGGCGGATCCCGTCCCGGTTCATCTCGCCCAACCCCGAGGCGGGTCAGGACCTCGAGTCGCAGATCGCCGCCCTGGCGAGCGGCCTCGACGACAACGACGCGTTCGTGATCTTCCCCGAGGGCGGCAACTTCACCGCCGCGCGCCGCGAGAAGGCCATCGCCCGGCTGCGCAAGCTCGGCCTCGAGCGGATGGCGGTGCGCGCCGAGGAGATGACCCACGTGCTGGCGCCCCGCCCGGGCGGCGTGCTCGCAGCGCTCGAGGCGGCACCCGACGCCGACGTGCTGATGGTGGGGCACACCGGGCTCGACCACCTGGTCACGGTGAGCGACCTGTGGCGTGAGCTGCCGATGGACAAGCAGATCACCATGCGGTGGTGGCAGGTGCCGCGCGACGAGATCCCCGAGGGCCGCGAGGAGCGGATCGACTGGCTCTACGGCTGGTGGGAGCGCGTCGACGGCTGGATCGAGGAGAACCGGGTGGACCCCTGAGCGGTGGTCCAGCCACCTTCGGGACGACGGGAATGTGGGTGCACCACCGCCCGGTCCCCGGACATGACTCGAGCGGTGGCCCAGCCACATTCCGCACGTCGGAAGTGTGGGTGGACCACCGCTCGAGGGTGGCGCGGGTGCTACTTCTTGTTCGACACGTCGTCGATGTCGATGATCTCGGCGGGCTCGTCCGGGGTGGTGGCGTCGTGCGCCTCCTCCACGGAGTCGCTGATCGCCTCGCCGGGAGCGCCGCCACCGACGTCGTCGGTAGCCGGCGGGTCGACGGTCACCACGTCGTCGGCGGTGACGTCGTCCGGCAGCGGGTCGGTCAGCGGGTCGGCGTCGGGGTCGACGGTCGTCGTCGCCGCGGTGACCGGCGCAGCCGCAGCAGCGGGCGTCGCCGGGGAGGCGGGCTTCGCCGGCGCGGGCGGGACGTAGGTCGACTGCCAGCCGGCGTCGGCGTCCTGCTTGGCACGCAGCTTGCTGAACACCACGCCGCCGAGGGCGAGCAGACCACTGATCAGCAGGAACTTCTTGAGCCGGCCGCCCTTGGGCTCCGGCTCGATCCCACGGAGCTCGTTGGCCTTGGCGACAGCGGCGTCGCGGGTGGACGCAGCCTGCCCGGCGGCGACCGCGGCCACGGACGAGGCGCGCTCGGCGGCCGTCGCGCGGTACTCGGCCAGGAGCGGGGCCGCCTTCTCGCGCGCCTCGGCGGTCTTGGCCGCGGCGACTGCCGCTCCGGCGGTGGCGGCCTCGGCGGCACGCGTGCGGCCCTCCTCGATCAGCGGCGTCGCCTTGTCACGAGCGTCGGAGATCGCGGGGCCGGCCTTGTCCACGGCCTGCTCCCACGCCTGCTCGATCTGCGGGATGACCGTCTCGGTGAACTGGTCCGAGAGCTGCTCGACGTAGTCGTGAGCCCGGTCCATCAGGGACTTCTTGCGGCCGAAAGGCATGCGGGACCTCCTCTTTCTGTGTCCCTCCATCTCACCATGCCCACCCTGAGGCGACCAGCCCCGTCCGGGTGGGGGACGCCCGCACGACGACCTGGTGCGGGGAGCGTGGGCCAGCGTGGCAGGATCGAGTCGCACCAGACCCCAGACTTCAGATGCGAGAGGCACATCCCATGGCCGACCAGAAGGCGACCCTCAAGACCAACCGGGGCGACATCGTCATCAACCTCTTCCCGAACCACGCCCCCGAGACCGTCGACAACTTCGTCGGCCTCGCCGAGGGCACCAAGGACTACCGCGACGACGCGGGCCGCACCGGGGAGAAGTACTACGACGGCCTCGGCTTCCACCGCGTGATCGACGGCTTCATGATCCAGGGCGGCTGCCCGCTCGGCACCGGCACCGGTGGCCCGGGCTACACGTTCAAGGACGAGATCCACCCCGAGCTCGTCTTCGACAAGCCCTACCTGCTCGCGATGGCCAACGCCGGTCCCGGCACCAACGGCTCGCAGTTCTTCATCACGCTCGGCGCCACCCCGTGGCTCAACCGCAAGCACACGATCTTCGGCGAGGTGGCCGACCAGTCGAGCCGCGACGTCGTCGACGCGATCGGGACCACCGCGACCGGCGCCATGGACCGTCCCACCGACGCCGTGGTGATCGAGTCCGTCACCATCGAGCGCTGACCCGAGCACTGACCCGGACCGCAACCGACCGACCATGACCGAGCCGTCCGACGGCAAGGCCGCGACCGGGGTGCCGCCGACCTGCTACCGGCACCCCGATCGCGAGACCTGGATCCGCTGCCAGCGCTGCGACAAGCCGATCTGCCCGGACTGCATGCGCGACGCCGCGGTCGGCTTCCACTGCCCCGACTGCGTCAAGCAGGCCAACAAGGGCTCGCGCCAGCACCAGGCGCTCTACGGCGGCGAGCGCAGCGCCGACCCGCGCCTGACGTCGTACGTCCTGATTGCGATCAACGCCGTCATCTGGCTGGCGATCACCGCGACGGGCGGCAGCTCGTCACGGCTCACCTCGCTGCTGTCGCTCTCACCGCTCGGTCGGTGCACGCTCGACGGAACAGGTGCGTACTACCCCAGCGTCTCCGACGCCCGCCTGTGCGCGACGGTGCAGAACACGACCTGGGAGCAGGGCGTCTCCGACGGGGCGTGGTGGCAGCTGGTCACCAGCATGTTCACCCACGTCGACATCTGGCACATCGCGCTCAACATGATGGCGCTCTTCATCCTCGGGCCGGCCCTCGAGCGCATCATCGGTCGCGTCCGCTTCCTGATGGTCTACCTCGTCGGCGGCCTCGGCGGCAGCGTGCTCGTGCTGTTCCTGTCCGACGCCACCTCCTCGACGCTGGGCGCATCGGGAGCGATCTACGCCGTGCTCGGCGCGCTCCTGGTGACCTTCCGCAAGGCGCGGCTCGACACCCAGTTCCTGATGCAGAACCTCCTCCTCGGTGTCCTGATCACCGTCGTCGGCTGGCGCTACATCTCGTGGCAGGGCCACCTCGGCGGCCTGCTGGGCGGCATGGCGGTCGCCGCGATCGTGGCGTACGCCCCGAAGTCGAACCGCTCGCTCCTCCAGTGGGTGGGGGTCGGCGCACTGACGCTCGGCCTCCTCGTCCTCGCCGGCGTGCGCGCGACGACGCTCGTCTGAACCTCGCTCCACCGCACAGCCCCCGCACCCGTCGTACGACGTGGTGGCGGGGGCTCTGTCGTCCGCCCGGTTACCCACAGGTGTGCACACAGCAGTGGACAACTACACCGGTGTAATTCTCCACAGGTGTTTTCCACAGTGTGGAGAACCGATCGCCTGTTCGAGCGATCCCCGGCTGACCGGGGATCGCTGAACATGTCGGCCCGTGCACGCCCTGACATGTTCTGCGAGAGCCCGACAAGTCCCCCCGAAATCGACTCGAGCGGTGAGAGAGACGCCTTCCCTTCCCCAGGAAGGCGCCTCACTCACCGCTCGAGGCGCGGGACCCGATCTCCACGCAGGATCACCGGGTCGAGGGAGAACCTACTCCCACTTGGTCGCGAAGCTGAACCCGACCGCCATGAACGCGATCCCGACGACCAGGTTCCACTGGCCGAGGTCGTTGAAGACCCACAGGTTGGAGAGGTCGTCGGAGAAGACGTAGAAGGTGCAGATCCAGATCAGGCCGACCAGGAAGCAGCCGAGCATCGCGGCCACGACGCCGCGGCCGCGGCCGAGGGGGGTCGAGGGGTGCGCGGAGACCATCAGACCGAGCATGAGGAGGCCGAAGCCGATGGCGTAGTTCCAGTCACCCAGGTCGGCGACGGCCTTCGGCGATCCCTCGACCGGCGGGAACGCGAGCGGGTTGCCGCGGGCCTGCGTGTAGTAGAAGACCAGCCAGCCGATGCCGACGACGATCAGGAGCAGGCTGATCAGGAACCTGATGGAGAAGCGGCTGGTCTTCTCCTCGGTGGCGATCGCGCTGGACTTCGACACTGCTGCTCCTGTGGCTGGGCTCGACGGTGGGGATGACGGGTACGACGTGGATGGGCGGGATGCACCCAACGGGGGGTTAGCGTAGTCGGCATGTCGCCGCAGCCCCATTCATCCCCCGGGCGTCGTCGCGCCTGGCGGGTGGCGACGCCGCTGGTCGTGCTGGTCAGCGGGACGCTCTTCGGCGTCAGCGCGCAGCAGAGCGACGGGCTCGACCTGCGCGGCGGCCGGCTCACCGACCTCGCCTCGGTCGTCCGCGCCGAGCGCGACGAGGCGGGTGACCTGACGGCAGAGGTCGCCTCCCTCAACGCCGAGGTCGAGGCGCTGAGCTCGGGGCTGGGCGACCGCTCGGTCGCGCGCGTGCAGGAGAAGATCGCGACCCTGGTCGACCCTGCGGGGCTGACCGAGAAGGCCGGCGCGGCCGTGCAGGTGACCCTCGACGACGCGAGCTTCGAGGCGCGCGCGGCCTACGAGGACGACCCCAACGACCTCATCGTGCACCAGCAGGACATCCAGGCCGTGGCCAACGCGATGTGGAACGCCGGCGCGGTCGCGGTCACCATCCAGGGCCAGCGGCTGATCTCGACGACCGGCATCAAGTGCGAGGGCAACCAGGTGACCCTGCACGGCCTGCCCTACTCACCGCCCTACGTGATCGTCGGCATCGGCGACCCCGCGCAGCTGCAGGCCGAGCTCACCATCGACCCGACGCTCGCGATCTACCGCACGTACACCACCATCCCCGGCGGCGGCGTCCTCTGGGAGATGACCGAGCTGGAGACGGCCGTCGCCCCGGCCTACACCGGGCTGCTCGACCTCACCTACGCGACCCCGATGCCGGAGTAGGTCTACTCGGCCACCCGGTAGGCGCGCCGCTCGGTGGGCGGCGGCGTGGTCGGGCTCTCGGTCGGCAGCGTCGGGGTCGCCGTCGGGGTCTCGGTCGGCAGCGTCGGAGTCTCGGTGGGGGTCTCGGTCGGCGGCGGGGGCTCTTCGTAGGCCGAGACGAAGATCGTCACCGTGCTGCCCTGGTCGGCGGTCCCGCCGGTCGGGATCTGGTCGACGACCGTCCCCTTCGGCTCGACCGACGCGGCGTCGACGCGTACGTCCGGGACGAACCCGGCCTCGAGGATGGCCCGCTCGGCCTCGCCCTGCTTGAGGCCGCGCACGTCGGGCACCTTGGACGGCCCGGCCGAGTAGACGACCACGACCGTCGTGCCCTCGGCGACCGCCGTGCCGGGTGCGGGGTTGGTGCTCAGCACCTGGAACCTCGCCTCGTCGGACTCCTGCTCCTCGAAACGCACCTCGAGGTTGGCCGCGACGAGCTGCGCGCGGGCCTCCTTGCGCGGCGACCCGACGACGAAGGGCACCTCGACCTCGGGCTTGCCGACCGAGAGCACGAAGCTCACCGACGACCCGGGGTCCCGGAAGGTGTCGCGGTTGGGGTCCTGCTCGATCACGGTGTCGGCGGGGACGGTCTCCGAGGGCTCCCGGTCGACCTCCCCGACCTCGAAGCCGGCGTCCACGATCGCGAGGCGGGCCTCGTCCTCGGTCATCCCGACGACGTTGGGCACCGGCTCGCGGGTGGGCGCCTCGTCGAAGAGCAGGTCGTTCATCAGGTAGGCGCCGAGCAGCAGCAGGACGACGAGCAGGCCGCCGAGGACCCACCAGCCGGCTCGGCCGCGGCGCGGCTCGTCCTGGCGCGGCGGCGGTGCACCGACCGCGGCTGCGGCCATCGTGGCGGTCGCGTCGGCGGGCGGGGCGACGTACTGCGTCTCCTCGACGGGTACGACGGCAGGTGCCTGGATCGGGTGACCGGCGAGGTAGCGCTCGATGTCCGCCTTCATCGCCGCCGCGCTCTGGTAGCGGTCCTCGACGCGCTTGGCGAGGGACTTCATCACGATCGCGTCGATCTCGGCGTCGAGCTGGTCGTCGAGGTCCGACGGTGGGGAGGCCTGCTCGCGGACGTGCTGGTAGGCGACGGCCACCGGGCTGTCGCCGACGAACGGCGGCCGGCCGGTCAACAGCTCGTAGAGCAGGCAGCCGGTGGAGTAGACGTCGGAGCGGGAGTCGACGGTCTCGCCGCGCGCCTGCTCGGGGGAGAGGTACTGCGCGGTGCCGACGACGGCCGCGGTCTGGGTCATCGTCGAGGAGGCGTCGGAGATGGCCCGGGCGATGCCGAAGTCCATCACCTTCACGTCCCCGGTCGGCGTGAGCATGACGTTGCCGGGCTTGATGTCGCGGTGGATGATCCCGGCGCGGTGGCTGTAGTCGAGCGCGGACAGCACGCCGCTGGTGATCTCGAGCGCCCGCTCGGGCAGGATCTTGCGGCCCTCGCGCAGGATGTCTCGCAGCGTGCGCCCCTCGACGCACTCCATCACGATGTAGGGCTGGGCGACGCCCGAGCCGTCGGTCGCCATCTCCTCGCCGGTGTCGTAGGTCGACACGATGGCGGGGTGGTTGAGCGACGCCGAGGACTGCGCCTCACGTCGGAAGCGGGCCTGGAAGGTGGCGTCGCTGGCGAGGTCGGTGCGCAGGCGCTTGACCGCGACCGTGCGGCCGAGCCGCAGGTCCTTCCCCTTGCGCACCTCGGCCATGCCGCCGCGCCCGAGGGTCTCGCCGAGCTCGTAGCGGCCACCGATCAGCGTCGGCTCCGGCTGCGTCATCCCTCGTCGCCCTCTCCCTCGTCGTCCTTCTGCTGCCCCGGCGGCGTCGGCTTGGCCTTCCCGTAGAAGCTCACCGACACCTCGTCGCCCTCCGCCAGCGTGCCGCTGGGCTCGACGGACACCACAATGCCCTCGGGCTGGTCACCGGCGTTCTCCAGCTCGACCGGTGCCGGCCGCAGGCCGAGGTCCCGCAGCTCCTTCTCGACGTCCTTGCGGTCGCGTCCGACGTAGGACGCGGGGTCGACCTCGACGGTTGTCGGCTCGGGCTCGGTCTCCGTCGGGGTCTTGGTCGGGGTCTCGGTGGGCGTCTCGGTGGGGGTCTCGGTCGGGGTGTCGGGCGGCGACTGGCTCGGCGTGCGGCTCGGGCTCTGCTCGTCGGTGGCCGACGTCGGCTCCGTGTCGCGGCTGCCGATCCAGACGGCGACCAGCACGGCGAGCAGGACGGCGGCGATGCCGACCACGAGGCCCCACGGCACTGCCGGGCGCGTGCGCCGCTCGCGCGGGGCAGCGGCCACCGGCTGCGCGGACGTCGCGGCGGCGGGCATGACCTGGGTGCCGTCGGCGACGACGGGAGCCACGACCGGAGCGACTGCGGTGGCGACCGCGGCCGATCCCGGCTCGCGCAGCGCCCGGGCGAGGGCCGCACCGTCGGCGAACCGGGCGGCGGGATCCTTGGCCATCGAGCGGCGTACGACTCCGGCGAGGTCGGCGGGCACCGACCCGGGCAGCTCGGGGACCGGGTTGCGGATGTGGGCGATCGCGGTCGCGACGGGGCTGTCGGCGGTGAAGGGCTTGCGGCCGGTCAGGCACTCGAAGGCGACGACGCCGAGCGCATAGACGTCGGAGGCCGCGGTCGCCGTGCTGCCCTCCGCCTGCTCGGGCGAGATGTAGGCCGGCGTGCCCATCACCTCGCCGGTCTGCGTGAGGGCCATCCCCTCGGCGGCGCGGGCGATGCCGAAGTCGGTGACCTTGACCCGGCGGTCGGGGGTGACGAGGAGGTTCGCGGGCTTGACGTCGCGGTGGACGATGCCGGCGGCGTGCGCCACGCCGAGGGCCTCTGCCGCCTGGGCGAGCAGGTCGCGGGCCGCCTCGGGGTCGAGGGGGGCGCCTGGCCGCAGGAGCGCCGAGAGCGGCTGGCCCTCGACGAGCTCCATCACGAGGTAGGGGCGCGGGGTCGACGAGCCGTCGTCGAGCGAGCTGGCGCCGTAGTCGTAGACCGACGCGATCCCCGGGTGCTGCAGCGCGGCCGCGTGCCGCGCCTCGGTCTCGAAGCGCTGCCGGAAGAGCGTGTCGTCGGCGTACTCGGACTTCAGCACCTTCACCGCGACCGGCCGGTCGAGCACGGTGTCGCGCGCGGACCAGACCTCGCCCATCCCGCCGGTGGCGATGCGGGACTCGAGGACGTAGCGGCGGGCCTCGTCGACGTGGCCGCCGGGTGCGAGCGCCGTCACGGGCTGATCACCGCCTCCATGATCGACTTGGCGATCGGGCCTCCGAGCGCACCGCCGCCGATCTCGTCGGGCGAGGTGTCACTCGACTGCACGAGGACCGCCACGGCGACCTGGGGGTCGTTGGCGGGGGCGAAGGAGACGAACCACGCGTAGGGCGGCCGGTCGCCCGACGACTGCGCGGTGCCGGTCTTGCCGGCGACCTCGACGCCCGGGATCTGGGCCGGGGAGGCGGTGCCGAGGTCGACCGTGGCCACGAGCATCTTCGTGAGCTCGTCGGCGGTCGTGCTCGAGATCGCCTTGCTGATGCTCTGCGGGTCGGTGCGGTCGAGCACCGAGAGGTTGGGGGCGCGGACCTCGTCGACGACGTAGGGGCGCATCACGTCGCCGTCGTTGGCGATCGCCGCGGCGACCATCGCCATCTGCAGCGGGGTGGCGGTCACGCTCGACTGGCCGATGCCCGACATCGCGGTCTGCGGGGCGTCCATGTCGCGCGGGTAGAGCGACTTCGCCTGGCCCCCGAGGTCCTCGAGCGAGGTGTCGTTGAAGCCGAACTTCTCGGCCTGCTCGGCCATCGCGTCGTTGCCGAGCTCGTTGGCGAGGGTGAGGAAGGTGACGTTGCACGACACCTGGAGGGCCTGGGTCAGGGTGATCCGGCGGCCGCCGCAGTTGCCGTCGTCGTAGTTGCCGATGGTCGTCTCGGACTGGGGCAGCTGGAACCGGAAGCCGCCGGGGACCATCGAGTCGGCGTCGTAGTCGCCCGACTCGATCGCAGCAGCGGCGGTGACGAGCTTGAACGTCGATCCCGGCGGCAGCGTGGTGCCGATGGCCCGGTTGATCAGCGGCTCGGACTCGTCGGCGTTGAGCTTGTCGCCGAACTGCTTCACGGCAGAGAAGTCGTGGGAGGCGAACCCGTTGGGGTCGAAGGTCGGGGTCGACGCCATCGCCAGCATCCGTCCGGTGCTGGGCTCGAGCGCGACGACGGCGCCCTGGGCGTTACCAGACAGTGCCTCGAGGCCGTTCCACGCGGCGTCCTGGGCAGCGCGGTCGACGGTCAGCTGGACGTTGCCGCCCTTGGGGTCGGTGTTGCTCAGCAGGTCGACCAGGCGCGTCACGAAGAGGCGGGAGTCGTCGCCGGCCAGCACGGAGTTCTGCGAGCGCTCGACGCCGGTCTGGTTGAACCAGGAGAAGTAGCCGGTGATCGGGGCGTACTTGAAGGGCTCGGAGTAGGTGCGCTGGAACTTGTACTTGTCGTTCGAGGGCACGCTGCGCGCGATGGCCTCCTTGCCCACCAGGATCGCGCCGCGTTCGCGGGAGAACGTCGCGGTGATGATCCGGCGGTTGCGCGGGTCGTCGGACAGGCTGTCCGCGCGGACGTACATCAGGTAGGTCGCGTTGACGAGCAGTGCCATGAAGAGCACGAGGCAGAAGACCGAGACGACGCGGATGGGCTTGTTCACCGCAGCTTCACCACCTGGGTCGACTCGCTGTCGTCGGAGGTCTCGTCGACCGGGTCGAGCCGCGGCGCGGGGCGACGGGCCTGGTCGGAGATGCGCAGCAGCAGCGCGATGATCACCCAGTTGGCGACCAGCGACGAGCCGCCGTAGGAGAGGAACGGCGTCGTCAGGCCGGTCAGCGGGATCAGGCCGGTGACGCCGCCGATGACCACGAAGACCTGGAGGGCGACGATCGAGCCGAGGCCGACGGCCATCAGCTTGCCGAAGCCGTCGCGGGAGATCAGCGCGATCCGCAGCGCCCGCTCCACGATCAGGCCGTAGCAGACGATGATCGCCATCACCGCGGTCAGCCCGAGCTCCTCGCCGATCGTGGAGACGATGAAGTCGGAGTAGGCGAACGGCACCCGCTCGGGGAAGCCGTTGCCCAGCCCGCGGCCGATCAGGCCGCCCCAGCTCTGCCCGAAGAGCGCCTCGACGAGCTGGTAGCTGCCCGGCGAGTCGTCGTAGTAGTCGAGCGGGTGCAACCAGAAGTTGAAGCGGTTCTGGACGTTGCCGACGAAGGTGTACGCCGCCAGCGCGCCGGCGCCGAACATGAGCCCGCCGACGACGAGCCAGCCGGGGCGCTCGGTCGCGACGTAGAGCATCGCGAGGAACAGGCCGAAGAAGAGGAGTGACGAGCCGAGGTCGTTCTGCAGCACCAGGATCATCATCGAGACGCCGAACATGGCCAGGATCGGCCCGAGGTCGCGCCCGCGCGGCAGGTCCACGAACAGCACGCGCCGTCCGGCCAGGGCCAGGGCGTCGCGGTGGAGCACGAGGTAGCCGGAGAACGCGATCACCAGCATCACCTTGGCGACCTCGCCGGGCTGGAACGAGAAGCCGGCGACGTTGATCCAGATGCGGGCGCCGTTGATCTCGCGGCCGACGACGGGCAGGAACGGCAGGATCAGCAACGCGATGCCGACCAGGCCGGCGGTGTAGGTCAGTCGCTGCAGGACCCGGTGGTCGCGCAGCAGGACCAGCGCGCCGATGAAGAGCACCACCCCGAGGGTCATCCAGGTCAGCTGCTGGCGCGCGAACGTGTGCTGCTCCTCGCCGAGCGCCTCGTAGGTGAGGTCGAGGCGGTGGATGACGGCGAGGCCGAGCCCGTTGAGGGCCGCGACGAGCGGCAGCAGCACCGGGTCGGCGTAGGGCGCGACGAGGCGCACGGTGATGTGTGCGGCGATGATCAGGCCGGTCAGCCAGCCGCCGTAGCCCACCATGTCGGCCGGGATGGCGCCCTCGACGCCGAGGCCGACCGCGGCGTACGCCCCGATGCCGACCGCGAGGGCCAGGACGAGCAGGAACAGCTCCGCGCCCCGGCGACGCCGGTGCACGAAGCCCATGAGGGATCCGGTCTGACTCATCGAAGCGCGCCCGTCAACCGGCCTCGACGTCCTGGCGCGCCGCGTAGTTGTCCACGGTCAGCCGGGCGTCGTCGAGGTCGTCGGCCTCGATGCCCTCGCGCACCGTCTCCGCGTCGATGTCGCTGAGGCGCTCGAGGTCGACGTCGGTGACCTCGTAGGCGTGGGAGAGGGAGATGCCGGGCAGGTCGGCGTCGATGCCCCGGAAGATCGTGACCCTGCCGTCCTGGTCGCCGACGTAGAACTGCTGCTGGCTCCACGACCAGCCGGCCGCGAGCACGATCCACGTGAGCCCGAGCAGGACCGCGGCCACCATGATCCGGCGAAGCCAGCCGTAGCGGCCGGGCGGGCGGGGTGCGTAGCGCACGGCCTCGGGGTCGAGCGGGTCGGCAGCGAAGGCGCCCGCCGGCACGTCCTCGCCCGGCACGGGCGGGATCTCGCCGGTGTCACCGGAGCGGTGACCGCGGAACAGGCCACCGACCGCGCCGGCGAGCGGCATCCTCCGGGGCAGGTCCGCGGCGGCCCCGACCAGCAGGGGCTGGAGGTCCTCGCCGGGCGCCTCCTCGGCGACATCGGCGACGATGCAGGTGACGTTGTCGGTGCTGCCGGCCTCCAGGCTGGCGCGGACGAGCTCGACGGCCGCGAAGTCGGGCGTGCCGGTGCTGAGGATGTCCAACATCTGCCCGTCGGAGAGCGTGCCGCACGCACCGTCGCTGCAGACGAAGACGCGGTCGCCGGCCTCGGCCGGGAACTCGAAGAGGTCGGGCTCCTCGTGGCGGATGCCGTCGAGTGCCTTGAGGATGAGGTTGCGGTGCGGGTGGGTCCGCGACTGCTCCTCGGTGATGCGGCCCTCGTCGATGAGCGACTGCACGAAGGTGTGGTCGTGCGTGAGCTGGCGCAGCTCGCCGCGGCGGTAGAGGTAGGCGCGGCTGTCGCCGATGTGGCCGACCCCGAACCGGTTGCCGTCGAACAGGACGACCGTCGCGGTCGTGGACGTGCCGTTGAGGGCGGGGTCCTCCTCGACGATCTCGGCGATCCGGTCGTCGGCGCGGTGCACGGCGCCGGCCACCTGGCCGAGGAGGTCCTCGTCGGGCTGCTGGTCGAGCTTGCGCAGGGCCTGCACGGCCGTGCTCGAGGCGAGGTCGCCGCGCACGGCGCCGCCGACGCCGTCGCAGACCGTGAGCAGCCACGGACCGGCGTACCCGCTGTCCTGGTTCTCCCGGCGGACGCGTCCGACGTCGGAGATCGCGGAGTAGTGGAGGAACATCACTTCCGCAGCTCCAGGATGGTCTTGCCGACGCGGACCTGGACCCCGAGGCCGATGGTGGTGGGCTGCGTGATGCGGACCGGACCGACGTAGGTGCCGTTGGTCGAGCCGAGGTCCTCGACGAACCACTCGTCGCCGCTCGCAGCGACCCGCGCGTGACGGGTCGAGACGTAGTCGTCGTCGAGCTTGATCGCCGCGTCGCTGCCGCGGCCGATCAGGAGCGGGGCGTCGGCGAGCTCGGCGCGGGTGCCGGGGTTCTCGCCCTCGACCACCAGGAGGTGGGTGGGCGCGCCGCGGCGGGGCTTCTTGTTGGCCTTGCCCCGGCGGCGCTCGGGAACGGGTGCCGCCCCGCGTGCCGTCTCGGGCACGCGGGCACCGAACATGTCGGAGCGGATGACCGAGATCGCGGACAGCACGAAGATCCACAGGATCGCCAGGAACGCGGCGCGGATCAGGAAGAGGGTCAGCTCAGACATTCCAGCCACCCGCCTCGTCGCGACCGCCGTCGATCCGGACGGTCATCTCGGTGTGCCCGATCTTGATCGTCGAGCCGTCGCGCAGCCGGGCCCGGCCGACCTTCGACCCGTCGACGAGGATGCCGTTGGTCGAGCCGAGGTCGACGGCCTCGACGCCGTCGACGGTGACCTCGAGCTCGATGTGGCGCCGGCTCACGCCCGGGTCGTTGATCCGGAGGTCGGCCTCGGTGCCGCGGCCGATGACCAGGCCCGGCGGGCGCAGCGGGTGGCGCGTGCCGTTGACCTCGAGCGTCGCGTGCGACGCACGGCTCCGCGTGCGCTGGTCGTTGTCGGTGACGCTGGCCTGCGCCTTGCTGCGGATCCGGAAGCGTCCGGTGGTGAGGTCGTCGGCCCCCTCGAAGGCGATCGAGATCGGGCCGGTGAAGACGTAACCCTGCGCGTCGGCGTGGTCCTGCAGCTGGTCGACGAGGTCCTGCTCGAGCGCGCGGCCGAGCCCGAGCATCCGCTCGAGGTCGGTCGCGGACAGCTCGACGTGGAAGTCGTTGGGCACCAGCCGTCGCTGGCGGCTCATCACCTGCGCGTTGTTGTCGCACTCGCGCTGGAGGGCCGCGGCGATCTCGACGGGCTGCACGGCACTGCGGAAGGCCCGGGCGAAGACCCCGGAGATCACGGACTCGAGACGCTGCTCGAAGCGCTGCAGGGCGTTCATGCTGGACCTCCTCTCCTCACGCGTTCTGGTGGGCAGGCTTCACACACCGCCCGGCCGGTGCCGACGAGCGTACCGGCCGGTCGGGTCGGTGCGACGGTGCCGCCCCGCCGTGGGGGTGGCGGCAGATCGCGGTGGGAGCGGCACCGGGGGTGCGATGTGCCGCCACCACCGGGGGCGCGGGCGTGGGGGTGGCGGCAGGTTGCACGGGACGGTGCGTCGGGGGTGCAATGTTCCTCCACCCCCCGGGGTCGGCCGGCGCGCTCAGCCGATTGGGATGGGCCCAAACCGGTGGGGTAGCCTGAGCCCGCTTCACGCGCGAGTGGCGGAACGGCAGACGCGCTGCGTTCAGGTCGCAGTGTCCGAAAGGGCGTGGGGGTTCAAATCCCCCCTCGCGCACCACCACCTCGAAGGCCCCGGACAGTGTCCGGGGCCTTCGGTGTTTCGTGCTCTGTCATCCTCGGCACATGGCCCCGACCGAGGACGAGAAGTGGCTCGTCGTCGACGGCCGGCGCTGGCGACGTCAGGACCCCGCCATCCCCGAGGCGGAGCTCGCCCGGCTGACGTCCCACCTCGGCCGTGGCCGCTCGGGCGTCCGCACCGCGGCGGACGACGCCGAGCTGGCTGCCACCCGGCACCGCACCCAGCTGGCCAAGGTCGGGCTCGGCGAGCGCGGCACGCCGTGGTGGGAGCAGAGCGACGACGAGCGGCGTGAGCGCTTGGAGTCGGCGCTGGCCGAGCTCGACGCCCTGGACCGCGGAGACGGCTGATGGACGTCCACGACTACCGCGCTGCGCGCCACCGGCGGCTCGTCGAGATCGCGATCGAGCTCGGCGTGCCGGCGGACGGGGCAGCAGCGGTGGTCGATCGCGTCATCGAGGACCAGCGACGCCGCATCGCCCGGTCGGCGGACCCCGACGAGGTCGTCGTACCCGCTCTGCGCGAAGCCGTGCTCGGCGGACGGTCTCGTGGCCCCTCGCTCGCCGTCGCTGCGCTGGTGGCCGTCGTCGCGGCGGCGTTCGCGGTCACGGTCCTGGCCGGTCCGCCGGACCGCGAGGAGGTCGAGCAGACGGTCGCGACGGTGCCGTCCCTGATCGGCCTCACCTCCACCGAGGCCGTCAGCGCGCTGGGGAGCGCCGGCATCGAGACGCGGGTCGACCCGGTGCCCCAGTGCGACCCGGCCGGCCAGGTGCTGGGGTCCGTGCCGCCCTCCGGTGACACCGTCCGGCCCGACGAGGTGGTGACGGTCATCGCGACGGCGACCCCGACGTGGAGCTGCCCGGCCGACGCGGCGGGTCGGGCCCAGGCGTGGGCGTTCCTGCGGTTCCTCGTCTCCGGATCGGGCCGTCCGCGCCTGGCGCCCGAGGTGCGGCTCTACGTCGACGGGCAGGCGGCAGGCACCGCCGACGGCACCCAGGCGTCCACCTCGCCCAGCTGGCGCCGGCGCGTGCGGGACCCCGTCGTGGCCCAGGCCGCGCGGCCCGTGTCCAACGACCTCGGGCAGCCGGTCGTCTCGATCACGACCGGCCCGCCTCCGCCGACCACGTGCGGTCGGCCCACGCCGGTCCCGTCCGACGTGATCGCGGCCCCGACCCGGGTGGTGCTCACCGCCGACGGCTCCGACGACGGGGAGCAGGGGCAGGAGTGCCAGCTCACGCTCGACCTCTACGAGGACGCCGACGGGGCGATCACGGTCGTCTCGGTGACCGTGCCCGGTGGGGTCGGTATCGGTCCGCCGCCCTGGGTGCTGACCCGCGACGACCTCGACGCGCTCGACACCGCTGACGAGTGACCGGGGAGCCCGCTGGCATGCTCGGTGGGTGAGCCAGCAAGCACCCCAGCCCTCCGCAGCGAGCCTCGCCGAACCGATGCGGTCGCGCTGGAGCGCGAGCGTGTACGACGCCGCGCACCGGTTGAGCGGCAGCGAGATCGAGACCCTGCTGCACGCCGCGCAGTGGGCGCCGAGCGCGGGCAACAGCCAGCCGTGGCTGTTCTTCGTCTGCGTCCCGGGGACGGCCAACCACGACCGCCTGGTCGCGACGCTGAGCCGCGGCAACTCCGGCTGGGTGCCCCGGGCGTCGGTGGTCTTCCTGACCGCGGCCCACGTGCGCACCGGTGAGGAGCCCGGTGCACCGGCGTTCAGCGACTACGCGCTCCACGACGTCGGCCAGGCCGCGGCCCACCTCACCCTGCAGGCGCGGGCGATGGGGCTGCACGCCCACCAGTTCGCCGGGTTCGACCACGACGCCCTCGCCCACGCGCTCGGCGTACCCCCCACCCACCAGCTGCTCACCGGCATCGCGGTCGGGGTGCCGGGCGATCCGGGCGACGTCGACGAACGCACCGCCGCCCGCGACCACCGCGACCGGGTGCGCAAGCCGCTCGCGGAGTGGGCGTTCGGGGGAGGGTTCGGAGAAGGTTGGGTGGCAGACTCGGGAGCATGACGACTCTCTCCGACTTCTCGGCTCCTGCCATCGACGGCACGGACACGGACCTCTCGCAGTACGACGGCAAGGTCGTGCTCGTCGTGAACACCGCCTCTCAGTGCGGGTTCACCGGCCAGTACAAGGGCCTGCAGCAGCTGCACGACACCTACGCGGACCAGGGTCTCGTCGTGCTCGGCTTCCCGTGCGACCAGTTCGGCAACCAGGAGCCCGGCAACGAGGCGGAGATCTCCGACTTCTGCGAGCGCAACTTCGGCGTGACGTTCCCGCTGTTCTCCAAGGTCGACGTCAACGGCGACGAAGCGCACCCGCTCTTCGACTGGCTGAAGGACTCCAAGGGCGGCATGCTCGGCAGCAAGATCAAGTGGAACTTCACCAAGTTCCTCGTCGGTCGCGACGGCCAGGTGATCAGCCGCTACGCGCCGACCACCGAGCCGGAGAAGCTGAGCAAGGACATCGAGAAGGCGCTGTGAGGCGGGCCGGCGTCCTCGTCGCGGCGATCGTCGCTGCGGTGGTGGCGTCGGCTGCCCCGTCGACGGCGAGTGGTTTCCAGGCTCGCTCCGCTCGCACCTCGACCAACGAGGGATCCGCCCGCACCTCGACCACCGAGGTGAAGGCGGGCGGCACCGTCGTCGGCACCGGCACGCCCGGCTCGTGCACCTCACGCGCGGTCGTACGTGCAGTGGCGAAGGGCGGCGTGATCACCTTCGACTGCGGCCCGCAGCCGGTCACGATCGCGATGAAGAAGACGGCGAAGGTCGTCAACACGTCCGCGAAGGTCGTGCTCGACGGCGGCGGGCTCGTCACGCTGAGCGGCCAGGGCCAGCGGCGGATCCTCTACCTGAACACGTGCGACCGGGCGCAGGTCTGGACGACGTCGCACTGCAACGACCAGGCCGAGCCGCAGCTCGTGGTCAAGCGGATGCGGTTCACCGCCGGCAACTCGACGGGCGAGACCGTCGACGGCGGTGGCGGCGGCGCGATCTTCGCGCGGGGCGGCCGGCTGAAGATCCTCGACTCGACCTTCACGAACAACCGCTGCGACCGGACCGGCCCCGACCTCGGCGGTGGCGCCGTCCGCGTCCTCGACCAGTACGCCGACCGCGCGGTGGTCGTCCGGCGCTCGACCTTCACCGGTGGGCGGTGCAGCAACGGCTCGGCGCTGAGCAGCATCGGCGTCTCGTGGCGGATCACCTCCTCGAGCTTCACCGACAACCGCGCGGTGGGTCGCGGCGCGAACCCCCAGCGCGCCGGCACGCCGGGCGGAGGATCGGGCGGCGCGATCTACCTGGACGGAAACGCGATCCACCTGCGCATCGAGGACTCGACGATCACCGGCAACCACGCCCGCGAGGGCGGCGGCGCGATCTTCTTCGTCTCCAACGACCGCACCGGCACGCTGACCATCGACGGCTCGCGGCTCGTCGACAATCCGAGCGAGGGCTTCGAGACGCTGCCCGGGATCTTCTTCCTCGGCGCGAGCCGGACGATCACCGACAGCACTGTGAGCTAGATGTTCTGTCCAGGCACGTTGGGCACGAGGTCGATGGGTGATTTGCCCTTGAGCGAGGTGTGTCCGCGGTGGTGATTG
>NZ_SDWS01000013.1 GCF_004137245.1 Nocardioides glacieisoli
GATCTGCTGCTTGCTGACGACGTACCACTCAACACCTCCATGACGGGGTGTTGCGACGACCGGTTGAATCCGCCCTGCGATCCTCTGTCCGTGTGGACCACGCAACCGGCTACGTCGCCACGCCTGGCGACGGCGTTGTTCAACGCAGCCACCGCGAGCCGCGACTTCATCCGGGAGTCGATCGAGTAGCCCACGATCCGGTTGGAGTACACGTCCTTGAACGCGCAGACGTAGCGCTTGCCCTCACCGGTCCAGTGCTCGGTGATGTCGCCGAGCCACAACTCGTTGGGAGCATCAGCGGTGAAGTTCCGCTTGACCAGGTCGTCATGGACCGGTGGCCCCGACTTCTTGGCCTTTCCGCGAGCCTTCTTCTTCCCGAACGAGCTCCACCAGCCGTTGTCCGAGCAGATCCGCCACGCGGTGCGATCAGCCATCGGCTCGCCGGCGTCGAGCGCCTCGTCGACCAGGAACCGGTACCCGAACTCCGGGTCGTCCTGATGGGCGTCGAACAAGGCGTTGGCCCGGTAGGCCTCCTCGAGGTCAGCGTCGGTCACCGGAGCAGCCAGCCACCGGTAGTAGGGCTGGCGGGCGATCTTGAGGACCCGGCACGTCACCGCGACGGGAATCCCGTCCTCGGCCAACTCGCGGACGAGCGGGTACATCATTTTCCCGGCAGGTTGGCCTGCGACAGCTAGGCCGCGGCCCGACGCAGGACCTCGTTCTCCTGCTCGAGTAGCCGGATCCGCTTCTTGGCTTCGCGGAGCTCGGCATGCTCGCCGGAGGTGACGCCCGGCTTCACACCGTCCTCGACGTCGGCGGCCTTCAGCCAACCGCTCAGACACGACTCGCTGATCCCGAAGTCGGCAGCAATCTGCTTCAGGTGGACGCCAGGCTCACGGTTCCTCCGACACGAACAACGTCATCGCGGAACTCTCTGGGGTAGGGCTTCGGCACGGTGGACATCCTTCCAGCGGCACCTCTCGGCACCACAAGTCAGTTGTCACCTATCCATGCAGCAGACCCGTTGGAGCGACGCCTTGTTGGCGGTTTGATTCATCTGATGCCGATACGCAGACTAGCAATAACCATGAGATATGTTGTCGGCGGTGTGATCTAGGGTGTGAGGACATGCGGGATTAGGTATTGGATCGGACTGCGTCGCGTGGCACACTGCAGGTATGAGCACTCAGTCGACCATCGCCCGCGGCGACCTGCGCGCCTACGAGGAGTCGGTGCGGCTGGCCACACCCGAGCTCGTCGAGCGGCTGCGCGATCTGCTCGGCGCGAAGCTGGTCGCTTACCTGGGTTCGGTCCAGGAGACCCGAGCGGTGCGGCAGTGGGCTGACCCTGGCGACGCGCGCACGCCGTCGACCGACGTGGTCAACCGGCTGCGGATGGCCTACCGGATCGCGGCGCTGCTGCGCGAGAAGGACTCCACCGCGGTCGTTCAGGCGTGGTTCCAGGGCATGAACCCGCGTCTCGACGACGTCGCGCCGGCGCGACTGCTGCGTGAGGGCGACCTTGAGCAGGTCGGCCCAGGTGTCCTGGCGGCCGCGCGTGCATTCGCCGCGGCCGGATGACGTCAGCGGTGACTGAGCCGCCCCAGCTGGTCGTCGTCGACGCGGCCGAGGAGGTTTGGCGAGTGGGCTTCAAGCCGGACCCCTGGGTCTGGTCGGGGTGGGAGTGGGCCGGCGCAGATGGACGGTTCAACGGCCGGTGGGACGACCGGCAGGGCAATTTCCGCTCCATCTACGCCGGCTCCACCCTGCTGGCCTGCCTGCTCGAGGTCCTCGCCGGCTTCCGGCCGGACCCGACGCTCGCGTTCGAGCTCGATGACATCGTGGAGGATAACGAGGACGCCGCAGTGCATCCGACCGCCCGGGCCGGCGAGATCTCCTACTCCTGGTTGGAGCCTCGGTCAGCAGCCACCGCAACGCTGACCGGACGCTTCTGCGCCGTCACCGCGGCCGAGTCCATCGCGGCGCTGCGTCCCCGGTTCGTCGCCCTCGCGCACCTGCTGAATCTGCACGACTTCGACGCGGCCGCGCTCAAGGACGGACGTCCGCGTGCCCTCACCCAATCGGTGGCCACCCACCTGCACGCCACGACCGAGCTCGACGGCGTCACCTTCGCCTCCAGGCACGGCGACGACCTCGCCCTGTGGGCCATCTTTGAGCGAGCGGAGGATCCCGCGATCAGTCGTGCCCTCGACGACATCGAGCACCACCCGCTCTCTCCCGAGCACCCGGACGTCCAGGAAGCCTTCAGGATCCTCGAGCTCACCTGGTCGAAACCCTGACCCTCGCGGCCGCCGCGGCATCCTGTGGGCGGGTGCGCGACAGTACCTCGGCGAGGTCGCAGATCGCATCCTCGAGGAGGTTCACCGCACCCTCGAAGAGCCGGTTCAACTGCTTGAGCTCCCAGGCCTCGATCAGGGTTGCGGAAAGGCACGATATTCAACACGCGGCGGATGTTCAGACTGTCGGCCTCGTCTTTCGGCAGCCTGGCGAACGAGCACAGCGGAGAGTGTTAGCAGTTGAGTGTCAGGGCTAGCTCGTGAGGGCGAGATAGTGCGCAAAGAGTGCCTCCTGCCGGTGCAACTCCGAGGGATGCTCCTCTCGGATGCCAAAGGCCGCGTCAACAAGCCGATCGAGTTCGACGTGTGCCTCTCGCAGTGCTGCGTGCATCCGAAGGGGTTCGTAGAGTTTCGCCAGCGTTGCCCCTGGGACCTGGGCCCGGGCAGCCAGCACCTTCTCCCCCGCTTCGACGATGGCGTGATGCAGATCTCGCGAGACCGGCGGCAGCGGGAAGTTGTTCCACACGATCGTGTTCGAGAACGACAGGTCGGACTTCATCCTGCCTCCGACAGTTCTTTGCCATGTGATCATCATCGAAGAGGATGCGATGGCGAACAGGAACCCTGTCGGGTCGGCGGTGCTGTAGACCTTGTTGCTCACGACGGTGCCGGCCTCGAGGTGCGCCACCGGGATGAAGTCTCTGTTCTCGCTGCTGACCTCAGGGATGGCGAGCACCGGGACGTCGGGCACCGGCGCGCGCTGCCCGAAGAGGTGTGAGATCGCAGCCTTCTGCCTCGTTGACGGCGCTTTGCTGTCCAGCCGGCTGGCCCGCACGCCCTCGATTCGTTCGCGGAGAACGGGTGATGTGGTGAGGGCATTTGCGGGCGCATCCAACAGCCACAGGCACCAGCGCTGTTTCCCGTTCAGGAGTTCTTCGCTTCCGATGTATGGGCGCAGGTAGCGCGCTGCAATCGCGTCTGCCGCAACGGACTGGAGCTGCTCCGGAGTGACCACGAGATGACCGCCATCGGAGGGCTTTGATCCGTAGCCGGGCGTCGTGAGTTCGGAATTGATCGGGTTGGTGCGCTTGGTTACGAGGACGTTGGGACCGTCGACGAGGTAGGCGTTGATCTGATTGACGTTGGGCACCTCCTCGGGCTGGGCCTTGAGATGGGCGTAATCGAATAGGCGAGGTCGGTCCTTGTGTCCGCGGTCGAACCCGACGACTACACAGTGGACCGCCGCTACGCCCGCGGCTTCTGAGGTCCAGGCGAAGGTTCGATGGGCGAATCGGATCCGCCAACCGGCGCCGAACAATGGCCCGAAGAGGCGGGGAACGGGGTCGCCTTGACAGATCGAGTTCGTCGACACGAATGCCCAGAGGCCGTCGTGGTGTGCGAAGTACTGCATCGCTCGCGCGTACCAGCCTGTGACGTAGTCCATTCTGCTCAGCGTTGTGTCGTCGCCCCACGCCGCCTGGAGCTCAGCCTTCTGCTCGGAGGTTCTGGTGTGGTCGCCGAGGAATGGCGGGTTGCCCGCGATCACGACGTCGGCTGCAGGAGGGCACACGTCGTCCCAATTCAGCCGGAGAGCGTTCCCGACCACGATCTTGGCCTGGCGCTGGATCGGAAGTCGCTGAGGCGCCTCACCGAAGCGCTCCTTGAGTCGCAAGTCGCATTGCCGATCCATCAGGAACATTGCGGTCTCGGCGATGCGCGCCGGCCACTCGTCCACCTCGATGCCGTAGAAGTGGTCGAGCGTCACCTTGAGGTCCAAGGAGGGGTCGAACGAGAGCTGGGAGTATCCGGTGAGGTCTTGGAGCGCGAGCATGACCTCAAGCTCTATGGCTCGCAGCTCGCGGTACGCGACGATGATGAAGTTGCCGCACCCGCAGGCGGGATCCATGAACCGGATGTCGCCGAGCCTTTGCCACAGCGCGTTGAATGCGTTGGCGCGCTTGCGGTTGGTGTCCTTGAGCTTTGCGGCGTCGAACTCCGCGCGAAGCTCATCGAGAAAGAGTGGGTTCAGTGTCTTGAGGATGTTCTCCTCCGACGTGTAGTGCTCCCCCAGCTCGCGCCGCGTCTGGGCGTTGCGTACAGACTGGAACATGGATCCGAAGATCGCGGGGCTGATGGTGGACCAGTCGACTGCGGCAGCGTCGAGGACGGCGGTGCGGAACTCATGATCCAGTGTTGGGAGCGTGATCGTCTCCTCGAAGATGCCGCCGTTGACGTACGGAAAGGCTGACAGTTCGGCAGCGAGGCCGACCCGGGTGCTGGGCGGCATGTCGAGAACCCCGAACAGTTCGTTGAGCCGCTCACCCACGTCGGTTCCGTCCCGCGCGGTGTGGTCCTTGATGAAGTCCTGGAAGAGATTTGGGGCCCACATCTCCGTGTCGTCACCGAAGAGTAGGAACAGGACCCGCGCCAGGCTCGCGGAGATCTCGTGGTCTCGCTGCTTCGGGTCGTAGCCGGCCGAGTAGGCCTTCTCAACCGCGGCGTACATCCTGGCCATGAGTTTCGAGGCCCGCTTGGTCTCGTTCTTGCTCTCGACATCGAACGCTCCGCGCACCTTGGAGAGCACCGCGTTCACGTCGAGCAGGGCATCGTCGGGTAGGCGGATCGCCTCGAGTTTGTGCGCGAACTTCGGGTCGTTGGAGCCGGCTCTGTGCACATGGCGGGCTGGTCTCGAGACCACGCCCGCACCGTTGCTGGTCCGCGAGGGCCAGCGCCAGGCCTGCTTGTCGTCCGCGTGGAAGATCACCAGCCGGTTTGTGGTGGTCTTCGCAAGAAGGCGATCCATCTGAGCCTCGACAGCTGAACCGGGAAATGCCGGCACCTCCCAGACCCGAAGGCCCTTGTAGGAGGAGACGTTTGTGGCAGTGAGTGTGGCGCCGTCCTCGAGCTGCAAGGTCACGGGCTGGTGGTCCGGAGCGCCCCAGTTCAAGTCGTACCGGAACAGCTCGCCGTAATTGCGCTTCTCGGACTGGCCGACCAGGTCTTGGGTCATCGGTCCGTCACTCCGATCGAGCACACGATCTGGATCTCGTCCTTCTGGGTCGCGCCGATCACGAGACGGTCCTCCTCGTGCAGCTGCTTCGCCAGGTCCGCGAGATCCTGCTCCCCGTACCTGCTCCTGCGCGCCTGGCGCAGTCTCAGGTTCGCGTGCTCGGTCAGGGGGCGGTCCATCATCGCGGAGAGGGCCTCTGCCGCGTCGGCTCCGAAAATTGTGCCGCCGAGCCGCTCGACCGCCCATTTGCGGATGCCCTTGAGGTTGCCTGCCGTGACCATCTCGGTGGTCATCTTGTCTCGCACGAGTCGGGTCTCCCGCTCGAAGTGGTCAGCTCGTAGATCTGCGGTGGGTGTCGACTCCTGGGCCCGGAAAATGTGCAGAGCTTCGAGCGGGGTGAGCAGCCGCTCGACCAGGTTGCCGCCGCCATCGTTGTAGGAGGTGGCGAAGGCGTCAACGCCGGAGGTGGTGCTGGCGTAGCAGGTGACACCAGTGCGGGTCTCGTGGTCGTAGGGCTCGCGGGTGCTGTGAATCATGTCCTGCATCCGGGTCACCCGGTGTGCCAGCTCGGGCTTGTTGTCCTTTGCCCGAGACCAGACCAGCCAGGCCTCGCTGACGGCGTCAGCCTCGCCCTCGGCAGAATCGAGCTCGTCCTCGTCGGGCACGTTGCCCTTGTACAGGTCGTCGAGGATGTTGATCTCGTCGTCGTCGCCGAAGAACCGCTCGTCGGAACCGAACGCCGCGGCGTTGTCTCCCAGCCGCTGCCGGATCCGCTGGCGCAGCCGGATCGCCTGCTCGATCTTCTCGTGAGTGATCAGGTAGATGAAGACCTCCTCGGCCTTCTGCCCAACCCGGTCGACACGACCGGCCCGCTGGATGATCCGGATGATCGCCCAGGGCAGGTCGTAGTTCACCACGATGTGGGAGTCCTGGAGGTTCTGGCCCTCCGAAAGTACGTCGGTGGCTACCAGCACGTCGATCGGGTGCTCGACGTCGTGGTGCATCTCCGCGTCACCCGGCAGTTGGTTACTGTCCGGAGAGAACCTGCGGGCGATGCTCGAGGCGTCCTCGGTCTGGCCGGAGGCGATCCCGACATTCGCGACGCCGGCTTCCCGAAGGGCCTCGGTGACGTACTCGGCGGTGTCGACGTACTCGGTGAAGATCAGCACCTTCTCACCCGGGTGCTCGGTGCGCAGCAGGTCGACCAGGGCGTTGACCTTGGAGTCCTTGCTGGAGTCCCAGGCACCGAACATGTCGAGCAGCTCGGTGAGGATCCGGTTGTCCCTCTCGAGGTCCTTACGCAGCGTCTTCTTGAAGATCTTGGTGCTCAGCCACTTCGTCGAAGCCGGCAACTTCCGCTGCAGCTCGTTGTAGCGGGTCTCCATCGAGCCGTGCAGATCGGTCTCGTCATCGAGCTCACGGTCGCTGACCATGAACTGGTGGTCGCTGAAGCTTCCAAGTGGGACGTCGAGGCCCTGGTCGATGGCGTAGACGAACAGCTCGTTACGGGCTCGCTGCCGCTGGAGGCTGAGGATGAACGAGTGCCCGGATGAGGACAGCCGCTTGAACAGACCAATGCGCACGAACCCGCTGACGTTGCCGCGCCCAGAGCGGATGTCGGCCAAGATCTTGGCGTCCTGATCCGAGTGAGATGCCTTGGGGTCGTCGTAGTCGGCCAGCCGGTACCGGGGCAAGGTGAGGTCGCGGATCGCGTCGAGAGTGTCCTCGGCCTCCATCAACCGCGCCGGGTCGTCTTTGGCGAACTTGTGGGTCAGCGGCTTGGCGACGCGGGTGGGGAAGTGGAACCGCTGCCCGTTGGCGAACTGCAGGTACTCCCGCTCCCCCAACGTTCCGTCCGGGAGGGTGAACGACTCCTTCTTTGCTGTCCGCTTCACGAACGACCGGGTACGGCGCACTAGGTGGTCGGACATGAGCCGCTTCCAGTCCTCGGCCTCCTCGGACCGCCGGAACGCCGCCAGCGTGGTGACCTTCCCGTCAACCCGCTCGGCCAGGGTCGGGTCCTTCTGCATGGCCACCGTGGGTTGGATCCCAAGGTCCTCGTCGTCCTCGATGTACAGACCGATCTGGTTGGCTACATCGGCGAAGGCAAGGTTGTAGGGCGTCGCGGTCAGCAGCAGCACGTTCGACCCGTTGCGCCGGACGTACTCCCTGATAGCTTCCGAGGCCTTGGTGGCGTTGTTGCGCAGGTTATGTGACTCGTCGCAGATGACCAGGTGGAACCGCTTGAGCTCCGGGAGCTTCTTGTCGGCCATCGAGTACGGGATCACCCGGGCGCCAGTGAGGTCGTACCGCTCGATGTGCTCCTCCCACATCCGCTCGAGGTTCTTCGGACACAGCACGAGGGTGGTGTAGTCCTCGGCTGCCTCGAGCATGAGCGCGGTCGCGACGGCGGTCAGCGTCTTGCCGAGACCGACCACGTCGCCCAGCATCGTTCCGCCGCGGCGCACGATCCGGCGGGCCAGCGTGCGCACTGCGGTCTCCTGATAGTCCAAAAGCAGGTTCTGCATCGACGGCGGCAGCACGTACCCCATACCCTCGCGAGCGTCCTCGGACAGGCTGTGGCAGACCTTGAGGTAGACCTCGTACGGCGTCGGCTGCTGATCCGAGGCCCACGACTCCGCAATGAGGTCGATGATCTCGGCGGTGATCCGCAGGGAGAACTTGCTGTTCCACCGGTCCTCGAACCAACTCGCCAGCTTCTGGGTGGCGTCCTCGTCGCGCACGTCGATGTTCAGCTCGAGGTTTCTGTAGAACCCGGCGGCGGTCAGGTTGGACGACCCGACGTAGGCCCGCTGCTTGGCCATCGGGTTCTCCGGCGCGTGGAAAATGTATGTCTTGCCGTGCAGAGGCGCGTCAGTGAAGACCTTCATCTCCACCGCCCCGGACTCCAGCTGGTCACGCAACTGCTGCAGGGTCTGCTGCTCGGCTCGGTTCGGGATGCCACGCATCAGCTGGGTCCGCAGGTGCCGCACCAGTTGGTCCTTGGCCGCCATGGCCTTCTCGAGGCTGTTGAGGTCCGCGCCGTATGCCGCTGGCTGTACCTGCTCCTGAAGCGCGCTCAACATCGCCGCTGCCTCGGACGGCATCACCATCCCGACCAGCACCCGCGCGGTCGGGGTCTCGCGGCTCTCCTGCGGCTTCGCGTCGACGATGTCTGCGAACCCACTCCACCCGCGCAAGTCGACGTATCCAGTCGCTACGTCGACGGAATCGAAGTTCGTCAGGTCGCCTTGGAGAGCAGGGCCGAGCCTCGACTCATCGGTGATGTTGTCGAAGATGCTCGGCACTCAGGTTCCCTCTCGTTGACTCTCCTGCGACGGTATCCACACCCATGGCCCAAGTGGGCGGACTCCAGCCAACCAGACCGACCTGCGATCGACACTACGACGCACCTGCGCCCGCTCTGTGATGGCCGCGATGTCCTGCGGATCGACCGGTCAGATGGCGGCCGGAGCGGCGGCAATCGTCACCACGACGTCGTGGCCGAGTGAGGGATCGATTGCGACGTGGAGGCCGAGGTCGGTAATCCGCCCATCCTTCGGGTGCCAGTCGCGCTCGGCGCGGGTGCGGCCGAGAAGCGGGTCCAGGGCATCGATCGTTGGTTTCCAGAGGTTAAGCCAGTTGCGGTGCGGGCCGACGACGAAGGCGACCTGCAGCTGGACGCCCCCCGCGGGGATCTCAGCGTCGCCGGCGACCGCGGCGCGTACCTGCTCCTTGTATGGCTTGACCTGGGACGAAGCGGTGGTGCGCACCGTGTAGGTCGCCTCCGGGGCCGGGGTCTCGCGCGCGGGTGCGACAAGAACTCTCGAGGTGTCCGCGTGCCGCTTGGTGCACCACACCGACACCAGGTCCTCGCTGCGCAGGTGTGTGGCCAGCGGGAAGGCGTAGTTGTCCAGGTCAGCCATGTCGATGAGGTCGCGGCCAGTTGGCAGCCCTACGTCGAGGCGGAACGCCCACGGGCCACTCACAATCGCGGGCGCCAGAGCTCGGCGGTGTCCTCGAGGTACTCGCGCAACCGGACCTGGTCGGGGTCGGTGGCCTTGTTCCAACTGGCAGTCGCGAGGGCATCCGGAGCGTCAGCCCATCGCCCTCCGGCCTCGCGTACCAGCGGGCGGCGGTCATGGTCGGTGTACCGCGCCGGCCTGGTCGACCCACCACACCTCGATTTGCGCCGCGGCCAGCGACCCGGCCGTCTCGGCGTGCAGGTCGCGGTAGCGCGGGAAATCAGGAAACGCGATGACGCTGCGCCACGTCGGCTCCTTGCCGCGCAGCCGCATCGCGGCCAGGACAGCTTGGGAGTACCAGTGGCCGGCCTGCGTGCTCGGGTTGGTGCGCTTGACCTCGTTGGCGCGCGCTGGGTCGGCGTAGCCGCGGCTGGGGAATCCCTTGACCTCGATGCCGACCGTCTGGTCGTCCCGGGAGGCGATCACGTCGATGCCGTGCTCCTTCGTCGCGGTGTTCGCCACCGACAGGATCCGCCACCCGTCGGCCGCCAATGCCGTGACCAGGAATGCCTGAACGTTGGCCTCGGTGTGCCACTCCCCCGCCAGCTCCGCTGGCCGCTCCAGGTCCCGCGCGGGGGCCGCAACAGCCGGCTGCGTGACCGCGCGGCCTGCCGCCGGCGGCTCCGTGCGCGGCTCGACGTCGCCGGCGACCTCGTACCCGAGCGCCGCCAGGTGCCGCCGAGCGGTGTGAGAAATGAACTTCGCCCGAGGGACCCCGGTGGCAACCTCGAACGCCTGGATGACCGGGAACCAGGTGCCGCCGACCCTGACAGCGTGCTTGCGTATCGCGTCGGGGGCAACGTCGGCCAGACGGCTCTCCACGTCGTCACGGGACAACTCGTGACGCTGCCCGTTCAGGGTGAACCGGATCGATGCGGGGCCCTGACTCTCCATGTCCAGAAACTACGGCAACCAACCGACTCAGCCGGGCGAGCTCGAGGCACACCCCGACCGAAGGGGTTCCGCCTCAGCTGGAGAGGTCCCGGCGCAGTCGGCGGTAGCAGGTGAGATGCCGCCACCGTCCGTGCTCGCGCGCGGTGTCCGCCTCGACCTCGACGATCACCGTGGGCTCGACTCGGGTGATCGCCACTGGCTCACCGACCCGAGTCGTGGTGCGACATTGGCGCCCGGCGCTGCAGCGACGTCGGTTCAACACTTCTAGTGGCTACGCCTAACGGATGCGGCCCGCGACCGCGGGTACTGGGTCTCGCCCGGCTGTGCTTGACGCAGCCGATGCCCGCAGCCTCCCCATACCGTTTGTAAACCCCTTCGCCGTCATCAGTCCCGACGAGTGGGTCAGCGACATGCCGTCCACATCCCCGCACCGCGCTCCCGGGCCTGGTCTTCGATCTGCACGTGCACGGCGTGGCGCGAGACCGGGTCTGAGCTGTCCCGGGCCGCGGCGGCACCGGACCGGATCTGCGCCCGTCCGATGTCGCGCCCACCTGCCTCGACGTAGCGCAGCCAGCGCCCGTAGGTGTCGACGTCGTGCTGCGTCGGGTCGCTCACGAGCGTGACCTGCGTGCCGGCTGGCAGGACCTGCCTGAGCAGGCTCGTGGACGGGGCGCCGTAGCACTCCCCTGGCTTGCCCGGCTGCGGGATCTCGGGTGCGCTGATGCCGAGCAACCGCACTCGCACGTCCCGGCCGTTGGGAGTGGTGACCTTGACCGTGTCGCCGTCCAAGACGTAGGCGACGACGCCGGGCGTCCGCTTGCCGGCAGCCACGGGGTCCGTGCTCGCGCCCTCGAACAGGTCGCCGCTGACCCAATGCCGCTGCCGATGCTCCGTACGCCGGCGAGGACCACCAGTGCCACGACCGCCAGCGACAGGAGCCGGACCGGCTTCGTCACCATCATCGGCCCACTCCTCCCGTGGGTGGCGCAATCGGGCTCGACGATCCCGCTGCCAACGCCGCGGGGGTCGTGCCGGGTGCGGGCGGTTGCAGCGCCGGCCGATCCGTCGACGATGGCGGCCCGGGCGCGGCCGCGGACGCGGTGCCCAGTTTCTCCGCCCTCCCGTGGACCCTCTGGTCGTCCAGCAGCTCGAGGACGTCGCCCGCCCCCGAGTCGGCGTCCACGGAGAGCGCCCGGGCGTGCAGGCCGAGCCGCTCCGCGTCGAGGACGGCCCGCTTCTGCTCCCAGGCCGGCAGCACGCCGCTGGCCTTAAAGGCCTCTTGCTCGCGCACGTAGGCCTCCTGGCGTGGCGTGAGTGGCTGACCGGGAACGATCGGGCCACACCCGATCGCGTCCGCGCTCGCGACGAAGCGAGGGTAGGCGACTTGGTGGTCGCGCCACCTCGACCAACTGCTGACGGACCTCATCAGGCACCGCCCGCGCGACCGCTTCAACTTCTGGCCACGGGATCACCTCGACCGGGTTGTGCCAGCCGCCGTCGACGCCAAACCCGAGCCCGCGAGCCGCGCCGACGATCCGCTCCCCCGTCTCCGGGTCGTGGTGATTGGTGCCCGACCAGCCGGCCTCCCGGGCGTGGGCGACCTCGGCAGGGTCGATCAGGATCGAGGTCAGCGCCCAGCCCGACCACGACCGCAGCAGCTCGTGCTGCCGCCGGCGGCCGGTCACGATGGTCGGCTGGCTCGCCATCACGCCACCTCGACGTCGGCACCCTCACCAGTGATGCCGGCGTGGTCGTCGGAGTCGGTCTCGAGCTGACGCAGTCGACGTACCGTCGCCTGGTCGAGTCCGGTCAGCTGAATGACGTCCTTGACCGCGAGCCGCTCCGCAACGAGCCGCTCGATCGCGGCCGCGGCCGCGATCTCCGCATCCGTGATCGCCTGCTCGGCCTGGGCGCGTTCCTCCCAGGCGACCTCGACGTCGACCGACGCCTCGTCGATGCGCCGCTCCCGCGCCAGCTGATCCGGATCCAGCTTCAGCCGACGCTCCCGCGCCGCCTTCAGTCGGGCATCCCGAGCCCGGTCCCGACCTGCCTGTGCCTGTGCCGCCTTCCCCATCGGGGATCACCTCTTCCTTGATCGTCACGTCACGGACATCCACCGCGACCCCTTCGCAAACGAGAAGCAACCTCGACCGACCCGGATCGGACACCTCGAGCTCACCGAATTTCCAAACACCACGAACCCAGCACCGACACTCGACTTTTCACATTTCCGAACTCACCAGATCCCTCGCACCCCATGCACTGTCGGAAATTGGTGCCGGGCAGGTGTCCGAAACCGGGTCGCCGTGGTTGCTTCTCCAGGCGTGATGGGTGTGCACAAGCTGACCGCGGGAGACGGGTACACATACCTGACCCGTCAGGTCGCCGTGCACGATGCCACCGACCGCGGCCATGCGGGACTGGCCGACTACTACGCCGAGAAGGGCGAGTCACCGGGCCGTTGGTTCGGTGCGGGGCTCGGTGCGCTTGACCTCGAGGCGGGCTCGCAGGTCACCGAGGCCCACATGCGGAACCTGTTCGGCGAGGGTCGCCACCCGGACGCGGAGCGGCTGGAGAACGCCGCCCTGGACGCAGGCAAGAGCATCGAGAATGCCAAGAAGGCCTCCCAGCTCGGCCGTGTGTTCGCCCGGTACCTGGGCAACCAACCGGAGTTCATCCAGGAGACCGCCAAACGCTACGTCGCCTACAACCTGGCCCGCGGTGAGCACTGGAAGACCCCGGTGCCGGCCGACGTGCGGGCGAAGATCCGCACCGAGCTGGGCAACGAGCACTTCCTCCGCGAGCACGGGCGGGCACCGATCGACGACCGTGAGCGCGGCTCCTTCATGGCCAAGGCCACCCGCCAGCAGACCACCGCGGTGGCCGGATACGACCTCACCTTCGCCCCGGTGAAGTCCGTCTCGACGCTGTGGGCGCTGGCCGATCGCGACGTCGCCAAGGAGATCGAGGCCGCCCATCACTCGGCAGTCGAGGCCACGCTGTCGTGGCTGGAGAAGGAGGTGTTGTTCACGCGCCGCGGCCGCGGCGGCCTCCAGCAGGTCAAGGCGAAGGGCCTTATCGCGGGCATGTTCACCCACCGCGACGCACGCTCTTCCGATCCGCACCTGCACACCCACGTCGCGGTCAGCAACAAGGTCCAGGACGAGACCGGCCGCTGGCTCGCGGTCGACGGACGGGTGCTCTACAAGGCCAACGTCACCCTCGCGGAGATGTACAACACACTCATCGAGTCCGAGCTCATCGCCCGGCTGGGAGTGCGTTTCGAGAACCGCAGGAGCGGTTTGGACAAGGGTGTTGACAAGCGGCCGGTGCGCGAGATCGTCGGCGTCGACGAGCGGCTGGCCAAGACCTGGTCCAAGCGGCACCGCGCCATCGAGGCCCGCCGCCGCGAGCTGGCGGCCGCCTTCCAGACCGAGCACGGTCGGCCGCCGACCGAAGGTGAGGCCGTCACCCTCGCGGAGAAGGCGTGGGACCAGACCCGGCAGGCCAAGCACGCACCCCGTGCCGAGGCCGATCAGCGGGCCGCGTGGCTGGCCGAGGCGGCCGCGATCATTGGTGGTGAGCAGGCCGTCCGGGACATGGTCGAGGACTGTCTCGGCCACCGCCCGGCCGCCCAGGATGTCACCGACGAGTGGGTCGTCGAGACCGCGCAGCGTGTCGTCGCGCGGGTCGCCGAGGACCGTGCGACCTGGCAGGTCTGGCACCTGCGCGCGGAGGCGCAGCGCCAGGCCCGCGCCCACGGCGTCCGGCTGCCCGACCTCGATGCCGCCGTCGACCGCGTGGTGGCCACCGCGATCGGCGAGCACTCCATCGCATTCAACGACCCTGACCCGCTCACCCACGCGACTACTGCGGCCACCCACGACGTGGCGATCCCCGCTCCCATGCAGCGCACCGAACGCGGGGGCGACGGTGAGGAGATCGTCAGCGTGTACAGCCTCGCCGGTGCCCGCCGGTACACCTCCCAGGCCGTGATCGACGCCGAACGGCGCATCGTCGAGTCCGCCCGACGCACCGGCGCTCGCACCATCAGCGAGGTACGCGTCGGCATCGCGATCGCCGAAGCCGCCGCCAACGATCTCCAGCTCAACGCCGCCCAGCAGTCCCTGGTCCGCGAGATGGCTACCAGCGGGCGCGCCGTCCAGCTCGCTCTCGCGCCCGCCGGTACCGGCAAGACCACTGCCATGCAGGTCCTCACCCGCGCCTGGCAGGACTCCGGCGGAACCGTCATCGGCCTCGCTCCGTCCGCGGTCGCGGCGCAAGAACTCGGTGCCTCGATCAATCCCGAAGCCGGTGACGCCGGTGCCGCGGCGAAGGCCAAGGGGCTCTTGAACGGGCCGTGGCGCCCGGGTCGGAAGAAGGTTCGCGCCGACACGCTGGCCAAGCTCGTGTGGCACGCCAACAACGGTGGAGCACCGACGTGGATGGAGAAGATCGGCCCCAAGACCCTGGTCCTGATCGACGAGGCGGGCATGGCCGCGACCACCGATCTGGCGGCTGCGATCGACTACGTCACCTCCCGCGGCGCCCAGGTGCGGCTCGTGGGCGACGACCGACAGCTCGCGTCGGTCGCCGCCGGCGGCGTCCTGCGCGACATCGTCCACCAGATCGGCGCCGTTACCCTCGGCGAAGTGCACCGCTTCCGCAACCGAGACGGCAGCCTCAATCACGCCGAAGCGGCCGCCACCCTTGCGCTGCGCGACGGCGACCCGTCGGCGATCGCGTTCTACGCCGACCGGGGCCGCATCCATGTCGGCGACCTCGGTGCCTGTGCCGACCAGGCCTACGCCGCGTGGTCCGCCGACCGTACCGACGGCACTGACTCAGTCCTGATCGCGCCAACCCGCGACATCGTGGCCGAGCTCAACACCCGCGCCCGCAACGACCGCCTCGCCGCCCTCGACGAGAAGGAGATCGGACCTGTCTTGACGCTGGCCGACGGCACCAAGGTGTCCGAGGGTGACCGGATCATCACCCGTGAGAACGATCGCCGCCTACCCATCAGCCGCACCAACTGGGTCAAGAACGGCGACCGCTGGCACGTCAGGTGCGTCAACGCCGACGGCTCCCTGAGCGTGGTCCACGACCAGCTCGGCAAGACCATCACCCTGCCCGCCGACTACGTCTCCAGGACCGTCCAGCTCGGGTACGCCACCACCGTTCACGGCGCGCAGGGCATCACCACCGGCACCTGCCACGTCGTCCTCACCGGTGACGAAGACCGCAACGTGCTCTACGTCGCGCTGTCGCGTGGCAAGTTCGCCAACCACCTCTACCTCAACGTCGCCAGCGACGGCGACCCGCACAACCTGATCAGGCCTGAGGCACTGATCCCGCCGACCGCACTCGACCGGATCGCCGAGATGCTGCGCCGCGACGGCTCGCCGGTCTCCGCGACCACCACGCTGCGCGAGCAGACCAACCCGCACCAGCTGCTCGGCGTCATGGCGGCCCGCTATCACGACGCCGTCACCGCCGGCGCCGAGAACCTCATCGGTCCGGTCGGCATGGACAAGATCGACGCGCACGCCGAAACACTCCTCACGGGACTCACCGAGGCCCCAGCCTGGCCGACGTTGCGCTCCCATCTCGCCCTCATCGCGCTCGACGAGCACAGCCCCTTGAAGCTGTTGACCGCCGCCGTGGGTGTCGGGTCGCTGGCCGATGCACGCGACCCCGCGGCCGTGCTCGACGCCCGCATCGACGACCTCGTCGCCGAACTCACCGCGGCCCGGCCACACGATCCGGACGCTCCCCCGCCCGCTGACGGGCCGCTGGCGTGGCTGCCCGGCATCGCCGCCCGGCTGGCCGAGGCCCACGACTGGGGGCCGTTCGCGGCCGCCTACCACCAGCTCGTGCGAGAGCAGATCGACGCCGTACGCGAAGCGGCTCGGGGGTGGACCGGCGCCACCGCACCCGTGTGGGCGCAGCCTTTCCTCGAGGACGAGGACGCCGACCTGCGGGCCGATCTCGCCGTGTGGCGGGCAGCCGCCCGGACTGACGAGAACGACCTGCGCCCCACCGGCGACCACACCATCGGCGCTCCGGGCGCCTACCAGGCCAAGCTCAACCGGGCCGTCCGCTCGGCACGTCCCAGCTACCCCTTCTCCCAGCGCACCTGGTACCAGGTGCTGCCCGAGATCGTCCGCGCCGACCCGTGGATCACGCCGCTGTGCCAGCGACTCGCCCGGCTCGAGCGCGCAGGACTGCCCGTGACGGACTACATCAAGCAAGTACTCGCCACCGATCCCTCGCTCTCGGGCGGCCAGTCCGCCACCGACGCGGACACGTCCTCAGCCGCGCGGCCGCTGCCCGACGAGCAGCAGGCAGCCGCGCTGTGGTGGCGTCTCGTTCCGCACCTCGGGCCGGCTGCACTCGGCGCTGACGAGCACTCCGCGAACCTGCTGCAGCCCATCTGGCGCAGCGCGCTGGCCGAACTCGTCGGCACCACCAAGGCCGAGTACCTGCAGAAGGCGCCCGCGTGGCCCGCGCTCGTGGCGGCGGTTGACGAGGCCTGCGAGCACCACAGTTGGAGTCCGACCGAGATCCTTGCCAGCGCACTCGCCGGCGTCCCGCAAGACGGATCCGTGAGCGGTGTCGAGGTCGCCGACGCGCTCGTGCTGCGCATCGCCATGCTCACCGACCAGCCGACAGAACCGCGCGTCCATGGTGACGAACCAGCGCCATACAGCTACGCCGACGTTCCCCAGGACCCGGACCTGCTGCCGCCCGAGGACGCCGACGAGTTCTTGGCCGCCTTCTACCGAGACCAGGCCGACGACACCAACGTCCCCCTCGCCCACTCCCCCACTCCGGACGACTACGACACCCTCGCGGCCGAGCCGGTCGCCTGGGAGCCGGACCTCGCCGAGCAGGAGCCAGCGCCGTACGACGATGGCGCGGCCGCTCACTACCCGTATGTCGAGGACCCGTACGCGACCCCCCTGCCGTGGGCACAGGCCGCCGAGGTCACCGCCGAGCACGCCTTCCCAGACCCGAACCAGATCCCGGCCGAGCGGATCCACGAACTCAACCAGCAGGCACTGGCCTACTTCGAGTCCTGCTACCCGCGCTCGTGGGCACCGGCCTATGTCCGCGAGCGGCTGGGGACCGACCTCGCCGACCACCCCACCTACGCCGTCGGGTACGCACCCGGAGGTGGCCGCAGCTTGATGCGGCACCTCACCGAGCAGGGCGCCACCCTCGACGAGCTCGACCAGGCCGGCCTCGTCTCCCAGCGTGAACGCAACGACGGCACGACGTACTACCGCGACTTCTTCCGCGACCGACTCATCATGCCCATCCGCGACCCCCAAGGCCCGAGCGGGCAGGCGATCCTGGGCTTCGTCGGCCGCCGCAACCCCAACAAGACCGACGACGACTACGCCGGACCGAAGTACCTCAACACCCGCACCACTCCGGTCTTCACCAAGGGCGAGGCACTCTTCGGGTACGCCGAAGCCCGCGAACCTCTCACCGACGGCGCGCTCCCGGTCATCGTCGAGGGCCCCATCGACGCGTTGGCCATCACCCTGGGCAGCAACGGCACCGCCGTCGGCATCGCCCCGATGGGAACCGCGCTCACCGTCAACCAGATCAGGCTGCTCCGCTCCCACATCGACATGGTCGACGGGCGCGACCGCATCGCCGTGGCCACCGACTCCGACCCGGCCGGCTGGAAGTCGGCGCAGAAGGCCTTCTGGCACCTGGCCGCCGCGGACCTCGACCCCACCCATCTCGACCTGCCCGACGGCCTGGACCCGGCCAAGCTGTTCGAGACCCAGGGTGCCGATGCGATCACCGCCGCCATCGAGAATCGGTCCCCGCTCGGAGACGCGATGATCGACCACCTGCTGCGCACCGCAGGGCACTGGTCCGAGACCGATGTTCGCCAGAAGCTCATCCACCAGGCCGCGCGCATCCTCGGATCCCGCGGCTCCGAACGCTGGCTCGACGGCTTCGAGCGTCTCCGCCAGAAGCTGCACCTCGCGCCCGGCATCCTCGAACACCAGACCGTCACCGAGAGCACGGAGCGCGACCACAACCGCCCGGCGTACGCCCAGGCTCGCATCGATGAGATCAACGCCGAAGAGCGCATGAAGACAGCCAAGGTCGATCCTCAGTCCCGGCGCCGGGCAGCCGGGCAGCGACTCGCAGCGACAACCACCTCGCTCCGGGCCGGGCACGACGTGCCGCCAACAGGGCCCGATCACGCGGGTCCCGCCCGGTGAGAGCACCTCGCTCAGAATCGCTCTGAACGAACTTGGGGCAACGAATGGTCGCTCAGGGCCTGAATCTGCCCTCGAACCTTCGCCAGGAAGCGTTCTGGGGGAACTGCGAGCGCATCTCGGCCACCGACTCACCAGCGACTGACTGACGGCAGGTCGAGGGGTGTTGTCGAGATGCAGTGAACATTGACTTTGTCTACGACAAGTCCACCTTTTTGGGTTATGTCAGGGTGATCGGGACCTGTGGGCGGCGACGTCGCGGCTGTCGCTGTGGTCGCTAGAGCCACGCGGCGGGGATAAGTGCACGACCCTCGTGCCAATCCTCCACGAGACTCTCGCGGAACCAGTCCTCGTCGATTTCAGCGTGCTCGGTCATGATCACCTGGAATCCGGCATTGCCTTGAGTGGCCTCGTACGCGACTCGTAGCAGTCGCTCTGCGGCGGCCATATCTCCGATGCGCTCTTCCGCCACGGTCACGGTGTCGGATTCACGCGGGAAGTAGACCTGGCTCGGCTGGTCGAGGAAGAGCATGTGGGGCACTGGTCGGGCCGCCCCCGCGTACTGCTGGTGCAGCGCAAGATGGGTGATCATGTGATACGCCACCCACGCCTCACCGCTGCCGACGCGGCGCAGCGGGATGGGACCGTTGGGGCCGTCGACAACTACCGTGAGCTCTCGCGCGTCAAACCGAATCGGATAGCTCGACCATTCGAGATCCAAAGGCGCGGCAGATGCAGTCATGGTCTGGGAAAGCCGAGAAACGATGGAGGCCATCCGGTCACGTACTGCGCCAGGCCCGACCCTCTCTTCCAGCTCCTGAATCTCGGTCTGCAGTCGAGAGACTCGAAGGCGTAGATCCGTCAGCCGGGTCTCCTCGGCCACGGACTCGAGGAACAGAGAGACCCGTCCGAACCAGAGGAGTCGTTGATCGCGCTGGTCGACGTTGCCCTGCAGGCGGCGCTGTTCGAGGTCAAGCGCCTCGAGCTGCCCCGTGACCTCAACCATCTGACGCCGCAGGTCACTCGCGCGTGCAGCGAGATCCTCTGCCAAGGCGCGCAACTGCGGCGGGTCCTGAGAGAAGGCGGTAACAGTCTGTTCGAGGCTACGAAGAGAGGCCAGCACGTCGGCATGTGCCGGCAGAGTCTGGTCGAGCTCGGAGGAGCACAGAGGGCACTCATGGAGTGCCGGTGCTCCCTCTGTGACCTCAGCACCGAGTCGTAGCCGCTCGATCTGGTCCGCCGCAGCGCTGTCGAAGCTTGAGCGGGCGTCGTAGAAGTCGCGGGTTTCGGCGAGCTGCTCCTGAGTGGCTTGGTAGGCCTCTCTAAGGGTTCGCGCTTGGTCTAGAAGAGCTCGACGTCGCGTGTTGAGTCGGTCGGTGGTCGCGCCGGCGTCGATCTCACGGTCGTCAGCGTCGTCGATCGTGACGACCTGGAGGCGGGCAATGGCCTCATGTCGAGGAACCGACTCGCCATCTGGCGTCTGAGCGTCGACCGGCTCGATGGCCCCCAGGTCGATGCCTTCGAGGAGAAGCCTCGACGCCCGAGAACCTTCTACGTCAGCGAGGTCTTCGAGCTCCCTGACTTGCTGTTGGACGCGGCGGAGTTCGCGGCGGCGGTCGGCCAAGCGGCGGGCCAGAGCTAGGTCATCGGCGTCTACCGCCCCAAGGAAGAACGGAAGGGTGTCGCGGATCGACGCCTTGACGAAGTCGTCGCTCTGGCGATGGAAGAGCAAGGTGTTACTGCTGATCTCGTTCTGACTCTGGAACAGCAGCCGTGAGGCGTGCCTGATCGTGGCGCTGTAGCTCGGTGCCAGGCGTCCGTCCGGGTCGGCTGTGCGAGGGATGCCGGCGAGCTCGGTCAGCAGCGCTTCCAGTCCTGGGACATTGGTGACCGGCTCGAGCGAACCGGCGGCCGGAAGATCGGTTTGGTCGTACAGGACGCAAACATCGTTGGAAGCAGGGCGGCCGGCTTCGGGTCCGCGGCGCGCGACGAGGACGCGCGACTCACCCACGACGAGCTCGACGGCGTACCAGGAGACGTTGTCGCGGATCACGCCGTCGGCGACGCGGCACTCGCCGCTGGCAAGGCAGTAGTCGACGATGTCGATGATCGCGGACTTTCCGGTGCCGGAGTCGCCGGTGATGATGTTGAGGGCGTTCGTCTTGAAGGGCACGACACGTGGTTCGCGGTCACCGTGCGGGAAGAGGATGATCCTGCTCAGTTGGAAGCTCACGCGCTCACCCCCCAGAGGGTCAGCTGGTATTGCCAAGTGCCGTTGCGGGCCAGCCAGCGCCCAAGCTTGGTGGCTTCCTTGAGGATCTCGCCAGCGACGGCGCCGGTGCGGTCAAGACGTGTCTGTGTCAGTCGCGTCGGCCCTTGGTTGATCGTAAGCTCCGGCCGATTGATGGTCAGGATTCCCTCGCGCACCCCGACGAGGAGCGCTTCCCGGACATGCGGGCGGAGCAGCCTCACGCGGCCGGGTGTGAGGAATCGGATGTCGGGGTGGTCGGTCAGCCAAACTACGAGATCAGTGCGCGAGTTGTAGGGGAGCTGCTGACGCGAGTGCTCGTGGAGGAGCAGCGGCACGCAGAGGAACGGGAGTGGCCAGGGAAGTCCCTCGCCACGGGCGGTTTCGTAGGCGCGCGCCGTCTGCCGGATCGTGACCGCGAGAAAGTACGGGTTGAAGAGGTTCGCCTCCTCGCGCACCCGTGTTTCCCACAGCGGCAGCATCGTCATGCTGTGCTCTCTCCGATTGCAGTGGACAAGATGCTCTCGAAGTTAGGGTGCCAGCCGACGCGCATCTGGTCGCTGAGGATGTGGAACGAGCCGCGGGTGACGAAGGCCGCGGTGCACCGTGGGCGGATGGGAAAGTCGGCCTCGAGCTCAAACCACTTGTAGAGCTGCTTCGCCTCGCGTTGCATCTCTTCTTCAGCAGCGGCCGGACCGATCTCATCGCACATCACGGTGAACCGGCGGCGCCACTCGCTCACGAGGTCGGACTCGTAGTCGGCAAGGTCGCCCACGGTGAGCAGCTCGGCCCCGAGCCAGCGTGAGCGCTGGCTGAAGGCCTGCATGTAGTCCTTTGCTGCTTGCAGTACCCGGGTGCCAGAGACTGGTAGCAGCGAGAGTTGCCGGGCGAACATGCTGTCGCCGACATCGCCCAGGTCGGCGTCCGATGGCTCGGGCACGTCGATGGGGAGATTGTCCGCCGTCAACGCGTCGCTGAGTGACTCGATCTTCAGGTCGATCTCGATCGAGTTGATGGCTCCCGGCCGCTTCTTGCTCAAGTGTTCGGCGCAGCGTGCGTACCACCACTCAACCATCCGTTCACGGACGTAATCGACCTTGCTCGGCCGGACGAAACGCAAGCGCTGGTTCAGTCGATCGTCGAGCCCGTCGATCTCGGGGGCTTCGGAGATAATGCGGGCGCGATCGAGCAGGCTCAGCCGCTGGGAGCGGTTGAGGTCACGGAACGCCTTTCGGGCTGCTTGGGTCGACACGGCGTCGCTGGTCTTGGCGTACTCGAGGAGCAACTCTTCAGCCTTCTCGACGTCTCGGTCTGAGATGCCCAGCAGCGCGGGCGCGGAGTCATCGGCACATCCTGCTGTCGTGATGAGGAACAGGCATGCGTCGTCGGACAGCTCACCTGCGACCAGCCGTGTGCACCACACCCGGAGTGTCGACCATAGGTCCGTGTTGGCGTTCGTCAGATCCGGCCGTCGCTCGCCCTGGTGGTGCTTGAGTTGCAGGAGCTCCATCGGCTCCGCGCCTTGAGGGAAAGTGACGTCGTCGAGTGTCTCGATCTCCACCAGGAGCGGTGAACCGTCCATACGCTCCAGCGCAGCCAACAGCGAGTACTTGCACTGGTACAAGTAACCCAGTGCCGATGCCGCCGCGCTGAAAGGGTCCGAGCTCAACCTTGCCTCCCCGCAGTACTCGACCGGAACCTAGCATCGCCGACTCGACTTGTCGCCAACATCCGCTTGATGGCGCGGATTCCCGGGCCGGCTTCTGCGCCGTTCGTCTTTCAGTCGTCCGGCACGAATACCCGTGTGCTCATGTCCCTTAGGTAGTGGTGTGGTTCGGCAAGGGCCGATCAGCCGGATCGTCGCACGGATCTCGGATCGGCAAATCGTTACCACCTTGCCGGGAACGGCCCGACCGCACCGATCCGTCAAGGATTCCCTTGGGGACGTCGTCAATCTCTCTTGCATCTCGACAGGGGCGGCGCCATGGCTGGTCCCCCGGCAACAGGTGCCTCAGAACAGTGCCATCTGCGCCTCGTCGACCGACGCCAGCGCGCGGGCAATCCGCTCGTCATCCCAGCCGTCCGCAACCGCGGCTCGCAGTGCGAGCGACCTGCGGTACATCGCCTCTCGGCCGAACATCCGACTGCGGTAGCCGCGCGCACCGCCGCGGCCATGCTGCGCGATCCGGGAAAGGTTCGCTGCTTGAGTGGACCCTTCGAGGTGATCCAGCAGGGTGCCCTCGGCGCGTACGCAGATCGGGTTGTCACACACGACGTGCTCGACCACCGGGGAAAGGTCGATCGACACCCCCTCGGCCAGCGCCCAGGCAACTCGATGAGGCCTCAGCACCCTCTGGCGACCTTCCCGCGATATCCAAAAGCGCCCGTACCCGTCATCAGCGATCGCGGCTGTGCCGCCCCCGGCCCACAACCAACAATCGGTCTCCCGAGGGCCCTTCACGACGCGCGACCAGAACCGGTCGACCTCGTCCGCCGTGAGCTGCATGCGGCCAACGTAGACGCCGGCACCGACACTTGGGTGCGGTCCTTGCCGCGGTGCTCAGCGGCCAGTCGCCGGGCTGGAGCCCGGGAGGGTGAAGAGTCCTTCGTCCTGTGCCACCGTCGGGGAAGGAGCGGTGGGCGGGGCCAGTAGCGCGCCGGCCTGCAGGGCGGCGGATCGGGTCGGCGCGGCCGGTGCGGCTGGTTGCTGGTCGAGGAGCTCGAGGAGCTCGAGGAGCTCGAGGAGCTCGAGGAGGTCGACGGGTTCGTCATCGACGGTGAGCGGGAGCGCGCGCGAGATCGCCGCCTTCTGGCGGTCCCGAACTTCACGCAGTGCGACGAGGTGTTTGCCGTAGACCTCGTCCCACTCCGCCTGAGCCTCCTGGTGCTCGTCGTCGGAGTCGAAGCGTCTGCGCCATGGCCAGCCGCCGCGTGCATCGCTGAACTCACTCCATCGGCGGTTCTCGTCGCGCTCGTTCCGGCGCAGCGTGTCCAGTTCGGTCCGCAGCTCCTGCGGCAGGGCCGTGCCGTACGCTGCGGCCTCGGCCCAGGTCACTTTCAACACGACCTTCGGCCTGATCCTGCGCCAGGCCTCCGTGTCGGTGCCGGCTGCCTTCATCGCCTCGGAGAACCCCGAGTGGTCTTCGAGCCAGACCGCCTTGCGGTTGTAGTTGATCCAGCAGCCTTCCTGCGGTGCGGAACGGCCGCCTTCCAGTGTCCCGTGTTCGCGGAGGCTATTGAGGAGAGCGTCGGCTGCCATTGCGGAGCCCAGTGCACCCAGCAGGTTCTGTTGGTCCCGGTTCAGCATCGCGCTCGGCACTGCCCTACCTGGCGGGCGCGGCCGAGACCGCGAGCCGCTGACCGTCTTCGTCCTGGTGCCGACGGGCGGTCTCGTGGTGGGCCTGGTCGAGGGCGGCCAGCTGCAGCGTTGTGCTGCGCCCGCTCTCGGGGGCCGCGGGGTCCTCGGCGGGGATGCGGGTCGGCTCCGCATAGTGCTCATCGAGTTGGTCGACGATGCGGGAGCACACTGCGTTGAGCCGAGGGTTGTTCGCGACCTTGTTCTGGGCGTACATGACGCTGGTGTGGTCCTTGCCGAAGTAGGCCGCGATCGCCGGCAGGGTCAGGCCGCCGCGCCGGGCTGCCGTCATCGCCACGGCGCGGGCGTCGGTCACCGCGCGGTGGCGGTCGGCGCTGCGCACCGCGTCGCGGGTGGTGCCGAAGGACTGCGCGGCGGTGGCGATCGCGATCGCGCAGATGCCGTCGGGTCCGACGTCGGCCACCTCGCCATTCGCGGTTCCGGTGGCGTTGACCTGAGTGGCCAGTGCGATCGCGAGCGACCGCAGCTGCTCGGCGTTCATCTGGTCGAGCGTCCGCTCGACGGCGGACTGATTCGCGTTGGCGACCAGGGCGGCGAATGCCGCCGCCTGCTTGGTGGTGAGCTCGCCATCTGGTGCAGCCGCCTCGGCGGGCTGGTCCTGCTGGTCGTCGACGAGCCGGAGCCGCCGAGTGCTGTTGTCTGGAGTGGCCATCGCGGCTACCACCTTTCGTGAAGATCGTTGTGGGCGGGCTTGGTGTCGTCGGGTTGAGTGGCGGCCGCGGCCAGTTCACCGGCGCGGTCGACGTCGTCGCGGTAGCGCTGCCGGCGGCCGCGGCGGACCGGCGTCGAGGCGTGGGTCTCGTCGCGCTCGTTTCGGGGCCTCGGTTGGTGCTTGCCCGGCTGGCAGCCGTCGCCCAGCCGGTCACGCAACCTCTCCAGGAAGCCCGGCAGGCCGTATCGGTGCCAGTCCTCGAGCGCGGCCGGGGTGACGGCGAAGCTGGTGTAGTAGCGGCTGCACGCCAGCACCGCCAGGTCATGCACCAGGTGGGGGTGCGCGGGCCAGCACTCGGGGATGCCTGTGCGGGTCACGTTCCACAGGTGCTGCTCGTTGACCCACATCGCGACCAGGTCCAGCCACGCCCAGAGCTCGGTACGCATAGAACCGGTACACGTGGCCGGGTCCCAAGGCCGCGGCATCTGCGCGAGCTCGCGCAGCGCCTCCTCGTCGGCTGGCGGCTCGACGGTGGCCTGCTGCAGCTGTTCCATCGCGGTCCGGATCGTGGGCCCGGGCTCGGGGAACGGCCGCACCATCAGTCCGACCAGAGGCATCATCGCGTTCCCGCCGGGGGCGACAACAGTTCCGCCCGCTGCGCGAGAGGCGACCTGTGAGGGGTGCATCGTCGTCATCGCTCCCCCTCCCTACTTCGGCATCCCGAGGCGCTGTCGGGTCCGGGACACGGTCTCGGTCGGTGTGGGCTGGTCCGCTGCCGGGGCGGTGGGTTCCGCGACTGGGCTGCGGGCCGCACTCGGGCCCGCTTCTGCGCAGCCAGCAGCTCCTTCCCGCGCTTGCCGTCGATGCAGCGGTGCAGGTTCGCGATGATCGGGTCGTACATCTCGGCCAGGACCAGGGCCTTGCGCTGCTCGATGCGGCGCAGCTCAGCCGGCTCGAGGATCGGCACCCGACGCTGGTCAAAGGACCGGTCCATCACGCCGAACAACTCGTGGCCGCGCGCCGAGTACCGGGTCTCGGTGTGGCTCGTGGATCCGATCAGGTCGGAGAGCTCCTGGCAAAAGCGGATGTCCTTGCCGCCACCGAAGACCACCAGGTTGTTCGACAACCCGTAGATGGTGCGTGCCTCGTCCTCGCCGTAGGAGACCACGAACTGCCGCCAGGTCTGGGCAGCAAGGATGAAGGACAGCCCCAGTGCGCGCTCGTTGGCCATCCGCGTCGACAGTGTGGGAATTGGCGCTGTTGAGGGCAGCTCGTCCAGGCAAGCCAGGAACGGGGGGCACAACCGTCCGTGAGGGGAGGTCTCGCCCAGCCGCTTGGCCGTGTCCAGGATCTGTTCGGTGACAGCCGTCATCAGCGGTGACGCGCTTGCGTACGGGTCGTCGCGACCCAGCAGGTAGATCGTGCCGCCGGCCTTGATTAGTGCTTCGAGGTCGGTCGCGGGCCGCGTCGCGGAGGGGACGCAGCGTTCCCGGATCGAGCGCTGGAAGAACAGCGCCATGGACTGTTGGACGGTGGTGATCGTGTTGCCGGCCGTCCGCTCGTCGCCGTACAGGGCGCCGCGCAGCAGGCCGTCCCATAGGGGCTCCGTCGCCGGGTGGGTGCGCAGGATTTCCTCTGCCTGGGGATGCTCCCGCGGGCTGGAGACCCACATGAGCACCTCATCCAGACCGATGCCGGCGATCGCCGCGGCGTGGAAGAAGGCCTGCAGGACCTTCGCGCACTCACCGGCGTAGAACCGGGCCGCCTGATCCGAGGACTGGGAGGTGGCACCCTTGATGGTGCCGTTGGCGAACGCCTTCGCGCGCCGTTCGGCGTGCATCGCGTCCTCGCAGCCGGCGATCGGGTCCCACACCAGCTCCGGGGTGCCGGGGGCGGCGTTGAACGGGTCCAGGACCACGACCGGGCGCCCGTCACGTTGCCGGGCCTCCAGCGTGAGGAACAGGTCCTCCGGCTTGGTCAGAGTCACCAGGGCGCCGCCTGGGGCATCCAGCAGGGCAGGCACCAGGAGGTCCAGGGTCTTGCCCGAGCCTTGGGGGCCGATCACGCACGTGGTCCGGTCGAACGGCACCCACAGCTCGGGACCGTTGCGCCCGGCCCGGCCGAGCCGCCAGCCCACCTCGTGGGGGTTCACGTGCTTCAGGCCTGTGGCCATCAGAGGGTCCTCTCTTCCGGTTGGTTGGCGGCCCGCCGCTTGCTGCGGACTGGCCCCCTGCGCTGGGAGCGGGCGTAGAGGTCGGGCCGGACGACGTCGGCGCTCTTGCGTAGCCGCGGCACCCCGAGCGCCTCCGCGGCCTGCGCCGGCGTGGCCAGGCCGTGCAAGGACGTGGCGCCGGTCAGGCCCCGCATCCACATGCCGACGACGGCCGCAGCACCGAGCACCAGCACCTCGCCGACCGCTGTGAGCACCCACATCAGTGCATGCGGCGGCAGCGTCTCGGCAACGCTGGGGCGCAGACCCACACCGAATTGCCCGTGCAGCAGCCCGCCGTAGGCGTCCAAGAGGTGCGCATTCGGCAACGCGAAGTGCCCCGACGTCGCGAACCCGATGACGGCCTGGACGACCAGCGGCGTCACCAGGAAGAAGAAGAGCCCGGTAAGGATGCAGGCTGCCTTGAACTCGCCCGCCGACGGGGCGATGCTGGTGAACCGGTCGCGCCGTGCGCGCTCCATGCTCATAGCGCCGCCGCCATCGAGGCGCAGCCCGGGGCCTGCCACCGGTGACACGGGAAGTCCACCGGCCCACGCTGGTCCGCGATGACTGCGACCGTGTCGATCGGCCAGTCCAGGCGCCCCTGACCGTCGAGGACCGCGGCCTCGGATGCATCGGAGTGGTTGGGTCGCACCAAGCCCACGCAACTGAGATCGGCGCCGAGCAGCGTCTGGCCGGTGAAGTTGTTGCCGCCATGAGAGGTCAGAATCGTCGTGCCCGTTCCCAGCGGCAGCAGGGCGAGCTGCTCGTCGTCGACGAGGTCCATGTCGTCGATCACCACCAGGCAGGTTCGGGGGCGGCAGGCGCGTTCGACCTGGCGATGTAACTGGTCGGGACGCTCGACGCTGCAGAGCAGGTCGGCCCACTCGCTGGGTGTCTGGGCATAGACGTGCGCGTGCCGCGCTGTGTTGGCCAGCCACCAGCGGGTGAGGTAGCGCGCGGTGGTGGTCTTGCCCCGCCCGACGTCGCCGACCAGCAGCAGCGTTCGCGGGTTGCTGATGTCGAACCTGGCGGCTTGGCCGTCCAAGGTGGTGCCGATGCGTACGTCCATGCTAGGAAAAGCAACCCGCACTTGCGCAGATCGGACACATAGGCGCCACCGATTCACCGACTGCTGTTGCACCCCGCTGATGACAGGCGTGGGTCATGCGGCCACGGCCGGCATCCCGCCGAGGTCGAACGCCTGCTTGGGCAACGCCCACGTCACAGAGCCACCAGGTGCGGCGACGTCGGCGAACCCGACGCAGCCGTAGACGCCGTTCGCGGCGCAGCCGTAGTCGTTGCCGAAGATCTTGCCGCCGCCCACGTAGATCGCGACGTGGCCGACACCGTTGCCGGTGTTGTAGGACACCACGGCACCCACGGGTGGCAGCGGGTCGAGCCCGGTTCCGTGCGATTTGGCTAGCCCGGCGTTGATGATGCCCTGTGCGACGTCCTGCCCGTCGCCGTAGCCGCGGCCCACGCCGGGACCGCCGTAGAGCGCGTCGACCACCTTGGGGCACTGGTTGTCGTAGGTGCAGGGTGCCCCCGAGGTCCACGACAGCCCGCACAGACCGAGAGGGGTGTTCATCATGGCGTCGAGACGGGCCCTGAGCGCCGCCGACAGGTCGCCGCCGACAGTGATCGGTGACGTGACGCACCTGGAGGCGGCGCCGTTCGTGGCGCTGCCTGCGGTGGCGGCCACCGCTTGGCGGGCGGCGTCGAGGTACTGGTGGTAGTCGGTGTTCTGGAAGGGGATCCAGTCGGCGAACTTCGCCTCGCCCGACCCGGGCCGCGCGGAGTAGAGCGCGAAGGCGTACCTCGCGTTCAGGGCCGGGTCGAAGATGTCGGCCGGGGTGTCCCATCCAGGGATCTTGCCTCGGTGCTCTCGGGCGATCTGCCACAGCCCGAAGTGGCTTCGGTTAGCCGCGTCCGGGTTCCAGCCCGACTCCACGCGGGCGATGGCCACCGCGGTGACCAGGTCCTCCCCACGGAACCCCGCGGCGTGGGCTGCCGAGGCGGCGACGGCCGCGGCGTCGAGCTCGCCGGTGAGCGTCCCCGCAGGGTCGGACACCGCCACAACGCTGCTGGTCGGGCACGGCGGGCAACCCGCCGGCGTGGTCGCCCGGGGCCCGGTGGGTGAGCCCGCCCCCGGGCCGGCTCCGTTCATGGCCATCCGCGTGAACAGTGCCGGGTGATCGGAGTGCACCGCGGCCGCACTGATCTCCCAGGTCCTCACGACCGTCACGGGCGCGGTGTAGAAGTTGTAGATGACCCCGGAATCCTTGGTGTAGCGGTAGCCGGCCGCCTCCATCCGAGGTGCAGCCGCCTGGGGGCCGTCCTGGGCGTGCGAGTTCAGGTCGCCACCAACCAGCACCGGCCCGTACGGCGCAAGGACGCCAGCGAGCTCGATCAGGTGATCCATGCCAAGGCCGTACTGCTCGACGCGGGTCATCGGCGGCGTCCCCCACTGGCGGGGATACCGGTAGGCGTTGGTCATGTGGTGCACCGCGATCACCGAGACCACGGCCCCATCCGTGCGCTGGAACAACCCCCAGGCTGCATACCGATCCCACAACCTGTCGCGGTCCCGAACGACGACGTGGTCGTCGTCAACGATTTCCACGCGGCCACCGTCGAGCAGAGTCCAGGTGTCGGTGCGCCACATGATCGCGTTGTTCATCGACTGCTCGCGGCCTCCTGGGGTGTCATCGACCGCCTCCTCGCGGTAGGCGTCATAACCCGGCGCGGCCGCGCGCATCTGGCTCAGCGGCACGTCGCGGACCTCGTTGAGGGTGATGAAGTCCGGCGACGGCGCAGCGAGAGCGCGGACACCGGGGTCGAAGCCACCGCGGGTCTTGATGTTCGCGTTCGCGACCAGCACCTCACCGTCCACCGGGCCACCGGGTGACGCCTCGACGGCAGGCATCACACCTAGACCAGCGCCGTCCTGCGTCCGGCTGGTCGCGGGACCGGTCAGCTGCGCGGTGGTGTGGACGAACGGATGGTCGGTGTAGCTGTGCGCTCCGTCGTTGGTGCTCCGGTCGACGACGGTCCCAGAGAAGGCGACGGCGGGGCTACCCATGATCCAGTCGATCTGCTCGTCGTTGGGATTCGCGGTCGACCAGCCACCGGCTAAGGAGAGGAAGAGTTGCCTGAACCGAGCCCTGTCGTTCATGTCGCCGGTCAGCAGGAGGGGCGTGTTTGGCTCGCTCTCGTGCAACTGCGCAAGGGCCTGCGATTCGGTTCGAACGGCGGCGTCTCTCATCGCATCGGTTCCTCCGACAGCGTCGGCCGGATGGTGGGTGTTCAGCACCCAGACGGACCCCAAGTCCCCCCTTGAGGTGAACCGGACCAACGGGACCTGAATGACCGGACTGCCGTACCTGATTGACACGTAGCGAACCTCATCGACCGTCCACGCTCCGGTCTGATACGCGATGGCGTCAGCCGTTGATGGCCTCCCGCGGCGCTTGCCGGCAACGATGTCCCAAGCCCCGCCGGTGGCATTGAGGAACGCCTGGGCCTGCGGCGACTCGAACTCCTGAAACCCAACGATCGATGCAGCTGAGGCGCCGATCTTTGTGACCATGTTCGGGACCCGCTCGGCGTACGGCCGCTCGCCGGGATGCGGGTTGGTCCTGTAGTGCGAGGCGCCCCGCCAGTTGAGGGTGCCGATGCCGAACGACCCGCCCATGGTCGAGTTGACTGTGGGGGCGCAGGCGGCGCGGACGGCCTCGATGTTGGCGTTGCCCATGCCGAGCATGAGCAACAGCAGCGGACAGATCAGCACCAGCGGCAGGCTGAGCAGGATGGCCTTCTTCACGACTGCGCCCCCCTCGGGAGCCAATCTCTAGGAACTACGACCTCTTCGGACTCAGCGTCGAAGGCGCCACCCGCTACAGGAAGACCGTCGAGCCCCCCGACCTGAGGAACGAAGACCAACCTGGCGCCCGGCCATGACCGTGTTTGTACGTACCGCGCGGCGCGGGTCGAGAGCTGTCGCAACGTCCTCACACCACGGATAAGCAACCGCGGCGCGCGCGAATCGGACACCCTGGCGCTGCGGACTTTGGTCACGAGCCGCAGCGTGGCGGCTCAGCGTCCCCGCATCCGTCCCCCTGAACCGTCGAATGGCGGGGGGACGCGGCGCCCCACCCTGGGTTTATGCAGGTGAGGCAGCGTCCCCCCGAAACATCCAGGAGATTCCGGAGCCGGTGGCTCGAGTTGTAGAGGAGGAGTTCCCGCAAGCGGATCCTGAATCGGGTCGGTCTCTCATCCGGGAATCGGATTGAGCAGCGTTAGGCTGGGCTCGCGCGGGCAGGTGCCACCGTCGGCGGGGGAGGTCTGGTGACTACTTCTGACTCAGGCTTGAGGACGTGCCCCGAATGCGATGCGCGCGTGGCACTGTTGCGCGGCCGGTGGTTGATGGTGCATCGCGATGGCAACGTTGACTCAGAGGGTCCTGGCCCCCCACGTCGCTGTCCGGGAAGCTTGTTGCAGGTAGAGCTACCGCCACGGGCGGACCGTCGTTGAGTATCTCAGGTCCGGCGGGCGGCGTACCGACGTCGATGTACCGCCGTTGCTGGTGGCGGCTCGGCACAGCGACATCGAAACCGAGATGAAGCGTGAGTCGTGATCGCGACGCCCTCTCACGTCCAAGTTGCCCGCCGACTTCGCCAGTGCACGCTCCGGGCGCGACGTGTTCGTGAAGCGTGTTGGCAGCGGGATCGCGCACCGGGTCGTCGGCGAGCCCACCCGGCACCGGGTCGCTCCCAGTCCCCATCCGGACACCGGGTCGTGTTGCGTCGAAACAATCCAGGCAATCACGCCCGGTGGTGTTGACGAACTTGGCGAGGCGGTTGAGGCGGCGACGTCAGGTGACGGCTCGAAGAAGTCGTGAGCGTCGGGAGCCACGTGAGGCCCGGGTGGCTCGATTTGCCCAGACTGTGCTTGGGCCTGGCAACGTCATAGGATGAGCGTCCCGGATGTTGGTTGAGAAGCAGCCCGTTCTGCTGGGGTGGAACTGAGTAGGAAGCAGTTCGCGTGAGTCTTTCGGTCCCGCTCCTGTCGCAGTCGATGACACTGATCGCTTCAGCGCTCTCACCATCTGAGTTGCTGGATGGTTTGCATGATGCCGCGCGCGCGATGGGAGCCGAGGCGACAGCGCTCGGGATCGTCCGAGACGACGAGATCCACCACTTTGCGCGCGGTTTCGATGCAGCGGTGGTCCAGAGGTTCGCCTTGATCCCGCTTTCTGTAGCTCTGCCGGGGCCTTTCACGGTGCGGGCCGGGGTCCCTCAGTTCCTCGTCGATCGTGCTTCAACTTTCGATCGGTTTCCTGACGCTGTCGCGGTGATTGAGGCTAGCGACTACGGGGCGGCGGCCTGCTTGCCCTTGGTCCGCGGCGGCTCCGTGTTCGGTTACGTGGCGATGCACTACGTCGGATCTCGCGAGTTCGATGCGGCCGACCAGTTTCTGCTCACGACCGTGACCGCCGCTGTCGCAGGAACAGCGTCGCGCATCCTGGCCGACGATCCCACTGTGGAGTCCGCGCGTGGGTCTACCGATCACGAGCTACTGAGACTACGAGCAGAGGTGGCGGGGTTGACCGACGCGCTCGCATCGCGAGCCGTGATCGAGCAGGCCAAAGGCATTCTCATGAACCGTTACCAGATCTCGCCGGGTGCTGCCTGGAGACTTTTGGTGCGTGTCTCGAACGCGACCAACGTCAAGGTTCGTGTGTTGGCCGAACAGTGCGTTATGCAAGGAGTGGACGCTGTTCCTGCTCTCACACTCGATGAGTCCCAGCAGCCATGACGACCTCATTGTCGGAACTCGCGAGCCAACCATCCACCGACGCAGCCGTCTAATCCTTGGCCCCCTGCGGTGAGTTCAGGGGCGATCTTCGTTCTGGTGTGCGGCGGGACACGGATCCGCCGCTGACGTCGTGGTGTTCTCGGACCACGCACATGGAGTATCGCTGGCACTTACACTCGCGGCGAGAGTGTCGAGTGGAGGGGGCGTCTCGGTGATGGGCGTGAGCCACGACGGGCCGCATGGGGATCTGTTGCGGCGGTTGGTCGACCAGCTGCCGGGGATGGTGGCCTATTGGGACCCCGACCTTCGCCTCGTGCTCGCCAACGCCGCCTACTGCACCTTCGTGGGACGTCCGGCCGAGGGGTTGCACGGCCAGCACTTCTCGGCGGTGCTCGGCGAGGAGGTGTATCGGGCGAACCTGCCACACCTCCAGGGCGCCCTGTCCGGGGAACCGCAGGTGTTCGAACGCACCCTGTCCGACGGGCTCGGGGTGACCCGCCACGCGGAGGTCTCCTACGGCCCTGACGTCGTCGACGGCCAGGTTGAGGGGATCTTCGCGCTGATTACCGATGTCACGCCGCGGGTGGAGGCGCAGAGGGATCTCGATGAGGCCCAGGAACTCGCCGGACTCGCGAGCTGGACGTTCAGGCCGGCCGAGGAGACGTGAACCGCCCCGGCGTGTCCGGAGACTTTCTAGTTTGAGACTCCAGCGATTGCTGGGGTCTGGTGGTGAGCGTAGTGAGCTTGCTCGGCCTCGACTGGCGTGAGGTCGTCGCCGTACTCGAAGGGTCGGCGGTGGTTGAACCAGTCGACCCACTCGGCTGTCGCGATCTCGAGGTCGTCGAAGCCCTTCCACGGCCGCCTCGGCTTGATCAGTTCGGTCTTGTAGAGCCCGATCACCGACTCGGCCAGGGCGTTGTCGTAGGACGAGCCCACCGCTCCGGTCGACGGCTTGATCCCGGCAGCGTCCAGGTGTTCGGAGTAGGCGACGGACAGGTACTGGACCCCGTGGTCGTGATGCGCGATCAGACCGGCCAAGTCTTTGCCTTCACGCTGTCGGGTCCAGATCGCCTGCTCGACCGCATCGACGACCAGCTGGCTGGTCATCGTGGTCGCCACCGACCAGCCCAGGATCCTGCGGGCGTAGGCGTCGATGACGAACGCGGTGTAGCACCAGCCCGACCACGTCGAGACATACGTGAAGTCCGCGACCCACAGGCGATCTGGTGCCAGCGGTGCGAAGTTGCGGTCAACCAGATCCAGCGGCTTGGGCGCCTTCGGGTCGCTGATCGTGGTCCGCTTGACCTTCCCGCGCACCGCACCAGCCAGGCCCATCTCGCCCATCAGCCGCTCCACGGTGCAGCGCGCGATCGGCGGCTCCCCGGCTGGCCGCTCGCGGTTCAACGTCAGCCACACCTTCCGGGCGCCGTAGACGCCGTAGTTCGCGGCATGGACCGCGGCGATCCTGGCCTTCAGCTCCCCGTCCCGCGCCTCGCGGGAGGTGGGCTTGCGGGAGCGGTGCTCGTAGTAGGTCGCGGGGGCGATCTTGCAGCCCAGCTCGGTGAGCTGGTCGCAGATCGACTCGACACCCCATCGCAGACCGTCGCCGTCGCGGACACCGACGTGCTCGTCGATGTAGGCCACGATCAGCGCTGTGGCCGGTCGAGTTCGGCCGCGAAGAAAACCGATGCGCTCTTGAGGATCGCGTTGGCCCGCTTCAGCTCGGCGTTCTCCCGCTTCAACCGCTTCAGCTCCGCCGACTCCTCCGAGGTCATCCCGGGCCGCTGGCCGGCGTCGACCTCGGCCTGGCGACACCACTTCCGGATCGTCTCCGGTGTCCCGACGCCCAGCAGCTCGGCGACCTTCGTCATCGCCGCCCACTCCGACTCGTGGTCGGCCCTGATCTCGGTGACCATCCGGACCGCCCGCTCACGCAGCTCGGCCGGGTACCTCTTCGGCGTACTCCCTGACATGACTCCAACCTTCCCAACGAATGGAGTCTCCGGACTTGCCGGGGCGGTTCAGGTCTCGGGGCGCTCCAGCGCGGGGCACAGGCTAGGGGCTGGAGGTGTGTCCGGGTGTGTCCGGGATCGGCCAGGCGTGACGCTTGGGCGGTTGAGTGGGCGCCATGTCAAAAGTTATCCGAATGAGCCGTGTCTGGTCGTGCCTGGTCGCCGTTAGCTTGGTGGGCACATTCGGGTCGTCCGCCCATGCGTCCACGCTGGGCGGCCCGCCCCGGGCAGGTGCTCACACGGCGGTCGCGATGCAGGGCGGCCAGTACGTGGAGGCTGCTCGCTGGCTCACCGATGGGCGTCCGAACGCGATCGCCATTGGTCCTGACGGGTCGGTCGTGGTGACGCAGGCGACGGACGACAAGGTCAGCCGGTTCGATCAGCGTGGCACTCTGCTCGGCACCTTCGCACTCGGCTTCGGTTATCCCTACGGCGTGGCCGTGGACCCTGCCGGGCAGGTGCACGTCACCCAGTACTCGGGGTTCGACTCCACAGCCCAGGTCCACATGTACTCCTCCGCAGGAGGGCACCTGCGCAGCTACGGGGTCCCTGAAGGCGCTTCCACGCAGTTCAGCCCCTGGGGGATGGCACTGCACCCCGACGGCACCGCGTTCGTCGCCAACCCGGTCGGGGCCGACGTCCAGCTCGTCCGGCCTGACGGCTCCTGGGGTGGGCGTCTGGGAGGTCCGGGGTCTGGACCTGGGCAGTTCGACGGGCCTCGTGACGTAGCGTTGGGCAACGGCAGCCTCTACGTCGTTGACACTGGCAACCGCCGCGTCCAGCGGTTCGATCCGACCACGGGCGAGCTTCAGGCAATCTGGGGCCAGTCCGGCTATGGCGAGGGTCAGTTCCTCAACCCCCAGTCGATCGATGTCGCCCCCGATGGTCGGGTGCTCGTGCTCGACCGCAACGGGCCGGACGCCGCGGTGCTCAACCAGTTCACCGCCGCAGGCGACTTCCTGGGCCGCACGACGTTGCCGCTGTCCCAGGCGTTCGCCATGGCGGTCGACGCAGCCGGGGCGGTGTACGTCACCGGGCTGGTCTCCTATCCCAGCGGCGGCTGGGGTGTGCTCAAGGTTGTGCCGTCGGATGCTTCCCCGACCCCGCCCCCGACCTCTCCTCCGATGCCGCCCCCGACCTCTCCTCCGATGCCGCCCACGGCCTCGAAGGCAAAGGTCATGCCCAAGCGCATCGACGCAGTGAAGTCTCGCCAGCGAGCCACCATGAGGATCGCCTGCTCGGCAGGCACCACCCGCTGCGCCGGGAAGGTCAAGGTCCAACAGAACGGCAAGATCTTGGCCCGAGGCACGTACACGGTGGCCGCTGGCCGGAAGGCGAAAGCCGCTGTCCGGCTGACCGCCCCGGCCCGAAGGCTCCTAAGCGCCCGGAAGTCGGTCAAGGTCCGGCTGCGACTTCAGGCGACGACAGGCGTGGGTGGGACGACGCGGATCCGGCTTACCAGGTGAACGCGCCCCCGGGACCGGCAAGCCGTGCACGCTGACTGATGACCGATGGATCGGGGTGACGAACGCTTCCGGCGCGACGAGAATGATGCCGTGGTGACTTCCGACCTGAGGCTTGAGGACTGGGACGACGTGTCGTCATGGCTTCGCGAGCGCCGTGCCGAGGTCGGTATGCCGACCTACCGGGACCTAGTCCGGCGCGTGCGCGAACTCCGGGTCGCCCGGGGACTGGCCCCCCATGATGCTCCGGGCAGAGGCACCGTCTACGACTGCTTCAAGCAAGGCCGACGGCGCATGGACGTCGAGCTGCTCGCAGACCTCGGGCGCGCTCTCGGGCTCGACGAGACCCAGGCCCGGGAGTGGGATGCCGCGTGCTTCGCCGTGCAGAACCGGGTCGAGTCAGCAAAGGTAGTCTCGGTCGCCGAGCAGGTGCACCACACCCCGCACTTCGTCGGCAGAGAGGCCGAGTTGCGAGCGTTGGGGGCGCGTGCGCAGACCTGGGTGATCAGCGAGCTGCCGGGCGTCGGCAAGACCCAGTTGGCCATCCAGGTCGCCCAGTCCTGGGTCCACCGAGGCGAAGCCGAGCGGATCCTGGTGGCCGATCTGAGGGGCTATCACCCCACCAGGGCCCCGGCGCACGGTGCGGCCATGCTCGATGAGCTGCTGCGCGTACTGACCGGGAGTTCGGCTGCTCGGCTAGAGACGCAAGAGCGGCGACGCGCGCTGCTGGCACGCGAGCTCGATCGGCAACGGTGCGTCCTGCTCCTCGACGACGCCAGCGTCCGCGAGCAGCTCGCCCAAGTACTGCCGCCTCCCGCCCGCCTGCCGGTCCTGGTCACCACCCGTCAGCGGTGCGACATCCCCAACGTCGAGCACCTGCATCTCGACCCACTGCCCACCGATGACGCGCTCGGGCTCCTCGCCGCCGTCGTCGGGGAATCCCTGGTGGCCCAAGAACCTCATCACGCTCACGCGATCGTCACCCGGCTGGGCAACCTCCCGCTTGCCATCGACGTGACCGGCCGCCGGATCGCGGACACCCCTGGTTGGAACTTGGCCGACCACGTCGAGGCCCTGGACCAACAGGTCGAGCTGCTGCGGAACCCCGAGGCAGTTACCTCCGCCATCGCACTGTCCTATCGCCGGCTCGACGTGTCAGCACGACGCCTGCTGAGAGTGCTGGCCAGCCAACCCGGCACCTCGCACTCTCCGGCCGCACTCGCCGCCATCCTGGACGCAGCGCCAGACATCACCGCGCAGACGCTGAGCGAGCTCGAAGATGCCAGCCTTGTCCAGATTTCCGGCGAGCGGGTCGAGTTGCACGACCTCGTCCGCGTCCACGCTGCGGCGATCTCCCTGGACGAGGACCCGCCCCGTCTACGACTCCAGGCTCGCGGCCGACTCCTCGACCACTACTTGGACGGGGCGGCGCGAGCGGTCGTGGCCAGTGGCCTGGCCCCGCTGGTCTCCCGCGAGGACTTCGATCCATCCCCGACCTCGATGCCCGCTGACGGTGCACTGGCCTGGCTCGAGGCCGAACGCGAGAACCTCCTGACCCTCGCAGACCCACGCGAGAGCTCCGCCAGACCCCACTTCACCCACGCACTCTCCGCATGTCTGGCCAAGTACCTGGAGGTGCAGGGCCTGTATCGAGATGCCGTGCGACTGCACCATCTCTCCTTGTCACTGGCACAACGCGCGGCCGACCCCCGCGCACAAGCAAGGGCCCACGTACTTCTAGGCCAAGTGCTGCTGCGCGTGGGCGAGCAACAAGACGCCACCCAGCACCTGCAGCGGGCACTCGACCTGGTCGACACCGCCACCGACCCCGACACGCACGCGTCGGCGGAGAACTCACTCGGCGTGACCGCGTGGCAATCCGGCGACTATGCTGAATCGGAAGCACACTTCAACCGGGCTCTCGCAACGGTGAACGCTCACGACACGACACGTCGGGCAGCACCGATTCTGGGCAACCTAGCAGTGCTCGCCGAAGCCGGCGGCGACTACCAAGGCGCACTGTCCGCACAGCAGCAGGCGCGAGAGCTGTCTCGAGCAGACCACGACCGTGCCGCCGCGCTGATCGCTCTGAGCAACATCAGCTCACTGCACATCTCCCTGCAGGAGTACGACGAGGGCGAGCGGGCAGCACGCACGGCGCTGTGCGAGGCGGAGGCTCTCGGCGCGCGGGGCGTGCTGGCTCCGGCCGGCATCAACCTCGGCGTCGCTCTCACCAAGCTGGGACGACTAGACGAGGCCGAGCAGGTCCTGACCACCGTCTTGGAGAAGTCCCGAGACAACGCGGACCGCCACCACGAGCTCGGAGCACTCATCGCTCTCAGCGAGCTCGCACTGGCACAGGACAGGACCGACGCAGCGCGGACGAGCTGCCACCAAGCCGGCGCCATCGCACGCGAACTGCAGCTGCCGTTCTGGGAGGCCCGACACCACCAGCTCCTCGCCGAAATCGCCGAGCACCTCAACGACCGATCGACCGCCCACGAGCAGTGGACGACAGCCCACCAACTCTACGCCCGAGTGGAGTCCCCCCTGGCCCACCAAGCAGCACTCGCCCTAAACCGCCTGGCGCGTTAACCCGCGCACAACGAGCACGGCGAAAGCGTCGAACCAATCCCGCGAACTACAGCCCGGATCAGGCCGCGTCGAGCGTGCGAGTTCGTCGGCCAGTCCCAGACACCCATCGTTCACCGGCACGCCCGATCAGCAGTCGGATGGCCGCAGCGCGCGCCATCTGCGACCCGGATGGGGGATCTTGCGTCCTTTAACTTGCTGCTGCCGCTGCAGCACCCCCACCGGAGTCGCTTTCTAGTGCTCGGCGAGCAATCAGTCCGAGACCGATGAGGGCTGCCGCATCGTCCGGGACAGCAGTGTCCCTGATCCCGATGGTCCCGGTCGTCCGCAGGAAGCCACCGAGCTTCAGCCACATCGCTTCGGTGCCGTCGGCCGCGACCCATTGATAGCGACGCCAGAGCACCCCACTGACCTTGAGTCGGTAGCGCCGACCGTTGACCTCGGCGTCGCCTCTCCCCAGGATGCCTGTCTGCTGGAACTCGCCGACGGTACTGCCATCGGCAGCGGCGGCACGCACCGTGCGTCCGAGTAGGCCCAGCGTCGTGAAGGTCAGCCGCTGGTGCGTCAGGTCCAGCTGGGCCGAGCGCTTGAGAAGACCTCTGAACGCGAACGTGCCGTCAGGTGCGCCCGCCTCGCTCAGGCTGAGCGATGAGTCGACTAGGCCTGGTTGGCTCACAGTGATCGTGCGTGTCATCGTTCTTCGTTCCCGGGTGCATCGGACGTTTCGGGCGGGGATTCGACGATCTCGCGCAGCGTCCTGAGGTGGTCGTTGAAGGCGTTACGTCCTTCGGGAGTGAGGCTGAGCCAGGTGCGTGGCCACTTGCCGACGTGACCTTTGCGGATCGCGACGTATCCGGCCTGTTCGAGGGTCGAGGCCTGGCGGGACAGCAGCGAGTCGCTGATTTGGAGGGTGTCGCGAAGGAACCGGAACTCCAGTTCATCTGCCTGGGCCAAGCCGGCGAGTAGGGAGAAGCGCACCGGTTGGTGAACCAGGTCGTCGAGGCGAACCCGCGGGTGCGCGCTCATGGGGTGCGTCGGAGCCGCTGGGCCCACAGCAGGAACGGCACGGCGCCGACGATGCCGCCCAGGGTGAAGGAGAAGCCGACGGTGCCGTCGAGTAGGTTCCCGAGGACGAACAGGGCGAGGGCGCTCCAGAGCCCGAGCGCCCACTCAAGCCAGTGCGGGGTGCTCCGAGTTCGTACCTGCCGATACCGACGAAGGTAGGGGACGTTGGTACCCACGGTGATGGCGAGGGCGACCGCCGCCGCGGTGGCTCCCACCAGGCTGGCGACCCCGCCGGCGTTGTTGAGATCAACGGCCAGCCCGATGAGGAGAATTGTGACACCCATACCGACGTAGAGCGGACGCTCCTGCGGGACCCGGGTTCGCACGGCGGTCCCGACCTTTTCTGCGGCTTTCAGCATGGCTTCGGCATTGTGCTCCGTCGGTTCCATCGACCCGCTCACCACCTTCTAAAAGTAGTTTCCAATTAGGAAACTACATTCGAATCCGGGCTGTGTCAACGGGATGGCCCACGACTGCGACCGTCTGCCCAACATCGAGCCCGGGGCACTCGCATCGGATCGGGCGACCCCGATCAGCCCATGCGTTCCCGATAGACGAACCCCTACCGGTTCTCTGGTCCGAGTGTTGGCTGATCGGCGCCGGTTGTCCCGTTGAGGTGTCGAGTCCGGGACAGCCGACGCCTCGGCAAAGTCAGCGGCGTGGTCGTGACTCGGGGAGGTTTGCCTTGGCCGCGGTGCGCTGGCGTTCGATCGCGCGGTAGACGGTTGAGCGTCCGACCCCGAAGAGCTCGGCCACCTCGAGGGTGCTGTACTCGCCGCTGTGCACCAGCGACACCAGGTGCTTCCCGATCCGGTGCAGCCTGGCGTTCAACTCGTCTGACTCGTCCCTCATCCGATGCCGCCGGTCGCAGGGTGGTGCTCGGGTATCTGAGCCGCGTTGCACGGTCTCACCGATCGTTCACAGCGTGGCGACGTCATGGTTGGCTCGGGCGGAGGTCCGTGACTGGCACGCCGTGCTCGGCGCGCAGGCGCGCCGCGATGATCGAGCGGTGGCACGCCTCCGGATCGCGCTCGACGCAGAAGAGCGCGATCGCCGATTCGCCCGCGTGGTCGGCCACCAGCGTGTGGAGGTTGACCGGATCGAGAATCTCCCGGGTGTAGCGCTCGGCGTACGCCGCCGCAAGCGCGACGCGGTTGCGTTTGCGTTTGCCCACCCCCTGCCGGTCGTCTTCGCGATACTGGAGCTGGCGCAGCTCGGTCGTGGGCGCCAGCTCCCTCACGTGCCGGTAGCCGACGTCCGCCGCGGCGAGCGCGCGCTGGAGCCGCAGCGAGTTCGCCCACGCGTACTCGGGTCCACGCACGCCGCGGCGCTGCCGAACGTCGAGCAACAGCCCGACCTCCGCCTCCCGCAGTCGGTGCAGGAAGGAGTCGGCGTCGAAACCGTACACGCCAACCGTCACGATCTTGGGCACCCGAATCCCCACCCGTCCCTCAGCCCGCGACGTCGCCTCAGGGACGGGCAGCTACGGCTTCGACCTCGAAGCCGATGTCCGGCATCGCCAAACTGGCCACCCCGAGCACGGTCTGCGTCGGAGGAGTGTCGCCGCACCGGCGCTGCACGGCCTGGCCGATGACCCCGAGCTTCTCGAAGTCAGGGTCGACCACGTAGGTCCGGAGCTGGACGACGTGGCTGAAGTCCAGCTCATGCGCGGCCAGGGCGACCCCCAGGTTCTCGAACGCCTGCTCCACCTGCCCTGCGAAGTCGGGCGAGACCACCGTCCCGTCTGGGCCCGATCCGTACTGACCCGAGACGAGCACCAACCCCGTGCCGGCTGAGATGGCGGCGGTGTGGCTGTAGCCGAACGGGACCGGGTCGTGCAGGCCGGCCGGGTTGACGATGGTGTAGGACATACAGACGCCTCTCGCTGGTGATGGTCGTGCGCTCGGTGCGCGCCTCCATCATGGGCACGTAACCCTGACAACGAGTGTCACTGTTTCCGCGTAGAGTTCTGCCCGTGCGTGCGAGCCGCCTGGTCGAGTTGCTGGTGAGGCTGCAGGTGCGGGGCGGCGCGTCCGCGACCGAGCTGGCGGCCGCACTCGAGGTATCGGTGCGCACCGTGTACCGCGACGTCGAGGCCTTGAGCGCCGCCGGCGTCCCGATCTACACCGAGGTCGGGCGAAACGGCGGAATCCGCATCGATCCCGACTACCGCATCGCCGGGCTGCCGCGGCTCGCGACCGCCGAGGCCCGTGGCGTGCTGTTCGCGATCGTTCCGGCGATCGCCGACCAGCTCGGGTTCGACGCTGCCGCCGCCGACCGCACGCTCCTGCCGGCGATGGAGCGGTCCACGGAGACGGCCGCCCGGGTCGTGCGCGACCGCCTGATCGTGGAGCCGACCCACTGGTTCGTGCCGCCGGACGACACATCGGCACTCACCGAGATAGCGCAGGCGGTGTGGGAGTCCCGCGAGGTCAGGCTGACGTACCGGGGCACCGAGGCCACCGTCCAGCCGCTCGGCCTGATCCTGAAAGGCTCCACCTGGTACCTCCTCGGGCAGGCACGAGGCACTGCCAGCGGCTCGTACCGGCTGTTCCGGCTCTCACGCGTCGAGGCCGTCGAGTTGCGCGAGATCCGCTTTGAGCGGCCACCCGGTTTCGACCTCGGCGCAGCGTGGGCCGAGCACCGCCGGGCCTTCCTCGCGTCGCTCCCGCAGTACGCCGTGACTGTGCGCATCGCTCCGTCAGCCGAGCCGCTTCTCGCGATCCTGGACGAAGGGGCACCCGAACTTCCCCTGCCGGCCGACGTCCAGCGCGACGAGCACGGTTGGGCTCGCCTCCGGCTGCGTTTCGAACGCAGCCCGGACGGCACCGCCCGGCACCTGCTACGCCTCGGTGCCGACATCGAGGTCCTCGACCCACCCGAACTCCGCGACCGCATGACCGCCGCAGCGATCCAACTCGCCGCCCTCTACACCAGTGACCAATGACAGCGACCCCGAGACCGCTCCGACAGTACCGGGCATAACGATCCGCCGATCGAATGGGCTGCCGTCGCTCGTCGGCGAGTCGGACAACGCGTCCCGTGATCGCTCCATCGCCGTAAGAGGATGGGCTCGCGGAGTGAGCCGGTGCGGGATGGGTTAGCCGTGCACCTGCTGGACGGTCATTGATCCGAGACGTGATGCGGAAGCCGTTCGTCCGCAACCTTTCGTAGGCTGTCGTTCTCAATCGCGAACGGATGGCCATGAGGATCCTGAGACAGATCACAGTCTTCGATGCTGCCGACATGTCGGCCGAGAGCGCCTTCTGGGCGGGACTCTTGGGTGGTGAGGTCTGGGCGGACGACAACTTTCACAGCGTGATTGTCGAGGGCAGGTGGCGGTTGGGTGTCCAGTTCGCGCCAAATCACGTGCCGCCCGGCTGGCCCGACGGGGAACAGCAGCAACAGGTCCATCCTGACCTGCACGTCGAGGACATCAGGGCCGCCCACGAGCACGCCATCTCATTGGGTGCACGGCTCCTCAAAGCCGCAGAGAACCTCGACAAACCTGAAGGCCACCAGGTCTACGCGGATCCGGCGGGACATCCCTTCTGCCTCGGTTGGCACGAGAACGTCGCTCTTGCTCATGACTTCGGCGCTACGAGGGGTTGAGTCAGCCTTCGCAGGCCGACGTCCTCGGCGCTGAGATCGCCGCTTCACGTCGGCCCTTCGTCGAGACCAGGACTACACAAAAGCCGTCCGGTGCGAGACGAGCGCGCGGGCACAAGGATCAGCTGCAACGATTTGGAGACCACCATGATGACGGCGCACACCGTCCGCGCGCTCACGCCCGAGACCTATCCGGCGTGGTTGGCGCTAGCCCAAAAGCACAACGGGGTCTGGGGCGGCTGCTGGTGCTCGTACTTCCACGGCGACACCGAGGCCACTGTCAAGCAGGACCACGACGGGCCGACGTTCAAGCTGCGCCTGGTGAACGAAGGTGTGGCGCACGCCGCCCTCGTGTTCGACGGGGACCAGGCCATCGCCTGGTGCGAATATGGCAGTCCGCTCGAGCTGCCGAACATCTACCACCGCAAGCAGTACGACGCCCAGGAGACGACCTCGGCGCCGTGGCGCATCACCTGCTTCTTCGTCGACCGCGACCATCGCCGCTCGGGCGTGGCTCGCGAGGCGCTCGACGGCGCCCTGGAGCTGATTGCCCAAGCCGGTGGCGGTGAGGTCGTGTCATTCCCCAACGAGCTCGTGCCCGGCAAGAAGACGTCGCCCTCGTTCCTCCACAACGGAACAAGGGCGATGTTCGAGAAGGCCGGATTCACCTTCGAGCGCCACATCGGCAAGCGCAAGACCGTGATGCGCAAGATGGTCCCTGCCGCGTAGGGGACGTCCGAGACGTGATCGCGGAGGGCCGCCAGCCGGTGAGGTCCAAGCATCCTCCCGATCAGGGTCGTTTCGGGCTGCTCGTCATCAGCGTACTTGGCCGCACGATCACCATCACCAGCCCTCTGTGGCACGCTCCGCGCGCCAATCGGCGTGCGTCGCATTCCGCGGGGCGTGTTCAGGCGAGCGAGCCTGCGAAGATTTGCCAGGCCAGTGCGGACTTGGCGACGAGGCTGAGCACGAGGTAGCTCCGTTCACCGAAGGCGTAGCTTCGCCACGGTCCAGCCTCGCGGTACTGCAGCCACTGGTTGAGCGCGAAGCTCATGAAGAAGACGAACAGGGACACGAAGATCCCGAACACGAAGTCGGGCACGTCCTGCCTGGCTTCTACCAGGTTCCAGGTGATCGCCACCCAGGGGGCGGCCCCAGCCACGCAGCCGAACCAGAACGGAAGCATCGTCGTTGCTGTTCGCCCGGGCGGGTTCATGAGTTCTTGCAGCCATCCGAACAAGATCATTGCCACGTTGGCGCCGATGATCGCGAAGACAGCGGAGATCTCGACGATACCGTTGTAGAAGGCGATCAGGACGATCATGATCGTCGCGCTGAACGAGTACTCGATCCACCGGAACGCGTTGAGGCCGCGGCGCAGGTCGTGCTCGTAACGGTGACGCCCCGCCGTTGCCGTCACGAAGTGGTCGAGCGCAGCCAGGGTCAGGAACGCTGCGATCGCCCAGCCGATGCGTATGTCGAGAATCGACTCGGGGTCTGCGAGGTCGGTGCCCGGGGGTCCTTGGGCATACGACGCGATGACGGTGATCGCGAAGTCGCTGGCCAAGACGAGCACGGCGACGGCCTGGGCGGCGTGCAGGAGCGCCAGGCCGATGTTCCAGCGGCGCAGCCCAAGCAGGGCGGCGTCGTCGACACCGGTGGCGGTCGTCCGTGGGGGCATGGTCACGAGCGTAGTGTTGGCACGATCACGATCACGAGCCCGCGCCCGTACGGTCGGGTCGCTTGGGTCGGTGGTCATCGTTGGCGGGTGGTGAGCGCGATGCGCTGGTTGTCAGGGATGGTGCCGGGTCCGACGAGGGCGACCCAGGCGCCTCGGGCCAGTACTTGCTCGACGAGCTCGTCGACGACATCGTCGATGACGTCGGGGTGTTCGACGTCGTCGGCTGCCTGGATGGAGTCGCCGTCGGGTGAGATCCGGGCGGGGAAGAAGAAGTCGTCCTCGACGGCCAACATCTCGGGTCGTTCCCAGCGCGAGGCCAGCCAGACGGACTCCAGTCCCAGCACGGCCCGGTTCTGGCCCAGGCGTTGATCGAGAAGGGTCAGGGCCTCCTGCTCCCGGGACGCGAGATAGCGCTCGATGTGAGGGGCCACCACGGCCGCCACCTCCGCGAGAGGTGACGTGACGTGATGGCCCGCAACCTTCCCGGCGAGGCGGGCAAGGTTGGTCGATGACTGGGCGAACCTGCTGAGCGTGGGCTCCGCGGCGACGAGGACGACCGGGGCGGGACGCAGCCGAAGATGCGCACCCAGGGCTTGGTCCACACGATTCAGAAACCCCTCGGCCGATTCGTTGCGTCGTGTGTCGTTGCGTGGCTTCATCGGGAACTTCGTGGAGTCGGCGGGTCGCAGCACCCCGTGTTGGCTGTCGAACAGCCGGGCCTCCTGGGTGGACAATGCCAGCACGACGTGGCGGGGAGTGCGGTGCAGGGCCCGGACCAGGTCGCGGGTCGCGAAGGTCGGGTCAACCACGGCGCGCTCCTCGACCTCGACCGGAAGCACCACCAGCTGCGTGTGGTGCTCGTTGACGTACAACGCCAGCGCCTGGTCCAGCGTCATCTCGCCCGCAGTGGCGATCAGAGTGTCGAGCTCGGCCAGCAGCCTGTCGGCACTGGTCGCCTCCTCGCGGCGAAGCCGTCGTGCGACGGAGTCGCGCAAGGTCGAGAGCCGGGCGGCTTGATCCGGCGTGAGGCGACCGGGTCGGGTCGGCATCAGCAACGACACGCTGGGGTAGCTGGTCATCGACTGCAGCACCAGGACGGCGTTGGCGCTCACCGGGTGGGTCGCAGTGATCGTGCTGGTCAAGAGGAGCTCCTTCGTCTGGGCTGCGGATGGCTGGTTCGGGGGCAGGCTCGGCACGTTCATCGGCACGTTCATCGGCACGCTCATCGGCACGTTCATCGGCGGGCCGACTCAGCGGTGGGTCGCTTCCAGATGGAGGTCGTGGCGGCAATCTCTTCCTCGGTGGCAACCCGGAACGGCGGGTTCTCGGGAACCGGGGCCTCACGGCGTGCCTGTCCACGGGTCGCGATCAAGCTCGCGACGACCGAGACGCCGAGGATGAGCGTGACGACCGCCAGCGAGATCGTGGTGGGGATGTAGAACACGTCGATCTTGAGGAGCATCTTGATGCCCACCCAGATCAGGACCAGGGCCAGGCCGAGCTTGAGGTAGACGAACCGGTGGATCAGGTCGGCGAGCAGGAAGTACATCGCCCGCAGCCCGAGGATGGCGAACGCGTTGGCGGTGAAGACCAGGAAGGCCTCATCGGTGACGGCGAAGATCGCTGGGATCGAGTCGACGGCGAACACGATGTCGGTGACCTCGACCAGGACCAGTACCGCCAACAGAGGGGTGGCGAGCAGGACGCCGTTCTTGCGGATCAGGAACCTCTGCCCGTGGTAGGCGTCGGTCATCGGGACCCAGCGGCGGAACAGTCGCAGCGCCCGGGACTGCTCGGGGTCGAGGTGCTCGTTGCGCTGGCGAATCATCCGCCAACCGGTGTAGAGCAGGAACGCCGCGAAGAGGTACAGGATCCAGGAGAAGCTGGAGATCAGCACCGACCCGCCCGCGATGAACACGCCACGGAACACCAGCGCCCCGAGGACGCCGAGGAACAGCACCCGGTGCTGGTACTCCCTGGGGACGGCGAAGTAGCTGAAGATGATCGCCCAGACGAAGACGTTGTCGACGGCCAGCGACTTCTCGATCAGGTAGCCGGCGTAGTACTGCTGCCCGAACTCGGCGCCGTACTCCCACCAGACATACCCGCCGAACCCGACACCGCACAGCACCCACACGACCGTCCACCCGGCGGCCTCGCGCACACCAATCACATGAGCGTGACGATGTGCGACAAGGTCGACCAGCAGCATGATGAGTACCGCGCCCAGCACGGCGAACCACAACCACAGGGGAACATCCATCAGAAAGCCTCCAGTCCAACGACTGGAGGTCTTGTCGGCCGATGGGGCCCGGGTGACCGAGCGTCGAACGACGACGCCGTACTGACGATCACTTCGCGGGGACTACTCCCCTCCGCGGTAAAGTAAACCAGACCGATCGGCTTTGGAGCAATAGCAAGGGCCCCTCGCGAGCATGGGTCCTTCAGGGGTCCGTGACGGCAGGCATCAGGTCTGAGCGCGCGTCGCCAGCGACAACCTCACCAACTCAGGACGACGTCGAAGCACGAGGCCCCTGCCCCGAGCAATCGGGCGGGCGCCTCCCCCTGCCTCTTGACAGCACATCACTACATGTCGCAACGAGCCCGTCGTCAAGGAGCGCGCCAGCGCAGGATCGTCGCGCGGGACGCGCGCAGAGGGATCTCGTACTGGGTGGCTCCGCGAGCCGTGGGGACAGACTCTTGACTTCTCATCAGGCCCCGGTCTCGACCGGTCCCGCCGTTCCTGACGTCCGTAATCAGTACACCTGGGCATCACCAGCCGGGACTGGTCCCGATCAGGTCACCGGCTCGGTCGTAGGCCATGAGTGTGACGACGCTGGCGTTGGTTTGCGTCCCGTTATCGATGTCGGTCACGAACGGCGGCTCCGCAGGTACCCAGGCGAGGAAGCGGTCGCCGACGATGGTGGCGTCCACGGCGGAGGTGGTCGTGTCAACGACGAGACGCTCGACGTCGCCGCGGACCCACCCGAGCTGCAGCACCCTGTCGTTCGTCGCGCCTTCGCCCCGGATGCCGCCGGAGGACAGGCTCAGCTCGGCCGTGGCGACGCGCTGCAGGTCGCCGTCGTCCAACGGAAAGGTGCCGACGCTTTGGCGCCGGTCCGCGCTCCACGTCGTACCGTCGCGGTACGGCGAGCAGGTGACCCAGTCTTGGGCGCCCCTCCACACCAGGAGGGCTGAGGTGTCGTCGCGATCGCCGGCGACCGGCTGTGACTCGGCCATCACCCCGGATGGCCCGCCGTCGGCCGAACCCCGCGCGACGCACGCCGAGATCGCGTCCGCCAAACCCGGTGTGAGCAGCTGCTGCGTTGAGGCCGAGGGGCCGGTCGCAACGTCGCCGGCCGTGTCCGGGTCGGCGCCCGACGGCGTGCCGACGACGGCGATCGCGCCCGCGGCGACCAGTCCCGCCGAGGCCGCCATCGCGCCCGCCACCCGCCGCCGCCGGAGCTGCCGGCCGCGGCGGACGATGTCGTCGAGGCTCCCGTGCGAGGTGACGTCGGGCATCCCCAGTCCCTGACGCACCCGGGGCTCGAGGGTGTCGAGATCGTTCATCGTCCTACCTCTGTCTGGTCGAGGGCCGGATGGTCGCGGAGGGTGCGCAGCGCGCGATGCAGGTGGGCGGTCACCGTGCCCGGCGCGAGGCCGAGGGCGAGCGCCGTCTGCGCGGTGTCGAGGTCGAGCAGGTAGCGCAGTACGACGACTTGGCGTTGCCGGGCTGGCAGGTCGGCCACCGCGCGCACCAGGTCGGCATCCCCGCGGCGGTCGCCCCGCGCCGAGACACCGGCCCCCGCGTCGGGCTCGACTTGCTCGCGCCGACGGCGCCGCCACCACGAGATGTTCGCGTTCACCGCCGTCCGGACCACCCACGCGCTCGGAGAGACGCACTCACGGACGGTCCCCCACCTCGCGAAGGCCCGAGCGTACGCCTCGGCGAGTGCGTCCTCGGCCTCCATGCGCGAGAGCCCCGACGCGACGACGGCGCGTAGGCACCGGTCCCGGGATGCGGCGTAGAACTCCGCGAAGTCGGCGTTACTCACGTCGTGTTGACGCCGTGGGAGGTTCGTCCGCTTACCACCTGCCCAGATTAGGTCCGTCGTGTGAGATGCACGAAGGCCCGGACCAGATGGTCCGGACCTTCGGGGGCGAAGCACATGGTTAATCGCAATCCACGGCGGGATCGGCTCGCGGAGCGTGCCAGTGCGAAATCCATACTGGCCACGCTCCGCGTGACAGTGCCCTCCTTGGGGCACCATGGTCCGGGTGATGACGCCGGAAGATGCCGTGGCGCTGGCCCTGGACGTCGCCGAGCGAGGGCTGGCTGACGGAGAGATGCCGATCGGCGCGGTCGTGTTGAGTGGCGACCGTGTGCTCGGCGAGGCCTTCACCCAGGAGCGGACTCTCGGACGGCGGATCGTGCATGCCGATCTGCTCGCGCTTCAACAGGCCGATGTGAAACTCGGCTTACGTCGGGCGGAGGAGCCACTTGTGCTGGCGGTCAATCTTGAGCCTTGCATGATGTGCCTTGGCGCGGCCATCACTCTTGGCGTCGGGCAGGTCTACTACGCATTGGAGTCTCCGAATGACGGAGGCGTCGACCTCTTGTCCAAGTGGCTGCCGCCGGTCGAGCAACCGTTCTTCTCTCGACCTGGTGACATCCGCTCCGGATTCCATCGCAGTCGCTCGCAGCGATTGTTCGGGCGCTACGCCGAGGGCAATGGCCCCGCTGGGATGCGCCGGTGGGCGGCGGGGCTCGCTGCGCTTTGAGTCGCACTCATTTCAGCTACTGCGAGTATCCTGCAGCACCGGTGTCTGGCGAGACTCGATGTAGGTGATCGGCGGGACGTTCTCGTATTTGGCTGCAGACTGGGGCGACCCGAAAGACCGAACGATGTGCGCCGATGTCGCTTCCAGCTCACCGACGTCCGGGTGGATCGTCCGCCGTGCCCGAAAGGCGATCCCTCTGTGACACGCTCCGCGAGCCAATTGGCTCGCGGAGTCATCGTCAGCACCTCGTCACAGTGGGTGGACTCGGCGCTGACATCCGGCTCGCCGGTAACCGTCACCTTCGACGTGCGCTCACTCCTCGACGGTCCGCTTGGCGCGGGTGACGATCTGTGGGTCGGGTGGTCGAACGACGGTGGTGTCCTTCTCGTCGTAGTCGAACTGATTGAGGAAGGCCCGGATGGCGTTCAGTCGAGCTCGCTTTTTGTCGTTGCTCTTGATCACCCACCACGGCGCCCGTCGCTTGTCGGTGTGCTCGAACACCGCCTCCTTCGCCGCGGTGTAGTCCTCCCAACGATCCAGACTCTCCAAGTCCATCGGTGAGAGCTTCCACCGCCGCACCGGGTCGATCTGCCGGATCGCGAACCGGGTCCGCTGCTCATTGCGCGTCACCGAGAACCACAACTTGGTCACGGTCGTGCCCGACTCCACCAGCATCCGCTCGAACTCAGGGGCCTGTCGCATGAAGATGGCGTACTCCTCATCACTGCAGAATCCCATGACCCGCTCGACCCCCGCGCGGTTGTACCAGGACCGATCGAACAGCACAATCTCACCCGAGGTCGGTAGGTGCCGCACATAGCGCTGGAAGTACCACTGGCCAATCTCGGTAGTGCTCGGCTTGTTCAGAGCAACGACCCGTGCTGCGCGGGGGTTCAGGTGCTCCATGAACCGCTTGATCGTCCCACCCTTGCCAGCCGCGTCCCGCCCCTCGAAGACGACGACATGCTTGGCCCCTACGTCTTCTGACCAGTATTGAAACTTGAGTAGCTCCACCTGCAGGCGGTACTTCTCCTCCTCGTAGAGCTCACGGTCGATCAACTCGTCGTAGGGATAGTCCTGGCGCCAGGTCTCCACGGCACTGCCGTTGGGGGCGACCAGGACCGGATCCTCGTCCTTGCTCCCGCGCACCGTGTAACCCTCGCTGCGCAACTGATCGATGTACTCGCGCAGATTCACATGTTCCAGCATGGACACATTCGACCGCACCCGGCCTCGCCACACCACACCACCCCAGGGCATTAGGGACTGCTGCACGGATAGGTGTCTGCGTCGTCCGTTCTGCAGCAGTCCCACCCGGTTCCCGCGACCGGTATCGGAGACTCACTGAGGAGTGGACGCGGGCAGGTGCACGGCTTACATCCGAGCAGACCCCCCGCGGTGACCGTCGGGCCTTGTGCCATTCGGTCCCGCTTCGACATGGGTGGGCAGGTCGCGGCGCCGCCACCGATTGTCAGCCCTCGGACACTTCGAGCACGAGCTTGCCCCGGCTTTCCCCGGCAGCGAGTCGGGCGAATGCTGCTGGGGCATCGCGGAGTGGGTACACGCGGTCGATCCGCGGCGTGACGGCGCCCTGGGCGACGAGGGCGGTCACCGCCTCGAGCTCGGCTCGCGACTGGGGCACGATCAGCACGCCGACCTTCTTCCCGGTGGCACGTCTGACCAGCGGGCCGGCGAGCGCGGTGCCCAGCAGGATCCTGGCCAGGCCGCCCACCATCGCGTACCTCCCGCCTCGCCGCAGGGCGCGATGCACGCGAAACAGCGAGCGATGGGCTACAAGATCTACGATCAGGTCGTAGCTGTCGTGCTCGTCGGCCCAATCCTCGGTGGCGAAGTCGATCGTGCGGTCGGCCCCGATCTCGCGCAGGAAGTCGGCCTTGTCGGCACGGTCGACCGCCGTCACCTCGGCACCGGCATGCTTGGCCAGTTCGACAACGAATACACCGCCGGCGCCACCCGCGCCGTTGACCAGAACCCGATCTCCCGGCCGGACATCTGCAGTTGCCCTGCGCGCGATTCCGCCCGCCTGTGGGATCGTCGAGGCCTCCGCGAACGACAGCCAGTCGGGCTTGCGGGCCAACAGCTTGGGTCGCGTGCAGACGAGCTCGGCAAGCCCGCCCCGGTATCCGGCCAGCTCGCCGAACAGTTCGTCGCCCACGGCGTACTCCGTGACCGCACTGCCGACCGCGACCACGGCGCCCGCGACGTCGGATCCAGGAACCGGTTGCCGCGGTCGGCGTAGGCCGTTGGACCACCGCGCGTACGCCGGGCGTCCCGCCAAGTTCTCCCGGTCTGAGCCGTTCAAGGAGACTGCGCGGACTCGCAGCAGAACTTCGTCGGCGGCGGGGACGGGATCCGGGAGCTTGCCCAACCGGACGACGTCCGACGGGCCGTACCTGTCCTGGATGACAGCTTGCATCGGGACCCCTGTCTGCGGCCGACGCCGCTCGGTCACACCGATGCTACGGGTCTGGAGCAGCCGTTGGGAGGTGTGTGCGTTCGCCCGACCGGATCGTCACGGAACGAGCCGGCGGCGGGATCGACGTCTTGCGGGGCTGGGCTGGGCCCTCGGGCGCAATGCCGCGGGGTCTCGAGTGACGCCAACCGAGTCGCCGGTCGCCTGTATCGAACCGTCCACGGGCCGAACGGCCTACGGCGTGGTTGATCGACTCGCACGAGCCGAGTTCATGTGACGCCGCATCACCGCGCATGCGGATCGGCACGCGGGCCGTGCCACAGAGGGATCCCGTTGTGGCCGCTCCGCGTGCCGCTCGTCCTTCGGGACGGATGTCGCTGGTCCCTGCTCCTGCGGCCGGGCAGCGATACGGCACCATGACAGTGTGACGGTGCTAGCGCAGCTGCCCTTGCAGGACGTGACGGTAGCGCTGCGGCAAGCCACCGCGGAGGACGTCCCCTCGATCGTGAACCTACTGGCAGCCGACCAGCTCGGCGCGACCCGCGACGGGGTCACCACTGACGACGACCTGCAGTCTTACCTGAACGCGTTCGGCGTTATAGACGCCGACCCGACTCACCTGCTGCTCGTCGCAACCGACGGCACGCAGGTCCTGGCCACCATGCAGCTGAGCTTCCTGCCTGGGCTCGCTCGGCGCGGTGCGCTCCGCGCTCAGATCGAAGCGGTGCGGGTTCGGCACGACTACCGCAGCCGCAGCCTGGGTGCGTCGCTGTTCGAGTGGGCGATTGAGGAGGCACGCCGTCGCAACTGCGCCCTCGTCCAGCTGACCACCGACAAGTCACGAGGTGATGCGCACCGCTTCTACGACCGTCTCGGTTTCGTCGCCTCGCACGAGGGGCTCAAGCACCAGTTGCTCCGCTGATGGATCTGCTTGCGGTGAGCGCCGCCCGTCACGCACGCGCACGGTCCCCGAGTGTGGCCAATTTGGCGTAGCGGCCCGTCCAACAGCGGCAGAGTGCGCACCCGCTCGTAGACGTCGCCAAACGAAGCAGCAAAGCCCTGCGGGGCTCAAGCAACGCACAAAAGTCGACGAACCAACTGCTGGCGACCCAGTAGGCGACAGGTGATCCCCAAGCGCCAATCACCCACGGCCACGGACTACTTGAACCGAGGCTGAAGGTGAGACCAACCAGGTAGGTCAACGTCGCCAGCACTGCCGGGACCATCAGCGCGGCCCCTGAGGGGGCGCACAGCGGGACGATGAGCCAAGCGGTGGCCTCAAGGCCAAGCCGGCCGCTGGACGCCAGAGCCAGCAGCGCGGGCAGCCAGAGACCTGCCAATGCTAGTGCTCCGCAGAGGTGCCCCGCGACCGGGGAGGTGCGAGGCCAGAGACGGGACCGCACCCGCGGGGAGAGGACGGGCAAGAGGAATGAGGCCACGAAGCCGAGCGGCGGAACGGTGAATGCCAGAACGCCGGGTGCGGCGAGCATCGCGGCAGCGCGCACGCGGACGCCCGGCCTCGCGACTCGGTAGGTGTTCGTGGGAAATGAATTCTCCAAAGTCACCAGCCGCCCTCAAAGAACCCGAGGAGTCCCGGCTCGGGCTCTGCGGCGGTAGCCACGTTCGCAGCGCGGATCACACCGAACGAGAGGGAAAGAAGTACACACAGCGCCGCAACCGACCTCACTGTGCGTCCAGCGACGGCTGATCGGCTTCAGGGTCGTGTTCGTTCGGCCGGTGGAACGATCTAGCTCTCGTGCTTTTGACTGGTACGCACCTCCCTCCCGAGCAGGCCGTTGTCAGCGGGAGTTCGTGTGGCCGGTGGCCAAGTCCGAGGCGCGGAGCGGCGGTCATCGGAGTACCAACACCAGGAGCAGTCCGCCGAGGACGACGGTCTGGACGCTGTGCACGCAGATGCCGATCAGTGCGCTGCGATACCGGGAGGCAGGGTAGGAGATGATGAGCGTGTCGATGAGGCTGCCCGGGATGGACCATGGTGTGTGCAGGTGGTAGACGGCAAACAGGACGCCGTTGGCGAGCCAGTCCCAGCGGCCGAACGCTCCCCGCATGCGGGGCAGGAGGAGGCCTCTGAAGAGGAGCTCTTCGCCGAGGACGGTGTTGAAGATCATCATCGTGATGGTCAGGGCGAACCACGGCCAGTTCCCCGAGAAGAAGTCCTGGCCGGCGTTTGACTGGAGGAAGGTCGCGAGGTCGCGGTGGCTCGGCGACGGTATCTTCGGGATCTCCTCGGTTGCGGCCACCGCCAGGATCAGAGGGACGAGCAGCCACCAGAGTCGGCCACCTCGGCGACGGCTGCGAGGGCTCTGCGGCGCCTGCAGCCAGAGCGCGTCTTTCAGCACCGACCACCGCAGCGATCCGTGCTCGCGGTGGACAGCGAGCATGACGAAGATGAACTGCCAGACCATGCCGGCGGTGAGGCAGAGCAGGATCGCCCGTGGCCAAGCGCTGGGACCCTCGAAGCTGTTGGCCAGGAGTGGGGCTCCGACCCAGGCGCCGATTGCCATCGGCAGAGCTGCCACTGCCCAGGTGCCGAGGACACGACGAGGCGAGTACTGCGGTAGGGACGAGGCACCGGCGCCGTGGGGCGCTCTCTCCGCGATCGGCGGCGGGGCGGGAGGCACTGTGGCGCTGTGGGGCGAACTCATGCTGACGACGCTAGGAGCAGTCGAGCCGTGACCGCGTCGTCCGAAGGCCGTCGCGGCCGCACGACCAACTGGTGAGTGGGTGTCCTACCAGCGGAGGAGGTGTGCGGACCGGGTGCGGCGATACGTTGGCCGGGTGAAGCGGCTGCGGACCTTTCTCGTCAGTCACGGGTTGGATGCAGTCATTGTGATCCTGGCGTGTGCCGCAGCCCTGACGATCTCGACGCAGGCCGACAGCTCTCGACCCGACGGTGTCCGTCTGGGTGTCGAGATGGTTGCGGTCGTCGTGATGACCCTCTCCTTGTTGCTTCGCCACCGGGCTCCGTTCTTGATTCCGGCAGGGACGTGGTTGCTGAGCGCTGTCCTCTCCATCGTGGACGGTTCGCTGGTCGTCGGTGAGGCGCCGGTCTCCATCGTCGGGATGATCGCTGCCGTGCTCCTTGGGGACCTTCGAGATCGGAGGCAGGCTCGGGTCGGACTGGCCGTTGTGGTGGCCTCGGCGGTGACCGTGATCTACCAGGACCCGGCCCATACCGTCGGCGACTTGTTCTTCGTCCCTGGCCTGTTCGCTGTGGGGTGGTTGGTGGGTTTCGCGCTGCACGAGCGCACCGAACAGACCGAGGCCGCCGAGGAGCGCGCAGCGAGGGCCGAGTGGAAGCGTGAGAACGAAGGAAGAGTGGCGGTCGCCGAGGAGCGTGCCCGCATCGCCCGTGAGCTCCACGATGTCGTGGCCCACGCCGTGAGCGTCATGGTCCTCCAGGTGGGCGCACTGCGGCACCGGCTGCCGGCCGAGGACGTGGTGAGCCGGGACACCCTGCAGAACGTCGAGGAGGCCGGCCGGAACGCGTTGACCGAGATGCGTCGGCTGCTTGACGCCATGCGTCGCGAGGGCGACCACCATGACCGTGCACCCCAACCGGGCCTGGACCAGATCGAGGCGCTGTTGGACGACGTACGCGCTGCGGGCCTTGACGCCAGACTGAAGGTCCACGGCGAGCCCGTGCAGCTGTCGCCCGGTCTGGACCTCTCCGCCTATCGGATCGCCCAGGAGGGCCTGACCAACGTCATCAAGCACGCACACACCCGTCACGCCGAGGTCCATCTCCGGTACGGCATGCACGACCTCGAGCTCGAGATCCTCGACCACGGTGAGGGACCGGCTGCCTCGGACGGCTTGGGCCATGGTCTGGTCGGGGTCAGTGAGCGGGTCAAGCTCTACGGCGGCACCATGACCGCCGGTGCCACGGAGTCGGGTGGGTTCGCCCTGCGAGCCCGACTCCCACTGGAACCCAGGTGACGTCGTGATGATCCGAACGATGATTGTTGACGACCAGGTGATGGTGCGGGCCGGCCTGCGCATGCTGCTCGATGAAGAGCCGGACATCGACGTCGTCGCTGAGGCAGGCAACGGTATCGAGGCCGTCGCACAGGCCGCTCGCTGTCGGCCGGATGTCCTGCTCATGGACATCCGCATGCCCGAGCTCGATGGCCTCGAGGCGACACGGCGGATCCTCGCTGCCGATGCGGACGCCAGAGTCCTGATTCTGACCACCTTCAACCACGACGACCACGTTTACGAAGCGCTTCGCGCTGGTGCCAGCGGGTTCGTCCTCAAGGACCAACCTCCCGAGCAGCTGATTGCTGCGGTCCGGATCGTCGCAGCCGGAGATGCACTGCTGTCTCCTGCGGTGACACGGAGTGTCATCGCGCACTTCACGCAGAACCGGGGAGAGCTGCCACCGAGTGCGATCGAGACCCTCACCGCCAGGGAGATGGACGTGTTTCGCCTCATCGCAGCGGGTCTCTCCAACGCTGAAATCGGACGGCAGCTCTTCATCAGCGACACCACCGTGAAGACCCACGTGACCAGGCTGCTGCAGAAGCTCGAGGTTAGGGACCGAGCGCAGGCCATCGTGATGGCCTACCGCTGCAACGTGTTCGAGCTCTAGCGGAGGTCTGGCAAGGCATGAACGCGCAAGGCGCGCTCCCGCTACGCCCGAAGAGTTCGCCGGCATGCGCGGCAGCGATTTGCGACTCAACCGAGAAGAGGCGCGCAGGTCGCCGCAGCAGCTATGTAGTCGCCACACCGGAGGGCGCACAACCAGTTCGGCGGCCAGCCCCCTAATCGTGAGTGCGTCGAGGCCGTCGGTCGGCCAGAAGCATTGCGGAGGTAAGGACCCTGTCGCGGTCCAGGGTGTTGCGTGGTGCACGGGAGGAGCGTGAATACGATGTACGATACGATGTACGGTATGACTCGAGAAGACTGCCCCTTGACGCTTGACAGCCTGGACGACGCCTCAGCCGGAGCTGTGTTGCCCACCCGAATGACTGCGGTCGTGCAGCACCGCTACGGAGGCCCCACCCGCTTGTACGTCGCAGAGACCGCACGTCCCATGCCAGGCCCAGACGAGGTGCTTCTGGCCGTGCGTGCGGCCGGCGTATCGCGCGGCGTGTGGCACATGATGACCGGACTCCCATATATCGTGCGGCTCGTAGGCGGATTGAGGCGACCTCGACGCGCAACCCCTGGCATGGACGTCTGCGGCGACGTGGTCCAGCTCGGGTCCAGGGTGAGTGGTTTCCAGCTTGGGCAGCGAGTGTTCGGTATCGCCCGCGGCTCGTTCGCGGAGTACGCGGTGGCCAAGGCGAGCCACCTCACCCCGGCGCCGCCCGAGCTCACCGACGCGCAGGCCGCGGTAACGGCCGAATCGGGCCTCACTGCTCTCCAAGCACTGGACGCTGCGGGCATCACGACGAACACTGGAGTCGGGTGTCGCGTCCTGGTCGTCGGCGCCGCAGGCGGTGTCGGGAGCTTTGCCGTCCAGTTGGCGGCGCTCAGCGGCGCCGAAGTTACTGCTGTCTGCAGCGGCAGCAAGGCCGCGTTCACAGCCGACCTGGGCGCCGCCAGGATCATCGACTACCGCGTGACCGATCCGCTGTTGCAAGGCACCCGGTACGACGTCATCCTCGATGTGGCCGGGGGTAGGAAGTTGTCGGACCTCCGGGCATCGCTCGCCCCTCGGGGAACGCTCGTCTTCGTGGGCAACGAGTCCGGCGCCAAGTGGACTGGCGGGTTCGAACGCCCATTCGCCTACCAGGTTCGAATGGCGCTGCGATCGCAGCGCTTCGTCAACTTGTTGGTCCGCACCGATTCCGCAGACCTCGCTCGCCTTGCCGACCTGGCGAGCAGGGGGGGACTCCGGCCCCGGATCCATGCGTCGTTCCCTCTCGCAGGGGTCCGCGATGCGCTCGAAGAACTCACTTCCGGCTCGACCGCCGGCAAGATCGCTCTCCGAATCGACGACCAGGATGGGGATCGACCCTCATGAACATCATTGCCGCGCACAGCCTTCGTTGCTGGGGCGTGACCCGAGACTCTGTGCCGTGGACCCAAGCCATGGAGCACCCGTCGAACGGTCTTCTACACACAGCCCTCTTGGCGATTGCACAGCAGAAACCCAATGGCCCTGCTACGCGACGACATCACTCGCCGACACGCTCAGCACTGCGCACCCACCCGACCTCAGCGCGGCAGCCTGCTGCGCTGATCCCTGCCGGCGCGGCAACCCCTAGTCGCGCGGCAGGCCCCCAGAAGGCGCCGTCCGGGGCTCGCGACCCGGACGGCGCCGACGGTGGTTCCTCCAGGCGTCCAGAGGATCGTCATGTCTGGTGGTGACTGGAAGGACATGTTTGGCGCAGCTTGCCGGGGCGACGTCGATCTGGTTCGGTTCCATGTCCAGGCCGGTGTCGATGTGGACTACGCGCACCCGGAGTTCCAGGAGACGGCACTGGTCGCAGCGATCTTGGCTCGCCACGAGACCGTGGCGGACCTGCTGCTGGACTCTGGCGCGGACCCGACCCTCGTCTCAATTGCTGACCAGATCACGCCGTTGGAGGCGGCTCGGCGGTCAGTGCTGCCCGCGATCGAGCATCGTCTGAGATCGCTGGGCGCAGGCTAGCGGGGCGAAGCTCCACCACGGACGTCTCGTCTGCCCCCCGGGCCAACAGACGCACCGGGGGTAGGCGACCTCGAACAGTCCCCCGGCCGCCAGGAGGACCGCGCCACTCGCTGCGGCTAGGTCTACCACCTCGAGTGCGTCCAGACCGGCGCCCAGCAGCAGGGCCGCGTACCCGGCGTCGGGCTGCTGGACTCCAGCAGCACCCCCGGTCCGGCGACGCTAGCTCACCACGACGCCCTGCTCGGCTGCCTGCGCTCCGACGGGTTCTCCGATGCCGGGCACGCCCTCGCGCCGCTCGACGCCCTCACCATCGGGTTCGCGGTGCAGAAGGCGGACTTGCCGCTCGTGGGGAGCGGAAGGGTGACCTGGCTGCGGCGATCGTGGTCGCCATGCCGGCCGATCACTACCCGCACCTGGTCGAGTTCGCGATCGATCGATCATGCAGCCGGGCTACGACTTCAGAGACAAGTTCGACTTCGGGCTGGACCTCGTCCTGGCCGGGCCCGCCACGCTCTAGGGGCTTTCGCCCGGTGACGTGGGCCGAGGTGCACGGCGCCCCTCGACCCACTCAACCCCGGTGCGTCCGCGGCTCGAGGTTGACCGCGCCGCGCCCGCGTTCGGCGAGGACGTCGCCAGGGTTGTAGAGAGCGCAGGTCCTTAGGCTCAGGCAACCACAGCCGATGCACGAGTCCAAGTTGTCTCGCAGCCGTTCGAGACGCTCGATCTGATCATCGAGCCGTGGGCGCCAGGATCGGGAGAGCCTCGCCCAGTCAGCCTTGGTCGGGTTGCGCCCCTCGGGGAGCGAGCCCAGCGCGTTCTGGATCTCGTCCAAGCTGAGGCCCACCCGCTGTGCGGACCGGATGAACGCCACTCGGCGCAGGGTGGCCCGGGCGTAGCGACGCTGGTTCCCCGCAGTGCGGCTGGACTCGATCAGGCCTTCGGACTCATAGAAGCGCAGGGCCGAAGGGGCGACGCCGGCTCGCTCAGCAAGCTGCCCGATCGTCAAGTCCGTCATGATCCGATCCTAGTAGTTGACCTCAAGAGAACTTCAAGTTGCATCGTGCAGTCATGACAACCGCTACGGCGCGGACCGATACCCGCACTGGGTTCGGGTTCGACGACCTTCCCGCCTTGCTCTCCCGGATGACCGGCGACGAGAAGCACAGCAACGCGGCCACCTCCACGCTCGATGTCGTGTGGGTTCTCTACGACCGTGTGCTGCGAGTCTCCCCTGACACCGCGCAGGATCCACACCGCGACCGCTTCTACCTGTCTAAGGGCCACGGTCCGATGGCCTACTACGCCACCCTCGTCGCGCACGACTACTTCCCCGTCGAATGGCTGGACAGCTGGGGCTCCTTCAACTCCCCGCTGGGTCACCACCCGGACAGAACCCTCGTTCCCGGTGTCGAGATCTCGAGCGGCTCCTTGGGGCACGGGCTCCCAATGGCGGTGGGTTCCGCCGTCGGTCTCCGCGCTCAGGCGCTGGACGCCCGGGTTGTCGTGCTGGTCGGTGACGCGGAGCTCGACGAGGGCAGCAACCACGAGGCGATGGAGGTCGCGGCTGCGCTCGGGCTCGGCAATCTCACCGTCGTCGTCGTCGACAACGCTTCGACCTCCTACCGCGTTCCGGGCCGGATCGCTGCTCGCTTCGCCACCGAGGGCTGGGACGTGACGTCGGTGGATGGCCGCGACCACGAGCAGCTCGCGGCTGCCCTGTCCCGCCGTACTGACCGTCCGACCGCCGTGGTCGCCGCAGTGGAGGAGAAGTTCTCATGAGAGACCCCCGTCGCGTATTTGCCGACACCGCCGTGTCGCTGGTGGAGAAGGACCGGTCAGTCGCGGTGGTGTACGCGGAGATCTCGGGACAGTTCTTCGGCGCCGCCGAGCGCCGACACCCAGACCGCATCATTAACGTCGGCATCCGGGAGCAGCTGCTCGTCAGCGTCGGCGCGGGCCTGGCACTGACCGGGATGCGTCCCATCCTCCACACGTTCTCCTCATTCCTCATCGAGCGCGCGTTCGAACAGGTGAAGCTCGGGTTCGGACACCAGGACGTGGGCGGAGTGCTCGTCTCGTGCGGAGCCTCGTTCGACACCTCGTCTGGTGGGCGCACCCACCAGGCGCCTGGCGACGTCTCGCTGATCGACACCGTGCCCGGCTTCGGGATCCACGTCCCCGGTCATCCCGACGAGGTGGACGCTGTGCTGCGGTGGGCGGTGGCCGGGTCCGGACGCGAGTACGTCCGCGTGCACGCCGCACAGAACTCCGTCGCCTTCCCCGTTACGCCGGGACGTTTTCACGTCGTACGCAAGGGCTCGCGTGCGACGGTCGTCGCGGTGGGCCCGATGCTGGATCCCGTCCTGGCGGCCGTCTCGGACCTGGACGTCACGGTGCTCTATGCCAGCACCGTCAGGCCGTTCGACTCGCGCGGCCTGCGCGAGTCGATCGACCACCCCGACGTGGTGCTCGTCGAGCCCTACCTCGCCGGCACCTCAAGCCACCTGGTTGCCGAGGTGCTGCAACACCTACCGCACCGGCAGCTCGCCCTCGGCGTCGGCCGCACGGAGCTGCGCCGCTACGGCACCCCGGATGAGCACGCCGCCGCCCACGGTCTCGACCCCACCGGCATCCGCCGTTCGATCACAGCCTTCCTCAGCGCCCGCGCGGTGGCGTGAGGTTCCCGACGGGCGCAGCGGGTGGACGTCACCTTGTCGCCCCCAAGAGCCGGGCAGGATTGCGCGTCGCTGGTCGAGGCGTCCCCGGCATCATCGCCGTGACAAGGACGCCGCCGGCACCGCGAAGGATGAGCACGACGCCGACCGGGCACCTCCTACGCCGGGAGGGTGCCCACTTGACGCTTCTGCACGGTCAGGGCTGACGCCCGGTCACGAGGAGGCGCCAGGGGCGCAATGCACCGGCGCTAATGCGTGCGGTGTGCGCCGGCCCGCATAGGCAGCAAAGACCCGACGGCCGCGCACAGTCACGCGGTGGCGCGACAGCGATGCGGGCTCAACGTCGGAACGGTCACTGGTCCGGGGTCTCCTTCGGTTCCGGGAACAGGTCAGTGAAGCGTCCGATGCCGTCCAGGATGAGATTCAGGCCGATGTCGAAGGACGCCAAAAGGGGGTAAACCGGCGCGGTGATGTAGATGGTCGCGAGCTCGGAGATGCGTGGGAAGCGCGCGAGGGTGATGTCCTCCAGCCCCTTGGGCGCGGAGTCGGGCAGTCCGGCCTTCTGGAGCATCACCTCCTGCAAAGCAAACCCGTAGACGTACGCATCCATCACCGCGTAGGCATGCGTAGTCGCCTGGAGCGAGAAGCCCGAGCCACGTAGGACGTCCAGGACCGCTTCGTGATTGGCCAGCATGGCCGGCCCTGGATGAGACCGCGTGTCCACGACCGGCAGCGCCCATGGGTGTCGCCCGAGTGCCTCCCGCATCGAGGTGGAGCGCTGGAACAGTTCCGTGCGCCAGTCCTGGCCGCAGGGCACGTAGACCTCCCGGAAGACGAGATCTACCAGCTCATCCAGCAACTCGTCCTTTGATGCGACGTAGTGGTAGATCGCCATCGGGCGCACACCCAGTTCGGCGGCCAGCCCCCTGATCGTGAGTGCGTCGAGGCCGTCGCGGTCGGCCAGAAGCATTGCGGAGGTCAGGACCCTGTCGCGGTCCAGGGTGTTGCGCTGGGCACGGCGAGGCGGCATAAAGCCAGCGTATAGTACGCCGTACCGTACGCCGTACGATACGACCCCAGCACTGGATGACTGCGCTTTAGCAGGATCGTTGTGACTACCCCAACGCCGGGTTCCGCGTCGGAAAGCGGGTTGGTGGCACCGCGCTGATACAAAGTACGATACGCTGTACGAAACCAAACGAGGAGTTCCTTAATGTCACGCCTTCCTGACCCTTCCGCCGCTGACCTGGCCCCCCCTCGGGGCTCGGTGCCTACGTACGCCGACGAGGACACGACGCGCGCTGTCCGACGAGCCGGCCAGGTAGCGGGAGTGGCACTGCTGCTGATAGCGGGACTGGCTGGTTTCGGGGCCCTCTTCGCCATCGACGGGGTTGTCACGCCGGGGAATGCTGCAAGGACTGCAGGCGACTTGACGTCGTCGGAAGGCACTTTCCGCCTGGGAGTCGTGAGCCTCTACGCCATCATCGTGCTCGACATCGTGGCGGCTTGGGCCCTGTTCAGGTTCTTTGCACCGGTGGACAGCTGGGTCTCGCGATTGACTGCCTGGTTCCGCGTGGCCTTCGCAGCCGTGTTCCTCGTGGCGATCGCACAACTGGCCGGCGTGCCGAAGCTGCTGAACGACGATGCCTATCGCGGCGTCTTTGGTGACGAGCAGGTCGAGGCGCTGGCGCTGCTAAGGATCGAGTCCTATTACGACATCTGGATGGCCGGGCTGTTCCTCTTCGGAGTCCACCTCGTGGGCGTCGGCTACCTGGCCTACCGCTCGGGTTACGTCCCACGGGTGATCGGAGTCCTGCTAGTGGTGGCCGGCCTGGGCTACGCCTTCGACACGGTCAGCTCTGTGCTCTCGGAGACCCCGATCGTTGTCTCTACCGTCACCTTCTTCGGCGAGTTCGCGCTGGCCGTCTGGCTCGTCGTGCGCAGCGGCCGCGTCCAGCCTGGAACGAACCGTGAGCGCTAAAGCATCGAGCGCCCCAGAGGCGGCCGTCCAGGCCGCCGCCCACCCGGACAACATCACCCCGGTAGGCAACTCCACCCGGGCCCTGCGCCCACGGGCTGTCGTGCGGACCGCTGGGGTGCTCTACCTGGTAAACGCGACTTGCGGGCTGTTCAGCGAGCTGGTTCGGGGGCGGCTGGTCGATGTAGCCAATCCAAGCGGTACGGCCGCCCGCATAGGGGACTCCGAAGCGCTCTTCCGGATCGGCATCGCCGCGGACCTGGTCGGAGTCATCAGTGGGGTCGGGATCGCCGTCCTGTTGTACGTGCTCCTTCGACCGGTGAGCCGCACGCTAGCGCTCGGCGCCTCCTCCTTCCTGATCGTGCAGTGCGCGATTCTTGGCATGAACCTGCTCCACCAGGTGGACGCCGTCATGATGCTGGACCCGGCCGGGGCCGCGGGCTCCCTGCCGACCTCTCAGCGCGACGCCCTCGTTGCGATGTCCATGGACAGCCACGTCCACGGCTACTTGATCGCCCTCGTGTTCGGAGGCGTGCACCTGGCGATCCTGGGATACCTCGTGGCAAGAGCGTCCTACTTCCCGACGTGGCTTGGCGTCCTGATGATCGTGGCCGGTGCCGGCTACCTGACCGACAGCTCCTGGCACCTCCTCGTGCCGGCCTACGACGGCGCCGCCTCGTCAGCGATCCTCGCGCCGACCGTCATGGCAGAAATTGCGACCACCGTGTGGCTCCTCGGCAAGGGTGTCGACGACCGCAGGTTCTGGGCCGCCGAAAACCACCGCGACCAGGTGGCGCCGTGATGACCGGGCGTGCGCACACGACCTTGGCTCGGCGCCGATCGTCCACCCCGCGGAGCCGGGGGGCGAGGATTGGGTTCGGCGCCGCTGTGACACTCGCCGTGCTCATCTCACTCGCACGGCTCATGCTTATGATGGTCCCTGGCGGCGACGCGAGCGCTGAAGTCGTCACACCGTCAGGCTCGGACTACAGCGACCCGGGAAGCTACTCGGTCGGGACGAGGACGATCAGCGTGCCTGGGGAGCGGCGGATCGACCTGCGCCTGTGGTACCCGGCCGCCCTCAGCGACCGCGACCGCCCCGGCGGGACGGAGGCCTTCGGTCTGCGCGTGGCCCGCGAGGTCGCACCGGTCACGGTCGCCACCTGGGAGGGCGGTGCGTCGCGCAACGCGGCCTTCAATCTCTCCGACGGCCCGTACCCCGCCGTCCTGCTGTCGCCGGGCTTTGCGCTCACGAGCTCGACCTACGCGTGGCTGGGCGAGCACCTGGCATCCCACGGGTTCGTGGTGCTCTCTCCTGACTACGATGAGGTCTTGAATCCTGGTGAGTTGTGGCAGTCCACTGTGACTCGCCCTCGCGAGATCTCGACCGTTCTGGACTTCGCCGAGGCGCAGGCCCGACCCGGTGGCGATTGGCAAGGTCTGCTCCAGACCGGCCGCGCGGCGGTCGTAGGTCACTCCTACGGTGGCTACACCGCCCAGGCATCGGCGGGCGCGCGCTTGGACACCGCCGGGTTCACCCAGGAATGCAGCGACCTCGAGTCCTCCGATCCCCGACTGTTTCTCTGCGAGGCACTGCTGCCACGGCTGGACTCGATGGCTGCAGCCGCCGGGCTAGACGAAGTGCCCTCCGGCCTGTGGCCGGACTGGTCCGACTCCCGGGTCGCGGCGGCCGTGTCGTTGGCAGGCGACTCTGCGCCTTTCGCCCGGGACGGGCTGGCCGCGCTCGACGTGCCCGTGCTGGCCATCGGAGGAACCGGAGACCGCGACACTCCCTACGCCGCCGGAGCCCGCGCCACCTTCGACCGAACCGCCAGCAGACGCAAGGTGGAGGTAGGTCTCCGCGACGCCAAGCACTTTGTGTTCGCGGGGCGATGCGAGTCAGTGAGGCTCGTCGCGAGGTTGATGCCTGTCGCCTTCTGCAGCGACCCAGGATGGCAGCGCGCTCGGGCGCACGACGTGATCGAGTACTACGTCACCGCGTTTCTCCAGGCCGAGCTTCGCGCCGATCCGGCCGCCATGGCCGAGTTGTCGCATGGAGAAGCGCCCGATACGGGAGTCGACCTTCGGACCCGCGGATACTGACAGCTGGGGTTGGGGTCCGAGACTCGAGTCGGTCCAGTCGCGATGGCCCCGACGGACGTCCAATCCCATGGGTGCTACACGATGGGTCAGGACAAGTGTCGGGGCGCTGGAGTGCACGTGCGCCTGCCCCTTCGTTGGGGACTCACCCACCGCCGATCCGACTCGTCTTGGTCCAGACTGATCACAGACGGTTGGCGAGACCGACAAAGCAAGACGACGTGGTCTCGCAGTACGTCACCTCAAGGGTGCGGCGGCGGGTCTCGTCGCAAAGTCTGTTCGGCTGATCGATCGCCGGTGATGCACAGTGGCGACCGAGGGGCTCGCGAACTGCGTCTAGGAGTCATTCGGCAGCCGCATTGCTGCGGATTGGTGTTGTTGCATCTAGGTTGCAACAACGATGGAAGGGGCAATGGTGTCCGGGGTCGATGGGGCAAGCTGTGAGGCTGTTGCTGCCACCGCTCATCGCCGTTTCCGGCCGTCCCGCCAGGGGAACCGCTTACGGAAATGGCGTGATGCGTGACCGGCTCCGCCCAGTTCGGATCGTCGGCGTCCCGCGAGGGAGTCAGTTGCGGGACGCCGGCGAGTGGCGATTAGCGTCGTGAGGAGGCGTCAGCCAGTTCTGCCTTCGCAGCGGTGCGTTGACGCTCAATGGCGCGGTAGACGGTGGAGCGTCCGACGCCGAACAGTTCGGCTACCTCCAGGGTGCTGTACTCGCCGCTGTGCACCAGCGACACAAGGTGTGCCTCCTGCTTGCGGCTCAGCTTGGGTTGCTTGCCCTTGAGTCGACCCTTGGCCTTGGCGACCTTCATGCCCTCGACCGTGCGTAGTCGGATCAGGTCGGACTCGAACTCGGCGACCATGGCCAGGACGTTGAACAGCAGCCGCCCGACTGCGTCGGTCGGGTCGTAGACCGACCCGCCAAGCGAGAGGCTGATCTGCCGGGTGGTGAGCTCGTCGGCGATCGCGCGAGCGTCGGGCAGGGACCGGGCCAGGCGGTCGAGTTTGGTGACAACCAAGGTGTCTCCCGCGCGGCAGGCGGCCAGTGCCTCGCGGAGTCCGGGGCGTTCGCGGTTGGTGCCGGTCAGGCCATGGTCGACATAGATCCGCTCGGCCTCGACACCGAGGCCGAGCAGGCCGTCTCGTTGCGCGGTCAGGTCTTGCTGATCGGTGGAGCATCGGGCGTACCCGACAAGTAGGGCGCTCATGGCGCACCTCCCAAAGGGGTTGGCCCGGCCACGCCACGGGATGTGGTCGGCTCGGGCGTCGGGCCGAACCCGACACCCCCAGGGACTGCCCTTCTTCCCCGGCCCGCAAGTACCGTCACTCCGCTCCTTCCCTCGACTCGCTTTTCGTAATACGATTTTGGCCATGGTCAGCGAAGAGCAGATCCAGCAATGGGCGGACGAAGCCGAAGCTGGCTACGACGTCGAGGAGATGAAGCGCCGCGGACGCGGCCGGCCCGGACGTGGTGCCGAGCCGATGCAGGTCGTTGCAGTACGCCTCACAGCGGAGGAGCTCGCTGCGGTCGACGCGATCGCCGAGCGAGAGCACATCTCGAGATCCGAAGCAATCCGCAGGGCGCTGGCCAGCTCTGCGGCGTGAAGGTCCACGACAGCGCGCTCAGACACGGGGTGCTCCTAGAGGACGCAGTTCAGGCAGCCGACTGGCCGCTCTGGCTCGAGCCGATTGATGATGAGGACTGGCCGCACCGCGAACTACGGCTCGGCTTCGACACCCAGGCCCGCCTACTCGAGACCGTCGTCCTGATCTTTGAGAGCGGCGACGAGATGGTCATCCACGCCATGCCGGCCCGTAAGCAGTACTGGGATCTCCTCCCCTGAACTGGGCGGCTCACGACCCACAAGCGGATCCGTTTGCGGCGATCCAGTCGACAAGTCCTCCGACCGTCGCCGTACGAAGTTCTGTACGGCGGTGCCTGGGTGGATCACAACAGCGTCGAGTAATCGGTTGGCAACACGTCGCCTGCCGCTCGTAGAGTCCGCACCATGAGTTTCTGTGCGAAGCCCTGGTTCGTCCGCTGACGGCGGCCGAACCCGACTGAGTTTCTCGTCCGCCGTCCTGGCCTATGCCGGGCGGCTACGCGTGCTGCCCGGCTCCCTGACGAGCTGAGAGAACACGCATGCTTCGCACTGACCCTTCTTCCCTTTCCTCCGACGCTCCTGCCTGGGTAACTCGCGGATTGCCTGCGGGTACCGCTGCCCACGTGCGCGCCGAGGGCATCGCTGTGTCCCTTGGTGAGCGCTCTGTCCTGGCCAGCGTCGACGTGACGGTCTCGAACGGCTCACGGTTGGCCGTGGTCGGCGAGAACGGCCGCGGCAAGACGACTCTGTTGCGCGTCCTGGCCGGCGATCTCTCGCCGGACGGGGGCGCGGTGACGCGCATCGGCACCCTGGCCCTCGTCGGGCAGACCCTCGACGTCGACAACGATCGCACCGTCGGGGACTTGCTCAAGGATGCCGTCGGCGACTCCCTAACCGCTCTTGACCGACTGGACGCCGCGACCGAGGCGCTGGCCGCCGGCGAGGCTGGAGCCGAGGACGCCTATGCGCAGGCCCTCGAGGTCGCCACGGTCCTCGACGCGTGGGACGCCGAACGACGTATCGACGTCGCTCTCGACGGGCTGGGCGCCTGCACCGACCGGAGTCGGCGACTGGCCACACTCTCGGTGGGGCAGCGCTATCGAGTGCGTCTGGCCGTCGTGCTCGGCTCGAGCACGGACCTGCTGCTGTTGGACGAGCCGACCAACCACCTGGACGCCGAGGCGCTTGCCTTCCTGACCCGACGACTCCGCGAACACCCCGGCGGACTGGCCGTGGTCAGTCACGACAGGGCACTTCTGCGCGAGGTCGCCACGACCTTCCTCGACCTGGACCCAAGCCGCGACGGTCTTCCCCGCGAGTACTCCGGCGGGTACGACGGCTGGGCCGAGGGCCGGCGCCGGGAGCGCGAGCGCTGGGAGCAGGAGCACGTAGCCCAGCAGACCGAGCGCGCCGAGCTCCAGCAGGCCGCGGAGGACGCACGCGGCCGTCTCCGCACCGGTTGGCGCCCGGACAAGGGGACGGGCAAGCACCAGCGAGCCACCCGCACCGCCGGGGTGGTGCAGGCCTTCAACCGCAGGGTGGAGGATCTCGAACGCCACCGCATCACCGTGCCCGAGCCCCCGCGGCACTTGTCCTGGCCAGATCGGCCCATCCGGGCCAATCGCCCAGTCCTCGACGGCCATGGGCTGGTCGTCGACGGTCGACTCGAATCCCCGGTCGACGTGTCGCTGACGAGCGGCGGCCGGCTGCTGCTCACCGGACCGAACGGCGCCGGCAAGTCCACTCTCCTCGCCGTACTGGCTGGTCAGGTCGAGCCGACACATGGACAGCTCCGCGTGCACCACGGAAACCGAGTGGCGCTGCTGTCGCAGGAGGCGCCCAGATGGAACCCGGACATTACCGCCTACGAGACCTACCGAGCGCACACGGACCGCTTCCAGGCACACGGAACGCCGGGGCAACCCCCGTCCCTGTCCGCCCTCGGGCTACTGGACGCGGCGACGCAGCGTGTCGCGGTCGGCCGGATGTCCCAAGGCCAGCAGCGCCGTCTGCACCTGGCGATGTGCCTGGCCGCGAAGCCCGACCTGCTGATGCTGGACGAACCGACGAACCACCTCTCGATCTCCCTCGTCGACGAGCTCACTCAGGCGCTGACAACAACCTCCTGCGCGGTAGTCGTCGCAACTCACGACCGGCAGATGCTCGCCGACCTTGCGACGTGGCCTCGTCTCGACCTGGGACAGCAGGAAGTCGACGACGCGTTCCCGAACGAACAGTGCGACGGGGGTTAGTCCGCAACGGGTCTGCGTGCCAGTCGACGTCGGGAGGCGCGAACCGTCCCGCAGGCCGAACGGCTATCGGCGCACGCCGTCGCCCCTCGCGCTGATTGACGACGTGTGCTCCGTCCGTCCGGAAGGGGATCGCTGACCGGTCACCGTTCGGCAATCGGAACCGTTCCTGTTGCGCGGTGACGAACCTGCGACTGTCGACGACGCTTGAAAACGAGGCCATAGCGACGGTCGAAAACGAGGCCACCCAGACAGATTGGATGGGTGATCTCTGTGGAGGATTGGGCTCTGATTCGGCGGCTGGTGGCGGACGGTGTTCCGCAGCGTCAGGTCGCACGGGACCTGGGTGTGGGTCGGTCGACGGTGGCGCGGGCGTTGGCCTCGGACGGGCCGCCGAAGTACGAGCGGCCGGCGGTGCCGACGGCGTTCACGCCGTTCGAGCCGGCGGTGCGCCAGCTGCTGGCCAAGACTCCCGACATGCCAGCCACGGTGATCGCAGAACGGGTCGGCTGGACCGGGTCCATCACGTGGTTCCGCGACCACGTCCGGCGGCTGCGGCCTGACCACAGCCCGGTCGATCCCGCGGATCGGCTGAGGTGGCTGCCGGGTGACGCGGCGCAGTGCGACCTGTGGTTCCCGCCGAAGAAGATCCCGCTCGAGGACGGCACGAGGACGCTGCTGCCGGTCATGGTGATCACGTGCGCGCACTCGCGGTTCATGGTCGGGCGGATGATCCCGACCAGGCACACCGAGGATCTGCTGCTGGGCATGTGGACGCTGTTGCAGCTCCTCGGCCGGGTCCCGCGCCGGTTGATCTGGGACAACGAGTCCGGCATCGGTCGCGGCAAGCGGCATGCCGAGGGCGTCGGGGCGTTCACCGGCACCCTGGCGACCACGCTGCAGCGGCTGAAGCCGTACGACCCCGAGTCCAAGGGCATCGTGGAGCGACGCAACGGGTTCTTCGAGACCTCCTTCATGCCCGGGCGTGACTTCACCTCACCGGCCGACTTCGACGCCCAGTTCAGCGACTGGCTGACCAAGGCGAACAACCGAATCGTGCGCACGATCAAGACCAGGCCGGTCGATCTGCTGAACGCAGATAGGGCGGCGATGCTGCCGCTGCCGCCGGTTCCACCGGCGGTCGGGTGGGCCAACCGGGTCCGGTTGGGACGCGACTACTACGTCCGCGTCGACTCGTCCGACTACTCGGTCGACCCCGCGGTGATCGGCCGGTTCGTCGACGTCACCGCCGACCTGACACGGGTCGAAGTCCGCCACGAGGGGCGCCTGGTCGCCGTCCATGACCGGGTCTGGGCGCGCGGCATGACCATCACCGATCCTGCCCACGTCGCGGCAGCGAAGGTCCTGCGTGAGCAGTTCCAACGCCCCCGACCAGCACCGGACCCGGACGACGGACTGCTGCGGGACCTGGCCGACTACGACCGCGCCTTCGGTCTCATCGACGGTGACCTCACCGACGGTGAGGAGGTGGCCTGATGGCGACCAAGGCGAAGAGCGACACCAACGAAGCGCTCAAGCAGCTGACGTATCTGGCGTCGGCATTGAAGGCACCCCGGATCACCGAAGCCGCTGGACGGCTGGCCGACCACGCCCGCGACGCCGGCTGGACCCACGAGGAGTACCTCGCCGCCGTCCTCGACCGTGAGGTCGCCGCCCGCAACGCATCGGGGGCCCAACTGCGGATCCGGGCCGCCGGGTTCGGTTCCCGCAAGACGATCGAGGAGTTCGACTGGGACGCCCAACCGGCTGTGCGGCAACAGATCGCCTCGCTGGCATCGGGCGGGTTCCTGACCGAGGCTCGCAACGTCGTCCTGCTGGGTCCGCCCGGCACGGGCAAGACCCACCTGGCCACCGGGCTGGGGATCGCGGCCGCGCACCACGGCCACCGCGTGCTGTTCGCGACCGCCACCGAGTGGGTCACCCGACTCACCGACGCCCACCGCGCCGGACGACTGCCCCAGGAGCTGGCCCGGCTGCGGCGCTACGGGCTGATCATCGTCGACGAGGTCGGCTACCTGCCCTTCGAGCAAGACGCCGCGAACCTGTTCTTTCAACTCGTGTCCAGCCGCTACGAACACGCCTCACTGATCCTCACGTCCAACCTGCCCTTCAGCGGCTGGGGCGGCGTGTTCGGCGACCAGGCCGTCGCCGCCGCGATGATCGACCGCGTCGTCCACCACGCCGACGTCCTCACCCTGAAGGGCGCCAGCTACCGGCTACGCAACCGCGGAATCGACACCCTGCCCAGCATCAGAACCCAAGACACGGCAGACTAGAAGACACGAACCGGTGGCCTCGTTTTCGAGCGTCGGATCGGCATCATTTTCGAGCGTTGCCGACAGCGACTCAGCGATCGCGCAGCGGCACCGATAGCTCGACCCCTCCGAGTCCGGACCTTGGGTCGAACGTCTCCGGGTAGATCTCGAGCAAGTCCGGAGCGTCTTGAGGAGTCAGACCGGCTGCCGGTAGTGCCTCGACGAAGATCGCTCGAATCGTGCTCGCGATGGTGGTGATGTGACCGGCGTGAGTGAAGGTCGCCCAACGTCCGGCTGGGAGGGCAATCCGGCTGAGCGGGTGGTGCACCTCGGTGCCGGCTGCGACCTCGACCCCACCCAGGTACATGTAGTCGGCGCCGCCTGCTGACATGTCGTTGATGACCCCGTACCTGGTGCTGCCCAGCTGCCCGGGGATGACGTCATCGAATGCGCGAAGGTCTTGCCACAGCGAGGGGATGCCGGCGAAGTCGTCGACCGGGAAGCGTCGACTGATGCCGGCGACGAGCAGTTGCTCGCGGCGTCGGACGGTTGGGGGTGCGAGTCGGTGGAGAACCGCCGGGTCCTCGCGCATCGGCTCGACTAAGGCGAGACCGTCGACGCCACCGCGGTCTCGTACCTGGGAGGGTGTATCGCCGAACTGCTGGATGAACGCGCGGGAGAACGCCTCGTGCGAGTTGTACCCGGCCTCGATCGCGACAGCAAGGATGTTCGGCGCGCCCTGGGCGAGTTCTCGGGCTGCCTCCGTCAACCGACGTCCCCGCAGGTATCCGCTCATGGTCTGCCCGGACGTCGAGGTGAACAATCGGGAGGTCTGAAAGCGCGAGAGTCCGCAGACACCCGCGACGTCATCAAGCGTGATCTCCTCGGAAAAGTGACTCTCGATGAACCAGATCGCCTTCTCAACGGGAGATCGGAGTGACATCGGCGTCCTCCCACTCCAAGGGCATTCGGTCACGGCGTTGCAACATCGAGTTGAACACGGTAGTCGGAACCGCAAGCCCCGGGTCCGCAGCAAAGCGACGCCGGATCTCCAGGTGGTTGGCATCCGGGTCGGCGGTGATTTCGGCGAGGCCGTCGAAGAACGTCAGTTCCTGTTGAGACAGCTCCGTGTCGGGTGCGGGCTGCGCGCCCCAGACATCCCAGGGTAGGACCTCGACCTTGTTGAGCGTGGCCACATCGCGCACGAGGCTGCCAGCCACGAACCACAACCCTCGCATCTCGTGCTTCTCGATGCCGAAAACCATCGGATCGCTCTCACCCGATCGGCACGAGCGCCAAGCCCGGGAGGCCGTCCAGAACTTGTCTCTAGGCACGTCGGTGATGTCGTGGTCGATCCCAAGCGCGGCGACGAACTTGTCGTCGAACTGGGGATCCAAGACTCTCCACCGTTGTTCGGAACCGTCCCAGTACTCACAAACCCAGTGGTCCTCTTGCTTGCCAGGCCCGAAGTAGCTCCCGAAACCTCCCCGGCTGCGTGCCGGGACACCGTGGTGGCGCAGGATCGCAACCGCCAACAACATGAAGTGACGGCAGATACCTACCACCCGCTTATCGGCACTACGCGGCTCGGCGAGGGCACGGTCATCAAGGGCCAACATCGCCTCGATGAGCGCTTCAGTAGTGCGGAGGTGTGTCTCCTCGCGCCGCTCGTCTGGGATGGCCACTGCGTAGAAGGGCTCGGCCACCCATTCGTAGATGAGCAAGTTCTGCACGGTCCGGGCAACAGCGGCCGGCTCAACAGGCAACTCATCGAACCGTGCAGCGTGCCTGCCCGGTGAACTGCTCACCGACTGCGCGGTGTAGTAGTCGAGCACGCTCTGCACCTGGGCGGAGTGGTTGGTCGCGGGGCTGGTGGTCATCGTCATTCCTGTCCGGTAGGGGATCAGGAGTCAACGCTGCCCTACGTCGCGGGAACGCACTTGATCGCAATTGCAACCTGTCACGTCGCAGACCTCCACCGCCGCACCGGCACGCTCTGTGTTCCGATCGGTGATCGGACTGCGGGACGCGATAGTGCCTCTCAGCTCGTGGGGACGTAACGGGTAAGCACGCAGAACTCGTTGCCCTCGGGATCAGCGAGGACGGCCCACCCCTTGTCCGGTCCATCGCGCCGGTCGTCGACGAGCGTGGCGCCCAACGCGAGGATGCGATCGACCTCCTCTTCGCGTGAGCAGTCGGTCGGGCGTACGCAGACATGCATGCGATCTTTGATCATTTTCTTCTCGGGGACCCGGGCGAAGATGATCTCGCGGTCCTCGGGCCCCACCAGCCAGCACTCCTCCTCGTCGGGCCCCATCTCCGCCTCGTCAAGGAGGCGGAAGTCAACCAGTACGTGTGACCACCACTTGACCTGTGCGTACGGGTCGATCGAGTCGATGCAGAAGTTCGATGTACGAGAAGCCATGTTCGCGATCATCGCCGATCCTGCCCGCGTTGAACACGGAGTTGCGCGCTCCGCGAGCCTATCCCGCACTGGTGACGCTCCGCGCGACGATCGTCCTGTGGTGTCATCTCAGTGGGCGGTACGTGCGCAGAGCCGGCCGCAGTGGCGCCCCCGAGATCTTTGTCGCAGTGACTGTTCGGCGTCGTACGGACGGCAGGTCGGCCTCGGGTCTCAGGTCTGCGTCAGCACCGGGACGCCTTCACCGGTCAGCCGATCGGCGAGTGCGGGACGCCCGGACAGCGCGAGTCCGATCGCCGAGGATGGCCCGGTGATCTCTGGTCCCAAGCCAGCGCTCCAGTCGAGGTCAGTTGCGCTCAGGGTCACCGCGGGCAGCGGCGGCACGCCGAATGCCTTGCGCGACTTGGGGTGGACGAGGAGATCGAGGGCGTAGTGCCAGAGCTCGACAGGTCGATCTTGAGGCAGGCCCAACGGCACGGCGATATCCTCACGGTGAATCAAGACGTCGGTCAGTGGGACTCTCCAGTCCATGCCGGGCGGGGTGAAGCGACTCTCGGCGTGGTCACGTAGCAACTGCACGAGCTCGTCGGCTGCCAGGGCAGACCGGTTGCGGACCATCACCTGATTTGCGATGTGGAACCGACCCCGTGCGCGGAACATGGCCCACGTGAATTCCGGTAGCCCAGCGGTCGGGCCGACCAGCAGGTGAGCGGCGACATCTTTGACGGTCCAGGCGCCGCAGAGGCTCGGCGCCGTCCACTGCTCCGGTGTAAGCGTCGCGAGCAGATCGGCGAGGGCGCGCCGTTCGCGCGCAATGAGGTCGAAGTTGTCACCCATGCCTGAAACCGTGCCACAGCGCACCTGGGTGCGCACGTTGCCGCAGAAGAGTTACAGCGTGACCAGTTCGGGATGGGCTCGCGGAGCGACCCGGTGCGGGATGCCGTACTGGCACGCTTCGCGAGCCGATCGCCTACCGGTCACGTGGCCCTGACCGACGGGCCGGCTCCTGATGGTTTCGGTTCGGGTTGGGGCTGAGAGGGGTGAAGCCGGCGGCCCGTGTTGTATGGGTGCCGAATGGCGTGCCGCCGCCCTCGGGTCGTGGCGTACGGCGGGGCACCCCCTTTTCGAGTTGTCTTGAACAGAATCGTGCCGACGTGGGCCCATCGGACCAACTAGGCTGTGATCGCGTGGCTTCCACGTCACGATGCCTCTCGGGGGAGAGGCGGGGGGCTGTCTGCGGGTCTTGTTGCTAGCAGGCAGCCCCCGTCACGTCGTGATGTCGGGGCGAGTGCGCACCGACCGCCTTTGGCGGCCGAGGGGTCTGCGCCGGGGGTGACGTCTCTCCGCGAGGTGCACCTGCCGGTGCGCTGTGTATGGCTTGGCGGGTGCAACTATGGCGCGATGAGCTCAGGCGTGACCACCTCTTAGTCGGTGGTGGAGCTCAGCGCCGAGAAGGGTCACCGGTCGGCGATTCCGCGCCGGGCCGCTGCGCCCACCCCATGGGCAACCGACCAGGTTCGAGAACGTCGTGTCCCAGGACCGTGAGGCCCTCGCCCGCTGGACCAAAGACAGCGGAAACTGGGCCGGCCCGGTGAGCCGTGGCCGAGTCGGCGCCCAGCAGTTGATGACAGCGGTGGCTCGACTCACGAGCGAGCAACGCAGGACCGACGTGCACTGCCACTTGCTGCATGGGGGCAAGGTCGTACTCGACCAGCCGCTGCCGTGGGAGGTCGTGGCTGTGGGCACCCAGGCTGGTCGCCACCTACCCGCGCACCAGCATCAGCTACTCGACCTGACCTGAGCAGACAGCGCAGCCACAGCCAAGCGCACTTGCCGCAGTGTGGACGGCACGGCACGAGCAACCACCACGCACAGCCCCACGGCTTCGATCGGCTCGACCAGGTGGCGGCCGCCGTCGACGTTGACGAGGACTGAAGGCATCCCGCTCGTCGACAACCTTCACTCAGAGGTAGCGGGCTGGCCCGTCGGCCTCGCCGCGGCCTGACGTCAGCCAGCATCTCACCGCGTCAGGGCGGCGTCTCTCGAGCTCATCCAGTACGGCCTGGCGTAGGTCGACGATGGCCACCGTTCGCGCCGGCGAGCGCACGTCTCGCACCATCCAGAACGTGACGCGCCACAGTCGGCACAACTCGGACGTGTTCAGATCGAGGACCCGGACGTCGTGGCACCCCGATACATCAGGCGCCTCCCTTCCCACGGTTGTCTGCGCAGCAGTCGCTCGCCGATCCCCGAGCATTGGCCCGCCAGGCCCGCCAGGCCCGCCAGGCCCGCCAGGCCCGCCGGACGCTGGGAGACGGTGTGGGGGGCCGGTGAGGCCCACGAAGTGGAGTGACATCCGCAGCACCGGCGGCGTCGTGGCCAGGACCACGCCAAGCCATACCAGCACCCAACTCGGCGAGACGAGCGACACTACTGCCGCGCACAGCACTACCGACGAGCACGCGGCGGCGATCAAACACCACCACGCACCCTGTTGAAAGTCGTAGGCCCGCTCACTTCCTCCGTCCGCTGTGGGTTCGGGGTGGGTGCGACCGTCGGTCAAGGCCGACACGGTGCCCGCCATCGCAACTGCCAACAGCAGCGGAGCGACCATCGCGATCACTCGTGCCATTCCCAACATAGGGATCGCGAGGAGCAGCGCACCCACGCCGCACCACGCGACCCCGCGCAGCCATCTCGACCAACTCATCGGTGCGCCCGTGTCCTTGATCATCGTCAGTGCCAGGTGCGGGAGCGTGCCACGCTGCGTACCGCCTTAGCCTCGATCCACCGATGAGGTTGGTCGGGTGAGCGTGCCGTGAAGTGAGAATGCCCTTACGTGCTGGAAGAA
>NZ_SDWS01000014.1 GCF_004137245.1 Nocardioides glacieisoli
AGGGCCCTGACGCCATTTCACCGCCCAGACACGCCGCTCGAGGCGAGCACCTCAACCACGCTCATCTGGGAAGGGCCGGCAATGGCCCTCAGCGCCACCCTCCACTGCCTCACCGGCTGCGCCATCGGCGAGATCACCGGGCTGATGATCGGCACGGCTCTCGGCCTCGGCACCGGATGGACCGTGGTGCTCGCCGTCGCCCTGGCCTTCCTGTTCGGCTACGCGCTGTCGACCCTGCCGCTCCTCAGGAGCGGCCTGACCCTCGGTGCCGCGCTCGCGCTGGTGCTCGCCGCCGACACCCTGTCGATCGCCACGATGGAGGTCGTCGACAACGCGGTGATGGCGACCATCCCCGGCGCGATGGACGCCGGCCTGGTCAACCCGGTGTTCTGGGTCAGCATGATGATCGCGCTCACGGTGGCGTTCTTCGCCGCCTACCCCGTCAACCGCTGGCTGATGGCGCGCGGCAAGGGTCACGCGCTGACCCACGAGCACCACGGTGCAGCCCCCGCGACGGGAGCCCGACGGTGGATCCCCGACCTGTCGACCACCACGCTCGTCGGCGTGATCGTCGCGTTCATGCTCGGCGGCCTCGTCGTGTCGGTGGCCGCCGATCTCGAGCCGGAGGCGCCCGCCCCCGGTCACGCCGCGAAGAACTTCTAGGGTCGATGTCGAAGCAGTCCCGAGCCGTTCGACGTACGTGCGAGAGAGCAACCCACACCCACCAGCAACAGGAGCGATCGCAATGCCGCGTTTCATGGGATTCGTCAGGATGGAAGAGAACATCGGGATGCCCCCGCAGTCGTTGTTCGAGGCGATGGACAGCTACATCGGTGAGCGGGCGGCCAACGGGGTCTTCCTCGACGGTGGCGGGCTCTACGGCACCGAGGACGCGGTGAACTTCGTCGTCCGCCAGGGCGAGGTCACCCGCGTCGACGGCCCCTACGCCGAGGCCAAGGAGGTCGTCGGCGGCTGGTCGCTGCTGGAGTACCCCAGCCTCGAGGAGGCCGTCGCCGACCAGGAGGAGTTCGCCCGGCTGCACGCCGAGCACTGGCCAGAGGTGACCGTCGTCGCCACCCTCCGCCAGATCTCCGGCGGTCCGGACGCCCCGGAGGCCTGACGCTCCCTCACTACGCTGGCCGCGTGCCAGCGGACCCCACCACCGAGGCCGTCCACGCCGCGTGGCGGGCCGACTCGGGCCGCCTCGTCGGCGCCCTCACCCGGATGACCCGGGACGTCGAGCTCGCCGCCGACCTCGCGCAGGACGCCCTGGTCGCCGCGCTCGAGCAGTGGCCGGTCAGCGGCGTGCCGGAGAACCCCGGCGCGTGGCTGATGACGACGGCCAAGCGGCGGGGCATCGACCACTTCCGGCGTGCCGACACCCTGCGCCGCAAGGTGACTGAGCTCGAGGCTGCCGGCAGACGAGAGGAGGCGCAGGTGCCCGATCTCGAGAGCCAGGTCGACCACATCGAGGACGACGTGCTGCGCCTCGTCTTCCTGTCCTGCCACCCGAGCCTCACGGCAGACTCGCGCGTCGCGCTGACGCTGCGGCTCGTCGGCGGCCTCACGACGGCGGAGATCGCACGGGCGCTGCTGACCTCGGAGTCCACGGTCGGGCAGCGGATCTCCCGCGCCAAGAAGACCCTGGCGACGGCCGGTGCGTCGTTGGAGCTGCCGACGGGCCAGGAGCGCACCGACCGGCTCGACGACGTGATGGCCGTCGTCTACCTGATCTTCAACGAGGGCTACACCGCCACTGCTGGCGACGACTGGATGCGCCCCGATCTCGCGCTCGAGGCGACCCGGCTGGCCCGGATGCTCGCCTCGTTGGCGCCCGACGAGCCGGAGGTGCTCGGTCTCCAGGCGCTCCTGGAGCTCCAGGGCTCGCGCGTCCGCGCCCGGCTCTCCCCCACCGGCGAGCCGGTGCTGCTGGAGGACCAGGACCGCTCGCAGTGGGACGAGCTGATGATCCACCGCGGTCTCGCCGCCCTCGCGCACGCCTCCTCGCTGGCAGCTCGCGGGATCCCCGTCGGCAGGTACTTCCTCCAGGCCTCGATCGCCGCGGAGCACGCCCGCGCTGCTCACGCGGCCGACACCGACTGGGCGCGCATCGCCTCGCTGTACGACGTGCTCGCGGGCGTTGCTCCCGGCCCGGTCGTCGAGGTGAACCGGGCCGTCGCGCACGGGCGGGCGCACGGCCCCGACGCCGGGCTCGCCGTGCTGGCGGCCATCGACCCTTCCGCGCTGGTCGACTCTCCCCTCGTGCCGAGCGTGCGCGGCGACCTGCTCGAGCGCGCGGGGTCGTACGACTCGGCCGCTCGCGCATTTGCGGACGCGGCGTCGCTGACGCGGAACGAGGGCGAGCGGGCGCTGCTGGAGCGACGGGCCGCCGAGTGTCGTCGGCGGATGGCACAGTGAGGCCATGACGGGGAGAGCAGATCCGCGGGTCGACGCCTACATCGCGGGCTTGCCCGACTGGCAGCAGGAGATCTGCACGGAGCTGCGCGAGCTGGTGTGGGCGACCGATCCCGAGATCGTGGAGACGATCAAGCGGACGGTGCAGCCCTACTTCGTGCTCGACGGCAACATCTGCGCCCTCCTGGCGACGAGGGACCACGTCAACCTGTTTCTGTACGACCCCACCGTCAGCGACCCCCACGGCGTCATCAACCAGGGCCACGGCAACGCGACAGGTCGCTCGATTCAGGTCTACGCCGACGACGAGATCGACCGCGACGCGATCATCGGGATCCTCTCCGAGATCGTCGACCACAACCGGCGGGGTGGCTGGCGGAAGCTGGGTCGGTCGTAGGTGGTGCTCGTGACAACGTCATGGGCGGTGGATGTCAGGACAACCTCCGGCCATGACGTCACTGACGCGTGGTCAGCTGCTCAGCGGGGAGGCCTTGCGCAGTGCTCGTCGCGAGGACTTCGCGCCGGACTTCGCCGCCGCGGTGATGCCCTGGCTCACCAGCGTCAGTCCGGCACCCACCAGCCAGACGTCCTTGGCCACCGCCGTGCCCTGCTGGCTCGGGCGGACACCGTCGTCCAGCGTCATCGACGGCGTCTTCAGGTACATGCCGATCAGGCTGCCGCCGAAGCCGGTCAGCGCGGCTCCGGCCACGGTCGCCGGGACCATGGGCGCCAGCAGGGCGGCACCGACACCGATCTCGCTGATCGCGAGAAGTCGTGCGAACTTCGTGGGCTCCATGTCCTTGAAGAGGGAGGGGTACGTCGATGCTGCGGCACCGTGCAGGAATTGGGCCGTGCCTTCGTCGGCGCCCAGCTTGCCGATGCCGGAGTTGAGGATGAAGGCACCGGTGGCCACGCGAATCGGGATCTGGGTGAGGGACACGTTGTCTCCTGGGTTGTGGTCGGGTCTGTCGGTCCAGCCTTGCCGACGCATCGAAACGGTCGACACCCCGGGGCTGTACCCACCACCGGCGATCTGATCAGCCGCCGGTCTCCCACACCCGCACCCAGTCGACGTACATGTGCTGTGGCAGGCGGCGTGCCTTGATCTTCGGGATCTCGTAGTCGGCCGCGATCAGGCTCAGGATCGGGAACTGCCGCACCGCCGAGATGCTGCCGCGCATCCGCACGGTCTCCTTGCCGTCGATCCGGAAGACGAGCGTCTTCGGCGTCCACTCGACCGAGAAGACGTGGTAGTTGCGCGACCAGCCGTCGCGCCGGCTGCGGAGGTGCGACGACGACCGCGGCACCCAGCCGCCCGTCGAGACCCGGCGGCGGCCGTCGTAGCGGTGCGTGAAGGACGCGAGACCGCCCTGGGGGTGCCGGTCGCCGAAGTACTCCACGACGTCGATCTCGCTGCCGAGGGCACCCGGGTACATACCGTCGGAGGGCTGGAGCCAGAAGGCGCCGTGCTGCCCGCGCAGCCGGTGGAACTTCACCCGCGCCGCGGCGAAGCCGTAGCGGAAGCCGAACGAACCCTGGGTGCCGACGTGGCCGTTGAGGCGGTAGGCGAACCGGCCCGACGTCGCGTCGCGGCCGCCGATCCGGCACGTCGTCGTCGCGTCCGGGTCGCGGATCACGCTGAGTCGGAGTGCGCCGTCGGCGACCTGGACCGCCCGTGGGTCGCCCTTCGAGCAGGAGCGCCGGTTGGAGTGCACGTAGTCGCGGCCGCGATGGTCCCACACGTCGCGCAGGTGGGTGCCGGAGAACTCGTCGGTCCACGTCGCGTCGAGCCAGCGCTCCGTGCTCACCGGGAGGCTGGAGATCGCCGGCAGGCCACCCCACCTCCGGGCCCTGACCCGGTACGTCAGCGGCTCGCCGCCCGACGACGCGACGGCCGCGACCTGGACCCGTCCACGGCCGTCCTGCCGCGCCGCGCCCGCCGCGAGCCACGACGTGCCGTCCTGCACCTGCAGCTGCACGGGGCGCCCGACGCGCACCGGCTTCATCGTCGCGGTGATCGCCGCCTTCGCGGCGTCGGGGCTCGCGACGCCCGCGCCGTACTGCACGACCTGCGGCAGGGCCTCGAGGCGGACGCGCTGGCGCGAGGTGATCCTGACCGAGGTGTTCGACGGCTCGGCGACCGCGTCGGGAGCCGACGGCTCCTCGGCGGCAGTGGGCACGGACCAGCCGGGCAGAAGCAGGGACAGGGACAGCGAGAGGGGAAGGAGCAGCGCGAGTGCTGCGGTGCGGCGGGCTGGCATACGCCTGTGACGACGCTGCCGCAGGTTTGGTTGTCGACGTGATCCAGCGGGCGGAGGATGGACCCCGGCGGAACGAGGAGGATGGGCGTGGTCGACGAGACAGACCGGACCGACACGTGGTCCGAGCTCCAGGACGACCTCGTGCAACACCTGGCCGAGCGCAACCGCCGCATCCACATCGCTGCGGCCGGCGTCCTGGCCGCGGCCGTCGTGCTGGCGTCCACCGTCGCCCTGCGAACCGACGATGTCGACCCGGCCGGTCCCACCGCCCGGGTCGCACCACCGAGGTCGTCGGCACCGATGAACGTCGACGAGCAGCTCGCCCACGACTTCGTGTCGGCCTGGTTCGCCCACGACCGGCCGCGCGCCACGTCCTACGTCTCACCCGACGCAACGGCGTACGCCGCCCTCGGCGCCGTGACGACCCCGCGACAGGCGACGGGACCGGACGTCCTGTGGCGACGCAACCGGCTCGACGCGGCGCTGGGCAGCGAGCTCCGCGTGGACGGGTGCTGGGAGATCGGCGCACCTTCTGCGGAGACGTCGCGGATCGGCTGCCTCTTCACGGTCGACCTCCTCGGGCTCGGCGAGCTGGGCCGAGGCCCCTTCCCGGACAACCTGTTCCTCGTCACCGTCGAGGACGGTGAGGTCGTCAGCTTCTTCACCGCGATCGGCGCGAACGACTACGACGAGGAGGGTTGGGGTCCGTTCCTGGCGTGGGTCGAGGACGGCCGGGGACCCGACCTCCCCGACCTCGACCGGCTGGACGACCCTGACCTGGCTTCGCGGGAGGTGGGCCGGACGATCCGCTCCTGGGGGCGAGCCGGACGCGACTACGTCACCGCCCTGCGCTCCGGCGAGGCCACCTGACGCAGCCTCGGCGGGACCCGATGCAGCACACTCCTTGCCATGAGCACTCCCCCGCAGGCCCACGTCTACACCGCGGTGCGTACGCCGTTCGGACGCTTCGGCGGTGCCCTGGCGACGTCCCGCCCGGACGACCTGGCCGCCGGCGTCCTCGCGGCCGCGCTCGCACGAACGGACCTGGATCCCGCCGAGGTCGACGAGGTCGTGCTCGGCAACGCCAACGGCGCCGGCGAGGACAACCGCAACGTCGCGCGGATGGCCGCCCTGCTGGCCGGCCTGCCGGTCTCCGTGCCGGGCTCGACCGTGAACCGGCTCTGCGGCTCGTCGCTCGACGCGGCGATGATCGGCTCCCGCGCGATCGAGACCGGCGATGCCGAGGTCGTGCTGACCGGCGGGGTCGAGTCGATGACCCGCGCCCCGTGGGTGCTCCCCAAGCCCGAGCGCGCCTTCCCGGCCGGCAACGCCGAGCTGGTCTCGACGACGCTCGGCTGGCGGCTGGTCAACCCGCGGATGCCGGCGGAGTGGACGGTCTCGCTGGGCGAGTCCAACGAGCAGCTGCAGGAGCTCCACGACGTCCCCCGTGACCGGCAGGACGCGTTCGCCGCCCGCTCCCACCAGCTCGCGCACGCGGCGTGGGAGGCCGGGTTCTACGACGACCTCGTCGTCCCGGTCGACGGCGTCGACCTCGCCCGCGACGAGGGCATCCGACCCGACGCGACGCCGGAGTCGTTGGGGGCGCTCAAGCCGTCGTTCCGGCCGGACGGCACGATCACCGCCGGCAACGCCTCGCCCCTGAGCGACGGCGCCTCCGCGGTGCTGCTCGGCTCACGCGCGGCCGCCGACCGCATCGGCCGTGACCCGGTCGCCCGGATCGCCGGTCGCGGCACCCACGCGGTCGAGCCCCACCGCTTCGGCTACGCCCCGGTCGAGGCCGCGAACAAAGCCCTCGCCCGTGCCGGCATCGGCTGGGCCGACGTCGGCGTCGTCGAGCTCAACGAGGCCTTCGCCGTGCAGTCGCTGGTCTGCGTCGATGCCTGGCTCGCGCAGGGCCTCCGCGACCCGGAGGTCGTCAACACGCGTGGCGGCGCGATCGCGCTCGGCCACCCGCTCGGAGCCTCGGGCGGTCGCGTCCTCGGCACCCTCGCCGCTGCGATGCGCTCCGACGGGCACCGCTGGGGCGTCGCCGCGATCTGCATCGGCGTCGGGCAGGGGCTGGCGGTCGTGCTGGAGAACGAGCAGGCCTGATCAGGACCGAGGCTGCTCCCGGGTGAGGTGCAGCAACCACTGCGTCCCACCCGTGTGGATCAGGGCATAGCGGCGTACGCCGTCGCGTCCGTGCAGCGAGAACACCAGCCGCCGCTCGTTGCGGTCGTGCTCCTCCCAGGTGCCGGCGTCGGCGATGGACTTGTGCTCGTCCTCGAAGTCGACGTGGTCGAGCTCGTGGTCGTCGACGGCGATCGCCAGCCGGTCGTGCGCGGTGTCGTCCGGCAGGCCCTTCGGCACCGCCCAGCTTCGCAGGACGCCGTCCTCCTCGAGCCGGAGGTCGAAGTGGGGGCTCGGCCTGCGGTGGTCGTGCAGCACGAACCGGGCGCCGGTGGAGGGAGGCATCCCGTCCACCGTAACCCGGGTCGTGCGCACGAACCTCGCGTCAGAACCCGCTGCACGCCCCCGCGTTGTCGAAGTGGCCGGGCGTGCTCGGGTAGGCACTACCCGTGCCGTGGCCCTTGCCGTCGGAGTTGGTGACCAGCGCCAGCTCGTCGTACGCCGAGGTGCCGGGCACGGTGACGTCGCCCGGGCGGCCGGCGCCGAGCCCGGTGGCCCACTCCTGGACAAACTTCTCCATCGACGGGCTCGGGATGCGGATGTCGTTGAAACCGCCGTAGGCCGCGTTGCAGTGGCTGTAGAGGTTGTAGACACCGCTCCAGTCGATCAGCCGGTCACCCGGGTTCGGGCCGTTGGCCGACTGGTCCCCCTGCATGACGTCGCGGTCCCAGCCTCCGTAGATCCAGTCGATGCCCTGGTGGTGCTGGTTGTTCGCGCGGCTGACGGCGCTGGCAATGTCGTCGGCCCTGTCGGTCATCTCGAACCACGAGCACGGGTCGGTCGTGCCGTCCTTCTTCGTGGTCGCCGGGATCGCACTGGTGCTGCACGTCCGGCCGGTGTACGTCGTCCCGGAGAGCGTCCCGAAGAGACCGCGCGGGCGCCAGTCGATGACGTCCTCGTCCTTGCCGCCCATCAGGTGGTCGACCCACTCGCCGTTGACACCCGGGTCGGCCTGGCAGGTCGCGTCGGCCTCGGCGCACGGACGGCCCTGGCCGCCCCACATCGCGTCGTTGCCACGCCCACCGAAGACGTGGTCGCCACCGGTGTCACCGTTGACCAAGTCGGCACCCGCGCCGGCGTGGATGGAGTCGTTGCCGTCCCCGCCGCGGATCCGGTCGATGCCGCCGTAGGTGATGCCGTCGAGCGGCATCGCGGCCGACGTGGCCGTGCCCACCAACGAGGTCCCGTTGACGTCGTGCAGCAGGTCGGCCTCCCGGCTGACCGAGCCGTCGAGGCGCGACCGGTAGGTCACCTGGGGCGGCATCTGCAAGGTGGAGGTGACGGTGCGCGCACCGGTCTCGTACCTGTTCTGCACGCCACCGCGGTCGCCGAGGATCGCGTCCTCGCCGGCGTCGCCGTAGAGGAGGTCGCCCCCGAGCTCGCCGTAGACGTCGTCGTCATCGGCACCGCCGCGGATCGTGTCGACGCCGTCCTGGCCGTAGAGCACGTCCTGGCCGGCATCGCCGAGGATGGTGTCGGCGCCGAAGGCACCGGCCACCTCGCAGGTCGACGTCTGCGACGGGCTCGCGGGAGCCGTGCAGAACCGTGTCGAGGTGACACCCGTGATGCCGGTCGGGAAGACCCGCACCTTGGCGTGGCCGGCCCTCTTGGGCCCGTAGCGCTCGGTGTACACCTTCTCCTTGGCGTCGGTGCCCACGATGCGCGCGACCGTCCCGTTGTCGCCGACCACGAAGTCGTCGTCACCGTCACCGTTGATGGTGTCGTTGCCGTCGCGGTGGCCCGCACGGCTCGAGCCGCCGGTGAGGTCGTCCTGGCCCTCGGACACCGGGTCGGTGTCGACCGACGGCGTGGACCAGGCAGCTCCTGCAGGTGCCGGCACGATCTCGGCGCTCGTCAGTGCGAGGTCACCGTGGATCACGTCGGCGCCACCCTCGCCCTCGACGTAGTCGTCGTTGCCGCCGCCGCTGACCCGGTCGTCGCCGTCCTGGCCCAGCAGCACGTCGACACCTGCCCGACCCGACAGCGAGTCCGCCGCCGCACGCGTCGTGGTTCCCGACAGCGGTGACGTCGGGCTGAGGTCGAAGAGCTCGATGGCCCGCCCAGGGACCAGCACGGCCTGCATCGCGTCGGCACGGTTCGTCCGCCAGTCGCGACCGGTGGCGACCCGGGTCAGCAGGCCGTTGTCCCCGATGACGAGGTCGGAGCCGCTGCCGCCGTCGACGTTGTCGGAGGCGTCCGGCTGACCGGCCGGGCCGCCCGCGTTGTCGGTGATCGTGGCGGACGACCCGCCCGCGAGGTCGTCGTCACCGTCGCCGCCGAGCACGAGGTCGGAGTCCTGCCCGCCCTCGGCGTAGTCGGCCTCGGTGCCGCCGTCGACACGGTCGTTGCCGGCCTGGCCGAGCAGCACGTCGTTGTCCGCGTCACCGGTGAGGGTGTCCGATCCCGATGTTGCGGCCAGCGGGGTGTCCCCGAGGTCGTACGGCGTGATGGAGCGCGCCGCCGTCACCCGGTTGGTCGTCAGCCGGCTGGCCGTCACCGACGGCACGACGGAGGTCACCAGACCGGTGGAGGTCGGTCGCGTCACCGCGCCGTTGTCACCGAGCACCACGTCCTGGCCGGCGTCTCCGAAGAGGACGTCCGCACCGTCGGGCTGGCCCGTCGGCTTGAGCGCGTTGTCGACCGCGGGAGTGTGGGAGCCACCGACGACGTCGTCGTCGCCCGCGTCACCGTGCACCCGGTCGGCGCCGGGGCCGCCCTCGCCGTAGTCGGCGTCGCCGCCGAGCGAGACCGTGTCCGCCCCGCGCTGGCCGAAGACCAGGTCGGTGTCGTCGCCGGACTCGATCGTGTCGTCTCCGGAGACGCCCGCCGGGTTGCCGGAGCCCTCGTCGGCGAGGTCGACGCCGCGCGCGACCGTCAGTCCACGACCGGTCATCAACGGGTGGCCGGCACCGCCGCGCGTGATCGACGCGTTGTCGCCCGCGATGACGTCCTGGCCCGAGCCTCCGTAGAGGTAGTCGTTCGTGTCCGGACGCCCGGCCTCGGTCCCGCTCGCGAGCTGCGACGAGCCGCCGACGATGTCGTCGTCCCCGTCCTCGCCCCACGTGCGGTCGGTGCCGGGGTTGCCCTCGGCGTAGTCGTCGCCGAGGCCGCCGTAGGAAACGTCGTCGGCGAGGCCGCCGTAGATGGCGTCGGCGTCGTCGCCGCCCCCGAGGTGGTCGTTGCCACCGAGCGTCGTGTCCGTCGACCCGAGGTCGGTCGGGTACGGCGCGCTGGCGAGCTCGTCGGTCTGCGCGTTGTCGCCGACCAGGAGGTCGGCACCCTCCGCGCCGTAGAGCACGTCCGCACCGTCTGCCGTGCCGGACTTCGAGGTGCCGCCGAGGACGACGTCGTCGTCCGCGCCGCCGTCGAGCCAGTCGGAGCCCTGGTTGCCCTGGAGCCGGTCCGTGCCCTCGGCACCGTAGAGCGAGTCGTCGCCCTGGTTGCCGTAGACCTGGTCGGCGTCGGCGTCGCCGAAGCCCTGGTCGTTGCCGCTGCCGCCGTGGACGAGGTCGTCGCCGTCACCTGCGTGGAGCCGATCGACGCCCGCGTTGCCGCAGACGCGGTCCGCCTCACCCGAGGCGTAGACCCAGTCGTCACCGCCGCCGGCGTTGATGACGTCCACACCGTTGCCCCCGAGGATCAGGTCGTCGGCATCGAGCAGGACGTTGCTCTCCTGCGGCTGCTTGCTCACCGGGTCGGATTGCACGGCGCAACCGTCGGCGGTCGTGTCGCCGAAGATGTCGGACGGGCCGTCGGAGCCGTAGATCCGGTCGCTGCCCGTGCCGCCGACCAGCAGCTTCTTGCTGGCGCCGGCTCCGGGGAGCACACCGACGAGGCGCGCGTCGGGGCCGAGGTCGTCCGTGGCCGAGCCGGGCTCACCGACCGTCGCGGGTGACGCGACGAGGTAGTCGTTGTCCGGTCCGCCGTAGAGCGCGTCGGTGCCGAGGCCGCCCGTCAGGACGTCCGTGCCGGCACCGCCGTAGACGGTCGACGACTGCGCGGTCCGCGAGGACGTCGTGACGAAGTCCTTGCCGTTGGAGCCGTAGACCTTGTCGGAGCCGGTCCCGGTGTCGACGACGTTGGTGTCGTCGGCATTGTCACCCGCGCCGGCCTCGGACTCGCCGATCTTGGCGTAGGTGCCGGTGTAGACCTCGTCGTCCGCGGATCCGCTCTTCATGACGTCGCCGCCGGCGCCGCCGATGAGCACGGACGCGTGGGCGCGGTAGAGCGCCTCCGTGGTGGCCGACCCGCCCGGCGTGCCGGCCTTGATGCCGGAGGAGTCCGCGAGGGTGCTGTCGTTGGCCGTGCCGACGACGTCGTTGCCGCCGTTGCCGGCCAGGACCACCGAACCGAGGCCCGCGGCGATCTGGTCTGCCCCGTCGGTGCCGGTGGTGGCCTTGGTGAGCGCCGCGGCGTCCGGCGTGACCAGCTTGCTCACGTCGACAGGGGCGATCAGGCTCGTCGTTCCCGACCCGGCCAGCTTGACCGAGATGGTGCCGAGGTCCTTGACGTCCAGCGAGCCGTCACCGGTCACGGTGTCGTTGCCGTTGCCGACCGTGATCACGTCGGCGCCGGGGCCACCGGCAACGTGTGCGAAGCCGGAGTCGGGGACGAGCGCCTTGGACAGGTCGACCCGGTCCGCCGTGGTCACCAGGTCGTTGCCGGTGCCGGAGTCCACCCAGGACTTGCCCTCTCCGCTGCTGATGTTGTCGTCACCGCTCCCCGTGAGGACGACGGCCGTCTTGGTGAACGGTTCGGTCTTCCCGTCCGCGACCGGCGGGTCGGCGTTCGTGAAGCTCGGCGACTGCCCGCCGGTGAAGCTGACGGTCAGGCTCCCCCCGTAGCCGCGCCCGTCGAGCACGACGGTGTTGATGGCGTCGGCCCCGGCGTCCGGGAACGACTCGGTGATGCCGAGTCCGCGCACCTCGACGGTGGCGGGTTGCGGCACGCCGTCCGCGTCGGTGTACGCCGGCACCGACCGGACCACCCAGGTCTCGTCCTTGGTCCCCTTCGAGTCCCAGGCGGCGTTGCCACGCGGGCCGGCACCGCCGAACTTGCCGGCGAAGACGTAGAGGACGTTGCCGTTGGTGCCACCGAGCCGCGGGGGCGGCGGGGTGCAGTCGGGCTTGAGGTTGAAGTCGAGCAGCTTGATGTTGACGAGCGTGAAGTCGAAGTCCACGGCGAACGGGCTGAACCCGATCACCACGAAGACCTTGATGTAGAGAGAGAGCTCTCCCCCGACGTTGAACAGGCAGATCGGGTTGTTGGCGACCGCACCGGAGAACTCGAACAGGCGGAACTTGCCGTCGTTGTTCGGGTCGTTCCAGTAGAAGCCGACCGTGAGCTTGATCCCGCCCTTCACGCCGACCTCGAGGATGCCGATCGAGACCGACGCTCCCGCTTCGAGGTAGCCGGTGAACTGCACGACGGGGATGGGCTTGCCGTTGGCGTCGATCGTCTTGAAGTAGAGGCTGTCGAGCACTTCCGCGCCGTCGCCGGTCTCCATCGCCCGGCGGATGCCGTAGGTGTCGAAGCCGGCCGCGACGCGCAGCGTCACCGACGCGCCTCCCCCGATCACCATCATGACCGGCGGCGGGGCGTAGATCGGTCCGAACGACTTCTGGAACTGGAAGCCGATGGCCAGCGGGCCGCTGTCGAACTCGACCAGCGGGATGTCGCCACCGGAGATGAGGTCGAAGAGGATCGTGGGGTCCTCCATGACGGGGATCGCCACGCCGGCCTTGAGCCCGGCCTTGAGCGCGGCCGCCTTGGTGACCTTCGCGGGGTCGGTGAGCTGGTTCGTGCTGTCCGCCTTCGCCAGGGTCTCCCCGGCGTTCGTGACGGGCTTGTAGTCGTCGGTCCGGTTGATCATCGTCTTGGCGTTGGCCGCAGACGTGCTCGTCGTCGTGGCGCGGTCGCCGAGCAGGGTGAAGCTGCCGATCCTGATGCTGCACTCCTCCGTGCAGTCGACCTCGGTGAGGGCCTTGACGGTCTTGATCGCGTCGAGGAACGGCTTGATCCTGGGCCCTGCCGGAAGCGTGTTGAAGGTCTGCGCGAGGGTCGCGATGGTGACCTCCTTGCCGCCGGCGGCCTTGGAGAGGTCGGAGATGACCGGCATCGGGGTGAAGATCGTGTCGATGACGGGCTGCAACGGCTTGGTGGCGTCCATGACCTGCTCGAGGTAGGGCTGGAGGGCGTCACCGAAGAACTCGCCGGCGTTGAGCGTCACGTTGTTGAACGCGATCTTCAGGTTCTTGGTGTTGCCGGGCTTGGCGGGCACGGGCTTGCCGTCGTCGCCCGTGCTGGCCGCCCACTTCCACGTGAGGAGGAAGTCGGTCCCCACGCCCGGGAGGGCCGCGTCGGCGCCGGCCTCGAGGTGCCAGTCGACGTTCACCGTGGCCGACACGCTCACCACGATCGCCTCGGAGATCTTCAGGCCGGCCATCTCGGACAGCTTGAGGTCCTCGTCGTCGTCCTTGCTGTCACGGATGTCGATGCCGAAGTAGCCGACGAACTCGGGGGTCTCGACGTTCTTCTCCGCATCGACCTCGATGATCGAGAGCTGCGCCGACAGGTCGGTGCCGGCGACGTCGGTGAGACCCAGGTTCGCGCCGACCTCGAACTCGTTGACCTTGGAGGTGTCGATGTAGAAGCCCCGTGTGCGGCTCATCCCGATCTTGAGGTCCAGCGCCCAGCCGACCTTGCCGGCGACGGACCCGCCCTCGCCGGTCTTGAGCGACAGTCCGGGGATGCCGAGGTCCACGGGGAGCTCGCCGCCCAGGCAGTCACCGAGGGCCTCGTCGTCGACGCACCCGTCCTTCGCGCTGATGACGCCCTGGCCGAGCTTGAGCCGCAGGGTGACCCCCTCGACATCGGTGAGCAGGGCGTCCTCGCCGCACTCCACGCCCGGCATCCGGTACGGCTTCGTCACGGCGGAGTAGCCGGAGCCCGGTGTGCCGCTCTTGTGGGCGTACGAGGTGACGGTGCCGGCCACGGTGGCGAGCAGCTGGAACGTCCGCGGGGGCTCCGGGACCTGGGTCGTCGGCGCCGGCGTGGTGTCGCGCAGGATCTTGTAGCCGTTGACGCCCGGGACCTTCGTCCAGCTGACGGTGTTGAACGTCGTGTCGCTCAGACCGGCCGCGTTCATCACGGCTGCGCTCGCGTCGGACGGCGCGGACTCGTGGGCGGTGCCCGCCTTGTCGGTGAAGACCGAGACCACGGCATAGCTGTAGGCCGTGGTCGAGCTTGCGGGGGGCGCCGCGGGAGTGGTCTTCGCGGTCGGGGCCGCCGGGGGCTCGAGGATGCTGTTGCAGGTGAAGTCGACGATGATCCCGGTGGGCCCGTTGACGACGATGTCGAGCTCGTCGGCGAGGACCTGCGTGAGGTACTTCCGCGCCTCCGACACCTTCTCGATGTTCTCCAGTCCCTCCTTCTTGATGAACTCGTCGAGCTTGGTGCGCGTCTCGCCCATGAAGTCGGCGCCGGCCTGGAGGTCCTTGCCGACCACCGGCATCTCGCCGTTGTTGGAGGCGATGCGCAGCGACGCCTCGGTGTAGAAGAGGTACTGCTGGAGGCCCTCGGACAGCGAGGTGAACTTGAACGGCTTGCCCTCGATCAGCCCCTGGAGGCCGCTCGGCGGCGTGACGACCACGCCGCCCAGGATCGCCTGGAGGGTGGGGGCCGTGCCCGCGGCCGGCATCGACGCGGTCACGGTGAGGTCGCCGCCGGGCACCGAGGTGCCCGACACGTACATCGGGAACTGGGCGCACATCACCTCGGCGCCCTCGCAGGCACCGCCGTTGTCGACGGTGGCTGAGAAGCCCCTGAAGTAGTCGGTGATCGACGGGAGGCCCGCCGTGTTGTCGGCCTTCGTGTCCGTGCCCTCCACCGTCAGGCCGAGGCCGGCGTTGACGCTGCCGAGCTCGGCGGCGTCGGTCGACCCCGGCTTGCCGAGGTCGACGCTGATCGGGCCCAGGCTGGCACCGATGTGGAGCTTCTCGGCCGCGATGGCGATGTCGAGGTCGATCCCGGACGCGTCCGGGTCGACCAGCGTGTTCGCGATCGGGTCCTTGACGGCGTCCGTGCTGAGCGGGAGCAGCAGGCCCAGTCCGACCGAGCCCGCGGCGTCGAGGGAGACCTCGCCACTGCCGCTGGCGGCCACGACCTGCTGGCCTCCCGGCAGCTCGAGGCTCACCGGTCGCGACACGGAGTAGGCCCGCTTCCACTCGACGTCGAGCCGCAGCTGGGCGCCGTCGTCACCGTCGACGAGTCCGAAGTCGATGGTGGACTCGTTGCCGAGGGAGGCCTGCGCCATCGCGATGGCTTCCTGCAAGGTCGCCGGGGTGATGTTCTCCAGCACGTGCGCCGCGCCGAGCAGCTCGTTCTCGACGAGGTACGGCGTGGCCGCCTCGGGGTTCGTGTCGATCTGCGGGGCGAGGACGAGGGTGGTGCCGACTTGGTCCACGACCGTCGCGGTCGTCGATCCGACGACGACCTGACGGCCGACGAACTCGGGACCGAAGCCTGCGGCGGGATCGTCGAGCACGGTCGTCGCGGGAACGGCTTCGACGACCGGCGGGCCGTCGCTCGCCTCGACCGCGGCCTGCGGGGTGTACGTCACGCCCTCCCCGCCGCTGGCTCCGGCGCCGAGGATCTGGCCCACGGACGAGCCGACGAGCGGGATGGGCGTGTCGAGCCCGCCACCGGTCATGGACGTCAGGCTGGTGCCCATGCCCCTCAGGGCTCCCTGGACGCCGGCGAACAGCGCGAGCGGGTTCTCCTTGTCGAAGTTGAGTGCCGCGAGCAGCGCCGCCCGGTCCGCGTCCTCCGGGGTCACGGTGACCTCGGTGCCCTGGATGCCGTCGGCGAGCGCGTCGACCGAGCCCGTCAGCGTGATCCCCGTCGAGTCCTCGCCCTCCGCGAACGCGTCCGGCGCGTCGTCCACGTTGACGACGAGATCCGCCTCGACGGAACCGCCGAGCTTCTGGGTGAACACGGCGTCCCCGCTGCCCACGGCCTGCTTGCGGACCGCCTCGACGAAGGCCGGGACGGGGATGGTGGTGCCCGTCGCGCCGGTCAGGGTCAGCACCTGGAGGTGCTCACCGTCGGGCACCTGCACGTCGACGTTGCCGTTGATGGTGAGGCCGAGGTAGCCGCTGGTGGTGCCGATCTGGACCGGGGAGGTGATGTCGGCGTCGGCCACGAGGACCTCGCGCGCCGAGGTGCGCAGCAGGACGCGGTCGGCGGCGAGCGGGAGGGACGAGATGACCCGGCCGAGGCCGCTGGCGTCGACCTGCTTGAAGGGGCACGTGGCCTCGCCCGGACCGGGGTCGCAGTCGAGCTTGGTGTCGTCGCCGGCGAAGGTCAGGGGTGCGCTCAGGTCGAGCGCCATCGGCAGCGTCACGACCACGTCGGGGGTGATCGTCGCGGTCGAGAGGTCCGCGTTGGCCACGGCGATGCCGGTCTTGGCCTCGAGGGCGTTCGCGAGCTCGGGCGCCCCGGTCTTCGGGTCGGCGGCCTCGATCGAGAAGCTGGTGTCCTTCGCGGGCGTGCCGGCGGACCAGCCCTCCGGCGTCAGCGTCAGCGTGTTGCCGTCGACGATCGTGGCGATGGTGCCGTAGGACGCCCCGGCCTGGACCTTGCGCCCCACGAGCTCGGCGCCCGCGGTGTCGTTCGGGCCGTTGAAGTCCACGCCGCTCGCGCTGAGCCCGGTCGCCGAGAACGTGCCCTTGCCCGTGGTGGCTGCGCCCAGCGGGTTGAGCTCGAGGTCCTCGACCCCGTCACGGGTGGTCCGGATGGTGAAGCTGGCCACCAGGTCCTCGGGGTCGAAGCTCGCGGCGTCGTCGTCGCCGAGCACCTCGATGCTCCAGCCCGAGTCGTACGACGCCCCGTCGAGCGCGACGAGCATGTCCTGCAGCGAGGCGAACTTCGGCTGGCCGGGAGTGTCGTCGCTGGTGTCGGGGTCCCGCACCTGGTCGACGAGGAAGGCCTTGATGCCGCCGACCGCGTCGATGGCGTTGCCGATCGAGCCGCGCATCAGCGGCAGGTTGCCGTCCTCGGCGTCCTGCATGCCGATGACCGCGGAGGCGGCCTGCGAGAGGCCCGCGGCGAGGTCGCGGGGGGTCATGGTGAGGAACGGCTCGGCCTCGTCGGGGACGTCCGCGGTGACCAACGGCGTCTCGAAGGTGGCCGGTGTCGCGGACGTCAGCGTCACCGTCGCGCCGACGCTGGGCAGACCGGTGACCACGGAGGTCGCGCGGGGCTTGGCCACCAGCTCGCCGGCGAGGGAGCCCGTGCGGGTCGCGGTGACCAGGCCGTTGCCGGCGCCGTCGGCCGCGAGCTCACCGTCGAGCGGCGCCGGCGTGGCCGGGTTGTCGTAGGCCAGCGACTCGAGGGCGTCGTTGTCGGGGTTCGCCCAAGCGGTCTCGACCGTGCTGGACAGGTGGTAGTCGTCGATGCCCTCGGCGCCGGCGACCGAGACGCCCAGGATGCCGAGGCCGGCGTCCAGGTTCGTGCCGGCCGGGAGGTCGGCGGTGGTGGTGATCTTCATCGACGGGCTGGTGAGGCTGGCCAGGTCGGCGGTCGAGTCGTAGAGCAGCGTGAAGGATCCCTCCAGCGTGCCGTTGACCACGATGCCCGTTCCGGTCGACAACGTGATCGTGCCGTCCTCGTCGCGGATGTCGAGACCGGCGTCCTGCGTGACCTCGCGGGTGAAGTCGATGGTGACGCTCGATCCGGTCGCCGACGCGTCGAAGGTCCAGCCGTCGCCGGTGGCGCCGTCGATGTAGGCCGCGAGCTCGTCGAGGGTCGGCTTGGCGGCGAAGTCGGCGAGCGCACCCGTCGAGAGCACGTCGGCGAACGCGGACTTCAGCTCGACGGAGCTGGCCGGGGTGACCGCCACGGTCGGCAGCTGCTCCGCAAGGGCGGTGCCCGAGGCGAGCTGCGGCACGAAGTCGTTCCCGAGGAGATCGAGCAGCTCGGTCACCGCTGCCGTTGCCTTGTTGGGCGCGGCAGCGGACGCGGGCGTCGCCGTGCTCACGGCCAGGCCCGCGACCACGGACAGCGAGACGATGGATGCGAACGCGGACTTCAAGCTTGTCGACACGTGTTTTTCCCGGTGCTACTGAGACCGGTGCAGGCTCGGCTACCGGCCCCGTTGTGCGAAGTGAGCCACACCGGGCCTCCCCCGAACAAGGGAAGTTGCTGCACGCCCGGATTGGGCTAGTCCATGGGCAGCTATTTCGTCTCCGGATGTATCACGGAGAACTTCACCCGCAGGGATGAAGCGGGCCAGATGAGGGCCCGGACTTCGGTCAGGGCGAGACGCGCGAGGTGAGGAGACGAAGCGTCGTCTGGAGGTCCTCGAACTCCTGCGGGTCGAGGCCGAGCTGGTCCTTCATGTCGCACTGGATCCGCTCGGCGTGCTGGCGCAGCGACTCCCCCTTGCCGGCCAGGGAGACCACGACGAAGCGCTCGTCGGCGTTGTCGCGACGACGCTCCACGAGCCCGGAGGACTCCATCCGCTTGAGCAGTGGCGTCAGCGTGCCGTGGTCGAGGCGCAGCTGCTCGCCCAGCTCGCGGACGGTCAGGCTCTCGTGCTCCCACAGGACGATCAGCACGAGGTACTGGGGATAGGTGATCCCCAGCTCGGTGAGGGCGGGTCGGTAGGCCGCGGTCACCGCGCGCGATGCGGCATAGAGGTCGAAGCAGAGCTGCTCAGCCAGCGGCGGCGCGTGGATCTTCCCCATGTCGCACATTCTGCCTCACGAACCAGTACATTGTGCGCAATTGGTTTGTGCGCAAGGCATGAAGCGCAGCGGGGAGTCTTGGGAGGGCGCCTGTGGCCGGACGATCGAGCACTCGAGCCGATGCGCGCCGCGGGCTCGAAGAGCTGCTGCTGCTGTCCGGGCGCGGTGACGCCGAGGCCTTCGCCGGGGTGTACGACGAGCTGGCTCCGCAGGTCTACGGCCTCGCCATGCGCCTGCTCGGAGACGCCGCCGCGGCCGAGGCCGTCACGGTGGAGGCCTTCCTCGAGGCGTGGCGGCGGGCACCGTCGTACGACCCGACGACGTCGAGCGCCGCAGCATGGGTCCTGGTCCTGTCCCACCGCCTCGCCGTGCGGACCGCCCGCGGCTCGGGGCCCGCGGGACGGGACGCGGCGACGGGCCCGCGTCCCGACTCGCCGCTCCTCGCGGCCGGGTTGTCGCCGTGCCAGGCGCACGCGGTCGAGCTCGCCTACTTCGACGGCCTCGACCACCTGCAGGTCGCCGCCCTGCTGGACTGCGCGGAGCCGGTGCCGGCACTCGTCACCGACGGGCTGGAGCTGCTGGCATCGGCCGACTCCCGGCGATGAGACCGAGCGGGCACCCGGCCGGTAGATTCGCGCGGTGCCCGACGCCCGCCCCCGCCGTACGTTCGCCGTCATCAGCCACCCCGATGCCGGCAAGTCGACGCTGACCGAGGCTCTCGCCCTGCACGCCCGGGTGATCACCGAGGCCGGCGCGGTCCACGGCAAGGGCGACCGCCGCGCGACGGTGTCCGACTGGATGGCGATGGAGAAGGCGCGCGGCATCTCGATCACGTCCGCGGCGCTGCAGTTCGTCTACCGCGACCACGTGATCAACCTCGTCGACACCCCCGGCCACAGCGACTTCTCCGAGGACACCTACCGCGTGCTGTCCGCGGTCGACTCGGCCGTGATGCTGGTCGACGCCGGAAAGGGCCTCGAGCCGCAGACGCTCAAGCTCTTCAAGGTCTGCGCCCTGCGCGGCATCCCGGTGATGACCGTCATCAACAAGTGGGACCGCCCCGGCCTCTCGGCCCTCGAGCTGATGGACCTGATCCAGGCCAAGATCGGGCTGCGGCCCACTCCCCTGACCTGGCCGGTCGGCGAGGCGGGCGACTTCCGCGGCGTGCTGGACCGCCGCACCGGCGAGTTCGTGAAGTACACCCGCACCGCCGGTGGTGCGACGCGCGCCCCCGAACGACGGATGTCGTCGGACGAGGTGGAGGACGACGACGTACGCCTCTGGCAGGAGGCGGTCGAGGAGCACGAGCTGCTCACCCTCGACGAGGCCGACCACGACCAGGCCCGCTTCCTGGCCGGCGAGACCACGCCCGTCATGTTCGCCTCGGCGCTGCAGAACTTCGGCGTCGCGCAGCTGCTCGACCTGCTGCTCGACATCGCCCCCGACCCGAGCCCGACGGAGGGCGTCGACGGGTCGGTGCGCGACGTGGTCGACGACTTCAGCGCGTTCATCTTCAAGGTGCAGTCGGGGATGAACAACCTGCACCGCGACCGGCTGGCCTACGCCCGCGTCGTGTCCGGGACCTTCGAGCGCGGCATGGTCGTCACCCATGCCGGGACCGGCAAGCCGTTCGCGACGAAGTTCGCCCAGTCCGTCTTCGGCCGGGACACCTCGTCGGTCGAGACGGCCGAGCCCGGCGACATCGTCGGCTTCGTCAACGCCCAGTCGCTGCGCGTCGGCGACACGGTCTACGTCGGAGACGCGATCGAGTACCCGCCGGTCCCGAGCTTCGCGCCCGAGCACTTCGTCACCGCCAGCGCCGGCGACATCGGCCGCTACAAGCAGTTCCGGCGCGGCATCGAGCAGCTCGACCAGGAGGGCGTGGTGCAGGTGCTGCGCTCCGACCTGCGCGGCGACCAGAACCCGGTGCTCGCAGCGGTCGGCCCGATGCAGTTCGAGGTCGTCGAGGACCGGATGACCAACGAGTTCAACTCGCCGATCCGGTTCTCCCGACTCGACTACCAGGTCGCCCGACGCACCGACGCCGCCGGCGCCACGGCCCTTGCCGGCATGCGCGGCGTCGAGGTCCTCCAGCGCAGCGACGGCACGCACATGGCGCTGTTCGTCGACCAGTGGCGCGCGATGGTCACCGCCCGCGACAACCCGGAGATCATGCTCGAGGCGCTGCCCGCCGGCGGCGCCTGAGCCGGGTTCGATCGGGCTCGAATGGACGTCGGCCCTGAGGGGTACGCCGAACACATGGAACCCATCCCCCAGACGCTGCAGGCCTTCAGCGAGCTGGACGCGGTGCTGGACGACCAGGCCCTGCTCACCCTGCTGCGCACGACGGCCGACCGCGCCCACGAGGTCGTGCCCGGGCTGGTCGGGGTCAGCGTCGCCTCCCGCGACCAGGGTGTCACCTTCACGCTCGTGGCGACCGCAGAGGAGATCGCCGTCCTCGACGCCGTGCAGTACGTCGCCAGCGGTCCGTGCGTCGACGCGATGGACCTCGGCCACGGGATCACGACCTCCGCCGGAGGGCTGCTCGACGAGGACCGGTGGTCGGACTTCGCACGGGCGAGCGCCGCAGCCGGGATCCACAGCACCCTGACCCTGCCGGTCCTGGACGGGGACGAGGTGGTGGGGACGGTCAACTTCTACGGTCGGAGCAAGGACACGTTCCTCCACCACCACGACACGCTGGCCGACATCTTCGGCGCCTCGGCGCCCGGCGCCGTGGCAGACGCCGACATGTCCTTCGCGACCCGCGACGTGGCGGAGCAGGCTCCGGAGCTGCTGCGTCAGTCCGCGCTGGTGGCCACCGCGACCGGCATCCTGGCGGCCCAGCGCGGGACCTCCGTCGCGGACGCGCGCACGCACCTCGAGAGCGCGGCCCGGCGCGCCGGCATCACCGTCGAGCTCCTGGCTGCCGTGGTGGTCAAGCTGCACCGCGATGGGGAATGAGGACCCGGCCCTCAGGGACGCCCCGCGTATCGTCGAGGGAGTGAACCCGCCCGTGTCGACGACCGTCTCCCTCGGCAACCGCTTCGCGACCGAGCTCGCCGAGCTCGCCCTGCCGTGGCAGGCCGCCGAGACGCCGGACCCGCAGCTGCTGGTGGTCAACGACGCGCTGGCGGCCGACCTCGGCCTCGACCCGTCCTGGCTGCGCACCGAGGAGGGCATCGGCCTCCTCACCGGCACGGCGGTCCCGGAGGGGGCGACGCCGGTCGCCCAGGCCTACGCCGGCCACCAGTTCGGCGGCTACTCCCCTCGTCTCGGCGACGGCCGCGCGCTGCTGGTGGGTGAGCTCGGTGCGCACGACCTCCACCTCAAGGGCTCGGGACGCACGCCGTTCTCGCGCGGCGGTGACGGCTTCGCCGCGGTGGGCCCGATGCTGCGGGAGTACGTCGTCAGCGAGGCGATGCACGCCCTCGGCATCCCGACCACGCGCTCGCTCGCGGTCGTCGCGACCGGCCGCCCGGTGCGGCGCGAGGCCGTCCTGCCGGGTGCCGTGCTGGCCCGCGTCGCGAGCAGCCACCTACGGGTCGGGACCTTCCAGTACGCCCGCTCCACCGGCGACGCCGACCTGCTGCGCCAGCTGGCCGACCACGCGATCGCCCGACACCACCCGCACGCCGCGGACGCCGAGCAGCCCTACGTCGCGTTCTTCGAGTCGGTCATGCAGGCGCAGGCGTCGCTGGTCGCGCAGTGGATGCTGGTCGGCTTCGTCCACGGAGTCATGAACACCGACAACATGACGATCTCCGGGGAGACCATCGACTACGGGCCGTGCGCCTTCCTCGACGCCTTCGACCCGACGACGGTCTTCAGCTCGATCGACGAGCAGGGCCGCTACGCCTTCGGCAACCAGCCGATCGTCGCGGAGTGGAACCTGGCCCGCTTCGCCGAGTCGATCCTGCCGCTGCTCGCCGACGACGAGAGCGAGGGTGTCGAGATCGCGACCGCGTCGCTGCGCACCTTCCGCGACCGCTACTCCGCCGCCTGGTCGGCGGGCATGCGGGCGAAGCTCGGCATCGCGGACGCCGACGACGCCGTTGCGCGGCCCCTGGTCGCGGACCTGGTCGCGCTGATGACCGCAGGCCACCCCGACCACACCGGCTTCTTCCGCACCCTCGCCACCGCCGCTCGGGGCGATGCCGAGCCGGCGCGCGGGATGTTCCTCGACCTGGCGGGCTTCGACGCCTGGGCCGAGCGCTGGCTCGCCCTCTCCCCCGACGCCGACGCGATGGACCGGGTCAACCCGGCCTACGTCCCGCGCAACCACCTCGTCGAGGACGCCCTGTCCGCCGCGACCGGCGGCGACCTCGGCCCCGTCGAGCGGCTCCTGTCCGTGCTCGCTGCGCCGTACGACGTACGACCTGGGCTGGAGGAGTTCGCCGAGCCCGCCCCCGACTCGTTCGGTCAGTACACGACCTTCTGCGGCACCTAGGCGCAGCTCAGGCCGAGCGGCGACGGAGGCACAGGCCCGCGGCCAGGAGGGCCACGACGCCGACCAGACCTGCCGCGACGGGCCACCCCGAGGCGCCGGACGACGACCTGACGTCGTCGTCGATCCGCAGGGCCTCGTCCACCGCGACCGACGGTGTCGTCGGGTCCCCCAGCAACCGCTGGACCGCGACCAGCCGTCGAGGCGTGACCGGGGCGGTGCCACCGCACGAGCTCGCCGTCGGCACGCCACCCTCCGCGGTGGTGAAGAAGACATAGCGGCGGTCGACGACCATGCCGTCCAGGCCGCACGAGGCACCGGACATCGCCGACTCGAACACGGCGACAGCGCCGACGTCGCCCTGGTAGACCCCGTCGACCGCGACCGTGTAAGTAACCGGGTCGGTGCTGCTCATGACCTGTCGCTTCGGCGGTCCCACGATCTCGACCAACGTGCCGACGAAGACCGCGTCGGCGTACGCGACGTACTCCGGGACGCGCTGGAACGCGCACGAGCACGCGAGTGCCGGTCCGGCGCCTCCGGTGACCACGATGCCGAACGACGCGAGGACCGTCAGCAGGACCGAGGCGAAGAGGCGCATGTCCATGCGACGCCCCGGGTCGGTGTGGCGTTCCCGGCGCACACATGTCCGAGTTGTGACCCTTGGTGGCGGGCTACGGATCCTGAGCTCCGCATGACGTCGTGCGCGTTCTGCTGTCAGCAGAACGACGGGCCAACGACGAGCACCCGTGGCTAGATTCGGTCCATGGGCGAGGTCGTGCGGTTCCCGAGTCAGGCTCCCTCCAGCGTCGACGATGCACCCGAGCCGCTGTGGCGCGAGCTCGTCGGCGAGGAGCTCCACCGCGAGCGGTCCGCGCGCGGCGAGCGGCTCAAGGACGTGGCCGAGCGGGCCGGCGTCTCGATGCAGTACCTCTCCGAGGTCGAGCGCGGCCTCAAGGACCCCTCGTCGGAGATGTTGCAGGCGATCGCCGGCGCGCTCGACCTGAGCGTCCGCGAGCTCGCGGTCCGCACGGCACGCCCGGAGGCCCTGGCCCTAGCGGCCTGACGGAGTCAGCGTCGCCGGCGCCTGGTCGTGCAGGACGGTGTCGACGATGCCGTAGTCGACCGCGGCCGCACCGGGCAGCACGAGCGTGCGGTCGGTGTCCTGGCGGATCTGCTCGGGCGTACGACCGGTGTGCTGGGCGAGCACCTCCTCCAGCTCGAGCCGCACCCGCGCGACCTCGTCGGCCTCGAGGATCAGGTCCGGGATCGTCCCGCGGCCCTGGGTCGCCGGCTGGTGGAGCACGACGCGACCGTGCGGCAGGATCGCGCGGCTGCCCGGCGCTCCCCCGGCCAGCAGCACCGCGGCGGTCCACGCCGCCTGCCCGACGCACACCGTCTCGACGCGCGGCTTCACGAACTGCATCGCGTCGTAGATCGCGAGCATCGCCGAGATCGAGCCACCGGGTGAGTTGATGTAGAGGCTCATCGGCAGCTCGGGGTTCTCCGACGACAGGTGCAGCAGCTGCGCGATCACGGCGTTGGCGACGCCGTCGTCGATCTCGGTGCCGAGGTAGACGATCCGCTCGGACAGCAGCCGGGAGTAGAGGTCGAGGGTCCGCTCGCCGCGCGGCGTCTGCTGCACGACGTACGGGATCGTGTAGGTGCTCATCGCACACCCGCCAGACCGACCGGGCGCCCCTGGGACGGGGTCACGTGGTCGACCGTGGTGATGACCTGGTCGACGAAGCCGTACGCCAGCGCGTCCTCCGCGCTGAACCACCGGTCGCGCCGTGAGTCGCGCTCGATCGTCTCCCGGCTCTGGCCGGTGTGCCCCGCCACCAGTCCGATGACCGTGTCGCGGGTCAACCGCAGGTCCTCGGCCTGGATCTCGATGTCGACGGCCGTCCCGCCGATGCCGGCGGAGCCCTGGTGCAGCAGCACGCGGGAGTGCGGCAGGGCGTACCGCTTGCCGGGTGTCCCCGCCGACAGCAGGAACTGGCCGGCGCTCGCGGCCATCCCCATCGCCAGCGTGCTGACGTCGTTGGGGATCAGCCGCATCACGTCGTGGATGGCGAGCATCGCCGAGACCGAGCCACCGGGCGAGTTGATCCAGAGGCTGATGTCGGCGCGCGGGTCCTCGGCCGACAGGAGGAGCAGCTGGTGCATCAGCCGGTTGCCGTTGCCCTCCCGCAGCTCCTCGCCGAGCACGATGATGCGTTGGTGCATGAGGCGGCGGACCAGCTCGTCCTCGATGCGTTCTGACGTGGGTTGGATGCTCATGCACCCACAGTCGCGCGCCGGCACCGTCCACCACAGGGCGAACTGCTGTGGGCGGATCCGCCCGGAGCGGAGTCAGGCCTCGAAGACGCACTCCCCGTCGATCCACGTCGACCGCACCCGCGCGGCGCCGATCTCGCCCGGCGTCTCGAAGGGGTCGCGGTCGAGGACCACGAGGTCGGCGACGGCCCCGCCCGCGATGCGACCGGCGTCGTTGCGGTGGTTCACCCACGCCGATCCGCTGGTGTAGGCCGCGAAGGCGGTCTCGAGGTCGAGCGCCTGCTCCGGCAGGAACGGCTCGGTGCCGGCCGGCGCGGGTTCGTCGTACGCCGTCCGGTGCACGGCCGTGTGGATGGCGGCGAGCGGGTCGGGGGTGCTCACCGGCCAGTCGCTCCCCGCGACGAGGCGGGCGCCCGCGCGGTGCAGGTCGCCGAAGGGGTACTGCCGGGCCGCGCGCTCCTCGCCGAGGAACGGGATCGTCAGATCAGTCATCTGGTCGTCGAGGCAGGCCCACAGGGCCTGGATGTTCGCCGCGACACCGAGCTCACCGAAGCGGCCGACGTCGTCGGGGTGCACGAGCTGGAGGTGGGCGATGTGGTGCCTGCGGGTCGGATCGGTGCCCTCGAAGGCGTCGAGCGCCTCCCGCACGCCTCGGTCGCCGAGCCCGTGGACGTGGACCTGGAAGCCGAGGCGGTCGAGCTCGCGGACGTGGCCGCGCAGCGCCTGCGGATCGACGAAGGACAGACCGGTGTTGGACGTCGCGTGGCCGCACCGGTCGAGGTAGGGCTCGACGAGCGCGGCGGTCCCGTTCTCCGCGACGCCGTCCTGCATCACCTTGACCGCGGTCGGCGCGAACCGGCCGACCGACCAGTCACCGCGCCTGGCGACGAGGTCGGCGATCTGCTCCGCTCCACGGTCGCGCTCCCACCACAGCGCGCCGACGACCGCGCTGACGAGGTCGCCGCGAGCGGCCGCCCGGGCGTAGGTCGGTCCGACGTCGCGCATGCCGGCATAGGCACCGACGATCGCGTCCTGCCAGCTCGTGATGCCGAGCGAGTGGAGGTGGCGCTGGCCCTCCAGCAGACCGGCGTACATCTCGTCGTCGTCCACGGCCGGCAGCACGTCGGACAGCAGCGCCATCGCGCCCTCGTGCAGCACGCCGGTCGGTGTCCCGTCGGCGTCCCGCTCGACGTGCCCGTCCGCCGGGTCCGACGTGGCGGCGGTGATGCCGGCGAGCTCGAGGGCACGCGAGCTGACCCACATGCCGTGGTGGTCGCGGTTGGCGAGCGCGACCGCCCGCCCCGGCACGGCCCGGTCGAGGTCGGCCGCGGTCGGCAGGCCGCCGGGGAAGGCGGCCATCGCCCAGCCCCCGCCCTGGATCCACTCGAGGTCGGGGTGGGCGAACGCGTAGTCCGCGATGTGGCGGAGGTAGGCGTCGCGCTCGAACGGGAGCCCGCTCAGGTCGCACGCCAGCCGCTCCAGCCCGCCCTGCACGGGGTGGACGTGGGCGTCGGTGAAGCCCGGGAGGAGCAGGCCGCCGTCGACGTCCACGACGCTCGCACCGACGGGTGCGTCGCCCTCGCCGACGGCGACGATGCGACCCGCGGAGACCACGACGTCACCGACGCTCCCCCGGTGGCGGAAGCCGTCGAAGACCGATGCGTTCCTGAAGACCGTGACGCTCACCCGCTCATCCTGCACCCCGCCGCTCTCCGCTACCTTCGATGACCATGTCGACCATCTCGGGCACCGACCAGGAGCGCGGCCTCGCCCGCCTCGCCCAGCGCAGTGCGGCCTGGACGGAGAAGTGGTTCCCTGACGCCTACGTGTTCGCGCTGGCGGGCGTCGTGCTCGTCTCGGTCGCGGCGATGGCCAACGGATCGAGCCCCGTCCACGTCGCCGAGACCTTCGGCGGCGGCTTCTGGGACCTCGCCACCTTCACGCTGCAGATGGCGATGGTGGTGCTCACCGGGTACGTCGTCGCGACCTCGCCGCCGGTGGCGCGGATCATCGAGCGGATCGCCCTCTACCCCAGCACCCCGCGCGGCGCCGTGGCCTTCGTGGCGCTCCTGTCGTGCCTCGTCTCGATGCTCAACTGGGGCCTCAGCCTCGTCTTCAGCGGCCTGCTCGCACGGGCGATCGCCCGGCGCAGCGACCTGCGCGCGGACTACCGCGCCCTGGGCGCCGCGGCCTACCTCGGGCTCGGCGCCGTGTGGGCACTCGGCCTCTCCTCGTCCGCCGCGCAGCTCCAGGCCACGCCCGAGTCGCTGCCGCCCGAGCTGCTCGAGATCACCGGCGTGCTCGACTTCGGGGCGACCATCCTGACGTGGCAGTCGCTCGTCATGGCCGCGGTCCTCATCGCGCTGAGCGTCGCCGTCGCCTGGGCCTCCGCGCCCCAGGGCAAGGCGGTCCGGACGGCCGAGGACATGGACGTCGACCTGTCCGACGACGTCCAGCCCCTGGCCGAGCGCACCCGCCCGGGTGAGTGGCTGGAGTACTCCCGCATCCTGCCGATCCTGATCGGACTGCTCACCCTCGGCTGGCTGATCCAGCAGTTCGCGACGCTGCCGTTCCTGAGCGTGATCAGCAGCCTCAACGGCTACCTGATGGTCTTCCTCATCCTCGGCCTCGTGCTCCACGGCACCCCGCGCGGCTTCCTCAACGCCGTGACGCGCGCCGTGCCGACCACCGCCGGCGTGCTCGTCCAGTTCCCGCTGTACGCCGCCATGGCCGCGGTCCTGACCCGCGCGGAGGGCCGCGGAGGTGTCACCGTCTCCGAGCACCTCGCCGACCTCTTCACCAGCGTCGGTGGTGGCGGCGCCTTCGCGGTGGTGATCGCGCTCTACACCGCGTTCCTCGGCCTGCTCGTCCCCTCGGGCGGCGGCAAGTGGCTCGTCGAGGCGCCGTACGTCATGCAGTCGGCGACCGACGTCGGGATGAACCTCGGCTGGACGGTGCAGATCTACAACGCCGCCGAGGCGCTGCCCAACCTGGTCAACCCGTTCTTCATGCTGCCGCTGCTCGCCGTGCTCGGCGTGCGGGCCAGGGACCTGGTCGGCTTCACGTTCCTGCAGTTCGTCTTCCACCTGCCGGTGGTGCTCCTGCTGCTGTGGCTGCTCGGCATGACGTTCGAGTTCGTCCCGCCGGTCGCGCCGTAGGTCCCGGAACTGCGACGTTGTCCCGCCGGACTAGCGTCAGGTCATGGGCGAGGAGCAGCTGCGCAGCGCGGTGGACGCGGCGATGCTGCCGATCGTCGCCTCGCTCGGGCCGGCCGGTGTGGTGTCGGCGCACTGGCTGCCGGACCGCGCGGGCGAGCCGGTGGTGTGGGTGCGGGTCAGGGACGAGGCGTCGCGCGTCGCCGTCGAGTCGTACGCCTGGGTGCTGCCGCAGGTGCAGATCATCCTGACCCGCCTCGCCGTGCCGCCCGAGATGGTGATGCGGTTGCGGATGGAGGTCACCTCGGCCGAGGCCGAGGACCGGCTCTTCGAGGGCTGAGCCCCCCGGCTCGCTACCGTGTCCACGACCGCGACGACCAACGACGACGAGGGAGGCACCGTGCCGGCTCGAGACGACGTGGGCGATGCCGACGCCGCGCTGGTCGCGGGCGAGGCACCGCCGTCACGTTCCCAGCGGTTGAGCCGCGAGCGGGTGGTCGAGGCGGCCCTGGCCCACATCGACGCCAACGGCCTCGCGGGGTTGTCGATGCGCCGCCTCGGGTCCGACCTCGGCGTCGAGGCGATGGCGCTCTACCGCCACGTCGCCGGCAAGGAGGAGCTGCTCGACGCGATCGTCGAGCACCTGATGGCGACCATGTGGGCCGACGAGGAGATCAAGCAGCAGCCGGTCCACGGCTGGCAGGACTTCCTCCAGCGCCTGGCCCACGGCGTCCGACGCGTGGCGCTCGCCCATCCCCAGGCGTTCCCCCTGGTCGCCTCGCGGCCGACCGAGGCCCCGTGGCTCCGCCCACCCCTGCGCAGCCTGGACTGGGTCGAGGTCTTCCTGCGCGGCCTGACGGACGAGGGCTTCACCGACGAGGCGGCAGTGGCGGCCTACCGCGCCTTCACCAGCTTCCTGCTCGGGCACCTGCTGCTCGAGGTCTCGATCAGGGGGGCCGACGTCGGCCCCCTCGACGTCCTCGAGCCCGCCGAGCACGACCCGTCCGCACTGGACCCCTTCCCGCTCGTTCGCCGCCTGCGCCCCGGCCTGTCCGACGACCGGTCCGCGGTGGAGTTCGAGGAGTCGCTGGAGTCCCTCCTCGACCGGTTGACGCTGGTCCGCACCGAGCACCTCGAGCGCTGATCCTCGTCCCTGGAGACGCGGCAGGACCGAGGCGGGACCTCGCCTCGAAGGGTGTGACCCGTTTCCCAACACTCGCGCGCCGTGGTTCTGTTTACAACGTAAACATCCGCTTCAGTGAGAAGGACCGCGTCACATGCGACAGAATCTCGAGAACGGCCTCCGCGACGGCATCAGCACGATCGCGGAGTTCCTGCCCAAGCTGGTGCTCTTCCTGGTCATCCTGCTCATCGGGCTCCTCATCGCCAAGGCCATCAGCAAGGCCGCCAACGCGCTCCTCGAGAAGGCCGGCTTCGACCGGGCCGTCGAGCGGGGCGGGGTCAAGAAGGCGCTGTCGGGCTCGAAGATGGACGCCAGCGACATCGTCGCCAAGCTCGTCTACTACGCGCTCGCGCTCTTCGTGCTGCAGCTCGCGTTCGGCGTCTTCGGCCCCAACCCGATCAGCGACCTGCTGACCGAGGTCATCCGCTTCATCCCGAGCCTGGTGGTCGCGATCATCATCCTCGTGGTCGCCTCGGCGATCGCGGCGGCCGTGAAGGTCCTCGTGCAGAACAGCCTCGGCGGGCTGTCGTACGGCAACACGCTGGCCACCATCGCCTCGATCTTCGTGCTGTTCCTCGGCATCGTCGCCGCGCTCAACCAGGTCGGCGTCGCCACCACGGTGACCACCCCGGTGCTCGTCGCGATCCTGGCCACCGTGGCCGGCGTGATCATCGTCGGCGTCGGCGGCGGGCTCATCAAGCCGATGCAGCACCGCTGGGAGGGCTACCTCACCACGGCCGAGGCCGAGGCTCCGCGCATCAAGCAGGAGGCCGCCAACGCCCCGAGCGTGACGGAGCAGGCCCGCCAGGCCGGCGCCCACGCGACCACGTCGATGCAGTCGACCCCGTCGAACCCGTCGAACCCGTCGAACCCGTCGGGTGGCACGACCGGCACGTACTGACGCACCACTGCTGTGAGAGGGGGCGCTCCGACCGGAGCGCCCCTTCTGCGCTGTTCAGGCCCGGCGGATCCTGATCGCACCCTTCGCGGTCGACGGATCGACGACCTTGCCGCCCTGCGTGATGACCACCTCGCCCCGGTCGACCAGCCGCCGGGCCGCTCGACGCGCCGGCTCCATCAACCCGCGCCAGGTCTCCTCGTCGTCGCCGCCGACGGCCCGCGCGGCGTCAGACGGGCAGATCGTCGACGTACGGGCGCGCTGGGCGAGCAGGTCGAGGATCGTCGCCTCGAGGCGTCGGTCGACGTCGTTGACGCCGCGCTTGCGGCACGCAGTCGAGCAGTAGCGGACCTGGTCCCAGTCGCGCTCCCACTTCTTGCGCCACTCGATGGTGCGCCCGCAGGACTGGCAGGTCTTCGGCTCGGGTGCCATGTCCCCAGTGTGCAGGCACCTGTGAGACTGGCGGCATGCGTGCACTCGTCCAGCCCCAGTTCGGCGACCCGGCCGAGGTCCTCTCCGTCCAGGACGTCCCGGCCCCGGAGCCCGGTCCCGGCCAGGCACTCGTCCGCGTGCTGCTCTCGCCGATCCACAACCACGACCTCTGGACGGTGCGCGGCAGCTACGGCTTCAAGCCCGAGATGCCCGCCCGCGCGGGCACCGAGGCGGTCGGGGTGGTCGAGGCGCTCGGCGAGGGCGTCGAGCACCTCGAGGTCGGCCAGCGGGTCGCGAGCGGCGGATCGTTCGGCGCGTGGGCGGAGCTCATCGTGGCTCCCGCCGCCGGGCTGATCCCGGTGCCCGACGCGATCTCCGACGAGGCGGCGGCGCAGCTGGTCTCGATGCCGTTCAGCGCGATCGCGCTGGTCGACTTCCTCGAGCTGTCCGAGGGCGACTGGATCGTCCAGAACGCCGCCAACGGTGCGGTCGGGCGCCTCGTCGCCCAGCTCGCGGCCCCGCGCGGCATCAACGTCCTCGGGCTCGTCCGCCGGGCGGATGGCGTGGCCGAGCTCCGCGAGCAGGGCATCGAACGGATCGTCGCGACCGACGAGGACGGCTGGCGCGACCGGGTCCGCGAGATCGTCGGCGACGCACCGGTCGTGGCCGGCGTCGACTCGGTCGGCGGCTCCGCTGCCGGCGACGTGGTCTCCCTGCTCGCCGAGGACGGCGTGCTCGTCGTCTTCGGCGCGATGGCCTCCCCCACCCTCGAGATCTCGTCGGGCGACGTGATCTTCAAGCAGGTCGTGGTGAAGGGCTTCTGGGGCAGCAAGGTGTTCCCCGCCAAGGACCGCGAGAAGCGGGCCGCGCTGATGGGCGAGCTGGTGAGCGGCATCGCCTCGGGCACGTTGACCCTCCCGGTCGAGAAGGTCTACTCCCTCGACGAGATCGCCGATGCGGCGCGTGCCAGCGCGGAGCCGGGACGCCGCGGGAAGATCCTGCTGCGCCCCTGACCGGCCCCGGTGGCTGTCAGCGCACGACCATGACCGGGCAGGTGGCCCGGTGCAGCACGGCCTGGCTGACCGACCCGAGCAGCAGGCCGCTGAAGTAGCCGAGTCCCCGCGATCCCACGACCACCAGCGACGCGCTGGCCGACGCGTCCGCGAGGCAGCGGCCGGGCTCCACCGCCAGCACCTCCTGCTCGAGGCGTACGTCGGGGTGGTCCTCGCGCATGCCGGCGACGCTCTCGGCGAGGAGCCGCTCACGGTCCGCGGTGTCCACGCTCCGGGGAGCGGCAGCCCACACGTCCGTCGAGGGCGCGTGCGCGCGGAAGCCGTGGATCGCGACGACCGTCTCGCCCGTGGTCTCCGCGCGGTCGCAGGCGTAGTGGAGCGCGTGCGAGCTGGCCTGCGATCCGTCGATGCCGACGATGATCCGTCGGGCCTCGGAGTCGCGTGTCTCGCGGACGACCACGACCGGGCAGGTCGCGTGCCGAGCGAGGTGCTGGCTGACCGAGCCCAGGAGTGCCTCCCCCGCCGCCCCGTGACCGTGGCTGCCGAGCACGAGGACCGACGCGGACGCCGACGCCTGCACGAGCTCGGGCACCACGGCACCGGTGCGCTGTTCGGTGGTCACATCGGTCACGCCGTCGTCGGCGAGGGCCTTCTCGGCCTGCTCGAGCAGTGCGGAGGAGTCGAGGACGTAGCCCTCGGTGACGACGACCATCCCACCGACCCCGCCCCACGTCGGCGAGAGGACCTCGTTGACGGCCAGCACGTGCAGGGGCACGCCGGTGCGGAGGGACTCGTCGGCGGCCCAGGTCAGCGCGCGTCGCGCGTCGAGCGAGCCGTCGTACGCCAGCAGGAGGGGCAGTGTGGTGGTCATGCCACCAGCGTGGCGGCAACCGCCGCGCGCCGGCAGAGGCGTTGGTCCCCGGCCCGCGGGACCTCGGTCCCGGCGGTCAGTCGACCTTCAGCTCACCGAGCTCGTTCCAGTCGTCCTGGTCGACCTCCTGGCTGACGATCTTCGGCGTCGAGGCGAGGTAGGGCGGGAGCTCGGCCTGGGCGGCCCTGAAGTGGTCCGACGAGACGTGGGCCCCGCCCGCGTCGCCGTCGCGGAACGCCTCGACCAGGACGTACTCGTTCGGGTCGTCGAGGCTGCGCGACCAGTCGAACCACAGGCAGCCCTCCTCCGCGCGGGTGGCCTCCGTGAAGGACCGGGAGATCTCCGGCCAGTCCTCGGCGTGCTCGGGCAGGACGGCGAACTTGGCGGTGATGAAGATCAAGGTGTCTCCTCGTGGGTCGTCGGGTGGAGAGGGGTCAGCTGGCGGGTGCGGCGTCAGCCGTGCGGGCCGGGTGCGAGGCCCCGTCGATCGCCGACTGGACCATCGCACCGAGCCGCTCCGAGACGATACCGAGCACCGCCCCGGCGACCACCGCGACCAGCACCCCCGACAGGTCGAAGCCGGTGCCGAAGAAGACCGCGGTGCCTGCGAAGCCTCCGGGGATGAACGACAGAAGCGGGAGTGCCGCCTCGATGCACAGGACGAACCCGACGACGGTCACCATCAGCGCCAGCGCGAGCGTCGAGGCGCTGATCGTCTCGAGGCCCTGGCTGATCGCCCAGCCCCAGAAGATCCCGGCGAGGTTGGCGGCGAGGCCCTTGGCCAGGCCGGTGGTGCCTCCGCCGGCAGCGAAGAAGCAGGCCCAGGCCACGAAGGCGACCCAGGTGATGAGCGTCAGCTCGACGCTGGCGAAGGTCCAGACGCCGGCGAGCACGCCGACCGAGATGCCGATGCCCAGCAGGGGCTTCACAGTGTTCATGGGTGGGGCTCCTTCTAGGGAGTGAGGATCGCGCGGCCGCGGACGCGTCCGGCGTCGAGGTCGGCGATGGCGGTCTGGAAGTCGTCGAGGGCGTACTTCTGGGTGTGGAGCGTGACCGCGCCGCGGGCGGCGAGGGCCATGAGGTCGCACAGGTCGTTGTAGGAGCCGACGAGGTTGCCGATGATGTTCTTCTCGGCAGAGATGAGATCGATGGTGGGGACGTCGATGTTCTCGCCGTAGCCGACGACGTGGTAGTCACCGGCCTGGCGGGTCATCGCGAGGCCCTCAGCGGTCGAGCCGCCCTCGCCGACGAAGTCGATGACGACCTCGGCGCCGAGGCCGCGGGTGATCTCGAGGACCTCCTCGACCTGCTTGCCCTCGGCGACGACACCGTGGTCGGCGCCGATCGAGAGGGCGAGCTTGAGGGCATCGGGGTTGCGGTCCACGACGACCAGCTTCGCCGGGGAGAGCGCCTTCATCACCTGGATCCCGATGTGGCCCAGGCCGCCGGCGCCGATCACGACGCAGGTGTCGCGCGGCGTCAGCCGGCGGGCCGCCTTGGCCGCCGCGTGGTAGGCCGTGAGGCCGGCGTCGGCCAGTGCGGCTACGTCGGCGGGCTCCAGCGAGTCGTCGATGGGTACGACGCTGCGCGCCGACGTCTTGAGGTACTCGGCGTACCCGCCGTCGGCGTTGATCCCGGGGAACTGGTTGTTCTCGCAGTGCACGTCGTCGCCGGTGCGGCACGCACGGCACAACCCGCAGGTGATGAGCGGGTGCACGATCACCTTGTCGCCCTCGCGGACGTTGGTCACCGCCGACCCGACCGCGTGCACCCAGCCGGCGTTCTCGTGACCGATCGTGTAGGGCAGCGTGACGCCGGACTTCTCCTCCCACTGCCCCTCGAGGATGTGGAGGTCGGTGCGGCACACGCCGGCGCCACCGATCCGGACGATCACGTCGAAGGGTCCCGTGGCCTCGGGCACGTCGACCTCGTGCATCTCGAGGTCCTGGTGGTACCCGACGACCTGGACGGCTCGCATCTTCGTGCTCATGGGGTGGGCTCCTTCGTGGGTCCGGACAGCAGTGCGGTGAGGGGGATGAACGTGGGGTCGGACGGCTCCTCGCCGTCGACACGGCGGGTCTGGTCGTCCTCGGAGCCGGGGTAGCGGGTGCGGAGCAGTCCTCGGCAGAAGTGCGCGTTGCCGTCGATCGAGATGCGGGTGGACCGCGCCCGTCGCAGCGCCAGGGGGACCTGGTCGGGCTCGTAGCCGACACCGTGCTCGTCGACCAGGACCGGTGCCGACGGGTGGCAGCCGAGCCCGAGGGTCGTCCGGCGCCTCAGCAGCGAGTCCTTCTCCGGCCCGGCGGGCAGGTCGCCCAGCACGACCCGCCCGAGCGCCGACTCCTCCAACGTCGCGTCGGCGCGCAGCAGCGCGGTCAGGCACCGCTCCATCGCGGCGGTGTGGGCCTTCACCTGGAAGGTCCGGCGCAGGCCGTCGAGGCTGTCCTCCGCCTCGTGGCGGAACGTGCCCCTGTAGCCCGCGTCAGTGGCCAGGCCGTGGTTGATGATCGCGGAGTCATGGTGGTCGTCCAGCTCCACCACCACCCGGCCGACGCCCGGGAGCGCGCGCAGCGCGTCCTGGGAGTCCGAAGCCATCAGGTAGGCGAAGTTCGGCGAGCAGAACGACGTCGGCAGGCGCAGGTGCACCTCGAGGTCGCGGCCGCCGATGTCGACCGACCGGACGAAGCCGAGGTCGGTGATCGGCTCGTCGAGCTCGGGGTCGAACACCACGTCGAGAGCCCGGCGTACGGCGTCCGGCGTCACCACCTGGGCCGGGGCCACGGCGAGGGTGGCCATCACACGCTCGCCAGGTCGGCGGCCTCGGGCTGGCGCGGACCGGTCTGGGTCTCGTCGGCCTCGGGCAGCCGGAGCTCGGCCGGCACCTCGATGTCATACATCTTGGCGGCGTTGAGGCCCAGGATCTTCTTCTTCTGGTCCGCGGTGATCGGGGCGTACTCGGTCATGTCCGCGGGGATCTGGAAGTCGACGAACTTCTCGATGAGCCACCTCGGCGTCCACAGCGCGTAGTCCGAGGAGAACTGGATGCGGTCCTCACCGATCCAGTAGAGGAGCTCGCCGATGATCTGCGCGAAGTAGCGCGGCCGCGTGTGGATGAACGGCATCGCCACCGCGAGGCCACCGTGCACGTTGGGCTCCTGCGTCGCGATCCAGCAGAAGTCCTCCAAGCGCGGCAGGCCGACGTGCTCGACGACGAAGTTGAGGTCGGTGAAGTCGGTCGCGACATGGTCCACGTCCGCGACGTCGAAGGCGTCCCGGTCGAGGGGACGGATCGTCGGGCCCTTGTGGATGTGGATGTTCGTGATGCCCAGCTCGCGGCACAGCTCGAAGTAGCGGTAGGCCATCGGGTCGTCGAGCTTCCAGCCGCGCGACTCGCCGTGCCACTCGGCGGTGTAGAGCTTCGCGCCCCTGAGCCCGAACCGCTCCGCGTCCGCCCGGAGCTCGTCCAGGCCGGCCTCGCCGTTGCGGGGGTCGAAGTTGTGGTTGTAGGTCAGCTTGTCCGGGTGCTTCGCGGCGAGCGCCGACGCCTCCTCGGTCTGCCCGAACCCACGGTGGTAGAACTCGCCGAGATGTGCCGGCTGGAAGATCGCGTGGTCGACGTAGCCGTCGGTGAACAGGTCCTTCATGAGCCGCTCGCCACCCTGGTAGGCGTAGTCCTCCATGGACCACACCTCGGACTCCGGCGAGAGGTTGCGGTGGTAGTCGTAGAAGCAGTCGATGAACTGCTGGCCCTGGACGTTCTTGATGTTCTCGGGCCGCGCGTCCCACAGGGCGACGTGGGCGTCGACGATGAAGTAGTTCTCGCCGTCCTTGCTGTACATGTGGTCCTCCGGTGCTGGCAGTCGAGTGACGGGGGTCACGTCCGGCTTTCGACGCTAGGCCGTCACACCGCCACCGGCGCCCGCGCCGACGTCTCACTTTGGGATCCGGGTTCGTCTCAATTTGGGACGCCACCGGGCCGCCCGGAACCCGCCCACGGATGTAACGTCGATCACATGACGAAGGGGGTGCGCCCCATGGCCGAGGCGGCCGTCCCTGAGCGCGCCCGGCGGCACCGGGAGCTCCAGCAGGCGCGGGTCGGCGGACCGGCGTCCCATGCGCCCGAGCGCCTGTCGAACCGCCTGGTCGCGTCCTGGCAGCGCAGCGAGGACTACGGCGTGCCGCTGGAGGGGATCGACCCGTCGTTCGTCGGCACCTTCGACAACGAGTCGCTGTTCTTCGAGTGCGGGCGCGAGGTGCTCAGCGGGCTGCACAGGACACTGACCAACGAGCCCGTCTCGCTCATGCTCACCGACGCCGACGGACTGGTGCTCAACCGGATGAGCGGCGACACGGCGCTGCTGCGGGCACTGGACGCGGTCCACCTCGCACCGGGGTTCGCCTACGCGGAGCGGACCGTCGGCACCAACGGCCTCGGGCTCGCCATCGCCGACCGCGTCCCTACGGTCGTCCGGGCCGAGGAGCACTACGCCCTCAACCTGACCACCTACACCTGCGCCGCCGTGCCGGTCCTCGATCCGCTGACCGGTCAGCTGGAGGGCTGCGTCAACCTCACGACCTGGTCCAGCCAGTCCAGCGACCTGCTGCTGGCCCTGGCCCAGTCGGCCGCGAGCAACACCTCGGCCCTGATGCTCGCACGGTCGCGCGGACATCGGCCCCGGCCGGCCCAGCGGGGCGAGGTGTTCCGGGTGGAGACCCCACGCCTTGAGCCCGGGTCGGGGACGCTCACCACGCTCGGCCCTGCCTGGACCGACGCGCTCGGGCAGGCGGGCGCCGCGATCGCCGCCGGTCGCATCGTCGCCGCCGTGGGCGAGGACGGCACCGGTCGGGCCACGCTCCTCGCCCAGGCACTGCGCCAGCAGTACCCCCGTGAACGGATCCTGGCGGCGTCACCGCCGGCGCCCCAGGACAGCGAGGCCTGGATCGGGCTCTGGACCCCCGAGCTCGGCAAGCCCGACACCGGCATCCTCGTGCGCGACGTCGACCGGCTGCCGGCCTGGGTGACCGAGCACATCCGCGACCTGGTGCTGCAGGCCAGGGTCCGCGCGTCCGGGGCCGAGGGCGTTCCGTTCTGCGTGACCGCGAGCCGCTTCGAGTCCATCCCTGCCGCCCTCGCCCCGCTCGTGGAGGCGGTGGTGGCCGTGCCGCCGCTGCGCGAGCGCGTGGAGGACGTGATGCCGATCGCCCACCACGTCGCTCGACGGGCACGTGGGCGCGACGTGACCATCACCGGCGCCGCCGAGACGGCCCTGCGCGGTTGCGGCTGGCCGGGCAACGTCCGCCAGCTCGTCGACGAGGTGACCCGTGCGGTCGGCCACGGCGACGTGCTCGACGTACGCCACCTGTCCGCCGACGTGCTCTCGGGCACCTCCCGTCGGCTGACCCGGATCGAGGCCTTCGAACGGGACGAGATCGTCCGGGTGCTCACCCGGCCCGGCATCTCGATGCAGGAGGCCGGCGAGGAGCTCGGGATGAGCCGGTCGACGGTCTACCGCAAGATCGCCCAGTACGACATCCACGTCCCGCGGGTCGGGGCCTGACGGCCTCCCCCGCCCTTCGGGAGGTGACCGCACCCCGAACCTCGCCCTAGCGTCGACGGGCGGGCGCAACACGGCGTCCGCCCACTTTCTTGGGAGCCTCCATGGCCAAGCGACCGAGCACGACGAACGACCAGCGCGGCGAGGGCGACGAGCTCCACCAGGGCGTCAAGCGTGGCGAGCGGATGACCACCGCGACCGGTGCGCCGCTCGGCGACGGCCAGAACTCGCTGAAGGTCGGCGAGCGCGGTCCCACGCTGCTCGAGGACTTCGCCTTCCGCGACAAGATGTTCCACTTCGACCACGAACGCATCCCGGAGCGGGTCGTGCACGCGCGCGGCTACAGCGCCCACGCGACGCTCGAGTGCCTCGACGCCATCCCCGACCTGACCCGGGCCGCGCCCTTCCAGCGCAAGGGGAAGAAGACCGAGGCGTTCGTCCGGTTCTCCACCGTCGCCGGCAACCTCGGCTCCCCCGACCTGGCCCGCGACGTGCGCGGCTTCGCGGTGAAGATGTACACCGAGGAGGGCAACTGGGACCTCGTCGGCAACAACATCCCGGTCTTCTTCATCCAGGACGCGATGAAGTTCCCCGACCTCGTGCACGCGGTCAAGGAGGAGCAGGACCGCGGCTGGCCGCAGGCCGCGTCGGCCCACGACACCTTCTGGGACTTCGTGTCCCTCATGCCGGAGTCGACCCACATGCTGATGTGGGCGATGAGCGACCGCGCCATCCCGCGCTCGTTCCGTTTCATGGAGGGCTTCGGCGTCCACACATACCGCTTCGTGAACGCCGACGGCGACGACACCTTCGTGAAGTTCCACTGGAAGCCGCGCCAGGGCCTGCAGTCGGTCGTGTGGAACGAGGCGCTCAAGATCAACGGCGCCGACCCCGACTTCCACCGGCGCGACCTGCACGCCGCGATTGACAGCGGCGACCTCCCCCAGTGGGACCTCGGCGTCCAGGTCTTCGACGAGGCGTTCGCCGACGAGCTCGACTTCGACGTGCTCGACGCGACCAAGATCATCCCCGAGGAGGTGCTGCCGGTGCGGATCATCGCGCGGCTCACCCTCGACCGGAACGTCGACAACATGTTCGCCGAGAACGAGCAGGTCGCCTTCGGCACCCACAACGTCATCCCGGGCATCGACTTCAGCAACGACCCGCTGCTCCAGGGCCGCAACTTCTCCTACCTCGACACGCAGCTCAAGCGGCTCGGTAGCACCAACTTCACCCAGCTGCCCGTCAACGCCCCGCGCTGCCCGGTCATGCACTTCCAGCGCGACGGGCACATGCAGACCGACCCGCAGATCGGACGCGGCACCTACGAGCCCAACTCGCTCGCCGGTGAGGACCGAGGTCCCCGCGCCGACGTGGTCCACGGCTACCAGAGCGTGGTGCGCGAGGAGGCCGGACCCACGCGACGGTTGCGGGCCGAGTCGTTCGCCGACCACTACAGCCAGGCCCGCCAGTTCTTCCTCAGCCAGACCGAGGTCGAGCAGGGCCACATCATCGACGCGTTCTCCTTCGAGCTCGCCAAGGTCGAGGACCCGAGGATCCGCACCCGGATGCTGGGCAACCTGCGCAACGTCCACGAGGATCTCGCGCAGGCCGTCGCCGACAAGCTCGCGATGCCGCTGCCCGAGGCCTCCGAGGCCGCGGTGCCGACGCGCACCGATCTGCCGGAGTCGCCCGCGCTGAGCATCCTGCGCAACGGGCCGGAGTCGTTCGCCGGACGCAAGCTCGGCGTGCTGGTGACCAACGGCAGTGACAAGGCCGTGGTCGCGGCGGTCACGTCAGCGTTCGAGGACGCGGGCGCGGTCGTGGAGCACATCGCCCCGGCGATCGGCCCCGTCAAGCTCAAGGGCGGCGGCACTCTGACGCCCGACCACGCGATCGACGGCGGTCCGTCGGTGCTCTTCGACGCCGTGGCTCTGCTGCCCTCGGCCGACGGCGCCGCCGACCTCGCCACGCGCGCCAGTGCGCAGGACTTCGTCAGCGACGCCTTCGCCCACCACAAGCTCGTCGGAGTGGGCGCCGACGCCGGCGCACTGCTCGCCGCGGCAGGCGTGGAGCCCGACGACGGCTTCCTCGACCTGGCCTCGAGCGATGACGCCAAGGTGTTCGTCGCGCGGTGCGCCTCTCTGCGCCACTGGGAGCGTGCCGTCCGTGCCTGACCGCGGGCCCGTCCTGCTCGGCGAGCCGAGCGATGACGAGCAGGACGAGCTCGCGGACCTCGTCGACCGCGCGGTCGAGGCCGGCGGCGACGTGACCGCAGCGCTCGAGCTCGCCCGGGTGGTCGGTGCGCAGCTGCCCGTCCCGGGTGGCGGCCGCACCGCCCACCTCTGGTCGGCGCTGGCGAGCGTCGCGGCCGTCGACCTCACGGTGGCCCGCACGCTCGAGCCGCACCTCGACGCGCTCGCGATCCTCGACCAGGCGGGTCACACCCCCGAGCCCGGCACGTGGGGCGTCTTCGCGGCCGAGGGCCCCGGCGAGCCGCTGCGGGCGGAGGCTCGCGGCGACCATCACGTCCTCGACGGCCGCAAGCACTGGTGCTCCCTCGGCGCGGCGCTCGACCGCGCGCTGGTCAGCGCATGGGTGGGCGAGCGGCGCCAGCTCTTCGCCGTCGACCTGACCCAGCCGGGCGCCACCGCCGTCGCCGGGACCTGGGTCGCCCGCGGTCTCACCGCCGTCGACTCCGGTCCGATCGACTTCGCGAGCGCCACGGCGCATGCCGTGGGCGAGCCGGAGTGGTACCTCGAGCGGCCGGGCTTCGCCTGGGGTGGCATCGGGGTGGCCGCGGTCTGGTTCGGCGGTGCCGTCGGCATCGCGCGGCGGATGGTGCGGGCAGCCGGCACGCGGCTGCCCGACCAGGTGGCGCTGGTCCACCTCGGCGCGGTCGACGCCGCGCTGCACTCGGCGGGCAGCGTGCTGGCCCGGGCGGCGTACGACGTCGATGCCGGCCGGCTGAGCGGTGCCGACGGGTGGCGCGCGGCGCTGCGGGTGCGCGAGGTCGTCGCGCTCGCCGCGGAGGACGTGCTGTCCCGGGCTGCCCACGGGCTGGGTCCCGGGCCGCTGGCGACCGACGAGGACCACGCCCGGCGGGTCGCGGACCTCGGGCTCTACCTACGCCAGTGGCACGCCGAGCGCGACCAGGCCGCCCTGGGCGAGCAGCTGCTCCAGCACGGCGCGCGCGGCTGGTGACGGGCGTGGACCACGACGCGCTGGACCGGGTGCACCGCGACAGTGACGACCCGTGGGACGTCGACTCCTCCTACGAGCGGCGCAAGCGCGCGCTCACCCTCGCCGCCCTGCCGCGCGAGCACTACGGCCGGGCCCTCGAGGTCGGGTGCTCGGTCGGCGCGCTGGCCGTCGACCTGGCCACCCGGTGCGACCACCTCCTCGCCCTCGACGCCAGCCCGGCGGCGATCGACCTCGCCCGGCGGCGTACGGCCGAGGTCGAGCACGTCGACGTGCGCCTGGCGCGGATCCCGGCCGAGTGGCCCGACGGCCGCTTCGACCTCGTGTCGATCTCGGAGGTCGGCTACTTCCTCGCGCCGGAGGAGCTCGCCGAGGTGGTGGTGCGCGTGCGCGACGCGCTCACCGACGACGGGCACCTGCTGCTGTGCCACTGGCGCCACGCGATCGTCGGGTGGCCCCTCGACGGGGCGGACGTGCACGACGCCTTCCTCGCCGCGGGCGCGCAGGTGCTGGTCGAGCACCGCGAGCCGGACTTCCTGCTGCACGTGCTCGCGCGCTGGCCCTAGGCTGGCGCCGATCCCCATGACCTCTCCCCCTCGTCGCCTCCTGCTCGTCGTCGACGCGCCGTCACTGCTGCACCGCAACCACCACGCGCGGGCGCACACGCAGCTCCGCGACCGGCAGGGACGACCGATCTGGGCGCTCCACGGGATGTTGCGGCAGATCCTCGAGTCCATCGACACCATCGCGCCCGACGCCGTGGTCTTCGGCCTCGACGACCGCACGGGATCCGTGCGCCGCGACCTCTACCCCGACTACAAGGCGGGTCGCGCGGTGAAGGACGACGAGCTCGTCGACCAGCTCGAGCGGGCCGCGGCCCTGCTGGAGGCCCTCGGGCTCCACACGATCACCCCGCCGGGCCTCGAGGCCGACGACGTCAACGCGTCCGGAGCGACGTGGGCCGAGGCCAACGGCTGGGACTGCGTGATCATCACGTCCGACCGCGACGCCTTCGCCCACATCAGCCCGCACACGCAGGTGCTGCGGCTCATCGACGGCGGCATCCACGGCTCGCCGATGCTCAACCCGGCGCGGCTCTTCAACATGTACGGCGTCCGCGCGACGAACTACCTCGCCTTCGCCGCGATGCGCGGGGACTCCAGCGACAACCTCCCCGGCGTGCAGGGCATCGGGGAGAAGACGGCCGCGATCCTGCTCGACGTGGCCGGCTCGATGGACGCCGTCTGGGCCGACATCGACCACAACGGCGGCGAGGCGCTGCTCGGGGCGTTCGAGGACTGGGCCTCCGAGACGGGCGGTCGCCGCATCGGCCCGACCGTCGTACGACGCCTGCAGGCGGACGGTGCCCGCGAGCGCTACGAGTTCAACGTGACGATGATGTCGGGCCGCCACGACCTCGACCTCGGGCTGACCCCGGACGTGCCGGGATCGCGAGGGCTGCTGCCGCTCGACGTCGAGCGGGTGACCAACGTGGTGCGCTTCCTCGACAACGACTTCACGACCGACTTCGCGGTGCGGGTGCTCACGAGCCTTCCGGCATCGCGCTGAGACGGGCGCGCAGCTCGGCCACCTCGTCCTCGAGCTCCAGGACCCGCGCGACGCCCGCCAGGTTGAGACCGTCGGCGAGGAGGTCGCGGATCCGCTCGAGCCGGTCCACGTCGTCGGGGCTGTAGAGCCGGGTGCCGCCGTCGGTGCGGTCGGGCGTCAGGAGCCCACGCCGCTCGTAGACGCGCAGGTTCTGGATCTCCATCGAGACCATCGATGCGGCCACCGAGATGGCGTACACGCCGACGGTCGACATTTCTCGCTCCACGGTCTTGATTCTGCCTGCTGGGTTGACTATAAGAAACCTGTAACCACAAATACAGGTCGTGGACCAGCCCCGGTCCACCCGGCTGAACCAGGAGGAGACGATGTTGCTTCGAACCACCGACCCGTTCCGTGATCTCGACCGCCTCACCCAGCAGCTGATGGGCACGACCAACCGTCCCGCGGTGATGCCGATGGACGCGTGGCGTGAAGGTGACCGCTTCGTCATCGAGTTCGACCTGCCGGGCGTCAGCGCCGACAGCATCGACCTCGACGTCGAGCGCAACGTCCTGACCGTGCGCGCCGAGCGCGTGGCCCGCAACGGCGACTGGGAGCCGCTGGCGTCCGAGCGTCCGCGTGGCGCCTTCAGCCGCCAGCTCGTGCTGGGCGACAACCTCGACCTCGAGCGGATCGAGGCGGGCTACACCGACGGCGTCCTGCGGCTCGTCGTGCCGGTCGCCGAGAAGGCGAAGCCCCGCAAGATCGAGATCAGCCAGTCGAGCGGCAGCGGCCAGCACGCCCAGCTGAACGCCTGACCCGCCTGGTCGTGGGGTCGCCGCCCTTGCGCAGTGTGCGGCGGCCCCACGACTCAACCCTCGAGCGACGGATCCGCCTGCTGGTGGAGATCCACCCGCATCAACCGGGCCGCCAGGTCCACCGCGGGACCGAGGAGGAAGATCACCGCGAGCGTGCCCACGCCGATCGTCGCGCCGAGCAGCCAGCCGCCCAGCGCTCCCCCGCCCTGCACCACGCTGTAGCTCCACTTGAACGCCACCGGCGGGTCCCACGCGAGCGCCGCGGCCTCCGCCGGTCCAGCGCCGGTGTGGCTTCCGAGGTAGAGCGCGATGCCCACCGCGAGCACCGGGAACGCCGCCGCCAGCAGGACGCCCCGCCAGAGCAGGCTGTCGGGAGTGGCCATCAGTCCGAGGGCGACGTCGACCACCACTCCGACGAGCACCACCTGCACGACCGTGCCGACTCCCGGGATGACCTTGCGCAGCATCGCCAGAGCCACCAGCACGGCCCCGACGATCGCGTTGGCGATCCAGAACTCCATCCCCGAGGTCAGCGAGATCCCGTTGACGAAGGTCGAGTAGCCGTCCGAGCCGAGGTCCGCGGCGAGCAGCATCGCCACGCCCGTCCCCAGGATGACGCAGCCGATGAGGAGCATCGCCGTACGGCGCGGGCTGGGGATCACGGCGCCAGCATCTCAGCCCTGACGCGCCGCTGGTCGCGGAGGTCGGAGAGGTCGCGCAACGACCGTCACGAGACCCAGGCACGAACATCGTGGAAACTTCGAGTCGCGTGCTGACGCGGATCTTCCACGATCTCGGGAGCCCGTCGTAGGTTGGCGGGCACCCCACTCTCGGAAGGCACCCACCCATGCGCCCCACCCGCCTGACCCTGGCCGCCACCGCGGCAGCCCTCGCCGTCGCCGCCCTCGCGGCGCCCGCCGTCACCTCGGCGGCCAACGCCGGACCGGCCGCACAGAAGGTGGCGAAGAAGGACACCAAGCCCGCGGGCCTCCGGATCGCGACCTTCAACGCTTCGCTCAACCGCAACAACGCCGGCGACCTGGTCAGCGACCTGTCGACGCCCGCCAACGCGCAGGCCTCGGCGATCGCCGAGACGATCCAGCGCACGAACCCCGACGTCGTCCTCATCAACGAGTTCGACTACGTCGAGGGCGGCCGGGCGGCCGAGCTGTTCCGCGACAACTACCTCGCGGTGGGCCACAACGGCGCCGCCCCGGTCGACTACCCCTACTACTTCACCGCGCCCGTCAACACCGGCGTGCCCAGTGGCTTCGACCTCAACAACAACGGCGTCGTGGCCGGCGGCGACGACGCCTTCGGCTTCGGCCTGTTCCCCGGCCAGTACGGCATGGTCGTCTACTCGAAGTACCCGATCGCGACCGACGACGTACGCACCTTCCAGCACTTCCTCTGGAAGGACATGCCGGGCGCCCTGCTGCCCGACGACCCCGCCACCCCGGCGGCGGCCGACTGGTACTCCCCCGCCGAGCTCGACGTCTTCCGCCTCTCGTCGAAGTCCCACTGGGACGTCCCGATCAGGGTGCCCGGACGCAGGCCCGTGCACTTCCTCGTCTCGCACCCGACGCCGCCCACCTTCGACGGCACCGAGGACCGCAACGGCACACGCAACCACGACGAGATCCGCTTCTGGGCCGACTACGTCAGCGGTGGTGCGCAGGCGTCGTACATCTATGACGACGCGGGCGAGCGCGGCGGGCTCGGCCGCGGCCAGGACTTCGTGATCGCCGGCGACCAGAACGCCGACCCGTTCGACGGCGACTCGGTGGACCGCGCGATCCAGCAGCTGCTCGAGCACCCGCGCATCCAGGACCCGCACCCGACGTCGGCCGGCGCCGTGGAGGCGACCCAGCGCGACCAGGGCGCCAACCTCACCCACACCGGTCCGGCCGCGGAGGACACCGCCGACTTCGCCGACACCGCACCCGGCAACCTGCGCGTCGACTACGTCCTACCCAGTGAGCGCCTTGCGATCCTCGGGTCGGGCGTCTACTGGCTCACGTCCACGGACCCGCTGTTCCCGCGCCTCACCGGCACGTTCCCGTTCCCGACGAGCGACCACCGCATGGTGTGGCTCGACGTACGACTGCGCTGACGTCGCGGAGGGGTAGGCCGACGTTCACCTGACGTCAACCTGCCGGCCCCTCGCCCGGCGAACTCCGGGACAAGGGTCGGGGCATGACCCCACGCCTCGACCTCCCCCTGCTCCCGATGTCCGGCAAGACCCACGGCAACCGGAGCGCGGTCACCTGCCACCTGCGCTGCGGCGACGCCTGCTCGATCGCCGCACCCAACACCACCGAGACGTCGTACTTCCGCGACGTCGCCGCCACCGCGCTCAAGCGGCGCACGGTGGTCGGCACCGGCGTGACCGTCGCTGCGCTGACCGCGCTCGCGTCCGCCCCGGCTGCCGCCAACCCGACCGGCGCCGCACCCGGCCGGCCCCGCCAGCTGCCGTTCACGCCCATCGCCCCGCAGGCGCGCACCCTCGACGCGGTGACCGTCCCCGCCGGCTACCGCTGGGACGCGATCCTCCGGTGGGGTGACCCGATCCTTGCCGGAGCTCCGGCATTCGACCCCGCCGCGCAGACGCCCGAGGCGCAGGCCGGCCAGTTCGGCTACAACAACGACTACCTCGACATCATCGAGACCAACCGCGCCGGCACCACTGCGCTGCTCGTGTGCAACCACGAGTACACCAACGAGAACATCATGTTCCCGCCCGGCACCGCCGCCGAGACCGTCGTCCGCACGGCCTGGGCCGCCCACGGGATGTCCGTCGTCGAGCTGACCCGCCGCAAGCGCGGGGACGTGTGGACGTACGTCCCCGGTGCCCGCCTCAACCGCCGGATCACCCTCGACACGATCTTCACCGTCGACGGTCCCGCGGCCGGCTCCGACCTGCTGAAGACCAAGGCCGACCCGACCGGGCGCACCGTGCGCGGCACGATGAACAACTGCGCCGGCGGTACGACCCCGTGGGGCACGGTGCTGTCGGGCGAGGAGAACTTCAACCAGTACTTCCTCGCCACCGGCACGGAGCGCACGGAGTCGCGCTACGGCCTCTCCCCCACCCAGGACTCGCGCAGGTGGCGCGACTTCGACCCGCGGTGGAACGCCACGAGCGCGGACTACAAGAACGAGCCCAACCGTTTCGGCTGGATCGTCGAGGTCGGCCCGACCGACCCGACGTCGACCCCGGTGAAGCACACCGCGATGGGCCGCTTCAAGCACGAGGGCGCCAACGTCATCGTCAACAGCGACGGCCACGTCGTGGCCTACATGGGCGACGACGAGCGCTTCGACTACGTCTACCGGTTCGTCTCCCGCGACACCATGCGCCCCGGGAACAGCCCGAAGGCGCGCCAGCACAACCTGACGCTCCTCAGCGAGGGCGACCTCTCCGTCGCTCGCTTCACCGGCGACGGGCTCGCGGACGGCGTCAGCGACGGCACCGGCGAGTGGATCCCGCTGACCCGCGGCGGTGCGTCGATGGTCCCGGGCTTCACGATCGAGGAGGTCCTGGTGTTCACGCGCCTCGCCGCCGACGCCGTGCAGCCCACGAAGATGGACCGCCCCGAGGACGTCGAGCCGAGCCTGCGCAGCGGCCGGATCTACGTCGCCTGCACCAACAACACCAGCCGCCAGGCGGCGCAGGTCGACGAGGCCAACCCCCGACCGCTGAACAAGGACGGCCACGTCGTCGAGATGATCCCGACGAACGGCGACCACACCGCCAACACCTTCGCCTGGAACCTCATCCTCATCTGCGGCAACGAGCAGAGCGCCGGTCGCTACTTCGGTGGCTGGACCGGTCCGGTCTCCCCGATCTCCTGCCCCGACAACGTCGCCTTCGACAGCGAGGGCAACCTGTGGGTGTCGACGGACGGCCAGCCCGCCGCCATCGGCCTCAACGACGGGCTGTTCAAGGTGCCGGTGGACGGTCCCGAGCGCGGCCACGTCCAGCAGTTCCTGGCGGTCCCGTCCGGCGCAGAGACCTGCGGTCCGGTGATCCGCGACCTCGAGGGCTCGGTGTTCGTCGCCGTGCAGCACCCGGGCGAGGACGGCACCTACGCCGCCCCGCAGTCGCGGTTCCCCGACTACGTGCCCGCCGGCAGCAACGCAGCAGCCGGCCAGTTCGCCGGGCCGCGTCCGAGCGTCGTACAGGTGACGCGCAGCTGACGATCCCTACGATCGGCACATGACCCGACCCGTCGCCACCGCCTCTGCGGTGGCGGCGGGTTCGATCGCGCTCCTCGTCCTCGCCGTCGGCCAGGGCTGGCTCGGCCCCGACGTCGGCCGCGGCGCGAACTTCTGCGAGGCAGCCCGCGACGGCTTCGTCCGCCAGCCCGCCAACACCTTCTCCAACGCGGGCTTCGTCATCGCGGGACTGATGGTCGCGCGCCGCGCGGGGCGGCTCCCCGACGGTGCCGTCATGTCGCAGACCGTCGCCACGTTCTTCGCCTGCGTCGTCGTGCTGCTCGGCCCCGGGTCCGCGGCCATGCACGCCACGCAGAGCGAGTGGGGCGGTCACCTCGACATGCTGAGCATGTACCTCGTCGCCGGCTTTGCGGCTTCGTGGGCCTGGGTCCGCTGGACCCGTCGCGGCACCACCGCGTTCGTCACGGCGTACGTCGCCTGCGTTGCGGCCTGCGAGCTCGTCGGCCTCTGGCCCGACCCGGTCCCCGTCGTGCACTACTCCGGCAACCTCGCCTTCGGCGTGCTGCTCGTCGCGGCCGTCGTGCTCGAGACGCGCCTCTGGCGGCGCGGCGAGGCCACGATCGTGTTCCGCCACGGCGTCGTCGCCCTCGTCGCGATGCTCGTCGCCTTCACGATCTGGCTGCTCACCAACGCCGGCTGGTGCGACCCGCACTCACTGCTGCAGGGGCACGCCGTGTGGCACCTGCTGTGCGCCGTCTCGGCCTACTGGCTCTTCCGGATGTACGCCTCGGAGCGCGTCCGGAGCTGAGCGGGTCAGACGTACTCCTTGGCCACGAAACGGCCATCGGGTGTGACCGGGTTGTCCTCGTTGATCGCGACGACGTTCTCACCGGGCTCCGGCAGCTGCTCGGGACGGTGGTCGAGGTGGACGCCTGCGATCATGCAGCGCACGGACCCGCCGGCGAGCTCGATCGAGGGGATGTCGACGGCGACGATCTCGCACGACTCCTCGATCGCGGCCAGCTGGTCGGGGCGCAGCGACGCCCTGGCCCGGGCCGACATGGCCATCACGTAGCGGCGCTTGCCCTCCGGCGTACGACCGCAGAGCTCGACGGCGTTGCCGGCGAACTCGCGAATCTGCTCCTCGGTCAGCTCGACGATGGTGCGACCGGTGACGGCGAGGCGCTCGCGCACCTGCTCGCGGCGGACCTCGTCGGGGATCATCCCGAGGGCGATCATGGCGACGTCGGTGCCGACGCAGGCGATGACGTTGGTGTGGTAGACCGGCACGCCGTCGGAGTCGACCGCGTCAAAGGCCATCGGCTCGTAGTTGAAGTCGGTGCAGAAGCGCTCCAGCACGGCAACGTCGGCCCGGTGGCTGCGTGCGGTGTAGGCCACCCGCGAGATGTGGTCGAGCACCATCGCGCCGGTGCCCTCGAGGAAGATCCCGTCGGGCTCGAGGCCCGAGTAGTCAACGATCGCCTGGACGCGGTACTCCGACTTGAGCATCTCCAGCACGTCGTGACGGCGCTCGTGGCGGCGGTTGGAGGCATACATCGGGTAGACCGCGACGGTGCCGCCCGCGTGGGTGGAGAGCCAGTTGTTGGGGAACACGCTGTCGGGCCGCGTGTGGTCGTCGTCGTCGAAGACGTGGACGCGTACGCCGACCGCGCGCAGGGCCGCGGCAAGGGCGTCCATCTCCGCCAGCGCGTTGGCCGACGTCGCCTCGGCGGACTGGCCGGCGGGGGCGTCGGACTGGAACGCGTTGTCCGCGGCGGTCGCCGGGTTGGGGACGAAGCTGGTCGCGCGGACGAGGATGACCGCGGAGGGGGCCTGTGCACTCACGGGAGGACGATAGCGAGTGCCTCGGCCAGCAGTCCGGCCACCTCGGCGGGGTCCTGGTCCACGGCGGTGTCGTAGCAGGTCAGCTCGGTCACGACCCAGCCCGGCACCTCGGCGTCGTGCCACAGGCCGCACGGCACGATCCCGCGCTCCTCGGTGAAGGAGACGACCCGCTCGTTGACCTCGTCCTTGGTGCCTTCGGCATAGGCCAGGAAGGTCGCGATGTGCGGCACCTCGGGGTAGGTACGGATGCCGCGCTCGTGGAGCGCGGCCGCCAGGTCGATCGCCCACTGGCGGTAGTCGCCGAACCGCGTCAGGTGCTCGTCGAGCCCGATCAGGCCGCCGACGGCGGCGGTCGTCATCGAGAAGATCGTCCCGCCCAGCCGCTGGCGCCACGAGCGCAGCTCGCCGGCGAGGTCCTTGGGGCACACGACGAGCGCACCGCTCGAGCCGCCGAGGCCCTTGTAGAGCGAGACGTACATTGAGTCGAAGAGGTCGGCCGCCTCGGCCAGCTCCCGGCCCCAGTGGGGCACCGACTCCCAGATGCGGGCGCCGTCGGCGTGCAGCGGCACTCCGCGCTCGCGGGCCGCCGCGGACAGCTCCACCAGCTCGTCCCAGGTCGGCAGCAGGCAGCCGGCGTCGCGCAGCGGCAGCTCGACCATCGCTGCGCCGAGGCGGCCGCCGATCTTCGCCAGCGCACCAGCGGTGGGGGTCTCACGGCCGGTGGTGAGGTGCTCGAGCTCGAGGCCAAGCACCCGGCGCGGTCCGTCCTGCTCGTGGTGGAGCAGGTGCGAGAGGTCGGGCAGCGCGACCCGGCGCGAGCCGCTCCGGTCGCACCACGCTCGCAGGGTCGCCTGCTGGGCCATCACGCCGCTGGGGAACATCACCGCGGCAGGCTTGCCGAGGAGCTCGGCGACGCGGCCCTCGAGCTCGGCGACCGGCCCGCGGTCGCCGTACCTGTCCCACTCGGTCGCGTGCTCCTCGGCGTAGGCCGCGAGCTCGCGGAACATCTCCGCCGGGGACGACTGGGGTCGCCAGAAGATCGTGTCCGCGTCGGCCATCGCCGCCCGGAAGCGGTGGTGCAGGTCGCTCATCGGACCGCCCCGGTCAGGACTGGCGCTTGAACCAGTACGTCGTCTCCACGCCGGGAATGACCTGCACCAGCTCCCAGCCGTTCATGCCGAGGGAGGTCAGCAGGTCCTCCCACGACTCGGTGTCGGCGACGAGCGCCTCCGGGTCGGCGTTGTAGCCGCCGACCTCCACGTTGCCCTGGTCGTCGACGGTGATCTCGAGGTGTGCCCAAGCAGCCATGCGAGCGATCCTGCCATGCCCTTGCTCAACCCCCGAGCGGCCACTCCTCCATCACGTGGCACCGCCCCGACTCCCACCACGCGAGCTGGAGCCGGTCGAGCACCACGTCGGCCGGCACGACGTCGCGCAGCAGCCCGGCGGTCGTCGCCAGGCTGACGGTGGCGGAGGCGGCGTCGACGGTGAGGTGGGGCTGCACGTCGTCGCCGAACTCGCCGCCGTACGGCTGGTGCGCGGGGAAGGCGGCGACCAGTCGCGCGGTGAGGTCGCGGAGCTCGTCGGCGGGCTCGGGGACGAGATGGATGATCCCGTTGGGGAACTGGGCCAATCGCTGGAGCCTGGTGCGGACCTTTCCCGTCGTGGCCGCGATGTCCGCGATCGTGCTCAGCGCCGCCTCCGACGGATCCGGGGCGAACGGCCCGAGGGCCGTGATGTGCGCGTGCCCGAACCGCGGGTCGCTCGACACGAACCCCGCGTCGTAGTGGGCCGTCCTCGCCCGCACCCACTCCTCCAGCACCGGCACCGGCAGCTGCAGGACGGAGTGGCCGGGCACCCTGTCAGCCTGCCCTAGGCTGGCGCCGCCATGGACCGCACCCCGATCTCACCGCCCTCCCCCGCCGTCCTCGCCCTCGCGCGCGAGCGGCTCGCGGGCCTCGCCACGCCGCCCGGCGCCCTCGGCCGGATCGGCGAGCTCGGCGCCTGGCTGGCCGCGTGCCAGGGCTCGGTGCCGCCGCGTCCGCTGACCGGCGTACGCCTCGCGGTGTTCGCCGGTGACCACGGCGTCGCTGCGCACGGCGTCTCGGCGTACCCGTCCGCCGTCACGGAAGCGATGGTCCGCACGATCGCCTCGGGGCGGGCAGGTGTCTCCGCGCTGGCTCGCGAGCACGGCGTCGCGGTCACCGTCCTCGACGTGGCCGTGGATGCCGACCTGTCGGACCTCCCGGCCGCGGTGACCGCGCGCAAGGTCCGTCGCGGGTCGGGCGCGATCCACGTCGAGGACGCCCTCACCGCGGACGAGACCGCGCAGGCCCTCGCGCTGGGCGCCTCGCTCGCCGGCGAGCTCGTCGACGACGGTGCCCAGCTGCTGATGACGGGCGACCTCGGCATCGGGAACACCACGCCGGCCGCAGCGCTCGTCGCCGCGTCGCTCGGGCTGCCCGCCGACGAGGTGACCGGTCGCGGCACCGGCATCGACGACGAGGGCTGGACCCGCAAGCGTGACGTGGTCGCTGCCGCGCTGGTGCGCGCGTCCGGGCGGACCGCCGACCCGGTCGACCTGCTCACGGCGCTCGGCAGCGCCGACCTGGCCGCGACCGTCGGCTTCCTCGTCGAGGCCTCCCGTCGTGGCACGCCGGTCGTGCTCGACGGTCTGATGTCGGTCGCCTGCGCCGTCGTCGCTGAGGCTCTCGCGCCGGGCGCCTCCGCCTGGTGGGTCGCCGGGCACCGCTCGACCGAACCCGCCCAGACGCACGCACTCAAGTCCCTCGGCCTCGAGCCGCTCCTCGACGCCGGCATGCGGCTCGGCGAGGGGTCCGGCGCGGTCGTCGCGCTGCCGCTCCTCCGCTCAGGGATCGCCGTGCTGCGTGACGTGGCGCTGCTCAGCGAGATCCTTCCCGAGTGACCCAGTGATCGCGCGCGACGCCTGGCTCCTCGCGACCGGCACCCTCACCGCCGTCCGGGTACCCCCGCCCTCCCGGGTCGACCGCCCGGTCGCGGGGCTGGCGATGGTGCTGGCACCGCTCGCCGTCCTGCCGCTCGGGATCGCAGCCGGCGCGCTCGCCCTCCTCGGCTCCTGGCTCGACCTGCCGCCTCTCGCTGTGGCGTACGTCGTCGTGCTGGCGCTCGCGCTCGGCACCCGCGCCTTCCACTGGGACGGACTCGCCGACACCGCCGACGGCCTGACCGCGTCCTACTCCGCCGAACGTTCGCTCGAGGTCATGCGCACCGGACCGGTCGGCCCGGCCGGCGTCGTCGCCGTCGTCCTGGTCGCAGGCCTCCAGGCCGCGGCGCTCGCGCCGGTCATCCGGCACGAGCACGGCTGGCTCGCCCTCGGCCTGCTCGTGTGCGCCTCGCGCGCCTGCCTGGCCCCGGCCTGCGTCCGCGGGGTTCCCGCCGCCCGCACCGACGGCCTCGGCGCCACCCACATCGGCTCGGTCCCGGTCGTCGGCGCGCTCGCCACCCTAGCGCTGGCAGTCGCCCTCGTCGCCGTGGCCGGCGCCGCCCTCGGCTCGGTGTGGCCGCCGCTCGCCGGCGTGGTGCTGATGGTGGCCGCAGTCGTCGCGCTGGTCTTCCGCTGCGTACGCCGCCTCGGCGGGATCACGGGCGACGTGCTCGGCGCAGCGGTCGAGGTCTCGTTCGCGGTGCTGGTCCTGGCCGCCGCGGCCACTCCCTAGGTGGTCGAGCAGCCCGCGAGGAACGAGCGGGCGTACCGAGACCTCAGGCGTCGTACTCCGCGTCGTGCGTCCGGGCGTCCGCTGCCTGCTCGTCGAGCGACTGGCGGTACGCAACACACCCGCGCATGAACCGCGGCCACGGCGGGACCGCGATGTCGGGGTCGGTCCGCTCGGGGAGGGTGTCCCAGAGGTCCGGGTGGTGCCAGCACAGGTCGTGCCCGGAGGTGTCCCGGTGTGCGCGGACGGCGGTGCGGAGCTTCACCACTTCCGCCGCCAGCTGGTCGCGGGTCATGTCGGCGAGGTCGTCGTCCATCGGTCCAGTGTGCGCCCGTCGGACGAGGTTCCGCCTCTGACAGGATCGGCGGCATGCGGATCCTGGTCACCGGCGGCGTCCGGTCCGGCAAGTCCACCCACGCCGAGGCCCTCCTCGGCGACGAGCCCGCCACCTACGTGGCGCCCGGACCCACCCCGGACGCCGAGGCCGACCCCGACTGGGCCGCTCGCATCACCGCCCACCTCGCCCGACGTCCGGCGTCGTGGTCGACGCTCGAGACGCGCGACGTGGCGACGGCACTCCGCGAGGCTGACCTGCCCATCCTCGTCGACTGCCTCGGCACCTGGCTGACCGCTCTGGTCGACGACGCAGGCGCGTGGGAGCAGGACAGCGACACCGTCCACCAGATGGTGGTCGCGCGCACCGACGAGGTCGTCGACGCCCTCCGCGCCTGCGACCACGACGTCGTCGTCGTCACCAACGAGGTCGGCCTCGGGATCGTCCCCGAGCACCGCTCCGGGCGGCTCTTCCGCGACCTCCTCGGCATCGTCAACCAGCGCGTGGCCGCGGCCTGCGACGAGGTGCACCTCGTCGTCGCCGGACGCGTGCTCCGACTGTGAGGAGACTGCACCCATGACGAACGACCTCGACCTGCGTACGACGTGGGCAGCCGGCCGACCCGCCCACGGCCTCTGGAGCCTGCTCCCCGGAGCCGTGACCGCGGAGGTCCTGGCGCGGACCGGCGCCGACTACGTGGTCGTCGACCTACAGCACGGTGCGGCCTCCGAGGCCGACCTGCCCGGCATCACCGCAGCGATCCGCGCGGTTGGTTCGGTGCCGCTGGTCCGCACCCGCAGCTCCTCGTTCCCGGACGTCGGTCGCCCGCTCGACCTCGGCGCCCACGGCGTGATCGTCCCCAACATCCGCGGCGCCGAGCACGCTCGCGAGGTCATCGCGTCGGCCCGGTACGCGCCCGGCGGTGGCCGCTCGATCGGCAGGCTCGCTGGTGACGCGGACCAGCCGCTGGTCATCCTCATGGTGGAGATGGCGACTGCCCTCGACGAGCTCGACGACCTCCTCGCTGTCGACGGACTGGACGGGATCTACGTCGGTCCCGGCGACCTCTCGCTGTCCCTCGGCCTCAGCGGCGAGGACCACCGCGACGAGCTCCGCGCGGTCCTGTCGTCGATCATCGCCAGGGCCATTGCCGCTGGCGTGCCGGTAGGCGTGCACGCCTACACCGGCGAGGACGCCCGGTCGTACGCCGCCGAGGGCGCGACCATCGTCACCGTCGCGGTCGACACGGTCTCGCTGAGCCAGGCCATGGGGCAGCACCTCGACGCCGCGCGGACCACGAGCTAGCGGCTGGCCAGTCGCATCACGCGCGCGGCCACGAAGAGCACGACCACCAACCCCACGAAGGCACCCACCAGCAACAGCACCAACCCGACGGCCCACAGGCCGGAGTCGTCCGTCGCGGCGGCGTACACAGCCCACGGGACCGCGAAGCCGACGGTGGCCGCCGCCGCGAGCAGGACGACTCCCCTGCGTGCTCGGGCGAGCGCGACGATCGCGCCGGCCACGATGAAGACTCCGCAGCCGATCACCTGCCAGACGTCGTAGGGCACGTCGTCCCAGCCGAACCACACGAACCACATCGCGCAGCTGAACAGCGCGAGGAGGACGGACGCGGCGGACAGGTTCATGGGCTGCATGTCGGCTCCCGCCAGTCGGTGATGCTGGAGGTGTCGAAGCGCGCCAGGTGCGGCGTCATCGGGCGCCCCTTGTCCTGGTAGAGCCGCGATCCCGACTCGCTGACCACCCACAGGTGGTCGGGGCCGGTCAGCGACATGCCCTCGGCCCCCGGCACGAACGCCCGGCTCCTGCCGTCCGGTCCGACGAGCACGCCGCACGTCGTGTTCGACCGCGCGAGCCACAGCCCCGGGCCGACTCCGCCGAGCTCCGCCCAAATCGCGCCCTGGGTGTCCGGCGGGATCCGGACGGCGTCGACGGCGTCCCCCTCGTCGAGCTCGTACGCCGTCGAGGCGAGCAGCGCGTCGACGTCGAACCACCAGAGCCGGGCCGGGTTCTCCGCCCGGAAGCGGCCCAGCCCGAGTCGGCCGTCGTCGTCCAGCACTGCGAACGAGCCGCGCACCGGCTCCGCCAGCGCCCACCCACGTTGGGGCTTCAGCGTCGACGGGTCGAGCAGCCACAGCCGCTGCGTCTCGGCGAGCCAGACGCCGTGCTCGTCGGCGACCACACCGCCGCCGTGCCGGCACTCGGTCGGCTGCCGCGGACCGACCCGGCCGACCACCGGGTAGCGCGACCGGATCAGCTCGCCGGTCCTCAGGTCCATCGACTGCATCGTGCAGAGCCGCTGCCCGCCGAGCTTGGTCCCGTCGAAGCTCGCGACGTACGCCGTCCCGTCCGCGACCGTCATCCCCTGCGGCACCAGCCACTCGCTCGCGCCCGGCACCCAGCGACCGGCGCACATGTCCTGCGCGTTGGCGAAGTACATCAGCCGGTCGGGGCCGTAGGTCGGCCGCTGCCCGCGCACGTCGTCGTACGTGACCGGGCCGCAACCACCCATCGACCGCAGCTCCGACTCGTTCGGTGCGGCGCTGGTGCAGCCGGTCGCCAGCAGCAGAGCTGCCAGTGCCACGACCCGCCCGACCCCCGTCACGTCTCGCACGCTACCCGCGCGGCACGGCCAGCGCGGTCTCTCCACCCCGGCCGCGGAGGGTGACCGATCCGTGCTCGACCCAGCGATCGGCCTCCTTCGGGCCAGCCGCCTCGACGCTGGCAAGCGAGACCAGGACCCGGCCCTCCTCTTTCTTGGCCAGGTCGGTGAGCCGGGCCGCGGAGTTCACGGCGTCACCGATGACGGTGTACTCGAACCGCTCCTCGTGGCCGACGTTGCCCGCCACCACCTCACCGGTGGCCACACCGATCCCCGCCGACAGCTCCGGCACCTCCGCGGCCAGCCGCTCGGCGATCGCCCGGGCGGCGCCGAGCGCGTGGCCGGCGTGGTCGTCGACCGTGACCGGGGCGCCGAAGACCGCGAGCACGGCGTCGCCCATGAACTTGTTGACCAGCCCGCCGCGTCGGTCGACCTCCTCGACAATCACGGCGAAGAACCGGTTGAGCAGCGCGACGACCTCGGCGGGCTCGTGCTCGGTGGCATACGTCGTGGAGCCCTCGAGGTCGACGAAGAGGACGCTGGCCTCGCGCGCCTCTCCCCCGAGCTCGACCTCGCCCGCCGTCTCGGCGGCGCGCTGGGCCACCTCGCGACCGACGTGGCGGCCGAAGAGGTCGCGCAGCTGTTCGCGCTCGCGCAACCCGGTCGCCATCCGGTTGAACCCGACCTGAAGCAGACCGACCTCGGTGCCGTCGAACACCACGACCTCCCGGTCGAGCTGGCCGCGCTCGACGTCGAGCAGCGCGTCCCGCACCGCGAGGACCGGGTCGACCACGGCGCTCGCCGAGAGCACCGTGACGAGCAGGCCGAAGACGAGCACCACGGCGCCCACGACGATGGTCGTGACGCCCAGCCGGGTGACGGTCACCGTGTCGTCGACCAGCGCGACGACCCCGGCGACCATGAGGGCCACGACGGGCGCGGCGGTGCCGACCACCCAGAAGATCACCGATCGCGCCTTGACCCCGACGAGGCTGGGCCGCCGGGTCAGCTCGGCTCCCACCAGGGCCCGCGCGGCCAGCGGGCGCAGCGCGAAGTCGGAGAGCAGGAAGGCGATGCCCGACACGACGATCGACGCCGTGCCGACCGTCAGGCCGACGCCGAGCGCGCGCTCGGGCTGCAGGACCGCGGCCAGGACCGTGAAGAGGACCGTGGCGATCGCCCACAGCGCGAACTGCAGGACCGTGAGTCGCACCGGGACCCGGAGCGTACGACGTACGGTGCGCGCGTCCGGCGGCTCGTCGTCGTACTGCCAGCGCAGCGCGCGCAACGACGAGGCGGTGCCGATCCACGTCCCGAGCAGGATCGCCACGCCGACGTAGATCGGTACGGCCACCGCCGTGGCGACCACCATCGCGCTGCTGGCGGGCGGGAGCGGCAGCACGACCGTGGCGATCACCACCACGACTCCGGCGCCGACGAGGTTCGTGGCCAGGAGCAGGGCGGTCAGGAGCAGCTGCACGCGGATCCGCACGGCGCGGGGCGACTGACCGGGGCGGCCCAGGAGCCAGGAGCCGTACGGCGCGCGGGTCCGCCAGCGTCGAGACATGGCCCGGAGCGTAGTGGCACGTGCGTGTCACGGAGCCCTAGTCTCCGCAGGTGGAGCCGACACCGTTCACCGCCGCCACTGCGTCGGGCCAGATCGCGGGCTGGGTGACCGGGGACGGGCCGCCCGTCCTGTTGCTGCACGGTGGTCCCGGCCTGGGATTCGAGTACATGGACGACGTCGTCGCGGAGATCGCGCCACACCACCGCGCGGCCACCTTCCAGCAGCGCGGCCTGGCGCCGTCGGCGATCGAGGGTGAGTTCACCATCGCCGAGGCCGTCGCCGACATCGTGGCGGTGCTCGATGCGCTCGGATGGGAGACGGCGTACCTGCTGGGCCACTCGTGGGGCGGGCACCTGGCCTTCCACGCGGCCACCGCGATTCCGGACCGGCTCGCCGGCGTCCTCGCGGTCGACCCGCTCGGCGCCGTGGGCGACGGCGGCGCGTCAGCATTCGGTGCCGAGCTGATGGTGCGCTTGTCCGACACCAGCCGCCCCAGGGTCGAGGAGCTGTCGGCGAAGGAGGAGGCCGAGGGCCTGTCCCTCGCCGAGGAGATGGAGCAGCTCCGGCTGCTCTGGCCCTCGTACTTCGCTGATCCCGCGGCGGCACCGGAGATGCCGCCGGTGCGGATGTCGCCGGGGTCCAGCGAGGGGTTGTGGGGCGAGATCGTGGCCCTAATGCCGGCGCTCGAGGCCGCCCTGCCGTCCATCGTCACACCGGTCGGGATCCTCATGGGCGAGGGCAGCCCGATGCCCACCACGGCCGGGAGCGACACCGCGGACCGCATCCCGGGAGGCTGGTCGTACGTCGTGCCCGGTGCGGGCCACTTCGTGTGGATCGAGTCGCCGGGTGCGGTGCTGGCGGCGATGGAGCGGATCACCGGCCTCTAGGGTGAAGCGCGTGGCTGACAACGTGCTCTGGATCATCACCGACGACCAGATGCGCTCGACGCTGCGGTCGATGGACAAGACCTGGCGGCGGCTGGTGCGCAAGGGCGTGCACTTCCGCAACGGCTACAGCGCCATGCCGTTGTGCGGTCCCGCGCGCGCCTCGATCCTGACCAGTCGCTATCCCCACAACCACGGGTGCGACAGCAACATGACCCACCAGCCGTTCGTGGCGCAGGGGCACGACCTGGACACGGCGGCGACCCGGATCCAGCAGGCCGGCTACTTCGGCAAGTACATGAACGGCGTCGCCCAGGACCCGACGTACGTCGCTCCCGGCTGGGACCGCTGGGTGACGCTGCTCGACGGCATGATCGACGACCCGCGCGTCAACGTCGACGGGACGGTGCGCAAGGTCGAGGGCCAGCGGGAGTTCGACCGGTTCGCCGCGAAGCGGTTGCGCCGGTTCGTCCGTCGTCACGAGGACACGTCGTGGTTCGCGATCTTCTCGCCGACCGCGCCGCACGGGCCGTACACGCCGAGCGCCGAGCACGCCGACGACTTCGAGGGCGTCGAGTGGGACCCGCCGTCGCTCAACGAGGCCGACATGGGCGACAAGCCGTCGTGGCTGCGCGACCTGCCGCGGCAGGACCGTCGGAAGATGCAGAAGATCTACGAGGGCAAGCTCGAGGAGCTGCAGGACGTCGACGACCAGATCGGTCGGGTGCTCGACGTGCTGCGGGAGACCGGCCAGCTCCGGCGGACGTGGATCTTCTTCGTCTCCGACAACGGCTACCTGCTCGGCGAGCACCGGCTGCTGAGCAAGAGCCAGCCCTACGAGGAGGCGGCGGGCATCCCCTTCGCCGTGCGCGGTCCCGGCGTCGAGCCGGCCAACGTCGACGCGCTGGTCTCGCAGGTCGACCTGATGCCCACCGCGCTCGACATCGCCGGACTCGACCCCGACACCGGGCGAGACCTCGACGGCCGCTCCATGCTCGGACCGCTGAGGTCGGGCGACTGGTCCGAGTGGCGACGCCGCCTGATCATCGAGAACACGCACCTCGACTGGGCGCTGCTCCGTGAGGGCTCGACGGCGTACGTCGAGCACCGCGACGCCGGCGAGTGGGAGCTCTACGACCTCGACGACGACCCCCACCAGCTCGCGAGCATCCCTGACGCAGACGTCTCCGCGTGGGCCCGGAAGACCGGTGAGCTCTGGGGCTCGCAGGGTCGCGCGCTGCGCAGGCTCGAGCAGTAGTCGTGGAGATCGAGGACGCGCTGCGGCGCGCGCAGGAGGCCGCCGCGCCGGAGGTCGGCCGCGGCCAGCTGGCGACGTACATCCCGAGCCTGGCCAACGTCGACCCGCACCAGTTCGGCATGGCGATCGCCTCGGTCGACGGCGAGGTGCACGTCATCGGCGACGCGGACGTGCCGTTCTCGGTGCAGAGCATCAGCAAGGTCTTCACGCTCGCGCTGGTCGTCGCCGCCGAGGGCGAGGCGATCTGGAAGCGCGTCGGCCGCGAACCGTCGGGCAGCCCGTTCAACTCGCTCCTCCAGCTCGACCAGGAGGCCGGCCGCCCGCGCAACCCGTTCATCAACGCCGGCGCCCTCGTCGTCACCGACCGGCTGCAGTCGCTGAGCGGCGACGCCAGCGGCACGCTGCGCGACCTGATGCGGCGCGAGAGCGGCCGCTCGTCTGTCGAAAGCGACCCCGAGGTCGCGCGGTCCGAGCTCGAGGCCGGCCACCGCACGTACGCCGTCGCCCACCTGCTCGCGAGCTACGGCAACCTGGAGTCCACAGTCGACGAGGTGATCGACCAGTACGTCGCCCAGTGCGCGCTGTCGATGAGCTGCCGCGAGCTCGCCCTCGCCGGCCTCTTCCTCGCCCGCGACGGCGTCCTCTCCGACGGCAGCCAGCTGCTCAGCCCGCGCGAGACCAAGCGGGTCAACGCCGTGATGCTCACCTGCGGGACGTACGACTCCGCGGGCGAGTTCGCCTACCGCGTCGGCGTGCCGGCCAAGTCCGGCGTCGGCGGCGGCATCCTGGCCGTCATCCCCGACCGCGGCGTGGCGTGTGTGTGGAGTCCCGCGCTCGGGCCGTCGGGGTCGTCAGCGGCTGGGCTGGCCGCGCTCGATGCGTTCACGACGTACTCGGACTGGACGGTGTTCTGAGCCCCGCTCGGGGACTCAGACGAAGGGCAGGAGCGCGTCGAGCGAGTCCGTCGGCGTCTTGAGGGCGATGCCGGTGCCGATGGCGGTGAGCTTCCAGTCGGTCCCGTCGCGGAACAGCCTGGCCATGACGAGCCCGGTATTGCGGACGCCGAGGGTGATGGTGAAGCGAGCGAGCTCGGTGTCGTCGTCGTCGACGAGGCGGCAGTAGGCATTGCGGATGTACTCGAGCGAGTGCCCCTGGTAGCTGCTGATCAGGAACAGGATCGAGTCGACCTTCGCGTAGACCCGGCCCAGGTCCACCGTGATGACCTCGTCGTCGCCCTCACCCTTGCCCGTGGTGTTGTCGCCCAGGTGGACCACCGAGCCGTCCCGGGTCGCCAGGTGGTTGAAGAAGGCGAGGTCGAAGAACTGCTTGCCGGCGAACTGCACGGCCGAGGCGTCGAGGTCGATGGGGGCAGCGCCGCTGCCGATGAAACCGGCGGTCGGGGCGTGGTCCCCACCCCACGGCCATCTTCACCTTGATCAGGGGCTTCCCGTCGTCGGTGGCGAGGGTGAGTTCTTGGCCCTCGGTCAGATCGATCACGAGCTGCTCCCTCCGGTCGGCGATGGTCTTCCGAAAGTACAGGGGTGGACGACGACCACTCGGTGGTTGGGGTGCGAGGAGCACCAGCGACGAGCCTCGAAACCACGATCGAAAATAGTTGTCCACCATCCGGATCTGAGCGTGAATCCGGGGTCCGACTGTCGGTGGTCACGGCTAGCGTCGACCCCATGAACAGTGATCTCCTCGACCTCGACGCGAAGGCCCTCCTGGCCGCCGCGACCGAGGCCGAGCGAGCGTCCCGGCTCGCCGAGGTGGCCAAGCTCGAGCTCCTCTCGGCGTGGGCCGCGATTCACTCCACCGACCCGACCGAGGGCCCTGACGGCTACATCGCTCGTCGCGTCGGCAACGTCCTGCGTCAGGTGGGCGGCGACGGTACGCCCGGCGTGCAGGACTTCTGCCTCGGCGAGATCGCCCTGGCTCGCGGCGCCGGCGTCACCGCCACCAGCAACATGCTCGCCGACGTCCTCGACCTCGAGCACCGACTCCCGCTGACCTGGGCCGTCACCCGCCGCGGCGAGTGCGAGGTGTGGCTCGCCCGCAAGGTCGCGAAGCTCTCGCGCCACCTGCCGGCCGACCGAGTGCACGTCGTCGACACTGCTGTGTCCCGGATGATTGCCAGCGAAGCACCTGGACGGGTGCTCCAGGTCGCCGAGGCCAAGGTCATCGAGGCCGACCCCGCCCTCCACGAGGAGCGGTGCGAGGCCGAACGTCGCCGCCGCTACATCGGCCTCGGCCGCACCGACGAGTACGGCCTCCGCACCCTCATCGCCAAGCTCGAGGCCGGCGACGCCGTCGCCGTCGACGCCACCGTCCACCGCGTCGCGGACATCATCGAACCCCTTCACCCCGACGCCAGCCCCGACGAGCTCCGCGCGATCGCGTTCGGATGGCTCGCCCGCCCCGCCGAGCTGTTCATGCTGCTGCTCGAGCACACCGACTCCGAACCCGACGTCGAGCCGGAGCCCGACTCGTACTCCGAGCCAGACCCCGACCTGGGCCCGGATGACGACTGTAAGGAGTCATCGATGCCGGCGCGCGCCTACGCTTTCCCCGCCGACCTCCTCGATGCGCTCCGCGACATCGACCTGACCCCGCTCGCCCCGAAGGTCGTCCTGCACGTCCACCTCCACGAAGCGGCCCTCCACGGCACCGACGCCGTAGCCCGCGTCGAAGGCCTCGGCCCAGTCAGCCTCGCCCGACTGATGGAGATGCTGCGCGGCTCCGTCGTGAGGGTCCAGCCGGTCAAGGACCTCTCCCACCGGGTCCGCTACACCGCCTACGAGCACCCCGAGTCCCTCCGCGACCAGGTCCACCTCGTCACCGGCGGCGACTACTGGCCCTGGGCCACCTCAACCAGCCGAAGCGTGGACCTCGACCACCCCATCCCGTACGACCACGGCGCACCCAACGACGGCCGAGATCCCCCGCCGGGACAAACCGGCTCCCACAACTCCGGCCCCCTCGGCCGACGACACCACCGCTGGAAGACCCACGCGGGCTACACCGCACGCCAATGCGGCGAAGGACGCTACGTCTTGCTGAGCCCGCACGGCCTGGCATTCCTCATCGACCACACCGGCACCCACCCCGTCCACCCCGAAAAGGCTCGGATGATCATCGACGCGCCAGCCGGCGTAGACATCTACCCGGCCTGAGCTCCGACCGACGTAGGGCAAACGCGGCGGAGTGACGCGCCTCGTGACCCGGCACCGACAAGGGCACCGAGCCGACGAGGCCCATCTGCAGACCCGCAGGTCCGCAGCGACTCAGAGTTTGTTCACGTCCGCGAAGCGAAAGATGAAGGATGGATCGTCAACCGATCCTGCCTGGGTCAAGCGAGAATCATTCACGCAAGTGTCACTGCTGGGTCGGAAGGAGCCTGAGAACCTAACGTTCTGGCCCTCCTCGAGGTTCAGGAGCTTGTCGAGGAGCGGACCAGGCTTGACCAAGGTGTCGTCCATAATGTCGGAGAAAGCGTTGTTCCACGTCCCCAGCTCGACGTTATCTGCCATCTCGATCGTCACGATGCCGTACCCATCGCCATTGGAATCGAGCGTCGTGACCGTTCCGGTCCATCCGGCTACTTGCCCGGAGCCGAGCAACTGGCACATCGCGTCGTTGCGAGCGCTCAAGGCCGCGCCGGCCTTCAGGTCATTCGACGCGCTGGCGTACTGGTCCTTCGCGTTGGAAGCGATGTCCAAGAACTGAGTCTGCTGGGTGGGCTGCGGACCGTAGGGGTTTGTGGGCTTCGGCTTCGGCTGTGGCTTGGCCGAAGGGGAGGTGTCGGCTGCAGCCGCCACATCCTCGCTGGATGTGTTCGTGTCGCTCTTAGCTGTTCCATCGGCCAGAGCCTTGACGTCAGATGCAGGCTCAGTCGGCGTGTCTTCGCCGACCGCGTTGCCGAGTGCGCCAACGAGGACGAATGCGCCGATTCCTGTCAGGATCTTGTGGCGCTTCATCCAGCCAACGGCGCCGCCCTTGTCGGCGATGACGGGCGGCGTCGAGGGGGCGACTGGTGGGTACGCCGCAGCATCGGTCCGTGGAAGAGCTGTGCCCGCTGAGGCTGCCGCACCTGGCTGCTGAACCCCCTCGCTCCAAGCGGTGCCGTTCCACCAACGAAGTTGGGACGGGTCAGTTTGATCGGGATACCAGCCCGGCGGCAAGTTGCCTGTCACGTAATACTCACAATCTGCGTCTTATGGCGCGCCAAAAGGCGACGACCCCTATCGAAGCGCTGCGCAATGTCCGCGCAGCTACTACGCGAATCCTACGAAGACAGATCCCCGGTGTATGCGGAATGGCGCAGATGGCAAAGGATCGCTGCACCTCCGTGACGCGTGGGGCGGGGTTCTGGCATAGACGCCGACGCCTCCGTAATGCGATGCGTTTCGGGACTGACAGTCGACACGCGGCGGATAGACGTAACTTAGGCGGCCGTTAGTCCTGTTCGGCGAGCAGCGCGGTCACGTCGTCAGCACCCATCGTTCTTGCCAGGGCCCGAGGGCTGGACCCAGCCTGATTGACAATGTCCGGATCCGCCCCAGCGTTGAGAAGCAGCTTCACGGTCTTGACCTCGCCGTGTGAGTTGAACACCGCACGCCACAGGGGCGTGTTCCCGAATCGGTCCTGCAGGTCGATTGGCGCGCCGGCGCCTAGCAGCACCTCGACCGCTCCGTCCCGGGACTCTTGGGCGGCGAGATGCAACGGAGTGAACCCCTGACGGTCTGTCAGGCCGACGTCATCGCCTGCCGTCAGCCGTTCACGTATCCCCGACACATCGCCCTCAAGCGCTCGATAGTGAAGCTCCTGACGACCCTCGCGATCCATGTCGTGAGTCTCTCCGATGAAACGCTCCTCGCCATGGGTGGACTTCCACGTTGGCGCCGTCAGGCGGCCGATAGACGCAACTCATCCACTTGCGATGAACTTGGTGGACCGGCTAGGACGATGGCACCTCGTCGTCTGTGTAAGCGGCCCGCATGCGTAGATCGTGGCGGGGATCCGCCGGCGCGCAGCAACCGTTCAGAGGTCGTCCCTGCCGGGATGAGATCCAGCCCGCCACGACGACTAGGAGCACGAACCCGCCAAGGACGAGGTACGCCATCTGCGCCTCCGATGGTGAACGTGGTGGTGACCTGAGTGCCCACAGCCTGCAGCGGCACAGAAGCCGAATCTACCTCGTGTCCAGTCGCCTTGTGACGTACCGGATCGCGGCGAAAAACCCTCACACCAGCAGCACGTACGACCCCAACGCCACCAGCCAGGACACGAAGGACCCCAGCAGGAAGTACTCCGTCATCTCGTGGACGGTTGCCTGCTCCTGTCGCGACGAGAGCTCGGGGAACCGGAGCAGACCCTTCGCCGCGACGACGATCGCGGCTGCCGTCACCTGGCCGCCCATCGCGAGCGCGAGGATGAAGATGCGCTCGAGGGGGCCGAGGAGGCGGCCGCCCTTGAGCTGGGTCGGCGGCATGCCGCCGTCCTTGCCGGGGTTGATGGTGCCGGTGGACTTCAGCACCAGCCGGACGAGCACGTTGCCGGTCGAGAGCTGGAGCCCGAAGGCACCCAGCACGAGCAGCAGGCGGTCGGCGGACACCGTCTCCAGGGCAGGGAAGGTAGCAGCATCGAGCCAGCGATCGATCAGACCGTCCGCCGGCGGCGCGAGGACGGAGCAGATGATCGCCCCCGTCAACGCGAGGGAGAAGAGCGCGAGCGGCAGCCACGCAGCCGTCTGCGCAGGGTGACCGAACCCCCATGTCACTGCGAAGCCCCACGCGAGCACCACGACGGCGATGACCGACAGCGCGACCACGTCGCGCCCGGACGTCATGCCGCCGAGCATGCCGAGCAGCAGGACGCTGAGCGCGCCAACCATCTGGGGCAGCACCTTGACCTTGCGTGCGGAGTGCACCAGGTCCGTGACCGCGAAGCCGATCAGCAGGATCCCGAGCCAGCTCATCGCGTTCGCCCTCTCACAGTCCGTGCACCAGTTCGTCGGTCGCCAGCACCACGCCGATCCCGTCGGCCCGGATGCGCTGGGAGACCGCTGACGGGCTGATGCCCAGCTCGTCGGCGATCTCCTGCTGCTGCCTACCCCTCAGCAGACCATCCAGCACCGACATCGACCGCTCCGACAGGCCGGAGACGATCTGATCCCTCGCCATCAGCGCAGCGTTCACCAGTGCTGGCGGTGGGCCCGGCTCCCCCTCGGCAGCGGCGTACGCCGTCCGCACGGCGCGCAGCGGCGCCCGGCGTTCGTAGCCCTCGAGGGCCTCCACCGCCGACCGGGCGGCCCACCAGCCGGGGCCGTCCTCCACGCGGGGCTCTTCCGCCAGGACCACCACGCGGCCCCAGCCGATGCCCTGGCGTACGTCGACCTCCGGCAGCAGCGCCAGCCGGATCCGCAGCGTCGCCGCGATGGCGTCCCCGAGGGTCGCGAAGATGCCCTGGAACTCGTCGCCGGTCCCGATCCGCAGCGGGACCGGAGGCTCGTACGCGTCGTTGATGGACTCCACGGCCCGCTCGAAGCGCGCATGGGTGGCGGGTCGGTCGACGCTGCGGCGCGAGCCCACTAGGTCGCCGATGACCGTGACTGAAGCATTGATCTTCACTTCGTCCATATGAAGAGCATAACTTATCTTGGAGCGGATGAAGCAGATGACTTCATTCCCAGAACACCCGCTCGACCACGGTGTGCGCCCGCCGCGTGGTCCGGAGGTAGTCGTTGACCATCTGGTCCGACGAGCCGGCCGGGTAACCGAGCACGCTCGCCACGGCCGCCCTCTCCCGCGCATCGCGCGGCAGCTGGTCGGCCGGCTTCCCACGCACGAGCGTGACCGCGTTCCGCACCCGCGACACCAGGCGCCACGCCTCCGCGAGCGTCGACGCATCGGACGAGGAGATCAGCGAAGCCTCCGCAGCGGCCGCCAGCGCCGGCAACGTCTGCGGCGTCCGCAGCTCGGGGACGGCACCCGCGTGCCGCATCTGCAGCAGCTGCACCGTCCACTCGACGTCGGCCAGTCCCCCACGCCCCAGCTTGAGATGGGTCTGCCGATCGGCCCCGCGCGGCAGCCGCTCGTTGTCCACACGCGCCTTGATCCGGCGTACCTCGACCACGTCGTCCTGCGAGATCCCCTCGACCGGGAAGCGCAGCGGGTCGATCAGCTCGGTGAACCGTGCCCGCAGCGCCTCGTCCCCGGCCACCGCATCGGCGCGCAGCAGGGCCTGGAACTCCCACACGTGCGACCACTTGGCGTAGTAGGCGGCGTAGGACTCGACGGTCCGCACCATCGGCCCGTTCTTCCCCTCGGGGCGCAGGTCGGCATCCACCTCGAGCGGCGGGTCGCTGGCCGGCAGCGAGAGCAGCCGCCGCACCTCGCTGACCACGGCGGTCGCGTACGACGACGCGACCTGCGCCTCGACGCCATCCACCGGCTCGTGGACGAACATCACGTCGGCGTCGCTGCCGTAGGACAGCTCGAAACCGCCGTAGCGACCCATCGCGACCACGGCGATGCGCGAGGGCGGCGACTCGAGCGAGCGCTGGCGCCGCACCGACTCCATCGCGATGTAGAGCGTCGCCTGCAACGTCGCGTCCGTCAGCCGGCTCAGCCCCTGCCCGACGAGCGCCACGTCGGTCCCGGCCACCAGCTCGCCGCAGGCGATCCGCAGCAGCTCGCGACGGCGTACGCCCCGCACCGCCACGACCGCGGCCTCTGCCGTCTCGGCGCGCTCGGTCAGCGCCTGCATCTCCGCGAGCGCCGCCTCGGCGCTCAGCGGGACGAGCGACTCCCCCAGCATCTTCACGCCCTGCGGCTCGCGCTCGAGCAGGTCGGTGGCGTAGCGCGACGTGCCGAGGACGTGGGCCAGCCGCTGGGCGACCTCGCCCTCGTCGCGCAGCATCGTGAGGTACCACGGCGTCCGGCCCAGGCTCTCGCTGATCCGCCGGAAGCCGAAGAGCCCGGCGTCCGGGTCGGGCGAGTCGGCGAACCACTCCAGCAGCACCGGCAGCAGCGTCCGCTGGATGTCGGAGGTGCGCGAGACCCCGCTCGTCAGCACCTCGAGGTGGCGCAGCGCGGCCTTGGGGTCGGCGTACCCCAGAGCGGCGAGGCGTGCCTCCGCGGCCTGCAGCGACAGTCGCGCCTCGGTGCCGGGGAGCTTGGCGACGGCGCCGAGCAGCGGGCGGTAGAAGAGCTTCTCGTGGAGCCGGCGGACCTCGCGGCGGTGGTACTTCCACTGCTTGTCGAGCTGGACGGCCGGCTCGGAGAAGAGCCCGAGCGAGCGGCCGAGCCGGCGCAACGACGCGTCGTCGGCGGGCAGCACATGGGTACGCCGCAGCTGGTGCAGCTGGATCCGGTGCTCGAGCGTGCGGAGGAAGGAGTAGGCCTCGTGCAGCTTCTCGCCGTCCTCGCGGCCGACGTAGCCACCGTCGATCAGCTCCGCGAGCGCGCTGAGCGTCGCGCCCGACCGCAGGGAACGGTCGGCGCGACCGTGGACCAGCTGGAGGAGCTGCACGGCGAACTCGACGTCGCGCAGCCCGCCCGACCCGAGCTTGATCTGGCGCTCGGCCTCGGCCGCGGGGATGTTGTCGACGACCCGGCGACGCATCGCCTGCACGTCGCCGACGAAGCCGTCGCGCTCGGCCGCGCTCCACACCAGCGGCTCGATCATCTCGACGTAGGCCCGCCCGAGGGCGAGGTCGCCGGCGACCGGTCGCGCCTTGAGCAGCGCCTGGAACTCCCAGGTCTTGGCCCATTTCTCGTAGTAGCCCGCGTGGCTGGCGAGCGTCCGGGTGAGCGGCCCCTGGCTGCCCTCGGGTCGCAGGTTGGCGTCGACCGGCCAGATCGTGCCCTCGCGGGTGTGGTCGGAGCAGATCCGCATCAGGTGCGACGCCAGCTGGGTCGCGGCCCGCAGCGCGGTGCCGTCGTCAGCACCCTCGACGGCCTCGTGCACGAAGATCACGTCGACGTCGGAGACGTAGTTGAGCTCGTGGCCGCCACACTTGCCCATCGCGATCACCGCGAGCCGGACGGAGTCGTGGGACTCCACGCGGGCGCGGGCGATCGCGAGTGCGGCGTCCAGGGTCGCGGCGGCCAGGTCGGAGATCTCGGCGGCGGCGTCGTCGACGCCGACGTGGTGGGCGAGGTCGCGGGCGGCGAGGCGGAGCAGGATCCGGCGGTACTCCACGCGCAGCGCGTCCACCGCCTCGGCGTCCGGAAGTCCGGCGACCGGCACGGCGGAGGCGGGGTCGGCGCCGACCGCGGTCAGCATCGACTCGCGGACGGCGTACGCCGCGGCGCGGGTGCTGCCGAGCGTCGGGTCGGTGAGCTCGCGCCAGTGCTCGGGGTGCCGCACGAGGTGCTGGGTCAGCGCGGCGCTCGCGCCGAGCACGGTGCACAGCCGCATCGCGGTGCCCTCGTCGTCGGCGAGCTCGGTGAGCATCGCCGCGCCATCCGCCTCGGACTGCGCGTCGACCAGCCGCAGCAAGCCCTCCAGCGCCGCATCGGGGTCGGCACTCGCGGCGAGCTTGTCGGTGAGCGGCTTCCTGGCCCCGCCGAGGCGCTCGATCCCCCGGACGGCCGCCGGCCCGTCGACGAAGCCGATCCGCACGAAGTCGCCGCTCGTCGTCGTCATCGTTCCTCCCCCGCAATTGCGGCGAACCTCTGGACGAGCGGCCGCCACTGGGCCTCGAGGGCTGCCTCCGCGTCCTTGATCTCAGCCAGTACGACGTGCTCGTCGAGGCCGAGCGCGACGAGGTCGTCGCGGTCCTCGGCCGCCCAGCCGGTGACGACATCGGTGTCGACCTCGGGGTGCGACTGGATCCCCCACGCCAGCGGCGCGAATCGGGCGACCTGCACCTCGCCGCCGGGAGTCCTCGCCAGGACCACGCCACCGGAGGGCAGCGCGACCACGACGTCGTTGTTCCAGTGGATCGCGACCTCGTCGCCGGTGCGCGCGCCGAAGAGTGCATCACCCAAGGCGTCAGCGCTCCAGCCGACCGGCTGCAGCCCGACGGTCTGGCCGCGCGGGTTCTTGATGACCTCGCCACCGAGCGCGACCGCCAGCACCTGGTGGCCGAGGCAGATCCCGAGCGTGGGCACGGACGATGCCACCGCGTCACGCAGCAGGGCCTTGAGCGCGCGGAGCCACGGCGCCCGCTCGTCGTCGTACGCCCCCATGTCACCGCCCATCACCAGCACGGCGTCGTACGACGTCAACGCAGGGAACGCGTCACCGGCGTAGGGCCGGCAGACCGACAGCGTGCAACCGGCCTCCTCCAGCCAGCGGCCCACGAGGTGCGGTGGGCACGACGCCTGGTGCTCGACGACGAGGACGCGGGTGGGCACGAAGCGCTCAGAGGACCGGGAGCATCCGGTCGCGCTCGTAGGCGGAGACCTGCGTGCGGTACTCCTCCCACTCCGAGCGCTTGTTGCGCAGGAAGAAGTCGAAGACGTGCTCACCCAGCGCCTCGGCCAGCAGCTCGGAGTCCTCGGCGATCCCGATCGCGTCGTGCAGGCTCTTGGGCAGCGGCGAGATGCCGAGCGACTTGCGCTCGCGCTCGGTCAGCGACCAGACGTCGTCCTCGGCCTCGCGCGGCAGCTCGTAGCCCTCCTCGATGCCCTTCATGCCGGCGGCGAGCGTCACGGCGAAGGCGAGGTAGGGGTTGCACGCGGCGTCGATGGTGCGCAGCTCGATGCGGGTCGACTGGCCCTTGTTGGGCTTGTACATCGGCACGCGCACCATGGCCGAGCGGTTGTTGTGGCCCCAGCAGATCGACGAGGGCGCCTCGCCGCCGCCGAGCAGCCGCTTGTAGGAGTTCACCCACTGGTTGGTGACGACGCTGATCTCGCTCGCGTGGCGCAGGATGCCGGCGATGAACTGCCGGCCGGTCTTCGACAGCTGGTACTCGGCACCGGCCTCGAAGAACGCGTTGCGGTCGCCCTCGAAGAGCGAGACGTGCGTGTGCATGCCCGACCCGGGGTGGGTGGTGAAGGGCTTGGGCATGAAGGACGCCCAGATGCCCTGGCCCAGCGCGACCTCGCGGATGACCGTGCGGAAGGTCATGATGTTGTCGGCGGTGGTCAGCGCGTCGGCGTACCGGAGGTCGATCTCCTGCTGGCCGGGGCCGCCCTCGTGGTGGCTGAACTCCACCGAGATGCCCATCGCCTCGAGCATCGTGATCGCCTCACGGCGGAAGTCGGCGCCGCGCGACTGCGCGGTGTGGTCGAAGAACCCGCTGCGGTCCACCGGCACCGGCTCGTCGCCCTTCCCGGGCACGTCCTTGAACAGGTAGAACTCGATCTCGGGGTGCGTGTAGAAGGTGAAGCCCTTGTCGGCCGCGGCGCTCAGCGTGCGCTTGAGGACGTGGCGCGGATCGGCGTACGACGGGCTGCCGTCGGGCATCACGATGTCGCAGAACATGCGGGCCGTGGCCGGGCCGCCGTCGTCGCCCGTGCGCCACGGCAGGAGCTGGAACGTCGACGCGTCGGGGTGCGCGAGCATGTCGGACTCGTACACCCGGGCGAAGCCCTCGATGGCGGAGCCGTCGAAGCCGATGCCCTCGTCGAAGGCGTTCTCCAGCTCGGCCGGCGCGACGCTGACGCTCTTGAGGAAGCCCAGGACGTCGGTGAACCACAGCCGGACGAACCGGACGTCACGCTCCTCGAGCGCGCGGAGTACGAAGTCCTCTTGCTTGCCCATGGGGCCAGCCTAGGGGGCGTACGCCGCACCCGTGCGCCACCTCCGCAGGGTGGGCCGGCGCCGGCGTCTGTCCGGGGTCGGCATCCGCATCGAGTGAGACGGTTCGTGGAACATCCGGGTCGGCAGACGACCCGGATGTTCCACGATGTCGGCGTCAGCGGCAGATGTTGACGTCCTGCGAGCCCAGGACGCCGTCCCAGACCTCGCGCATCGGCCGGAGCCAGCTCTGCGTGGTGGGCACGAAGGCGATGCTGCCGTCGACCATCTTCCTCACCCCGCGGACCCGGACCTTCTCCACGACGATCGGCATGGTGACCTCGCGGCTGCGGACGCCCTCCCAGCAGGCGGACGCCTTTGTCTTCGTCACGGCCTCCTCCAAGGTGACCTCGTCGCCCTGGAGCTCGCCGTTGTAGCGCCAGGCGAGCGTCGTGCGGTAGCCGGTGTGGCCCTCCCACGGCGCCCTGATCGCGACGGACATGCCCCAGGTGCGCTTCGTGGGGACGGTGAAGGTGACGGAGCCGTCCTCGACGGTCCTCGTGCGGCTGTTCCAGATGTCGACCCGGCCGGCGTCGGCCTCGGCGTACGTCCCGAGTGCGCTGGTCAGCTGGAGCTCGCAGCCCTCGCAGTCGTCGACGGTGAAGGTGAGGGTCGTACGCGGCTGGGCGGCGCGCTCGGTCGAGGAGTCGGCCGGCGTGGCGGCCGTGGCGCTCGGGACGAGCAGTGCGGCGAGGAGGGCGGCGAGGGCGGTGGTGCGGATGAACATGGGTCTCTGCTTCTCTGGTGAGTGGGTTGTCGATGACAGGACGCGACCCACCTCCCCGAGGTTGCATCGACCTCTCAGTCGCCCAGCGTGTTCCGCTCGAGCTCGGCGAGCGTCGGCCGCCCGCGGTTGCAGAACACCTCGAGGTCGACGGAGTTCTGCCCGTCGCTGAAGACCGCGTCGACGTCGTCGTCGGGACCCTTCTCCCAGCTGACGATCTGCCAGCCGTTGGCCTCGTCGGGGCGTACGCCGACGCCGTAGGCCCACGTGTCCCGGCACTCCACGTCGAAGGCCCCCCACTCGCCGGCGATCTCGTCGGCGACGGCGGGGCCGTCGGGCGAGGGCACCGACGTGCGGTCGACGTCGGTGTCGCGCATGACCTCGGCGCCGACCGGGCCGCGGTCGCGGATCGTCGCGCCGACCGTGGAGACGGCGAGCACGCCGACCAGCACGGCCACGGCCGTGGTGGCGGCCCACAGGCCGACGTAGATCATCCGACGCCTCACCGGACCATCGTGCCGCCTCGCGGGTCAGCGTGAGGTCAGGAGGTGGTTAAGGGATGGATAAGGCGAGCGGCTCGGGCGGGTGCTGGCGGTACGGTCGCGGCGTGGCCGAGGTGCTGATCATCGAGGACGACGACCGGATCCGGCCGTTGCTGGTGCGTGGCCTGCGCGACTGCGGGCACACGGTGACCTCGGCGCCCACCGGGATGGCCGGCCTCCAGCTCGCCGTCGACTCCTCCCCCGACCTCGTCGTGCTCGACCTCGGCCTGCCGGACGTCGACGGCACCCAGGTGCTGTCGATGTTGCGCGCCGTCAGCGCCGTGCCGGTGATCATCGCCAGCGCCCGCGCCGACGACCCGTCGCTGGTCGGCGCCCTCGACGCCGGTGCCGACGACTACGTCGTGAAGCCCTTCACCAGCGCGCAGCTCGACGCCCGGGTGCGGGCGGTGCTGCGGCGTACGGCCGCCGGACGCGAGCGCCCCGCGACCCTCACCGTCGGCGGGCTGTCGGTCGACCTCACCGGCCGCCACGTGCACCTCGACGGGACCGAGATCGAGCTCACGCCGCGCGAGTTCGACCTGCTCGCCCACCTCGCCGAGCGGCCGGGCGAGGTCGTCACCAAGCGCGACCTGCTCGTCGAGGTCTGGCGCCAGCCGTGGGGCGGGTCCGACAAGACCGTCGACGTGCACCTGTCGTGGCTGCGCCGCAAGCTCGGCGAGACGGCGGCCGAGCCGCGCTACCTGACCACGGTGAGGGGCGTCGGCGTACGCCTCTCCGATCCGACCAAGGGCACCTGACGTGCGCCGCAGCCTCCTCGTCACCGCGGCCGCCGCGATCTCGATGGTGCTGCTGGCGCTGCTCGTGCCGATGGCGATCCTGGTGCGCAGCTATGCCCTCGAGGACCGGCTCGCGCGCGCCGCGCTGGAGGTGCAGGCCGTCGAGACCGTGGTGTCCGGGCAGGACGAGGGCATCGTGGGGCAGTACGTCGACCGGCTCAACGAGGACGGCACCTCGCAGGTGACCGTGCTCTACCCCGGCGGGCCGGGCATCGGACCCGACCCCGGCGAGGACGCGAGGGTCCTCGACGCCCGCAACACGGGGCGGGCGCGGGTCGACGACGTCGACGGCGGGTCGCAGATCCTCGTGCCGGTCTCGCGCGGCGGGAACTCGGCGCTCCCCTCGCAGACGCCGGTGATCCGGGTGATCGTCGAGGAGCCGGGCATCGACTCGGTGGTCGGCGTCGCGTGGGGCCTGCTGGGCCTCCTCGCGCTCGCGCTGCTCGCCGGCTCGCTGGTGGTCGTCGACCGCCTCGGTCGGTCCTTCGTGCAGCCGATCCGCCAGCTCGCCGAGCACACCCAGACCCTCGGCCGCCCCGGCGCCGCCACCCCGATGCCGGCCGTCCACGGACCCCCCGAGGTGCAGGAGCTCGCCGGCGCGGTCGACCGCCTGGTCGGCCGGATCCAGCTGCTGCTCAGCCGCGAGCGCGAGAACGTCGCCGACCTCTCCCACCGGCTCCGCACGCCCGTCACCGCGCTGCGCCTGCGCGTCGAGGGCGTCGCCGACCACGACCTGCGTGATCGCCTCGGTGGAGATCTCGACCACCTGCAGGCGACCGTCGACGAGATCGTCCGCGAGGCCCGGCGCTCCGAGCGCGAGGGTCTCGACCCGCAGACCGACGCGGTGTCGGTGCTGGCCGAGCGCGTCCGCCACTGGGAGCCGCTCGCGGAGGACCAGGGCCGCACCTACGAGATGGACCTGGCGACCTCCGGGCCGCTGGTCCGCGCCAGCCGCACCGACCTCGAGGCCCTCGTCGACGTGCTGCTGGACAACGTCTTCTCGCACACCCCCGACGACGCCGGCGTACGCATCACGCTCACGGCCTCCGACGACCGCGTCGACCTCGTCGTCGACGACGCCGGACCTGGCCTGCCCGAGGGCCTCGACGTCACCGGGCGCGGAGCCAGCGGCGCCGGCTCGACGGGCCTCGGTCTGTCGATCGCGGCCCGCACCGCCGAGGACGCGGGCGGCGAGGTGACCACGGGGGCCTCGGACATGGGAGGAGCCCGGGTGGCCGTCACGTTGCGGACGGCCTGACCCGGGCTCTCTCGGTGCTGCAGGTGGCGCTGGTTCAGGCTGCGGTGACCTTCAGCGAGCACGCGCTGCCACCGACCGGCGTCACGGTGAGCTTGAAGGTGTCCTTGCCGGCGGTGTTCTTGCGGAAGGTGTCGAGGTCGAGCTCGCCCTCGTCGTCGGCCTTGATGGTGCGGGTGACCGCGAGGTTGCCGTTGTGGCGGATCGCGACCTTCCAGGTGCTGAACGCCTTGGCGTTCTCGAGGTCGGCGTCGACGTCGTAGCCGCCGCGCTCGCGGTCCACGTTGAGCTCGTACGTCGCACCGGCGCAGGTGCCGCGTCGCTCGACGTCGGCGTGCGCGGGGGTGGCGACCAGGACGGTCGCGCCGGCCGCAGCGGTGGCGAGCAGGGTGGTGGCGGCGATGGTCTTCTTCATGGGGTTCTCCTCGGGTGGTTTCTGGTGGTCTGTGGGTGGATCGGGTGGGGTGGGTCAGCCGCCGAGCGTGCCCGTGCAGGGCTCGCCGTCAGCCGGGGTGAACGTGACCTCGTAGGTCGCGTCGCCGGGGTTGCCGGAGGCGTAGACGTCGACGTCGATCTCGCCGTCCTCGTCGGTGGTGCGCTCGCCGGTGATGAGGGACGTGCCGTCGCGGACGATCTCGACGCCCCAGGTCTCGCCCGGACCGGCGGACTGCAGCTCGGCACCGACCTCGGTGCCGCCGTCCTCGGCCTCGGCGCTCAGCTCCCAGGTCGCCCCGCCGCAGGTGCCGCGCTCGCTGGTCTGGGTGTCGACGGCGGCGTCGACCGCCCACCACGAGCCCAGCCCGACCACGACCGCCGCTGCCGCGACTCCGCCGATGACTGCCTTCTTCTTCTGCACGGTTCCTGCCTCCTCGTCATGCGCCGGTGGTGGCGTCTGAGGAAGAGGTTGGTCGGAGTGCGGCTAACCGCGCTCCAGCCCGTGGCTAAGCCTCGATCCACCGATGACCTGCCTCGGTGTACGTCGGTAGCGAGGGCGGCGTGGTTTCGAGCTCTGGGCGTG
>NZ_SDWS01000015.1 GCF_004137245.1 Nocardioides glacieisoli
CTCGCCGCCGACGGCTCACGCCCCTACCGACCAGCCCGCCCGACGAGAGCCGAACCATGCTGAACTGGGAAGAGCCCCATTGCCCGGCTGGCGTGCGCGTGGGTGTGTTCGTGGGTGGTCATCGGGAGCTCCGACGTCTCGGGAGTGGGTTCGCTCCGTCAACATATACCCCCTAGGGGTATATTCCGCGGGTCGTTCACCTGCTCGTCGCCCGTGGTCCGTAGGGTGATCGTCGTGCCCGAGGTGATCCGTCGCGACCCCCTCGTGCCACTCGTCGGGATCGTCTCCGTGATCGTCTACGCGCTGCACGGCTTCCACGGCGCCCTCACGCGAGACCTCGGCATCTACAGCTACGCCGGCCAGCAGGTCGCGGACGGCGTGCCGCCCTACCTCGGCGTCCTCAACCGCGCGGGTCCGCTGGCCCACGCGCTGCCGGGTGTCGGCGCGCTCGTCGCTCGCGTGGGCGGGCTCGACGAGCTGGTGACGATGCGGGTCGTCTTCATGCTGATGGCGACCGCGGCGGTCTGCATGGTCTACCTGCTCGGTCGCGACCTCTTCGACTCCCGCGCTGCCGGCCTCGTCGCCGCGAGCGCGCTGCTGTCGTTCCACGGCTTCATCCAGTACGCCTCCGACGGCCCGCGTGAGAAGACCCCGATGACCCTCTTCGTCATCGTCGCGCTCTGGGCGGTCACCCGGCGCAGGTGGTTCACCGCCGGCGTCTTCACCAGTCTGGCGACGCTGTGCCTGCAGACCGCGTTCTTCAGCACCTTCGCCGCCGTCGCCGTGGCGGTGCTGCTGGTCGCCTCCCCTCGCGTGGCCGGCCGGGCCAAGGCCTTCATCCGGGTGGCCCTCGGCGGTCTGGCGCCGGTGGCCGTCCTCGCGACGTGGTTCGCACTGGCCGGCTCGCTGCGCGAGGCGTGGGACGCGTTCTACGTGATCAACCGCGACTACACCGTGCCCGACCCGGTCGCCGACGACCTGGACCAGGTCTGGTTGGGCCTGCAGGAGGCGTACGGCGTCACCGTCTGGCTGCTGGTCGGCGGCATCGCCGCTCTCGGGCTGGTGACCCTCGCCGCCGTCGTGCCACGCGCACGCCGCGCGTTCCCCGCGCTCGCCGTGCTCCCTGCGATGACAGCGGGACTGCTCGCCGGGCTGTGGTGGATCACGAAGGAGTACGACTCCTGGGCCGACCTCTTCCCGCTCCTGCCGTTCGCCGCCCTCGGGCTGGGCGCGGCCACCGCCGTCGTCGTACGCCGTCTCCCTCCGCGCCCGCAGGGGACCGTCGCGGCCGTGGCAGCCGCCGCCTGCCTGGCGCTGGCCCTGAACTACTCGCTCACCACCCGTGACGACACCCTCGACCTCCAGCGCGAGGCCACGGACGCGGTGCTGGCGCAGCTCCCGGAGGACGCCACGATCACCTCGGTCGAGGGCCCGCAGCCGCTCGTGCTGACCGGCCGCACGAACCCGACGCGCTACCAGATGTTCCGCAGCGGCCTCCAGGACTACATGGAGGACACCTGGCCGGGCGGTTACGACGGCTTCAAGCGCGACCTCGTCGCCGACCGACCGGACCTGGTCTCCACCGGAGAGACCGTCTCGCTCACATGGCGGCGCGCGCTGATGCCCGACTACGTCTTCGTCGGCCGGGCGCCGCAGTGGGAGTGGTACGCCCGCGCCGACCTCGGCGCGGAGACGATCGCGGCGCTGCGCGAGGCCGCCGACCACGACCCGGCCGATCCGTTCGCGGTGCTGGAAGACCACCCGGAGTGACCCGCCGCGCCCCGGCCCTGCTCGCCGCCGGATCCGTGGTCAGTGGACTGCTGGCCTACGTGCTCTTCGCGCTTGTCACCCGGGGGCTCGGTGCCGAGATGGCAGCACCGGTGTCGGTGCTGTGGACGCAGTGGACCTTCGCCGCCGCGGCCGTCACCTTCCCGCTGCAGCACTGGATCACCCGCAGCGTGGTCGCCGGACACGAGGGAGACGTGAACCGTGCGGCCGCTCGGGTGGCCGGGACCGTGGTCGCCGTCGCGCTGGCCCTCGGGATCGTCGCCTGGCTGCTGCGCGAGCGCCTCTTCCACCGCGACGACGTGTGGTTCCCGCTGCTCGTGGTGCTGGTGACGCTGGGCTGCGCTGCCGTGGGCGTGACGCGAGGGGGGCTCGCGGGTCGCGGCCGCTTCGGTGCGGTCGCCGTCAGCCTGGTCGCCGAGAACGCCTTGCGCTGCGTCCTGGTCGGCGCCCTCCTCGTCGCCGACGTGCACGACCCGGAGCTCCACGGGCTGGCCCTCGTCGCGGGCGGGCTGGTCGCGCTGTGGCCGTCCGCGTGGCGCTTCCGCGGCTCGGGTGACGGTGGCGACACCAGCGCCTTCGCGTTCCTCGGCGGGGCCTCGAGCGGGCAGTCCGTCGCGCAGGGCGTGCTCACCGGGGGCGCCGTCCTGCTGGCGCTGCTGGGCGGCTCGGCCGCCGAGGTGACCGCGATGTTCGCCGCGCTGGCGCTCTTCCGCGCGCCCTACATGGTCGTCCTCGGCACGCTCCCACAGCTGACCGAGCGCGTCACGACGTACGTCGTCTCCGGTGCCGTCGACCGGCTGCGCGCGCTGGCGCGGGGTCTGATGGTCCTCACGGTCGTCGCGGTCCCGCTGGCCGGGGTCTTCGGCGCGGTGCTCGGGCCGTGGCTGCTGCGGCTGGTCTTCGGCAGCACCGTGGTCGTGGGTGCGGAGGTCTCAGCACTGGTCGCCGCCGGGTGCACGCTGGCAGTCGCCAACGTGGTCCTGATGGTGGCCGCCCTCGCGGGCGACCGGCCGCTCCGGGTGGCGGGCGCGTGGGCGGCAGCCGTCGGCACCGGGGCCGTCGCGACGGTGGCGTTCGCCGGCCTGTCGCCGGTCCCGCGGACGGCAGCGGTCTTCCTCGCCACCGAGGTCGTCGCCGCGCTCGCTCTCGCGGTCGTGGCGTGGCGCTCGCTCAGGCTCGGTCGGAACGCCCGGGCTTGACCGCGACCAGCAGCACCGACGAGCCGTAGGGCAGGTCGCGGCGGCGCAGCACCCGCGCGTCCGCCCGGCACAGCCCCATCAGCACGCGATCCGCGCGCCCGGAGACCTGGGGGAGCCGGGTGTCGCCGGGCGGCGGGGGAGCGAGGCGTCGCTTCAGCCGCTCGGCGACGAACAGCGGGAAGACCCCGCTGAAGGCGTACGTCGCCCGCACGACCTGCATCCCGCCGCCCTCGACCAGCCGGACCAGCTCGGGCCGGGTGTAGCGCCGGTGGTGGCCGGCCTGGACGTCGTGGTCGCTCCACGCCCACTGGTAGGCCGGCACGGACAGCAGCATCCGGCCGCCCGGCGCCAGCACGCGGGCCAGCTCGGCGACCGCGCGACCGTCGTCGGCGCAGTGCTCGACGACGTCGAAGGCCGAAACGACGTCGAAGGTCTCGTCGCCGAACGGCAGCTCGGTCGCCGACCCGCAGACGCCCTGACCGGGCACCAGCCCCTCGGGCAGGAGGTCGAGGCTGACGTGCTGCTGCTCACCGCGCATCCAGCCGACGCTCGGCGCGTCCGCACTGCCGACGTCGAGGGTGCGTCGCGGGGTGCCGAGGTGCGGCCGCATCACCACGCCGAGCAGGTCGGCGCGCGCCCGGTGCCACCAGTAGCCCTGCGTGCGCAGCGAGGACGAGCCCGGCTGCAGCGGTTCTGCGGGACTCACCGGCTCTCGAGCGTCTCCGTCGTCGCCTCGACGAAGGTGGACACCACCCGGTCGAGGTCGCTGTCCGTCAGGTTGTTCCAGAACGGCAGCCGCAGCAGGCGGTCGGAGATGTCGCGCGAGACCGGGCACTCCGTCTCGCGCACCGCGAAGCTCCGGCCGGCGTCGGAGGCATCGAGCGGCTGGTAGTGGAACGTCGCCTGCACGCCGGACTTCCGCATCAGCTCGAGCACGTCGTTGCGACGGTCGCGGTCGGGCAGCAGCACGTAGAACATGTGGTGCGCGGAGGTGCGCTCCGGCGGCACGTGCATGAGCTCGAAGCCGAGCTGGTCGGCGTACGGCGCCAGCGAGGTCGTGTAGTGCTCGACGACCGCGCGCCGCTTGGCCTGGATCACCTCGCGCATCTCGAGCTGGGCGTAGAGGTAGGCCGCGAGCATGTCGGAGAGGCCGAACGACGAGCCCGTGTCCTTCCAGGTGTACTTGTCGACCTGGCCGAGCATGAACGCGTGGCGGTTGGTGCCCTTGTCGTAGAGCACCCGGGCGCGCTCGACGTCGTCCGGGTCGTTGAGCACGAGGGCGCCGCCCTCGCCGCAGACGAAGTTCTTGGTCTCGTGGAAGCTCAGCGTGGCGAAGCGGCCGAGGCTGCCGAGCGGCTGGTCGCGCCAGGTGCCGAAGAGTCCGTGCGCGTTGTCCTCGATGAGGCGGACCTCGGGCCACTTCGCCAGGACGGCGCGGATGCCGTCGACGTCGCAGGCGATGCCGGCGTAGTGGACGATCACGACCGCGCGCACGTGCTCGTCCAGCAGGGTCTCGAGGTGCGCCGGGTCGAGGCCGAGCGTGACCGGCTCGATGTCGCAGAAGACGAGGCCGGCGCCCTGGCGCGCGAAGGCGAGCCCGGTGCTGGTGAAGGTGAAGGACGGCACGACCACCGTGTCGCCCTCCTGCAGGTCGAGCAGCATCGCGGACAGCTCCAGCGCCGCGGTGCACGAGGTCGTCATCAGCACCTCGGCGGCGCCGGTCTCGTCGCGCAGCAGCTCGGCGGCGCGCCGGGTGAACTCGCCACCGGAGGCGAGGTGCCCGCCGCGTGCAGCGTCCTGGACGTAGTCGAGCTCGCGTCCCTCGAGGGCGGGGACGTTGAACGCGACGTCGGGGAGCTCGCTCACCACGGCACCTTCCTTCCAAGCAGGTCGGCCAGCGCGGCGTTGCTCACCGCGTAGTACTCCTCCAGAGTGCCCCGCAGCGCCTCGCCCAATACAGGCGTCGCGGCTGAACTCTGGTTGACGGGTCGGCTCGGCGGCGTGGGCGTCAGCGTGGGCGCCGCGCCGAGCTCGCCCACGAGCTCGGTGAGCACCGCGGGGTCGGCCAGCAGCTCCTCCAGGAACACCACGTGGGTCGAGTGGGGGAACCTCGACGTCCACGACGGGAGGTGGTCGACGTACCGCCCGCGGCGGACGTAGGCGAAGGGGGAGACGGACGAGGCGGCCGGGTCCCACACCTGCTCCCCGTCCAGGTCGGCGCGCAGCGCCTCCTCGAGGTCGCGCGTCTCGAGCCCGTGGTCCGTGCTGAACCGCCAGTTGCTCACCGCCCGCTGCACCGGGTCGCGGAGCACGACCACGACGGAGGGCACGCCCAGCATCTGCGCAGCCCGCTCGGGCGCTCCCGGGACCTCGAGGTAGCTGGTGCTCTTGTCGAGGAGGAGCGTCTCGTCGGTCGCGTGGGCGAACCACGTCGCGTCGTACCACTCGTGACCGCGCGCGGCGAGGTCGTCGTCGCAGAACACCTTGGGCTCCGGGCGCGACGGGCGGGCCAGGGTGATCTGCGGGTGCGCGTCGAGCGCGGCACCGACGTACGTCGTCCCGCACCTCTGGGCGCCCACCAGCAGCACGTGCCGGGCCGGATGCCCCTCGTCTCCCGTCATGAGGAGACCCGCTCGGAGACGTGGTAGGTCGTGACCGCGCTGACCGCGTTGAGGGTGCGGACGACGTACTCACCCAGCATCGACAGCAGCATGATCACGACCCCGTTGAGGACGGCCAGCAGCACCGCGATCGTCGTCCAGCCGGGGACGGCGCTGTCCACGAAGAACGACCGCACCAGGTAGAAGAGGCCGAGCAGGAAGCTGATCCCGGCGACGGCGAAGCCCAGCGCCGCGGCCGCCCGCAGCGGGAAGACCGAGTAGCTGAAGAGGATGGTCAGCACCAGCGAGGTGATCCGGCGAAGGCCGTAGTTGCTGGTGCCGTCGGCCCGGGGGTCGTGTCGGACCAGGACGTCGGCCGGGCTGTGGGAGAACATCAGCGCCTGGCCGGTGATGTAGGGGTGGGCGGTGCGCGAGCCGCAGATCCGCTCGACCACGTCGCGGTGCAGGATCCGGAAGTTGGACACCGCGAGGTCGCGCGGCTGCTCGAACACGCGGCGATTGATCAGGTCGATCAGCTTGCTGCCCAGCCGCCGGTAGCCCGGTGCCTGCTTGCGCTCGAAGCGACCGAAGACGACGTCGTGACCCTCCAGCGCCTTGTCGATGAGCAGGAGCAGCTGGTCGGGCGGGTTCTGCAGGTCGTCGTCCATGGTGATCACGTAGTCGCCCGTGGACTCGCGGAGGCCGGCGAGGTTGGCGTGGTGCTGGCCGTAGTTGCGGAGCAGGTCGAGGGCGACCACGTGCGACGAGCGCCGCGCGAGGTCGGCGATGACGTCCCAGCTGCCGTCGCGGCTGCCGTCGTTGACCAGGACCACCTGGTAGCGCAGGCTCGCGGCCTCGAAGACCTCGACGACGCGGTCGACGGTCGAGCCGACCACTGCTTCGCTGTTGTAGACCGGGATCACGACGGAGTAGGTCCAGGCTGATCGGTCGGGGGCGGATCGCTCGGGCACCCGAGCGAGCATATGGCCCTCCGGCCTGCCGGGGGGACGGCCGGTCCTGTCGTCCCACCCGCACGGGCGAACGACCGATATCCTCCCGGCACCGCACGGTGAGGAGGGGTGGCCATGACGGGCTCGCGTTCCTCGCGATCGCACGGCTGGTCGCCGGTGCGCCACGCGTGGCGCTCGGCGTGGGGACACCGCCGTGGCCAGGCGGTCGCACTGGTCGCCATCTCCACCCTCATCACCGCCTGCACGGCCTTCGCCCCGGTGTACGACCGCGCGATGCAGCAGGCGCTCGTCGACACCCTGCTGGCGCAGGCGACACCCGCCGAGGCGAGCGTCACGCTCGTGTCGGAGAGCAGTGACTTCGCCGGCGGGGCGATCGACTCGCGCGACCCGCGCGAGGTCGCCGCGCTCATCCCCGACGACGTGGCTGCCCGGCTCGGGCCCGTCGTGCTCGGCCGCACCGCCATCGTCACGCCGACGACCGGTGAGGTGCCCCCGGCGGGTCTGCTCCTGTGGCGTGACGGTGCCTGCGAGCACGTACGCCTGCTGAGCGGCACCTGCCCGGACGCGACCGGCGAGATCCTGGTCAGCGAGGCCGACGTCGAGAACTTCGGGCTCCGCCCGGGGGCCGAGCGCGTGGTCAACCCGGTCTACATCGATGATCAGCAGCCCGCCGTGCGCCTCGAGGTCGTGGGCACCTACGCCCCACGCGACGATGCGTGGTGGCAGGGCCAGCGGACGGTCGGCTTCTCGAGCATCACGCGGGGGCTCGAGCCCTCGGCCAACCACGACGCATGGCTCACGGTCGAGCAGACATTCGTCGACGCGCCCATCCTCACCGGGGAGACCTCGCAGGCGGGCGCCCCCGTGGACACCACGGACGGCGACGTCGACTCCCTCACGGCGTTGGGCGAGGGCGTCCAGGAGATCGCCGGCGCCATGGACCTGCGCGGCGCCGACCTGGAGCTCCGGACCGGGGTCGACGAGCTGACCGACGACCTCCGCGCGCAGGTCGCGCAGGCGCACCGCACCGTGCCGCTGCTGCTGGCGCCGATGGCCGTGCTGTCCGTCTTCGTGCTGTGGCTCGTGCTGACCGCGGCAACGTCCGCGCGACGCGGGGAGGTCGCGGTGGCACGACTGCGCGGTCGTGGGCCGGCCGGGGCGGCCGCCCTGCTGCTCCTCGAGCTCCTCCCCGCCCTCCTCGTCGGGGTGGTCCCCGGGGCGCTGGTGGCCCTGGCCGGCGGGGAGGTCGTCCGCCGCCTGCTGCCGGGCGAGTCGACCTTCGAGGCCGGTCCGGGCTTCGCGGCGGCCGTGCTGCTCGCGTTGGTCGCCGTCGTGCTGACCACCCTCGCCGCCGCGGTCCGCACGGCCCGCGAGCCCCTGCACGACGTGGTCCGCAGCGGACCCGTCGCCTCGGCCCCGTGGGCCTTCGGGGCGGTGGAGGCCTTCGTGGTCGCCTCCGTGGGCACCGGCGTGGTGGCGTTCGCCAGCGGCAGCCTGCAGGGTCCTCTTGCGTTGGCCGGGCCGGCGCTGACGGCGCTGCTCACCGGCCTCCTGCTCGCACACCTGGTCGGCCCAGCGGAGCGTGCGCTCGGACGCCGTCTGCTGGGCCGGGGGTGGCTCGTCACCGGCACCAGCCTGCTCGAGACCGGGCGTCGCTCCGAGGGCCGCACGGTCATCGTGGTCGTCACCGTCGCGTGTGCGCTGGCGACCTTCTCGATGGACGCCCTCACGATCGGCGAGCGCAACCGGTCGACCGCCAGCCAGCACGAGGCGGGTGCTCCCGCGGTGGCCGGCGTGCCCGGCGGCGACCTCGACGCGGTCCGGGCGGCGCTGGCGGTGGCGGACCCGACCGGCAGCCGCGCGACGCCCGTGCTCGTCGGCCGCGACACCCTGGCCGTCGACGCGGTCGTGTTCCGCCGGATCGCGTTCTTCCCCAGGCAGGCACCCACGGCCGAGGAGTGGCGCGCGATCGCACCTCCGGACGACCAGCCCGTGGAGATCACCGGGAGCCGGGTGGCGCTCGACGTGTGGAGCGACGGGCTCGAGGCAGACGACATCTTCGGCAGCGAGGTCGACGTGCGGCTCAGCCTCGTCGTCACCTCCGCCACCGGCGTACGCCGTGCGGCCACGCTCGGCTTCCTGCCGTCCGACGGCGCGCGCGGACGATTGACGGGCACGATCGACGCCTGCGAGGAGGGCTGCCGACTGGCCGCCCTGCAGCTCGCGACGGCACAGGGTGCCAACATCCGGGGCGAGCTCGAGCTCGCCGACCTGCGCGTCGACGGTCGCCCGGTCGACTGGGTGTCGTCGGCCTCCGACTGGAACACGACGCAGGACGAGGACACCCTCATCGAACCCGTCGCCGGCTCGGAGGGGTCCGTCCGGTTCGCGATCGACGCCAGCGGGTTCTACCCCGTCGAGGTGTCTCCTGCCTGGGTCCCGGCCGCCGTGCCGGCCCTGCTGACCGACGACCACCCCGATTCCGACGACGAGCCCCTGGCCGTCCAGGGATCCGACGGCATCGAGCGCCCGGGCGACGAGGTCGGCCGGGTCGTCCTCCTGCCCGCGATGCCCGACGGCTCCGCCCTCGTCGACCTCGACGCCGTCACCCGGGGAGCTGCGATCACCCGCGACAGCCGTATCGAGATCTGGATGGACGACGCCCCGGACCTCGAAGCGGCCGTGCGCTCGGCGCTGGGGGAGCGTGACCTCGCCCTGGGCGACGTGCGCCGCTACGCCGACGTACGCCGGACCTACGACGACACCGTCGCCAGCTGGAGCCTGGCGCTGGGTGCAGCGGTCGCCCCCGCGGTCATGCTCCTGGCGCTGCTCGTCCTGCTGGTCCTCGCCGCCATCGGCTGGCGCACCCGCGCCCGCGACCTCGCCGTGCTCCGGCTCAACGGCGTCGACCGACGCACGACCCGACGGCTCGGCGTCTGGGCCCGGCTGCCGGCGGTCCTGATCGGGGTCGTCGGCGGCGTCCTCGCCGGGCTCGGAGGGGCTGCTCTGGCCATGCCGGACGTGGCGTTCCTCCCCGAGGCCCCCGAGGTGCCGGTCCTCGACGTCAGCACGTCGTGGGCCGCGGTCGTCGCCGTCGCAGTGGTCTGCCTCGTCCTGCTGCCGGTGGCCGCGGCGCTGACCGGACTGGTGGTCGCCCGCCGCGCCCACGTCGAGCGAGTGAGGGAGGGAGGCTGATGCACGGACTCGCGATCCGCACCCGCGGCCTGGTGCACATCTACCACGCCGAGGGCCATGACGTGGCTGCCCTGTCGGGCGTCGACCTCGACGTCGCGGCAGGGGAGATGGTCGGCCTGCTGGGACCGTCGGGCTCGGGCAAGTCGACCCTGATGAGCCTCCTGGCCGGCATCTTCCGACCGAGTGCCGGCAAGGTCTTCGTCGGTGAGAGCGAGCTCTCGACCGCGCCCTCGCGCGACCTCGACCGGCTCCGCGCCACCGACGTCGGCCTGATGCTGCAGGGGGCCGGACGCAACCTCCTGCCCCATACCACCCCGGCCGACAACGTCCGCTTCGCCCAGCACCGCGCCCGCCGGGCCGGCCGTGACCTTGCCGACCCGGCCGACGTCATCGCCGACCTCGGGCTCGCCGAGCACGCCGACGAGCCCCTGGGCCGGCTGACCCCGGGTGGCCTTCAGCTCGCCGCCGTCGCCGTCGCCGTCTCGACGCGCCCGGGCCTGCTCCTCTGCGACGAGCCCACCAGCCAGCTCGACCACGCGGCCCGTGACCAGGTGCTCGAGGCGCTGGCCCGCGTGAACCGCGCCTACGGCACCACCGTCGTGCTGGTCACCCACGACCCCGACGTCGCGCGGGTGCTGCCACGCACGGTCACGATCCGCGACGGCCGGATCGGTGGCGAGGGGCGCAGCGGCGAGGAGTACGCCGTCGTCACCGCCGACGGCTTCCTGCCGCTGCTCGGCCACGTGCGCGACCGGCTGCCGCCGGGCACGCTCGTGCGGGTCCACGAGGTGGGGGACCACTTCGAGCTGCGCGCCCAGGGCGACGCCGACGACGCGACCGGATCGACAGGTAAGGACCGATGAGCGACCTCGTCGGCACCGGCCTCGGGGTGACGTACGGCGACCTGGTCGCCGTACGTCCGCTCGACCTGCGGGTGCCGGGCGGGCGGATGGTGGCGGTGACCGGACCCTCGGGGGCCGGGAAGTCGTCGCTGCTGTGGGCCCTGGCCTGCGCGCTGCGGCCGGCGGTCGCGGACGTGACGGGCACCGTCGAGGTCGACGGACAGGGGCTGTGGGACCGCGAGGACGCCGCCCGCGCCGGTGTCGTGCTGGTGCCGCAGCGCAACGGCCTGAGCGCCAGCTTGTCGGCCGAGGAGAGCATCCTCGTCCCGCTGCTCGCCCTCGGCGTCGGCGCCGGGGAGGCGTCCGCCCGGGTCGAGGCCGAGCTGGGTCGGGTCGGGCTGTCGGAGTTCGGTCGGCACCTGGTCGACCAGCTCTCCGGTGGCCAGCAGCAGCGGGTGGCCCTCGCCCGGGCCTTCGCCCTGCGACCGCGCGTGCTGCTGGCCGACGAGTCGACCAGCGACCTCGATGCCGGCAACCGCGAGCTGATGATCGCCGCCCTGCGTGAGGAGGCCGCCCGCGGTGCGGCGGTCGTCCTGGCGACCCACGACCCGGAGGCTGCCGCCCAGACCGATGCGGTCCTCGCGCTCGACGAGGGCGCGGCGACCTGGGTGCGGGAGGCCTGAACCTCTCGTCCGGGTCAGCAGACGTGTGGGTCGAAGCCGAACGGCAGCTCGAGGCGGTGCGACTTCATCAGCGCGTCGTCGGTGAGGATGTCGAAGGTGCTGCCCTGCGCGGCGACGATCCCGTCGGACAGCACGATCGCCCGCGGACACAGCTGCAGGGCGTAGGGCAGGTCGTGGGTCACCATCATCAGCGTGACCTCCAGCCCGGTCAGGATGTCGGCGAGCTCGCGACGCGACGCCGGGTCGAGGTTCGAGCTCGGCTCGTCGAGCACGATGATCTCGGGCTCCATCACCAGGACGGTGGCGACCGCGACGCGGCGCCGCTGCCCGAACGACAGGTGGTGCGGGGGGCGGTCGGCGAAGTCGGCCATCCCGACCATGTCGAGCGCGTCCATCACCTTGCGGTCGAGCTCGGCACCGCGCACCCCGAGGTTGCGGGGGCCGAAGGCGACGTCCTCGCGGACGCTGCCCATGAAGAGCTGGTCGTCGGGGTCCTGGAAGACGATCCCGACCCGACGGCGGATCTCCTGGAGGTTGTCGCGCACCACGGGCAGGCCCGAGACGGACACGGTCCCCGCGCCGGGCTGGAGGATGCCGTTGAGGTGCAGCACGAGGGTGGTCTTGCCGGCACCGTTGGGACCGAGCACGGCGACGCGTTCGCCGCGCTGGACCTGGAGGTCCACGCCGAAGAGCGCCTGGTGGCCGTCGGGGTAGGCGAACGCCACCGACCGTAGGTCGAGCACCGGGGTGTTGATGGGGGTGGTCATCGCCGTGCCCCCTGAGGTGCACTGCCGTCGTAGCCGCGCGAGATCATCGCGAGGTGCACCCGCTCGCCCCGCTCGAAGGAGCGGATGAACAGGGCGCCGGCCGACTTCGCCACGACGGGCCAGTGGCGCGGGTCGCGAGCGGTGAAGCCGCGGGACTCGCGAGCCGTCTTCATCCGGCGCAGCTCGTCGGTCACCACGTCGAGGTAGCGGATCATGAAGCCCATGATCTGCACCAGCTGGGTCGGCACCCGCAGACGCTCGAGACCGGCGAGCAGGTCGCGCGGATCCGTGGTCGCTGCCAGGAGCAGGCTGGCGAGCACGCCGAGGGTGGCCTTGGTGACGAGCGCGCCGGCGGCCACCAGGCCGGGCTCGCTCAGGCCGAGGCCGAGCACCTCGACCTCGGGTCCGGTGGCGACGAAGGGCAGCAGCGCCGCGAACACCAGGACCGGCGTCTCGACGACCATCCGTCGGGCGAGGTAGCCCACGGGGACGCCGGAGAGCGCGACCAGCGCGGCCAGCACGACGGCGTACGCCACGAAGGCGGGCACCCACGCTGCCGGAGTCGCGACGACGACGAGCATGAAGGTGACGAGCGCAGCGACCTTGAGGTGCGCCGGTGCCCGGTGGAGCGGGGAGTGCCCGTGGAAGTGGAGCCGGTGTCCGTGCGGGGCGCCCATCGTCACTCGCCCCCGACGGTGCGGGGTGTCGACCGCTTGCGCAGCAGCATCAGGGCCGAGGTGCACGCGAGCACGACCAGGCACCCGATCACTCCGGCGACGCCGCCGGACCAGCGCGAGTCGATCCCGGCGACCTCGTAGCCGGCCAGCGGGCCGTCCTGGGCGCCGGAGGCCTGCTCGGCACCGGCGAAGCCGAGATCACCGGCGACCCGGTTGAGTCCGTCGGGGCTGGCCGAGGCCCAGAGGCTGACCACGCCGGCGAGCAGCAGCGCGACGAGCAGTCCGACGATCATGAGGGTCCTGGTGGAGACCCGGCGAGCACCAGCGGCGTTCATGCCGCCACCCGGGTCTCGAGGGTGCGCACGTCGAGCACGCGACGGGCGCCGTGGACCAGGTCCGGCCGGACCGAGACGATGCTGGCCACGACGAGGAACGTGATGACGGCCTCGCCGACACCGATGAGCGTGTGCACCCCGACCATCGCCGTGAGGAGGGTGTCGAGCGGGATGGGCACGGCGCCACCGACGGCGTAGAGCCCGACGAACGTCGCCGCGCTCAGCACGACCGACACGAGTGCCCCGATCGCGGCCGCCGGCGCCACCATCGACAGCCGCCTCGGCAGCACGAGCTGGACGCCGCGGAAGGCGACGTAGCCGGCGACGACGGTGACGACCCCCATCAGCACGACGTTGGTGCCGAGCGCCGTGATGCCTCCGTCCGCGAACAGCAGCGACTGGACGGCCAGCACCACGGTGAGGCAGAGCAACCCGGTGTACGGGCCGACGAGGACGGCGGCGAGGGCACCCCCCATGAGGTGCCCGCTGGTCCCTCCCGCCACCGGGAAGTTGAGCATCTGGGTCGCGAACACGAAGGTCGCGACGAGCCCGGCCAGCGGTGCGATGCGGTCGTCGACCTCACGGCGGGCTCCCCTCAGCGCGATCGCGATGCCGGCTGCGGCGACCCCGGCAGTGGCGAGCGAGGTGGGCGCGTCCAGGAATCCGTCGGGAACGTGCATCAGCGATCCTTCCCTGCCTTGTTGCACGCCATGTGCAACAACGGGTGTTCGGCACCAACGGCCCGGTGGATGGGGCTGCGCGCGAAGAATTGTGACGCGACTCTCGTGGAGCGGTCCGCGCTCAGAGCTGGAGCAGCGTCCTGACGACCACCCCGGTGCCGACGGCACAGATGCCGAGCGCCGCGCCGTAGCGGAGGAACGTGCGGACGTTGCCCGCGAGGAAGCCCTTGGCCTGCGCCAGCCGCTCGACACGGACCACGACGTCGCGCGCGAGCAGTCCGACGGCCGCCAGCGAGGTGGCCATCCCGACGCCGAAGGCGACGACGAGGGCGAATCCGAACCAGGCCCGTCCCAGCGCGGTGGCGGCGAGGAGCAGCAGGAGCGCGGACGGGCTCGGCACGAGACCGCCCACGAGGCCCATGACCCAGACCCCCCAGCGTCCGGGAGCGATCTCGGGCTCCGCGGGCGCGGGCGCCGTGACCGTGGCCGTCGCCACCTTCACCGACCCGGGCTCTGCGTGGCCGTGGTCGTGATCTGCGTGGCCGTGGTCGTGATCTGCGTGGTCGTGCCCATGCTCCGCGTGATCGTGATCGTGCTCGGGCTCCGCGTGGCCGTGGCCGTGGCCGTGGCCGTGGCCGTGCCCATGTCCGTGCCCGTGCCCGTGCCCGTGGCCGTCCCGACCTGCGACCAGCCGGGTGAGCAGGTAGAGGCCCAGCCCCACGATGAGCAGGCCGGTGGCGAGCGTGAGCCAGGGATAGATGGTGGCCGGCACGAAGGCGCTGCTCAACGACACGAGCAGGCCAAGGACGAGCACCGAACCGGTGTGGGCGATCGTCACGGCACTTCCGACCGCGAAGGCGGAGCGGACCGACGAGCTGCCGCGCTGGGAGAGGTAGAACGCCATCACCGTCTTGCCGTGGCCCGGCGACAGCGCGTGGGTGGCGCCGAGGGCGAGCGCGACGAGCACCGCGAGCCCCGCTGCCAGCCAGCCGTTCTCCCCGAGCAGGGCGGTGGCCTTGGCCGAGAGCCAGGTCCTGTCGCTCGCGGTCGGTCCGTCCTCGCTGCTGCCGGGCAGCACCCCAGCCGGCCCCCCGGTCGCCACGACCAGCGTGGCCTCGGTGACGTCGAGCGGCGACTGCAACAGGTCTTCGGGGTAGGACGTGAGCCGGTCGCTGGTGCTCTCCGATGCGACGTCCGAGCTGGTCAGGGTCATCCGGTCGCCCATGGCCGTGACCTCACGCCACCCGACCGCACCGGGGGCGGTGGAGTCCTGGAAGGTGATCTCGCCGGGCGCCACCTCCACGTCGGCGGCGTACTCGCAGGTGATGCGGGTGATCGGGAGCCCACCTTCGCCGTCACCGAGCGAGGCCCGCGAGGTCTGGAGGGTGAGGTCGACGCGGCTGCCACCGGCGGTCAGCTCGAGCCCGCGGGCGGTGGAGGCGCACTCGCGGTCCGCCAGTGCCGGCAGGTCGTCGATGCGGTTGCCCAGCTGCGCCGTCGGGATCTCCGCGAGGTCGACGACGTGGTCGACGACGAGGCGGTCCGGGGAGACCAGGATCCCGGTGTAGCGATTGACCGTGAAGTTGCCGAGGGGGTGGGCCGAGGCGGGAGCCGCTCCCACCAGGACGGTGACGGCGATCGCGCCGAGGGCGACCAGCAGACGCGTGAGGAGTCTCATCGGGTTCCTTCGATCGTCGCGAGCGTGGTGCGTGCCGCGTCGCGCTGCCACGGTGAGAGGCCGGGATCGGTGGCGAGCCCGCGACGCAGGTGGGTGCGGGCGTCGTCGGTCAGGCCGAGCGCGGCCTCGATCGTGCCCCGGTGGATCCAAAAGCGGGCCTCCGGGGAGCCCAGCGCGGTGGCGCGACGGGCGATCTCCAGCGCCTCGCGGTCGCGGCCGGTGCGGTGCAGGGCCCAGGCCAGGGCGTCGGCGACATGGACGCTCTCACGCTGCTGCCACTCGGCCCGGGCCTGGTCGAGCGCTCGCGCGGCCGATCCGTGGTCGGCCTCGAACAGCGCGGTCTCGAGGTCGGTGCGGACGCCGCTGGCGTCGAGCAGCTCGATGGTCGTGCGGACGACCGCGAACTGGGCGTCGGCCTCGTCCGGGCGCTCGAGGTGAAGGTAGAGCTCGCCGAGCTCGGTGATGTACTCGGGGAGGGGCTGGCGCGACACGACGTCCTGCCACGTCCGGACTGCCTCCTCGAGGCGACCCTGCGCGACCTGCAGGCGGGCGGTGGACACGAGCGCAGGGAGGTAGTCGGGAGAGGCCTGCTGGGCCACGGCGAGCTGGCGCGCGGCCGGCTCGAGTCGGCCCTGCTTGCGCAGGATGTCGCTGAGCAGCGTGAGCGTGTACGCCTTGTCGGCGCGCGAGCCCGCAGCCGCCGCCCGACGGAGGATGTCGGCGGCGCGGTCGAGGTCGCCACGCAGCTCGTAGGCGTAGGAGTAGCGGGTGGCGATGGCGGTGCTGGGCTGGAAGCGGTCGGCCACGCGCAGGGCCTTCATCTGCTCGGCGTACCGACCGAGCTCGTTGAGGGCGTCGGCGCGGATCGCGAGCGCGCCGAGGTCGCGCGGGTTGATGGCCAGGGCCTGGTCGGCGCTCGACAGCGCGTCAGAGAAGTCGTGGCGGGCAGCGGCGATCGCCGCGTCCGCGGCCAGGGCGGTGAAGTTCTCGTCAGGGGAGACCTCGAACGACCGCGCTGCGGCGTCGTCGGCCTTCTGGTAGTAGGTGGCGTTGCCCGTGAGACGGGCCTGCTCGACGTAGGCGACGGCGAGGTTCGCCCAGGAGACGTGGTCCCGCGGCACCCGGCGCAGCGTGTTCTGCAACGCGAGGATGCTCGCGTCGAGGTCCTGGCCGGAGTTCGGCACGACGCGGGGCACGGCCGCGGCCGGCGTGGAGGACGTCGGGTCGGACGAGGTGGCGAAGCCGATGCCACCCGACACTGCGAGCACGAGGCCGACGCTGATCACCATGAGGCTCTTGCGCATGCGTGGGGTCCTTCCCGGAACGGGCACAGCGGGGTGAAGCGGGGGTGTGGCCCGACCGCGCGACGTGTGCCGCGCGGCCGGGCCGGGTCGAGACGGTCAGGCCTTGCGGCGACGCACTGCGCCACCGATGCCGCCGACGAGGGCCAGGAGGCCTACACCGACGAAGGCTGCCGAGCTCTGGCGACCGGGGACGACGCGCTGGAGCGCGCTCTCCTTGCTCGCCGACTGCTTGGCCGACGCGCCCGCGGACGGGTGCGGGTCGGCGTTGCTGCCGCTGGCCGGGAGGGCCAGGTAGGGGAACGTGCCGCTGAAGGCGGTGTCGTTGTTGTCGACGCCGTCTCCGAGGTCGTTCGCGGAACCGACGAGCTCACCCTCGACGACCTGGAGCGCGATGTCGATGACATCGTCACCAAGACGGCGACCGTTGGGGAAGCCCTGCGTGTCTCCACCGATCACGCCGAGCCGGTTCGGCGTGGCCGTGACGGGGGTCGACATGTTGAGGCGGAGCTGCTCGCTCGGGGTGATCTTGCCCTTGGGCATGTTGAGCCCCTCGACACCCGTGAGGAACACCGACACGAGGTCGTTGCGCGGGGTCTTGGGAGCCTCGATGCCGTAGACGGCCTCGATCAGCTTCGGCAGCTCGGGGTTGGTCACGTACTTGAGCGCCGCTGCGTCACCCGTGGGCTTGAGGCCGTTGAACGCGTCCTTGAGCTTGAGCGGGATGACGACCTCGTTGACCAGCGGGTTGCCCAGGCGCGAGACCTGGACCCACTTGCCGTTGGTCGACTTCTTCTGCGTGGTCGTCCAGGTGCCGATGATCGGGTTCTTCTTCGGGTTGTTCTTCTTCGCGACCCACTTCTGCGGGACCTGCAGCGCCACCGACTGGACGTTGAAGCCCGCCAGGGTGTCGTCGCCGGCCTCGGAGAGGTCACCGCCGTAGAGCAGGTCGAAGACGCGCAGGTCGAGGAAGAACGGGTCCTCGGCCTGACCGGCGAACGACTTGACGCCCTTCGCCGGGACGGTCGTCGCCTGGGCACGCAGCGCGGCGTAGTTGGGCATGGACGCCTTGCCGATGTTGGACGGCGCGACGCGCTTCTTCTTGACGACCGTCTTGACGTTGTTGGTCTTGTGGTTGATCCGGACCAGCTTGTAGGTCTGGTAGAAGTTCAGGTCCTTGTCGGCCAGGGACGTGACCGGGCCGGTGGCGGCCAGGAACGTGTCTCCGGTGACGTAGTGGTCCTTGAACGTCCAGCGGAACGTCACGTCGGGCTTGGCATCAGCGTTGTTGTCGATCTTGATGTCGTACTGCGCGTCCGTCGCGAAGCTGTAGAAGTTCGGACCGCCGGCCGGCTCCTCGAAAGGAAGCCAGTTGGCGACCAGCGTGACGGTCTTCTGCGCCTCGGGACTGCGGAACGCGTAGAGGTCCGTCCCGTCGTACTGCGGCGTCCCCGAGATGAGTGGTGCCTCCCGGTGACTTGATGCGGTCGCGGCGAGCGGACCGAGACCGGCGAACCCGACTGCTGTCAGCAGGCCGCCGGTGCAGGCCAGGGCGATTGTCCCGTGCCGCTTGGTGGGTCGTGAGCGCTTCATCAGCAACTACTCCTTGTGTTGGCCCGGGGGGTCGCGATCGTGCGTACGCCGGTTCCGAGCGCCCGCGCTCCTTGGGTGAGCACGGGTTATGAGTGTTCGGAGTCACACCGGCGACGGATTGGCATTCCACTCCTCCGCAGGGGTGGGTTCACCGGAAGTCGCGCGAGGACGCCCGCGCCTGCAGCACGGCGCCCGCCCCGGGGACGACGACGTCGATGGGCTCGACGCGGTCGGCGATCAGGTTGGTGACGCCCTCGTTGCGCTCGAGCTTGCCGCGGATGACGACGGCGACCCGGTTGCGGGCGGCCTGCCGGTGGGCCTTCATCACCCCGATCGAGCAGACGACGTTGAGCATGCCGGTCTCGTCCTCGAGGTTGAGGAAGGTGACGCCCATGGCCGTGCCGGGTCGCTGCCGGTGCGTGATCAGCCCGCCGACGTGCACCCGTCGGTTGGGCTCGGTGGTCTCGAGGTCCTGCACCGAGCGGATGCCGGCGCGGCGCAGGTCGTCGCGCAGGTGCTCGATCGGGTGCCGCTCGGGCGAGACGCCGGTGGCCCAGAGGTCGGCGAGGGTGATCTCGGGCTGGCTCATGCCGGGGAGGGTGGGGGCCGCGGGGGCGGGGGTGGTGCCGGCCAGGTGCTCCGCCCCCTCGGCGAATCCTGCGGCCCAGAGGGCCTCGCGCCGGTCCAGGCCCCAGGCGTCGAAGGCTCCCGCCGTGGCGAGCGCCTCCAGCTGGGCCGGGGTCAGGCCGGCCCGTCGCGACAGGTCGGTGACGCCGGTGAACGGTGCCTCGGCGCGCGCCGCCACGATCCGGCGCGCCACCTCGAGCCCGATCCCGCGGACGGAGTCCAGCCCGAGGCGTACGGCGACGTGGCTGTCGCGGCGGTGGGCCGGCACGGGGTCGGGCGTGCCCGGCACCCACTCGACCCGGTCGAACCTCGGCCGGCAGCACTCGTCCGGTCCGGTGGCGGCGACCGGCCCGGCCACGAGAGGCTCCAGGTCTGCCTGCGCCGACGACCGCGTCACGTCCGGGCGGCGTACGTCGACACCGTGGCGGCGCGCGTCGCCGACCAGCGACTGCGGAGAGTAGAAGCCCATCGGCTGGTTGCGCAGCAGCCCGGCGAGGAACGCCGCGGGGTAGTGGAGCTTGAACCACGACGAGGCGTAGACGAGCAGGGCGAAGGACAGGGCGTGCGACTCGGCGAAGCCGAAGTTGGCGAAGGACAGGATCTTCACGTAGATCGAGTCGGCGAGGTCGCCGGTGATCCCACGCTTCTCCATCCCGGCGTAGAGCTTGTGCTTGACCGACTCGATCCGCTCGATCCCGCGCTTGGACCCCATTGCGCGGCGCAGCAGGTCGGCGTCGTCGCGGCTGCAGTCGCCGAGGGTGACGGCCATGGCCATCAGCTGCTCCTGGAAGAGCGGCACGCCCTTGGTGCGCTCGAGGACCGGCACCAGCTCGGGGTGGTCGTAGGTCACCTCCTCCTTGCCGGTGGCGCGACGGACGTAGGGGTGGACGGCGCCGCCCTGTATCGGCCCCGGCCGGATGAGCGCGATCTCGATGGCGAGGTCGTAGAACTCGCGCGGCCGCAGCCGGGGCAGCGTGCCGATCTGTGCACGGCTCTCGACCTGGAAGACGCCGATCGAGTCGGCGCGGCAGAGCATGTCGTAGACCGCGGGCTCCTCCTTGGGCATCGTCGCTAGGTCCCACTGCTCGCCGAGGTGGTCGGCGACCAGCCGCATCATGTGGTCGAGCGCGCCGAGCATCCCGAGCCCGAGCAGGTCGAACTTCACCAGCCCCATCGACTCGCAGCCGTCCTTGTCCCACTGCAGCACGGTCCGCTTGTCCATCCGGCCGCGCTCGATCGGGCACACCTCGCCGATCGGCCGCTCGGTGAGCACCATCCCGCCGGAGTGGATGCCGAGGTGGCGGGGCGCACCCATCAGCTCCTCGGCGAGGGCGACGACCTGAGGGGGTACGTCGTGGGCGTCGGGGTCGCCCTGGTCGCCGGCGACCACGGACTTCCAGCCGTCGATCTGCTTCGACCACGCGTCCTGCTGACCCTGGGAGAAGCCGAGCGCCTTGGCGGCGTCGCGCACGGCCATCCGCGGGCGGTAGCTGATGATGTTGGCGACCTGTGCGGCGTTGCGGCGGCCGTAGGTGTCGTAGACCCACTGGATCACCTCCTCGCGCCGGTCGGAGTCGAAGTCCACGTCGATGTCGGGCTCCTCGTCGCGGTGCGCGGAGATGAAGCGCTCGAACGGCAGCTTGTAGAAGACGGCGTCGACGGCGGTGATGCCGAGGGCGAAGCAGACCGCCGAGCTCGCCGCCGAGCCCCGTCCCTGGCACAGGATCCTCCGCCCGCGGGCGAAGGCCACGATGTCGTGCACGATGACGAAGTAGCCCGCGAAGTCCTTCTCGGAGATGACCCGCAGTTCGTGCTCGAGCCGCTCGCGTGCCTCGGCCTCGTGCGGCACGCCTGCGTACCTCTCGGCGAACCCGCGCTCGGCCAGCACGCGCAGCCACGAGTCGGCAGTGTGGCCCTCGGGGATCTGCCGCTTGGGCAGCGCGGGCGACGCCTTGTGGAGGTCGAAGGCCAGCTCGTCGGCGAGGCTGACGCTCCGCTCGACAGCACCGGGGTGGGCCGCCAGCGCGGTCGTCATCTCCTCGCCGCTGCGCAGGTGGGCCGAGCCCGACAGGTCGAGCCAGCCGTCGAGGTCGGCGAGGCTGCGGCGGGCGCGGACGGCCGCCATCGCCGAGGCCAGCCGGTGGCGCTGCGGAGTGGAGTGGTGGACGTTTCCGGCGGCGACCACGTCGAGGCCGTGCACCCCGGCGAGCCGGGCGAGGGCGGCGTTGGTCACGTCGGCGCCGGGGCGCGGGGACAGCTCGACGAGGACGTGCTCGAGCCCGAAGAGCGAGGTCAGCCGGTCGAGGGCGTCCGCTGCCGCCCCTTCGCCGGCGGCCAGCCCCTGCCGGACCGCGCCCTTGCGGCAGCCGGTGAGGATCGTCCAGTGGCCCCGGCCGCGCTCGCCCAGCTCGTCGAGGTCGTAGACCGGGCGGCCCTTCTCGTCGCCGCGCAGGTGCGCGTCGGTGATGGCCGCGGCCAGCCGGTGGTAGCCCTCGACACCGCGGGCGAGCACGAGCAGGTGGCTGCCCTCGGGGTCGGGTACGCCGTTCTGCGGCCCGCTGAGGCCCAGGGAGAGCTCGGCGCCGAAGACCGTCGGCAGGTCGTACGCTGCCGCGGCCTCGGCCAGCATCGGCGCGGCATAGAAGCCGTCGTGGTCGGTGACCGCGAGCGCGTGGAGCCCGAGCCGGACGGCCTCCTCGACGAGCTCCTGCGGCGAGCTCGCGCCGTCGAGGAAGCTGAAGTGGCTGTGGCAGTGCAGCTCGGCGTAGGGGGTGACCGTGACCGGCCGCTGGATCGGGCGCGCCTCGGTCGCGGCGTGCTTGCGCCGCGAGACGGGCGCGTCGTCGGCGCCGGGGAGCCCGCTGAGCCTGCGCTCGAGCTCCTTCCAGTGCATCTGGGGGTTGTTCCAGCCCATCAGTCCGCGCCCCTAGTCATAGCCCGCCTCCAGCGCCCAGCCCTCGGGCGCGCGCAGCAGCAGCCACGCGCGGCCGTCGGCGCCGACGACCTGGAAGCGCGCGGACGGCCCGCCGCCAGCCGACCACCAGCTCTCGTCGGTCGGCCACGGCCCCGCCCACGCGGTGACCGGCTGCCACGGGAGGCTCTCGCCGCCCTCCCGCACCCGGAAGCGTCTGAGCTCGCCGGTGACGACACCGCGGTCGGTCACCCGGACGTCGCGCCCCGCGTCGTCGACCACCTCCGCCACCGGAGGCGTGGCGAACACCCGCACCGGCGCCGGTCCCGGCACCCGCCCCGGCCACGGCCGGTCGACGGGGCGCAGGTCGACGGCCCGCTCGCCCCACGGCACCAGGGCCTGCCTGGCCGCCGGGCTGCGGCCGCCCTGCAGCACCGGACGGCGTACGGCCTCGAAGCCGACCATGCCCTGCACCCGGGCGACGCCGCGCTCGACCAGGTCGTCCGACGCGGTGCCCCAGAGCGCCTCGCCGTGCGCTGCGGCGGGCTCGACGGTCTCGGGGACGAACCTGACCCGGTCGATCGGTGCGCGCACCTCACCCGCCTGCTTGCGACCGCGCAGCGCCGCGCCCACCCTGCTCGTCGAGCCGGCCCCCTGCAGCTGCCAGTGCACCCGGTCGACGAGGTCGCGGGCGTTGAAGTGGCGCGGGTGCAACCACGCGCGCGACGAGCAGACGACTCCTTCCGACTCGGCCTCGACGCGCACCGCGGTGGCGACGAGCTGGTGGTGCGCGAGCTGGGTGATGAAGCGTTCAGCGGTCGTGCGGACGCTGAACGTGATCGCCTCGACGTTGTCGAGCGGTGTCTCGAAGGCAACGTCGGCCTCGAGCTCGGGCGGGGGAGTGCGGGCCGCGAACAGCTCGCGGTCCTCGCCCCGGGCTCGACGGCGCACGGCCGCGCCGTAGGTGCCCAGCCGGTGCTCGACCGCATCGCCGGGCAGGTCGGCGAGGTCGCCGAGGGTGCGGAGCCCGAGCCGCTGCAGGAGGCTGACGAGCTCGCGGCCCCGCGCTCCCTCGTCCTGGAGCACGTGGACGGGCAGGCCGCGGAGGAAGGCAGCCGAGCCGCCCTCGTCCACCACGACCCACGACTGGACGTCGGCGGTGCGGGCGGCCTGCTCGGCGGTGAACAGGTCGTCGGCGATCCCGACCCGCACGTCCCAGATCCCGCCCTGGACGAGGGCCTCAGAGGCGACCGCGGCGGCCTTGGTCTCGGTGCCGTACCAGCTGCCGGGGGCGCGCACGGCGAGTAGCCCGGGCCGCAGTGCCGCCACTCCCGGGCGCAGGTCCTCGATGATCCCCAGCACCGGCTCGAAGGCGCGGGCGTCACGGTCGGGGTTGGCCGACAGCAGCAGGAGCTCGGGGCACCTGGCCTGGGCGTCGCGACGGCGCTGCCCGCGGCGTACGCCCTCGTCGCGCGCCGGTCCGTTGCAGACCTCGACGAGGTTGGCGTGCATCACGGCGGCGGGGGAGCGGAGCGACCGTTCGGCCTCCTCGAGTGCGGCGACCACCGACCAGTCGGGGCACCACACCACCATCACCCTCATCGAGCGCTCACCCCGAGACCCGGATCTCGCGGACTGCCTCCCGTGCCCGGTGCACCCCCGGCCACGTCAGGTCGGCGCGGGCCGGCGGCCGCGCTCCCCGGTGCACGGTGATGCTCGCCCGTCGCTCGACCAGCCGCCCGGACCCGGCCGTCGGACCGAACCACGACGACGACTCGACGCTCAGCCGGGCCACTGCCCGTGGCCACTCGCCGTGGACGACCAGCACCGCCGAGCGGGTGCGGAGGCGTGAGTCGAGGACGCCCGCGGCCCGTGCGGTGACCGACGCCGGAGGCCGGAGCACCACGACCCGGAGGACGTCCACCAGCGCTGCCGTCACCTCCAGCCAGTGCTCGCCGGGATCCGGCACGAGCACCGTGCGGGAGAGCTCGATGCCCAGCTCCGCGGCCGCCTCCGCCCCGAAGTCGCCGCACCCGGCGAAGCCGACCCACTCACCGGCGCGGGACGCCCCCGCGGCCAGGGCGAGGGCCAGCGAGGCGCTGTCGACGGCGTAGGTCGAGCCGGCGTGCAGGGGCACGATGTCGGTCAGCCCGGGCAGGGTGGGCACCGGCTCCCCGGCTACCTTGTGCTCCATCGCCGCGACCCTCGCGCGCAGCTGCTCGACCGTGCTCTGCCGCTGACCGTGCGGCTCGGCGAGCGGCGCCAGGGAGCGGGAGGACGACATCTCCCCATCATCGAACAGGTGTTCGAACGGCGTCAAGCCCGGGGTCAGCCCTCCGTCTCGGTGCCCGTGCTCGTCCTGTGCGCCCGGCGATCAGCTGTCGCTCGGCGGTGCACCCAGCCAGAAGCGCGACTTGTCGGTGCTCGCGAGGACGGCGAGCTGCTCCTCGATCCGGTCCAGGTGCGGGTCGCCCGGCGCCGGCCCGGTCGGGCGCTGCGGAAGGGCCGGGGTCACCAGCAGGCCGAGCCGCTCCAGTCCCTCGCGGTCGTCGAGCGCAGTCGCGGCGAACAGCTCACGGCAGACCTGGTCGGCCAGTTCGGTCGGCCACTCCTTCCACCCCTCTGCCTGCATCGCGGACGCCAGCCGGCGCCGCTCGGACCGGGCGACCAGGCGGTGACCTGAGGTGAGGTGGTTCGACCACTTGCGGGCGAACTCCTCGAGCGTGTGGGACTCGTAGTGCAGGACCTGCAACCATGAGGCGCGGTGCGCGGCGACCGGAGTCCTGCTCTCGTCGACGACGCGATGGATGTCCAACCACGCGTCGGTCGAGACGCGCATGCCCGCCTTCCCGACGGTGTGCCCCCGGAAGTAGGAGCTGTTGTCCGGACGCTCGAGCCTGCCCAAGAGGTGGAGCAGGTTCAGCTCCTCGTCGGCGAGGAGGCGCTTGAAGACCGTCACCTCGTCGTTCGGCCACTCCCACTGCGCCAGTGCCTCCAGCGGTGACAGCAGCACCGCCTCGACGTCGTCCGCCAGGCCTTGGAGGCGCTGCTTGTCCAGGTGCAGGACCTCGTCCCCGTCGATGTGGAAGAGCCATCCCTGAGGGTCGCTATCCCGCAGGACGGCCAGCGCCGCGTTGGCATTGACGCGTTGCCGGGCATTGAGCCTCGGCGAGAAGTCGTCGCCCCACCACGTCGCGGCGTCGACGGCGACCACGCTGCGATGCGCATTGAGCGCCTCTGCCGTCTGCGTGTCGTCGCGGTCGTCCACGAAGACGAGCATCCGGTCGACACCGGCGGTGAGGTTGCGGTCGATCCAGCGCTCGAGGCGCGAGAGGTTGTCCTTGACCGTGCTCACGGTCGTGATCACTGGCACCCCTCTCGTCAGCAGGGCAGCCATGCTAAGCCGTCCACGGGCGCTCGACGCGTCAGCTCCGCAATGCCTGGTGAACGACGTCTTCGGCAGTGACGTGGTCTAGCAGGTCCTCGTCACCCGACCGACCCGTCGTGCTCGCCCAGGGCGACCTCGTGCCCGGAGCGGATCGCGTGGGCGATCTCCTCGACCGTGCCTTCGGTCGTCGCCCGTACGCCTCGACTGCGCAGCTCCTCACGCAGGGTCTGGTCGACGTCCACCTCCGGCGCGCCCGTGTAGCGGGTGGCGGTCGCGTCAATGGCCTCCTGGACGACGTCGCGCACCGGCGCCCCGAGGTACTGTCCGTCGTCGATGGTCTCGAACTCCATGGAGATGCCGTACCCGATCGTCCGTTCTCCATTCCGCATGCGCGGTGATGCGTCGGTTCGAGGCCAGCATGACGCCCAACACGAACGGACCCGATAGCGACGAGCGTGCGTCGACCCCGAACGCCTCCGGACCCGAGGGCGCGGCAGGATCGATGGGCTCGAGCAGCGAGCGCGTCGGCCATGCCGGCCCGGGCCAGGTGGGGGCGGACGGCACGCGTGACACCTCGGTCGTGGACGGCCCGCCCGACGCCCCACCCGAGCAGCACGCAGGTGGTCCCGAGCCGCAGCCTGAGGGCGTGGAGCCGAAGGCCGGCTATCCGCGGCTCGACCCGCGCCACGAGCACAAGCCCCACCGCACCTGACAGAACGGCTCAGCCGTCGACCCTGGCCGGCAGGTCGAAGGTGAAGGTCGTACCGACGCCGTCCGGTCCGCTGCGACAGCTGATGGTGCCTCCGTGCCGCTCGACCACGAGCCGGCAGACGGCCAGCCCGATCCCGGTCCCTGCGACCGACGCCGCGGGAGCCGACCGGCTGAAGCGGTCGAAGACCGTCTCCTGGTCCTGCTCGGCGATCCCCCGACCGTTGTCGGAGACCTCGACCCGGATGCGGCTTCCTCGCCCGAGGATGCGCACCTCCACGGCGAGCGGTCGGTGCGGGTCGGCGTACTTCACCGCGTTGCCCAGCAGGTTCGCGAACACCTGCCTGATCGCGCGCTCGTCGCCCAGCACCGTGTGGTCGCCGGCGGCGTGCACTGTCAGGTTCGGGATGGCCAGGAGGTCGCCGAGGTCCTGGACAAGGCCGTCGGGTCCGGCGAGCCCGAGCGGCTCGGGCCGCAGCTCGGCACCCTCGGCGAGGGCGTGGTCCAGCATCTCGTCGATCAGGTCACCCAGCCGGGTCACGCCCGTCAGTGCCTTGGCGACGAGGTCGTGCGCGCGCGGGACGGAGGGGTCGTCGCCGGCGAGCTCGCTTGAGGCCATCGAGGCCCAGCCACGCACGGTGGTCAGCGGGCTGCGCAGGTCGTGCGCCGTCACCTCGGCGAACTCGGCCAGGCGGCGTGACTCGGCCCGCTCGGTCGTCACGTCGCGGTAGACCAGCAGCGCGACGGGCCCGGAGCCGGGCTCGAAGCCCAGGGGGAGGCGGGTCGCCCGGACCGAGAGGACGCGGCGGGTGCCGTCCTCGAGGGGTAGGACGATGTCGGTGGGGGCCGTCTCGCCCTCGGCCAACGCACGTCGCGATGGGTGCTCGGAGCTCGGCAGCGGAGAGCCGTCCGGCCGCAGCAGCTCGTAGGCCGACGTGCTGGTCGCGCCGCGCGCCGACGTGCTCGCCAGCAGCCGCCGGGCTGAGTCGTTGGCCTGGACGACGGTCCCGGACGCATCGACCAGCACCAGGCCTTCCGCCATCGCGTGGTTCATGGCCGTCAGGAGGTCGGCGCGTGCGGCCGCCGTCGCCTCCGAGCGCACCAGCTGCCCGACGACGTCCTCGCGCTGGTCTCGCACGGAGCCCACGACCAGCGCCGTCATCAACAGCACGAGCGTGAATGCCTGGGTGATGAGCGCCGCGACGGCCGCCTTGTCGATGAGGGAGAACGGACCGACGCCGAGCATGGTGACCACGACCGCGACGGCGCCCGAGGTCGCGGCGTGCACGGCGGCTGCATAGGTCGAGAAGCGCACGGCGCACCACACCGACAGCGGGATGACGAGGAACGCGACGGGTAGCTCGTGTGTGAAGACCACCGTGTAGGCCAGGGCAGAGGTCGCCCAGAGGAGGGCGAGCTCCGGCGCTCCGGCAGCCGGGCGGCGGTGCGGCTGCGTGAGGCGCTCCCAGGTCAGGTGCCCCACGCTCGCGACGATCATCACGCCACAGAGCTGCCGTCCGAACCAGAGGGCGACGTCGACCCACGACAGCGACCCGGTCTCCAGCAGGATCCCGGCGCTGCCCACCAGTGCGCCGGCGGCACAGCCGATCGCGACCGACGCGGTGCCCCGCAGCAGGACCGGGAGCGAGTGGATGCTCGCCTCGCCTCCCGTCCCGAGGGCACCCGGCACCCACCGACGGAGCACGGCCACGACCAGCCAGGTCTGCAGGAGGGCGGCCAGCGTGGCCGTCATGGCGAGCACGGGCGACGCTCCGGTCGCCACCATGAGGACCGCCTGCTCGAGCGCCAGGGTGACGAGCACCGCCGCGGGACGCTGGGTCCACATCAGCCACAGCACGGCGACACCGGCAGCCGGCCAGGCCAGGCTGACCTGCTGGCCCGGCAGCACGGTGGCGCGGCCGATGAGCACTGCGACGGCGTGCAGCACCGCGAACAGCGCGAAGGTGTGCGCGCCCGACCACCTGCTCCGGATCATGGGCGCTTCCTCACGGGATCAGCGGTCGCTCTGCCGGTAGTCCCGGAGTGAGGCCAGCTCGTCAGCCGCCGCGTCCAGCAGAACCATCAGGCGATCCGTCCTGTCCTCGCCCGCCCAGCGGCGTACGTCCTCACGCACCGCATCGAGCCGTCGCCGCAGGTCGTCCTCGCCGTCCGGCGACTCCGGTGTCGGTGAGCTGACCCACCGGTAGCCGAGCCCGGTCTCGGTGCGGATGTGGCGCGGGTCCTTGGCGTCGTCGCCGAGCTTGGCCCTCAGCGACTTCACGTGCACGCGCAGGGACTGGTGGGTCTCGGCCCCGGCATGCGGACCCCAGACCCTCGTCGACAGCCAGCGGTGCGTGACGATGCGTCCGGCGTCACGGCTCAGGCCCTCGAGGATGAGCCACTCCGTCTCGGTGAGCCGGACCTCCTCACCGTCGCGGTGGACCTGGCGGCGGGTGTAGTCGACGCTCACGCCGTCGAAGTCGCGCGACGTCGAGCGCTCCTGTGCGGCGTCGAGCCGGCGCTGCACCACGTCCAGCCGGGCCCGGAGCTCGCTGATGTCGAACGGCTTGTCGATGAAGTCGTCGGCCCCCGCGTCGAGTGCATCGGCCTTGCGGCGGACCTGCTTGCTGCCCGACACCACCACGATGGGAATCTCGGTCCACTCGCGCAGGCGGGCGATGACGGTGGTGCCGGTCAGGTCCGGCAGACCGAGGTCGAGCAGGATCACGTCGGGACTGCGGGAGGCGGCCAGCTCCAGGCACTCGCGCCCTGTTGACGCGAGCAGCACGGTGTGGCCCAGGGAAGGCAGCAGCTCGGCGAACATGGCCAGCGTCGAGGCGTCGTCCTCCACCACGAGAGCCAGCGCCATGTCGTGAACCTACGTCGCAATGGATGCTCCACCGCTTCTTCACGGCACCTTTACGACTAAGGATGGAGGGACGTCGTCGGAGGTGGCGCGCCCCGGGCACGATCGGACCATGGTGCTCACCCTGGTCGTGGACGACGATCCCGCCGTCCTCGAGCTCCTCACGTCGTTGCTCGGAGGGGCAGGCCACCAGGTGACGGCGGCGAGCAACGGGCGCGAGGCGCACGACCTCCTCCTCGGCGGGTCCTTCGACCTGGCCGTGCTCGACCACGAGCTCCCGGACATGACGGGACTGGAGATCGCCGGCGCGGTCCGCGAGGCCGGGATCGAGACCCGCCTCGTCCTCGTGTCAGGGGTGAGGTGGCTCAGCCGCCAGCGCCTCGACCCGGTCGACGAGCTGGTCGAGAAGCCCTTCGACCCTGAGGACTTCCTCCGCCTCGTGGACGAGCTGATGTCGCCGTGACCACTCCCATGACCACCCCCATGACCAACCCCCTGACCCGAGGCCGCCCCCGAGGCCTCGTCACCCCGCCTGCGACGTCCCTGTGCTCGCAGCGGCCTCTCCGCTCCCCCTGTCGGAGAGGCAGGTGAAAGGGCGGGGCCGGAGGCTGACCCCCCGAGACAACGACCTCCGGTCCCGCCCGACCGCTCACACGTGTCGTACGACGACGCGACCGGCGTCGACCTCCCAGCGCTGGTCGAGCCGGACGTTCTCCAGCAGCCGACGGTCGTGCGACACGAGCAGGAGCGCGCCGTCGTACGACGCCAGCGCCTCCTCGAGCTGCTGGATGGCCGGCAGGTCGAGGTGGTTGGTCGGCTCGTCGAGCACGAGCAGGTTGACGCCGCGCGCCTGCAGCAGCGCCATCGCCGCGCGGGTGCGCTCACCGGGGGAGAGGCGACCGACCTGGCTCGTCACCTGATCGGCCTTCAGCCCGAACTTGGCCAGCAGGGTGCGCACCTCGGCCTGCGTCAGCTCCGGGACGGCGGCCTCGAAGGCGTCTCCGAGACTCTGCTCGTCGGCGAGGGTGGTGCGCGCCTGGTCGATCACGCCGACCGCGACGGACGCCCCGAGCGAGGCCGTCCCGGTGTCGGGGGACGAGTCGCCCAGCAGCAGGCGGAGGAGGGTCGTCTTCCCGGCGCCGTTGGGTCCGGTGATGCCGATCCGGTCGCCGGCGTCCACCTGGACGGACACCGGTCCGAGCTCGAAGTCGCCGAGCCTCCGGGTGGCGCCGTTGAGGGTCGCGACGACTCCGCTGGACCGGGGCGCCGCGGCGATGTCGAACTGCAGCACCCATTCCTTGCGCGGCTCCTCGACCTCGTCGAGGCGGGCGATCCGCGACTCCATCTGGCGCACCTTCTGCGCCTGCTTCTCCGACGACTCGGTGGCCGCCTTGCGGCGGATCTTGTCGTTGTCGGGGTTCTTCTTCATCGCGTTGCGCACGCCCTGCGAGCTCCACTCGCGCTGGGTGCGGGCGCGCTTGACGAGGTCGGCGCGGGTGTCGGCGTACTCCTCGTAGGTCTCACGCGCGTGCCGCCGGGCGATCGCGCGCTCCTCGAGGAACGCGTCGTAGCCGCCGTCGTAGACGGTGACCTGACCCTGCGCGAGGTCGAGCTCGACGATGCGCGTCACGCAGCGGGCGAGGAACTCGCGGTCGTGCGACACCAGCACGACGCCGCCGCGCAGGCCCTGGACGAACGACTCGAGCCGCGCGAGGCCGTCGAGGTCGAGGTCGTTGGTCGGTTCGTCCAGCAGCACCACGTCGAAGCGGCTGAGCAGCAGCGCGGCCAGCGCCACCCGTGCGGCCTGCCCGCCCGAGAGCGACGTCATCAGGGCGTCGGCCGCGACGTCGAGGCCGAGGTCGGCGAGCACCGGCGCGATGCGGTCCTCGAGGTCCGCGGCACCACTCGCCATCCAGCGGTCGAAGGCGACGGTGTAGACGTCGTCGGCGCCGGGGCGGTCCGACCCCAGGGCAGCTGCTGCCTCCTCCATCGCAGCCGTGGCCTCGGTCGCGCCGGTGCGGCGGGCGACGTACGCCCCAACGGTCTCGCCCGGCACCCGCTCGTGCTCCTGGGGCAGGAGGCCGACGAAGGCGTCGCGCGGCGCGCAGCTCACCGATCCCGCCATCGGCTGGGTCGCGCCACCCAGCAGCGAGAGCAGCGTGGACTTGCCGGCGCCGTTGGCCCCGACGACGCCGATCACGTCACCCGGCGCGACGGTCAGGTCGAGGTCCTCGAAGAGCACCCGGTGGCCGTGGCCGCCGGACAGGTCCTTCGCAACGAGCGTGGCGGTCACGGGCGGGAGCCTAGCGAGGGTCGGGTCCCGTCAGGCGGCCGGCTCGGCCCTGCTCCTGATGCCAAGCATCATCTTCCGCTCCATCATGTAGTGCACGGGTGCCAGCAGGACCCGGTAGGCGAGGCGGCCCCGCAGGGTGGGCGTGAAGTCGCACTGGAAGCGCACGACCAGCCGGCAACCGGCCCTCTCGGGCAGGTCCACGAGCTGGAAGGTCCAGCACGGGTAGGGGAGTCCTTGCGCGAGCGCCTCCGCACGCCCGCCGGACGGGCCGAGGACCAGCACGTGGGGGGCGCTCGCCCGGGCCACCGTGAAGTGAAGAGGAGGCTGGGTCCCGTCGGGGACCAGACGGACGGTGTCGCCCTCGGCGAGGTGCTGGAGCTCCGGCACGACGGCATCGGCACTGTGGATGTGCAGCCCGACCAGGTTCTCCATCCAGTCATAGCTGTAGAAGCCGCCGCGACCCTGGCCCATCTGCACGAGCCACGGCCAGACCTGGTCGGCGGACGCGTGGATGGTGAGTGCACGGGTGCTGCGGTAGCGCGGGTGCGTCACGATCTCGTCGCCCGGCATCACGCCGCGCGCCTCCTCCGGCGTGGCGCGACAGCTCGGCCCCGGAGACCAGCGCGAGCTGGCGTGCGACGACGTGGGGGAGGGTGGTCGGTGGAGGCGGGTTCTCGGGATGGTGTCCATGGCTCCACACTCGCGGCTGCGTCGCGTCCCGGACACGGGCGAAGGCCCTGACCAGTCAGGCACTTCGGCGCCCAGCGTCCTCAGGTCACTGCGGCGCGTCGGGGATCATGTGCTGCCACGGCAGGGACAGGTCGAAGGCGCGACCGCTGATCTCGGTCACCTCGATCTCGACGACGTTCCACTTCGGGGTCGCCACCCACGGGTGCAGGGGAACGTTCTCGGCACGGTGCTCCTCGTCCTCCTCGAGCCGACGACCGCGGCCGCGCAGGACGACGCTGGTGGCGTGCTCACCGTCGACCTCGTCGACCTCGAAGGCGACGTCCGCGTTCATCACGACGCCGAGGAGCTTGGATCCCTCCGCGGTGCGGAAGAGGAGGGAGTGGTCCCCGCTGACGGGGTCGTGGTCGACCGCGTAGTTGATCGGGACGATGTGGACCTCGTCGGCGAGGTGGTAGGCCATCCGGCCGAGCTCGTGCCGGCGCAGGAACTCCCAGCACTGCTCGTGGCTCATGCGGGTGATCGGGTCGTCCATGCCGCGACCGTACGGCGATCCAGGCGCCGAGGTCAGGGCCGGAGGACCCATGCCCACGGGACCTGTCACCCGAGCACCTCGCCAGGTCCCCTCAGGCGATCTCGAGCACGTCGTCGACGGCTCGGCGCGGTGTGCGGACGAGCTCGCTGCGCCCGATCGCCTGCCAGCCGATCCGAGCCAGGATGAGTGGGTGGGCGAGTCCGCCCAGCACCTCGATCTGGAAGGCCCTGCGCGACTCCGGGACCTCGACGACCTGGCTCAGCGGCACGACCGACAGCCCACCCGCCATGGCGGCCAGCCAGAGAGCGCTCAGCCCTTCGCCGGCCCGCAGCCAGGCAGCCGGGTCGTCCTGGACGTCGAAGATGACCACGAGCCCGTCCGAGCCCTCGACCGCATGCTCGTCGCGGTCGTCGAGGTCACCGTCCGCGAACCGTTCGGGGGCGCCGACGCTGCCGGTGCGGCGGGGCACCACCGTCGACGGGATGCCGTCCACCAAGGACCGGTCGCGCCAGGCCTGCTGCTCCGTCGTCATCGCCTGGTCCGAGCGGTAGCGCTCGGTCGCCTGGAGGACGATCCGGTCGGCACGGAACCGCTCTGACACGTCGGTGAGGGGCACGGCGCGCGTGCCGGCCTGGGTCGCGACCTGGGCGAGCCTGGCGAGACGCTCGTCCGGGACGGGCCACGACGTGAACCGGCGACGGTCGGTGCAGCGCGCATCGATGGCCTCGAGCAGGTCGGCGGCGTCGGCCGGCGGCGGGGCCGGTGTCAGCTCCACGCGCGCCAGCAGATCGGGGTCCGACGGGTCGGGCAGGCGGGTCACGGTGGGCGACCAGCCGAGGGCGGCGGACGCGACCGAGGCCTGGTGCAGTGCCGCGCCGCAGCTCACGGTCAGGTCGCGCCCCGTGGGGTCGGCCACCGGCAGGCCTCGCCAGTGGTCGGCGTACAGCTCGAGCACGTGCCCGTGCGCGACCCAGCGCCACGGCTGGGTGTTGTGCACGCTGGGCGCGCGGGTCGCGAGCTCGACGATGCGGCGGATCGTGCCTGCCGGCACGGGCGTAGTGGTGGTCATGGTGTGTCCTCCGACCGCTCCGATGGGTTGGACAAAGCCTGCGCCGACCGACCCTGTTCACCACAGAGCCGTTGGTCACCAGCTGGCGGGCCGTTGCGACCCCTGGCGGTGGCCCCGGACCGAGGTCTGGCGCGGTGGTTGCCACTGCGCCGGAGGCGACTAGCGTGTGCGTTCCTGAGGTCCGCCACATGAGGGAGGCGCTCGATGGAGCACGGCGAGCACGGTCAGCACGGCGACGAGCCGGCACTGGGCGCCGTCGCCTTCGACGACCTGCTGCGTGAGGTCCTGGCGCGCATGGATGGTGCGCTGGACCAGCAGGCGCGTCTGCGGCTCCTCCTCGACGCGGTCGTCACGATGGCCGGTGACCTGACCCTCGACGGCGTACTGGCGCGCATCGTGGCCGTTGCCGGGCAGCTGGTCGACGCGCAGTACGCCGCACTCGGTGTCCTCGCCTCCGGGACGGGCCGGGGGCTGCGCACCTTCGTGCACCACGGCATGGCCACCGAGGTGGTGACGCGGATCGGTGAGCTCCCGACCGGTCACGGACTGCTGGGGCTCCTCATCGACGATCCGCGACCGATCCGGTTGCACGACATCGCGGCGCACCCGGTGTCGTACGGCTTCCCGGCGAACCACCCGCCGATGCGGTCCTTCCTGGGGGTGCCCATCCGCATCCGGGACAAGGTGTTCGGCAACCTCTACCTCACCGAGAAGGCGGGAGGCGGGGACTTCACCGACATCGACCAGGAGGTCGTCGTCGCGCTCGCCGCTGCGGCCGGCGTGGTGATCGAGAACGCCACGCTCTACGAGGAGGCCGAGCACCGGCAGGCCTGGCTCACCGCGACCGCCGAGACGGTCGCGTTGCTGGCGGGTGAGTCCGAGGCGGAGCACGCGCTCCAGGCGGTCGCCGACCGCGCCCGGGCCGTCTCGGGGGCGGACGTGTCGTGGGTGGTGACCGGGTCCGACGGCGCGGCGTTGCGCCTCGAGGTCGTCTCGGGAGCACCCGTGGACCTCGATGCCATGCAGCGACTGCGGATGGAGGACTCGCTGGCCAGCCTGGTGGTGCGCAGCGGTGAGGCAGTCGCCGTCGAGGACGTGGCCGCGGACGCGCGGGCGGTCGACCCGTCCTCGATCGACGGGTGGCCCAGGCTGGGACCGGTGATGGTGGTGCCCCTGCGCTCGGGCCGCGGCGTCGAGGGCGTCCTCTCGCTGGCGTGGACGAAGGCCAACGCAGAAGGCTTCCGCCGCGTGGACCCGGCCCTGCCGGCGAGCTTCGCCGAGCAGGCCACCTTGGCGCTGCAGGTGGCACGGAGCCGCACGGACCAGGCCCGCCTCATCGTCTTCGAGGACCGGGACCGCATCGGTCAGGACCTGCACGACCTGGTCATCCAGCGTCTGTTCGCCGTGGGTCTCGGGCTCCAGAGCGTCGCCAACATGACCCGCGATCCGCAGGTCACACCCCGGCTCGAGCAGGCGATCGACGACCTCGACGGGACCATCAAGGACATCCGTCGCACCATCTTCTCGCTCGGGGCGATGGAGCAGGCGTCCGACGTCCAGAGCGAGATCGAGCGGCTGGTCGACCGCGCAGGGGCCACGATGAAGCTTCGTCCGAGGCTGACCATCGACGGACCGCTGCGGACGGCCGTGGCCCCGGCCGTGGTGCCCGACCTCCTGGCGGTCCTCGGCGAGGCCCTGACCAACGTGACCAGGCACGCCCGGGCCGGCACCGTCCACGTGCACGTCCGGGTGGACGCCTCGTGCGTGTCCGTGAGGGTGGCCGACGACGGCCAGGGGATGGACCTCGACGCGCCCCAGAGCGGGCTGGACAACATGCGCAAGCGGGCGATCAAGCACGGTGGCGACGTCGAGGTCGAGTCGGCGCCCGGCAGCGGCACGACCGTCACGTGGACCGTGCCGAGCACCCCGCACGCCGAGACGCCCTAGCGTTCGGCGGCGGTGCGACGCCCCTCGGCCAGGTGCCGGCCGTACTCGGTCGCGCGTTGGCGCTCGCCGTCGGCGAGAGGACCCTTCACGTCGTTGACGACCAGTCCGAGATGGCGTCCGGCCGGGCTGAGGCCGCGGCGACGAGCCGCCCGGGCCATCGTGGAGGACGCCCCCTGTGGCAGCCAGCGGACCTGGGTGGCGTGGGTGTCGAAGACACCGACCGTGGTCGTGGCGCCGGCGGGGACGCGCACCGCGCCCAGCCACTCGCGGATCCCCACCGCTGCGTGGTCGGGATCGGCGCCCTGACGCACGGCGTCCGCGCGGGTCGACGGTCGGCTCAGGCCGAACGCGTGGGTGGGCGCGCCCACCACCAGCAGGTCGAGGTCTGCCGGGAGCTCCTCCGGGGCCGACGCGACGTCCACCACGTCGACCGACACCCCGACCTCGGTCAGGCCGTCGGCGATCGCCCGGGCAGCGTGCGCCGTGTTGCCGAACATCGACTCGAACACCACCAGGGCCGTGGTCCGGCGACCGGAGCCGGTGGTCGGAGTGGTGTCCGCCGCGGCGCTCACGGCCGGTACTCGGTGTTCGGTGCGATGACGGCGCGGCCGTCGATGGCGCCGGCGGCGAGGAGCTCGTACGCCGTCACGGCCTCCTCGAGCCCGAAGACCCGCACCTCGGCGTGGAGCAGGCCGCGGGACGCGAGGTCGAGCACCTCGACCAGCTCGTGGCGGTTGCCCCAGTAGGTCGACTGGACGCTGACCTCGTAGGGCGGGGAGAAGAACGACACCGGCAGGGTGCCGCCACCGAGACCGACGAGGGTGAGGTCGCCGAGCTGGCGCACCATCGCGGCGGCCGAGAGGAGCGTCTCGTCCGATCCCACGAAGTCCAGCACCACGTCGGCACCGATGCCTCCGGTGGCCTCCCGGACGGTCGCGGCGAGTGCGTCGCCGGGGGCGAGGACGAGGTCGGCACCGCTCCGCTTGGCCAGGTCGCGAGCCGACTCCCGCGGGTCCACGGCGATGATCCGGGCCGCGGTCGTCGCGTGCAGCACCTGGATGCCCAGGTGGCCGAGACCGCCGACCCCGATCACGACGGCGGTGGCGCCGGGGCCGAGCTTGCCCCACGAGCGACGCACGGCGTGGTACGGCGTGAGCGCCGCGTCGGTGAGCGGTGCCGCGTGGACCGGCTCGAGCCCGTCGGGGAGCGGGACGAGGTGGCGGGCGTCGGGGACGAGGAGGAACTCGGCCATCCCGCCGTCGAGCCCGAGGCCGCCACCGCCTCCGGGTGCGCGGGTGCGCTCGGGGTGGTCGCAGTAGGTCTCCAGGTCCGCCCGGCAGCGCTCGCAGGTGCCGCAGCCCCACGCGCCGACCACGGCGACCGGCTGGCCCGGCTCGAGGCCGGTGACCCCGTCGCCCAGCGTGTGCACCCAGCCGGCGTTCTCGTGGCCGAGCGTGAACGGGGGTGACCAGGGGAGCTGGCCCTCGCCGAACTCGTGCATCAGGTGGAGGTCGGAGTGGCAGGCGCCCGCTCCGCCGACCTGGACCAGGACCTCGCCCGGGCCGGGCTCGGGACGGTCGACGTCGCGCAGCACGGCAGGCGACTGCCAGTGCTCGAGTCGGAGGGCCTTCATCGTGGCCGTCGTGGCGTTCGTGGGGGACTGCATGGTCGGACTCCTCGGGTCGGTGGCTTCCAGCGTCCCGCCCCGGTGACCCACCGGGGCAGTGCCTGAAGTCGCGGGTGCCACGGACCTTCGGCCCTCGTGCGGCCGTGTCGTGCTGCCTACCGTCCACCTCATGACCGACACCTCCACGACCGCTCCCGGCCACGCCGAGGAGCTGGACGAGCTGCTCGACCTGGACGACGACCTGCGACCGGAGGGCGAGGAGGCCGACGACGTCGCGCGCGTCGACGGCCTCCCGGCCTGGCGGCAGGGCTACCCCTACGACGCCAAGCTCCGGCGCCAGGAGTACGAGGAGACGAAACGGCTCCTCCAGATCGAGCTGCTGAAGCTCCAGGCCCACGTGAAGGACACCGGACAGAAGCTGGCGCTCGTGTTCGAGGGACGTGACGCAGCCGGCAAGGGAGGTGCGATCAAGCGCTTCATGGAGCACCTCAACCCCCGCGGGGCTCGCGTGGTGGCGCTCACCGTGCCCACGGAGCAGGAGAAGTCCCAGTGGTACTTCCAGCGTTACCTCGCCCACCTGCCGAGCGCCGGCGAGATCGTCCTGTTCGACCGCTCCTGGTACAACCGGGCCGGCGTCGAGCGGGTGATGGGCTACTGCACGTCGATGGAGTACCTCAACTTCATGCGGGAGACGCCGGAGCTGGAGCGCATGCTGGTGCACTCCGACATCCACCTGGTCAAGCTCTGGTTCTCGGTGTCGCGGGCCGAGCAGGCCGCCCGGTTCTCCGCTCGGTCCTCCGACCCGGTCCGGCAGTGGAAGCTGTCCCCGACCGACCTGGCCAGCCTGGACAAGTGGGAGGCCTACACCGACGCCAAGGAGGCGATGTTCTTCCACACCGACACCGGTGACGCGCCCTGGACGGTCATCAAGTCCAACGACAAGAAGCGGGCGCGGCTCGAGGCCATGCGGGTCGTGCTCTCCCAGCTCGACTACCCGCAGAAGGACCATGAGCTCGTCGGTGTGCCCGACCCACTCATCGTCGGTCCGGCCGCGCGGGTGCACGAGGACGACGAGGACCCGGCGCGGTTCTTCCCGCCGATCAGTCTCCGCTGACCCGTGGGCTGCTCAGCGCGGCCAGCACGTCCTTGATGGACAGCATCCCTGCGACGCGGCCGTCCACCAGCACCGGGAGGTGTCGTACGTCGGCGCTGGTCATCGCTCGCGCCGCCTCCCACGCCGACGCATCTCCGGTCGTGGTGACGACGTCCCCCTGCATGACGTCCCCGACGGACAGGTGGTCGAGGTCGGCACCCAGCGCGACGTGCGCGACGACGTCGCGCTCCGCGACGACTCCCACGATGGCTTCGCCGTGCAGGACCACCAGGGCGCCCACACCGTCGCTCGCCAGCGCCGTGGCGGCGTCGCGCACCGATGCCGTGTGGTCGATCGACGCCACCGGTCGGCCCATGAGGGCGGCAGCCGAGACGGCTGCGGTCGCCTCCTCGACCTCTCTGCCGGGTGCGGCTCCGGGGTTCCTCACGGTGTTCACGGTGTCCCTCCCTCTGGCGACAGTGCCGGGGTGACGGTGTCGCCACGTCCTTGCTACGCCCACCGTGTGCGTGGTCACGAGAGCCGCAGGTCCCGCGCGGGTGGGCCGTGCTGCCCTGCGGGGTGGCCGGGGAGGGGACGACGAGAAGGGACCAAGGTCCCGCCCACGGAGGACCATCGACCGAGGCAGGTCCCCACGTGCGGACCTAGCGTGGAACCGTGAACGACCAGACGACCATCCGCGTGTACCTGCTCGACGACCACGAGGTCGTCCGACGCGGCATCAAGGACCTGTTGGAGTCCACGGGCGACATCGAGGTGGTGGGGGAGTCCGGGTCGGCCCGGGAGGCCACGGCCCGCATCCCGGCGCTCCGCCCGCACGTGGCGATCCTCGACGGCCGGCTCCCCGACGGATCGGGCATCGACGTGTGTCGTGACGTGCGATCGATCGATCCCACGATCAAGGGCCTCATCCTCACGTCCTACGACGACGACGAGGCGTTGTTCGCCGCGATCATGGCCGGTGCGTCGGGCTATCTCCTCAAGCAGGTGCGCGGGAACGACCTGGTCGACACCGTGCGCCGCGTCGCCGGCGGCCAGTCGATGCTCGACCCGGCGTTGACGGCCCAGGTGCTGGACCGCATCCGCAACGGGCCGCCGGCCGACGAGGAGCTGGAGGTCCTGACCACCCAGGAGAAGCGCATCCTCGAGCACGTCGGTGAAGGGCTGACCAACCGCGAGATCGCGCGGAGCATGCAGCTGTCGGAGAAGACGGTCAAGAACTACGTCTCCGCGGTGCTCACGAAGCTCGGCCTCACGAGCCGCACCCAGGCGGCAGTGTTCGCGGCCAGGCACCCGCAGGGCTAGACGGCCGCCCGGAACAGGTCCAACGGCCCTGCCCCGACGCGGTCCCCCCGGGGCACGGTGGAGCCATGACGACCGCTCCCATCCTCCTCGCCTACGACGGATCCGCCGACGCCGATCGCGCCCTGGAGTGGGCGGCCGAGGAGTCGCGCGGCACCGGCCTGCCGGTGCGCGTGATGACGGTCGAGGACGTGCAGGAGACCCCGATGGTCGTCTCCATGCGCCACGGCGTGCCGGTCGCCGTCGCGTCGACCGTGCCGGAGGTCCTCGACCGCGCCCGCACTGCGTTGACAGGGGCGGGGGTGGGCGTCGCCACCTTCGACCACGCGGTCGGCAGCGTCGTGGGCGAGCTGCTCGAGGCCGCCGCCTCGGCGTCCCTCGTGGTGCTGGGAAGCCGGGGTCACGCCCCGGCGAGCGAGATGATCCTCGGCTCCGTCAGCCAGCACGTGGCCCGGCACGCCACCTCGCCGGTGGTCGTCGTACGCGAGCCACGCGACCCGGGTGCCCGGCGCATCGTCGTGGGTGTCGACGGCTCGCCGGGGAGCCGGGCCGCGCTCGAGCTCGCCTGTCGACGCGCCGAACGCACGGGCGGGACCGTGGTGGCGCTGCACGGCTGGTACGTCCACGTCCCGTCGACGGACGTCTGGAGCGCCGTGCCGCGCAGCCTGGCCGACGAGGACGAGCGCCGCCGGTTGCTCTCGGAGAGTGTCGCCGGCGTGAGGGAGGACCACCCCGACGTCGAGCTGGAGCTGGAGGCGATCGGCACGTCTCCAGCGACGGCGCTGGTCGACGCGTCCGCGAGCGCCTCGCTCGTGGTCGTGGGAGCACGTGGACGCAGCTTCGTCGGTGGGCTGCTGCTCGGCTCGGTCAGCCAGTCGGTGCTGCGCCACGCGCAGTGCCCGGTCGCGGTGGCCCGTTAGCCGACCACGACCTCCACGGCGTCACGCGCGATGACGAGCTCCTCGTCGGTGGGCACGACCAGGGCGACCGGGTGACCGGGACGGCTGATCCGTCCGGCCGTGCCGGACCCGTGCCGCGCGTTCGCCTCCTCGTCCTCCTCGAGGCCGAAGAGTCCGAGGCGGGACAGCAGCGCACTGCGCAGGTCGGCGTCGTGCTCGCCGATGCCTCCGGTCAGCACCAGGACGTCGAGTCCACCCAGGGCGACCGCCAGCGCGCCGACCGCCTTCGCCGCACGGTAGGAGAACACGTCGAGCGCCAGCTGCGCGGTGCGCGACCCCTGACCGGCCTGCTCCCTCAGGAGGCGGCAGTCGTGGCTGCTCCCGGAGAGCCCCAGCAGGCCACTGCGCTCGTTGAGGGCGAGCACCACCTCGTCGAGGCCCAGGCCGAGCCGACGCCCCACGAAGGCGAGCGCGCCCGGGTCGATGTCGCCGCTGCGGGTGCCCATCACGAGCCCCTCGAGCGGCGTCAGGCCCATGGTGGTGTCGATCGACGACCCGTCCAGCACAGCGGTGCCGCTGCAGCCGTTGCCGAGGTGGAGCGACACGAGTCGTAGCTCCTCGAGCGGGCGGCCGAGGAGCTCCGCGGCGCGGCCGGACACGTAGCGGTGGCTGAGGCCGTGGAACCCGTAGCGCCGGACCCCGAGGTCGGACCACTCCTGCGGCACGGCGTAGCGGTGGGCCACCTCGGGCAGCGTCCGGTGGAACGCCGTGTCGAACACGGCCACGTGCGGCAGGTCGGGCAGGCGTCGGCGCACAGCGCGGAGTGCCGCCAGGGCCGGCGGCATCTGGAGCGGCGCGAGGTCCACCAACCCGTCCAGGGCCACGACGACGGCGTCGTCCACGGCTACGGGTCCGCAGAAGACCATGCCGCCGTGCACCACCCGGTGGCCGACCGCGACCACGTCGTCGAGGTCGTCGCCCCACTCGCCGAGGAGCCGGTCGATCGCGTCCGCCGGGGATCGGGCGTCCTCGACGAGCGCGGACCTGCGGCGCGCGCCGGAGGCAGGGTCGACGATCGCGGCCTTCAGCGTCGAGCTGCCGCAGTTCACTACCAGGACGGTCGGTCCGGGCGGCGTCACCCGCCTGCCCCGTCGCGGACCGGCAGCGTCCACTCCCGCACCTCGGGGAGGTCCTCGAGGTGCTCGACCACGTAGGCGTGGTGGGCCGCCAGCCGCTCCTCGCACCACGCCTTGAGGTCGCTGGCACCGGGCGGCGTCCGGCGTGCGTTGTTGATGGCGTCGATGACGAGGTCGTAGCGCGAGACGTGGTTGCGCACCACCATGTCGAAAGGCGTGGTCGTCGTGCCCTGCTCGGTGAACCCGCGCGCGTGGAAGCGGTCGGTGTCCGGCCGTCCGTGGACGAGGTGGTGGACGGCACCCGGGTAGCCGTGGAAGGCGAACACGACGTCGACGGTGTCGGTGAAGAGCTCCTTGAAGGCGGTCTCGTGCATGCCGTGCGGGTGGTCGCGGTGCCGCGTCAGGGACATCAGGTCGACCACGTTGACCACACGTGTGCGCAGCCGGGGCAGGCGCTCGCGCAGGATCTGGGCAGCCGCGACGACCTCCATCGTGACCACGTCGCCGGCGCAGGCGAGCACGATGTCGGGGTCGACGGTGCCGTCGTCGTTGCCCGCCCACTCCCAGACCCCCGCGCCACGCGCGCAGTGCTCGTCGGCCTCCTCGGCCGTCAGGTACTGCAGCTGGGGCTGCTTGTCGATGACGAGGAGGTTGACGTACGACGTCGAGCGCAGGCAGTGGTCGGCCACCGACAACAGGCAGTTGGCGTCCGGCGGCAGGTAGACCCGGCCCACGGTGCCGCGCGCGGTGATGACGTTCTGGATCAGTCCGGGGCCCTGGTGGCTGAAGCCGTTGTGGTCGTTGCGCCACGCGGTGGAGGTCAGCAGGATGTTGAGGCTCGGGACGCGCCTGCGCCACGGCAGCGCATCTGCCTCCTGCAGCCACTTCGCGTGCTGGATGGTCTGGGACGCGCTCACCATCGCGAACGCCTCGTAGGTGGCGAACATGCCGTGGCGGCCGGTGAGGGTGTAGCCCTCGAGCCACCCCTGGCAGTTGTGCTCGGAGAGGACCTCCATGACGCGACCGTCCACGGAGACGTGGTCGTCGGCCTCGGTGACGCGCTCGGCGAAGGCGCGGTCGGACACCTCGAGCACGGCGCCGAGACGGTTGCTCGTGGTCTCGTCGGGGGAGAAGAGCCGGAACGTGTGCGGGTTGCGGACGTAGGTCTCGCGCAGCAGCTCGCCGAGCTGCCGGGTCGACTCGCGCCGCACCGTGGCGGGTGCCGGCACGTCGACGGCGAAGTCGCGGTGGTCGGGCAGGTCGAGCGGCCGCATCCGGCCACCGTTGGCGTACGGCGTCGCGCTCATCCTCAGGTCTCCGGCGGGGTTGGCCTCCCGGACGAGCGCCGTCGCTCCGTCGGCGTCGAAGAGCTCCTCGGGCCGGTAGGAACGCATCCACTGCTCCAGCAGGCGCAGGTGGTCGGGGCCCTCCTTGACGCGCGAGAGCGGCACCTGGTGGGCGCGGTGGGTGCCGAGGACCTGGATGCCGTCTACCACGTCGGGCCCGGTCCAGCCCTTGGGGCTGCGCAGCACGATGAGCGGCCAGCGTGGGCGGCTCCCGTCCCAGTCACCGCCGCGGGCCGAGTCCTGGATGGCGCGGATGGTGCCCCAGGCCTGGGCGAGAGCGGCAGCGAACCGGAGGTGCATGCCGGGCAGGTCGGCGCCCTCGACCTCGATCACCTCGTAGCCGTGACCGGCGAAGAGTGAACGCACCTCGGCCGGGTCCTTGCGGGCCAGCACCGTGGGCCCGGCGATCTTGGCGCCGTTGAGGTGCAGGACCGGCAGCACCGCTCCGTCGCGGGCGGGGTTGAGGAAGGAGATGCCCTTCCACGACCCCTCGAGGGGTGCCGTCTCGGCCTCCCCGTCGCCGACCACGGCCACGGCGAGCAGGTCGGGGTTGTCCATCACTGCACCGAAGGCGTGCACGAGCACGTAGCCGAGCTCGCCGCCCTCGTGGATGGATCCGGGCGTCGTGACCGACACGTGGCTGGGGATCCCGCCCGGGGAGGAGAACTGGCGGAACAACCGGCGCATCCCGTCCTCGTCGCGGGTCACCTGCGGGTAGGTCTCGGTGTAGCTGCCCTCCAGGTAGCCCGCGGCGACCAGCGCGGGGCCGCCGTGACCGGGCCCGGCGAGGTAGATGGCGTGCTGGCCGGTGTGCCGGATCAGTCGGGACACGTGTGCATAGACGAAGGACAGTCCGGGGCTGGTGCCCCAGTGGCCCAGCAGGCGGGGCTTGATGTCCTCGGGGACGAGGGAGCGACGAAGGAGCGGGTTGTCCTTGAGGTAGATCTGGCCCACGGTGAGGTAGTTGCACGCGCGCCACCAGGCGTCGAGCGCGCGGACCTCGGCCTCGGTGGGCGCGGCGAGCTGCCCGACCAGCTGGTCGTGTGGGTGGACGGAGGTGGTGGTCGTCATGTGCGGGGTCCTTCGGGGTGGGTGCGGGCAGCGAGTCGGAGGGGTACGGCGACGAGGACGGCGCCGAGGAGGAGGAGGAGCGCCGCCGCGGCGAGCAGGACGCCGACGAGCGTCTGGAGGGCGGGGACCTCGGCGCCGACGCGGAGGTCCGCCGCGACCCGGGCCGACCCGTCGGGGTTCATCAGCACCACGGTCCAGCTGCCGTCCTCGACCGCCCACGTGACCTCGGGCTCGGCAGCGACGTCGGACACGACCCAGATCGACTCGTCGATCGGCGCCGAGCCGGGCGCGCGGCCGGCGACCGCCTCGTACACGGGTCCGCTGTCCTCGACCCCGCTCACGACGTCGTGCCGTACGTCCGCCAGGTAGGCAGCGGCGTCCTCGGACCGGGCGATCCCCAGGAACAGCTCGCCGCCGTCCGCCGAGCCGGCCGCGAGCCGTACGTCGTCCAGCACGTGGTCGGGCAGCCAGTCGGACACGTCGTCGGTCTGCACGCGGGCGTCCTCGGAGACGATGGCGAAGCCTTCGGTGTCGAGCCGTTCGGTGGGACTCATCAGGAAGCCGTCGGAGCTGCGGCGGTCACTGTCGATGACGGCGAGCGTGCCGCCGGTCCCGGCCACCATGAGGCTGGCGAGGACGACCAGCGAGCCCACCACGAGGGTCACGACCCGGCCGGCCGTCCACCCGTCCGGTCCGGGACGCACGGGTTCGACGGGCGGTGTGGTCCGGGGCTGCAGGTCGTCCGGTGCGGCCCCGGTTGCGGCGGGTTCGTGCCCGCCCTGGTCCAGCCGGAACGGCGGGTAGCGGTCGGTCATCAGGCTCACGTAACCCGCGACGCGCAGCACCCAGCGGTTCAGGCCGAGCACCAGGTCGAAGACCGACCGGGGATAGCGGCCGGTGACGAGCAGCGCGACGGCGGCCACGAGCACGAGGACCCCGATGAGGCTGATGCTGAGCAGCGGCGAGTCGTCGGCACCACGTACGCCGTAGCCGACGCCGCCGGCGAAAAGCGCGATGACCAGGTAGTGGGGGATCGCCAGCAGCCACCACTTCACGAGCGCGAGTCCGCGCGAGAGGTGCTCGGGGTAGTCCACCTCGAGATGGGCCGGGTAGTCCGGGACGTCCGCCAACGTGAACGGCGGATAGCGGTCGGTGCCCAGCGCGCTGTAGGAGTAGAAGCTGACCCGCCAGCTCCACCGCATGACTCCGACGTTGAAGTCGAACAGGCTGCGGGGATACCTGCCCGTGACCACGATGCTGACGAACGCCAGCGCGGTCATCAGGGCGAACGCGATCCACAGTGCGACCAGGATGAGGTAGTGCGGGATCGCGAGCAGCCACTTCACCAGCCAGAGGCCGCGGCTCAGCTGCGGATCCAGCTCGGCGTCGACGTGCACGGGGTAGGGGACCTGCTCCGCGGGACGCGGCGTGCTCGGCACGGTGGTGGTGGTCATGGTTGGTCGCTCTCCCTGGATGGTGGATCGGTGTCGAGCTCGTAGCGCATGACGCCGTGCTCCAGGTGGTGCTCGGCGGTGGGACTCGCGTCGCGGAAGACCTGGGCCATCCGGGTGTTCTCCGGGAGCACGTCGGCGACCAGCCGCCTGATGCCGAGCGCACGGCACTGCGCGGTGAGGTGCTCCAGCAGCAGCGTGCAGAGGCCGTGACCGCGCTCCGCGGCGCAGACGACGAACGCCAGCTCGGCGGCGTCCGGTGTGATCAGCTCGGCCGTGCCGAGCCCCACGACAGCGCCGTCCACGACCGCCACCAGGCTGATCACGGCTCCGGGACGCGCCGCCAGCACGTGGTCGACGTAGTGGCGCCCGGCGGCGTGGCTCACGTTGAAGAAGCGGAGCCGCAGGGCGGCGTCGTCGAGCCCGTCGTGCAGGTCCAGCAGCCCGGCCCGGTCGCCCTGGTCCGGGGGCCGGATGGTCGCGTGGCGACCGTCGGAGGTGAGGACCGCCGCGGGCATGGGTGACGTGCAGACCGGCATGTGGCCAGCGTGCGCCGGTCGCTCCGGCGCGGACAGGGACCTACGACCTGTACCGGACGGCACGAAGGCCCTGTCCGGCGTGGGATGGCTCGACCGAAGGTGGGGTGCCGGACCAGGAGACGGAGGCGCACATGACCCGCAGCGCGGCACCCACCGCAGCGATGACGTTCCTCGGCGGCGTCGGGACCGTGACCGGCAGCAAGTTCCTCCTCGACGTGCCGACGGGCCGGGTGCTGGTCGACGCCGGCCTCTACCAGGGCCTCGCGGTGCACCGGCGACGCAACTGGGACACGTTCCCGGTCGACCCGGCCACGATCGGCCACGTGCTCCTCACGCACGCACACCTGGACCACACCGGCTACCTGCCCCGTCTCGTCCGGGACGGGTTCGCCGGACCGGTGCGGTGCACCCGGGAGACCGCCGACCTGGCGGCCATCGTGCTCCGGGACAGCGCGCACCTGCAGGAGGAGGACGCGGCGCACGCCGACGCCTCCCGGTTCTCCAAGCACTCGCCGGCGCTCCCGCTCTACGACCACCAGGACGTCGAGCGGGCGCTCCGTCTGTTCTCCCCGGTGAGGACGGGTGCACACGTCGAGCTGGCGCCGCACGTCGGCGCGACCTGGCGTCCGGCGGGGCACATCCTCGGCTCGGCGACGATCGAGGTCCGCATCGGCGCGAGCCGGGTGCTGTTCAGCGGAGACCTCGGCCGCGCCCACCACCCGCTGCTGGCCCCGCCCGAGGACCCGCCCGAGGTCGACACGGTGGTCGTCGAGTCGACGTACGGTGACCGGCGGCACCCGCTGCCCGACCCGCACGTCCTCGCGGACGCGGTGTGCCGCACGATCGAGCGGGGTGGCAGCGTCCTCGTCCCGGCGTTCGCGGTCGACCGCACCGAGCTGGTCCTCCTCGAGCTGCAACGGCTGGTCCGCGAGAAGCTGGTCCCCGACGTCCCGATCCACGTCGACAGCCCGATGGCGCTGGCGGCACTCGAGGTGTACCGGCGCGCTGCTGCGCGGGGAGGTTCGCAGTTCCGGGCCGAGGCCCGCGAGCTCGTCGCCGGGTTCGACGACCGGTCGGTGCACGCAGTCCATGACGTCGCCGGCTCCCAGCTCCTCAACCGACCCAGCCAGCCCTGCATCGTCATCTCGGCGTCGGGCATGGCCACCGGTGGTCGTGTGCTGCACCACCTGGCCCACCAGCTGCCGGACCGCCGCAACACCGTCGTGCTGACCGGCTACCAGGCGGAGGGGACGCGCGGCCGGCAGCTGGCCGAGGGAGACAGGCAGGTGAAGATCCACGGCCGCTACGTGCCGGTGCGTGCCGAGGTCGTGTCCGTCCCCGACTTCTCCGTGCACTCCGACGGCACCGAGACCATCGAGTGGCTCAGTCGCGCTCCCCGCGCCCCGCGGACCGTCTACGTCGTCCACGGCGAGCCGGCATCGGCCCACGCCCTCGTCACCCGCATCGCCTCGGAGCTCGGCTGGACGGCCGTCGTTCCCTCGCCCGGCGAACGGGTCCTGCTCGACTGAGCGGGCCGTTCGTCCCGGCGCGCACGTCCGTCCGGCCCTGCCGCGCGGCCCACTAGAGCCGCAGGCTGGTGGTGCCGGAAAGACACCCCAGGAGGTCCCGACCATGTCGCACACGAATCGCCCCACCCGCCGTACGCGCGACCTGGTGGTCGGCGTCGACGGCACGCCGGCCAGCGCCAACGCGCTCCGGTACGCGGTCAAGGAAGCGGCGCTCAGTGGAGGCAACGTGGAGGTCGTCCACGTCATCCCCGACTACGCCCCCATCGCGGGCATGTACCCCATTGCCCCGGCCGAGCTCGTGGAGGCCGGCCGCGCGGCCCTCGAGACGACGCTCCGCGAGGTCGGCTCGACCTCCGGTGCGACGCTGGCGACGAAGCTCGAGCGCGGGGCGGTGGTGAAGACGCTCGTGACCGCCGGCGAGCACGCCCTCGAGATCGTCGTCGGGAGCGACCGGCGCCCAGTGACGAGCCGGCTGCTCACCGGCAACGTGTCCACCGGTGTCGCCGCCAGCGCTGCGGTTCCGGTCGTGTCCGTCCCGGAGACCTGGTCGGCCGATCGCGAGACCGGCACCGTGCTGGTGGGGGTCAAGCGACCCGACCAGTCCGAGGCCCTCCTGGCCGAGGGGTTCGAGGTCGCTCGTCGGCGTGGCAGCCGGCTCGTCGTCCTGCGCGCGTGGCGGTTCCCCTCGGCGTACGACGACATCATCGTCTCCGACCCCGCCACGCTTGCCGAGTGGGGCGACCGCGCGCGGTCGGAGCTCGAGGACCTGGTCGCGCCCTGGCGGCACAGCTACCCCGACGTCGAGGTCGAGCTCAGGTGCGTGCACGACCACCCGGCGCAGGCACTCGTGCACGCGTCCGTCGATGCCGACGAGCTGGTCATCGCGCGGAAGGCACACGGATTCCCCGCGGCCGCGCACCTCGGATCCACCGCTCGCACCACGCTGCTCTACGCACACTGCCCGGTCCGGGTCGTCCCGGCCGTCCACGTGCCCGTGCTCCCCGACCTCGATCTCGAGGCGGCCGGTAGCGCGCTGAAGTGACCACCCCGCGAAGGAGGACGATGATGAGCACCGAGGACAACGCACCCGCCCACCCCAGGCCTGGCTCGGTCGTGGTGGGGGTCACCGGCCCCGGCCGGGAGCGGGCCGCCCTGCGGTTCGCGGCCGACTGCGCCCGGCGTGAGGGACGTGACGTCGTGCTCGTGCACGCCTTCCACCCTGGGCACCCCGCCCCTCCTCCAGGCATCCTCCTCAGCTATGCCGATGCCTCCGAGGCGGGTGACTGGGTGGTCAAGGAGGTCGGCGACGAGTTCCGGGAGCTGAGCGACGGCTCGATCCAGTTCACCTCGCTGGCCGTCGCCGGCGCCCCCTGGCGCGTGCTCGGGGACCTCGCCGTCGACGCCCGCATGCTGGTCGTCCAGCACCGGCACGCGCACGGTCTCGCCCGGCTCGTCACCGGCCACACCGTGACCGGAGTCGCCTCCCGGGCCGGCTGCCCGGTGGTGTCGGTCAACGAGGACTGGGAACCGCCGGACGCGGGTGGTGAGGTCGTCGTCGGCGTCCACGAGGACGGTGGACCGTCCGAGGCCCTGGCCGAGGCCTTCGTCTGGGCCGAGGCGACCGGCGCACCCGTGCGCGTCGTCCACGGGTGGCGGCTGGACGCGGTCTACGACGACATCATCACCTCGCGCATCGCCGCCGAGTGGCGGGCCGAGCAACGGACCGTCCTCACGGAGGCGGTCAGCACGCTGCGCTCCCGCCACCCCGGCGTGAGCGTCGAGGTCGAGGTGCGCCACCAGTGGCCCGCCGACGTGCTCGTCGACGACTCCCGGGTCGCCCGGCTCGTCGTCATGGGACGACACGGCCGGGCCCCGTGGGGCCCGCACCACCTGGGTTCGATCGCGCGAACGGTCCTCCGCGAGTCCCGGTGTCCTGTCATGGTCGTCCCGGTGCACGTCGCACGGGCCGAGCTGGAGTGGGACCTCACCGCTGACGAGGTCTCACCGCAGACCTGACCCGTCCCCGGTCACGACGGGGTGTAGTGCAACGACCACCAGTGCGGGCCGGTCTCGGCCGACCGCTGCCAACCGTGCGCGGCGAGGTCGGCGTCGAGCTCGCGCAGCTGCTCCTGCGCGAGCGGGAGCCAGGCGTGCGGCTCGGTGGTGTCGTCCATGTCCTGGAGGCGGAGCACCGGGAACGTCGAGCTGACGAGCGCGTGCGAGGCGGCGCGGTGCTCGGCCGGTTCACCCACCGGAACCGCGACGAAGCGGTAGAGAGCACTCCCGTAGCTCCCGGAGATCGTGGTCAGCAGGGCCCTCCACCACGAGTGCTCACCGAGCTCCTCCAGGTGGACCTCGAGGCCTCGCGTCACAGCGCGAGGTCGAAGACGAGACGCGCCGGCACGCGGCCGGCGAGGACCTCGTCGAAGCAGGCGTTGACGTCCTCGAGACGCCGCGTCTCGGTGACGACCCGCGTGTGGCCCTGCTCGTGCAGGGCGAAGCAGTCGGCGAGGTCGTTGCGGGTGCCGACCAGCGAACCGATGACGGAGATGCCCTTGAGCACCGTCTCGAACACCGGGAGCTCGAGCCGGTTGTCCGCCGGCAGCCCGACCAGCACGAGCCGGCCGTTCGGGTTCAGTGCGGCGTGTGCGGCGCGCATCGACGAGGGCGACGGGACGGTCACGACAGCGACGTCGACCCCGCCGAGCGCCGCGAGCTCCGCCGCCTGGTCGCCCCGGGCGTCGACGACGTGGTCGGCGCCCAGCTCCTTGGCGAGCGCGAGCTTGTCGTCCTCGACATCGACGGCGACGGTCCGCGTGCCGAAGATGCGGGCGTACTGCAGGGCCATGTGCCCCAGTCCGCCGACACCCACGATCATGGCGGTCTCATTGGGCTGGGGCCGAGCGACCTTCAGGGCCTTGTACGTCGTCACGCCGGCGCACGTGATCGGCGCCGCGTCGAGCGACGACACGCCATCGGGGACCCGGACGACGTGGCTGGCGTACCCGAGCGCGTACTCGGCGTAGGAGCCGTCCATCGTGTAGCCCATGTAGGCAGGCGTGGTGCAGTAGGTCTCCCACCCCGACACGCAGTAGCGGCAGCTGCCGCACGCATGACCGAGCCAGGGGAGTGCGACACGTGTCCCGGTCAGCGAGGGGTCGACCTCCTCGCCGACACCGACGACGTGACCCACGCCCTCGTGTCCCGGGATGAGCGGGATCTTCGGCTTCACCGGCCAGTCACCTCGGGCGGCGTGGATGTCTGTGTGGCACAGGCCGCTCGCCTCGATCCTGACCAGGACCTGGCCGCGACCCGGTGTCGGGACGGGGACGTCCCGGATCTCCAGCGGGGCGCCGAGGGCTGGTACGACTGCTGCACGCATGATGCTCACTCCTGTGGGGTTGGCGACAAGTCCGTCGCATGCGAGTCAACGCGTGTGGGGACGCCGCCGGCAGGGGAGAACGGCCTGTCCGGCCCGGGACCACGAGGTCGTGAGATGTCGAGGCACGGCGCAGCGGCACCGTCATCACGCGCGTCCTCGCCGGCGGAGCCTCGCGAGTCCGAATGCCCGTCCGGCGGATGACCTTCGGCCCTGTGGCGCCCGGTCCTCGAGGGCGAGCGTGGGTGGAGAGGCCCCGCGACCGCGGCGGCGAAGGAAGGCACCACGATGAGCATCCGCGTCGGGATCAACGGCATGGGCAGGGTCGGACGGGCGCTCCTGCGCCGCGCAGCACAGACGGACGACCTCGAGGTCGTCGCGGTGAACGACCTCATGGGCATCTCGATGCTGGCGACGCTCCTGCGCCGCGACAGCACCTTCGGACGGTTCCCGGGGGAGATCGAGGTGGACGGGGACGTGCTCGTCGTCGACGGGCGCAAGATCGCCGTCTCGTCCTGCCGCGATCCCGAGGAGCTGCCCTGGGCCAGCGAGAACGTCGAGGTGGCCGTCGAGTGCACCGGCAAGTTCCGCACGCGCGACCAGGCCGCCGGCCACCTGCACGCCGGAGCCCAGCGGGTCGTCATCTCCGCACCGGGCACGTCCGTGGACGCCACCATCGTGATGGGCGTCAACGACACGACGTACGACGCCGCCGCGCACGTCGTCGTGTCCAACGCCTCGTGCACCACCAACTGCGTGGCGCCGATGGTCAAGGTCCTGCAGGACGCCTTCGGCATCCAGACGGGGTTCATGACCACGGTGCACGCCTACACCGGCGACCAGAACCTCCTCGACGGCCCCCACAAGGACGCCCGCCGGGCGCGCTCGGCCGCGGTCAACATCGTTCCGACCACCACCGGCGCGGCTAAGGCCGTGGGGGAGGTCCTCCCGGAGATCGCCGGACGCCTCGACGGTGTGGCGCTGCGCGTGCCCGTGGTCGACGGGTCGCTGGTCGACCTCGGCGTCCTGCTCGATCGCGACGTCACCGCGGACGAGGTCAACGCCGCCTTCGCCGCCGCGGCCGCGTCCGGGCCCCTGGCCGGCCTGCTGCGCTACGAGGACGGCCCGTTCGTCTCCGCAGACGTGATCGGGGACGGGGCGTCGTGCGTCTTCGACTCCGGCCTCACGCAGGCCTCGGGCCGGTTCGCCAAGGTCTTCGGCTGGTACGACAACGAGTGGGGCTACACCTGCCGCCTCGCCGACCTCACCCGACTCGTCGGGAGCTCGCTCACCCCGTCCTCCGTCACGAGCTGACCCCGTGTTCAGCGTGCGTGTCCACGGACGGGGCGGCCAGGGTGCCGTCACGTCCGCGGAGATGCTGTCCGTGGCCGCCTTCGACCAGGGGCTGCATGCACAGGCGTTCCCCAGCTTCGGGTCCGAGCGCACCGGTGCGCCGGTGGTGGCGTTCTGCCGCATCGACGACGCCCCGATCCGCGCCCACGACCCCATCGCCGAGCCCGACGCGGTCATCGTGCAGGACCCGACGCTGCTGCGGCTCGTCCCGGTGTTCGCCGGGATCAAGCCGTCCGGCTTCGTGCTGGTCAACAGCTCGTCCCCGTTCGCGGACCTCGGGGTCGACGACCTGGTGAGCGGGATGGATCCGGCCCACCTCGTCACGGTCCCGGCGACCGACCTGTCCCGCGAACGTCTCGGCCGGGCGCTGCCCAACACCGCACTCCTCGGCGGCTTCGCCGCGCTGACCGGGGTGGTCACGCTCGCCGCGGTCCAGGACGCGATCCGCCAGCGCTTCACCGGCGAGGTGGCCGAGGCCAACGCTGAGATCGCCCACCTCGCCCATGTGCGCGTCCGTCTCACGATGGGGGGTGGGGTCCGTGCTTAGGCAGCTCGAGGGTTCGCGCGCGGTCGCCGAGACCGTAGCCCGGTGTCGACCGCAGGTCATCGCCGCCTATCCGATCTCGCCGCAGACCCACATCGTCGAGGCGCTGTCCGACCTGGTGCGCACCGGTGAGCTGGAGCCGTGCGAGTACCTCATGGTCGAGTCGGAGTTCGGTGCCCTGTCGGCCTGCATCGGTGCCTCGGCGGCGGGTTCGCGCACCTACACGGCGACTGCCAGCCAGGGCCTGCTCTTCATGGCCGAGGCGCTGCCGAACGCGTCGGGCCTCGGACTGCCGGTCGTGATGACCGTGGCCAACCGGGCCATCGGCGCGCCCATCAACATCTGGAACGACCACTCCGACGCCATGTCGCAGCGCGACGCCGGCTGGGTCCAGCTCTTCGCCGAGTCCAACCAGGAGGCCGTGGACCTGCACGTCCAGGCGTTCGTCCTCGCCGAGCGCCTCTCGCTCCCCGTCATGGTCTGCATGGACGGCTTCGTGCTGACCCACGCGGTCGAGGAGATCGACGTCCCGGACCAGGAGGTGGTCGACTCCCTGCTGCCGCCGTTCTCGCCGCGACAGGTCCTCGACCCGGCCGCCCCGGTCACCATCGGCGCGATGGTCGGACCCGAGGCGTTCACCGAGGTGAAGTACCTCGCCGCGGCCCAGCAGTTGAGGGTGCTCGACGAGGTGCCCGTGATCGCCGAGGCGTTCGAGCAGGCGACGGGACGCTCGTCCGGTGGGCTGGTCAGCTCCTACCGCATGGAGGAGGCGACGATCGCGGTCCTCGCCATGGGCTCGGTCCTCGGCTCCGTCAAGGACGTGGTGGACGAGCTGCGAGACGTCGGCGTCCCCATCGGCGTCGTCGCCGTGTCGTGCTACCGGCCGTGGCCGCTGGACGAGGTGCGCGCGGCACTGGCCGGCCTCGAGCAGGTGGTAGTGCTCAACCGGGCCTTCGCCGTCGGCTCCGGGACCATGCTCGGCCAGGACGTACGCCTCACGCTGGCGACGTCGGCGACCCGGGTCCACGACGTGGTGGCCGGACTGGGCGGTCGTCCGGTCACGCGCGCGAGCATCCGTTCACTGCTCGCCGCGGTGATCGGTGGCGAGGTCGACCCCGACCGGCTCCACTTCCTCGACCTCGACCAGGACGTGGTCGCGCGCGAGCTCGGCCTGGCACTGGCGAAGGAGTCCTGATGGCACCGACGGATCTCAAGCTCTACCAGATCGGCACCTTCGCCGCGGGCAACCGACTGCTGGACCCCGGCGACCGGTCGGTCCAGGCCGACCCGGGCCGCGCCAGCTCGATCACGTCCGGGCACCGTGCGTGCCAGGGCTGCGGTGAGGCGCTCGGAGCGCGGTTCGTGCTCGACGCGGCGATGCGGGCTGCCGGCGGAGAGATCGTCATCGCCAACGCGACCGGGTGCCTCGAGGTGTTCTCCACCCCCTATCCCGAGTCCGCGTGGCAGCTGGCGTGGGTGCACTCGCTGTTCGGCAACGTCGCCGCCGTGGCCACCGGCGTCGCCGCCGCCCTCAAGGCACAGGGGCGCGAGCACGTCCGGGTGGTGGCGCAGGCCGGCGATGGCGGCACCGTCGACATCGGCCTGGGCTGCCTGTCGGGCATGTTCGAGCGCAACGACGACGTGTTGTTCGTCTGCTACGACAACCAGGGCTACATGAACACCGGCGTCCAGCGCTCGGGGGCCACGCCTCCCGCTGCCCGCACCGCCAACACCAGGCCGGTCGGGTCCGAGCCGGGGAACGTCTTCGGCCAGGGCAAGGACCTGCCCCGGATCGCCATGGCCCACGAGATCCCCTACGTCGCGACGGCCACCGTGGCCGACCTGCGCGACCTCGAGCGGAAGGTGGAGAAGGCGATGTCGCTGCGCGGCGCCCGCTACCTGCACGTGCTGGTGCCGTGCCCGCTGGGGTGGGCGTCGGCGTCGCAGGACACCATCCGCCTGGCCCGCCTCGCCACGCAGAGCGGGCTGTTCCCGGTGTTCGAGGCCGAGCACGGGGTGGTCACGGCCACGACGCCGATCCGCCGGCGCGTGCCGGTCGAGGACTACCTCACCCTCCAGGGCCGCTTCGCGCACCTCTTCGGCCCGGACGGCAGGCCGGACGTGGTCGCCCGCATCCAGGCCGGTGCGGACCGGAACATCGACAGGTACGACCTCGTCACCGTCGTCGACCCGGATGGCGTGGACCATGTCTGAGCACGACCTGCCCTTCGCGATCACCCTCGCCCCCGCGTCGAGCCGGGCGGACCTGACCGGCACGTGGCGCACGGAGCGGGCGTCGTACGTCACCCGACAGGCACCGTGCGGCAACGCCTGTCCGGCCGGTGAGGCGGTGCGCGACTGGCTCTACGACGCCGAGGAGGGCGACGCGGGCTACGAGCGGGCCTGGCGGCGCATCATGGACGCCAACCCGTTCCCGGCCGTGATGGGACGGGTCTGCTACCACCCGTGCGAGACGAGCTGCAACCGCGGCCAGCTGGACGAGTCGGTGGGCATCAACTCGGTCGAACGCTTCCTCGGTGACCGCGCCCTGGAGCTCGGGTGGCGCCCGCCTCCCGCTGGTCCGCCGACGGGCCGAAAGGTGCTGGTGGTGGGTGCGGGCCCCGCCGGTCTCGCGGCGGCGTACCACCTGGTCCGGCTGGGTCACGAGGTCGTCCTCAAGGAGGCCGAGTCCCGTCCCGGCGGGATGATGCGCTGGGGGATCCCGCGCTACCGGCTGCCGCGGACGGTTCTCGAGGCCGAGGTGCAGCGGATCCTCGACCTCGGCGTCCGGCTGGAGCTGGACACCCGCGTCGACGACCTGGTCTCGACCATGTCCGAGGAGCACTTCGACGCAGCCCTCGTGTGCGTGGGTGCCCAGATCGGCAGGCGGGCCTACATCCCGGCCGGGTCGGCCGCCCACGTGCTGGACGCGGTGAGCGTGCTCCACGGGGTCGCGGCGGGGGAGCAGCCACTCCTCGGTCGTCGCGTCGCGGTCTACGGCGGAGGCAACACCGCCATCGACGCGGCCAGGACGGCCAAGCGGCTCGGCGCCGAGGACGCGCTCGTGGTCTACCGCAGGACCCGGGAGCGGATGCCGGCGAACGAGATCGAGGTCCAGGAGGCCGAGGAGGAGGGCGTGCGGTTCCGCTGGTTGTCCACCATCGGCGAGGTCGAGGAGTCCTCGATCGTCGTCGAGCAGATGGAGCTCGACGAGGCCGGGTTCCCGCAGCCGACCGGGCGCACCGAGGTGCTGGCCGCGGACTCGGTGGTGCTGGCCCTGGGCCAGGACTCCGACCTGTCGCTGCTCGCCGGGCTCGATGACGTCGACCTCGGCCGCGGCGTCGTGCACACGACCTCGGCGATGATGACCGGCCAGCCGGGTGTCTTCGCGGCCGGTGACGTGACGCCGGGGGACCGGTCGGTGACGGTCGCCATCGGGCACGGCCGGGTGGCCGCCGGGCGCATCGACGACTGGCTCGCCGGCCTGGCCCCCGCACCCGAACCCCCGCGTGAGCTGGCCGCCTTCGACATGCTGAACACCTGGTACTACGAGGACGCACCGCGCGCCCACCGACCGCGCCTCGAAGCCGTACGCCGTCAGTCGACGTTCGACGAGGTGGTCGAGGGACTCGACGCCGACAACGCGCTCTACGAGGCGCGTCGCTGCATGTCCTGCGGCACCTGCTTCTCGTGCGACAACTGCGTCGCGGTCTGTCCCGACGACGCCGTGCACAACATCGGCATGCCGGGGACGTACGAGATCGACCTCGACTACTGCAAGGGCTGCGGCATCTGCGTCGCCGAGTGCCCGTGCGGCGCGATCGAGATGCTCCCCGAGGACATCTGAACGGCGGGAGGGCGACCATGAGGAGGTACAGAGCAGTGTGGGCAGTGTCGGCGGCAGTCGTCACGCTGCCCTGCGTCGTGCTCGACTCCGTGACCGGAGGCTGGCAGCGACTTGCCCTGCTGGTCCCGACGATGCTGGTCTTCGGAGGAGTCCTCGGGTTCGTGTTCGCCGACGACCGCCCCGACCGCTGGGCGTCGGCGCGTCGAGGGGCCGGCTGGCTGGGCATGGGCACCGCAGCCGCCGACGGGCTGGTGTCGACCCTCGGCGGCGCCGGGGCGCTGGCCAGCGTCGTCCTGGTGCTGACCTCGCCCGTCGTCGTCGGGGCGATCAGCAGCCAGTACTCCGCCCTGACCGAGCGACGAGCCGCCGGGACGCCGGCGAGCCTCTCGACCCACGAGCTCCTCCGCCGCTGGGACCGGACCACCGGCGAGGTGCTGCGGTGCACCTCGGCGACGCGCATGCTGGCGCTGACCGAGGAGCGTCGCGCCGTGCTCGACGAGCTGCAGCTGCGCGACCCCGTCCACTTCGAGCAGTGGTGGGCGACGTCCGTGCCGGACCGTTCGGGGAGGTGAGCCGTGCGACCAGGATCGGACCGCCTCGCCCGCGACCCTGCCGGAGCCCCGCTCTGGGTGGTCGTGCTGGACGTCGGCGCCAAGGTGCTGCTCGTGCTCGCCGTGAGCCGCGTGGCGCTCGATCCGGCGTGGGGCAACCTCGAGGGCAAGGCCCCGGGCACCCGCGCCCTCACCTACCCGCTGCTGGCCTTCCTGGTGCCCCTGGCGCACCTCCTCCGGCGGTCCGGGCGGCCCTACCCGTGGCTCGTGGACCTGATGGTCACCGTCCCGGCGTTCTCCGACATCCTCGGCAACAGGCTCGACCTCTACGACCGGGTCACGTGGTTCGACGACGCCATGCACATCCTCAACACCGGCCTGCTGGGCGGCGCCGCGGTGGTGGCGGTCGGGTACGTCGGAGCACCCCTGATGCGCCGGTTGGTGGTCTCGGTCGCGGCCGGCATGACGTTCTCGGTGGTGTGGGAGGTGTGGGAGTACTACGCCTTCGTCACCAGGTCCGCAGAAGTCGGGACGGCGTACGCCGACACGGTCGGGGACCTCGCGCTGGGCTGGCTGGGCACCGTCTGCGTGGCGGCGATGATCGGCTCGCGTTCATCCGAGCGTCAGGACAGCCAGCCGGCCGCCCGACGCCCTGCGCCGCGGCTTCCTGGAGCCACGGTGTCCTGAGGAGCCATGAGTCATCGCCCACCGGGACCAATGGCACTGCACCCGACGTTCACCGGGCTGCGACAGTGCTGCTCGAGGGGACGAGGCCCGGGTGTCCGTCCGTGGGGCGCCGGCCGAGCCGTACGCCGTGCCGGTCGACGTCCTGCAAGGGCGGGCACCCGGGTCACAGGGGGCCCGGGTCCTGCTCGCCGTGGGCCGCACGCCTCTGTCCCGCGAGAGCCGCGCCGCCCAGGCTGGCAGGAGGACAGGAGAGGAAGTGGGCCAGATGCACACGAGCTCCGAGACCGACGAGCACACACCCGCGGAGGAGGAGCAGGCTGCTCCGCGCCTGCGCGTCGCACCGTCCGCGAGCGACGGTGAGCCGCTGCCGATCGCGCGGTCCGAGGTGTCGGCCATGGGCGAGGAGTAGCGGTGCACGCACCTCGCCGGGACGGCCCACCTCGTGGTGCCTGACCCGGCTCCGTACGCCCCGCCGATCGGCCTGACGAGCGCCGCAGCGGAGCGTCTGCTGGGCGAGGTCGGACCGAACCTCCCACCCGACCGCCCACCTCGGAGCACCGTGAAGCGGGTCGTGGACCAGCTGCGCGATCCCATGCTCCTGCTGCTCCAGGCGGCTGCAGTGCTCAGCGCCTTGCTGCGGGACTGGCCGAGCACGGCGATCATCGTGCTGGTCGTGGTCTTCAACACCACCCTCGGAGTGCCTGCAGCAGCGGCGGGCAGATCACGTCATGGCCGAGCTCGCAAGGCTGTCAGCGCCCACCGCCTGCGTGCTGCGTGACGGCCGCACCGTGGAGGTGCCGGCGAGCGGCCTGGTCCCCGGTGACCACGTCCTGCTCGCCGGTGGACCTCGTGCCCGCGGATGCGGTGGTCGTCGAGGCCCACTCCCTGGACGTCGACGAGTCACCCGTGACCGGTGAGTCGCTGTGGCCCCGGGCCTTGGACCCGGGTCCGTGGAGGCCTTCGACCCCGCCACCGAACCCGGGACGAAGGTCCCCCCGGGACGGGAATTTGGACCGTGCTGCCGACCTCGCGGCCGCTCCTAGCGTGGGGACGACCCGATGTCCGTGGCCACGGACCGGCACGCCGACAGGAGACCTCGCACGTGGACCCGACCGACATCGCCCGGTGGCAGTTCGCCATCGTCACCGTGTACCACTTCTTGTTCGTCCCGATCACGATAGGACTGTCGGCGATCATCGCCGGCTACGAGATCACCTGGCTGCGCACCCGCAACGAGCAGTGGCTGCGGCTGACGAAGTTCTTCGGCAAGCTCTTCCTGATCAACTTCGCCATCGGCGTGGTGACCGGCATCGTCCAGGAGTTCCAGTTCGGGATGAACTGGAGCGACTACTCCCGCTTCGTCGGCGACGTCTTCGGGGCGCCGCTCGCGGTCGAGGGGTTGCTGGCCTTCTTCCTCGAGTCCACCTTCCTCGGCCTGTGGATCTTCGGCTGGGACCGGCTGCCGGCGAAGCTGCACGCGGCGTGCATGGTGCTGGTGCACGTCGGCACCCTGTTGTCCGCCTACTTCATCCTCGCCGCCAACTCGTGGATGCAGAACCCGGTCGGCTTCGCCTACAACCCCGACACCGGTCGCGCCGAGATGAACGACTTCGCGGCCGTGCTGCTCAACAAGGTGCAGCTCGTGACGTTCCCGCACGTGGTGCTGGCGGCGTACATGACCGGTGCGGCCTTCGTCGTCGGCGTCGCGATGTGGCAGCTGGGCCGACGCTCCTCCGACGCGGACCGGCCGATGTACCGGATGGCGGTCCGCACGGGTGCGGCGATCGTGCTGGTGTCGGGCATCGGCGTGGCGATCACGGGGGACTTCCAGGGCAAGATCATGACCGACGTGCAGCCGATGAAGATGGCGGCCGCGGAGGCGCTCTACGACACCGAGGCGCCGGCTGACTTCTCACTGTTCACGCTCGGCACCCTGGACGGTGAGGAGGAGACGTTCTCCATCACCGTGCCCGGGCTGCTGTCCTACCTCGCGACCGGGGACCCCCAGGCCGAGGTACAGGGCATCAACGACCTCAGGGCGCAGTACGAGGAGACCTACGGCGAGGACCCCGGCGCGGCCTACTACTCCGAGGACGGCTACACCCCGAACATCCCGGTCACCTACTGGACCTTCCGGTTGATGATCGGGCTCGGGATCCTCGCGACCCTGATCGCGGGCTGGATCCTGTGGATCACCCGGGCCGGACGCTCGCCGGCCGGCAGGCGGACCGTGTGGGTGGCGATGGCGTTGCCCTTCCTGCCGCTGTTCGCCAACTCCTTCGGCTGGATCTTCACCGAGCTCGGCCGGCAGCCGTGGGCCGTCTTCGGGCTGATGACGACCGAGCGAGCGGTGTCGCCGGGCGTCAGCGCCGGCGAGGTGCTGACCTCGCTGATCGTGCTGACCGCCCTCTACGGCGTGCTCGCCGTGATCGAGGTGCGCCTGCTCCTGACCTACATCGCCCGCGGTGCCGACCCCCTGCCCGAACCCCCCTCAGACGTCGACGAGCCCGGCAACGACCGCCCGCTCGCCTTCGCCTACTGATCCGAGAGCGAGATCCCCGTGGAGCTCACGACCATCTGGTTCATCCTGATCGCCGTCCTCTGGATCGGCTACTTCACCCTGGAAGGATTCGACTTCGGCGTCGGGATGCTGCTGCCGGTGCTGGCCAGGAACGACACCGAGCGCCGCGTCATGATCAACACGATCGGCCCGGTCTGGGACGGCAACGAGGTGTGGCTGCTGGTGGCCGGTGGCGCGACCTTCGCGGCGTTCCCCGAGTGGTACGCCACGCTGTTCAGCGGGTTCTACCTGCCACTCCTGCTGATCCTGGTCGCCCTGATCGTGCGCGGGGTCGCGTTCGAGTACCGGGCGAAGCGCGACGACGACCGGTGGCGCAGCCGGTGGGACGCGGCCATCTTCGTCGGGTCGCTGCTGCCGTCGATCTTGTGGGGGGTGGCGTTCGCCAACATCCTGCGCGGTGTCCCGATCGACTCCGACCTGGAGTACGTCGGTGGCTTCTTCAACCTGCTGAACCCCTACGCCCTGCTCGGCGGCGCGATGACGCTCCTGCTGTTCCTGACCCATGGCGCGCTGTTCATCGCGCTGAAGACCGACGGCGAGATCCGGCACCGGGCCCGCTCCCTGGCCCTGCCGGTGGGGGCCGCGGCCGCAGTCGCTGCCGTGCTGTTCCTCGGCTGGACGCAGGTCGAGACCGGGAGCGTGGGGTCGGCGGTGGCCTTCCTCGGCGCGGCGGGCGCACTGCTCGCGGGACTGGCGGTCGCGGTGCGGGGACGCGAGGGGTGGGCCTTCCTGGGCACCTTCGTCGCCATCGCGCTCGGGGTGGCCGGCCTGTTCCTCGCCCTGTTCCCCGACGTGATGCCGACGACCCTGGCCACCGGCACCGGCCTGACGACGACGAACGCGGCAGCCACGGCGTACACGCTCCGGATCATGACGGTGGTCGCCGTCATCTTCACGCCGCTCGTCCTCGCCTACCAGGGGTGGACCTACTGGGTGTTCCGCAAGCGGATCGCCGTCCACCACATCCCGGCGGCCGTCGGCGCCGGACGGTGAGGCCCGCCGACCCCCGCGTGCGGGCCAGGCTCGTCCCCGCGCGCCGGGCACTGGCCGGCATCGCCGCGACCGGGCTGGTCTCGGGGCTGCTCGTCATCGCGCAGGCCTGGGTGGTGGCGGGCCTCGTGGTCGCGGCCCTCGACGGGGACCACGTCCGGCAGTGGGGGACGGCAGCCGTCGCCGTGCTCCTGGCGCGCGGTCTCGTCGGAGCGGCGGGGGAGTGGCTGGCCTCCCGCGCCGCCGCGGTCGTGGGCACCTCCCTGCGCAGCGACCTCGTGGCAGCCGTCGTACGCCACCCCCGCGTGGGCAGCAGCGGCGAGGTCGCCGTCCTGGTCACCCGAGGGGTCTCGGCGTGCGAGCCCTACCTCACCCGCTACGTGCCGGCGCTCGTGCTGGCCGCGGTGCTGCCACCGCTGGCCGTGGTCGCGATGGCGACGCAGGACCTGCTCAGCGCGGTCATCGTGCTGTCGACGCTGCCCCTCGTCCCGGTCTTCGGCGCGTTGGTCGGACTCGCGACCCGAGACCGGGCGGCCGAGCAGTGGCGCGCGATGGAGGCGCTGTCGGGCCACTTCGTGGACGTCGTGCGCGGGCTCCCGACGCTCGTGGCGCACCGCCGCGAGCGGGTGCAGTCGGGCCGTATCGCCGAGGTCACCGACCGCTACCGGATCGCCTCGCTGCGGACCCTCCGCATCGCCTTCGCGTCCTCGGCCGTCCTCGAGCTGGTCGCCACGCTGTCGGTCGCGCTCGTCGCGGTGACGGTCGGCGTACGGCTCGCGCAGGGCTCGCTCGACCTCTCCACCGCGCTCGTCGTCCTGCTGCTCGCGCCCGAGGCGTACTGGCCGTTGCGACGGGTGGGCGCGGAGTTCCACGCGGCAGCCGAGGGAGCCGCCACGTTCGAGGCCGCGGACCGACTGTTGTCGGCCGAGGACCACGACGACCTCGATGCCCCGGCCGAGCCGGGCGCGCCCCTGGTCCTCGACGGCCTGACGATGACGTATCCAGGGCGCACCGTGCCCGCGCTGGCGCCGGTCGACGCCCGGATCCCGGCGCGCGGGGTGACGGCAGTGACCGGCCCGTCGGGGTGCGGCAAGTCGACCCTCCTCGCGGTCCTGGCCGGGCTCGAGCCCGCCACGGGCGGCACCGTGACGTCCCACGGGTCTCCCGTCGGTGGCGCTTCGTGGCAGTCGCAGGTCGCCTGGCTGCCCCAGCAGCCACAGTTCGTGGCGGGATCCATCGCCGACAACCTGCGGATCGCCCGTCCGGACGCGACCGTCGCCGACCTGTGGAAGGCGTTGCGCGAGGTGGCGCTCGAGGTGCGGGTCCACGAGCTTCCTCGCGGCATCGACGAACCGCTGGGCGAGGACGGCGCCACGCTGTCTGCCGGCGAACGCGCCCGGCTGGCCCTCGCGAGGATCGTGCTCGCGGACCGGCCGTGGGTCCTGCTGGACGAGCCCACCGCACACCTCGACGAGCTCACCGAACGGGTGATCGCCGACGCGGTCCTCGAGCTGGGCCGCCGCAGCTCGGTGGTCGTCGTGGCGCACCGCCCGATGCTGGTCGCGCTGGCCGACCGGCGGCTCGAGCTCTCCCGGCCCGCCGGTGCGCCGCCCGAGCGGGTCGCCCGGCCCGCGGTCACCGCAGCCGCCCCCGCCGCCCAAGTCCTGGACACGTCCTCCGGTGCGGCCGAGGAGCCCGCGGCAGCGGGGTTCGTGGGCAGCACGGTCATCGGTGCCCTCGCCTCGCTGTCCGGCGTGGCGCTCACGGCGACCGCCGGTTGGCTGATCGTCCAGGCCTCCAGCCAGCCGCCCGTGCTGACGCTCCTGCTCGCCGTGGTCGGCGTACGCGCCTTCGGCCTGGCCCGACCCGTCCTGCGCTACGTCGAGCGGCTGCGCTCGCACGACGCCGCGCTCCGCCTGCTCGGCCGTCGCCGGGTGGAGGTGTACGACGCCCTGGTCCCGCTGGTGCCCGCCCGGCTGGGGCGACGTCGCGGCGACGTGCTCAGCGCCGTGGTCGACGACGTGGACAGCGTCGTCGATCGGCAGCTGCGGGTGCGGATGCCCGTGCAGCAGTTCGTGCTGGTGGCCGCGGCCGCCGCGCTCGTCGCCGCGCTGGTGCTGCCGGTGGCGGGTGCGGTCGTGCTCGCCTGCTGCGCGATCACCGGCTCGGTGGGCTACCTGGCGCCCCGCTGGGGGGCACGACGCACCGAGCGCATGCTCGTCGAGCTCCGGTCCAGGCTGTCGACCGAGGTGCTCGAGTCCGTCCAGGTCGCCGAGGAGCTGCTGATGTGGCAGGCCACCGGACGCGCCACGGACCGCATCGCCCACACCGGTCGGGCCCTGGGTCGGGCAGGAAGTGGCGCCGCCGGCTGGACGGGCGCCGCGCGTGCCGCCGTCCTCCTCGCGACGGGTGTCGCCATGGCTCTCGTCGCAGGACTCGCCTCGACTGCGGTCGCGGACGGCTCGCTGACGGGTCCGATGATGGCCCTGCTCGTGCTGCTGCCGCTCGCCCTCGCGGACGTCGTCCTGCCGCTGACGGACGCGGGCGCACTGTCCGTACGGACCGCCGCCGCCGAGAGCCGGCTGCGCGCGCTCGAGCGGTCCGCTCCCGCCGTCCGGGACACGGTGGCCGACGGCACGCCCTCCGGACACGACGTCGCCGTCGAGCAGGTGCGGGCCCGGTGGGCACCGGGGGGTTCGCTCACGGCGGAGCTGTCCGTGCACCTCGCGCCGGGCGAACGCGTCGCAGTCGTCGGACCGTCGGGCGTGGGGAAGTCCACCCTGGCGGCGCTGCTGCTCCGCTTCCTGGACCCGGCCAGCGGCAGGGTCGTGCTCGGCGGGTGTGACACCCGGTCCCTGCGCCTGGCCGACGTGCGCCGGATGACCGGCCTCGTGGACGACCACCCCCACGTGTTCTGCACGACGCTGGTGGAGAACGTGCGACTCGCACGCCCCGGAGCCACGGACGCGGAGGTCGAGGCCGCCCTGCGCCGGGCGCGCCTCGGCGACTGGCTCGACGACCTCCCGGAGGGCGTTCACACCTGGCTCGGCGACGGCCATGCCGCCGTCTCGGGCGGGGAGCGCGCTCGGATCGGTGTCGCCCGGTCGCTGCTGGCCGACCAGCCGGTGCTGGTGATGGACGAGCCGGCGGCGCACCTCGACAGCGCGACGGCGGCCGAGCTCGCGCGGGAGGTCCTCACCGGAGAGCGCGACCGCTCGGTCCTGTGGATCACCCACGGGACCGCCGGCCTGGACCTGGTGGACCGCGTGGTCGACCTGGCTGCGCCGGCGCGAGGGCCGATCCACCGCTGAGCGCGGGGCCGTTCTCCGCTACCGCGCGTTGGCCTCGGCGACGAGCTCCTCGGCGACCGCACGGAGCTTGAGGTTGTTGTGGGAGGAGGCACGGACCAGGAAGGCGAAGGCACGGTCCTCATCCATCTGGTAGCGCTCCATGAGGATCCCGATCGCCTGTCCGATGACCCGCCGGCTCTGCAGGCCCTCGTTGAGCTCCTCGCGCTCCTGGGCGTGACCGAGCGCGATGGCGGCATGGGTGGCGAAGAGCCGGGCCATCGCCTGGGCATCGACGCTGACCTCGTCGGAGGTGGTGGAGTAGAAGTTGATCCCGCCGAGGGTGCCGCGGTCGAGGTAGAGCTTGACGGCGAGCTGGGAGCGGACCCCCGCAGCCCGTGCCCGGGGGACATAGTGCGGCCAGCGGTGCTCGAGCCGGAGGCTCGACACCGCGATCGTCTCCGCGTCCCGTAGGACTGCCGAGCTCGGGCCCTCGTGGAGCTCGTGCTGCAGCTCGTCCAGGGACACGACCAGCTCCCCGTCGTACGCCCGCGTCTCGATGTCGCCGCCCTTCGCGAGCGTCGCGATGCCGACGTGGTCGAAGCCGGGGACGGAGTTGCAGGCCACCTCGACGATCGTCTGGAGGGTGTCGTCGAGGCTGCGGGGCTTGTTGAGGGTCCGTGCCGCCTCAGCGATGGACAGGGCGAAGTCGGATGGTGCGAGCATGCGGCTCTCTCGCGAGCGCTGGGGGTGGGAGCCGCAACCTTGCGCACTGGTGGCGCCGGCCGACAGGGCCAAAGGTCCCGTCTGACTCCGTTACGCGGGTGGGGCCACCGTGGCCTCGACACCACTGCGCGCGAGCTCGTCGCGCACGAAGCCGGAGGCCTTGAGGGCCTCGACCCTCGCTGCGACCGCAGCGACAGCGTCAGGGTCGAGCGCGCGGGGGAGGCCGACGGACTGCTGGATCTCCATGAAGGCCGGCTCGAGGATCCGGCGCCCGGTCGCGGCGACAAACTCCTCCATCGGCTGCCGCACGCCGGCCGCGGCGTCGAGGTGCTGCTCCTCGAAGACGTCGGTCGCCTCGTCGGCACGGACCACGTCGGCGTGCTGGAGGCTGCGGGTGAGGAACAGGTCGTACGCCGACCCCAGCCGCACGCCGATGCGCACGCCCTCGCGGTCGACCTCGTCCGACGACGCCAGGGGCGAGTCTGCGTCGACGACGTGGACGCCCTCGATCAGGACGTACGGCGCGGTGAAGACCACGCCCTCCTCGCGGGACGGCTCGTTGGCGAGGAAGCAGAGGTCGACCCGGCCCTCGGTGATCGCGGCGTAGGAGTTGCGCGCGGCGTCCACGCAGACGAGCTCGAGAGCAATCCCGAGCCACTGGGCGATGTCGTGGGCGATGGCCACCGTCACCCCGCGGGGATCGTCGGGGGTGCCCTGTGCGAGGACCGGGTTGCCGAGGTTGATGACGGCCCGGAGAGTGCCGGTCGGGGCGACGGCGCGTGCGAGCGATGAGGTGTCCATGACCGAGAGTGTTCCTCCCGTGCTGCGCGGAGGGACCACCTAGGGTGATCGGCGTGCTCCGCCAGCTGACGCCGTTGCCCTACCACTCGGCGGTGACGACGATCCTCGAGAGCGAGCACCCGAAGGCGTTCGCGGCCCTGAGCTCCGGCCCCATCGGCGGCGACGACCTCGACCAGGCACTGCTGCGCTCGACGTACCGGCTGGACCCGACGAGCCATCCCGGGGCGCACGCCCAGCTGGCGCGTGCGGCCGAGGCACTCGGCGTGACGGTGCCGGTCGAGCTCTACGCGGGGGAGTCGGGGGACAAGCCCAACGCCGAGCTCGTGTTCGTCCCGGACCGCGCGATCGTCGTCCTGACGGGCGGGCTGTCCGACCTGCTCGCGGACGACGAGCTGTGCGCCGTCATGGGCCACGAGCTGTCCCACCACGTGCTCTGGACGTCGGAGGGCGGGCGTCACCTGGTCGCCTCCCGCCTGCTCGAGGCGAGCGAGACCGACGCCCGGACGAGCGGGGAGTACCTCGAGACGGCGCGCCGCTTCCGGCTCGCGACCGAGCTGTACGCCGATCGCGGGGCGCTGCTCGCGACCGGCCTCGTCGAGCCGGCGGTCGGTGGCCTGCTCAAGCTCGCGACGGGGATGAAGCAGGTCGATCCCGGGGCCTACCTGCGCCAGGCGGCCGAGGTCGACCTGACGTCCGGGAGCGCGGGACAGACCCACCCCGAGAACGTGCTGCGCTCGTGGGCGCTCCAGCAGTGGCACGCCCACGGTGACGACGCGGAGGAGGCGGTCGCCGCCGCGATCGGTCCGCCGCTCGACCTCGCCGCGCTCGACCTGCTCGGACAGGACGCGCTGCGCGACCTGACCCGTGAGCTGGCAGGCCAGGCGACGCAGGTCGAGGAGCTGCGCTCGCCGGAGTCGATGGAGCTCGCGGAACGCTACGGCGCGGAGGTGCCGGCGAGCCCGGCGGCGCTGTCCGAGCTCACGGACGACGACCTCAGCACGCTGCCGCCCGACACCCGCCGCTACCTCTGCGCCGTGCTCGCCGACCTCGCGACCAGCGATCCCGACGCGCCGCGGTCCGCGCTGGCCGCCGCCGTGGCCGTGGCGATGGTCAAGAAGCTCGACACGGACCTGGTGAAGTTCCTCGTGGCCGAGCTCGGGCTGGGCGATCGCGAGCGCACCGCCGTGGTCGCCGACGCCCGCGGGCTCGTGGCGGGAGCGGCGTGATGCGCGACCTCGTGGCGAAGGCCGTCGAGCTGGGCGGGCTGCCGGTGGACGACGTGCTCGCATCCACCCTTCCCCTCTTGGAGCAGGTCGCGGCCGCCCACCAGCTCGGCAGGGTCGCGCCACTGCGCGGGCTCGGGCAGCTGACGGTGATCGAGGGCAACCGGATCGCCTTCGACGACGCAGCCGCCGCGGCGCCGCACCACAACCGGTCGGCGATCAAGGAGGTCGAGCGCGAGCTCGCGTCCAGGGGCCTCGACGTCCGGCGCGGGGGAGACCAGCTGCTCGACCTGGCCAGCGGACAGCGTACGAGCGCGGCGCAGGCCGGCTCCGAGACGCCGCGGGCACGCCTGGTCCCGGGCTGGCAGCGGTGGGAGCACCAGGTCGGTCACCACGACGAGCTCACCGACATCGCCAGCGTCGGCGAGCTGCTCGCGGCCCTCCTCTGCGGGCTCGACATTGCCGACGAGGACCACGTGCTGCGCCTCGAGCAGCACTACCGCAACCTGTTCGTCCTCGCGCCCGGCCTCCATCCGGTGGTGGCCGGTCTGGTGACCTCGATGGTCGAGCCCGACCGGCGCCGGCGCGCGCAGGACCTCCGCGACCTCATCGAGCGGCTGCGCACCTACCGGGACCAGCCCGAGGACTTCGACCTCGAGCGCGTCCTCGACGCGACCGGCGACCGCGACCGGCGCACCGTCGTGCTGGAGCACCTGCGCGACCGGCTGTTCGACCTCAGCCGCCGCAACCCGCTGCTCCACTTCCGCAGCACCGGCCGCACGCTCAACCTGACCCAGGCGTCGGTCCCGCTGGTGCTCGACGTCCGCTCCATCGGCGCCGAGCAGCTGTTCACGTGGGGCGGTCCTGCCTCCCGTCGGCTGGTGGACGGCAAGGCGGTGGAGCTCGGCTCGGTCGTCCGCTGGGACGACGCGCCCTACGCCGAGCAGGCCCTCGACGCCGTCCGGTCGCAGGCGCAGCGGGACCGCGCGGAGTACGGCCAGGACCAGCTGCGGGTCGTCGTCGCCTTCCTGCGGTGGCACGACGTGCACGTCGACCCCGACGTGCCGATCCTGTCGCCGCTGGTGCTCGCCGCCGCGACCCTCACCAAGGCCCGCGGCGTGCGGCAGTCCTACAAGCTCCAGCTCGTCGACGCCGGCGAGGCCGAGGTCAACCCGGTCCTGCGCCACCAGCTGCGCGGCAGCTACGGCTTCGACCTCCCGACGACGATCGACCTCACCGACCCGGCGGCGGTCGACGACCTGCGCGCGGATATCGAGCGCCAGGCGCGACGCACCGAGCGCGGGGTGTCGATCGTGCTGGTCGACCGCCCGCGCATCGACCTGATCCGCTCGCGTGCCCAGCTCGCGCTGCAGGCGTACCGCAGGCGCCGCAGCGGCAGCCGGCCCAGCATCGGGCGGCGCCACTACGCGTACTCCTACACGCGGCCGTCGTGGCAGCCGCTCGGCGTGCAGATCTTCGAGGACCGGCTCGTGCGCTCCCCGCTGCCGCTCGGGGTGGAGCTCGGGGACGCGCCGGCGCCGCGCAGCCAGGCGGTCGGCGAGGTCGAGCAGGAGCTCTTCTCGCTCTCCGAGGGCGAGACCAACCCCTATCGCTGGGAGGTCGACCTGTGCGCGGTGACCCTCGCGAACTTCAACTACCGCACGCTCAGCCTGGTCCGTGACTACGACGCCCTCCTCGACGAGCCGCGGCCCCAGCCGGTGTTCGACGAGCTGTTCTCGACCGAGCCCCGCGAGGCGCCCGCGGCGACGGCGCCCGTGCCACCGCAGGACCGCTACCTCGTCGTCACCGCCGACGACTCGCAGATGGCGGCGGTCGCCCAGGCCCGCGCCGACGACACCTTCGTCATCCAGGGCCCGCCCGGCACCGGCAAGTCGCAGACGATCACCAACCTCGTCGCCGACTACCTCGCGCGCGGCAAGCGGGTGCTCTTCATCTGCCAGAAGCGAGCCGCGCTCGACGTCGTGCACGCACGCCTGCGCTCGCGCGGCCTGGACGAGATCTGCACCCTCGTCCACGACAGCCAGGCGGACAAGAAGGCGTTCGTCCACGGCCTGCGCGACACCTACGAGGCGTGGACCACCTCGGAGGAGGACATCGACGCCCTCGAGGGAGAGCGCGACCGCCTCGTCGGCGAGCTCGTCGGCATCCGGGCGGAGGTCGAGGCGTACGACGCCGCGCTGGTCGGCGCGGGCCGGCGCGGGGCTCGGGTGGTCGACCACCTGGACCGGCTGGTCGCCCTGCGCGACTCGCGGTGGGGAGACGACCTGTCGGCGAGCGACCTCCGGGTCGTCCCGGCACCCGATGCGTGGCACGCGGTCCGGCCCGCGGTGGACCGCCTCGGCGACGCGCTCGCGCGTGCCGGTCACGATCGCGTCCTGGCTCGTACGCCCCTGGCGGCGATCCGTCCCGGCGCGCTCTCCGACGCGCGCGCCGAGATGACGGTGGCGGCTGCGGCCGAGTCGCTCGGCACGTCCGTGGGACGCGTGCTCGGGTTGCTCGCCGCGGCGGGCGGGCCAGAGCCCGGCTCGCTCACCGTCGCGCAGGTCCGCGAGGTCGCCGGCCTGCACGCCCTGCTGGACCCGCTCGCCCGCCACGGTGCGCTGGGGGTGCTCTCGGGGCGGTCGGCTGCGGCCACCGAGCTGACTGCTGCCGTACGACGCCAGCGCGAGGCCCACGAGGCGGCCGCCGCGGCGGGTGGTGCGGCTGCCGGCTGGACCGAGCCGGTTCGTCCCGAGGATGCCGTCGCAGCGCTCGAGGTCGCCCGCAGCAAGGAGGGCTCGGCCTTCCGGTTCCTCAGTGGTGAGTGGCGGCGGGTGAAGGCGCTGGTCGAGCGCGGGTGGAGCGGTGCGGCCATGCCGGCCAGCCAGGCACTGGGGCTGCTGGTCGACCACCACGAAGCGGCTGACGCTGCAGCCGCGGTCGACGCGGAGGCCGAGCGCGCGTACGGCCACGGCGACCTGGCCGGTCTGGCGGACCGGCTCGTTGCGGTCCGGCGGCTGGACCAGCCGCTCGCTGCCTGGCGCGACCTGCTCGCTGCGGCCGACGACGGCCCGCGTGAGGCGCTCGACGACCTGGCCCACGACCTCGCCCGGCTCGACGAGGACCTCGCGGACGTGCTCGACGTCGAGCGGCTGCCGCTCGACGAGGCGCTGGAGGTCGCGGCCGCGCTCGCGACACCGGCGGGACGCGACGCCGTACGTGCCACTGCGCCATCGCTCACCGACATCGCCGCAGAGCCGTCGGTCCACCGGGCTCTCCAGGTCCTCGAGGCCACGCCCGACCAGGTCGAGTACGTCGTGCTCACGACCGCCCTGCGCGACGCCCGGGCGCACCTGCCCGAGCTCGACCGGCTGGACGGGCGCCGCCTCGGCGACCTCGTCGAGCGCGTGGCGCAGCTGGAGCCGGCCCTCCACAGGGCCAACGCCGCGGTCATCGTCGGCCGCCTGCGCCACAGGTTCCGCGAGCTCGTCGAGCACAGCGGGCGCAGCGTGACCGGCATGGACGAGGCGCAGCGGGCGACCAAGAAGACCTGGAGCACCGGTCGGCGCGAGCTGGAGCACGAGTTCGGCAAGGTACGCGCCTACCGGTCGATCCGGCAGCTGGCCAGCGCCGAGTCCGGCGAGGTGGTGGCCGCGCTGCGGCCGGTGTGGCTGATGAGCCCGTCGTCGCTGAGCGACACCCTCGAGCTGGCCGGGGCCTTCGACGTGGTCGTCTTCGACGAGGCCAGCCAGGTGCCGGTCGAGGAGGCGGTGCCGGCGCTGCACCGGGCCGGCCAGGCGATTGTGGTGGGCGACCGCATGCAGCTCCCGCCGACCCGCTACTTCCGCAGCAGCGGCCCGGGCGTCGACACCGAGGTCGACGAGGGCGTCGAGGACGACGAGGCGGCCGCGCAGGTCGGCGTGGTGCTCGACGCCGACAGCTTCCTCACCGTCGCCTCGACGCGGCTGCCGTCGACCATGCTGCTCTGGCACTACCGCAGCCGCTACGAGGCGCTCATCCAGTTCAGCAACGCAGCCTTCTACGAGGGCAGGCTCGCCACCGTGCCGGACCGCGTGCCGATGCCGGAGGGCCGTCCGCGCCTCAGCGTCACGACGGGCGAGGCGCCCGACCCCGACGACGTACGCGCCACCACCGACGCCGTCCTCGACCGCAGCATCAGCGTGGTCCGGGTCAGCGACGGCGTCTACACGCGACGCACCAACCCGGCCGAGGCCCAGTGGGTCGCGGAGCTGACGCGCGACCTGCTGCTGCGGGGCACCGGGCTCACGATCGGCATCGTGGCCTTCTCCGAGGCCCAGCAGACCGAGATCGAGAACGCGCTGGCGTCGCTGGCCGCCGCCGACCCCGACTTCGCCGTGGCCTACGAGACCGAGGTCGACCGCGAGGAGGACGGCCAGACCGTCGGCCTCTTCGTGAAGAACCTGGAGAACGTCCAGGGCGACGAGCGCGACGTGATCATCATGAGCGTCTGCTACGCCCGCGGCCCCGACGGCCGGATGCGGATGAACTTCGGCCCGATCAACAACAGCGGCGGCGAGAAGCGGCTCAACGTCATCTTCAGCCGCGCTCGCCAGCACATGGTGCTGGTGAGCAGCATCGAGCCCGCGATGATCAGCAACACCTACAACGACGGTGCGGCGTCGCTGCGCGGCTTCCTCCAGTACGCCGACGCAGTGTCCGAGGGCGACCCCGCGGCCATGCGGTCCGCGCTGGGCTCGTGGCGGCAGGGTGGGGCCGACCGGGACGGCCCGCCCGACATCGTCGACCAGCTGGCTGAGGCACTGCGCGAGCGTGGGCTCGACGTCGCGCTCTCGGTCGGTCAGTCCGGCTTCCGGTGCGACCTCGCCCTGCGCAGGGTCGGTGAGCCGACGTGGCGCACGGCGGTCCTGGTCGACCACGCCGCGCGCGTCGACCGGGCATCGGGGGAGCAGCGCCGCACCATCCAGCCGGCCGTCCTGCGCTCCGCCGGGTGGAAGGTCGAGCAGGTCCTCGCGACCGACTGGCTCGACGACCCCGACGCCGTGGTCGAGCGACTGGTGCGCAGCGCGGAGGCCTGAGCCGGCCCTCGGCTTGTGCGGTGCTGGCGGTGTGGATGCCGCACCGCCAGCACCGCGCTAGCTGGTCGTGGGTGACTGCTCCGAACCTTTTGTCGGTCCGGGAGCGTCGTGTTGAGTGACCCCCTCCATCCGTTCTCAGGAGCACAGATGCCACGACGCGATCCGGCGGCCTTCGCCGAGTTCGTCGCCGCACGGTCGGCCGCCCTGCACCGCACGGCGTACCTCATGGTCGGCGAGCGGCAGCTGGCCCAGGACCTGCTGCAGGAGGCGTTCACGAAGACCTACGTCAAGTGGCCCACGTTGCGCGACCCCGCCAAGGCGGAGGCGTACACCCGCAAGGTCATCACGACGACCGCGATCTCGTGGTACCGCCGCAAGTCGTGGCAGGAACGACCCAGCGACACGATCCCCGAGGCGAGCCACGGCGGGCACGCCGACGAGCTCACGCAGCGCGAGTGGGTGTGGTCGGCCTTGCAGGACCTGCCGCCGCGGCAGCGGGCCGCGATCGTGCTCCGCTACTACGAGGACCTCACCGAGGCCCAGACCGCGGCCGCCCTCGGCTGTGCCGTCGGCACCGTGAAGAGCCAGGTGCACGCGGGCCTGGCCACGCTCCGTACGACCCTCGACTCCCGCGGTGGGCACCTCGACCTGCTCCCCGCCGACCTGACGGTGGTGAACCGATGACCGGACTCCTCAAGGACGTCATGCACGACCGCGCCGACTCCCTCGACGCGCCCGACCTCGACGTGGCCGCCATGCTCCGCGACGGCGACCGCCAGGTGCGCCGGCGGCTGACCGGCGTCGTCGGAGCGGTGGCAGCGTCGTTGGTGGTCGTCGCCGGGATCGCGGTTCCCACTGTGCTGTCCGACGACTCCCGCGGGCCCGACGTCGCGACTCCCGTGGTCTCCTACGAGCTCGCCTACGCACTGGGGGGCACCATCCACGACGGCTCCCGGACCGTGGAGACGGACCTGGCGATCAACGCGCTCGTGCAAGCGCCGAGCGGGTACGTCGTCGCCGACCGCCAAGGTCGAGTGCACACCGTCGTCGACGGTGAGTCGCAGCAGGTCGGGCGACTGGCGGACCCCGACCGGGGCCGGCTGGTGTCCGACGACGATGTCGTCGCCTGGGTGGACGCGGCCGAGGCAGGCGCCCTGAGCGTGCTCGACCTCGCCACCGGCGACCGCGTCGACGTCCCGATCGAGGACCTGCCCGGCGATCCCGTCTCCCCGAACCCCGGCAGCGTCGGCGGTGCCGGCGCCGACATCGTGGCCGTCGACGGTCGCACCGTCTACGTGCCCGCCGCCCGTGGCGTGCTGGCCTGGGACGCGCTGGACGGCGGGGATCCCGTCCTCCTGCCCGCTGCGGACGGTGTCGGGGCGGAGGTGCTGCAGGTCGAGGACGGCGAGATCCTGCAGGTGGCGACCTCGTTCGAGCCGCAGGAGGTCGACGGGTCCACGACCATGGTCCAGGTCGAGGAGCTGCGCTCCGGCCCCGACCTCCTCGACACCCGCGCCCTCCCGGGCACGGGCGGAGCGCTGTCCCCGGACGGACAGCGGGCCGTGCTCCACACGCGGGTGTCCCCGCCGGACGGGGTCAGCTACTACACGACGGTGGTGGGGGAGGTCGGCGCAGACGCCTGGACGCCGGTGGCACCCCAGCCCTACGACAGCGTCCTCGGCTACCAGTGGCTGGACGCCGACACGTTCGCCGCGACGGCGTCGATCTCCACCGAGACGTCCGCGCGCCAGGACCTGCTGACCTGCGAGGCCGACACGGCCACCTGCACCGTCGCGCTGCGCGGCGGTGGTGCCGACTCGCCCGTCGTCGCGACGGGGCGGGTCGCGGGCTGAATGTCCACAGGTCGTCGACATCAGGCGGCCCACCGCGGACGTCAACGCAGCACGACAGCTGGACCTTGGAGTCGACTAGAAGGTTTAGGGTCGGTCCGTGCGCATCTCGCAGGTGGCAAGGTCGACGGGAATCCCAGCGACCACCCTCCGCTACTACGACTCGCTCGGGTTGATCGGTGCGCGGCGTGAGTCGAACGGTTACCGCTCGTACGACGAGACGGTGCTCGAGCGGCTGTCATCCCTCCGGCTGCTGCGGGACCGGCTTGCCGCCGCGACCGGGCGGGTGGCGGAGTGCCCGGACAGTGGGGAGTCTTGTCGAAGTGAGTACATGTCGTCGGGCGAGCGGGCGAGCTGCGACACCGGTGAGGATGTCCGGATCCACCACAGGCAGACGCACCGGTGAACGACCTCCAGTGCCCTCCTGGTCGCTTCCGATCGATGGTGGAGTGGTGGGACGCACACCAGATTCCGTTGTACCTGGCTGCGATCGTGCTCGGTGCATTCGTCGGTCTGTCGGCTTCCGGGGTCGCGCCGACGTTGCAGCACTCGATCAACCCGGTGCTGGCGATGCTGCTGTTCGCGACGTTCCTCAGCGTTCCTCTTGGCGAGGTCGGCCGGGCGTTCGCGGATGTGCGCTTCCTGGGCACCGTGCTGGTGGCGAACTTCGTCGTGGTCCCTGCAGTCGCGTTCGGGCTCTCCCGTTTCGTCGCTGACAACCGCGGGCTCATGCTTGGCCTGCTGCTCGTGCTGCTCACGCCGTGCATCGACTACGTCATCGTCTTCACCGGCCTGGCCGGCGGGGCACAGGCACGCCTCCTCGCGGCGGCGCCCCTGTTGATGATCGCGCAGATGCTCCTGCTTCCGGTCTACCTGTTCATGTTCGCCGGATCCGACGTTCTCGACGTCGTGGACCTCGAGCCGTTCATCGAGGCTTTCCTCGTGCTGATCGTCGCGCCGCTCGCCGCCGCCGGAATCGTCCAGGCGATCGGTCGCCGTCATCGGATCGGAGTGGTCATCGAGGAGCTGATGGCTGGCGCCATGGTGCCTCTGATGATGGCCACCCTTGCCGTGGTCATCGGTTCCCAGATCGCTGCCGTAGGGTCTGAAGCCGTTGAGCTGGCGCGTCTGATCCCGCTCTACGTGATCTTCGTCGTCGTTGCGGTCACGGTGGGCAGGATCGCTGCGAGAACCGCCCGCCTCGATGTCCCGGCGACCCGGGCTGTCATGTTTTCGGTGTCGACCCGCAACTCGCTGGTCGTGCTCCCGCTGGCGCTGGCCCTACCTGAAGCGCTTGACATCGCGCCTCTGGCCGTCGTCACGCAGACCATGGTGGAGCTCGTCGCGATGGTGGTCCTGGTTCGACTCGTTCCTCGACTTGCCCCGCAGATCGTGGGTCCCCATGACGCCCGGGCCGGGTCCGAGGCGCGCCCGGCACCTCACGCGTCGAACTGATCGGAATCGCACGTGGATGCCATACCTGGGTCCGGACGTACGTCGACCCATGCCGGCGTGCGACTCGCACCACGGAGAAGTGCAGTCCCTGCTGCGTCCTTCATCGCGTCGTACAGAGCGCGCTGCTTCCACGCGTCGGGTCACGTCCGCGCCGCCGGCCAGCAGGAACCGGCCGCGCGATGCGCTGGTCTGTTCGACGCGGGTCAACGCCTCGGCGAACAGGCGTCGAACTGGGCGACGCGCACGGGTTGCTCGCTTGTCGGCAGCGTGGACGCCTGAAGAGGAACCCAGGTCAGAGCAGGGCCGCCATCTCAGCCGTACGGTGATCAGGCCGCAAACAGCAGGTACAACCCTCCGATGGTGAAGCTCACCATCGCCACGAGCAGGGGCAGCTGACCGGTCAGCTGGTGCCGTCGTGGGAGGAGCTTGATGGCACGGTCGTGGGCGGCCACCACCCCGAGCACGTGGCCGAGCGCGACGGCGAGGACCTTG
>NZ_SDWS01000016.1 GCF_004137245.1 Nocardioides glacieisoli
TTCGGCATGGTGCACATCCTTCCAGCGCCGACACACATCGACGCAGATCAGATGTCACCTATCCGTGCAGCGGACCCGTCTACCGGATGTCGCTACTCAGTTGATTGCACTTCGGCATCGACCGAAGATGAGGCCGGCGGACTAGATGATGCCTTCGTTCGAGTTGCCGTCAGGTTGGATGCGGTACCGCAGGTTTTTCGCGCACGAGATGGCGCAAACGAAGTCTGGGTGGTGTTCCGGTCCGTCTGGGCAGCGGATAGGTTGCGAACGCTACGGTCTCTCGGTCCGAACGCGACACGAATCGCGTTAGGACGTCGTGCCGATGATGTCTGGGATGATGAACGTATGGCTCGACTTCACGGCTCATACCTTGGCTCACCTCCCCCACAGATAGCGGAATCTCCGCGCTTTACGAGCACCTTGGGAGACACGAAACTCGCCAGCAAGAACAGCGACGATAACGAAGACTCTCAGCCCGTCCTCGAGACCGCAGTACGTGGCGAGGCGGAGGCAGGTTCCGAGGTCCGCGCCTCAAGTCCCTCTCCCGAGCCGGACCCAACACCACGGTTGCGAACGACGACGACGGTGCGTGGCGAAGGCGATGAAACCGAGACAAAGAGCCGTGGCGAGCTGGCCTACACCGAGCCGGTGCCAGAAAGGACCGGCACCTTCAGTCGTGGGGAAAGCGACTACGACCAGCGTCTTGTGAGCCTGGCCAACATGGCATCGACCTTGACCCATGACGACCGGGGCGAGTCGGACGACAACTACACGGCTCTGCACGAGTTACTCGCCGACGATCCGGCCGACCGCCGCCGCATCACTCCACTAGGCGTCATCGCGGCACGCCAAGACGCAGCGCTGAATCGTTGACCAACTTACTGTTCGTCGCGCCCTACGACGACGTCCACGCGCGCGTCGTCGCGGACCACGTTGGTAGCCGTGCGGACGTGCAATACATCGACCTACACGCCGCGGTCACCAAGCCGCTGTACATCGGTCCCGGTGAGCACGTCACCAGCGCCGGCATGAGAGTCGCAGTCTCTGGAACCACGGTCTGGTGGCGCCGTACCGGGTTCGTTCCGCCCGATGACCGCACCAGCAACGCCGAGAACCGCCTCCGAGCGGAGGAAGCGCGCGCCCAACTCGTTGGTGGCTTGCTGTCCCTGGAGGTGACCTGGGTCGACCATCCCGGCGTCGTTGAGACCGCGGAGCACACGTTGCTTCAGCTCGCCACTGCGCGCCGTGCCGGCGCCGTCACCCCGGCCACGGTGGTAACGAGCGACCCGGACGTGGCGCGCGCCTGGCGCGATCAATACTCGCTGATCGCCAAATCCATCTCCTCAGGCCTCGGCATTGCCCCGTACGCAGATCACGTCGACGACGACATCCTCGATTTGGTGCCTAACGCGCCAACCTTGCTTCAAGAGCACATCACCGGAACTGCAGATTTCCGCGTCGTCGTTGTCGCCGACCGTGCGTACGTCTGGCGGCGTGCGAAGGTGCCCGGCGAGCCATTTGACTGGCGAAACCCAGATCCTTCCGGAGCTGGGTTCGAGTTTGTGGGTGACCCTGGCGTCGGTGCCCTCGCCATCGATATCACCCGCCGAATGGGACTGACATATTCCGCCCAGGACTGGGTAGAGACCCCGACCGGCCCTGTCTTCCTCGAGTCGAACCCCGTCGGGCAGTGGCTCTTCCTCCCTGGCTCCGCCAATGTAGTTGGGCCCGCCCTCGCGGACCATCTCCTCGCACACGGATCATCGTGACCGACACGCAGCCGCCCGAACCCGATAACGAGGACACGCCAGCCGAACCGAGCCGCGTGCCCGCCCCTAGGGCACCTTCGGCATCTCCAGTCCGCTGGCGAGCAAGAGCCGGCCATGGTCTCATCAGGCTCTTCCGCGTCCCGCCTGACCGCGTCGACAGCAAAGGGGCTAGGTGGCCGTCCACCAAGGAGCAGTTCATTTGGGACCTGCTCCCCGATGAGCTTGCGCCGAATAAGGACGGCATTATCGAGCCGAAGTTCAGCGACAAGCTCAAGTGGACCGAGGACGTCGCCGACGATGACGTGCTCGACATGTACAGGACGTCGCGCGAGTACCGGCAAGCTGCGGACGACACCACGCGGAACCTCGAGCTCAAGGCTGCGCGCCTCGCCACCGTTCTCGTCGCACTCCTCACCGCGAACGCTGCGCTCGTCGTCTACGAGATCACGCGACTCGGCCACGACCCAAGCGCCTGGCGCTGGGGCCTAGTAGCCAGCAGTGCCTTGCTGGGGCTCGCTTCCGCGGGCTGGCTTGTTGTCGGCCTGACCCGGGCGGTGGATGCTGACCAACGAATGGGTATCACCAGCCGCTCCAGTATTGAGCATGTCGCCCACGACGAGCGTGTGGCAATGGTCTCCGAGGTCCACGGATACTACGTTTCGGACTGGACCCGTCGAAATAAGGCCGACCGACTCTTGAACGCACGCGCAGCAGTGTCCCGCTCGATGGTTTGCCTTATTAGCTCGGCGGTGTTCGCATTGGCCCTCACGGTGCACACGACCCTCGCTGATGAGCCGACAACGCCTCCCAGCGAAACAACCTTCACGCCGCCTCCCACGCCGACGCCGAGCACAACCCCCACCCCGACACCCTCGCCATCGAGAGCCCCTTCGACGAGACCAACCAAGAAGCCCAAGCCCAAGGTGAGGTTGTCCAGCACGCCTTGAATCGGTCGGCACTGGCGGTTACATCATCTCGTGTCACGCTAATCGGCAGTCGTTCCGCGCGAACCGTCGTGGTCGGGTATGTCGAACCAGGGCTCCCCGGTGAACTCCGCCGGAGCATTCATCTTCATCGTGACCGGTTCTGGACTCGGTAGTGGTTCGGGAACGAAGGCCTCATCGTCTGGGTGATGAAAGATGGATTCCGCGGCGTTCGCGACGGTGTAGCTATTCAGGAATTTCTCCATGCTGGTCGTGCCGGCTTCGATCGCGTCCGCACGCCCGCGATGCACATGCTCGACGGGAATTTTCAACTCGATAAGTGGATCAATGCTGCTCATTAGAAGTCCGATCTTCCTGGTCAACGGGAACGTAATGCCCCATGCCGTCATGTAACCGACTCCCTGCCACTGTTCGTCGCGTGGGTCGCCGATAAGGCCGACCGGAGCATCTGAGGTCACGAGCGAGCGTCTGTCGAATCTAATGAGCGTCCAAGGACGGGCGATGATGTATTTGACAAGTTCTTCGGACAACTCGGCCATGTGTTGAATGTGTTCAACATTCGTCTGTTTGATGGGAGGTCCCTCGAGTCGGGTCGCCTGTGCCCAGAGGTCCTCGACAAGGTCGTCGTTTACTTCTCGTCCCTGATCCTCCAACTGGCGCCTAAATGCAGCCTTGCCGCCTGCGCCGATCTGGAGCCGCAGCATCTGTGCGCCGACGTAGTCCATCGTCTTGCGCAGCGCCGGAACCCGCGTTGCCTGAAGGGTAATGAAGTAGCCGAGTGCCGATCGGTCCTCGAGGTCCAATGGCCACGACCCGGCGATGACCTTCTCGAAAATCGTTGCCGTCCGGCCTTCGACCTCCGAGAGCGCCCTCTCGACGACGTCTGCACCCTCCTCATGGCCGTCCACCGTGTAGAAGTGCTTCTCGACTGCAGCGTCGTTGACGGACTGAAGGAATCGCTGATCTCCGGGCAGTCGAATTGTGGCGATCTGGTCCTCGCGGGCAAACCCACGAAGGTAAAACTTGGGGACTGTGTGGTGTCGCTTGGCAACTTGCGACGGGGTGTCGTTCACTCGCCAATCGTTTCGCAGCTATTGCGGGTGGCGCATCGGGACACGGTGTAAGGAGCGAAAGGATTCAAGATCGCGGCGAGGTCGCTGGTGGTCGAGTTGGGCCTAGGCGCGCCTCACCAGCAGTGGCTCCAGGGCTGCGGGCGCGCCACTGATGCGGCGAGCACTCGGGCTCAGCCCAAGTCCGAGTGCGTAACACCGCTGCGTGGTAGTGGTGGCCCGCACGGATATGCAACGCGGCGTGCCACCTCTTTGATTTTCTTAGACCTGGGTGACCCGCTGGACCGACGATGCTCCAGCCGCCGGTCAACCGGATCGACTAGCGATCTCGGTAGGGTGCCAGCCATGGTGACCCAGACAGAGCTCGAAGCCCTGCTGGCCGCCGGGAACGAGATCCGCTCCTTTGAAGTGAAGGGTCCCGGAAGCCCCGGTGGGCTTGGCGACAAGGCGTACGTCGCAAGAATCGCCCGCGCAGCTATGGCCATGGGCAACCACCGAGACGGCGGCCTGGTGGTCCTTGGGATCGACGACAAGCAGATGGGCGCCATGGTGCCCGGCTTGGGTCCGACACAACTCAACGAGTGGTCTGACTACGACAACGTCAGTTCTGCCCTCGCGAAGTACAGCGATCCGCCCGTGACCCTGGCCTTGCACCGATTCACGCTGAGCAGCGGCGCAGAAGTAGTTGTCCTCGAGGTCTCTCAGTTCGAGCACGTTCCGCATGTGTGCAAGCGCAACTTCCCCGATGTATTGCAGGACGGGGCGACCTACGTCCGCTCGCTGCGGAAGCCCGAGTCGGTGCCCATCCCCTCGTCAGTCGAAGGACGTGAGTTGCTCGACCTCGCAACCGACAAGGGCGTGCGGGAGTTCGTTGCTCGGGCCGCCGCCGCTGGGCTACTCCCTGGCGCCTTGACTCCGCCGTCTCAAGCCCAAGTGGGCGAAGCCGCCTTCAACGCCGAAGCCGAGCAGGGGTGGACCCCGTGAGCACCTCAAACACTCAGTTGGAGATCTCGTCCGCCGGCCACTTCGACGCAGCCATCCGCCCCGCACCGCACGACGCCCGCCGCATCCCGCCCGCACACCTAGTGGACTTCCTGCGCAAGCACACCGTCAGGATGCGCGGGTGGCCGGTGCCCTTCATGGACGGCGGACAGCCGGTACATCGCCACGGGAACTGGATCGGCCAAGAATACGAGGACGGTCGGCACAAGGAAGCATGGCGGCTCTTCACGAGCGGCCAATTCCTGCACCGCCGAGTTCTAGTGAGTGACCTCGTCCAGGACCAACAGCTGGCCGCTGACCAAGCGTCCGCAACCGGTTCCGTCGTCGTGTGGGATGTGCTGCTCTACACCGTCGAACTGGTTGAACTGGCAGCCCGAATCGCCACCGATCTGCGCTGCGACACCGTCACGGTCAATCTAAATCTGGTCAATATCGAAGGTCGACAGCTTGTCTCCGGGGACTGGTCTCGAGAGCTACACGGGCCGTACCTAGTCAATAGCGGCCGTCTCCTGGCGCAACGACTCCTCACCACTACCTCACTGCTGGCCGATCCTCGCGGGATCGCCGTGTCTCTAACTCAAGATTTACTCGGGCAGTTCGGCGTCGACGTGCCTGGCCAGGTCCTCATGGACTGGCAGGAGAAGACGTTCAATCGCTGAACGATTCGATCGGTTCTAGTCGAAGGGGAGACCCACTCGAGCGCCCCGACCCTTTCTGGGCCGAGTCCCTGCGTCGCGGCTCCTCCCGGCAGACGCACGTGCCCCGGTTGCATCATTGCCGCCTAACGGCGCAAGGGACACCCGCTATGTCGACGTCCATTGTTGGCGCCTGACGTCGGTGTCCGCGCCCAATCAGGGGGTTGCCCACTCCAGCCCGAGAACGGCCATTGCGGCAATCAGGTCGGGGTGGTCCAGCTCTAGATCGACGTGCTGGCGGTCAGATATCCGGGGCGAAACGTCCGCGTCGCCGGCACGCTCGTAGACCGCCCACAGTTTCAGGTCGTCGCCGTGGCGGGAGAGGAACTCGATGCCGTGGAGCTGGTGTCCGTCGTGAAGCACGATCTCGTACAACCGCGTCGACACAGCCTGCGTGAGCGCCCGGGCGCGCCCGTCCTTAAGCGCGGCTGCGTCGAAGTCGCCGAGCCCCATACCTAGAGCGAGGGCGACAAAGCGCATGTGCAGGGCCGCGATCGAGGCCATCGAGGTGATCTGGCAGTAGCGGCCATCGAGCAGCGCAGTGCCGGCGACCCGCGGGTCCAGCCAACTCCTGGGCAACTGGCCTGCCGGCGCCGTCGGGAAGAGCGCCGCGTCATCGTCGTCCTCGACGATTTCGTCGAGCTCGGCGACCACGCTCGGGTCCGGCCGGAAACCGACGAGGAGCTCGACCAGGCAGGCCATGAGCGAGGCGCCGGCATAGACCGTGCGGAACTGGCCCTCAGCGTCGTCCCAGCGTCCGTTGAAGCGTCCGCCGGTTGCCCAACGCCAGTCCACCCAGCACCACGGCTCAGGTCGGTAGCCAACTCGCCACACCTCTACGTCAGCCAGGTCGACGACATCGAGGGGGCTGCGGCTCGGGTCGGGCACCCTCAGCCCTCGGCCGCGAACGCGCGCGCCGCGGCGAGCACCTGCGGACCAACGTCGTCGAGGTCGCCTTCGCGCAGCAGCCTGGCCGGGGCGACGTCACCGAGCTGCGGATTCATGCCCTGGAACCACACCTGGACGACCTCGGCCGAGTCCTTGTCTCGAAGCAGGCCGGCGACCTGGAGGGCGGTCCGGAGCCGGCGTACGACATCTGCGGAGGGCTCGCGCTCGCCGGCGGCCCACTGGCGCACGGCCCTAGTCTCGCGCACCGACCCGAGGTAGGCGACCAGCTTGGCGCCGAGCATGCTCATCAGGCGCTCGGAGACCTCAGCCGTCGAGAGTCGCATCGCGTCGTTGTACGCCGCTAGGTCGGCGCGGGCGGTGGTCGGGCTCATGACTTGATGATGCCACGCCGTACACCACAACACAATGCATTACACACCCGTGATCACATGCTAATCACAGGTCGAATCACAACAATTAATACCGCTGTCGGCCGAGCCCGCCCGCGTCTGTCCGCCGCCGCCAGCCTGTTAAGCTCAGCTCTTCCGCGGTGGAACTTGGACTAAGCGTCCTGACCCAATGTTTGCAACGCCCGGCACGTCGAGTACAGATGCGAGCTGTGCGGCCACCATGGCCGGACCGTGCGCGCTCCTTGACGAATTGCATGCATCGCCCTCACGGCATCGAGTCCTGTGGCATGACGAGCCTTGGCGCACTAGAACGGGTGCAACGATCACGGCGTGAGTGCGACCTAGAGCATCGACCCGAACGTTGCCGGGACCACGGCTGTCGCCATCGCCTACGGCTTGACGTTCAGGACGCCCTTGGCGTCGTTGATGGCCTTGATCTTGGCCTGCAGCGCCGCCGTGCTGTCGTCGTACAGCGCTGTAATCACGTGGTCGAGGATTGTGACGCCCTCGAGCACCTGGCTGGCCGACAGCAACTCGTCGTGGCTGCCCTCGTTGCCGATGTAACTGATCGCCTTCAGAGCATTCGCCAGGTCCAACTCGGTCGCCTCGTACTCTTCAATGCGCTTGCTGAGGGGGCGGAAGCCACCGAACGAGGTCTTGGGTGCGACGCCCTCATGAGTGAGAAGTTCCTCGGCGGCGTAGCGCAGCCGGTTGGCTGCGGCGCTCGGGCTAGCCCAGATTATTCTCGAGGCACTCTCTACGCCGTCTCGAACCTTCGCCGGCGTGCTGGCAGGGAGTGTCATGAGCCGCACAGGCGGGTTCACGTATTGCACCTGGTAGATGTCGGCGAACTGGCCCTTTGCGGGGTCAGAGCCATCATTAACTACGAACTGCCAGTTTCCGGCGACGGTGACCATCTCGGCACAGCTGCTGTTGTCGCACTGCAGGTGGCCGTGGAACGTACCTTCCAGCTCCTCGGGCGGACCCAAGTTCTTGTGGTGCAGATCGACCATCTCGGTTCCTGCGACGTCAGTGAGCGTGGTCATCTTGGACTCGTCGAGCGCAAGGCTGCCGTCGCCGCAGGTCGGACATGCAACGCGCGGCCAGTCGTACTTGCCCAACCAGCCGTCGAACTCCCTGATGTGCTTCGCCACACGATGAAGGTACGTGAATAGGTTTAGGCGAGACCGATCAATCGTTTGCGTCACTCCGCCCTGGGGTGCATGGCTGAAGTCTGCTCCACTGCTGCAGTCCGCCGGCCGGAGCCCAGTTGGATTGAACGGTTTCGTCCGAGCGGCCAGACGACCGCCTTCGCCCCGGCCGGCAGTGTCCACATCGCGTCAACGCTGGATTGCCGTCAGGTCGACCTCGTGATGGCCAGATGGCGTCGGCAGTGTCGATTCGAGACGTCTTGGAAGCTGACCGAGGACCGAGTCGATCGCCTCACGCGTCCGGTCGTCGGAGTCCGGCCACAGGTGGCTGTAGGTGTCGAGGGTCTCGGACGCGGATGCGTGACCGAGGCGCGCCTGGACCGTCTTCACCGACTCGCCGTACCTGATGAGCAGCGAGGCGTAGTAGTGGCGCAGGGCGTGCATCCCGGGGCCGGTGGCTTGGTTTAGTCCAGCCACCTTCGCGACCGGGCGCCAGACATGCCCGAAGGCCTGGCGGGTGATCGGACGGCCATCAAGCGTGAAGACCAAGTCGTCGTCGCCGATGTCACGAGCCGCCAGATGATCGTTGAGAGCGTCGACGACGGTCACCGGTAACGGGATCGTGCGATAGCTCGCCCTCGTCTTCAACGGCCCGAACTCCGTGACGCGATTCAGGCGCGTCAGGAGCTGACGGTCCACAACGACGACCGGGTTTGCGCCGAGCAGGCGAAGTCTGTTGCGGGTCAGGCCGAAGATCTCCCCCTGCCGCATGCCGGTACCGGCGGCAAAGGTGACCAGCGCCTTGAGGTCGTCGGGCAGGTGCTCGCGCAACGTCTCGACCTGGCTGGTAGTGAGGGGCATGATGCGCCGCCGCTCTACGCGCGGCAGCCGAGTGCCCTCGCAGGGGTTGGCCATGATTCTGCGGTCGCGGATCGCTGAGCGGAAGATCCCTGACACCACCCCGTGGATCACACCCACGGTCGCAGGCGCCAGCGGCTTCCTCTTGTCGGCCCGGTCCCCCGTCCCGAGGAGCTTGACCCACGCCTGCACCTCCGACGGCAGGACGCTGCCGATCGGCCGGGCTCCGAATATCGGGTAGACGTGCCGCCTAAGCACGCCCTCCACGTACGCCTCACTCGTGGGTCGATGCACCTGCGCAGCGCGCCACTGCTCGGCGTACTCCTTGAACGTGATCTTGCCGGCGCGGGGATCGACGTACTGGCCGATGACGATCGAGGTCGTCACCTCGTCGATCCACCGCTGGGCGTCGAGCTTCCGGGTGAAGTGCTTCGCGTGCTCGCGGCCGGCTTCGTCGCGATAGCGCGCACGCCACCGGCCGTCCGGCCGCTTCTGGATGTTGGCCATGGCTTCCTCGGAACGAGGTGGGTGAGCTGTCAGAGAGCGCCTTGCTGCAGTCGGCGCTGCTCGCGGATGAACCGCCGTACGTCGCCGACCGTGGTGACGAGGTGGCGGCCGATCTTGAAGAACTCCGGGCCGACGCCGCGCTGGCGCCACCAGCGCATCGTGTTGATCGGCACCCTCAGGATGTCAGCGACCTCGGACAGTGTCATCAGCTCTTCGGCATCGCGCTCGGGAAACGGAACGTGGGTCGTTGTGGTGGTCACGGGTTCCTCCGTAGGTGTGGTGATGGTCCGTTCGAGAAGCAACCCCACGCCGATGGATTCGGACGTCCGCGTGCGACCGTCGGTGAGGCCGTCCGCCTCACCGTCCGATGCCAGGCCCCTGTGCTGGCCTCGCTTGCGGATGGCCCAGCTCCTCCGGGCGACGCGCTACCGGCGCCGGCGGTCGGATCGCGGGTCGCCTCGGCGCAGTGGGGCCGTACCGGTCGATGTCCTCAGCCGCACGACGGGCAGCGTGCGTCGGTCCGAGGTCGGCGCGGTCGCGGCCGAACACCTCAGCCCACTGACGGCGCGCGTCGTCCGTGGTCTCAGCGACCAGGTGCGCGACGTTGCGCTCACGCCCGCGGGTCATCCCGACGTACGTCGACGCAGCGCCGCTGTGCTCGCCGACCAGCACGTGCGAGGTCGGGACGGTCGAACCTTGCGCGCCGTACGCCGTGGTGGCGAAAGCGAGCTCGAGGTGCCGACGCGCATAGGCCGCGGGAAGGACGCGACGTCCTGCGTCGCCGACGACCTCGACCGAGTCCGGTCCCGCAGCCACAACGGTCCACCTCTCCCGGTTGGCGACCCCGAGCTCGCTGTCGTTGCGACGAGTTGCCACCCTGTCCCCCACCGCGATTCGCTCGCCCGCGGAGGTGATGAGGACGTCGGTGTCCTCCCCTGTCCTGGCGTGGACGTGGTGGACCATGCTGTTGATCCGGGCGACCTGCTCGCGGGTGTCCGCGACCACGAGCTCGCCGCTCGAGGCACGCGCGGCAAGTGCGGCGACCCGTTCGACCTCGCTGGCGTGCACCACCACGAGCCCACGACGTGCCAGCTCGTCGAACACCTCGTCAGGTCGGTCGCCAGTACGCATCCGCAGCGACATGTCGGCGTACTCCGGATCGGCGAAGCGGTGGACGCCCTCGAGCTCGACCAGCCGAGTCGGCGCGAACCGAGCCGCCAGGTCGAGCACGCCCCCGCGTCCGACCGCGGGCAGCTGGTGCCGGTCGCCGACCAGCGTCACCCGAGCACCGGTGGCGTCGGCGAGCTCGAGCAGTGCCCGGGCCGCGTCCTGGTTGAGCATCCCGGCCTCGTCGACGACCAGGACGGTGCGGCGATCCAGACGCGGCGCGTCGGGTGCCGGCTCCGCGCGCTCCCAGCGCCCGTCCTTGTCCCAGCGGTAGCCGTGCTGGTGCAGGAGCCAAGCCACGGAGTACGCCGTGGTGCCGACCTCGGCCGACGCGACCTGTGCAGCCTTGCGAGTCGGCGTCACGATCAGCATCCGTCCACGGCGTGCCTCGACCTCTGCTCGCTTCGCAGCCAACCGACGCGTCTTGCCGGCCCCGGCGGCACCTTCGACCACAGTGATCGTCCTCTCGTCGGCGCGTTGAGCGATGCGGGCAACGAGTTCACGCTCAACCGCTAGGACGCGAGGTGACGTGTGGGCTCTGACGTGCGCCGGGACGTCGTTGCGACCGAGCAGCAGCGAGGAGGCTTCGAGCACCCGCGCTGTGAGGTCCTCGGCCAGCTCTCGGCGGACAGCGCCGTCGACGACCACTCCGGCCGACGCGATCAGCTTCTCCACCTCACCGCGAGCGTCCGCACCGTTCCACGCCGACCGTCGCGAGCCGAGCCTCGCGAGCGCCCTGTCGACGATGACTTCTCGGTCCAGCTCCCCCGGTCGGACCGTGACGAGATGACGCGGCCGGGAGGGTGCAACGAATCCCAGGTCGTCGAGCTCGTCCGACCACCGCTCGCGCAGCTGGTCGCCCGACACTGGAATGACCTTGTCCGGGCGGGCCTCGGACCAGGCGCGCCGGTCCCACGACTGCCGCAGGGCCGGACCCGGCTCCTCGCCCGGATGGTCCGCACGCCAACCGGCCTCGTAGCGGTCGATGTTTGTCTCGATCTGTCGTGCCCGCGCGCTGAACGCTCCGGCGTATGCCTTCAGCTCGACGATCTCGCCGCCGTCGTCGTCGAGCGAGTAGCCGCGCGATGCCAGCGCCGCTCGGAACTGCGGGTCGGTCATCACCGCGGCGTGCCCGATCCCGTTGATGGCCTCGAGGCTGTCGCGGGTCCCCACCGTATGCAATCCGCGCCACGCCCCGGCCGCCTTCACCCGAGCATTGATCTGGAGATGGAGGTGCCGGTGCGGATCACCGGCGCGTGAGGTGAAGTGACGTACGACGGCCGCCTCGATCTGCTCGACCGGCACCTGCACCTGGCGGTCGCGTGGTCCTACCCGGGTGGTCGCGTGCTGGGCCAGCCAGCTGATGATCTCCGCTGCGGCGCGATCCTGCGCAGCGTCGTACGCCTCCGCGATCCCAGGGTGAAGCGTTGCGGCGATGGACCAGGTCTTGGGGCCGTTGACGGTGACCTCGACAAACCGGACCGCTTTATCGTTGGAGCGAAGCCGGCCCTTCGCTGCACCGGACTCGACGTCGTATCCCGCCACCCACCGCTCGTACGTCGCGCCATCCATGTCGTCGCGGCGCTGGACGAGGTTGGGCCCGGCGACGAGGCGCTGCGCCAGGCCGGTCCCTTCTGCCAGGTAGTAGTCATCGGCTCGGGACCGGTCGGCCTCGACGTAGTTGCGCGCGGCTGCGGCGCTGCCGCGATAAATCTTCAGCCCGCCGTGCACCCGAAACGCCCCCATCGACAGCCGTCGACAACCACGAAACCGCAGGTCAGACGGCGTTTTCTGCCCTACCCCTCACGGAAATTCGTAGCATGCGTGCCGCTTGTTTGGGGCAGCCAGAAAGCGCAGGGGCTGACGGATCAGGGAGCCGTCGGTGGTTGGCGGTGGGTGTGTCAGCGCTTCGGATGCGCCGCGCTTGCTGGGTTGGCAGACGAGTTGCCGAAGTACGGTCGCAGACGCTCGCGGAGTGGGCGGTCACACACGTAGACGTACGTCCCCAGCATTCCGCGAGTCAGCAACACGGCGTAGATGTTCTCCACCAACCCGAGGATGTCCTCGTCGGTAAAAGAGATCCCGCGTCGCGGCATGTTGTTCGCAGCCGTGGGGTCGAAGTAGCTCCGGCGGTCGAAACGGAGCTCGCCACGGGCTGCGTCGTACCGCAGGTCCGGTCCGATGATGACCCCCGCGTAATTGAGGTCGTAGCCCTGGATCGTGTGGATGACACCGACTTCGTTGACCGAGCCCGGTGAGTTGACCCAGTCCACGTCGGTGCCGTTCCAGCGCATCCGGACACCGCCGATCTCGATGTCATAGACCGCCTTGTCCTTCCGGCTGCTCCACGGCCAGGCAAAGCCTGCGACCAGACGCGCGAGCCCGACTTCTTGATCCCGCTGAAGGATCAGTTGGCGCATCTGAGCCAGGTCGTCGAAGAACTGAAGGTCATAACCAGCGAACTGTCGAGGCTCAGGGGGTGAGTCGCTGAGCACGCCTCGTACGTAGCCGACATAGTCCTCGCCCGCTCGGACGCGCATCTGCGAGGTCAGTCGATAGCGGCGATGCGAGGCGTCGCTCCGGGCCATCAGGGCATTAAGTGCACGGCTTGGTACGTCGCCGGTGTGGATGCTCTGCGCGGAATCCATGAGGTAGATCTGGTGTGTGCTCTTGGCCCGCACCCAGTCGAGCTGCGTGAGGTCGGGGTCGTCATGTCCGAACAGCTTTACGTTGATGTCGGAGAACATCTTGTACAGAGGGCCGGCGGGCTGATTCCCGCTCTGCCGGAGCCGGTGCGCCTCATCGACGATGAGCAGGTCGAAGCGCTCTCGGCTGTTCCCCATCTCGAACGGCGACATCGCCATCGATGCGTCTAAGCCCGGAGTGCGCTTGAACACGCGTTGGATCGTCCTTCGCAGCGACATCTGCGGTACGACGAACCCGATCCGGAAGCCTTGGAGGAGTTCCGGGTAGCCCTCGACGAAGAACTCTGCAAGCACCGACTCTGATTCAACTTGCTGCGATGAATCAGATGCCCTGATGTCGCTGAGCAGCTTCATCAGGTAGACAGCCACGACGGTCTTGCCGGTGCCAGGTTCACCCTGCACGACGATCTGACTGGGCGTCCCGGACGCGATGTCGTCAAACAGTCCCTCGAGGATGTCGAGGACCACGATCTCCTGATCGTCCGTGAGGGCCTTGAACGGCGACAGCTTGAACAGGTCGGAGTTCTCGATCTCCGGGAGCGAACGGCTGAAGAGTCCGTCGCGGCGCAGCTCCTCGAAGATGTCGGCGAAGATCTTCTGGTACTGCTCGCGACCGTAGTAGTCACGATCGGAGATGCCGACGTTGCGGTTCGTGACTTGATACGTCCCGTCACCGGAGAGTCGCTGGATCAGAAAGGCCTCGAGATCGAGGCACACGGACTTGTTGAAGGTCGAGTCGAGCACGACGCGCGCACCCTTGAGGTGCCGCTTTTCCTGAGACGCGAGGTGCTGGCGGAAGCGGGTCGCGACGTTCATCGACTCGCCGACGTAGATCTGGTCATCGCCGTCGAGCGCGTATACGACGGGCCAGTTGCGGAACCGCGGGTCGAGCCCTGTCCACGCCTCTATCTGGGTAGCCGCGAACGGCCCCTTCTCAATCCGAAAGCCGGTCATACTTCGTGCTTCGGCCAGCCGCCGTCTCGACGGGATACTTCTTCTTGGTCTCCTCGAGTTTCGCTAGCACGATGTCGCTAGGGTCAACGCCCAACTTGTCGGCCAGGAGCAGGCAGTACGTCAACACGTCTGCGAGCTCGGCAACGGTCTCTTCCGCGTCGCCGGCGTCGGACCACTGGAAGCACTCGAGCAGCTCGCCTGCCTCGATTGAGATCGACTTGGCCAGGTTCGCCGGACTGTGGAACTGGTCCCAGTCCCGCTCGGCAACAAATGCCTGGAGCTGGGTCATCACGGGGTCAGCAAGCATGTCCGCAGACTAATCGCACCCTCAGCCCAGGCACTGCGATTCGCTCGAGACACAACCGCCGGTCTGCGGCAGGCAGACAAGAGCCCCGACCCTCCCAGGGTCGGGGCTCTTGTCTTTGGGTCGAACTAGGCGCAAACGGCGAACGCGTACACGTCCACTGCGACTGGGTTGTCACTGTTGTTGATGACCGTTCGCCATCCCGTCGTGGGAGACGGTGCCGCAGGACCACTGGACGCCGGGATGGCGATACTCGCAAAGTAACCGCCGCCGGTGATCTTCTTACCTGCCGCGCAGTACGCGTCGGCGTAGCCGATGCTGTAGGCCGCGACGGTGACGGTCGGCCCCTGCACGATGGCCTGACTGGCGCTTGCACTTGCACCGGCAGGGCCCGTCATGCCGGTCACACCGGCAGGGCCGGCAGGGCCAGCGGGACCGACGAGCTTGCCTCGCTCGCTTGCCTTGAAGTCCTTCAGGGTCAACGTCCCGTTCTTCACCTTCGCGGTGGTGATTGCACTGTCCTTGATCTGATTGGTGGTGATCAGTCCAGCGGCAACCGCAGTGCCACTCCCGGAGAGTCCCGCGACCGCGATCATCGCGCCGGCGATGCCGACGGCCTTCTTGTTGATGCGCATACCTGTCCTTCGGTCCTGTGAGATGTAGGTATGGGTGAAGCTCAGTTGACTTCCCCCCAAGCACGGCCGCGAACAGATTCCGCGACGCGCGGGCCATCGTGTCAGGGCAACCCTGCGCACGAGGCCGAATGGAATTATTCGCGTGAACGCGGCAGCGATCGGGCGACATCCGACGTCTCGAAGCGAGCGCTGCAGGTCGGAATCGGAGACGCCAGCACGCCCCATTCGCGAAAGCCCGTGGATCTCCCGAGTCGAGGACTCGACATGACTCCCACCCCGCCGGGGTGCGAGCGTCAAGAAACGCATGACGGGAGGGCCATGGCGAACGTAGCGTCGGTCCATGCGCCGAACTGTTCTGCTTGCCGCCTTGTCCGCTCTCCTGTCGCCGCTGGCGTTTGTGCCGACCGCGCACGCCGCGAACGAGGTAAGTATCGCCATGTCGGGCGGCGTGCTATTCGACGGCTGTGGCGACTACGCCTTCACCTACGCAGCCGCACTACCCGCGGGATATACAAGCTACTGGAACATGGATCTGCAGCTGTTCGCGCCGGACGGTAACGAGACGTCCGACGCGTACGTCTACGGCTCCGCGGCGAGCGGAAGTGACTCGTTCTTCTTGTGCGACTCACCGAACCTGGCCGGTACCTACCGAGTCCAAGGCACTGGCGAGGCTTGCGACCCGGACTACGACTGCGTGCCCATCACTGCGGCACCAGCCCTTGTCACCTTCCGGTTGCCGATGACCCGCACATCTTTGAAGGCCACACCCAGGTCGCCCGATAAGGGGCAGGTAGTTCGTTTCAACGTGACCGCCAAGGACGAGCGGCCTGCTGGCTACTTCGGTACCTCGTACGCGTCGGTTCGCCTGCAGTCCCGTCGACCCGGCGGCTCGTGGCGCACCGTGAGCAAGACGTCGACGGACGACTCAGGGTCGGCCACCCTGCGGGCCCGGTACCAAGGCAAGAGGGTGGCAGTGCGCGCTGTGACACGGTCCACCAGCGACCTCACTGGATCGGTGTCCCGCACCATCTGGATCGGTTAGTCCAACGCGTACCGTCTAGCGAGCTCTGGTCAGCCCCTGACCTGGCTGACAAGCCGTTCCAGCGGGGGATTCAGTCCGCACAGAGTCCGCAAGAATTTCAGGAACGACCGTTCCGGACAGTCACTCCAAATCACGTTTCCGCAGGTCAGAGGGCATTTCCGGTGAAATCCAACCACATCAACTTACGCGAGAACCCGCCCCGGCCTACAGGCCGACCCACTCCCAGTCGTCCTAGGGTGCCGACATGGCAGAAACCACCCGAGAGTTCCGCGCCAATCCGTACGCCGGGTACGTCGACGTCCTTCCGGCGAAGCGGCTCGCCAACGCCATCGCCACTGTCAAGGCAGTGCTGATCGGTCTGTCGGTGCTGGGCACCATCCTGCTGACCTTCTTCATGAGGTCCGAGGCGGTGGTCGTGGTGATCGTCTACGGCTTCGTCAGTGTGGTCCTGATCTATGTCACCTTCGGCTGGCTCGAGCAGACGCTGCGACTGCTCATCGGTATTGCCTACAACACGGCCGAGTCCGCCGACCTGATGGCGCCAGACGATCCCTCCGCTGAGGACGACGTCGAATAGCCAGGTGCAGATCCTGCCTCGCGCGGGCGTCAGCCGAACTTCACGAACGCGCGCAGGGAGCCGTCATCGAAGTCACGCGTCTCCGCGAAGCCGAGGGATTCGTAGAACGCACGCTGGCCCGGCTCGTCGTCGGTGAGCAGGACCTTCTGCCGGACCGACTCGAACGGGGCGAAAGCTTCCTCGACGAGCCGCTTCCCCAAACCGTGCCGTTGCTCGGCTGGTCGGACCACGACGTCCTGGAGGTAGGCGATCGTGGCGCCGTCACTGATGACGCGGGCGAGACCGAGGAGCTGCCCGTCCCGTCGAGCCGTTGCGACGCGGCTGGACCCCTGCATCGCGCGGTGCAGGGTCGCCGGGTCCCGCGCGTACGTCGCCCACCCGACGGCGTCGTACAGGCTCACGAGCTCGTCCCTGGTCGGGATCTCGGCGGCTGTGATGTCGACAGTCATCTGGGCATCATCGTCCTGATTGCTGCACCCCTGACTGCTCGTGCGGCAGCAGCGGGGACTCACCGATGGACTGGGGAACGACTGCACCGGTGGCTGTGTCGACGACGTCAATGCCTGCGGCGTGGTACCTCTCCCATCCAGCCAGCGCGGGGTTGGCGCGCTCGGCAGACGCGAGGCGCCGGTGCTCATCGCTGGTGACGGTGCAGGCGATAGCGAAGTGGGTGAGCAGCATCTCCACCGCCTCGGGTGACTCCATCATCCGCTCGATGAGCCACTTGCGAGGGAACACGTGCTCGTGCTCGAGATGCGTCGGATCGGTGATGTCCAGGGCACCTGTGGACCGATACCGAGTTCCGTACTTGCCGTTGGCAGTCCCATGGGTGAGGAGGACGAGTACGTACTTGCTCAGCAGCTCCCTCTTGGTCACCTCCCGGATGTCCGGCGCATTGACGGCGAAGGTCGCGATCGCGATCGCATCGCGGCGTACGGCATCCGCCTGCGCCGGGGCGACCCAGCGCCCGGAGACAGGCGGATGGTCGAGGTCGTCAGGACTCATGGCGACACTATGACCGCTGACACCGACGCTCCGTGGCGTCACACGGGACGGCCCTGCCGAGCACCAGGCTCGGCAGGGCCTCGACCACGCATGTTTTGCCCCCATGACATGGTCGTGCCCTGTAAGTGACACGCCACGGCCGCTTGATACATGCGTCTCACCCCTGGGGCGGGGCGCGTCAGGGTGGTCCAGACGCCTGACCCGGATGTGGCCATTCCAGCCCGGTGGGCCGAGGTGTGTCCCTAACCTCGATGAACGTGCGGGCACTGTGGGGTCCCGCCGACAGATCCGGGGGGATTTGATGAACAAGCAGTCATGCCCGTGGCCGGCCGCCGTCGCGCTGGCCCTGGGGCTCGCGTTGTCCAGCTGCGCGCTCGAGGAGCCGGCGTCCGGCGATGCACCGTCGCGGGCCGACAAGGTGAAGGACCGAAAGCAGAAGGCCGCCGCGAAGAAACGGAAGACAGCTGCGGGCAAGGCGCCGTCCAAGAAGGCGACGGCCGCTGCCAAGGCGAAGCCGAAGCCGAAGCCTGCACCCAAGTCTCAACGGAAGCCTGCACCCGAGCAGGTGTGGGTCTGCTCGTGGTCACCCACCTTCGACGACGACTGGCACAACGACGTCTTGTGCGACAACGGCATCGCCAGCGAGCGCCCGCGTCTGCGTGAGGGGGACGACTTCGTCGAGCAGGCGGAGATGATGGAGTCGGCCAAGGAGTACGCGCGCCAGCGCAACGCCGGTTGAGCACCCAGACAGACGACCCCGCCGAGCGGTGGGACTCGACGGGGTCTACGACCACGAGTCCCCCACGCCCTTGGTCGTGCCCTGTAGGTGGACGTCGTGGGGCCGGTGATACATCGCCTTCACCCTGAGGAGGCTCCCCTCACGACGTACCCGACGTCGGGCTGGCCGCCGGGCTCGCGGACTCCGTCGGGCTTGCGCTCGTCGGGGCCGGGGTGGTGGAACTCGGCGACTCGGTCGGGGTCGGGCTCGGCGTCGAGCTGGGTGACTCGGTGGGCGACTCGCTGGGTGACTCGCTGGGCGTCGGGCTCGGCGTCGGACTCAGGGTCGTGGTCGTGCTCTCCGACGGGGTGGGCGTCGGCGTTTCGGAGGTCGTCTCGGACGGGCTCGGCGAGCTGCTCTCGGTCGGCGTCTCCGACTCGGTCGTGGGCGGCTCGTCCGTGGGGCTCGGCGTCTCGGTCCCGCCCAACGGCCCGACGTCCGCCTCGATGATGTCGAGGACCTGCTGCTCGTAGGCCGTGAGCTGGTCCTGGATCTCGTCGAGAGGGACCTGGGTGATGGTCGCGCCGTAGGCGGCGATCTGCTCCCACAGCTCGTTGATCGAGGCGATCGCCTCCTCGCTCAACGTGGCCGGCACGGTGAGGAAGAGCTGCACGGCGAGCGCGTACGTCAGGCAGCTCGTGCACTCGTAGTTGGCGGCGACAGCGAGGTTCTGCGGCACCGCCACGTCCACGTCACCGACGACGAGCACGATCTGGAAAGCGACGGCGACGGCTGCGCAATTGGTGCAGCTGGCCGCCGCGAAGGCCTCGTTGGTGTTCTCGGCCGGCTCGGAGCCATCGGCCCAGACGAGCGCGAACGCGACCGAGTACGACGCCGTGTCGTCGGTGGTGTTGACCGCGACCGCCTGGTTGTCGCCCTCACCCGGCGCCAGCGGCTCGTCGAAGGGGAAGATCCACGTGTCGTCGCCACCCGTCGTGTCCTGCGGGGCTGTCGTCGGCGTCGACGTCGGAGTCGGCGTCGGGCTGGCCGAACCGGTCGGCTCGTCCGTCGGCGTCGAGGTGGGCGTCGAAGTGGGCGTCGAGGTCGGCGTCGCCTGAGTGGTGGGGTCGGTGGTCGCCGCGCCGCCGTCGGGCACGAGGACGGTGGCGAGCTGCGGAGCCCCGCGGGTCGGGAGTGCGACGTCGTCCGGCCACATCACCGTGCCGGCGCCCTCGTCGCCGACGTCGAGGGACTGCGACGCGGAGGCCGGCAGGACGCTGCCGAGCGTCCCGCGCTCGTAGGCCTGGATGGGACGGTAGCGCTCCTCGGAAGGCCACCATGCGAGCACCAGGGCCGCCATGATCGCGAGGGCCGTCACCCCGGCCAGCGCGCGTTGGAGGGGCTTGCCCGCAGTACGCCGCAGCACGGCGCCGCCGACCTGTCGGACCAGCCGGACGAGGACGTAGGCGAACGCCGCGATCGGCAGCACGACGACGACCATGGCGAGCGCACGGGCCGCGACGGAGATCAGGTCGCCGTCACCCCAGGCCGCGGCCATCCGGTCCTGTTGCGCACCCGCAGCGGCCCAGGCCGTGCCGACAAGGCGGGGAAGCGTCAGGATCATCAGCACCGTCACCCCGATCAGCACGGGCACCACGGTGAGCACCCATGCCGTGACCACCGCGCGCGCCCACGGCTTCAGCGCCCGGGCGTCCGGGTGTGCGGGACGCCACGGGACCAGGCTCTTCAGGATCGGTCCGATGCGTGCGAAGAGGTCGGGCACTCCGGTGAGGTCGGCCAGCACGTGGTAGCCGTCGAACCGGACGAACGGCAGCAGCTGGCGAAGCATCTGCAGGATCTGGGTCGCGACGAGCAGGAGGATGGCGTCGTAGCGGGTGACCCACCAGACGCCGACCGTGAGCACCGCGACGATCGCGTTGAAGTAGAGGCCACCCAGGTCCGTACGCAGCCGCCCTGCGCGACCGAGGCGGTAGGAGTCGGTGACGTCGGTGTAGAAGGCAGGCCACACGAGGTAGAGCCCGGCTCCCATCACGCCCGGCGTCGCGCCCCCACGTCGGGCGGCCGCAGCGTGGCCGAACTCGTGGAAGCCGGCCGACAGGACCGTCATCGCGAGGACTGCCAGCAGCAGACCCGGCCGCGCGAAGGCCTCGTGGGTGGCGGAGGCCAGCCCCTTGTCGAGGAGCACCCACCACGTGATCCAGGCGAAGACCGCCAGCAGCGGGACGAACACGACCGGGTGGAACAGGGTCGTGAACGGCTCGGTGAGGCGCCGCGTCTTCTCCTCGTCGGTGACCGCCACCTTGAAGCGCAGCCCGAGCAGCGGATTGCTGCGCGGCGCCGCGGGGGTCGTGCCGTCGTGGGACGTCACCAGACCCGTCGGGTGGAGCTTCTCGACGAGCTCGCGCGCGTTCGCCTCCGACACGGGCTTGCCCGTCGCAGCAGCCACGGCATCTGCCACGTCGGCGTACGACCGGCGCCCGTCCAGTGCGGAGAGCGTGGCGTAGAGCAGGGGCGTCAGCTGGACGGTCTGCCCGTCCGCGCGGCGCGCGAGGGCCGGCGGCGTGCGGTAGCCGGAGCCCTCCATCTCGCCCACCAGCACCACACCGTCGGCGCGCGCGGGCGCGGCGGAGCCCCCGGTCCCGGGCGAACCGGTGACCGGGGGCGAGACCGCGTCGGTCACGGCTGCGGCTGGTCGGGCTGGGAGATCTCCGAGGTCTGGTCCGCGGTCGCGGCGGCGTCGCCGGTGATGTTCTGGTTGATGATCGCGTCCTGCTGGGCAACGGCGACCGCGTCGCTGTCGACGGACCCGATGTTCGCGGCCACGGCGGCATCGATGGGCGCGGCCACGTTGGCGTTGGCCGCCACGGCGCCGTTGATCGGCGCAGCGATGTCGGCGTCGGCAGCCAGGTCGACGTTGACGTTGAGGAGGTTGCCGTCGGTGAAGCCGCCAAGGTCCTCGGTGACGCCGTCCACGCCGTCAGTCACGCCGTCAGTCACGCCGTCGGTCACGCCGTCGGTCACGCCGTCGGTCACGCCGTCGGTCACGCCGTCGGTCACGCCGTCGGTCACGCCGTCGGTTACGCCGTCGGTCACGCCGTCGACGGTGTCGGTGACCCCATCGGTCGCGCCGCCCGTCACGCCGTCGACGGTGTCGGTGACCCCATCGGTCGCGCCACCCGTCACGCCGTCGACGGTGTCGGTGACCCCGTCGGTCGCACCGTCGAGCGAGATCGGACCCGCACCCGTCCCGCCCACGGCGCCATCGATGCCCGTGGTCGTTGCGTCCGTCGAGGTGGGGGTCGCCGCGGCATCGCCCTGCTCGATGGTGCTGTCCTGGGTGGACTCCGCGGTCGCGTCCGCAGTGATGTCCTGGTTGATCATCACGCCCTGGTCGGCGAGCGCCTGCGCGCTCGAGCCCTCCGACAGGATGTTCGCGCCGACGGCGGCGTCGATCGGAGCCGCGACGTTGGCGTTGGCCGCCACCGCCAGGTCGATCGGAGCGGCGGCATCGATGGCCAGGTCGAGGTCGGCGTTGAGGTCGAGGATGGACACGACCTCCTTGTCCGGGAGCGCGGTCGCGCTCTCGGCAGCCATGTCCTCAGCTGAAAGACCTTCGTTGCTCATGGTGCGGACCCCTTGGTGACGTGAGTGAACAGAACAGGTGTTCACCCAACGCTGGATCGCCCACGCGCTCAACACCCCTAGGGGCAGGAACGACGAAGCTCAGGCCAGCTCGAAGGCCACCGAGCGCGAGGTCGGGTCGGCCTGCACGAGCTTCACCTGGACCTCTTCGCCCAGCGGGAGGTCGGTCGATCCGGAGACCCGGGCCTCGATGGCGGGGTCCTGGATGGTGACGTCGCCCTTCGAGGCGTCCTTCTCCTCGACCTCGACCACCACGGCGCTGAAGGTCTCGCCGACGCGCTCCTTGAGCAGCTCGGCCTCGCAGAGGTCGACCACGGCGTTCTCGTAGGCGTTCGCCCGCCGGCCGGACGCGGTCATCGTGTCGGGGAGCTCGGCCATCGCCGAGACGACCCAGTCCGGTACGTCGGTGCCCGCACACAGCGCGACGCAGATCTCGCCGGCGTAGCGGTCGGCCAGGCGGCGCAGCGGCGCGGTGACGTGGGCGTACTCCGAGGCGAGCGCCGCGTGCTGGGCCAGCTCGGGCAGCTCACCGTTGAAGGTCACGTAGCCCGCGCCGCGCAGCAGCCGCGTGCAGGCGACGATCATCGCGGCGTGGGTCGGCCTCGACGGGTCGAGGGTGCGGATGAAGTCGGGGTAGAGCTGCTCGGCCGGCCAGTCGATGCCCAGCGCCCGCGCGGTCCGGTGCAGCCGCTGGACGTCGCGCGGGTCGGCCGGCGGCAGCGTGCGGAGGATGCCGACGCGTGCGTAGACCATCAGCGACGCCGCAGCCATCCCGGTGAGGAGCGAGATCTGGGCGTTCCAGGTCTCGACCGCGGAGAGCCGGCGGAACTCCAGCTCCCAGTGGCCGTCCTCCTCCACCAGCTCCTGCTCGGGCAGCGGCAGGGACACGCCGCCGCGCGCGGCCTCGCGTGCCAGTCGCAGCTCCCCGACCTCCTGCAGCAGGCCCATCAGCTCGCTCCCGCGACCGGCGTCGATGTCGGCCTGGACGCCCTCGTAGGTCAGCTGGGCGCGCGAGCGCACCAGCGCGCGCTCCACGTCGACGTCGAACCCCTCACCGGTCTCGTCGACCTTGATCGTCCACAGCAGCGCGGGCCGGGTCTCGTCGGGCAGCAGCGACGCCGCGCCCTCGCTCAGCACCGGCGGGTGCAGCGGGATCTTCGAGTCCGCGCCGTAGAGCGTCTCGCCGCGACGGTTGGCCTCGACGTCGACCGGGTCCCCGGCCGACACGAAGGCTGCGACGTCCGCGATCGCGTAGTGGACGACGTAGCCGTCACCGTCGCGCTCGATGTGCATCGCCTGGTCGAGGTCCTTGGCACCCTCGGGGTCGATCGTGACCAGCTCGATGTCGGTGCGGTCCAGCTCGGGGAGCCGGGGGTTCGCGGCGGCGTCGGCGGCGGCCCTCTCGACCGCGTCCGGGAACTCCGGTGTGACCTTCTGCTGCTCCTGGATCGCGACGATGCCGTCGCGCATCTCCTGCGCGCTCACGCTGTCGCCGCTCGCTCGGACCTTCACCACACGGTTGCTGGGCATGCCCCCGACCCTAGCCACACGAGCGATCCCTACGCTTGCCCGCGTGCTGATCCTCCTGCCGCCCAGCGAGGGCAAGACCGCTCCGCGCCGCGGCAAGCCGCTCGACCTCGCCGCACTGTCGTCGCCGTCCCTCACCGCGACGCGTACGACGCTCCTGCAGGCGCTCACCGACCTCTGCCGCGACGACCCGGACCGGGCCGCGTCCGTGCTCGGCCTCGGTGCCGGCCAGCGTGACCTCGTGCAGCGCAACGCCGACCTGGCGACCGCACCGACCGCACGCGCCGACGCGATCTACACCGGCGTCCTCTACGACGCCCTCGGCTCCGGCTCCCTGTCCCCCGCCGCCCGCCGGCGCGCCACCGCCCGCCTCGCGGTCACCAGCTCGCTCTTCGGCATCGTCCGCCCGGGCGACCGGATCCCGGCCTACCGGCTGTCCGGCGACGCCACCCTCCCGGGCACCGGCTCGGTGGCCGGCGCCTGGCGCGACGTCCTCGGCGAGGCCGTCCGCGACGCGGTCGGCAGCGGGCTGCTGGTCGACCTCCGCTCCGGGACGTACGCCGCCTTCTGGCGCCCGGAGCCCGACCTCGCGCGGCGCGTGGCGACCGTCCGCGTCCTCCACGAGTCCGGCGGCAAGCGCACGGTGGTGAGCCACTTCAACAAGGCCACCAAGGGTCGGATCGTCCGCGCGCTGCTCGAGGACGGCGCCAACCCCGGCACCCCGAAGGCGCTGGCCGCGACCCTGGAGCGCCTCGGCTGGACCGTCGAGGTCGGCGAACGCACGGCGAAGGGCACCCAGCTCGACGTCGTCGTGTCGGAGGTCTGACCTACCGCAACGGGATCGTGTCCGTCGCCTCGAGCGGGTCCATCCCGCACAGCGCGAGGAGGTCGGCGATGATCGAGCGCACCTGGGCGAGGATCACCTCCGCCGACAGGTCGGCACTGTGCTCGACGTCGGCCGTGGCGCGCCCGAGCGCTATCAGGTCGTCGATGACGGCGGTGGCCATCCGGTCCGCGACGAGCTCGTCAGCCACCCGCTCGGCGAGGACCGCCAGGTCGCGCATGAGCGCGGCGTACGACGGCGGCACGGGCTCGCGGCGGTAGTTGGCCACGGCCACCCGGCGCACCACGACGCGGGTGTTGCGCAGCGCCACGTCGAGCGGCTCGACGAGGTCGGCGAGCTGGCGCTGGTGCTCACCGTGGCGGCGCCGGAAGGGCGACGAGCTCACGACCGACAGCCCCTCCTCGGAGGCGGCGCGCAGCTCGGCGATCAGCACGTCGGTCGAGCGGGCGTCGCGCAGCATCGCCAGCGCACGCTCGACGTCGCCGTCGCCCAGCCGGTCGGCGGCGCAGCGCAGCAGCTCGGCGATCTTGCGCACGACGACCGCCGCCTGGTCCCGCGGCCGGCGCAGCGGCGCGCGCGGGACGACGGTCGCCGCCACCAGCGCCACCGCGCCGCCGATCAGGGCGTCGGTCCACCGCAGGAACGCATCTCCCGGCGCGGGTGCGAGCGCGGCGACGACGATCCCCTGCACGGCCGCCTGGATGATCAGCAGCTGCCCGGCGTCGAGAAGCAGGGCGATCGACATGCCGGCGGCGACGATCAACGCGATCTGGAGACCGCCCGACCCGATGAGGTGGGTCGTGACGTCGCCGAGCAGCACCCCGAGAGCGACCCCGACGGTGACCTCGGCGACGCGTCGCTGCCGCTGGCCGTAGGACATGCCGAGCGAGACCACGGCCGCGATCGGCGCGAAGAAGGGCAGCGTGTGGTCGAAGACGTCGGCCGCCAGCCACCACGCCACCCCCGCCGCGATCGCGCACTGGCCGATCACCCAGCCCTTGGCCCGCAGTCGCGCGACACGGGCGCGCAGCGACGTACGGCTGCGCTCCGCCATCAGGTCGGCGTCGGGCAGGCGCACGACCAGGGGCCCCTCAGAGTCCGGACTCGTCGGTGCGCACCAGGATGCGCTGGCACTCCTCGCACCGGATGACCTCGTCGGCCGGGGCCGAGCGGATGCGGGACAGCTCGGAGGCGTCGAGGGACATGTTGCAGCCGCCGCACTGGCGCGCGCGCAGCAGCGCGGCGCCGACGCCCTTCTGCTCGCGGAGCCGCTCGTAGAGCGCCATCAGGTCGTCGGGCATGCCGTCGGTCGCCGGGCCGCGGGCGGCCTGGACCTCGGTCAGCGACGCGTCGATCGCGGCCTGCTTCTCGTCGCGCTGGGCGACCAGCTCGGCGAGCCGCGCGTCGATGTCCTCGGCCCGGATGCCGAGGCCGTCGAGCACCTGCTGGGCCTCCTCGAGCGCCTCCATCACCTCGAGCTCGGAGTCCTCGAGCGAGGCGATCCGCCGCTCGAGCGAGACCAGCTCGTGCTGCATCCGCTCGAGGTCCTTGGGGTTGGTGATCTGACCGGTGTCCATCCGGTTGCGGTCACGCTCACGCCGGGTCTTGACCTGCTCGACCTCCCGGTCGGCCTTGGTCTGCTCGACCGTGAGGTCGTCGACGACGATGCGGGCGTCGCGCACCTGGTCGGTCAGCGCGGTCCGCTCGGCGGTCAGCGAGGCGATCTCGGCCAGCTCCGGCAGGTGCGCGCGCTGGTGCCGCAGCTGACCGGCGCGCGAGTCGAGGTCGGCGACCTCGAGGAGCTTGACCTGGTGGGTGGGATCGGCCTTCAACGGCTCTCCTGTTGCTGACTTCTGGGGGTTTCAGGGGGTTCAGTGACGGAACGTCCACGGGTCGGTGCACAGCGTGCTGACCCGGGTCTCGACCCTATCGCCCAACGCTTCGCGCAGCCGACCCTCCACCACCGGGAGCCACGTCCACTCCGCCGCCCAGTGCGCCACGTCCACCAGCGCCGCTCCCCCGTGCTCGAGGAACTCCCCGGCCCGGTGGTGCCGCAGGTCGCTCGTGACGAAGACGTCGACGTCCTCGCCGACCAGGCCGTCGAGCAGGAAGTCGCCCGCCCCGCCGCACACCGCGACCCGCCGCACCGGCCGGTCGGACTCCCCCGCGACGCGTATGCCGTGCGCGGTCGTCGGCAGTGCGTCCGCGACGACCGCGGCAAAGGCGCCGAGCGTCGTCTCGTCGACCGTGCCGACCCTGCCCTGACCCGTCGGGGACCCGGGCGACGACGGGAGGATCGGTGCTAGGTCGCGCAGGCCGAGGGCGTACGCCAACGACTCCGAGACGCCGGACACCGCCTGGTCGGCGTTGGTGTGGGCGGTCAGCAGCGCGCAGCCGCCGGAGGTCAGCGTGTGCAGCGTGCGCCCCTTCGGCGTCGTCGCCGCGACCGAGCTCACCGGGGTGAGGTAGAGCGGGTGGTGCACGACGAGCAGGTCGGCACCCCACTCGACGGCCTCCCGGGCGACCTCGAGGGTCGGGTCGACGGCGAACATGACCTTGCCGACCTCGGCGTCCGGCTCACCCGCCACCAGCCCGACGGCGTCGAAGTCCATCGCGGTCTGCGGCGGGTACCACTCGTGCAGGAGCGAGACGACGTCGTCGAGGGAAGGCATGCGGGGAGGCTAGTTGACCTGGCGGTCCTGCCCCTCCCAGTAGGGCTGGCGCAGCTTGAACTTCTGCAGCTTCCCCGTCGCCGTCCGCGCCAGCTCGTCGCGGAACTCGATCGACGTCGGCGCCTTGTAGCCGGCGGCCTTGTCCTTGCACCACCGGATGAGCTCGGCCTCGTCGGCCTGCTGTCCCTCCGCCAGCACGACGAGCGCCTTGATCGTCTCGCCCCACTTCTCGCTCGGCACGCCGATGACCGCGACCTCGGCCACCGCGGGGTGCGAGAAGAGCACGTCCTCGACCTCGATCGAGGAGACGTTCTCGCCGCCGGTGATGATCACGTCCTTCTTGCGGTCGCTGATCGTGAGGTAGCCGTCGTCGCCGATCACGCCGCCGTCGCCGGTGTGGAACCACCCGTCGCGCAATGCCGCACCGGTCTCGTCGGGGCGCTCCCAGTAGCCGTCGAGGATGACGTTGGACCTCGCCAGCACCTCACCGTGCTCGTCCACCTGCAGCCGTACGCCGATCGCAGGCGCGCCGGCCCGCGTGAGCTTGCGGGCCTTCTCCTCCGCCATGTCGTCGTCCCACTCCGAGCGTGAGCGGTTCACGGTGAGGAGCGGCGAGGTCTCGGTGAGGCCGTAGATCTGCATGAACTCCCAGCCGAGCTCCTCCTCCACCCGCACGACGGTCTTCGTCGGCGGCGGCGCCCCGGCCATGATGATCCGCACCCGGTCGCGCCCGGGGATCTCGCCCTCCCAGTCCTGAGCGGCCTCGAGCACCGCCGCGGCGACGGCCGGCGCAGCACACATGACCGTGACGCCGTGCTGCTCGACGCGACGCAGGATCTCGGCGCCGTCGACCTTGCGCAGCACGACCTGCGGCACGCCGAGCCCGGTCATCGCGAACGGCATCCCCCAGCCGTTGGCGTGGAACATCGGCAACGTGTGGAGGTAGACGTCGCGGTCGGTGACGCCGGCGTGGAGGCCGAAGGTCACCGCGTTGGTCCAGAGGTTGCGGTGGGTCAGCTGCACGCCCTTGGGCCGCGCGGTCGTGCCCGAGGTGTAGTTGATCGTCGCCGTCGCGTTCTCGTCCGGCTCCCACGCGCGCGGCTCGGTGCCGGGGGCGGCGAACATCGACTCGTCCTCGCCCAGCACGTAGGTCTGCTCGACGTCGATGCCCTTCACCGACTCGACGAGCTCAGGGTCGACGTAGAGCACCCGCGCGCCCGAGTGGGCCACGATGTAGGCGATCTCGTCGGGCCGGAGCCGGAAGTTGATCGGCACCAGCACCCGGCCGGAGCCGCAGACGCCGAAGAACGACGTCAGCAGGCGGGCGGAGTTGTGGCTGAGCACGGCGACCCGGTCGCCGACCTCCATGCCCATCTCGTCGAGCCGCGCAGCCTGGCGCTGGGCGAGGTCGTACATCTCGGAGTAGGTGAGCCGCCCGTCCGAGCCCAGGGGGGCTGCGGGCTGGTCGGGCTCGTCGGTGACGCCGATCCGGTCGCCGTAGACCGCTGCGGCGCGCTCGATGAAGTCGGAGACGCTGAAGGGGACGATCATGCGAGCCACTCTGGCACGCAGAGGGTTGGTCGAACGATGGTGCGAACGGACTTTCCCGAGCCCCGGATGAGAAAGCTCTCATGCTCCTCTCACGCCTGCTCCACGAAGCACGCGCACGCTGAGCGGCATGACTCCGCTGTGGAAGGCCTTGCTGGCCGTGGCGCTGGTGATCCCGCTCGCCGCCTACGTCGCCGGCTCCCTGGTCGGCTCCGGCGCGGGGTCGCCCGACCCCGGCCGGCAGACCCCGGTGATCCTGCGCGACGCGCCGGCGGGCGAGGAGGACACCACCCGTGAGAAGAAGCGGGGCGAAGGCAACGGCAGCGGCCGAACCGGTCAGGCCGAGCCGCGGACCACCCAGAGCCCCGAGGCATCGACCCCGACACCCGTCCCGACGACCCCGCCCACGACCACCCCGCGCGACGACGACGACGACGATGACGACGGCGGGACCCGCGGCGGCAGTGGAGGCGGTAGTGGAGGCGGAGGAGGCGGCGGCGGTGACCGGGACGACGATGCGATCGTCGTGACACCGCAGCCCACCCCCATCGGGGAGGATGACGACGACGAGGACGACGACGAGACCGACGACGGGGACGACGATGGCGACGAGACCGACGACGGGGACGACTGACGGTGCTCGTCGTCGCCTCGCCCAGGTCTCGGTCCGGACCCGCATCACGGTCGTCATCGCCCTGCTCACCACCGCGGCGATGACCGGGGCCGGACTGCTGGTCTACGCCCTGGAGTCCTCCCGCATCCAGCGCGCCGTCGAGTCCCAGATCACCCAGGAGATCGCGGAATTCCGCAACCTGAGGCGCGACCCGCGGGACGGCCGGGAGTTCGACGACGTACGACGGATCCTGAAGGTGTTCCTGACCCGCAACGTGCCCGACGACGACGAGATGCTCGTGGGGTACGTCCAGGGGGAACGCACCATCCGCACCCTGAACCGCTACGGCCAGGAGTTCCTCGACGAGCCGGCCTACCTCCGCGTCCTCGACGAGCGCGCCGACGACGGCGGCACGAGCATCCTCGACTCCGCGACCTTCGGGGAGGTCTGGGTGACGCTGGTGCCCGTGCGCAACGGGCAGGGCCAGGGGTCCCTGGTCATCGTCAACTTCCTCGCCGACGAGCACGACGAGCTCAACCGGACGATGGGGACCTACACCCTCATCGCGTTGCTGTCGCTCGGCCTGATCACGACGATCGCTGCGTTCCAGTCCGGTCGCCTCCTGGCGCCGCTGCGCACGCTGGAGGAGACCGCGCGGGAGATCACGACCACCGATCTCTCGCAACGCATCCCCGAGCGCGGCAACGACGACATCAGCGCCCTCACCCGCACCATCAACGGGATGCTCGAGCGGCTCGACAGCGGCTTCGCCGCGCAACGCCAGTTCCTCGACGACGCCGGCCACGAGCTGCGCACCCCGCTCACGGTTGTCCGCGGCCACCTCGAGCTGCTCGACCAGGACGACCCCGCCGAGCGGGCAGAGACCCAGGAGCTGCTGCTCGAGGAGGTCGACCGGATGACTCGTCTGGTCGGCGACCTGATGCTGCTCGCGAAGAGCAGGCGGCCGGACTTCCTGGTTCCCGCCGAGGTCGACCTGGAGACCCTGACCCAGACCGTGCTCGCCAAGGCCCGCGGTCTGGGCGACCGGGACTGGACCCTCGACGGGATCGCCACGGGCACGGCCTCGCTCGACGAGCAGCGCATCACACAGGCCCTGCTCCAGCTCGCCGACAACGCCGTCAAGCACACCGACCCCGGTGCCGAGATCGCCATCGGGTCCGCCCGGACCGCCAACGACGTACGCCTCTGGGTGCGCGACACCGGCGACGGCATCGACCCGGCCGATCGCGAGACGGTGCTGCAGCGCTTCGGTCGCAGCCGCGTGCGCCCCGGGGACGAGGGCTTCGGCCTCGGTCTCTCGATCGTCCACGCCATCCTCGACGCCCACGGCGGGACGGTCGCGATCCACGACGCCCAGCCCCGCGGCGCCCGCGTCGAGCTCACCATCCCCACTCACCCCTTCAAGGAGACCTCGTGGCCCAGATCCTGATCGTCGAGGACGAGCAGCGCATCGCTGCCTTCATCGCCAAGGGCCTGCGCGCCGAGGGGCACCAGCCGACGACGGTCCACGACGGCCCCGGCGGCCTGGACGAAGCCCTGTCCGGTCGCTTCGACCTGATGGTGCTCGACATCGGCCTGCCCGGCATGGACGGCTTCGAGGTCCTCGACCAGCTCCGCTCCCAGGGCAGCCGGATGCCGGTGATCATCCTGACGGCGCGAGACTCGGTCACCGACACCGTGGCAGCGCTCGACAGCGGCGCGGACGACTACATGGCCAAGCCCTTCCGGTTCGCCGAGCTGATGGCGCGCATCCGGCTCCGGTTGCGGAGCCTCGTCCCGGCCGACGCCCCTGCCTCCGGCGACGTGCTGGTCGTCGGGTCGCTGCGCCTGGACCGCCGGACGCGCCACATCAGCGGCCCGAGCGGGGACGTCGAGCTCTCGGCCCGCGAGTTCGCCCTGGCCGAGATCTTCCTGCTCAACCCCGGCCAGGTGCTGACCAGGGAGCAGCTGCTCGACCTGGTCTGGGGCTACGACTTCGATCCGGGCTCCAACGTCGTCGACGTCTACGTCGGCTACCTCCGTCGCAAGCTCGGCGGGACGGCCATCTCGACCGTCCGCGGCGTCGGCTACCGGCTCAACCCCTGATCGGCGTCAGCCGCGGATCTTGCTAGCCCCGGATCTTGAAGCCGGCGAGCGACCCGCGCGGCATGCCGGCGAGCACGGGCTCGAGCGCCTCGGCGACCTCGTGCGGCAGCGGCCGCCGGTCCGGGTCGCGCTGGAGGCAGGCGTGGATCACGTCGACGACCGCCGCAGGCACGCCGTCGGGCAGCGGGGCGGGATCCACCGCGAGCTGCGGGAAGCGGAGTCGTACGTCGTCCGCGTCGCGGTCGCCGTGCTCGAACGGGCGGTGCCCGGCGACGGCGTGGAAGAGCGTCGCGCCGAGGCCCCACACGTCGGAGGCGAAGGACGGCACCTGCTCCCCCGGGCCGGTGGGATCGCACTGCTCGGGCGCCATGTAGGCGTCGGTGCCGATCGGGTAGCGCAGCCGTCGGGCGTCCTCCTCGAGCCGGGCGACCGAGAGGTCGATCAGCCGCGCCGGGGCGCCCATGATGACGTTGCTGGGCTTGATGTCGAGGTGCGTCCAGCCGATGTGGCGCAGGTAGTGCAGGGCGGACGCGACGTCGATCGCGAGCGGCAGGTACTGCTGCTCCTGCAGCCGGCCGTAGCGACGGATCAGGCTGGAGAGACGCGGTCCGTCGATGTGCTCCAGCACGACGTGCGGACGGTCGCCGTCCTGCCCGTCGCGCAGACCGCGGACCACGACGGGGTGGTTGACGGTCGCGAGGGCGAGCACCTCCCGGCGCAGTCCGCGCCGGGAGGACTCGTCCTCGAGCTGCGAGGGACGGAGCACCTTGACGACGACGGGTGACCACGTCACCTCGTCGAAGCAGAGCCAGGCCTCGTAGGCGGCGCCGCCGCCGAGGCGCTTCATGGCGCTCAACCCGGGGGCGAGCTCCTCGCCCTCGGCGAGGTGCCAGCCGTCGTCTCGCGTGCTCATCTCGTGCTCCTGTCAGCCGCGGGTGTCGTTGCGGCTGCGGTCGTTGGTCTGGTTCGCCGACTTGTCGCGCGTGCGGTCGCCGCCGTCGCGGGTCCAGTCGCGGGTCTTGTCGCCCCGGCTGTTGTCGCGATCCCGGCTCACGCCCGTCACGGCACTGTTGGTGTTGTCGTTGGTGTCGCGGCTCTGGTTGCTGTACGACGGGCTGTTCGTGGTGTCGTCATCGTCGTCATCGTTGGTGTCGTCGTCGTCGTCGTCCGCGACCAGGACGAGCGACGGGGCGTCGTCCTCGCGCTTGGCGGCCTCGTCGGCGGACGAGGCGACCACGGGGGCCGACATCCCGACCAGGCCGATGACGGCCATCCCGGCGATGCTCAGCAGTGCAGTGGGAAGAAGCTTCCTCATCATGGTTCCTCTCGTCAGGGGCCGTGGCGGCCCGGTGAGAAGAAGAGTGCTGCGCCGGCGTGAGCCACGCGTGAGGCGTCGATGAGAGGGCTCTCATGCACGAGGACTGGTGCGTCGGGACGGTTTCGAACCGCCGACCGCTCGGGTGTAAACCGAGTGCTCTACCGCTGAGCTACCGACGCGGGAACGGCACAGACTACGGGAGCCCGGCTCGGGCACGGAAACCGCACGCGCCCTGCGAAGAAATGAGTCGAGCCGCTGGCGTCTCGGGTCACCAGCGGCTCAACAAGAAGAAGATTACACCAGTGCCCAAACCCGGCATCCGAAACGTGAAATCCCCTCGGATCGGTCTAGACCAGCAACCCGTTCACGCTCACGCAACGGCCGCGTGGAGCTCGCGCAGGTGCTCGTCGAGGTCGCGCCCGTCGGGGTTCGCGTTGTGCACCGACCAGGTCAGCCGGCCGTCCCGGTCCACGACGTACGACGACCGCCGCGGGGCACCCTTCACCTGGTCGAACACCTCGTAGGCCGAGGCGACCGCGCCGTGCGGCCAGAAGTCGGAGAGCAGCGGGAAGTTGAGCCCCTCCGCCTCCGCGAAGGACCGCAGCGCGTAGACCGGGTCGCAGGACAGCGCGAGCACCTCGGTGTCGAAGGTGAGGAACTCGTCGAGCCGGTCGCGCACCCCCGACAGCTCGCCGGTGCACACGCCGGTGAAGGCGAAGGGGTAGAACATCAGCGCGACGGCCTTGCGGCCGCGGAAGTCACTGAGCCGGACGTCCTGCCCGAACTGGTCGCGCAGCGTGAAGTCGGGGGCCTCGTCACCGATGCACAGCCCCTCGCGCCTCACCCCTGCTCCCCGTCGGAGCCGCCCGAGTCCTGGGAGACCTCGGCCAGGTCGCGCTTGAGCACCTTGCCGGTCGCGTTGCGGGGCAGCTCGTCGAGGAACACGATGTCGCGCGGCACCTTGAAGCGGGCGAGGTGCGCCTTGACGTGCTCGCGGAGGTCGTCCTCGCTCACCTCGCCGGAGCGCACCACGAAGGCGCGCAACCGCTGGCCGTAGTCGTCGTCCTTCACGCCGATGGCGGCGACCTCGTGCACGTGCTCGTGCGCGACGAGGCAGTCCTCGACCTCCTGCGGGAACACGTTCTCCCCACCGGAGACGATCATGTCGTCGTCGCGACCGGCGACGTGGAGCCGACCGGCTTCGTCGTAGTAGCCGACGTCGCCCGACGACATCAGGCCGTCGATGCTCTCCTTGGAGTCGCCGCTCGTGTAGCCCTCGAAGAGCAGCCCGTTGCCGACGAAGATCCGGCCGGTCTCCCCCTGCGGCAGCTCGGTGCCGTCCTCGCCGAGGATCTTCACGACCGTGCCGTAGGGGGGCTTGCCCGCTGACGTCGGGTCGGCGCGCAGGTCCTCGGGCGTCGCGATCGACGCGTAGGCGACCTCGGTCGAGCCGTAGATGTTGTAGAGGTTGTCGCCGAAGCGGTCCATCCACGCCTCGGCCAGCGTCGCCGGCAGGGCCGACCCGGACGACGCGACGACCTCGACGCGGCTGAGGTCGATGCCGTCGAGCACCTCGGGGTCGAGCGCGAGCATCCGCTGCAGCATCACCGGGATCACGACCATCGACTGGCAGCGCTCCTCCTGCGCGGTGCGCAGGGCGGTCGCCGGGTCGAAGCTGCGCCGCAGCACGACGGTCGAGCCGAGCAGCATCGCCAGCGCCAGGTGCGCGAAGCCCCACGTGTGGAAGAGCGGTGCCGCGATGTGGGTGCGCCAGCCGGCGCGCAGCGGCATCCGGGACAGCAGCGAGACGGCGGCGTCGATGCCCGCCTCCTTGCGCGGCGCGCCCTTCGGCGTGCCGGTGGTCCCACTGGTGAGGATCACGATGCGGGCATGGCGGTCGGGCGGCTGCAGGTCGCCCTCGTCGTATGCCGTCACCAGCTGCTCGAGCGTCTCGAGCCCGTCGGGCGCGGCGTCGCCGTCGGTCCAGGCGAGGAGGCGCTTCTCGACGTGCGCGCCGGCGAGCAGGCCGGTGAACTCCTCGTCGTGCACGACGAGGCTCGGGGCCTCACGCTCGAGCACGTCGACGAGCTGGGGCCCGGCGAACGCGGTGTTGAGGTAGAGGATGTCGGCGCCGAGCTTGGCGACCGCGATGGAGGCGTCGACGAACCCGCGGTGGTTGCGGCACATCACCGCGACCGAGTCGCCCTCCTTGACCCCTCGCTCGGCGAGGGCGCGGGCCAGCGAGTTCGAGCGGCGGTGCAGCTCGCCCCAGGTGAGCTCGCCGAGCTCGTCGACGATCCCCACCTGGTGGGGCGATCGGGCCGCGAGGGTGGCGAAGCCGCCGGCGGGACCGGTGCCCCAGCGGGCGACGACGAGGCCGATGTTGGCCAGGGTCCGCGGGCCGTAGGGGCGGATGACACCGGCGCCACCGAGCACGCGCACGGTCGTACCGATGCCGGACAGGGTGCCGACCGCCTTCGCGGCGACCTCGCGGGCCGCCGAGCTGCGAGCTGGGGTCACGCGGGTGTCTTCGGAGCGACCAGGCGCGTGGCCTGCCAGTCCTTGCTGACGGACGCGGTCGTGGTCTGCGAGAGACCGGCGATCGGCGCGGCCTCGGAGACGTCGGCAGCGTCGACGGTCCCGGGGCGGCCGACCTTCGGCGTCAGCAGCCAGATCGAGCCGCCGCCGACGAGGTCCGTCAGCGCGTCGACCAGGCCGTCGACCAGGTCGCCGTCGCCGTCGCGCCACCAGAGCAGCACCGCGTCGACCACGTTGCCGTAGTCGCCGTCGACCATGTCGGCGTCGATGACGTCCTCGATCGCGACGCGCAGCTCGTCGTCGGTGTCCTCGTCCCAGCCGAGTTCCTGCACGACCATGCCGGGCTTGAGACCCAGCCGGTCCCCCATGCTGGTCGCCTGGGCGGAATCGCCCACCGTCGAGCTCACGCAGTGCCTCCCATGTCCAGGTCCTCGGCGGTTTTCCCGCTGAGGTGCCCCATAGTCCACCCGAACACCGGATGAGCCGCAACCCCGGCCCCGTCAGGTGGGCCGCGGTGAGACGCCGACGAGGTCCTCGACGCACGCTCCACAGGACTACCGATGGGTAGATTTCGTGGCGCCGACGTGCGTGACACGATGAGCCTGTGAGTGACGCAGAGAAGCCCTCAACCTCCACGCCCGACCAGGCCCCGGCCAAGGTGTCGGTGATCCATGAGGGCCTTCCGACCCAGCTGCCCGACATCGACCCCGACGAGACGCAGGAGTGGCTCGCGTCCTTCGACGCGATGCTCGACGACCGCGGCCGCGACCGGGCGCGCTACGTGATGCTGCGCCTGCTGGAGCGCGCCCGCGAGAAGCAGGTCGGCGTCCCCGCCCTGCGCTCCACCGACTACATCAACACCATCCCGCCGGAGCGCGAGCCGTGGTTCCCCGGTGACGAGGAGACCGAGCGCCGCATCCGTGCGTTCATCCGCTGGAACGCCGCGGTGATGGTGTCCTCGGCCAACCGCAAGGGCCTCGAGGTCGGCGGCCACATCGCCACCTACCAGTCGTCGGCCAGCCTCTACGAGGTCGGCTTCAACCACTTCTTCCGCGGCAAGGACGCCGAGACCGCCGACGGCAGCGTCGGCGGCGACCAGATCTTCATCCAGGGCCACGGCTCGCCGGGTGTCTACGCCCGCGCGTTCCTCGAAGGCCGCCTCAGCGAGCAGCAGCTCTACCGCTTCCGCCAGGAGGTCCAGCACGGCAAGGGCGCCGGGCTGCCGTCGTACCCCCACCCGCGCCTGATGCCGGACTTCTGGGAGTTCCCGACCGTCTCGATGGGCCTGACCGCCATCAACTCGATCTACCAGGCCCGGTTCAACCGTTACCTCGACAACCGCGGCATCAAGGACACCGACCAGCAGCGCGTGTGGGCCTTCATGGGCGACGGCGAGATGGCCGAGCCCGAGTCGCTGGGCGCGATCCGCGTCGCGGCGCGCGAGGAGCTCGACAACCTCACCTGGATCATCAACTGCAACCTGCAGCAGCTCGACGGCCCGGTCACCGGCAACGGCAAGATCATCCAGGAGCTGGAGTCCAACTTCCGCGGCGCCGGGTGGAACGTCATCAAGGTCGTGTGGGGTCGCGAGTGGGACGCCCTGCTGGCCCGTGACGTCGACGGCGTCCTGGTCAACCGGATGAACTCCACGCCCGACGGGCAGTTCCAGACCTACTCGACCGAGGACGGCGCCTACGTGCGCGAGCACTTCTTCGGCAGCGACCCGCGCCTGCGCAAGATGGTCGAGCACATGTCGGACTCGCAGATCGAGAAGCTGCCGCGCGGCGGTCACGACTACCGCAAGGTGTACGCCGCCTTCGACGCCGCGACCAAGCACACCGGTCAGCCGACCGTGATCCTCGCCCACACCATCAAGGGCTGGACGATCGACGCGCTGGAGGGCAAGAACGCCACCCACCAGATGAAGAAGCTGACCCTCCCGGACCTCAAGAAGTTCCGCGACCGGCTCTACCTGCCCATCAGCGACCGCGACCTCGAGGAGTCCTACGAGAAGACCGGCGGTGCGCCGTTCTTCCACCCGGGCGCCGACTCCCCCGAGATCGAGTACATGCTCGAGCGCCGCAAGGCCCTCGGCGGCTCGGTGCCGCGCCGGGTCAACCGCGCCACCGCGCTCAAGCTGCCGGGCGACGAGGTCTACTCCGAGCTCAAGCAGGGCTCGGGCAAGAACAAGTTCGCCACCACGATGGCCGTCGTCCGCCTGCTCCGCGACTGGATGAAGGACCCGGAGATCGGCGACCGCCTGGTGCCGATCGCTCCCGACGAGTACCGCACCTTCGGCATGGACTCGATGTTCCCGAGCGCCAAGGTCTACAACCCCGGCGGCCAGCAGTACGAGTCGGTCGACCGCAAGATGCTGCTCTCCTACAAGGAGTCCGCGCAGGGCCAGATGCTCCACGAGGGCATCTCCGAGGCGGGCGCGATGGCGTCGGCGACCGCTGCGGGGTCGGCGTACACCACGCACGGCGAGCACATGATCCCGTTCTACATCTTCTACTCGATGTTCGGCTTCCAGCGCACGGGCGACTCGATCTGGGCCATGGCCGACCAGCTCGCGCGCGGCTTCCTGATCGGTGCCACCGCGGGTCGCACGACCCTCACCGGCGAGGGCCTGCAGCACGCCGACGGCCACTCGCCGCTCCTCGCGGCGACCAACCCGGCGATCGTGCACTACGACCCGGCGTTCTCCTACGAGATCAGCCACATCATGCAGGACGGCCTCGAGCGGATGTACGGCACGGGCGGCCCCGACGGTGACGGCGAGAACGTCATCTACTACCTCACGGTCTACAACGAGCCCGTCTCGATGCCGGCCGAGCCGTCCGACGTCGACCGCGAGGGCATCCTCAGGGGCATCCACCAGGTCTCGACCGCCGAGGGCGAGGGCCCGCGGGTCCAGCTGATGGCCTCCGGTGTCGGCTACCCGTGGATCGACGAGGCGGCCAGGATCCTCGCCGAGGACTGGGGCGTGCAGTCGGACCTCTGGTCGGTGACGTCGTGGAACGAGCTCGCTCGTGACGGCGCCGCGGCCGAGCAGTGGAACCTGCTCAACCCCGGCGAGGAGAAGCGGACGGCCTACGTCAGCGACAAGCTCGCCGGCGCCCCCGGACCCGTCGTCGCGGTCTCCGACTACATGCGGGCCGTCCCGCTGCAGATCGCGCGCTGGGTGCCGCAGGACTACCGCGTCCTCGGTGCCGACGGCTTCGGCTTCGCCGACACCCGTCCGGCCGCGCGTCGCTTCTTCCACATCGACGCCGTCAGCGTCGTCGTCCAGGCCCTCCAGGCCCTGGCCGACGCCGGCGAGATCGACGTGGCGAAGGTCATCGAGGCGTCCGAGCGCTACAAGATCGACGACCCGACCGCGACCAAGGACATCAAGCAGGAGGGCGGGGACGCGTAGTCCCACGCACCACTCTCTGGTGGGTCATCCCTCTCGTCTGTAGGTCGCGGGAGGGTGGCCCACCAGCTGCGTGAAGGCCCGGATCAGGTGCGGCTGGTCGGCATACCCGAGCCGCACCGCCAGCCCGGCCCAGTCCACGTCGACATCGCCGTGCGCTGCCGAGGTCACGTCGAGCAGCCGGAAGCGCTGCACGACCCACTTCGGACCGATGCCGACGTAGGCGTGGAAGCGCCGCTGCAGGGTGCGCAGGCTGACGCCCGCGATCTCGGCGAGCTGCTCGGCGCGGACGAGGTCGGTGTCCTCCTCCGCCCGCTCGACCAGGGTCGCCAGGTCCTCGACGAGGGGGTCGGGCTCCGGGTCCAGCCCGCGCAGCCAGCGGGCGAGCACGGCAGCCCCGTCCTCCGGCCGCTCGCACGCGAGCACCTCGTCCGCCACCGGGCGATCGTCGAGGCCGAGCAGGTCGGCCACCGGGACCTCACGGCCCTCGAGCTCCCCCACGTCGCCCCGCAGGAACGGCCGGAACCCTGCGGGACGGAAGCCCGCGGCGACGGTCCGGCCGGTGCCCTCCAGTCGCCGCCGGAACATCCGGGACTGGATCCCGGTGACGAGCAGGCGCGGCTCCCCCGCGACGACCTCGGCCGACACGTGCACCACCGGCCGCGGCACGACCTCCTGCTCGTGCGGCTCGGGCGTGTCCCAGCGCACCCACCAGAAGTAGTCCACGAGGTCGGCGAGGTCGGCGGGCGGCTCGATGCGACCGAGGTCGATCAGCTGCTCCGCCGCGCGCGGGCGGAGCACCGCCGCCTGCACACGGCCGGATCGGGAGGGCACGAACGTCACCCTAGGCCGGGGCTCGGACAGTCCTGTCGCCTTTGTCCAAGCCGCAGCCCTGCCAACGGCGCGAGACTGGAGGCCACACAGACCGACGCACGAGGAGACGAGATGACCGACCAGCCGACCGCCCGGATCGCGATGGTGACCCTGGACGTCGCCGAGGTGAAGCCCTCCGCCGACTTCTGGTCCGCCCTGCTCGGCTGGGAGGTCGCGGCCAGCACCGACGACTACGCGATGCTCACCGGTCCCGACGGCAGCCCCGCCCTCGGCCTGGGCAGGACCGACGACCTTCGGCCCCCGTCGTGGCCCGACGACGGCCGCAAGCAGTTCCACCTCGACCTCGCGGTCGACGACGTCGAGGCGATGGCCAGGCGCGCGGTCGAGCTCGGCGCGACGCTGGCGGACCCGCAGCCCGGCGAGACCTGGGTCGTCGTCATCGACCCCGCCGGCCACCCGTTCTGCCTGACCGACGCGGCCAACTGGGGCTAGGCGCCCGCTGCGCGTCGTACGGAGTGCACCGGGGTGAGCGGCGACGAGCCGGCCTGCGCCTGGATGGGCGACACCGACGCTCCCTCGTCGAGCAGCTCGCGCCAGCGCTCCCGGTCGTGGTGGCTCGGCTCGGTCGAGCGGATGAAGTCGCGCACGATCTTGGCGAAGCGCTCGGGGTGGTCCTTGTGCGGGAAGTGGCCCGCGTTGGGCAGCACCTCGATGCGCGCCGTGGGCGCCAGGGCGCTCGCGTTGCTGGCGTGGGTGACCGGGATGACCTGGTCCTCGGCCCCCCACACGACGCACATCGGCATCGCCTCCGTGAGGTACGCCCGGTCGGCCATGGTGACGATCTGGCCCTTCCAGTCGACCACCGCCCGGACGACGTGGGCGATGGCGGCACGCTTGCGCGGGTCCTTGAACGAGTCGTAGATGTCGGCGACCTCGTCGAGGTCGCGCAGCTGGCTCACGCCGGTGGACGCGAGCAGCCGCATCGCGGCGGTCGTCACGTGGCGCAGGCCCGGCGCCGCCAGCACCGACATCGCCTGGTGGAAGCCGGGAGTCGTGATGGCACGGATCGCCGGGCTGACCTCGGGGCCGAGGCCGCCGGACGACACGAGCACCAGCCGCTCGGCACGCTCGGGGAACTGGTAGGCGAACTGCATCGCCACCCCTCCCCCGAAGCTGTGGCCGACGACGGTGACCCGGTCGATGCCCAGCACGGTCAGCAGGTCGCGCATCCCGTTGGCGTAGCCGCCGAGGCTGTAGTCCGCCCGGGGCTTGTCCGACTCGCCGTGCCCGAGCAGGTCGGGGGCGATGACGGTGTGGGTGCGCGCGAGCGACTCCATCACCGGCGCCCAGGTCGTGTGGTCGCACCCGAGGCCGTGGAGCAGCAGGAGGGCCGGGCCGGACCCCCTGCGGACGTAGGCGCGTCGGTGGCCGTGCACGACGACGTGCTCGACGTGCGGGCTGCTGCGACGGGGCACACGACCTCCTGGGACGGACAGGTCCCGGATTCAACCAGAGGGTCGGCGCGGGTGGTGGTCGCGCCCCGCGACGATGCGAAGTCGTGACCTCGTCGCGCCCTCCCGCCCGTTCGTGGGAATCCCACTACGCACGGCGGAGCACTACGCTCGGTCCATGCCCGCCTCCCGTCGCCGTTCAGCCGAGGCCCTGCGCAGCTCGTCGGGGCAGCTCAGCACCGCGGCGACCGCGCGGATGGCCACCGACCTGCCGTGGTTCGACGACCTCAGCGCGGAGGACCGCTCCTGGGTCGGCCTCATCGTGCAGGCCGGCATCCGCGGCTTCGTGGAGTGGTACGACGTCGAGGCCGGCGCGCAGGGCGACGCAGCGGTCCACCACCCGCTGGACGTCGTGGTCTTCGGGGCCGCCCCACGCGAGCTGACGGGCGTGATCTCGCTCCAGCAGACCGTCGAGCTGGTGCGGCTCAGCATCCGGGTCGTCGAGAGCAACATCGACGCGATCCTCGACCCCGAGGACCTGCGCGAGGTGCACGACGCCGTCCTCCTCTACGCCCGCGAGGTCGCCTTCGCGACCGCCGCGGTCTACGCCCGGGCCGCGGAGTCCCGCGGCGCCTGGGACGCGCGCCTCGAGGCGCTCGTCGTGGACGCGGTCGTCCGGTCCGAGGCCGACGAGACCGTGCTCTCCCGCGCGAGCGCCCTCGGCTGGGGCGCCCACGGCGACGTGGCCGTGGTGCTGGGCGCCACGCCTCCCCACCGCGCGGAGCTCGACGTCTTCGAGTCCGTACGCCGTTCGGCGCGCGCCGGCGACATGGACGCGCTGTGCGCCACGCAGGGCGACCGCCTGGTCGTCCTGCTCGGCGGCGTCACCGACCCGCTCAAGGCGGCGACCCGGTTGCTCGACCACTTCGGGGACGGTCCGGTCGTCGTCGGCCCCGTGACCGCCGACCTCGCCCACGCCAGCGCCTCGGCACGAGCCGCCCTCTCGGCGCACCGCGCGGCGAGCGGCTGGCCGGACGCCCCGCGACCGGTCGAGAGCCGCGACCTCCTGCCCGAGCGCGCGCTGGCCGGCGACGGCCACGCGCGGCGCCACCTGGTCGACGACGTCTACCTGCCGCTCGTGGCGACCCGCGGCGCCCTGCTGGAGACCTTGGGCGCCTGGTTCGAGCACGGCGCCTCGATCGAGGGCACGGCGCGTGCGCTCTTCGTGCACCCCAACACCGTGCGCTACCGCCTGCGTCAGATCGCCGACGTCACGGGCTGGTCGCCGACGCGCCCGCGCGAGGCCTTCGCCCTCCAGCTGGCGCTGATCCTAGGGCGTCAGTCGGGCCGGACGGAATTGTAGGAACCCTACAAGGATTCGCGGGTGAGTTTCGTCGGCGTCGGACCCGCGCCGCCACCCGCGGACCCGGCAGAGTGGGGTTCGTGCTCGTCATCGTCGCTCCCGGCCAGGGGGCCCAGACCCCCGGCTTCCTCACGCCCTGGCTGGAGGACCCCGTCTTCGCCGCCCGGTTCGACTGGCTGGCCACCGTCGCCGGCATCGACCTGGCCCACTTCGGCACCGAGGCCGACGCGGACACCATCCGCGACACCAAGATCGCCCAGCCGCTGCTGGTCGCAACCGGCCTGGTCGCGGCGCTCGACCTCTTCCCGCACCCCGCCGACGCGTTCGCGCGCATCGGCGCGGTCGCCGGCCACAGCGTCGGCGAGCTCACCGCCGCCGCGGGTGCCCGTGTCATCACTGCCGAGCAGGCGATGGTGCTGGTGCGCGAGCGCGGCAACGCGATGGCCGACGCCGCCGCGACCACCGCGACCGGCATGACCGCGGTGCTCGGCGGGGACCGCGAGGAGGTGCTCGCGGTGATCGAGCGCCACGGCCTCACTCCCGCCAACGACAACGGTGCTGGTCAGCTCGTCGCCGCGGGCACGATGGAGCAGCTCGCGGCGTTCGCCGAGGACGGGCCGGCCAAGGCGCGGCTGATGCCGCTGAGCGTCGCCGGCGCGTTCCACACCGCCCACATGGCGCCTGCGGTCGAGCGGCTCGCCTCGCTGGCGCGCTCGGTCTCCACCCACGACCCGCGCACCCCGCTGATCTCCAACCGCGACGGCCAGGTCGTCCACGACGGGCGCGACGTGCTGCGCCGCATGGTCGGCCAGATCGCCAACCCGGTCCGCTGGGACCTCTGCATGGAGACGATGAGCGACCTCGGCGTCACCGGCATCCTCGAGATGCCGCCCGCCGGCACCCTCACCGGCATCGCCAAGCGCCAGCTCAAGGGCGTCGAGACCTTCGCGCTCAAGACGCCCGACCAGCTCGACGCCGCCCGCGAGTTCTGCGACAAGCACGGCGAGGCCTCGCAGATCGAGACCACCCCGACCTGGCGGATGATCGTGTCTCCCGCCAAGGGCACGTTCCACCTCGCGTCCGAGGCCCTGGAGCACGACCTCCTGGTCCCCGGGGCCACCATCGGCGCCGTCGCCAGCCTGCGCGACCGCACCGACATCACCGCGCCCCACGGCGGGTCCGTCGTCGAGTGGCTCGTCGAGGACGGCGACCTGGTCTCCCCCGGCCAGCCCCTCCTCCGCCTCCACCCCGAGGGCACGAACTGATGGCGCCGATCACCGCGACGACGGGCGCCCCGCACACGCGCATCATGGGCATGGGCTCCTACCGCCCCACCCGCCTGGTCCCCAACTCCGAGGTCGTCGACGCGATCGCCTCTAGCGACGAGTGGATCCAGCAGCGCTCGGGCATCAAGACGCGTCGCTGGGCCGGACCCGAGGAGTCCGTGCAGATGATGTCGGTCGAGGCGTCGCGCATCGCCATCGAGCGTGCCGGCCTCGAGGTCGGCGAGATCGACTGCGTCCTCGTCGCCACCGTGAGCCACCTGCTCCAGACCCCTGCGGTGGCCACCGCCATCGCCCACGAGCTCGGCACCGACGGCGCCGCCGCCTTCGACATCTCCGCCGCCTGCGCGGGCTTCTGCCACGGCATCGCGATGGCCTCCGACATGGTCCGCGCCGGCAGCGCCCGGCACGTCCTGGTCATCGGCGTCGAACGCCTCACCGACATCCTCGACCTCACCGACCGCGGCACCGCCTTCATCTTCGCGGACGGTGCCGGCGCCGCCGTCGTCGGACCCAGCGACACCCCCGGCATCGGCCCGGTCGTCTGGGGCTCCGACGGCGAGCAGTTCGACCTGATCCGGCAGCGCGAGGACTGGCGCGACGTGGTGGGCACCGAGACCCAGCCCGGCTCCGGCGTGATGCCGCACCTGACCATGCAGGGCAACCCGGTGTTCCGCTGGGCCTCGTTCGCTATGGCCAAGATCGGCCAGCAGGCGCTCGACGCCGCCGGGGTGTCCCTCGACGAGCTCGACGTCTTCGTGCCCCACCAGGCCAACATGCGCATCATCGACGCGATGGCGCGCTCGATGAAGCTGCCCGCGTCGGTGCGCATCGCCCGTGACGTCGCCGACCAGGGCAACACCTCGGCCGCCTCCGTGCCCCTCGCGCTCGACCGGATGATGCTCGAGGGCGAGGCCCGCAGCGGCGACACGGCCCTGCTCATCGCCTTCGGTGCCGGACTGGCGTACGCCGCCCAGGTCGTCACCGTCCCCTGACGCACCACCCGATCCACCTGCTCCACCTGAGTTTTCCACCAGCCAAGAAGCACCACCACCGAAAGAAGGGAAGGCCCCATGGCCACCACCGAAGAAATCCGTGCTGACCTCGCCGACATCGTCAACGAGGTGGCCGGCGTCGACGCCGACGACGTCCAGCTGGACAAGTCCTTCGTGGACGACCTCGACGTCGACTCGCTCTCCATGGTCGAGGTCGTCGTGGCCGCCGAGGAGAAGTTCGGCGTGACCATCCCCGACGACGAGGTCAAGAACCTCAAGACCGTCGGCGACGCCGTCGCCTTCATCGAGCGCTCGCAGGGCTGACGCTCCCCCCACGTCACGGGTGGCCGGCGTCCAGCCCGGCCCCCGTGACCCAGGAACTCCCGCCTCACTCCCGCACGGAACGGAACCCCATCTGATGCCCTCGACCCGCGTAGTCGTCACCGGCCTCGGCGCCACCTCACCCGTCGGTGGGGACGTCGCCTCGACGTGGCAGGCCATGCTGGCCGGCACGTCCGGCGTCGGCTACCTCGACGACGACTGGGTCGACACCCTCCCGGTGCGGATCGGCGGCCGCGTCGCGGTCGAGCCGTCCGAGGTGCTCGAGCGCGTCAAGGCCCGACGGTGGGACCGATCCACCCAGTTCGCGATGGTCGCCGCCGACCAGGCCTGGGCCGACTCCGGGCTCGAGGGCTCCGGGCTCGAGCCCGAGCGACTCGGCGTCGCGGTCGCCTCCGGCATCGGCGGCGTCACCACGCTGCTCGCCAACTACGACACGCTGCTCGAGAAGGGCGCCCGCCGGGTGTCCCCGCTCGCCGTGCCGATGCTCATGCCCAACGCCCCGGCCGCCAACGTCAGCCTCAAGTACGGCGCCCGCGCGGCGGTCCACGCGCCCACGTCGGCCTGCGCCTCCGGCAACGAGGCCATCGCGATGGCCATCGACCTGATCCGCCTCGGCCGCGCCGACGTCGTCATCGCCGGCGGCACCGAGGCCGCGATCCACCCGCTCCCGATGGCCGCCTTCGCCAACATGATGGCGCTCTCCAAGACCGCGAGCGGCGACGACGGCCGCGACCCGGCGTCGGTGTCGCGCCCCTGGGACACCGGCCGTGACGGCTTCGTCCTCGGCGAGGGCGGCGCCGTGCTGATCCTCGAGTCCGAGGAGCACGCCCGTGCCCGCGGCGCCAAGATCTACGCCGAGGTGCGCGGCGCCGGCATCAGCAACGACGCCCACGACATCGCCCAGCCCGACCCCGAGGGTCGCGGCGGCACGCGCGCCATCAAGATGGCGCTCCGCGAGGGTGACGTCGACCCGGCCACCGTCGTCCACGTCAACGCCCACGCCACCTCGACGCCGAAGGGCGACATCGCAGAGGGCCTGATGCTCCACGCCGTCCTCGGCGAGCACGTCGACCGCTGCGTGGTCACCAGCACCAAGTCGATGACCGGCCACCTGCTCGGCGGCGCCGGCGCCCTCGAGGCGGTCGCCACGGTCATGGCACTGCACGACCGGGTCAGTCCCCCGACGATCAACCTCGACGACAAGGACCCCGAGGTCGACCTCGACATCCCGACGTCGAGGCGTGACCTGCCCGACGGTGACATCGTCGCCCTCAACAACTCCTTCGGCTTCGGTGGCGCCAACGTCGCCGTGGCGTTCGGATCCATCTGATGACGACGACCGCCGCTCCCGCAGCCAAGCCCGCCAAGCTGCCCCGCGAGGAGGACCCGCGCAACCCGGTCCACCGCCTCACCGCGCTCCTCGACGAGGGCACGCTCGAGCTGATCACCGCCGACGACGACTCCGGCATGCTCGCCGCGGTCGGCCGCGTCGACGGCACCCAGGTCGTCGCCTTCTGCTCCGACGCGACCGTCATGGGCGGCGCGATGGGCGACGTGGGCTGCCGCGTCGTCGTCGACGCCTACCACCGCGCGATCACCGACAACGTCCCGATCATCGGGTTGTGGCACTCCGGCGGCGCACGGCTCGCCGAGGGCGTGCTGTCCCTCCACGCTGTCGGCCGGATCTTCCAAGTCATGACGCAGGCCTCCGGCGTGATCCCGCAGATCTCCGTCGTCCTCGGCCCGGCCGCCGGCGGGGCGGCGTACGGGCCGGCGCTGACCGACGTCGTCATCCTCGGCCCCGAGGGCCGGATCTTCGTCACCGGTCCCGACGTCGTCCGCTCCGTCACCGGGGAGGACGTCGACATGCTGCGCCTCGGCGGCCCCGAGCCGCACGGCCGGCGCTCCGGCGTGGTGCACATCCTCACCGACTCCGAGCGCGAGGCGCTCGACAAGGCCCGCACGGTCGCCTCCCTCCTCGGCGCGCAGGGCAGCCTGGCCGCGGACGAGGTCGAGGACCGCGAGCTCAGCGAGCTGCTCCCGGAGTCCAAGAAGCGCGCCTACGACGTGCACCCGCTCGTGGAGGGCCTGCTCGACGAGGGCACCATGCAGGAGATCCACGCCCGCTGGGCCCCCAACATCGTCACTGCCCTCGGCCGCTTCGGCGGCCGCACGGTCGGCGTCGTCGCCAACAATCCGCTGCGTCTCGGCGGGTGCCTCGACTCGCTCTCGGCCGAGAAGGCCTCGCGGTTCGTGCGCATGTGCGACGCGTTCGGCGTACCCCTCGTCGTCATCGTCGACGTGCCCGGCTACCTCCCCGGCGTCGGCCAGGAGTGGGACGGCGTCGTCCGACGCGGCGCCAAGCTCCTGCACGCCTTCGGTGAGTGCGTCGTGCCACGGGTGACCCTGGTGACCCGCAAGACCTACGGCGGCGCCTACATCGCGATGAACGCCCGCTCGCTCGGCGCCACCAAGGTGTTCGCCTGGCCGGGCGCGGAGGTCGCCGTGATGGGCGCCGTGGCCGCGATCCGCGTGCTCCACCGCCGCAAGCTGGCCGAGGTCTCCCCCGAGATCCGGCCGCAGGTCGAGGCCGAGCTCGCCGCGGAGCACGAGCGCATCGCCGGCGGGGTCGACAAGGCCGTCGAGATCGGCGTCGTCGACGAGGTGGTCGAGCCCGGCCGCACCCGCAGCGCGATCGCTGCCGCGATGCGGCACGAGATCGACACGGTCGGCGTACGCCGTGGGCGCCACGGCAACATCCCGCTCTGACCCCACGGCCCGAGCGGGCCCGTGACCGTCACCGAGACCTTCCGGCTGCGTCGCCGCAACCCCTGGACGGCTGTCGTCTCAGACGACCTGGTGCAGCCAGCGCACCGGTGCGCCCTCACCCGCATGCCGGAAGGTCTCGAGCTCGTCGTCCCACGGCTTGCCGAGGAGCGCGTCGATTTCGTTGAGGAGCGTGGTGTCGCCCAACGCGGACTTCACGACCGCGGCCTTGAGCCGGTCCTCGGGGATGAGGATGTCGCCGTGCGGTCCGGTGATGGCGTGGAAGATGCCGAGGTCGGGCGTGCACGAGAAGCGCGTGCCCTCCGTCGAGCTCGTCGGCTCCTCGGTGATCTCGAAGCGGAGGTGGTTCCACCCGCGCAGCGCCGATGCGACGGCGGCAGCGGTCCCGGCCGTGCCGGTCCACGACAGCTCGGCGCGGTAGGACCCCGGCTGGGCAGGCTGCGGCGTCCAGTCGAGCGAGACGGCGACCCCGAGCACTCCGCCCACGGCCCACTCGATGTGCGGGCAGAGTGCGGAGGGAGCAGAGTGCACGTACAGAATGCCCCGCGTCCCCGGACCGTCCGGGCGGGAAGCAATGCGTGTGGTCACCACGACCTCCTTGAGTTCCGACGCTCCAGATGCGCCTTCCCCAGCGGTCTGTCGTCGTTGCTCAACGGTGGTCGAGTGACACGTATGTGATTAGTGGCTCCATTGTGGCCCATGAGGCGCCCGAACGCCAGCGGGACACGTTCGAGAGGGCGCCGTCAGGACTGGCGACGCTCCAGCTGGTCCGCGCGCTCCGCGGCATCGGTGATCTCATCGGAGTCGATCGCGTGCGTGCGGTGGAACCACGCCAGGGCGTCCGCCTCGCGTCCGGCCGACTCCAGGGTGTCGGCGTACGCGTAACGCAGCCGCACCGCCCACGCCGAGCGGCTCTTGGAGGTCAACGGCGCGAGCTCCAACGTACGGAGGGCAGCGTCGAGCTGTCCCATGTCGCGCCGGGCCCCAGCCTCGACGAGGGTCATCTCGGCCTTCGCCTCGGTGCTGAAGTTGGCCACCGACGGGCTCTTGGCGAGCTTGATCGCCTGCTCCGGATTGCCGAGGGCGCGGTGGCAGTCGGCCATGATCGGCAGGTAGTCGGTGGCACCGTTCATCCGCTTGGCGGCGCGCAGCTCGGCGAGCGCGACGTCGTAGTGGCCGGCTGCGTACGCCGCCTCCCCCGTCGCCTCGCGCACGACGGCCAGGCGCGACGCACGGGCGCGCGCAGCCAGGGTGTGGCGGTAGGCCAGCTCGGGGTCCTCGTCGATCAGCACGCCGGCCGCAGCCAGGTGACGCGCGACCCGAGCAGCGAGCTTCTCGGGCAGGCCCTTGAGCTGCGCCCGCACTCCGCGATCGAGCTCGGCGCCGGTGACGTCCTCCGGCAGCTCAGGACCGTCGTACTCGGCCTGGTCGGCCGTACGAACCTTCGGCTCGGCGCGGCCACGGAAGGCACGGTCCTGCGAGCGGGAGTCGCTCTTGCCCTGGTAGCCCCCACGGGAGGAGCCACCCTTGGCGCCATCCTTGCTACCGCCACGCGGAGCATCGCCGCGGGAGCTGCTGCGACCGCGCGAGTCCCCGGACGAGGACGACGAGCGCCCGGATCCGCCGCGGGCGTCGCTCGAGCGCGACGACGAGCCACCTCGTCCGGCGCTGGCGCCACCTCGGGCTGGTCGCTGTCCTCGACGGTCCTCGGCCACGGCCGCACACTCCTTCTCAACGTATCGGCCCCCGCCCACGGGCCACCGTACTCATACCGGGGCGTGAAATGACGCAGAGGCCACCAGATGTCTGGTGGCCTCTGCCCAATGATTGTCCGGCGGCGTCCTACTCTCCCACAACCTCTCGGTTGCAGTACCATCGGCGCTGAAAGGCTTAACTTCCGGGTTC
>NZ_SDWS01000017.1 GCF_004137245.1 Nocardioides glacieisoli
GCCAGCTCGGAGGGGATGGGCAGGTCCTGGGCGCCCCCGAGGCCGTGGGCCGAGATCGAGCCGCCCACGCTCAGCCCGGTCACCGGACTTCGAGCTGGAGCACGACCACGGCGGGCTCGTGGTTCTCGACCTCGACGACCCCGGGCTGGTCGATGGTGATCTCGTGCTCGGTGGTGCCCTTGTCGTAGGCGATCGTCTGCTCCGGGGTGCTGTGCACGTGCAGCTCACCGGCCACGTCAGCGTCGACGGTCAGCAGCAGCGTCTGGTCGACCGCGAGCTCGACCCGCTCGCCGTTGGGAGTGAACTCGTCGCCCTCCCGCGTCACGGTCAGCGCGACCGAGTCACCGTCCTGGGTGGCACCCTGCGAATCGGCCGGCGCGGCGTCGTCGCTCCCGCACGAGCTGAGGGCCAGCGCGAGGACGAGGGCGAGTGGTGCGGCGAGGGACGGCAGGCGCATGTCTGCCAGAATCCCACGAGGGACAAGCACGGCCGACGACAGGGGATGAGATGAGCGAGCGGCTCAGGCCGCGGGACGTGGCGATCCTGGCCGCCGAGTCCCCCACGACGCCGATGCACAACGCGACGGTCGAGATCTTCGACCCCGGTGCGTCCGGCTTCGACCACGACCGGCTCGTCCAGCTGATCGCCGACCGGATCGCCTTCGTCCCGCGCTACCGCCAGCGCCTGCAGGTGGTGCCGGGACGGCTCGCCAACCCGGCGTGGGTCGACGACGAGAACTTCGACCTCGGCTACCACGTACGCCGTTCCGCGCTGCCGCGGCCCGGGACGATGGACCAGCTCCGCGAGCTCGTCGCGCGCATCGTGTCCCGCCCGCTCGATCGCAGCCGGCCGCTGTGGGAGGTCTACTTCGTCGAGGGCCTCGCCGAGGGGCGGATCGCCCTGCTGACCAAGAGCCACCAGATCCTGGTCGACGGCCGCGAGACCGTCGACATCGGCCAGGTGCTCCTCGACACCTCGCCGGACCGCTCCACGCTCGGCCACGACGACGACTGGCGACCACGGCGCACGGCCGGTCCCGTGGCGGCGGCGCTCAACGCGGTGACCGACAGCCTCGAGAGCCCTCGCACCGTCTGGTCGACCACCCGGGCCAACGCCGAGTCGGTCGCCCGGCAGGCGTCGGCGACGGGGGGCCGGATCGCGGAGGTCGCGAGTGCGCTCGCCGGCCGCGGCCCGGTCCACTCGACCCCGGTGCACCGCAAGCTCTCGCAGCAGCGCCGCTTCGTCACGGTGCGCACCCAGCTCAAGGACTACCGCCGGATCCGCGAGGTGCACGGCGGCACCGTCAACGACGTCATCCTCGCGACGCTCGCGGGCGGCCTGCGCGGCTGGCTGATGACGCGCGCGGAGTCGATGGGTGGGCTCAAGACGATCAAGGCGATCGTGCCGATGTCGGTCATCGACGACGAGCTCGAGGCGACCTCGCTCGGCACCCAGATCACCGGCCACCTGGTGAACCTGCCGATCAGCGAGCCCAGCCCCGTCGTCCGGCTGCACCAGGTCAGCTACGACCTCAAGGCCCACCGCGACAACGGCCGTAACGTGTCGGCGCGACGCCTCTCGGGCATCGCCGGCTTCGCCCCCACGACGTTCCACGCCCTGGGCTCCCGGCTCGCCGCGGCCGAGCTGCGCGGCGGCTTCCACCTCTCGATCACCAACGTCCCCGGCCCCCAGTTCCCGCTCTACGCCGACGGCGCGCGGATGCTCGAGTCCTACCCCGTGCACCCCCTGCTGCCCGACCACCCGCTCGCGATCGGCGTGACGTCCTACGACGGCGGGGTGTTCTACGGCATCACCGCCGACCGCGACGCCCTACCCGACGCCGACGTGCTCGGCCAGTGCGTCCTCGAGTCGCTCGAGGAGCTCAACGACTCCGCGAGCGACTCGCGTCCGCGGGCTCCGAGGGGGCGCAAGAAGTGACCCGCCGCTACCTCCCCACCACGCTCCCGCGCCTCGCCGCCGAGTGGGACGGTGACGGCCCGGGCACCGACGACGCCGTCGTCGCCGCCGACGACGGCGAGGAGACGGAGTACGCCGCCCTGATGACGGCTGCGGACGCGTCGGCCGAGCTGCTCGCCGGCCTGCCGGACGGACGGAGGCGCCGCGTCGTGGTGGTCGCCGAGACCTCCGCCGACGATGCGCCCGTCGCCTGGCGCGACGTCGTCGCCGTGCACGTCGACGACCAGGACGACGCGGATCCCGACGACGACCTGGCGTGGTGGGCGACGCAGGAGATCGGCGACCTCGTCGCCTCCCTCTGACGGTGGCTTTGAGGGCTGTGCGTGTCTCTGACACGATCAGCGGCATGGACGCGATCTCCTTCCCGCCGGTGCCGACCAACGAGCCGAACCTCACCTACGCCCCGGGCAGCCCGGAGCGCGAGGCGCTCATCACCGAGCTGGCCGTGCAGGAGAAGAAGCAGCACTCCTACCGGGCGGTGATCGGCGGCAAGCGGCGCAACGGCGGTGGCGCGGAGATGAAGGTCGTGCAGCCCCACGACCACGCCCACGTCCTGGGCACGCTGAAGAACTCGACGACCAAGGACGCCGAGGCCGCCATCAAGGCCGCCAACGCGGCCGCGCCCGACTGGCGCGCGATGCCCTTCGACGAGAAGTGCGCGATCATCCTCAAGGCCGCCGACCTGCTGGCCGGCCCGTACCGCCAGCGCCTCAACGCGGCCACCATGCTCGGCCAGTCGAAGACCGCGTTCCAGGCCGAGATCGACGCCGCCTGCGAGCTCATCGACTTCTGGCGCTTCAACGTCCACTACGCCAAGCAGATCCTCACCGACCAGCCGATCGCGAACAGCCCCGGCATCTGGAACCGCACCGACCACCGCCCGCTCGAGGGCTTCGTCTACGCGATCACCCCGTTCAACTTCACCGCGATCGCCGGCAACCTGCCCACCGCCCCGGCGCTGATGGGCAACACCGTCGTCTGGAAGCCGTCGCCGACCCAGCAGCACGCCGCGTCGCTGACGATGGAGCTCCTCGAGGAGGCCGGGATGCCGCCCGGCGTCATCAACATGCTGCCCGGCGACGGCCTCGACGTCTCGAAGGTCGCCCTCGCGCACCGCGACCTCGCCGGCATCCACTTCACCGGCTCGACGCCGACCTTCCAGCACCTGTGGCGCACGGTCGGCGAGAACATCGCGGGCTATCGCTCCTACCCGCGGATCGTCGGCGAGACCGGCGGCAAGGACTTCATCGTCGCCCACCCGTCGGCCGATCCCGACGTGCTCCGGGTCGCGATGATCCGCGGTGCCTTCGAGTTCCAGGGCCAGAAGTGCTCGGCCGCCTCGCGCGCCTACGTGCCGAAGTCGGTGTGGGCGAAGATCAAGGACCAGCTGATCGCCGACACCGAGGCCCTCTCGATGGGTGACGTCACCGACCTGTCGCACTTCATGGGCGCCGTCATCGACGACCGCGCGTTCGCCAAGCACAAGGCCGCGATCGCGCGCGCCAAGCGCCAGAAGCACCTGACGGTCCTCGCCGGCGGCCAGGTCGACGACTCGGTGGGCTACTTCGTGCGCCCGACCATCGTCGAGTCGACCGACCCGACCGACCAGATGTTCTCCGACGAGTACTTCGGCCCGATCCTCGCGGTCCACGTCTACGACGACGCCCGCTTCGAGCAGGTCGTGGAGCAGATGGAGTCGTTCGCGCCGTACGCCCTCACCGGGGCGATCATCTCGCAGGACCGCGCGGCCATCGCGTGGGCCCGCAAGACGCTGCGCTTCGCTGCCGGCAACTTCTACATCAACGACAAGCCGACCGGCGCCGTCGTCGGCCAGCAGCCCTTCGGTGGCGGCCGCGCGTCGGGCACCAACGACAAGGCCGGCGCCGCGGTCAACCTGCTGCGCTGGACCTCGCCGCGCTCGATCAAGGAGACCTTCGTCCCGCCGAAGGACCACCACTACCCGCACCAGGGCTGACGGTGCTCCTACCCCTCTGGCGCCCCCTCTGGCACATGGGTGCCCTGCACCCCTTCGAGCAGGCGCTCACGCTCCTGCTCGCCTTCGGCCCGTTCGTGGTCCTCGGGGTCGTGGTGTGGCTGCGTCGCCGCGAGGACGGCCGGGCGGTGCCCCAGGAGGATTCCGGGGTGCCGGAATCCCCCTCACGCACCGCTCCACCGATCAGCTAGCGGGCGAGCCACTCCCGGCCGACCTTCTGCTCCACGTCGAGCGCCGACTCGATGATCCCGGCGATGAGCTTCTCGATCTTGCCGCCGAGCATCGGGATCTTCACGCTGATGTCGAGGACGACCGTCTCGGTCGTCGAGCCGCCGGACTCCGCGAGCTCGAGGGTCCCGACCGCCTCGCCGGGCTTGCCGGGGATCGCGAGGCGTACGTCGGCGGAGGTGGGGGAGGTCCAGTTCTCGGTCTGGACGATGAGGATCTCGTCGCCGACGAACGAGCGGGCGAAGGAGGGGATGTCGTCGGCGGAGCGCACCTGCTCGATGGTCACGACGTCCCCGTCGACGGTGGCCGAGCCGCGCACGACGCGCTGCCTCTCCAGCACCGCCTCGCGGAACTCCTGGTCGTCGAGCATCGCCGTGACGGCCTCCGCCGTGGCGTCGTACGTCAGCAACTTCTTGAGCCTCGTGCTCATCTGACCACCGCATTTCCGTGTCGTCGTGGGTCCAGCATCCTGCCCCATCATGGCGTGAACGACGTCGCTGACAGCAGGGTTACGCGCGGGTACGGACCTGTGTTGTGACCGTCACTCGGCGGGTTCTATGGTCGTTGCGTGGCGACGCCCGAGGAGACCAAGGACCAGCAGCTCGACGAGGCGACGCGGGCCCGGCCCGACTGGGGTGACCTGCTGCGTGCCTACTACCGCCACGTCGCTCCGGAGGAGGTCGCCGAGCGCTCGCCGGAGGACCTGTTCGGCGCCCTCGCCTCCCACCGCGACCTCGCGTCCTCCCGTCCGCAGGGCACCGCGGCCGTACGCGTCGTCACCCCGACCGTCGCCGAGTCAGGCTGGTCGTCGTCCGGCCGGTCGGTCGTCGAGGTCGTCACCGACGACATGCCCTTCCTCGTCGACTCGGTGACCATGGAGCTCAACCGCCTCGGGCACAACGTGCACTCGGTGATCCACCCGCAGCTGGCGGTGGAGCGCGACATCACCGGTGAGCTCCAGCACGTCCACGCGCACGAGGTGCGGGACGCCGCCGAGGGCTCCGGGGACGTCGTCGAGTCGTGGATGCACGTCGAGATCGACCGCACCGACGACGAGGAGGCCGCGGAGATCACCGAGGGTGTCCAGCGGGTGCTGCGCGACGTCCGCGAGTCGGTCGAGGACTGGGCCAAGATGCACGCCCAGGTGCAGGCCGTGGTCGACGAGCTCACCGACGACCCGCCGCCCCTGCCGGACGTCGAGGTGCGCCAGGGGCGCGACTTCCTCACCTGGCTGGCCGACGACCACTTCACCTTCCTCGGCTACCGGGAGTACCAGCTCGAGGCCGACGAGGACGCCCCCGACGAGTGCGGCCTGCGTGCCGTCCCCGGCTCGGGGCTCGGCATCCTCCGCCACGACCAGGACCTGTCGAGCGCCTTCGCCAAGCTGCCGCCGATCGCGAAGGCGAAGGCCCGGGAGAAGGCGCTGCTCGTGCTCGCGAAGGCCAACTCGCGCGCCACCGTGCACCGCCCGGCGTACCTCGACTACGTCGGGGTCAAGACGTTCGGCACCGACGGCGAGGTCGTCGGCGAGCGCCGCTTCCTCGGCCTCTTCTCCAGCGCCGCCTACACCGAGTCGGTCACCCGGATCCCGTTGCTGCGCGAGAAGGCCGACGAGGTGATGAACCGCGCCGGCTTCGACCCGCGCAGCCACGCCGGCAAGGCCCTGATGGACACGCTAGAGAACTACCCCCGCGACGAGCTCTTCCACACCTCGCCCGCCGAGCTCGCCCCGGTCGTGCAGGACGTGATGTTCGCGCGCGAGCGCCGCCAGCTCAGGGCGTTCGTGCGCCGCGACACCTACGGGCGCTACGTCTCGGTGCTCGTCCACCTGCCGCGGGACCGCTACAGCACCGCCGTGCGCGAGCGGTTCTCCGACATCCTGCGCGAGCAGCTCGGAGGCGAACACGTCGAGTTCACCGTCCGGGTCAACGAGTCGACCACCGCGCGGGTGCACTTCGTGGTGCACCCCGCGAAGGGCGGCACCATCCCCGAGATCGACGTCGCCGACCTCGAGCGCCGGCTGACCGAGGCGTCCCGCTCGTGGCGCGACGACTTCATCACCGCCGTCGTCAACGAGCACGGCGAGGGCGACGGGTCGCGGCTCGCGCGGGCCTGGGCCGAGGCCTGGCCGGAGGCCTACAAGGAGGACTACCCGCCGCAGCGCGCGTCGGCCGACCTCGGCCGCATCGAGGCGATCGAGGGTGAGCAGGGCATCGACCTCGCGCTCTTCGACCAGGACAAGGAGGCCGGCGCCTACCGCCGCGGCGAGTCGCGCCTCAAGGTGTTCCGCGTCGGCGAGCCGCTGTCGCTCAGCACGATGCTGCCGATGCTCACCTCGATGGGTGTCGAGGTCGTCGACGAGCGGCCGTACGAGCTCACCGGTCTGCCGCGACCGTCGTACATCTACGAGTTCGGGCTCCGCCACGGTCGTGTGCTGCCGCCCCACGAGCGGACGCTGTTCGCCGAGGCGCTGCGCGCGGTGTGGGACGGCTACAACGAGATCGACGGGTTCAACCAGCTCGTGCTCGCCGCGGGGCTCACGTGGCGCCAGGCCACGGTGCTGCGCGCCTACGCGAAGTACCTCAAGCAGGGCAACTCGCCCTTCGCCCTCGACTACATCGAGGAGGCGTTGCGCAGCAACGTCGACATCACCCGGCTGCTGGTCGAGCTGTTCGAGTCGCGCTTCCACCCCGGTCGCGGCGACCGCGCGCTGGAGGCCGACGCCGAGGCGCGCGTCGCCAAGGTCGAGGCGGTCGAGGACCGTCTCGCCAAGGCGCTCGACGACGTGGTCAGCCTCGACCACGACCGCATCCTGCGGTCCTACCGCACCCTCATCCGGGCCACGCTGCGCACCAACTTCTTCCAGCGGACCACCGACGGCGGCCTGCACCCCTACATGTCCTTCAAGCTCGAGCCGTCGGCGATCCCCGACCTGCCCGAGCCGCGCCCGCGCTACGAGATCTTCGTCTACAGCCCGCGCGTCGAGGGCTCGCACCTGCGCTTCGGCGCGGTCGCCCGCGGTGGCCTGCGCTGGTCGGACCGACGCGACGACTTCCGCACCGAGGTGCTCGGCCTGGTCAAGGCGCAGATGGTGAAGAACACCGTGATCGTGCCGGTCGGCGCGAAGGGTGCGTTCTTCTGCAAGCAGCTGCCCGACCCCTCCGACCGCGACGCCTGGATGGCCGAGGGGATCGCCTGCTACAAGACGTTCATCTCCGGCCTGCTCGACATCACCGACAACCTCGTCGACGGCGAGACGGTGCCGGCGCGCGAGGTGGTGCGCCACGACGGCGACGACTCCTACCTCGTGGTGGCCGCCGACAAGGGCACCGCGACGTTCTCCGACATCGCCAACGGCGTCGCCAAGGACTACGGCTTCTGGCTCGGCGACGCGTTCGCCTCGGGTGGCTCCGTGGGCTACGACCACAAGGCGATGGGCATCACCGCCAAGGGCGCCTGGGTCTCGGTGCAGCGGCACTTCCGCGAGATGGGCGTCGACTGCCAGGCCGAGGACTTCACGGCCGTCGGCATCGGAGACATGTCGGGCGACGTGTTCGGCAACGGCCTGCTCTGCTCCGAGCACACCCGCCTGGTCGCCGCCTTCGACCACCGCGACATCTTCCTCGACCCGGCGCCCGACGCCGCGTCGTCGTACGTCGAGCGCCAGCGGCTCTTCGACCTCCCGCGCTCGAGCTGGAAGGACTACGACACCTCGCTGATCTCCGAGGGCGGCGGTGTGTGGCCGCGGTCCGCGAAGTCGATCCCGGTGTCCGCGCAGGTGCGCGAGGTGCTGGGCCTCGGCTCCGACGTGACCGCGATGACTCCCGCGGAGCTGATGAAGGCGATCCTGCTTGCGCCGGTCGACCTCCTCTGGAACGGCGGCATCGGCACCTACGTGAAGTCGTCGGAGGAGACCAACGCCGACGCCGGCGACAAGGCCAACGACGCGATCCGCGTCAACGGCGAGGACCTGCGCGCGCGGTGCATCGGCGAGGGCGGCAACCTGGGCTTCACCCAGCTGGGCCGGGTGGAGTACGCCCGCTACGGCGCGGGCGGCTCGGGCGGACGGATGAACACCGACTTCATCGACAACTCCGCCGGCGTGGACACCTCCGACCACGAGGTCAACATCAAGATCCTGCTCGACCGCATCGTCCGCTCCGGCGCGATGGACGAGCCGGGTCGCAACGAGCTTCTTGCCGCGATGACCGACGAGGTCGGCTCGCTGGTGCTGCGCGACAACTACGAGCAGAACCTCGCCCTCGCCAACGCCGAGGCGCACGCCCCGTCCCTCCTGCACGTGCACGAAGAGTGGATGCGGGCCCTGGAGAAGCGCGGCGTGCTCAACCGCGAGCTCGAGGGGCTGCCCTCGACCCGCCAGGTGCGGCGCCGCCTCGACCGCAAGCAGGCGCTGTCCGCACCCGAGCTCTCGGTGCTGCTCGCCTGGACCAAGATCGTGCTGGCCGAGGAGCTCATCGACTCCGACCTGCCCGACGACCCCTACCTGCGCGAGGACCTGCTGGCTTACTTCCCGCAGCAGATGGTGCGCGACCTCCAGTCGGAGATCGAGGACCACCCGCTGCGCCGCGAGATCATCGTGACCCAGGTCGTCAACGACCTCGTCAACGGTGCCGGCATGACCTTCTGGCCACGGCTCCAGGGCGAGACGGGCGCGAGCCCGGCCGACCTGACCCGCGCGAACTTCGTGGCCCGCGAGATCTTCGGATCGCTGCCGCTGCGCCAGGAGATCGCCGAGCTGGACAACCAGGTGCCCGCCGAGCGGCAGACCCGGATGCGGATCGAGATGCGTACGCTCGTCGAGCGGGCGTCGCGCTGGCTGGTCACCAACCGGCGACCGCCGCTCGACTCCCGCGCGACGGTCGACTTCTTCCGCGAGCGGGTGCAGGCCGTGATGGCCGAGCTGCCGTCGGTGATGAGCGGTCGCGAGCTCGACGACTTCCGGGCCCGCGAGTCACGCCTCAGCGACAACGGCGTACCTCCCGAGCTCGCGTCCCGCGTGGCGGTGCTCGCCCCGGCCTACGCCGTGCTCGGGATCGTCGAGACCGGCGACCGGCTGGGCATCGACCCGGTCGAGGTGGCCCGGGTCCACTTCGCCCTCGGCGAGCGGCTCGGGCTTCCGGCCCTCGTCGAGCGGATCTTCGCGCTGCCCCGCGACGACCGCTGGCAGACGATGGCCCGCGCCGCCGTGCGCGACGACCTCTACGGCGTGCACCAGCAGCTCACCGCGCAGGTCCTCGAGTCCACCAGCCCCGACGACCCGGCTCCGGTGCGGGTCGCGGCGTGGGAGGACTCCGACGAGGAGCTGATCGGCCGCGCGGCCGAGACGCTGGAGGAGATCTGCCGCGAGGAGACCGCCGAGCTCGCCCGCCTGTCGGTGGGTCTGCGGGTCGTGCGCGGCCTGCTGTCCTGAGGCCTGCGGGTCGAGTGCGCCCGCGGTAGTGGTCGCCGCGACGCTCCGCACTCGACCCTGCGGCCTCGGTCAGAAGAGCAGGAGTGCGGCGACGATCCCGGCCGCGACGACCGCCCAGCGGAAGACCGCGTCGGGCAGCTTGCGACCGATGCGGGCGCCGACGTAGCCGCCGACCAGGGAGCCGGCGGCGAGCACGGCCGCGACGTCCCAGCGAGGATCGGCGACGACCACGAAGATCAGGCCGGCGACGATGTTGCCGACCATCAGCGACAGCGTCTTGAGCCCGTTGACGACCCGCAGCTCGAGGTCGGTGCCGAGTCCGAGGACCGCCACCATCATCACGCCCGCGCCGGCGCCGAAGTAGCCTCCGTAGACACCGGTGACGGTGGCGAAGAACGTCGTCGCGGGCGACATGTGGCGCCGCTCGGCGAGCTGCTCGCCGTGCTGCCGCTCGTGGCGGGCACGCAGCCAGGCGGCGATCCGCGGCTGGACGCCCACGAGCAGGCAGGTGAAGAGGATGAGGAACGGGACGATCGCCTCGAAGACCCCCGGTGGCAGGCCGAGCAGCAGCGCTGCACCGATCACCGCCCCGCCCGCGCAGACCACCACGATCACGACCGACAGGCGTCCGCCCTCGCGCACCTCCTCGCGATAGCCGACGACGCCGCCGAGGCCGGCGGGGATCATCCCGAGGGTGTTGGAGACGTTGGCGACGACGGGCGGCAGGCCGAGCGCGACGAGCACCGGGAAGCTCAGCAGCGACGCGACCCCCACGGTCGAGGACAGCACGCCGGCGCCGAACCCGGTCACCAGGACCAGGAGCGCCTCGAGTGCGGTCACGGCTGCTCGCGGAGCAGGGCGACGTCGCTGACCATGGCCACGTGGGCGTGCATCGCGGCGGCAGCGGCCTCGGGGTCGCCGGCGCGGATCGCCTCGGCGACGGCGGTGTGGCCGGCCAGCGAGTCCTGCGGACGGCCGGGCTGGCCGAGCGACTCGAGCCGCGTCTCGCGGATCAGGTCACCGATCTCGTCCATCAGCCGCGCCAGCAGGAGGGAGTGCGAGGCCGCCGTGACGGCGCCGTGGAAGCGCTCGTCACCTTCCACGCCGCGGCCACCGGCCTCGACCTCGGAGGCCATGAAGGCCAGGGCGTCGTCGATCCGGGCCATGTCGTCGTCCGTACGGCGCGCGGCGGCGAGCGCCGCGATCTTGGTCTCGAGGGCGTCTCGCGTCTCGATGATCTCGGGCAACCGGTCGGCGTGGCTGCGGATCGCCTCGACGATGCGGGTGGACTGGCGGTGGCCCGCGGTGACGACCGTGCCGTCCCCGTGGCGTACCTCCACCACGCCGATGACCTCGAGCGCGACCAGCGCCTGGCTGAGCGTCGCGCGGCTGACGCCGAGCCGCTGCGCGAGCTCGCGCTCGGGGGGCAGGCGGTCGCCGGCGGAGAGCCCGTTGTCGCTGATCCACGACGAGATCTGCCCGGCCACCTGCTCGTAGAGGCGGGTGCGCAGGAGCCGGGGAGGGAAGGCGGCGTCGGACATGCAGACACCCTATTGACTGCTGGCTCATTGTGCTATTGGCTAGGCCACTGAGCCAGCGCGTGACGAGGGTCACCCCCGATCCAGCGGTGCCGGCGCGACTCGGAGGTGTGGACCATGGGTCCGGAATGGATTGCGATCCTCGCGTTGGTCGCCCTGTTCGTGATCGGCACGCTGCTGCCGATCAACATGGGAGCGCTGGCCTACGTCGCCGCGTGGTTCGTCGGGATGTACGCCCTCGACCTCGACGAGAAGGAGATCCTCGCCGGGGTCAGCGGTGACCTCATCCTCACGCTGATCGGGGTGACGTACCTCTTCGCGATCGCGCGCAACAACGGCACGGTCGACCTCATCGTGCGTACGGCGGTGCGCGGCGTCGGCGGTCGGGTGGCCCTGATTCCTTGGGTGATGTTCGCCGTCACCGCCATCCTCACCGGCATCGGAGCGGTGAGCCCGGCCGCCTGCGCCATCATCGGCCCGATCGCGCTCGGCTTCGCCGGGCGCTACGGCATCAGCCCGCTGATGATGGGCATGTTCGTCGTGCACGGCGCCCAGGCCGGCGGGTTCTCGCCGATCAGCATCTACGGCGTGATCACCAACTCCGTGATGGAGGGCGCGGGCCTCCCGTCGAGCGAGATCACCGTCTTCCTCGCCAGCCTGATCGTCAACACGATCATGGCCGCGATCCTCTTCGTGGTGCTCGGCGGTCGCAAGCTGATGTCGATGCGGATCGACCCCGACGACCCGGACACGCTCGACGAGGACCTGCACCGCGGCGGCGCGACCGTCCCGGCCCGCGGCATGGGTGCCAGCGCGCCGGTCGGCACGCAGTCCCAGGGCGTGCGCCGCGACCAGATTCTGACGCTCCTCGCCTTCGTCGCGGTCGCGCTCGTCGCGCTCGTGTTCGACAAGAACATCGGCTTCGTCGCGATCACCGCCGCGGTCATCCTCGCCATGCTCAACGCCAACGAGCACAAGGACGCGGTCAAGCAGATCGCCTGGCCCACCGTGCTGCTGGTCGCGGGTGTCAGCACCTACGCGACCATCCTCACCACCGCCGGCTCCCCGGAGTTCGTCGGCAAGTGGGCCGCCGGCCTGGGTGCGGTCGCCATCGGCGCGCTGATCCTCTGCTACGTCGGCGGCATCGTCTCGGCGTTCGCCTCGTCCACCGCGCTGCTGCCGGTGATCATCCCGATCGGCGTGCCGCTCATCGCCGACGGCGGGATCAACGCCGCCCTCTTCGTGGCCGCCCTCGCGGTGTCGTCGACCATCGTCGACGTCAGCCCGTTCAGCACCAACGGCGCACTGATGCTCGCCAACAAGCCCGACTCCATCAGCGAGCCGGTCTACTACAAGCAGATCCTCGGCTACGGCGTCATCGTCACCCTCGTCGGGCCGCTCCTCGTCTGGGCCGCGCTGGTCCTCCCGGGCTGGTGACCCGCTCATGACCGGACCTCTTTCCGACCTCTTGGTCGTCGACCTCACCCGCGCCCTCGCCGGGCCCCACGCCACCCAGATGCTGGGCGACCTCGGCGCCCGGGTGATCAAGGTGGAGGCGCCCGGCAGCGGCGACGACACCCGTGGCTGGGGACCGCCGTTCGTCGGCGAGCCCGACGCGCGCCAGTCGACGTACTTCCTCTGCACCAACCGCAACAAGGAGTCGATCGCGCTCGACCTCAAGGACGAGGTCGACAAGGACGTGCTGGTCGGGCTCGTCGAGCGGGCCGACGTGCTGGTGGAGAACTTCCGCACCGGCGTGCTCGAGCGGCTCGGCCTCGGGATCGAGGAGCTGATGCGCCGCAACCCGCGCCTCGTCGTCCTCTCGATCACCGGCTTCGGCCACGACGGGCCCGAGGGCGGTCGGGCCGGCTACGACCAGATCGCCCAGGGCGAGGCCGGCCTGATGTCGCTGACCGGCTCCGGACCCGACGACCCGCAGCGCGTCGGCGTGCCGATCGCGGACCTGCTGTCCGGGATGTACGGCGCCTACGGCATCCTCGCCGCGCTCCACGAGCGCGACGTGACCGGCAAGGGCCAGGTCGTGCGTACGTCGCTGCTGGCGGCCTGCGTCGGCGTGCACGCCTTCCAGGGCACGCGCTGGACCGTCGCGGGCGAGGTCGGCCGCGCGCAGGGCAACCACCACCCGTCGATCGCCCCCTACGGCCTCTTCCGCTGTCGCGACGGCGCGGTGCAGATCGCGCTCGGCAGCGAGGGGCTGTGGAAGCGGTTCTGCGGTGGCTTCGGGATCGACCCCGAGGCCGACGGGCTCGCCACCAACAGCGAGCGCGTCGCCGAGCGCGACCGGGTGATCGAGGTCGTCGAGGCGGCCTTCGCCGACTGGGACGCCGAGCCGCTGCTCGCCCGTCTCTCCGAGGTCGGCGTGCCCGCCGGCAAGGTGCGCTCGCTCGACGAGGTCTACGAGTGGGACCAGGTCGCCAGCCAGGGGCTGCTCGTCGACGTCGAGCACCCGACCCTCGGTGGACTCACGCTGCCCGGCCCGCCGCTCCGCTTCTTCGATGCCGCCGGTGACGAGGTGACCCGCAAGGACCACACCGCGCCGCCGCTGCTCGACCAGCACGCCGACGAGATCCGCGCCTGGGTGGGCGGGGGCGGTTCGTGACGAAGCGGTGGTCGGCGCACGAGCTGCTCGACCTGGTGCTCGACCCGGGCACCTTCACGTCCTGGGACGAGCCGATCGACCTGTCCTACGCCGCCCCGGACTATCGCGTCGTCCTCGAGGCGGCGGCAGCGAAGGCCGGCACCGACGAGTCCGTGCTCACCGGCCGCGGCGAGGTGCGCGGTCGCCCGGTGGCGGTCGTGGTGAACGAGTTCGGCTTCCTCGCCGGCTCGATCGGGCGCGCCGCCGCCGACCGGATCACCAGCGCCGTACGACGTGCCACCGCCGAGGGCCTGCCCCTGCTGGCGAGCACCTCGTCGGGCGGCACCCGGATGCAGGAGGGCACGCCCGCCTTCGTCCGGATGGCCGAGATCTCCCGGGCGCTGATGGAGCACCGGGCCGCGGGCCTGCCCTACCTCGTGCACCTGCGCCACCCGACCACCGGCGGCGTCTACGCCTCGTGGGGCTCGCTCGGGCACGTGACCGTGGCCGAGCCCGGCGCGCTCGTCGGCTTCCTCGGCCCGAAGGTCTACGAGGCGCTCAACGGTCGGCCGTTCCGCCCGGGCGTGCAGGTCGCGGAGAACCTCGCCGCGGCCGGGGTGATCGACGGCGTGGTCGCCGCCGAGGACCTTCCCGAGATGGTCGACCTCGCGCTGGCCGTGCTGGTCGACGCCCCCGGCCCTGGCCGCCTGCCCGCCCGCGCCTCGACGCCCCTCGGCGACCACGACGCCTGGGACAGCATCCAGCGCACGCGGCGTACGGACCGGGCGGGGCTGCGCGATCTCCTCGCCCACGGCGCCACCGGGACGATCCAGCTGCGCGGCACCGACGAGGGCGAGCGCGACTCGACCGTCATGGTGGCGCTCACGCGCATCGACGACCAGCCGTGCGTGGTGGTCGGCCAGGACCGGGCCCGGCAGTCACCGGGTCACGCGATGGGACCGGGCGCGCTGCGCGAGGCGCGGCGCGGCATGCGGCTGGCCGAGGAGCTCGGACTCCCGCTCGTCACGGTCATCGACACCCCCGGCGCCGAGCTGTCAACCGACGCCGAGGAGCGCGCGATCGCGGGCGAGATCGCGCGCTGCATCGCGACCCTGACGACGATGACGGTGCCGACCGTCTCGGTGGTCCTCGGTCAGGGCTGCGGGGGAGGGGCGCTGGCGTTCCTGCCCGCCCAGACGGTGATCGCGACCGAGCACGCCTGGCTCTCGCCGCTGCCGCCCGAGGGCGCGAGCGTGATCGTGCACGGCGACGTCGACCACGCTCCGGAGATGGCCGCGCGCCAGCGGGTGCGGGCCAGCGACCTGCTCGAGGACGGGATCGTGCAGCACGTCGTGCCCGAGGTGGACGGCGAGCCGGCCCGCGACCTCGCGGTCGCCGTGGCCGCGGATGTGTCCGCGCTGCTGCGCGAGATGACCCGACGGACGGCGGTGGCGCACGCCTCCTGAGCGGCGCGTGGCGTCAGCCCGCGGGGCGGTGCGTGAGGGGGATTTCCCGGGCTCGGAATCCTCCTCGACCACCGCCCGCCTGCGGGTCGCACGCCGCCGACACGCGCTCGGCCCAGGTGAGCGGTGGCCCAGCCACATTCCGTACGCCGCATGGGTGGCTGGACCACCGCCCGCCGGCGGGTCGTACGTCGACGCGCGCGCGGCGGTGCGCCAGCCACGTTCCGAGCGGAGGAAAGGTGGCTCAGTCACCGCCCGAGGGCATCAGCTGGCCTTCTTGGCCTGCTTCTTCGCAGCCGTCTTCTTGGCGGTCGACTTCTTGGCGGCAGCCTTCTTCGCCGGAGCCTTCGCGGACTTCTTGGCGGGGGCCTTCTTGGCGGGGGCCTTCTTGGCGGGGGTCTTCTTCGCGGCCGGCTTCTTCTCGTCGGCCCCGTCGTCCTCGCCACGCGCGGTCTTGGCCGCGGCGACCGACTTCTGCAGCGCGGCGAGCAGGTCGACGACCTCGCCGGAGGTCTTGGTCGAGGTCTCGGTGCGCTTGATCTCGCCGCCCTCGATCTTCGACTTCACGAGCGCCTCGACGGCGCCGGCGTAGTCGTCCTCGAACTCCGTCGCGTCGAAGTCGCCGGCGAGCGTCTCGACGAGCATGTGCGCCATCTTGACCTCCTGCGGCTTCACGTCGCCGGTCTCGACGGAGAAGTCGGGCGTGCGGATCTCGTCGGGCCACATCATCGTCTGGAGCACGATGACGTCGTCCTTGACGCGCAGCACCGCGATGCTGGTGCGCTGGCGCAGGGCGACGGTCACGACGGCCATCCGGTCGGCGTCGAGCAGCGCCTGCCGGAGGAGCGCGTACGGCTTGGCGCCGGCGCCCTCGGGCTCGAGGTAGTAGGACTTCTCGAAGAGCAGCGGGTCGATCTGCTCGCGCGGCACGAACTTCTCCACCGCGATCTCGCGCGACGACGTCGACGGCAGCTCGGCCATGTCGTCGTCGGTGAGGATGACCATCTCGCCGTCCTCGGTCTCGTAGCCCTTCGCGATGTCGGCGTAGGCGACTTCCTCGCCGTCGAGGGAGCAGACCCGCTGGTACTTGATCCGGCCGCCGTCCTTGGCGTGCACCTGGCGGAAGGAGACGTCGTGGCTCTCCGTCGCCGCGTAGAGCTTCACCGGGACACTGACCAGGCCGAACGAGACGGCACCCTTCCAGATCGCGCGCATGCACCGACGATAGCCGTCACGTCTGACGCTCGTCTCGTGCAAAGGGGTGGCAGAGGGATGCCAGACTTCAGCCGTGCGCCCCATGCTCGCCAGCAAGACCGACCGCGTGCCCACCGGCGCGCAGTGGCTGCACGAGGTGAAGTGGGACGGCGTCCGCGTCCTGGTCGACGTCCGCGACGGCGTGGCCCGGATGACCAGCCGCAACGACAACAACGTCACCGCCGCCTGGCCCGAGCTCAGCGCCCCGCCGCTGGGCGATCGCGACCTGATGGTCGACGGCGAGGTGATCGCCCTCAACGAGCGCGGCCTCCCCGACTTCCGCGTCCTCCAGCACCGGATGCACCTGCGCAACGCCAAGGAGGTGGCGCGCCTGGTGAAGACCGTCCCCGCCACGCTCATGGTCTTCGACCTGCTGCGCCTCGACGGCGAGGACCTCACCGGCCGCCCGCTCGAGGAGCGCCGCGCGCTGCTGGAGGAGCTGCCCCTCGGTGACACGACGTGGCAGGTGCCGGCGGCGTACGACGACGGCGACATGCTGTTCGACGCCACCCTCGCCCAGGGCCTCGAGGGGGTCGTGAGCAAGCGCCGCGCCTCGCGCTACCGCTTCGACCAGCGCAGCGAGGACTGGCGCAAGCTGGCCCACCGCCACCGCGGGTCCTTCGTCGTCGGCGGCTGGCGCCCCCAGTCCGGTACGACGAACCGGCTGGCGGCGCTGCTCGTCGGCGAGCAGACCGCCGACGGCCTGCTCTACCGCGGCCGGGTCGGCAGCGGCATCGCCGGCCTCACCAGCAAGCGGCTCGCCGAGCTGCTGGCGCCGCTGGGCAGCGACGCGAACCCGTTCGACGACGAGGTGCCGCGCGTCGACGCCGACGGCACGTTCTGGGTCGAGCCGCGGGTCGTGGTCGACATCGACACGCACGGACTGGGGTACGAGCGGCTCCGGCAGCCGTCCTTCCAGGGCGTGCGCGACGACCTGACCCCGGAGGACCTGGCATGACCACCCCACGACGTTCTTCTCCTCCGCTGCGCTCCCCCGAACAACGCCGCGGGGACCCCGGATGAGCCCGACCAACGAGGTGCAGGTCGACGTCGAGGGCCGCACCCTGACGATCAGCAACCTCGACAAGGTCCTCTACCCGCGCACCGGCACGACCAAGGGCGAGGTGCTCAACTACTACGCGCAGGTCTCGCCGGTGCTGCTGCCGCACCTCAAGGACCGCGCCGTCACCCGGATCCGCTGGCCCAACGGCGTGGAGAAGGCGAGCTTCTTCGAGAAGAACAAGCCGGCCGGCACGCCGTCGTGGGTCCGTACAGTGTCGGTGCCCACCACCGGCTCGCGCTCCGGCAAGGGTGACGGCACCATCGACTTCCCGATCTGCGACGACCTCGCCACCCTCACCTGGCTCGCCAACCTCGCCTCCCTCGAGCTCCACGTGCACCAGTGGACCGTCGAGGAGGACGGCACGCCCCGCCACCCCGACCGCCTCGTCATCGACCTCGACCCCGGCGAGCCGGCCGGCCTGCACGAGTGCGCGCAGGTGGCGCTGATGGTGCGCGACGCGCTGGCCGAGCGTGACCTGGGCTGCACCCCGGTCACGAGCGGCAGCAAGGGCCTCCACCTCTACGCCCCCATGGACGGCTCGCTCGACAGCGACGGCACCACGGCGCTGGCCAAGGAGGTGGCCGAGGAGCTGCAGAAGGAGCACGGCGACCTGGTCACGAGCGTGATGACCAAGGCGAAGCGGCCGGGCAAGGTCTTCCTCGACTGGTCGCAGAACTCAGGGTCGAAGACGACGGTCTCGCCCTACTCCCTGCGCGGCAAGGAGCGGCCCACCGCCGCCACGCCGCTGACCTGGGAGGAGGTCGAGGAAGGCGCGGAGGACGACCTCGCGCTCGACCAGTTCACTCTTGCTGAGGTGCTGGAGCGGATCAGCGAGCTGGGCGACGTCTTCGAGGCATGAGCACGGCCGGAGGGGTGGTGCCCGCATCGGCCCGAGAATGTCTGTTCCTGCCCGGATCTCTTTTCCTTCGTGTGACCGTCGTGAGGGTCCCGCGTAGATCGGTGCAACGGATCCTTGACACATGTCCCGCATCCTGCTGATCCCCGTCGCCGTGCTCCTCGCGGCCGGTGCCGTGGTCGTCGGACCCGGCGAGCAGGCTCCCGCGGTTCCGTCCCAGACGGTCGTGACGCCGACGGTCGACATGGGGAATCAGCAGACCAGCCGCTGACCGTACGCATATGCTCGCCCGCATGGTGCATGACGTGTTGGTGGTCGAGGACGAGGAAGACATTGCCGTCCCGCTCCTGCGCACGCTCGAGCGCGAGGGCTATCAAGTGAGTCGGGTCTCGGGCGGAGCGGACGCAGTGAAGTTCGTGGTCGACGAGGCTCCCTCGGTCGTGATCCTCGATCTGGGCCTGCCCGACATGGACGGCATCGACGTCTGTCGGCAGATGCGCTCCAGTGGCTACTCCGGCGGCATCATCATGGTCACCGCCCGTGCCGGCGAGCTCGACCGCGTGGTCGGCCTCGATGTCGGCGCCGACGACTACCTCGCCAAGCCGTTCGGCCTCGCCGAGCTGCTCGCCCGCGTGCGCGCCCTGCTGCGCCGCAGCTCCGTCGTCGTCACCAGCGACACCACGGTCACCACCGCGTCCGGCCTCAAGATCGACGCCGCCTCGCGCCGCGTCCACCTCGGCGAGCGCGAGATCGCGCTGACCGCCAAGGAGTTCGACGTCCTCGCCGTCCTCGCCTCCCACCACGACAAGGTCGTGCCGCGCGAGACGCTGATGAACCAGGTGTGGGACCAGAACTGGTACGGCTCGACCAAGACGCTCGACGTCACCATCGGCCGCCTGCGCAACAAGCTCGAGGCCGCCGAGGCGGGGGAGCGCGTGGTCGCGATCCGCGGCGTCGGCTTCCGCCTCGAGACCGGCACCCCCGCCTGACCACGTCGCCCGTCCTGCTCCGGGCGTACGTCGTCGACGACGCGCCGCGGGTGCTCGACACCCTCGGCCGGCCCGAGGTGGTCCGCTGGCTGGGCAGCCCGGTCCCGATGGCCGACCTCGCTGCTGCTCACGAGTGGATCGAGTCGAAGCGACGCCGCGAGGAGGCCGACCCGTTCGACCTCGCGCGGGCGATCGTCGTCCGGGAGACCGGCCTCGTGGCCGGCACCGTGTCGCTCTCGCGCTGCCACCGCCGTGACACCGGCGAGTTCGTCGGTGAGTACGAGGTCGGCTGGACGCTGCACCCCGACAGCACCGGCCACGGCCACGCCACCGAGGCGGCGAGGCTGCTGCTCGACGACGTCTTCGCCCGCGGCCTGCCGGAGGTGTGGTGCGGGGTCTTCGTCGGCAACGAGGCGTCCTGCCGGGTCGCCGAGCGGCTCGGCCTGCCGCTCGTCGGAGTGGGGCCGGACCCGTGGTGGGACGGCGACAGCCACCTCTACCGGGTCAGCCGCGAGGAGTGGCTCACCTGACGCTCGACTTCTCCACAACCTTTACGAAGCCTCTGTTTCCGGCCCGCTCCGCGCGGGTAGCGTCCCTGGTGCACGTTCTCGGGGAAGCAGGCACCAATGGCAGTGGACCGTCTGGCAAAGGATCGGCCGTCGCCGACGCATGCCCATGAGGACCTCGTCCTGCGCCTCGACAGTCAGGTCCGCGAGCGTGTCCGCCGCGAGGGCGTCGACCCGCAGCGCGAGGCGCTGGTCGTACGCCGCATCGCCGAGGACGTCGTCCGCGACCACGACGACCTCAGCCTCACCGGTGCCGTGGCGCCGATCGCCGACGACGGCGCGATGGTCGGCGAGCTGGTCGCCCGGATCTCCGGCTTCGGCCCGCTGCAGCCCTTTCTCGACGACCCCGAGGTCGAGGAAGTCTGGATCAACTCCCCGGAGCGGGTCTTCATCGCGCGGCGTGGGCGCCACGAGCTGACCAACCTCCGGCTCGACGCCGCGCAGGTCAACGAGCTGGTCGAGCGGATGCTGAAGTCGAGCGGGCGCCGCATCGACATCAGCACGCCCTTCGTCGACGCGATGCTGCCGGAGGGCCACCGGCTCCACGTGGTGCTGGAGGGCATCACCCGCGGCTTCACGGCGGTCAACATCCGCAAGTTCCTGCTGCGCGCGCACCGGCTCTCCGACCTCGTCGGGCTCGGCAGCCTGACGCCGCAGGCGGCGTCCTTCCTCGAGGCATCCGTGCGCGCCGGCCTCAACATCCTCGTCGCCGGCGGGACGCAGGCCGGCAAGACGACGATGCTCAACTGCCTGGCCGCGTCGGTGCCGGGCGGTGAGCGCGTGGTCAGCGCCGAGGAGGTCTTCGAGCTCCGGTTCAGCCACCCCGACTGGGTCGCGATGCAGACCCGGCAGGCCGGGCTCGAGCAGACCGGCGAGATCGTCCTGCGCGACCTGGTCAAGGAGGCGCTGCGGATGCGGCCGAGTCGCATCCTGGTCGGCGAGGTCCGAGCGGCCGAGTGCCTCGACCTGCTGCTCGCGCTCAACTCCGGGCTGCCCGGGATGTGCACGCTCCACGCCAACAGTGCGCGCGAGGCGCTCGTGAAGATGTGCACCCTTCCCCTCCTCGCCGGAGACAACAGTTGATACGGGATGTATTCTGTCGCCGTGGAACGGGGTGTCATCTATGGTCGCGCTTCCCGGGATCCCAGGGGCGGCGGCACCAGCGTGTCGAAGCAGATCGAGCGAGGGCGCAACTTTGCCCAGCGCGACGGTGTCGATGTCGTCGCTGAGATTCGTGACGACAACAAATCAGCGTCACGCGGTTCGCGCGAGCGCGACGGGTTCCTGAAGGTCCGCGGTCTGATCGATGCTGGGCGAGCCGACGTTTTAATCTTGTGGGAGGTTTCGCGGTCAAGTCGCGATCTTGAGGAGTTCATGGGTCTTGTCAATGCCTGCGCTGACAACGGCCTCGAGATAGCGGTGTCCGGCACGCGGTATAACCCCACGAAGGTTGACGACTGGCTGCCCTTGGTGCTGCAAGGGGTCATGGCGGAAGCTGAGGCTCGGCGCATCAAGAAGCGAAACATCGACAGTGTCGAGACGAATGCGTTGCGTGGAAGTCCGCATGGTCGCATCCCGTATGGCTTCCGGCGATGCTACGACTCTCGCACCGGCATCCTCGTCGGCCAGACTCCATTTGTGCGGGTAGATTCATCGGGTAGTCCTGTACGAACGCCTGAAGGCGAGTTCGTGCCAGTCCTGAGTGATGAGGCTCCGAGGACCCTCTCCCCGGAGGCAGTGGTACTGGTCGAGGCCGTCAACACCTTGCTAGATGGAGGGACTCTGCGTCAGATCTGTCGCGATCTCAACACTCGTGGGATACCGACCCCTAGGAAGGCGCGCAGGTCAACGCTGGAAGAGAACCCCATGGGCGTTGTTACAAACTGGGAACCATCAACCTTGCGCCAATTGCTGTTGAATCCGACGATCGCCGGTCGGCGCATCCATCGCGGCGAAGACATCGGAAAGGCGTCCTGGGAGCCGATAGTTCCGCATGGCACGTGGCTGAGGTTGCGTGCTTTGCTTAAGGATCCCGCTCGGTTGAGCGTGTCTAACCCCAGGGGCCCGGCCCCCCGCCACCTCCTGAGCGGGATCGCCACATGCGGCGAATGCCATGCCCGTCTCAAAGCGGCGACGAATCTGTCGAGAATGCCTCGTGCGTACGCCTGCCGCAACGAAGGTTGCATGCGGGTTACGGTGAGCGCTGATCGCGTCGACGAGTGTGTTGAGGCAGTCCTTTTCGCCTTGTTTGCCCGCCCCGACTTCATCGCCTCTGTTGCGGCAGCGCACGATCGCCGTGAGAAAAAGCGGCGAGACGAGCCCGACCTCGAGTCCTTGATCGACGAACGGGAACGCGAGCTCGACGAAGTCGAAGGGATGCGAGCAGAGGGCTCGTTGACTTTGCGTGCCTACGCAGCGGAGACGAGGCGTATTGAGGCGTCGATCGAAAAGCTTCGCGACAGTCAGACGGCCTCGGTGAGCTCGCCAGCGGTCCGGCGTATGCTGACTGCGCTCACGCTCGAAGAAGGGTGGACCCGCGCCGACCTTCAAGATCGTCGAGAGGTCGTCCGGACGCTGCTGGGTGTGACTATCAAGCGAGCAGAAGTTCGTGGTCGGAAGTTCGATCCCGACCGGGTCGTCATTGTCCCGAGCCGCATCCTGGCTTTCGACTCGTTGCAGCCAAGCAGCGCGTAATTCCTGCGCGACCGGGACGATCAAGCGGCCTCGATGGCACGAACGTTCCTCATGCCGTCCAGTTGCTGACAGTCATCCTCAAGATTCAGGCGGGACACGAGGTGGTCAGCCACGGTGGGTCCAACTGGTGGGAAACCCGCCGCTACCCGCTCCGCCCACCCTCGGATTGTGCCGGCCGCCGCGCCACGGACAGCCGCCGCTTCGAGCGTGTCGACCCTTTTAGTACGCATGAGAGGAAAAGCAACGGCTGGCACAAGAAATCGGACAACCTGCAGCGATTCAGCACGCGCGGTACTCCTCGCGGATGGAGCCGAGGCGTCCTCGGTGTTGGCGGTGACTAAGTGTGACGAACAGGCAGCTTGATCAAGCGTGTTGGTTCGCACCGCACGTAACTGAAGCGATTCGACGCGGTGTCGCGTGCCGGGTTCAGTGGAGGCTCTGAACTGACGCGGCGACGGTAGTCGCTACGGGGTTGTGCCGGTAGTGGTCGTCCTCGAACTCGACGGGTGGGACGAGTCCGATCTCGCCGTGTAGGCGGCGGTGGTTGAACCAGTCGATGTATTCGGCGACGGCGATCTCGAGGTCGTCGATGCTCTTCCACGGCCCCTTGTTGCGGACCAGCTCGGCCTTGAACAGCGAGTTGAACGCCTCGGCCAGAGCGTTGTCATACGAGTCGCCGGTGGAGCCGACCGACGCGACGGCGCCGGCCTCGGCCAGCCGCTGGGTGTAACGCACGGCGAGGTACTGACCAGGTTCAACCAGTCGATGCAACACCGGCTTGTTGGAGCAACAGTAGATGCTCGTTGAACGCCTCGGCGGGTG
>NZ_SDWS01000018.1 GCF_004137245.1 Nocardioides glacieisoli
CCTCCGCCATGCAGCCAGCGCCCCTCCGCCATGCAGCCAGCGCCCCTCCGCCATGCAGCCAGCGCCCCTCCGCCATGCAGCCAGCGCCCCTCCGCCATGGCGCCTGAGGCGTGCGTCGGAAGGGGAACCCGCAACGGTGAGGACGCAGGCCGGCACACACGCAGCTACTCATGCGTCCCGGATGCCCCGCCCGGAGAGGTTCTCGGTGACGGCTGCCTATTCGGGACGCGACACGCTTCCCCAACGCACTCTCCGAACCTGAGTGTGCTCCTCGGCTCGAGGCCGGTGCGTATGCTCAGGTTCGTCGCAGAACCGTCAAGATTCGCGCGAACTTCTAAAGAGCCGCGGCGATCGCGTCGTTGGTGTACGTGAGCTTTTTTTCCAGAGGCGTCAGCAGGGTGTGCACCTTGTACCGCTGGTCGCCGACCATCCACAGGGCACGGCCCTTGTCCTGCATTGCCCAGCCGGTGATCACGCCCTGCTGCATCTCTGAGAGGCCCATCAGTTGGCCGAGCTCGTCGGCGACCGACTCGTCTTGGCCCATCAGGATGCGGACGTCGGAGAGGCTGAGCAGGTCCTTAGCGATCTGGGCGGCCTGGCTGCCCTGGTCGCCGGCCGACAGCGGGTCCGATGGCTTGTGGTAGGTCACGATCTGGATGTCGCCCTCGGTGCGGGAGAGTCGCAGGTTGGAGTCCAGCGCCATGACCGCGTCCAGCGACAATCGGGTCTGCAGCCACGCCTCGTCGCGGAGCACGATCCGGCGGTCGCCGGCAGAGGCTGTCTCCCGCATGCCTTGGCCCCATGAGTTGAGACACATCAGCGCGATGCCGACGGCGACCTTGTTGCCGGTCTCGTGCAGTGAGCGCAGCGACAGCGTCTGGATGGGGGCACGCCAGTCGGGGCGATAGGTCGACTCGGTGTCGAACATGCCCTGCAGCGACCCCTCGCACAGGGCACCTAGAGCGTCGCGCAGCGGCCGGGTGCCGTCGAAAAAGTCCTGCTCGGAGGAGTAGCGGCAGTCCGCGACCAGGTCCTTGCTGGGCGAGTCCAGCGCCGCCCACACCTGGGGAATGGTCACCGGCTTGAGCTGGGAGGCGCCGGCAGACCAGCCGGTCAGGTGTCGCAGGACCTTGTTGATCACCCGCTCCTCGGTCGGGGAGAACGTCACGCCCTGGGAGCCGACCAGGCCGCGGATCAAGAAGAGCCAGCGGTTGAAGATCACGGTCGCGCGGCGGTGCTGCTCCTCGCGGGTCTGTTTGTCCCAGTCCACGCCGAGCGGGCCGAAGTCGAGGGGGTTGATCCGGCCGGCGAGGCCGGGGCCGATGCGGAACGGGTCGACGCCGAGGAATCGGGCGAGGTCCTCGTACTCGTCCTTGACGTCGCCAAGCACCAGGGACCGGTAGCCGTAGCGGATCATGCGGAGCATGAACGCCTTGACGGTCGCGGACTTACCTCGGCCCGGCTTGCCGAAGATGAAGATGTTGGGGTTGGTGACGGGGATCGCGTCGTCGAGCACCCAACCCATCGGGTCGCAGTAGAACTTGCCGCCCGAGAGGGCGTCGTAGCCCATCTCCGCGCCCCATGGCGGGAGCCCGTCCCCGGAGATCAGTGGCCACAGGACGGGGGCCTCCTCCGACGTCATCTGATAGCCGGCCAGCGGCGGCAGGCTCGCGGCCCAGCCGTGCCCCATCCGCCGTACCCCCTTGGGCTTGACCGAGCCGGGGAACAGCTTCTCCGTGGGCAGCTCCGCCGCGGGCGGCAACTTGCGCGGCATCGTGGTCCCGAAGTCCGCCAGCAGGTCGTCGATCGTCCGCGACGCCGCGCGGGGGTTCTTGGCGCCGCCGCGGGCGCGGCTCCTGGTCGACGCCACGCTCACCACTCCCCCGCCGTGCGGGCCGAAGACGTCGAGCGGCGGGGCGCCCACGCGAGTGGGTCGATCGCGCCGCCCGCGACCAAGGGCAGGACCGGGGTGAAGGCTGCCGCCTCGTCGAAGATGACCGACGGCCCGAATCGGCGCCGGCTCGCGTCGATGTGAAGCTCGCGCACCAGCGCGGTCGTGCCGTGTCCGGGCTGCCTGCGCCCCTTACCCGAGCCGGGCTGCCCGAGCACGAACGGCTGCGGGCCGAGCATCAGGCCCTGACGACCCAGGTAGGGGTTGTGCCACCACGTTCGGGGTGTGGGCACGGGGCGCGTGGTGGCCATCTCGTGCAGGTGGCCTCCCACGGGCCGCTGCGTGCTCCTGGCCGGGTAGGTCCTCGAGCGCGACGACATCATGGGCATTTCCTTCTTTGGGTCGGGTGTTGGTGCTGCGGTGTCTGGAAAAGCAACAGCCCGGCCGTCGGATCGGACATCCGACGGCCGGGCTGTTTCCGGAGCGCAGCGCCCCCGATCCCTGGGTTAGCGTCGCTTCCGGGGCAGGCCCGCCCCCAAGGGGATGGCGGAGACGGCGAACGCCGCGTCGTGTGCCCCATCGAGAGGAAGAGGTGTGAAGCCACTGATGCGGATCGACGCGTCGAGACGGCGGCCGAAGTCCTGCACGTTCCACTCCGCCGGGACCGTCACCGACACCGCGGAGGACACCCTGACCAGGGAGCGGCCACTCTCCAGCTTCTCGTCGCGCTCGTGCAGGTTGCCGACCGAATGCCGGTCCTTGGCCCGCCCGACCACGCCGGCCTTCTCGCGCAGCGTGCCGGCCATCACCGCCGACATCTGCGCGCGACCGGTGGTCCGGTCTGCGGCTTGCTGTGAGACCGGCCGGTAGAACACGGTCAGCGCGCGTCGCTCTCCGGGCTGGGAAGGCACCAGCACCCGGGCCAGTGCACCCATCCGGGCACCCTTGCGGGGCAGCAGGATGGTGGAGGAGATCGACTCCCACTCGCCGTGCCGGTAGGAGCGCAGCGCTGTCGACGCATGGGTGGGACCTGCGGCGCCGACCGGGACACCGGCCGCGATCGAGGGGTTGTCGCGGTGGTGGATCGCGGCGTCCGCGAGCGCGGGCGCATCGCCTGGCTCGAACCCGGTGCGAATCGCCACGGCGAGCTCGGAGCTGTCGAGCCAGTTCACCCGCGTGCAGCCGATCGAGCCGGTCAGCCGGGCCTCGACCTCTGCCAGCACCGAGTACAGAATGCGCGCCCGACCGATCACGCCGCGTCCGGCGCGCTTGGCGTCCTTGTTGATCACGTCCTCACGAACCACCACGGTCACGAACGCTTCGCGTCGCACCGCCGCCCCGGCGGTCATCGCATGGAGCTGGTCGTTGACCTGGGCCGAGACCTGCGGCTCGTCGGTGCGGGCGTTGTGACGCACCCACTCGGCCCGCTCGGTGCCATCGTCGGGGACGGTGCGAACCTGCACCACCACCAGGTCGATCTGAGTGCCTGCGGTGGCGGCCTCCATCATCTCGGTCAGCCCTGCACCCATGCGGAACCGGTCCGAGTCGTCGCTCATCCCGATACCGGGGTGAACGATCCGTGCGGTGGCCGCCCAGGTGCGAGTCGCGTGGTTCTGGATGATCGCCGGCCGGGCGGTCTGCCCCGTCATCGGCGGACCGTCGTGGATCTGGATGCCGGCCAAGATCCCGGGAAGGTCCGCCTCCCCGGCGTCGCCGTCGTCCTGGTCGTTCTCGCCGTCGCCGAGGTCGAGCTCGCCGGCAGCGGCCTTGGACTGGAACCGCGACCACCCGAACGCTGCCCCCGCCAAGTGCCGGAACAGGACCCCGATCCACTGGAACGCCGAGTGGCCGCGGATCGGCAGGCAGATCAACAGGCCGACCACGCCCCACAGCGGGACGAGGACGAGCAGCGTCACCCACTTCCCGATGGCGATGGCCATCCAGGTTGGGAACCCGGCGGCCAGGATCAGGAAGAACTGAGGGCCGGTCAGCCCGAAGAGCCAGGCTTGCCTGTCTCGCGTCGCTGATGCTCCGTACACGCTCATGCTAGGAACGCTCCATCTTCAATGGCTTCTGTGGCCACGGGCTTGATGTCGTTGGCGATGCCGTCGCCGTTGGTGTCGTTGAAAGGCTTCGACGTGTGCCCCTGCTCCTGACCCTGTCGGGACGAGCCCTGCTTCGGGGAGCCCTGTCGTCTCTGCTTGGGGTGGTGCTCGGTGGGGTAGTAGCCCTGGTTGCCGATCCCGCTCTGACCCAGCACGTCGACGCTCATCGAGGCGCCGGCTTGGGCGACCTTTCCGGTCTTCTCCATCGCGCCGGCGACGACCCCGCCGACCGCGCCGCCGACCTTGGAGATCTTCGAGGACTGCCAACGGTTCGCGTTCTCCGCCTCGGCGCCGTTCTCCGAGGTGGTGCGCCCGTCCGAGGAGGTCTCGCTGGCGGCACCGGAACCCGAGCCGGCCGCCTGGGCGCCGGCGCCCTTGCCCTTCACCAGGCCGGCAACGCCGCCGTTGGCGTCCATCGTCGAGCGGAACGAGGCCCCCGAGGCGGTGCCGGGGTCGACAAAGGCCAGCAGCCGGAACAGCACCATCGGCATGAAGCAGGCCACCAACATGATGATCGACCCGATCACGGACATGCCGATGTTCTCGGCGCTGGAGGAGGCCCCGTTCTCGCTGCCGTCGGGCATGCCTGCCCAAGCGAACTGGGTGCCCACCCCCAGCACCAGCGCTAACAGCGGCTCCATCAGCACGCACGCGATGAACCAGCGGATCGACTTCCACATCCACGACTTCGTGCCCTCCGACAAGGCTCCGGCGGCCGCGATCGGCATGGTGGCAACGAGGATCAGCAGCGCGGCGGACCGCACCATCATGATCACCATGTGCCCGAAGGCCGCCGGGATCAGGATGAACAGCGAACAGACCCCGAGGGTGGCTGCCGCCACGCTCCCCGAGACGGTGTCGACGAACCCGTCCCCGGCCGCGTATCCGGAGAAGCTGTCGACGCCGAGCAGGGTGTCCAGGATGCCCTCGGTGAGCCCGGACGCGGCTGCGATGAGCCCCGCAGAAACTCCTACCCAGCAGGACAGCACGACGCCGTACTGCACAACCCCTGCAGCAAGGGTCCCGAACCCGCGGCCGTCCTGCCGCAGAACCGCTAGGCCGATCTGTCCGAACGCCATCACCAGGGCGATGACCAGCGAGACCCACAACGTGACCGAGTAGAGCTTGCCCAGGTCGGGGTCGGCGACGTTGGGGGTGAAGTTGTCGATCAGCCCGAAGGCCGTCTTGAGCAGCCACATTCCGGCCGACCAGATGCCCATCATCATCGAGGTGAACCCCTCGGCCAACGCTTCCTTGGCCTTGTTGCCGAGCCACTTCAGGGGGTTGAGGCCGAACATCGGGACGATGGTCACCACATGACCCATGGCCTGACTCATCATGACTGCGGCACCTCCAGCCACTGGTAGCCAGCGTCGAAGGAGGCCTGGGAGCCGGGCCACAGCGAGGGAGCCGGTGCGGGCTCATCACCGGGGCCGACCATCCAGCGGCCCTCGTGCCAGACCATGCGCTGGCAGTCGGCGGCCGCGACCTGTTGCGGCTGTCCCCCCGCGATGGTGGCGGTGATGATGAAGTCGATGCACGGGACGACGAAGTCATCTCCGACCGTGCCCTTGATGAACCCCATCTTCGGCTCAGCAGCGATGGTGATCGTGTTCTTGGCATCCGAGGACATGCCAGCCGACTCCAGCAGTGCGGCCACCGCCTGCACACCCGTCCAACTCTCGGGCGTCGGACCGCCCGGGGTTGCCCACTGCGTGATGACGTCCTGGGCGACCCGGACTGAGGCGGAGCTCAGCGCGGTCGTATCGATCGCGGCCAGCTGGGCCAGCGCCCCTTCCGGGGTGTGCGGGAACCCGGTCGCCACGCCCAACTCCCCCACCTCCATCGGTGCAGGGATCTCGAGCGTGCCCGTGGTGCCCGATGACAGGCTTCCGGGCTGAGCGGCCTCCAGCGGCGCCTCGGGCAGCTGCTTGCCAGCGAGCTGGTCGTGGGCTGGCTGTGCCGACCCCGACCCGGTGCTCTTATCGGTGGAGGAGCCGGTGAGCATCCCCACGACCGACCACACGCCGCCCGCCACCAGGGCGAGGACGACGACAGCGGCTACCCCCAGCACAAGCTGCAGTCTGCGACGGTTCCACTCGATGTCGGGGTCGACCAGCCTGGACTGGTAGACGTCGCGGGAACGCTTCAGCATGTCAGCAGCCGTTCCCGACGATGCCGTTGAGGATGGCGTAGATCGTCACGAACGCGATCGCGCCGATCACGGTCCAGAACATCCCTGAGGCACCGATCTGAGCGGCGCGCCCGCTCGAGCTGATCTTGCCCGCGACCATCATCCCCACGGAGGCGAAGCCGGCGCCGATGATGAGGACGATGACACCCCACTTGATCCACCCGACGACGTCGTTGGCGTAGGTCTGAACGCCCTGGGGGGCCTTGGCGCACACGTTGCCCATGCCTTCGGCCTGGATGGCGCCGCCGGTGAGGGCCGTCACCTGGGTGACGACCTCGGAGATTGCTTCGATGTACATCTGTGGCTCCTTCTTTCAAGTCCGGTTCGCCGTCAGCGGCCCGGTGATCGTCGTGATCCGCTCCAGCAGGCGCTGAGAGGGGTTGGTGAACTGTTTGGGCAGCGGGTCGGGGCCAAGGCCCGGCAGGGCCTTGGCGGACAGCAGCGGCGCGAATAGCACGGCGTCCTGTCGGTGGGCGGCACGAAGAAGCCGGCCGGCGCTCGCAAGCTCGCGATCGCTCCATCGGCTGGCGCCCACGACCACGACCAGGACCTGGCCGGCGTTCAGCTGGTCCTCGAGGTCGATCAGCGCAGCCTCGCTCTGACTGAGCGCCAGGGCGTGTGGACGGGTCACGAGGACCTCGACGTGCGCGAGGGTTGCTGAGACCCACGTGTCGGCTCCGCTGGCCGCCAGCTCACGCATCGACCAGCCGGCGTCCAACACCGTGAGGTCGACGCCTTCAGCAGGCCGCGGGCTGGGAACCTGCGCCGGAACATGGAGGAGTTCGTCGACGCGGTCGATCAGCACGCCCGCACCTCGCCGGCCGCGGCGCCAGCCCTCGGCAGCCCCCAGCTCGGTGACGGTGGCGCCCGTGAGACCTGACCAAGCCGGGGTGGCCGCATCGAGCACCCGTGCTCGGATGCCTGCGGCGTCGGCGACGTCGGCGAGCGCGAGTGCGATCGTCGACGCGCCCGCACCAGCGTTGGCGGCTCGCACCCGCACCAGCGGTGCCGACCCGATGGAGATGGCCGCCGGGTCTGTCTCGACCGGGGTGCTCTCGGTGCGGTGCTCGCCCTCGTCGGCGGTGCCGTCAGGGCGGCGGTGCGGCTGGGTGGGCTGGTCGTCGATCGTGGCCGGGGCGCCTGCCCGAGAGGTCGTCGGCGAGAAGCGACCCTCCGCGAGCGCCGCTGCCGCGGCCTGGAGCTCGCGGGTGGAGTACCGGGGCGTGGTGCTGGTCCTCATCGCGTTGTCTCGATCCGGGCGGCCCGCAGTCGCAGCGCTTCACGCAGTACCGGGGCGGGGGTGGTGCGGAGCACCGCACGAGCCTCCGCGGCCTGTGCTGCGTCTGCCCGCAGGCGTTCAAGAATCTGCTCCATGTCGGACAGTGCGTGGTCGACGTTGTGGTCGGCTACCACGTCCAGCAGCTGCGCGACGACCTCCGGGGTCGGGTCGGAGGCGGTGACTGTGCTGGGGGCCTGCTCGCTCATGTGGGGAACAGCAACCGCTCCCTGTCTGAATCGGACAGGGAGCGGCGAAGTCTTCAAGACGCTCCGGGACCGGAATGCTCAGGCGATCTCGGCCAAGTACCTCGGAGCCGCATCACGAAGCCGTGCGGCCGCGCGGTCCCGGCGCCGCCGGATCGTGCGCATGGCCACACCGTGCCGCTCGCCGACGAGCCGCTGCGCCTCCTCGCGTGCCAAGCCCCCGTTCTCCTCGGCGAGAAGCTCTAGGAGCAGGTCGACGTCCTCGCTGCCGATGACCCCGACCCCGGTGGCCCACGTCAACAGGTCCGTCAGGTCCTCGACCGGGTCCTCGACGGCGGGGACCGCCATGAGGAGGTCTCGGTCCGGGCCTGCTTCGCTGGGCGCGTCTTGTATGCCGGCCCGCGCGTCCAGGGACGTCGTGTTGACCCGGGCAACCATGCCTGCGGCCGGCCGGCTGAGCCGCTGTCGGGCCCGCTGCAGCAGGTAGCGGGCGGCTTGGCTGCCCAGCTGGGGCTCGGCTGCCTTGACCTCCTCCCACACCGTGGTGTTGACGTCGTCGGTCTCCCACACGTCAGTCAGGGTGGTGGCCACCCGGTTCACCCCGTCCTCGAGCAGTACCGCGACCGCCAGGGCGGCGTCGTCGTCATCGCCGCCGCGCCGCGACCCCAGCGCGGTCAACCCGGCCACCACCTGGTAGCAGCGATTGTCGCGGCGACGCCACCCCTCGAGTGCCTCCTCCAGGTTGTCGAACCCGACCAGCCGCGGCTCTGCCTGCTGCCACTGAGCCCACTTCTCGGACCGGTGGAGGCTGCTGACGACCGAGGTGGCCAAGGCGCTCTGGGCCCGGTTGTTCTGGCCCTCGCTCCAAGGCGCTTCGGTGGCAGGTGGGCACGTGGGGCCGTGGGTGAGTTCGTAGGCGGGGCGACTGGCCGACATGGCGGTCCTCCGAGGGCAGAGGCGAGCAGGACGCGCCTACTGCAGAACCAACCCCTCACCACCTCGCTCACCAACGCCGCCGCCGATGCCCCACGAGGTGACAGCGCCGCTCACCACGGCGCTCACCAACGCGCAAAACCGCAGGTCAGACCGCGTGCGGGGCCCACCGTCTCCCGACGTGAAAACTGCGAAAAAAGTTTGGCGGCAGGGGTAGCGCCGACCTGGAAAAGCGTTCGGCCCCGCCCCACCCGGTGGAGGGTGAGACGGGGCCGAAGGCGTGACGAGCCCGGTCGGGGGCTACCCGGTGGCGCCCCACTCACGTTGCTCAACGATGGTCTCCGAGCGCAGCGGGAGGTCCTCGTCGAAGAGGTCGAGAACCTTCTCCCGGACCAGCTCGCCAGCGGCGTCGCGGCCGGATTCTGCCTCGGTCGCCGCGGCCTGATCCAGCCAGGGGATGTCGCTGTGCGGACTGGCCTTCCGCGCCGCGTCGCACGCTAGCCGGACCAGGTCGGTGCGACCTTCCGCGATCGCTCGCGTGGCGAGCACGTGGGCTGCGTCATGGATTGCGCCGACCAAGATCTCGTCATGGCGCTGCTGGCCAGCCTGGAAGAGCCACTTGAACCGGTGCTCGCTGGCGGCCTCAAACGGGGCGCCGGTGACCAGGGATAGGGCGGTCAGCAGGTCCTCCTCGCAACCGTGGTCGCCGCGCTTCTGAGCCCGGAACTTCAGCCGCACGAACAAGTCTGCGCTGGTGAGCACCCCATCGAAGTCTCGGACGAGCTCGTAGGTCGGGCTGGTGCCTCGCCGGGCCCCGGCGCTCATGCTCGCGTCCGGCAACCAGTCGGTGCCGTCGGGTCGCGTGCCCAGCAGCGACCGGGCGTTGGTCGCGCGGTTCTGGACCGTCTTCTGGGTCTTCCACCCGAAGGCAGCGGCGACCCGCTCGGCTGTCACTCCGTGGTCCTGAACGGCCAGGTAGGCGATGAAGGAGACGGTGCCGCTGAGGTTGCCGATGGCGCTTGGGTCACCTCCGTTGAGCGACGTCACCTCGACCGGTCCCAGCAGGTGCACCTTGGGTCGCGGGGAGGCCTCGTCGAACCAATCGGCGACGTCCTGGTCCAAGGTCGGGTCGAGGGCATCGATCTCCGCGCGGATCTCCGCCGGAACGCTGGGCGCCCCTGCGGCGAGGTCCTCCGGGGTCGTTGCCGCCGTCGCCATGTAGATCTCATCGGCCTCAGGCAGCTGCGAGGTCGGGTCGTTACCCTCGGTGTGCCGGGGCTCGGTGTACTCCTCGCGCAGCGCCCCGTCGGCACGGGCGTACTTGCCCAACGGTCCGTCATCGGACTGGGTTGCCGGCACCGGCTCGTCCTCAAGGTTGCGGGTGGCGGTGAGGAGGTCCGCCATCGGTGCCGCCTGCTCCGGCTGGATCGTGAACGCCTTGACACTGATCCCCCACATTGGCAGAAACGCCATCCCGTCGAGGCCCAGTTCGACCACCGGGGACTCCTCGTCGCCGTGCACCAGCACCACTCGGGACCGGTCGCGAGGTTCGATGTCCGAGACGAACTCGCCCTCGGGTCGGGAGGCCAGGACCACCACCACGGGGTGGGCTGTGTCCAGGAGCAGCCCGTCGCGCCGACGGGTCAGCACGTCGGCGTTCAGGTTCTGCTCGACTTCACCCATCTCGCTGGTGAGCACAGCGGCGCGGGCCAGGGCGTCGCTCCGCTTGACCTGACGGACCCGTCCCGGGTTCATGCGAATTGTCTCGGCCGCGAACTCGTCAGCCAGAAGCACCTCGCAGCCCTCGGCCCAATCGTTGACGGCCAGCTCGGCCACCATGAAGCGGATCAGGTCGGCGACCTGCTGCGGCTCGCCGCCGATGCCGCACATGCCCAACGTCTCCAGGTCGAGCATCCAGGTGCGGCCGCTCTCGTCCAGCCCAACGCTCACGAGGGCGGGGTACGGAGCGGGCTGGGTCTCCAGGTCCTCCTCGAGGAAGGTCTCGCGCGGCAGGATCCACGCGCGTGCGTCCTCAGTGGCCGTCCAACCCTCTGGCACCTCGCGGGCGGCGGAGTGGGTGAACAGCAGGGTCAGGTCTTCCTCGCCAAGTACTGCGGCTCCCAGCTGTGGCAGAGGGCTGCCCGTCGCCTTGCAGGAAGCGGACACGTGCCGCAGTGCCCGGTCGAGGAACTCGACGTCAGCTTGTGCGTTTGCGCCGCTTTCGACCAGTGCTTGCTCCACCTCCGTGAGCTCGTCGGGCGTCGAGGCGATCGTCCGCCCGATCCGGCGGCTACGGAACTGACGACGACGGTTCGCTGCTAGTAGTCCCAAGGAACCCACTGAGAGACATACCGCGCTCGCAAGCAGTGCCCGCAGCGCGGTCATCTCACCCTCGTCCTCGGACTCGCCGACCTCGGCCGGGACCTGTTCCGAGAGGCGGGGGTCTCCCTGCTCCACCTCTGCCTGCGGGACGGCCGGACTGACCGAGGCCGACGGAGCCGTCGAAGGAACCGGTGGCTGGTCCTGGCCAGCCGCATGGTCTGTGCTGCCCCTGTGTGCGCCGCCTTGCCGCTCATCAATGGCGTTGCCGCTTGAGCCGTCCGCGTCGTCCCGCTGACGCCCCCGGGACTTCGGAAGATGATCCTCGATTGGATTGACGGCACCGGCGCCCGGCAACACGAGCACCTGACCGGGACGAATCAGGTCTGGGTCGCCTCCGACCACGTCCTCATTGGCCTTGTAGAGCGCCTCCCAGTTGTCCGCGTCGCCAGTGGTCTCACGCGCGATCTCCGACAGGGTGTCGCCCGGTCGCACGGTGACCGCGCCCGTGTCGCCCGGTCGCACGGTGACCGCGCCCGTGTCGGGCCCCGCGCCGTCGGCCGGCACGCGCAGTTCCCAGCCTGGCTTGATGTGATCCGCAGCCACGAAGGTGCTGCCGTCGTTCATGGTGAGCCCTCTGTTGAGCTCTGCGATCTCTGGCCACCGAGCACCATCGCCTAGGTGGCGTTCCGCGATGGACCACAGCGAGTCCAGCCGCATCACCGTCACCTGGGCAGTGCCGTGTCCCCGCTGCTGCTGCGAGGTGTCCTCGCTAGCCCGACCTCGATCCTGCTCGGCTGCAGCCACCTGCGTGTGAGTACTACTGGAGCTGGCAGCGGGTGTGGTGCTGTTTGTCGTGAGAGCCCCACCGCTGGCCGTCGCCGCTGTAGCGACGCCGGCGGCGACGGGCGTAGCCACGGTCGCGATGACCACAGCGGTGATGAGTCGCCGCGCGAGGTGCTGCTGCACACCGAGCGCGAAGGGCACCTCGAGCCGGACACGATCGTCGGTGAGGGCGGCCATCGCCTCCACGGCGATGCATGCCATCAGCTGGGCCCACAAGATCCACACGACGACGGCGAGAAGGCCAACGATCGCTCCATCGGTGAGCGGCGCCGACAGCGAGACGCCCTCGGCCGGCCAAGGGTTGCCGATGTATCGGAGCAGCGCCCACGGCGGGCCGACAACGAGGGCAGCCAACACGCCCCCTGCTAGCAGTGCCTTGATGTGTCGCATCGTTGTTGTCCTCTCTGTCGAACAGGCTTGTCTCCTGGCGCGCCGTGGCGCACAGGGCCTGCTTTAGTCGTCCTCGTCGATCGAGAGCGCAGTGGCGGTCGCCTTGACGGGGATGGAGCCCACCCCGACCGCGGAGAGCAGCTTGGTGTCCTGCTGCCCGGTGACGGTGACGGTGACCTCACCGCCGGCGATATCCACGGTCCCCTGCGCGCCCACCAGCGCCAGGTAGGCCTGCGCGGCGTTGACCGCCCGCCCCGGGGCGACCATGGTCTGTCCGTCGCGGAGGGCACCCTGGTTGAGTGCGTCGGCTCCGGCCCGGGCGGCCTGCTCGGCGTTGTTCATTGCCTCGCGCTTAGCGCCTAGTGCGTACCCGCCGTCGATGACCAGGCCTGCGACCGCGAGCAGCGCCACGGTGAACAGGACCACGAAGATGGTCGCGGCCCCACGCTCATCCTGTCGCCGCGGCGGTCGCCGAATGGTGTCCGAGATCTTCATGTCGTTCCCCATTGCCTCAGCCACCGCGGTACGTCTCGATCGGGACCACCGAGGTCGCGGAGAACACGCGGCTGCCGGGGAAGCCGGCCAGAGCCACGTCACTGAGCTTGGTCTTGCAGGACACGGTGACCGTGACGCGGCCACCGGGCTGGTAGCTCGACAAGTCCACGTCCACGTTGAGGTTGGTGCAGCTGACCCCGGCGTCTCCTAGCGATTGGGTGGCAGCGACCTCGGCGGCATGGGCGGACTGACTGGTGTTGCGCTCCAAAGACGCGGCTCGAGCCGAATCGGCGGCGACAGCCTCGATCTGTTGCCGCGCATGCGCCATCCGTCCCAACCCGACCACGAACAGCAAGACCACCATGAGCACCGGCGCGATCAGAGTCAGCTCGATCGCTGACACGCCCCGCTCATCACGGCGGCCCGGACGCCAGCGGATCATGGGTTGCCCACCGGAGGCACATACTTCTCGACCGGACCTGAGGCACTCTCCGATACCGACAGCGAGAAGCCCGGCACCACCGAGACGACCGTCCCCGTAACGGTGACCGAGGCGGTGTCGGCGGTCCGACTGGCGGTGACGTCACGGTCCTTGAGGGTGCCCTCCCCCACGGCGGTGAGCAGCTGGAGCGCCTTCTCCCGACCCTGAGTCTGGGTCCCATCGAAGCGACGCGCCACGGCGGCACCTTCCTGGGCCGCCTGCTCCGCGATGTTGCGGGCGTGGAACATCAGCCCGAACTGCACGATGAGCATGAGCAGGAACAGCAGCGCGGGCGCGGTGATGACGACCTGCGCTAGGGACATCGCCCCGCGCTCGTCGTGGTCTCCTGCTCGCTGCACCTGCCGCTTCACCCGTGAATCCCTCCCTCGAAGTCAGAGCCTGGTCACCAATCGGTGGTCACTCGGTCGGGATGGTGTTCGCCTTGTTGGTGAACTTGGTGACGATGATGGTGCAGATTGCGATCGCGGCCGCCGCCAGAATCGCCACGATGATGACGGTCTGGGCGATCTCGCCGCGCTCGTCACGCTCGCGGCCGCCGCTGAGGGATGACGCCAGCACACTCATGTAGGTGCGCAGCATCTGGACCTCGGGAGAGTTAAGAACCATCGGCTTACCTTTCTGTTTGCCCAGACGCCCAAGCGCCCGGGAAGTCGTTGTTGCTCGCTGGGGGCAAGTCCCACAGCGAGGTCTGATGTGACAGGACGCCGGCCATGGCTCAGATCCCCATCACCGCGACGACCGCGGGGAACCCAAGGAAGAGCACGAAGCCGATGAACAGCACCACCTGCGCCATCTCCACGGACTGATCCGCCTTGGCCGCGGCGCCCTCGGCCTCGGCCAGCTGGCGGCGTCGTTGGGTGGAGGCTCGGGCCGTCAGCGACTGGCGGACCTTGGCGCCGTCATCGGCGACCAGCATCAAAGCCCCGCCCAGGTCCTGAAGCTCCTGCATCCCGGTGCGCTTGCCCAGGTCGGCTAGCGCCGCCCATGGGGTGTCACCGACCAGGCGGGCGCGGTCGATCGTCGAGCGCAGCAGCTCGAAAGCCCATCCCGTGCCGATCCGCGCCGCCGTGGGCAGAGCCTCGGGGATGCCGCGGCCACCGGCCAGCGACATGGCCACCAGGTCGAGATAGCACGACAACGCCCGACGCAGCTCGTGCCGCCGCTGCTCAGCCGCCTGGACGACCGACAGGTCGGGCACCCAGAAGAACAGTGCACCGAGCGCGAGGCCACCGACCGCCGGCACCGTCAGCGGAGGGGTCACCCCGATCGCCATCATGGTGACGGTCAAGATCGTCGGCAGCAGCAACCCAAGCAGCCCGTAGGTCATCTTGCGGACCAAGTGCCCCTCGAGGGTGTAGTCGATCAGCTCGAGGTCGGCGCGCAGCTTGCCGAGCGTGATGCCCCGTTGCGCGAGCTGCGCAACCAGCCAACGCCCGAGCCTGCCCTGCCAGCTGGTGTCGTCGACGTCGAGCTCGACGACCGCGGCCTGGCGGGCCCGCTGACGCTCCCACCGGCCCACGACGCTGGCCAACGCCGGCCGGGGCGGCACCAGCGCGAACACCAGCAGGCACAGCGAGGCGCCCAGGGCGGCACCGAGGAGAAGTCCGAACGTCATCGGGTCCCACCTCCAGCAAGCCCGGGCTGCAACGCCGCGTCGACCTGGTCAACCCCGACCAAGAACCGCTCAGGCGGGCGCAGGTTCGCCGCGGACCTGATCCACATCAGGCCACCGGCGAAGACCGAGAGCACGACCGCGAGCATCAACTGGCCCAGCGGAGTGGAGTACGGGGCGACGTAGTCGCGGGAGAACACCGCCATCCCGCCCGCGAAGATCGCGGTGGCACCGACGATGATCAACGCGGTCCGGCGCAGACTCTTGCGGCCCTCCTCGATCCGACGTCGCATGTCGACCTCCTCGCGTGCCGCGCTTGCCAGGGCGGTGAGGGTGGCCACCAGGCCCGGGCCGCGCAGCTTGGAGTTGAGGATCAGTGCCGCCACGACCAGGTCGGCGGAGGAGTCCTCGAACTCCTCAGCGAACGCAGCCAGCGCCTGGGTGAGCGGGATCTGCACTCGCAGACGTCCCTCGAGCCGCTGGAGCGCCGGCTGGAGCACTGGCGGTGCGGCAGTCAGGGAGTGCCGGATCGCGCCCTCGAGTCCCACCGACCCGGCGATGGAATCACGCAGCGACTCGGTCCACGTGGCCAAGGCCTCGACCCGCTCGACCTGCCCGGTCGCGGTCTTGCCGCCGCCGAACATGGTGGGCCACAGGTAGATCACCGCGGCGGCCGCGCCTGCGGCTACGGGCCACCTGGTGAGGACCGCGACCAGCACCGCGACGCCGAGCGCGATGAGCGCACGTCGACGGGCCGCGCTGCCCCACAGCGCGTTCCCGCGACCCTCGCTGGCTCGCGTCCGTGTCGGAGGCCGCCACCCCATCAGGGCGGCGGCCAGGAGCAGGATGCTGCCACCAAGCGCAAGCCCGAGCAGAAGACCAGAGACCGCCGTCAGGGACATACCGCTCACCACCCTCCGGTGCTCGGCTGCTGCCACCCGGCGGCAGCCAGGTAGTCCAGTCGTTGCGGAGTGGTGCCGGTCCAGGTCGCCGACCCGTGCGGGCCCGCGGAGAAGATCTCCGAGGCCAGCACCGAGTCTTCGTAGCCGTTGACTTCGAGGATGGAGTCCAGGCGCCGCTTGCCGGTCTTGGGGTGGCGGCTGATGAACACCACGTAGTCCAGGCCGCCGGCGATGAGCCGGAACGAGGCCTCGTGCGGGAGCCGCTCTTGGGACTGGATGGCGTAGGTCGCGATCCGCTCGAACACTTCACGTGAGTTGCGTGCGTGGATCGTGGACATCGACCCGTCGTTGCCCTGGCCCATCGCGTTGAGCATCTGGACGATCTCGGGGCCGAGGACCTCACCGACGATGACCCGATCGGGCGCCATGCGCAGGGTGCGCCGCACCAGGCGGTCCATGCCGATGTAGCCCTGGCCCTCGGAGTTGGCCAGCCGCACCTCCATCGGCACACAGTTGGGGTGCCGATCCTCGAACTTGTGCAGCCCCAGCTCGAGCGCGTTCTCCACGGTGACGATGCGTTCCTCAGGCCCGATCTCGGCCGCCAGAGCCCTGAGCAGGGTGGTTTTCCCACTCTTGGTGCCGCCGGCGATCATGATGTTGAACCGGGCCTGGACGATCGCGCGCAGGAAGTCGGCGGCCTCATCGGTGATCGTGTCATTGCCGACCAGGTCTGCCAGCTCGGCCTTCTCCCAGCGGTGTCGACGGATCGACACCGACGGCCACGGGGCGACGCCCATGACCCCCGACAGACGCGATCCATCCGGCAGGGTGAGGTCCAATTCCGGGTTGGCGGCGTCCCAGGGCCGCGAGTTCAGGCCGGCGTACGCGGCCAACCCCTGGATCACTTCGATCAGTTCCTCGTCGCTGCTCGCGACCGACTCAGCCCGCTCCCACGGCGTCTTCGACTCGGCCCGGGACACCCAGACGTTGTCGTAGCCGTTGATCGCGATCTCCTCGATCGACTCGTCGTTCAGCAGCGACTGGAGGCGCCCGGCACCGAACATGCGTGCATGCACACCTTCGGCGAGCTCCTGCTCGATCTCGGGGTCCAGCGGAGACTGCCCCACCGCCAGGAGCTTCTCGGCGTGCTCGCGGATGACGTCAGCGATCAGCCGGCGCGTGTACTGCTGCTCATTGGCGCCGGCCAGCTCGCCCTGGCCGCTGCGAAGCCGCCTCTGCTGCTCGCGGTGCAACCGGTCCCCGACCTCGCGGTGAACGGTGCGAAGTAGATCTGGATCAACCATCGCGTTTCACCCACTGGTCTCGTCGGTACACCGGAATCGAAGGCTCCCGCTTGAGGTCATGCCCAAGCGCCCGAGCTGCGCTGGCGAGCATCGCGGTGACAACGAACAGGCCGAAGCCCAGTGCGGTTGCCACACTGGCGGGCGACGCATGCAGGACGATCGCGGCAATCCCACAGAGCGCAGCGACGAACACCCCCATCCACATGGTCAACCGCCGCTGCTGCATCTGGTGAGCGCGAATGAGAGCGCCGACCTGCTCGTCGTCGCTGAGCACGGCCGGAGTCGGCTCGGCGTTCATGCTGGCACCACCTCAACTATGCCGAGAGACGCCGCGAGTGCTTTCGCTCCGCGCAGCAGCAGTGTGCGTCCCAGCCGACCGGAGGGAGACTCTCCCTGCTCAAGCCGGGCGAGCGCCTTGGGATCGAAGGGCACGGAAGCCGTAGGCCGAACGGCCATCCCCGCATCGTCGAGCATCTGGTCGAGGTCCGCACGGTCGCGACCGGCGCGGGCATCTGGTCCCACCAGCACCGGGCAGACGGGGATTGCTGCGACCTGCGCCAAGGCCCCCATCAAGTCTTGGACGTCCTCCCGTAGGTGCATCACCGACTCCAGCGTGGCCGAGGCGACGGTAAGCAGGCGGGTGGAGTGCTCGGCCAGTGGCATCACGGCGGTGGCCCGGTCCAGTCGGCCGAGGTCTGCGATGACGTCGACCTCGGCGTCCACGCAGGCGGTGGCGATCGTGGGCCACAGTGCGGAGAAAGCTCTGGCCTGTCCGGCCCGGGTCACGCCCTGGACGAGGTTCACCCCGCAGGCGAGCAGCTGCGCCTCGTCGACCACCACCCCCGCACCGGGAAGTCCGCCCCGTACCGCGGCGGCGAGTTGCAGCAGCCCCTTGTTTGCAGCCACAGGGCCGCCGTGAGCTGCCTTGCACCTGTATGCCAGGTCGCCACCGGACGGATCTGCCTCGAGCAACACGACCGGGCGCGGCCACACGGCTGCCAGCGCCAACGCTGTCGAGGTGACGCCTGGGGAGCCCTTCACTGAGGCGATTGATATGAGCACGAGCTCACTCCCCCGTCGTCTCTGCGCCGGCCGGTGCGGTCTCCACGACTGCCACACGGTTCTGGGTGGAGTAGGCGGAGATCCGGGCGGCGTCGGCCGCGTCGACGACCAGAGTCACAAGCACCTGACCCCCGGCCGTGGCAGCACCCTCGACGCTGTAGACGCTCGCATCAGCGGCCAGCACCTCCGGTGTGTCCAGAGCCGCGGGGTCCTTCTGGGCGGTGTCGCCTCCGGGGACGGCGATCACGTCGACCACGTCGCCAGGACCCAAACCCGCCCCGGGGACCCGTGCCGGGTCGAGTGCCAGCCCGACGGTGGCCTCTCCGGAGGCCGGCACCGCAGAGGCTGCGAACATCTGGGAGGTCAGAATCTGCCCGTCGACCAGGTCGACGGCCGCTGTCTGGTTCACCACGGTGTTGATCTCGCTGACAGGGATCGCCCCGGAGACACCCGACACCGACGTGGTGACCAAGTCGTCACGAGCGATCACCTGACCCTTGGAGATCGGCTCCCCGATCGCGAGCACCGACTCCTTCTGCCCGGCGTGCAGTCCCCAGGCCGCGACCGCGAGCCCGGTGCCCAGCACGCTCAACGCCGCAACCGTCACCAGACCCCAGGACCGGTGTCGTTGACCGCCCTGAGTGGCACGTCGCTCGCCGGCGGCCAGGAGTCCTGGCGCGGGAGCCTGCATGCCCCGGCCTGCCTTGCGGTCCTGCTTGGTCATCGTGTCGCTCACAGTTCTGCCCTTCATCGGATGACGACCGATTGGCGCTCGCCGACTTGGATGGTGGTCGCGTCGCTTGTGAAGCCAGGCACCTCGCCGAGCGTCCCTGCGGTGGAGAGACACGTGCCAGAGCAGGTCCAGTTGACGGCGTAGAAGATGACCGCCGTCACCTTGAACACACCGTCAGGCTCGAAGTCCGAGACGTGCTGGAAGGCGTAGGAGCAGTCCGTCTGCTCGTCCGAACTCATGCCCTTCCGCCACTTGCGGCCAGCCGAGGTGCACGTCTCCATGCCGTCGCCCAGATCCCAAGTGACTCGGATCGGCTCGGCCACCACAGTCACCGTGGTGTTGCCGATGGTGGCGCTACCGGTGACGTTCTTCCACTGGTTCTCGCCCATCCACAACCAGGTCGGCAGCCCGACATACGTCATCAGCGGGGGCTGAGGAGCCATGTCCACCGTCGGCTTCACCAACGGCATCGACTCGACGACCGTCTCCGCCATCTGGCCTGGATCTGGAGGAGTCTCACCGCCAGGAACAAACCACGTGTTCCCGGGGATCGCTACGCTGCGATCGCAGGTCCACACGTTGCCCTCACTCGGGTCGTGGCCCTCCCAGTACGCACTGTCCGCCGGTGGCTGCGGAACGAGTGGGTAGGCGTAGCACTGGTGGCCTGCGTTCCACACGCCCCCATCAGCATTCGTGCACGGAATCTCAGCCCCACTCGCGTCGTGGCACGCAGTCGTTCCCGGGTTTGTGTTGCCGTCATCCGGATCTTCGTTGCCAGGGTCGGGATCCTGGCCGGGGTCGATGGCCGGAATGCAGACGCCACCGCCCTCAGGAAATGGCGACGGCGTCTCGCCCTCTTCACAGTTTGGGTACTCCCCAGCATGTGCAGGAACGGGCACGAGAGCCAGCATCGCCGCTATCAGCGCACCGACGATCATGCGGCCTACTACGTGCATGGCTTGGGCTTCCCGTCCACTAGTTCCTTGACCCCATAGATGAGCCAGTCGTAGTTCTCGGGTTGGCTGAGGAAGATGGTCCGCAACTGAGGCTCCGGGGTGGGTCGGGCGATCTCCTCCCCGTCTTGAGTCCTCTGGACCGACGTGTAATCCACGCACTGCTGGATCTGCACGCCAGTGCCGCTCTCAGTGACCGATTTCGCCTTGGACCAATAGACCGTCGGTGTCCCAGACACCCTGACGTTGATCTGCTCGTAGCCCTGGAGCCGCTCCCAGTAGTCCATCCATGCTGGATGGGGGAAGTACTCCTTGAAGAGCTTCTCGGCTGCCGGAGTTGCCTTGCCCTTGGCCCAGATCGGTTCGGAGCGGGACTCGTAGGACTCCCAGCGTTGGAGGGCAGTCTCGTAGGCATCGAGCTGGGCCGGGCTGAACTTGGACTCCCAAGAGCCGGGGTCCAACGTGGGGGTCGGCTCCGTGGTGGGTTCTGAGGTGCTGTCGGTCGCGCTGCTGGTGGGCCCGTCAGTGGGAGCGGTCTCAGGGTCGTTGCCTGCGCATGCTGCTGTGAAGATGGCCAGCACGCTGAGCAGGGTCACAGTGAGCGCGTAGCGGCGAGGGGTGTGGGCAAGCATGGGCTTTGCCTTCCCGAGTAGGCGACAGTTCTGAAAAGCGTAAAGCCAAGCGATTCGCCACGGGTTTGCAGACGAATCGCGATCCTCAGCTTCAAGATGGGGTCCTTCCCTTCCGGGGTGCTCTCTAATCAAGGAAGGCAACCGGTAGTCGGGCAGATCGGACACCCGGGGTGAACTCAGGTCAGAACGCGTGTCCCCGCGTTGCGCCGCACGGTGCTTCCGCATCGTCAATTGCGACGGTTGCCGTCGCGATTCGCATGAGTCCCACGGGCGTCGGCTTCGTTCCGCGCGGCCGCGGTGACCGAAGGCGTCTGTGCCCTCGGTGGCAGCTGCTGACGCATCCCCAAAAAGTCGCTTCTTTCTCCGCCGGTTGCGTCCCGTGAGGTGGTGTAGTTCGGGCCGCTGTTCGTCGTGTTGACGATGACGTAGGCGGCCACCGTGCCACGGTCAGTGAGACCTAGCGATAGAACTCACGGAAGGACCTGAAGCACGATGGCCTTGGACAATGCTGCCCTACTCGAGGTGCTCGAAGCCATGCAAGCCGCTGGTGTCGAGGACCGCGTCCGCACCGCTGCCCAGACGATCTACCAGGCGTTGATCGACGCCGAGCTCACCGCGGTGATCGGCGCCGGCCCCTGGGAACGCACCGATCAGCGCACCGCACTGCGCAACGGGAGCCGGCCGCGGACGCTCACGACGACCGCGGGCGACCTCGAGCTCCGGATCCCGAAACTGCGGGCCGGGACGTTCTTCCCCTCGCTGCTCGAGCGCCGGCGCCGCGTCGACCAGGCGCTGTTCGCGGTGATCATGGAGGCCTACCTGCACGGTGTCTCGACCCGGAAGGTCGACGACCTGGTCAAGGCACTCGGTGCCGACTCCGGGATCAGCAAGTCGGAGGTGTCGCGCATCTGCGCAGACCTGGACGAGGAGGTCGGCGCGTTCCGCGACCGCACGCTGGCCGACATCGCCTACCCGTACGTGTTCCTCGACGCGACCTACTGCAAGGCCCGGGTAAACCGGCGGGTGGTGTCCCAAGCCGTGGTGATCGCCACCGGCGTCACCGCCGACGGTCGGCGTGAAGTGCTGGGCTTCGACGTCGGCGACAGCGAGGACGGGGCGTTCTGGACCGCGTTCCTGCGCTCGTTGAAGGCCCGCGGACTGGGCGGGGTGCAGCTGGTCATCAGCGACGCGCACACCGGCCTGAAGGCCGCGATCGCCTCGGTGTTCCTCGGTGCCTCGTGGCAGCGGTGCCGGGTCCACTTCATGCGCAACGTCCTCGCGGTCGTGCCTAAGCCTCGATCCACCGATGACCTGCCTCGGTGTACGTCGGTAGCGAGGGCGGCGTGGTTTCGAGCTCTGGGCGTG
>NZ_SDWS01000019.1 GCF_004137245.1 Nocardioides glacieisoli
GAATACGAGTTGATCATGAAGCCCGCTGCCACCCAGGCGGCCTAACCCCGACTGTCACCTATCCGTGCAGCAGACCCGACGGTCTAGCTCGGACTCGCGTCGATCTGGGCGCTTTGCCGTGCTTCGCTGTGCGAACTTACGCGGGCTGCAAGGCCTCCGCTAACGATCGATGCAGAGCATCGAGGTCGACCTGGGATGGCGTCGGCGCAGTCAAACGCGGGTAGAGCTTGTTGGGCCACAGGATCTCCACTCCGCGGGTCGTGAAGGACCCTCCGATCAGCGGCCAGTTGGCCTCGATGAAGCAGAGCACGCCAGTGACAGGGACGTCGTCACCGACGATGCCGCGGACGAGGTCGACCTGCTTAAGGACGCCGTCGACGAGCTTGGTGCGGTCCCGGCCACCCACAAGCAGTTTCTCTGTGCGCGGGCGGAGGAGGCCACCCTCGACCTTGAGCGTCGGGCGACCGCTGTAGCGCTTCGGGTCGATGACGTAGACGCCGGTCGGCGTCACGGCGATGTGGTCGATGTTGGCGCGCGTGGCGGGGATGCGGCGATCGTGGAGGACGCGGAGAGTGTCGGACGCGAGCTCGTTGAGCTTCTGGCCGAGTCGCTCCTCGCCGATCGCGCCGGTGTCCCAGGCTTTCGTTGATTGCGGTTCATCGGTGACAGCGAGGATCAGGCCACCGAGCTTCGGGTGCTTCTCGCGGACCCGGGCTTCGCGCTTCGCCTGGCGGCGCTCGTACTCGCGGCGGGCTGAGGCGCCTGGGGTGCCGGGGTCGATGGGTTCCGGGTTTCGCAACGGGCGCGGAGCGCCTTCCTCAACCAGCGGTTCGGCGGGGGAGTCCTCAACCACCTTGGCGGGGGAGCAGTCGAGGCAGCGGACGGTCTTGGTCGCCCGCTCGTAGATCGCCTCGACCCGGGCCGACAGATCTGCGTCGCAGACCCGGCAGACGCCGGCGTACCGGAGCTTCATCCGCTTCTCGTAGGCACCTTCGGACACGCCGCGACCCTAGGTCGAGACGCGCTGGTTCGGTGGCGATTCAGACTGATCGACGACGGTAGTTGAAGACGCAAGAGTCTTTCTCTTGCGGACTATCTGCGGACTACAGCGGTGTCGTGATCACGTTTTCGCAGGTCAGAGGCCTGTAGGGAGTGGGTCGGCCTGTAGGCCGGGTTCTGTCCCGCTTACGCGGGGGCGACCATCCATCTGCGACGACCGTTGCCGGCCGCCTGGTGCGATCTACCCGGATGCTCGGGCGGGCCGCCCTCGAACGCATCCTGTCTGATCTTGCTCCGGGTGGGGTTTGCCTAGCTGCGCCGGTCGCCCGGCGCACTGGTGGTCTCTTGCACCACCGTTTCACCCTTACCGCCCGGCACGCCGGGAGGCGGTCTGTTCTCTGTGGCACTGATCCCGCGGGTTGCCCCGGGTGGCTGTTGGCCACCACCCTGCCCTGTGGAGCCCGGACCTTCCTCGACCCACCACCCGGAGGTGGCGGACCGCGGCCGCCCGGCCGACCCACTCGAGGAGAACTCTAGGGGTGCGTGAGGACCTCGGCGCCATCCTCGGTCACGAGGAGGGTGTGCTCGAACTGCGCGGACCGGCGGCGGTCCTTCGTCACGACGGTCCAGCCGTCGTCCCACATGTCGTAGTCGGGGGTGCCGAGGTTGAGCATCGGCTCGATCGTGAAGGTCATCCCGACGCGGATCTCGTCGTCGAAGCGCGGGTCGTCGTAGTGGGGGATGATCAGGCCGGAGTGGAACGCGGTGCCGATGCCGTGGCCGGTGAAGTCGCGGACGACGCCGTAGCCGAAACGCTTGGCATAGGCCTCGATCACCCGGCCGATGATGTTGACCCGACGGCCCGGACGGACCGCCTTGATCGCCCGGTCGAGCGACTCCCTGGTGCGCTCGACGAGCAGCCGGGTCTCCTCGTCGACGTTGCCGGCGAGGAAGGTGGCGTTGGTGTCGCCGTGCACACCGCCGATGAAGGCGGTGATGTCGATGTTGACGATGTCGCCGTCCTCGACGACGCGCGCGTCCGGGATGCCGTGGCAGATGACCTCGTTGACGCTGGAGCACAACGACTTGGGGAAGCCGCGGTAGCCGAGGGTCGAGGGATAGGCGCCGTGGTCGCAGAGGAACTCGTGGCCGATCCGGTCGAGCTCGTCGGTGGTCACACCGGGCGCGACGTGGGACCCCACCAGCTCACGGGCCTGGGCAGCGAGACGGCCGGCGACGCGCATCCGCTCGATGGTCTCGGCGTCCTTGACCTCCTCGCCGGTGAAGCGCGCGGGCGCGGGGCGGTCGACGTACTCGGGACGGGGGATGTGGGCGGGCACGGCGCGGCGCGCCGACACCTCTGCGGGGGATACGACTGGCACCGGGCGAGTGTAGTTTCGGCGCATGAGCGAGAACGAATACTGGTTCTGCCTGACGCATCACACGGTCGAGGGCCACGACGGGTGCAAGAACTCCGATCGGCTCGGTCCCTACGCCACCTCGGAAGAGGCCTCCCACGCGCTCGAGAAGGTGGCGGAGCGCAACGAGGAGTGGGACAACGACCCGAAGTGGAACGACGACGCGCCCGGCTCCGGCGACGGCCTCACCGACGGCACTCCGGACAACTGATCACTTCTTCTTGCTCTTCTTGCCCTTGACGGGCGAGGCGGCCTGGGCGAGGTCAGCGGCCGCGCGGACGCTCTTCAGCGCGCGCTTGGTGTTCTTGTCCAACGTCTTCGTGAGCTCGGCGATCGCCGCCTCGTACTGCTGGCTGACCCGGGCGGCGGTCTCCGCCGCGACGCGCTCGGCCGTCTCCTGAGCCACCCGCTGGACCAGGACCGCTGTGCTGGCTGCCTGCGCGCCGGCGTCGAGTGCGCGGCCGGCGACCGTACGTCGTGCCGCGGGGGCCACCGGCTTGGGTGCGGGCGGGGTGGCGGTCGCGGCGCTCGAGGTCTTCTTCGCGGGACTCTTCTTGGCGGGAGCCTTCTTCGCCGGTGCCGTCGTTGCCGCGGTCTTCTTGGCAGTCGTCTTCGCGGCAGGGGTCTTCTTGGCCGTCGTCTTCTTGGCCGTCGTCTTCTTGGCCGTCGTCTTCTTGGCCGTCGTCTTCTTGGCCGTCGTCTTCTTAGCCGGGGTCTTCTTGGCCGGGGTCTCGCTCACGGTGGCTCCTCGCGTCGTCGGATGCTGATCGTCCCCTGCTGCGGCGCTGTTGTCACCGGCTAGCGTGTCGGCGTGCCGCACCCACCCGTCCGCGAACCCCTCTCGCCCTGGCCGTTCGCCGGGATGATCGGGCTGGCCTGCGTGGCCTTCGTCATCGGCGCGACCCCGGTCGTGGTCGGTGCACCGTGGTGGGCCGTCGTCGTGCTCGGCGTCGTCTGGGTCGTGGCATTCCTGCTCGCCATCCAGTGGTTCACTGCGCGACCGAAGCTGGTCGTGGTGCTGCCGGTCGCGGTAGCGCTGCTGTGGCTCGCGACCGTGCTCGGCGGGGCGGCCTGGCTCGGTTGGGGACTCGCCGGCCAGTAGGGGCCGTCAGAAGGTGTGGTCCGGGCCAGGGAAGGTGCCGCCGCGGACGTCGTCGGCGTACGCCTTTGCAGCCTCGAGGAGCACGCCGTGCACGTCGGCGTACTGCTTGACGAAGCGGGCCATCTTCCCGGTGCGCAGGCCGAACGCGTCCTGCCAGACCAGCACCTGGCCGTCGCAGCCCGCGCCGGCGCCGATGCCGATCGTCGGGATGGTCAGCTCCTTGCTGATCTGCTCGGCGACGTCGCCGGGCACCATCTCCATGACGACCGCGAACGCGCCCGCCTCCTGCACCGCGCGGGCGTCCTCGATGACGCGGTCGCTCGCGTCGCCGCGGCCCTGGACGCGATATCCGCCCAGGGTGTGCTCGCTCTGCGGGGTGAAGCCGATGTGCGCCATCACGGGAATGCCGCCGCGGGTGCACTTCTCGATGACGGGAGCCATCTCGGCACCGCCCTCGAGCTTCACGCAGTGCGCGCCGGCCTCCTTCATGAAGCGGACGGCGGTGAGGTAGCCCTGCTCGGGCGAGGCCTGGTAGCTGCCGAACGGCAGGTCGCCGACGACCATCGCGCGCCTCACCGAGCGCGACACGGCGCGGGTCAGCGGCAGCAGCTCGTCGACGGTGACGGGCAGCGAGGTCTCGTTGCCGTAGACGTTGTTGGAGGCCGAGTCACCGACGAGCAGCAGGTCGATGCCGGCCTCGTCGAAGGTCGCCGCGGTGTACATGTCGTACGCCGTCAGCATGGTGATCTTCTCGCCGCGCTCCTTCATCTCGCGCAGGTGGTGGGTGCGCACGCGCTTCGCGGGGGCAGCCTGCTGCGAGGCGGTGCCCGAGCCGTAGGGAGCAGTCTCTTCAGCCATGCCCCGAGGCTAGTCCCGAACTCGTGGGTACGACCCTGTGGCGGCGGTCACACCGGTCAGGAGGAGAGACCCTCGATCGACGCGGCCTCGTCGTTCTCCACGCGCTCCAGGCCGTCGCCGTCGTAGTCGGCGCACGACGACTGCACCGTCATCACCCAGGTGCCCGGGCCCCGGGCGGGTGAGGGTGCGACGTCGACCGTGGTGTCCTCGCGCACGAGGGTGACGTGGTCGTCGACCTTGGTGTCGTCGGTCCAGCCGTCCTCGACGAGGGCGGCCCGGACCGCCTCCAGCTGGGTGACTGTGTCGCCCTCGGGAGCGGTCATGCTGACCATGACCTCGTAGCGCCAGCTGAGCGCCATGCAGCTCTGCCACTGGCCGAAGGCCTTCACCTTCGTCCCCTCCAGTGCGCGGACCGAGACCGGGACAGCGACCTCTGCGGCGTCGGTGGTCGTCTTCTCCACCGACTCCGCGGACCCGCCTCCGCCGCCACTGCTGCCGCCGAAGCAGGCGGAGAGCGCGGCAGCAAGGGCCAGGACGAGCAGCGAGACACGCATGCGTTCCACCGTAGTGCTCACGGCCATCGCGGCGGCCAGACGCTGTCCCACGCGTCGTCGAACGCGTCCCCGGCCCGGTCGACGGCGTCGTTCACCCCGTCGCGCACGCCTTCATAGGTGTCGACCACGCCGTCGCGCACGCCTTCGTAGGTCTCCACCACCCCGTCGCGCACGTCGTTGTAGGTGTCGACCACCGGCTGCACGACGTGGTGCTGGACCTCGTCGCCGACCCAGTCGTAGAGGTAGTCGTGCGCCTCCTGCGTGCGACCACCCGTGTCGACCACGGCGTCGGAGTTGCCGGAGACGATGTCGGCCATGTTGGCCAGCGCCGGGTTGTAGTCGTTGAAGTAGTTGGTGTGGTTCTGCATGAAGCCCACGGCGCCGAGCTCGACGGGACCGTGGAACTCCTGACCATTGTCGACCTCGAACACCGTCGCCCCGAAGTCGTGCTGGGCCGGATCGGCGCCGAGGCCGAGGCTGTCGTCCCACGTGCCGGGGAAGATGCCGTCCTCCCCGCCGAGCCACGACACGGGATCGTTGTCGGCGGCACCGACGAAGACCTGCCCCGTCGGCATGTTGAGGTCGCTCGCGTGGTGCACGCCCTCGCTGGCGCCGGGGCTGCCGATGAGGACGAGGCTGTCAGCGTCCATGCCGCCCGCGGCGGCGTACGACGACGTGGTGGAGCCGTAGCTGTGGCCGATCACCGTCAGGTGCGGCTGGTCGCCGCCGGCGTGCGTGGTGTTGAGCCCGTCGACGAACTGCGAGAGCGCGACGCCGCCGGCCTGGGCGTTGGCCTCGGTCACGGTGTGCCCGACGTCGCCGCCGGAGTCGATGAGGTCCCACGGCATCTTCGACTCGGGGTTGAAGTTGGGCGAGTCGTAGCCGATCCACGCGATGGTCGACACCGAGCCCGGCCTCGGCGGATCCTCGGACAGCATGCTGTTGACCGTCTCCTCGTAGAGGTTGAGGGCCTGCGCACCGTTGTCGTCGATCTTCGTGCCGTCCTGCATGATCCCGGGCACGTAGACGGCCGTGTGGTCGGCGGTGTCGGGATCGCCGTAGGCCACCGCGGCGATGCCGTCCCCGCCGAAGGCGTGCGGCTGGTAGGCCATCACGAAGGCGTCGACGTCGAGGTCGGCCCACTTCGGCTCGGAGGCCTGGCGCACGGTGTCCTCGATCGCCTTCGCGTTCTCCAGCCACCGCTGCTCGGAGGCGCTGAGCTCCTCGCCGGCGGCCTGCTTGCCGAGGAGGTACTCGACGTCGCGCTGGACGGCCGACGTGTTGGCCTCGTCGCGGTCGCCGGTCGGGACGCCGTTGGTGTTGCCGACGAGGTCGGGGGCGCTGATCATCAGTGCGTTGCGCTCGGCCTGAGAGAGACCGTTCCACCAGGCGAACACCGCGTCGGTGTCCGTGCCGAGGCGGGTGAGCTCGGCCTTGAGGGCCGCGGTGTCGGTGCGGCCGGGGTCGGCTGCGGCGGTGACGCCCTCGGCCAGCTGGTCGACCGCACCCAGCGCACGCACGCACGCCTGCTCGTCGGAGTCGACCCGGTCGCGCCACGCCTCGAGGTCGCGCTGGTAGGCCGCGAACCGGCTCCGCAGCTGCGCCGCCTCGGCCTGCAGCCCGGGCACCTGCTCCTCGGTCGCGCCCTCGATCCGGCGGAGGAGGTCCTCGCGCTCGCCGTTGAGGGTCTGGCGGCGGTCCATCAGCTCGCCGTGCTCGGTGCGGCGCACCCGCATCGCGGAGAGGAACTCGTCGATCGCGAGTGCCCCACGCTCCAGCGCGGCGCCGACGGCGTCGGTGTCGGTGGCGAACCGCGTGACCGCGTGGTCGGCGGCCTCGGCGGCGTCCCCGCTGAAGTCGGCGGGAGCACCGTTGGCCCGGGCCCACTCGGCCACGTCGCTGACGGCCGTCGCGGCGGCGCGTACGTCGGTGAGGACGGCGCCGGACGCCTCGGTGACCTTCAGCTCGGGCTCGGCCGGCAGCCAGGCCGGGACGGCGATGGTGGTCACGGGCCCACCGCCTGGACGGGCAGGGTGTCGCGGTCCTCCCACAGCAGCAGCTGCTGCGTGGCCTCAACGCTCTCGCCGTCGGTGACGAGGAAGTCGTACATCGTCTGGGCCAGGGCGTCGGCGTGACCGGAGGCCTGGTCACGCAGGACGAGGGTGCGCTGCTCCCAGGTCGTGAGGAACGCGTCGGCGGCGCCCTGGACCGCGTCGCCGAGGAGGGCGGGGTCGGCCTGCGCGAGGTTCTTGCGGGGGCCGTTGAGGCCCTCGGACTGCTCCTCCCAGGCGGTGCGGGACTTCTGCAGGGTGGCGGTCCACATCTGGATGGTCATCGCGCGACCTCCCGGGTGAGCCGGACCTTCGTCGTGCTCACCGTCAGCACCAGGGAGGTCGGCCGGACCGAGGCGGCGGCCTCGAAGCCGCCGCGGCGGCGACCCACGAGCCGGGGTCGGTCGCCCGGCACCGGGCGGGCCTGCCAGCCGAGCCCGATGAGCGCGTTGCCGGTGGAGCGGAGGAGGGCGACGTTGTCGCCACGACCGAGGTCACCGACGACGGCGACGGCCTCGTACCAGCTCTGGTCCCACTCGTCGGTGTGCCAGCGGCCGTCGCGGGCTGCCGTGCGCTCGCCCAGGTCGAGGCGGGCGATCAGGTCGTCGACGAGCCGCTCGGCACCGGCGGCGAACGCGTCGCGCCCGTCGGCTGCCAGCTCGGGGACGACAGGGGCCGGCGCGTTCTGCGGGAGCACCACGATGTCGACCTCCGGGTGCCGCTCGCGCAGAACGCGGAGCATCGGGTCGTCGAGCGTGGGATCCGGAGGGCCCGGGGTGATCGCGGGAGGCGTCATGCACCTCTTCTTCCCGCGACCCGGGCCGCCTCAAACCCGCGCCCTCACACCTGTGGAGTCAGCGTGGGGAGATCCGCAGCACCCGGTCGCCGTCGCCGTTGTCGGTCGTGACCAGCAGGTCGCCGTTGCGCGCGGACGTGACGGACCGCAGCCGGCCGAACCGCGCCAGGGCCCGGGGCCGGGTCTCCGAGACGAGCGCTCCGGCGTCGTCGAAGCGCAGGAACATCATCTCCGAGTCCTTGAGCACCGCGACGGCGAGCGTGCCCTCGAGGGCTCCCCACTGGGAGCCGCGCACCCAGGCGGCGCCGGACGTGGCGATGGTCGGGGTGCCGGACGACCAGGCTGCCTCCTGCTGGGTGCCGGGGAGGGACTGGTCGGTCATCGGGACCTCCTCGTTGTAGCCGGGGACCGGGTTCCACCCGTAGTCGCCGCCCTTCACGAGCAGGTTGACCTCGTCGTCGCGATAGCTGCCGTGCTCGCTCGACCACAGCGAGCCGTCCGCGCGCTGGGCGAGGCCCTGGACGTTGCGGTGGCCGTAGGTCCACACGAACCGTCGCGCCGTGGTGGCGTCGGCATAGGGGTTGTCGGCCATCGGCTCGCCCGTGCGCCGGTGCACCCGCAGCACCTTGCCGCCGAGGGAGTCGAGGTCGCGCGGGTTGGTGCCGACCGCCGCGTCACCCGTGCCGACGAGCAGCGCGTCGCTGGTCTTGTCGAGCAGCAACCGGCAACCGCCGTGGCGGCCCGAGGTCGACGGGAACCCCGAGAGCACCGTCCTCCGGTTGCTGAGGGTGCGCCACTTCGCGTCGACCCGCCAGCGGGTGACCTGCACGTGGTTGCCGCCTGCGGACGAACCGTGGCACGCCCAGAGCGTCCGCGACCCGGCGTCGACGGCCAGCGACATCAGACCGGTCTCGCCGGACACCCAGACCTGCTTCGAGAGGTTGGCCAGCGTGCGCCGCTTCCCGTTGCGTACGACGCTGAGGCGGGCGCGGTCGCGCTCGGAGACGATCAGCCGGCCGCCGGGCGCCTGCTGGACGTCCCACGGGTTCTGGAGGCCGCGCGCGACCGTGCGGACACGGAACTGCGGTGCCTGCCGCTCCGCGGAGACGGCGCCCACCGAGGCAGCGCCCGCCGGGGCTGGGTCGGCGTCCGAAGGAGGCATCGGCGCCAGCAGGGCGACGGCCAGCGCGGCGACGGTCAGGGCCAGCGGGGTGCTTCGACGGGAGGAGCGCACCTCCATGACGCTAGCCGCGGCCACCGACGACGGTAAAGGGCTCAGTCCAGACGACGCGCGAGCTGGATGCCGGTGCGGGTGGTGGCGTAGCCGAGCCGGGTGTTGAGCGCGCGCATCGCGGCGTTGCCGTCCTGGGTCCACGTGTAGACCTCCTCGATCCCGTGCTCGGCGGCCCACGCCAGCGTGCGCAGCTTGAGGTGGACCGCAAGACCGCGCCCGCGCCAGTCACGGCGTACGGCCGTCAGCCCGTTCTCGGCGCGGGTCGGGGAGTCGCCGTCACGGTCGAGCCCGGCGCAGCCGACGACCTGACCATCGTGGAGTGCGAGGAACTGCGGGTCGGCCAGCCAGTCGCGCGCCCACCGTTCGGGACTGACGTCGAGGGGCGTGTCCACCGCGAAGCCCGCCAGCGCCTCGAGCCCGAAGCGTTCGTAGGCCGCGGCCCACAGGCCCGGCCGCTCCTGCTCGGTGACGACCTCGACGCCGTCCGGCGCGGGCGTGACCGTGATCGGTCCGGTGATGCGGAAGGTCTGCTCGACCTCGCGGTTGACCTCCTCGAAGCCGAAGCGGTGCGCGAACGCCAGCGCCCCGTCGTCGTCGGCACCGGCGCGCAGGACGGGCAGGCCCAGCTCGACGACGTGCTGGGTGAGCCGTTCGAGCAGCGCGGTTCCGACGCCCCGGCGCCGGTGCTCCTCGAGCACCCGCGGGATCACCGAGCCGCCGCCGGCGGTGTCGGACGGCTGCGCCAGCCCGTGGCCGACCACCACGCCGTCCTCACGCGCGAGCAGCATGAGGCGCTCGGGCTTGTCGCCCCGCCGCAGCTCGGCGAGCGACTGGGTGCGCTCGTATGGGATGACCGCGATGCGCACGCGACGCCAGTCCTCGTAGTCGGCGTCGGTCTCGCAGCGGGTGATCTCGAGGGCCATGTCCGCACTGTCGTGCCCCCGGCCCGGGTAGTCCAGTGGGTTTCCGTCGCTGCGGGCGCCGCCCGGCAGCGGAAGCCAACTGGACTACCCCCGCGCGGCAGCAGGAGTCCACTGGACTACGTCGGAGCGAGCCCGACGGTCGGTCGCACCGGCCCTAGAGTGAGCACGTGGACTTCTACTCCGCCTACGCGCAGGGCTTCGCGCGCATCGCTGCGTGCACGCTGCCGGTGCACCTCGCCGATCCCGCCGCCAACGCCGCCGAGGTCATCGCGCAGGCGAAGGCCTGCCACGACGACCACGTCGCGGTGGCGGTGTTCCCCGAGCTCTGCCTGACCGGCTACTCCGTCGACGACCTCTTCCTCCAGGACACGCTGCTGGCCGGTGTGCAGGACGCGATCGCGGAGATCGTCGCCGCGAGCACCGAGCTGATGTCCGTGCTGGTCGTGGGGGCGCCGATCGCGTGGCGCTCGCGCGTCTACAACTGCGCGGTCGTCATCCACCGCGGTGAGGTGCTGGGCGTGGCGCCGAAGGCGTACCTGCCCAACTACCGGGAGTTCTACGAGCGCCGGTGGTTCGCGCCGGGCGACGACATGGCCGATGAGTGGATGGACATCGGCGGCGAGACGGTGCCGTTCGGGCCCGACCTCGTGTTCACGGCGTACGACGTCCCGGGGCTGTCGATGCACGTCGAGGTCTGCGAGGACATGTGGGTGCCGGTGCCGCCGAGCGCCCGCGCCGCGCTCGCCGGGGCGACGGTGCTGGCCAACCTCAGCGGCAGCCCCATCACGGTCGCTCGCGCCGAGGATCGCCGGCTGCTCGTGCGGAGTGCGAGCGCGCGGTGCCTGGCGGCGTACGTCTACGCGGCAGCGGGACAGGGCGAGTCGACGACCGACCTGAGCTGGGACGGCCAGACGATGGTCTACGAGTGCGGCGACCTGCTCGGCGAGGGCGAGCGGTTCCCCGACGGCCCGCGCCGCACCGTGGTCGATGTGGACCTCGACCGGCTGCGGCAGGAGCGGCTGCGGCAGGGGAGCTTCGATGACAACCGGCGTACGCACGACGTGGCCGACGACTTCCGCGAGGTCGAGTTCGCACTCGGCCCGCCGGAGGGCGACATCGGCCTGATGCGCAAGGTCGACCGCTTCCCGTTCGTGCCCGACGACCCGGCCCGACTCGAGCTCGACTGCTACGAGGCCTACAACATCCAGGTCTCCGGCCTCGAGCAGCGGCTCAAGGCCATCGGCACGCCCAAGGCCGTCATCGGCGTGAGCGGCGGCCTGGACTCGACGCACGCGCTGATCGTCGCGTGCAAGGCCATGGACCGCCTCGGCCGCCCGCGCAGCGACGTGCTGGCCTTCACGATGCCCGGCTTCGCGACCGGCGCGACCACCAAGTCGTACGCCACTCGGCTCTCGCAGGCGCTCGGCGTCACCTTCGAGGAGCTCGACATCCGCCCGGCGGCCGAGCAGATGCTGAAGGACATGGGGCACCCCTACGCCGACGGCGAGAAGGTCTACGACGTCACCTTCGAGAACGTCCAGGCCGGGCTGCGCTACGACTACCTCTTCCGGCTGGCCAACCAGCGCGGCGGCATCGTCGTCGGCACCGGCGACCTGTCCGAGCTCGCGCTCGGGTGGTGCACCTACGGCGTCGGCGACCAGATGTCGCACTACACGGTCAACGCCGGCGTGCCGAAGACGCTCGTGCAGCACCTGATCCGCTGGGTGATCAGCCACGGCGAGCTGGAGGAGGCCAACGACCTGCTCGCCGAGATCCTCACCCAGGAGATCACGCCCGAGCTGATCCCGGTCGAGGAGGGCAAGAAGCCGCAGGCCACGCAGGACACGGTCGGCCCCTACAACCTCCAGGACTTCACGCTCGCCCACGTCGTACGCCACGGGTCCCGCCCCCGCAAGATCGCGTTCCTGGCCTGGCACGCGTGGAAGGACGCCGAGGCGGGGGAGTGGCCGCCGGGCTTCCCCGAGGATGCGCGAGTGGCGTACTCGCTCGACGAGGTGCGCACCTGGCTCGAGGTCTTCGTGAAGCGGTTCTTCGCCAACCAGTTCAAGCGGTCCGCGCTGCCCAACGGCCCGAAGGTCAGCCCCAGCGGCACGATGAGCCCGCGTGGTGACTGGCGGATGCCGTCGGACGCCAAGGGCACGGCCTGGCTGGCCGAGATCGAGCGGGACGTGCCGTCGTCCTGATCTGGACCTGTGCACCCAGGTTTCACGCTTGTCAGCCGAGATCTGGGCTACTAAGCATGGCGGTCACCGGATATCCGGTGACTCCAGCGCAGGGCCCGCCCGCCTTAACGCTTCCTTAGCCTCGATCCACCGATGAGGTTGGTCGGGTGAGCGTGCCGTGAAGTGAGAATGCCCTTACGTGCTGGAAGAA
>NZ_SDWS01000001.1 GCF_004137245.1 Nocardioides glacieisoli
AGAATGATCAGGAACAACAACAGCTTCGGCAAGAACTCCGTGATCGTGCTCAGGCCGTCTTTCAGGCCGTCCTTCAGTGTCTCTCCCATGAGTTTTCCCTTCCAGAAGTGCACGAACCGACCAGCAGTCGCGACCGGTTCGGGTAAGACCACACCCGTGGCTTACGTCGTAAACAAACCACGGCCGGTGGACGTGTGGCTACACCCCTTTAGGTCGAGCAACGACAACAGACTGGAGGTCCGTGTTGTCGATGCCCGAATCCTTGACCTGCCGATCGACGAGTTCATGGACGTGCTGAGCACCGACGACTGCATCGCGTTTGAATCCGGTCCGTTGACTGAGCCCAAGCCCCTTCGCCACGCAGCCAGCGCCCCTCCATGGCGCCTGAGGCGTGCGTCGGAAGGGGAACCCCGACTGGGAAACGACCAGCTGGGACCGAGGAACTGTGCGATCTGGTCCCACAAGTCCTGTCCGCGGCCCATCGCCGGGCAGGGGGGCCGTGCGGGTGCCTGACGCCTTCTGAGCTAGGCGCAGAGCCCGCCCGGAACGCGGCGGAATGTGGCACGTTCGGCCGCGTCGCTGTCACTCAAGTTCGCTGGTCGGTACTTCCTCGACGGGACGTCTTGTGCGTCTCGGTGTCCCGCGTTCCCACCAGTCGATCGGCGGAGCTCCATGCAGCTGGCCCGCGGTCACCTGGACGTTGCCGACGTTGCAGAACTTCCAGAGTTCTTTCGCGGCGCGTGAGTACTGGAACAGGACCTCGTCGACGCCGAAGACCTTGAGTTCGTCGCTGCGGAACCGGTCAATCGCCTCTGCTACGTGCGCCACGAGTTCGGCGAGCTCCGCCTCGTGGTAGGCCGCCACCGCCTCGCGAGCTTGCTGGCGATCTGACTTCTGGGACACGAACTGAGGCTAGTGCGGATCGCCGAACGAGAGAATGCGTGCACTCATCGCGGCAGATCCGGGCGTCTCGTCGCAGCGGAGCCGGTTGTGTGTCGGCGTCGTCTCAGTGGCATGGAGCGACCGCATACTGACCGGGTGAGGACCAGTCTGCTCCTGCTCGTCAGCGTCGTGGCGACTGGCTGTTCCCAGGCTGGTACGCAGTCGTCGGCGGATTGTCCCGATCAGGTTCGAGTCGAGGACGTCGTCTACACGTCGTGGGGGCAGACCGAACGACCGGCAAACTCACACGCCAAGGCGGATCAGGCCGAGTGTGACGACGCAGGAGAGAGCCCCAACGGTTCAGTGTTTCCGGACGACCCCGTCCAGGTCCGGACTTGGACTTTCGAGGGGTATCCCCCTGAGATGGTCCTTGGCATCCGGTACGACACCAACGCTCTTGGGGTCTTCATCGCCGACACCGTGCCGGTCGAGGAACGCGAGCGCATCTACGAAGACCTGTCCGGCGCGCAACCCTGACGAACTCATCTCGGCATGAGCGTGCCCTCGTCGTGGCAGATCAGGGCGTTGTCACGCGCCGCGCCCAGTCGTGTAGCAGGACTATGTCGTTGGCTTCCGGATTGTCTCCCAGTCGCCGGGTCCCGTTCCTTCAAGCACGTAAGTTCCGCGCCACTCAGAGCCCGTGACCGCAATCGCCACGTCTGGCTCTACCCCGACGACCCGGTAGACCGACACCTGATCCACGGCATCGCCATCGCAGCCAACCACATCACCGCCACCGAGACTTGTCTCCGAGGAATCGTCAAGACCTGTGGATCGGTGAGTTCTACGGGTTGCTCGCGGTGAGCTCGACCTCGTAGCCGTCGGTGTTCGATAGGTAGGCGGCGTAGGTCTGCGGGCCGCCGGCGTGGGGGTGCTTGTCGGCGAACATGAGTGCCCAACCGTTCTCGGCGGCTGCCGCGGTGAGTGCGTCGACGCGGTGCTGGTCGCCGGCGTGGAAGGCCAGGTGGTTGAGTCCGGGGCGCTTCCGGTCGTGAGGTTCCTCGAGCATGTCGGGCGACTGCTCGATCACGATGTAGGTGCCCGTGAGCCGCCAACTGCGTCCGCCGGTCCATTCTTGAAAGGGCTGGTAGCCCAGCTCGGTGAGCAGCCATCCCCACTCCGCGGCGGCGCGGTCGATGTCGGGGACCCACAACTCGATGTGGTGGATGCCTCCGGTCGGTGCCTGGCTCACGCGGCCGCTCCCTTCTCGTCGTCGTCACGTTCGACGAGTTTGCCTTTCTTGAAGGTCGCGCCCGCGCGGACCAGCGCGACCAGGTGCGGTGCGTTGACTGCGCGCCACCGGGCTTGCGCGGACTCGATGAGCTTGAACGCCATGGCCACCCCGGCGGCCCGGGATCCGGGGCCCTTGGTGACCCGCTGACGAAGCCGGACCGTTGCGAAGGTCGACTCAATCGGGTTGGTCGTGCGGAGGTGGATCCAGTGCTCGGCCGGGTAGTCGTAGAACGCCAGGAGCACGTCGAGGTCGTCGGTGATCTTCGCGGCCACCTTGGGCCACTTGGTGCCGTACTCGGCTGCGAACGCCTTCGCCGCTGCCTTCGCGTGGTCCTTGTCCTCGGCGTTCCAGATCTCGGCCAGTGCGGCCTTCGCTCCGGGCTGGGCCGACTTGGGCAGAGCGTTGAGGACGTTGGCGATCTTGTGGAACCAACACCGCTGCTCCCGGGCCTCGGGGAACACCTCGCGGACCGCGGCCCAGAACCCGAGCGCTCCGTCGCCGACCGCGAGGACCGGGGCGCGCATCCCACGTCGCTTGCAAGACCGGAGCAGGTCGAGCCAGGATTCGGTCGACTCGCGGTGTCCGTCGTCGAGCGCGATCAGTTCCTTCGAACCGTCGGCCCGCACGCCGATCATCACCAGCAGGCACACCTTGTCCTGCTCCAGGCGGACCTTGAGGTGGATCCCGTCGACCCACACGTACACGTAGTCGGTCTCGGCCAGCGAGCGCTTGTTGAACGCGACTGCCTCGTCTTGCCAGTCCTTCGTCAAGCGAGTGATCGTGGCTGCGGACAGGCCCGCGCCGGAGCCGAGGAACTGGGTCAGCGCGGGACCGAAGTCGCCGCTGGACAAGCCGTGCAGGTACAGCAGCGGCAACACCTCGGCGACCTTCGGTGACTTCCTCGCCCAAGCCGGCAGGATCGCCGAAGCGAACCGCTCCCGCTGCCCGGTGGTCGGGTCGACGCGCTTGTCGTTCACCCGCGGCGCACGCACCGGGATCGCGCCCGCCGCCGTGGTCACCTCCCGCGGCTCGTGATGACCGTTACGAACCACCAGCCGCCGACCCGCCTCGTCGACCTCATCGGCGAACGCCTCGACGTAGGCGGCGACCTCGGCCTGCAACGCGACGGCAAGCATCTGCCGAGCGCCGTCGCGGACGATCTCATCAAGCAGCGACCCACCGGCCGACTCGTTGGACGCCTCGACGTCGTGGACTACCTTGAGCATGAGCGCACCTTCCCGAACCAGCGCGCCAACGCCGGTTCCTGATCAGAGTTCTGTGACTACGAGATCTTCCTCGGGAAGGTGCGCTTCATCGCGTTCACCCGCCGAGGGCCATCCACAGGTTCTGATCATTGCTCCTTGTCTCCTCCGCCTCGGCGGAAGCCTTCACCAGGTTGTGAGTGCGGTATGTCGAGCCCTGATATTCGATCCGCGCATTGCAGTCTCCATCGCTCGCCGAGTCGCCGCTGCCGCAAGCGGTGAGAGCAATAACCACCCCAAAACCCGTTAGGGCAATCGCGACATGCCTCACGTGTTCCACCCTTCGTCCGGTCACGATCCTAGGGACCCTACACACACGCTCATCGGCAGATGCGGTAAGTCGCACGCGCGCCGACAGGCGGCGCTTCGGGCGTGTCTCCGGTGCGGTTCGTTCCACGCGTCACTCGACAGCTGAGAGCTCGGTCTGCCGCAGGCGGCCGATCCATTCTGTGACATCGACCGGTCGCCACCGAAGGTGTTTGCCGACCTTGCTCGCCGGTGGTCCGTACCCGGACTTCCGCCATCCGTAGACCGTGTCCTTGGAGACGCCGAGGTAGTGAGCGACCTCGGCGATGGACCATAGGCGTTCGTTGTCGTTGGAGGTTGCCGGAACTGTTCTCGGACCCGACTCGGGAGTGTGAACTGGGTCGCTGCCTTGAGGACCATGTCTTTCGTAGGCCGCTCGCGCTCGCGTGCTGGCTGACGAGCTGCTGGTCTCGCGGGTGTCGCCGTCGCCTTCGATTGCCTCGAATGGCCACAGCTCGAGTTGATCGCTGTCGTCTCGTTCGCTGGCCACAGGGATCCCCTCACGTCTAGGACGACGCCTTGGCGCGATCGTCCGGTCACTGACAGACAGCCACCGCCTCTGGCTGACAACGGACAATCTCCGCCGAGATCGAGGTTCAACGACTAGCCGACATCTCAGCCTTCGCCGTTCCTGACTGCGAGGAGCGCGGTCTGCACGTCTGCGTACGCGGGTCGATCCAGGACGCCATCGCGCGAGGCCCTCCGGACGACATCGAGCACCGATGCGATGGCGGTTGGGTCCTCCAGGACGGCAACGATGCACGCGTCCAGGTCGTGCGTCTGCGGCAGTGGCTTGCTCGGCTCGGCCGACTTGCTTGACTCGGGCGGGCTCGGTGGGGGAGAGGCCGTATCGTCGGACGCCAACAAGCGCGCGCGGTAGGCGCGCTGGCGACATGCGTTGGAGCACCAGATCCGTCGGCGACCGCGTGGGCCGGCTCCGGGCACTCGTGTAGCGAGAGGTCGCCCGCAGCCCGGACACGGCGCCGGTGGATTCGCCTCCAGCCACGCCAGTCCCAGGCGGTCGTCACGAGCCCGCGCAGCCCGCTCGAGGCGCTGGTTCCGATTCGACATGCCTCTGGATGCTACGCCTGGCGCGTTACGAAACGTTACGCCAGAACCGAGAATGCATGGGGTGCGAGGTACTTGGTGAGCGGTTGGAGAACCTGTATGTGCGTGCTGATTGCATGGAAGGGCGGCCGATCGAGGTAGCTCGTCGAGCCGCATACACCCACGAGGGCACGATTCGTGCTCACAGTGTCTGGCAGGGCGAGCGTCACGACGTGCTGGTCATGCTGCGCTTCCCCTCGAGTGGTCGCGATGAGCCGCCGAGCATCGGCCGAGCGGCTGGAGTTCGCGACATCCCTAGCAGTTGCCCGAACGTCTGCCAGCCGCTTCGGACCCATGCTCGCCCCGGGGTGTTGCCGCCTCGTTGGCGCGGAGTTCACGTGAGGTTCTCGCCCGCCCCGTTGGCTTCCTATGTATTCCCGCGGCCGGTGAAGGTCGCGCAATCCTTGGCTGGCTCGGGCCCGGTCGCCGACTCAAGGACTGTCGAAAGTGTCTCTCCAACGTCGTGCCGTGGCCGCTGCTGTGGTCACCACCCTTGGGATCGCCTCCCTCTCCCTCACTGCGCCTGCTTCCGCCGCCGACCCGGCCGGCGCAGCCGGCACCGTCGTCATCAACGAGGTCAGCTCGAACGGGTTCGCCGGGGGTGACTTCATTGAGCTCTACAACAAGAGCAGCACGACGATCGACCTGACCGGCTACCACCTCAAGGACAACGCGCCCCTCGTCGAGGACGACATCCCGCTCGTCGGGAAGATCCCTCCGCAGGGCTACGTCGTCATCTACACCAGCTCCCCGTCCTCGGGCCCCAAGTCGTTCGGGCTGGGCAGCGCGGATGAGGCCAACCTGATCTCTCCCGACGGGCTGACCACGGTCGACTCCTACGGCTGGACGTCGCACCGCACCCCGAGCTGGGGCCGTACACCGGACGCGACAGGCGAGTTCGCGGCGACGACGTCCCCGACACCGGGCGGCCCCAACACGCTGGGCAGTACTGCCGAGGCTCAGGTCACCATCAACGAGGTGTTCACAGACGGTGCCGGCACGAGTGCCCCAGGCCTGCACGACTACGTCGAGATCTACAACGGCGGCTCGACGCCGATCGACCTCAGCGGTTGGTACGTCACCGACGGCGCCGGCACCCCGACGCCGGCTGACCGGGTCACCCTGGGGGGCGCGACCGCCGTCCTTCCGGCCGCCCGCTACCTCGCCGTCGAGACCGAACTGACCGACGCCGAGATTCCCGCCGGTTTCACCTACCTGCCGGTGAGCAACGGGACCAAGTCCGGCTTCGGACTCAACAAGCTCGATTGGGTGTTCTTGTACAAGCCTGACGGGACGCTGGTCGCGACGACGTTCAAGGGCGTGCTCCCCGACGAGCACGCCAACACCTGGTCGAGAGTGACGTCAGGCACCGGCCTGTGGAAGAACGGCGCCGACCAGACGCCGGGTGCGATCAACACCTTCCCCGGGGGAGGAGTCGAGACGCCGCCGCTGGACCCGAATTGGGACGACATCGAGATCAACGAGATCGCTTCGCTCAATGCCGACGACGAGGGCAACCCCGGGTTCGGTGACGCCGTCGAGCTCGTCAACACCGGTGACACGGCCGTCACCATCGAGGGCTGGTACCAGACCGACAGCGGGGCTGCCTCTGGTGCAGAGCCACTGCCCCTCGCTGAGCTCAAAGTCTGGGACGGCGACAGCCTCGAGCCGGCCGCGGACTTCGTGGTCCCTGCCGGTGGCTACGTCGCGTTCACCTCGACAAAGGGCCTCTCGGGCGAGGGCGACTCGGTCAAGATCTATGGCCCGGGCGCCGAAGCCGGCGTACGCCAGCTCGTCGACCAGGCGTCGTACGGCGACGGCGATGCGGGTGTCTCGGACAACTACGAGTCCGACTCGGTCGCGTTCGCGGCCTGCCCAGACGGCTCCGACGAGTTCTGGCGAGTCACCGAGAACAGCTTCGGCCAGGACAACACTGCATCGTGCGCCACCAAGTCGCGTCGTCTCGACTCCTCGGTCGTGCTCAACGAGGTGTCCAACAGCGCAGGCAAGGCCGAGCTGCTCAACACCGGCGACGCCGCGGTCGACATTGCCGGGTGGCAGCTCGTCGACGCCGACGGGAACGTCGTCCACACGGTTCCGGACGGTACGTCGATCGAGCCCGGCGCGTTCTACCTCGCCGAAGGCATCGTCGGACTGGACAGCGCCGACTCGGTGACCCTCCGCCGCGCCACCGACGGCGCCGCCGTGGTTGCGCACACCTGGTTCGAGGACGGCATCGCGTCGTACAGCCGCTGTGAGCTGTTCGGAGACATCGCCTACGTCGAGACTCCGCTAGCGACCTGGGGGGCTGCCAACTCCTGCCCGAGCCTGGACCCCCAGCCGTGGTTGGGGGGCGCGGACGTCGTCACCGTCGATGAGGTGAACGGCTTCGGCGATGGCGACGGCAACGGCGAAGGCGACGTGTCCGGCGCGACGTTCGACCCGAAGCATCCGGGCATCCTGTGGGTCGTGCAGAACAAGAACACCTTGCACAAGATGCACAAGGTCGGTGACGTGTACGTCGCGGTCGACGGCTGGGTCGGGGGCAAGAAGCTGCACTTCGCCGACGGCACGGGCGCGCTCGACTCCGAGGGCGTCACCGTCGCACCTGACGGGTCGCTGTACATCACCTCCGAGCGCGACAACGACAACAGCGACGTGTCGTACAACAAGATCGCCCGCTTCATCGTCAGCGACGTGACCCAGGCGACCACCGACCTGACCGCCGTCGAGGAGTGGGACGTCAACGGGTTCGTCGTCACCGGCACCAACCTCGGCCTGGAGGGCATCACCTATGTGCCCGACGCGTTCCTGGTCGCCGCCAAGTGGGAGGTCGGTGGCTCGTTGTACCGGGCGAGCACCTACCCGACTTCGGGGCTCTTCGTGACCGCAGTCGAGGGCACAGGGGACCTGCACTTCTTCTCGCTGCGCTCTGGGCGTGCGCCGATGGAGGTGAAGGTGGAGTCGTCCGGCTTCCCCTTCTCGATGGATGTGACCTACGACGCCGACAGGGGCGTCCTCTGGTCACTGTGCGACGACAGCTGCGGCGGGATCTACAACGTCCTCTCGGTCGTAGACGGAGACTTCACGGTCGAGACGTCGTACGCACGTCCCGCCGGAATGTCGAACCTCAACAACGAGGGCATGGCGATCGCCCCCGACTCGACCTGCGCTGCCGGGACGAAAGAGGTCATCTGGGCAGACGACGGCGACACCGACGGCTTCTCCCTGCGGGCAGGCACCCTGCCGTGCGTGGACGAGTTCCTGGTCGCGGCACTGCCCGAGATCAGCGGCTCCGCTGTCGTGGGCCAGACCCTGACCGCGGTTGCTCCACAGCTCGACCCTGCCGCCGAGGAGATCACCTACACCTGGTTTGCCGACGGTAGCGCCATTGCCGGTGCGACAGGCTCGACCCTCGTCCTCCAGCCGAGCCACCTCGGCCAGCGGATCTCGGTCACGGCGACCGTCGGCGCTCAGTACTACGAGACCCGCACTCTCCAGTCCGCGGAGACCAAGAAGGTGGCGAGGGCCAAGGGTAAGGCGTAGGCAAAACAGACCTAAGGTCGTGACGTGACAGAGCTCCCCGTCCTCGATGCGACTGAACAGCGAATCCTCGGCAGCCTGCTGGAGAAGCAGACCACCGTGCCGGCCACCTATCCCCTCTCCGCGAACGCACTGGTGTCGGCGTGCAATCAGTCGAGCAGCCGCGACCCCGTCACTGACCTCGACCAGCAGATCGTCGAGCGGACTGCGAAGTCGCTCAAGGAGCGCGGGCTGTTGCGGATCGTGTGGTCCGACACCGGGCGCCGGACGCTGAAGTACCACCAGATCCTCGATGAGTATCTCGCCCTCGAGCCCGACGAGCGGGCGCTGCTCACGGTGCTGCTCCTCCGTGGCCCGCAGGCGCCGGGCGAGCTGCGCACCCGCACCGAGCGGTTGCACGGGTTCGCCGACCGGCGCGAGGTCGAGGAGTGCTTGCGCGGGATGGCGAGCCGCCCGCAACCGCTGGTCTGCGAGCTCGAGCGCCGGTCGGGCCAGCAGGATCCGCGCTGGATCCACCTCCTGGGCGCCGCGCCGGCGCAGGCCTCGGGCGAAACCGGACCGGCTGCGAGTGCCGACCCGTCGCGCATCCGCGTCACGCAGATCATCGCCGACCTCCACGTACCCGACCTCGCCGCCGCCAAGAGCTTCTACAGCGAGTACCTGGGGTTGGCCGAGGAGGAGTTCAACCTGGGCTGGGTGGCCCGCCACACGTCTCCTGCATCCAGGGCGACGCTCCAGGTGATGACCAGTGATGCCACCGCGCCCGTGGACCCCGTGGTCTCGGTCATGGTCGACGACGTCGAGCTCGCCTACCGCCAGGCACAGGAGCGTGGGTACGAGATCGTGCATCCCCTGACGACCGAGGCATGGGGCGTGACTCGCTTCTTCGTCCGTGCTCCCGATGGCAACGTGCTCAACGTCGTTCAGCAGCACGCAAGCTGAGGGTCTGGAGAGTCCTTGGTTCTATGCAGGAGTGCGTTTCTCCGCCTCGGGCGGTGCCAAGCATGCGTAAGGACGGCGGCGTCGTCGGGTCATGAGGGGCTTGCGCGCGGGCTCGGTGGTTCGCCACCGGCCCTGCTCGCATTCTCGGTCAACTTCCAGTCGACAAGGCGTCGGTCAAGCGCGGGTAGGTGCGGGACTGAGCGTCTCCGCTGGAAGCGGCGACGCTGATGAGGACCGTCGGACTCCCCGGACCAGGAGGTAGCCGATCATCCAGAACTCCCCGACGCTCGCTGGGACGGTGAGGATCTCGACCAGCATGTCGGCATCAGGCGCGAGGTAGTCCACGAATCCGCTGATGACGTAGCCGACGCCGCCGGCTACGAGGATCCAACCGAGGGCGCGGGGCATCCACCTCGACTCGATCACGCACCATCCCATCGGCACGAGCCACAGGCCGAAGAAGAGCGTGCCGACCACCCATAGGTTCTCGCTGACGAGGTAGGCCAGCTGGGCCGCCTCCGGGGCGCCGACCGGATCGAGCGCGACGTCGAGTGCTGTCGCCATGCAGGCGGCGCTGATGAGGATGACGACCGCGTTGACGATCCCGAAGACCGCGATCGCTCCGGCCGCGAAGGCGTCAACGGCGCGGAAGAGGCGAAAGAACCAGAGCGCGGCCAGCGCCTGGGTAGCCGCGATCGCCATCTCCAGGACAATGCCCGTCCTGGCCAGCGCCTCGTGGTCGACCAGTTGCTGCACTGTGGCGCCGGGGTCTCCTGGCTCGAAGATCATCGGGCGGACCAGCAGAAAGCCGACCATCCCGGTCAGTGCCAGCCCGAGGTAAAGCACGCCCGTCACTCGAGCGGTCCGCTTGTCTGCCGCGTGTGGTTCGAGCACCTTCATGACGGTTGGCTGGGTCATGTTTAGCTCCCTCGATATGCCTTACGTTGTAAGGCGAAGCCATCGAACCATACGTTGTAAGGTCCGCGCAAGGGACGGAGGTGCAGATTGGAACGGGACCAGCGCGAGCCATTAACCAGGGACCGCGTGCTGAACGTGGCGGTCGCGATCGCTGACGCCGAAGGGGTGAGCGCCCTCACGATGCGGCGGGTTGCCTCCGCCGTCGGCGTCGAGGCGATGTCGCTCTACCACCACCTGCCCAACAAGGAAGCGTTGCTCGACGGCGTGGTCGACACCGTGGTGGGGGAGATCCACGAACGACTCGAGGCGGAAGTCTCCGCTCCCGCTGCAGACGACTGGCGTGTCACGCTGCGACAACGATTCCTCACCGCCCGGACGGTGATGCTGCGCCATCCCTGGGCGCCAGGACTCATCGGTACCAGGTCCGCGGTCCCGGCCAGCATCTACGGCCTGTACGAGGCGCTGCTCGCCACCATGGTGGGCGCCGGCTTCTCCTATCACGTCGCCCATCGAGCACTGCACACCTTCGGAAGCATGCCGCTGGGATTCGTCCAGGAGCTCTTCAGCCCGGCCGCGGCCGGCGCCGATGAGGCGGACGACGACCTCGAGGCGATGGCCGAAGCGTTCCCGCATCTGACAGCGATGGTCGCGGCCGAGGTCCACGACGCCGCCGACGCGGTTCTGGGCTGGTGCGACAGCCAGACCGAGTTCGAGTTCACCCTCGACCTGCTCCTGGACGGCTTCGCCCGCCAGCTGTGAGCACCGGCCGACCTCGCCCCCCAAGTAGCCGCGCAAGAACGTTGTATCGCGGGTCGCGGATCACGGCTCGGAACAGCTGCTTCAAGAGGTGATTCGGGCTACAGCGGTGATCAAAGGGTGGTCGGTCGCGAGCCGCGTGTTGTAGTCGTCCTTGAACCTGGAGAAGGCCACGTCTGGGGAGCCCATGATCCAGTCGATGCCCTTGTTGAACGACGGTGGATTGCACACACCGTCGACGTGGGAACCACCGGCTGCTGCGTGCATGTCACCGGACGCGGTGAAGGCGCAGAAGAACTTGGCCTTGGCGTTCATGTCACCGAGAACGACGAGCGGGACAGGGTCGGCGGTGCGGCGGTAGCGCAGCACCTCGGCGAGCTCTTGTTGCGTGGCTTCGTCGCGCAGCGCCCCGGCGGGGCCTCTGACGTCGGCTGGGTTGTGCACTGACATGACCACCAGATGCTGTCCTGTGGCGCGTTGGCGCAGCGTGACGACGGGGGTCCTCGTCATCCGGCGGTGGTACGTGCGGGTTCGGATCGTGTGTCCCTCGATGAATGCGAAGTCATCGCTGCGCCAGACAACTGCCTTGTTGCTCGCACCGAAGGTGCGGTATTCAGGTGCGAGGCTTCTGAGCTTCCGGCGCGCGGAGTGCTCGAGCTCCTGGATACCGGCGACGTCCACGCCGCTTCTGCGGAACAGCCTCACGGTCCGTTTGGTGCGCACCGTCGAGTGTGGGAACTGGGCACGTCTGGGGTTGCGCCCGTCGGTGTGGGAGGCGAACAAGGCGTTGTAGGTGGCCACCTTGAACGGTGGACCGACGTGTGACGCTGTCACCGCGGTCGAGGTGGTTTCGATTTTGGTGGGACCGGGCAACGCCACACCCGACGCGGCGGTAGGACCCATCGTCACGGAGACAGCGAGCAAGGTGACCAAGACACCCAACGCGGCCGTACGCCTGATGGTGCGCGTAGTCGCTGTCGCGGTCCCGGTTCTCCAGTGGATGCTCATGTCCTCAGGCTGGGAACTGCTGATAAGTCGGCAATGAACCTGACGTGAAGGCGTTCTCACGCGCGGTTATCGCTGACTACTTCATACGCAACCGGTCGTCAGTCGACTCGTTGCGAAGCAGGTGTCAGGCGGGAGTCCGCGCGAAGGAAGTCGTGGTCGGTGTAAGTAGCCGGGACCACGGTGCCGGTGGGCGAGGTCAGGCGCTCGTTGCCGTAGACGTGCTGGATGCCGGGAGCCTGCGACGCGGCGGCGTCAGTGAGGGTCCACCAGGCATCCGGGGCGCAGGACTCACGTCGGTTGACGTCTCCGCCGAAGACCACTGCGCCGTCGTACGCCTCCAGGACGGTGGTCAGCTCCGCGCACTGTGCCTCGTTGGCGGCCTGCGCGTCGACGGTGCCGCGTGTGCTGAGGTGGGCCGAACACGCGGTCACTCCTCGGACGGTGGTCGCGCATATCCAACGGCGCTCCTCGACCCCGGACTGGGCGGCGAAAGCCTGGTCCCGACCGCTGACGATCCGCTCCTTGGTCAGGACTGCGTTGCCGAACACGCCGCGTCCCTCGGGCTTGACGCACGGCAGCTCGGCACCGCGGTAGATGACGGGAGCGAACCGTAGCTGGTAGCCGGTTCGGCGGGCGATCTCGGCGACGTCGCCACTGCACGCTTCGTTGAGCGAGACCGCTTCGGCGTCCTGCTGCTGGATGGTCACGACCGCCTCGTCGACGACGGCCGGGTAGGCGGTCCTCCCGTAGCAGCCGGCGAGGCCAGAGAGGCAGAGGTTCATCTGGAGCATCGTGTACGGCGCGCCGACGCCCAGTCGGGTGGAAGTGACAGGCATGGCCCGAAGGAAGGCCTCGAGGCCGGCGAGGTCGTCGGTGTTGAAGTGGTCGACGCCCGCGTCGAGGAGCTCGCTCCACACCGCGTCGCGCGCCGGGCCGGCTGTGTCCGGCGTGGCCCAGAACCGGATCCGGTAGCCGGCTGCGTGAGCCTGGTCGACGATGTCGTGGAGCCTGGTCCGCTCTGCCTCGGGCATCGGGCCGACGCCCTGCCAGGTGAAGAGCTTGGTCCAGTTGTCGCTGAGCAGCGGGAGGTCGGAGGCGGGCAGCCCCGATGCGAGGTCGCCGATGCGGCCGTCGTACCCGGCGTACCGCGTGCGCTGGGACTGCATGGCAGTCAGGTCGCGATTGCCGCTGATCACGGCGGTGACGGCGTCGGGCTTCACCGCGCCCCTGCTGAAGGTCGTCATGATCCGGCGGTGCTCGGCAAGCTCGTCGTGCACGGCTGCGTACGTCGCTCCGGCCGTGCTCTTGACGTCGATGAGCAGCTGGAAGACGTCGTCGTGGCCGCGGTAGACCTGGCCGCCCTCGCGCCGCACGCGGTCGACGAGAGGGTCGAGGTAGAGGGACTCGAGGGTGCGGGAGGGGTCGACGTCGGCGAGGTCGTGCGCGACGAGCAGCTCACCGTCGACGAGCCAGACGTCGGCCTCGACGCTGGTGAAGCCGTGGGACAGGGCATCGTGCAACGGCCGACCGTGCTCGTAGTCGTTGTGCGCGTGGGCCTGCGGCAGCGGCTGGACCGACGTACGACGTGGGGCGTCGTAGGCGCGGGGCAGCCTCAGCCCGCGCTCGGCCATGAGCTCACGCAGCCGGTCGGGGTAGTCGGTGATCAGGCCGTCGACTCCCTTGTCCATGAGTGCCGCCATGGTCGGCTTGTCGTCGACGGTCCACGGAACGACCGCCAGGCCGGCGGCGTGGGCCTCGTCGACCATCGCGGTCGTCACGTAGGGCTGGTAGCCCGGGTCGTTCACCGTGCCGTCCTGGGGGAAGCCGTGGACAGGAGAGATCGCGGCGGCGCCGAACGACGCGGCGGCGGCGACCAGGGAGTCGTCGTAGTCGTCGATGTCGAGGCCCCCGAGCCAGGGTGAGGCGCCCGGCTGGTCGACCTGCAGGAAGTCGCGGTTGGTCAACGCGATGAGCGGGAACCGGGGCTCGACCTCGGCCATTCGCATCAGCGAGCCCCAGTCGAAGGACTGGATGGTGACCTGGTCGACCAGGTCGGCTGCCCGGACGTCGGCGACGACCTCCTGCACGAACTGCTCGCGCGGAGCGGTCTCCGCAGGGGCGCCGGCCTCGACCTTGGTCTCGATGTTGAGGCCGACCTGCTTCGCCTTATGGGCGTTCACCAGATCGAGCACCTGGGCCAGGGTCGGCATCCGCTCACCCGGTTGGAGCTCCTGGCCGGGGTGGGCGGTGAGGCGCTGGCTGCCGCAGTCGAGGGTCTTCACCTGGGCAAGGGTGAGCGTGTTGACGTACTTGCCCACGTAGGGGAACTCGTGGTCATCCGGCACTGCCGGCGACGTGTCGCGGCACTTCTGGCCGCTGACCCGGCGATCGTGGGTGACCACGGCGACGCGATCCTCGGTGATCTGCACGTCGAGCTCGAGGGTGCTGACCCCGAGCTCCAGCGCTTTGGCGAACGCGGGAACGGTGCTTTCCACCGTCAACCCGAGGCCGCCGCGGTGGGCCTGAAGGTCGAAACTTCGTTCAGGAGGAGCGGCGGTGGCGGGGGCCGGGACAAAGGCCATGAGGGGGAGGGCGAGAAGCGGCGCGAGGGCCAGGCGGGAGATCCGAGACATGAGTCCACCCGACCGGCGGGATACGAACGGCGGGTGTCGGAACCGCCGGCCTTGTGACGAGGCTGGATGAACTCTGCGTGCTCCAGGACAGCTGCCTCCGGAGCCAAGGGCATTCGCTGATGGTTGCGACTGCTACGCCGAGTCGACCCCGACTGGTGAAGTTCAGAAGGACGTGTGTGCTCGGGACCGGGCGCGCCGCGTCTTCAGCTCGAGGACGGCAAGGTCAGCCCGCAAGGGGCGACTGCACCCGGTGATGGTGAGGGCCACGCCCGACGCCACTGCGGCGGCACAGCAGCGTCTCAGGCCCTCCGCGCCGTCCAGGTCCGCGTGGGTAACCCTCGTGAGGTCGAGTCCGACGAAGCGGGCACGCTGGCGAAGCGCAGCGTCCACACAGCACCGCAGGTCGTACGCGGCGACGACATCAAGACTGCCGTCGACCACGATCGATGTCGCTCCCGCGACTGCGAACGAGGTGATGTGGTGCATCCCCGGTCTCCGCTGTGCTCGAGGTGTTGCACGGTGGCGTGCTCTGAGGACCAACTGTAGGAGCGGGTCGCTGGAGTGCGAAGCCCAGTTGTAATTGTTCATGCGGCCGTAACCCAAGAGGCCCGGCGAGACGGGGATTCGGCCGATCTCGACGTGGCGGCCGGGTGCTCGGGACTCGGGACTGGGACGGATTCGTTCATCTGCGTGTGGTCCACTCGCCGCATGCCAGCAACCCAGGTGTCGGGCCGCCACACGCGCATCGACGCCACGCTCGACGGTGTGGTCCTGAGCCGCTCGAAGTCGCGCTCCCGCCGCCACGAAGTGGAGCGTGTGGAGCTGGTCGGCTGGGACCGGGTCGTGGGCGCCTCGATGCTCAAGTCTCGCAGTGGGCGGCCCGTCGTCCGGCTCGCCGTCGACGGTCACGAGGCGGCCGAGCACCACCGCGACGACCCCTTCTCGGTCAAGCTGCAGAGCGGCTCGCTCGCAGCCGCACAGGAGTTCGTCGACCACGTGAACTTCGAGGTCGACGTACGGCGCCGCTGGCGCAGCGTCACGTGATGCGTACGGGATTGCGGCGTCCGCGCGAGCCCTGACGGAGGCCGGTGAGGCGCGGCTTGATCCGGAGTACGCGCGAGGCAGATGTCCGATTCCTGTGCCATCAAGGGTGTTCAGGAACTGTTCACCGGGGTCTGCCACGGTGCGCATCCCGTCGCACCCAGCCAGAGGATGAATGTTGCTCCAGGACGTCCGTGCCTATATCGATCGCCTGCACCCATACGGACACTCCATCGGGGAGGGCCACGCTGACGATCCCGTCCTGTTGGATGCGCACCTGAGACCTCGTGACGCCCGGATGGCTGTCGGCGACTGACATGGCCGACGACGCCGGGGTCCAGCCCCTTCTCCCTTCACTGTGCGCGGCAGACCGCGCACCACGAGCGCGCACGCTCGTCGACATCTTCCGCGAGGTCGCGGAGTTCGCCCCGCAGGCTCCTGCGATCGACAGCGGCGTCACCGTGCTCACCTACGACGAGCTCGCGGAGGCAGCTGACCGCGTCGCGGCAGAGCTCCGCCAGGCCGGCGTCCAGGTCGGCGACAAGGTGGGAGTGAGGATCAACTCGGGCACGACCGATCTCTACGTGGCCATCCTCGGCATCCTCTGCGCCGGGGCTGCCTACGTTCCCGTCGACGCAGACGACCCAGACGACCGGGCACGGGTCGTCTTCGACGAATCCGGCGCCGTCGCCGTGGTGGGGAGCGACCTACAGATCGAGCGCCGCCAGCCGCTGGCCACGTCCGCGCCTGCTGTTCAGGGCGACTCGGGTCCGTCGGCGGACATTGACGCGTGGGTGATCTTCACGAGCGGGTCGAGCGGGAAGCCGAAGGGCGTCGCAGTCACGCACCGCAACGCTGCGGCCTTCGTCGATGCGGAGTCCCGCCTGTTCCTCGTCGACGAGCCGATCGGTCCGGGCGATCGCGTGATGGCGGGCCTGTCGGTCGCCTTCGATGCCAGTTGCGAGGAGATGTGGCTGGCCTGGGCGTACGGCGCGTGCCTCGTGCCGGCTCCGAGGTCTCTGGTCCGCAGCGGTGTCGATGTCGGTCCGTGGCTCGTGGCCAACGCCATCACTGTCGTCTCGACGGTGCCGACCTTGGTGGCTCTGTGGCCGCCGTCATCGCTCGACCGGGTGAGGCTGCTCATCATGGGCGGAGAGGCGTGCCCACCGGAGCTCGCCGTGCGACTGCAGCGTCCGGGCAGGGAGGTGTGGAACACGTACGGCCCGACGGAAGCGACCGTCGTGGCGTGCGCTGCGCTGCTCGACGGCTCGGAACCCGTCCGCATCGGACTGCCGCTCGACGGGTGGGACCTGGCGGTTGTCGACTCGGAGGGCCACCCGGTCGCGGAGGGCGGCACCGGGGAGCTGATCATCGGTGGTGTCGGCCTGGCCCGCTACCTCGACGAGGCGAAGGACGCCGAGAAGTACGCGGCCATGCCGACCTTGGGCTGGCCCCGGGCGTACCGCTCGGGTGATGTCGTCCGTAACGACCCGCAAGGCCTGGTGTTCGTCGGGCGGGCCGATGACCAGGTCAAGCTGGGTGGACGCCGCATCGAACTGGGGGAGGTCGACGAGCACCTCCTGCGGCTACCTGGCGTACAGCAAGCAGCCGCTGCTGTGAAGTCGACCGCGAGCGGGAACCGGCTCCTCGTCGGCTACCTGACGGTGGATGCGTCCTACGACGCACGGACTGCTCAGGAGCTGCTCCGCGGTCGACTGCCGGCGGCTCTCGTGCCGCGGCTCGCCGTCGTCGAGGAGATGCCGACCCGCACCAGCGGCAAGATCGATCGTGATGCGCTGCCGTGGCCGCTCCGACCGTCTGCGGTGAGAACGGCACGACTGAGCGAGACGCAACAGTTTCTGGCCGACATCTGGGCCGACGTCCTGGGCGCGGACGTGACCAGCCCTCGCGACGACTTCTTCGACTTCGGGGGAGGGTCGCTCACCGCTGCCCAGGTCGTGAGCCGGATCCGTGAGCGCTATCCGGACATCGTCGTCGGCGACGTCTACGCCCATCACACCCTCGCGGCACTCGCCGACATCCTGCCCGCACTTACCCGCACTCAACCCGTCAGCAACCGCCAGGTGCGACCCCTCCCACTCAAGACACAGGCCGGCCAGCTGATCGCACTGGTTCCGCTCCGGTCTCTCGCCGGACTGCGGTGGCTCAGCTGGCTGTTGCTCGGCTCCGCCCTCGCCGGCCCGGCCCTCGAGCTCGAAGGACTTCCGCAAGCGCCGCTGTGGGTCATCATTCTCACGACGTGCATCTTCCTCGTCCCGCCGGGGCGCATGGCGCTGGCCGCGCTGCTGGCTCGCAGCGTGCTCGGTCCCGTCACCCCCGGCGAACACCCACGAGGCGGCAAGATCCACCTGCGCATCTGGCTCGCCGAAAGGATCCAGGACGAGCTCGCTGCCACGTCACTGGCGGGCGCCCCGTGGTTCCCGCTGTACGCAAGGCTTCTGGGCAACACGATCGGACAAGGGGTCGACCTGCACTCCGTGCCCCCGGTGACCGGGATGCTGAGCGTGGGCAACAGCGCCGCCATCGAACCTGAGGTCGACCTTGCCGGGCACTGGATCGATGGGGACGTCCTGCACGTCGGTGCGATGAAGGTCGGGGCGCGAGCGCGAGTAGGGGCCCGATGCATGCTGGGTCCCGGCTCGTCCGTGGGCAAGGACGCGGAGGTCGCCCCCGGTTCACTGGTCCTCGGTGCGGTGCCCAGCGGCGAGTTCTGGGCCGGGTCACCGGCCACCCAGCGACGCATCGAGGCCCGAGGCCCGTGGCAGGACCCACCCGTGGGTCGACAGGCATCGACCGAGAGCGCATGGCTGGGGGTCTACGGATTGCTGGCCGTCCTCATCGCCGCGCTCCCAGTGGCGTCCGTGCTGCTTGGAGCGGGCGTACTGCTGCCGGCCGTGCGCGAGGCCGAAGGACTGAGCGAGGCCATCAGGCGTGGACTCCCGTGGCTCCCGCTTGCCGTGGTCGTGGGGTACGCCTCGCTGGCGCTCATGATCGTGGTGCTGGTCCGCTCACTGGGTGCTGGCATGCAGCCGGGGTTCCACCGCGTGCGATCGGCCACCGGGGTCCGCATCTGGAGCACCCTGCGAGTGCTCGACGAAGCCCGCACCTGGCTGTTCCCGCTGTACGCCAGCTCGCTCACGCCGACGTGGCTCCGGCTGCTGGGTGCCCGTGTCGGCCGCGGGGTCGAGGCGTCGACCGTGCTGCTCATCCCGAAGTTCACCACGGTCGGCGACGATGCGTTTCTCGCCGACGACACCCTCGTCGGCTGCTACGAGCTCGGCGGTGGCTGGATCCGCGTCGACCAGGTGAAGATCGGCAAGCGTGCCTTTGTCGGCAACTCCGGCATGGCGGCGCCCGGCCGCAAGGTGCCGAAGGAGTCGCTCGTCGCGGTGCTCTCGGCGGCGCCCGCGCGACAGGTGGCGAAGTCCGGATCGAGCTGGATGGGAAGTCCGCCCACCCGCCTCCGGCGCACGGCGACGGTCACCGACGACCGTCTCACGTACGCGCCCGCCACCAGGCTCAGGGTGGCCCGCGGATTCGTCGAGCTCCTGCGAGTCGTCCCGCTGCTCCTCCTCGCGCTGCTCCACGTCGGCATCGGGGTCACCCTCCTCGCGCTGCTGGAGGTCCACGCGCTTCTGGCTGTCTTGCTCGCCGGGCCCGTCCTGATCATCGCGGGGATGGCAGCAGCGTTGCTGACGGTCGCCGCCAAGCTGCTGCTCGTGGGCCGTCACCGGGCCGATGACCATGCACTGTGGTCGTCGTTCGTGTGGCGCAACGAGCTCGCCGACACGTTCACCGAGGTGCTCGCGGCGCCGTGGTTCGCCGCACCGGCGCAAGGCACCGTGGCGCTCAACGTCTGGCTGCGGATGCTGGGGGCCCGCATCGGTACCGGCGTGTGGTGCGACACCTACTGGTTGCCCGAGACCGACCTCGTGGCGCTCGAAGACGGAGCCACTGTCAATCGCGGCTGCGTCGTGCAGACGCACCTGTTCCACGACCGCGTCCTCAGCATGGACACCGTCACCCTGAAGGAGGGTGCGACGCTCGGTCCCAACAGCGTTATCCTTCCGGCTGCGACGATTGGTCGGCACGCAACCGTGGGCCCGGTATCTCTCGTGATGCGCGGGGAGGGTGTGCCTTCCCGGACCTGCTGGATCGGGAACCCGATCGGCCCCTGGGAGGCACCGTGAGTTCGGAGTCAGACCATCCTGCGCCCTACATCCCCGGACACGGTGACGAGAGCTTCGACGTCACGCACTACTCGCTGGGGCTCGCCTACAAGCTGGTCAACAACCGCCTCGACGGCGAGGCCGTTCTCAGCTGCGTCTCACGCAGCGACGGGACCTCGGTCACCCTCGACCTCGCCGGACTGCGCGTCGCACGGGTGTTCCTCGACGGCAAGCCTGCCCGATTCAGCCACCGAGGGTCGCGGCTGACGGTGAGCGGAGCCTTCGCGGCCGGTCAGGAGTTCGAGCTCCGGGTCAGCTACGGCGGCTCGCCCAGCACTCTCAAGGCACGTCACCTGGACCCCGCAGGTTGGGAGGAGCTCACCGACGGCGTCATCGTGGCCGCCCAGCCGCACGGCGCGCCGACCTGGTTCCCGTGCAACGATCGACCGTCCGACAAGGCGACGTACGCCGTCACGATGACTGCGCCCAACGACTACTACGTCGCCATGTGCGGCACGCTCGCCGGCACCAGACGCAGGGGGTCAGTGACCGAGTGGACCTGGGAGATGAACCACCCGATGGCGAGCTACCTCGCGACGGTGCAGATCGGACGCTACGAGGTGCGCGCCCTCAGCGAGCACGTCACCGTCATCGCCCCGACGGATCTCAAGGGCGAGGAGTATCACGCCTCCTTCGGCCAGCAGCCCCTGATGCTCGACTACTTCGAGTCCGTGTTCGGCTCGTACCCGTTCGACCACTACACCGCCGTCGTGACTGACGACCCGCTCGAGATCCCGCTCGAGTCACAGTCGTTGTCCACCTTCGGCCGCAACTTCGCCTCCAGCGACTGGGGCGCCGTCCGGCTCGTCGCGCACGAGATGGCCCACCAGTGGTTCGGCAACGCCGTGACGCTGACCAGCTGGAGCGACATCTGGTTGCACGAGGGCTTCGCCTGCTACGCCGAGTGGCTCTGGTCGGAGGAATCAGGACGTGCGTCTGCCGACGAGCAGGCTGAGAACCATTACGGCAAGCTCGCTGACCTGGATCAGGACCTGCTGCTCATCGACCCCGGACCGGCGCTCATGTTCGACGACCGGGTCTACAAGAGGGGCGCCCTCACCCTGCACGCGCTTCGTCGGGTCGTGGGCGACCGTACGTTCTTCGACATCCTCCAGACCTGGGTCACCCGTTACACCGGCCGCAACGTCACGACGTCTGACTTCGAGGCGGTGGCGGCCGAGGTGAGCGGCCAGCGACTCGACGACCTCTTCGACGCGTGGCTCCGCTCGTTGGAGCTGCCGGACCTACCTCGGTGACGAGCGACGTCGACGTCGCATGGCACGACGCGTCGGTGGACGCAGGCGTCGCGCTCGCCGGACACGTCGACCGACTCATGGGCCGCTCCGGAGCTGTGACGTCGGGTCGCTTGTGCGGAGCCTGCGGCAGCGACCGCCACGGGCGTCCGTGGCTGCGTCATGACGGTGTGGTCGTCCATGTCTCTCTCGCCCGCTCGGGCCCCCATCTGGTCACGGTGGTCGCACAGGCGCCGGTGGGTGTCGACGTCGAGGTGGCGGTGATCGACGTCGCACCCGCGTTGGTGCTGGCTGCCGGTGAGGACGAGGATCTTGCCCGGACGTGGGCGCGCAAGGAGGCGGTCCTCAAGGCGTACGGGACCGGGTTGGTGGTCTCGATGGCGGACGTGCACCTCGACCGTGAGCGCTGGCGAGACCTGGCTGCACCCGAAGGTTTCGTCGCGGCGGTCGCATTTGCGCCGCCGAAGGTCTGACGACGGCCGGGTTGACGTACCGGATTAGATCAGCAACTGTTGAGTCAATGATCACTGACCAGTCAACGCGTGGCGGCGGCTCCCGTGAGCTGGACCGTCGGGTACGAGTGCACGCCGCTCTGGCGGACTCCACGCGGCTGCGCATCACCGACCATCTCGCCTACGGCGACGCATCGCCAACCGAACTACAAGCGTTGCTCGGCATCCCCTCGAACCTGCTGGCCCATCATCTCGGTGTCCTCGGCGAGGCCGGTGTGGTCACCCGGCGTCGCTCCGAGGCCGACCGGCGCCGCTCCTACGTGCGGCTCCTGCCCGACGCCTTGGACGGCCTTCTCCCGCGGAACGGGACGACGGTTTCTCGGGTCGTCTTCGTCTGTACGGCGAACTCCGCACGTTCCCAGCTGGCCGCCGCCTTGTGGGCGCGGGTCAGCGCGGTCCCCGTGGCGTCCGCCGGTACCCACCCGGCCGGTCGAATCGCGGCCGGTGCCCTCGAGGTCGCCGGCCGGCGTGGCGTCGCTCTGGGCCAGGCTCAGCCCCTGCCGTTCGCCGACGTTGTCCGGCCCGACGACTACCTCGTGACCGTGTGCGACAACGCCCACGAGGAGCTCCACCAAACTTCCAGTGACCTCCCCTCCCTCGCGATGGGGCTGCACTGGTCGATCCCCGACCCGGTCCGGGTCGCCACCGCTGCGGCCTTCGACGCCGCGTTCGACGAACTGAACCAGCGCGTCATCCATCTCGCCCCACATCTCACCGCCGTCTGAGGAGAAGCCGCATGTCCGAGACAACCCCGCCCGCTGATGCATCGATCGAGACCGCGAATGCAAGCCGCACCGACATCACTCTCGACCAGCGGGTGGCTCTGAGATCCGCTGCCACCCGACTGTCCGGCAGTTTCGAGGGCGTCTTCGGCGCCGAGACCATTGAGCGGTTTCTGACCACCAGCTACCAGCAGTTCGCCAATCGGGCGACGGTCGCGAACTTCCTGCCGCTGCTTGCCGAGCGGTTCGCCAGGCAGCGCCTCACGGCCCTCGCGCGGGTCGAGGGCAAGGTCAGCGACGGAAAGCCGGTGGTGCTCTTCTTGTGCACCCACAACGCTGGCCGCTCCCAGATGGCGCTCGGATTCTTCACCCACCACGCCGGCGACGCTGCGACCGCCTGGTCCGGCGGGTCCGAGCCGGGTGTCGAGATCAACCCGGCCGCCGTCGCCGCGATGGCTGAGGTCGGTATCGACATCTCGGGGGAGTACCCCAAGCCGTGGACCGACGAGATCGTCCAGGCCGCCGACGTGGTCATCACCATGGGCTGCGGCGACGCCTGCCCCATCTTCCCCGGCAAGCGTTATGAGGAGTGGACCCTGGAGGACCCCGCAGGTCAGGGCGTCGACGCGGTGCGACCCATCCGAGACGAGGTCGAACGCCGAGTGGTGGCCCTGCTCGCCGAGCTCGGCGTTCCAGTCACCAGCGCCCTCACCGCCTGACCGGGGGCTGATCGAGCATCCGCGACGCGAAACTCGTGGACACGATCGCCCGCCTCGCGAACGAACCGGTCTCGGATACGGGGTCGGCGACCCAGCTGGCACGGGACGGGGCACGCAAGAACCGATGCCTCGCAGCCCAACTCCGCCGCCTTTGCGGATGATCGAGGGGCCAACGCTAGGCCCCTTCGGTGGAACGAATCCCGGGCCCGCGCTCCGGTCTAGGCCAGCGGGACGGACGCTAGCTGCACGGACACCAGCCGTCGACCACATAGTGTGAGCTTGTGTCGCGGCAGCGCAGCACGTGCACTACTCGGGCCCAGTCCACGGACTGCGAACCGGAGGGAACGATCTGCCCCGTCTCCCACCGCAGAAGCGTCAGTACATCGGTACCCGCCGCAGCCGCCACCTCGGGAATCGACACGTCCGCGCGTTCTCGCAATCGGCGCCCTTCCCCTGACAGGGACAGGAAGATCGCGTCGCTCATCAGCTTGTGCGGGGAGGCCACGCCGGGAGATTACGACCGTGAGATGAACGCGCAAGCCACTCGACTCCGGGACTCGTCGCAGATCGGCTCAAGGGATGTCCTCGAACCAACCGGGCCCCGTCCTGCGGTACAGCGACCTATCGCTGTGGCAGCAGCCGAGGATGCACGCGGATTGTCTGGGCGAGCCGGATCTGCAGGTACTCGTTGACGTCCGCCACGTCGCCACCTCGCCCGCCCGTGGCCGGGAAGTTGTTGTCGTTCATTACCGCGATGGTCTGACCATCGAGGATCTCGACGTCCTCGATCGTGAAGTAGGGGAAGGTGAACGTCTCGCCGAAGCCGCCGAGTCGGCTCGGGTTGTGGACGTCCATCAGGTCCACGAGCGGCGTCTTCTCGACGTAGCCGTCGCGATCACGGTCCCGCAGGTCGACGAGGTAGATCCGCTTGAACACGGCGGCCGCGCCCTGGAGGTTGTCCCGCTCGATCACCAGCGCCTCGTGGTTGTTGACCATGATGAAGTCGCCGAGCGCGTGTGCGGGCGACTCCATCCGGTAGCGGAGGAATCCGTCCTCGAACGATCCCTTGCGCACGCTGTAGATCCGCAGGTCCGCGGCCAAGCCGTCGGCCTGGTCCTCAGCGACAGCCCCTTCGAGCATCGGGTACAGGGTGCGGCCGTCGGGCGCAATGGCCATCCCCTCGTACCCCTTGCTGTTGGCCAGGTTAGGAGTGTCGCTTCCAAGGGTGGGGTTCGAGGGTGACGTCACGCCGGGGGTGGCGATCGGCGGCTCGAGCAGCCGTCCTCGGTCGTCGGTGTGCAGCAGGTAGGGACCGAACTCCTCGCCGAACCAGAAGGTCCCGTCCTGGGCGATCTGCATCGACTCCGGGTCGAAGTCCCAGCCGGTGAGGATGCGGTCGGGGTCCGGGCACGAGTATCCGGCCGGGAGCTGCGCGGCCGACACGCAGCCGCCGTCGCGCCAGATCGGCCAGGGGATGTGGCGCGACGGGTCGCTCAGGTTGAACTCGAGACCCTCGTACGCCGTCCTGGCGGTCGCGACGTCGGGCCTGATCCGGTGCACGGCGAGCTCGAAGTCGGCGCTGTTGCCTTTGGCGCCGAATCCGTTGTCGCTCATCACGAGGTAGCTGCCGTCGGCGTAGGCGTGGGTGGCCGAGAACCCTTGCACCGGCTGGCCGGGGTACGGGGCCAGCACCGCTGCGCTGCCCGTGGTCCAGTAGCCGCTGGCCGCACTGTCCGGGACGTACGTCTCTGCGGGCAGGCTCGCCCAGCCCACGAGGGTCGGGCGGGCCGGATCGACCTCGGCTTGGGCGGTCGCGTGGCCGGCGCTGCCGAGGGCGACGGGCGTGAGGGCAACGGCCGCGAGAAGTCCGATCCGGGTCATGCACATCACCACATCGGAGCCTCATGACGTGAGGATGAACGGCACACATCGGCCGGAGGAAGCCGTGTGGTCCCGCTGGTCCGCGACGCGTACGGGTGGCGGAGTCCACCCAGAGTTCACGCGCCGGAGGGCGCGCGCGTCATGACTCGTGCGAGAGGAAAGGACCATGACCATTCTCCGCACTTCGGTCGCGTGCTGCCTGACGGTCGCCGCGACGCTCGCAATCGCAGGTCCTCTGCCCTCCGGGGCCGCCACGGGCCAGGACAAGCCCTCGAACGTGACGTTCGTCGTGATCGGCGACGTCCCGTACGGCGCTGCCCAGATCGCTGCGTTCCCCGGATGGATCGACCGGATCAACGCCCAGCCGGGGCTCGACCTCGCGTTCCACGTCGGCGACATCAAGAACGGTTCGTCGCCCTGCACTGATGCGTACAACCAGATGATCCGCGAGCAGTTCGATCGCTTCGAGATGCCGCTGCTCTACACGCCCGGCGACAACGAGTGGACCGACTGCCACCGACCGGCAGCCGGAGGGTACGACCCGCTCGAACGCCTCGACGCCGTACGAGCCACGTTCTTCGAGACGCCTGGTCGGACGTTGGGCTCGCCGGCCCTGCGCGTCAGCAGCCAGGCGGATCTCGGCCTCCCGGAGAACCAGTCGCTCCGTGTGCGCGGCATCGAGATGGCGACCTTGCACGTGGTCGGCAGCAACAACGATCGCGCACCGTGGACCGGGTTGGGTCTCACGACACCGACGGATGGGCAGCTTGTCGAGGAGGCCCACCGGATGAGCGCAGTCATCGAGTCCGTCGAGGACACCTTCGACCGCGCCCGGCAGACCAATGCGCGCGCCGTCGTGCTCTTCCAGCAGGCCGACATGTTCGACCCGTTGTACCAGCCGGGATGGGATCTGAGCGCCTTCCAGCCCTTGGTGCAGGCGCTGGTCGACGAGGCGTCGACGTACGACGGCGAGGTCTACCTGTTCGACGGCGACAGCCACGTCTACAACGTCGACCGCCCGCTTGCGGCCGGGTCGCGCTGGCTGGCCATTCACGGGGTGACCGGTCAGGCCGACAACCTGGTGCGGGTCACTGTGGACGGGGAGGCGAACAACACGAACTTCCTCCAGGTGACCGTCAACCGCCCTGGTGCCGCGCAGGTGCTGGCGTGGACGCGAGTGCCGTACGCAGACCAGCCCTGAGGCCTCGCTCGGGCCGATGGAGATTCCAACCCCAAGGCGCGTCTCCTCGTCGTCCAGCACCGAACCGTCAGCACTGCCCGCGTGAGCGCCATGAACTGACGGCGGTTGCTGCGCTGAGCGGCGTCCACAGTGCCCGTTCGACGGGCGAGCGGGACGCGCCGTTGACCAGTGCGCCGACGGCCATGAACAGGCTCAGGGCCGTGAAGGCGCGCCGACGTGCCTGCGGTGAGCCGGGATCGCGCCACACGAGTACGGCGCCGGCGCAGTAGGCGACGCTCGCCGAGGCGCTCGCGGCGCGCAAGTGACTAGGGAGCGGGCCGTGGTGCGACCCCCCCCGTACGCCGCCCGCCCCCATGGAGCACCGGCTGCCAGCGCCGCTTGGAAGCCCGCGATCACCAGCAGCGCCGCCGCGGTCTCGCGCTGCGGGCGCGTGTCGGTCATCGGGCCCCGAACTCCGAGACCGCTGCCAGTTCCTCCCGGTCGACTCCGAGCGACTCGAGAGCGCGGGCGAACGTGCCTCGCTCGAGCCGGCAGGCGGCGACCAGGACGTCAGCACCACGCAGGCGGGCCGGCCGTCTCGTCTTCGACAGCGCCACCGCGTCCTGGAAGACCTGCTGCGCCTGCGGCGTCGACCGCAGAGCTCCACGCGCAGGTGCCTGTAGCCGGGACGTGCCTGGAGCAGCGTCACCCACATCCACACCTACAGCGGACAGGGCATCGCGGTGGACGGACCCGATCGCGTCGCGCAGCTGTTGCGAATCCACGCCGACAAGCGCGAGGGCAGCGGCGGCCGTGCCGTCTGGCAGGGCTGCTGCCGCCAGCACCAGGTGCTCCGGGCCAGGACGGTCTGCACCGCCCCGGCGGGCCTCGGCCTCCGCCTCCGTGAGCAGTCGCCCGATCGTGCGCACGTCTCGGCCGGCATCGAAGATCCTCATCGCTTCCTCCTCGTCACGAGCCGCGCCTGGCACGGACCTCGGCTGCAAACTTCTTGTGTGCTGCTTGTGCACTGATGTCGAGCGCCTGCCCGACCTGCGCCCACGTCCAGCCCTCGCTGATTGCCTCAGTCACCGCATCCAGCTCGAGCTGGTTGGCCAGTCTGCGCAAAGCAGTGACTGCAGCCAGAGCGGCCGCCGGCTCCTGAGCCGGCGGAAGCGCCTCGCGAACCTTCATGACATCAACATAGGTTGATAGAGGAGGCTCGTCAACCAAAATTGATGTCGGAGAGGAGTGCCGTCCACGATCGCGAGGTCGCTGGGGGCCTTTTCGGCAATCGATGACGAACGTTCGTCCCCCTTTCTAGTTCCGGAGCAACGCCTGACTTGGCAGGCAGCGCGCGCCGCGAAGGGACGTTCGCCTGGTCCGCGGCGATGGACGGCAGCGAGCCACAGATGGTGAGCAACGTGGTGAGCAAGGTGGTGAGCAAGGTGGTGAGCAGGATGGCCGGTCAGACGGGGCACGCGTCAACGTCAGTTGCGTTCGGTGCCACCTCGCCAGAACGCAGTGACGCCTGGCGGCGCGAGATCGGCGGCACCATCCGCCCCTTCGCCGTCGGGACGGACATCGCGCTAATCGTTCGGGCTGACGTCTACGCCCGTGCAGCCGACCTCAGGCCGTAGGCGCGTACCCGAGCAGCACCGGACGACGCCGGAGACCACCGACTCGATGTCCGAATTCCGCTGGCCATGTGTTGCTACTGAACTCATCCACCACATTGAGAGGACCTGCGATGAGCTCGTCGACCACCACCACCATCAGCACCGTCTCCATTCCCGACGGCAAGGACGAGGACTTCCTCACCCTCGCCGAGGTCGCCGCCATCCTCCGCGTCCCCGTCAACACCCTGCGCTGGTGGCGCCAATGCGGTGACGGCCCGCGCTTCTTCAAGATCGGCCGCCACCTCCTCACCACGATCGGCGACCTCCGGACGTGGATCAACGAGCAGAAGGGTCGCGCCGACCCTGACATCGCCTGACCCCCGCGTTGGTGCGCACAAACGATCCACAGGCTGCCTATGGCTCGCGTACTCCACAGTTCCCGCCCTGCGATGACGAGGTGGTCGGACGCGACAGGTTGGATCTGCAACACACAGCTGCCACGGGTTCGAGGCCACCAAGGAGGGAAGGCGAGACGATGCGGAGCGGACGACCACCGCTGACGGTGGGCACGTGGGGCGACATCAGCACCCTGCGGATGCCGAACGGGAGCTGGCGTGCGCGCAGCCGGTACCGCGACTACGACGGGACCGTCTCCCAGATCGCTCGATTTCGTCCCACCAAGACCGAGGCGGTCTCAGCGCTGAAGCTCGCCATCACCGAGCGCCAGGACCCCACCGCATCTGCGGTCACCGGTCACATGCGCGTCACGGCCCTCATCGAGGTGTACCTCGAGGACGTCGCCGCCCGCGCCAGCCTCGCCCCGTCGAGCCGCGAGCGCTACGTCAAGCTTGCCGCCGACCTCGTCAGGCCCGGCATGGGTGACCTGCAGGTCCGTGAGATCACCGTCCCGGCCATCAACCGATTCCTCGCCGCGATCGCCCGCAAGCACGGCTACGCCACAGCAAAGTTGACCCGCTCGGTGCTCAGCGGCATGGTCCAGCTCGCCATCGACCATGGCGCGCTGCGGGACAACCCGGTCCGACAGGCACGCCGCCTGGAGGCTCCGCGACGCCAGTCACCCCGGGCGCTCACCGTCGCCGAGCACGCCGAGCTGCTCGCCAAGGCGTCTGCCGACCACAAGGCACGCGAGATGGACCTCGTGGACCTCATCGAGTTCCTTTCCGCGACCGGCAGCCGCATCGGCGAGGCCAGCGCCGTTCGCCCGCGCTACCTCGACCTCGACGCAGGCGTCGTCGAGATCACCGCCACCGCCACCGACGGCGGCATCCAGGAATGGACCAAGACCGACGCCGGCTGGCGGGTCCTCGCCCTCCCGCCGCACGTGGTCGCGACGCTGAGGCGTCGCATCGCCGACCCGGCCATCAATACCGACGAGGTGCTCTTCCCCTCACCGCTCGGCAGGGTCCGCAACCGGTCCAACACGACGGGCGAGCTGCGCCGGCTCTTCGACCGCATCGGGTTCGACTGGGTCACCTCTCACACCTTCCGCAAGACGGTCGCCACCCGGCTCGACGAGGCCGGCATCAGCGCCCGCCAGATCGCAGACCAGCTCGGTCACCGCAACCCGTCGATGACCACCGACGTCTACATGGGCCGCAAGACGACCGTCGCTGCGGCGGCCGAGATCCTGGCCCGGCCGACGGCTGGCGCCGACGTCTGAATCCGCGAGCATGCGGTCGGGAGGCGCCCGAAGGCCGCGGACTTTTCGGGCACTTTTCGGGCACTTCGCCGACAACGAAAGAGCCCCTGACCTGCGTTTCCGCTGGTCAGGGGCTTGATCGGTACGCCATCAGGGACTCGAACCCCGAACCCGCTGATTAAGAGTCAGCTGCTCTGCCAATTGAGCTAATGGCGCATGCGGTGAAGCGAGTAGAACTCTACAGCCCGGTCTCGGGCAGGCGAAATCGGGATCCCGGGCCGGCTCAGAGTTCCGCGAGGACCGCCTGTGCGGCGTTGTGGCCGCCGAGTCCGGACACTGCCCCGCCGCGACGCGCGCCCGATCCGCACAGCAGCACGGCGTCGTGCTCGGTCTGCACGCCCCACTGCTGGGCGGGGGTGTCGAGGCGCGACCGGTTGGGTGCCCAGGGCCACTCGAGGTCGCCGTGGAAGATGTGCCCGCCCGGCATCGCGAGGTCCTTCTCGACGTCCTGCGGGATCTTCGCCTCGATGCACGGCTTGCCGTCGGCGTCCCTCGCGAGGCAGTCCGCGAGCGGCTCGGCGAGCACCGCGTCGATCGAGGCGAGCGCACGGCTGACGGCGGTGTCGCGGGCGCCGGGATCGGCGTCGAACAGGTCGGCGGGGACGTGCAGCCCGAAGTAGGTCAGCGTGTGCGCGGAGCCGGCTCGGTCGCCGAGGATCGAGGGGTCGGTGAGGCTGTGGCAGTAGACCTCGCCCGGCATCGGGTCGGGCACCTGCCCGCCGGCAGCGGCGTCGTACGCCCGCTCGAGCTGGGTGTAGTCCTCGGCGAGGTGCAGCGTGCCGGCGAACGCGACCTCCGGGTCGGCGCCGGACTTCAGCGCCGGGAGCCGGTCGAGCAGGAAGTTGATCTTGAGCTGCGAGCCGGACGGCTTGGTCTCGGCCTCCTCGCCCTCCCCGAGCAGGATCCGGAGCACCCACGGCGCCACGCCCGCGAGCACCCGCCGACCGGTCACGGAGTGCTGGCCGTCGCCGTCGTGCCAGTCGACCTCGGCGCCGTCGGGCCCGGGCGTGATCGCGCTGACGCCGGCCCCGGTGATGATCTCGGCGCCGGCCTCGACGGCCGCCTTCGCGAGGGCGTCGGTCACCGCGCCCATGCCCCCGATCGGCACGCGCCACTCGCCGGTGCCGTTGCCGATCAGGTGGTAGAGGAAGCAGCGGTTCTGGATCAGCGACGGGTCGTCCATCGACGCGAACGTGCCGATCAGGGCGTCGGTGGCGACGACCCCGCGCACGGTGTCGTCTGCGAACCGCGACGTGATCGCCCGCCCCAGGGGCTGCTCCACGACATCGGCCCATGTCGTCGGGTCGACCAGCGAGCGGACCTCGCGCTCGAGGGGGAGGGGCTGCATGAGGGTCGGCGCCACGGCCTCGGCGACGCGGCCGACCTCGGCGTAGAACGCCTGCCAGGCGGCGTACTCCTCGTCACTGCCGGTGAGGTCGCGGAAGGAGGCGCGCGTCGCCTCGCCCTCCGGGCGCTCGACGAGCAGGCCGCCGGAGCGCTCGCCGCGGAGCCAGGGGGTGTACGACGCAGTGGTGCGCGATGCGAGCCGGACGTCGAGGCCCAGGTCGGCCATCAGCTGCTCCGGCATCAGGCTCACGAGGTAGGAGTAGCGCGACAGCCGCGCGGGATGTCCGGAGAAGGGCTCGACCGAGACGGCCGCACCGCCGGTGTGGTCGAGCCGCTCGAGCACCACGACCGAGAGGCCGGCGCGGGCGAGGTAGGCGGCGCTGACCAACGCGTTGTGACCGCCGCCGACCACGACGACGTCATAGGACTGGGAGCCGGAAAGCATCCGGACAACGTAGTCCCTCGTCAGGGTCCTTCGCCGGGCGCCACCGGGTCCAAGGACCCTTCGCGTCGGCGGCGCCCCGGCGGACAGTGGTTCCACCAGACCAGTGGAGGAGCACGTCATGACCGAGCAGCAGACCAACGGGCGTCCCGTCGTCGTCGGAGTGGGGACGACGGAGGTGGACTCCGCCCTCGAGTACGCCGCCGAGGAAGCCGTGCGTGCTGGGTGCGGCCTGCACCTGGTGCACGCCGTCCACCTGATGCCCGACGGGCCGCGGGGCACGCTCGTCCCGCAGGCGGACCTGGACATGTGGGGACGCGAGACGCTGGACCGCGCCGTGAAGACGGCGGAGGAGCTCGTGGCCGGCGCGGTGCCGGTGACGCACGAGCTGCGCCACGGCACGCCCGTCGAGGTGCTGACGGAGATCGCCGCCACGGCACGCACGCTCGTGCTCGAGCACCGGCACCTCTCCCGGGTGGCGCGCGTCGTCAACCGCACCATCGCCGGTGGTGTCGCCGCCCGCGTGCACGTGCCGGTCGTGGCCGTGCCCAGTGGCTGGAAGCGATCCGGAGGCTCACCTGTCGTCGTCGCCGGTGTCGACGTGCCCGAGCGCTCGGCGGAGGTGTTGTCGGCGGCCGTGGCCGAGTCCCGTGCGCGGGGCGCGATGCTGACCGTCGTGCACTCGTGGGCGATGCCCGTGCACTACGAGGGAGTGCCCGTCGAGCCCGCTGAGCACGCGCGCTGGACCGACCGGTCGAAGGCCGAGGTTCGCGCGGCGCTCGACGCGTTGGGCGACGAGTCCGTGGCCATCGAGGCCGAGGTCGTGGTCCACCCCGGGCGTGCCATCGAGGCGATCCTCGGCGCCGCGGAGGGAGCCGACCTGCTGGTGATCGGTCGCCACGACCCGCTCGTGCCCTACGGCTCGCACATCGGCCCGGTTGCCCGGGCAGTGCTGCGCGAGGCCACCTGCCCGGTCCTGCTCGCCAGCCCGGAAGCCTCGCGCCACAAGGCGCAACCGGCCGGCATCAGTGGCCGGCACGGCTCCTGAGCAGCACCCGGCCGCAGGTCAGTGCGAGGGCAGTGACCCGGTGAGCCGCTCGTGCCGCTCGGCACTCGCGGGGTTGAGCCCGACGATCTCGACGGTCTTGCCCTTGCGCTCGTACTTCGTGGTGATCGCGTCGAGCGAGGCCACGGTGGAGGCGTCCCAGACGTGGGAGTCGGTGAGGTCGATGACGACCTGGTCGGGGTCCTCGGCGTAGTCGAACTGGGTGTAGAGGTCGTTCGACGAGGCGAAGAAGAGCTGGCCGGTCACCCGGTAGACGGCGGTCGAGACACCCTTGCGGTCCTCGATCACCTCGCGCTGGACCTCGGTGAGGTGGGCGACGCGGCGGGCGAAGAGGGTCATCGCGACGAGGACGCCGACCACGACGCCGATGGCGAGGTTGTGCGTCGCCACGGTGACGGCGACGGTCGCGACCATCACGGTGGTCTCCGACTTCGGCATCCGGCGCAGGGTGGCCGGCTGGATCGAGTGCCAGTCGAAGGTGCCGACCGAGACCAGGATCATGACCGCGACCAGCGCGGCCATCGGGATGATCGCGACGACGTCCCCGAGGCCGACCACGAGGATGAGCAGGAAGACGCCGGCGAGGAACGTCGAGATCCGCGTGCGGGCGCGGGAGACGTTCACGTTGATGAGGGTCTGGCCGATCATGGCGCAGCCGCCCATTCCGCCGAAGAAGCCGGTGATGACGTTGGCGGCACCCTGGCCCCACGACTCGCGCGTCTTGTTGGAGTGGGTGTCGGTGATGTCGTCGACCAGCTTGGCCGTCAGCAGTGACTCGAGCAGTCCGACGAGCGCCATTGCCAGCGCGTAGGGAGCGATGACCTGCAGCGTCTCGAGCGTCCACGGGACATCGGGGAAGAACAGGGCGGGCAGGCTGTCGGGCAGCTCGCCCTCGTCGCCGACGTCGGGCACGGAGATCGCTGCCAGCACGGTGAAGCCGGTGAGCGCGACGATCGCGACGAGCGGAGCGGGTACGACGGTGGTGACCCTCGGCAGCGCGACCATGATCGCGAGACCGGCGGCGACCATCGGGTAGACCAGCCACGGCACGTCGACCAGGTAGGGGATCTGCGCCACGAAGATGAGGATCGCGAGGGCGTTGACGAACCCGACCATGACCGAGCGCGGGATGAAGCGCATCAGCTTGCCGAAGCCGCCGAGACCGAGGGCGATCTGGATGACACCGCCGAGCAGCACCGTGGCGACGAGGTAGTCGTAGCCGTGGTCGCGCATCACCGGGGCGATCACCAGTGCGACCGCGCCGGTCGCGGCCGAAATCATCGCTGGACGACCGCCGAGGAAGGCGATCGACACCGCCATCGTGAACGAGGCGAAGAGACCGATGCGCGGGTCGACCCCGGCGATGATCGAGAACGAGATCGCCTCGGGGATGAGTGCGAGCGCGACGACGAGGCCGGCGAGGACCTCGGTGCGCAGCATCTTCGGGGAGCGCAGCGCGTTGCGGACGGTGGGCTCGAGGTGGTCGGTGGTGGCAGGCTGGGGCACGGTCGGGAACTCTAACCTCACGTAAGGGTAGAGTTGGAATCCGGACGACGACGAGAGGCACGCGCGTGGAGGACGGCATCCGGGCCGGGCAGGTCATGCACATCGGCGAGGTCGCCACGCGCACCGAGCTGTCGCTGCGCAGCCTGCGCCACTGGGAGGAGGTCGGCCTGCTCCGGCCCTCGGGTCGCACCGACGGCGGGTTCCGCCTCTACACCGAGGCGGACGTGGAGAAGATCCTCGTGATCCGCCGGATGAAGCCCCTCGGCTTCAGCCTCGAGCAGATGAAGGACGTCATGGACGACCTCGAGGTGCTCGAGGCTCCCGGCGCCAGCGCGACCGACCGCGCCGACGTACGCACGCGGTTGGCGGAGATCCGCGGTGAGGCGACCGAGCGTCGGGTGGCCCTCGTCCGCCAGCTCGAGATGGCCGACGAGTTCATCGCACTGATCGACGCCCAGGCGGACTGACCCGCCCGGTCAGGGGACGGTCAGCGGCCGAAGAGCCTGGTGAAGAAGCCACCGCTGGAGCCGGCGGCCGCCTTCTCCTCCGCGCTGTGCTTGCCGTTGCACCACTGGGCGGCGGGGACGCCGGCCTTCACCTGGGCGACGTGCTGGCCGCAGCCGGCCCAGGTGGTCCTGCCGCAGGTCTTGCATCGGGTGGGTCGGCACATGGAGTGCTCCGTTCTGTGTGGGGAGGTGACGGGATGGCGTGTGGGTTCGCTCGGCTCAGCCGTGCGAGAAGGTGATCCTCGGCAGGACCCGGGTGAGCCAGCGAGGAGTCCACCATGCAGCGCGCCCGGAGAGTCGCAGCATCACGGGCAGCAGCACGAGCCGGACCAGGAAGGCGTCGAGCAGCACGGCGACGCCGAGCACGATCCCCATCTCCTTGGGAGGGAGCGGACCGGACAGCGCGAAGGTGAAGAAGACCGCGACCATGACCGCGCCGGCGGCGAAGATCACCCGACCCGAGTGGGCCAGCGAGCCCACCATGGCCTCGCGCGGGTCGCCGGAGCGCTCGTAGTGCTCCTTCGCCGAGGCGAGCAGGAACACCGTGTAGTCCATGGCGATGGCGAAGATCATCGCGAAGAAGAACACCGGGGCCCACGCGTCGAGGAAGCCCTGCGACTCGAAGCCGAGCAGGTCGGCACCGATGCCCTCCTGGAAGACCAGTCGCGCCACACCGAACGCTGCGGCGGTGGACAGCAGGCTGGCCAGGGTGCCCAGCAGAGAGATGAGCGGCGCCTGGAGCGCCACCAGCAGGAGCAGGAAGCCCAGGGCCAGCACGACGCCGATCACCAGCGGGGTGGACTCGTCGAGCTGCGCCTTGAGGTCGAGGTTCTCCACGGCTGCGCCGCCGACGAGCGCGGACGCGGGCAGGTCTGCCCGCAGCCGGTCGACGGTGGTGCCCAGCGCCGGGTCGGACGGGTCGACGGTCGGGACCGCCTGGAGCAGGACGAGCCCGCTGCCGTCGGCCGCCGGTTGGGCGGGCATGACACCGGCGATGCCGGCGTCCGAGCTCAGGACGTCGTACGACGCCTCGGCGTCCGTGCGGTCGGCGACGACCTGGAGGGTGCCGGGGGCACCGTCGCCGAAGGCCTCCTGGACTTGGTCGTATCCGACCCTGGCGCTGGCCTCCTCCGGCAGGACCTGGATCGACGGCATCGCGGTCCGCAGTCCGAGGACCGGGGCGGCGAGGACGAGCAGGACCACGAGGGAGGCGAGCCCGAAGGCGACCGGGTGCTTCCAGAGACGCTCACCCCAGGCGGCGAACCGCGCGGAGCGGTGCTCGCCGGTGTGGACCCACTTCAGCGCCAGCTTGTTGATGCGGTGGTCGAGCACGAACAGCACGAGGGGGAGCAGGGTCAGCGTCGCGGCCAGCACGAAGACCACCGCGAGCATGATCCCGCCGGCCATCGACCGGAAGGACGGCGAGGGGACCAGCATCACGGCCGAGAGCGAGACGAGCACGGTGAGGCCCGAGAGGAGCACTGCCTTGCCGGCGGTGTCCATGGTCTCGGCGATGGCCTGGCGAGGCGTCTCGTGGTGCCCCATCCGCGCGGCGCGGAACCGCACGACCAGGAACAGTGCGTAGTCGATGCCCAGGGCGAGGGCGAACATCATGGCGAAGTTCATCGCCCAGATGGAGACCGGCACGAGCTCGTTGATGAGGACCAGCGAACCGGCGGAGGCGACGAGCCCGGCCAGGGTGAGGATGAGGGGGAGGCCGGCGGCGACCAGGGCGCCGAATGCGATCACGAGGATCGCCAGCGTGACCGGCCACGACACCATCTCGGACTTCAACATCGCCTCGAGGTTGGCCTCGTTGAAGTCCGACCAGAGCAGCGACGCACCGGTCGGGTTGACCTCGATGCCGTTGCCCGACAGCGCCTCGAGCTCGCCCTTGAGCTCGTCGGCGACACGCACCATATCGTTGGGGTCGGCGCCTGCGCCCGCGAGGACCACGGCCGTCGAGCCGTCCTCGCTCAGCGATGCTCCGGGTTGGGGCGCGATCACGTCGGCGATGCGCGGCTCGTCCCCGAGCAGCGCGCTCACCTCATCGATGACCTCCTGGCCCCGGCCCTCGGTGACGGGGCCGTCGGTGCTGTGCACGACGACCTGGATCGCCGAGCTGGCGTTGCCGCCGAAGCTCTCCGTCGCGAGCTCGCGCACGGCGACGGACTCGGAACCGTCGGCCTGCCAGCCGGCGCCGGACAGGTTGGCCTCGACCTTCGGCGCGAAGGCGCCGAGGCCGACGACCAGCAGCAGCCACACGCCGGCCGTCAGCCGGCGGTGGTGCGTGACCCACACCCCCAGCCGGCCCAGGGGGCCTGGGCGGTAGCCGAGTCCGTCGGGGTCGCGGAAGGAGGCGCGGGGGGCAGCGTGGCGGCGGGTGGCCGTCGACGTCATGGCAGTGATCTCTCTGTCGGGGGTGCGGAGGGTCAGACGAGGGCAGGCAGGGCCTGAACGGCGGTGTATGCCGCGACGGCGAGGACCAGCCCAGTGAAGGCGGCGGTCAGTCGTCGGGTGTCGGCCCGGTCGGCGATCCGGGCGCCGACGACGGCGGCCAGGGCGGCCGCGACGGTCAGGGCCACGACCGAGCCCCAGTCGGGAGCGACGCCGCTGCCCGCGCGGGCGAGCAGTGCCACGGTGCTGGTGATCGTGATGACGACGAGCGAGGTGCCGGCGGCGTACTCCATCGGCAGGCTCAGGGCGACGAGCAGCGCCGGGACGACGAGGAAGCCACCGCCGACGCCGAGGAAGCCGGTGAGCAGACCGACCGCGGTGGCCGTGACGAGCACCTTGAGGGCGCGCGGGCACTGGCACGCGAAGGTCGGGCTGAAGGTGATGATCGGGTCGTCCAGCCCGGGCCGGCGGACGGGTCGGTCAGCCGGGTCGGTGCGCCGACCGCGCCACTGGCGTACGGGCAGCAGGGTGCCCACGACGAGCATGAGTGCGGCGAACGCACCGAGCAGCACCGGCTCGGCGACGGCGGCCGAGGCCCGGGCCCCGGCGATCGCGCCGCCGATGGCGACGAGCCCGAAGGCGGCACCGCGGGCGAGCAGCACGTTGCCGGCACGGTGCGCCGCCACCGCGCCGACCAGCGAGGTCACGGCCACGACCACCAGCGACCCGGTGGTGGCCTGGGCCGGGCCCTGTCCGAGCGCGTAGACCAGCACCGGGACGGCGAGGATCGAGCCACCACCGCCGAGCGCTCCGAGGCTGAGCCCGATGAGCGCGCCGGCGACGACCGCGACGGCGAGGGTCACGCCTCCGGCCCGACCAGGTGCAGGCCCACCTTCTCCGCGTTGTCGAAGGAGTCGTCGACGGCGACGAGCGATCGGCCTGCGGCGTCGAGCATCGAGGCCGCGACGGAGGCGCGGTAACCCCCGGCGCAGTGCACCCAGACCTCGCCCGGAGGGACGTCTGCGAGGCGCTCCATCAGCTCGTGGAGCGGGATGTTGACCGCCCCGTCGATGCGGGCCGCGTCGTGCTCGTCGGCCCGGCGTACGTCGAGCACGACCACCTCGCGGTGGTGGCGCACCTGGGCGAGGTCAGCAAAGGTCGCCGTAGGGAAGGAGCTGAGCCCGCGGTCGCTCCAGTCCTCGGGCGTGCCGGTGGCGTGGGCAGCCGGTCGGTCGATCCCGATGCGCACCAGCTCGCGCTGGGCCGCGGCGACGTCCTCGGCGCTCTCGCCCAGCAGCGTGAGCGGGGTGCCCCACGTGATGAGCCAGCCGAGGTAGGTCGCGAACCCGCCGTCGAGCCCGAAGTTGAGCGTGCCGGGCGCGTGCCCCGCCGCGAAGGCGGTGCGGGTGCGCAGGTCGACGACCCACTCGCCGGCCTCGATGCGCCGCCGCAGCTCGGCCGCGTCGGCGACCGCCGGGGGAGAGAGGTCGGGCTCGCTCGGCCCAGCGCTGTTGGCCGGTGCCATGTGGGCGTAGTACGCCGGCCACGGGCCGAGGCCGGCCAGCAGCTCCTCGACGTACGTCTCCTCGTCCTGGGTCAGGACCGGGTTGGCCTGCTTCTCGCGACCGATCGTGGAGGACGTGGCGTCGGACTGGGTGGCGGAGCAGAAGGACCCGAAGCCGTGGGTCGGGTAGACCTCGGCCTCGTCGGGCAGCAGCTCGGCGAGCCGGTGCGCCGAGGCGTGCTGGTGGTGGACCAGGTCGTGGGTGTGCTCGGGCCCGAGGAGGTCCGGGCGCCCGGTCGCGCCGAAGAGCAGCGAGCCGCCCGAGAAGACGCCGACGTGCTCGTCGCCGTCGGTCAGGACGTAGGAGAGGTGGGTGAACGTGTGGCCGGGGGTCGCCAGCGCGGTGATGCGCATCCGTCCACCCACCTCGACGACGTGTCCGTCCGCCACGGGGGTGCGGACGAAGGACACGTCGTCCTCGCCGTTGACGAGGTACTGGGCACCGGTGCGCTGCGCGAGCGCGAGGCCACCGGTGACGTAGTCGTTGTGGATGTGGGTCTCGAAGACGTGCGTCAGGCGGACGCCGTGGTCGTCGAGCAGGGTGAGGATCCGGTCGATGTCACGCTGGGGGTCGACCACCAGCGCCACCTCTCCGTCGTGGACCAGGTAGCTGCGGTCGCCCAGGGTGGGCGTCTCGACGGGGATGACGGTCAGCTCGCCCATCACAGCCCCACTCCGACGGCGCGGCCCGACCGGATCCAGGCCTGCGTGCCACCGGCGACCGAGACTGCGTCGAAGCCGGCCGCGACCAGGAGGTCGGTCATCGCCCTCGACCGGTTGCCCGAGGCGCAGATCACGTGGACCCGGGTGGAGCGGTCGAGCTCGCCGAGGCGTGAGGCCAGCTGGCCCATGGGCAGCAGGACCGCCCCCGGGACGTGGGCCTGGGCGTACTCGGCCTTCTCGCGGACGTCGACGGTCGTGCCGGCGTCGCGTTCGGCGGCGTAGGTCTCGATCGAGATCTCGGGTGTGTGGCTCATGACAAATACCCTAGGGGGTATCCACCGAGGATGCAAAACACCCCGGGGGGTATGCTGTGGGCATCCTGCAGACCCACGCCACGAGAGGAACCCCACCCATGGGCTTCACCATCAGCCGCACGCTCGCGGTGCCGTACGACGAGGCGCTCGCCGCGACGCGAGAGGCGCTGTCCGACCAGGGATTCGGGATCCTCACCGAGATCGACCTCGCCGCCACCATGAAGGCCAAGCTCGACGTCGACCTGCCGCCCCAGACGATCCTCGGTGCCTGCCGACCGGCCCTGGCGTACGAGGCGATCACGGTCGACCCCTCCATCGCCGCGGTGCTCCCGTGCAACGTGGTGGTGCGCTCCCTCGACGCCACCACCACCCTGGTCGAGGCCTTCGACCCGGACGCGATGATGGGCCTGGCCGACACGGGCGCGCTCGACACCGTGGCCGCCGACGCCAAGCAACGCCTGACCGCGGCACTGGCCGCACTGCCCGAGGAGGACTGATGGAGCTCGACCCGACGGAGATGGTGCCGGTCATCAACCGCATCAAGCGCGCCCAGGGACAGCTCGCCGGCGTCCTGAAGATGCTCGAGGAGGGCCGCGAGTGCGAGGACGTGGTCACCCAGCTCGCTGCGGTGTCCAAGGCACTGGACCGCGCCGGCTTCGCCATCGTCGCCAGCGGCCTCCAGCAGTGCCTCCTCGCCGGTGACGGCGAGGTCGACTCCCTCGACGTGAAGAAGATGGAGAAGCTGTTCCTGTCCCTCGCCTGACGGGGTGAGCGATCTCCTGGACGACCCCAGCCGACTGACTAGTGTCAGTCGGATGAGCAGGAGCATGAGGGAGCGGATCGACGACCGGCTCGGTGATCCGATCTGGTGGAACGACGTCCTGCAGCTAGCAAAGACCGTGCTGGCCGCGGTCGCCGCGTGGGTGATCGCGGCGAGCGTGCTACACCTGCCGCAACCCTTCCTGGCGCCGTGGGCCGCGCTGCTGGTGGTCCACGCCACCGTCTACCGGACGTTCTCCAAGGGCGCCCAGCAGGTGGCCGCCACGGTCGTCGCGGTGCTGCTGGCCACGGCCGTGGGGGAGGCGTTCGGTCTCTCCACGGAGGCGATCGCACTGCTGCTGGTCCTCGCGCTCGTGCTGGGGTCGGTCCCGTGGCTGGGCGCAGAGGCGACGACGATCGCCACCACCGGCCTGGTCGTGCTGACCACCGGGTTCGACGACGACGTGATGCTGATCTCGCGGCTCTACGACACCGCGATCGGCGTCGGGGTCGGCCTGCTGGTCAACGTGATCGTGTGGCCCCCGCTGCGACGACGTACGGCTGCCAAGGCGCTCGACCGGATCGACGACGGGATCGGTGCCCTCCTCGTCGACATGGCGGCCGGTCTGCGCGACGCGGCACCTGACGAGGACGTCGCGACGTGGGTCGACCGCACGCGAGACCTCGACGAGGACCTCGACCAGGCGTCGGCCCTGGTGCGGCAGGCCCAGGAGAGCGCCCGGATGAACCCGCGCCGGTCGGCGCGGCCGATGAAGGACCCGAAGGAGTGGCACGACCTCCTGCGCCGGATGGAGCAGGCCGTCGCCGAGACCCGCAGCCTGGCCCGCACGCTCGGCGGCCAGCACGCGCACCGCGAGACGTGGGGCGAGGCGTTCGCCGTCCCGTGGATCTCGATGCTCGGCGACGCCGGGCAGGCCGCGCGTGCTGCCGACCCGGCCGCCCTGCTCGACGTACGCCGTCGCCTCGAGGTCTTCAGTGAGGAGCTGAGGTCCACCGACCGGTCACCCGAGTGGCCGATCTACGGCGCGCTGATCATCAACCTGCGCAACATCGTCGACGCCATGGACGTCGTCGCCGAGGCGAACCCGATCGGGGGGAACCCGCTGCCTCTCCGGCTCCCGTCCCGCCGCCGCGCTTGACCTTGACCTTGGGACAGGCCAGATGGTCGTCTCGCCGGCGACACAGGGTCCCGGTCACGAGAGGACGACGATGCTGACGATCGGCGAGTTCGCGCAGGCGACCGGCCTGACGGCCAAGGCGCTGCGGCTCTACGACGACCTGGGGCTGCTGGCCCCGGCCGACGTGGACGAGCGCACCGGCTACCGGCGCTACACGCTCGACCAGGTGGACCGCGCCAGGCTGGTCGCCCGGCTGCGTTCCGCGGGCGTGCCGCTGCGGCGGATCGCCACGATCGTCGGGCTGGACGACCGCGAGGCCGCAGCGGCCGAGCTGCTGTCCTACTGGCGCCAGGTCGAGGCGGACACCGCCTCGGCCCGCCAGGTCGTCGCCACCCTCGTGTCGCAGATGAGAGGACACGACACCATGCAACCGACCACGAGCACGACCCTCAGGCCCACTGCCCGATCGGCCCACCGCGCCGGGCAGGGCGGCCGCTCGCTCGACCTCGACCGGGTCTACCCCCGGGAGCACCGCATCGCCGCGCAGGTCACGGGCCAGCGGCTCTTCGCGGTGGCCGACGGCTACGGCTACGAGGGGGCCGCCGACGCGGCGCTCGACGCGCTCGAGGCGCTCGACGACGTCGAGGCGTACGCCGATCCGCTGGGCGCGCTCGACGAGGCCGTCAGCCGGGCCGCCGAGGCCGTGGCCGGACGCGACGCAGAGGCCGGCGGCACGACCCTCACCGCGCTGTTGCTCTCGGGCGACCGCGCCCTCGTCGCCCACGTCGGTGACTCACGGGCGTACGTCGTCCGCGACGGCGGCCTCGAGCGGCTGACCCGCGACCACACGGTCGTCCAGTCCCTCATCGACGAGGGCAGGCTCACCGAGGACGAGGCGCGCGCCGACGAGAACCGTGCGCTGCTCAACCGGGCGCTCGCACCGGGCTCACCCGCCGCGCCGGACCTGTCGGTGCGGCCGGTGCTGCCGGGTGACCGGTTCGTCCTGACCACCGACGGGGTGCACAGCGTCCTCGAGCCGAGGCACCTCGCCGAGGTGCTGCTGACTCCCGGCACGCCGGACGACGTGGCTCGCGCGGTCGAGGAGGCGGTCCTGGCGGCCGGCGCGCCCGACAACTACGGCGTCGTGGTCGTGGACGTGTGACGCAGACGCGAAATTGCTCGAGGCCCTGACCTGACGGTCAGGGCCTCGAGCTCCTGGGGTGAGTAACGGGACTTGAACCCGCGACATCCGCCACCACAAGGCGGCGCTCTACCAGCTGAGCTATACCCACCATGTCTGCTCGCCCGTCATGGTTTCCCAGTCGGCGAGGACGACGTGAAGTGTAGGGCAATCAGGCGCCGGAGCTGGAATCCGGTCCGCCGTCGGCATGGAGTCCGGTCAGCTGCCCGCCGTGGCGCGCCGCGATCTCCTTGGCCTGGGCGCTGTCCGGGCCGGGATGGGGCACGAAGACGGCCTCGCGGTAGTAGCGCAGCTCCTCGATGCTCTCCTGGATGTCGGCCAGGGCACGGTGGTTGCCGCGCTTGGTCGGCGCGGCGAAGTAGGCGCGGGGATACCACCGGCGCGACAGCTCCTTGATCGAGGAGACGTCGACGATCCGGTAGTGGAGGAAGGACTCGAGCGCCTGCATGTCGCGCGCGAGGAACGCCCGGTCGGTCGCGACCGTGTTGCCGGCGAGCGGCGGCCGGCTGCCCTCGGGGCAGTGCTCGTGGACGTAGGCCAGCACCTGCTCCTCGGCGTCCGCGAGGGTCGTGCCCGCGTCGAGCTCCTCGAGCAGGCCGGACTTCTCGTGCATGCTGCGCACGAAGTCGATCATCTGGTCGAGGGCCTCCGGCGACGGCTTGATGATCACGTCGATGCCCTCACCGAGGACGTTGAGCTCGAAGTCCGTGACGAGCGCGGCGACCTCGATCAGCGCGTCCGCGCCGAGGTCGAGGCCGGTCATCTCGCAGTCGATCCACACCAGTCTGTCGCTCACGACGGGCAACCCTACTGCTCCCTCCCGGACGCTCTCAGGGACGACTCAGGCTCACCTCCTAACCTTCGGGGTGTGAACGGAGGTGTGAGCGAGGGCGTGAAGGACTGGTTCGGCCTCCTCGCGCGCCTGGTGACCGGTGGCGTGTGGATCGTGGCCGGCGCCCTCAAGCTGCCGCATCCCGCCGACAGCGTGCGCGCGGTCCGGGCGTACGACCTCCTGCCGGAGGCGGTCGTCCCCGCAGTCGGCCACCTGCTGCCCGTCCTCGAGGTCGTGATCGGGCTCTGCCTGGTCGTCGGCGTCCTGGTGCGCGGCACGTCCGTGGTGTCGGCGCTGCTGTTCGTCGCGTTCATCATCGGCATCGCCAGCGCGTGGGCGCGCGGGCTGTCGATCGACTGCGGCTGCTTCGGCGGCGGGGGCTACATCCCCGACGCCTCGGCGAAGTACCCCGGCGAGATCGCCCGCGACGTGGGACTTCTGGCCCTGTCAGCGTGGCTGGTCGTCCGGCCACGTTCGCGACTGGCGCTCGACTCCGTCCTGTTCAGCTCCGGCTCCGACCCCGACACTGATCCCGAAGACGACCCCGAAACCGAAGGAAGCCTCGATGGCGCAGAAGAAGACCTCGCACAGGACCGCTGAGGAGAAGGCGGCGACCGCGGCGAAGCGGGACGCCCGGCGGGCCCGGACCGAGCGCGCCCGCGAGCAGGCCGAGGAGCGCCGCAAGGCCGCCAAGCGCAAGGAGCAGCTGACCCGCTTCGGGCTGGTCGCCGGTGTGCTGGTGCTGATCGTGGGCGGCTACTTCCTGATCACCAACCTGGGGTCCGACAAGCCCGACACCCCGCCGGCCGGTGCCAGCGAGGACTACGGCCTGGTGATCGGCGACGCTGACGCGCCGAAGGAGATCGTGGTCTACGAGGACTTCCTCTGCCCGTTCTGCGGCGACCTCGAGACCACGGTGCGCGACCAGCTGGACGCCGCTGTCGAGGCCGGCGAGGTCAGCGTCGAGTACCGGCCGCTGCCGTTCCTCGAGGGGATCGACGACTACTCGCCCGAGTCCGCCAACGCCTTCGCCGTCGTCCTCGACGCGTCCGGCCCGGAGGTCGCCAAGACCTTCCACGACCTGCTCTTCGACAACCAGCCCTCGGAGCGGGGCCCGTTCCCCAGCGACGACGACCTCGTCGACCTCGCCGTCGAGGCGGGTGCGACCGAGGCCGACGTACGTCCCGGCATCGAGGACATGGCCTTCGAGGGCTGGGTCGACGCGGCCGGTGAGGCGGCGTCCCAGGCTGGCATCAACTCGACGCCGTCGGTGTTCGTCGACGGGGAGAAGATCGAGGGTGAGGGGCTCACGATCGCCGATATCGCCCAGCGGATGGTCGGCTGACACCCCTCCTGAAACACTGTCGGGCGTGAGCCTCCAGCCCTTCATCGCCGGCCTGCCGAAGGCCGAGCTGCACGTGCACCACGTCGGGTCAGCGTCGCCGCGGATCGTCTCCGAGCTCGCGGCGCGCCACCCTGATGCCGGGGTGCCGAGCGACCTCGGCGACCTCAAGCAGTTCTTCACGTTCCGCGACTTCGCCCACTTCATCGACGTCTACCTCGCGGTCGTCGACCTGGTGCGCACGCCCGAGGACCTCCGGCTGCTGACCTACGAGGTGGCGCGCGAGATGGCCGAGGGCCAGAACCTCCGCTACGCCGAGCTCACCTGCACGCCGTACACCTCGGTGGTGCGCGGGATCGCGATCGAGGCCTACACCGAGGCGATCGAGGACGCGCGCATCGCGGCGGAGCGCGACTTCGGCCTGGTGCTGCGCTGGATCTACGACATCCCGGGCGAGTCCGGGGTCCCCGCTGCCGACGCGACCCTGGAGTACGCCCTCCGGCACCGGACCGACGCCCTGGTGGGCTTCGGCCTGGGCGGGCCCGAGATCGGCGTGCCGCGGGCGCAGTTCGCCGAGCACTTCGACCGGGCGCGCGCTGCCGGGCTCCACTCGGTGCCCCACGCCGGGGAGACCACCGGCCCGGAGACGATCTGGGAGTCGGTGCATCTGCTGGGCGCCGAGCGGATCGGGCACGGTGTCTCCGCCGCGCAGGACCCCGAGCTGCTGGCGCACCTCGCCGAGACCGGGATCGTCCTCGAGGTCTGCCCGACCTCCAACATCGCGACCCGTGCCGTGGACCGGATCGAGGACCACCCGCTGCGGACCTTCGTCGATGCGGGCGTCACGGTGACGATCAACTCCGACGACCCGCCGATGTTTGCGACGTCCCTCAACCACGACTACGAGGTCGCGGCCGGGCTGCTCGACCTCGACGAGTCCGGCGTCGCCGAGCTGGCCCGCTCCGCGGTCGACGCGTCGTTCGCGCCGGACGACGTGAAGGCCCGCATCGGTGCCGAGATCGACGCCTACGCCGTCTCCGCGCGGCGTGTCTGAGGCGACACGCCGAGACCCGTGAACTTCCCCCGCAGAAGGGGTTGTGGTGCGGGTCACATCAGGGATAGAACTGGGGGTGTTGGAAGGACTTCGGTCCGGAAGACACCGAAACCCCGGCAACTCATACTTGCCGGGGTTTCACCTATTTCGGCGGCCCGCGCGGCGGCTGGCTCGGAAATTGATTCGGCCCCGCAACCTCATACGTGGCGGGGCCTGACCACATCCTGAAGGTTTGCTGCGCGTGGGGCGGGGAGGTGGCCCCGCGTGTCGCGGAGCCGATGGCACCCCCGGCAGGATTCGAACCTGCAACCAACGGAGTAGAAATCCGTCGCGCTATCCGTTGCGCCACGGGGGCCGGCGGCAACCAGTATCCCAGCGCGGCCGGGCAGGCGACGATCCGGCCGCAGGTGGCAGCCGGATCGTCGCCTCCGAGATGTGGTCAGGCGGAGGCCGTGACGGGCTCCTGGCCCGGAGCCACGTTGTCGGTCGTCGCGTCCTCGCGCCAGGCCGTGCGCCCGCGCGGCGCGTCGTACGTCGCCAGGTCGAGGATGCCCTCGCGCTTGGCCACGATGGTCGGGACGAGCGCCTGGCCGGCGACGTTGACGGCGGTGCGGCCCATGTCGAGGATCGGGTCGATCGCCAGCAGCAGGCCGACGCCCTCGAGGGGCAGGCCGAGCGTCGACAGCGTGAGCGTCAGCATGACGGTCGCGCCGGTGACGCCGGCGGTGGCGGCCGAGCCGATCACTGAGACGAACGCGATCAGGACGTAGTCGGTGACCGACAGGTCGAGGCCGAAGAACTGCGCCACGAAGATCGCCGAGATCGCCGGGTAGATCGAGGCGCAGCCGTCCATCTTGGTGGTCGCGCCGAGCGGCACCGCGAAGGAGGCGTACGACCGGGGCACGCCGAGGTTGCGCTCGGTCACCGACTCGGTGACGGGCATCGTGCCGACCGACGAGCGGGACACGAAGGCCAGCGAGATCGCGGGCCAGGCGCCGGAGAAGAACTGCTTGACCGACAGCCCGTTGAGGCGCAGCAGGACCGGGTAGACGCCGAGCAGCACGATCAGCAGGCCGGCGTAGATGGCCAGGGTGAACGTGCCCAGCGAGCTGAGCGCGTCCCAGCCGTAGCTGGCGACCGCGTTGCCGAGCAGGCCGACCGTCGCGATCGGCGCGAGCAGGATGATCCACCACAGCACCTTCTGCACGACGGTGAGTGCCGAGCGGACGAAGGCGAGGAACGGGTCGGCAGCCTCGCCGACCTTCAGCGTGGCGATGCCGACGGCGATCGCGATGACGAGGATCTGCAGCACGTTGAACGAGAAGCCGACGGTGCCGTCACCGTTGTCGTACCCCTCGAGGCCGAGCACGTTGGCGGGCACGAGACCGGTGAGGAAGTCGAGCCACGACCCGCTCGACGACGGGGCGGACGCGGCGTCGGACGTCACGCTGGTGTGGTCGCCGGGCTGCAGCACGAGGCCCAGCACGATGCCGATCGACACTGCGATCAGTGCGGTGATGGCGAACCAGGTGAGCGTCTTCCACGCCAGGCGGGCCGCGCCGGTGACGTCACGGAGGTTGGCGATCGAGGCGACGATCGCGAGGAAGACCAAGGGAGGTACGACCGCGCGCAGCAGCGTCACGAACGTGCCGCCGACGGTGTCGAGGGTCTCGGTGAGCCAGTTGGGGTCGACCTCGCCGGTGGACGCGTCGACGCCGTCGGCGCCGATGGAGCGGGCGACCAGGCCGAGGGCCACGCCGAGCACCAGGCCGATCAGGACCTGGACGCCGAACGAGGGGAGCCGGAGGCGGCGGGTGTGCTGCTCCGGCTCGGTAACTGAAGTATTCATACTGGAAAGATAACCTTTCGGAGCGGCACCTCGTCAACGCGAGGTGCCGGTGACGCACGAGTGGGGCGGAGGGTCAGTCGACAGCGCGGTGGGGGCGACAGAGAGCGCTCCCGGTGCGGAGGAGGTCGACGGCACGACGCTGCGTCAGCAGGTCCCCCACGGTGGAGGGGGCGGTCGTGGAAGTGGTCACGTAGAGGCGCAACCGACATGTGTGACAAAGGATTCCGTGGTTCGAGTCACACGTCAGGCGTCGCCTGACTACGGTTCGCCCATGACTCCTCGCTCCGGGCTCCGCCTGCTCGCCGTCGTCCTTCCCCTCGCCCTCCTCGTGCCCGCCGCCGCGCACGCCGAGAAGGTGGTGACCAAGGACGCGGTCGGGGACGTGCTGGTGTTCGAGGGGGAGTCCTTCGAGGATGCCCTGCCGGCTCCGGAGCAGACCAACATCGACGTCGTCCGGACCGCCGTCTCCCACGGCGACAGCCGGCTGCGGGTGCGGGTGCAGTTCCGGGCGCTCGAGCCGCAGGCCTACCAGTTCACGATCATCGAGATCGCCACGTCGGACGCGAAGTACGAGATCTCCGTCGAGCGGCTGGGCGGCAAGCCGGTGGCCAGCCTCAGCCGCCGTCGCGGGGACGTCGAGTGCCGGAGCCTGAAGGCGCAGGTCGACACGAGCGCCGGCGTGCTGACCACGTCCCTTCCCACGTCCTGCCTCGTCAGCCCACGGTGGGTGCGCGTCGGCGTGGGTGCCGTCGCGCTGGACGACGACGAAGCCGTGCAGCCCGACGGTGGCACGGTGTACGCCGACGACGCGCACCGCGCCGGCGAGATCCGCGAGCGGATCGCCTCGGGTCCCAAGGTGCGCCGCGGATGAGTCGCTGACGAAGGCTGCGACTGATCGCCCTCGCCCTGCCTGTCGCGTTCCTGGCGCCTGCTGCGGCGCACGCCGAGAAGGTGACGACGACGGACGCGAACGGCGCCTGCCGCCAGGTTCAGCATCCATGCCAGGCGGACCGGCAGCGGCCGCCTCCAGCCGGAGTTCGTCCTGCGTGGCACCCGACCCTTCCCGTGCCGCGGCGTGCGGGCGTCCGTCGACGACGAGACCAGCACGGTCATGGTCTCGCTCCCCACGTCGTGCCTCGACGCCCCGGAGTGGGTGCGGGTCCGTGTCGGTGCCTACGCCGCCGAGTCCACTGCTGCCGACCCCACGGACCTGGAGATCCTGGCCGACGACGCCCACCGCCGTGGCGACGTACGCAAGGCCGGAGTGACCCTCGGCCCGAAGGTCCGCCGCGGCTGACTCAGCTCACTCACTGGCGCGACAGCAGCACGATCACCTCGTAGTGGGTGGTGTGCGGGAACATGTCGAGCACCCGTGCCTCGACCGGCCGCAGAGACGGCATGAGCGCGAGGTCGCGCTCCAGCGACTCGGCGTTGCACGACGAGTAGACGACGTGGTGCACACCCGACGTCTCCAGCCAGCCTGCGAGGTCGGCACCGATGCCGCGTCGCGGCGGGTTGACGACCACCAGGTCGGGGAGGTCGGGCGCGGCGTCCCAGCCCAGGGCGTACGCCGTCGCGTCCCCGGCGACGAACGACGCCGCCACGCCCAGCTCGGCCGCCGTCGCGGTGGCCGCGTCGATCGCGTCGGCCGACACCTCCACGCCGAGGACCTCGCGCCCGGGGCCGGCGAGGTGGAGCGCGAAGCCGCCGACGCCGCAGTAGAGGTCCCAGATCGTGCGGACGTCCAGCCCCTCGACCCAGGTGCGGGCCTGCTCGTAGAGCGCCTCCGCGACGAACGTGTTGGTCTGGAAGAAGGACCGCGGCCCGAGCTGCAGCGTCACGCCGGTCGCCAGCCGCATCGGCAGCACCGCCGACTCCGTCAGCACGACCTCGCGGTCGCCCTCGAGCACCGCCTTGTGCTCGGGCTGGACGTTGAGCGTCACCACCCGGATACCCGGCACGGCGTCGAGCAGCGCTGGCAGCCGGGAGCGGACCCGCGCCTCGAGGGCGGTCGAGCGCACCACGAGCCGGAGCAGCAGCTCGCCGTCGGGCGACTCGGTCAGGAGGACGTGCTTGAGCTCGCCGCTGCGCGTCGCGACGTCGTACGGCGTCAGACCGGTGCTGCTGATCCAGGAGGCGATGCGGTCGAGCGCCGTCGTGAGCCCGGGGGAGTGCAGGCCGCAGTCACGCAGGTCGACACCGGCGAGGTCGCGGTCGAGGATCCCCAGCGTCGGGGCCTCGACCGTCCCGCCCACCGCCATCTTGGCCTTGTTGCGGAAGCCCGACTCGACGCCCGCGACCGTCGGCAGCCACACCGGGGAGTCGACGAGCGACCGGGCGTGCTCCTCCTTGTCGGAGAGCTGCCGGGCCCGCGGCACCTCCAGCAGCGTGCAGGAGCGGCAGCGGTACGCGTCGTAGTGGTGGCAGTCCACTACCGGCGCAGCCGGCCCATCCACTCCTCGACGTCGGCCGACGTGCGGGGGAGCGAGGCGGAGAGGTTCCGGTTGCCGTCGGCCGTCACGAGGATGTCGTCCTCGATGCGGATGCCGATGCCGCGCAGCTCCTCGGGGACGAGCAGGTCGTCCTCCTGGAAGTAGAGACCGGGCTCGACGGTCAGCACCATGCCCTCGGCGAGGTCACCCTTGGGGTAGATGTCGACCGACGTGCGACCACAGTCGTGGACGTCCATGCCGAGCATGTGCGAGGTGCCGTGGAGGGTCCAGCGGGCGTAGACCTTCGACTCCGGGTCGAGCGCCTCCTGCGCCGACACCGGCAGCAGCTTCATGTCCTCGAGCCCGTGGGCGAGCACCGCCATCGCGGCGTTGTGCGCGGCGAGGAACGGGACGCCCGGACGTACGGCGTCGATGCCGGCCTGCTGCGCCGCGAGGACCAGGTCGTAGAGCTCGCGCTGCAGCGGCGTGAAGGTGCCGTCGACGGGCAGCGTGCGGGTGACGTCGGCGGTGTAGAGGTTGCCGCCCTCGACGCCCATGTCGAGCAGCACCAGCTTGCCGGGCTCGATCGCGCCGGTGTTGTCGATCCAGTGCAGCGTCGTCGCGTGCGAGCCGCCCGCGCAGATCGAGTCGTAGCCGATGTCGTTGCCCATCGCCCGCGCGCGACGGAAGAACGTGCCCTCGATCCAGCGCTCGCCGAACTCGAGCACCCGGTCCCAGTCGCGCACGGAGTCCTCGAAGCCGAGGGCCGTGATGTCGCAGGCCTCCTGCAGCTCACCGACCTCCCAGTCGTCCTTGATCAGGCGCAGCTCGTCGGCGACGCGGCCGAGGTCCTCGTCGGTCGTCACGTCGCGGCTCTTGCGGTCGTCGTCGAAGGACGGCAGGTCCTTGACGTGGCGGACCTCGATGCCGAGCGAGTCGGAGATCTCCTCCGCGGACGGGCGCCGACCGGCCCACAGCTCGCCGTACTGACGGTCGCGGAAGAACTCGTCGGTGTCGCGCTCGGACCGCGGCCGGGCGTAGAGCACCGACTCGCCGTCGTCGATGACGAGGACGGCGTCGGAGGTCTGGTTGCCGGTGAAGTAGGCGTGCGCGGTGTCGGGCCGGAAGCGGTAGTCGGTGTCGTTGGCGCGCACCTTGTAGGTCCCGGCCGGGAGCACGAGCCGCTCGCCGGGGAAGGCGTCGGCGAGCTTCGCGCGACGCGCGGCGGCGGCGTCCGCGACGGGGTGACGCGGCACGTCCAGGGTGCGGTCGCCCCAGCCCTCGCGCATGAAGGCGGCGTAGGCGGCAGGCACGGCCGGGTCGTGGGACTCGGTCTTCGGCTCGTCGGCAGGGCTGGTGACAGGGTTGGCGGCGGGGGTCTCCGCAGTCGGCTCGCTCACGCGGTCACTGTACGCGGCGACGCGGGCCTGCGACCGCGGACCGGGGGCGCCCGTAGGGGTGCGCCGAAACCGGTCGGACGCGGCTGCTCCGTTAGGGTCTGAGCATGCACCGAGGTCGTCGCGACAGTGTCGCGTTCACCGTCGTGGTGGGCATTCTCGTCCTGCTCGGCGGCCTCGCCATGGCCCTGGTCATCGGGCTCTCCGGTGCGCCCGGCTCGCTCGCCATCGCGGCGCTCCTCGCGGCCGTGCCCGTCGGTCCTCTGGTGGGCTGCTTCATGTGGCTCGACCGCTACGAGCCGGAGCCGCGCAACCTGCTCGCCGCGGGCCTGCTCTGGGGTGCGTTCGTCGCGACCGCCGCGGCACTCGTCTTCCAGGGGCTCGGCATCGCGGGCGGCGCCAGCGAGCGCGACAGCCTCGCCGTCGTCGCGCCACTGACGGAGGAGGCCACCAAGGGCGCCTTCCTGCTCCTGCTGCTGTGGTGGCGTCGCCACGAGCTCGACGGCGTCCTCGACGGCATCGTCTACGCCGGCATGGTGGGCATCGGCTTCGCCTTCACCGAGAACATCCTCTACCTCGCGGCGGCCTACGACGGCACGGACGGCCTCGGTCCCGGCGGCACCGAGGCCCTCACCGGCACGTTCATCATCCGCTGCCTGGTCAGCCCGTTCGCCCACCCGCTCTTCACCGTCTTCACCGGCATCGGCGTCGGTCTCGCGATCACCTCGCGTCGCTCCGTCGTACGGTGGCTGGCGCCGGTCGTCGGGTTCCTGGTGGCGGCGCTGCTGCACGGGCTGTGGAACGCCTCGACCCTGTCCGGGACCGGCCACTTCTTCCTCGTCTACGGCACGCTGATGCTCCCGGCGCTGGTCGGCGTCGCGGCCTTCGCGATCTACCGTCGCCGCTCCGAGCGGCCCCTCCTCACCGCGGCCCTGCACGACGCTGCCGACCGCGGCCTCCTGCCGGCCACCGACATCCCGTGGCTCATCGACCTGCGCGCCCGCAGGCACGCCCGCCGCTGGGCGAAGGCTCAGGGCGGCACCCCGGCCGAGCGCGGGATGCGGGAGTACCAGGCGGCTGCGATCGAGCTGGCCTACCTGCACCACCGCTACCTCCGTGGCACCGCGCCCGACGACTTCTCCGTGCGTGGCCAGGAGCACGTCGAGGAGCTGCGGCGCATCCGCCCCTACATCTCCTTCCCCGGACAGGTGGTCCCGACCCGATGACCCCCGACCCGACCAACCCGGCGAAGCAGGCCGGCTCGGATCGCCAGCTGGCCGAGTCCACGACCGCCATGGTGACCGCCCTCGTGCGGATGCGGGGCGCGCTCCAGGAGACCAGGCTGCCCCTCGAGCTGCCCGGTGCCGACGAGCAGCGGACGTCGCGCGCGGAGATGGTCGACCAGCTCGAGGACTACGTCATCCCTCGCCTGATGACCCTCGACGCCCCGCTCCTCGCGGTGGTCGGCGGCTCGACCGGCGCCGGCAAGTCGACGCTGGTCAACTCCCTCGTCGGCACCCGCGTCACCACCCCGGGCGTGCTGCGCCCGACGACGCGCTCGCCGGTGCTGGTGCACCACCCCGACGACGCGCAGTGGTTCGGCCAGGAGGGCCTGCTGCCCGACCTCGAGCGGGTCACCCGCCAGACCAACGACCCCGCGGCGCTCCAGCTGGTGGCGTCGCCTGCGATGACGCCCGGGCTCGCGATCCTCGACGCGCCCGACATCGACTCCGTCGAGGAGCGCAACCGCGTCCTCGCCTCGCAGCTGCTCGCCGCCGCCGACCTCTGGCTCTTCGTCACCTCCGCGGCGAGGTACGCCGACCAGGTGCCGTGGGACTTCCTGCGCAAAGCGGCCGATCGCTCGGCAGCCGTCGCCATCGTGCTCGACCGCACGCCTCCCGACGCCGTCGAGACGATCACGACGCACCTCGCGCGGATGCTCGCCAGCCGCGGCCTCAAGGACTCCCCGCTCTTCACCGTGGAGGAGGGTGAGGTCTCGGAGATGGGGCTGCTGAAGACGTCGGCCGTGATCGAGATCCGGCAGTGGCTGCAGGCGCTCGCCAACGACCAGGAGGCGCGCGCGGCCGTCGTGCAGCAGACGCTCGAGGGTGCCGTGCGCACGCTGGCACGTCGTACGCACCAGGTGGCGGACGCCGCGACCGAGCAGGCCGACGCCGTACGCCGGCTGCGCGAGGACGCCAACGAGGCCTACGACCGCGCGGCCGTCGCGATCGCCGAGGCCTCGGCCGACGGCACGCTGCTGCGCGGCGAGGTGCTCGCGCGCTGGCAGGAGTTCGTCGGCACCGGCGAGCTGCTCAAGTCGCTGGAGACCCGCGTCGGCTGGCTGCGCGACCGGGTGGTCAACGCGGTCAAGGGCAAGCCCCAGCAGGCCGAACGGGTCACCGTCGCCGTCGAGTCCGGGCTCGAGACGCTCATCCTCGAGCACGCCGAGGCGGCCGCCGAGCGCGCCGAGGCGTCGTGGCGCAGCACCGCGGCCGGCCAGATCCTGCTGCGTGACGCAGGGGAGGACCTCGGCCGGGCGTCCCGCGACTTCCGGCGGCGGGCCGAGCGCGTCGTACGTGACTGGCAGTCCGACGTGCTCGACATGGTGCGCACCGAGGGTGCCGACAAGCGCTCGACCGCGCGCTTCCTCGCCTTCGGCGTCAACGGCCTCTCGGTCGCGCTGATGGTCGTGGTCTTCGCGCACACCGCGGGCGTCACCGGTGCCGAGGCGGGTATCGCGGGCGGTTCCGCCCTCCTCGGCCAGAAGCTCCTCGAGGCCGTCTTCGGCGACCAGGCCGTGCGGTCCCTCGCCGAGCGCGCCAGGCAGCGGCTCGAGTCCTCCGTCAGCGAGCTGCTCGACAGCGAGCGCCGGCGCTACACCGACCTGCTCGACAGCCTCGGCATCGAGCCGGAGGCGCCCGAGCGGCTGCGCAAGACCGCCCGCAAGGTCGATGACCTGAGGTTCGCCGCGACACGGGCCCCGCAGGAGTCGGTGTCGGACTCGCGAGACTCGGCCCCCTAGGGTTGGTGGCGCAAACCGCACCACCGGAATCGTGAGGGAGTCATGACGTCGTTGCTCGAAGGGGCCAAGAAGCTGGTCACCCGGAGCTCTGACGTCGGCGCACGGGTCGACGGCCTCGAACGTGCCGCTGCGGGTGCCCGCGGCAGGGTCGACGACGCGATCGTGGACGACGCCGCCGCGGTCGCTGCGCGCGCCGCCGGTCGCCTCAAGCTCTCCGCCGACCACACCGTCGTCGCGCTCGCGGGCGCGACCGGGAGCGGCAAGTCCTCCACCTTCAACGCCCTGGCCGGGCTCGAGCTGTCCGCGGTCGGCGTACGCCGTCCCACCACGTCGTGGGCGACCGCCTGCGTGTGGGGCAAGGAGGGCGCCGAGGAGCTCCTCGAGTGGCTCGGCATCCCGGCCCGCCACCAGGTCACCCGCGACTCGATGCTGTCCCAGGCCGACGAGGACGCCGAGATGCGGGGCGTCGTGCTGCTCGACCTGCCCGACCACGACTCGACCGAGGTCTCGCACCACCTCGAGGTCGACCGGCTGGTGCAGCTCGCCGACATGCTGGTGTGGGTGCTCGACCCGCAGAAGTACGCCGACGCCGCGATCCACGAGCGCTTCCTCCGGCCGCTCGCCGGGCACCACGAGGTGATGCTCGTCGTGCTCAACCACATCGACACGGTGCCGGAGAACCGCCGCGCCAGCATGGTCGAGGACGTCCGCCGGCTGCTCGAGGCCGACGGCCTGACCGGGGTGCCGGTGCTGCCGATCAGTGCACGCCACGGCTGGGGCGTCGACGAGCTGCGGGCGCTGGTGGCCAAGCGCGTCGCGGAGAAGAAGGTGACCCGCTCACGGCTCGAGGCCGACGTGCGGGCTGCCGCCGAACGCCTCCAGGAGGCCACCGGCAGCGGGAAGACGCCGACCCTGTCCAAGGAGCGCGTCGCCGCGCTCGACGACGCCTTCGCCGAGGCCGCCGGCGTGCCGACGGTCGTCAGGGCCGTCGAGGACTCCACGCGGATGCGCGCCAACCGGGCCACCGGCTGGCCGGTGACCGCCTGGTTCTCCCGGCTCAAGCCCGACCCGCTCAAGCGGCTCCACCTCAACCTGGGTGCGGCCGGCAAGGAGCTGACCGGCGCCTCGCGGACCTCCGTCCCGAAGGCGACCGGCGTGCAGCGGGCACGCGTCGACACCGAGGTGCGCGCCCTGGCCGACCAGGTCGGCGAGGGGATGGCCCCGTCGTGGGCGCAGGCCGTGCGCGCCGCGTCCGTCTCGCGGCTGCCCGACCTCGGCGACCGGCTCGACACGGCCGTGTCGTCCACCGACCTCGGCGCCGTGAAGATCCCGGCGTGGGCGGGGCTCGTCCGCGTCCTGCAGTACGTCCTCATCATCGCAGCGGTCGTCGGCGCGGGTTGGCTCGCGCTGCTGGCGTTCGGCTCCTACGCCCGGCTGCCCGAGCCGCCGACGCCGGAGGTGGGGAGCTTCCCGCTCCCGACCCTGCTGCTGCTCGGCGGGATCGGCCTGGGTCTCCTGCTCGCGCTCGTGTGCCGGTGGCTGGTGGCCCTGACCGCCCGGTCGCGGGCGCGCAAGGCCGACAAGCGGTTGCGCGACGCGATCTCCGCGGTGTCGCAGGAGATGGTGGTCGCGCCGATCCAGGCAGAGCTGGAGTCCTACGGCGAGGTCCGCGACGGGCTCGCCGTGGCCCTGCGCTGACACCACGGGCCACGAACCGTCCACAGCGGGGCCTGATCGGGCGTCGTCCACAGCGCCACCCCGGTGCGGGCTGCGGATGTCGGTCGTCGTGCCGAGCCTTGAGGTCATCGCGGCGGACCCACCGCCGCCTCCTCGAGGAGACGTTCCCATGTACGACACCCAGATCACCCTCGCCGGCTGGATCGGCGGCGAGATCACCCTCCGCGAGGTCGCGGCGGGCCGTCACGTCGCGTCCTTCCGGATGGCTTGCACCCCCACCCGCTACCGCGACGGCGAGTGGGTCAAGGGCACCACGTCCTGGCACACCGTCAAGGTGTGGAACCGGCTGGCGCGCCATGTCGCGGCCTCCCTGCACAGCGGCGACCCGGTGGTCGTCCACGGCCGGCTCGTGGCCGACGTGTGGGACCGCGACGGCAAGCCGCAGACCTCGTGGGAGGTGGTGGCCACGTCGGTGGGCCACGACCTCGCCCACGGCACGACGACCTTCAGCAAGCCGGAGGTCGCGCAGGTCGCAGCAGCGGAGGAGGCAGCCGAGCCGCAGGCCGCGTAGGCCGGTCGGCGCACGCACGGCGCGATTGTCGGGGCGGGCGCGCTTCACCGTAGGCTCGACCGCATGGCTGAGTACGTCTTCACGCTGCGCAATGTGCGCAAGGCCCACGGTGACAAGGTCGTCCTCGACAACGTCACCCTCTCGTTCCTCCACGGCGCCAAGATCGGCGTCGTCGGACCCAACGGCACGGGCAAGTCCTCGCTCCTCAAGATCATGGCGCAGCTCGACCACGCCAACAACGGCGACGCGATCCTCGACCCGGACGCGACGGTCGGGATGCTCCAGCAGGAGCCGCCGCTGAGCGAGGGCAAGACCGTCCTGGAGAACGTCGAGGAGGCCGTCGGCGAGATCAAGGGCAAGATGAAGCGCCTCGAAGAGGCCTACATGGAGATGGGCGAGCCCGACGCCGACCAGGACGCGCTCATGGAGGAGACCGGCAACCTCCAGACCGAGCTCGACAACGCCAACGCGTGGGACCTCGACAGCCGCCTCGACCAGGCCATGGACGCCCTGCGCTGCCCGCCGCCCGACGTGCTGGTCGACAACCTGTCCGGTGGTGAGCGCCGCCGCGTCGCGCTGTGCAAGCTGCTGCTCCAGCAGCCCGACCTGCTGCTCCTCGACGAGCCCACCAACCACCTCGACGCCGAGTCGGTCCAGTGGCTCGAGGGCCACCTCGCCAGCTACCCCGGCGCCGTCCTCGCCGTGACCCACGACCGTTACTTCCTCGACAACGTCGCGCAGTGGATCCTCGAGCTCGACCGCGGCAAGGCGCACCCCTACGAGGGCAACTACACGACCTACCTCGAGACCAAGCAGAGCCGCCTCAAGATCGAGGGCCAGAAGGACGCCAAGCGCGCCAAGGTCCTCGAGCGCGAGCTCGAGTGGGTCCGCTCCAACGCCAAGGCCCGCCAGACCAAGAGCAAGTCGCGTCTCGCTCGCTATGAGGAGATGGCGGCCGAGGCCGACCGGATGCGCAAGATCGACACCTCCGAGATCAACATCCCGGCCGGTCCGCGCCTCGGCGACATCGTGCTCGAGGCCGACAACCTCGGGAAGGGCTTCGAGGGCCGCACCCTCATGCACGACGTGTCCTTCAAGCTGCCGCGAGCCGGCATCGTCGGCGTCATCGGTCCCAACGGCGTCGGCAAGACCACGCTGTTCCGGATGATCACGGGCGAGGAGAAGCCCGACACCGGCGACCTCAAGGTCGGCCAGACGGTGAAGATCTCCTACGTCGACCAGAGCCGCGGCGGCATCGACCCCAACAAGAACGTGTGGGAGGTCGTCTCCGACGGGCTGGACTTCATCAAGGTCGCCAACTTCGAGATGAACTCGCGCGCCTACGTCGCCTCCTTCGGCTTCAAGGGTCCCGACCAGCAGAAGAAGGCCGGCGTGCTGTCCGGTGGTGAGCGCAACCGCCTCAACCTCGCACTCACGCTGAAGATGGGCGGCAACATGCTGCTCCTCGACGAGCCCACCAACGACCTCGACGTCGAGACCCTGTCGTCCCTCGAGGACGCCCTGCTCGACTTCCCCGGCTGCGCCGTGGTCACCTCGCACGACCGGTGGTTCCTCGACCGTGTCGCGACCCACATCCTGGCGTGGGAGGGCGACGCGGAGGACCCGGCGAACTGGTTCTGGTTCGAGGGCAACTACGCGGCCTACGAGGAGAACAAGATCGAGCGCCTCGGCATCGAGGCGGCTCGCCCGCACCGGGTCACGCACCGCCGCCTGACGCGCGACTAGGCGGACTCCGCACCCGAGTTCCACGCTTGTCAGCCGAGATCTGGGCTGACAAGCGTGGCGGTCACCGGATATCCGGTGACTCCAGCCAGGACGTCAGCGGATCTCGGACTCCGGGTGCCGCGTGACGAGGTGGTCGGCGACGCTGTCGAAGACCCGGCCGACGGCGGCGAAGTCGTCGTCGGAGACGAGGTCGACGATGTTGCGGCGCACGCTCTCGACGTGGCACGGCGCGGCCTTCACGAGCAGCTCGTGGCCCTGCTGAGTCATCGTCGCCACGACGCCGCGGCCGTCCTCCGGGGTGGTACCGCGGGTGATGAACCCCGCGGCCTCCATCCGGGCGACCGTGTGGGTGACCCGGCTACGGGAGTGCGCCATCGCGTCGGCGAGCTGCGCCATCCGCATCGCCCTCCCGGGCCGCTCGGAGAGCCGCACCAGCACCTCGTACTCGGTGAGCGACATGCCGAACTCCCGGCGCAGGTCGTCGTCGAGCCGCTCCTCGAGCAGCGTCATCCCCATCATCAGGGCGCGCCACGAGTGCTGCTGGTCGTCATCGAGCCAACGGGCTTCCCCGGCGTCCGTCATGGCGGGCAGCCTAGAGCACGTCAGACGCGCTCGAGGATCATCGCCATGCCCTGACCGCCACCCACGCACATGGTGATCAGGCCGGTCGACTTGTCGTGCCAGTCGAGGCTGTTGAGCATCGTGTTCTGCAGCCGGGCGCCGGTCATGCCGAACGGGTGGCCGACGGCGATCGCGCCGCCGTTGACGTTGAGGCGATCGAGGTCGATGCCGAGGTCCTGGTAGGACGGCACGACCTGGGCCGCGAACGCCTCGTTGATCTCGACGAGGTCGATGTCGCCGATCGACATCCCGGCGTAGCGCAGCGCGTTCTTCGTCGCCTCGACCGGACCGAGGCCCATGATCTCGGGGGAGAGTCCGGACACGCCGGTGGAGACGATCCGGGCGAGCGGGGTGAGGCCGAGCTCGGCGGCCTTCGTGTCGGACATGATCACCACAGCCGCGGCGCCGTCGTTGAGGGCGCAGCAGTTGCCGGCGGTGACCACGCCGTCGGGGCGGAAGACCGGGTCGAGACCGGCGATCGCGTCGTACGTCACCCCGGCGCGCGGGCCGTCGTCCTTGCTGACGACCGTGCCGTCAGGCGTCGTGACGGGGGTGATCTCGCGCTCCCAGAAGCCGTCGGCGATGGCCTTCTCGGCGAGGTTCTGCGAGCGGACGGCGAACTCGTCGAGCTCCTTGCGGTCGAGGCCGCGCAGGCGGGCGACGTTCTCGGCGGTCTGGCCCATCGCGATGTAGATGTCGGGAAGGAGGCCGTCCTCGCGGGGGTCGTGCCAGTCCTGGCCGCCCTTGGCGTAGTCGTCCGTGCGCGCGCCGGCGTCCTCGAAGAGCGGGTTGCGGGTGCCGGGGATGTGGTCGGAGGTGCCCTTGGCGAAGCGCGACACCGTCTCGACGCCGGCCGAGACGAAGATGTCGCCCTCGCCCGCCTTGATGGCGTGGAAGGCCATCCGTGTGGTCTGCACCGACGAGGAGCAGTAGCGGGTGACGGTCGCGCCGGGGACCTCGAGCCCGAGCAGCGTGGTGACGACGCGTGCCATGTTGTTGCCGGACTCACCGCCGGGCAGGCCGCAGCCGAGGAGGAGGTCCTCGATCGCGGCGGGGTCGAGGCCGGGGATCTTGTCGAGCGCGGCCTGCACGACGAGGGCCGTCAGGTCGTCGGGCCGGAAGTCCTTGAGCGAGCCCTTGTTGGCACGGCCGATGGGGGAGCGGGCTGCAGAAACGATCACTGCCTCGGGCATGGCGAACTCCGGTTACTCGTGGGTCACTCGGTCACGAGCAGACTAGTCGGCCCCGGTCGGATCAGGCGGGTGCGGGGCCGGGCCCGAGTCCCGTCAGCAGCTGCTCGACGCTCTGGTCGACGAAGTCACGTCGCTGGCCGGGAGAGAGCAAGAGCGAGGCGAGCAGGACACCGTCGAGGGCTGCGATCAGGGTCTCGGCGGACGCGCCGGTCGGCTTCTCGGCCGCCGCGTCGGCTGCGGCGACGACCCCGCGCACCATCTCGACCAGGTCGTCGCGCCACCGCCGGAAGCGTTCGGCGAGAGCGGGGTCGCGCGTGGCGGCGACGCTCAGCTCGAGCCGAGCAGTGAGCAGATCGGGCTCGTCGAGCCAACGGGAGAACAGCAGGGAGACCTCGGCCACCGCCCTCCCGTGGTCGCCCGGGCACGTCGCCAGTCGGGCGCCGAGCGCCTCGACGTCGGCAGCGAGCCGGTCGGCCACGAAGTCGCCGAGCGCTCCGATCAACGACTCGCGCGTGCGGAAGTACGCCGACGAGCTTCCCTCGGGCAGCCCCGCCTGACGGTCGACGGCCCGGTGGGTCAGGCCGCGGTTGCCCAGCTGGGCCAGGACGGTCGTGGCGGCCGACAGGATCTCGCGTCGGCGCGGCGACAGCTCCTCGCGGACGGTGCTCACGGCTGTCCTCACGGTCGGGTCGGCGGTGACGCAGGACACTACCGCGCCGACTTGTGCTACAGATGTAGAAGAGTAGTCTTCTACATACGTAGAAGTCCTACGGAGCCTGGAAAGGAACCGACATGCAGATCCTCGACCCCGCCGTCATCATCACCCTCATGGTCGTCGTGGGCGTGGCCGCCCTCGCCGCCGTCGTCCTGGCCGCAGTCGCCCTGCCCGCCGTCCTCCGGGAGACCCGCAGCGACCGCATGGCTCGCCACGAGTCCATCCCCGCCTACTACGGACGCCTGCACTTCGCCCACTGATCGTCCGGGACGCTCCGTCCCGTCCTGCATCTGCGACGATCGACGGCGTGCGCCATCTCTACCGCTGTCCGCTGAGGTGGGCCGACCTCGACCTCCTCGGCCACGTCAACAACGTCACCTACGTCGACTACCTCCAGGAGGCGCGGGTCGACATGTTCCGCACGCACGCCCCCGACAGCCGGGCGGAAGACCTCGCCGAGGGCGTCGTGGTGGTCCGCCACGAGGTCACCTACGTCTCGTCGCTGACCTTCGGCTTCGAGCCGGTGGCGATCGAGTGCTGGGTCACCGAGATCCGCGCGGCCAGCTTCACCATGGGCTACGAGATCTTCGCGGAGGACGAGTCCGGCGAGCGCACGGTCCACCTGCGCGCCCGCACGGTGCTGACGCCGTACGTCTTCGCGACCGAGCGGCCGCGGCGCCTGCACCCGGAGGAGAAGGAGTCCCTCTCCCGGCTGCTGGAGCCCGACGAGCCGGTTCGCCCGCCGAAGGCACCCGACGTGGTCGAAGCGCCCGGCGGCCGCTACCCCGTCCACGTCCGCTTCAGCGACGTCGACGTCTACGGCCACGTCAACAACGTGAAGTACTTCGAGTACTTCCAGGAGGCGAGGATCCAGCTGATGGTCGCCCAGGGCCGCGAGCTCGGCCAGGAGATGGCAGACGGCTACCACCTCGTCGTCGCGCAGACCGACGTCGACTACAAGCGGCCGATCCTGTTCCGCCCCGAGCCCTACGACTGCCGGACCTGGGTGTCGCGGATCGGCAGCACGTCGGTGGTCTTCGAGTCCGTCGTCCTCGACGACCTCGCCGGCGGCGAAGTGCTAGCCCGCGCCACGGTCGTCGGAGTCTGCATCGACAACGAGACCGGGCGACCGGCGCCGGTGCCCGACGCGTTCCGCGAGCTCGCCGCCCGCTGAGCCGCTACTGCAGCGTGTTGACCATGAACTGGGCGGCGTGGGTGACGTAGTCCCAGAACCGGGCGTCCTGCTCGGGCGTCAGCTCCGCCGCGTCCAGGCCGGCCCGGAAGTGCGTCAGCCAGTGCTGGGCGGCCGCCGGCGTGACCTCGAACGGCGCGTGGCGCATCCGGAGCCGCGGGTGCCCGCGCGTGTCGCCGTACGTCGTCGGGCCGCCCCAGTACTGGATGAGGAACAGCGCGAAGCGCTCCTCGGCCGGCCCGAGGTCCGCCTCGGGGTACATCGGACGCAGCACCTCGTCCGTAGCCACGCCCTCGTAGAAGCGGTGGACGATCGTGCGGATCGTCGCCTCACCGCCGATCTCGTCGTAGAACGTCGTGGTCACGCCACCATTGTCCCGGTCGGGGGGCTACGCCTCCTCGGTGGGCTCGGCGGAGGCGGCCGACGGCGCGCTCTCCTGCCACATCACGCGCTGGGCCACGGCGAGGTCGATGCCCTCGTGCTCGAAGCGTGCCTTGACCCGCTCGCGCATCGCGCGGGCGATGCCCCACTGCTCCATGGGTGCGGTCTTGAGGGTGACCCGGACGACGATGCCGTCGACCCCGAGCGACTCCACGCCCCAGACCTCCGGGGGCTCGATGATCAGGCCCTTGAAGTCCTCGTCCTCCCAGAGGTCGTGCGCGACGTCGTCCAGCACCCGGCGCACCTGGGCCAGGTCCTCGGTGTAGCCGACGGTCACGTCGAGCACGGTGCGCGCCCAGTTCTGGCTCATGTTGCCGACGCGGAGGATCTCGCCGTTGCGGACGTACCAGACGGTGCCGTTGACGTCGCGCAGCCGGGTGACGCGCAGGCTGACGGCCTCGACCGTGCCGGACGCCTCGCCGAGGTCGACCACGTCGCCCACGCCGTACTGGTCCTCGAAGATCATGAAGATGCCGGACAGGAAGTCCTTCACGAGCGCCTGCGAGCCGAAGCCGAGCGCGACGCCGATGATGCCGGCGCTGGCGATCAGGGGCGCGATGTCGTAGCCGAGCTCGGCGATGAACATCAAGGTGACGACGGTGAACACGACGCCGCTGACGATGCTCTTGAGCAGCGTCCCCATCGTGGCCGCTCGCTGCACGCGGCGGGTGTAGGTCGCGTCGTCGCGGAGGTTGAGCGCGGCCCCGGCCCTGCTGCCCGAGATGGCGCGGCTGAGTCGGTTGGGCAGCACGCCGACCTCGGCCCGCTTGACGACCCGGTCGATGACGCGGTGCAGCAGCCACCGGGCGACGAGGCCGATGATGATCAGCCCGATGAGGGCGCTCGGCTTGCCGACGACCCAGTCCGTCACGTTGGCGGCGGTGTCGTTGCCGGTCCAGTCGTAGACGAGGTTGCAGAGGTTGCCGTCGGTGCAGGTGGTGAGGGGCGCGCTGAGTGGAACGGTCTCGCTCCCGGAGACCTCGGTCACGTTCATGATCGGGGTGATGAGGGGGTGAGGCATGCCCGCCAGTATGGCGATAGCCTGTTTGTCGTGACCACGCGCCTCAGCCCTCCACGCTCGGCCCGTCGAGGTGTCCGCTCCCTCGTCCTGACCAGTGCTCCGGTGCTGGCCCTGCTCACGGCTCCGGCCCACGCCGACGTGCCCGAGGGATGGGGTGACCAGACCGAGCACAACAGCCTCGACGCGTTGCACGCGCTCGGGCTCTACCTCGGCGCCCCGCTGCTGCTGTTCGTGCTCATCGCGCTCGCGACCTACCTCCCGGCGATGACGCGCGGTGAGAAGCTGCTCCCCGACCACGCCGGTCGCGGCGACCGCGGCGTCCCCGAGGGCCAGTGGATCGGCGGACCCCGCCAGGGCGTCGCCGAGCTGCCGGCAGCCGACGGCGACGACTCGCGAGCAGGTGGCGCAAGTGGCAGCTGGTGAGCTGACCGGGGCCGACCGCCTCGCGCTCGACCGCACCATCCGACTCGCCGAGCAGTCGTGCCGCTTCGAGTTCTCGGTCTACGTCGGACCCGCCGAGGCCGACGACACCCGCGCGTGGGCGACCCGGCTGCACAACCGGCTCGTGGTGCCGTCGCGGAGCGTGCTGATCTTCGTCGACACCGCCCGCCGCGCGATCGAGGTCGTCACGGGTGGCGACGTACGCCGTCACCTGAGCGACGCCGAGGTCGAGCTGGCCGTGATCGCGATGTCGTCCGAGCTCTCCTCCGGCGGCCTGCTCAGCGGACTGCAGCGGGGGATCTCGATGCTCGCCGAGCACGCACGCCCGCAGAACACGCTGCACGCCTGACCTGAGGCGTGCAGCGCGCTCGCGTCAGCGGGCGTCGTACGCCTGGGCCTCCAGCGCACGCGCGATGTCGGCACGTGCCTCGCCGAGGTAGCGCTGGGCCTGCTTCGGCGCGCTGTTCGCGGCGAGCCACTCGTCGAGGCGAGCGAGCGTGGCAGCGGAGCCGAGCGGCTTGGGGAAGGCGTACTCGAGGATCGTCGAGGCCTTGTGGAAGCCAAGCACGTCGACCAGGGTCTCGGCAGCGGTGAGGAACTTCTCGAGGTAGGGCTCGAGCACGTCCTCCTGGCCGAACCGGAAGATCGAGAACGCGACCTCACGGGCGGTCTCGTTGGGCGTCGACGGGTCGACGATCGCCGCCCAGGCGGCCTCCTTGGCCTCCGGCGTCGGCTGCGCCGCGCGGGCTGCGGCGGCCAGCTCCTGGCCGGAGATGGTCTTGTCGACCTCGAGCTCGGCGTCGATCTCGGCGTCGCCGAAGCGACCCGACTTCGCGAGCGCGGTGATCAGCGTCCAGCGCATGTCCTCGTCGATGGCGAGGCCCTCCACCGTGAACGACCCGTCGAGCAGGTGGAGCAGGTCGTCGAGCGCGGCGTCGTGGTGGGCGGCACCGGCGTAGGACCGGGCGAAGGTCAGCTGGTGGTCGCTGCCCGGCTCCGCAGCGAGCAGCAGCTCGCGCAGTCCCGACTCCCACTTCGTGCGGAGGTCGGCGCGGTGGGCCGGGTCGGAGTAGAAGTTCACGGCGAGCGCGGTCGACGACGGGATCCGGGTCACTGCCCACGCGTCGGTCTCCCGGCCGATGTTGGCGAGCACCAGGTCGGTCCAGTCGCGGGTGCGCATCTCGGCGTCGCGGGTCATGTCCCACGCGGCACCCCACACGAGCGCGCGCGGGAGCGAGTCCTCGAACGTGGAGAGCGAGGAGATCGCCGTGGCCATCGAACGCTCGTCGAGGCGGATCTTGGCGTAGGCGTGGTCCTCGTCGTTGAGGAGCAGCAGTGCCGGCTGCTTCACGCCGACGAGCTCGCTGACGTCGGTGCTGGCACCCTCGACGTCGACCTCGAGGTAGTCGCGGCGGACGAGGGCCCCGTCAACGTCGTCGTAGAGGCCGATGCCGAGGCGGTGCCGGCGGAGCGTGGGCCAGTCCTCGTGGGCGGTCTGGGTGACGGAGAACGAGCGGTAGGCGCCGTCGTCGTCCAGCTCGAACGAGGGGGCGAGCGTGTTGACGCCGGCGGTCTGGAGCCACTCCTGCGCCCAGCCGTCGAGCTCGCGGCCCGAGGCCTTCTCGAGGGTGGCGAGCAGGTCCTTGAACTCCGGGTTGCCGAACTCCCACTCCTTGAAGTAGGCGCGCAGGCCCTCGAGGAACGGCTCGATGCCCACCCAGGCGACGAGCTGCTTGAGCACCGAGGCGCCCTTGGCGTAGGTGATCATGTCGAAGTTGACCTCGACCGCGTGGAGGTCGACGTTGTCGGCCGCGATCGGGTGCGTGGACGGCAGCTGGTCGGCGCGGTAGCCGGTCTGCTTGCGGGCATTGGCGAAGCCGGTCCACGCGTCGGTGAACTCGGTCGCGTTGGCCTCGCACCAGTAGCAGGCCCACTCGGCGAACGACTCGTTGAGCCAGAGGTCGTCCCACCACTTCATCGTCACGAGGTCGCCGAACCACATGTGCGCCATCTCGTGGGTGATCACCGAGGCGCGGAACTCGAAGAACGAGCGCGGCTGGCGGCTGCGGGGGAGGTACTCGTCGCGCAGCGTGACGCAGCCGGCGTTCTCCATGGCGCCCGCGTTGTACTCCGGGACGTAGAGCTGGTCGTACTTCCCGAAGGGGTAGGGGTAGTCGAACTGCTCCTCGAACCACGCGAAGCTCTGCTTGGTGAGCTCGACCAGCACCGACGTGTCCAGGTGCTCCTTGAGCGACTGCCGGCAGTAGTGCCCGAGCGGGATCGTGCCGAACTTGCCCTCGTAGGTGTCGAACTCGCCGTGGTACTCACCAGCGACGATCGCGGTGATGTAGGTCGACATCCGCTTCGTCGTCGGGAAGTGCCACACCGACGCACCGTCCGACCCCTCGACCGGCTCCGGCGTCGCCGCGTTGGACACGACGACCCAGTGCGACGGGGCGGTGACGTTGAAGGTGAAGACCGCCTTGAGGTCCGGCTGCTCGAAGGTGGTGAAGACGCGTCGGGCGTCGGGCACCTCGAACTGGCTGTAGAGGTAGACCCGGTCGTCGGCCGGGTCGACGAAGCGGTGGAGGCCCTCGCCCGTGTTGGAGTAGGCGCAGTCGGCGGTGACGACGAGCGTATTGGTCGCCTCGAGGTCGTCCAGCGCGATGCGGTGGTCGACGTACGCCGTCGCGGGGTCGAGGGCGCGCCCGTTGAGGGTGATCTCACGGACCGTCGGCGCGACCAGGTCGGCGAAGGTGCTCGACCCGGGCTCGCGGCAGGTGAACTCGAGCGTGGTGACGGAGCCGAAGGTGCCCTGGTCGGGCTGGGTGGCGCTCATCAGGTCCAGGTCGACGGTGTACGACGTGACGTCCAGGAGGGAGGCGCGGGTGGCGGCCTCGTCCCGCGTGAGGTTGGTTCCAGGCATGGGCGCATCCTGCCACCGACCTCGGAATACTCCACGGCCGCACAGCCTTGGGAACGGTATGGCTACTGCTGACTTCTGGTTCGACCCGCTCTGCCCGTTCGCCTGGATCACCTCGCGGTGGATCAAGGAGGTCGAGCAGGTCCGTGAGATCGACGTGCAGTGGCACGTGATGTCGCTGGCGTACCTCAACAAGGACAAGGACATCCCCGACGGTTACCGCGAGATGCTCGCCGGCACGGAGAAGCCCGTCCGGGTGGCGATCAAGATCGCCCAGGACCACGACAACGCCACGCTCGGCTTGTGGTACACCGCGATCGGCACCCGTCGGCACAACAACGAGGAGGAGCTGACCCGCGAGACGGTCGCCGCCTCGCTGGCCGACGTCGGCCTCCCGGCGGACCTCATCGAGGCCTGGGACGACGCGTCGCTCGACGACGCAGTCGCGAAGAGCCACCACGAGGGAATGGACGCCGTCGGCGACGACGTCGGGACGCCGACCATCCACATCAACGGCTCGGCCTTCTTCGGCCCCGTGATGTCGAAGATCCCGCGCGGCGAGGAGGCCGGCGAGGTCTGGGACGGCGCGGTCGCGCTCGCGAAGTTCCCGTACTTCTACGAGCTCAAGCGCTCGCGCACGGGTGACCTCGACTTCTCCTGATCGCCTGCGCCCCGACCGGCGCGACCCGCGGAAATCGGGTCGCGCCCGGTCACTAGGCTCATCCCCATGACTCGTGTCCTGTCAGCCGTCGCCTGGCCGTACGCCAACGGCCCGCGCCACATCGGCCACGTGGCCGGTTTCGGCGTGCCCTCCGACGTGTTCAGTCGCTACATGCGGATGGCCGGCCACGACGTGCTGATGGTCTCGGGCACCGACGAGCACGGCACGCCGATCCTCGTCACCGCCGACCAGCAGGGCGTGAGCGCGAAGGACCTCGCCGACAAGAACAACGCGGTCATCGTCAACGATCTCGCCGACCTCGGCCTGTCCTACGACCTCTTCACCCGCACCACGACCGGCAACCACTACGGCGTCGTGCAGGAGATGTTCCGCACCGTGCTGGCCAACGGCTACATGGTCGAGCAGACCATGCAGGCGGCCATCAGCCCGTCGACGGGCCGCACGCTGCCCGACCGCTACATCGAGGGCACGTGCCCGATCTGCGGCTTCAAGGACGCCCGCGGCGACCAGTGCGACAACTGCGGCAACCAGCTCGACGCCACCGACCTGATCGACCCGCGGTCGAAGATCAACGGCGAGACGCCGCAGTTCGTCGACACCCAGCACTTCCTCCTCGACCTGCCCGCCCTCGCCGACGCGCTGGGGGAGTGGCTCGACGAGCGGGAGTCGAGCGGCACGTGGCGACCCAACGTCATCAAGTTCAGCCAGAACATCCTCAAGGAGATCCGGCCCCGCGCGATGACGCGCGACATCGACTGGGGCATCCCGGTGCCGGGCTGGGAGGACCAGCCGACCAAGCGGCTCTACGTCTGGTTCGACGCGGTCATCGGCTACCTGTCCGCCTCCATCGAGTGGGCCCGCCGGTCAGGCGACGCGGATGCGTGGCGCGCCTGGTGGAACGACCCCGACGCCCTGTCCTACTACTTCATGGGCAAGGACAACATCGTCTTCCACTCCCAGATCTGGCCGGCCGAGCTGCTGGCCTACAACGGCCAGGGATCGCGCGGCGGGCAGCCGGGGTCGTACGGCCTGCTCAACCTGCCGACCGAGGTCGTCTCCTCCGAGTACCTCACGATGGGCGACCAGCAGTTCTCCACCTCGCGCGGCCACGTGCTCTACGTCGGCGACTTCCTCGCCCGCTACGGCCCCGACCCGCTGCGCTACTTCATCTGCGCCGCCGGCCCGGAGACCTCCGACGCCGCCTTCACGTGGGCCGACTTCGTCACCCGCAACAACTCCGAGCTCGTCGCGGGCTGGGGCAACCTGGTCAACCGGACCGCCACGATGGTCGCGAAGAGCTTCGGCGAGATCCCTCCGCTCGGCGAGCTCGAGCCGGTCGACGAGGCCGTCCTCGCCGCCGTACGCGGTGGGTTCGAGAGCGTCGGCAACCTGCTCGGCCACCACCGCCTGCGCGCCGCGACCGCCGAGGCGATGCGCATCGTCGGAGAGGTGAACAAGTACCTCACCGTCACCGAGCCCTACAAGATGAAGGACGAGTCGCAGCGCGACCGCCTCGCGACCGTGCTCCACGTCGCGGTCCAGTGCGTGAGCGACTGCAACTCGCTGCTCTCGCCCTTCCTGCCGCATGCCGCCAACAAGGTGCACCGGGTGCTTGGCGGCGAGGGTGACTTCGTCCCGATGCCGCGCATCGAGCAGGTCGACGAGCTCGACCCCGACAACGGCGCCGGGCTGACGTCGTACCCCGTCATCACCGGCGACTACTCCGGCACCCCGCGCTGGGAGTGGACGCCGGTCACGGTGGGCGCGACGGTCGAGAAGCCGACGCCCGTCTTCACCAAGCTCGACCCGTCGGTGGTCGACGAGGAGCTGGCGCGCGTCTCGGCTGACTAGGCTCTTCGCATGCCTGCCGAGAATGCTGCCGAGATGCACCTGCCGCACTTCGTGGTGAAGCAGAAGCTCACCATGATGGTCAACCGCTACGAGGTGTCGGAGTCCGACGCGTCGGGCAACCCGACCCGCCTGATGGCACTGGCCGAGCAGAAGCGGATGGCGTTCAAGGAGCAGGTGACCTTCTACGCCGACGCGGGGAAGTCGCGACCGGTCTTCGGCTTCAAGGCCCGCAAGAAGATCGACCTCAACGCCGGCTACGACATCACCGACGAGGGCGGCGCCCAGATCGGCTTCTTCCGCAAGGACTTCGGCGCCTCGCTGCTGCGCTCGACCTTCCACATCGAGGGGCCGGGCTACTCGGGCACCGGCCGGGAGCGCAACCAGGTCGTGGGCCTGCTGCGTCGCTTGACCGAGCTCGACTTCATCCCGATCCACTTCGACTTCGTCGACGCAGAGGGCAACGCGCTCTTCTCGGTCGAACGGAAGATGTCGTTCGGCGACCGCTACCGGGTCTCCGTGCCCGACGAGCGGGTCGACTTCCGGGTCGCGGCGGCCGTCGCGGTCGGCCTCGACGCGCTGATGTCGCGCTGAGACGCGCCGCGATGTACCCCGAGGTCCGCGCGGCCGTGGAGGCCGACACCAGCCCGGACCTGACGGCGCCCGGTTTCGACGTGGCGGCGCACCGCGAGGTCGTACGTGTGGCCAACCTGCAGCTGCCCCGCGAGGACGTCGCCTCGGTGGCCGACGTCGACGCCGACGGTGTGGCGTGCCGCCTGTTCACGCCGGCGGACGCGCTCCCGGGCGTGGTCGTGCATGCACACGGCGGCGGCTTCGTCCTCAACGACGTCGACGTCCACGACGGCATCTGCCGCCGGATGGCCAACCGCGGTCGACGCGCGGTGCTGAGCGTCGAGTACCGCCGCCCCCCGGAGGCCACGTTCCCGGCCGCGCCCGACGACCTCGACACGGTCGTCGGCTGGCTCCGCCGCGAGGGGGCGGGATCCGACCTCGCCGGGCCGTACGCCGCCCACGGCGACTCCGCCGGCGCGAACCTCGCCCTCGTCGCGGCACTGCGCAACCCCGGGTTCTTCTCCGTGGTCGCGCTCATCTACCCGTTCCTCGATCCCCGCTGCGCCTTTCCCTCGTGGGACGAGGCGCGGGACACGGGCTTCGACCCGGCCGAGGCCCACTGGTACTGGGCGCAGTACGCCCGCACCGAGGCCGACTTCGACGACCCCGACCTCGCGCCGCTCCTCTCCGACCGGCTGGACACCCTCCCGCCGACCTTCGTGGCGAGCGCGGAGGCCGACCCGCTGCGCGACGAGGGGGAGGAGCTCGCCCGGCTGCTCGCCGAGGCCGGCGTGGAGACCGTCGGCATCCGCTGCCTCGGGCAGACCCACGGCTTCTGGCGGCATGCCCACTTCGCCGCGTCCGAGCCGCTGGTCCGCACGGTGGCGGGGTGGATCGACCAGCACCTCGGCGGCTGACCCGCGTGGCTCGCACGGTCGTGCTGCACTTCCATCCCGGCTGGGCACACAGCGGGGGGACGGTGCTCGACGCGATCGCCGCCGACGGTCGCTACCGCAGCCAGTGGCTGACCGGGACGTCCAACGGTGGTCTGACCGCGCACCCCGGCGGACAACGATGGCTGTGGGAGAGCAGGCTCTTCGAGGGCAGGTACGACGACGGTGACCCCGCCGCGAGGCCGGTGTACGGCGCGTGGAACCGCCGCGACGACCCCTACGGCGCGGCACCGCGATTCGGATCGGCGTACTTCCGGCTGCGCCCCGAGGTGCTCGAGCGGGCGACGTTCTGCTGGCCCGACAGCGTCTACGCCCCTCAGGCCGTCGGTGGCCCGGAGCGGCTTGCAGAGCTGTGCCGGCTCGCAGACGCCGGGCTGCTCGACGCGGCACTGCTGCCCGCGGCCGCAGCCGACCTGCCGCTCGACGACCCGTTGAATGACTACGTCGAGGCCCACGTCCACGGGGGAGTCGCGCTGGCCGATGACGTCGAGGCGGTTGTCGTCGACCCCAGTGACCTCGCCGCGTCCGGTGGCCTGCTCGACGGGCTGGGGGTGGCGGTCGAGACCCACCCCGGCTACCGGATCAACGCCGACGACATCGACGAGGCCTACCGCGGCATCGTCCCGATCGCCCTCGCCCGCGAGCTCGGCCGGGAGGTCACGCCCGCACTGCTCGGCGCCGCCCAGCGCTCCGGACACCACGACCCACAGGCCGTGAAGTGGCTCTGGCACTGCATGGCCCGGTTCGGACGCACCTGGGAGGCGACCGGCTGAACCGGTGTCGCACGATTCTGGAACACTTCCGCCATGCGCGTTCACCTGGGCTCCGACCACGCCGGACTCGAGCTGAAGGACCACCTCCTCCACTGGCTGGTCGACCACGGCTACGAACCCGTCGACCATGGCCCGTTCGTCTACGACGCCGCCGACGACTACCCCGTCTTCTGCCTGCGCGCGGGCGAGGCGGTCGCCGCTGAGCGGGCCGAGGGCCTCGACTCGCTCGGTGTCGTCATCGGCGGCTCGGGCAACGGTGAGCAGATCGCGGCCAACAAGGTGACCGGTATCCGCTGCGCCCTCGCGTGGTCGGAGGAGACGGCTGCCCTCGGCCGCGAGCACAACGACGCCAACGTCGTGTCGGTCGGCGGCCGGATGCACTCGGTCGAGGACATGACCCGCTTCATCGAGGTCTTCCTCACCACGCCGTTCTCCGGCGACGAGCGGCACGTCCGACGGATCGGCCAGCTGTCCGTCTACGACGAGACCCGCGAGCTGCCCCCGCTGCCGGAGTCCGCCCTGCGCGGTCCCGACACCCCGGCCACACCCGACGACCCGGATGCCTGAGGGCCACACCCTCCGCCGGCTCGCCGACGACCTCACGGCCGCCTTCGCCGGGCGGGTCGTCCGCGTCTCGTCGCCGCAGGGTCGGTTCGAGGCCGAGGCCACCCAGCTCGACGGCGCGACCGTCGTCGGCGCCGACTCGGCGGGCAAGCACCTCTTCGTCGACCTCGACCACGAGCGCTTCGTCCACGTGCACCTCGGCCTGATCGGCACCTTCGACGTGCACACCGACGTCGACGACGTGCCCGCACCGGTGGGCGCCGTGCGCCTCCGGCTGGTGACCGGCGCGGACGCCGACCCGCGCGGGACGGCGTACGCCGACCTCCGGGGCGCCATCCTGTGCGACCTGGTGGGTCCCGCCCGGCGCGCTGAGATCCTCGGACGGCTCGGTCCCGACCCGCTGCGTAACGACGCCGACCCGGGCCAGGCGTGGCGACGCATCTCTCGCAGCCCGCGCGCGATCGGCGACCTCCTGATGGACCAGAAGGTGCTGGCCGGCGTCGGCAACGTCTACCGCGCCGAGGTGCTCTTCCGGCACCGCATCCACCCGCTGCGCCCCGGCGACACGCTCCGGATCGGGCAGTGGCGCGCGATCTGGGCCGACCTGGTCGAGCTCATGGCCGAGGGCGTGCGCACCAACCGCATCGACACGGTGCGACCCGAGCACCTGCCGGAAGCCATGGGCCGGGCACCCCGTCAGGACGACCACGGGGGCGAGGTCTACGTCTACCGGCGCACCTCGATGCCGTGCCACGTCTGCGGCTCGACGGTCCGGACCGGTCAGCTCGTCGGACGCAACATCTTCTGGTGTCCGAGATGTCAGCCCACCTTCCGCTCCCGAGCCGTACAGTCTGCGTCCAAGCACGCCGGCGCATCGGGAGGAGCGCAGACATGAGCCCTGCCCGCGACCGCGCCCCCCGCAGCGCGGGCCAGCGGCTCGAGGGAGCGCTCAACCAGGTCCTTCCGCGCGGCTCACGGCTGGTGGTGGCGCTCGTCGTGGCAACGGTCGCCATCGGAGTGACGATCTGGCTGCTCCCGAGCTACACACCGCTCACGACCCTGTTGGTGCCGCTGGTCGTGTCGAGCCTGATGCTCGGGCCGCGCCAGCTGCCCTGGTTCGTCCTGTTCGTGCTGCTCGTGCTCGCCATCGTGGTGGTGGTCCAGGACATCAATGTCCGGGTCGTGCTCACGGTGATCATCATCTTCGGCCTCGGGCTGCTCGTCCTGTTGTCGTCCCTGCGCCGCTCGCGCCTCGGCGTCGCAGGCATCCAGGGCGAGCAGATGTTCGTCGACCTCCGCGACCGGATCCTGCGCCAGGGCGGCATCCCCGCGCTTCCCGACGAGTGGTACGCCGCTGCCGAGCTCCGCTCCGCCGGTGGCACGCCCTTCGCCGGTGACTTCGTGGTGACCTCACGCGTCGGCAACCGCCTCGACGTCGCCGTCGTCGACGTGTCCGGCAAGGGTCAGGCGGCCGGCACCCGTGCGCTGCTGCTGTCGGGTGCCATCGGCGGCCTGCTCAGCGCCCTGCCGCCGCGCGACTTCCTCGCCGGCGCCAACACGTTCCTGCTCCAGCAGGACTGGGACGAGGGGTTCGCGACGGCGATCCACCTGTCCCTCGACCTCGACACCGGGCGCTACGACCTGCGCAGCGCCGGTCACCCACCGGCCGCCCTGCGCCACGCGGGCTCGGGTCGGTGGGAGGTGATCGAGACGGAGGGGCCGATCCTCGGCCTGATGGACGGGGTCGACTTCGCCGCCACCTCGGGGGAGATGCGCCACGGTGACGCGCTGCTGCTCTACACCGACGGCATGGTCGAGACCCGCACGCGTGACATCGCCTCGGGCATCGACAAGATGCTCGGACAGGCCGAGCGGCTGTTGCGCGGGCAGTTCGAGGGTGGGGCGGAGCGCCTGATCGAGTCGCTCGGCTCGCGCAGCGACGACCGTGCGCTGCTGCTGGTCCACCGCCGCTGAGGCACCCTGACCGATGGGGGACCACAGGCGCACCTGTGGCACCATGACTCCCGCGCGGATGTAGCTCAATGGTAGAGCCCCAGTCTTCCAAACTGGCTACGCGGGTTCGATTCCCGTCATCCGCTCCAAGCAGGCCGTCGGGCCGCCGTCCTGGCGGCCCGGAGGCCGGTTTGGCGGGGCGTAGCGTAGTGGCTAGCGCGCCTGCTTTGGGAGCAGGAGACCGCAGGTTCGAGTCCTGTCGCCCCGACTGATTCGGCCCCTGCGTGCACGCTCGATAGACTCTCGTGGTTCGCGGTCGCGCCTTCCCCCATGCGCGCGCGCCCATCCCCATGACCAGCACCAGGAGACATTTGTGAAGAGCGCCGTCGAGACCTTGAGCCCGACCCGGGCCAAGCTGACCGTCGAGGTGCCCTTCGAGGAGCTCAAGCCGAGCCTCGACGCGGCGTACCAGAAGATCGCGAAGCAGATCAACGTCCCCGGCTTCCGTCGGGGCAAGGTCCCGCCGGCGGTCATCGACCGCCAGGTCGGCCGCGGCCCCGTGCTCGACGAGGCGATCAACGCCGTCGTCCCGCAGCAGTACATGGCCGCCCTGCAGGAGCACGACCTCGAGCCGCTGGCCCAGCCGGAGATCGAGGTGACGAAGTTCGAGGACAACGAGTCGCTCGAGTTCACCGCCGAGGTCGACATCAAGCCCGACTTCGAGCTGCCGTCCTACGAGGGCCTCGAGGCCACGGTCGAGGACATCGAGATCTCCGACTCCGACGTCGACGAGCAGGTCGAGGCGCTGCGTGAGCGCTTCGGCACCCTCGTCCCGGTCGAGCGTGCGGCCGCCGAGGGCGACTTCGTCACGATCGACCTCCTCGCGGCCGCGAACGGCGAGGCCGTCGAGGGCGGCGAGGTCACCGGCATGTCCTACAAGGTCGGCCGCGGCGGCATGATCGACGGTCTCGACGAGGCCCTGGTCGGCCTGTCGGCCGGCGACGACAAGACCTTCGACTCCGAGCTCGTCGGTGGTGACCTGGTCGGCGAGGCCGTGCAGGTCACCGTCAAGGTGACGGCCGTGCAGGAGCAGCAGCTGCCGGAGTACGACGACGAGTTCGCGCAGCTCGCCTCTGAGTTCGACACCTCCGAGGAGCTCACTGCCGACGTGCGCGAGCGCCTCGGCCGGGGCAAGCGCCTCGAGCAGGCCGCAGCGGCCCGCGACGCCGTCCTCGAGGCCCTCCTCGAGAAGGTCGAGATCCCGCTCCCCGAGGTGATGGTCACCGACGAGCTCAACGCCCGTCGCCAGAACGTCGAGCAGCAGCTCGGCTTCGCCGGCATCACCATGGAGAAGTACCTCGAGGACGAGGGCCAGACCCAGGAGGAGTTCGAGGCCGACGTCGAGCGCCGGGTCCGCGACGCCGTCGCCGCGCAGTTCATCCTCGACAAGATCGCGAAGAAGGAGGAGTTCGGCATCGACCAGGCCGAGCTCTCCGAGCACCTCGTGCGTCGTGCCCAGCAGTCCGGGCAGGACCCGCAGGAGTTCGCGAACCACATGTTCGAGCACAACCACATCCCCGAGCTCGTGCAGGAGATCATGCGCGGCAAGGCGCTGGCGCAGATCGTGGAGTCCGCGACCGTCAAGGACGCCTCGGGCAACGTGGTCGAGCTGAAGAACCTCCGTCCCGACGGCACGATCGGCGAGCCCGTCGAGGTGACCGACGAGGCCGCCGACGAGGCCACTGACGAGGCCAAGGCGGACGACGAGGCCTGAGCCTCCGCCCACTCGCACCACGACCGGCGTCCACCTCTGGTGGGCGCCGGTCGCTGCGTGCGGGGAGCTACGCGGGGTCGGTGCGTGCCAGGACGTCCAGGGCATAGCGCGCGATCCGGGAGCGCTGGAGCGACCAGTCGTGCATCGCGGCGAGCCGCTCGTCCGTGAGCTCGCCGGCGTCGTCCAGCTGCTGGGCCTCGGCCACCTGCTCGAGCGGCAGGCTCGGCAGGCCGTTGAACAGCATGAGGCTGACGGCGTGGCCGCGGCGCAGGACCGCGTCCGGCACCTCGGCACCCTCCGCGGCCAACCCGTCGGCGTACGCCGTCAGGCAGGCCTCGGCCAGCTCGGGCAGGTCAGCGGCGTCGCGCCGCCCGATCTGGATGTCGCCCACGAGGAGCTGGGACAGGTCGAAGCCGACGGGCTGCGGACGCCAGAAGCCGAAGTCGATGAGCGTGAAGCCGGTGCCCGACGGGTGGCGCAGCAGGTTGTTGGGGCACGCGTCGCCGTGGGACGCGCGGTGCGGCATCGCCGCGAACTCCTCCGCGAGTGCGTCGAGGTGGTTGGCCACGCCCGTCAGCGGGGCGCGCAGGTCACCGAAGCAGGGCGCGACGAGCTCGTGCTCCCAGGTGGCGTCGTCGAAGAGGCCGGGCAGCACCGTGTGCCCGATGCGGCCCACGACGAAGTACTGGATGTGCCATGGCTGCGGGTCGATCGCGGCCAGCTCGGCGACCCTCGCGCTGCCGCTCATCCGCCCCAGCAGGCCGGCGGCCTCGACGTACGTCCCCGTGTCCCAGGGCTCGGGGCTCGCCTCCACCACGTCCATCCAGATGGTGGCGGTGTCGTCGGCCCGCTCGTCGACGCGAACCGCGCGAGGCATCGAGAGCCCCTCGGGCAGGCGATCGGCCAGGTCGCTGGCATAGAGCAGCGGCTCGGACCGCCACGGCACGGAGGTCGCCGCCCACTCACCGATCTCCGGCGGCACGAAGGCGAACGCGGGGGAGTGGCGCCAGCTGTGCACGCGCTTCACGAACAGTGCGTACGCCCGCGGGCCGTCCCCGGCGTCGGCGTGACCGCGGACCCAGGTGCGGGCGCCGGTGAGGATCGAGGGCACGTGGTAGTCGACGACCTCGGCCTCGGAGTCCAGCAGCTCGACGCCCGGCACCTGCCACAGCGCGGCGACCAGGGCGGCCAGCTCGGTGTCCGGGACGTCGTCGGCGCCCAGCGCCCTCCGGTCGTGCGTGCCTCGGGAGGCACCAGGCGTGAAAGTTACTTTCATGACAAGAAAAGGTAAGTTGCTTTCATGACTGACGTCAAGGGCCGGCTGCCGGCCGTCGAGCCGCACCTCCCGATGCTGATGGGCATGGTCTTCGCCCGTCTTCGCGAGCGGCTCGCTGAGGACGCCCCGGAGCTGCGTCCCTCCCAGCTGCGGGTGCTGGAGTGGCTGCCGCCGGACGGGCTGACGATCAGCGAGCTGGCCGACAGCGTCGAGATGACGACCCAGGGGTGCGGACAGTTCGTGCGGCAGCTCGAGGGCCTCGGCATGGTCGAGGTGGCGGTCGCCGAGCACGACGCGCGCGCCCGCCGCGTACGCATCACCGCGCGCGGTCGTGACGCAGTGCGCCGCGCCACCCTGGTGCTGCACGCGTGCGATGAGGAGTGGGCCGAGCGCGTCGGGGCCGAGCGCTACCGCGTCTTCCGCGAGGTCCTGGCCGAGGTCGCCCTCGGCTGACGTTGCACCCGGTCCGGCCGCTGCGCACCCGAATCCGCTCTGGGCGAACAGGGCGGGTTGTCGCGTGGAAGTGTCCGACCTTCCGGCTAATGTCGCCAGCGTGAACCAGAACTCCAGCCCAGCCCTCTCGCCCGAGATGAACGGCGCCGGTGGGATGTATGGCCTCGACGACCACATCTACCAGCGCCTCCTCCGTGAGCGCATCGTCTTCCTCGGCTCGGAGGTGCGCGACCAGAACGCCAACGCGATCTGCGCCCAGCTCCTGCTGCTCTCCGCCGAGGACCCGGAGGCGGACATCTTCCTCCACATCAACAGCCCCGGCGGCTCGGTCGACGCCGGCATGGCGATCTACGACACGATGAACTACATCCCCAACGACGTCGCAACGGTCGGCATGGGCCTCGCGGCCTCGATGGGCCAGTTCCTGCTCTGCGCCGGCACGAAGGGCAAGCGCTACGCCCTCCCGCACGCGCGGATCATGATGCACCAGCCGTCCTCGGGGATGGGCGGCTCGGCCTCGGACATCAAGATCCAGGCCCAGCAGTCGCTCCACATCAAGAAGGTGCTGCTCGACCTGATCGCCGAGCACACCGGCCAGAGCGTCGACCAGGTCGTCGCCGATGCCGACCGTGACCGGTGGTTCACCGCCCCGCAGGCCGTCGAGTACGGCCTCGTCGACAAGGTCATCACCAGCGCCCGCGAGGCCGCCGACGAGGGTCGCCCGGCCCGCCAATCCAGTTCCACGCAGAAGGACTGAACATGAACTACTACATCCCCCAGTGGGAAGAGCGCACCTCCTACGGGTTCCGGCGCATCGACCCCTACGCCAAGCTCTTCGAGGACCGCATCATCTACCTCGGCACGCCCATCAGCGACGACGTGGCCAACGCGGTCATCGCCCAGCTGCTGTGCCTGGAGACGATGAACCCCGACAGCGACATCAGCATCTACATCAACAGCCCCGGCGGCTCGTTCACCGCGCTGACCGCGATCTACGACACGATGCGCTTCATCAAGCCCGCCGTGCAGACCGTGTGCCTGGGGCAGGCTGCCTCCGCCGCGGCGATCCTCCTGGCGAGCGGGGCGAAGGGCAAGCGGATGGCGCTGCCCAACAGCCGCATCCTGATCCACCAGCCCTACACCGAGGGGACGTTCGGCCAGACCTCCGACATCGAGATCCAGGCCAACGAGATCCTCCGCATGCGCGAGCTGCTCGAGCGGATGATCTCCGACTCCAGCGGCAAGGACCTCGACCAGGTGAGCGCCGACATCGAGCGCGACAAGATCCTCACCGCCGAGCAGGCCGTGGAGTACGGCCTCATCGACGCGGTGATCGAGTCCCGCAAGGGCGTTCCCGCGCTCGTCTGAGGCGCAGAAATCATGACCCGCGACATCTCGTGTCCGGCCCCCGCCCGGGGCCGGCACGGGGTACCGTCGTCGGGCCCCTTGCAAGACCGGACAGTGCAAGGTGTTGAACGCCGCGGCCCCCGCCCGGCGAGACTGGAGGACACGACTCGTGGCACGTATCGGTGACGGCGGCGACCTGCTGAAGTGCAACTTCTGTGGCAAGAGCCAGAAGCAGGTCAAGAAGCTCATCGCGGGTCCCAACGTCTACATCTGCGACGAGTGCATCGAGCTCTGCAACGAGATCATCGAGGAGGAGCTCGCCGAGGGTTCGGAGGTCAGCCTCGAGGAGCTGCCCAAGCCCAAGGAGATCTTCGAGTTCCTCAACTCCTACGTCATCGGCCAGGAGCACGCGAAGAAGTCCCTCGCCGTTGCGGTCTACAACCACTACAAGCGCGTCCAGTCGGGTCTCCAGCCGGTCAGCGGCAAGGCCAAGGAGGACGTGGTCGAGGTCGCCAAGTCCAACATCCTCGTCATCGGGCCCACCGGCTGCGGCAAGACCTATCTCGCCCAAACCCTCGCCCGGATGCTCAACGTGCCCTTCGCGATCGCCGACGCGACCGCCCTGACCGAGGCCGGCTACGTCGGCGAGGACGTCGAGAACATCCTCCTCAAGCTCATCCAGGCCGCCGACTACGACGTCAAGAAGGCCGAGACCGGCATCATCTACATCGACGAGATCGACAAGGTGGCCCGCAAGTCGGAGAACCCCTCGATCACGCGCGACGTCTCGGGCGAGGGCGTGCAGCAGGCGCTGCTCAAGATGCTGGAGGGCACGACCGCGTCGGTGCCCCCGCAGGGCGGACGCAAGCACCCGCACCAGGAGTTCATCCAGATCGACACCACCAACATCCTCTTCATCGTGGGTGGTGCCTTCGCCGGGCTCGAGCAGATCATCGAGCAGCGCGTCGGCAAGAAGTCGCTGGGGTTCATGGCCGACGTACGCGGCGCCGCCGAGCGCGAGGCCGACGACTACCTCGTCCAGGTCCGGCCCGAGGACCTCACCAAGTTCGGCCTGATCCCCGAGTTCATCGGCCGCCTCCCGCTCATCGCGAGCGTCTCCAAGCTCGACCGCGCGGCGCTCGTGCAGATCCTCACCGAGCCGCGCAACGCGCTTGTCAAGCAGTACCAGAAGCTCTTCGACCTCGACGGTGTGGAGCTCGAGTTCACCCCCGACGCCATCGACTCGATCGCCGACGCGGCGCTTGAGCGGGGCACCGGTGCCCGCGGGCTGCGCGCCATCATCGAGGAGGTCCTCCTCTACGTGATGTACGACGTGCCCTCGCGCGGCGACGTGGCGAAGGTGATCGTGACCCGCGAGACCGTCGAGGACGACGTCGCGCCGACGCTCGTCCTGCGCGAGTCCGAGGGCCGCAAGAAGAAGTCCGCCTGACGCTCGCCCGGTCCTTTCCCGGTCCTTTCCCGGTCCTTTCCCGGTCCAGCCCCCGGGCGTTCCCGGGGGCTGGGTAGTCCGATGTGACCAGACTGGTCTAGTCATTTCGGACTATTCCTGACCATCGACCGTGATCACGCGTCATGACCCGCCCAGACTGGCGTCTCGTCCATGTGTGGGAAGGGGACCCCGTGGGGGTTGATCCGAAGCGGCCGCTCGTCGGTTTCGCTCTCGTCGCCATGCTCTGTGCCGTCCTGATGCTCCTCTCGGTCGGCCGTGGCTGGAGCTTCGACTTCGTCCAGCCGGGCAAGCCGATCGCGTCGTCCGTGGGGGGTCACGTCGAGCGCATTCCTGCGCCCGCCCCTGACGCTGCCGAGCCGGTCGAGACGGGGTTCCCGGTCGTGCTGAGCACGCAGCCGCTCCCGGTGCCGACTCCGTCGCCCGCGACGACGGTGGCGAAGAAGGCGAAGACCGCCACGACCTCCCTCGAGACGGCCACCACCACCTCTGACCAGACCTTGGTCGCCGACGACACCGCCGACGACACCTCCGGCCGTACGACCGACCGCGCCGCTGGCAGGGCCGACCGCCAGGCCGACCGGGCCGCTGCCCGCGCCGAGCGCAAGGCTGCCCGCCACGAGGCCAGGGCGCAGCGCAAGGCCGACCGTGAGGCCGCGAGGACCGAGCGTCGCGCGGAGAAGACGGCCGCCAGGTCCGCCCGGGCCGCCGAGAAGGCCGCGGCTAAGGCCGCCCGCGACGCGCAGAAGGCCGCTGACAAGGCCGCCCGCGACACGGAGAAGGCTGCCGACAGGGCTGCCCGCGATGCAGAGAAGGCTGCCGCTCAGGCTGCCAAGGACGCACGGAAGGCCGGCCGCAAGGGCTGAGCCCTTCATCTCCTCGCCCAGCAGTGCGTGAGGAGGATTCTGCGCCCCCTGAGCACTCCTCACGCACCGCTCGGGCGCGGGTCGTACGGGGACACGCGCGCCAGCGGTGGCTGAGGCGGATCCAGCGCGTCCGAAATCCTCCCCACGCACCGCTCGGGCGCCGACCCGCCGGCCGGCGGTGGCCCAGCCACGTGCCGAGCGCAAGGCATGTGGCTGGAGCACCGCTCGACGCGGGTCGCACGCGGACACGCCGGGCCGGCGGTGCCCCAGCCACGTTCCGAGCGTCGGACATGTGGCTGGATCACCGCTCGACGCGAAGGTCGGGTGCGGGTCAGGTCGCGGGAGCGTCCTCGACGGGCGCGAGCTCGGCGGTGACGCGGAGCTCGTTCAACGAGTCGTCGGCGACGAAGTCGAGCGAGCCGACGACGTTCCCCACGGCGCGGAGGTCGTCCTCCGCCTCCCGGGCAGCCTCGACCAGCGCGGTCGGGCCGGTGATCTCCACGCGGGAGAGCGGGGCGCGCATCTTGGCCTTCGCCTGCGACTTCGCTCCGCGGATCCCGGTGAGGGCGGCCGCGACGGCGTCCAGGACCAGCGGCTGCGAGGCTGCCGCGGAGCCCAGGTCGGCGGCGGTCGGCCAGGCGGCGCGGTGGATCGAGCCCTCCTGCCACCACGACCAGACCTCCTCGGTCGCGTAGGGCAGGATCGGCGCGAGCAGGCGCAGCTGGACGTGCAGGGCGATGGCCAGCGTGGCGCGGGCCGAGTCGGTGCCGACCCCGCCGTCGGTGTCGTACGCACGCTCCTTGACCAGCTCGAGGTAGTCGTCGCAGAACTCCCAGAAGAACTTCTCGGTGACCTCGAGCGCGGTCGTGTAGTCGTACGCGTCGAACGCCTCGGTCGCCCGTCGGACCACGATCTCGAGCCGGCCCAGCAGGGCGCAGTCGACCGGGTTGCTGACGGCGGCCGGGCTGAGCGAGGTCGCGCCGACGTTGCCGAGGACGAACTTCGAGGCGTTGAGCACCTTCATCGCGAGCCGGCGCCCGACCTTCATCTGCGTCTCGTCGAAGGGCGAGTCCATGCCGGGGCGGCCGATGGCGGCGCGCCAGCGGACGGCGTCGGCGCCGTACTTCTCGAGGATGTCGGTCGGGACGACGACGTTGCCCTTGGACTTCGACATCTTCTTGCGGTCGGGGTCGACGATGAAGCCCGAGATCATCGCGTGCGACCAGGGCGCGACGCCGTTCTCGAAGTCGGCGCGGACGACACGGGAGAAGAGCCAGGTGCGGATGATGTCGTGTGCGTGGGTCGCGAGGTCGTAGGGGAAGACCCGCGAGAACAGGTCGTCGTCGACCTCCCACATGCCCGCGATGTGGGGCGTCAGCGACGACGTCGCCCACGTGTCCATCACGTCGGGGTCACCGACGAAGCCGCCGGGCTTGCCACGCTGGTCCTCGGTGTACCCGTGCGGCGCCTCGGTCGACGGATCGACCGGGAGCTGGTCCTCCGACGGCATGAGCGGGTGGTCGTGGTCGGGCTCGCCGTCGGCGTCGAGGGGGTACCAGACGGGGAACGGGATGCCGAAGAACCGCTGCCGCGAGATCAGCCAGTCGCCGTTGAGGCCGCCGACCCAGTTGTCGTAGCGGTGCTTCATGTGGGCGGGGATCCAGGTGATCTCCTCGCCGCGGACGAGCATCTCCTTGCGCAGCTGCGCGTCGCGGCCGCCGTTCTTGATGTACCACTGACGCGTGGCGACGATCTCGAGCGGCTTGTCGCCCTTCTCGAAGAAGTTTGCCATCCGCTGGGTGGGCTTGGGCTCGCCGTCGAGGTCGCCGGACTCGCGGAGCAGGGCGACCATCGCCTCGCGGGCGCTGAAGGTCGTCTTGCCCGCCATCTCGGCGTACGCCGTCGACGCGGCGTCGCTGCCGAGCCATTCGGGCGTCTCGCGGAGCAGTCGCCCGTCGCGGCCGACGACCGTGCGGACCGGGAGGCTGAGCTCGCGCCACCACATGACGTCGGTGAGGTCACCGAACGTGCAGCACATCGCGATGCCCGCGCCCTTGTCGGGCTCGGCGGCGGGGTGCGCGAGGACGGGGATCTCGACGCCGAAGACCGGAGAGGTGACCGTGGTCCCGAACAGGCCCTGGTAGCGCTCGTCGTCGGGGTGCGCGATCAGCGCGACGACGCTCGGGATCAGCTCCGGTCGCGTCGTCTCGATGTGGAGCGGCGAGCCGTCAGGCTTGTGGAACGCGACCCGGTGGTAGGCACCCGGGTAGTCGCGCGCCTCGAGCTCGGCCTGGGCGACGGCGGTCTGGAACGTGACGTCCCAGAGCGTCGGCGCCTCGGAGAGGTAGGCCTCGCCGCGCGCGTAGTTGCGCAGGAACGCGCGCTGGCTGACGGTGCGGGAGTGGTCGCCGATCGTCGTGTAGGTCGGGTTCCACTGGACCGAGAGGCCGAGCTGGCGCCAGAGCGCCTCGAAGGCCTTCTCGTCCTCGACGACGAGCTGCTCGCACAGCTCGATGAAGTTGGGCCGGCTGATCGGGACCTGCTTCTTGGGGTCCGGGTTCTCCGGGGGCGTGAAGTCGGCGTCGTACGGCAGCGTGGGGTCGCAGCGCACGCCGAAGTAGTTCTGGACGCGGCGCTCGGTCGGCAGGCCGTTGTCGTCCCAGCCGATCGGGTAGAAGACGGCCTTGCCCTGCATCCGCTGGTAGCGCGCGATCAGGTCGGTGTGGCTGTAGGAGTAGACGTGGCCGACGTGCAGCGACCCGCTGACGGTCGGCGGCGGCGTGTCGATGGAGTAGACGTTCTCCCGCGGCTGCGTGCGGTCGAAGGCATAGGTGTCGTTGTCAGCCCACGTGCGCGACCACTTGTCCTCGAGCCCCTCCAGCGCCGGACGCTCCGGTACGACGACGGCACGCGGATCGGTGCTCGTCGTCTCCGGGGCCTGGGTGCTGGGGTTCTCAGTCATGTGCTGAGTCTATGGACGGGCCTCCTGCCTGCGAAAACGAGTATCGACCGTGTCGCGGCCGTGGATAGCGTCCTGCCATGGAGCTCGAGTTCTTCACCGCCCCGCAGCCGTTCCTCGACGTCGCCGGCGACCTGCTCGCCGCGGAGCCCGTCCTGGGCAGCGTGATCGCCAGCGTCACCTCGCGGACGGCGCGCGAGATCGCGTCCGGGACCGACTCGTGGGCCGAGGTCGGCGCACCCTTCGAGCGGTGGTGGGTGGTCGTCCGCGACGACGCCGGCACGGTGGTGAGCGCGGCGATGCGGACGGCTCCGTTCAAGCCCTACCCGACCTTCGCGCTGCCGATGTCGGACGATGCGGCGTACGCCCTCGCGACGGCGTTGCACGAGCGCGGCGAGCACCTCGGCGGGGCCAACGGCGCCCTGCCTGGGGCCGAGGTGCTCGCCCGGGCGACCGCCGAGCTCGCCGGCGGCGAGATGGTGTCGGAGAAGGCGACCCGGCTCTGGGAGTGCACCTCGGTCGAGGTCCCGCCGGCGCCCGAGGGACGCCTGCGCCTCGCGACCGAGGACGACGCGGAGCTGGTGCTCGCGTGGTTCACCGCCTTCCACGCCGAGGCCGACGAGCAGGCCGGCCGTGAGCCCGACCCGGAGTCCGGGGAGCACAACACCCTCGACAGCGTCCTGATCCGGATCCGAGAGGGTGTCGAGTGGCTCTGGGAGCTGCCGGACGGCACCGTCGCGCACCTCACCGGCTCGGGGCTGCCGTCCTACGGGGTCGCCCGCATCGGCCCCGTCTACACGCCCCGGGAGCACCGCGGCGGCGGCATCGCGTCGTACGTCGTGGGCGAGCTGACGCGACGCGGGCTCGAGGCCGGGAACCGGATGTGCCTGTTCACCGACCAGGCGAACCCCACCTCGAACAAGATCTACGCCGGCCTCGGCTACGAGCCGGTCGTCGAGATGGCCGAGCACCTCGTCACCGTCCCCGTGAAGCCCTAGCCTCGTCGGATGCGCACGACCCTGCTCCTCACCCTGTCCCTCGTGGTCGCCGCCGTGGCGCTGCCGGCCGGGGCCGCCCCGCAGGTCGAGCGGCACGCGGCGCCGGTGCACGCGGTCGGCGGGTGCGCGCTGTTCCCGGCCGACAACCCGTGGAACCGGCGGATCGACGGTCGCCCGGTGTGGAAGCAGTCCCGCGCGATCGTGGCCGCGCAGGCGGCGGGGCACGACCTGCACCTCGACCTCGGCACGAGCGAGGAGTACTACGGCATCCCGGTCAACGTCGTCAACGAGGACCAGCCGCTGCTGCCGCTGCAGTTCGGCGTGGACGGCGAGGACTACGGCGACGAGAGCGACCGCGGGCCGGTGTTCGTCCCGGCCGACGCCGCGATCGAGGGCGGCAGCACCGCCGACCCCGACCCCGACTCCGGTGACCGGCACGTGATCACCGTGCGGCGGGGCACCTGCGACCTCGTCGAGCTGTACGCCGCCGAGCGGGTGCGTGACTCCTCCGGCAGGGTCGTCGCCTGGCGGGCCGCCGCGGCCGCCCGCTGGGACCTGTCGTCCAACCAGCTGCGACCGGCCCGCTGGACCTCGGCCGACGCCGCCGGCCTGCCGATCCTGCCCGGCCTGCTGTCCTACGATGAGGCGGCGTCCGGCCGGATCACCCATGCCCTGCGCTTCACCCTCCCGACTGCCCGCCACGCGTACACGTGGCCGGCCCGCCACTGCGGCCCGAGCGGCAACACGGCGCGGGACCTGCCGGCGTACGGCATGCGCTTCCGGTTGAAGAAGTCGTTCCCGACGGCCCGCTACTCGGGCGCGGCCAAGGCCGTCGTGGTCGCGATGAAGCGCTACGGGCTGGTCTACGCCGACCAGGGCTCGGCGATGTACGTCACCGGCACCGCGGACCCGCGCTGGGCCGACGCCCTCGACCAGTTCCGCGAGCACCCGCTCGACGGTCGTTCGCTCGAGGTCGTGAAGCCGTGGAAGCGGATCGTCCGCTGCTGACGGTGCCCCCTAGACTCGGTACGAGATGACTGATACCCAGCCTGAAGCCCGCCCAGCCCAGACCTTCGCCGAGGTCGAGGACGCCCTGCTGTCACGCTGGCCGGAGACCAAGCTCGAGCCGAGCCTGGACCGGATCCAGGCGTTCACCGAGCTGCTCGGGGAGCCGCAGCGCTCGTTCCGCACGGTGCACCTGACCGGCACCAACGGCAAGACCAGCACCAGTCGGATGATCGAGACGCTCCTGCGTGCCCTCGACCTCCGCACCGGCCGCTTCACCTCCCCGCACCTCGAGAAGATGAGCGAGCGGATCAGCGTCGACGGCGAGCCGCTCGACGACGAGGCCTTCGTCCGCGCGTTCAACGACGTCGCGGCGTACACGCACCTCGTCGATGCCGAGCAGGAGCACCCGCTGAGCTTCTTCGAGACGATCGTCGGGATGGCCTACGCCGCCTTCGCCGACGCGCCGGTCGACGTGGCCGTGGTCGAGGTCGGGATGGGCGGCGCGTGGGACGCGACCAACGTGGTCGACGCCGACGTCGCGGTGGTCCTGCCGATCGCCGTCGACCACGAGAAGTACCTCGGCAGCGACGCGGCCACGATCGCGGTCGAGAAGGCCGGGATCATCAAGCCCGGCTCGGTCGCGGTGCTCGCCGAGCAGACCCCGGAGGTCGCCGCCGTCCTGCTCGAGCGGGCCGCCGAGGTCGGCGCGACGGTCGCCCGCGAGGGCGTGGAGTTCGGCGTCATCAGCCGCACGCCCGCGGTCGGCGGCCAGATGGTGTCCCTCCAAGGCCTGCGCGGGGCGTACGACGACGTGTTCCTGCCGCTCTACGGCGCCCACCAGGCGCAGAACGCCGCCGTCGCCCTCGCCGCGGTCGAGTCGTTCGGCACCGGCCTGCTCGACGAGGACCTGGTCCGCGCCGCGTTCGCCGAGGTGACCTCGCCGGGCCGGCTCGAGATCATCCGCCGCAGCCCCACCATCGTGCTCGACGCGGCCCACAACCCGCACGGCGCCGAGGCGCTCGCAGCGGCGCTGGAGGACTCCTTCGCGTTCAGCCCGCTCGTCGGCGTGCTCGGCGTGATGGAGGACAAGGACCACGAGGGCCTGCTCAACGCCCTGGAGCCGGTGCTCTCCTACGTCGTCTGCACCCAGAACTCCACCCCGCGCTCGATGTCCGCCGCCGCCCTCGGCCGCGCCGCCGCGGAGGTCTTCGGTGAGGACCGGGTCAGCGTCGTGCCCGACCTCGCGGAGGCCATCGACCGCGCCGCCACGCTCGCCGAGGCGCAGGAGGCGATCGAGGTGTCGATCGGCTCGGGTGCCGTCCTCGTGACCGGCTCCGTCGTCACCGTGGGTGAGGCGCGCGCGATGCTCAAGGGCCGCCAGTGAGCGAGACGCCCGCGCCCGACGCTCCTGCCAACACCGAGCGCTCTCCGCGCCGCGGCATGTGCGCCGCCGTGCTCAGCCTCGAGGCGATCGCGCTCGGACTCACGGCCCCGGTGATGATCACCATCGCCGACGTCGACACCAGCACGGCGCTGTCGGTCGGGCTCGGCCTGGCCGTGGTCTGCCTGCTGCTCGCCGGCATGCTCCGCGCGGAGTGGGCCTACCTCGCCGGGTACGTCGTGCAGGTCGCGGCCATCGCGCTCGGCTTCGTCGTCCCGGTGATGTTCGGCCTGGGCGCGATCTTCGCCGCGCTCTGGGCGGGCGCCGACCTGCTCGGCCGCAAGATCGAGCGCGAGCGCGCCGAGGCCTGGGCGGCCTGGCGCGCCGACCAGTCCGACGCTGGCTAGGCTTCCGGCATGACCGACCCCCAGCGCTCCCTCGTCCTCGTCAAGCCCGACGGTGTACGCCGCGGCCTCTCGGGCGAGATCCTGCGCCGGATCGAGGGCAAGGGCTACACGCTCGCCGCCGTCGAGCTGCGCAGCGCGACCCCCGAGATCCTCGCCGCCCACTACGCCGAGCACGAGGGCAAGCCGTTCTACGGCCCGCTCGTCGAGTTCATGCTCTCCGGTCCGGTGCTCGCCGTGGTCATCGAGGGCGAGCGGTGCATCGAGGGCTTCCGCTCCCTCGCGGGCGCCACCGACCCCACCGTCGCCGCCCCCGGCACCATCCGCGGCGACCTCGGTCGTGACTGGGGCCTCGCCGTCCAGCAGAACCTCGTGCACGGCTCGGACTCCGAGGAGTCCGCCGCCCGCGAGATCGGGATCTGGTTTCCCGAGCTCAGCGCGTAGCCGCGAGCTCGCTCGCGCGCTACGCGCTGAGCGAGGCATCTTTCACCTCCGCCCCACGCGCCTCGCGCGTGTCCTGCCGGGAACACCGAGCCGCGCTCCTTAACCTGAGCGTGGGTCGGAGCCAGCGCTGACCCCTCTTCCCGGAGCACCACCCGACCTGCAGGGGCAGCAGCGGCAATGGCACACAACCTGATCGGCCGAGACATGGCCGTCGACCTCGGCACTGCCAACACGCTGGTCTACGTCCGCGGCAAGGGGATCGTGCTCGACGAGCCGTCCGTCGTGGCGATGAACACGACCACCGGCGAGGTGCTCGCCGTGGGCCACGAGGCGAAGCGGATGATCGGGCGCACGCCCGACAACATCGCCGCCATCCGGCCGCTCAAGGACGGCGTGATCGCCGACTTCGAGGCGACGGAGCAGATGCTGCGCTACTTCATCCACCAGGTGCACCGCCGCCGTTACTTCGCCAAGCCCCGCATGGTGATCTGCGTGCCGAGCGGGATCACCGCGGTCGAGCAGCGCGCGGTCAAGGAGGCCGGCTACCAGGCCGGCGCCCGCAAGGTCTACATCGTCGAGGAGCCGATGGCTGCCGCGATCGGCGCCGGGCTCCCCGTCCACGAGGCCACCGGCAACATGGTCGTCGACGTCGGCGGCGGCACCACCGAGGTCGCCGTGATCAGCCTCGGCGGCATCGTCACCAGCATGTCGGTCCGCACCGCGGGTGACGACCTCGACCAGGCGATCATCGCGTGGATGAAGAAGGAGTACTCCCTCATGCTGGGGGAGCGCACCGCCGAGGAGATGAAGATGACCCTCGGGTCGGCCTTCCCCCTCCCGAGCGAGCCCGACGCCGAGGTCCGCGGCCGCGACATGGTCTCCGGCCTGCCGCGCACGGTCGTCGTGTCGAGCTCCGAGCTGCGCCAGGCCCTCGAGGAGCCGCTCCACAACATCATCGACGCCGTCCGCAGCACCCTCGACCAGACCCCGCCCGAGCTGGCCGGCGACATCATGGACCGCGGCATCGTCCTCACCGGCGGCGGCGCGATGCTGCGCGGCCTCGACGAGCGGCTGCGCCACGAGACCGGCATGCCCGTCCACGTCGCGGAGGACCCGCTGTCCTCGGTGGCCTACGGCGCGGGCAAGTGCGTGGAGGAGTTCGAGGCCCTCCAGCAGGTGCTGGTCTCGGACGTGAGGCGCTTCTGATGGGTGCCTTCGGGGGACACGACGGCCGGGAGCGACGCTGGACCGGCCTCGACAAGCTCGAGTCGCGCAACCGCGCGCCGCGCTCGCTGCTGGTCGCGCTGGTGCTCGCCAGCGTCACCCTCGTGACCCTGGACGTCTCCGGCGGCGCGAGCTCGCCGCTCGAGCCGGCCCGCCGTGCCGTCGGCGAAGCGTTCGGGCCCGCCGAGTCGGCCGCCGCTGCCGCCGTGCGGCCCTTCACCTCCGTGCCCGCCTGGTTCCGCAGCAAGGGCGACCTCGCCGACGAGGTGCGCGACCTGGAGGCCAGCAACGCCGACCTGAGGAGCCAGGTCGAGCTCGCCGGCTTCGACCGCAACCGCCTCGAGCAGTACGACGGCCTCACCACCGCCGCGGCCGACCTGGGCTCGGCCCTCGTGCCCGCCCGCGTGGTGGCCGTCGGCTCACGCCAGTCGCAGAGCTTCACGGTCACCATCGACGCGGGCTCCGCGGCCGGCGTCGGCCCGGACATGACCGTCGTCAACAACGACGGCCTGGTCGGTCGCGTCCTGCGCGTCACGCGCAGCACCGCGACCGTCCTGCTGATCGTCGATCCCGACTCGACGGTCGGCGGTCGCGTCGGCTCGAGCATGGAGATCGGCTTCGTCAACGGCAGCGGCTCGCTGCGCCAGGAGGCGGGCCTCGACCTGCGCCTGGTCGACGACGCCACCGTCCCGGCGCGCGACGACACCGTCGTGACGTGGGGGAGCACCAGCGGCCCCTACGAGCCGGGCGTGCCGATCGGCAGGATCACCGAGGTCTACAGCTCGCTGCGCGAGGCGTCCCAGCGTGCCGTCGTCGAGCCGTTCGTCGACTTCTCATCCCTCGACGTGGTCGGGGTGATGGTGCCGAGCGGCTCGACGAGCGACCGCGCCCTGGTCGAGGCGGACGGGACGCTGCGATGACGTACCTCCGCTGGCTCGCCGCGATCGCCGCCGTCGTGGTCGCCCTCGTCGTGCAGGTCTCGCTCTTCCCGCACCTCGCGTGGCACGGCATCGTGCCCAACATCTGCCTGCTCGTCGTCGTGGCCGCCGCCCTCACGGTCGAGGCACCCTTCGCGCTGGTGCTCGGGTTCGTCGCCGGCCTGACCCTCGACCTCGCACCCCCGGCCGACCACGTCGCCGGCCGCTGGGCACTGGCCTTCACGATCGCCGCCTTCCTGGCCGCGCGGGTGCGGCAGGACCAGAAGCCGAGCGCGATGGCCGTGGTAGGCACCGTCGCCGCGGCGTCGTTCGTCGCGACCTCGTTCTTCGCGCTGTCCGGGATCCTCCTCGACGACCCCGGCATGTCGGTCGCGGGCCTCCTCGAGGTGGTCCTGGTCGCCGTCGTGTGGGACGTGCTGCTGACGCCCTTCGTGCTGCCGCCGCTGATGAGGCTCTTCACGCGACTGAGCCCGCAGTGGGCGACGACGTGAGCACGGGCTCCCGGGCCGCGACCAACAGGAGCCGCATGCGGCTCGTCGTCGTGCAGGCCCTGGCGTTCGCACTCTTCTCGACGCTCTTCGTCCGGCTCTACTACCTCCAGGTCATCGGCGGCGAGGGCTACCAGGCGCAGGCCGCCAACCAGTCCGTGCGTGACATCGTCGTCCAGCCCCAGCGCGGCCTCATCGTCGACAGCCAGGGCCGGCCGCTGGTCGCCAACCGCACCTCGTGGGTGATCTCGGTCGACCGCACCCTCCTCGGCAAGCTCGAGGAGGACCAGCGCACCGAGCTCGTCCGCCGGGTCGCCGTGGCGGTCGAGTCGACGCCCGAGGACGTCGAGGCGCGCCTGGTCACCTGCGGTGACCCGGGCAGCGTGCGCGGCACCTGCTGGAACGGCTCGCCCTACCAGCCGGTCCCTGTCGCGTCCGACGTGTCCAAGGACGTCGCCCTGCGGGTGCTCGAGCAGCCCGAGGACTACCCGGGCGTCCTCGCCGAGCAGCAGAGCGTCCGCTCCTACCCGCGCCCCTACGGCATCAACCTGGCCCACGTCCTGGGCTACCTGAGCCCGGTCACCGAGGACGAGTACGACCTCGCCGCCGAGCGCGACGACCGCTCGCTCAACGGCGCGTCCGTCGTCGGTCGCGCGGGCGTCGAGAAGCAGTACGACGAGTGGCTGCGCGGGCTGCCCGGTTACCGCCGCGTCGCCGTCGACTCCATGGGTCGCGTGCTCGGCGACGACTCGGTGGTCGAGAGCACGCCCGGCGACACGCTCGTGACGTCGATCGACGCCAAGGTGCAGTCGGTCGTCGAGAAGCAGCTCGCCGCGCGGATCGCCTACCAGCGCACTCAGGTCGACCCCGTGACCGGACGCAAGTACGCCGCCGACTCGGGCGCCGCAGTGGTCCTCGACGCGAAGACCGGCCGCGTCATCGCGATGGCCAGCCAGCCGACGTACGACCCCGACGTCTGGACCGGCGGCATCAGCGAGGACCAGCTCGCTCACCTCTACTCCGAGAAGGCCGGCACCCCGCTCCTGTCGCGCGCCACCCAGGGCCAGTTCGCCCCCGGCTCGACGTGGAAGCCGTTCATGACCGCGGGCGCACTGACCAACGGCTACTCGATGGACACGACGCTGCCGTGCTCGTCGGGGTTCCAGGTCGGCAACCGGGTGTTCAAGAACTACGAGTCCGGCGCCTACGGCGACATCGGCTTCGCCAAGGCGCTCGAGGTCTCGTGCAACACGTTCTTCTACCGGATCGGCTTCAACTTCTGGCAGAAGTTCGGCAGCGACCCCGCCGATGTCGGTGCCAGGGACCCGCTGGTCGAGGAGGCCAAGGAGTTCGGTTTCGGCTCGCGCACCGGCATCGACCTGCCCGGCGAGGCTCCCGGCCGCATCGCCGACCGCCAGTGGAAGCTCGACTACTACGAGTCGCAGAAGGACTACTACTGCGACCTCAGCGCCAAGCCGCAGACGAAGGAGACCAGCGACTTCGTCTACAAGTTCGCCTACGAGTTCTGCCTCGAGGGCAACCTCTACCGGGCCGGCGACGCCGTGAACTTCTCCATCGGCCAGGGCGACACGATCGTCACGCCGCTCCAGCTCGCCCGGGCGTACGCCGCCCTCAGCAACGGCGGCACGCTCTGGGCGCCCACCGTGGCCAAGGCACTGGTCAGCCCCGACGGCACCGTGCTGCGCCGGATGGCGCCGCGCAAGGTCGCCCAGGTCGACGTGCCGAAGAAGTACCTCGACTACATCGACAGCGCGCTGCAGAACGTGGCAACCGTGGGCACGATGGCCTGGAAGCTCGTCGGGTTCCCGCTCGACGACGTCACGATCCGCGCGAAGACCGGCTCGGCCGAGGTCTACGGCAAGCAGACGACCGGCTGGGTCGCGTCCTACACGGAGGACTACGTCGTGGTGATGATGATCAGCCAGGCCGGCACGGGCTCCGGCTCCACCGGCGACGGGATCCGAGCGATCTGGGAGGCGTTGTACGGCGTCGAGGGCGAGACCGTGCGACCCACGCGTGCAGCGACCCCCGGCACGATCCCGGCCGAGCGGCTGCCGCAGTTCCTCGACGACGGCTCGATCATGCCGCCGAAGGTGGGTGAGTGAACCGATGACCGTCACCTCCTCCCGCCCGGGACGCGCACCCCAGGCACCGCTCGCGCTGCGTGCCCCGGGCCTCGACTGGCTGCTGATGTTCGCCTCGCTCGCCCTCATCACGATGGGGACGCTGCTCGTCTGGTCGGCGACGTCCACGCGCGCCGACCTCACCGGCGGCGACCCCAACACCTATCTCCGCAAGCAGCTCGTCAACATCGCGATCGGCCTCGTGCTGATGGTCTCGGTGATGGCCACCGACCACCGCTGGGTGCGCATCCTCGCCCCGCTGGCCTACGTCGCCAGCGTGGGCGGCCTCGTCATGGTGCTGGTCGCCGGGAGCACCATCAACGGCTCGCGCTCGTGGCTCCAGGTCGGCGGGATGTCCATCCAGCCGTCGGAGTTCGCCAAGCTCGCCGTGGTGATCGGGATGGCCCTCGTCGTGGCCGAGCGCACCGAGCGGCGCTGGGGCAGGGGAGTGGGCAGCCTCGAGGTGGTCGGGATGCTCCTGATCGCCGCCGTCCCCGCGGTGCTGATCCTGCTGCAGCCCGACCTCGGCACGATGCTCGTGCTGGCCGCGACCGTCTTCGGGGTCCTCGCGGTCGCCGGCGCGGGCCGGACCTGGCTGGCAGGGCTGACCCTCGGCGCGGTCGTCGGCGCGATCGCGGCGGTCTCCGCGGGCGTGCTCAAGCCCTACCAGGTCGACCGGTTCCTCGCCTTCATGGACCCCACGCTCGACCCGCGCGGCGCCGGCTACAACGTCGAGCAGGCGCGCATCGCGGTCGGCAACGGCGGCCTGCTCGGCCAGGGACTGTTCGAGGGCTCGCAGACCCGGTCGGGGTTCGTCCCCGAGCAGCACACCGACTTCATCTTCACCGTCGCCGGTGAGGAGCTCGGCCTGGTCGGCGCGGGCATCCTGATCCTGCTGCTCGCCGTGGTGATCTGGCGGGCGCTCGCGATCTCCGCCGACGCCGGCGACCTCTTCGGGCGGGTGGCGGCGGCCGGCATCGCCTGCTGGTTCGGCTTCCAGGCATTCCAGAACATCGGCATGTGCCTGGGCATCATGCCCGTCACGGGCGTCCCGCTGCCGTTCGTGTCCTACGGCGGCAGCTCGCTCTTCGCCGGCATGCTCGCGCTCGGCCTGCTCCAGAACATCCACCTGAGGTCGACGGCCGCCGCGCGCCGCTGAGCCTCGGCTCGAGGATCGTTGAGTAGGCGGCGCCCGCGCGCCCGACGTACCCTTGGCGGTCGGCCCTTCCCCTATCCACACGAGGTGTCCTGCCCATGTCCGTCGCGTCGGTCTTCCCGCGCCTGGAGTCCAGGCTCCCCTCGGTGCAGAAGCCCATCCAGTACGTCGGTGGTGAGCTCAACTCGGTCGTCAAGGACTGGGACTGCGCACTCGAGGGTCCGACCGTGCGCTGGGCACTCATGTACCCCGACGCCTACGAGGTCGGCCTGCCCAACCAGGGCGTCCAGATCCTCTACGAGGTGCTCAACGAGCGCGACTGGATCCTGGCCGAGCGCACCTACTCGGTGTGGCCCGACATGGAGCAGGTCATGCGCACGGGCGACGAGCACGGCCCGATCCCGCAGTTCACCGTCGACAGCCACCGCCCCGTCGGCGCCTTCGACCTCTTCGGCCTGAGCTTCTCCACCGAGCTCGGCTACACCAACATGCTCAACGCCCTCGACCTCGCCGGGATCCCGCTCCACGCGGCCGACCGCGGCGACGACGACCCGATCGTGATCGCCGGCGGCCACGCCGCCTTCAACCCCGAGCCCATCGCCGACTTCGTCGATGCCGCCGTCCTCGGTGACGGCGAGGAGGTCGTGCTCGCGATCTCCGAGGTCGTCCGCGAGTGGAAGACCGAGGGCGAGCCGGGCGGGCGCGACGAGCTGCTGCGTCGCCTCGCGGTGACCGGCAACATCTACGTCCCGCGGTTCTACGACGTGGCCTACGCCGCCGACGGCTCGATCGAGGCCGTCGTCCCCAACCGTCCGGGCATCCCCTTCCGGGTCCGCAAGCACACGCTGATGGACCTCGACCAGTGGCCCTACCCGGCCAACCCGCTGGTGCCGCTCGCCGAGACCGTCCACGAGCGCTTCTCCGTCGAGATCTTCCGCGGCTGCACGCGCGGCTGCCGGTTCTGCCAGGCCGGCATGATCACCCGCCCGGTGCGCGAGCGCTCGCTCGAGACGATCGGCGCGATGGTCGAGAACGGCATCCGGAAGACCGGCTTCGAGGAGGTCGGCCTGCTGTCGCTCTCCAGCGCCGACCACACCGAGATCGCCGACGTCGCGAAGGGCCTCGCCGACCGCTACGAGGGCTCCAACGTCTCCCTCTCGCTGCCCAGCACGCGCGTCGACGCCTTCAACATCACCCTCGCCAACGAGTTCTCCCGCAACGGCCGCCGCTCGGGCCTGACCTTCGCCCCCGAGGGCGGATCGGAGCGGATGCGCAAGGTGATCAACAAGATGGTGAGCGAGGAGGACCTGATCCGCACCGTCGCGACGGCGTACTCCCACGGCTGGCGCCAGGTGAAGCTCTACTTCATGGTCGGCCTGCCCACCGAGACCGACGAGGACGTGCTGCAGGTCGCTGACCTCGCCAAGCGCGTGATCGCGAAGGGACGCGAGGTCACCGGTCGCAACGACATCCGCTGCACCGTGTCGATCGGTGGCTTCGTGCCGAAGCCGCACACGCCGTTCCAGTGGGCCGCGCAGCTCGACCACGACACCACCGACGACCGGCTCAAGAAGCTGCGCGACGTCGTGCGCGACGACAAGAAGTTCGCCCGCGCGATCGGCTTCCGCTACCACGACGGCAAGCCCGGGATCGTCGAGGGACTGCTGTCCCGCGGCGACCGCCGGGTCGGTCGCGTGATCGAGGAGGTGTGGCGCGACGGCGGCCGCTTCGACGGGTGGAGCGAGCACTTCTCCTACGACCGCTGGATGGCGGCCGCCGAGCGCGGGCTGGACGGCACCGGCGTCGACGTCGACTGGTACACGATCCGCGAGCGCGACTACGACGAGGTGCTGCCCTGGGAGCACCTCGACTCCGGCCTCGACAAGGACTGGCTGTGGGGTGACTGGGAGGACGCCCTCGCGGCCGCCGACGGCGCCGACATCGAGATCGAGGACTGTCGCTGGACGCCCTGCTACGACTGCGGCGTGTGCCCGGAGATGCAGACCGAGATCCAGATCGGACCCACCGGCCAGAAGCTGCTCCCGCTGTCGGTCGTCTGACCAACACGTGCGCCACGTGCTTTCCGTGTCCCGCGACACCGAGGGCGATGCACGACCGGTTCAGCGATCGAGCGACTCTCTGGTGTGATCCGCGTGCGGAGCGGATGAGTAGGTCACGCCCAACTCACGAGTCAGCTGTGACAGGCCCTGCTCACTCTGTGCTGACACGAAATGATGCACCACGGACTCGGCACAGCCGAGCAGAACCATCTCGCACACCACGCGATCCCGGCTCGCTCGCGAGTCCACCGTTTGGGAGCTGGGCGTGAAGCACCACTCGTCCTCGCGAACCAACGACTCGTCTTCATCGGTCAGGTTGACGTGCGTGTACTCGTCGTCGAGGTCCCGTACGACGATCTTGCGCACAGCAAGTTCCGCACCGGACCACCCACTTCTGATGCGGGATGCATTCTGCTTTATCAACGCTGCCCCTAACGAGCTCTCCCACATGGCAACGTCTGCTCCGAGCCGAGGGTAACGCTGCCACAGGACGACCTCCGACGACTCGACGAGTTGTTTACGTCGATCGAGGCCGAACGACTGAGAGCGAAGATGCTTGACCAGTACGTGTGGCGCGACCAGATTCGACCAGCCGGCGCGAATAGCTCTCTGGGAGTAGTCGACCTCCTCGCCATAGCCAATGGGAAACCCGTCCGTATCGAAGAATCCCAGCTCTTCAATGAGCGCCCGGCGGATGTACATGCAGAATCCGTGGGCTGATGGAACTTCTTGGCTCCATACGCGCATCCCACGACTCATCAACCTGGCGCTGTCACACCACTGTCGGCGTGGGTACCAGTCGTTCCGCTGATGACGGAAAGGCACGCTGTTGGCGGCAGCATCGTTCGATACCGCGGAGACCGTCCCGACGCCTGACTGGCTGTACGCAGTCCATGACAATCGCTGGAGCCACATCGGTGGGACAACTGTGTCGCTGTTCAGCAGTACAACGTCGTCATCGTCTGCCAGACGGAGTCCATGATTCGCCGTTTGGGTGTAGCCCAGACAGATCTCATGCCGGATGAGCTCCACCTTGCCGTCCCCGTCGAATCCATCAACGATGCGGCGAGTGACCGGGTCCCGCCCGGCGTCATCAATGATGATGATGCGGTGCGCGGTCGGGGAATTGTCAAGCACTGACTGAATGCAGGAGCGAACGGCCTCCCCGCCATCATGCACGGTGATCACCACCGAGACCCGGGGCCTCGCTGACGCCATGCGGACGGCTACGTTCCGCGGATCAACGTCGCGGTAGCGCACGAACGGAAACTGCTCAGCCATGCGAGCGTGCCCGAGCCGTGGCTGCGACGCGTTTGCCTGCGCTCATCACTCTACGGGCGTGAGCTCTCAAGGGACGGGACGTGACGTCTGGCTGGGGTGCCGCGCGCCGATCGAGAACGACGACCCGGCGCCGAAGCTGCTCAACGCGCTTGTTGAGGGTGACGACCCGACGTCGCAGCCTCTCTACGCGTTCGTTGAGCTTTGCGACACGTGCCTTGGACCTGGCGAGCGCGGCGCTTGCCTCTGCTAGGCGTCGCCCCTCGTCCGCGTACAGGGCCTCGAGCTCCCTCTTGCGGCCCTCCTCGTGAATGTAGAGGGCCTCGAACTCTCTGGCGTGGGTCCGCTCGGCTTCGATCAGGCTGTCGCGTCGCGCCGCCGAGATGGCGTGCGCCTCGAGTAGGTCGTTGTGTTCGCCCTCAATGGCACGCAGACGAGCGAGTGGTGCTCGAACGGACTGCTCGAACGCCCTCAAACGGGTGCTGTCCTGTCGGTTCAGCGCATCTGACTCCAGCGGAACTGTGTGCCACTCGGAGTCGCGGTTGTCAATCGTCAAGCGTCGGACGTTCAGCCCTGTGCCGTGTAATGCGGTGTTGACCGACAGCTGGTCCCGTCGCGAATAGCGACACACGTGCGCCGCCCACGTCGACATCGCGACCATCATCCGCTTGCTGTGGCGCCGAGCCATCAACCCGGTCCACAGCGCACGTTCGTCAAGAACCTCGGGCAACGTCTCGGCGTAGTGAATGAGCTGCTCGTTGACCCGCGCGGGGTCGTCGGCCCCGGCTTCCACGACCGCGCTGAACTCATCGATCAAGCGGTCGCGGAGGCTGTGCTCGAACAGCGCAAGATCGGATTGCGGTGCTTCGAGAAGCGAATCCAGAACTGTCCTCGGATCGGTTTTGAGCACCACCGTGTTGTCCACCCAGAGGGACCGGTCATAATCCCGCCAGATCGACTCCTCGCCATATGTTTTGATCCACCGCGCACTGCGGATGGGGTCCATCGGAAACAGCGGCTCGACCAACTCCACTCGCCACGTGCTGCTCGTCAAGCTCGGATCGTTGGTGAAACAGATGAAGTCGGTGCGCGAATTCAGTGCAACTTCTGCCTCGATGAGTGACTCGCGCCCGGCGAAGAGCGCGGTATACACGACGTCGACCGGACCACCCTCCGATGTCGTTTCCTTCTCACTGTTCCCGGGCGCCTTCACGGAATCGGGCATGTCGTTTCCACCGTCTCGATGCGTAAGCCCCCCTCATGGGGAAAGAAGTCCGTCTGACTTTACCTGCCGTGTCCCCGTTGCTCGGCAACACCCCGAGCGCTCAGGCCGATCCACGACCAGCTCAGTTTCGCGCCTGTCTTCGATGACCCGAACCTGGTGTCGCCGGCCGGGCTGGTGCGGGCCCGCGGCTGGCTGAAGCGGCAGGGTTCCGCCCAGCTGCGCCCGGCTGCGGACGAGTGCCAGGTCGGTTGCCGCTCACCGCTGACTGAACATCACATGCGACACGGCAACTCGAGCGTGTGGCAGGGGCGGCCCGGCAACGTCTCGACGCGGGCTCGATAGGGTGGGTCCACCCGCCACCGCCTGAGGAGTGCTCCTTGCCCGAAGACACCGACGGCCCCTACGTCGTGGGCGCGAGCGGTCACCGCCTCTGCGTCGGCTCGGCCGGCGAGCGGGCCCAAGAGCTGGTCCGGGCCGGGGGCACCTCCGCCTCGTCCAGGCGGCTGCGGGACGCCGTCCTCGCGCTCGCGCCTTGGGACGTGGTCGTGCACATCGGGGCCGACGACGGCGAAACGGTCGTCGGTGCCGACGCCAGGACGATCTCTTTCGGGTCCAACTCGCGCGTCCTGCTCTTCCTGCGGCGGTCGATGAAGGTGTCGGAAGGGTCGATCGACCTGCGCGAGGTCGCACTGGGGGCGAAGGAGGGCGAGGCCCGGTTCGTGGTGGACACCGTCGTCGTACCGTGCCGCACGCTTGACGCGGGGCCGACGCCCGGACCCGACTACTCGGCGTGCGTCAAGATCGACGTGGAAGGAGCCGAGTTCGACGTCCTTGCCGGAGCCCGTTCGCTGACGGCCGGATCGCGCGCGTGGGCGATCATCATCGAGGTGCTCCACATGGACCCGTTCGAGAAGGCCCGGCTGGCGACCGACTACACGATGCGGGTGATGGATCGCCGCACCGGCGACCTGGTCGTCGTCCCTCCCGCCAGTCCCCAACGCGTGGCCGAGCTGCTCGACAGCGCATGGCTGCACTCCCAGGACGCCGTCCTCACCGCACGGGACGCCGCATGAGCGCCGATCGCACGATGCCCCGCAGGGCGGTCTACCGCGCCCTGGTCGGCGGCTACGAGCAGCTGCGCGAGGAGGAGGTCGCTCACGACTCGGGGCTGCCGTTCATCTGCTTCACCGACGACCCGACCCTGACCAGCGAGACGTGGCAGGTGGTGGTCGTCGAGGCCCGGCTGCCCCGGGACCCCACGCGCAGCGCCCGGGCGCTGAAGATCCTCGGCCACCCCGCGCTCGAGGACTTCGACGAGACCCTGTGGGTCGACAACACCGTGGCCCTGACCCGGCCACCCGACGAGCTCTTCGACGAGTGGCTGGCCGACGCTGACGTGGCGGCACCTCTGCACTCCTACCGCGCGTCGGTGCTCGCCGAGGCCGAGGCCGTCCTCGACTCCGGGCTCGACGACTTCGCGCGGGTCTACGAGCAGCTCACCCACTACCTGTCCGTCGACGCCGAGGCGCTGGAGGCCAACCCGCACTGGACCGGCATGCTCGCGCGACGACGTACGGACTCGTCGGTCGCAGCCATGACGGGATGGTGGGAGGACGTGCTGCGCTACTCACGACGTGACCAGCTCTCGTTCGTGCCGGCGATGCGCCGCCACCGCGCGCGGCTCGCGTCCCTCCCCGTCGACTCGCACGTCTCCCCGTGGCACGAGTGGCCGCGTGCCGAGGGGAGGGACCGGAGCCGGACCGGCTCCGGCCTGCGTGAGGCGCTGCGGCCGCCGGTCGCCCGCATCGGCGTCCTCCAGCAGGCCCTGGACGAGGCGACCCGGACGCTCGCCGTGACCGTCGACCACCGTGACGAGATCATTGCCCGCCACGACGAGACGATCACCGGCCTCCACGAGGCCCTCGCCGAGGCCAACCAGCGTGCCCACGACCACCAGGTCGAGCTCGACACGGTGCGCCACGAGCGCAACCTCACGGCCCGGGACCTCAACGACGCGAAGAGGAAGGTCAGACGCCTCCGACGGCGCCTCCAGCGAGCCACCGGCGCACCGGACGACGGGGCCGATGACGGCGAGCGATGAGGCCGCGCGCAGTGAGATAACCTGACGCGCGCAGTTGCGACGAGCTTGTGGAGGAGACAGCGTGACCCAGGACGCGACCGATCGGTCCGAGGCGGACCGGCTCCGTGAGGAGGTCGCCGAGGCCCGGCACCACCTGCTCACCGTCCAGGACCACGTCGTGGGGCTCGAGGCCGAGAACGGCCGGCTCCACCTCGACCTCACCCGCGTGACGATGGAGCTGCGCCGCCAGCGCAAGCGGACCAAGACCCTGCTCAAGCAGCGCGACGACGCGCGTGCCCGCCTGGCCGACGTACGCGCCCGGCTGGAGCGCCACCGGGGCCGCGGCGCCGAGCTCGAGCAGCCGCGGGCGTCCATCGCCCGCCGAGTGGCCCGGCGGGTGCGCGGGGCGCTGCGGTGAGTCCCCAGCCGATCGCACCACCGCGGTTCTCGATCGTCACCCCGGTCTACGACCCGCCGATCGACGTGCTCAAGGAGTGCATCGAGTCGGTCCTCGCCCAGGACTTCGACAGCTGGGAGCTCATCCTGGTCGACGACTTCTCCCCGAACGCCGCCGTCCCGACGGTCATCGCGCAGTACGCCCAGCAGGACGCGCGGATCCAGCTGATCGAGCGCGACACCAACGGGCACATCGTGGCCGCCTCCAACGACGGCGTCGCCGCCGCGACAGGTGAGTTCATCGCCCTGCTCGACCACGACGACCTGCTCGTCCCCGAGGCGCTGTCGCGGGTGGCCGGGGCGATCGACCGCCACGACGACGTCGACTACGTCTACACCGACGAGGACAAGGTCGGCGAGGACGGTGCGACCTACGGCGCCTTCCGCAAGCCCGACTGGTCCCCCGAGCGCCTGCGCGGCCAGATGTACACCTCGCACCTGTCCGTGCTCCGCACCAGCCTGGTCCGGGAGGTGGGCGGGTTCCGTGAGGGCTTCGACGGCTCCCAGGACCACGACCTCGTCCTGCGGGTCACCGAGCGCGCCCGGCGCGTCGTCCACGTCCCCGAGGTGCTCTACCACTGGCGCGCCGTCGAGGGCTCGACCGCGGTCGACATCGAGGCGAAGCCCTATGCCGAGGCGGCCGGCATCCGTGCGGTGCAGGAGCACCTCGACCGGCTGGGCATCGACGCCACCGCAGGTCCGGGCGCGGAGCCGGGGAGGTACGTCGTCCAGCGGCGCCTGGACCCCGCGGTGACGGTGTCCGTCGTCATCCCGACGATGGGTCAGTCGTCACTGGTGCGCGGCCGTCGCCGGGTGCTGGTCGTCGAGGCCGTGCGCTCGCTCCTGGAGCGCACGGACCACGAGGCCGTCGAGGTCGTGGTCGTCCACGACACCCCCACTCCGTCCGCCGTCCTCGACGAGCTCCGGGAGGTCGCGGGTGACCGGCTGGTGCTGGTGCCCTTCGACCGGCCGTTCAACTTCAGCGAGAAGATCAACGTCGGCGTCTGCCACGCCTCCGGCGACCGCGTCGTCTTCCTCAACGACGACGTCGAGGCGATCTCGCAGGGCTGGCTCGAGCAGCTCGTCGCCCCGCTCGACGAGCCCGACGTGGGTCTCACCGGCGCCAAGCTCTACTTCAGCGACCAGACCGTGCAGCACGCCGGCCACGCCTACTACAACGCGGGCTACCACCACCCCTTCAAGTTCTGGACCCGCGACGAGGTCGGTCCGTTCGGCGAGCTCGTCGTGAGCCGCGAGGTCACCGGCGTGACCGCGGCGTGCGCGGCCATGAGGCGCGAGACGTTCTTCGCCATCGGTGGCTTCTCCGAGGCGCTGCCGGGCAACTTCAACGACGTCGACCTCTGCTACAAGGTGCAGGCCGCCGGCCTGCGTACCCTCTACGTCGCCACCAGCGAGCTCTACCACTACGAGTCGCGCACCCGGGAGGCCCGCGTGCAGGAGTGGGAGCGCCTGGCCGTCGTCGCCCGGTGGGGCGTGGCGGCAGAGGACCGCTTCACCCCGAGCGAGGTCGCGATGCCCAACCTGCGCCGCGTGCAGGAGCTGCCCGACGAGCTGTTCGAGCCGATCGTCTAGCGACGGAGGTAGGGCTCGAGCGCCCGGGTGAGCGGCTCGGCCACGGAGTCCCACGCCCACCGCGCGTGGGCATCCTCGGCGGCCGGGAGTGCGCGGTCGGCGTACGCCGTGGTGTCGCGCGCGAGCGCCACGGCCTCGTGCAGCGCCGCGTCCCACTCGTGGGCCTTGGCGAGCCGGCCGGTGACGCCGTCCTCGATGGCCTCGTCGAGCGACGGCGTGTGCGAGGCGACGGTCCACGTGCCGACCACGGCCGCCTCGAAGAACTTCAGGTCGGACTTGCAGATGTTGAACGCCGTGTGGGACAGCGGTGCGATGTTGACCTCGACCTCCGCGATGGAGCGCTGCAGCTCGACGTAGTGCATGAACTTCTGGAACTCCACGCGCTCGCGGTGCGGCTCGAGGGCTCCGAGGTCGTCGAGGTACCCGACGATCCGCACGGACACGTCGTCGTCCTCGTCGAGCAGGCGGGCGAGTGCGGTGCTGGCGACGGCGAAGTCGCGCACGTGGGAGGGCGTACCGCTGAAGTAGCCGACGGTGACGGGGCCGGAGCGGCGCCACCTGCCGGCCACCTTGGCGTCGAGCAGCTCGCGGGAGTACTCCTGCTGGGTGCGGTTGAGCACGTTGGGCACGATCGCCGCGCCGTCCTCGACATAGCCGGAGAGGCGGCTGGCGAGGAGCGAGTTGGTGGTCGTGGCGCCCCGGCACGCGGCCAGGGAGGCGTTGAGGCGGCCCATGTAGGCGAACCAGACGTCCCACTCGGCGTTGACGTCCGGGTCCTTGCCCAGGGAGCTCATGACCAGCTCGGCGAAGTCCACGTCGAAGACGAGGTCGTCGCAGTCGAAGATCATCGGGACGCCGTGGGAGGTGGCCTTCTGGGCGAGCTCGCGCAGGGCGGCGTTCCACGGGTAGCGGGCCACCACGATGGCGTCGAGCTCGGGCACGATCCGGGTCAGCGCGCGCAGCTCGTCGTCGCAGAACCACCCCGCTCGCAGTCGTCCCGCTGGCTCGTGGTTGAGGGCGTCGACGGTGTTGGCGACGCGGTAGCGGAAGGTGCTCGTGTCGGGCGTGCGGTAGACGAACGCCACGCGGTGCTCGCCGTCCAGCATCGTGCCGACGCGCTCGGCCATCGAGCTGTCCCACAGGTCCTTGACGCTGCTGGGAGGCTCGGGGAGGTCAGTGAACATCGGGGACGATGCTCTCCTCGGTGGTGCCCTCGCCGGCGCGGTCGGTGCCCAGCGTGGCGCGGAAGCGGTCCATCACCCAGTCGACGACAGGGACCAGCGTGGCCTCCCAGTCGCGGTTGATGTGGTCCGCGGCGACGTTGGCGGCGCGCTGCTGCGGGTCGCGGGCGAGCTCGACCAGCTCACGCAGGCCCTCGAGCAGCCCGTCGACGGTCGAGGGAGCCACGATGATGTTGTCCGAGATGTCGGACAGGTCGGTCTTGATGCCGTGCGAGTTCGTGAGCACGGCCGCCCCGACCGAGGCGAGGTCGTAGGGCGGGTACGACGGGTGCGGGGTGTCCATCAGCACGAGCGCGGCGTCCATCGAGGCCACGAGGTCCTGGTAGTCGGTCCAGCCGAGGCCCTCGATGACGTTGACCTTCACGTCGCGCGGGAGGGTCAGCTCCGGCGTGCCACGGCCGACGAAGTGGATGTCCCACTCGTCGGGGTCGATGATGCGCTGCTCGACGGCCCGCGCGAGGACCTGGGCGCCGCGCCAGAACAGGTTACGGGCGTTGAGCGGGCGCGAGTAGAAGAACAGGTTGCGCTTGGTGCCGCCCGATCCGGCCGGGACGGCGGAGGCGTCGCGCGTGGGGAAGGCCGGCTCGAGCGCGATGGCGCTGTCTGCCAGGTGGGGGAGTCCACCGGGGCCGGACAGGTGCGCGAGCAACCGGGAGGTGTTGACCACGACGGCGAGGTCGGGCTCGGCGAGCGTCTCGGAGCAGAGCAGCCGCTCGTCGCCGTAGGCGTAGAACATCCGCTCGTCCTCCTGGAGCAGGTAGAGCACCTGCTCGCGGGGGATGTCGCTGTCGAGCACCGCGCGGGTGGTCCACCACGACGTCGTCATCACGAGGTCGCGGTCGGTGAACTGCAGGCGCTGGCTCCCGTCGGTCGAGACCTGCTCGAGCTCGAGGATCCCGTCGAGGCGGATGCCGGTGGCCTCCTCGAGGAGCGAGATCACCTGGCCGTCGGGCATGTCGGTGCGGGTCACCAGCCGCAGGGTGCCGTTGCCCAGCCGGTTGGCCAGCTGCACGCCGAGGATGATCGCGGTGCCGACGCCCCCGAAGAGGCTGTGCGGCGCGACGCTGTCGGTGACGATGCTGATGCGGTGCTCGCCGGCGCCCAGGTGCGTCACGGGCATCGGCGCGATGGCCTGCCAGCGTTCGGCGTACAACGCGTCCACGTAGGGCTCGCGCAGGGCACCGCGCGGGGCGATGCGGCCCTCGACCCGGCCGTGGCGCAGGTAGTGGACGAGCGGGTTCCAGTGCGTCTTGGCGACGTCGGGGTTCTGTTGGAGGTAGCCCGAGGTCGAGAACTTCTCGCTCGGGTCGAGGCCCTCGCGGGCGCCGAAGCGGATGAAGTGCTTCACCACGTCGCGGTCCGCGGGGAGGTCGGGGCGGAAGTGGCGGTAGTAGTCCTCGTCGAAGAAGCCGGACTCGCGCACCAGGCGCGCGTCGTCCTCGCCGGGGTTGAGCACCCGGCCCTCGGCCTTCCCGGTGCGCAGGTAGTGGACGAGGGGGTTCATCCCCGACGCAGCCACGTCGCCGTTGCGGCGCAGGTAGGCGTTGGTGGAGAACGCCTTGGACGGGTTCCTGCCGTCGCGCGCGCCCTGCCTCAGGTAGTGCAGGACGGGATCGATGCCGGACTTGCGCACGTCCGGGTTCTTCTGGAGGTAGAAGTCGACGTCGAAGAGGTCCGACTCCCGCAACAGGTCTGCATCCGACTGCTTGCTCACGCCCCCACCCTCTCGTCTCGTGCCGCGGTGAGCATAATCCGCCTCAGGACACCAGGCCGGCCGTCGGCCGCGGCTTGTGCTTCAGCGCGGGCGCCTCGACGAGGTGCCACGACGCCTGAGCGAGCAGCCACACGATCGGCGTGGTGATGGCGATGACGGCCCACGGGCTGGGGTCGCCGCCCAGGAGCTCGATGGTGGCCTGCTGCACGGGCCAGGCCCAGATGTAGACGCCGTAGGACGCGTCGCCGAGCCGGGTGAGCCGCCGACCGATCGGCGGCAGGGCGTAGGCGAACCAGCAGCACAGGTAGACCGCGCAGACGGTCCACACGACCACCCGGAGCGCGTCGGGACCGAGCCCGCTCAGCACGCACAGCACCAGGGCGACCAGCGCCAGCGGCCAGGTCAGCACGATGCGGTCCTTGAAGGAGTACGCCGTCGCGCTCACCGCGAACGCCGCGAGCACGTAGATGGCGCCCAGGCTGTCGTTGGTGATCGAGATCCACACGGCCGCCCACGCGAGACCGAGCACGGACAGGGCGACCATGAGGCCCCGTCGGCGCAACAGGCCGGTCACGCCCAGCACGGCGAGGCCGGCGTAGGCGAAGACCTCCACGGGGAGGCTCCACAGCGGGCCGTTGACGGCACCGGCGTACTCGAGGTCCTCGAAGACGCCCGGGAGCCCGGCGCCGAACGGGAACAGGAGCGTGATCCGGACCGGGTAGATCCAGGTCTCCCAGGAACCGAAGTACGTCCGCAGGCCGTCCGAGGTGACGAGCGGTCCGAGCACGAAGGCGGTGACCAGCCCGACCACGGCCAGCGCGGGCAGCAGTCGCAGAGCACGCTTGATCCAGAAGTCGCGCGGCGAGGGGTCGTACTCCCAGCTGCGCCGGATCAGCAGCCCACTCACCGAGAAGAAGATCAGGACACCGACGGCTCCCAGGCTCGCATCGAGCTGGTGCAACGGCTCCACCTCCCCGACGAGGGCGAAGGAGTGCGAGACGAGCACCGCCCACGCCGCGAGGAGTCGCAGGATGTCGAAGTTGTTGTCGCGGTCGCCGATGCGATCGCCCAGCCGGACCGGTCCGAAACGGTGCGTCGTCGCCGTCGTGCTCACCGGCCGGCTTCCGCCTGCCCGACGTAGTCGGCGATCTGCTCCCTCACGAGGTCGGCCGGCCGCTCACCGTCGGCGGCACGGACGTACCACTGCAGGGACCGGTCGATGGCCTCCTGCCACCCCCACACGTTGCCCCACCGGAGGCCCTGCTGGGCCCGGCTGGCGTCGAGGGTGAGGTCGTGCGTCTCCTCCATGACGGGGTCGGGCTCGACCTCCCACCGCGGGGCTGCGCCGCTGCGCAGCGCGGTCCACTGGCCGGCGGCGTGCTCGACGAGGGCCTGGACGGGGACGGCCTGCGTCGGGTCGGGCCCGAAGTTGAGGCTGGGCGGGACCTCGCGCCCGTTGGCCACGTCCTCGGCGTAGAGCAGGTAGCCGAGGAGGGGCTCGATGACGTGCTGCCACGGACGGACTGCCAGCGGCCGACGCAGCACCAGGGTCTCGCCGGCCGACCACGCGCGCACGATGTCGGGGACGATGCGGTTCAGCGCGAAGTCGCCGCCACCGATCACGTTGCCGGCGCGGGCGGTGACCACGCGGCCGGAGAGGTGCGGCCACGACTGCGTGACGAGCTCCGCGCACGCCTTGCTCGCTGAGTAGGGGTCCTTGCCACCGAGGAAGTCGCCCTCGCGGAACGGCGTCGGCTGGCGCACGTCATAGACCTTGTCGGTGGTGACCACCAGTGCCACCGCCAGCTCGGGCAGCCGCTCGACGAGCTCCAGCACCCGGACGGTGCCCATGACGTTGGTCCGGAACGTGCTCGCGGGATCGCGGTAGCCCTCGCTGACGAGCGACTGGGCCGCGAGGTGCAGGACGACGTCGGGCTTGAACGCCGCGGCCCCCGCGAGCCACTCGGTGCCGGCCACGTCGTCGCGCACGTCCTGGACGCCCTCGACGGCCAGCGCGTCCCAGAGCGGCGTCTCGTGCACGCTCGCCGGCAGCGACACGGCGTACACCTCCGCGCCCAGCTCCCGGAGCCAGCAGGTCAGCCAGGCTCCCTTGAAGCCGGTGTGGCCGGTGACGAGGACACGGCGCCCGGCCCAGAAGGCCGGCTCGTGGGTGCGGTGCATGTGGTCCCTTGGAGGTCGTCGTGCAGGGTCGGCCAAGGGTACGCTGGCGCGCGCTCCTCGCCCCTCGCAGGTGCAGACCCGTCGATGAAGGAGACCGCCCCAGTGTCGGACCAGCCGCCCGTTCCGGCACCGGTCCCGGAGGGTGCCACCCGCCCGACGCTCCTCTCCGGCACGATCGTCGTGGCGATCGGCCTGGCAGTCACCGGCGTCGGCACGCTGGTGATGCTCGGCGTGGCCTCCCGGAACATGCCCGGCGAGGCGTACGCCGACTTCGTGGTGTGGTGGACGGTCGCGACCCTGCTGGGGACGAGCTTCGGCGTCTTCGAGGTCTACCTCGCCCGGCTCCTCATCGGCGACTTCGCCCGCGGACGGCCCCCGGCGCGGTCCACCGGTGTGATGACCGGGAGGGCCCTGGTCATGGCCGGCGTGATCACGGCGTGCCTCGCCGCGCTCGCACCGGTCCTCTCGGACCGGCTGTTCAGCGGCGAGGTCGCCCTCGTCGGGCTGCTCGCGGTGTTCATGTCGCTGACCGCGATGCAGGCGCTGCAGCGCGGCGCCGCCACCGGTCGCCACAACATGGTCGCGATCGCCACGCAGCTCTCGGTCGACGGCGTCGCACGCGGTGCGGTCATCGGGGTGCTGGCCGCGACGGGGAACGACTCCGTGACGGCCCTGGCGCTCGGGTGCTGCGCGTCGGTGGTGCTGAGCCTGGTCGCCGGCACCTGGCGCATCGGGCCGTGGCTCGCGCGTCCTCTCCTGCACGCCGGCGACGTGCCGCTCCGACCGCTGCTCCTCCTGCTGATCGGGACCGCCGGTCCACTGCTCGCCAACAACGGCTCGGTGCCGTGGCTGAAGGCGACCGAGGCGGTCAGCCCCCACGTCCTCGGCGCCTTCGCCGGCGCCCTCACGCTCAGCCGCATCCCGACCCAGTTCGTCTCGGCGGTCATGAGCCCGCTCCTGGCGCACCTGTCCGAAGCCGTGGAGGCCGGCGACGAGGCGGCGTTCCGCCGGGTGCTCGCCCGCACCGAGGTGCTGACCGCCGCGCTCGGAGTGGCGTACGTCGTCGCGTTCGCCGCGCTGGGTCAGCTGGCGCTGCGCCTGATGCTGGGGCCGAACTTCTCCCTCGACGTCGCCAACCTGGCCGTCCTCGCGGCAGCGAGCAGCGGCATGTTCGTCGCCGTGGTCCAGCAGGCAGCGCTCGGCGCGACCGGACGCTGGCACCACATCGCCTGGGCGTGGGTCGCGGCCACGCTCACCTTCGGTGTCGTGCTGGTGCTGCCCGGGGAGCCGCTGTGGCTGGCGACCTCAGCCCCACTGGTGGGCGTGCTCACCGCCCTGCTGTCGATGTGGGTCTTCGGTCGCCGGCACTTCAGCGACGCCGCAGGATCCCGTCCCGGAACTCCGTGACCAGGGCGCGCCGGCCCCACGTGTCGTCGCGGTCGAAGTCGTCGTGCGCCTCGACGAAGGCGTTGACCGCCGTCATCGGGTTGTCGCCGCGGTCCCAGGGGCGCCCCTCGTAGTGGCCCTCGGGGAACTCCTCGACGAGGGTGTCCGCGACCAGGACCATGCCGCCCGAGGGCAGCAGCGGGGCCAGCGCCTCGAGCTCGCCCAGCACGTGGGCGTGGGTGTGGTTGCTGTCGAGGACGAGGATCACCCGCTCGGCGCCGTCGATGAAGTCGCGCATCGCAGCGACCGCGTCCTCGGACGTCGAGTCGGCCTCGAGCAGCGTCACGCCCTCGCCCAGCGGGTGCTCGGCCAGTGCGCTGGTGGTGTGCGGGAAGACCTTGTGGTCGATGCCCAGCACCGCGGGCTCGAGGCCGCACATGCGCATCAGGCTGGTGTTGAGGAGCATGCTGCCGCCGCGCGCGACGCCCGTCTCCACGATGCGCTCCGGGCGGTAGCTCCAGAACAGCTCCTGGAGCACCATGACGTCGTCGGGGATGCGGATGACGGGAACGCCCGCCCACTCCCACTGGTAGGTGTAGCTGTGCTTCTCCGCGGCGACCTGGAGGTCGACGGCCTGCTGGCGCAGCTCGGCGTCGGCGCCGAGGGACTCGCGCCACTCCCGGCGCTGGTCGGCGAACTCGCCGCCGTCGGGCACGTAGTCGCCGTGGGACGAGCGGTCGGTGGTGTCAGCCATGGGTGAAGAACTCCTCGGTTCGGGTGGGTGCCCAGCCGACTGCGGCCAGGCGGGTGGTGTCGGCGGTCTCGCCGGAGTGGGTCGGTGGGGGGTCGTGGTCGACCGGGTCGGCCGACCACGGGGCGCCGACGCGGGTGACGAGGTCGGCGACGGAGCGGAGGCGGCCGGAGCCGATCGGCACCTCGCCGGCCAGGCCGTGCGACACGGCCATCGCGATCGCGCGGCCGACGTCGGAGGCGTGGACGAAGTCGTGGTGCTGGTCGGGGCTGCGCAGGTGCAGGGTCTCGCCGCGCTCGCGCGCGTCCGTCGCGAGGTCGACGAGCGCGGGACGGCGGCGTGCCTCGTCGAAGACGTAGTAGGGCCGCAGCCATCCGATGGCCGACTGCTCGATGAGGGGTGCGAGCTGCTGCTTGAGGAGCGCCTTGGAGCCCGTGTAGGCGTCCGCCGCATCCGTCGTGTCGTCGACGGCCGTGCCGGTCAGCCACACGGCGGTGCCGGCGGCCCGGGCCGCCTCGACGAGCTCCAGGGTGGCGTCCACCCAGCGTTCGTTGTCGTCGGAGGTGCGGTAGTCAGCGCTCCCGCTGGCCGACCAGGCCAGGTGCACGACCTGGTCAGGCGTCGTACGGGCGACGAGGTCGGCTGCCGCACCGGGGGCGAGCAGGTCGACGTCGGCGCGCCGGACCGGGACCAGGGGCGGCGCGTCGTCGGGCCAGTGGCGCTCCACCCACGCGCCGATCAGGCCCGACGCCCCGGTGATCAGGGTGTGGGCGGCCACGGGTGCCCCTCACGATCCTTGGCCGAGATCCGCGTCGGCGGCAACGGCCACTCGATCCCGACGGTGGGGTCGTCCCAGCGCAGGGTGCGGGCGTGCTCGGGGGAGTGGCCGGCGCTGATCAGGTAGGTGAGCCGGGTGTCGTCCTCGAGCGTCTGGTAGCCGTGGGCGATGCCGGCGGGCACGTGCAGGGCCACGTCGTCCTTCGCCGACAGCTCGACCGCGATCCACCGGCCGAAGGTGGGCTCGTCGGGTCGGAGGTCGACGAGGACGTCGAGCAGGGAGCCGTCGGTGACCCACAGCGTCTTGACCTCGGCTGCCGGAGCCACCTGGTAGTGCATCCCGCGGATCGTCCCGGCCGCCTCGTTGGAGGTGGTGACCACCTCGGCGACGGTCGTGTCGAGGCCGTGGGTCCTCGCCTCCTCCGTGACGAGCACCTTGCGGAGGAAGCCTCGTTCGTCGTGGTGACGTGCGCCGCGGAGCAGCGCCACCCCGCGCAGCCCGAGGTCCTCGATCACCCGATCTTCCTCATCTCGGGCACGGCGATCCAGGACGTCGCGCCCGGGACGAGCTCGCCCACGAGTCGACCGATCTCGGGTGCGATGTTCCACGGGAGGACGAGCACGTCGTCGGGTGCCGCGGCGGCGAGGTCGGAGGGAGCGGCCACGGGGACGTGGCTGCCGGGCAGGAACTTGCCCTGCTTGGCCTCGCTGCCGTCGACGACGAGCACCAGGTCGTCGTGCCGCACGCCGGCGGCGTTCATCAGGGTGTTGCCCTTGGCCGCGGCGCCGTAGCCGGCGACCGTGCGCCCGGCGGCGTGCTGCTCGTCGAGCCAGGTCCGCAGGCCCTGGATCACCGCGCGGCTCCGCGTGGCGAAGTCGTCCCAGAGCTCCTGCGTCAGCAGGCCGGCCTCGAGCTCCTCGGCGATCGTCTCTGCGACGCTCGGGTGCGCCTCACGGGTGCCGGTGCGGGTCAGCCAGTAGCGGTTCGACCCTCCATGGGTGGTCAGCTTCTCGACGCGGGTCAGCTCCAGCCCGACGCCGGCGGTGGCGGCCGCCACGGCGTGCGCGGAGAGGTAGCAGAAGTGCTCGTGGTAGATCGTGTCGAACTGCGTCTCCAGCATCTGGGTGACGAAGGACGGGTTCTCGACCGTCACGACCGTGTCGTCGTCGCACAGGTGGCTCATCCCGGCCAGGAAGTCCTGCAGGTCGGGCACGTGCGCCATCACGTTGTTGGCCGCGATCAGGCGCGGTCGTCCGTAGGTCTGCGCGACCTGCTCGGCGACCGCGAGCCCGAAGAACTCGTTGACCGTCTCGACACCGCGCGAGCGGGCGATCTCCGCCACCATGCCCGCGGGCTCGATGCCCACGACCCGCATGCCGCTGTCGCGCATCTGGGTCAGCAGGTAGCCGTCGTTGCTCGCCACCTCCATGACCAGGTCGCCCTCGGCGAGGCCGAGCTCCTCGGTCATGTGGCGGGTGTACTCACCGGCGTGCGCCAGCCACGACGTGCTGACCGACGAGAGATAGGGGTACTCGGCGCCGAAGATCCGGTCGGGAAGGACGTACTCGCCGATCTGGCCCAGGCCGCAGGTCGGGCAGACCCGCAGGTGGAGGGGGAACGTGGGGCTCGGCTCGTCGGTCGTGAGCGCCATCTCGTTCGACAGCGGCTGCCGGCCGAGGTCGAGGACCGACACGAGGCCGTCGGCGCCGCAGCCGCGGCAGGTGTGGACCCCGCGCGGGGTCAGCTCGTCGGTCATCTCACCCACGGTGCCTGTCCTGACTCCCAGATCTTGTTGAGCTCGTCGCGCTCGCGGATGGTGTCCATCGGCATCCAGAAGCCGTCGTGCTGGTAGGCCCCGAGGCGGCCCTGGGCCGCGAGCTCGGTCAGCGGCGCCTGCTCGAAGGGCATCGCGTCGCCCTCGATCAGGTCGAGGACCTCCGGCTCGACGACGAAGTAGCCGCCGTTGATCCAGTCGTGGGAGTCGCGCGGCTTCTCGCGGAAGTCCTCCACGAGGCCGTCGGCCAGGCCGAGGGAGCCGAAGCGCGGCGGCGGGTGCACCGCCGTCACGGTCGCCAGCGCGCCGACCGACTCGTGGTGGGCGACGACCTTGTCGATGGGTACGTCGGAGAGGCCGTCGCCGTAGGTCAGCAGGAACCGCTCGTCGAGGATGTGCGACAGGCGCTTGATCCGGCCACCGGTCATGGAGTCCGCACCCGTGTCGATGAGGGTGACCTTCCAGTCCACCTTCATGCGGGACAGGTACTCCACCGAGCCCGTCGACAGGTCCACCGACATGTCGCAGGAGTGCATCAGCTGGTTGGCGAAGTACTCCTTGATGACGAAGCCCTTGTAGCCCAGCGCGACCACGAAGTCGGCGTACCCGTACGCCGCGTAGTGCTGCATGATGTGCCACAGGATGGGGCGCTCGCCGATCCGGACCATCGGCTTGGGGACGGCATGCGTCTCCTCGGCCAGTCGGGTTCCACGGCCTCCGGCCAGGATCACCGTCTTCACGTCGTGCTCTTCCCCTCGTCGCGGCTTTCTGGGCTTCGCCGCACCTTAGCCAAGCGTCTGCGCGGCATCCGGACGTGGTCCCCCGCAACGAGGTAGAAGTCCCACGCGATGTGCTTGAGCCACTGGCGGTGCCACAGGCAGCGGACCAGCTCGCGACGTGCTGTCCGGGTCACCCGCCGGTCGACGCCGTCTGTCGCTGCCTGGCGCCACAGGCTGAGCCACAGGTGAGTCATCAGCCAGCGACGCCTCGTGGCCGTCGGGTTGAGCGACTCCGCCGTGGCGTCTGCGGTCTTGACCGGGTACGTGCGGTACTCGACGAGCGGCTCGTCGAGCACGACGAGGGGCGAGCGCAGCAGGAACCACCAGGTGAGCAGCACGTCGGCGCCGTACTCGGGCTGGAAGCCGGGCGACGCGAGCAGGACGTCGCGGCGGTAGAGGCAGTAGACCTCGGTCCACCGGGGCCGGTTGAGGAACGAGCGCAGCCGCGTCCGCGCGTCGGCCGAGGCGAGGTCGGGGTCGCGCTGGACGCCGAGGAGCTCGCCGTCGGGGTCGATGAACTGGATCGCGGGGAGGCACGCGACGGCGTCGGGCACGGCGCGTACGGCCTCGAGGCACCGCTCGACGAAGCGCGGGGCGAGGCGGTCGTCCGCACCGAGCCAGGCGAACCACGTGCCGGTGGCCTCGTCGACGGCGCGGTTGAAGTTGGCGACCGCCCCGAGGTTGACCTCGCTGGTGCGCACCGCGGCCGGGCCGAGGGCGGCCGTGGCGATCTCGACCGTGCGATCGGTCGAGCAGTTGTCGAGCACGAGGCACTCGTCGGGCGTGCGCGTCTGTCCCTGCACGGACGCGATGGCCTCGCCGACGTAGTGCTCCCCGTTGTAGACGGGGATCGCCACGGAGACGCTCACCCCCGCGTCCTGGTCCCCTGTGGTCGTCACCGGAGGAGCATAGGTGGAGCCGTCCCGGTCCCGGGATCAGGCGAGCGTGCCCAGCCGGAACGCGGTCGCGGCCAGGGCCAGCAGGGCGGCGCTGCCCACGAGGACCACGCTCGACCGCGAGCGGATCATGGACGCGGTCACGATCGCCATGGGTGCGACCAGGGCGATGCCGTAGCGCACGGGGATCGGGAAGTACGTGCTCGAGAAGAGGTAGCCCGCTGTCACGAGGAGCAGCGCTCCCACGACCGCGGCGGCCACGACGCTGCGCGCCAGGGCGACCTCGAGGGGAGGGGCGCCGGTGAAGAGTGCTGCCGCCAGTGTCCCCGCCAGCAGGACCATCGCCACGACGGCTGTCGCGAAGTTGAGGAAGGGCACGGATCCCACCACGGCCCACGACGAGCTGAGCGGCTGCAGGAGGGAGAGGGAGCTCTCGACCAGCCCGGTCCACGGGAAGTAGGTCAGCTGGTACTTCGAGGCCATGTCGGGCAGGTCGGCCGCGGGGATCTGGGGACGCGTCCCCACGTAGGCCAGCCAGGCGCCGGCAGCGACGACGGACGCGAGGCCCACCGTGACGGCCGTCGTCCACCGCGCCCGCAGGCTCGGGTGGCCCGGCTCGTCGTCCCGCTCGTCGTCGCCGGTGGGGCGGAGGAGCAGGTAGAGCACCACTGCCGCCACGACCACCAGGTTCGTCATCTTCGCGAAGGCCACGACGATCCCGACGACGACGAGCAGGAGTGCCCGGACGGTGCTGGGGCGCTCCTCCCACCAGGTCATGGCCAGGACGAGTGCGGCCCCGGCCACCAGCCCGGAGGCGTCGGGGGTGATGGTCGCGCTCGGGAAGATCAGCGCCGGTGTCGACGCCAGGAGGAGGGTCACGGCCGCCATGGGCGCCGCCGGCACGCCGCGTCGGCGGCCGGTGAGGAAGGTCAGTGCCAGTCCGAGCGCGAACCACAGCCCACCCGTGAGGCGCCCCGCCGTCACCAGGTCGTCCGCGGGGGTGAGCGCCTTGATCGCCTCGGCGACCCCGCGTGTGGCGGTGTAGTAGACCGGGGTGTTGGCGGCGGCCGTGTTGTAGCCCTTCTCCTGGTAGCTCAGGGGGTCCAGGTCGGTGCTGAGCGGTCGGCACAGCGGCGGCCCGAAGCCCGGGGCGTCGATGCCGCGGCAGTCCTGCTGGTGCAGCGCCTCCTGCCCGATGCGGTCGGCGGGAGCGGGCGACCCCGGGGCACGGTAGAGATAGTCGATGTGCTGGAGCTCGTCGATCGGGCTCAGCAGGGTGTACGTGTTCACCTGCAGCGCGACGAACACGAATCCGAGCGCGGCGATGGCCACGGCGAGCAGCCGGGGGAGTGCCGCAGCCGGCCCCCCGCGTGGTCGACCCCGCATGTTCGGCCCCTCGCTCGCACCCCGGCGCTCCCACTCCGGCCTGGTGCGCAGAGCGAGGAGCACTATACGAGGGCACGACCGAGGGCATGGGGGTGGCGCCACGCGCCGCTCGGTAGCATCGGCGACCGTCCCGTCGCTCGTCGTGTGAAGGAAGCCCGTGTCCCGTCCCCTCGTGCTGGTCGACATGTTGAGCTACACGGGCACCAAGGGCGGGATGGAGACCTACACCCGTGAGCTCTACCGCGAGATCGGCACGATGGACCCGGGCTTCGACTTCGTCGCGCTGGCCAGCAAGGAGGGCGGTCGGCTGGACCTGTCGTGGTTCCCGGGCGAGGTCATCCGGTCGCGGATCAGTGGCGAGAACCGCTTCGTCTGGGCCGCCGGCGAGCTCGTCGCGTCGAGCTTCCACGCCCGCCGCCGACGCGCGGACCTCGTCCACTGCCCGGCGACCCTGGGCCCGATGTGGACCTCGATGCCGACGGTGCTGACGGTCCACGACATGCTCTACTGGAGCCACCCCGAGTTCATGGTCACGCCGCTCTACACGCGGCCCGTGATGTGGATGGAGCAACGCGCCGCGGCCAACGCCGAGCGGATCATCACCGACAGCGCGGTCTCGGCCGAGGAGATCCACAAGTACCTCCGCTTCCCCGTCGACCGGCTCCACATGGTGCCGCTGGCAGCGCACGGGTCGTCGGACGTCGGTCGCGACGGGATCGGGGAGAACCTCGTCCTCGCCAGCGGTCAGCGGCGTCCCTACAAGAACTGGGACGCGCTGGTGCGCGCCCTCGCGCTCGTCGAGGAGTCCGTCCGGCCGCGGCTCGTGATCACCGGAGCCGGTCCCGGCGAGGACCCCGTGGCCGACGTCGTACGACGCACGGGCATGGGGGACTGGGTCGAGCTCAAGGGCTGGATCGACAGCGACGAGCTGCACGACCTGCGCCGCCGGGCGCGGGCGATGGCGTACCCGACGCTCGCCGAGGGCTTCGGCCTGCCGGTGCTCGAGGCGATGTCGATGGGCCTGCCGGTCCTGGCCTCCGACCTGCCGGTGCTGCGCGAGGTCGGCGGGGACGCGGCGATGTGGTTCGACCCGCACGACGACGCCTCGATCGCTGCGGCGATGACCACCCTCGCCACCCAGCCCGAGGTCGCCGAGCGCCTCGCGCGCGAGGGCGTGGCGCAGGCGGCGAAGTTCAGCTGGCGACGGGTCGCCGAGGAGACGCTGGCCGTCTTCGACCGGGTCGTGCGCTGAGCGAGGCTGCTCGGATCAGCGCCCGAAGGCGTGCCGGCCCAGGGTGCGGACCGCGCCCCACGCCCGGCCGGTGACGGCCTGCGGCAACCGGCTGGCGGCGTACAGCCGGGACGCGGCATGCAGGCGAGCGGCGCGAGCGGCACGGGACCAGCCGTGGGCCGCGCACCGCTCCGCGGCGATCTCGAAGTAGGTGCGCTCGCCCAGGAAGCGGCCGCCGTCGTCGACGGTCGCCGACGACGCGCTCGCCGAGTGGCGGCGGTAGGCGAAGACGACGTCGGGCAGAACCAGCATCCGCGAGCCGCCCAGCGCCATGTCGACCATGAGGGCGAGGTCCTGCACGAGCGGCAGGCCGTCGAGGAAGTCGTGGCGGCGCACCGCCTCGGTGCGGAACGCCAGCGAGGGCCAGTAGGTCCAGTTGCCGTGCAGCAGCGACACGGCGAGCTCCTCACCGCCCAGCACGCGCGGGCCGTCGAGGCGGGGCGCGAAGAGGCGGCGCTTGACCCGGTCGACCAGGGGGTCGACGACGGTCGAGGTCTCGTCGACCACCTCGACGCCCGGCTGCACGATGTCGACACCGGCCGGGGCGGAGGCGATCGCGGCGCGGACGGTCGCGACGTACGCCGGTCGCAGCAGGTCGTCGCAGCCGAGGAACACCAGCCACTCGCCGGTCGCGAGCTCGAGGCACCGCCGGTAGTTGTCGGTGATCCCGAGGTTGGTCTCGTTGCGGAGGTAGGTGACGCGATCGTCGTCCAGTGCGTCGAACCACGCCGCCACCCCGTCGTCGGGATAGCAGTCGTCGACGACGGTCAGGCGCCAGTCGGGGTCGGTCTGGGCGCGCACGCTCTCGACCGCCTCGAACAGGAGCGACGGCTCGCCCCAGAAGGGGATGAAGATCTCAGGCATGCGGCGGGAGGGTCTCCGGCTGCTCCGCGGTGGTCCCCGGCGCCGGGGTGGTCCGCGTCGAGGCGAGGACGGTCAGGCGCTCCATGCCGTAGCGCTCCTGCGCCTCGATGATCGCGATGCGACGGGCCAGCTGGTGCAGCTGGTTGCGCGCCTCCTGGGCGTGGAGGTACTGGTTGACGACGTAGAAGGCGAACGTCACCGAGACCAGGTAGAGGACGAGGTCGGTGCCGCGGCCGACGCCGATCGCCTGGGCGACGACACCCACCATCGAGGGCGCCAGGACCGCGATCACCAGGACGACCATGAGCACGGCGAACGCGATCTTCTTCCACGCGTTGACGCTGTGGGCACTGCGGCTGCGCAGCGCGACCAGGAAGATCGCGGCGAAGGCGAGGATGAGGATGACCTGGATGAGGATCATCGGCTGACCTTCCTCAGGAGCGTGTCGACGGCGATGTTGACGGCGTTGACCGCGGGCTGGCCCTTGGCGACGGAGTAGTCGGAGTAGTCGATGGTCACGGCGACCTCGACGAACCGGTACTTGTTGTGGGCGATGAGCTCGATGATTTCGCTCGCGTGGGTCATGTCCGGCGCGGTGATCCGGAGGGTGTCGGCGACGTGGCGGTTGAAGACCCGCAGCCCGTTGTGGGCGTCGGTCAGGCGGATCCCCGACGTCAGGTTGCTGAAGCGGACCGCGGCCTTGAGCAGCATCCGCTTGGCCCGGCTGGCCCCGATCGCCTCGCCGAGGAAGCGCGAGCCGAGCACGATGTCGACGTCGGTGGAGTCGAGGACGCGGAGCATGCGTACGGCGTCCTCGACGCGGTGCTGGCCGTCGGCGTCGAACGTGACGAAGCGGGTGACTCCCGGCAACAGCCGGGCGAACTCGATGCCCGTCTGCAGGGCGGCACCCTGACCCATGTTGATCGGGTGGTTCACGAGGTAGCCGCCGGCCTCGAGGATCCGGTCGGCGGAGTCGTCGGAGCTTCCGTCGTTGACGCAGACGACGTGGGGGCAGGTCTCGAGCACACCCCTGATCACCGAGCCGATGACCTCAGCCTCGTTGTAGACAGGCACAACGAAGGCGACGTCTCTCACCTGCGGAAATATACCGTCTGCGCGCTGCGGGACCTATCCCGGCGAGCCGTGCCCGCCGCCCTCACGCCTCGCCCAGCATGAGCGAGAGCGCCCACGTGGCCGCGCCGAGGGCCAGCACGAGGTAGCGCGCCCAGCGCCGCTCGGTGTCCATCAGCAGGCCGGCGCAGATGAGCGCCCACGGGAACATCGAGTTGCCGTAGCGGCTCGGGAACGGGGTGTAGAGGCCCGACACGGCGCCGAGGGCGATGGCGAGCGCGGGAGCCGCGAGGACGGTGACGAGGACGGTGCTGAAGCCGATCACCCGGTGCTGGGCGGTGACGCCCTTGGACATGGCGAGCCCGGCGGCGCCGCCGATCGCGAGCGTGGTGCCGACCAGGTAGACGGGCAGGCTCTCGGCCCCCGTCGCCCACGTGACCATCGCGCCCTGGGCGATGGCCGGGAAGAAGTTGCCGGTCTCGACGACCAGGTTCTCGAACACCAGCGGCACCGGCACGCCGAGCGCGGGCGACGGTCCCACCGCGAGGGCGGACCGGATCGCCAGCCAGCCCCCCTGGGCCAGCACGGATGCGCCGACGACGGCCACGGCGGAGAGGGTGCGGCGGTCGAGGAGGAACGCCTTGGCCCGCGCTCCGAATCCCCGGTGCTCCTTGGTAGCGCCAATGGCGGCCGCGACCAGCAGGACGAGGGCGGCCGCGCCGAAAGCGATCAGGTTCTGGAGCTTGCACAGGGTGGCGAACGTGGCGACCACGGGCAGGATCAGCAGGGTCCAGCGCTTGCCGTCGAGGGCGCGCAGCGTGAGCCACGCGGCCACCGATCCCGAGGCGAGCGCCGTCGCGTCCGTGGAGATGTAGGTCGTGCCCCAGTAGGCCGGGAGCGACCCCACCAGCACGAGGCCGAGCCCCAGGGCGACCGTGACGGGAACGCGTGCGCGGCGCAGCGTAAGGAAGAGGAACACGGCTCCCAGGCTGAGCCAGAACCCGCCGGCCATGCGTCCGGCGTCGACGAAGTCGACGCCCGCCCAGATGAACGGCTGCGCCATCACCCGGGTGGTGATGAAGTAGAACGGCGCGTAGAGGTCGGCGGTCGTGCCACCGGCAATCACGTAGTCGATGCTGTTGGGCTTCTTGCAGGCGGCCGGGTTCTTCTCCATGCCAGCGACCGCGCGGACGCCGTGGCAGACCATGTACTTCCGCGCGTAGTAGGGCATCTGCGAGCCCTGGCGGACGACCCCCTTGTCGGCCACGTCGGCGTAGTATCCGATGTACTGGTACTCGTCGATCGGCGACAGCATCTCGTGCTCGGCGACCTGGTCGGCGACGAAGACGAAGGACGCGATGATCAGCGCCAGCACGGCCAGCAGGTCGCCCCGCTGCCGCACCCACGAGGTGCGCGTCGTCCTGTTCGCTGCTTCGTCCATGGGACCGGACCCTAACCAAGCGGGGGGCCACCTCAGAATCCAGCGGGTCTAGCCTGACGCCGTGCCCAAGGAACAACCCGAGCAGCAGGCCCCACCCGTGCAGCGACTGCGTGTCCGCTACGCCAAGCGCGGCCGGTTGCGCTTCACCAGCCACCGTGACTTCAGCCGTGCGTTCGAGCGCGCGGTGTTCCGCGCCCGGGTGCCGATGGCGTACTCCTCGGGCTTCAACCCGCACCCGCGCATCTCGTACGCCGGTGCGGCCCCGACCGGCTCGGCGAGCGAGGCGGAGTACCTCGAGCTCGCCCTGGCCGAGGTGGTCGTCCCGGCCGACGTCCACGCGATGCTCGACGAGGCGCTCCCTCCGGGGCTGGACGTGCTCGAGGTGGTCGAGTCGCCGGGCGGCTCGCTGTCGGACCTGCTCGAGGGCAGCCGGTGGCGGATCGAGCTGGCACTCCCGCGGGCCGAGGCGACCGACGCGGTCGCCCGCTTCCTGGCTGCCGACGAGGCCCTGGTGGAGCGGATGACCAAGAAGGGCATGCGCCAGTTCGACGCGCGGGCCGCCGTCGTCCTGCTCGAGGTCGTCGACGACGCGTCCTCAGCCGTGGAGGGACGTACGACGCTCGACGTGGTGCTGCGCCACGGCACGCCGGCCGTCCGCCCGGACGACGTGCTGCGGGGCCTGACCGCCGTGGCCGGGACCGACACGGGAGAGGCACCCCTGATGACCCGGCTCTCGCAAGGACCGCTGCTCGCCGACGGCGAGGTCGGCGACCCGCTGGTGCCTCACGCATAGCCGCCGACGCGGGCCGGTGTGCGATACTCGCAGCGTTCGGCACCCCGGCACACACGTCGGGACCTGTCGGGCCGACGACGTTCTCGCCGGTCACACCCTGCTCGTTGGGGTGCGGGTCGGCACCCCGAGCGGGTGGACGTCACCGGACCGCGACGCGGCCACAGGAGTCGGTGAGAGCGACTCCCACGGTGGCCCGGCGACCGCGGCAGGTGACGAGCAGCCGCCGGAGACGCACACACGCGGAGGGTGTCGCCGCCACTGAAGCTTTGCGTCCCCGGGATCGTCACTCGAGATCGGCGGGCGCCGTACCGGCACCGTCTCGGTGCCCGAGGAGCACCCATGCTCGACCAGGACGACCAGAACGACCGCACGGAAGCCGGCACCGCGGAGACTCCCTCCTCCGCCCCAGCAGCCCCCGTCGTGACCCGACGGACGCGCAAGGCACCCGCCAAGAAGGCGACTGCGGCCCAGGCCCCGAGCGACGCGCCTGCCGCCGATCCGGCTGATCCCGTTGGTCCCGCCGCCGAGGCACCCGCCAAGAAGGCCGCCGCCCGCAAGGCGCCAGCCAAGAAGGCCGCCGCGAAGCGCACGTCGACCCGCAAGGTGGCCGAGGCCGCGATCGAGGCCGCGCCGGACGCCGCGACCGACACCGCTGCGGAGGCACCCGCCGAGGACGATGCCGTCCCCGCGAAGAAGGCCGGCGCACGCAAGGGCGCCGCCGCCAAGGCCCCCGCGAAGAAGTCGACCGCCAAGCGCACCGCCAAGAAGGTCGCAGCCGTCGAGTCCGACGCGACGCCCGAGGACGCCGAGTCCGCCGACGAGGCCGCACCCGCTGAGGCCGGTGGCCACGCCGTGCTGTTCCAGGCCCCCGTGGCGACCACCACCCGACGTACGCGCAAGAGGGCCGTCCCGGAGCCGGTCGAGCCCGTCGATCTCGACCCCGAGGCCACCGAGGACGAGGACGCCGAGGACGAGGCCGGCACCGCTGCGCCGGTCGAGCAGGCCGCTCCCGCGAAGAAGCCCGCGCGCAAGTCCCGCGCCAAGAAGGCCGCCCAGGCTCCTGAGCCGGAGGCGGACACGTCCACCGACGACGCTGCCGAGGCCGCCGACACGCAGGACGACCAGGCCGGCGACCAGTCCGGTGACGACGAGTCCAGTGACGACGAGGCCGGAGGCGCCCGCCGGCGCCGCCGCCGCGGCGGCCGCCGTCGGCGCAAGGGTGGGGACGGCGGCGACTCCGCCGAGGGCACCGACGACTCGTCCTCCGACGAGTCCACCGACGACGCGACCACCGACACGTCCGGTGACCGGGCCTCCGGCAGGACCGACGACAAGGCCGACGACGACTCCGCGGGTGACGCGGGGGAGGGCAACGGCGAGGGTTCCTCGCGCCGTCGCCGGCGCCGTCGCCGCTCCGGCGACGAGGGCGGCGACGACGCGCCCAACACCGTCACCCGCGTCCGCAAGACCCGGTCCGCCGAGGACCAGATCACCTCGGTCCAGGGCTCGACCCGGCTCGAGGCCAAGAAGCAGCGCCGCCGCGAGGGCCGCGAGGCCGGTCGCCGCCGCGCGCCGATCGTGAGCGAGGCCGAGTTCCTCGCCCGCCGCGAGGCGGTCGAGCGGGTCATGGTGATCCGCCAGCGCAAGGACCTCACCCAGATCGCCGTGCTCGAGGACAAGGTGCTCGTCGAGCACTACGTCGCGCGCGAGTCCCAGACCTCGCTCATCGGCAACGTCTACCTCGGTCGCGTGCAGAACGTCCTGCCCTCGATGGAGGCCGCCTTCATCGACATCGGCAAGGGCCGCAACGCGGTGCTCTACGCCGGCGAGGTGAACTGGCAGGCGCTGGGCCACAAGGAGGGCGCGCCCCGCAAGATCGAGTCGGTGCTCTCGAGCGGCCAGATGATCCTCGTCCAGGTCACCAAGGACCCGATCGGTCACAAGGGTGCGCGCCTGACGACCCAGGTCAGCCTCGCCGGCCGCTTCCTCGTCTACGTCCCGGACGGCACGACGTCCGGCATCTCGCGCAAGCTGCCCGACACCGAGCGCAACCGCCTCAAGACGCTCCTGAAGGAGATCGTCCCCGACACCGCCGGCGTCATCGTCCGCACCGCGGCCGAGGGCGCCAGCGAGGAGGAGCTGACCCGCGACGTCGAGCGGCTCAAGACGCGCTGGGAGGACATCGAGAAGAAGTCGGGCAACAAGGGCTCCGGCCCGCAGCTGCTCTACGGCGAGCCCGACCTGACCCTCAAGGTGGTCCGCGACCTCTTCACCGAGGACTTCGTGAAGCTCGTGATCGAGGGCGACGACGCCTGGGAGACCGTCTCGGCGTACGTCGAGTCGATGGCACCCGACCTGTCGGAGCGCGTCGAGAAGTACCAGCGCAACGGCGCCGGGGACGTGTTCTCGACTTACCGGATCGACGAGCAGATCCACAAGGGCCTCGACCGCAAGGTGTGGCTGCCCTCGGGTGGCTCGCTGGTCATCGACCGCACCGAGGCGATGACCGTCGTCGACGTCAACACCGGCAAGTTCACCGGCTCCGGTGGCAACCTCGAGGAGACCGTCACCAAGAACAACCTCGAGGCCGCCGAGGAGATCGTGCGCCAGCTCCGGCTGCGCGACATCGGCGGCATCATCGTCGTCGACTTCATCGACATGGTGCTGGAGTCCAACCGCGACCTCGTCGTGCGCCGCCTGGTCGAGTGCCTGGGCCGCGACCGCACCCGCCACCAGGTCGCCGAGGTCACCTCGCTCGGCCTGGTGCAGATGACGCGCAAGCGCATCGGCACGGGCCTGCTCGAGTCGTTCAGCGAGAACTGCGAGCACTGCCAGGGTCGTGGCGTGGTCATCAAGGACCAGCCCGTCGACCCCGACGCCCCGGCCGCCGAGGGTGAGGGTCGTCGCGGCGCCCGTCGCCGCGGTCGCCGCAGCGGCGACGACACCGGTTCGAACAGCAACGGCAACGGGACCGGCAACGGGAACGGCAACGGGAACGGCCACGCGCCGTCGCCCAAGGACGTCGCTGCGATGGCGCGCCACGAGAAGCACGCCGAGGCTGAGGCCGCGGACGAGGCGGATGACCGGTCGGACGACCAGCGGGATGACCAGCCGGTCGATCAGGCGCAGAGCCGCGCAGAGGACGAGTCGGCGGACGTGGCAGAGGACGTGGCAGAGGACGTGGCAGAGGCCCGCAAAGGGATCGACGCTACGGACGAGGCTCCTGCGGAGACTCCGGTGGAGATCCCGGTAGAGGCTCCGGGGGAGACGGCGGCCGCTGAGGAGACCGAGGCTGCTCCGGAGGCCGTTGTAGCGCCCTCCGCCGAGCCGGCAGCTCCCGAGGCACCCGCCGAGGACGACAAGCCGCGGGTCGTGACGCGTACGCGTCGACGCTCCGCCAGCCGCCCCGCGGGTCCGCCCGCACTGCCCACGACGTCGACCAGCGGCGGAGCCGGAACCCTGCCGGAGTCGGGCGCGGTCGAGCCGGGCACGGTGGGTGTGGAGTCGGGCGAGGCGGACACCGAGCCGGCGTCGGAGGCGCCCGCGGTGGAGCACGTGCCGGTCAAGAAGAAGGGCTCGCGCAAGCGCTGACCCGCGGGGGAGAGGGATGACCGGACGTCGTTTTGCCCGGTCGCCACTCGATCCCGTAGTCTTGACCCTCGGTGTTCGACACACCGATTCTGCGCGCCCGCCACGCGGCGTACTCGCCCGAAGACCAGGCGGTGTCGTGCGCAGTCCCGAAAGTTCTTTTACCTGTAGTTCGTATCGAGGAGAGTGACTCGCCGTGTACGCGATCGTGCGCAGTGGCAGCAAGCAGCAGAAGGTTGCCGTCGGCGACGTCATCGAGATCGACGCGATGGCCGCCGCCGGTGACACCCTCACCCTTCCCGTGGTGATGGTCGTCGACGGCGAGAAGGTCACCGCGACCGGCCTCGACAAGGCCAGCGTGACCGTCGAGGTCACCGGCCGCACCAAGGGCCCGAAGATCATCATCCAGAAGTACAAGAACAAGACCGGCTACAAGAAGCGCCAGGGTCACCGCCAGAAGTACACCCAGGTCAAGGTCACCGACATCTCCCTCTGAGCGCTCGCTCGAGGTCGACTCGTTTCTCAAAGGACTGAACAATGGCTCACAAGAAGGGTGCTGCGAGCACCAAGAACGGCCGTGACTCGAACTCCCAGCGCCTCGGCGTGAAGCGGTTCGGCGGCCAGGTCGTCGGCGCAGGCGAGATCATCGTCCGCCAGCGCGGCACGCACTTCCACCCGGGCACCGGCGTGGGCCGTGGCGGCGACGACACCCTCTTCGCCCTGCAGGCCGGCGCCGTCGAGTTCGGCACCCGCCGCGGTCGTCGCGTGATCAACATCGTCCCCGGCGAGTGACCTCACCGCGACACTGAGCACTTCTGTGAAGGGCGTCCCTGTCTAGGGGGCGCCCTTCGCGCATTCACCACCACAGCAAGGAATCCCATGGCCATCCCCAGCTTCGTCGATCAGGTCACGCTGCACCTCGCGGCCGGCCGCGGCGGCAACGGCGTGGCCTCGGTCAAGCGCGAGAAGTTCAAGCCGCTCGGCGGTCCCGACGGTGGCAACGGCGGCCAGGGCGGGTCGATCATCCTCGAGGTCGACACGAGCGTGACGACCCTTGTCGACTACCACCACAGCCCCTCGCGCAAGGCCGAGAACGGTGGCCAGGGCGCCGGCGACCACAAGAACGGCGGCAACGGCAAGGACCTGACCCTGGTGGTCCCCGACGGGACGCTCGTCAAGGACGCCGACGGCAACGTGCTGGCGGACCTCATCGGCCAGGGCACGACCCTGGTCGTCGCCGCCGGCGGGCGCGGTGGCCTCGGCAACGCCGCCCTCGCCTCGTCGAAGCGCAAGGCGCCCGGCTTCGCGCTGCTGGGTGAGCCCGGCGACGAGCTCGTCGTACGCCTCGAGCTGAAGGTCGTCGCCGACATCGGCCTGGTCGGCTTCCCGAGCGCCGGCAAGTCCTCCCTGATCGCTGCGATGTCGCGGGCCCGGCCCAAGATCGCCGACTACCCGTTCACCACCCTGATCCCCAACCTCGGCGTCGTCACCGCCGGCGAGACCACCTTCGTGGTCGCCGACGTGCCCGGCCTGATCGAGGGTGCGGCCGAGGGACGCGGTCTCGGGCACGACTTCCTGCGCCACATCGAGCGCTGCTCCGCGCTGGTGCACGTCGTCGACACGGCCTCCATCGAGCCCGGCCGCAACCCGCTCGACGACCTCGAGATCATCGAGGGCGAGCTCGCCCGCTACGGCGGACTCGAGGACCGGCCCCGGCTGATCGCCCTCAACAAGGTCGACGTACCTGACGGGCAGGACATCGCCGACATGGTCGTCGAGGAGCTCCGCGGCCGCGGGCTCCGGGTCTTCGAGGTCAGTGCCGCCTCAGGCGCGGGCCTGCGCGAGCTGACGTTCGCGATGGCCGAGATCGTGGTCGCGTCCCGCGAGGACGCACCCGAGGCCGAGCCGCAGCGGATCGTGCTGCGGCCCAAGGCGGTCGACGACAGCTCCGACTTCGAGGTCGTCGCCACCGACGACGGCTGGCGGGTGCGCGGCGTGAAGCCCGAGCGCTGGGTGCGCCAGACCGACTTCAGCAACGAGGAGGCGGTGGGCTTCCTCGCCGACCGCCTGAACCGGATGGGCGTCGAGGTCAAGCTCGCGCAGATGGGCGCCCAGGAGGGCGACACCGTCCTCATCGGGTCCGACACCAACTCGGTCGTCTTCGACTTCAAGCCCAGCATCGAGGCGGGCGCCGAGATGCTCGGTCGGCGTGGTGAGGACGAGCGGCTCCGCGAGGCGCGTCCGGCGCGCGACCGCCGCCGCGACATCGCCGAGGGGATGGAGACCAAGGCCGAGGAGGAGGCGCGCGCCGACGTGGCCCGCCGCCTCGACCAGGCGCGACCCAAGAAGGGCCCGGACAAGAGCTCGGGCAGCTCGGGCGTCGGGCCGATGGCCTACGAGATCGGCACGAAGGACGACCCCGACTGGGACGGCGAGGAGTGAGCGACCGCGCGGGGCTCATCAGGGCCGCCCGACGCATCGTCGTCAAGGTCGGCTCGTCGTCGCTGACCACCGCCGCAGGCGGGATCGACCCCGCGCGCGTACGCCGCCTCGTCGAGGTCCTCGCCGCCGCCAAGGGTGCGGGTGCAGAGGTCGTTCTCGTCTCGTCCGGAGCGATCGCCGCCGGGCTCGCGCCGCTCGGGCTGACGAAGCGGCCGCGCGGGCTCGCCGCCCAGCAGGCCGCCGCCTCGGTGGGGCAAGGCCTGCTGGCGCACCGCTACCAGGAGGAGTTCGCCCGGCACGGGATCGTCACGGGGCAGGTGCTCCTCACCGTCGACGACGTGACCCGGCGCGCGCACTACCGCAATGCGCACCAGACCTTCGCCAAGCTGATCGAGCTCGGCGTCGTCCCGATCGTCAACGAGAACGACACCGTCGCCACCTCGGAGATCCGCTTCGGTGACAACGACCGGCTGGCCGCGCTGGTGGCCCACCTCGTCCACGCCGACCTGCTCGTGCTGCTCTCCGACGTCGACGGCCTCTACGACGGCCCGCCCGGTCGGGACGGCTCGACGCTGGTCCCGCTGGTGCGCTCGGAGGCCGACCTCGCCGGCGTCACGACCGGGACGACCGGTGCCTCGGGAGTCGGCACCGGCGGGATGACGACCAAGGTCGACGCCGCGCGGATCGCCACTGGTGCGGGCATCGACGTCGTGCTGACCTCGGCCGACCAGGCGGCGGCCGCGCTGGCCGGCTCCGAGGTGGGCACGCTCTTCGAGGCGACCGGCAAGCGCCGTCCCACGCGACTGCTCTGGCTGGCCCACGCGACGTCCGGGCAGGGCACCCTGACCCTGGACGCGGGTGCCGTACGCGCCGTGGTGGAGCGGCGCGCGTCGCTCCTGGCAGCCGGGATCACCGGGGTCGGGGGCAGCTTCGTGGCCGGCGACGCCGTCGACGTGCTGGATCCGTCTGGCGCCGTGGTGGCCCGCGGGCTGGTCAACTTCGACGCCGACGAGCTCCCGGCCCTGCTCGGGCGCTCGACCGGCGACCTCAAGGCCGCGCTCGGGGCGGGCTACGAGCGCGAGGTCATCCACCGCGACGACCTCGTCCTGCTCTAGCCAGAGCTGAAGACGTCCAGGGTCGGGACGTACGACGCCGCGGACGCGAGGCCGGCGGCGCTCTTCTCGCCGACGGTGGACGGCGCGGAGTGCTCCCTGTCGTCCTCGACGTAGACGGCCGGCCCCACCCGGACGATCGTGAGGAACGACGTCAGGACGCCGAGGTCCGGACCTTCGACCGTCATCAGCAGGTGCGCCTGCCACGCCTCGTCGGCCCCGTCGACCTCGATCCGGCGCACGACCCACTGCATCGGCTGACCGACGTGGTCCACGCGGCCGGGGCCGCCGCAGCGGCGGGCCTGCTCGCGCCACGCGTCGACGGCCATGTCGGCCCGTCCCGGGCCGCGGTACAGACCGAGCGCCTCGAGGCGGGGGCCCGAGCCGACCGCGCGGTGGTCCTCGGTCTCCGGCAGGTGGAGGCCGCCCTGGCCTGGGTCGATGCACACGTCCTGCAGCGGGGTGCGCCCCGGCCAGCCCAGCGGTCGCCAGTCGCCCTCGTGGGGGAGCGTGACTTCCGGCGGGATCGTCGTCGGCGGCCCCGACGCCGGCAGTGCGAGCACCGCCGCCACCAGCAACCGGAAGAGCAGCAGCATGCTGCTGTGACGCCGTCTCCGGGCCGGAAGTTGCCGTCAGGCGTCCTCGGAGAGGATCCCCTCGAGCTCGTCCATGGTCGAGGTGAAGGCACCCTGCAGGTCGACGTCGTAGGAGTCGGCGAGCGTGAGCACGCTCCAGAGGCAGTCGGCGAGCTCGTGGGCGAGTGCCTCGTCGAGGTCCTCGCGGGGTCGTACGCCGGCCTTGCCCTGCACCAGCTTGGCGAGGTCGCCGACGTCACCGAGGAAGCCGAGCATGATCTCCTCGGTCGTCCACGACCGTCCGTAGGTCGAGGCCTCGACCTCGGCGTACTGCGCGCGGATCGCCCTCGCCCGCTCCTGCATCTGCTGGAAGTCCATGGGTGGATCCTGCCCCAGACCGGCTCAGTCGAAGGTGCGGGGCAGGTCGAGCGCCGCCGCGAGCTGCTCGGCGTACGGCTCTCGCTCCCCGGGTGTCGCCCACCAGGCCTCGTGATGGCGCTGGTAGAGCCGGTCGTCGTCGTGGCGCGGGAAGACGTGGACGTGGAGGTGCCACACGTCCTGGTTGCCCGCCGGCTCGTTGTGCTGGCGCGTCGAGATGCCCGCGCAGTCGTAGGTCTGGCGCATCGCGACGGCGACCTGCTGGGTGAGGTCCCAGACGGCGTGGCCGGCCTCGGCAGGGATGTCGTAGAGGTTCTCGTGATGACCGCGGGGGATCACCAGCGCAGCGCCGGGGTTGCCCGGCCACCACTTCGGTGAGATGCGTGCGTAGGCGAGGTCGGTGATGGCGACGACGTCCCCCGGCTGGTTGTGCTCGTTGTGCACGCCCGCCTGGATCCGGCAGAACGGGCAGTCGTAGTCGTCGGGCTCGTGCACGCGACCGAGCCTCCCACGCGAGCCGCTAGCGTCGGCGCATGGACGCACGGGAGGCGCTGCACCGCACGGCCGAGGAGATCGCGGAGGACGAGGAGTTCTTCCGGTGGTACGGCCCGTGGGAGCCGCTCGACCCCGCGGGCCTGGCCGACTTCATGGCCGGCTTCGAGCGGCCGTGGTGGATCGTCGGCGGCTGGTCGATCGAGGCCTTCACCGGCCTGCCCCGCGAGCACGAGGACGTCGACCTGACGCTGCTCGCGTGCGACCTGCCGGCCTTCCGCGCCCACGTCGGCGACGGGTGGAACCTCTGGAGCAACCACGGCGGCACCCTGCGGCCGTTCAACGACCGCTTCCCCGAGGTGCTCGACACCAGCAGCCAGGTCTGGGTCCGCAGGAGCGCTGCCGAGCCGTGGATCATCGACCTGCCGATCACGCCGGACCGCGACGGGCTCTGGACCAGCAAGCGCGACCCCGACCATGTCGCGCCGCTCGACGAGGTGACCTGGATGGCCGCGGACGGCATCCGCTACCTCCGGCCCGAGATCACCCTGCTCTACAAGGCGGTGCTGCACCGGCCGAAGGACGACCGCGACCTGGCCGTCACCTGGCCGCTGCTGGACGAGGTCGCGCGCGACTGGCTGCGGGAGTCGGTGGCGCGGCTCTACCCGGACCACGCCTGGCTGGGGCGAATGGACTGACTCAGGTCGCGCGGGCCCACGCCAGGGCCTCGGCGAAGAGCTCTCGTGTCGACGTGCCGAGCTCGGTCTCGAGCGACGCGGTGACGGCCGTGTTCACCAGGCTCGTGTCGCCGCGGAGCATGCGCATGAGCCGCCACAGCTCGTCCTGCCCGCGGGTGGCGGAGAGGTAGTCGCACGCCAGGGCGGCCATCTCGTAGTTGTCACGCGGGTTGCGCGTGTAGAAGTGGTCGGTCGTCCGGGCGAGCTCCGCGGGATCGCGCCCCTCCAGGTTGGTGGCCGAGATCGCCCGCCGCGCGGTCTCGGAGAACTCCACCGCGCGGGCGACGTACTCCGCGGCGCCCTCCACGAGCCACGTCGGGCTCGAGTCGTCGCGGTCGGAGAGAGCGACGTGGACGAGCTCGTGGCGGAAGAGGATGTCGCGCTCGAGCTCGGATCCCGTGTGCGCCGGGTTGACCGAGAAGCGGTAGGCCGCGACCTTGCGCCCGTCGGGACGAGACAGCACCGGAAAGGCCACGCCGGCGGTGTCCTCGACCTCCATACGGCTCATCCGGTCCATCGCGCCGAGGTCGCTGATGTCGTAGGTCACGACCTTCTGCGTCCACTCGGGGACCAACGGCTCGATCGCGTCGCGTGCCTCGACGATGTCGGCCATCACCTCCGCAGCGTCGTCCTCGGTCTCGTCGTCGAACACGCCGAGGACACCGTCGGACTCCTCGACGCTGATCGCGGTGACGTCCCACGGCGCGGGCAACCAGCCGGTCAGCGCGTCGCTCTGGATGTTGCGGTCGCTGGCGAGGTGGACCTCGTCCTCGTCGCCCACGAAGGTGTAGATGAGCGGCTGGGTGACGGGACGCGTGTCGTACCCCTCCAGTCGCATCGTGAAGTCCACCGGCAGCTGGAGGTCTCCGTCGCCCGCGACCCTGGTCATCACGCCCTCGTCGCCGAGCTCGAGGGCGAAGTCGGTGGCCGGAAGCCGGGCGACGTTGTCCCACCAGCGCTCCTGGGTCGTCGCGAAGTCCTTCGCGTCGGGGTCGACGGTCGCGAGGAAGGCCTCCTTGTCGCCGTCCTGGAGCGCCTGCTCGCGCGCGGCCACCAGCTCGAGGGCGGCGTCGCGCAGCGACTCGTCCATGCCGGCCGGCGGCTCGCTGGTCGACGGCGAGGAGGACTCCTCGTCGGTGTCCGCGTCGCCCTGGCACCCGGCGAGGGGGAGCAGGAGCAACAGGACGAGCACGGACGCGACCAACCCCCGGGACGTGCGCATGCCGCGGAGCCTAGGTGCTGGCACGGACTGCGGGAACACCTCGTAGGGGTGCCCCGTACGCTTGGCAGGTCATGACCCAGCCGCTCGTCTACCTCGACCACGCCGCGACCACGCCGATGCTGCCGGTCGCCGTCGAGGCGATGACCCGGCAGCTGGCCGGGGTCGGCAACGCCAGCTCGCTCCATGCCTCCGGCCGCGGCGCCCGCCGGGTGGTCGAGGAGTCCCGGGAGACCATCGCCGGCGCCATCGGCGCGCGTCCGGGCGACGTCGTCTTCACCTCCGGGGGCACCGAGTCCGACAACCTCGCGGTCAAGGGCATCTTCTGGGCCCGCCGCGACGAGGACCGGCGACGCACGCGCATCCTGTCGACCGCGATCGAGCACCACGCGGTGCTCGACCCGCTCCACTGGCTCCGGACCTACGACCACGCCGACGTGGAGCTGCTGCCGGTGTCGTCCCAGGGAGTCCTGGACATCGAGGCGCTGCGGGAGTCGATCGCCCGCGGCCCGGCCTCGGTGGGCCTCGTGTCGGTGATGTGGGCCAACAACGAAGTGGGCTCGCTGCAGCCCCTCGACGAGGTCGTCGCCCTCGCCCGCGAGCACCGGATCCCCGTGCACACCGACGCCGTGCAGGCACTCGGGCAGGTGCCGGTCGACTTCGCCGACTCGGGCGTGGACGCGCTGACCTTCACCGGCCACAAGGTCGGCGGCCCCTACGGCGTGGGCGCGCTGGTCGTCCGCCGTGACCTGCCGGTGAGCGCGCTCGTGCACGGTGGCGGCCAGGAGCGCGACATCCGCAGCGGCACCCTCGACGTGCCGGCGATCGCCGGCCTCGCAGCGGCCGTCGAGGCGACCGTGAAGGCGCAGCACGAGCACGCGGTGCGGATCGCCGAGCTGCGCGACGACCTGGTCCGCCGGGTCGTCGAGGTCGTCCCCGACGCGCACCTGCACGGCGCCCCGGCCGGCCCGGGCCGGCTGCCCGGCAACGCCCACCTCGGGTTCCCCGGCTGCGAGGGCGACTCCCTGCTGATGCTCCTCGACGCCCGCGGCATCGAGTGCTCCACCGGCTCGGCGTGCTCAGCCGGCGTGCCGCAGCCCTCCCACGTCCTGCTCGCCATGGGCTGCGACGACGCCCAGGCGCGCCACTCGCTCCGGTTCTCGCTCGGCCACACCACCACCCCGGCCGACATCGACGCCCTCGTCGCGGCGATCGGCCCCGTGGTCGAGCGGGCGCGATCCGCCCGGGCGCGCTGAGGGTGGAGTCGTGAAGGTCGTCGCCGCGATGTCCGGCGGGGTGGACTCCGCCGTCGCCGCGGCCCGCGCCGTCGAGGCCGGGCACGAGGTGACGGGCGTCCACCTCGCGCTCAGCCGCAACCCGGCGTCGTACCGCTCGGGAGCGCGGGGCTGCTGCACCATCGAGGACAGCAACGACGCGCGTCGTGCCGCCGACGTGATCGGCATCCCGTTCTACGTCTGGGACCTGTCCGACCGCTTCCACGAGGACGTGGTCGAGGACTTCATGGACGAGTACGCCGCGGGGCGCACGCCCAACCCGTGCCTGCGCTGCAACGAGAAGATCAAGTTCGCCGCCGTTCTCGACCGGGCGCTCGCGCTCGGCTTCGACGCGGTCGCGACCGGGCACTACGCCCAGCTGCGCCCGGGTGCCGACGGGCTGGTCGAGATGCACCGCGCCGAGGACCACGGCAAGGACCAGTCCTACGTCCTCGGGGTGCTCGACCAGTCCCAGCTGCGCCACTCGCTGTTCCCGCTCGGCGACACCGACAAGCCGTCGGTGCGCCGCGAGGCCGAGGCGCGGGGCCTGCTGGTGGCCGACAAGCCCGACTCCCACGACATCTGCTTCGTCGCCGACGGTGACAACGCCGGCTGGCTCCGCGAGAAGCTCGGCGACCGCGCTCCCAACCACGGCGGCGACATCGTCGACGCCGAGACGGGGGAGACGGTGGGGAGCCACACCGGCACCTACGGCTTCACCATCGGCCAGCGGCGCGGGCTGCGGCTCGGCACTCCTGCCCCCGACGGCAAGCCGCGCTTCGTGCTCGACATCGAGCCGGTCAGCGGCACCGTCACGGTCGGGCCGCGCGACCGGCTCGCGGTCGACCACATCGACGGCATCAGGCCGCGCTGGTGCGGCACCGTCCCGGAGCGGGTCGACGGCACCGTGCAGCTGCGCGCCCACGGAGCCGAGCACCGCGCCGCGGTCGTCGTCGACGGCGACCGCGTCACCATCGACCTGCTCGACCCGGCCGAGGGCATCGCGCCCGGCCAGGCCGCCGTCATCTACGACGGCACGCGGGTCGTCGGGTCCGCGACCATCGAGTCCACGCGCGCGGTCGTCCCAGCATGAGCACCCCACGACGTTCTTCTCCTCCGCTTCGCTCCCCCGAACAACGCCGCGGGGACCCCGCGTGACGACCGCGACCGGTGTCGGCTCCCTGCCGGGCACCACCGCCGCGGGCTACGCCGAGGCCGTACGCCTCGTGCTGGACGGACTGCCCGACCTGCCGCACGTCCCCGAGCTGCCGGGGCGTGGCGTCACCGCGGGGATGACCGGTCGCGCGCTGGCGATCACCGACGGCCTCGCCGCCGACCTGCAGCCCGCGGGATGGCGGCTGACCGACGCCAGCGGCGTCGACCACCGCCGGGCGCGGTCGCTGCTCGCCCAGGACCTCGACGCGGTCGAGGAGCTGGCGCAGGGCTACGAGGGGACCTTCAAGACCCAGGTCGCCGGGCCGTGGACGCTCGCCGCGACGGTCGAGAAGCCGCGCGGCGACAAGGTGCTCAGTGACCACGGCGCCCGCCGCGACCTCGCGCAGGCGCTGGCCGAGGGCGTCGCGGTCCACCTCGCCGACCTGCGACGGCGCATCGTCGGCGTGGACCGCTGGATCGTGCAGGTCGACGAACCCGCCCTCGCCGCCGTGGCGAACGCGCAGGTGCCCACCGCCAGCGGCTTCGGCCGCCACCGTCGCGTCGACCCGCCCGAGCTGTCGGAACACCTCGAGTGGGTCGTCGAGGCCGTGACCGCCGCCGGGGCCGAGGCGTGGGTGCACTCGTGCGCTCCGCAGACGCCGTGGTCGCTGGTCGCCGGCACCGGGGCCAGCGGCCTGTCGGCCGACCTCGACATGCTCGGTCCGGCGGACCTCGACACCTTCGCCGAGGCGCTCGACTCGGGCCGCACGGCCGCGCTCGGCATCGTGCCGTCGACCGACCTCGCCGCCGCTCCGTCGGACGCCCGGCTCACCGAGCGCGTGCAGCGCTGGCTCGACATGCTGGGGCTCGACCCGCAGACTTCGGGGGAGCACCTCGTGGTCACCCCGACGTGCGGGCTGGCCGGAGCCACGCCAGCATGGGCCGCACTGGCCGTACGCCTCTCGGCGACGGTCGCACGCAACCTCTGACCCGTCTGGCGGACCTGGTCTGTCGGACCTGGTCAGTCGAACCTGGTCACCGCGACCGGGGACGCCGCGCGCGGCGGCAGGTCCGTCGTACGCGCCGAGGTGCGGGCCCCGGGGCCGGTGACCAGCACCGTCGTCGGGGCCAGCGCGAAGTTGTAGCCCTGGTCGAACTGCCAGACGGACAGGCACACCGGCCCGGCGGGAAGGGGCTGGAGGTACTCGTCCGCCGCGCCGCCCACCGGGGTCGCGCCCCACAGGCCGAGACCGACCTGGGTGGTGTCGTCGCCGGGCACGGCCGTGCAGGCCGCGGGCGTCGCGTGGACCTCGAAGCCCGGCTCGCCGTAGGCCCAGGTGCCGAGCCAGGCCGGGACCGCCGGCTCGGGCGCCCGGGTGACCGTGACAGTGAAACCGCCGCCCACCTGGGTCGGGGTGACGGCGCCGGTCGCCGGGATCCGGTCGATCGCGTCGCACCACTCGGTCTCGGCGAGGCGCGGCTTGCCGCCGTAGATCCGCTTGGCCCGCTTGAGGTCGACCTTCTCGATGAGGCGACAGCGCCAGCGACCCGGCTTGACCTCGTCGATGTCGTCGCCGACGCAGAGGCTCGGGGCGACGCCGTTGGTGTGCGAGGTGTTCATCAGCGAGCAGCCGGACGAGTTGTGCTCGAGCCCCAGGACGTGGCCGAGCTCGTGGGCGACCACCAGGGTCTGCCCGGGCCAGGCGCACTTCTGCCCGTCGGCGTCGCTGCCGTGCAGGATGCTCACGGTCGCCTTGCGGCCGGGGCCGGGATAGCCGAGCGTCCCGTAGCCGGTGCCGCAGCCGGCCGGCACGCGCTTGGTGTTCTTGATGACCAGCCGGGCCTTGCGGGTGCTGGACACCTTGACGAACTTCACGTTCAGTCCGCTGGTGTTCCACGCCCGGACGGCCGCCTTCACCGCGTCCGGGTCGAGGGACTTGTCGACGTAGGTGATGCGGCCCTTCGGCCACTTGCGCGGCGCGGCGTCGGCGCTCGAGGCGAGGCCGACCGTCAGGACGAGCGCGGTGAGCAGGGCAAGGATGGCTCGGACGCGTGACATGGGACCCCCGTGGGTGCGACTGCGGGGGAGCCTAGGCCGGATCAGCGCTCCGTGGAAGGTGCCGATCGGGGGGAGGGGACGTGGGTGTCGACGACCTCGAGGACCGAGCGGAGTGCCACGTCGTGCCAGCGACGTGAGCCGGTGAGCATGTAGTGGCCGAGTGCTCCCATGTCCTCGAGCTCGGCGCTGTCGGCCACCCGACGCGCACGCTCGACGTAGCGAGCGGTCTCGCGGAACGAGGTGATCCGGTCCCGGCGACCGTGGGCCGCCCTCAGCGTGCGACCGGCGAGGGTGTGCACCGGGTCGTCGGCCGACCACCAGGGCGCCAGACCGACGACGCCCACCACCGACGGGTCGTCCGCGGCGTGGACGGCGACGCGCGCCCCCATCGAGTGCCCGAGCAGGACGACCGGGACCTCGCCGTGGACGGCGCGCAGCCGGTCGAGAGCCCAGCGGGCGTCGGCCACCGCGTCGGTGCCGCCGTTCCAGCCCCGTCGCCGGTAGCGCACGAGCCAGATCCCGACGCCCTCGTCGTGGGCCGGCTGCGCGATCTCGCGGGTGAGCCAGGCGGCGCGTCGCCAGGACGCGCTGCGACCGTCGACCGACTGGTGCGAGCGCGGCTTGCCGCCGTGCAGGGCCAGCACCATCGCCCGGGGCCGTCCGGGTGCGTCGTACGTCGTCAGGTGTGGATCGCTCACGCGTCTCCTTCGGCGCTGGGTGGGTGATCGGATGGGACGAGGGAGGACCTCCGTCTCCGGAGACCCTCCCTCGCTGGGTGTGGCGTGGATCAGTGGGCGACGACGCCCTCCGGGCCGTCGGTCGCGAGCTCCTCGTGCTTGACGTCGAGGAAGATCCAGATCACCACCGAGGCGGCGAGCATGAGGATCGAGCCGACCAGGAAGGCATTGGTCGAGCCCTCCGTGAAGATCTGCTGCTGCGCGATCTCGGCGAAGGCCTTCGCCTGCTCCGGCGTGGGCTGGGGCAGGCCGGCCGCGGCCTCGGCGAACTCCTTGCCGCGGTCGGTGAAGGTCTGCGTCGCGACCGTCGCCAGCACGGCGAGGCCGAGCGCGCCACCGACCTGCTGTGCGGTGTTGAGCACGCCCGAACCGATCCCGGACTCCTCGGAGCGCAGGTGGTGGACGGCCGTCAGCGTGACCGGGACGAACGTCAGGCCCATGCCGAAGGCCATCATGATGATGAACGGCATGATGCCCGTGAGGTAGCTGCCAGTGACGTCGCTCGGGGGGAACGACGTGTCGCAGGGCAGCCGGGAGAACCCGAACAGCGCGCCGGCCGCGATCAGGGTGCCCACACCGGAGATGTAGCGCGGGTCGATCCGGTTCACCAGGTTGGACGCCAGCCCGGCACCGACGACGATGCCGACGGTGAACGGGAGGAACGCGACGCCGGCCTTGAGCGGGCTGTAGCCCATGACGTTCTGGATGTACTGGCTGAGGAAGTAGAACATCGCGAACATCGCGGCCGGGGCGAGGAACATCGCCACGAAGCTCGACGCCCGGGTGCGGTTGGTGAAGATCCGGAACGGCAGGAGCGGGTGCTCGACCCGGCTCTCGATCAGGCCGAAGACGACCAGGAGCACGACGCCGGCGACCAGGCTGGCGACGGTGACGGTGTCACCCCAGCCCTCGGAGCCGGCCCGGGTCAGGCCGTAGACGACGCCGAGCAGGCCCAGGGTGCCGGTGACGGCACCGGGCAGGTCGAGCTCACCGGGGTGCGACTCGGACTCGTTGAGGAAGCGCGGTGCGAGCAGTGCCGCGATGATGCCGATCGGGACGTTGATCAGGAAGGTGAGGCGCCAGCCGTCGATGCCGAGCGGCTGGTCGAGACCGGTGAGCCAGCCACCCAGGATCAGGCCGACGGCCGCACCGGCGCCGGACATGGCGGCGTAGACGGCGAACGCGCGGTTGCGGGCCGGTCCGGCCGGGAAGGTCGTGGTGATGAGCGCGAGCGCGGCGGGAGAGGCGAGTGCGGCGCCGAGGCCCTGCAGGCCACGGGCGGCCAGCAGCAGGGGCTCGTTGGTCGCGAGGCCGCCCAGGAGCGAGGCGACGGCGAAGATGGCGAGGCCGACCATGAAGACCTTGCGGCGGCCGTAGAGGTCGCCGAGGCGACCACCGAGCAGCAGCAGGCTGCCGAAGGCGAGCGCGTAGCCGGTGACGATCCACGACAGGTTGGCGTTGCTGATGTCCAGGTCGATCTGGATGTAGGGGAGCGCGATGTTGGCGATGGTCGCGTCGAGCACGACCATCAGCTGCGCGATGGAGATCAGGACCAGGGCCCAGGTCAGGTTGAGCTCGCGCTGGGGCGGGGCGCTCGCCCCGGAGGGCGGCGTGGTGCTGGCGGTGTCGGTCATGGAAGAAGTCCTTCGAAGGTGCGGGTCGGGTTCGAGTGGATCAGAGGGGTCCGACAGTGGGTCGGACCATGGCTGTGAGGTGTCAGGAGCGGGAGCAGGGGCCGTGGAGCGCCGCCGGGAGGATGACCTCGTCGAGCACCTGGCCGATGAGCTCGGGGGTGACGGTGTCGCCCAGCAGGAAGACGCGGTGCAGGACGATCCCCGCGAGGGCCGGCGCGAGGACCGAGAGGTCGACGTCGGGGTGCACCTCGCCGCGCGCGCGGGCCCGCTCGTAGATGGCGCGCGAGGACTCGACCTTCGGGCCGATGAAGTCGCGCCGGTAGACCTCGGCGAACTCCGGGTCCCGGCCCATCGCAGTGACGACGGCCGAGAGCACTGACTGCGCCAGCGGGTCGTTGAGCCCGCCCGGACCGCCGCAGTAGGCCTCGAGCAGGTCACCGCGCAGGGTGCCCGTGTCCGGAACCACCGGCACGCCCTTGTGGGCCATGATCGCGGCCACGACGAGCTCGGGCTTGCCGTTCCAGCGGCGGTAGAGCGTCGCCTTCGACGCCTTCGCCCGGGTGGCGACGGCGTCCATGGTGAGCAGGTCGTAGCCGACCTCGTCGAGCACCTCCAGGGTCGCCTCGAGGATCTCCAGCTCGCGCTCGCCCTCCACGCGGGGGCGGGTGCCGGTCTCGGTCGGTGTCACGGTGGCCTTCCTGTGTGACGCTCGTCATGATGAAACGGAACGGTTTCGTTTCGATCAACCGAAGCCTAGGCAGATCTATTCCGATGGAACAAATCAGTTTCATCCGGTCCAGACCAAGCCGTCGTACGTCGGTCGCGGGGTGTCGGTGGCGACCGGCAGACTGTGCCCATGAGCACGTCCGATGCCGGTCCCGACCCCGCACAGACCGCGACCGTCGCCACCGCTCCACCCGAGGCGCGCGAGCGCCACCGGGAGCTCAGCGAGCAGGTCGACGACGCCCGCTGGCGCTACTACGTGCTCGACGACCCGACTCTCTCCGACTCCGACTTCGACGTGCGGCTGCGTGAGCTCGAGGCGCTCGAGGACTCCTACCCCGAGCTCCGCACCCCGGACTCCCCGACGCAGAAGGTCGGCGGCGCCGTCTCCACGGAGTTCACCGCCGTCGACCACCTCCAGCGGATGGAGTCGCTCGACAACGCCTTCACCTCCGAGGAGCTCGCGAGCTGGTACTCCCGCATCCTGCGCGAGGGCATCGAGTCGCCCGCCCTGCTCTGCGAGCTCAAGGTGGACGGCCTCGCGATCAACCTGCTCTACGAGGAGGGCCGCCTGGTCCGCGCGCTCACCCGCGGCGACGGCCGCACCGGCGAGGACGTCACCCCCAACGTCAAGACGATCGCCTCGGTGCCCCACCGGCTCACCGGCACCGACGAGCACCCCGTGCCCGCGCTGGTCGAGGTGCGCGGCGAGGTGTTCCTGCCGGCGGAGGCGTTCGAGCGGCTCAACGCCTCGATGGTCGACGCGGGCAAGCCGATGTTCGCCAACCCGCGCAACGCCGCTGCCGGGTCGCTGCGCCAGAAGGACCCCAAGGTCACCGCGACCCGCGACCTCGGGATGGTGTGCCACGGGATCGGCGCCCGCAAGGGCTTCGAGCCCGCGGCCCAGAGCGCGGCGTACGACGCCCTCCAGGCGTGGGGACTGCCGATCTCCGAGCAGGTGCGGGTGGTGCCCACGCTCGAGGCCGTCGAGGAGCGCATCGCCCACGTCGGCGAGCACCGCCACACGATCGTCGGCTACGAGATCGACGGACTCGTGGTCAAGGTCGACGACGTCTCGCTGCAGCGCCGCCTCGGGTCGACGAGCCGGGCACCCCGCTGGGCGATCGCGTTCAAGTACCCGCCCGAGGAGGTCAACACCCTGCTGAGGTCGATCGAGGTGAACGTCGGCCGCACCGGCCGGGTGACGCCCTACGGCGTGATGGAGCCGACCAAGGTCGCGGGCTCGACCGTCGAGAACGCGACCCTCCACAACGCCCACGAGGTCAAGCGCAAGGACGTCCGTCCAGGCGACACGGTGATCCTGCGCAAGGCCGGCGACGTGATCCCGGAGATCCTCGGGCCGGTGCTCGCCCTGCGGCCGAAGGGTCTGAAGCCGTGGAGGATGCCGACGAAGTGCCCCGCCTGCCGGACCGCGCTGGCCCAGCAGAAGGAGGGCGACAAGGACCTCCGGTGCCCCAACCACGAGCGGTGCCCGGCCCAGGTGCGCGAGCGGGTCTTCCACGTCGCCGGTCGCGGCGCCTTCGACATCGAGGGGCTGGGTTATGAAGCGGCGGTCGCGCTCCTCGACGCCGGTGCCATCAAGAACGAGGGCGACCTCTTCGACCTCGACGAGGCCGGGCTGCTCTCCGCCCCCCTCTTCACCCGCGCCCCCAAGAAGGGCGAGGACGGGGCACAGCTCAGCGCCAACGGCGTACGCCTTCTGGCCAACCTCCACGAGCGCAAGACCGCCGTGCCGCTGTGGCGGGTGCTCGTCGCGCTGTCGATCCGTCACGTCGGCCCGACCGCGGCGCGCGCTCTCGCGACGGAGCTCTCATCCATGACGGCCGTGCGCGAGGCGACCGAGGAGGCCCTGGCGGCCACCGAGGGAGTGGGCCCGACCATCGCCGCATCGGTGCGCGAGTGGTTCGACGGACCCGAGTCCGGGTGGCACAACGCCATCGTCGACGCGTGGGCCGCGGCCGGCGTGACCATGGCCGACGAGCGCGACGAGTCGATCGAGCGCACCCTCGAGGGGCTCACGGTCGTCGTGACGGGCGGCCTCCAGGCCTACACCCGCGACTCGGTCAAGGAGGCGATCATCAGCCGCGGTGGCAAGGCGTCGGGGTCGGTGTCGAAGAAGACCGACTACGTGGTGGTCGGCGAGAACGCCGGGTCCAAGGCAGACAAGGCCGAGCAGCTCGGGGTGCCGGTGCTCGACGAGGCCGCGTTCACGACCCTCCTGGAGAAGGGGCCTGCGGGGCTGGACTGACCGGCGCAGGTTTGGGACCTTCGAGATGCGGTCACAAGCACCTGAACGACTAATTCCTTGGGAGTCAGCATGCGTCTCACCCGTTCACTCGTCCCGGCCCTCCTCGGCGCAGCCGCCCTGGCCGCGCCGCTCGCGATCGCACCGACCGCGCAGGCCGCCGCCGTCACGTGCGCCGGTCTGAAGGCCACCATCGTCGGCAACGACAAGGGCAACACGATCACCGGCACGCCGAAGCGTGACGTCATCGCGGCCCGCGGCGGCAACGACACCATCCGCGGTCTGGCCGGCAACGACGTGATCTGTGGCGGCGAGGGCGCGGACACGATCGTCGGCGGTGAGGGCGACGACAAGCTCTACGGCGAGAGCGACCTGCTGCGCATCGACCAGTTCGGCCGGGTCGTCAAGCGGGGCGACACGATCTCCGGTGGCCTCGGCAACGACCTCATCGACCTCGGCTACGACCCGCGCCCGGGCTCGGACGGCACCGTGACGGAGCTCGACGGGGTGTCCTACTTCAACGCGACCGCGCCCGTCGTCGTGGACTTCCGCTCGAGCCGCACCGTCCCGATCGCGGCCGAGGGCAGCGACACGGTGACGGGGTACGACGGCGGCATCCGCGTCATCGGCAGCCCTCTCAACGACACCATCAAGGGCACCAACTCCCGCGACGTGATCGCCGCCCGCGGGGGCGACGACACCATCTTCGGCCGCGGCGGCGACGACGTCCTCAGCGCCGACGCGCCGGGCACCGTCGGCAACGACCGGCTCTACGGCGACGCGGGTGACGACAGCCTCGTGGGCATCGTCGGCATCGACACCTTCGTGGGTGGGAGCGGCAGCGACGACCTGCGGACGACCTCCGAGAGCCACCAGGTCTGGCGGGGTGGGAGCGGCAGCGACACGATGACCTTCCCGATCCCGGCCGAGTCGGGCTTCGTCGCCAAGGGCTACGGCGGTCAGGACAAGCTGCGGATCCTCCCCAGCTCCAACCCGGCCCTGAAGCCCACGCTGCGCATCGACCAGCTGAAGAAGTCGACGATCCGCGACCTCCAGCCCTTCACGCTGGAGGGCAAGATCACCGGCTTCAGCGACGTGATCCTGCCGGCCCGCGCGTCGTCGATCTTCAAGGGAAGCAACGACTCGGAGATCATCACCGCCAACCCGGACTACCGGGTTCAGATCTACGGCCGCGGTGGCGCCGACGTGATGACCGGTTCCGACGAGCCCGACCGCCTCGACGGAGGCAAGGGCTTCGACATCGCCCGCGGTCGCGGCGGCAACGACACCTGCAAGGCAGCGGAGAAGCGCTCGAGCTGCTGATCGACCGGGAGCCGCGCCTGACATCCTGTGCGGATGCGGACGCGGCTCCTGGTGACGGCATTGCTGATCGTCGCGTGGGGGTCGACCTTCACCTCGATCAAGGTCGCGCTCGAGGGATGCCCGCCGATGGTTCTGGCGGCGACCCGCTGTCTCGTCGGCGGCGCGCTGCTCGCGCTGGTCGCCGCGGCGGCGCGCCGCCCGCTCCGGCTGCGGGGCAGCCTCGGCCCGTACGCCGCCCTCACGCTGCTCAACGTCGTCGGGTTCTTCGGCCTCCAGGTGCTCGCGATCGACCACCTCGACTCGGGCTACGCCTCGCTCCTGCTCTACCTCCAGCCGGTCGTGACGGTCCTCCTCGCGCGACCGTTCCTCGGCGACCCGCTCGGCCCGGCCCGCGTGCTGGGCGCACTCACCGCTTTCACCGGCGTCGCGGTGGTCTCGCTGCGCCACGAGGGTGAGGTGTCGTCGTACGGCGTCGCGCTGGGCGTGGCGACCGCGGTGTGCTGGTCGCTCGGGACGATAACGGTCAAGCGGACCGCACCGCGGGTCGAGCCGCTGTGGGCGGTGGCGCTGCCGCTCGTGGCGGGCGGAGTCCTGCTCGCCGTTGCGGCCGCGCTCACCGGGACGGACGGGCTCGACCTCACGCCGAGGGTGGGCGTCGGCATCGTCTGGACGACGCTCGTCGGCACCGCGCTCGCGTGGCTGCTCTGGATGCACCTCGTCACCACCGGCGAGGTGGGCCGGGTCGCGGTGAGCATCTTCCTCGTGCCGGTCGTGGCCGTCCTGCTCGGCTGGGCGCTGCTGGACGAGCAGCTGGGCTGGCCGCTGGCGGCGGGCACCCTGCTGGTGTGCGCCGGCGTCTACGCGGTCAACCGCTGGCCGGGCCGCGGCGCGACCGAGCCGCTCTCCTAGGATTGACCGCATGCCCGAGATCTCCCGCGAGGAGGTGGCCCACCTGGCCACCCTCGCCCGCATCGACCTGTCCGACGACGAGCTCGACCACCTCGCCCCGCAGCTGAGCGTGATCCTCGAGTCGGTCGCCTCGATCACCGGGGTCGCCGGCGACGACGTGCCGCCCACCTCGCACGCGATCCCGCTGACCAACGTCTTCCGCGAGGACGTCGTCGTCCCCGGCCTCAGCGCCGAGGAGGCCCTGTCGGGCGCCCCGGCCGTGGAGGACAACCGCTTCTCCGTCCCGCGGATCCTGGAGGAGGAGGCATGAGCGGCCCGTCGGAGACCACGGCCTCCCGCCTCGCCGAGCAGCTGGCCGACGGCTCGGTCACCTCGGTCGAGGTCACCCAGCGCCACCTCGACCGCATCGCCGAGGTCGACGACCGGGTGCACGCCTTCCTCCACGTCGACCCCGAGGGCGCGCTCATCCAGGCCGCCGAGTCCGACGCCCGCCGGGCCCGCGGCGAGGCACGCGGCCCGCTGGACGGCGTACCGATCGCGGTCAAGGACGTGATGGCGACCCGCGGGCTGCCCACGACGTGCGGCTCGAAGATCCTCGAGGGCTGGGTGCCGCCCTACGACGCGACGGTCGTCGAGCGCCTGCGCGTGGCCGGCCTGCCGATCCTCGGCAAGACCAACATGGACGAGTTCGCCATGGGCTCCTCCACGGAGCACTCGGCCTACGGCCCGACCCGCAATCCGTGGGACCTCGACCGGATCCCCGGCGGCTCCGGCGGCGGCTCGGCCGCAGCCGTCGCGTCGTACGAGGCGCCGCTCGCCATCGGCACCGACACCGGTGGCTCCATCCGCCAGCCCGGTGCCGTCACCGGCACGGTGGGCGTGAAGCCGACCTACGGCGGGGTGTCGCGCTACGGCCTCGTCGCGCTGGCCAACAGCCTCGACCAGGCCGGTCCGGTCACCCGCAACGTCCTCGACGCCGCGATGCTCCACGACGTCATCGGCGGCCACGACCTGCGTGACTCGACCTCGATCAAGACCGACTGGCCGTCCTTCACCGAGGCGGCGAAGCAGGGCGCGTCCGGCGACCTCACCGGGGTGAAGGTCGGCGTCGTCACCGAGATGTCCGGCGACGGCTGGCAAGCCGGTGTGATGAACCGCTTCAACGAGTCCGTCGAGCTCATGGTGAAGGCCGGGGCCGAGGTCGTCGAGGTGTCCTGCCCGTCCTTCGTGCACGCGCTCGCGGCCTACTACCTGATCCTCCCGGCCGAGGCCTCGAGCAACCTCGCGAAGTTCGACGCGATGCGCTACGGCCTCCGGGTCACCCCCGACGCCAAGAATGGAACACAGCCGAGCGCCGAGGACGTCATGCGCGCCACCCGCGACGCCGGGTTCGGCGACGAGGTGAAGCGCCGGATCATCCTCGGCACCTACGCCCTGTCGAGCGGCTACTACGACGCCTACTACGGCCAGGCGCAGAAGATCCGCACGCTGATCAGCCGCGACTTCGACGCGGCCTTCCAGAAGGTCGACGTGCTCGTCTCGCCGACGGCGCCGACGACGGCGTTCAAGCTGGGTGAGAAGCTCGACGACCCGATGGCGATGTACCTGAACGACCTCGCCACCATCCCGGCGAACCTCGCCGGCGTGCCCGGCATCTCGGTGCCCAACGGCCTGGCCGACGAGGACTCGCTGCCCTCCGGCTTCCAGGTCCTCGCACCTGCGCTGGCCGACGACCGGGTCTACCGGGTGGGCGCCGCGCTGGAGGCGCTGCACGTGCAGGAATGGGGCGGGCCGCTGCTCGACCGCGCGACCGGACTGGAGACGAACCGATGACTTCCGCCAAGACCGACGCGGCCCTGATGCCGTACGACGACGTGCTGGCCGCCTTCGACCCGGCCCTCGGCCTCGAGGTCCACGTCGAGCTGAACACGAACTCGAAGATGTTCTGCGGCTGCCCGGCCACGTTCGGCGGCGAGCCCAACGCCGGCACGTGCCCGACGTGCCTCGGCCTCCCCGGCGCGATGCCCGTCGTCAACGGCAAGGCCGTCGAGTCCGCGATCCGGATCGGCCTCGCGCTCAACTGCGACATCGCCGAGTGGTGCCGCTTCGCGCGGAAGAACTACTTCTACCCGGACATGCCGAAGAACTTCCAGACGTCGCAGTACGACGAGCCGATCGCCTTCGACGGCTACATGGACGTCGACGTGGACGGTGAGACCTACCGCGTCGAGATCGAGCGCGCGCACATGGAGGAGGACACCGGGAAGTCGCTGCACGTCGGCGGCGCCACCGGCCGCATCCACGGCGCCGACCACTCGCTCGTGGACTACAACCGCGCCGGGATCCCGCTCATCGAGATCGTCACCCGCCCGATCATGGGTGCCGGGGCGAAGGCCCCCGAGGTCGCCAAGGCGTACGTCACCCAGCTCCGCGAGCTCATCGTCGCGCTCGGTGTCTCCGAGGCGCGGATGGACCAGGGCAACCTGCGCGCCGACGTGAACCTGTCGCTGGCCCCGAAGGACAGCGGCGTCCTCGGCACCCGCACCGAGACCAAGAACGTCAACTCGTTCCGCTCGGTCGAGCGGGCCGTGCGCTACGAGATGCAGCGGCACGCGGTGATCCTGCGCGACGGCGGCTCGATCCTGCAGGAGACCCGCCACTGGCACGAGGACACCGGGATCACCACGAGCGGTCGCGAGAAGTCCGACGCGGAGGACTACCGCTACTTCCCCGAGCCGGACCTGGTGCCGGTCGCGCCGAGCCGCGAGTGGGTCGAGGAGCTCCGCGGCACGCTGCCGGAGAACCCGACCGTGCGTCGCGCCCGGCTGCAGGGGGAGTGGGGCTTCAGCGACCTCGACATGCGCGACACCATCGGTGCCGGCGCGCTCGGCCTCGTCGAGGAGACGATCGCCGCGGGCGCGACACCGCAGGCCGCCCGCAAGTGGTGGCTCGGCGAGCTCGCCCGGCGCAGCAACGAGGACGGCGTCGACCTGGTCGACCTGCCCATCACCCCCGCCGACGTGGCGCGGATCCAGGCGCTGGTCGACGAGAAGACCGTCAACGACAAGCTGGCCCGCCAGGTCATCGAAGGAGTGCTGGCAGGGGAGGGCACCCCGGACGAGGTCGTCGCGAGCCGCGGCCTGGCCGTCGTCTCGGACGACGGTGCCCTGGGGGCCGCCGTCGACAAGGCGATCGCCGAGAACCCCGACGTGGCCGACAAGATCCGCGACGGCAAGCACGCCGCCGCCGGGGCGCTCATCGGCGCGGTGATGAAGGAGATGCGCGGACAGGCCGACGCCGCCCGGGTGCGCGAGCTGATCCTGGAGAAGCTCGGGTGACAAGTTTTCTCGCGGTCTAGACAACTTGCTACGGTGGTCGCGCGTCACATTGGTCACATCACCAACGAAACGCTCGTGCATCGAAGGGGGCTGACGGCACTGCCGTCGTGGGGTCCCCGCGCGAGCGGGAAGGAAGTCATGCACCATCGCCTTCGACCCATCCGGACAGCCGCGGTCGCACTCTCGACCGTCGCCCTGGGCGCCGGAGTGCTCGCTGCTCCGCCGGCCACGGCTGACAGCACCTCGGCCCTCCGCAGCGCCAAGGCTGCGGTCAACACCGACAGCACGCCCTCGACCATCGCCGCCGAGTGGATGGCCGGCGAGCTCACCAACGGCCTCGTCGTCGGGGACTTCGGGCCCGACTTCGGTCTCACCATCGACACCGGCATGGCGCTCGCGACGGTCACCAGCCAGGGCGCGACCGTCACCGCCATCAACAACGCGCTCGAGCCGCGCATCGCCGAGTACGTCGGCGACGGGACCAAGGAGTCCTACGCCGGCCCGCTCGCGAAGGCCGCGACCTTCGCCCGCACCGCCAAGAAGAACCCGATCAGCTACGGCGGGATCAACCTCATCGCTCGCCTCGAGGAGCGCACCGCCGACGTCCCGGCCGACCCGACCAAGGAGCCGCAGGCCGCCGCGTTCGCCGGCCGGATCTTCGACAAGTCGGAGTCGGGCAACTTCGCCAACGTCGTGGGCCAGTCCTACGCGGTGCGCGCCCTGACGCTGGCCCGGTCCGCCGAGGCGGGTGCCGCTCGTGACTTCCTGCTCAAGCAGCAGTGCGCCTCGGGCTACTTCCGGCTGAACTTCGACAAGGCCAACGTGCCCAGCCAGTCGTGCACCGAGGGTGTCGCCGGCAGCGAGGCCGACGCCGACGCGACCGCTCTCGCGGTGATCAACCTGATCGAGTCCGGCGACCGCACCCCGACCGTCACCGCGGCCCTCGACAAGGCCAGCGCGTGGCTCGCGAGCAAGCAGCGCAACAGCGGGGCGTTCCGCAGCTCCGGTGACGGTGCCTCGATCAACTCCAACACCACGGCCGTCAGCGGCTACGCGCTCGGCCTGATGCGCAACCGTGACGCTGCCCTCAAGGCCGCGCTGTGGGTGCGCAAGAACCAGCCGGTCGACAAGTACAAGTGCCGCACGGCGCTGACCAAGGACACCGGCGCCGTCGCGTTCCGCAAGGACCGGATCAAGGCGTCCTCGACGACCGGCATCCCGGCCAGTGCGCGCGACGAGTGGCGCCGCTCGACCGCCCAGGCGATCCTCGGCCTCCAGTTCGCCCCGGCGAGCAAGGACCGGCTCCAGATCGTCTCGGTGCGCAAGGAGGCACGCGCGGGTGAGCGTGTGCAGTTCCGCGTCTTCGGCCTCGCGCCGAGCGAGAGCGCCTGCCTGCAGGTCAAGGGCGACTTCGTCCGCGTCAAGGGCAAGAAGTCCGGCGACAAGATCGTGCGCAAGCTGACCCTGCCCGCGGGCAACCAGCGTCGCGTCGCGCTCGTGAAGACCTCGGACGACGAGGCTCGTACGTCGCTGCGGGTTCGCAACTGACCCACCAGCACCACCTGATCGACCACACCGCCTCGGCCCGGCGTCTCGCGACGCCGGGCCGAGGTGCGTCCGGAGCCGGGCGAGGGTTAGGCTGCGCTCGCCGCACCCGTCCGGGTCGGCAACACACACGCCCGAGGTGGGGAAAGTCGGTCTGAAACCGACGCTGACCCGCAACCGTGGGCACGGGAGCGATCCCGTGCGAGCCGGAACACCTGCCTCGATGCGTCTTGAACACCATCGCTGTCGAGGAATGCAGCGGGGCTGACCGGCGTACTGCCGACCTTGCCTCGCTGTCGCAGCGAGGAAGGAACCATGAAGCTCATCTCCGGGCTGGCAGCCGTCGCGCTCGCCGCCACCACCCTCGTCGTCGCCGCCCCCGCGCAGGCTGCCGAGACCCCGGCTGACCGGGCCGTCTCCGCCGGCTCCACCTGGCTCAAGGGACAGCTCACCGCCGGGATCCTCCACAACGACGAGTACGACTACGACGACCTCGGGCTCTCGGCTGACATCGCGTTCGCGCTCGACGCCGTCGGTGGCCAGGACGCCACCGTCGATCAGATCGCGGCCGCCGTCGGCGACGACGTCACGTCCTGGTACGACTACGGGACGATCTACACCGGCTCGGCTGCCAAGGCCATCGCACTGATGCAGGTCGGCGGCCTGGACGCCACGAATGTCGGCGGCGTCGACCTCCAGGATGTCGTCGAGGACAACGTCGCCACGACCAGTCCGATCGTCGGCCGTGTGCAGAACGCAGGTGAGACCGTCTATCCCTCGGGTGAGCCGACCGACACGCTGAACGTGATCAGCCAGTCCTGGGCCGCCCGCGCGCTCGGCGGACAGGACTCCGACCTCGCCGACGAGGTGATGGCCTTCCTGCTGAAGCAGCAGTGCGACGACGGCTCGTTCCGCTCCGCGCTCACCAAGGACAAGGCCGCGCCCGAGAACCAGCAGGGCTGCGCAGCGGGAACGGCGGGTGAGGTCGACACGACCGCGCTCACCGTGCTCAACATCCTCGCCACGCCCGACGCCTCGGTCACCGCGAAGGGCGCCGCCCTCCTCGCCGCGAGCTGGCTGAAGACGCAGCAGGCTGCCGACGGCTCGTTCAGCGCGGGTGCGCTCGGCGTCAACTCCAACACCACTGGCCTTGCGGGCTGGGCGCTCGCCGAGGCCGGCCAGGACGCGGCCGCGACCAAGGCTGCCTCGTGGTTGCGTGGCGTCCAGGTCGCTGACATTGCCCCGTGCGCGACGACGCTGTCCGCCGACAACGGCGCCATCGCCTACGCACCCGCCGACCTGGCAACGGTCCGCGGAGCCGGTTCGTTCTCGGTCCCGCAGCGGGAGCTCACCCGCCGGGCGAGCGCCCAGGCGCTGCCGGCCCTGGCGAACCTCCCCGCCGGCGCGGACGTCACTGTCTCTGCCCCCGCCAGCGCGGTCGAGAAGAGCACCGTCACGGTCACCGTTGCCGGCCTCGGTGCTGGTGAGCCCGCCTGCGTGAGCCTCGGTTCGGAGGCCAAGTCGGTGACCGGCACGGGGTCCACCGTCCCGGTCACCTTCACGCTGCCGGCCGGAGCGGCCACGCGCACGTTCCGCGTCGCCACGCTGACCGGGTCGTCCACCGCCACCACGGCGGCCACGGCGACCCCGGCCACGCCGACGCCCACCCCTGTCCCGGGAGAGCCGACGGTGGGTGACCTGGACGTCGCCAAGGTCGTGAAGGTGGGCCGCAAGGGCATCTTCAAGGTCGAGGTCGCCTGCGACTCCACTGTGGACTGCACCGGCAAGCTGAAGGTCCGCACCGTCGGCAAGGTCGTGCGGCCCAACGGCGCGAAGAAGGTGCTGGTCGTCGCGAAGTCGGCGTACGACGTCGAGGCGGGGGAGACCGCGAAGGTCGTCCTGCGCCTGACGAAGCCGGCCCGGGCCGCGGTCGGCACCACGCGCACCCGCGTCGTGGCCGTCCAGACCGCTGACGGCGCCGACGCGGTCAGCACGAAGTTCTGGTTGCGCCGGAAGTGATCTCGATGAATGCCCGATCTCGGCGGGTCATCGCCTCCCTCACCCTCCTGGCCGCCGGCCTGGTGGGCGGGGGAGCCGTGGTCGGCCTGGCTCCTGCTGCCGAGGCTGCCACGTGCACCTCGAGCGGCGGAGTGAGCGTCGTCGTGGACTACCGCGAGCTGGGAGGAAGCATCCTCACCGCGTGCGCCCCCGACGGCGGAGGCAAGAGCGCCACGGCGATCGTCGCCTCCGTCGGAGTCACGCTGACCTACGCGAGCCGGCAGCCCGGCTTCGTCTGCCGGGTCAACGGTCAGCCGGCCGCCGACCCGTGCGTCAACGCCTCGCCGGCGGACGCCTACTGGGGCCTGTGGTGGGCGGACGGCGCGAAGGCGTCGTGGACCTACTCGTCCTACGCCTCGGGCTCGCTCACCGTCCCCGCCGGCGGGTCGGTGGGCTGGTCGTGGCAGCAGGACCGTGCCTCGAGCGGAGCGGCCCCGCCCGGCGTGGCCCCGCCCGTGCAGTCGAGCACCCCGACCGCGACGCCCACGCCGACGTCCTCCCCGAGCTCGTCGCCGACCTCCTCCCCGTCAGCGTCGTCGTCGCCGAGCGCGACGCCGACGGCCGGGGGTGGGTCGCAGTCGTCCAGCCCGTCCTCCAGTCCCTCCCCGGGCTCGGGTGGTGGGTCGGGCGGCGGCTCCGGCTCGGCCGGTGGCTCGGGCTCCTCTCCCTCGGCGAGTCCGTCGGGCACGCCGGCGACCCCGTCCGAGTCCCCGCTGGCCTCTGAGTCTCCTGGAGACTCAGGGTCGACGAACGGGTCGAGGAAGGGGTCGGACAAGGACTCCGGCAAGAAGGCCGGCGACGGCGCCTCGGACGATGAGTCTCCCGGAGACTCACCGGCCAGCGACGACGCCGAGGCCACCGAGTCGGGCGGTGAGTCTCCTGGAGACTCAACGGCCAGTGCGGCCGCACCGGCGGGGGAGCTGACCGACCAGCCGGCCCGCATCCCCGCAGCGGTCACCTGGAGCATCGTCGGCCTGCTAGCGATCGCGATCGCTGGCAGCGCCGTCGTGGCGCGTCGTAGACGGGGGGTCTGACGCGCAGTGACCGGACCGGCCGCGCCCGTGTGGGGACTGCCGCGTGACCTGCACCCGATCGCCTGGTGGACCTGGGCGATCGGGCTGGCCACGGCGGCGTCCCTCACCACCAACCCGCTGCTGCTGCTGCTCATCATGGGCTCGGCGACGGTGGTGGTGATGGCGCGTCGGTCCGGTCACCCCTACGGCCGGTCGTTCCGGCTCTACGTCCTGCTCGCGCTCATCACGGTCGTGATGCGCGTCGTCTTCCGGCTCGTCTTCGGCGGCCAGGAGATCGGGCACGTGCTCCTCGACCTGCCCGAGATCCCGCTGCCGAGCTGGGCCGCCGGCGTCCGCCTGCTCGGCCCGGTCACGAGCGAGGCGCTGCTCGCGGGGCTGTACGACGGTCTGCGGCTCGGCGCGATCATCCTGTGTGTCGGCGCCGCGAACTCGCTCGCCAACCCCAAGCGACTGCTTGCCTCCGTGCCGCCGGCGCTCTACGAGATCGGCACCGCCCTCGTCGTCGCCGTGACGATCTTCCCGCAGCTCGCCGACAGCGCCCGGCGCGTCCGCGCAGCCCAGGCCCTCCGCGGCGGCGCCACGAAGGGCGTCGGCCGGCTCCGCCGCTTCCTCGTCCCCGTCCTCGAGGACGCGCTCGAGCGCTCCCTGGCCCTGGCCGCCGGGATGGACACCCGTGGCTACGGCCGCTCCGGCGGTGCGTCCCCCGGCGAACGGCGGCTGACCGGCGCGTTGCTGCTCCTCGCGCTCACCGGCATCTGCGTGGGGACGTACGCCTGGCTCGACCCCACCGCCCCGCGCGTCCTCGCGCTGCCGATGCTCGGCGTCGGCGCGGTCGTCGCCGTGCTCGGCCTCGTCAGTGCTGGCCGCCGCGTGCAGCGCACCCGCTACCGCCCCGACCCGTGGCGCACGCCCGAGCTCGTCACCGTCGGCACCGGCCTCGTGGTCGCGGTGCTCGGCTGGTACGTCGGCCACACGCAGGTCGTCGTCGCCTACCCGGGCGTCGACGCGATGCCCTACCTCTCGCCCCTGGCCCTGGTCGTCGGCGTGCTCGGCACTGCTCCCGCGGTCGCGACGCCGGTGCCCGCGACCGCCCTCGCCGGACGGGAGGTGACGGCATGAGCGTCATCGAGCTGCGCGGCATCGGGTTCCGCTACGACGAGCACGAGGTGCTCCGCCACGTCGACCTCACCCTCGACGAGGGCGAGCTGGTCCTCGTGTCGGGGCGCACCGGCGTCGGCAAGTCGACCCTGCTCGGCGTCATCACCGGCCTGGTGCCGCGCTTCACCGGCGGCGTCCTCAGCGGCGACGTGCTGCTCGACGGCGCGAGCATCGTCGAGCAGCCGCCGCGCGAGCGGGCGCACCTCGTCGGCTACGTCGGCCAGGACCCGTTGGCCGGGTTCGTTGCGGACACGGTCGAGGAGGAGCTCGCCTACGGCATGGAGCAGATCGGCACGGCACCGGAGACGATGCGGCGCCGGGTTGAGGAGACGCTCGACCTACTCGGCATCGCCGACCTGCGCGCCCGTGACCTGCGCACGCTCTCCGGCGGCCAGCAGCAGCGCGTCGCCATCGGCTCGGTGCTGACCACCCACCCGCGCGTGCTCGTCCTCGACGAGCCGACCTCCGCCCTCGACCCGACCGCGGCCGAGGACGTCCTGGCGACGATCACCCGCCTGGTCCACGACCTCGGCCTCACCGTGCTGCTCGCCGAGCACCGGCTCGAGCGCGTCGTGCCGTTCGCCGACCGGATCGCGCTGGTCGCGGGCGACGGGACCGTACGCGTGGACGAGCCCCGCGCGGTCCTCGCCGACTCGCCCGTGGCGCCACCGCTGGTCGACCTCGGCCGCCTCGCGCAGTGGGACCCGCTGCCGCTCACCGTCCGCGACGCGCGACGTCAGGCGCGGTCGCTGCCCGCCCTCACGCCACCCGAGCCGGTCCCCGCACCCGCGACGAGGGCGGTGCTTGCTGCGCGCGGCGTCACCGTCGTCCACGGGACCCACGTCGCCGTCCGCGAGGTCGACCTGACGCTGTCGGAGGGCCGCGTCACCGTGCTGATGGGCCGCAACGGCTCGGGCAAGTCGAGCCTGATCTGGGCGCTCCAGGGGTCGGGCAAGCGGCACTCGGGCACCGTCGACGTCGACGGCGACGACCCGGCGTCGCTCGCGCCCGCCCAGCGGCGTACGCACGTCGGGCTCGTGCCGCAGACTGCCGCCGACCTGCTCTACCTCGAGTCGGTCGCCGACGAGTGCGCTGCCGCCGACGTCGGCGCCGAGGCCGGTCCCGGCACCTGTCGCGGGCTGCTCGACCGGCTCGCCCCCGGCATCGACGAGGACCTCCACCCGCGTGACCTGTCCGAGGGCCAACGGCTCGCGCTCGCGCTCTCGATCGTGCTGACCGCGCGACCGCCGGTGCTGCTGCTCGACGAGCCCACCCGCGGCCTCGACTACGCAGGCAAGGCCGAGCTCGCCCGCATCGTCGCCGACCTCGCCGCCGAGGGACGGGCCGTCCTGCTCGCGACGCACGACGTCGAGTTCGCCGCGCACGTGGCCGACGAGGTCGTCGTGCTCGCCGAGGGCGAGGTCGTCTCGAGCGGTCCGCCCCGCCGGGTGCTCGCCGAGTCGCCGTCCTTCGCCCCGCAGGTCACCAAGGTGCTCGGCCCGCCGTGGCTCGTCGTCGAGGAAGTCGCCGCCGCGCTCGAGGAGCTCCGCCGATGAGCACCCCGACGAAGCTTGGGACGAAGCCTGGGACGAAGAGCCCGCTGAAGACCGTGGCGATGCCGATCGGCCCCCGCACCGCGGGCGTGCTCGCGCTGGCGTCCCTCGCCGGCCTGATGATGCTGTGCTGGCCGCTGCTGCTCGACGCCGAGCCGGGCCAACGGGTCGAGCCGCCCTTCGTCTTCCTGGCACTGCTGACGCTGGTGATCGTGGTCGTTCTCGCCGAGATGGGGGAGGGCGGCATGGACGCGCGCGTGCTCGCCGTGCTCGGCGTGCTGTCGGCGATCAACGCCGTGCTCCGCGGCTTCGGCGCGGGCACCGCCGGGATCGAGATGGTGTTCTTCCTGCTCGTGCTCGGCGGACGGGTCTTCGGAGCGGGCTTCGGGTTCGCCCTCGGATGTACGTCGATGTTCGCCTCCGCCCTGCTCACCGCGGGGGTCGGGCCGTGGCTGCCGTTCCAGATGATCTGCGCGGCCTGGGTGGGGATGTTCGCCGGCCTGCTCCCACGTCGCGTCACCGGTCGCGCGGAGGTCGCGATGCTGGTCGTCTACGCCGTCGTCGCGGCCTACCTCTACGGCATGCTGATGAACCTCAGCTTCTGGCCCTTCACCCTCGGCATCGTCGTGCCGGAGCACGAGGGCTCGCTGGCGTACGTCGCCGGCGCACCGGTCCTCGATAACGCCCACCGCTTCCTGGTCTACACGCTGCTGACCTCAACCGGTGGCTGGGACACCGGCCGGGCGATCACGACCGCGGTCGCCATCGTCGTGCTCGGGCCGGCGATCCTCACCACCCTGCGCCGGGCGGCGCGCCGCGCCGTCGTCACAGCGGGGGAGCCCGTCAGGGCTGGATGACCACGATCCGGTCGTCGCCCTGGGCCGGCTCGCCCCGGCCGTCCTGGTTCGACGTCGTCAGCCACAGCTGGTCGTCGGGCGTCGTCACGACGGTCCGCAGTCGGCCGTAGTCCTCGGTGAAGAAGGCCGTCGGCCGGGTGGCCCTGCCCTTCGCCGACACCCTGATCCGCCAGAGCCGCTGCCCGCGGAGCCCGGCCATCCAGAGGTGCCCGTCGGCGTAGGCCAGGCCGCTCGGCGAGGCGTCCTCGACCGGCCAGACCAGCTGGGGATCGATGAAGTCCGACCCGCCGCCGGTGCCCTCGACCTCGGGCCAGCCGTAGTTGCCGCCCTTCTCGACGAGGTTGAGCTCGTCCCAGGTGGAGTCGCCGAACTCCGAGGCCCAGAGCCGGCCCTCGTCGTCCCAGGCGAGGCCCTGGACGTTGCGGTGGCCGAGCGACCAGACGGGGGACCCGGGGTCGGGGTTGCCCGGCGCGGGATCGCCATCGACGGTGATCCGCAGGATCTTGCCGGCGAGGCTGTCGGGGTCCTGGGCGAGCTCGGGGTCGCCGGTCTCGCCGGTGGTGACGTAGAGGTGGCCGTCGGGGCCGAACGCGATCCGGCCGCCGTCGTGGATGAAGCCCGCCGGGATGCCGTCGAGCACCACGGTCGGCTCGCCCAGCCGGTCGCCGTCGAGCTCGGCCCTGACGACGCGGTTGTCCGAGCTGGTCGTCAGGTAGAGGAACAGGGTGCGGTCGGTGTCGAAGTCCGGCGACACCGCGACGCCGAGGAGCCCGGCCTCGCCCTGCGGTACGGAGGTCGTGATCGCGCCGAGCCGGCTCAGGGTGCCGCCGGGCTCGACCCGGAGGACGCGCCCGGTCATCCGCTCGGTCACCACCGCGGCACCGTCCGGGAGGAAGTCCACGCCCCACGGGACCTCGAGGCGGTCGACGAGCGTGCCGACCGCCTCGGGGCCCTTCGCGTCGTCGCCGTTCGCCCCTGAGTCGCTGGGGGACTCACTGGGGGATTCACTGGGCGTGGGCTGGCTGGTCGGGTCCGTCGGCTGCGTCGTGCTCGGAATGGGAGCCGGGGCGGGGTCGGAGCAGGCCGTGGTGACGCCCAGGACGAGGACGAGCGAAGGGACGAGTGAGGTGAGCCCCGAGCGCGTCATGGGGCCAGTGTGCCGGGTCGGTGTTCGTGCTCACCGGGCTTCTCCCCGGGTGTCGCGCCCGACCGGGTCGCGCCGATCGAGGCCGCCACCACGCAGGCGATCGCCAGCCACTGCAGCACCGACAGGTGCTCGCTCAGGACGACGATCGCGGCCAGGGCGGCCGCAGCGGGCTCGAGGCTCATCAGGATCCCGAAGACCGCAGGCCGCAGGCTGCGCAGCGCGACGAGCTCGCAGCTGTAGGGGATCACCGAGCTGAGCAGCCCGACGAGCGCGCCGATCAGCAGGATCCGGCCGTCCCACAGGTCCGAGCCGGCGCTCAGCAAGGCCGGCACCGTCATGCCGAGGGCAGCGACGATGCTCGCCACGGCCAGGCCGTCGAAGCCGGCCCACCGGCGCCCGGTGCTCGCGCTGAGCAGGATGTACGCCGCCCACGCGGCGCCGGCGAGCAGGGCGTACAGCACGCCGAGCAGGTCGAGGTCGGCCGGTTGAAAGCCGAGCAGGGCCACGCCCACACCCGCCAGCAGGACCCAGACGAGGTCGCGGGCGTGCCGCGAGCCGAGGACGGCCAGGGTGAGCGGACCGATGAACTCGATCGTCACCGCGATGCCGAGCGGGAGGCGCGAGAACGACTGGTAGATCCCCCAATTCATCGTGGCCAGGCTCGCCCCGAAGCCGAGCACGACGAACCAGTCGCGGCGGCTCCGACCGGTGAACCTGGGTCGCGCCACGGCGGCGAGGACGAGCGCGCTCGTCATGAGGCGCAGCCAGACCATCGCGGTCGGTGAGATCTCGCCGAAGAGGCCCTTCGCGATCGCGGCGCCGATCTGCACGGACAGGATGCCGATCAGGACCAGTCCCACCGGACCGAGCAGGGAACGGCTCGGTCGCGTTGTCACGCGGCCAAGGGTATGAGCCCTAGGCAGTCGCCGACGGACCGGGATCGCCCAGGCTCGCCAGCGCCCGCTGGGTGTGCACCGCTTCCGCCGCGAAGTAGTCCAGCCCCCAGTCGGCTACCAGGGCCGGGAACCGGAACGGCTCGCCCTCGCTGTCCGCGCCGCGCAGCGACTCGCGTACGCCGCCGAGGTCGGCGAGGGCCTGGTCGAGCTCGACGAGGTAGTCGTGGAGCATCTGCCGGGTCCGCGCCGGCTCGCTCGCGTGGCCGACCAGGAGGCGCAGCAGCACCGGGTGCTTGAGGACCGGGAAGCCGGCCGGGGTCTCCGCCATCCAGGTGCGCAGTGCTTCCTGCCCCGCGTCCGTGATGGCGTACGACGTCACCTCGCGCCCGCCGTCGGCGTGGGCGTCGGCGCGGACCAGGCCGTGGTCGGCGAGGCGGCGCAGCTCGGTGTAGATCTGGCTGGTCGCGGGGGAGACCCAGTAGAAGCGGAGCGTCATGTCGGCGCGCTGCTTGATCTCGTACCCCGTCAGCTCGTCGCCGAACGTGAGGAGGCCGAGGATCGCGTACGCCGTCACCGGAAGGTCTTGACTCATCTCCCCAGCAGAGTAGTGTTCCTAATCGGAATAGTCACGGAGGGGACGGTCATCGGGGTGGCACACGATCACGCGATCGAGGCAGAAGGACTGGTCAAGGAGTTCGGGGAGACGCTGGCGGTCGACGACGTCAGCTTCGCGGTCCCGCGGGGGACGGTCCTCGGGCTGCTCGGGCCCAACGGCGCCGGGAAGACGACCACCGTGCGGATGATGACGACGCTCACGAAGCCGACGCGCGGGACCGCCCGGGTCGCGGGGCACGACGTGCTCGCCGACCCGGCCGCCGTACGTCGTTCGATGGGGCTCACCGGCCAGTCGGCGACGGTCGACGAGCTGCTGACGGGCCGCGAGAACATCTGGCTGATCGGCAGCCTCTACGGCATCGACGCCCGCGCCGTGGGCCGCATCGCCGACGACCTCCTGGAGCGGTTCTCGCTCGCCGACGCCGGTGACCGCATCGTCAAGACGTACTCGGGCGGCATGCGCCGGCGGCTCGACCTCGCGGTCAGCCTCGTCGCCACGCCGCCGGTGCTGTTCCTCGACGAGCCGACCACCGGTCTCGACCCGCGCAGCCGCCTCGAGCTGTGGGACGTGCTCCGCGAGCTCGTGAGGGAGGGCACCACCCTCCTCCTCACCACGCAGTACCTCGAGGAGGCCGACCACCTCGCCGACAACATCGTCGTCATCGACCACGGGCGGGTGATCGCCGAGGGGACGCCGATCGAGCTCAAGGACGCCTCGGGTCGCGCCGCCCTCGTGGTGACGGTGTCGCGGTCGGAGGACCTGCAGCGGGCCGCCGACCTGATGGTGTCGATCGTGCCGGACCACCACATCGACGAGTCCGCCCGGCGGATCACCGCCCAGGGCGAGGGGCTCGCCGACGTCACCCGCCTGGCTGCGGCGTTCGAGGACAGCGGCATCGACCTCGACGACCTCGGCCTCCAGCGCCCCAGCCTCGACGACGTGTTCCTCCACCTCACCGGACACCGCGCCGAGGATCCGAGCACCCCCCGAGACGACGAGGACGTGGCATGAGCACCCCCACCACGAGCGCGCAGCAGGGCACGGGCCGCCGCGACGCCCACATCGAGCGGCCCGAGATCCGTCGGACGTCGCTGTTGCGCCAGTCGCTCGTCATCACCCGCCGCAACCTGATCCACATCCGGCGGATGCCCGAGATGCTGCTCGACGTCACCATCCAGCCGGTGATGTTCGTGCTCCTCTTCGCGTTCGTCTTCGGCGGCTCGATCGCGGTCGGCGGGTCGCCGGCCGGCTACCGCGAGTGGCTGATGGCCGGGATCATGGGCCAGACCATCGCGTTCGCGTCGTTCATCGTCGCCGTCGGGCTCACCGCCGACATCGACAAGGGCATCGTCGACCGGTTGCGCTCCCTGCCGATCAACCCGGCCGCCGTGCTGGTGGGACGCAGCATCTCCAGCCTGCTCCACTCGAGCATCGGCGTCGTGATCATGTCGCTGACCGGTCTTGCCGTGGGGTGGCGCATCCGCGAGGGCGTCCTCGACGCGATGCTCGCCTACGCGCTGCTGCTCTCCTGGGGCTTCGCGATGATCTGGGTGGGGATCCTGGTCGGCTCGGCCATGCGGTCCGTCGAGGCGGTCAACGGCCTGATGTTCGCGACCATGTTCCCGATCACCTTCCTCGCCGACACGTTCGCGCCGACCGAGGCAATGCCGGGCGTGCTGCGCACGGTCGCGGAGTGGAACCCGCTGTCGTCGCTCGTCCAGGCCGTGCGCGAGCTCTGGGGCAACGACGTACCCGTCGGTCCCGACGCGGCGCTCCCGCTCCAGCACCCCGTGCTGAGCACCCTGATCTGGGTCGCCCTCATCACCGCGGTGACGGCTCCCCTGGCCCTGCGAGCCTTCGCCAGGAGGACCGCGGACTGACCTGTGGGGCTCTGGTTGAGCCCTGCGACTCTGGAGGAGGATGACATGACCCGCACGTTGTTGATGGTCGGCACCCGCAAGGGCCTGTGGCTCGGCACCTCGGACGAGGCGCGTACGTCGTGGGAGTGGACGGGGCCGCACTTCCCGATGGAGGAGGTCTACTCCGTCATGATCGACACCCGCGGCTCCGCGCCGCGGTTGCTGGCCGGCGCCTCGTCGAGCTGGCTCGGGCCGCAGGTGTGGCGCTCCGACGACCTGGGAGCGTCGTGGGACGAGACGCCCAACGGCGCGGCGCGCTTCCCGGAGGACACCGGAGCGACGCTCGCGCGGGTCTGGCAGCTGCAGCCCGGCCTCTCGGCCGACGGTGGCGACGGCGTGGTGTGGGCGGGCACCGAGCCGGGCGCCGTCTTCCGCTCCGACGACCGCGGCGAGTCCTTCTCGCTGGTGCGCGGGCTGTGGGACCACCCGCACCGTGACGAGTGGAACGAGGGCTTCGGCGGTCAGGCCTTCCACACGATCCTGCCCCACCCGGACGACCCGTCGCGCGTGCTCGTCGCGCTCTCGACCGGCGGGGTGTACGCCACCTCCGACGGCGGCTCGACCTGGGCGCCCTCCAACACCGGCGTCAAGGCCGAGTTCTTCCCCGGCGAGCGCAACTACCCCGAGTTCGGCCAGTGCGTGCACAAGGTGGCGCGCGACGCGGTCGACCACGAGCGGCTCTACCTGCAGAACCACGGCGGCGTCTACCGCTCCGACGACGGCGGCTCGTCCTGGACCGACATCGCGCCCGGACTGCCGACCGAGTTCGGCTTCGCGATGGTCGCCCACCCCCGCCGGGCCGACACGGCGTACAACTTCCCGATCACCGGCGCCGAGGCCCGGTGGCCGGTCGACGGCAAGGCCCGCGTCTACCGCACCACGGACGCAGGCGCGTCGTGGGAGCCGCTGGGCGACGGCGCCCTGCCGGACGGCTACTTCACCGCGGTGATGCGCGATGCGATGTGCGCCGACGACCACGAGCAGGTCGGCCTCTACTTCGGCGGACGCAACGGCGGCGTGTGGGCCTCGGCCGACGAGGGCGGCACGTGGTCGGAGATCCACAAGGACCTCCCCGACGTCCTCGTGGTGCGCGCCGCGCAGCTCGCCTGACGACTGGGCCGCTGGCACGCGCAGCGCGGTCATGGGCCTGATGGGCAAGCTGTTCTTCGACCAGGCGATCGCCTGTGCAGGAGCCTTCCTTCCAGCCTCAACGTGCCCGTGAGTCTCTGAGGGACTCGGAGGCAAGTGGTCCGGGAGTGGGGGGCCGCTTGGAGGGGTGGTCAGCGGTGACCGTGGGCCATCAACCGTCCACAGGCGCGTGGTTCGGGGTCCTACCCAGCAGGTTGTGGACGAGCTGTCCGAGCTGTCGGTGCCGGAGTCTGTGCTGGCTGTACGACGCGCCTGACGGTGGGTGCGCAGGCGAACGGGCAGGGGTGGCGGGGCACATGGAGGCAGGCGACCAGGCGGAGCAGGTGGGCGGGTTGCCGCCGTGGGACTGCATGGCGAGGTGGACGCAGGCGGAGCGCGAGGTCTGGCTGATGGGGCCGTTCCGTGGCGGGATCCCGGGGATGGTGCGGCGGATCAGGCGGATCCTGGACGTGTCGCAGCGCGGGTTGGCTGCGCTGCTCGGGGTCTCGCAGTCGGTGGTCGCGCGGTGGGAGACCGGGCGCACGAGTCCGCGGATGAGTGTGGTGGAGCGGTTGTTGCGGATGGCTGGGCTGCGGATGGACTTCCACGACGAGGACACCGGTCAGGAGGTGGGTCCGATGCGTGCGGACGGGGCGCGCACCCATGGCGGGAGCCGGTACCCCGCGCACACGGACCTCACGGTTACGGGGTGGTGGGTGCCGCGGCGGTTGCGGTCGATGACGTCGATCGAGGCGTACGAGTGGGTCGACCGTTCGAGACGGATCGGGGATCCGGCGATCAGGTGTCGCGTCTCGCCGTTCTGGAAGCGGATGCAGCGGATGGTCCACGGCACGCCGGATGACCACCCGGCCGTGCACCAGTTCGTCGCGGAGGTGCAATACCTCGACGAACGTCGTGAGGACCTGAAGCAGGAGAGGTACGGCCATGCCGCCTGAGACGCGGCCGGGGGAGCGGGAGGGTGCCGACTAGCCTGACGCCATGAGCCACGCAGCTGACGCACCCGACATCAAGCCCCGGAGCCGCGCCGTCACCGACGGCCTCGAGGCGACCGCCGCGCGGGGGATGTTGCGGGCGGTCGGCATGGGCGACGACGACTGGGAGAAGCCGCAGATCGGCGTCGCGTCCAGCTGGAACGAGATCACGCCCTGCAACCTGAGCCTCGACCGGCTGGCGAAGGCCGTGAAGAACGGCGTGCACGCGGCGGGTGGGTACCCACTGGAGTTCGGCACGATCTCGGTCTCCGACGGGATCTCGATGGGCCACGAGGGGATGCACTTCTCCCTCGTCAGCCGTGAGGTCATCGCTGACTCCGTGGAGACCGTGATGATGGCCGAGCGGCTCGACGGCTCGGTGCTGCTCGCCGGCTGCGACAAGTCCCTGCCCGGCATGCTGATGGCCGCCGCGCGCCTCGACCTGGCGAGCGTGTTCCTCTACGCCGGCACGATCATGCCCGGCCAGGTCGACGGCAAGGACGTCACGATCATCGACGCCTTCGAAGCGGTCGGTGCCTGCCTCGCCGGCAAGATGACGCGCGAGAAGGTCGACGAGATCGAGCGCGCGATCTGCCCGGGCGAGGGCGCGTGCGGAGGGGCGTACACCGCCAACACGATGGCCAGCGTCGCCGAGGCGCTGGGGATGTCGCTGCCGGGCAGCTCGTCCCCGCCGGCCGTGGACCGCCGCCGCGACGGGTTCGCCCACAAGTCCGGCGAGGCCGTCGTCAACATGCTGCGCGAGGGCATCACCGCCCGCCAGATCATGACCAAGCCCGCCTTCGAGAACGCGATCACCATGGCGATGGCGCTCGGTGGCTCGACGAACGCCGTCCTCCACCTCCTCGCGATCGCCCGCGAGGCCGAGGTCGACCTGACGCTCGACGACTTCACCCGCATCGGACGCAACGTGCCGCACCTCGCGGACATGAAGCCGTTCGGCCGGTTCGTGTGGACGGACTTCGACCGCGTCGGTGGCATCCCGGTCCTGCTGCGGGCGCTGCTCGACGCCGGCCACCTCCACGGTGACGTCCTCACCTGCACCGGCAAGACGATGGCGGAGAACCTCGCCGAGCTCGACCCCAAGCCGCTCGACGGCGAGATCCTGCGCCAGCTCGACCGGCCGATCCATGCCACCGGCGGCCTGACGATCCTCAAGGGCTCGCTGGCCCCGGACGGCGCCGTGGTGAAGAGCGCCGGCTTCGACGACTCGACCTTCACCGGCACCGCCCGCGTCTTCGACGGCGAGCGCAAGGCGCTCGACGCGCTGACCGAGGGTGCCATCAAGGCCGGCGACGTCGTCGTCATCCGCTACGAGGGCCCCAAGGGTGGCCCGGGCATGCGCGAGATGCTCGCCATCACCGGGGCGATCAAGGGCGCCGGGCTCGGCAAGGACGTCCTGCTCATCACCGACGGGAGGTTCTCCGGCGGGACGACCGGATTGTGCGTCGGGCACATCGCCCCCGAGGCGAGCGACGGCGGCCCCATCGCGTTCCTGCAGGACGGTGACCGGATCACCCTCGACGTCGCGAACATGACCCTCGACGTCCACGTCGAGGAGGACGAGCTCGCCAGGCGCGCCGAGGGATGGGAGCCGCTGCCGCCGAAGTACACCCGCGGCGTGCTCGGCAAGTACCGCAAGGTCGTCCACTCGGCGGCCGACGGAGCGGTCTGCTACTGAGGGCACGAGGCAGGCTCGGTAGGTTGCTGGGGTGAGCACCGCATCCCCCCGCTCGTCGGCCGAGCTCGACGCCGCCGACCCCCTCGCCCCGCTGCGCGACCGCTTCGTCGGAGCCGAGTCCGACCTCGTCTACTTCGACGGCAACTCGCTCGGCCGCCCGGTCGCCGACGTCGCCGACCGCCTCACCACATTCGTCCAGGAGGAGTGGGGTGGCCGGCTCATCCGCGGCTGGGACGAGCGCTGGATGGACCTGCCCACGACCCTCGGTGACGACCTCGGCCGGATCGCGCTCGGGGCCGCCGCCGGCCAGACCGCGATCGGCGACTCGACCACCGTCTGGCTCTACAAGCTGATGCGCGCCGCGGTCGACCACGCCGTACGCACGGACCCCGCGCGCACCGAGATCGTCATCGACACCGACAACTTCCCCACCGACCGCTACGTCGCCGAGGGCATCGCCGCCGAGCGCGGGTTGACCCTGCGCTGGATCGAGGTCGACACCTCCGCCGGCGTCACGGCCGACCAGGTCCGCGAGGCGGTCAGCGAGCGCACCGCGCTCGTCGTGGTCAACCACGTGGCCTACCGCTCGGCCTGGCTCGCCGACGCCCCCGAGCTCACCCGGATCGTCCACGAGGCCGGGGCGCTGGTGCTCTGGGACCTCTGCCACTCCGCCGGCGTCGTCCCGACCGCCCTCGACGCGTGGGACGTCGACCTCGCCGTCGGCTGCACCTACAAATACCTCAACGGCGGCCCCGGCTCGCCCGCCTTCGGCTACGTCAACGCCCGCCTGCAGGGTGAGCTCACCCAGCCGATCCAGGGCTGGATGGGCCACGCCGACCCGTTCCTCATGGGCCCCGGCTACACGCCCGCCCCCGGCATCCGCCGCTTCATCTCCGGCACCCCGCCGATCCTCGGCATGGTCGCGATGCAGAGCATGCTCGAGCTCGTCGACGAGGCCGGCATCGAGGCGATCCGCGAGAAGTCCGTCGCGCTGACGTCATACGCCGTCGAGCTCGCCGAGGCGACGCTGCCCGAGGTCACTCTCGCGTCGCCGCGCGACCCCGCGCAGCGCGGCGGCCACATCACGCTCCACCACGACCGCATGCGCGAGGTCACCGCCGCGCTGTGGCAGCGCGACGTGATCCCCGACTACCGCGACCCGGGCGGCCTCCGGATCGGGCTCTCGCCGCTGAGCACGTCGTTCGACGAGGTCGAGCGCGGCATCGCGGCCGTCGCAGAGGCGCTGCGATGAGCCGGCCCGTGGGCGTGCAGCTGTCGGCCACGCGGACCAGGTCCACCAACGACCACGGCCAACCTCTCGGCCGCCCCGTCGACTGGACCCCGGCCACCGCCCCCGCGCGGGACGTGGTGATCGCGGGAGCCGGCGTCCGCCTGGAGCCGATCGGGCCCCAGCACGTCGACGACCTGTACAGCGCGGTGTGCCGGACGGACGACGACCCGATCTGGACCTACCTGTTCTGGGAGCGACCGCGCGACCGCGAGGCGATGGCGCAGCACGTCGCCGACCGCATGGCCGACCCCACACAGGTGACGTTCGCGATCGTCCCGGTCGAGACGGGTCGCGCGGCCGGCTTCTGCTCGCTGATGCGGATCGACCCCACCATGGGCTCGATCGAGGTTGGCGGGATCGCCTTCGGCCGCCAGCTCCAGCGCAGCCGCGCGGCCACCGAGACGATGGCGCTGCTGATGCGTCACGCCTTCGACGACCTGGGCTACCGCCGCTACGAGTGGAAGTGCGACAGCCTCAACGCCCCGTCGCGCCGCGCCGCGCTCCGGCTCGGCTTCATCTGGGAGGGCCGCTTCCGCAACGCGCTCGTCTACAAGGGCCGCAACCGCGACACCGACTGGTTCTCGATCACCGACCTCGAGTGGCCCCGCGTCCGCGCGGCCCTCGACGCCTGGCTCGACGACGACAACTTCGACGACATGGGCCGCCAGCGCGTGCGCCTCGCCGCGCGACCGCCCGAGAAGGACTGAGCATGGACCAGCGCGTCAGCTTCATCACCCTCGTCGTCACCGACCTCGAGGTCTCCCGGAAGTTCTATGTCGACGGCCTCGGGTGGGAGCCCGAGCTCCACGAGGCGGGGGAGGTGCTCATGTTCCGCGTGGCCGAGAAGGTCGTGCTCAGCCTCTGGGCCGAGTCGTTCTTCGTCGAGGAGGTCGGCCACCAGCCGGCGCGCGGCGGCGTACCCCCGATCACCCTCGCCCACAACCTCTCCACCAAGCGGGGTGTCGACACCGTCCTCGAGCAGGCGGCCGTCGCCGGTGCCACTGAGATCGGCGAGCCCGTCGAGCGCGAGTGGGGCGGCTACACCGGTTACTTCGCCGACCCCGACGGCTTCCGCTGGGAAGTCGCCTACAACCCGGGTGAGATCGGGCAGTCTGTGCTCCCGTGAGCGAGACCATCACAGTTGCGGGGTCCGTGCCCGGCTGGGACGACTACTTCCTCGGCATCGCGACCGCCGTCGCCGCCCGCGCCAAGTGCACGCGCCGCCGCGTCGGTGCCGTCCTGACGATCGACCACCGGATCATCGCGACCGGCTACAACGGCGCCGCGCCCGGCGAGGACGACTGCCTGATGGGGGCCTGCCCGCGCGGTCGGTTGTCGTACGACGACGTGCCCGGGCTCGGCGACTACGACCGGCCGGGCACGGCCGGGTTCTGCATCGCCATCCACGCTGAGGTCAACGCGCTGCTCTTCGCGACGCGCGACACCAAGGGCGCGACGGCCTACATCACCGACCCGCCCTGCCCGGGCTGCCGCAAGGCGCTGGCCGCCGCCGGAGTGGTGCGCGCGGTCTGGCCCGACGGGGAGCACGACCGCGTCGGCCTCACTTCCTGGTAGTCAGTGCGGCCTGACCCACACCAGCTCGTCGGACTCCCACTTCTCCAGCGCCACCGGCACCAGCACAGTCATCGCGGCCGAGGCCGATCCGGCGGTCAGGTCGTCGACGTGCTCGGCACCGTAGGCCTGGCCGACGGCGTTGTTGCGCTGGTCGACGCTCGAGTCGCGGTGGCTCGGCGTCCCGGCCTCCTGGGCCGCGGCGATGGCCTGCGCGACGTCCGCGCCGAACCGCGCAGTCAGCACGGCCTGCCACATGAAGTGGCGCATCGCGTTGCTGCGACCGGGCACGCCGCGACCGTTCGCGGCGGCCGCCTGCAGCGCGGCCTGCGAGACCTGCAGCACCTCGAAGGCGCCCGACGGCCCCAGGCCGGCCTTCAGCGCAGCCGCGTAGAGGCGCGGGACGACGGTCGCCGAGTGGATCGCAGACGCGACAGAAGTGCCGGGGAATCCCATGGACACAGGGTGTCAGACTCGGTCCATGGTCTCGACGATCCGTAGGGGGTGGTCGCTGTCGGTGGCCCGTGGCAGGGTCGCAGGATGAGCGATGCGACCTCCGACCCGAAGGCACGTCTCACCCACGACCAGATCCTCGACGCCGGGATCGACGACTGGCGCAAGGTCCTCAACCGGCTCCGGGCCCGCTTCCGCACGGGCGACTTCGCCACCGGCGTCGCCCTGGTCGACAGGATCGGTGCAGCCGCCGACGAGGCGAATCACCACCCCGACGTCTCGCTGACCTATCCCGAGGTGGTCGTGACCCTCAGCAGCCACGACGTCGGCGGGATCACCAGCCGCGACATCGACCTCGCGCGCCGGATCAGCGGCTTCGCTGCCGAGCTCGGTGCCGCGGCGGACACCTCCGGGCTCACCGAGCTCGAGCCGGCGGTCGACACGTCGGACGGCACCCGGCTCGGCCCGTTCTACTCCGCCCTGCTGGGCGCCGAGATGCAGGACGGCGGTCCCGTCGACCCCAGCGGGCAGGTGCCCGGCCTGTGGTTCCAGGAGCCGCCGGGGCCCGACGACGAGCGGGGGGCGGAGCTGCCGGAGCAGGACGTCGAGCAGCGCTGGCACTTCGACGTCTGGGTGCCGCACGACGAGGGAGAGCGTCGGCTGAAGGCGGTTCTCGACGCCGGCGGCACGCTCGTCAGCGACGCCGAGGCCCCGTCCTACTGGGTGGTCGCCGACGCCGACGGCAACCGGTCGTGCATCTGCACCCCGCTCGACCGCGGGTGAGCCGGTGACCGACGACTCCGCAGCGCTCACCTTCACGGCGGTCCAGGCCGAGATCGATCGCGGGGAGGGCCTCGCCGACCGGCGGATGATGTTCCAGACCCTGGAGACGAGGTACGCCACCGGCAGCTTCGCGACCGGGCTGGAGCTGGCGGTCCGGATCGGCGGGGTCGCCGCCGAGCTCGACCACCACCCGGAGCTCGACCTGCGGTTCGCGACGCTCCACGTGCGGCTGATCAGCAGGGACGTCTTCGGCGTCACGCGGCGTGACCTCGACCTCGCCCGGCGGATCGGCACGATCGCCGACGATCTCGGTGTCACCGCCGACCCGGACGTCGTCGAGATCGTCGAGCTGGCCCTCGACACGCCCGACCACGCCGAGATCAAGCCGTTCTGGCGCGCGGTGCTGGGCTACGAGGACCATCCGCTCCACGACCGCGAGGTGCGCGACCTGGAGGGGATCGGCCCCGCGCTGTGGTTCCAGCAGACCGACCCCCACGAGGAGCCACGGCAGCGCTTCCACCTCGATGTCCGCGTGCCGCCCGAGGTGGCGGGGCCGCGGATCCGGGCCGCCCTCGCCGCCGGTGGAACGCTGGTCAGCGACGAGCGCGCCCCGACGTTCGTGGTGCTGGCAGACCCGCAGGGCAACAAGGTGTGCGTCACCACCGGGCTCGGGCGGGACTGACGCTGCGCTTGACCTGCCACATTCCGAGACTCGCGTTCCACATCGTGGGACGACTGGCACACTGGCTTGACGCCGGACCGGCCCGGCGACGACGGTTGTCGCATGCGCACCGACATTCTTGTACGCACGCGACGCGTGAGCTGAGGTCCCCGGACCCGCTGCACACGCGTCACCCCTCGTCGCCCACCGGGCCGAGGGGTTTTTTGTTGCCGTACACCGAACCAGGAAGAAGATCCATGAGCGAGCAGGTCACCGGAGCCCAGAGCCTCGTGACGTCCCTCGAGGCGGCCGGCGTCACCGACATCTTCGGCATCCCGGGCGGGGCCATCCTCCCGGCGTACGACCCGCTCATGGACTCCACCCGGATCCGGCACATCCTCGTGCGCCACGAGCAGGGTGCCGGGCACGCCGCCCAGGGGTACGCCGCCGCCACCGGCAAGGTCGGCGTCTGCATGGCCACCTCTGGCCCGGGCGCGACCAACCTCGTCACGCCGCTCGCCGACGCCCACATGGACTCGGTGCCGATGGTGGCCGTGACCGGCCAGGTCAGCGCGGCGATGATCGGGACGGACGCCTTCCAGGAGGCCGACATCCGCGGCATCACGATGCCGATCACCAAGCACAACTTCCTCGTCACCGACCCCCGCGACATCCCGCACACGATCGCCGAGGCCTTCCACATCGCCTCGACCGGCCGGCCCGGCCCGGTGCTGGTCGACGTCGCCAAGTCGGCGCTCCAGGCGATGACGACGTTCGCCTGGCCGAGCGAGCTGCACCTGCCCGGCTACCGTCCCGTCACCACGCCGCACGCGAAGCAGATCAAGGAGGCGGTGCGGCTGATCAAGGAGGCCCGCCGCCCGGTGCTCTACGTCGGCGGCGGGGTCATCCGGGCCCGCGCGTCCCGCGAGCTCGCCCGGCTCGCTGCGCTGACCGGCATCCCGGTCGTCACCACGCTGATGGCCCGCGGCGCGTTCCCCGACAGCAACCCGCAGCACCTCGGGATGCCGGGGATGCACGGCACGGTCGCCGCCGTCGCCGGACTGCAGAAGAGCGACCTGATCATCAGCCTGGGCGCCCGCTTCGACGACCGCGTCACGGGCAACCTCGACTCCTTCGCCCCCAACGCCCTGGTCATCCACGCCGACATCGACCCGGCCGAGATCGGCAAGAACCGGCACGCCGACGTGCCGATCGTGGGGGACTGCAAGGAGGTCATCACGCAGCTCGTCGCGCTGCTGGAGGCCGAGGGCGCCGACGGTGACTACGAGGCCTGGGTCGCCTTCCTCGCCGGGCTCAAGCAGAGCTACCCGCTGGGCTACGACACGCCTGCGGACGGCTCGCTCGCCCCGCAGTACGTCATCGAGCGGCTCGGCGCGATCGCCGGTCCCGAGGCGATCTACGCCTCCGGAGTCGGCCAGCACCAGATGTGGGCGGCCCACTACGTCGGCTACGAGAACCCCAACACGTGGATCAACTCCGGCGGCCTCGGCACGATGGGCTACGCCGTGCCGGCCGCGATGGGCGCGAAGGTCGGGATGCCCGACAGCACCGTGTGGGCGATCGACGGCGACGGCTGCTTCCAGATGACCAACCAGGAGCTCGCCACCTGCGCGATCAACGACATCCCCATCAAGGTCGCGATCATCAACAACGAGTCGCTCGGCATGGTCCGGCAGTGGCAGACGCTCTTCTACAACGAGCGCTACTCCAACACCGACCTGCACTCCAAGCGGATCCCCGACTTCGTCAAGCTCGCCGACGCCTACGGCTGCGTGGGCCTGGCCTGCGAGTCGCCCGACGAGGTCGACGCCACGATCGAGAAGGCGATGGCGATCGACGACCAGCCGGTGGTGGTGGACTTCCGCGTGCACCGCGACGCGATGGTGTGGCCGATGGTGGCCGCCGGCACCAGCAACGACGAGATCAAGTACGCGCGCGACCTGGCGCCCCAGTTCGACGAGGACGACATCTGATGACAAGGCACACCCTGTCCGTGCTCGTCGAGAACAAGCCCGGCGTCCTCGCCCGGATCGCCGGCCTGTTCTCCCGTCGCGGTTTCAACATCGACAGCCTCGCCGTCGGCCCGACCGAGCACCCCGAGGTCTCCCGGATGACCATCGTGGTCAACGTCGAGGAGTCGCCGCTCGAGCAGGTGACCAAGCAGCTCAACAAGCTGGTCGAGGTCATCAAGATCGTCGAGCTCGATGGATCGGGCTCGGTCAACCGCGAGCTCCTGCTCGTCAAGGTCCGCGCCGACGCCTCCACGCGAGGCGCCGTGCTCGACGCCGTCCAGCTGTTCCGCGCCAAGGTCGTCGACGTCTCGCCGGAGGCCGTCACAGTCCAGGCCGTCGGCAACGCCGACAAGCTCGCCGACCTGCTCAAGGTCCTCGAGCCCTTCGGCATCCGCGAGCTCGTGCAGTCGGGCATGGTCGCGATCGGTCGCGGCTCGCGCTCGATCAGCGAGCGCCCGCAGCGCCCCGTCGCCGTACCAGCGCCCCTTTCAGCAATCGCCAACTGACCCCAGAGAAACAACCGAAGGAGAGCCCCCAGTGGCTGAGATGTTCTACGACGACGACGCCGACCTGAGCCTGATCCAGGGCAAGAACGTCGCGGTGATCGGCTACGGCAGCCAGGGGCACGCCCACGCGCTGTCCCTGCGCGACAGCGGCGTCGACGTCCGGATCGGCCTGCAGCCGGGCTCGAAGAGCCGCGACAAGGCCGAGGCCGAGGGCCTCAAGGTCCTCACCCCCCGCGAGGCCGCGGAGGAGTCGGACCTGATCGTGATCCTCGCCCCCGACCAGCACCAGCGGAAGCTCTACGCCGAGGAGATCGAGCCCGCGCTCACGCCCGGCGACACCCTCGTCTTCGGCCACGGCTTCAACATCCGCTTCGGCTACATCACCCCGCCCGAGGGCGTCGACGTCTTCATGGTCGCGCCCAAGGGCCCCGGCCACCTCGTGCGTCGTGAGTACGTCGACGGGCGCGGCGTGCCCGTCCTCGTGGCCGTCGAGAAGGACGAGTCCGGCACGACCTGGGACCTCGCGCTGTCCTACGCCAAGGCGATCGGCGGTCTCCGCGCCGGCGGCATCAAGACCACGTTCACCGAGGAGACCGAGACCGACCTGTTCGGCGAGCAGGCCGTGCTCTGCGGCGGTGCGTCGCAGCTCGTGCAGTACGGCTTCGAGGTCCTCACCGAGGCCGGCTACCAGCCCGAGGTCGCCTACTTCGAGTGCCTCCACGAGCTCAAGCTGATCGTCGACCTGATGTACGAGGGCGGCATCGCCAAGCAGCGCTGGTCGGTCTCCGACACCGCCGAGTTCGGCGACTACGTCTCCGGCCCGCGGGTGATCACGCCCGACGTGAAGAAGAACATGGAGGACGTGCTCGCCGACATCAAGAACGGCGCGTTCGCCGAGCGCTTCATCACCGACATGGACAACGGCTCCCCGGAGTTCACCGAGTTCCGCAAGAAGGGTGAGTCCCACCCGATCGAGCAGACCGGCCGCGAGCTCCGCAAGCTGATGGCCTGGGTGAAGTCGCACGACTCCGACTACACCGAGGGCAGCTCCGCCCGCTGACGCGGACGCAGCAGCCACCGACGGCCTCGGCGCACCCGTGAACACCTACACCCACGGGCACGCCGAGGCCGTGCTGCGTTCGCACCGCTGGCGCACGGCCGCGAACTCGGCGGCGTACCTCCTGCCCCACCTCCAGGACGGGCAACGCCTCCTCGACGTGGGGTCCGGACCCGGGACGATCACCGCGGACCTGGCCCGACGCGTGGCGGAGGTCGTCGCCGTCGAGGTGACGGAGGAGGCGGCCGACCTGACCCGCGCCGAGCTCGAGCGGCAGGGGATCACCCACGCGACGGTCGTCGTCGGCGACGTGCACGCGCTCGACCTCGCCGACGACTCCTTCGACGTCGTCCACGCGCACCAGGTGCTGCAGCACGTCGCCGACCCGGTCGGCGCGCTGCGCGAGATGCTGCGCGTGACGCGCCCCGGGGGCCTCGTCGCCGCGCGCGACAGCGACTACGGCCACTTCTCGTGGCACCCCGCCCCGGCGGGCCTCGACCGCTGGCTCGAGCTGTACGACGCCGCAGCGCGCGCTAACGGCGGCGAGCCGCACGCCGGGCGGATGCTCCTCGCATGGGCGCACGCCGCCGGTGCCACCGACGTCGTGGCGGGCTCCTCGACGTGGTGCTTCGCCGACGCGGAGGACCGCGCGTGGTGGGGGAGCCTGTGGGCGGACCGGCTCACCTCGACCGCGCTGGCGCGCCAGCTGGTCGACGAGGGCCGGGCGACGCCCGACGAACTGCATGACATCGCAGCTGCGTGGCGCGGCTGGGCCGCGCACCCGGACGGCTGGTTCTCCGTGCTCCACGGAGAGGTGCTCGTCCGGGCCTGATCGTCTCGAGCCCCTCCGGGGGAGCACGTCGGCCAGTCGCTGTTCGCCTGACCGGCGTCCGGCCGGGGTGGCACGATGCGCCCCATGCCGGTCCTGTCAGTCGTCTACCCCTGGCCGGCAGTGATGTGGGCCGACCGGCCCACTGACGACGATCCTGTTGCCGACGTCGCGATCCGTGCACTCCGCTCGGTGGCCGCGCTCTACAGCGAGGCGCTCGTCGAGGTGGCGATCCCGCACCGCACCCAGGAGCTCCGGCTGTTCACGGTCCACCATCCCGACCGCGAGGACGTCGAGGGTGCCGCGAACGTCGACCCGCTCTCGGAGGGCTGGGAGACCGGTTTCGTCATGGTCCCGACGGCGTTTGTCGACCACACGCCCCGAGCGCGCGCGGAGGTCCTGCTCGCGGCGGTGCACGGAATCGTCAGCAGGCTCGGACTCGCCCGAGGGTGGGACGCCTCGCACCTCGAGCGCTGCCGCCGGCACGTCGTGGACCGTGCCTACGAGTACCGCTGGTCGTCGCCGCCCAAGCGCTCACCGGACCGTCGTCACGCGGCGCGGGTGGATTTCCGGCTGACGTCCGACGGCTACGGACGGGCGCGCCTCGTCGTCGTGCGCACCGAGGACGGTGTCGAGGTCGCCGCCACCGGGGAGGCGCTCGCCTACTGCACGCGAGAAGGTTTCGTCCGTGCTGCGAAGTCGCTGAGGTGGCACGGCAAGGACCACGTCTCGCTGGTGCCGTACGACGCCGTGCCGGCCGTCCGCGGCGGCGAGCTGACGCTGACCAGACCCGGTGACGCGTGGAGCGGCACGGCGGTCGACCACTTGAGCGTCCGGCCCGTGCCCGACGGCGACCCCGGCCTGCCCGCGCTGGAGGTGTCCGTCGTGGGCCGCGGCGCAACGGCCGACGAGGACCCTCCCCGCATCGACTTCGTCGGTGGCGGACCGATCCAGACCCCGGCCATCAGCCAGTTCCACGACGTGTTCCGCGAGGAGATGGCCCTGCTCCAGTCACCCGCGGGGCAGTCGTGGTGGGCCGGCTCCGGCCTGCAGCGGCTCGACGTGCAGGTCGGCTACCAGGCCGCACGCACGGGCGTGCGCGGACGCGTCACCGGGTCGAGGCTCGGGATCTTCGTCGACGTGTCCGACGACTCGCTCGTTGAGGGTGACCACGAGTCCCTCGCGCGGGAGCTCGCCGACACGGTCGTGGATCTCGCCCGACGTCGTACGGGACTCGGACCCCACCCGGAGCTGGACCGGTGACACGGCGCCGCGGTTGAGCCCACCACCCCACCGGTGCTGGCACGCGGCCCGCCGGTGCGCGACCATTCAGTCATGAGCACCACCACCACGGGCCTCGGGCTGGAACGAACCCGGCGCCTCGGAGTCGAGACCACGGGCATCGAGATCATCGAGGAGTCCGAGCGCACCGCTCGGCCGCAGGACCTGTTCTGGCCGTGGTTCGCCGCCAACGTGTCGGTGTTCGGACTGAGCTATGCCTCGTTCGTCCTCTACTTCGGCATCTCGTTCTGGCAGGGCGTGCTGGTCTCCGTCATTGGGATCGTCGTGTCGTTCCTGCTGTGCGGCGTCATCGCGATCGCCGGCAAGCGGGGCTCGGCGCCGACGATGATCCTCAGCCGCGCGGCGTTCGGGGTGAACGGCCAGAAGGTGCCGGGCGTGATCTCGTGGCTGGTCTCGATCGGCTGGGAGACGTTCCTCGCGATCCTCGCCGTGCTCGCCACCTCGACGATCTTCACGCGTCTCGGGTGGGGTGGCGGCGACGGCACCAAGGTGGTCGCGGCGGTCGTCGTCGCGGCGCTGATCGTCTCCGCGAGCGTGGCCGGCTACCACATCATCATGCGGATGCAGTCCGTGCTGACCTGGATCACCGGGATCGTCACGGTGCTCTACATGGCGCTCACGATTGACGACATCAACTGGTCGGCAGTGCAGGACATCCCGGCCGGCTCGACCCAGGCAGTCATCGGCGCGCTCGTGATGGTGATGACCGGGTTCGGCCTCGGCTGGATCAACATCGCCGCCGACTGGTCCCGCTACCAGAAGCGCACCGCGTCCGGCCCGTCGATCGTCGCCTGGAACACCTTCGGCGGCGCGCTCGCCCCCGTCGTGCTCGTGCTCTTCGGCCTCGCGCTCGCCGGCTCGTCGACGGAGATCCTCGACGGGGTGGCGGGCGACCCGATCGGCACGCTGGCCACCCTGCTCCCGACCTGGTTCCTCGTGCCGTTCCTGCTGGCCGCGATCCTCTCGCTCGTGAGTGGCGCGGTGCTCGGCATCTACTCCTCGGGGCTCACCCTGCTCTCGCTCGGGGTCAAGCTGAAGCGCCCCCAGGCGGCCGCGGTGGACGGCGTCCTCCTGACGCTCGGCACGTTCTACGTCGTGTTCGTGGCTCAGGACTTCGCCGGACCGTTCCAGAGCTTCCTGATCACGCTCGGCGTCCCGCTCGCCGCTTGGGCCGGCGTCATGATCGCCGACCTGGCGCTGCGCAAGCGCGACTACGACGACGAGGCCCTCTTCGACCCGGCGGGCCGCTACGGCTCCTTCGACTGGGCAGCCATCGGCACCATGGTGGTCGCCTCGCTCGTCGGCTGGGGACTCGTGATCAACACCTTCTCCGACGACGCCTCGTGGAACAACTGGCAGGGCTACCTCCTCGGCCCGCTCGGCCTCGGCGGTCGCGACGGGGCGTGGGCGTTCGCCAACCTCGGTGTGCTCTTCGCCCTCCTCATCGGCCTCGTCGGCGGCTACCTCCTGCGGCGCTCCACGGTGCAGCGCCAGGAGTCCGGAACAGCCTGACCCCTCGCGGTGTTGGGACCGTCGTGAAGATCGAGATCTGGTCCGACGTCGTCTGTCCCTGGTGCTACATCGGCAAGCGCCGCATCGAGGACGCGCTGGCCGAGTTCGGCCACGCCGACGAGGTGGAGGTGCACTGGCGCTCCTACGAGCTCGACCCCGGAGCGCCCACCGAGCCGACGCAGAGCACGTCGGTGATGCTGGCGAAGAAGTACGGCCAGTCACCCGAGGGCGCGAAGCAGATGCAGGATCGCGTCGAGGCCGTCGCCGCGGAGGAGGGCCTCGTCTACCGGCTCTCCGAGACGCTCCACCTCAACACCGTCGACGCGCACCGGCTGATCCACCTCGCCCACGCCGAGGGCGGCACCGACCTCCAGGGCCGCGTGAAGGAGGCGCTGCTCGAGGCGTACTTCACCCGGGCCCGCAACGTCGCCGACCACGCCGTGCTGCGCGAGGTCGCGATCGACGCCGGCCTCGACGGCGTACGCGTCGACGAGGTGCTCGCGTCCCGCGAGTTCGAGGCCGAGATGCGTGCCGACGTCGAGCAGGCGCAGGCCTACGGCGCCACCGGCGTCCCCTTCTTCGTGATCGACGAGAAGTACGGCGTCTCCGGCGCGCAGCCCACGGAGGTCTTCACCCAGGTGCTGGAGCGGGCCTGGTCGGAGTCGCGCCCTGCACTCGCGATGGTCGACGCCGACGGCGAGGCCTGCGGCCCCGACGGCTGCGCCATCTGACGCAGCGGACCTAGGGCTGCGACTTCGTGCCGGTCGCGGCCTTCTCGGCGGTCGTCTCGACACGTACGGCCCGGGTCTCGGGCCGCTTGGCCAGCACGATCCACGTGAGGATCAGCTTCCGGGCCGACGCCGACCACGACTCCCAGTGCGCGCGCGACCCGGGATGGCGGTCGAACGCAGCGGCGAGGTCGTCAGGCACGACGAGGTCCTCGACGTCGTCCATCAGGGTCCACATGCCGGTCTCCTTGGCCTGCGCGATCGCCGCGGCACCGGCGACCTCCATCAGGCCGGCCTCCTCGAGGCGGGCGACGCGACCCTTGTTGATCCGGGTCCACATGCTGCCCGCGCGTCGGGGCGCGAACCACTGCATCGACCGGAGGTCGTCGACGGGCTTCACCGTCGAGTCGACCCAGCCGTAGCGCAGCGCCTCGAGCACCGCCTCCTCGTAGGAGAAGGGTCGCTCAACTGCCTTGCGCGGCGAGACCAGCCACACGCCCGTGGGCTGCTCGTGGTGCTCGTGGAGCCAGTCGCTCCACCCCTCGATCGTGCCCGGCTCGAGCCGCTCCGCCTCGTCCATCGCGCCCATGGCCTCAGGCTAGGGCCCGCCCCCGACACCCGCCTCCCGCTACCTGGGACGGGTTCGAAGCCGTACGGACCCGCGGGTAGGGTGGGTCGGGCACAGCGTCGTGCAGTCCCGGACCACCCTTGAGCTTTCGCGAGGACCCCGCTGTGAACGCACCGCTTGACACACACGTACGGCCAGTCGTACTCATCGCCGAAGAGCTGAGCCCCGCCACGATCGAGGCGCTCGGACCCGACTTCGAGATCCGCCACTGCGACGGCGCCGACCGCGCCGCGCTGCTCCCGGCGATCGCCGACGTGGACGCGATCCTGGTCCGCTCCGCGACCAAGGTGGACGCCGAGGCGCTCGCCGCCGCGCAGCGGCTCAAGGTCGTCGCCCGCGCCGGGGTCGGCCTCGACAACGTCGACGTCAAGGCCGCGACCCAGGCCGGCGTCATGGTCGTGAACGCACCGACCTCCAACATCGTCAGCGCCGCCGAGCTCGCCGTCGCGCTCATGCTCGCGGCCGCCCGCCACATCAGCCCCGCCCACGCGGCGCTGCGCAACGGGGAGTGGAAGCGCTCGAAGTACACCGGCATCGAGCTCTACGAGAAGACCGTCGGCATCGTCGGCCTCGGCCGCATCGGCGTCCTCGTGGCCCAGCGGCTGAGCGCGTTCGGCATGAAGGTCATCGCCTACGACCCCTACGTCCAGGCCGGCCGCGCCGCGCAGATGGGCGTGCGCCTCGTCGACCTCGACACGCTGCTCGAGGAGTCCGACTTCATGAGCGTCCACCTGCCCAAGACCGCCGAGACGGTGGGCCTGATCGGCGCCGACCAGCTCGCCGCCGCCAAGCAGAGCCTGGTCCTCGTCAACGCCGCCCGCGGCGGCATCGTCGACGAGGCCGCCCTCTTCGACGCGCTCAAGACCGGGCAGATCGCCGCAGCCGGCCTCGACGTGTTCGCCAGCGAGCCGTGCACCGACAGCCCGCTCTTCGAGCTCGACAACGTCGTCGCCACGCCCCACCTCGGCGCCTCGACCGACGAGGCGCAGGAGAAGGCCGGCATCGCCGTCGCGCGCTCGGTGCGCCTCGCGCTCAGCGGCGAGCTCGTGCCCGACGCGGTCAACGTGCAGGGCGGCGTCATCGCGGAGGACGTACGTCCCGGCATCCCGCTCACCGAGAAGCTCGGCCGCGTCTTCACCGCGCTCGCCGGCGAGGTCGCCCAGCAGCTCGACGTCGAGGTGCGTGGCGAGATCACGGAGTACGACGTCAAGGTGCTCGAGCTGGCCGCGCTGAAGGGCGTCTTCGCCGACGTCGTGGAGGAGCAGGTGTCCTATGTCAACGCGCCGCTGCTCGCGGCCGAGCGCGGCACCGAGGTGCGCCTGGTCACCGACGCCGAGAGTCCTGACCACCGCAACCTGATCACCCTGCGCGGCACGCTCGCCGACGGCACCCAGGTCTCGGTGAGCGGCACCCTCGTGGGCCTGGCGCAGAAGGAGCGGCTCGTCGAGGTCAACGGCTTCGACGTCGACATCGAGCCAACGACGCACCTCGCCTTCATCACCTACGAGGACCGGCCGGGCATGGTCGGCACGGTCGGCGGGATCCTCGGCGACGCCGCGGTCAACATCGCCGGCATGCAGGTCTCGCGCCAGGACATGGGCGGCGCAGCGCTGGTCGCGCTGAGCGTGGACTCGGCGATCCCGGCCGAGACGCTTGCACAGATCGAGGCGGCCATGGCGGCCGTGTCGGTGCGGGCGGTCGACCTGTCCTGACCTCCACCCGGGCGGAGGTAAAGGAATCACGTTTCGGTAACGACCGGGCAAAAACCCGGCGTCGGTCTTCCTTGTGACCCGGTTCACGACGCACGGTACGGGTCGGATCTCCGCATCGGGCGGAGGTCGTCAGATCAGGGATGTCCCGGGCGACGATCTCGACCAGGCTGTCCCTGCCTGCATGGAGGGACACACCCCGTTGAGAAATCTCTCTCGCCACAACAGGCGGGCGGCCGCCATCGTCGCGTCCGCCGGCCTCGTTGCCGCCGGGCTCCTCGTGAGCTCGCCCACCAGCGCCAACCCCGGGGTCACCGCCCCCGAGGACGCGCCCTCGGCCGACCGCCCGCAAGGCGGCCACGAGCCGAAGCACCCGCTCAAGATCAAGGAGAAGCGCGACGCCCAGAAGGCGGCCGCGCTCGAGCGCATCGCCGCGGGCAAGGCACCCTTCAAGGCCTCGGCCAAGGGCGCGAACCAGGAGGTGCCCCTCGAGCTCGAGGGCACCGACAAGATCTTCGTGGTGCTCGCCGAGTTCGGCGACACGCGCTACGAAGGGGCCGGCAGCGACGAGTGCGGCCCCGGCTGCTTCACGGACACGCCTCCGTTCACGCTCCCCAACCCCAAGCCGACGACGTTCGACGGCCCCCTGCACAACGAGATCCCGAAGCCGGACCGCGCGACGGACAACTCGACGATCTGGCAGCCGAACTTCGACCGGGCGCACTACGAGGACATGTACTTCAACCGGATGAAGGAGTACTACGAGACCCAGTCCTCGGGTCGCTACTCCATCGACGGTGACGTCACCGAGTGGGTGAAGGTCCCCTACAACCAGGCGCTCTACGGTCGCGGCTTCTGCGGCAACCCGCCCGGCGCCGCGGTGACCACCTGTGCGTCGACCAAGGCCCTCGTCCGTGACGCGATGGCCGTCTGGGTGGACAACCAGCTCAAGTCCGGCCAGACGATGCCCGAGATCGTGGAGTACCTCAAGACGTTCGACGTCCAGGACCGCTACGACAGCAACGGCAACGGCAACTACAACGAGCCCGACGGCTTCATCGACCACTTCCAGATCGTCCACGCGGGCGGCGACGAGGCGGCCGGCGACCCGATCTACGGCTCGGACGCCATCTGGAGCCACCGCTGGTACTCCAACCTTCAGAAGGACGGCCCCGGCGGCCTCACGGGCGTCAACATCGGCTCCAACGGTGGCGCGTACGGCCTCGGTGAGACCGCGGCCAACCCGGTGCCCAACAACCCGACCGGCATCTGGGTCGGTGACTACACGATCCAGCCCGAGAACGGCGGCCTCGGCGTCTTCGCCCACGAGTACGCCCACGACCTGGGCCTGCCCGACCTCTACGACACCTCCGGCAACACCGGTGGCGCGGAGAACAGCACCGCCTTCTGGACCCTGATGTCGTCCGGCTCCAACATCGGCGACGGTGGCGACACCATCGGCGACGCGCCGACCGACATGGGTGCGTGGGAGCTGTTCCAGCTCGGCTGGCTCGACGCCCAGGGCGACCAGGGCCCCTTCTACGAGGTCGTCCGACCCGGTGAGAAGTCGACGGTCCGCCTCGGCAAGAACGTCCCCGCGACCAACAAGGCCAAGCAGGCGATCATCGCCACGCTCCCCGACAAGGAGGTCCCGCTCGAGCTCGGCGCTCCGGCTCCGGACGGTGGGACGAAGTACTTCTGGTCGGACCAGGGTGACAACCTCAACAACACGATGACCAAGACGGGCATCACCGGCACCGACCTGACGGCCAGTGTCAGGTACGACATCGAGGAGGACTGGGACTACGCGTTCCTCGAGGCCTCCACCGATGGCGGAACGACGTGGACGCCGGTGACCACCAACCTGTCCGACACCTCCGGTGACCAGAGCGGTTTCAACACGAGCCTTACCGGCATCACCGGGACCACGGCCACGTGGTCCAGCCTCACGGCGACGCTCCCGGCGGGCACCAACGCGGTCCGTTTCCGCTACCAGACCGATGGGGCGTTCGTGCTGAGCGGCTTCCAGGTCGACAACATCAACGTCGGTGGCACCGTGATCGGCACCGCGGAGAACGAGAACGAGGGCTGGACCTTCGACGGGTTCCGCACCACGACGGGCTCCGAGATCCAGGAGTTCTTCAACGCCTACATCGCCGAGAACCGTCAGTACGACGGCTACGACACCTCGCTGGCGTCGGCGTACAACTTCTCGTTCCCCGTCACCAAGCCGGACCTGGTGGAGACCTACCCCTACCAGAACGGCATGCTGATCAACTACTGGGACTCCTCGCAGGCCGACAACAACGTGGGTGACCACCCGGGCGAGGGCCTCATCCTCCCCGTGGACGCCAACCCGCAGTTCGGCCACTGGTCGGACAAGACCTTGCTGCGTCCGCGGATCCTGTCCTACGACTCGACGTTCTCGCTCGAGCGGACTGACGCGATCACGCTGAAGCGTGAGGTGGACATCAACAAGGACGGCAAGATCACCGGCGCGGAGCTGGAGTCCGCCAGCATCGCGAGCAAGCCGGCGAACCCGTTGTTCGACGACACCAGGACCTACTGGTTCAACTCGGACGAGCACGGCGCCACGGGCTCGCACCCGGGTCGCTACCAGCCCGGCTGGTACAGCGTGGACGTGCCGAAGACGGGCACCACGCTCCGGGTGACCGCCAATACCGGTGACGCGCTGGTCGTCAAGGTGGGTCCGAAGAAGTAGCACGCACGACCGGTCGCCCGGTGAACGGCTAGGCGACCATCACCCGGCCGGCAACGCCCTGCGTTGCCGGCCGTGGTGCGTCCCGACCGTCTCCCGGGGATCGGCCCGACACGTGCTCCCACGCTCCGGCGAGGCGGCGTACGGCCTCGGTGAGGTCGTCAGTGGACGCGGTCCACGGGATCCGGACGAAACGGTCGAGCCCTCCCTCGACGGCGAACACCGGTCCCGGAGCGACCACGACCCCGCGGCGCTCGGCCTCGGCGGTCGTCGCGGTGCCGAGCGCCTCGGGCAGCTCGCACCACAGCGCCAGCCCGCCGTCGGGCACCCGGAACCTCCACTCCGGCAGGTGCTCGCGGACCGCGGCCACGAGCGCGTCGCGTCCGGCGACGAGCCGCTCGCGGTGCACCGGCAGCACCTCGTCGGCGTGGTCCATCAGGTCGGCCAGCACGAGCTGCTCGAAGACCGGCGCTCCGAGGTCGAGCCCGATGCGGGCGTGGATCAGCCGGTCCATCTGCTCGAGCGGTGCGCGCACCCAGCCCAGCCGCAGCCCGCCCCAGTAGGACTTGCTCGCGCTGCCGATCGTGATCGCGTCGCGGGCGTGGGCCGCCAGCGGGCGAGGCATCGCGTCGGCGAGGCCGGGCCGCAGGGCGAGCGCCTGGTGCGCCTCGTCGGCCACGACGACCGTGCGGGTGCGGGCCAGTGCCGCCGCGAGCTCCTCGCGCTGCTCGTCGGACATCAGGTGCCCCGTGGGGTTCTGGAAGTCGGGGATCAGGTAGGCGAGCCGCGGCGAGGTCTGGCGCAGGGTCGCGGCCAGCGCGTCGAGGTCCCAGCCGTCGGGGTCGACGGCTGCCGGGACGAGGCGCGCGCCGGCGTGGCGCACGGCCTGGGTGGCGTTGGGGTAGGTCGGCGACTCGACCACGACTCGTTCTCCCGGCGCGGTGAACGCCTGGGCGACCACCGACGCCGCGGCCAGCGCGCCGGCGGTGACCATGACCTGCTCGGGCAGGGTCGGCAGTCCCCGCGCTTCGTACGCCGCCGCGATCCGGGCCTGCAGCGCTGGCACGCCGAGCGGGAAGTAGCCGGGGCCGCTGAGGTAGGCGGGGAGCTCCTCGGTGGCGCGCTGGTAGGCCTCGACCAGGCCGGGCGGCGCGGAGTGCGCGGCGCAGGTGAGGTCGATGACGTCCTCGCCGCCGGTGCCCGGCATGAGCGCGCGGTCGTGGGCGCGACGCTGCCCGCCGGGCACGGTGGTGAAGGTGCCCGACCCGCGCCGCGCCTCGGCGTACCCCGACTCGCGGAGCACCTCGTAGGCCCGGGTCACGGTGGTGCGGGAGACGTCGAGCGCGGAGGTGAGCTCGCGTTCGCTCGGCAGTCGTACGCCGATCCCGATCCGGCCGTCGCCGATGAGCACCCGCAGGGTGTCGGCGAGGCCGAGGTAGGCGGGGGACCGGGGGAAGTCGGCGACCAGAGTGGCTACGCGCTGGGCGCTCACAAGGCGACTCATGCAGGCCACTGTTCCACGATTGGCTATGTCGGACAAGGCCAATCAGGGGCAGGATGGACCCATGTCCAGCACCACTCCATGCGACGTCACAGCCACACGCCCCGCCCTCACCGACCTCGGCCCGGTCGCCCAACTGCGCGCCGGTCGGCTCGCCCGCCGCCTTCCGCAGCTCTACGTCGGGCTGTTCCTCTACGGCGTCTCGCTCGCGATGATGGTGCGCGGCGCCCTCGGCCTGGCGCCGTGGGACGTGCTCCACTCCGGCTTCATCCGCCACGTGCCGATGACCCTCGGCCAGGCGGTCGTGCTCCTCAGCTTCGTCGTGCTCGTGCTGTGGATCCCGCTGCGGGAGATGCCCGGCCTCGGCACGATCAGCAACGCGCTCGTCGTCGGCTTCTCCGCCGACCTCACGCTCGCCGTGCTCGACCGGCCCGACGCGATCGCCGCCCGCATCGCCCTGATGATCGGCGGCGTGGCGCTGTGCGGCCTCGCGAGTGCGCTCTACATCGGCGCCCAGCTCGGTCGTGGACCGCGCGACGGCCTGATGACCGGGCTCTCCCGCCGCACGGGCCTGTCCCTGCGCCTGGTGCGCACCGGGCTCGAGGTCGCCGTCGTCGTCATCGGCCTGCTGCTCGGCGGCGTGCTCGGTCTGGGCACCGTGGTCTACGCGCTGGCGATCGGCCCGCTCACGCAGCTGATGCTGCCCTGGCTCACGGTCGACGTGACGGTTCCTGATCAGGCAGCGGAGTCCGAGACCAGATAGCTGATCACGCCGATGCTGATCACGCTCGACAGCATCATCCCGCCGGTGCCGAACATCATCGGCAGCGCGGTGAACGCCCACACGTCGAAGCCCCGGGCGAGGCTGCCGAAGACCCCGGTCGGCACCCCGCCGGCCGGTGTGCTGACCATCGGCGCGGCGTAGTTCGGCGGCTTGCCCGTGACCCACCGGGTCGTCGAGGCGAGGGACGAGAGCGCGCAGGCGATGGCGAGGTTGGCCGCCTCGGTCGAGGGGTGCGTGGGCAGCAGCGTCGGGATCGTCGCCAGCGAGAAGAGCAGGAGCGCGACGCCGGGCACCGCCAGGTGGGCGAGGAGCAGCGTCTGCCGCTTCAGCGGCAGCATCCGCGCCAGGCTCTGGGTGCGTACGACGACGCGCAGTCCCGAGCACATCGCAGGGCCGCCGAGCAGGCCGAGGAGCGTCGTGACGAGGACCACCGCCCGGCCCGCGCCGGCCTCGGCAGCGGCGTAGGGCACGAGCACGAGCGAGGCGAGCAACACGAACGGCTGCGGCGACCGCACCGCCCGGATCAGGTCGCGGTGCACCAGCGCAGGCCAGCCGAGCGGTCCGCCGGTGCGCGGTCGGACGCTCGCCCCGCGTCCCCAGCGGCGGGCGAGCAGGACGTCGTACATCAGGCCGAGGTCGACCGAGGAGAGCGCTCCGGAGAGGCTGGGGGACAGGTGCGCGGTGTAGCCGAGGACCCGTCGCGAGACGCCTGCCATCGCCGAGCGGGTCCACCAGAACAGTGCGGCCGCGACCGCGACGAGGAGCGCGGCGGCCGCGAGACCGACGCCGAGCGGCACGCTCGGCACGGCTCCTGCGCCGTGAGTCGCTGAGAGACTCAGCAGCACCCAGAGGCCCGCCGCGATCGCCCAGGTGAGCACGCGGGCCACCCGGTTCTCGTGCACCTGCGAGAGTGCGGCGATGCCGACACAGGCGAGTGCCGTGGCACCGCCGGCGACCAGGAACACCGCACCCTCGGCGAGCGAGAAGCCGCCGAGGACGGCCGGGGCGAGCAGCGCCAGCGCGGCGACAGCGACGGCGAGCGCGGACGTACGCCCCCAACCGGGCCGCAGCAGCGCGCCCCGGTCGACGGGGGTGCTGAGGAGCCAGGCGTTGGCGGCGGGCGGGCTGAAGACCGGGCCGAGCAGTCGGGCCAGGCCGAGCGCCAGCAGGGCCACGGCGAGCGCGACCAGCCACGGCATCGCTGACCGGACCTCGGTGCACGAGCCGGCGCAGGTGTCGTCGGCGAGGCGGCGCAGCGTGAGCACGACGTTGCCGCCCATGGCGCCGATCATCACGATGCAGAAGATCGCGATGTAGCCGTCGGAGAGCACCTCGCCCCACCTCAGCTCAGCGCGACCGCGCCGCCAGTCGCGGATCTCGGCGCGCACCTCGCGGGCGGTCGGGACCTCCGGGCCTGGCTCGAGGTGGGCGGTGTCAGTCATCGCCGGCGTCCGCGCCGAGTCGTACGACGCGGTTGCAGACCCGCTCCACGAGGGCCGGGTCGTGGCTGACCAGCAGCACCGCGCACCCCTCCGCCTTCTCGGCGAGCAGCTTCCTGCCGAGCCACTCGACGCCGTCCACGTCGAGGCGGGCCTCTGGTTCGTCGAGCACCAGCAGCCGCCGCGGCCGGACGAACGCGCTCGCCAGCGCCAGCCGTCGCCGTTGACCGGAGGAGAGCGTCGAGGGCAGCTGCCCGGAGACCTCCATCAGTCCGACCTCGTCGAGGACGACGTTGACGACCTCCTCGGCGTCGGGCTGCGCGTGGGCGCGTGCCACCAGGTCGAGGTGCTCGACCACCGAGAGGTCCGGGAAGAAGTCGATGTCGTCCATCACCATCGCGAGGTCGCGCCGGATCTCGGGTCGCCTCTCGTCGAGCACCCTTCCAGCGAGCATCGCCTCACCGTCGTCGGCGTCGTCGGTGCCGACGATGCACCGCAGCAGCGTCGACTTGCCGCTGCCATTGGGCCCGACCACGCCGACGGCCTCGCCGGCGGCGACGTCGAGGTCCACCCCGGACAGGATCGTGCGGTCGCCGAAGCGGCGGGTGATCCCGCGGACCGTGAGCAGGACGTCGGCCATGGCGGTCAGTCAAGCAGGCGGTCGCCCACCACCTCAGTCCACCAGGCTGGCGACGCCGTCGCGCCGCGGGTCGGCGACCGCCTCGAGCTCGCCGCCGGCCGTGGTGAGCGCGGCGCCGACGCCACCGAAGTACATCGACGGCTCGTGCTCCACCCGGACGTCCTCGTCCGCGAGGCCGGCGCGATGGACGTGCACGCGGGGCTGGGCGACGGCGTCCGCGAGACCGAGGCCGCCGCTCACGAAGCCGGCCAGCGTGCAGACCAGCGCGGTCGTGATCCGGTCGGCGCCGGGCGAGCCGATCGCCAGGGTGGCGCCGTCGTCGTGGCGACCGACCGTCGGCGCCATGTTGGACAGCAGCCGGCCACCGGTCGGCACCCGGCGACCGGGCGGGTTGAGCTCCTGCTCACCGAGGCAGTTGTTGAGCCAGATGCCGGTGCCGGCGGCGATCATGCCCGCGCCGTAGCCCGACGACACGGTGATCGAGCACGCCTCACCCTCCGCGTCGGTGACCGAGACGTGGGCCGTCGAACCCGACTCGAGCACCGCCCGGTGGTCCGCGTCGACGCGGTCGAGCCAGGCGCGCGACGAGGCGTCGAGGTCGTCCGCCACCTCCAGCACGTCGCGGCGGTGGCCCAGCACTGCGCGCTGCACGCGCACCAGGTGCTCGACGTCGTCCGGGGTCCACGACCCGCGGGGGCGGTCGTCGAGCAGCCGCAGCATCGAGGCGACGACCACGCCGCCGACCGACGGAGGGGGAGTGGTGCCCAGGCTCCAGGCGCCGACCCGCGTGGTCAGCGGCGGACGCACGACGGGCTCGTACGCCGCCAGGTCGGCGGCACCGAGCAGGCCACCGCGTGCCTGCACGTCCCGCGCGATCACCTCCGCGAGGTCGCCCTCGTGGAGCGCGCGAGGGCCGACGGCTGCGATGTGCTCGAGGGTGGCGGCCAGGTCCGGCACGACCACCCGCTCCTCGGTCAGCCGGCCCGCCGCGTCGTGGAGCGCGGCGCGGCTCCCGTCGTCCCAGCCGAAGACGCTCTCGTGGACGTAGCGCAGGTAGTACTGCGAGGCCGAGCCCAGCGCGAACCCGTCGCGGGCGACGTCGACCGCGGGCGTCACCAGCTCGCGCCACGGCAGCCTCCCGTTGCGGGCGTGCGCCTCGCCGAAGGCCGCGAGCGAGCCGTGCGTGGCGACCGAGCCGGGGCCGATCGTGATCGTCACGCCGCCGCCGTACTCTGTGTCGACGTCCCACGTGCTCGGCGCGGGGGCGTCGTCTCGACGTCCGAGGCCGGGCCGGTCCATCCAGCCGTCCACGGTGTACGCCGCCCCCTCCGCAGGCTGGACGGCGACGAAGCCGCCGGAGCTCAGGGAGACCAGGCCGACCTCGTTGACCATCGCCACGAGGGCGGCCGCGATCGCCGCGTCGACCGCGGATCCGCCAGCGCGCGCGACCTCTGCGGCGGCGTCCGCGGCTGCCCGGTTGGGCGCGGCGACGGCGAGCCTGGTCATGCGGCGCGGAGGGCTCAGCGCCGGGTGGCGATGACGGCGGAGGCGTCGCCGGCCACCATCACCTCGACCGCGGTGAAGCGCTCGTCGGTCAGCCACTGCTCGCGGAGCGTGTCGACCCGGCCGTAGGTGATCGGCGGCCACGACTCGCACGGGGCGAAGTCGTCGAGCACGACGATGCCGCCCGGCTCGACGAGGTCGACGACCTGGTCGACGCCGACCTCCGAGGGTGTGCCGGAGTCGAGGAAGAGCAGGGAGAACGGGCCGCGGTCGTGCAGCACGCTCCAGTCGGCGGCCAGCACCTCGACCTTGTCGTCGTCGTCGAAGATCTTCGCGGCCGCGCCGGCCAGGGACTCGTCGAGCTCGGCGGTCAGGATCCGCGCCCCGTTGCGTACGCCGCTGCGCAGCCACGCGGTGCCCACGCCGCACCCGGTGCCGAACTCGGCCATCGTCCCGCCCCGCGTCGCGGCGAGGGTCGCGAGCAGGCGGCCGGTCTCGTTGCGGCAGAAGGACACGTAGCCGGCGGAGCGGCACACGTCGAAGGCGCGCTGGACGACGTCGGGAAGATCGGGGGGAGCAGACATGAGAGCGCCGAGTGTGCCACCTGTCGCGGCCCGTCCCAGGTCGCGGCTTGCGATCTCACGATCTGACACGTTCTCGGAAACCGGATGCGGATGTCCGCTGGGCGGTCGTACAGTCTGATCCATCATGCGGAACGTGCTCGTACTTATCGTTCGCCGCGGCGAGGCCTGAAGAAGGCCACCTCGTCGCGGTGTTCGGCGTTGACGAGGTTCCGCCGCCCGGCCTTCTGAACAGACTGGTTCCCAGTCGAGTTCGAAGCTGCCGCCTCTGCGGCGGGTCCGCGATCGCAGCGTGATCCGCCCAGTCGCCGGCCGGCAGCCGGGCCCGGGCGATCCCCGCACTCCCGCTCCGTCACCCGCCGCGGTGTCGGCAGCTTCGAGCTCTCACCCACCGATCGAAGCAAGCACCAGGAGTGAGATCCCATGTACGACTTCTACCCCGACTCATGGGGCCCCTCGGCCCACGACCCGGAGAACCCGCGCAGCGCGGAGAACACCGCGACGGCGCTGCAGACCGCGCTTGACCTGCGAGACAACGGCGCCCTGCGGCCGGACGACAACTAACGTCCTCCGCATGCCCGACACCCAGCAGAATCCGCCCGCTTCCGGTACCCAGGCCCTCGCCGTCATCCCCGGCGACGGCATCGGTCCGGAGGTGACCGCCGAGGCCCTCAAGGTCCTCGAGGTCGCCTCGCCGGTGACGTTCGAGTCGACGCGCTACGACCTCGGCGCCGAGCGCTACCTCGCGACCGGCGAGGTGCTGCCCGACTCGGTGCTCGCGGAGATCCGCGGGCACGACGCGATCCTGCTGGGGGCGGTGGGCGGCAAGCCCAACGACCCGAACCTGCCTCCCGGCATCCTCGAGCGCGGCCTGCTCCTCAAGCTGCGCTTCGAGCTCGACCACTACGTCAACCTGCGTCCCTCGCGGCTGTTCCCCGGCTCCGTCTCACCCCTGGCGGAGCACGTGCTGGAGCGCGGCGACATCGACTTCGTGGTGGTCCGCGAGGGCACCGAAGGCCCCTACACGGGCAACGGCGGTGCCCTCCGGGTCGGCACCCCGGCCGAGATCGCCACCGAGGTCTCGGTCAACACGGCCTACGGCGTCGAGCGGGTGATCCGCGACGCCTATGCCCGTGCTTCGAAGCGGGACCGCAAGAAGCTGACCCTGGTCCACAAGACCAACGTGCTGACCAACGCGGGGGCGCTCTGGTGGCGGCTCTTCCAGTCGATCGGCGCCGAGCACCCGGACGTCACGACCGACTACATCCACGTCGACGCCGCCATGATCTTCATGGCGACCGACCCCGCCCGCTTCGACGTGATCGTCACCGACAACCTCTTCGGCGACATCATCACCGACCTGGCCGCCGCCATCACCGGCGGCATCGGGCTGGCCGCCTCCGGCAACGTGAACCCGGACCTGACCGCGCCCTCCATGTTCGAGCCCGTCCACGGCTCCGCCCCCGACATCGCCGGCCAGCAGAAGGCCGACCCGACCGCCGCGATCCTCTCCGGAGCGCTCCTCCTCGACCACCTCGGCCACGCCGACGCGGCCGCCGCGATCGAGGCCGCCGTCCTGGCGGACCTCTCCGAGCGCGCGCCGGACACGAGTCGTCGTACGTCCGAGGTCGGGGACGCGATCGCCGCCCGCCTCTGAGGTGCTCCCGATGGTCGAGTAGCCCGCGAGCGCCAGCGAGCGGGCGTATCGAGACCCGGGCCATCCAGGTCTCGATACACCTCGCTCGTTCCTCGCTCGGCACTCGACCACCTGTGGCCGCGGTGGCCGTATCGAGACCCAGACCCTTGGAATAGGTTGACCCCATGCAGATCAGCACCACCTCGAACCCCACGCCCGTCGACGACGCCCGGCTCGCCGAGATCCTCGCCAACCCGGGCTTCGGTCAGCACTTCACCGACCACATGGTCACGATCGAGTGGACGCCCGACAACGGGTGGCACGACGCGCGCGTCGAGCCCTACGGCCCGCTGACGCTCGACCCCGCGACCGCGGTGCTGCACTACGCGCAGGAGACCTTCGAGGGGATGAAGGCCTACCGCCACGAGGACGGCTCGGTCTGGACCTTCCGACCCGAGCAGAACGCCGCGCGGATGGTGCGCTCGTCGCAGCGGCTCGCCTTCCCCGAGCTGCCCGTCGACGACTTCGTGGCAGCGGTCGACGCGTTGGTGACCGCCGACCAGCGGTGGGTGCCGGACAACTCGGCGGGCGGCGGGGAGAAGTCGCTCTACCTGCGGCCCTTCATGTTCGCCTCGGAGACCTTCCTCGGCGTGCGCCCGGCCCAGCACGTCACCTTCATGGTCATCGCCTCGCCCGCCGGGGCGTACTTCAAGGGCGGCATCAAGCCGGTCAACCTCTGGCTCTCCGAGACCTTCACCCGCGCCGGCCGCGGCGGCATGGGTGCCGCCAAGACCGGCGGCAACTACGCCGCGTCGCTCGCCGCCCAGCGCGAGGCCATCGAGCAGGGCTGCGACCAGGTCGTGTTCCTCGACGACCAGGAGTTCACCTACATCGAGGAGCTCGGTGGGATGAACCTCTTCTTCGTCCGCCGCGACGGCAGCATCGTGACCCCGGAGACCGGCACGATCCTCGAGGGCATCACCCGCGCCTCGATCATCGAGCTCGCCGGCAAGCTCGGACACGCGGTCGAGGAGCGGAAGTTCTCGATCGACGAGTGGCGCGACGGCGTCGCCTCGGGCGAGATCACCGAGATCTTCGCGTGCGGCACCGCGGCCGTCGTCACCCCGGTCGGTGAGCTGCGCTCACCCGGCTCGGTGACCCCCGCCCCGGCGAGCACCGACCTGACGATGCAGATCCGCGACGCCCTGGTCGGCATGCAGTTCGGTCGCTCCGAGGACACCTTCGGCTGGATGCACCAGGTCTGCTGAGGTCGGCCGATCGGCTGAGCACGGTCCGGCCCGCGGGCCGATGCGTGCGACCGGCGCTACGACGAGGCTCGTCGCATGACGACCCTCGCCCCGCGCCCGACCGCGTCGACGCGCACCCGCCGGGACCGGTGGATCCCCACGTCGCTCATCGCGTTGACCGCCGTACCGATCCTGGCCGGGGCGGCTCGGCTGGTCGACCTGTCCGGCGGACGCACTGCGGAGAACGCTCGCTTCTTCGACCTGCCGGTGCCGATCATCGTGCACATCATCGCCGCCACGACCTACTGCGTGCTCGGTGCCTTCCAGCTCCAGCCGTCGCTGTGGCGTCGCCGGCCCGCCTGGCACCGGTGGAGCGGTCGGGTCCTCGTCCCGGCCGGCCTCGCCGCCGCGTTGAGCGGCATGTGGATGGCCGTGTTCTCCGACCTCCCCGCCCACGACAACGCCGCACTGGTGTGGCTGCGGCTCCTCTTCGGCTCGATCATGGTCGCCGGTCTGGTGCTCGGCCTGCTCGCGGTCCTGCGCCGCGACATCCGCACCCACCAGCGGTGGATGGCGAGGGCGTACGCCGTCGCCCAGGGCGCTGGAACGCAGGCGCTCGTCCTCGGCCCGGTGGCGATCTTCCTTGGCGAGCAGCCGTCCGGTGCGCTGAAGGCGGCGGGGATGGGCTTCGCCTGGATCCTCAACCTCGCCGTCGCGGAGTTGCTGGTGCGAAGGTCAGCTTCGCGTGGACTGCAGGTCGCGAAACTTGCGAAGTCTGATGAGAAGGTCGCTCCCCGCCTCCTGTGAGACTGTCGAGGTCGGGAGCTTCTCGAGCCACTGGACGAGCTTGTTGCCGTCGACAAAGTGGACTCCGTCCACGACGTGTTCCTCGGGCATCCCGCGGCGAGCAGGTCCCCACAGCACGATGCACGGTGTCACCGCAACGGACGTGCCCGTGGCCCGGCGACGACCGGACCGTTCGCGAGGCAACACCGTGCGGGCCAGGGCTTCCGTGCGCACACGAGCACGAGCAGCGGAAACGGTCATCTCGGCGACGCCCGCGCTCGTCAGGTCCGTCCGGAATTTGGAGTCCAACACCACGACGCCACCCGACCGGGTGACGACGACATGGTCAAGGTCGCTGGCTTGCAACGGGATGCTGTCCACCCAATCCCAGATGAGCTTGCGTTTCTTCGCGCGCTGGAGCTCGGAGCGGGTGTTGTCCTCGCCCCAGGCGCCGCGCAGCTGGAAGACGGCTCGAGGCTCGTGGGCGAGGACTGCGCTGTTGAGGAAGTGAAGGACCGTGGCCACGAGGCCGGCGTGCAGGACTCCAACCAGGTACCAAGTGGCTCGTGTGGAGTACGCGACGCCGAGCCAGGTCGCGATGAGAGCGGACGCCAGGAAGAACGCGCACGCGACAGACACCGCATTCTTGTTCTGCATCAGCCACCGAGTGCGCAAGCGCCGCAGCTCGCGACTCGGATACGACTTGACGGTGCTCATGGATCCCCCGATCGGTGAGCTCCGATCCCACCACGCTCGAGAGCTGCGCGTGAGTGAAACCAAACGTGTGGGTCGGCCTACGTCCGCCGGTTGAACCGCACGTCGCCGTTGCCCATCCGTTCCGCTTCGTATGTCGGGTCGTGCGCTCGGTGGTGATGGTGCGAGCAGAGGAGCACGCCGTTGTCGAGGCCGGTGTCGCCTCCGGACTGCCACGTGACCCAGTGGTGGGCTTCGGACCAGGTCCCGGGGATGTCGCATCCCTCGGCCCGGCAGGTGCGGTCACGGATCAGCAATGCTCGGCGCTGAGCAGCACTGAAAAGGCGCCGGGCGCGGCCCAGGTCGAGGACCTCGGAGTCTCCGCCGAGCACGGCGGGGATGATGTTCGCGTTGCACGCGAGCCGACGGGCCTGTGCCGCGGTGATCGACTCGCCGGCACGCGCGTCGGTGTGCGGGTCGCTCGGGACGGTGCCTGATCCGAGCAGGTCGCCCGCGCCGAGGTCAGCCATGAGCTTCTCGAAGGGGATAGTGACCACCACGGTCGTGGCGTCACCGCCGTGCACTGGCAGTCGCTTCGGGTCGAGGGCCCCAATCAGCTGGCAGAAGGCGTCGCCGAGGTGACGCGGGTAGGGCAGGCACGGGACAGGATCGATCGTCGGGTCCGCGTCGACCACGTCGCGACGCGGGTTGGCGTACGCCTCGAGGTAGGTCGCCAGGCGCGTGGCGGAGGCGTCGGGGATGAGGCCGGACACGCGGGTCGTCCCGTCTCCCAAACGGCGCAGCGTCAACCGTGTCCGCCGACGACCCTCCGCCTCGAGGGCGGCGAGCCGCCGGCCCTCGGCCTCGTCGACGAGGTCCGGAGCAATCACGGTGAGGATGTGTCGCCCGATGCGGGCGAGCTGCTTCGGGGCGAAGCGGCCTGCGTGCTCAATCAGCACCCCCTCGGCGCGCTCCAATACCACGGTCGGGACCTCGTCGGGTAGCTCGTCGAGCGCATGGACGATCACCGACGCCTGGGCGGTGTTCACCCGGCCCTCGCGCAGCGCAGCACCGAGCGTCTGCCACCGACGGTCGAGGGCGACTGCGAGGCGCAGATCGGCGCGGGCGTCCTCGAGGCGCGTGCGGGTGGAGTCCGCAAGCCAGCCTGCGGCGTCGCGTGCACCGGACTCGGCAGCCAGGTCGTCGGCGTCGGCGAGGATCCGCATCCGGAGCTCGGCCAGCCTGGACTCGAGCGTCGCCAGCTCACGCAGCGCCGCGGCCTTGTCGGCCGTCGCCATGAACGCTGGGTTCGTGTCTGCGACGGTCTTGAGCGCCTCGTCGATGAGGTCGGTCGCGACCAGGATCGGGTGCGTCACGTGCGGCCTCCTCTCGACGACGGCTTCAGCACACGCACGCATGGCTGAAGAACGGTCGTCGCTCCTGGAGGCCCGGATCCCGGGCTATTACCTACCCTCGCAACTCGTCCTGTCACAACCGGGAAGGCGCACCAGCTGAACTGGTGGCCCGGAGGCTCTCTGACGTGAAGCGAGAGTATCGCTCGAGCAGCAATTTACAAACAGGTGTTCGATCAAGAATGCATCAAGTGCTGCGAAAAGTTGAGGAGGTCAATCTCGGATCTGCCGCTGTGAGGTCATCCTTGTGAGGTGGACCTCGCGAAGTACTACCGGCGTCTCGTCCGTGACCTCGACGGGTGGTCATCGGCAGCAGAAGTGGCGCCTGGTCGCATTCGGGTGTCGGTCCGGCAAGCCGGTGGCGGATGCCGAACGGTGGTGATCGTGATGACGCCGGCTGAATGGGAGAACATGTTCACCGTCGCGCACGGGAGCTTCGACTCGGCCTTCGACCGGGTGAAGCAGACCCTGCTTGCGATGAAGCCGCACGAGCGCTTTGCTGTCTATGCCGACTACGGCTTGGAGCCGTCTACGACGGAGACTCTGCTCGGCTAGCCCGCAGCGGCGCAGGTGATGCAAAGCCGCGCGGCGGGCAACGCCTCCAGCCTCGCCTCGCCGGTGGCGGACCCGCAGCGCTCGCACACGCCGTACGTCCCGTCCGACACACGAGCGAGCGCGGCGTCCACCTCGGCCAGGTGGCCGGCCACCTGACGGACGAGAGCGCCGATCTGCGAGCGCTCGAAGGCGATCGTGGCGCCCTCGGGGTCGTGCTCGTCGTCGGCGTTGGTGTCGAGCGAGGCGGCCACGATGGCGTCGTGGTCGCCGGTGAGGCTCGCCAGCCGACCCAGCGTCACCTCACGCTCGTGCTCCAAACGCCGGCGCGGGTCGTCCATTCAGCCGGTGACGGGCATGAGCAGGTCGGTGCGCAGGTGGTCGGGCTCCTGGCTCGGGTCGCTGACGTAGACCTCGATCCACGACCCGGTCGGCTGTGCCCCTGCGGCGTCGGCCAGCCGGCCCCACGCCTCTCCGAGGTCGTCGTACGAGCCGAGGTGGGTCGCCGCGACTGCGGGACCGGAGGGCAGCGTCGACGGGACGACCGAACGCTCACCGGCAGTGAGGGGTGAGGACAAGGCGTTGGCCACCGGGAACCCGAGCTCGAGGTCGAAGGCCTGCTCCACGTCACCCTTGTAGATCGCGAGCGCCGGCCCGGTCGGTGTGATCGCTCCGGTCCCGATGAGCGCGGCGATCGCGCCGTAGCCGTCGTCGAAGAGGGTGCGGATGTCACCGAGCGTGACGCCGGCGTGCCGGATCACGGCGAGCGGCACGGAATCGAGCTCGACGCGGGCGGCGTGGTCGTAGGGCTGGGCGGGTGCGAGGTCGGTCATGCGGTCACGCTAGCCCCGCCGTCCGACGCTCGGCCCGACCCTGCGCGCCGGATGACAGGCAACACCGTCCACCGGCCGTATCCTCATGACGTGACGACGTCCCCCCAGGCGCCGCCGCCCGGGTTGACCGTCGGCGGCTACTCGCTGCGCGCCCGCCTCGGCGAGGGCGGCATGGGCGTCGTCCACCTCGGTCAGAAGCCGGGGGAGCGCCCGGTCGCGATCAAGGTGCTGCGCCCGCACGTCGTCGGGGACGACGAGGCGCGCCGCCGGCTGGCGCGCGAGGTCAGCTCGCTGAGCCGGGTGCGCAGCCGCCGGATCGCCGAGATCGTCGACGCCGACCCGTGGGGCGAGATCCCCTACGTCGCCACGCGCTACGTCCCCGGCCTCTCACTGCACGACCACGTGCAGGAGGAGGGCCCGCTGGAGGGCGACGACCTGCTGTGGTTCGCCGACTGCCTCGCCGAGGCGCTCGAGGCCGTCCACGACGTCGGCGTGCTGCACCGCGACATCAAGCCGTCCAACGTGATCATGGAGGGCCGTACGCCGATCCTCATCGACTTCGGCCTGGCCCGGGTCGCCGACGACTCGCAGATCACGATGACCGGGTGGCTCCTCGGCACGCCGGGCTACCTCGCACCCGAGATCCTCTACGGCGACGACGCGACCGCCGCGTCCGACGTGCACGCCTGGGCCGCCACGGTGGCATACGCCGGCACCGGCCGCGCGCCCTTCGGCCGCGGGCCGTCGGTGGCGATCATGGACCGCGTCCGTCGCGGCGAGCACGACCTGTCCGGCCTCGACCCGGTGGTCCTCGAGCTCGTCGAGGACGCGCTCGCGCCCGACGCGGAGGACCGCCCGTCCCTCGACGAGGTGCGTGACTGGCTGGAGGAGCTCGCCGGCGGCGAGCCCCGCGAACCCTCCGCGTCGCACCCCGTGACGCTGCCCTACGTCGCATCCGTCCGCCAGGACCGCGAGGCGCCGACCGCGGTCGCCACTGGCGTCGTGCCGCCCGCGCTCTCCGAGCCGGTGCACTGGTCGGACGACTGGCGCTCGCCGGACGACGACCTCTACGACGGAGGCCGGACGCAGGGCTGGGGAGAGGCCGGCACGGTGCCGCACCGCCAGACCCGCGTGCTGCCCGACGGGTCGGTGGAGTACGTCGGCGCCTACGGCCCGCCCGCCCGCGAGGTCGTCCCCGCGGGGGAGCGGCTGCGTCGCGGACTCTCGCTGCTCGCCCTCGGCGGCGTGGTGACCGGTGGCATCGCCTATGCGCCGTACCTCGCCCTCGCCGTCCTCTTCCTCGCCGTCTGGCTGCTGCGCAGCGGCTCGCTCGCCGCCTCGTCGGCGGGCGGCAGGCGGGACCGGCGCGGCGCCAAGTGGTACGACGGCATCCAGCTGCTGCTGGCCGCCCCCTGGCACGTCGTGGCCGGGCTCGGTGGCACCCTGCTGCTGATCCTCTGGAGCGTCGGCATCGCCTCCGCCGTCGCCCTGCTCTGCTTCGCCGCGTCGCTCTCGGTGCTGACCTCGCTCGGGGTGATCGGAGCGTCCTTCGCGATCGGCACGTGGTGGGGACCGGGCTCCGAGCGCGTCCGCTCGCCGATCCATCGTGCCGTCGACCCGCTCGCCCGGCGCGGCGTGCCGTGGCTGCTGGTCACGCTTCTTGTCGCCGCGCTGGGCACCGGTCTCGGTGCCGCCGCGTCGTCGTCGGGCACGAACTGGGCGCCGTACGACGACGCGCCCTTCGCGGACGTGCGCCTGCCCGCCTGGCTCTGACGGACGCCGGCGCGCCGTCAGTGGCCGTCGTCCCCGATGCCGGCCGCGCCGAGCTCGAGCGCACGGAACTGCCCCCGCAACCGGTCCTCGGCAGCGCGCCAGAGCGTGGCCGAGTGCGCGTACTGGTGGAACACCACGGTCCCCGGTCGGGCCAGGTCGCGGCGAGCTTCCTGGACCCGCGCACGCTCAGCGAAGTCGTCAGCCGCTGCCATGAGCTCGCTGAGCGCCCAGTGCTCACTCGCCCTCACCGCCGTCATGACGAAAGGCTTCCCCATCCGAGTCCCCGGTGGGGACGACGACGAGAACCTGCTCAATATTTGGGGCGCGCGTGGTGGCTCCCGACGACCGGCAGGCGTGTTCCGCACGGCAGATCGGGGTACGTGCCGTGCTCATGCCCGCACGACGAGCCGTACCGGCTGGGAGCAGGAGAGCAATGACCACCGAACAGCCCGACATCGACACCGAGATCGGCACCGACCCCGCCGTCGACATCACCGGCGACAGCACCGACAACGAGAGCTACCACGGCTACAGCGTCGACGACGAGACGCAGCCGCAGAGCACGGGCGACAGCCTGGTGGACGACCGCGACCTGCCCGAGCCGCTCGACGAGGGCTACTCGCCGCCGGAGAAGTGGTCGGTCGGCCAGGGCTTCGGCAACACACCGCTCGAGGAGAGCATGGGGGAGTCGCTCGACCAGCGCGTCGACCAGGAGCTGCCCGAGCCCGACCCCTACGAGGTCGCGGACGCGGAGGCGGAGCGCGGCGACCTGGCGCCGCTCGTCGCGGAGGACTCCACCGACGGCGAGGCGGTCCAGGCGGACGTCGAGGCCGCCGAGGGTGGCCGCGCGGGCCGTCTCGTGGCCGAGGACGAGGGGGCGCGCACCGACACCGAGAAGGACCTGGTCGCGCAGGACGTCGGCATCGACGGCGCCGCGGCCGGTGCGGAGGAGGCCGCGGTCCACCTCGTCGACGACCCGGACACCGTCGACCCCCTGCTGCTCGACGGCGAGGTCGTCGACGAGGAGCCCGACGGCACCTCCTGACCGACGGGCCCGTCCCAGCCGCGTGGCCGGGACGGGCCGTCCCGCCCCCGATGGTCTCCGGGTCCCCGGCTCGGTCTTTTCCCGGCGTGGATCCCGACCGAGGTTGGAACGGTTCCACTCGGGAGCGGACGGTCTTCCGAGTCATCACTCTCGGAGGTTCTCGTGAACAGACTCATCCGGTGGACGGCGGCCTTCGGTGCCGCGGTCCTCCTCCCGCTCGGCCCCGCCTCGGTCGCGTCCGCTGCGCCGGCTGTCGCCACCACGTCCGCCCGCACTGCCGACCGCCTCGTCGAGGTGCCCGCGGCCGAGGCGTTCGAGCAGGCCGTCGACCCGAGCGAGTGCGGTGGTCCCACGCTGCTCGACGGCTACTTCGACCAGCAGGTCCAGGCCCTGGCCGAGTCGGGCGACCTGGCGTTCGTGGCCGCGCACCAGGACGCGTTGTTCTCGGTGCCCACCTACGACGCGCTCTTCTTCGGCACGGCCGGTGACCCCGACTACGCCCTCGACACCCACGCCGCGCAGATCACCAACACCTTCCGCGACCTCCGCCGGTTCTGGGACATCGAGTCCGGCGACATCCAGCTGATGGAGATGAACGGCGAGTCGCTGCTCGACGCCGACCGCATCGCGAGGACGCTGACCCTGATGGTCGAGCTGGGCGAGATCGCCCCGCTGACCCCGGAGCAGATCCAGACGGAGGCGACGACCGTCGCCACCTACATGCAGAGCCACGGCGACCTCTACGACAACCCGCTGTGGACGCTCAACGCCTTCGCCTTCACCGCCGAGGGCGAGACCGACCCGCTGATCAAGGACCTGCCCGACAAGCTGATCATGGGCAAGGGCATCATCGAGGCGTACGACGCCTTCGGGCTCGGCGACGTCGGCCCGCGCGCCATCATGGCGCACGAGTTCGCCCACCACGTGCAGTTCGAGCTGGGCGCCTTCGACGACGGCCCGACGGACCCCGCCGCGGCCACGCGTCGCACGGAGCTGATGGCCGACGCGATGGCGACCTACTACGCCACGCACAAGAAGGGGCTCGCCCTCAACGCGAAGCGCGTGACGGACGCCCTGCTCAGCTTCTACACGGTCGGCGACTGCGTGTTCGACAGCCCCGGCCACCACGGGACGCCGGTGCAGCGCCAGCGCGCTGCTGACTGGGGTGCCGACCTCGCCGCTGCCGCGCGCCCGCGGAGCATGGTGCTCCCGGCCGCTGACGTGATCGCCCTCTTCGAGGACGCCCTCCCGGGCATCATCTCGGGCAGCTGATCGAGCCGACAGGCCCCGCCACCCGACGGGTGGCGGGGCCTGTCGTGTCTCGTCAGCCGGTCTGCTGCTACTTGGGCTCGGCGCGCAGCAGGCGCAGCAGGCCGAGGAGGAACGGGACCACGAGCCAGATGGTGCCGGAGACGAGCAGCTGGGCCAGGAGCTCGCCGCTGGGTGCGCCCTCGTCCTGGAACATCAGCCCCTGGGCGGTGTTGAACTCGATCCACGGTGCGAGGTCGGCGAACCACTCCTGGAAGGACCCCAGGATGCCGACCGCGATCGGCAGCACCAGGGAGTAGATGAAGTAGGCGACGATCGCTGCCGGGCTGTTCATCAGCAGCATGCCGATGGCGAAGCCGGTCAGGATCCCGATCAGGTTGGCCACCAGGAAGCCCTTGACGAGCACGTCCGCGGTGATCGACCAGTCCCCGCCGCCGATGACGGTGCCGATCGCGGCGACCGCCATGGCGATGACGATCAGCCCGGCGCCCAGGAGCAGGCCACCACAGAGCTTCGCGCCCACCACCCGGCCGCGGTGGGGCTCGAGGGTGAAGGTCGTCAGGCCGGTGCGCTGGCTCCACTCGCTGGTGACCATGAGGATCAGGAGGATGGGCAGGAAGTAGCCCAGCACGCCACCGGCGACTGCGATGACATCGCCGAAGTCACGGCTGTCCTCGGGCGCCGCGAAGGCGTAGATCACGACGACGGCCAGGCTCAGGAGCACGATGGAGCCGGAGAACCAGCGCCCGGCGCGGGTGTCGAGGGCCTTGCGGACCTCGACGCTGACCAGGCGGGTGAACGGTACGGCGGGCGTGCCGGACACGTCGAGCGTCTCGGACGAGGTGGCGGTCATGCGGTGCCTCCCTGGGCGGTCGCGGCGGCGGGATGTCCCTCGCGCTGGGTGTCCTCGGTGAGGGAGAGGAAGAGGTCCTCCAGGCCGGTTGCCCCGGACCGGAGCTCGGTGAGCACGACCTGAGCCTCCAGCGCCGCACGTCCGACCGTGGGGGAGTCGCAGTCGACCCGGAGCCCGCCGGCCTCGACGGTGACCGTGTGTCCTGCGGCCGTCAGCTGGCGGCCGAGTGCGTCGTTGTCCTCCGAGTGGACCAGCGTGCTGGTCGCCTCACCGGACAGGAGGGACTCCTTGGTGCCCGAGGCGACGATCTTGCCCCCGCCGATGAGGATCATCTCGTCGGCGATGAGCTCGACCTCGTTGAGAAGGTGGCTGGACAGCAGCACGGTCCCGCCCTGGTCGGCGTACGACTTGAGCAGGCGCCGCATCCAGCGGATGCCGGCCGGGTCGAGCCCGTTGGCCGGCTCGTCCAGGATCAGCACCGACGGATCGCCGAGGAGCGCGTGGGCGATGCCGAGGCGCTGGCGCATGCCGAGCGAGTAGTTGCGCACCCGACGCTTGGACTCGCTCGGGGTCAGCGACACCAGCTCCAGCATCTTGTCGACGCGTGAGTCCGGCAGCCCCATCGTCTTCGCGCCGATCATGAGGACCTCCCGCCCGGTGCGGCCCGCGTGCTGGGCGGAGGCGTCCAGCAGGACACCGACGTGCAGGCCGGGGTTCGGGATGTCGCGGTAGGCCCGGCCGCCGATGCTGACGCTGCCCGAGCTGGCAGGGGTCAGCCCGACCATGATCCGCATGGTCGTCGTCTTCCCTGCTCCGTTGGGGCCGAGGAAGCCGGTGACGCGGCCGCGCTGCGCGGTGAAGCTGACGTCGTCGACGGCGGTGAACCCGCCGTAGGTCTTGGTGAGGTGATCGACCGTGATCATGGGTCCACCCTTCCATGGACGACAGCTCCAGCCGGGGGTGGTCGACCGGGCGCGCCGCAGAGCGGGAACTGTACGAGAACTGTGCGGGTCACTGACCGTGGTCGCACGCGACCGATCGCGGTGGACTGCTGCGGAAGGACCCGACGGGGGTCCCACCAGGAGGGAACTGACATGAGCACCACCACCCTGCGACGCCTCGGCGTCGTGACCGCCGCAGCGGCTGCCGCGATCGCCGTCACCGCGACGAGCGCGAGCGCCCACCACTGCTTCGTGCCGATGTACTCGCTCGGCGGACCTGCTTCGTCGAACTGGTTCGTCCTGACGGCCGCGGACGGGGCAGGCTTCGAGGGCTACACGGCGGAGTGCGCCGGGGCGAACGAGGCGGGCTACGCCGCGCTCCGTGCCGCCGGCCTGCCGGTCGGCCTCAAGATCTTCGAGAAGATGACGATCGGCGACCCGAAGCACACGGGCCGGATGAACCCCAACGGCGCCAACGGCGTGGGCCTGGAGTACTTCGAGGCGTTCTCGCCGCTGCCGGGCCAGATGGTCGAGACGTACGTCGCCGGGGCGAGCGCCCACGACTGCTGACCGCGTGAAGCGCCCCGGGTGCCGCAGTGGGGAGCGGAACCCGGGGCCGCCTCGCGTCAGGGCACGACGTGGCGGCCCGGTCGACGACCCGTTCGGCGCAACCAGATCGCGAGACACCCGTCTCACGATCGGAGGTTCGGTGGCACCATGAGCTCGTGACCACCAGCACGATCATCATTGCCTAGCGCGACGGGACTCCCCGCCGCGCCGACCTCCTGCACCCCAGGAGGTTTTTTCATGTCACCACTCCGAGGGAACTGCGATGGACCTGCACGGCTCGTTCCACGTCTACGACACCACCCTGCGCGACGGCGCCCAGCAGGAGGGGCTCAACCTGTCGGTCGCCGACAAGCTGAGCATCGCCCGCCAGCTCGACGGGCTCGGGGTCGGCTACATCGAGGGCGGTTGGCCGGGCTCGAACCCCAAGGACACCGAGTTCTTCCGCCGCGCGAGCCAGGAGCTCGAGCTCACCCACGCGAAGCTCGCGGCGTTCGGCGCCACCCGCCGGGCCGGCGTACGAGCTGCTGACGACCCACTCGTCGCCGCCCTCCGCGACTCCGGGGCGGGCGTGGTCACCCTGGTCGCCAAGTCGCACGACCGCCACGTCGAGCTCGCGCTGCGCACCACCCTCGAGGAGAACCTCGCGATGGTGCGCGACACCGTCACCCACCTGCGCGAGGAGGGGCAGACGGTGTTCCTCGACGCCGAGCACTTCTTCGACGGCTACCGCGCCAACCGCGCGTACGCGCTGGAGGTGCTGCGCACGGCTGCCGAGGCCGGCGCGGAGGTCGTCGCGCTCTGCGACACGAACGGCGGCATGCTGCCCGACTGGGTCTCCGACGTCGTCCTCGACGTGATCGAGTCGACCGGCGCGCGGGTCGGGATCCACGCCCACAACGACAGCGGGTGCGCCGTCGCCAACTCGCTCGCCGCGGTCGCCGCCGGCGCCAGCCACGTGCAGGGCTGCATCAACGGCTACGGCGAGCGCACCGGCAACGCCGACCTCGTCACCGTCGTCGCCAACCTCGAGCTCAAGCTGGACCGCAGCGTCCTGCCCCAGGGCCTGCTCAAGGAGGCGACCCGCATCGCCCACGCCGTCGCCGAGGTCACCAACGTTCCGCCGGCCTCGCGCCAGCCCTACGTCGGCACGTCGGCGTTCGCGCACAAGGCCGGGCTGCACGCCAGCGCGATCAAGGTCGACCCCGACCTCTACCAGCACCTCGACCCGCTCGTCGTCGGCAACGACATGCGCCTGCTCGTCTCCGACATGGCCGGCCGCGCGTCGATCGAGCTCAAGGGCAAGGAGCTCGGCTACGACCTGTCGGAGGACCGCGAGCTGGTCACGCGCGTCACCGACCGGGTCAAGCAGATGGAGCAGGGTGGCTACACCTTCGAGGCCGCCGACGCCTCCTTCGAGCTGCTGCTCGCCGAGGAGGTCGAGGGTGCCCGGCCGTCGTACTTCGACGTCGAGTCGTGGCGTGTCATCACCGAGACCCGCACCGACGGCGAGGCCGTCTCCGAGGCGACGGTGAAGCTGACGGCTGCGGGCGTGCGGTACGTCGTCACGGGCGAGGGCAACGGGCCGGTCAACGCCCTCGACGCCGCCCTGCGCGAGGCGATCGGGCAGGCGTTCCCGGAGGTCGCGAAGTTCGAGCTGATCGACTACAAGGTGCGCATCCTCGACCAGGGCCACGGCACCGACGCGATCACCCGCGTGCTCATCGAGACCAGCGACGGCGAGTCGTCGTGGGTCACCGTCGGCGTCGGCGCCAACGTCATCGAGGCATCCTGGGGCGCCCTCGTCGACGGGCTCACCTTCGGCCTGCGGCGCCAGCACCGGTAGGTTCGTCTAGGTTGCTGCCGGTGACCTCGACGCGCGCGACCAGCTTCGGTGCCTGGGCGGAGCAGTACGACGACCACCGCCCGACCTATCCCGACGACGCCGTCGGCTGGCTGCTCCCGCCGCACGCGGTGCGGGTCGCGGAGGTCGGAGCCGGCACCGGGAAGCTCACCGACCGGCTGGTCGGGCGCGGCCTCGACCTCGACGTCGTCGAGCCCGACGGCCGGATGCTCGCGCTCGTCGCCGACCGGCACCCGGGGCTGCGGGTCCACGAGGCGGGCGCCGACGCGCTCCCGCTGGACGACGGATCGGTCGACGCCGTGCTCGTGGCCGATGCCTGGCACTGGTTCCCCAAGGCCGAGGCGTCGGCGGAGGTGGCGCGCGTCCTCCGCCCGGGCGGCTGGCTCGGGTGCGTCTGGAACGTGCCGGTGCTCGAGCACGACTGGCAGTGGCGGGCGATGCGCCTCGACCCGGCGCTCGCGCACCCCGAGGACACCGACCCGATGGAGCGCCTCGACCTGGCCTCCGGATCGGCGGAGCAGCGGTCGTTCCGCTGGACCTGGACCCTCACGCCCGCGCAGTGGCGCGGCTTCGTCTCCACGGTCTCCCACGTCGCGCTGCTCCCCGAGGCCGAGCGTGAGGCTGCGCTCGACGAGACCGAGCGGCTGGTGACCGAGGCGTGCGAGGCCGCCGGCGCGAGCGGCGTACCCCTCGACCACGACGCGGTCTGCATCCGCTGGTCACCAGACGGTGGAGCGGCGTGACCACCTCCTACGACGACCTGCCGCGCCAGACCTCGACCGTCGAGCGCGTCGTCACCGTACTGCTGATGGTCGGGCTGGCCGTGCTGGTGCCGCTCGCCTCGTTCTTCGGCCTCTTCTTCGGCATGGCCTCCGACGGGTGCGTCGGCGACACGCGCTGCAGCAGCGGGCAGATCTCCGCCGGGATCGTCATCTCGTCCGGATCGCCGTGGATCGTCTACCTCGTGGCGCTGGCGGTGGTCATCGTGCGGTGGGTACGCCGTCGACGCACGTGGTGGGTGCCGGTCGCCGCACTCGTGGTGGGTGCCGTGCTCTGGGCGCTCGGCGGCTTCGTCGCCGTGTCGGGCGTCGGCTGAATCAGCCGCCGACCACCCGGCGCACCAGGTCGTCCCAGCCCGCCTCGATCCGGTCGAGGGAGATGTGGTCGCGCTGCTGCTGCTCGATGACCATGATGTCGAGCGGCGCCAGGATCGCGATCGACAGCAGGACGAGGTCGCCCGAGACGCGGAGCTCGTGCAGCAGGTGGCGCACGTGCATGACGGCGAACGACGCGGCTGCCCGCGAGCGCGCGGAGCTGTCGCCGGTGGCGGCCTTGATGAGCGCGCCGGACGTGACGTTGGTGCGCATCCGCGAGTGGCCGAAGGCGAGCAGCCGCTCCATCGGCGGCGCACCGGGCCCCAGCGGCGGGGGACCGGAGATCACGCTGGCCTGCCAGGCCGCCTCGGACTCGTTGAGCACCGCGGCCATCAGGCCCTCGCGGCTGCCGAACCGCCGGAACAGCGTCCCCTTGCCGACGCCGGCGGCCGACGCGACCGTCTCCATCGTCACGCAGTCGACGCCTCGGGTCCGGATGAGCTCCAGTGCCGCGACGAGGATCGCCTGCCGGTTGCGCGCGGCATCCGCCCGCTCCGGGGCGGGCTCGTCCGCCATCGGCAGCAGGTTCGTCACGCGCTCAGGTTAGGGCGCAGGAAAAGAACGGGCATCCGGGAATGAAAACGGACCGCGGTCCGTTTCGCCTGTCATGACCACAGACAAGCAGACCCGCGTCGCAGTCCTCCTCGGCTCCACCCGCACCGGGAGCCTCAACCGCCGCATCGCCGAGCATCTCCGCGAGCACGCGCCCGCCGGAGTGACCGTCGACGTGGTCGAGGGCCTCGACACCGTGCCCTTCTACAACGAGGAGATCGACGGCGACACCGCCCCGGCCTCCGCCACCGCGCTGCGCGCGTCCGTCGCCGCCGCCGACCGTGTCCTCGCCGTCACGCCCGAGTACAACGGCACCATGCCCGCCGTGCTCAACAACGCCATCGACTGGCTCTCTCGCCCCTACGGCCAGGGCGCCATCGTGGGCAAGCCCTTCGCGGCCATCGGCGCCACCCCGACGCCGTACGGCGGGAAGTGGTCGCACGAGCACGCCCGCCACTCCGCCACCATCGCCGGCGCCCTCGTGGTCGAGGGGATCGTCGTCGACGAGTCCGCGGTCGAGGGTGACCCGCTGGCCAACGAGGCCGCCGTCCAGCGCCTCCTCGGTGCGCTCGACGCCCTCGTCGCGCACGAGGCCGTCGTCGCCGCCTGAGCACCCGAGTCCCACGCTTGTCGGCCGAGATCTGGGCTGACAAGCGTGGGAGTCACCGGACATCCGGTGACTCCAGAGGCAGGTAGGTTCGCGAACATGGCCCAGCTGCACGACCTGACCGCGCTCGAGCAGTGCGACGCCGTACGCCGCGGCGAGGTGTCGCCGCTCGAGCTGGTCGAGCACTACGCCGGGCGTGCCGACGATGTCGGCGCGTTCGTCACCACCACGCACGAGCTCGCGCGCGAGCACGCGCAGAGACTGACCGAGGCGGGACGCCCCGCGGACGCAGGTCCGCTCTGGGGCGTCCCGACCGGCATCAAGGACCTGCACCCGACGGCCGGGGTGCGCACCACCTTCGGCTCCGCGGCCTACGACGACTTCGTCCCCGACGAGTCCGACGACCTCGTCCTCACCGTCGAGGCCGCCGGGATGCCGAGCCTGGGCAAGACCAGCACGCCCGAGTTCGGGTCGCCCTGCTACACCGAGCCCGACGTCGCGCCGCCCTCCGTGACGCCGTGGGACACCGCCCGGAGCGCGGGCGGCTCGTCGGGCGGAGCGGCCGCGGCGGTCGCGGCCGGCCTGCTCCCGGTGGCGCCCGGCTCCGACGGCGGCGGGTCGATCCGGATCCCCGCCTCCTGCTGCGGCCTGGTCGGGCTCAAGCCGTCGCGCGGCCGGGTCAGCGGGGCTCCGCGCTACGGCGACCCGGTCGGGTTGGCGACGCCCGGCACCCTCGCCCGCACGGTCCGCGACGCCGCCGCCCTCCTCGACGTGCTGGAGGGTCGCCGGGTCGGCGATCCCTTCTGGGCTCCGCCGCCGACCTCGTCGTTCCTCGACGCCTGCGACCGCGACCCCGGCCGGCTCCGCGTCGCCCGCTTCATCGCGCCGGTGATCGCGGAGGTCGACGTCGACCCGTCCAGCGTGATGGCGTGGGAGGACGCGTCACACCTCCTCGAGTCCCTCGGCCACGACGTCGAGGACGTCCCGGTGCCGATCCCGTCCGACGCCGTCGCCGACTTCGAGACCTGCTGGGCCGTGCTCACCGCGCTGTCCCCGGCGCCGCCCGGTCGCGAGGACCGGTTGCGGCCGCTGACCCGCTGGCTCAGCGAGCGCGGCCACGCCGTCAGCGGACCGGAGTTCGGCCTCGCCATCGGCCGGCTGCGCCAGCACGCGGCAGCGGCGCTCGCCGCGCTGGCTGCGTACGACATCGTCCTCACGCCGACCCTCGCCCGGCCGCCGGCGCTGGTCGGCGAGCTCCGCGACGACGCCGACCCGGCCCGCGACTTCGCGAACCAGAAGGCCTTCACGCCATGGACCAGCGCCTGGAACGTCACCGGCATGCCGGCGATCTCCTTGCCCCTGCACTGGACCGACGACGGCCTCCCCGTCGGCGTGATGCTGGCTGCGCGCCCCGCCGAGGAGGAGCTGCTCGTCTCGGTCGCCGCCCAGGTGGAGAGCGCTGCGCCTTGGATGGACAGGCGTCCGCCGGACTGGTGAAGTGGCGGGCATGGGTGAGCTGACGCCGTACATCTGCGTGGCGGACGCCCGCGCCGCCATCGAGTGGTACGTCGACGTCCTCGGCGCCGAGGTCGTCGTCGAGCCGATCGTGATGGACGACGGGGCCGTCGGCCACGTCGAGCTCGCGGTCGGTGGTGGGCGCTGGATGATGTCGGACGTGTTCGAGGGGGTTGGCATCGACGCTCCGGACCCCTCCCGCGGCGCCGCCGTCTCCTTGCACCTCGAGGTCGACGACGTCGATGCCGTCTGCGATCGCGTGACGGCCGACGGCACGACCCTCGACCGCGGTCCCGAGGACAACCCGCCCGTCGGCCGGGTGGCGGTCTTCCGCGACCCGTTCGGGCATCGCTGGTTCCTCAACCAGCCCCTCTGACGCCGCTCAGTCGCCGACCCCGCGCGCGTGGAGCGCGTCGCCGGTGTCGCGGGCACGCGCCACGACGCGGATCACGAAGGGGATCAGCCGCGCCCGTGGGGACCGCTCGAGGCCACGCGCGAGCGCCGCGTCGCGGGACTCCTCGGCGAGCAGGATCGTGGACGGTATCGCCCGGAGCATCAGGGAGAACGCCAGCGCCACGGCGTCAGGATCCACGCCGACCCTGCGCAGCGGGCGGAGCCCCCGGGCCACGGCATCCATCACCTCGTCGACGGGCGTCGTGACCGTCAGCGTCGTCGCGAGCAGGATCAGGGCGAGCAGGTCGCCGACGACCTCGACCGCGCGCGGCCAGCCGTTCTGCCACACCGTCCAGGTGCCGAGGATCGCCGCACTGAGCAGCAGCCACCGCATCGAACGCAGGGTGAGGCCCAGCCGCGCACCCGACCGGACCAGCAGCAGGCCGGCGACCACGACGAAGACGAGCGCCGACGCCGGACCTCGTACGCCGACCACGACGATGCTGGCCAGCATGAGGCCGACCAGCTTGGCGCCGGCCGGCAGTCGGTGCAGCCAGGTCGTCCCCGGCTGGTGCAGTCCGAGGAGTTGGGCGCTCACGGGGCGGCCCGGTAGTGCTCGACGACCTCGGCGGGATCGCCGTCCCGCTCGATGCGACCGGACCGCACCAGGAGTGCGCGATCGCAGCGTGCGGCGAGGTCCAGGTCGTGCGTCACCAGCACCAGCTGTTGCGGCAGGCCCAGCAGGAGGTCACCGATCCGTCGGCTGTTGCCCAGGTCGAGCAGCGTGGTCGGCTCGTCCGCGACGAGGACGGCCGGATCGGTCGCCAGCACCCCCGCCAGGGCGAGCAGCTGGCCCTCGCCGCCGGACAACCCGTGCACGCTGCGGTCGCCGAAGCCCTCGAGCCCGAAGTCCGCGAGCACCCGGTCTGCGGCGACCAGGCGGGCGGCCTTGTCCGGGTGCGTCCGCCGGAGCGAGAGGGCCACGTCCTCGCGGGCCGTCGGCATCACCAGCTGTGCGGCGGGGTCGGTGAACATGAAGCCGACCCGACGGCGTACGTCCCGACCCTCGCGCGCGACGTCGAGGCCGTCGACGAGCACGCGGCCGGTCGTGGCCGTCACCAGCCCGTTGAGCAGCCGGGCAAGGGTGGACTTGCCCGATCCGTTGGGCCCGATGAGGGCGATCCGGTGCTCGCTCAGGTCGAGCGTGGTCTCCCCGAGGATCTGCCGGGTGCCGTCGTGGGTCGGGACCGAGACGGTGACCTGCTCGAGGAGGATCCGGCTCACGCGGCGGGCGTGCCCTCACGCTGCACGTCGGCGGGGACGACCGCGCGGCCCAGCATGTCGGGGAACGCCCGATGGACGGCGGTGGCGACCAGCGCCATGGCGACGTTCTTGAGGGCGTCGCCGAACCAGAAGATCTTGTCGATGTCCCAGGCCTGGGCCCAGGTCAGGTCGGCGCGGAGGACGAGCCCCGCCATCCCGCACGTGTGGATGAAGAGGGCCGAGCTGACCAGGCCGGCGCCGAAGATCGCGACTGCGCTGACCAGCGAGCGGCGGGGGAGGCGCTCGACGATCGCACCACAGAGCCCGGCGGCGAGAGGGAAGCCGATGAGGTAGCCCGCCGTGGGACCGGTGAGGACCGCGAGGCCCGCGGCGCCGCCCGAGAAGATCGGGAGCCCGGCGGCGCCCGCGACGACGTAGAGCAGGACCGCGAGGAAGCCGCGTCGCATCCCGAGCACCGCGCCCGAGAGCAGCACGGCGAAGGTCTGCAGGGTGATCGGCACCGGGCCGGCGACCTTGATCGCGGGCAGCAGCGCGCAGACGGCGATCAGGGCCGCGAAGGCCGCGATGAGGGCGATGTCGGTGCCGGGGTTGCGACGGGTGCTCATGGGGTGGTGTCCTCTACCTGAACGGTGATCAGTTGAACGGTGTTCAGGTTAGGGACGGCCGACCGGCACGTCAACGGCCGAGGACCAGTGACCAGGGGGTGAGGCGTGCCACATCACCGCAGCGACGTGCTCGCGCACGCGGTCGCCCTCCTCGACACCCATGGCCTGGCGGCCCTGACGATGCGCCGGCTCGGGGCGGAGCTCGACGTGCAGCCGAGTGCGATCTACCACCACTTCGCCAGCAAGCAGGCGCTGCTCGCGGCCGTCGCCGACGAGATCCTCGCTCGCGGCGCGCGACCGCGCGAGGCGGATGAGTGGCCCGATCGGCTGCGCGAGGTCTGCTCCGAGCTGCGGCTCGCGATGCTCGCCGTGACCGACGGTGCCGACGTCGTGGCGACGGTCTGGGCCTTCGGGCTCGGCGCGGCCGCACCGGTGGCGGAGCTGGAGAAGGTCCTCGCCGACGCCGAGGTCCCCGCCGAGCTCGTGCCGGTCGCCTCGCGGGCACTCGTGCACTACGTCTTCGGCCACGCCTTCGAGGAGCAGACCGCACGTCAGGCCGTCAGGCTCGGCGCCGTCGAGCGGTCGCTGGAGTCGCTGCCCGACTTCGACCTCGGGCTCGATCTGGTGATCGACGGCCTGCGGGCGCGCGTCGGCTAGCTGGCCGTGTCGACGTCCGCGCCGTGGAGCTCCGCGAGCAGGACGGCACCGGCGAGATCGAGCTTCGTCCTCCTCAGCGTGGCCGCAGACAGGTCCACCCCGTCGAGGCTCGCCCCGCGCAGGTCGGCCCGGTCGAGCACGGTGTCGCGCAGCACGGCCCGGTCCAGGCGCGCGCCGGCGAGCACGGCGAGGGTCAGGTCCGACATGGAGAGGTCCGCCTCGCGCAGGTCGACGCCGGTGAGGTCGAGCCGCGAGAGGTTGGCCCCGCGGATCGTCACGCCGAGCCAGGATCCACCCGTCACCGTGAGCGGCCGCATCGTGCACTCGCTGAAGACGGTGCCGACCAGCTTGCAGCCGTCGAGCGTCGCGTCGAAGAACGACGTGCGCCGGAAGTCGCACGCCACGAACGCCGTCGCCCGGTGCACCGACGCGTTGAACCGCCCGCCGTGGAACGTGCACCGCTCGAAGATCGCTCCCGAGGTGGACACCTCGCTGAGGTCGACGTCGGTGAAGGTGCAGTCGGTGAAGCGGGCCGCGCCGAGGTCGTCGCCGTACCAGTCGTCGCCCCGGAAGTGCTGGTCGAGATGGTGGTGTCCGTCGGCTGTCTGGGGGTCGGTCACGCGTGCCACCGTATCCGTGGCGCGACGGATAGGGTCATGCCCGTGATCGCGTCCCACCAGCACCGCTTCATCTTCCTCAAGACCCGCAAGACCGCGGGCACGAGCGTCGAGATCGCGCTGTCGAAGGCGTGCGGACCGGACGACATCATCACCGAGATCAGCCCCGAGGACGAGAAGCTCCGCCAGGCCGCCGGCGGCCGTCCGCCGCAGAACTTCGAGTCGCCACCGCTGGAGCGCAAGGCGTACAACCACATGGGCGCCAAGGCCGTGCGCGACCTGGTCGGCGAGCAGACCTTCGCCGACTACTTCACCTTCGCGATCGAGCGGAACCCGTGGGACGCGGTCGTCTCGCTCTACTTCTGGAAGTACAAGGACCGCGACGAGCTGCCCGACTTCGAGGCCTACGTCCAGGAGATCTGGATCGAGCAGCTCGCCAACAACCGCCGGCTCTACCGGATCCGCGGCCAGATGGTGCTCGACCGGGTCCTGCGCTACGAGTCGCTCGACGCAGAGCTCGGCGAGGTGTGGGACCAGCTCGGCCTGCCCGGCGCACCCGACCTGCCGCGCGCCAAGGGCAACGCACGACCGGCCGGCCACTACCGCGAGCTCTACACGCCGACGTCGAAGCAGCGCGTGGCCGACGTCTTCGCCGACACGATCGAGGCCTTCGGCTACGAGTTCTGACCGGCCAGCAGCCGCTCGCACTCCGCGATCATCTGCGCCCGCAGCGGTGCACCGCTCTCGGCGAACCCGCGCTGTGCCTCGACGTACTCCGCCTTGCCCTCCGCCGTCTCGATCCTGACCGGCTCGAAGCCGAGGTCCGCGAGGTCGTACGGCGCTGCGCGCATGTCGAGCACCCGGATGTCGCGGGCCAGCTCGAAGCAGTCGGCGACCAGGTCGCTCGGGATCATCGGCGACAGCCGGAAGGCGTGCTTGTAGAGGTCCATCCCGGCGTGGAGACAGCCCGGCTGCTCGAAGGCGGGCCGGTCGTCGCGGCCGGGCTGGAGGGTGTTGAGCGGGCGCGCGGACGGGGTGAAGAAGCGGAACGCGTCGAAGTGGGAGCAGCCGATCCGGTGCGACTCGACCACCGCGTCGGTGCCCGCCGCACCCAGCCGCAGCGGCCAGTCGTGGCGTACGTCGTCCGTGCGGTGCACCATCGCCCACTCGTGCAGGCCGAAGCAGCCGAACTGCGGGGCGCGCCCGGCGGTGGCGCTGAGAAGCGTGCGGAGCTGGGTGAGCAGCGGACGCTGCGACTCGACGTACGCCGTCGTGACCGCGACCGGGTCGCCGCCGTAGCCCTTCAGCGAGGCGTACTCCCCGGCCTCCTCCAGCGCGACCCCGAACCCCGGGTGCCACCGCCGCAGCTGGGCAGGGCGGTGGGAGTAGTAGGTGAAGAGGAAGTCGTGGACCGGGTGGTTGACCTTCTCGGCCCGGCGGGCGAGGTGCGGCTCGACGAACGTGTCGACCCGTGCCGCGTGGGCGTCGGCCCGCGCACGCCACTCGGCCGCCACCAGAACCTTCACTGGAATGAGGCTAGTGCGTGGGCGGACCGGGGCGGACACTGACGAGATGATCGACCGCAGCGCCGGCCTCGACCGCGCCCACGCCCTCACCCTCGAGTGGCTCGACTCGCTCGCCGACCGTCCGGTGCCGCCGCGACTGACCAGCGAGGAGATGGTGGAGCGCCTCGAGCGGGTGCTGCCGGACGGCCCGACCGACCCGGCAGCCGTCGTCGACGAGCTCGCGGCCGCCTGCGACCCCGGCCTGACCGCGATGCCGGGCGGTCGGTTCTTCGGCTTCGTCATCGGCGGCACCCATCCCGCCGCCCTCGCCGTCGACTGGCTGGTCAGCGCCTGGGACCAGAACACCGGCCTGCGCATGCTCACGCCCGCCCACTCGGCGATCGAGGAGGTCGCCGAGTCGTGGCTGCTCGACCTGCTGGGGCTCCCGGACGAGAGCGCGGTCGGCTTCGTCACCGGCGGCACGATGGCGAACTTCACCTGCCTCGCCGCCGCCCGCGACGAGGTGCTGCGCCGCGCGGGCTGGGACGTCGCGGCGGACGGCCTGCTCGGCTCGCCCGGCGTACGCGTCCTCGTCGGCGCCGAGCGGCACGACACCATCGACCTCGCGCTGCGCTACCTCGGGCTCGGGGCGCCCGAGGCGGTGGCGGCCGACGACCAGGGTCGGATCGAGGCCGCCGCGCTGACGGCTGCCCTCGAGGCAGGCGACGGACGGCCGACGATCGTGTGCCTCCAGGCCGGCAACGTGCACTCCGGTGCCTTCGACCCGTTCGTGGAGACGATCGCTGCGGCCCACGACGCGGGAGCCTGGGTGCACGTGGACGGTGCCTTCGGGCTCTTCGCCGCAGCCTCGGCCGCCCGCCGCCACCTCACCGCGGGCTTCGAGGCCGCCGACTCGTGGGCGACGGACGCCCACAAGACGCTCAACGTGCCCTACGACTGCGGGCTCGCGATCGTCCGCGACCGGGCGGCGCTGCGGGCGGCGATGGGCATGCACGGCGACTACCTGATCTTCGACGTCGCGGGCGAGCCGATGGACAAGGTCCCGGAGATCAGCCGGCGCGGGCGGGCGTTCCCGGTCTGGGCGGTGCTGCGGTCGCTGGGGCGTGACGGCGTGGCCGCGCTGGTCGACGGCTACTGCACGCATGCGCGCGCCTTCGCCGACGGGATCGCGGCCATCGAGGGGGCCGAGGTGCTCAACGACGTGGAGTTCACCCAGGTGTGCGCGGCCTTCGGCGACGACGACGCCACCCGTGCCGTCGTCGAGGCGATGCTCGCCGACGGCACCGCCTGGACCACCGGCTCGCGGTGGCGCGGCCGCGCGGTGCTGCGCGTCAGCGTGAGCAACTGGTCGACGACCACCGCTGACGTCGAGGCCGCTCTCGATGCGCTGGGGCGTGCGGCCCCTCGATAGGGTCGGTGCATGCGCATCTGCAGGTTCAGCACGGGCGAGGAGCCGCGCTTCGGCGTCGTCACCGGGGAGGTCGACGAGTTCGGCCAGCCCGCCGAGGACTCGGTCGTCGTTCCCCTCGCCGGCGACCCGCTCTACGTCGGCATCAAGCTCATCGACGAGGAGCACAAGCTCAGCGACCTACGACTCCTCGCGCCGGTGATCCCGCGCAGCAAGGTGGTCGGAATCGGCCGCAACTACGCCGCGCACGCCGCCGAGATGGGCAACGACGTGCCCGACGAGCCGCTGATGTTCCTCAAGCCCAACACGACCGTCGTCGGTCCGGGCGACCCGATCTTCTACCCGCCGCAGACGAGCAACCTGCACTACGAGGGAGAGCTCGCCGTCGTCATCGGCCGCATCTGCCGCGACGTCCCGGTCGAGCAGGCCACCGACGTCATCTTCGGCTACACGATCGCCAACGACGTGACCGCGCGCGACCTCCAGCGCTCCGACGTGCAGTTCACCCGCGCGAAGGGCTTCGACTCGTTCTGCCCGGTCGGGCCGTGGATCGAGACCGACCTCGACCCGCACGCCTTCAACGAGGGCCGCCAGGTGCAGACCTACCTCAACGGCGACCTCGTCCAGGACGGCTCGACCGCCGACATGATCTTCGATGTGCCGACCCTCGTCGCGCACGTGTCCTCGGTGATGACGCTGCTCCCCGGCGACCTCATCCTCACCGGCACCCCGGAGGGTGTCGGCCCCATGCAGGTCGGCGACGAGGTCGAGATCTCGATCGCCGGCATCGGCGCCCTGACCAACCCCGTCGCCCTCCGTTCCCCGAACCCCGGAAGCTGAGCACCGCCATGTCGTCGCCCGTCCGCGTCCGTTTCTGCCCCTCGCCCACCGGCTCGCCGCACGTCGGCCTGGTCCGCACCGCCCTCTTCAACTGGGCCTTCGCACGCCACCACGGCGGCCAGATCGTCTTCCGGATGGAGGACACCGACCGCGAGCGCAGCACCCAGGAGTCCTACGACGCCATCGTCGACCTCTGGCGCTGGCTCGGCCTCGACTGGGACGAGGGCATCGAGGTCGGCGGCCCGCACGGCCCCTACAAGCAGAGCGAGCGCGGCGACATCTACCGCGACGTCCTCGCCCGGCTGCGCGACTCGTCCTACTCCTACGACTGCTTCTGCACCAACGACGAGGTCACCGCCCGGCGGCAGGCGTCCGGCTCCAAGATGCAGGGGTACGACGGCTTCTGCCGCGAGCTGTCCGACGAGCAGCGCGCCGCCTTCGAGGCCGACGGCCGCTCGCCGATCGTGCGGTTCCGGATGCCCGACGGCTCGATCACCTGGAACGACGCGGTCCGCGGAGACATCACGTTCGAGACCGAGAACGTCCCCGACTTCGCGCTGTCGCGCGCCAACGGCGACCCGCTCTACACGCTGGTCAACCCGGTCGACGACGCGCTGATGGGGATCACCCACGTCCTGCGGGGCGAGGACCTGCTCTCCAGCACCCCGCGCCAGCTCGCACTGTTCGAGGCACTCGTCGCCCTCGGCATCGCCCGGGAGGTGCCGATCTACGGGCACCTGCCCTACGTGATGGGCCAGGGCAACAAGAAGCTCTCCAAGCGCGACCCCGAGGCACACGCGTTGGCCTACCGCGAGCAGGGCTTCCTGCCCGAGGGCCTGCTCAACTACCTCGCGCTGCTCGGCTGGGCGATCGCTGCCGACCGCGACATCTTCTCGATGCAGGAGATGCTCGAGGCGTTCGACATCCAGGACGTCAACCCCAACCCGGCGCGCTTCGACCTCAAGAAGGCCGAGGCGATCAACGCCTCGCAGATGCGGCTGCTCTCGGTGGAGGACATCACCCACCGTGCGCTGCCGTTCCTCAAGGAGGCGGGCGTGGTCTCCGACCCCGTGTCGGATGCCGACGCGCAGCTGCTCGAGCTGGCGATGCCGCTCGTGGCCGAGCGGATCAACAAGCTCACCGAGGCCGCGCCGATGCTCGACTTCCTCTTCGTCGACGAGGCCGACTTTGTGCGCACCGACGAGCTCGACGACACGGCCAAGGGCGTCGTGAAGGCGGCCCACGACGCCGTCGTCGGGCTCGACACCTGGAGCACCGCGGCCATCGACGAGGCGCTGCGGGGCAAGCTCATCGACGAGCTCGGCCTCAAGCCGCGCCTCGCCTTCGCCCCGGTCCGGATCGCGGTGAGCGGCAAGAAGGTGAGCCCGCCGCTCTTCGAGTCGATGGAGCTGCTGGGCCGGGACCGGTCGATCGCGCGGCTCCGGTCGGCGTTGGGCTGACGCGATGCCAGCTCAGCTGACGCCGGACTTCCGGCCGCAGTACCACCAGTTGCACCGCGTCGGACGGCCCGGAGTGTGGCGCTCGTTGGTCGGCGCCGTACTGCTCCTGGTCCTGGTGTTCGCGATCGTGCCGGCGTTGGTCGGAGTGGTGGCCCTGGTGGTGCTGGTGGCCAGCGGGCGGTCCACGAGTGAGGCGTCGGCAGTGCTCGACGTCACCGCAGAGGTCACCCCGGCTGGGCTCGCGGTGCTCAACATCGTGCTGGCCTCGGCCATCCCGTCCACCTTCGCTGTCGCATGGGTGCTGCACCGGCTCAAGCCCCGCTGGATCTCCTCCGTGGCTCCTCGGCTGCGGTGGCGCTACCTCCTGCTCTGCGTCCCGGTCGCGGTCCTGGCGCTCCTCGCCTCCCTCGCCGTCGGTCTCCTGCTTCCCCTGGCACCCGGAGAGGCCCCGACCGGAGGGCTCAACGAGTTCACCGCGCGGACGCGCGACTTCGTGCTCGTGATCCTGCTCCTCACTCCGCTCCAGGCGGCGGCGGAGGAGTACGTCTTCCGCGGCTACCTGGCGCAGGCCTTCGGCGCGCTGGTGTGGGCGCGCCGTGGCTCGCAGGCCCTCGCCGTGCTGGGGCCGGCTCTCGTCTTCGCGTCCTTCCACGGCTTGTCGCAGGACCTTCCAGTCTTCTTCGACCGCTTCGCCTTCGGTGTCGTCGCCGGCATCCTCGTGATCCGCACCGGGGGCCTGGAGGCGGCCATCGCGATGCACGTGCTCAACAACTTCTTCGCCTTCGGCCTGGCGCTGGCGTTCGGTGACATGACGACGGCGCTGAACGCCTCCGGTGAGAGCAGCTGGTGGACGATCCTGTCCACGCTGACCCAGTCGCTGGTCTTCCTCGTGTTGGCCAGCTGGGTCGCCGGCAGGATGGGCCTGGTCAACGTGGGGCCGCCGGTCGGGGTGACCGCGGCGCCTCCGTCGGACCCCATTTTGGCTGCCCCACCTCCGCGCGTGTAACGTTCGGGATCGGTTCCGCGAGGAATCATGTGGTGGTCAGGACGATTGCAACGCCGTCGGACTGATACCCCCATGGGGTATGGTGTAATTGGCAACACGGCTGGTTCTGGTCCAGTTGTTCTAGGTTCGAGTCCTAGTACCCCAGCGAATCCGGTCCCCCGGGACAGGATTTGGTGCGGATCTCCATCCTTGGATAGAGTTTCGCCCGCTGCTTCCGAGCAGTCAGCATCATGAGCACGACATGCAAGCCCCCGTCGTCTAGCGGCCTAGGACGTCGCCCTCTCACGGCGGTAACGCCGGTTCAAATCCGGTCGGGGGTACGGCACCGAATTGGGGTCCTGACCAGCGGAAACGCTGGACAGGGCCCCTTCGGCATTTTGACCCACATCGGGCTGGGGCAACACTGGGGCAACAGCAGGATCGGCCTGGTCAACGATATGAAGCCGGGTACGACGCTCGCGCGCTGCGTCGCGGGCCCGGCCCAGCGCATCGCCGACCTCGTCGAACCGGTCCTCGAAGAGGTGACCGTAGGTGTCGAGGGTCATCGACGCCGAGCCGTGTCCCAGCATCTGCTGCACGACCTTGACGTCGGCACCGCTGGCGATGGCTAGGCTCGCGGCCGTGTGCCTGAGCTCGTGCGGGTGGAGGTCGGGCACGCCGATGGCTCGGGCCGCTGTACTGAATGCGGTGTGAAAGGTGCCCACCCGCAACGGCTGACCGTTGCGGATGCCAGCGAACACCAGGTCGTCCAGCTGCTTGCCCTCGATGTGGCGCCCGAGATCGCTGGCGAGGAACTGGGGGATCGGGACCTCGCGTCGCTGATGGGTCTTGGGAGTGCCCCAGACAAGCCCCAGCCCCTGAACGGGCGTCACCGACTCGGCGATGATGGCGCGGTTGCGGCGAAGGTCGAGCCTGCTGACCCGCAGCGCGGCCATCTCGCCGAAACGGACGCCGGTGTAGCCCAGGAACAGCACGACAAGCCGGTAAGTCTCGTTCGCTCGAGTGTCGAGGCTGCTGTGCTTGCTCGGATCATGGGGGTAGCCGGCCGCAGTTGCGAGGTCTTCGACCTGCTCATGTGTCAGGTAGCGGTGCTCGGGCTTGCGCACGCGCGGCAGGTTCACGCCACCAGCGACGTTGCGCGCCAACCGGGCGTCCTTGACGGCCATGTCGAGGATGAGGCTGAGCACGCGGTGGATCTTCTGGACGGTGGCGGGGGAGCGATGCAGCGCGAGTTCGCTGACCCACGCCTGTACGTCGCCGTGTGAGACGTTCGCGAGCCTGACGCGGTCCCACCTCGGGTGGACGTGCGTGCGCAGGATGCCCGCGTATCGCGACCGCGTGGTCGGCTTGAGGTGTGCTTGCCCCTCCAGCCAGAGTTCCGCCCACTCTCCGACGGTCACCTTCGCGAGCGCCGGGTCGACATAGGTGCCGGTGACCTTCGCGTTCTCGATACTGGCGAGAAATCGCTCGGCGTCGACCTTGCGCGCGAAGGTCCTGTTGCGCTGGGCGCCCGCCGGGGTCCGATAGTGCGCGCGCCACGACGTTTGTCCGCTGCGCATGCGTTTCTCGATGCTAGCCATGGTGGTGCTCCTTCCTCCGGGCTTCATCGTCGCTCGGGGATGTGACAGTGGCTCGTCTCATCGGCGGTCCTGTGGACGGTTGGTCTGTTCGGTGAGCCAGAGGACCAGGTCGGCTCTCCAGTAGCGGACGTGGCGGCCGACCTTGAAGGACCGGGGTCCGCAGCCGAGGTGGCGCCAGTAGCGCAGGGTGCCTTCGGGGACGCGGAGGAAGCGGCAGGCTTCCTGGAGGGTGAGCAGGTCGTCGCGGGAGTTCTGGCGGGGGCCTGGGACGTTGGGTTGTGCGGACATGGGGTCCTCCTCGTGGATGGTTCCGACGACGTTCGATGCCGGTCGTGGTGGGTGGTTGTCTGCGATCGATGGGTACGTGTCAGTTCCCACGGTGAGCGCCGGGGGCACCAATTCACGCCCGGCCTGGCCCGCCCGTCCCCGGGACGGGCGTCCCTGTCTGGCGGCGTCTTCGCAGTTCAGGCGCCGCCCGTCCGAGAGTTTCAAGAATTCATTCGCATGCTCCTCGCTGGGTGTCGTCGTGAACGACCCGTATGCGTTTAACAGCATCGGCTCTCAGGTACGCCGGAATCAGGGGGGAACCTGAGGTGGGAACCTCCCCGGGACGGCGTTTGCGCAGGTCAACAGGTTCCCCCACTCGTTGGCTGGACCGGCTTGTCAGAAGCCGATTCCCGAGGGTTGTGAGCTGGGCGGCCGGTACTGCGGGGCTGGGAGTCGTGGCGCTGGACGCGATCGGGCGGCCGCGCCGTAGCGGTCGATGGCGTCGACGACGGCCCGGCGCGCGTGCGCTGGTCCGAGGTCGGCACGGTCCCGGCCGAACACCTCGATCCACTGCCGGCGGGCATCGTCGAGGGACTCCGCGACGAGGTGGGAGGTGTTGCTGTGACGCCCTCGAGTCATGGCCACGTACGCCGCTGCGGCACCGGTGTGTTCACCGATCAAGACGTGGGCGCGGTCAACGGTGTCGCCCTGCGCGCCATGCACGGTGGTGGCGTAGGCGAGCTCGACGAACCGTGCCGCGTACTCGGCCGGGATCTCTCGATCACGACCACGGCCATGAAGGACGAGGCTGCCGTCGTCACCGACAACGGCCACGGTCCAGCTCTGTCGGTTCGCGACCTGCAGAGCGTGGTTGTTGCGGCGGGTCGCGACCCGGTCCCCAACCCCGATCGTCTCCCCAGCGCTGGTCGAGAGGAACCGGCCCTCGGTGCGATCGAGGCCCGGTCGCCGGTCGCGGATAGCGGCGTTGAGATCGGCCACCTGCTCCCGGGTGTCGGCCACGACGAGCTCGCCGATGGCTCCGGCGTCGGCGAGAGCGAAGGTACCTTCGACGTCGCTGGGGTGGATCACGATCTGACCTCGTCGCTGTAGGGCGTCGAACAGCGCGCCCGGATCGTCACCGGTGCGCATCCGGAGACTGAGCGCGGCGTAGTCGGGGTCGGTGAACCGGTGCACCTTCTCCAATGTCACGACGGCACTCGGGTGCGCCCACGCGAGTGCGTGATCGAGCACGCCGCCCCGGCCAACGGCGGGGAGTTGGTGGCGGTCCCCGACGAGCGCGATGCGGGCACCGGTCTCGTCCGCGATCGTGAACAGCGCCCTGGCGGTGTCCTGGTCGAGCATCCCGGCCTCATCGACCAGCAGCAGGTCACCGACCTGCAGCCGTGCGGCCTCGGCGGGGGCGGGGTGTGGTTCACGGGTCCAGTGCCCGTCGACATCCCAGCACCAGCCGTGCTGTCGGATGAGCCAAGCCGCAGAGTGCCCGTCGGCGCCCGTCTCTGTAGTGGCAACCTCCGCGGCCTTCAACGTCGGCGTGACTACGACCAGCCGGTGCCCTTGGAGGGTGAGCATCTGTTGGGTGGTCCGCAGCGCGGTGGTCTTTCCGGCACCCGCAGCGCCTTCGACCACCACCAGCTGGCCGTCGCCGGCCAGGGCGCCCACCACCGCTGCTTGGGTGGCGTCGATCCTGACCAGTGCCCGCCCGCCCATGTGGGCCCGTCGGGCCGGCCGCGCGGCCCGGGTGGCGAACCGCGCGATGAGGTCGGCTTCAACGTCCAGAACCTGCGGCGAGGACAGCGACCGGACGTGCTCGGGCACATCGGGTCGCGACAGCAGCCCGACGCACCTTGCTGCCGCCCGAGCGGTGATGTCTTCGGCGAGCTCGACCCGCGCAGCCGTGCCGGCGAGCAGGCCGGTTTGCGCGAGGAGGACCTCGGTCCTCCCGCGAATGTCGGCCGTGTTCCACGCAGACCGCTTGCCGCCGAGGATGGAGACGACCAGCTCGGCCGCGGTGTCCCGGTCGATCCACCCCGGCCGCGTGCCGGGCAGCCGCAACGGGCCGGTGGGGTCTCGGTAGCCGAGGTCACGCAGCTCGGCGTTCCAGCGCTCCACGAGGTCGCGCCCGTTCGTGGGTACGACCTTGTCGGGACGCGCTTGAGCCCACGCCCGCCGATCCCACGCCTCCCGCAGCCGCAACCCCGGTTCCTCGCCCGGATGCTCGGACCGCCATTCGGCCTCGTACCGGTCGACATTGCGACGGATCTGCGCGGTCCGGGCACTGAAGGCGCCCGCGTACGGCGCCAGCTGCTGGATCTCCCCGGACTCCGGGTCAAGCGATAAGCCGTACGCGGCGAGGGCCGTCCGGAACTGCGGGTCCGTCGCGACCGCTGCGTGCCCGATGCCATTGATCGCCTTGATGCTGTCCCTGATCCCGACCGAGTGCAGACCCCGCCACGTCCCGGCTGCCCAGACGCGGGCATTGATCTGCAAGTGAAGGTGACGATGCGGGTCACCCGCCCGCGAGGTGTAGTGCCGGATCACTGCGGCCTCGATCCGCTCGACCGGCACCTGGACCTGGCGGTCGCGGGGCCCGACCCGGGTGGTCGCGTGCTGTGCGATCCAGCCGACGATCTCGGCGGCGGCTCTGTCCTGCGCGGCATCCAGTGCCGCGGAGACCTCAGGGTGCAGAGCCGCGGCCAGCGACCAGGTCTTGGGTCCGTTCACGGTGACCTCCACGAACCGCAGCGCGTTCGGGTCCTTGCGGAGTCGGCCCTTCGGTGTCCTCGATTCGATGTCGATCCCGGCCACCCACTCCTCATACGCATCGCCGGTCATCTCACCGGCGTGCTCGACGCCGTCCGGGGTCGCGGCCAGTCGGACGGCGACACCGGTGCCCTCATCGAGGTAGTAGTCATCCGCACGGGATCGATCGCGCTCGACGTAGGCACGCGCCGCGTTCGCTGCGCCGCGGTAGAACTTCACGCCGCCATGCACCCGCACCACCCGCCTCCACGGCGTCCGTCGACAACCAACGGACCCCTAGAAATGCCGCGTGGGCCGCCCGACCACGGGCGACCCATCTACGAACATTCGTAGCATGTGTGCCGCTCGAAAAGGAGGGGTTGGACGAGTAGGACGCCAGACATCTGGAGGCGATCTTGGGGACCGTCGATGGTCAACGAGCGTCAATCATTCGAGGGAACGGGCGGGCGGCGACGTCGGCGAACGGTGGCATCAGTAGGTGTCCGCGAACCTGAGGTTCCGTAGAGGGCGCGCCCGTCCTGGGTGGGAGACCGGGCGGACCATAAGGGACGAGCGTGTTGTCACACACCGTCGCCGGTCTCGTAGTTCCAGAAGTGGTTCGGCTTGCGGGACGGGCGCTGATCCCGACCTCGACTGGCTAGTGGCAACTGCCTCGCAGCCGAGTCGAGCCACGGCGAGCCGGCCACCATTTGTTTACCGGATCTGCCGAGTTGAGGATGCGTTCGATCAGTTGCCGCAATCAGCCCGATCGAGTGGCGTCGAAAAGACTCACCTCACCAGACGGCCGTCGGCGATGGGGACGATTCGGTCGCAGCGGGCCGCGACGGTCTCGTCGTGAGTGGCGAGCACGACGGTGACGCCGCGGGTCTCGCGGATTCCGAACAGCAGGTCGAGGATCTCGGCGCCCGTGGTGGAGTCGAGGTTGCCGGTGGGCTCGTCAGCCACCAGCAGGCGAGGGTCGTTCATCAGGGCGCGGGCGATGGCGACGCGTTGGCGCTGCCCGCCGGAGATCTGGGACGGCAGCGCGTCCTCGCGGCCTGCGAGCCCGACGTCGTCGAGCAAGGAGCGGGCGCGGTCCTTGGCGTCGTACGTCGTCTTGTAGGGCAGCACGGGGAGCATCACGTTGTCGCGGGCGGTCAGTGCGGGAAGCAGGGCGAAGTGCTGGAAGACGAACCCGACGGTGCGGCGGAACGCGACCAGCTCTGCTCGGGGCAGGGCGGTGACGTCGCGCCCGTCGCAGACGATCGAGCCGGCATCGGGTTCGTCCATGCCGCCGAGCAGGTGCAGCAGCGTCGACTTGCCCGAACCAGAGGGGCCGACCAGAGCGATCACCTCGGCGGCGTCGATATGGAGATCGACCCCGTCAAGTGCGCGGACGGTGACTCCGCCGGGGGTGATGTAGGACTTCTCCAGCCCGGTGGCGTCGATCTGGTAACCGGTCGTGATCGGCTCGGGCAATGCCGTCGCTGAGGTCATAGTTCAGGTTACCCTCGAACTGCAGCACGCTGAGGCGAGCAGATCGCGGCGATGCAGCAGCGGTCGCCAAAGGGGTCTCATGTTCCGGGTTGCACTGGCACAGGCGATGCGGCGGCGTGCGCGCGGGCTGGCGGTGGTGTTGGCGATCGTGATGGCGTCCGTGTCGTTCGCGTTGTTGACCTCTGCGGTGGCGACTTCACGACTGGACGTCCAGGGCACGGTGGAGGAGAACTACCGCACGGCGTACGACATCCTGGTGCGCCCGGCCGGCACGGCCTCGGACCTGGAGAAGTCCGAGGGTCTGGTGCAGCAGAACTATCTGTCGGGGATCTATGGCGGGATCACGATGGACCAGCTGCGGCAGATCCGGGCGTTGCCAGAGGTCGAGGTGGCGGCGCCGGTCGCGATGATCGGCTACATCTTCGCCACGGTGGACGTGCCAGTGGGGATCAACGAGGTGCTGACCGACGACCTGGATCAGTTGTACCGGTTCACCCCCATCTGGACGACTGACCGCGGGCTGAGCCAGTTGCCGGACCAGACTTCGTACGAGTACTTCACCCGCCGCCCGCTGAACTGGGACACGCCGAACGACACGGTCCCTCCGCAGCTGCGCAGGCCAAGTACGGGTGGGCGCGTGCAGGTGTGCGAGGAGTGGAGACAGCAGGACGAACGGCTGCCTCAGCGCAACGCCTTCGACTACTCCCGGATGTCCCAGCTCGGGTGCGACGGATCCAACCCACCCCGACCCGGCAGAGGCGCCGACCAGTTGGAGTTGGGGCAGATCGGGTTCAACTTCCCCTACCAGTTTCCGATGCTGATGGCCGCTATCGATCCGGTGCAAGAGGCCAGGCTGGTTGGGTTGGACGACGCAGTCGTGTCCGGTCGGTACCTCACCGCACGGGACCAAACCGTTACCCCGGAGCTGATAGGTAAAAGGTTCACCAAGTCCGAGGTGCCGATCCTGATGGTGAACAGGCCCTTGACCGATGACCGGGTCGAGTTGCGGGTGGAGCGGCTGGATGTTCCACCAGCCGCGGAACTTGTGGACAGGTTGAGTGGACCGAGCCCGGCCGACTGGGCCGCTCGGCTTCCAAGTCAGCCGGTCAAGACGGTGCGCGTCAACGCTCGGCAGGCCTACGACCGGTTGCTTCGCGAGTACGCCGCGGGCGCCGCGCAGTACTCGCCGGACTACTGGACGCTCGGTTCAGCTGCATACGAGCGCGCGGGCTCGGGGGCGCTGCGGGTTGTCGAACAGCCGCCCTCTCGCCGGGCCGTCTTCCGGAACTTCTATCAAGGTGGCTACCGGGCCCCTGCACCATCAGGTGATGTCAACTTCCGGCGCCTGGCGAAGCCGTTGCAGACGAGCAGCCAGATCGTGAACGGCGTGCTGGGGTCCCCCTACCTAAAGCAGGTGGGAGTGTTCGACCCGGACCTGATCGAAGGATTCAGTGAGCTGTCCGAGGTGCCGTTGACGACCTACTACCCGCCCGACACGGCGCCCGCGGATGCCCGGTCCAGGGAGTTGCTGAAGGGGCGGTCGTTGCTGCCGAACGCGAACCTGGGCGGCTACCTGCAACAGCCGCCGATGATCTTGACCACGATCAAGTCCCTGGAAACGTTCAAGGACCCCACCTACTACCCCTTCGTCAAACCCGAGGACACCGAGGCACCGGTGAGCGTGATCCGGATCCGCGTGGCCGGAGTCACCGGTGCCGACGATGAGAGTCAGACCCGCGTCCGCCTGGTGGCGGAGCGGATCGCGCGGGAGACCGGGCTGACCGTGGACATCACCATCGGCTCCTCCCCCACCCCGCAGACCATCGTGCTCCCGGCCGGTCACTTCGGGCGCCCCGAACTCACCTTGACCGAAGGCTGGGTCGTCAAGGGCGTCAGTGTCAGACTGCTGTCCAGCATCGACAAGAAGTCCTTGACCCTGTTCGGGCTCGTCCTGATCGTGTGCGTGTTGTTCATGGGCAACGCCACCCTCGCCGCGGTCCGCACCCGCCGCGCCGAGCTCGGCGTACTGGCTTGCCTGGGTTGGTCGGCCCGTCGGATCTTCGTCATGCTCCAAGCCGAACTCCTCCTGACCGGGCTGATCGCCGGTACCCTCGGCACCGCCCTAGCGTCGGCGGTCGTCGGTCTCTCCGGGTTGGACGTCACTTGGTGGCACCTCGCCCTGATCACCCCCGTCGCGACCCTTCTTGCGGCATTGTCTGGGGTGATTCCCGCTTGGCGCGCCTCCCACGCCACCCCCATCCAGGCCATCCGCCCCGACGTACGCGGACCCAAGCGCGCCGCCACCGGTGTCCGCGGCATCACCACCCTCGCCCTCGTCGGCCTGCGCCGCCTCCCCGGCCGCACCCTGCTGGGTGCAACCTCGCTGTTCATCGGCGTCTGCGCTCTCTCGGTCCTGCTCGCCGTCCAACAAGCCTTCCAAGGCGGCGTCACCGGCACCGCCCTCGGCGACGTGATCGCCGTCCAGGTCCGCGGCGTGGACTACCTCGCCGCCGCCGTGACCATCGCACTCGGGGCGTTCGCGATCGCCGACATCACTTACCTCAACATCTCCGAACGCACCGCCGAGATCGGCACCCTGCGCTCAACCGGCTGGACCGAGAACCACGTCCGCCGCCTCTTCGCCGTCGAATCCCTCGCCACCGCCACCCTCGGCGCCGTCGCCGGCGCCGTCGTCGGCGTCACCGCCGCCGCACTGCTCCTCCCCATCCCCCTGACCACCAGCCTCACCGCCGCCGCCATCGCCACGGCAGGCGGAATCGTTGCCGCCATGGTCGCCGCCACCGCACCCCTGTCCCGCCTCACCCAGCTCGCCCCCGCGACCGCCATCGTCACCGAATAGGTATCGACGCGGAGGGGTGTTCATGTGCGGGCTTCTGCCTGTGGGACCACCGGAAAGGCCCCTTCAGGCCTGACCTTTCTGGCGCTGCCCGCCAACGTCACGGAACGCAGAACGACGTCGATCACCAACATCTGGGTGTGCCGCGATGAGCACGTGAGGCGGTCGGGGCGAGGACCGTCGGCTCAGACGGGCTCGCGATGATTACTACTGGATCCACTACTGAACCCGCTAACTACACCGAAGCACGGTGGTCAAGCCCCAGCTGCACGAAGGCGCGGGAGCGCCCGGATCTGCCGCGTTGACGGCGGCCACGCTCGCGCGGATCTGCTGATGACAGCACTCCTCAGAACAGTTGTCAGGGGGTGACCCCTTGGGTTGGTTTGGAGTCCGAGAAGTCCAGTTCGTGTAGCGACTGAACTCGCGCACACCCGGCCGTGACATAGGCATCGTCGCGATCAAGCAGCACGGCGGAAAGGCCGATGGCGAGCGCGCCAAGGACGTCCTGGTCGAGGGATTTCCTACCATCAGGGCCTCCTCGGCGTCGACACCAAGATGCGCTACGGCGTGGATGAAGGCGCGCCGGTCGGGCTTGCCAGCCGGAAGGACGGACGAAGCGAGTAACACGTCGATCTCGTCGCTCAGCCGCAGTCGGTCCATCTTCAACCGCTGCTGGTCCTCGTCGCCGTTTGTCAGTACGGCAACCTTGAGCCCCGCCTCCCGAGCCCGACGAAGCGTTGGCACGGCGTCATCGAACACCACCCAACCAGCCTCGTACCGCTGTTGGAAGGCGGCAATGGCATCGTCGGCACGACGGTCATCCAGGGCGACGGCGAGGAACTCGCGCACCCGCTCTCGGCGCATCTGGACAAAGGTCACCTCACGCCGGGCGTACCGCGCGTACTGAGTCTCCGACACCTGCGTCCACCGCGTAGCCACATCGGGATCGGTGATGCCATGTTCTTCGGCCCAGCCAACGACAGCGCCAGCGGTTGCCGATGCCTGGTCGACCAGCGTGTCATCGAGGTCAAAGAGGACGGCGCGGAGCATTGCCCGATCCTTTCACCCGCGCGGACGCCCCGGATAACGTCCAGATCTGCCGCGTTGCGCGTGAGCTCATCTGCCGATACGCGGATGTGCGGACGTGCGGACGGCGTTTTTCCCAACCTCGGGCGTCCTGCTGCACAGGGGTAGGGGTAGGTGAGGTAAGACAACCGTTCGGTCCGTTCACCCGTGTTTCTAAGTGTCCCCGTTTCGAGGGACACTGGTGAGTGGAGGAACGTCATGAAGACCGAAATCGACTGGGGGCACGAACTCGATCGCTCGTTTGCCATTGAGGAGCCCATTGCCGTCGAGCGCTACGTGGCGCGAGGTCACCGGGCGCTACGCCACCGTAGGACGTTCACAACGATTGCTGCGGCAGCCACGTTGGTTGCTGCCACAATGACATGGGCGGCGCTGCCAGCGCTCTACTCGTCGGGCGACTCCGTGGTCGCGGGCGAGGGGCCGGGAGCGTCGCCGCCAGCCTCGTCGGATGTAGCGAGACCTTCTCGCTTCCGCACCGCGTCGCCGCAGGAACTGGAGAGGATGCCGGACGGAGTGCCAGTGACGTTGCCCGAGAGTGGCGACGCGTTCATTGTTCGACCCGGATGGCGAGTAGACCGCAGCATCGAGTCAATCGGCGAAGCGGGATGGACCGCGCGGTGGGCGATACAGGTCGTCCAGGAACGCTCAGACACAGAGCGATGGGTGACGATTGACTGGCTCGCGCAGGAGACTGTCGCACTCAATGTCGAGGCACCAGGGCAGCGGTATGCAGACTTCGAGGAGTTTGCCGCCGATGTGATCACCGATTTCGGAGCCCCGTGAATCGCGACGAGCGCGACGCCCAGTTCACCGATTTCGTAGTTGGTCGGTTGCCCCACCTGCGCCGGATCGCGTACGCCCTTACTGGCGACCGGCACCATGCAGAAGACCTGCTGCAAACAGCCCTCGCCAAGTTGTACGTCGCTTGGCCTCGCATCCACCACGAAGGCGGCGAGGAGGCATACTGCCGACAGATCTTGGTCCGCACGAACATCGACGACTTGCGAAGAAGTTGGCGGCGCGAGTGGCCGACCGAAGTCCTGCCCGAGCACGCCGCCGATGCCGCGCCTTCCATCGAGGAGCGTTCTGCCCTCTTCGATGCGCTACAAGCCCTCCCAGAGCAGCAGCGCAAAGTGGTCGTGCTCCGACACTGGCTCGGCCTATCGGTGCGAGAAACGGCATCCGAACTGGGCATCAGCGACGGCACGGTCAAGAGCCACAGCAGCCGAGGACTGTCGGCGCTTGAGGCGTTGCTCGTGCAGGAGCGGCACGACTGAGGCCACCCCGCAACGTCCGGATCTGCCGCGATGTGGGAGGCCGTGGGGGCCTTGGGACTAGCACTGACTACTCGTTGACCGTGGACGGACCAGGGGTCGCGGACTCGGTCGCGGCCGGGGCCTGCGGCCAGTAACTAGGCACGGTGATGGTGTCGAAGATGTCCGCACCGTCGGACCGCCAGCGCACTTCGGTGGCGAGGACGTACAGGGTGCGGTTGTCGTAGGACCAAGCCGTCATAACGGGGCTATTGGCTGTGCATCGACCCGAATACGTGCTGGTGCCCGGCGTGTCGTGCGCAACCTCGACGAACTGCGGATCGTCGGGCTGGCAGGTACTCATTAGGTCGGCTACGACGTCCAGTCCGTTCTCCAGCGCCGTCTGCGGGTCATTCGCGACGGCCATGAGGACGGGGCAACTGGTGTCGGGTTCGGTGGCATCGCCGACGCATACCTGGCTCACAGATGGCCGGTTGAGAACCTCCCAGCCGGGCGGAAGGTCGAACTCTGCTCCGTTGAGGTTCTCTGCGTTGAACGGGACGTCGGCGGCTACCTGATCGGGATTGCGATTGTTCATAGGTCCAACCACGGCATAGACGATGGCGATGGACACCAAGGCGGCGGCAGCGCCCGAGACACGGCGGAGCTTCGTGCGCCGGTTGCCCCGTGCGCGGACATCGTGCGGTGTGGGCAGGTCGTGCTCCCAACGCGTGTCGCGGGCACTCTCTAGCAGGTCAAGGTCGTTCATGTAGTTGCTCCTCCTAGAGCAAGCGCTTCACGCAGCGCATCGCGGCCCCGAGAGAGGTGGGACTTGACCGTCCCTTCGGGCATACCAAGCAGCTTCGAGACGTCCCGCACAGGCATGTCCTCGAAGTAGTGAAGGACCAGGACATCGCGTTGCGCTGGGGTCAACTTGGCCAACGCCTGGTGCAGGTGCAGCAACTCATCCGGGGGGCGGATGTGCTCGCGTGACCTCGCCTCTAGTCCCAGCCGCGCTGCGGCTTCTCGCAGGGTGCGCCGCCAATCCCGAATGGCTAGCCTCCACGCCACCGTGGTCACCCACCCCACCGGATCGTCGTTCTCCAACCGATCCCACCTGCGCCAGGCCCGTACGAATGCTTCCTGCACGGAGTCCTCCGCACGTGTGGCGTCGCCTGTGCGCAGGTAGATGTTGCGCACCAGTCTCGGGGCCCGCGCGGCGTAGAACGCATCGAAACTCTCTGAGTTGCTCATGCGCCTCCTGCCGTTGGTAGACCCTCTAGCCACCTATAGCCCCACGGGGGCCATCCAGGTTGCAACCAGCATCAACAATCCAAACCATCATCAGCGCCAGGTTCCGTATGGCGCGAGACGTCTGGATCTGCCGCGATCAGGTCGACTTTTGAGCACCCACGGCGGCCGGCAACGCGGGGGTGAAGCCTTCAGTGGCGAGCCAGGCTCGGGCGCGTCCTCGCCGCCGTTCCGCGGAGTACAGATACCAGCGATCTTGAAGGTCGAGCCAGCGTGTCAGCTCGTCTCTGAAACGGCGGAACGCGCCCCGACCCTCCAACGTCCGCGCCATCCGGTCGGCAAGGTCTGGTTCGGCGACCCCGGCGACGAACCGCTCCATGTCGCGGTACCCGGCGCGTGAGCCTTCGCTCACGACCCACAGCCAGCGCTCGCCGTCGTCGAGATCTTCCTCATCCTCGCTCTCGATCCCGTACTCAAAAGATCGCTCGGGCCACACCTCGCCGGTGTGGAGATCGATGCGGCCACCGCCCGCGACCGGGTCTCCCTCGAGCACATCGACGAGTTCGTCGAGATCGACCGGCAAGCTCCTTAGCAACGGGGACGGCCCAGCACCGAGTCGCGCCGTCAATGCACCAACCAAATCCTCGTCGCCCTCCCAGTCCCTCTCGCGCAATTCGGTCACGCACCGCTGAGCCAGTTCGCGCGCTCCACCGATGTTCTGAACCAGAGCCGCCTGCAGCCCATCACCGATCAGCTGGAGCGCGTGACCTGGCCAGGGACCAGCGCGGAGGAGCGACACCAGCGCCTGTTCATCCGCTGCGAACACGGCGGCGCGAAACTCTCGTAGCCGCTCTCGCTAGGACATGTCGGCATTCTTCCCATCGCTGCCGTTTCGCGCACTACTCGCGGCAGATCCGGACGTTCAGCCCACGTGCACGGTCTCCACCACGCGATCGTCGCCATAGCTGAGATTCAACCGACCCGGGTTGAAGTCGGCAGTCGCCATAGCCTCCGGCTCATGCGCTCGCACGAACCATCCGGCTGAACTCGCCTGGGTGGCTGCCTCGTCTACGTCGAGTCCCACGAGTCGCTCAAACTGGAACTGATCGTCGCGTCCGGCGACGCCCTGTGGGGGCTGGGTAGTCCAGGACTCACCTCGTCGAGGCTCCACGAAAACCGTGACCGGCGTGCCGTCAGATAGTGCCACTGGATGTTGGGCGAAGTAGTCGGCCGCCGCCGCCATGTCCCGCGGGGCAACTTCGAACTTGATAGCGCGGTCCTCTGGCCCCATCACGTACCAGGTGAACGGAAGATCCCGGCCGCCAAGATACGCAGCGACCTCGCTGACGTCACGAAACGACGGCATGTTCCAGACTCGCACATCGGCAGATCCGGTAAGTCAGACGCACGCCGACAGGCGGCGACAAGGCGCACCTTCGACGGCCCTGTCGGCGATCCCGCTACGGACCACCGGCCCTGGGAAGTCAGTCAGCGCGGTGCACTTGGTTGTCGGTACGAGGACACCCCGCGATTGCCGACGTTAGTTCAGCAGCCTGAAGCGTTCCGTGACGCTCTGAGCCAGGTGAGCGCGGCCTCTCGTGCGGCGACGTGTTCACTTGGAATCGTCCGCAGGCGCGATGCGATGAGGTCGGCGTCGACGAGATTTGCCTTGAGCAACGCGATGACGAAGTTGCGGTCCTTCTCGCGTAGAGCAACCAGCTTTGCGACACAGAGGTCCTCCTTGTCGAGGCACCAGCCGGTGAAGCGTGGCTCGCCGCCTGCCGCCGCGGTGTTGGTGTTCTGCACCTTGACCAGTCGGTTGCGCCAGCCGTCGGGGAGGACTGCCGTTTCCAGGTCGACGCCATCGATGCTGAAGCCGTGCAGTTCCTCGAATGGCGAGAGTTCGCCGGCCACACCTTCGATCAGGTCGGCCAGTCGCGCGGTCTCATCGTTGGTCTCGGCCATAGGCAGGATGTCGACCTCGATAGACATCGTTGCGGCCGCGGGCAGTTGTGACTCGTCGTACGTGCCGAGGATGGCCTGCGAGCCGACAACGATGACCTCGGACTGGTGGATGATCTGGCAGGCCGTGCGGATGGCGTGCTCCAGTTGGTCTCGTCGCATCTCAGCCGACCAGTTGCAGGACTTCGCGGCGCTGCTCGTCGGGGAGCAGCCCGGACATAGGGGAGACCTCGCGCATCTCGATCGAGTCTCGGTCGAGACCCGTGAGGACGCGGTGCAGTCCGGGGAGGTCGCTGCGCTCGACGAGCTGGCGCCAATGGTCGAGATTTCGTTCGTGCGGCTGGCCGGTCACGTTGTCGCCGAGGCGGTCGAGGTTGCGCTCGATCGTCGGCCGCCACTCCTCGAGGCTCAGGTGATTCAGGAGCGTGGAGAGTCGCCGGTGCAGTTGCCAGGAGCGGCGTTCGGACCGGGTCACTTGGGGGACGACGGGGCGTCGTACGACCTCAAGGCGAAAACCCATGCAGGACAGAAGACGGTCGAGCTGGTCGTCGCTGAGGTCGACCTTGCCGGAGAGGAAGCCGCTGATGCTCGGTTGCCGCACACCGCTGAGCCGGGACAGGCCGGACTGTGTGGTGCTCGTCTCGAGCATCACCTCGCGCAGCACGTCACTCCTACTCGTCATGAACGCAGTATAGCAAAGAATGCTATAGGCGAGCGGGTCGCGGTTGGGGTTCTCGGGCAACACTGGGGCAACACGAGGTCCAGAAACAGCCGGAGATGACCAACGACGCCCAATCGTCCATTGTCGCTCTGACCTGCACTTTCACTGATCTCCAACGTCGTCCGGTGACCCTTCGGTCGCCCTCTCACGGCGGTAACGCCGGTTCAAATCCGGTCGGGGGTACCAACGCACGACGAAGGGCCCGGTCCATCTGGACCGGGCCCTTCGACGTTCTCTGCACCAGGGGCGCGTCAGCCCGCCGGCTTCACCGCCAGCACCGCGCACTCCGCTCCGAGCAGGACGCGCTGTGCCACGCTGCCCATCAGCAGCTTGCCGACGGGCGTACGCCGTCGCAGGCCGATGACGACCAGGTCGGCCGACACGTCGGCGGCCACCGCGAGCACCTGGTCGCCGACGTCGGCGCCCATCGAGCGGCGTACGTCGACCTCGACGCCGGCACCGCCGAGCTCGGTCGCCAGCGCGGCGATCTGCTCGTCGTCGGCGTACCTCTGGTCCACGAGCGCGTCGCCGCGGGTGGCGTTGACCACCACGACCCGGCCCGCACGGAGCTTCGCCTCCTCGAGCCCACGCGCCAGCGCGGCCTCGCCGAACTCGTCGGGCGTCCAGCCCACCACGATGGTCGTCATCGCACCTTCTCCTCTTCGTCGGACCTGTCGACCGCGATGCCTTCGTCCACGGCCACTGCTGCGGGGGCGGGGCGGACCGTACGCAGGACGAGCGGCGCGATGATCGCCAGGGCGACGATCACGTAGATCACCACGGCCAGCGGCTCGCTCCAGAGCGCGGACACCTCACCTCCCGAGATCGCCATCGCCTCGCGCAGCTTGAGCTCCATCAGCGGACCGAGGATCACGCCGAGGATCAGCGGCAGCACCGGGATCGCGAAGCGTCGCATCATCAGCCCGAGCAGGCCGAGCACCAGCAGCAGGAACAGGTCGAAGGCCTGCAGGTTGGTGGCGTAGGCGCCGAGCGTGGCGAAGAACAGGATCCCGGCGTAGAGCTGCGGCCGGGGGATGCGCAGCAGCTTGGCCCACACCGGCGCGAGCGGCAGGTTGAGCACCAGGAGCAGCAGGTTGCCGAGCAGCAGGCTGGCGAGCAGCGCCCACACGAGGTCGGGCTGGTCGGTCATCAGGCTCGGGCCGGGCTCGATGCCGTAGCCCTGCAGGGCCGCGAGCATCACGGCCGAGGTCGCGGTGACCGGCAGGCCGAGGGCGAGCAGCGGCACGAACGTCCCGGCCGCCGAGGCGTTGTTGGCCGCCTCCGGTCCGGCGACTCCCTCGATGGCGCCGCGGCCGAACTCGTCGTTGCCACGTCGGACGGCCAGCTTCTTCTCGGTGACGTAGGAGAGGAACGTCGGGATCTCCGCGCCGCCGGCCGGGAGGGCGCCGAACGGGAAGCCGAACGCCGTACCGCGGAGCCACGGGCCCCACGACCGCTTCAGGTCCGTGCCGCTCAGCCAGGGCTGGCCGACCGGGATGACCCGCACCGGGCTGCGCCGTAGGTGGGCAGCCACCCAGAACGCCTCGCCGAGGGCGAAGATCGCGACCGCCACGACGACGATGTCGATGCGTCCCGCCAGGAGCGGCTGGTCGAAGCTGAGCCGCGTCTGGCCGGTGTTGAGGTCCAGGCCGACCAGGCCGATGGTGAGGCCCAGGAACAGCGCGATGAAGCCGCGCAGCGGTGAACCGCCCAGCACGCTCGTCACGCTGACCATCGCGAGCACCATGAGGGCGAAGTAGGACGGGGCGCCGAGCTCGACCGCCACCGATGCGAGCGCCGGGGCGAAGAAGACGACCAGCATCGTGCCGATCGTGCCGGCGATGAAGGACCCGATGGCTGCGGTGGCCAGCGCCTGTGATGCCCGTCCGACCTTGGCCATCAGGTTGCCCTCGAGCGCCGTCATCACCGACGCCGACTCGCCCGGTGTGTTGAGCAGGATCGCGGTGGTCGAGCCGCCGTACATCCCGCCGTAGTAGATGCCGGCGAACATGATGAACGCCGGGATCGGGTCCAGGCCGTAGGTGACGGGCAGCAGCAGCGCGACCGCCATGGCCGGGCCGATGCCGGGCAGGACGCCGACGAAGGTGCCGAGGAGCACGCCGATCGCGGCGAAGAGCAGGTTCTGCGGCGTGAGGATCGAGCCGAAGCCGTCCATCAACAGGTTGAGGCTGTCCATCAGAGCACCCCGTCCAGGATCCCGGCGGGGAGGATGACGCCCAGCACCTCGTGGAAGAAGTACCAGCTGCTCACCGACAGCACGAGGCCGACGATGACGTCACGCACGAGCGTGCGGCTGCCGAGGGCCCAGGCCGAGCCGACGAAGAGGACGGCGCCGCTGAGTGCCCAGCCGACGAACGAGATGGTCAGCACGGTGAAGAGCAGGACGCCGACCAGCTTGAGGACGGTGACCCAGTCGGCCGGCTGGCGCAGGTCGATGTCCTCGCCGCCCTCGGCCTGGGGGACGTCGCCCCGGAAGGTCGCCAGCACGAGCAGCAGCCCGAGCAGCACGGTGATCGCGCCGATGACGTAGGGGAACACGCGCGGGCCGACCGGGTCGCCGAAGCCGATCCGGAGGGTCGTGGCCTCGTAGAAGGTGTAGGCGCCGATCACCACCAGCAGGGCGGCGAGGCCGAGCTGGGCAAGGTCGCGGTCCGGGGGCGTGTGCTCCGCGGACGCGGGCGCGTCAGGGGTTTCCAGTGATGTGCTCACAGCAGGTCCAGCTCCTCGAGGGTGGTGGCGACGCGCTCGTCCTGCTCCTGCAGGAACGTCGTGAAGTCGTCGCCGGTCTTGAACTCGTCGATCCAGCCGTTGTCCTCGAGTGCTTGTTGCCACTCGGGGGTCTCGTGCATCTCCTCGAGCATCGCGATGAGCTCGTCGCGGCGCTCGTCGCTGATGCCGGGGGGCGCGAAGACGCCGCGCCAGTTGGTGAAGACCAGGTCGATGCCCGACTCGGTGAGGGTCGGGGCGTCGCTGATGCCCTCGCCCTTGAGCCGCTCCTCGCCGGACACCGCGAGCAGGCGCAGCTCCCCGGACTCCAGCTGACCGGTGAACTCGCCGACGCCGGAGAAGCCGACGTCGATCTTGCTGCCGAGCAGGGCGCTGGTCAGCGGGCCGCCGCCGTCGTACACGACGTAGCGCACGTCGCGGGCGTCGATGCCGACCGCGGTGGCGAGCTGCATCGGGAAGAGGTGGTCGGGACCACCGGGCGAGGATCCGCCGCCGACGACGATGGACGACGGGTCGTCCTGCCAAGCCGTCACCAGGTCCTCGATGGACTGGTACGGCGAGTCGGCCGGGACCAGCACGCCCTCCTGGTCCTCGATGAGCTGCGCGAGCGGCGTGGCGTCGTCGAGCTTGTAGGGGGCGCCGAAGGAGTAGAGCGAGCCGACGACGCCGAGGCCGGCGGTCATCATCGTGCGCTCGTCGCCCTCGGCGTTCATCAGCCGGGTCATGGCGACCGAGCCGCCGGCGCCGATCACGTTGGTGACCTCGAAGCTGCCGCCGGTGATGTCGTCGTTCTCCATCACGGCGATCGCGGCGCGGCCGGTCTGGTCGTAGCCGCCGCCGGGGCTGTTGGGGATCAGCATCGTCATGTCGTTGCTCTGGGCACCGCGGGTCACGCCGCAGCCGGTGGCGAGGAGCAGAGCGCTGCTCAGCGCCGCGAGGGTCGCGACTGCCCGCATGCCCGTGCGCCTCGTCCCGTGTCGGGTGAGGGGACGCATCATGGGTCTCCGTTTCTGTTCGCCGGTCGGAGCGGTCGGGGGACCGCTCCCGACGATGGTGGAGACTGCGTGTGGTGCTCGTCACGCTTGCGCAAGCAATGGAGGTTCTGGAACTTGTGGTCACGCCTGCGGCTGCGACCGGCGACGCTCGCCGGCCAGTTCCTCGTGCTGCAGGTCGTCGTCCTGCTCGTCGTGGTGGCGGTCGCCAGCGTGGTGTCGGTCCAGCAGAGCGACGCCGACTTCCGTGACACCCGGGGCGCCCGGCTGCGTGCGGCCGCGGAGACCCTCGCCAACACCAAGATCGTGCGCCTCTCGTTCCGCACCGACGAGGTCGAGACGAACCGGGCGACCCTCACCTCCGTCACCCAGCGGGTGCGCTTCGAGGTGCAGGCCAGCGGGGTCTACCTCACCGACCCGGACGGGGTGGTGATGGTGAGCAGCGACTTCGGCGGGCGCGACCGCCGCATCGACCTCGGCGGCAGCACCGTCCAACGGCTTCGCCCCTGGACCGGTGACGTCGACGACTTCGGTACGCCGTCGATCGCTGCGCAGGTGCCGATCATCAACCGGCAGCTCGAGCTGGTCGGGATCGCGATGGTCGCCGAGGAGTACCCCACGTGGGGCGAGCGCGCCCGCAGCGTGCTGCCCGACCTGCTCACCTTCGCCGGCCTCGGGCTCGGCCTCGGGATGGCCGGCTCGTTCCTGCTCTCGCGCCTGATCCGGCGACGTACGCGCGGCTTGGAGCCCGCAGCCATCGCGGCGCTCGCCGACCAGCGCGAGGCGCTGCTGCACTCGATCCGCGAAGGCGTCTTCGCCGTCGCGGACGACGGCACCGTCACGATGATGAGCGACAGCGCGCAGGAGCTCATCGGGCTCGACGGCGACATCGAGGGCCGCCGGGTCGACGACCTCGACCTCGATCCCGCGGTCCGCGACCTGCTCGCCGACGACGCCGAGATCCGCGACCACGTCGTCGTGCTGGGCGACCGGGTGCTGGTCGTGAACCGCAACCCGGTGATCGAGCGCGGCCGCCGCGTCGCGAGCGTGACCACCCTGCGCGACCGCACCGAGCTGCTCGCGCTCCAGAGCGAGCTCAGCGCTCGCGAGTCGATCACCAACACGCTGCGCGCGCAGACGCACGAGTTCCACAACCAGCTCCACACGATCTCCGGCCTGGTGCAGCTGGAGGAGTACGACGAGGTGTCCCGCCTCGTCGGGACGCTGAGCCGGCGCCGCGCGGAGATCTCCGACGCCGTGCTCGCCCACGTCGAGGACCCGGCCGTCGCGGCACTCCTCATCGCCAAGACCAGCCTCGCTGCCGAGCGAGGCGTCGACCTCACGGTCGGCGACGGCAGCGACCTGCCCCGGCTCGACCCGGAGCTGTCGACCGACGTCAGCACCGTGCTCGGCAACCTCGTCGACAACGCCGTGGACGCGTCGGTGTCGGTCGGCGGCCGCTCGGTCGAGATCGGACTCCACCTCGACGACGCGGTCGTGCGCGTGGCCGTCGCCGACACCGGTCCGGGCGTGCCGCCCGACCTCGTGGGGGAGATCTTCCGCCGCGGCTGGAGCTCGAAGGAGTCGACGGTCGGCGGCAGGGGTGTCGGGCTCGCGCTCGTCCAGGTCGTCTGCGAACGTCGGGGCGGCGCGGTCCGGGTCCGGGCCGGCGACGACGGTGCCGGTGCGGTCTTCGAGGCCGATCTGCCCGGAGCGGTGCCGCGACAGGCGTCGGGAGCGGAGGTCGGGTGAACGGCGGAGCAGAGGTCTCGGTCCTGGTCGTCGACGACGACTTCATGGTCGCGCGCATCCACACGCAGTTCGTCGAGCGCACGCCCGGCTTCCGCGTCGTCGGGGTGGCCAGCAGCGGACAGGCCGCCCTCGAAAACGTCGCCCGGCTGCGGCCCGACCTGGTGCTGCTGGACGTGCACCTGCCCGACATGACGGGCATCGACGTGCTGCGCCGCCTGCGGGCCGGCGGCGACGACGTCGGCGTGCTGGTGGTGACGGCAGCCCGCGAGGCCGACACGGTGCGAGCGGCTGCATCCGGGGGAGCGGTGCACTACCTCGTGAAGCCCTTCGACTACGACGACCTGCGCGTGCGGCTCGAGTCGTTCCGCACCGCGCACCTCGCGCTGTCGGGTTCCGCCGCGCCGGGCCAGGACGACATCGACGCCGTCTTCGGTGCCGCCGCCCCAGCAGCGGCGGCCGCCCTGCCCAAGGGCCTGAGCCCGGAGACCGCCGAGGCAGTCGAGGCCGCACTGGCCGGGTCGGGCGAGCTCTCCGCGGCCGAGTGCGCCGAGGCGGTCGGCATCTCGCGGGTCTCCGCACGGCGCTACCTCGAGCACTTCGTCGCTCGCGGGTCGGCGGTCGTGCGCCTGCAGTACGGCGGCGCGGGCCGTCCGGAGCGGCGCTACCGGTCCAGCTAGCCCTGTCGGCGGTCAGTCGGCGGGTCAGGTCGTCCGCAGGTTGGCCGGGTCCACGGCGCGCTCGAGCCACGGACGCACCAGCCGGGTGGAGGCGAGGAGGGCGAGCCAGATCAGCCCCAGCGTGGCGGCCCGCAGGGCGAGGTCCAGGAGGAGGGCCACCGGATCCCCGAGCATCGTCACAGCTCCGACGGCACCTGCGCCGACCAGCGCGAGCACGGAGGTCGGCACCGCGGCCAGTGCGACCTCCCATCGCACGGCGCGCTCCAGCACCGCCAGGGGCACCCCTTCCGCCGCGAGCGAGGCGAGCGACCTGCGCCGGTCGGTCAGGGACTCCACGCCGTGGACGACGAGCGCGAACGTCGCCACCACGAGGGCCACGAGCAGGACGGCGTAGGTGAGCGCCATCGGCACCGAGTACATCGCCTCGACGCCGCGGCCGTTGCTGCGCGCGTTCGCCAGCAGGTCGGCCATCAGGCTGGAGGCGCCGCCCGAGACCAGGGCGATCACGCCGATCGCCGCCGCGGCACGACCCGCGGCGCGGGCGTCCATCACCAGCCAGCGCGACGCCAGCAGCAGCGCGGGCGAGGACGTACGACCGGCGAGCGAGCGACCGGCTCGGTAGGCGACCCAGGGCGCTGAGGTCAGCACGCCCAGCACCAGCAGGGTGATGCCGATCATCAGCCCGAACTGGGCCCACCACGTCTCGAAGAAGGGCAGGTAGACCGGACCGGCCAGGAAGAGCCCACCTGCCAGGAGCAGGCCCGGGAGCCACCCGCGCGGCGGCGTACGTCGTGTCCCGCGCGACACACCGAGCGGCGAGACGACCACCTTGCGCGAGGCCAGGGCGCCGGTCAGGACGCCGAGCAGGCCGACCGCGAGAACGACGAGCAGCACCTGCCACCACGCCGGTGAGGCGGCCGGGACCATGCGGAGCTCCCGCGCCACGTCCCGGTCCCCGACCCACGACAGTGTTGCGTCGGCGCCGAAGAACGCGCGCAGGAACAGGTGGACGGGCAGGCCGAGGAGGCCTCCGGCCAGTGCCGGGAGACCGACCTCCCACGCGCCGATCGCGCGGACCTGCCGGGGCGTGGCACCGGCAAGGCGCAGGGCCGCGAGCCGGCGCTCGCGGGCCGCGGTCCCGAGCCGCACGACCTGCTGGAGCAGGGTGAGCGGGACCAGGCAGACGAGGAGCAGGGCGAAGAAGTAGCCGGGCCGCACGCCCCGGTCCCAGAGCAGGTTGGCGACGTCGCCGCCGTAGCCGATGAAGACGGTGCTCCCGTCCGCCATGGTCTCCTCGACGCCGTCGAGCGCGGTGTAGCCGACGACCGACAGGGCGACGAGGAGCAGCCCCGTCACGACGGCCGTGCAGGCCGCGATGGCGAGCGCCCGGGCCCGGCCTCCGCTGCGGTAGGAGCCGAGCGCCAGTGCGAGGGCGGTCACGACGCCGTCACCGGCTGCCCGGCCGCGAGCGATCCGTCCCTCAGCACGACCTCGCGGTCGGCGCGGGCCGCCACCCGGTTGTCGTGGGTCACCACGAGCAACGACGCGTCGGCGTCGCGGACCGCGGCGAGCAGCTCGGTGAGGACGACCTCCCCGGCGACGGTGTCGAGCGCGCCGGTCGGCTCGTCGGCGCACACGAGGCGAGGACCCGTGACCAGCGCCCGGGCGACGGCGACGCGCTGCGACTCGCCGCCGGAGAGCTCGGCCGGCACCTGGTCGGCGACCTCCGCCACCCCGAGGCGCTCCAGCCACGCCAGCGCGGCCGTCCGCGCCGTACGCCGGTCGGTGCCGTCGAGCAGCAGCGGAAGGGCGACGTTCTGGACGGCCGTCAGGTCGGGCACGAGCTGTCCGAACTGGAGCACCAGCCCGATCTCGCGGCGTCGCAGCCGCGTGCGGGTGGCCTCGTCGAGCTCGTCGAGCCGCTGCCCGGCGAACGTCACCGACCCCGCCTCCGGCACCAGCACGCCGGCGGCGCAGTGGAGCAGGGTCGACTTCCCGCTGCCCGACGGGCCGGTGACGGCCACGACCTCGCCCGGCTGCACGTCGAGGGAGACGCCCCGGAGTGCCTCGGTGCGAGCGAACGACTTGTGCAGGCCGCGCAGCTCGAGCAGGTGGTTCATGCGGGTGCCTTTCCGGCTTCGGCGACGCGGGCGGCGGCGGATTCCAGCCACCCCAGCTCTGCGTCGAGGTGGGAGACCGTGTGGTCGATGACGATCCGCGCGGCCGTGTCGGTGGTGGAGTCCTGCAGCTGGAGCTGGTGCTTCATCGCGGCGAGGTGGACCGCCCGCTGGCGCGCCAGGAAGCCGGCCGTGTCGCCGCCGAGTCGCAGCGCGGTGACGGTCTTGCGCACGAGCTCGCCGGCCGGGTAAGGGCCCGCGTGCTCGGCCGTGGCGAGCCAGGCGTCCAGCTCGTCACGGCCGAGCGGGGTGATGGCGTACGTCGTGCGCTCCGGACCCCCGTCCTGGAGCGTCTCGGCGACCTCCACCAGTCCGTCCCTCTCCAGCTTGGCCAGGGCCGCGTAGACCTGGCCGTAGGCCAGTGGCTTGGCGCCCGGGAACCGCTCGTCGTGGATGCGCTTGAGGTCGTAGCCGTGGGCCGGACCTTCGGCGAGAACCCCGAGGAGGGCGTGGGAGACGGACATGGCGGCGACTATACACACAATGAATACACAGGGTGAATAGTGAGTGCACCGTCGACGAGGTGATGGGCCTCGCGGTGTCCGTTTTCCGCTGGTACGACGTCGGCCGAGGCGGCAGACTCGGGGCATGACACCGACCGGGCACCTCGACACGGAGGCCTGCTACCGCGCCGTGAAGAGCCGGGACCGCCGGTTCGACGGCGTGTTCTACACCGCGGTCCGCACGACCGGGATCTACTGCCGACCGTCCTGCCCGGCCCGCACGCCCGCCTCGGCCAACGTCAGCTTCCATCCGACCGCGGCGAGTGCCCAGTCTGCCGGCTACCGGGCCTGCAAGCGGTGCCTGCCCGACGCCACCCCCGGCAGCCCGGAGTGGGACGTCGCCGCGGACGTCGCCGGCCGCGCGATGCGACTGATCGCCGACGGACTGGTCGACCGCGAAGGTGTCGGCGGCCTGGCCGAGCGCGTCGGCTACACCCCACGCCACCTCGGTCGGCTGCTCAGCCAGGAGCTCGGCGCGGCACCGCTCGCGCTGGCCCGCGCGCGTCGCGCGCAGACCGCGCGGGTGCTCATCGAGACCACCGACCTGCCGCTCACCGACGTCGCGTTCGCGGCCGGGTTCGCCAGCGTCCGTCAGTTCAACGAGACCGTCCGGGAGGTCTACGACGCCTCGCCCTCGCAGCTGCGCGGGCGGGGGCGGTCGCGGGCCGTCGCGACCGCCAGGCCGTCCGGTGCGGTCACGATGCGGCTCGCCGTGCGCACGCCGTTCGCCGGCCGACGCCTCCTCGACTTCCTCGCCTTCCACGTGGTCCCCGGTGTCGAGGTGGCCGAGCCCGGCACGTACGCCCGGACGCTCGACCTGCCTCACGGTCCCGGCACCGTCCGGCTCCACCTCGCCGACCTGCCCGCCGGCGGCGGCACCGGCTTCGTCGTGGCCGAGTTCTGGCTGCACGACCTGCGCGACACGGCGGCCGCGAGCGAGCGCGTACGCCGCCTCCTCGACGCCGACTGCGACCCGACCGCCGTCGACGCGCAGCTCGGCGCCGATCCGCTGATCGGTGACCTGGTGCGGGCCACTCCCGGTCTGCGCGTGCCGGGGCAGGTCGACGGCGCGGAGACGGCCGTGCGCACGGTGATCGGGCAGCAGGTCAGCGTCGCCGGGGCCCGCACGGTCGCCGGGCGGATCGTCGCCTCGCACGGCCGCGCGGTCGACTCGCCGGTGGCGGGGCTGACCCACCTGTTCCCCGACGCGGCCGCCCTCGCCGGCGTCGATCCCGCGTCGCTGCCGATGCCGCGCGCTCGTGGCCGGGCGCTGGTCGCGCTGGCGACGGCCCTCGCCGACGGGAGCGTGGTGCTCGACCGCGGACCCGACCGTGGCGACGTACGCCGTGCGCTCCTGGCACTTCCCGGCATCGGGCCGTGGACCGCCGACTACGTCGCGATGCGTGCGCTCGGCCACCCCGACGTCTTCCTGCCGACCGACCTCGCGATCAAGCGGGTGCTCGCCGATCTCGGCGGGTCGGTGGACTCCGACCCGGAGCGCTGGCGGCCGTGGCGGTCCTACGCCCTGATGCATCTGTGGAACACCCTGATGCCCGACACCCCTGCCCTCGCGCGCCCGGTGAACCCCGGTGAACAAGGAGAACTGACATGTGGACCGTGATGCCCTCGCCCATCGGCGACCTGCGCATCGTCGAGCGGGACGGCTCGATCGTGGCGATCGAGTTCTCGCCGTTCAAGCAGTCGGCCGACGGACGGCCGCTCGGCGCCCGCTCCGACGACGAGCCGGTGCTCGCCGAGACGGTGCGCCAGCTGACGGCGTACTTTGGTCGCGAGCTCACCGACTTCGACCTGCCCCTCGCGCCCGTCGGCACGGAGTTCCAGAAGCGCGTGTGGGAGCAGCTGGAGAAGATCGCATACGGCGAGACCGCGTCCTACGGCGAGGTCGCCGGCCGCCTCGGGATGACGAACGCGGCCTCGCGAGCCGTCGGCCTGGCCAACGGCCGCAACCCGATCCCGATTGTCGTGCCGTGCCACCGGGTCATCGGGGCCAACGGAACCCTCACCGGGTACGCCGGTGGGCTGGAGCGCAAGCAGCAGCTGCTCGAGCTGGAGCAGGACGCGCTGTTCTGAGCGGACGTCGGATCAGCCGACGGGTCGGTGCGCGGTGCCGCCGAGAGCGGCTCCCACCCCGGCCGGCAGGAAGACCAACCCGGCCGTGAAGACGACCATCGGGGAGTCGAGCAGGAGGCGTTCGCCCAGGCCGAGGCTGTCGTCGGCCTCGACGAGGGCCAGGCCGAGGAGCCACAGCAGCCCGAAGGCCGCGGCCACGAACGCCCACGTCACGACGGTCGGCGACGCACCCCGTCGGCGCCCGTCGACGTAGGCCCATCCGAAGCTGATCACGACGACGACGCCGAAGGCGATGAGGCCGGCCCCGATGTTGGCGTCGCCGTCATCGGGGAAGAGGAAGGGAAGAGCGGCGTAGTAGGCGGCGAGTGCGGCGCCCATCACGACGAGCCGGACGACGAGCTGGACGAGGATGGCGATGACCTGGTGTCCCATGCCCCCACTCTGCCGACTCCGACCGTGTCGGCACAGCGTCGGCGTACTCACGTCCGACGGCGGGGCTACTCCGCCGCAGCCCGCCGCAGGGACTCGGACAGCCGGTCGGCGGCCGCGAGCACGGCGGGCGCGTGCATCCGGCCGGGCTGGCGGGAGAGCCGCTCGAGGGGGCCGGAGACCGACACGGCGGCGATGACCTTGCCGCCGGGGGACCGGACGGGGGCGGACACCGAGGCGACACCCTGCTCGCGCTCGCCGACCGACTGCGACCAGCCGCGGCGGCGGATGCCGGAGAGGGCGGTGGCGGAGAAGGCGGCGTTCTGGAGGCCGCGGTGCATCCGCTCCGGGTCCTCCCAGGCGAGCAGGATCTGCGCGGCGGAGCCGGCGTTCATCGTCAGCTGGGACCCGACGGGGATGGTGTCGCGCAGGCCGGACGGACGCTCGGCGGCGGCGACGCAGACGCGGTGCTCGCCCTGGCGGCGCCACAGCTGGGCGGACTCGCCGGTGATGTCGCGCAGCCGCGCCAGCACCGGACCGGCCGAGGCCAGCAGGCGGTCCTCCCCGGCCGCCGCGGACAGCTCGGAGAGCCGGGGGCCGAGGACGAAGCGTCCCTGCATGTCGCGGGCCACCAGCCGGTGGTGCTCGAGCGCCACCGCGAGGCGGTGGGCGGTCGGTCGGGCCAGCCCCGTGCCGGCGACGAGGCCGGCCAGGGTGGCCGGTCCGGCCTCGAGAGCGGCGAGCACGAGGGCGGCCTTGTCGAGCACGCCGACGCCAGATCCGTTGTCCATATGCCGATATTGTCATCTCAGAGAGTGGGATGCAAGATGTAGCGTCGGCGCACCGCATCGCAGCAGAAGGAGAAGCAGAGATGGGCAAGACCCTGTCCGAGAAGGTCTGGGACGAGCACGTCGTCCGGAGCGCACCGGGAGAGCCCGACCTTCTCTTCATCGACCTCCACCTCCTCCACGAGGTGACCTCGCCGCAGGCCTTCGACGGCCTCCGCCTCGCCAACCGCACGGTCCGTCGTTCGGACCTGACCCTCGCCACCGAGGACCACAACGTCCCGACGATCGACTGGGACAAGCCGATCGCCGATCCCGTCTCGCGCACGCAGGTCGAGACGCTGCGCAAGAACTGCGCGGACTTCGGTGTCCGCCTGCACCCGCTGGGCGACGTCGAGCAGGGCATCGTCCACGTCGTCGGCCCGCAGCTCGGCCTGACGCAGCCCGGCATGACGATCGTGTGCGGCGACTCGCACACCTCCACCCACGGTGCGTTCGGAGCGATCGCCTTCGGCATCGGCACCTCCGAGGTCGAGCACGTGCTCGCCACCCAGACCCTGATGCAGTCCCGGCCGAAGACGATGGCGGTCACCGTCAACGGCACCCTCCCCGACGGCGTCACCGCCAAGGACCTGGTCCTCACCCTGATCACACACACCGGCACCGGCGGCGGTCAGGGCTACATCGTGGAGTACCGCGGACAGGCCATCGAGGAGCTCTCGATGGAGGCCCGGATGACGGTCTGCAACATGTCGATCGAGTGGGGAGCCAAGGCCGGCCTGATCGCGCCCGACCAGACGACCTTCGACTACCTCGCCGACAAGCCCGAGGCCCCGAAGGGCGCCGACTGGGACGCGGCCGTCGCCCACTGGAAGACCCTGCGCACCGACGACGACGCGACCTTCGACCAGGAGATCGTGCTCGACGCCTCGACGATGACGCCGTTCGTCACGTGGGGCACCAACCCCGGCCAGGGCGCGCCGCTCGGTGCTAACATCCCCGGCCCCGACGACTTCGACGAGCCCAACGACAAGGTCGCGACCGAGAAGGCCCTGCACTACATGGGCCTGACGGCCGGCACTCCGCTGCGCGAGGTCAAGGTCGACACCGTCTTCGTCGGCTCCTGCACCAACGGCCGCATCGAGGACCTGCGCCTTGCCGCCTCGATCCTCGAGGGCCGCACCGTCGCTGCCGACACCCGCCTGCTCGTCGTGCCCGGATCGGTGCGCGTACGACTCCAGGCGGAGGCCGAGGGCCTCGACCAGATCTTCCTCGCCGCAGGCGCCGAGTGGCGCGGCGCCGGCTGCTCGATGTGCCTCGGCATGAACCCCGACCAGCTCGCACCGGGGGAGCGCAGCGCGTCGACGTCCAACCGCAACTTCGAGGGTCGGCAGGGCAAGGGCGGTCGTACGCACCTCGTGTCCGTCCCCGTCGCCGCCGCGACAGCGGTGCGCGGCACCCTCTCCAGCCCCGCTGACCTGCAGGAGGTCTGAGACATGGATGCGTTCACCACCCACACCGGTGTCGGCGTGCCGCTGAAGCGCAGCAACGTCGACACCGACCAGATCATCCCGGCCGTCTACCTCAAGCGCGTGACCCGCACCGGCTTCGAGGACGGCCTCTTCGCGGCCTGGCGCGGCGATCCCGACTTCGTCCTCAACGACCCGACGTACGCCGACGGCTCGGTGTTGGTCGCGGGGCCGGACTTCGGCACGGGCAGCTCGCGTGAGCACGCGGTGTGGGCACTGCAGAACTACGGCTTCAAGGTCGTCATCTCCTCGCGCTTCGCCGACATCTTCCGTGGCAACTCCGGCAAGGCCGGGCTGCTCGCGGCCCAGGTCGACGAGAAGGTCGTGCAGAGCCTGTGGGACTGGCTCGAGGACCACCCGGGTGGAGTGATCACCGTCGACCTGGAGAGCCGGACGATCCGCGCAGGCGCCGGTGAGGACGCCGTCGAGGACTCCTTCGACATCGACGACTACACACGCTGGCGGCTCCTCGAGGGGCTCGACGACATCGGCATCACCCTCGGCCACGACGACCGGATCACGGCCTTCGAAGCATCCCGACCGGCCTGGAAGCCAGTCACCGCTTGAAAAAAGGCCCACGAATAGGGCCGATGGTGATTGTCCTCACCCCTCCATGTGCCTAGCGTGCGAGCAGTAGGTCGAGCACGAGCTCGGCATCCGGGTTCATTGGAAGGGAAGCTAGTGAACAAGACAGAACTCATCGACGCGCTCGCCGCGCGTTACGAGGGCAACCGCAAGCAGGCACAGCACGCACTCGAGTCGGTGCTCGACACCATCACGCGTGAGGTCGCCAAGGGCGAGAAGGTCGCGATCACCGGCTTCGGCTCGTTCGAGAAGGCCGTGCGCAACGCACGGTGGGTCCGCAACCCTCAGACGGGCGAGCGGATCAAGTCCAAGAAGAAGTCCGTGCCGAAGTTCTCCGCCGGCAAGGAGCTCAAGGACGTCATCTCGGGCGCGAAGAAGCTGCCGAAGCTGACCGCCGCCACGATGCCGAGGCCCCCGGCCAGTGTCCGTGCGGCTGCTGCCGCCGTGACCGGCACCGCCACCAAGAAGGCGGCTCCGGCCAAGAAGACGGCAACGAAGGCGTCGGCTCCGGCCAAGAAGGCAGCACCTGCCAAGAAGGCCCCGGCGAAGAAGGCGGCTCCGGCCAAGAAGGCCCCCGCGAAGAAGGCTCCGGCCAAGACCGCCGCCAAGAAGTCGGCTCCGGCCAAGAAGACCGCGACGACGTCGACGGCCGCTGCGAAGAAGTCGGCCCCCGCGAAGAAGACCGCGGCCAAGACGACGGCCACGAAGGCACCGGCCAAGAAGGCCCCTGCCAAGAAGGCTCCGGCCAAGAAGGCGACGGCGAAGAAGACCGCCAAGAAGTCCTGACGCACCAAGCAATGAAGGCGGGTCACCCCTCTGGGGTGGCCCGCCTTCCGCTTGCCCTGGTGGTGTGCGGACCGACGCCGGCCGCGAGGGCCGCGCCGAGGTCGGCGAGGTCGTCGACGTCCGCACGCACGCTCGCGGCCGTCGACCCGATCTCGGTGGCACCGCCGCGAACGTGTGCGGCAGCGGAGTCGAACCCGAACGACGGCGCGAACGTGCCGGCAGGAGCGGCGTACAACGTCGTGCCGATCCCGGCGCGGTCGCGCACGAAGGCGGCACGTCCCGCCGCCACCTCGGAGGCGGCCTCGGCCAGGACGGCAGCGAGCTCGTCGGGCAGGAGACCCGGCAGGTCTGCGCACAGTGCGACGGGGACGGCGCCCGGCCACCGGCGTACGACCTCGGCGGCGGCCTGCACGAGCGTCTCGTTGAGGTCCTCGCTGACCCCGTCGGGCATCACCTCGACGTCCTCGCCCCGAAGTGCGCCGGCAAGCCGGAAGTCGTCGGTGACCACCAGGACGGCCTCGACGCCGGCGGCCGCCCGGGCTGCCGCGACGGTGTCGAGCGCGAACGCCTCGGCGAGCTCGCGGCGCTGCTCGTCGGTGAGGCGGACGAGCCGCGACTTGCCGAGCGCAGGCGGTTTCACGGGTACGACGACCACGCAGGTCAGTCGGGTCGTGACGGGGGTCTCGGGTCGGTCGGGAGGTGCTGGCATCACCGCCGATCCTCCCACCCCGAACCAGCGCGCCGCTGGCAGTCCATGACCCACCCGACCGAGTAGCCTGCACACGCAACCGGCAGGGCGAGGGAGAGGTGACGGGTGCGCGTCAGGAAGCTCGAGCAGGACCGCGGCTGGGCGATCACCGTCGCCGCGTCGATCCTCAAGCCGACCCTGCTCGCCGCGACCTCGCGCACCTGGATCGACGGCGAGAAGATCCCCGCCACCGGCGGCTGCATCGTTGCGATCAACCACATCTCACACGTCGATCCACTGCTGTCCGCACACTTCGTGTACGACCACGGTCGGGTGCCTCGCTACCTCGCGAAGTCCGGCCTCTTCGCCAACAAGGCCCTCGGCGGCCTGCTCACGTCGGCCGGCCAGATCCCTGTCGAGCGGCTCAGCCGCAACGCCGTCGGTGCCTACGACGCGGCCGTCCGCGCGATCGGTGAAGGGGAGTGCATCGTGATCTATCCCGAGGGCACGCTGACCCGCGACCCCGATCTCTGGCCGATGAAGGGCAAGACCGGCGCCGCCCGGATCGCCCTCGCCACCGGCTGTCCGGTGATCCCGGTCGGGCAGTGGGGGGCGCAGGAGGTCCTGCCGCCCTACACGAAGAGGCCGCACCTCCTGCCCCGCAAGAACATCGTCATGAAGGCCGGCGACCCGGTGCGACTCGACGACCTGGCCGCGCTGCCGACGAGCCCGGAGTCGACCGCCGAGGCGACGGACCGCATCATGGCCGCCATCACCGCGATCGTCGCCGACCTGCGAGGCTCGACCGCGCCCGCCGTGAGGTACGACCCGCGCGCCACCGGCGTACGAGAGATCGGGAATCCCGTCGAGGACCCCCGCAGGAGCTCCAGGATCACGAGGAAGAGGCCAGGTCGATGAGCGAGACGAAGAAGAAGGTCGCCGTGTTCAGCGCGGGGTCGTGGGGCACCGCCTTCTCCCTGGTGCTGGCCGACGCCGGCAACGACGTGACCCTGTGGGCGCGACGCGACGACGTGGTCGAGGCGATCAACGAGCGCCGGGAGAACACCGACTACCTGCCCGGCATCGAGCTGCCGCCGTCGATCAGCGCCTCCACCGACCCCGAGCAGGTCGCGGCCGACGCCGACGTCGTCGTGCTCACGGTGCCGTCGCAGAGCCTGCGCGAGAACCTCACCGCGTGGGCGCCGATCATCCCCGAGAAGGCCACGATGGTCTCGCTGATGAAGGGCGTCGAGCTCGGCACCCTGATGCGGATGAGCGAGGTGATCCAGGAGGTCACCGACGCCTCGGCGCAACGCATCGCCGTGATCAGCGGACCCAACCTCGCCCGCGAGATCGCCCGCCGCGAGCCGGCCGCGTCGGTCGTCGCGTGCCTCGACGAGGACCGCGCCAAGGAGCTCCAGGCCATCACGCACGGCCCGTCGTTCCGGCCCTACACCTCGGTCGACGTGCTCGGCTGCGAGATCGGCGGGGCCTACAAGAACGTCGTCGGCCTCGCGGTCGGCATGGCGGTCGGCCTCGGCTTCGGCGACAACACGACCGCGTCCGTGATCACCCGCGGGCTCGCCGAGACCGCGCGCCTCGCGACCGCGCAGGGCGCCAACCCCCTGACCCTGATGGGCCTCGCCGGTCTCGGCGACCTCGTCGCCACCTGCTCCTCGCCGCTGTCGCGCAACCGCACCTTCGGCGAGCGGCTCGGACAGGGCATGACGACCGAGGAGATCTACGCCTCGACCCGTCAGGTCGCCGAGGGCGCGAAGTCCTGCAAGTCCCTGCTCGCCCTCGCCGAGCGCACCGGCATCGACGCCCCCATCGCCGCGGCCGTCGATGCCGTCGTCGACGGCAGGATGACCGCGCTCGACATGATGAACTCCTTCATCGCCCGCGACACCAAGGCCGAGACGGACTGAGGCCACCGTCCCGTGGGGCTCAGCCGACGCAGCCGTCCAGCGCTGCGCGCAGGTCCTCCCAGAGGTCGTCGACGTCCTCGATCCCGACCGACAACCGCACCAGGCCCTCGGGGATCGTCGCGGCCTCGGCCTTCCAGCGGCGGCGCCGCTCGAGGGTCGACTCGACGCCGCCGAGCGAGGTGGCGTGCACCCACAGGCGCGTCTTGCGGCTCAGCAGGTCGGCGGCCATCTCGCCCTGGGCGAGCACGATGCTGACGATGGCACCGAACCCGGGGTAGCGCACCTCGGAGAGCGCGGCGTGCTCGCCGAGACGGCGTACGAGCTCCTGGGCGTTGGCCTGCGCGCGCTCGACCCGCAGGTGCAGCGTGCGGAGACCGCGCAGCGTCAGCCACGCCTCGAACGGGCCGGGGATCGCGCCGACGAGGTCGCGTCGCCCCTTGAGCACGGCCCAGAGCTCGTCGTCGCGAGTGACGATCGCGCCCATCTGCACGTCGGAGTGGCCGGCGAGGTACTTCGTCGCGGAGTGCACGACGAGGTCGACGCCGTCCTCGAGCGGGCGCTGGAGCAGGGGAGTGGCGAAGGTGTTGTCGACGACGACGTAGGCACCGGCCTCGTGCGCGGCGGCGGTGATCGTGGGGATGTCGGCGATCTCGAGGGCCGGATTGGTCGGTGACTCGATCCACACCAGCGAGGCGTCGGCGCAGGCCGCGACGACGGCGTCGGTGTCGGTGATGTCGACGAGGTGGGCCTTCAGCCGGCCGCGCGCCTCGAGGTCGGCGAGCTGCATGATCGTGCCGGTGTAGCCGTGCCTCGGCACGACGACCGTGCCGTCGGTGCCGACGAGGTCGAGCACCGTCGCCACCGCGGCCAGGCCGGAGGCGAAGGTCAGGCAGCGCCCGCCCTCCAGCGCTCCGAGGGCGTCCTCGAGCGCGGTCCAGGTCGGGTTGCCGTAGCGGCCGTACTCCACCTCGCCGCCGGCGACATAGGTCGCCGCCATCGTGATCGGGGTGTTCAGCGGCGCGTCCGGGATGCGGTCGGGGCGGCCCGCGGTGACCGCCAGCGTGCCGAGCCTGAGGGACGAGCCGGGAGAGTCTGCAGCCATGCCCGCCAGCGTAGGTGGATAGGGTCGAGCTGATGAACCAGACCACCCCGCACGAGACCCGCAAGCCCCGCGTTGCCGTCGTCTTCGGCGGCCGTTCCTCCGAGCACGGCATCTCCTGCGTCACCGCGGGCAGCGTGCTCGCGGCAATCGACCGGGACGCGTACGACGTCGTGCCGGTGGGGATCGCGACCGACGGCCGGTGGGTGCTGGAGGCCGACGAGCCGACGCGGCTTGCCATCCGCGGCAACGACCTGCCCGAGGTCGACGCGGCCGGTTCGACGGTCGCGCTGATGGGGGCGGCGGCGGGGACCGAGCTCGTGGTGACCGACGCGACGAGCGTGCCGTCCGTCATCGGTGAGGTCGACGTGGTCTTCCCGCTGCTTCACGGTCCGTGGGGCGAGGACGGCACCCTGCAGGGGATGCTCGAGATGGCGGGCGTGCGCTACGTCGGCTCGGGCGTCCTGGCCTCCGCGATCGGGATGGACAAGGCCTACATGAAGGTCGTGCTGCAGGCGGCGGGACTGCCGGTGACGCCCGGCATCACGGTCACGCGCACGGAGTGGGAGCAGGACCCGGTCGGCGTACGCACCCGCATCGAGGACCTCGGCTTCCCGTCCTTCTCCAAGCCGGCGCGTGCCGGGTCGAGCATGGGCATCAGCAAGGTGCACGACGCGGGTGAGGTCGAGGACGCGCTCGAGGAGGCCTTCCGCCACGACCCGAAGGTGCTCGTCGAGCAGTCGATGGAAGGCGCGCGCGAGGTCGAGTGCGGCGTGCTCGGCACGGTCGAGGGTCCGCCCGAGACGTCGCGGCCCGGCGAGGTGCGCACCGGCGGCGACCACGAGTTCTACGACTTCGAGGCCAAGTACCTCGCCGACCAGCACACCGAGATCGACATCCCCGCCGACATCGACGCGGAGACCGAGCAGTCGCTGCGGGCGATGGCGGTGCGGGCGTTCGAGGCGCTGTCGTGCGAGGGCCTGGCCCGCGTCGACTTCTTCGTGATGCCCGACGGCTCTCTCGTGATCAACGAGCTCAACACGATGCCGGGCTTCACGCCGACGTCGATGTACCCCCAGCTCTGGGCCGCCTCCGGCCTCACCTATCCCGAGCTGGTCGACCGGCTCGTCCAGCTCGCGCTGCGCCGCGACACCGGCCTGCGCTGACGTCAGAGGCAGTCGAGGCCCGTGGCCAGGTGCTCCTCGAGCACCGGCGCCAGCTCCGCCAGGGCCCGGTCGACTCCGTCGGTGCGATAGCGGGAGGGCACCAGCAGCTCGACGTAGGGCGTCCGGGAGAGCGCGATCGGCGTGACGTCGACGCGCAGGTCGCTGAGCTGGTCGTCGGTGACGTACCACCCGACGCCCTTGACGTCACTGCACTCGGCCGTCGGCTCGTAGTCGGCGGGCGCGGGCACACCGCACGTGAGGACGTACGCCGGATCGCCCCACGCCGCGCCCGGCCCACCGTCGGCGTCGACCGAGCGCCGCAGCTCGCCGCCGAGGGTGTCGGGGAGGTCGTCGACCAGCGCCTCGCAGGTCGCACGGTCGGCGTCGGAGAGGTCGTGGTCGTCGACCCGGACCTCGCCGGGGGAGCAGCCGGCGAGCACCCCCGCGAGGAGGACGAGTGCCGCGGACGCGACGACGCCCCGACCCCACAGGGGGCCGAGGCGTCGGCGTCGGTGCACGTGTGTCGTCAGGTGGCTCAGATGTGGACGACGGGGCAGGTCAGCGTGCGGGTGATGCCGTCGAGGTTCTGGACCTTCGACACCACGAGCTTGCCCAGCTCGTCGACGTTCTTCGCCTCCGCGCGGACGATCACGTCATAGGGACCGGTGACGTCCTCAGCAAGGGTGACGCCGCTGACCTGCGCGATGGCCTTGGCCACGTCTGCGGCCTTGCCGACGTCGGTCTGGATCAGGATGTAGGCCTGGACGACCATCGTGGACTCCTCGGTCTCGTTCATCGGGTGTGACCGGCCCAACCTACCGCGCCACGCGGGCGGGCCGACAGGGGCGGGGTGACTGTCCTCACGGGCCGGGTCTGGTGGGATGGGCCCATGGCTGACGACCCCCGATCGACCTCCGGCGTGACCCTGGACGGAACCCTGGGCGAGGCGGGCGAGTTCGGCCTGATCGCGGAGCTCGTGAAGATCTTCGAGGGCTCGGTGGACGGTGACGAGCACGTCCTGGTGGGGCCGGGCGACGACGCCGCCGTGCTGCGCATCAAGCACGGCCACGTCGTGGTCTCGACCGACCTGATGGTCGAGGGTCGCCACTTCCGGCGCGACTGGGCGAGTGCCTCCGACGTGGGGCACCGCGCGGCCGCGCAGAACCTCTCCGACATCAACGCCATGGGTGGCACGGCCCGCCACCTGACGATCGGCCTCGCCGCCCCCGCCGACCTGCCGGTGGAGTGGGCGCTCGACTTCGCCCGCGGCTTCGCGGAGGAGTGCAAGAGCGTGGGCGCGACCGTGGTCGGTGGTGACATCACGCGCGCCGACGAGATCGTGATCGCGGTGACCGTGATCGGCCAGTGCACCCAGTCGCCGGTCCTGCGCTCGGGCGCCGAGGCCGGAGACGTCCTCGCACTCGTGGGCCGCCAGGGCTGGGCGGCCGGGGGACTGGCCGTGCTCGGCCGCGGCTTCCGCTCGCCGCGGGCGCTCGTCGAGGCCTACCGCCGCCCGGAGCCGCCCTACGCCGCCGGCCGGCAGGCGGCCGAGGCCGGTGCGACCTCGCTCATCGACGTCTCCGACGGCCTCCTCGCCGAGGCCCGCCACCTCGCGGAGGCGAGCGGTGTCGCGATCGACGTACGCCGTGGCGCCTTCGAGATCCCCGAGCCGCTCACGGCGGTCGGTGCGGCGCTCGGTGCGGACCCGATGCAGTTCATCCTCGGTGGCGGGGACGACCACGCCCTCCTGGCCACCTTCCCCGACGTCGCGTCGGTGCCGACCGGGTGGCAGGTCGTCGGCGAGGTGCTCGAGGGCTCGGGGGTCACGGTCGACGGGCTGGCGTACGACGGCCCGACGGGCTGGACGCACTTCTGAGCCGTCGGCTCACGAGACGACGAAGCCCCCGCCACATCAGTGGCGGGGGCTTCGACGAATGTCTGGGTCAGGTCAGCGGGTGACCTTGCCGGCCTTGAGGCAGCCGGTGCAGACGTTGAGGCGCTTGGGCGTGCCGTTGACGGTCGCCCGGACGCGCTGGATGTTGGGGTTGAAGCGACGCTTCGTGATCTTGCGCGACCAGGGACGGTTGTTTCCGAAGCCCGGCTTCTTGGCGCAGATGTCGCAGACGGCAGCCACCGTGCACTCCGATCCGTTCGAGGTTGATGTGAAGGGCCGGTCGCAGCCGAGAGGGCGTGCAACAGGCAACCGCAGAAGAGTAGCCGAGGACCGGCGCGGGGATGAAATCGCAGCACGGTCGGACGTACGCACTAACCTGTGGCGCGCACCACAGCCCACCACGACCACCCCACCACTGCCCGACTCGACGGAGAGCACACCGACTCGATGGAGCCAGTCACCCACGGGATCACCCTGGACGCGGTCGCCCGGTTCGTCGACATCGCGACCGACGCCCTGTCGGAGGCGCGCGAGGAGATCGACGCCCTCAACGTCTACCCCGTGCCCGACGGTGACACCGGCACCAACATGTTCCTCACCGTCTCCGCCGCCCGCGACGAGCTGCGCGCGGCCCGCGCCGCCGACCCCGACCTCGGGCTGGAAGAGGGGATGGCGCTCCTGGCCCGTGCCGCCCTGATGGGCGCCCGTGGCAACTCCGGCGTGATCCTCAGCCAGATGCTCCGGGCCTACGTCACCCACCTCGCCGGTGCCGACGGCGAGCAGCCCCGTGCACGGACCATCGCCGCCGCGATGTCGTCGGCCACCGACGCCAGCTACGCCGCGGTCGGTACGCCGGTGGAGGGCACGATCCTCACCGTCGCCCGGGCCGCCTCCGACGCGGCGCTGGCGAGTGCTGAGGGCGGCCACGCACGAGCCCGCGACGTGTTCACCGCCGCAGCGGCGGCCGCGCGCGCCGCGCTGTCGAAGACCCCTGAGCAGCTCGACGTGCTCGCCCAGGCCGGAGTCGTCGACGCCGGCGGTCGCGGGCTGACGGTCGTCCTCGACGCGGTGGAGACCACGGCGACCGGCCGTCGGCCGATGCCCTACACCGCTCCGATCGGCACCCACCACATCCGCGTCTCCACCCCGTCCTCGGCAGCGGTCCCCGGCGACGACCTCACCGAGGACGGTCCGGGCTACGAGGTGATGTACCTCCTCGACGTCGCCCCCGAGCTGGAGGACGCCGCGATCGGCGTGCTGCGCGAGGAGCTCGCCGCGCTGGGCGACAGCCTCGTGGTCGTCGGCGGCGACGGCCTCTGGAACGTGCACGTGCACGTGGACGACGTCGGCGCGGCGATCGAGGCAGGCATCACCGCCGGGCGCCCCTACCGGATCCGGGTCACCCACTTCGCCGAGCAGGTCGCCGAGCACCGCCAGAAGCTCTCGACCCGCACCGGGCGCAAGGTCGTCGCGGTGGCGGCCGGTCCCGGGCTCACCGAGCTGTTCGAGTCCGCGGGCGCCGTCGTCGTGCCTGGCGGTCCGGGGCAGCGGCCCTCCACCGGCCAGCTCCTCGAGGCCATCACGGGATGTGGCGCGGCCGAGGTGGTCGTGCTCCCCAACGACGCCGACACCGTGCGGGCCGCCGAGATCGCCGCCCGCACGGCTGAGGCCGAGCACGCGGTCTCCGTCGAGGTGATCCCGACGCAGGCGCAGGTGCAGGGGCTCGCGGCCATCTCGGTGCACGAGCCCGGTCGCAGCTTCGACGCCGACGTGCGCGAGATGACCGCCACCGCGCGGCACGCCCGCCACGGCGCCGTGACGGTGGCCGCGCGGCAGGCGATCACGATGGCCGGGCCCTGCGAGCCCGGGGACGCCCTCGGCGTCATCGCCGGCGACTTCGCCGTCGTCGGCAGCGATCTCGACGCGGTCGCCACCGACGTCGTCGAGCGGCTGCTCGCGGGTGGCGGCGAGCTGGTCACCATCGTGTCCGGCGAGGGCGGCGTCGAGCTCGCCGAGCGGCTCGCTGCCCACGTCGAGGACACGCACCCCACCGTCGACGTCGCCGTCCACGACGGCGGCCAACCGCGCTACCCGCTGCTCGTCAGCGTCGAGTGAGCGGAGCGAGAGGAGACCAACGGTGCCCGCGATCACGCCGGACAGCCCGATCGGGGCGGTCTTCGGCTCCCACCACAAGAAGCGCAAGCTCGCCGAGGAGGGCCTCGGCCTGCGCACGGTCGGCGACCTGCTGCGCCACTTCCCGCGTCGCTACATCGCCGCGACCGAGCTGTCCGAGGTCCCCACGCCCGTCGTCGGCGAGCAGCTGACGATCATCGGCGAGGTCAGGTCGTGCGAGAGCGCGTCCTTCTTCAGCGGCAACCGCCGCCAGTTCCGTACGTCGGTGCGGCTGAGGACCGACGGCCCCGACTTCTCCGTCACCCTGTTCAGCCCCTACCAGAGCCTCGTCGACAAGCACGAGGCCGAGTTCCGCCCCGGCAACCGTGCGGTCTTCACCGGCAAGGCCAAGCAGTTCCGCGGCAGCTGGCAGCTCGAGCAGCCCCACGGGTTCGCGCTGGACGGCGCCGAGGCCGCGACGATGAGCAGGCTGATGCCCGTCTACCCGCTGACGGCCAAGCTCTACTCGTGGGACCTGCAGAAGGTCATCACGGCGGCGCTCGACCTGGTCGCCGACGTGCCCGACGTCTTCACCCCTGAGCTCCGCACCCAGTTCGAGCTGCTCGACGTCATGCAGGCGCTCCGCTGGATGCATGCCCCCGACGAGTGGAGCCAGCTCGGGGCCGCCCAGAAGCGCTTCCGTTTCGAGGAGGCGCTGGTCCTCCAGCTGGTGCTCGCGCGGCGGCGTGCGGCCCACCGCGAGCAGGGCGCGCGCGCCCGCGTCGGCAGGCCCGACGGGATCCTCGCGGCGTTCGACGCGCGCCTGCCCTTCGAGCTCACGGCCGGCCAGCGCGAGATCGGGGAGCTCGTGGCCGAGGAGCTCGCCCGCGACCACCCGATGAACCGGCTGCTCCAGGGTGAGGTCGGCTCCGGCAAGACCCTCGTGGCGCTGCGCGCGATGCTCCAGGTCGTCGACAGCGGGGGACAGGCCGCCCTCCTGGCGCCCACGGAGGTCCTGGCCCAGCAGCACCACCGCTCGATCTCCGCGATGCTCGGCGACCTCGCGCAGGGCGGGATGCTCGGCGGCGCCGCCGACGCGACGAGCGTCGTGCTCCTCACCGGCTCGATGGGCAAGGCCGCCCGGCAGGAGGCGATGCTGAAGATCGTCACCGGCGAGGCCGGGGTCATCGTCGGCACCCACGCCCTGCTGGAGGACAAGGTGCAGATGGCCGACCTGGGCCTGGTCGTGGTCGACGAGCAGCACCGCTTCGGTGTCGAGCAGCGTGCCGCGCTGACCGACAAGGCCGGCACCCCGCCGCACGTGCTCGTGATGACCGCGACCCCCATCCCGCGCACGGTCGCGATGACGGTGTTCGGCGACCTCGAGACCTCCGTGCTGGCCGAGCTGCCCGCCGGCCGAGCCCCGATCCAGACCAACGTCGTCCCCCTCGCCGACCAGCCCTCGTGGATCGACCGCGCCTGGCAACGCGTGCGCGAGGAGGTCGAGAAGGGCCACCAGGTCTACGTCGTGTGCCCGCGGATCTCGGGCGACGCCCAGGAGGACGGCGAGACCGACCAGCTCGACCTCGACGACGAGGGCAACGAGGTGCCGCCCAAGCGGGCGCTCGCGGCGGTCGAGGACGTCCACGCCGAGCTGGCCGCCGGGCCGCTCGCCGGGTTGCGGACCGCGGTGCTGCACGGCCGGCTGACCGCCGACGCCAAGGACGCGACGATGCGGTCGTTCGCCGCGGGCGAGATCGACGTACTGGTCGCGACCACCGTCATCGAGGTGGGCGTGGACGTCCACAACGCGACGATGATGGTGCTGCTCGACGCCGACCGCTTCGGCGTCTCGCAGCTCCACCAGCTGCGCGGCCGCGTCGGTCGAGGCGGACTTCCCGGCCTCTGCCTGCTGGTGTCCCACGCCGAGCTGGGTTCGCCGGCCCGCGACCGCCTCGACGCCGTGGCCGCGACGACCGACGGCTTCGAGCTGAGCCGGGTCGACCTCGAGCAGCGCCGCGAGGGCGACGTCCTCGGGGCCAGTCAGTCAGGTTTCCGTTCAGGACTCGTCACACTTCGTGTGCTCCGCGACGAGAAGACCATCATCCGTGCCCGGGAGGCCGCGGAGGCGTTACTCTCCGGTGACCCCGGGCTCACCCGGGCGCCCGACCTCGCCGCTGCGGTGGCCGAGGTCGAACGTTCAGCAGCCTCGGCCTACCTGGACAAGGGCTGAATGGAGAAGGGCTGACCACGGGGAATGACTCGCATCATCGGGGGAACGGCGGGCGGGCGGCGTCTGGAGACGCCGCGCGGCCAGTCGACCCGACCCACCAGCGACCGGGTGCGCGAAGCCCTCTTCTCGGCGATCGAGGCGCGCACCGGCTCGCTCGACGGCCTCCGCTTCCTCGACCTCTACGCCGGGTCGGGCGCGGTCGGCCTCGAGGCCCGCTCCCGCGGGGCAGGTGTGGTCACGCTCGTCGAGCAGGACCGGCGTACGGCCGCGCTGATCACCCGCAACGCCGCCGCGCTCGGCTTCTCGCGCGCCCGCGTCATCTCGGCCTCGGTGGCGACCGTCCTGCAGTCCCCGCCCGCCGCGCCCTACGACCTCGTGTTCTCCGACCCGCCCTATCCGACGCCGGACGAGGACGTCGACGCCGACCTCGTCGCGCTCGTCGCGCACGGCTGGCTCGTGCCGGGCGCCCTCGTCGTCGTCGAACGGGCGACCAAGCGCACCCTGCTGACCTGGCCCGACGGCATCGTCGAGGAGCGCACGAAGCGCTACGGCGAGACCACGCTTTGGTACGGTCACGCCACCCCCGCCGCTTGATGGAGACCTGAAGGAGAGCCGTGCGCCGCGCTGTCTGCCCCGGGTCCTTCGACCCGGTGACCAACGGCCACCTCGACATCGTCTCCCGGGCCGCGAGGCTCTTCGACGAGGTCGTCGTCGCCATCGGCACCAACATGTCCAAGAGCCGGCTCTTCACGCCTGACGAGCGGATCGCGATGCTCGAGGAGGCCACCGCCGCGATCCCCCACGTGCGGGTGTCGGGGTTCGAGGGCCTCATCGTCGACTTCTGCCGCGAGATCGAGGCGGTCGCGATCGTCAAGGGGCTGCGGGGCTCCGGGGACTACGAGTACGAGCTGCCGATGGCGCAGATGAACTCGCACCTCACCGACGTCGAGACCGTCTTCCTCCCCGGTGCCGTCGGCAACGCGTTCGTCTCCTCCAGCCTGATCAAGGAGGTCGCGGCGCTCGGTGGCGACGTACGCGGTCTGGTCCCGGACTCGGTGCACGACCAGCTCGTGCAGCGCCTGGCCGAGCGTCGGTCCTGACCACGATCGCGACCAGGGCTGGACGCACCCGTTTTGCCCCGTCACACGCCGACGGATACGATTCTCCGGTTGTGTCTGTGTCCAGAAACAGGAGTTCGTCTTGACCAGCCTGGACCCGAGGGCGCCGCTCGTGCTTGACACCCGCGAGCTCGGCCGCCGCCCGGGGTCCCAGCGTGAAGTCGAGCTCACGGTTCCGGCGCCGGCACAACTTGGTATCGAAGTCCTCAGTGTCCCCGAGGGTGCGCCGGTCGAGCTCGACCTGCGCCTCGAGGCGGTCATGGAGGGCGTGCTGCTCACGGGCACGGCCACGGCCACGCTCGAGGGGGAGTGCGTACGGTGCCTGCAGGCCATCGAGGACGAGATCTTCGTGGACCTGCAGGAGCTCTACGTCTACCCCGACCAGCACGACAAGGCCGCTGAGCACGACGACAGCGACCTCGACGACGAGACCAGCCGGCTCGAGGACGACCTGCTCGACCTCGAGCCCCTGCTGCGGGACGCGGTGGTGCTCGCACTGCCGTTCCAGCCGCTGTGCATGGACGATTGCCCGGGGTTGTGCACCGAGTGTGGTGCACGGCTCGCCGACGATCCGGACCACGCGCACGACGCGCCGATCGACCCGCGCTGGGCAGGGCTCCAGGAGCTCACGCAGGACCAGCAGGACTGACACCAGACTGACCACTCGCCCGGGGCACCCCGGACGATGCACGCCAACTGATTCACAGGAGACCACCATGGCTGTTCCGAAGCGGAAGATGTCGCGCAGCAACACGCGTCACCGCCGTTCGCAGTGGAAGGCCGTCGCGCCGTCCCTCGCGACGTGTGCCAACCCCGCCTGCGGTGCCAAGCACCTCCCGCACCGCGCGTGCGGCCAGTGCGGCCAGTACGGCGCCAAGGGCGCCCTTCGCCCCGTTCTCTGACGCGTCCGCTGAGCACAGACGAGCTCCGCGCAGCGCTCGGTGATCCGGTCCTGGATCCCGAGCTGCTGCAGCGTGCTCTGACGCACCGCTCGTTCGCCTACGAGAACGGGCAGATCCCGACCAACGAGCGCCTCGAGTTCCTCGGCGACTCGGTGCTCGGGATCGTGGTGACCGAGACGCTCTACCTCGCCCACCCGGACTACTCCGAGGGGCGGCTGGCCAAGCTGCGCGCCGCCGTGGTCAACGCCCGCGCGCTGGCCGACGTCGCCCGCGAGATCGAGCTCGGTCAGCACATCAAGCTCGGCCGCGGTGAGGAGACCACCGGCGGTCGCGACAAGGCCTCGATCCTCTCCGACACCGTCGAGGCGGTGATCGGCGCGATCCACCTCAGCGGTGGGATGGACGAGGCCGCCAAGGTGATCCACCGCCTCTTCGACCCGGTGATGGAGGCCGCCGCGTCCATGGGCGCCGGCCTCGACTGGAAGACCTCCCTCCAGGAGCTCTCCGCCAACCTGGGACTGGGTGTTCCCGAGTACCTCATCGAGGACGACGGCCCCGACCACATGAAGACCTTCGTCGCGCGGGTCCGCGTCGGCGAGCTCGTCCTCGGCAACGGCAACGGCCGCTCCAAGAAGGAGGCCGAGCAGGGCGCCGCCGAGACGGCGTACAGCGAGATCCGGGCCTCCCACCCGGTCCCGGACGCACCCGCCTCCGCCGCCGACTGAGCCGTGCCCGAGCTCCCCGAGGTCGAGGTCGTCCGCGCCGGCCTCGAGCGCCACGTCGTCGGCAGCACCCTCGAGTCCGTCGAGGTGCTCCACCCCCGGCCCGTACGCCGCCACCTGAGCGGCCCGTCCGGCTTCGCCGCCGCGCTGGTCGGGCGCCGCGTCGAGGCAGTCCGCCGACGCGGCAAGTACTTCTGGCTCGCGCTGGACAACGGGGACGCACTTCTGGGCCACCTCGGGATGAGCGGCCAGATGCTGCTCCACGAGCCCGGCGCGCTCGACGAGCGGCACCTGCGCGTCCGCTTCGTGCTGCGCACGCCGGACGGGCGACCCCTCGAGATGCGCTTCGTCGACCAGCGGATGTTCGGCGGCCTCGCCGTGTCCGCCGGTGGCGCCGAGCTGCCGGCCGAGATCGTCCACATCGCCCGCGACCCGATCGACCCGGAGTTCGACGACGCCGAGTTCGTGCGCCGCGCCCGGCGGCGTACGTCCGCGATCAAGCGGCTGCTGCTCGACCAGGGCCTCATCTCCGGCGTCGGCAACATCTACGCCGACGAGGCGCTGTGGCGCTCCAGGCTGCACGGCGAGCGACCGGGCGACCGGCTCACCGGCCCGGTGCTGCGCGGGCTGCTCGGCCACGTCCGAGCGGTGATGGGCGAGGCGCTCGCCCAGGGCGGCACGTCCTTCGACGCGTTGTACGTCAACGTCAACGGCGAGTCCGGCTACTTCGACCGCTCGCTCGACGCCTACGGCCAGGAGGGCCACCCGTGCCGGCGATGCGGCACCCCGATCCGCCGGGTCGCCTTCATGAACCGCTCGTCGTTCTTCTGCCCGCGCTGCCAGCGGCCGCCGCGGAGGCGAGCAGGCTGAGGCGTTGACCCAGCGGCAGCACGGTGGGACTCTTGGAGACGGCCGGATCGTCGGCTGATCGTCTTCACTGTCTGCGAGAGGCTCCCCATGGCCAAGGCGCTGTTGGGTCATGTGAACAGCGACGTGCGCACCACCGCCGTCCTCACCGTCGAGAACCGGCGGTTGCGGCGTCGGGTCGAGGACCTGGAGGCGCTGGTGCTGCGGCTGCAGGCCGACAACGACCGGCTCGCGGCGGCCGACCGGGACGCCCGCGAGGCCGCTCGCGTGGCCGAGGACCTGCAGCCCGCCTGATATCCACCTGCGCGCGGACCTCGCGCTCGCCTAGGCTCCGGTGCTCGTGACCCGACTCGTCGAGACCGTCTTCCCGGCGCGCCTCGGCCATGGGTTCCGTTGGCTCGTCGGGTCCTCGTGGGTGACCAACCTCGGTGACGGCGTGCTCATCGCTGCCGGCCCGCTCCTCATCGCCTCGCAGACCCGCAACCCGGTCCTCGTCTCCTCGGCCATGATCGCGTTGCAGGCGCCGTGGCTGGTCTTCGGCCTCATCGCCGGAGCGCTGGCCGACCGTCTCGACCGCCGCCGCGTGATCATGGCCGCCAACCTCGCCCGCGGGCTGGTCCTCGCGATGCTGTGCGCAGTGATCGCCACCGGTCACGTGAACATCGGCATCGTCCTCGGAGCGATGCTCCTGCTGGGCACCGCCGAGGTCTTCGTCGACGCCACCGCCGGGACGCTGACCCCGATGCTGGTCGACAAGAGCGACCTCGGCATCGCGAACTCCCGCCTGATGGCCGGGATGCTCACCGGCAACCAGCTGGTCGGGCCGGCCGTCGGCGCGCTGCTGTTCTCCGTCGGGATGGTCTACCCGTTCTCGGTGACGGTGGTCTGCATCGTCGTCGGCGTCCTGCTGGTGTCCAGGATCGGCACGGCGCCGGGCGCGGTGCGCGAGCACGTCGACACCCACGTCCGGCAGGACATCGCCGACGGCGTCAGGTGGCTGATGGGCAACCCGCCCGTGCGCACGCTGGCGATCATCATCGTGGTCTTCAACGTCACCTGGGCCGCGCCCTGGGCCGTCCTCGTCCTCTGGGCACTGGAGCGGGTCGGCATCAACGAGGCGGGTTTCGGCCTGCTGACCACCGCGTCCGCCCTCGGCGGCCTGCTCGCGACGTTCTCCTACGGCTGGCTCGAGAAGCGGGTGCCGCTCGCCACCCTCATGCGCACGGTGCTGCTGTGCGAGGTGCTCTTCCACCTCGCCATGGCGCTGACCACCTCGCCCTGGGCGGCGTACCCGCTCATGTTCTTCTTCGGCGCGTACGCCTTCGTGTGGGGCACGCTCTCGTGGACCGTCCGGCAGCGCGCGGTGCCCACGGAGCTCCAGGGTCGTGTCGGCTCGGTCTACATGATCTGCGTGATGGGCGGCATGCTCGTCGGCTCGCTCCTCGGCGGCCTGATCGCCGGCATCGGGGGGCTCACGGCTCCGTGGTGGTTCGCCTTCGTCGGCGCCGGCGTGACGCTGGCGCTGGTGTGGCGGTCGCTCGAGCAGATCGCCCACGCCGACGAGACGACCGCGGAGACCACCTGACCCGTCGGGCGCCGGATGGTTCGATGGGCGGATGGACTCCCTCGCCGAGCTCGTCGACGCCCTGCCGGCCGGAGTGGTCGCGACCGACCCGGCCACCCTGGAGAACTACCGCTACGACTGGTCCCGTGACACCGGTGCCGGGACACCCGTCGCGGTCGTGCGGGCCGAGGACGCGAGCCAGGTGCAGGCCGCGGTGCGGTGGGCAGCGGCGTACGACGTCCCGGTGGTGCCGCGCGGTGCCGGGTCGGGCCTCTCGGGCGGGGCGAGCGCCGTCGACGGCGGGATCGTGCTGAGCCTCGAGCGGATGCGGGCGATCGAGATCGACACCGACTGCCAGGTGGCCGTCGTCGAGCCCGGCGCCTTCAACGCCGAGGTGAAGGCGGCCTCGAAGGTGCACGGCCTCTGGTACCCGCCCGACCCGTCGTCGTTCGAGATCTGCTCGATCGGCGGCAACGTCGCCACCAACGCCGGCGGGCTGTGCTGCGTGAAGTACGGCGTGACCACCGACTACGTGCTCGGCCTCGACGTCGTGCTCGCCGACGGCACCCTCATCACCCTCGGTGGCAAGCGCATCAAGGACGTCGCCGGGCTCTCGCTGGTCAAGCTGTTCGTGGGGTCCGAGGGGACGCTCGGCATCGTCACCCGTGCGATCCTGCGGCTGGTGCCGCAGCCGCTGCCGCCGGCGACGCTCGTGGCGTCCTTCGAGTCCGTGGTGGCTGCCGCCGAGGCCGTCGTGGCCGTACGCCGCACGCTGCGGCCCTCGATGATGGAGCTGATGGACCGGGCCACGATCAACGCGGTCGAGGACTTCGCCCCGCGCGGCCTCGACCGCACCGCGGGCGCCCTCCTGGTCGTGCAGTCCGACGCCCCGGGCGACGCGCGGACGGCGGAGATCGCCGTCGTCGAGGCGGCGTGCGAGGCGGCCGGCGCGACCGAGGTCGTGGTGACCGACGACCCGGCGGAGGGGGAGATGTTCGTCGAGGCCCGACGGCTCGCCTTTCCGGCGGTCGAGGCGCGGGGCGCCCTGCTGCTGGAGGACGTCGGTGCCGCCGTGCCCCTGCTGCCCGACCTGCTCGCAGCGGTGGAGGAGATCGCCCGCGTGCACGACGTCGAGATCCCGACCGTCGCCCACGCCGGCGACGGCAACACCCACCCGATCATCGTGTACGTGCCCGGCGACGCCGACTCCGAGCGGCGGGCCCGGCTCGCCTTCGACGACATCCTGCAGGCGGCCATCCGGCTCGGCGGCACGATCACCGGGGAGCACGGCGTCGGTCGGACCAAGAAGGCCGCGCTTCCCGACCAGCTCGGCGAGGACGTGATGGCCCTGTCCCGGCGGATCAAGGACGCCCTCGACCCGGCGGGCATCCTCAACCCGGGGGCGGTGCTGTGACGCGCGTGGACCCCGTGGATGGCTCTGGCAGTCTTCGCCGACCGCGGCACTGAGTCGGCGAAGTCCCCACGCAGGGGCGGGGACCGGGCTTAGCCTTGGGCCCATGACCATGCCGCATGGCGAGCCCGGCGCGGGCGACGAGGCCTACCGCCACTGGCTGCGATCGCAGAACGAGGCAGAGGCCGCCCAGGACTCGCTCTTCGCCTCCGACTCCGACCGCGACGAGGTCTGCAGGCGTCTGGCATCCGCGTTCAGCGAGGGGCGGATCACGTCCACCGAGCTCGACGAGCGCACCACGCAGGCACTGGCCGCGCGGACCCATGGCGACCTCGACGCGGCGTTGCGGGGTCTGACCGTCCCGATGGCAGCCGCTCCGCCCGTGCTGCCGGCTTCCTTCGGTTACGCCCCGCCGGCCGCGCCGGCCAGGAGCGGCGTGAACCCGCGGATGGTGTTCTGGATCGTGTGCTTCTTCATGGCACCGTCCCTCCTCACGGGGCTCTCCTCGCAGGGGCCCACGGGGCTGCTCCCGGTCGTCGTCATCGGGCCCATCCTCTACCTGGTCTACCGGCGCCTCTACCCGCGCAGCTGAGCGTCCCCGCCACCGGCGAGTTGCGGGACGTCATACGGACGGGACAGACGGTTGCCCCATCCGTATGACGTCACGGGGCGGCTCGACACTGATCAGCAGTTGGCTAGGTTCGGTCGCATGATCCGCGAGCGCCACCTCTTCGGTCCCGGTCCCTCCAACCCCTACCCGGAGGCGACCCGCGCCCTGGCCGAGCCGTTGCTCGGCCACCTCGACCCGGAGTTCCTCCGGATCATGGACGAGACCTGCGACATGCTCCGCACGGTCTGGGGCACCGACAACTCGCGCACCCTCCCGCTCAGTGCGACGGGCTCGGCCGGCATGGAGGCGGCGTTCGTCAACACCGTGCACCCCGGCGACGTCGTGGTCGTGGCGGTCAACGGGCTCTTCGGCCAGCGGATGACCGACGTCGCTGCCCGCTGCGGCGCCGAGGTCGTCGCGGTCGAGCACGAGTGGGGTCAGCCGGTCGATGTCGAGCGCGTCCTCGCCGCCCACGACGCGCCGGCGATCATCGCGGCGGTCCACGCGGAGACCTCGACCGGAGTCCGGTCCGACATCGCCGCGCTCGGGGCGGGCAAGGGGGACGCCCTCCTGGTCACCGACGCGGTCACCTCCATCGCCGGCATCGAGCTGCGCGCCGACGACTGGGGCGTCGACGTGGGCTACGCCGGCACCCAGAAGTGCCTCGGCGTCGCGCCCGGCCTCGCGCCGTTCACGATCAACGACCGTGCCTTCGAGCGCCGCGTCGAGAAGCCGCAGTCGTGGTACCTCGACCTCGGCATGCTCGGCGGCTACGTCGGCGAGGCTGCCAGCAAGGGCGGTCAGCGGACCTACCACCACACCGCGCCCACCGCTATGGTCGCCAGCCTCCACGCCGGGCTCACCCGGATCCTGGACGAGGGCCTCGATGCCGTGTGGGCGCGCCACCAAGCCGCTGGCGACGCGCTGCAGGAGGGCCTCGAGGCCATGGGCCTCGAGCTCTTCGCCGCCGAGGGCAGCCGGCTCCCCGAGCTGACCACGGTCAAGGTGCCCGAGGGCGTCGACTCGGCGGCCGTGCGGCGCGAGCTGCTGGAGCGGTACGGCATCGAGATCGGCGCCGGCGCCGGGGCGTACGCCTCGACGGTCTGGCGGATCGGTCTGATGGGACGCAACGCGCGTCCCGACGCGGTCCTCATGGTGCTCGCGGCGCTGCAGGACGTGCTCGGCCGTGACTGACCGCACCTCCGGGCTGGTCCTGCGAGCGATGTCGCAGGAGGAGCACGTCGTCTGGCGCGAGTCCTCCGAACGCGGCTACGCCGCCGAGATCGCCGTCTCGCGCGACCTCGACCCGGACGCCGCCCTCGCGCAGTCCGCGGGCGAGTTCGCGTCCTTGCTCCCCGACGGCCTGGCGAGCCCCGGCATGCACCTGTTCACCGCGGTCGTGGGTGACGAGCCGGCGGGCATCGGCTGGTTCGAGCTGCGCCAGCGGGCGTCCGGGACGTCGGCCTGGATCTACGACATCCGCCTGGACGGTGACCGCCGGGGCCAGGGGCTCGGGCGGACGCTGCTGGAGGCCCTGCACGACGCCGCGCGCGACCTCGGGGCCACGTCGATGACCCTCAACGTCTTCGGCGACAACCCCACCGCGATCCGGCTCTACGAGACGTCGGGCTACACCGTCACGGCGCAGCAGATGCGGCTCGAGCTCTAGGTCAGCCCAGTCGGGCGACTGCGACCTCGCCGAGCTCGAGGACCTGCGACCGCGGTGGACGGATGTCGGTGTAGCTGACGTCGAGCACCGACACGGTCCGTCCGACGCGTACGACGAGCACGCGTCGCCAGTCGGCGAGGCCGTCCTGCAACCAGCAGATCAGCATCCCCGCGGACTCGTCACCCACGCGCGGCGGCAGCCAGGCGCGATTCTTCAGAGTGACGTCGCCGCCCTCGCCGTCGTCGGTGGCGATGTTGCCGACGCAGCGCTTGCTGAAGTGCCGGTAGCGCTGGACCAGGGCGCGAGCATCGGCCACGGTGCGGAAACGGACCAGGGTCTGGTCGATCAGCGACACCGAGCGCCGGCGGACGCCGGGGGAGACGCTTCCGAAGACCCGGCTGGTGCCGCGCACGGCCTGGCCCCGGTCCTCGCAGCCGCGCGGTGCGAAGACAGGTGAGCGCATCACGATGCGCAGCGGGTCGCGCATGTCCGGGTAGACCGCTTCGTAGTCGGACAGCGTGAGCAGGTGATCCCGCGTCACCGGCGCGGTCGCGGCCGCCGCCCCGGGCGATGGGGCGAGGAGGGCTCCGAGAGCTACCAGCATCGAGATGGTCGACGAGAGGGTCCGGCGCATGCTCCAGCATGGCGGCGTGGCACGCCCACGCGCAACGCCTCCCCCCGGCGTCGGTGTCGTAGGGTGGGCGCCGCTGAGCTTCCCCAGTTTTCAGTGATCATTCCTGACCGGCGAGGAGCCCGCGTTGTACCTGAAGAGCCTGACCCTCAAGGGGTTCAAGTCCTTCGCGTCATCGACGACCCTGCAGCTCGAGCCGGGCATCACCTGCATCGTCGGCCCCAACGGGTCGGGCAAGTCCAACGTCGTCGACGCGCTCGCCTGGGTGATGGGCGAGCAGGGCGCGAAGAGCCTGCGCGGCGGCAAGATGGAGGACGTCATCTTCGCCGGCACGTCCGGCCGTCCGCCGCTCGGTCGCGCCGAGGTGCAGCTGACCATCGACAACTCCGACGGCGCGCTCCCGATCGACTACGCCGAGGTCACGATCAGTCGCACGATGTTCCGCAACGGCGGTTCGGAGTACGCGATCAACGGCAGCAGCTGCCGGCTGCTCGACGTCCAGGAGCTCCTGAGCGACTCCGGCATCGGCCGCGAGATGCACGTGATCGTCGGGCAGGGCCAGCTCGACTCGATCCTGCACGCGACGCCGGAGGACCGCCGCGGCTTCATCGAGGAGGCCGCGGGCGTCCTCAAGCACCGCAAGCGCAAGGAGAAGGCGCTCCGCAAGCTCGACGCCACCGACGGCAACCTGACCCGACTCGCTGACCTGCTCTCCGAGATCCGCCGCCAGCTCAAGCCGCTCGGGCGGCAGGCCGAGGTGGCCCGCCAGGCCCAGACCGTGCAGGCCGACGTGCGCGACGCCCGCGCCCGGCTGCTCGCCGACGACCTCGTCACCGCCCGCACCGCCCTCGCGTCGGAGCTCGCCGACGAGACCGTCCTGCTGGAGCGCCGCCAGGAGGTCGAGGCCGCCGTCACCGCCGGCCGCGAGCAGGAGGCCAGGCTCGAGGCCGCGCTGCGCGACGACCTGCCCCGGCTCGCGGCGGCGCAGGAGACCTGGTTCGCGCTGTCGGGGCTCAAGGAGCGCCTGCGCGGCACCGCGTCCCTGGCCGACGAGCGGATCCGCAACGCCGCAGGTGCGGCCGACGGCGACTCGGTCGACTCGGGCCGCGACCCCGACGAGCTCGAGGCGCAGGCGACGCGCGTGCGCGAGCAGGAGGCCGAGATTGCGGCCCAGGTCGAGCAGCAGCGCACCTCGCTCGATGCTGCCGTCGTCGCCAAGCGTGCCGCCGAGGAGGCCGCGGCCCAGGAGGAGAAGCGCATCGCCGGCCTCCAGCGTGCGGCCGCCGACCGTCGAGAGGGCCTCGCCCGGCTCACCGGCCAGGTCAACGCGCTGACCTCACGCTCCGAGGCGGCCGACGCCGAGATCCAGCGCCTCACCGACGCCCGCGAGGAGGCGGCCACCCGCGCCGAGCGCGCCCAGCGCGACTTCACCGCGCTCGAGACCAGGGTCGCCGGCCTCGACGCCGGTGAGGAGGGCCTGGACTCGGAGCACGAGGAGGCGGTGGGCGCCCTCGACGAGGTCGAGGAAGAGCTCGCCCAGGCTCGCGACGAGGCCCAGCGGTCCGACCGCGAGCGGGCCGGTCTGGTCGCCCGCCGCGACGCCCTCGAGATCGGCCTCAACCGCAAGGACGGCGCCGGCGCCCTGCTCGCCGCGACCGACACGGTCGACGGGCTCCTCGGCTCCGTCGCAGCGCTGCTCGACGTCGACCACGGCTACGAGACCGCGGTCGCCGCCGCGCTCGGCTCGGCCGCCGACGCCGTGGTGGTCGCCGACGCAGCAGCCGCGGTCCGGGCGATCACCCACCTCAAGGACGACGACCTCGGTCGCGCGGGCCTGCTGCTCGGCGGCGCACCGGCCGCCGAGCGCGACTGGCCGCAACTGCCCGACGGGGTGACGTACGCCGTCGACGTGGTGTCCGCGCCCGACGACGTACGCCCTGCGCTGGCGCGGCTGCTGCACCAGGTCGCGGTCGTCGACGACCTGCCCGCCGCCCGTCGCCTGGTCGCCGACCTGCCCGACGTCGTCGCGGTGACGCGCGAGGGCGACCTGCTCGGCTCGCACTTCGCGGCGGGTGGCTCCAGCAGCCAGCCCAGCCTCATCGAGATCCAGGCGGCGGTCGACGAGGCCACCACCCGGCTCGCCGAGGCCACCGCCACGACCGAGCGGCTCGGCTTCGAGATCTCCCGGCTCGAGGCGGCCCGCCACGACGCCCTCAAGCGCGTCGACGTCGCCCTTGCAAAGCTCCACGAGTCCGACGCCACGCTGGCCGCGGTCGCCGAGGAGCTCGGTCAGTACGGCTCCCAGGCCCGCGCCGCGAAGGGCGAGGCCGACCGGCTCGAGCGGGCGATCACCACCGCCCGCGAGGCCCGCGAGGCCGACCTCGCCGGCCTGGCCGAGCTCCAGGCCCGCCTCGCGGCTGCCGAGGACGTCACCGACGAGGAACCCGACACCTCCGAGCGCGAGAAGCTCGCCGAGCAGGCCCGCGAGGCACGCCAGCACGAGATGGACGCCCGCCTCGCGCTGCGCACCGCCGAGGAGCGTGCTCGCGCGCTCCACGGCCGCGCCGACTCCCTGCTCCGCGCAGCCCAGGCCGAGCGCGAGTCGCGGGCCCGGGCCGCCGAGCGCCGCGAGCGGCTGATCCGCGAGGGCCGCGCCGCCCAGGCCGTGTCGGTCGCCGTCCGGGTCGTCCTCCACGAGCTCGAGCGCTCCGTGATGCTGGCCGCCGACGAGCGCGCGGCGGTCGAGGAGTCGCGGCAGGGGAGCGAGCAGCAGCTGATGGCCGTGCGCACCTCGCTGCGCGACCTCGGCCGCGAGCACGACGAGCTGGTCAGCTCGGTGCACCGCGACGAGATGGCCCGCACGCAGCAGAAGATGCGCATCGAACAGCTCGAGGAGCGTGCGCTCGAGGAGCTCGGCCTCGACCCCGACGGCCTCGTCGGCGACTACGGTCCGGAGACCCTCGTCCCGTTCAGCGGCGAGGTGCCCGACGGCGAGGACGTGCCCGAGCCGACGGCGTACGTCCGCGAGGAACAGGTCAAGCGGCTCCGCACCGCCGAGCGCGCCCTGTCGATGCTCGGGCGGGTCAACCCGCTCGCGCTGGAGGAGTTCTCGGCGATGGAGGAGCGGCACAAGTTCCTCACCGAGCAGCTCGAGGACCTGCGCCGCACCCGCAAGGACCTCCTCGACATCGTCCGCGAGGTCGACGCCCGCGTCGAGCAGGTCTTCACCGAGGCCTACGCCGACGTCGAGAAGGCCTTCGACCAGACCTTCACCCGGCTGTTCCCCGGTGGCGAGGGCCGGCTCGTCCTGACCAACCCCGACGACATGCTCAACACGGGCATCGAGGTCGAGGCGCGCCCGGCGGGCAAGAAGGTCAAGCGGCTCTCGCTGCTGTCCGGTGGTGAGCGCTCGCTGGTGGCCGTCGCCTTCCTGGTGTCGCTCTTCAAGGCACGTCCGTCGCCGTTCTACATCCTCGACGAGGTCGAGGCGGCGCTCGACGACACCAACCTCGGCCGCCTGCTCCAGATCTACGAGGAGCTCCGCGAGAACTCCCAGCTCCTGGTGATCACCCACCAGAAGCGCACGATGGAGGTCGGCGACGCGCTCTACGGCGTCACCATGCGCGGCGACGGCGTCTCGGCCGTGATCAGCCAGCGGTTGCGGGACGCCGAGTCGGCATGAGCGATCGCCCCACCCGGGACGACTACGTCGCCTGGCGCACCGCCACCACTCGCTGGCGCGACGACGACGCCTACGGCCACCTCAACAACGCGACCTACTACGAGCTGTTCGACACCGCGGTCAATGCCTACCTCTACGAGGCGACCGGCGTCGACGTGCGGGCGCTGCCGGAGATCGGCGTCGTCGCCGAGACGGGGTGCCGCTACTTCCGCGAGATCGGCTTCCCCGAGCCGATCGAGATGGGCCTCGTCGTCGACAAGGTCGGCACGAGCTCGATCGTCTACCGGATCGGCCTGTTCCAGGGGCCCTCGGAGGAGGCAGCGGCCGAGGGGCGGTTCGTCCACGTCTACGTCGACAACACCCACGGCGCGGGCGCCCGTCCGGTCACCCCGATCCCCGACGTCGTCCGCGCGGCCGTCGTACGACTGCAGCGTCCTGTCGACTAGCTCACCCCGACGCGCCGAGGACGTCCCTCGATGCAGCCGGGGGACCGTTGCTGTGCGACGGTGGACGGGTCAGCACGACCCCCCCCGGAGAGGTTCACTCCATGCTCGCGATCGTCCTCATGATGACCCTCGGCGTGCTCGTCGCCGGAGCCGTGGCGGTCTACGTCGCCTACCCGCACCGCGGTGAGGACATCCCCATGGTGCCGCAGCTCGGCGACGCGATGCGCAAGGGTGTCGACGCCCTCCCGACGCTCGAGGACTCCGAGTCGCGCGTCTGACGCCTCGGCGTCCGCACGGCGTGGCACTCCCGCGAAGGCCCGCGACGCACTAGCGTGCCAAGCGTGACCGAGTCACGCCAGCTTGTCTCGAAGGACGTCTCGAGGGCCTACTGCGCAGCCTGTGGCACCACCGTGTCACGGGAGTTCCGGCGTGGCCCGGACGGCCGCCCGCACGTGAAGTGTCCCCGCTGCGGCAGCCTGGAGCGCCACCGGTTCCTCTCGCTGCTGCTCGGCGTCCTGGCCCCGGAGCTGCGCGACCTCGACACCGTGGTGGAGATCGGTCCGTCGCGGCAGTCCACGGCGCTCATCGACCAGCTCGGCGCGCGTCGCCGCATCGGGCTCGACTTCGGCTACGACGGTCGCGAGGTCGATGCCCTCGCGTGCCTGACGCGGCTGCCGCTGCGGGACGCCTCGGTCGACCTGCTCGTCTGCTACCACGTGCTCGAGCACGTCGCCGACGACGCCGCTGCGATGCACGAGATCGCGCGGGTGTTGAGCCCGCGGGGCATCGCGCTCCTACAGGTGCCGATCCGGATGGGCGTACTGACAGAGGAGGACCCGGCGGCGCCGCCCGAGGAGCGGTTGCGCAGGTTCGGCCAGGTCGACCACGTGCGGTGGTACGGCGACGACTTCGACGTGCGCCTCTCCGCGGCCGGCCTGTCGTCCGTGCGGGTCACCCCGCCGGCGCTGGTCGGCGAGGCCGCCGTCGAGTGGTTCCACCTGATGCCCCACGAGATGGTCTGGGTCGCCCGTCCCGGCAAGGAGGTGGCCGCCCCGATGCTCGCGGGCGGCCCCGCATCGGGCCTCACGGCTGCCTTCGACGCCGTGCTGGCCGACCTCGCGGTGACGCGCGCGAAGGTCGAGCGGGCACGCGCCCGCGGCGACCGGCTGGCCGCCCAGCGCGACGCGCTGCTGGCGCGGCTGGGGGCCGTGGGGCCGCGCCGCAGCGCCGAGGTGGTCACCCGCCTCCGGCGCGCCGCGCACCTGTGATGGGATTGCCCACATGGGTGACTGGCTCTATCTGATCATCGGCATCGCCGTCGTCGGCGTCCTCACGCTCGCGGGGCTGCTGACCTCCGGCCGCCGCCGCAAGGGGGACCTGCCTGCTGCGGGCGGCACGGACGTCATCGCCCCGCCGCCCACCGACGCGGACACCGCTGTCGAGGCGCCACCGGAGCCGGCCGTCGAGACCGCTCCGGCTGCCACGACGGTCGAGAAGCCGGAGGGTACGGCGTCGCGGCTGGTGCGGCTGCGCCAGCGGCTCTCGCGCTCCCAGGGCGGTCTCGGCCAGGGCCTGCTCGCACTGCTGAGCCGCGAGAAGCTCGACGAGGACACCTGGGAGGCGATCGAGGACACCCTCATCACCGCCGACGTCGGCGTGGCGCCGACCCAGGCCCTCGTCGAGAAGCTGCGCACCCGGCTGCGGGTCGAGGGAGGGCAGGCGCCCGACGCGCGGGCAGTGCTCCGTGAGGAGCTCATCGAGCTCGTCGGCACCGACATGGACCGCCGCGTGCAGGTCACCGGCACCGACGGCAAGCCCGGCGTGGTGCTCGTGGTCGGCGTCAACGGGGCCGGCAAGACCACCACGGTCGGCAAGATCGCCCGGATCCTCGTCGCCGAGGACCTGTCGGTCACGCTCGGCGCGGCCGACACCTTCCGGGCCGCCGCTGTCGACCAGCTGGCCACGTGGGGCGAGCGCGTCGGTGTCGAGGTCGTCCGCGGGCCCGAGGGCGGCGACCCCGCGAGCGTGGCGTTCGAGGCGGTCAAGCGCGGCACGGAGGACGGCATCGACACGGTCCTCATCGACACCGCCGGCCGCCTGCAGAACAAGGCCGGCCTGATGGACGAGCTCGGCAAGATCAAGCGCGTCGTGGAGAAGCAGGCCCCGGTGACCGAGGTGCTCCTCGTCCTCGACGCCACCACCGGCCAGAACGGCCTCATCCAGGCCCGCGTCTTCAGCGAGATCGTCGACGTCACCGGCATCGTCCTCACCAAGCTCGACGGGTCCGCCAAGGGCGGGATCGTCGTGCAGGTGCAGCGCGAGCTCGGCGTACCGGTCAAGCTCGTCGGTCTCGGCGAGGGCCCCGACGACATGGCCCCCTTCGACGCGGCCGCCTTCGTCGACGCCCTCCTCGGCTGACCTGTCGCTTCTGCACCTGAAGGACCCGCCGAGCTGACGCTTGTGCGCACGGCGGACCCGCCGACCTGACGCTTGTGTACGCAGGCGAGCGTGCACAAGCGTCAGCTCGGCACCCCGCTGGTGTGCACAAGCGTCAGCTCGGCACCCCGCTGGCGTGCACAAGCGTCAGCTCGGCGCGGCTCAGGAGCGGGCGAGGATGCGGCGTACGGCGTCGTCGACGAGGGTCTCGGCCCGCTTGTCGAAGCTGTGCTCGGCCATCACCTGCTCGGCGATGACGCGGCGCGCGGCGTCGTCGGGGAACGCCTCATAGGGCGGCTGGACCAGGCGGGCGAGCTCGTGCTCGTTGTCGAAGGGGAGCACGAGGCCGCCGAAGATCTCCAGCCCGTCGATCCGGTCGCTGAGGATGCGCGCACCGCAGGCGGCGGCGTCGAAGAGGCGGTTGGAGGCGAAGCTGTCGCGGCGCATGTCGAGGTGGTGGTCGTTGAGGACGATCCCGGCCGAGGCGTAGAGCACGCCGACCTCGCGGTTGTCGACGCCGCCGGAGGCGATCTGCTCGCGCTCGACGAACTCGGTCCAGTCGTTGCCGTGGAGGGTGAGGTCGGCGCCGATGGCGAGCGCGCTGCGGACCGCGTAGCGGTAGACACCGCGGGAGTTGCCGACGAACAGCAGCGCCGGCCCGGTGTCGGGCTCGGCCCGGTCGGGGTGGAACCACCGCGTGTCGGTGCACTGGAGCAGCGGCTCGATGGTGGTGCCCCACTCGCGGGTCATCCGCTCCGCCCAGCTCGTGCTGGCGGCGTACACGTGGTCGAAGCCGGCGACCTCCTCCGGCGAGATCATGTCGGGGTGGCTGATGATCCACTCGACGTTGAGCAGGCCCGGCCGCGGTGCCACGCGATCGAGCCCGCGCAGCACGAGGAGCACGTCGTCGTGGTCGCGTGAGTCGCGCTCGCGAGCGTCGCGCCGGTCGATGGCGACGTGCTGGCCGCGGGTCTCGAGCGCGTCCGCGAGCGAGCGGGCGAAGTAGGTGTCGCCCCACCGGTCGCCGCGCTGCGCGGCAGGTGCGGCGATGTCGATGGCCCACCGGAGACGGGGCGGCGACTCATGGATCCCCTCGATCGGCCGCAGCACCAGCTCGGGCACCAGCGCCGACGCGGCGTCCGGGTCCTCCGGGTCCGCCGTGAGGCGACGGCTGCGCTCGTCGGTGACCTCGAGACCGGCGCGGCGCAGCAGCTCGGGCGCCTCGTCCGGCCCCGGTGCGGCGGGGCTCCGGGTCAGCGACGACATCGCGCCGATGAGCTCGTCGGGCGTGGCGTAGGGGGTGCGCGAGGTGATCACGGCCTCGGGCACGACGACCGACCCGCCCAGCCCGGCCTGCCGCGCGCGCAGGCCGAGGTCGGTCTCGGCCAGCGCCGACCGGAAGCGGGCGTCGAGCCCGCGCAGCGCGACGGCGTCCTCCGTGCGCAGCGCGACCAGGGGAGCGGCGGGGGCGGCGACGGCGCTGCGCCCGATGCGTACGGCGTCGCTCGTCGGCAGCCCCGCGAGGAAGAGCTCGGGGTGGGGGTTGACCGCGGTGAAGCGGGCGCCGGCGCTGAGGACCACGCCGTCGAGGTCCACGACCAGCGGCTGCGCGACCGCCACGCCGGGCTCGCGCACGACCTCGGCGAGGCGGGCCGCGATCGGCTGGCGCGGCGGCATCGCCTCGGGGCGCACCAGCACGAGGGTGCTGCCCGTCGCCTGCGAGATGCCGATGTTGGTGGCCGCAGACATCGACACCGGCGTCGGCACCGAGACGAACCGCGCGCCGGAGATGATCGCGGCGACGGAGGCCGCGAGCACGTGGTGCGCCCGGCGGAGTCGTACGCCGACCAGGATGAGCTCGACGCCCTCCCGGGGCACCGAGCTCAGCCACTCGACGGTGCGGCGTGGCTCGGGTCCCACCGGCATCACGTGGGTGACCAGGGTGTCGGACGTCTCGCGCGCGGAGGTGGTCCAGTCGACGAGCTGACGCTCGAGGACGACGGAGTCCCAGTCGTCGCCGAGGTCGGGCGGGCCGGGGTCCGGCCGCTTGAGGACGGGTACGTCGACGGGCAGCGGGTCGTGGTCGCGCGAGAGCCGCAGCACCATGTCGCGCTCGACCGACCCGCCGAGCCCCTCGTCGAAGCCGCCGACGTCCTTGATGGCGGCCCGGCGCAGCAGGGCGGTCGCGAGGTCGACCGGTCGACCGCCGAGCAGCTCGGCCCGGTCGCGTGCCACGGCGCCGGCCCCGGCGAGCACCGCCGCGGCGTCGGAGCGGTGGGCGTGGGCGACCAGCGAGCCCAGCATGTCGGGCAGCCAGTGGCGACCGAGCGGGAGGAAGGCGACGTGCTCGGCGGTGCCGTGCTCGAGCGCGACGTTGAGGGCGCGGGCGTGGGAGCAGCGGGACTCGCGCACCACGGTGATGCGGTCGTCGAAGGCGGCGATGCCCTGGAGCACGGCGGCGGTGTCGTCGAGCGAGCCGCGGTCGACCGCCACGAGGTGCCAGTCGGTGAAGGTCTGTGCCTGCAGCGACGCGACCGTCTCCCGCACCAGCGGGCCGGCGTCCTGCGTCGCCATCACGACGGTCACGGCGGGGGAGGTGCCAAGAGTGGCCGGGAGCGCCGGGGTCGGGCCGACGAGCGGGGGCCGGTCCAGCACGACCTCGCGCCGCCACGCGGCGGCCGCGTCGATCGCCGCCGCGCGGTAGGTCCCCCAGGAGACCTTCCTGGGCAGGATCCGCGTCGGCAGCACGGTGCCGGGGGCGGACACCGACAGCCAGTAGGACAGCGCGCCGTAGGGGTGGTGGCGGGCCTCGGGATGGGTCGCGAAGATGATCCGCGGGTCGACGAGCGGGTGGGGCGCGATCCTGTTGCGACGGCGCCGCTCCGAGACGTACCAGAGGACGGGGTGCTGGCCGAGGCGCTGCCACGACCGTCGGCGCCCGATCCACTGCGCCTCGAAGAGCGGGTGCGGCGAGACGTCGCCGGCCGCCACGGCCGCGCGCGCCGCCTCCTGCACCGAGTCGAACGTCGTGCCGAGCTGCGCACCGACGTAGCCGGCGTCGATCAGCCCGGACTCGACCAGGACGGTCTCGGCGTCGTCGAGCCGCACCTGGCTCGGCCGGCGACGCTCACCGCGCATCGGAGTACCTCACGCGGGGGAAGAGCGGCTCGAGGGCGAGCGGTGTGGGGAGCAGGCGCTCGGTGTCGCGCAGCGGGTAGTACTGGGCGGTCTCGTCGAGGAACTCGCGGACGCCGTCGAAGCGCTGCGGGAAGCGCCGCTCGCACAGCTCGAGCAGGCGCTTGGCGTCGAGGTTGTAGGGGTCGTAGCGGAGGGTGTCGATCTTGACGTAGGGCAGGCGCGCGTTGTCGAGCACGCGGTCGGCCAGGCTGCGGGCAGGGTTCCAGGGCTCGTTGGCGCGCTCGCGCCACTCGCGCACCTCGGCGCGCGTGCGCGGGAAGTGGGAGCGGTGCGCGGCCCACCAGCGCATCCGCTCGCGGGCGATCCGCTGGTCCTCGGGCGTCTCGACGAAGTAGGTGTCGGACGTGAAGCCCGCCTCGTAGAGCCGGCGCGACATGCCGACCTCGTAGCGCCGGATGACCTGGCGGCGCTTGGAGATCGGCTCCATCTCCTCCCAGAAGGTCGTGAAGGCGCGCGAGCCGACCACCCACGGGCGGAAGGCGATGAAGAAGGACTGGATGTGGGGCGCCACGCGCTCGGCGCCGGTGAGCCCCCAGAAGTCGCACGGCCGCGTGGCCATCTCCTCGAACACCGGGTCGTAGGAGTCGAGCGCGAAGACGTAGGTGTCGTTGCAGACCACCACCTCGTCGTACGCCGTCAGGTCCCCAGCGGCGTCGAGGCCGACCTTGTAGCTGAAGAAGTCGTAGCCGTAGTTGGCGCGCTCGACGAGGACCGCGCGCTCGGACAACCAGGCGCGGGCCGAGTCCTGCAGCGTCGCCGTCGTGCAGACCAGGAGCGTGTCGACCGAGGCGGCCAGCGCCTCGACCTGCCCGCGCACGTGCGGACGCAGCTCCCCGGCCACGTCGAAGTGCGCCATCACGGCCAGTCTGGACACGACGGAACACTAACAAGGAGGCACGCTGCCGAGCGCAGTTCACGTGGCCGTAACACAACGCCGGAATCCGTTGCCTGCCCGCAACATCCGTCGCGCGCCGGTGAAACGTCCCCGTCGCAGGCTTCGGGTCATCGAGCGGGCCCCGTCATGCCACCGTCGTCATGCCTCCGGCGCCCCGCACCCCCACCTTGTCAACCAAGCTCGAACCCTGGAGGTTCTGTGGACGGCTACTACGCGTTCATGCTGATCGCGACCGCCTTCGTCCTGATGATGACGGTGCCCGCCCTGGCCCTGTTCTACGGCGGCATGTCCCGGTCGAAGTCCGTGCTCAACATGATGATGATGTCCTACGTCGCGGCTGCCATCGTCGGCATCCTCTACGTCGCCGTCGGCTGGTCGATGGGCTTCGGCGGCGACGGCACGCTCTTCGCCAACCCCTTCGAGCTGCTCTGGCTCGACGGCGTCACCACCGACGCCTACATCGGCGTCATGTTCCAGATGACCTTCGCGATCATCACCGCAGCGCTGATCAGCGGTGCGGTCGCCGACCGGCTGAAGTTCTCCGCCTGGGTGGTCTTCGTCCCGCTCTGGGCGCTGTTCGTCTACTTCCCGATGGCGCACATGGTCTTCAGCTGCACCGAGGACTCGCTCATCTGCGGCCGCATCGGCGCGCAGGACTACGCCGGCGGCACCGCCGTGCACATCAACGCCGGAATCGCGGCGCTCGTCCTCGTCGTGCTCCTCGGCAAGCGCATCGGCTGGCCCCGCGAGCAGATGCGCCCGCACAACCTCACGCTCACCATGCTCGGTGCCGGTCTGCTCTGGATGGGTTGGTACGGCTTCAACGTCGGCTCGATCGTCTTCGCCGGCGAGGAGGGCGCGGCCTTCGACGCCCGCTTCATGTCCGAGACCGGCCGCACCTTCGCCACCACCACGCTGGCGACCATGGCCGCCATCCTCGGCTGGCTCGCCGTCGAGCGCCTGATCCACAAGAAGGCGACCTCGCTCGGCGCCGCCTCCGGCATCGTCGCGGGCCTCGTGGCGATCACCCCGGCGACCGGCGCGGTGAACCTCTCCGGCGCCGTGGCCATCGGTGCGATCGCCGGTGCGGTCTGCGCCTGGGCGGTCGGCCTGAAGTACAAGCTCGGCTACGACGACTCGCTCGACGTGGTCGGCGTGCACCTCGTCGGTGGCATCATCGGCACCGTGCTCATCGGCGTGTTCTCCACCGCGGAGGGTGCCGGCGGCATCGACGGCCTGATCTACGGCGGTGGCTTCGGCCCGCTGGGCGACCAGGCCCTCGGCGTGGTCGTCGCGGTCCTCTACTCCGGCATCATCACCGCCATCATCGCGCTCGCCATCAAGTACACGATGGGCCTGCGCCTCGACGAGGAGGACGAGGTCAACGGCATCGACCTCGCCGCCCACGGCGAGTCGGCCTACGACCTGCACAGTGGCACCAGCGGTGCCGGTGGCAGCGTCCTGGCTGCCGCCACGGCCGCCCCGTCCACCACCAAGTCCGTCAGCGAAGGAGCACAGGCATGAAGCTCGTGACCGCGGTCATCAAGCCGCACAAGTGGGAGGACGTCCGCGAGGCGCTCGAGACCTTCGGTGTCGCCGGCATGACGGTCTCCGAGGTGAGCGGCTACGGCCGCCAGAAGGGCCACACCGAGGTCTACCGCGGTGCGGAGTACGACATCGCGCTGGTGCCGAAGATCCGCATCGAGATCGTGGTCGACGACGCCGACTCCGAGGACGTCGTCGGGATCATCGTCAAGACCGCCCAGACGGGTCGCATCGGTGACGGCAAGGTCTGGGTCAGCCCGGTCGACACCGTCGTTCGGGTCCGGACCGGCGAGCAGGACGCGTCCGCGCTCTGATGGCAACGACCCTCTCGGGGCCGCCGGCATGACCGCAGCACAGCGCCAGACCAGGGCCACCTCGGCCGACGAGCTCTGCCGCGAGGCGTACGCCGCCTCCGCAGGGCCCGTCGCCGGGGTGGCCCTGGTCGCGGTCGGCGGCTACGGGCGCGGCGAGCTCGCACCCCACTCCGACCTCGACGTGGTGCTCGTCCACGAGGACGACGTCGACCTCGGCGAGCTCGGTAGTGCCCTCTGGTACCCCCTGTGGGACTCCGGGCGCCGGCTCGACCACTCGGTGCGCTCGATGGGCGAGGTCGTGGACGCCGCGGCCGACCTGCGGGTCGCGCTGGGGCTCCTCGACGTACGCCACCTCGCGGGCGACCCGGGCCTCACGCTCCGGCTGCGCACCACGATGCTCGCCGACTGGCGGCGGCAGGCGCGCACGCGGCTGCCCGAGCTCAAGGCACTGACCCGCAAGCGCCACGACGTCACCGGCGAGCTCGCGCACGCCTCGGTGCCCGACGTGAAGGAGGCCGAGGGCGGCCTGCGCGACGCGGGGGTGCTCAAGGCGATCGAGGCGAGCTGGCTCGTCGACGCCTCCACCCCGGCCCTCGAGGCCGCGCGGCTGATGCTGCTCGACGTCCGCGACGAGGTGCAGGACCTCGCCGGCCGGCCGAGCGACCGGATCGCGCCCGAGATGTGGGTCCCGCTGGCCGAGCGCCTCGACCTCCCCGACGCCGAGGCCGCCCAGCGCCACGTGCGCTCCCTCGGTCGCCGGATCACGCACCTGTCGCGCCTGGCGTGGCGGCGTACGGACGCGGTGACCACGTCGGCACGCGGCGAGAAGGGACGCCGTACGCCGGCCCTCGAGCGCATCGCGCCCGGCATCGCGCTCTCCCGGGGCGAGGTCGTGCTCGACGCGGGGACCAAGCCGGGCGACGACCCGACCCTGCTCCTGCGGGCCGCCGCGGAGGCCGCGTCCCGCGACGCAGTGCTCGCGCCGACCACCGCCGCCCGCCTCGTCCGCGAGGGCGCCCCGCTGCCGGTGCCGTGGCCCGCCGGCGCCCGAGACGCCCTCGTGCGCCTGCTCGCGAGCGGTCCCGGACTGCTGCCCGTCTGGGAGACCCTCGACGAGATCGAGGGGATCGCGACGTTCCTGCCCGAGTGGGAGAACATCCGCCTGCTGCCGCACGCCTCGGCGATCCATCGCTTCACCGTCGACCGCCACGTCGTCGAGACCTGCGCCGAGGCGGGCTCGCTCATCCGCACGGTCCGGCGCCCCGACCTGCTCCTCGTGGCCGCGCTGCTGCACGACATCGGCAAGGGCTCACTGCACGACCACTCCGTCGCCGGCGAGCCGGTGGCGCGGAAGATCGTCTCGCGGATGGGCTTCACCGACCTCGACGCCGAGGTCGTGGCCTCCCTCGTCCGCTGGCACCTGCTGCTCGCCGACCTCGCCACCACGCGCGACCCCGACGACCCGGCGACGACCACCGAGCTGCTCACCCACGTGCCCGACGCCGCCAGCCTCGACCTGCTCCGTGCGCTCACCGAGGCCGATGCCCGCGCGACCTCGCCGCAGGCCTGGACGACGTGGCGCGCCTCGCTCGTCGACCGGCTGGTGCTGCGGGCCGACACCGTCCTCGGCGCGGAGGCGAGCCCGGTCCCCCCGGTGGAGGTGGTCCCCGTGCCCGACGTCGTACGACGTGACCCGGGCGCGGTCTCGGTCTCGGTCGAGCCCCACGCGGTCGGCGCGACGGTCACGGTCGTCGCCGCCGACCGGGTCGGGCTGCTCGCCGACGTCGCCGGCGGGCTCGCGGCCCTGCGGGTGCCCGTCCACGCGGCGCGGGCGTGGGCACAGGTCGACGCCGAGGGGGAGTGGGGCGTCAGCGCGTGGGAGGTGCCCGACGCCTACCTCGACGCGACGAAGGTCCGTGACCGGATCCGCCGGGTCGTCGAGGGCAGCCAGCGGCTGCCCGACCTGCCGGAGCGACCGGAGGGCGAGCTCCCGCCGATCGTCGAGGTGCGCGCCGACGCCTCCCGCGCCTCGCTCGTGCTGGAGATCCGGACCTCCGACCGCCCGGGCGTGGTGCACCGCGTGCTCACCACGCTCGCCGGGCTGGGCCTGACCGTGGCCTCGGCGCACGTCTCGACGCTCGGCCCGCAGGCGGTCGACGTGTTCTACGTCCAGGAGGACGGCGGCGTCCGGCCGACGGAGGAGCGCGCCGCGGCGGCAGCCCACGCCGTACGCACCGCGCTCGGCGGCTGAGTGAGACGCAGGTCCGGCCGTTAGTCTTGGCCGTCGTAACACCCACCGATGCGAGGGACTGACCCACACCGTGTTCGCCACACTCTCCGACCGCCTTGCCGACACCTTCAAGAACCTGCGGGGCAAGGGCCGGCTCTCCGAGGCCGACATCGACGCCACCGCGCGCGAGATCCGCATCGCGCTGCTCGAGGCCGACGTCGCGCTCCCCGTCGTCAAGGAGTTCGTCGGCGCGGTGAAGGAGCGGGCCCGCTCCGAGGAGGTCAGCGGGGCGCTCAACCCGGCGCAGCAGATCATCAAGATCGTCCACGAGGAGCTCGTGACGATCCTGGGCGGCGAGACCCGCCGGCTGCGCTATGCGAAGACCGGCCCGACCGTCATCATGCTCGCCGGCCTCCAGGGCGCCGGCAAGACGACCCTGGCCGCCAAGCTCGCGCACTGGCTCAAGGAGCAGGACAAGACCCCGGTCCTCGTCGCGGCCGACCTCCAGCGCCCCAACGCGGTCCAGCAGCTCCAGGTCAACGGTGAGCGCGTCGGCGTGCCCGTATTCGCCCCCGAGCCGGGCAATGGCACCGGCAACCCCGTCGACGTCGCCCGCGCCTCGATCGAGGAGGCGAAGCGCAAGCTCTACGACGTCGTCATCATCGACACCGCCGGTCGCCTCGGTGTCGACGAGACCCTCATGCAGCAGGCCGCGGACATCCGCGACGCCGTGCAGCCCGACGAGGTGCTCTTCGTCGTCGACGCGATGATCGGCCAGGACGCGGTCGTCACCGCGCAGGCCTTCCTCGACGGCGTCGGCTACGACGGCGTGGTGCTCACCAAGCTCGACGGCGACGCCCGCGGTGGTGCGGCCCTGTCGATCCGCTCGATCACCGGCAAGCCGGTCATGTTCGCCTCCAGCGGCGAGAAGATGACCGACTTCGACCTGTTCCACCCCGACCGGATGGCCTCGCGCATCCTCGACATGGGCGACATGCTCACCCTGATCGAGCAGGCCGAGAAGGCGTTCGACTCCGAGCAGTCGATGAAGACCGCCGAGAAGCTGGCCACGAAGGGCGGCTTCACGCTGGAGGACTTCCTCCAGCAGATGATGCAGCTCCGCAAGCTCGGCTCGATGACCAAGATCATGGGGATGCTCCCCGGCATGGGTCAGTTCCGCGACCAGCTCGAGAACTTCGACGAGCGCGAGATCGACCGCATCCAGGCGATCATCCAGTCGATGACGCCGGCCGAGCGGGACAACCCGAAGATCATCGACGGCTCGCGCCGCGCCCGCATCGCCAAGGGCTCCGGCCGCCAGGTCTCCGACGTCAACCAGCTCGTCGACCGCTTCTTCGAGGCGCGCAAGATGATGGAGTCGATGGCCAAGGGCGGCGGGATGCCGGGCATGCCCGGGATGCCGGGCCTCCCGGCAGCCGGAGGCAAGCGGGCCGGTGCCAAGCAGCAGGCCAAGAAGGGCAAGGGCAAGCGTGGCTCGGGCAACCCCGCCAAGGCCGCCCAGCAGGCCGCGGCGCAGAAGGCCGCCGCGGCGGAGAAGGCCGGCAACCCCTTCGGCAATCCCGACGGCGCCGAGGTCGACTACGAGAAGGCCGCCGAGCAGCTCAACCTGCCGAAGGACTTCTCGAAGTTCCTGAAGTGAGACGCCCAGTCGGTCACGAGCGCAGCGAGTGACGGGCGTGGGGGCGGCCAGATTGAGCAAGCGACGCGGCTGAGGCACGAAGCCGTACGAGCGCGTCGAAATATCTGGTATCAACCCGCCCGTCAGGAACTCCTTGCTGGTTGAGTGTGCAACCACGTCGATGAGGGAGACCTGTTGAGCGAGCCGTACGACCTGCTGCTGGAGAAGTACGCCGCCCTCGTGGTGCGGGTGGGCGTCAACGTCCAGCCCGGGCAGGAGGTCGTCATCAGCGCGGTGCCCGAGCAGGCGGACGCCGCGCGGGCCGTCGCCGCCGAGGCCTACCGCGTCGGGGCGTCGCGGGTGATCGTGAACTACGACGACCCCTTCCTGCAGAAGGCGGCCGTCGAGCACGCCCCCGAGGAGATGCTCGGGAAGACCGCGGAGCACACGCTCGCCCAGGTCCGCGGCTGGGCCGACAGTCGTCCGGCCCTCATCAGCCTCTCCGGCAACCCGCACCCGACGCTCATGGAGGGCCTCGACCCGGACCGGCTCGCGAAGTCCGTGCCGATCGACGTGATCCAGCAGGTCGCGCCGATCGTGACCACCAACAAGGTCGCCTGGACGGTCGTCGGCGCCCCGACCAAGGGCTGGGCCGACAGCGTCGGCGTCGCCGACGTCGCCCAGCTGTGGGACGCGGTCGCCGTCGCGATGCGCCTCGACCAGGCCGACCCGATCGCCGCCTGGCGCTCGCACGTGGAGAAGCTCAAGGCGCGAGCGGCGATCCTCAACGCCCACGGCTTCGACAAGATCCGCTACCGCGGCCCCGGGACCGACCTCACCCTCGGGCTGTCCGACCGCTCGCGGTGGGTCGGCGGCTCGGTGGAGAACGACGCAGGCGTCGAGTTCGTCCCCAACATGCCCACCGAGGAGGTCTTCGTCTCCCCGGACTGGCGCCGTGCCGAGGGCTTCGTGCGCACGTCCGCCCCGTTCTTCCTCAGCACGATGGGCGCGCTCGTCGAGGGCCTCGAGATCGAGATCAGCGACGGCACGATCACCGGTGCCAGGGCCGAACGCGGCGAGGAGGCGGTGCAGGCCCAGTTCGACCTGATCCCACGCTCCCGGCACCTCGGCGAGGTGGCGATCGTCGACGCCGACTCGGCCGTCGCCCGCACCAACCTCGTCTACAAGGACATGCTCTTCGACGAGAACGTCGGCTCCCACGTCGCCTGGGGGATGGGCTACACCGTCGGCATGGACGGATCGCTCGACCTCACGCCCGAGCAGCGGATCGGTGAGGGCCTCAACCAGTCCGACACCCATGTCGACATCGTGATCGGCAGCCCCGAGGTGCAGATCGACGGGATCCACGCCGACGGCTCGGTGGTCGCGGTGACCCGAGGCAACGAGTTCGTGCTCACGGACTGAGGCAGACTGGGCCCGGTGAGCACGGTCCTGGTCGTCGACGGCGCCAACGTCGTCGGCTCCGTCCCCGACGGGTGGTGGAAGGACCGTGCCGGCGCCGCGCGCCGCCTCCACGAGCGGCTGCTCGTCGCCGACACGGCGTACGACGAGATCGTGCTGGTGCTCGAGGGGCAGGCCAAGGGCGGCGTACGCGCGGGGCGCGACGGGCACGTCACGACGGTGCACGCCCCCCGCGACGGCGACGCCGAGATCCGCGCACAGGCCCAGCGGGCGGCAGCCACGGGGGCGGTGGTGACGGTGGTGACCGCGGACCGGATGCTGGCGGCCAACGTCTCGCCCGCCCAGGTGCTCAGCCCGAGCTGGCTGCTCGACCGCGTCTGACCTGACCCGGACACGTGGGCCCGGACACGACAGTGGCGCCGCCCCCGAGGGCGGCGCCACTGACGGTCGGACGTGTCAGACGCCCAGGTTCAGCAGGCCCAGGATCTGGTTGAGCAGGTTGCTGAGCTGGCCGAGCAGACCGGCGAGCGGTCCACCGTCGAGCAGACCGGCGACGGCGCAGAGCAGGTTGCCGAGGAGCTGACCGGCACCGGCGACGGCGACGATGTCGAGCACCACGCGCTGCAGGCTGACCTGCAGGCCCAGGACGTTGAGGTCCAGCGGGCCGAGCACCAGGTTGAGGATGTCGCACGCGGCCGCGCGGTTCGCGGTGCGGGCGTCGGTGGTGGACTGGCCGTTGATCTTCTTCACGGGCATCTTCTTGATGCCGGAGAACTTCGTCCTGGACCCGTCGGGGTTGGTGATCTTGCCCTCGAGGAAGCCCTTGGCGTAGAGCACGCCGTCGCGCTGGACGAAGCGGGTCGGGGTGAAGCTTCCGGTGACCTTGCCGCCGTTCGACGCCTTGCCGACGACGGTGCTGGTGATCTTGCCGGCGTCGGACTTGCCGACCACCGAGCGTGCGGACGCGCGGTCCGGGGTCGACGCGGAGGCGGCCCCGATGCCGACGGAGGTGAGGCCGAGGGCCATCACGAGGGCGAGGACGCCGGTGGAGAGCGCCGTGGACATGCGACTCGTGCTGCGAGATGTGCTGATCTTCATGTCTTACCTCCCAAGTCGATGCCCGTCGGCCCCACGGCTGTAGCCGTGGAGTCCGGTGCCGAACCCTCCCCAGGTCAGGGCGTTCGGGCCCCGGGCATCGGTGTGAAGGTAAGTGGTCTGGACCGGGTCACCCACACCCCCACGGAGGGGCGCCCTAGGGTCTGAGCCATGACTGCCCAGCGATTTCGCGGACCGGTCCTCCCTGAGGGTGAAAACCGCGACCTCTACGTCGTCGACGGCCGGATCACCTACGAGCCCCAGGCCGGTGCGGACACCGTCGCCGAGGGCTGGATCGTCCCCGGCCTGGTCGACGCCCACTGCCACCTCGGGCTCGACGACGACGGCGCCGTCGACCGCGAGGCGACCGAGCAGCAGGCCATCGACGACCGCGACGGGGGAGCGCTGCTGATCCGCGACGCCGGGTCCGCCGCCGACACCCGCTGGATCCACGACCGCGACGACCTGCCGCGCCTGGTCCGGTGCGGGCGTCACATCGCCGCCACCAAGCGCTACATCCGCGGCTACGCCCACGAGGTGGAGCCCGCCGACCTGGCGACGTACGCCGCCCAGGAGGCGCGCAACGGCGACGGCTGGATCAAGCTCGTCGGCGACTGGATCTCGCGCGAGGAGGGCGACCTCGCGCCGTCCTTCCCCGCGGAGGCCTTCGCCGACGCGATCGCGGCCGCCCACGCCGAGGGCGCGAAGGTGACCGCCCACTGCTTCGGCCACGGCGTGCTGCCCGGCCTGATCGAGGCCGGGATCGACTGCATCGAGCACGGCACCGGCCTCACCGAGGACCTCGTCGACGCGATGGTCGCCCACGGCACGCGGCTCGTGCCCACGGTGATGCAGCTCGACAAGTTCCCCGAGCACGCGGCCGCGGGACGGGAGCGGTTCCCCGACTACGCCGCGACGATGGCCGACCTCTACGCCCGGATGCCGGCCACGATCATGGCGGCGTACGACGCCGGGGTGCCGATCTACGCCGGCTCCGACGGCGGCGGCATCAGCCGCCACGGCAACATCGCCGGCGAGATCGAGGCACTCGTGCGGATCGGGATGCCCGCCCACGACGCGCTCGGCGCGGCGAGCTGGCGGGCCAGGGAGTGGCTGGGCGTCGACGGGCTCGACGAGGGCGCGTCCGCGGACTTCGTCGTCTACGACCGCAACCCTGTCGAGGACCTCTCCGTGCTGCGAGCGCCGACGGTCATCGTGCTGCGCGGGTCGGTGGTGGGTCGAGGTCGATGACCTCGACGTCGGGCCCGGGCTCGTAGACCACCAGCGCGCAGTTGGACTTCACCAGCTCCTCGCCGACCTGCTCGCCGGTGCGCCGGTCGATGACGCGGCGCCAGATCTGGTTGCGCCGGTAGACCTTCCCGTCGCGGCGCAGGAACTGCTCGTGGCGCGCCTCGACCTTCCAGGACCGCGCGGGGCGCACGTCGGTGCGCAGCTGGCCGTGCAGGTAGCGCTCGCCCACCCAGGCGCGCAGCTGGAACGGGTGCTCGGTGTCGTTGCGCACGACCAGGTCGACGTAGTTGTAGACGATCGAGCAGCCCACACCCCACGGCAGCACCCGGCCCTTGTCCGGGAACGGGTCGAACGAGTGCTCCGAGCGCTCGACCACCGTCAGCGGCGAGTGGAGGACCATCCAGTGCACGAGGTTGGCCAGCTGGCAGATCCCGCCGCCGACACCGGCGTCCGCCGAGCCGTTCGACAGCTTCATGCCGTCGACGTACCCCTTGCGCCGGGTGCAGTTGCCCACCACCCGGTTGAAGGAGAAGGTCTCGCCCGGCGCGATCACGATGCCGTCGAGGCGCGAGGCGGCCAGCCGGAGGTTGGTCACCTTGCTGTGCTGGAGGTGCATCTGGTCCGCGTCGAGCTCGCGGAGCAGGAGCGAGCCGTGCTGCTGGAGCCGCACCGGGAGGTCGCGCTCGTCGCGTCGCCGTGCCCACGCGACGCGACCGGACCAGCCGTCCCGCACCCACTGCGTACGCCGTCGGGCGCGGTGCACCGCCATCGCCGCGGGCAGCAGCCACGGGTGCCGCTGGGTCAGGCGCGGGGGAGCGGTGAGGCGGGCCGGCAGCGCAAGGGGCTCCAGCTCGCCTGCCCGATGGGTGGTGGTCACACCGAGGAGACGTGCCGGCCGGGCGATTCGTTGCGTCATCGCGGAAACCGATTTGTGGGGCGTCGTGGCGGCCACTGAGGATGGACGCATGAGCTCCCTCGTCGACCTGTACCCGCCCTTCGGCCTGCACGTCGTCGCCGGCCCGCTGGAGCTGCGCGGCCTGACCGACGAGCTCCTCCTCGAGGTGTGCGACGTCGCCGAGCGCGGCATCCACGACCCTGACGAGATGCCGTTCTACTTCCCCTGGTCGACGGCGCCGGTCGGCGAGCTCGGCCGCAACACCGCGGCGTACCACTGGGGCAAGCGCTCGACGTTCTCGCCAGAGGACTTCTGCCTCGACCTCGCGGTGCTGCTCGACGGGCAGGTGATCGGCTGCCAGGGCGTCGCCGCGAAGCACTTCCCGGTGACCCGGACCGGGGAGACCGGCTCGTGGCTCGGCCGCGAGTTCCAGGGCCGCGGCCTCGGCACGGCGATGAGGCAGGCGTTCTGCGAGCTCCTCTTCGACCACCTCGGCTTCGAGGAGATCACCTCCGCGGCGTTCCTCGACAACCCCGCCTCGCTCGGCGTCTCCCGCAAGGTCGGCTACCGACCGACGGTGGTCAACCGGATCAAGCGGCGCGAGGGCGAGCTCGCGCTCAACCAGGGGCTGGTGCTCACGCCCGAGACGCTCGTCCGCGGCGAGGTCCCTCTCGAGGTGACGGGAGCGAGTGCCGTTCGCGCGTTCATCGGGCTCGCCTGAGCCTTGCCCGGGCCACCCGGCCCGAGGAAGATCTCAGGCGCCGTGTCAACCGAGGACGTTCGCCGGGACTGTGTCTGGGTGAGGGAGTCGGTGGCGCGATCGGAGGACGCATGGGAACGCCGGAGGGTCGGGAGTACGACTGGTACTTCCGCGCCTGCTTCCCGCGCCTCACCCGCACGGTCTACCTGATGGTCCACGACCAGACCCTGGCCGAGGACATCGCCCAGGAGGCGCTCTACCGGATGCTGCGGCACTGGAGGACGGTCTCGGCGTACGACCGCCCCGAGGCGTGGGCGCGGCGGGTCGCGATCCGGGTCGCCGTGCGTGAGATCCAGCGGCGCGCGGCCCGACCGGGCAAGGAGCAGCTCGCGCACCACGCTCCGATCGAGCACCTGCCCGACCCGGACGTCGCGTCAGCCGTTGCGGAGCTGGCGCCGATGCAGCGCGCCGCCGTGGTGCTCTTCTACTGGGACGACCTGCCTGTGCGGGAGATAGCCGAGGTGCTCGAGGTGTCGGAGTCGACGGTCAAGCAGCACCTGCACCGCGCCCGCCACCGGCTGGCCGTGTCGCTCGGTGAGGAGGTGGGCGAGGATGTCCGTTGACGAGCGCCTGCGCGCGGGGCTCGGGCGCAACGCCTCGGTCGTAGTCCCCGCGGGTGAGGCCCGGCTGGTCGCCGTGCGACGGCGCCATCGGCGCCGGATCACGGCGATGACGGTGGGCGGCGTCGGAGCGGCGGCGGCCACGGTCGTCCTGGGGTTCACCCTGGTCGGTGGCGGTGCCGGACGGTCCGCCCCGGAGCCGCTGCCCCCCGCCGACTCCTCGGCGCCTCTCCCGACGGTCACGCAGGACCCGGGGACGGGCCCGATCCCGGACTCCACCTGGCGCAAGGTGGTCACCCTCGAGCAGGCGCAGGACCTCGGGGTCCCGAGTGCTCGCATCGTGAGGGACATCGGGGACGACGGGCGCCTTCCCCTGGAGCTTCGGCTGGAGGGTGGCCGCTTCACCCTGACCGGCGACTTCGGCGGCGCCGTGGCGCAGACCGGTGACATCGGAAAGGTGACCTACGACGAGGCAGGGCGGCTGGTGGTCGAGTCCCTCACGTGCGCCGCTTGCTCCGATCTGACACTCACGTGGCGCATCGAGGACTCGCGGCTCGAGATCACCCGGATGGGCGCGCGGGGCGGCCCGATGACCCGTGCCGTGTGGCTGGGCACCTGGCAGCGAGCCGACTGATCGCTCGCTGGTGTCAACCAGGACAGGGAGCGGGGACTGTCTAGTGGTGAGGGCCGACCCGGCCGCCCACCCACCGAGGAGACGCCATGTCCATCCTTCATCGACTTGCTGCTGCGGGGACCGCGCTGAGCGCCGCAGCTGTCCTGCTCGCGGCACCGGCGGTCGGAGATCCTCCGGGTGAGGTCGACGAGTCGCTGCTGGTGCCCACGACCCTGGACTCGTCCTTCGCCTTCACGTGCCGGGAGAGGCCGACCGGTCCGGTCTGCACGGGTGATCGTCACATCGACACCGGGTGGGCGCCCCTGGACCTCCCGTGCCACGTGCCGCTGCACGGGAGGTACGTCTCGGACCGCTACACCACGCGCTACTACGACCAGGACTACCTCGGCTACTACCGGACCTTCCGCACGGACGACGTCGACCAGCTGAGCACGTCGCCCGGCGGTCCCGCCACCGGCACCATCGAGTCCCGCACCCGCTTCGCCGAGACGTACGCGGTGCCCGGCGACGACAGCACCTTCACCATCGTCACGACCGGAACGATCTGGGACATCCGCACCCTGGGCAGGCCCTCGATCTTCCGTGCGGTGGGCACTCTCGTCGAGCCTCCCGGGGAGGCTGGGACGTTCACGGGCCAGGTCTTCCGGGACGGCGTACCCACGCGCTACGAGGACGCGCCGCTGGACGTCGTGCTGCCCGAGCAGGACTTCTTCGACTTCGTGTGCCGGGCCGCGACGGGGACGTGACGCCGGGCGATTGGTCGCCCACGGCGTACGTCTGGCAGAATCCGTCCTCGTGTCCTGCGCGCCCGGACCCTCTCATCCGATCGTGCAGCGCCCATCGAGCAACCAGACCCGGTACCCCACCTGGCGAGGGTCGCTCACCCACGACAATTCCTGAGGAGACACCACAAACGTGGCCGTCAAGATTCGTTTGAAGCGCCTGGGCAAGATCCGGGTGCCGCAGTACCGCATCGTCGTCGTCGACTCGCGCAAGAAGCGCGACGGCAAGGTGCTCGAGGAGATCGGCAAGTACCACCCCAAGGAGGAGCCCTCGTTCATCGAGGTGACCTCCGACCGGGCGCAGTACTGGCTCGGCGTCGGCGCGCAGCCGTCCGAGGCCGTCGAGGCCATCCTCAAGGTCACCGGTGACTGGCAGACCTTCAAGGGTCTCCCCGGCACCGAGGGCACCCTGAAGGTCAAGGAGCCCAAGCGCTCCAAGCTCGACATCTTCAACGAGGCCCTCAAGGAGGCCGCCGCCGAGCCCAAGGGCGCCGCGACGACCGCCAAGAAGAAGGCCGAGAAGAAGACCGAGGAGCCGGCCGCCGAGGCTGCCCCCGCCGAGGCCCCGGCCGCGACCGAGGCTCCGGCCGAGGTTCCCGCGTCCGAGACCCCCGAGGGTGCTGCCGACGCTGCTGAGGCCGAGGAGACCGTGACCGCCGAGGACGCCGGCAAGAGCGAGGCGTGAGCGACGTGCTGGCCGAGGCTCTCGAGCACCTGGTGCGTGGCATCGTCGACCACCCCGACGACGTCGTGGTCCGCGACAAGCAGATGCGTCGCGGCTCGATCCTCGAGGTCCGGGTGCACCCCGACGACCTCGGCAAGGTGATCGGCCGCAACGGCCGCACCGCGACCGCCTTCCGCACCGTCGTCTCGGCCCTCGCCGGCCGTGGTGGTGCGCGGGTGGACTTCGTGGACACCGATCGCCGCCGCTGATCCTTCAGCACAGCCTGATCGACGGGCGCCACCCCACCGGGGTGGCGCCCGTCGCTGCATTTCGGGGCCGATAGCCTCGCCCCGTGAGCACAGGTGAACCGGCTGGCATCGAGGTCGTGGTCGGCCGGATCGGCAAGCCCCACGGCATCCGCGGCGAGGTCACCCTCGACGTACGCACCGACGAGCCGGAGCGGCGCTTCGCCCCGGGCACGACGTTCCGTGCCGAGGCCCCGGCGGGCGCCGACCGGCGCCCCACCTCGCTCACCGTCGCCCGCGCCCGCTGGCACCAGAGCACGTTGCTCGTCACCTTCGAGGAGCTCGAGGACCGCAACGCCGCCGAGGCCGTGCGCGGCACGGTCCTCCACGCGACGATCGGCCACGACGAGGTCCCCGACGACCCCGAGGAGTACTACGACCACCAGCTCGTCGGTCTGGCGGTCGTGGACCTCGACGGCACGCTGCTCGGCGAGGTGAAGGCCGTCGTCCACGGCTCGGCCCAGGACCTGCTGACCGTCCGCACCGCCGACGGCCGCGACGCCCTCGTGCCGTTCGTGTCGGCCCTCGTCCCCGAGGTCGACCTCGCCGCCGGCCGGCTGGTCGTCGCCGACCGGCCGGGCCTCGTGACGCCCTTCCCGGACGAGGACGACGGCGGCGACCCGTGAGGATCGACGTCGTCACGATCTTCCCCGACTACCTCGCTCCGCTGGAGCTCAGCCTCCCCGGCAAGGCGCGCGACAAGGGCCTGCTCGACCTCGCCGTCCACGACCTCCGGCGGTGGACGACCGACCGCCACCACACCGTCGACGACACGCCCTACGGCGGTGGCGCCGGGATGGTCATGAAGCCCGAGCCGTGGGGTCGGGCGCTCGACGAGGTGGCGCAGGGCGCGACGATCGTCTTCACGACGCCCAGCGGCGAGCCGTTCACCCAGGCCCTCGCCCACGAGCTCAGCGGCCACGAGCACCTCGTCTTCGCCTGCGGTCGCTACGAGGGCATCGACCAGCGGGTCGTCGAGCACGCCGCGACGATCGGCACCGTCCGGGAGATCAGCCTCGGCGACTACGTCCTCAACGGTGGCGAGGTCGCCGCCCTGGCGATCACCGAGGCGGTCGTACGCCTGCTGCCCGGGTTCATGGGCAACGCCGAGTCGCTCGTCGAGGAGTCGCACGCCGACGGCCTCCTCGAGTACCCCGTCTACACCAAGCCCGCGTCGTGGGAGGGCCGCGACGTCCCCGACGTCCTGCTCTCCGGCGACCACGCCAGGATCGCGCGCTGGCGGCACGAGCAGGCCCAGCGGCGCACGGCGGAGCGGCGGCCCGACCTCCTCCCGGCGACCGGCGCGATCGGCGGCCTCGCCGACCTCGACGTACGCCCTGCCGTGCCCGCCGACGCCGGCGAGCTCTTCACCCTCCAGCGGGCGTGCTGGCTCCAGGAGCTGGAGGCCAACCCGGGCGTGGAGATCCCGGCGCTGCGCGAGTCTCTCGACGACGTACGCCGTGGGCTGGACGGGTGGGTGGTGCGCGTCGTCCGCGAGCCGTCCTCCGGCCGGCTGGTCGGCGCCGTGCGCGGCAAGGTCGACTCCCACGGCGAGTGGGACATCGGCCGGGTCATGGTCGCCCCCGACCTGCAGGGCCGCGGCCTCGGCCGGGCCCTGCTCGAGCTGGTCCAGGAGCTCGCGCCTGAGGAGGTCGAGACCTACGTCCTCTTCACCGGGCAGGGCTCGGCCGACAACCAGCGGATGTACAAGAAGGCGGGCTTCCGGCTGCGCCCGGACCGGAAGGCACCGCCGGGCGCGGTGGTCATGACGAAGAGGGCGGATCGGCGGATTTCACGCTGACCCCTGCCTCTGGCAGACTTCTGCACTGGTCCGCTCGAGGCCAGGGTCGCCCGGACGCACCCACGCCCACCGCGTGGTGCACCGCCCCGGGGTCCGCCGCACCGCACCTGCCACAGGGGGCGCACCGGCACGGCCGCACCGAGCACCAGCCCCGAACACCCCATCACCACCGATTCCGCGAGCTGACCTGTGGCACTCGCGAGGAGCATTCATGACCAACGTCATCGCCGATCTCGGCAACTCCCTCAAGCGCGACGACGTCCCGGCCTTCCGCGCCGGCGACACCGTCAAGGTCCACGTCAAGGTCATCGAGGGCAGCCGCTCGCGTGTCCAGGTGTTCCAGGGCGTCGTGATCCGCATCCACGGCTCCGGCATCGGCCGCACCTTCACCGTCCGCAAGGTCTCCTTCGGCGTCGGTGTCGAGCGCACGTTCCCGATCAACTCCCCGATCTTCGAGACGATCGAGGTCGTGACCCGCGGTGACGTCCGACGCGCGAAGCTCTACTACCTGCGCAACCTGCGCGGCAAGGCTGCCAAGATCAAGGAGCGCCGCGAGGCGTGATCCCGACCAGGGACTGGTTAGTCTCTGCGCGTGACTTCTGACGACCGCGGTTCCTCGTCCATCTCCACGGACGAGGGACCGCGGTCGTTGCGTTCGGAGGACGAGGCGGGCCCGCGCCAGAAGCGCAAGCAGCTGCCGCTGTGGCAGGAGACGATCCTGCTCCTCGGGGTCGCGCTCGTCCTGGCGATCGTCATCAAGACCTTCTTCGTCCAGGCGTTCTACATCCCGTCGGAGTCGATGGAGCCGGGACTGATCCTCAACGACCGGATCCTGATCCAGAAGGTCTCCTACTGGGGCGACGACGAGCCCGAGCGCGGCGACGTCGTCGTCTTCAAGGACCCGGGCGGCTGGCTGCCCCCCAACGAGAGCGCCGGACCGAGCAACCCGGTCGCGCAGGTGATGGCCAAGATCGGGCTCTACCCGACCGGCGGCCACCTCGTGAAGCGCGTCATCGGCGTCGCCGGCGACACCATCGAGTGCTGCGACGACAGGGGACGCCTCATCGTCAACGGGAAGCCGCTCAACGAGTCGGCGTACGTCAAGCGCATCGATGCCAAGTGCAACGGCCCGATGCCGACCGGCGGCAAGTGCGACGAGAAGTGGACGGTCGGGCCGATCCCCGAGGGCCACATCTTCGTGATGGGCGACAACCGCTCCCGCTCCGCCGACTCCTCGCAGAAGATGTGCCGCCCCGACGAGACCGAGTGCGTGCCGGGCGACGAGTTCGTGCCGGTCGACCTGGTCGTCGGCAAGGTCTTCGTGCTGCTCTGGCCCGCCGACCGCTTCCGCTGGAACACGCGTCCGGCCACGTTCGAGGACGTGCCGGACCCGTCCTCGTGAGCGGACCGACGATGACGGCCCCCTCGCCGCTTCCCGTTCCCGCGCAGGGGAGCGTGACCGTACGCCGTGACGCCGGGCTCTACGGCTACGAGCGAGCCCTGCGCCGCGCGGGCCTCGACCCGATCGCCGGGGTGGACGAGGCCGGCCGGGGCGCCTGCGCCGGACCGCTCGTGGCGGGCGCCGTCGTGCTCCCGGCCGGCAAGGCGGGGATCGTGCCGGGCCTGGCCGACAGCAAGCTGCTGACCGAGGCTGCCCGCGAGCGCGTATACGCCCAGGTCGTCCGGCGCGCGCTCGCGTGGTCGGTGGTGGTGATCGACTCGGACGAGTGCGACCGGCTCGGGATGCACGTCGCCAACCTCGAGGCGCTGCGACGGGCGGTGGCCCGCCTCGGGACGCGTCCGTCGTACGTCCTCACGGACGGGTTCCCCGTCGACGGCCTCGGCGTCCCCGGGCTGGCGGTGTGGAAGGGCGACCGCGTGGCTGCGTGCATCGCTGCGGCGTCCGTCCTCGCGAAGGTGACGCGCGACCGGCTGATGGTCGAGATGGACGGGACGTGGCCGCACTACGGCTTCCGGGTCCACAAGGGCTACTGCACCTCCGACCACGACGCGGCGCTCGCCGAGCACGGCCCGTGCCCCGAGCACCGGATGCGCTTCGTCAACGTGCGACGCGCCGCGGGGCTCGAGCCGTTGGCCGAGGACGCGGCCACTAGGGTCAGCGATGGGGCCGGGGACGAGTCGACGGAGGAGGGCGCATGAGCGCGGAGGATCTCGAGAAGTACGAGACCGAGATGGAGCTCACCCTCTATCGGGAGTACCGCGACGTCGTCGGCATCTTCAAGTACGTCGTCGAGACCGACCGCCGCTTCTACCTGTGCAACCAGGTCGACGTGAAGGCGCGCTCGGAGAGCGGTGACGTCTTCTTCGAGGTCTCGATGACCGACGCCTGGGTCTGGGACATGTACCGCCCGGCCCGCTTCGCCAAGAACGTCAAGGTGCTGACCTTCAAGGACGTCAACGTCGAGGAGCTCGCGCCCCGGGAGATCGACCCGCCCAAGGACTGACGGGGTTCACTCCGCTGTCGGACTCCCTGCGCCACCAACCGTCCACAGGCGGTCCGATCCGGCCGTCTTCCACAGGGTGCGCGCCGGGCAGCGGTCCGGCGTCGGTGCGCCACGGTCTGCTGGTGCCTCCCGCACCGACCGGAAGGCACCCACGATGGCTCGACCCGCTGCCGCTTCACCCTTCACGCGCGACCCGCTCGCGGAGCACAACCGACTCCTCGGCGAGCGCGGCGAGACGATCGCCGCCCGCCACCTCGTGAGCCGTGGCATGGAGCTCGTCGACCGCAACTGGCGGTGCGACGCCGGCGAGATCGACCTGGTCCTCCGCGACGGCAACGTCCTGGTCATCTGCGAGGTGAAGACCCGCACGTCGACGGACTACGGCGATCCGCTCGAGGCGGTCGACCAGCGCAAGGCAGACCGGTTGCGGCGGTTGGGCGCCCGCTGGCTGCGCTGCCACGACTGCCATCCCGACGACATCAGGGTCGACCTGGTGGGCGTCCTGGCGCCCCCGGGGCGCCCGGTCGAGGTCGAGCACGTCGAGGGGGTCGGCTGATGGCATTCGCGACGGCACGCTCCCTCGCCCTGCGCGGGGCCGTCGGGCACGTGATCGACGTCCAGGTCGACATCTCGCCCGGGCTGGTGACCACGACGCTCGTCGGACGGGTGGACAAGAGCCTGTCCGAGGCGCGCGACAGGGTGCGGATGGCGATCAACAACGACTGTGGCCGCTGGCCGGCCACCAAGCGGGTGACGATCCTGCTCGCTCCTGCCGATCTCCCCAAGACCGGCACCCACTACGACCTGGCCATCGCGATCGCAGTGCTGGCCGCCGACAAGCAGCAGAAGGAGCTCACGCCCGACCTGCTCGACGGCTGGGCCTTCATCGGCGAGCTGTCCGTCTCCGGGGCGCTCCGCCCGGTGCCGGGTGTGCTGCCGATGGTGATCGCCGCGGCCGCCCACGGCATCACGCGGGTGTTCGTCCCGGAGCCGCAGGCGGCCGAGGCCGCGCTCGTCCCCGCGATGACGGTGTTCGGGGTCCGCTCGCTGGCGCAGGTGTCCGCGGTGCTGCGCGGGGCCGAGGTGCCCGAGGCACCTCCGGTGGTCGCCGCGTCAGCCACGTCCCTGGGCACCTGGAGCGGCGAGGGGCGGCTGGATGACGTCGACCTGGCCGACCTCGACGGGCTCGAGGACGTCCGCTACGCCGTGGAGGTGGCCGCCGCCGGCGCACACCCGCTGATGCTCGTCGGGCCGCGTGGCACCGGGAAGACGTCGATCGCCGAGCGGATCCCGTCGATCCTCCCCGACCTCACGATCGAGCAGTCGCTCGAGGTCACCGCGCTGCACTCCGTCACCGGCGTCCTTCCCGATGGTTCAGGGCTCCTGCGGCGTCCACCGTGGTTCGCGCCGCACCACTCCGCGAGCGCCGCGAGCGTGCTCGGCGGCGGTACGGGGAAGGTGCGCCCGGGCCAGGTGAGCCTGGCCCATCACGGCGTGCTCTTCCTCGACGAGTTCCCCCACTTCCGCTCCGACGTGATCGAGGCGATGCGGCAACCGCTCGAGTCGGGCGAGGTGACCATCGCCCGGGGCGAGGACTCCGCCACCTACCCGGCCCGCTCCCTCGTCGTGCTCGCGGCCAACCCCTGTCCGTGCGGCAACTTCCACGGCTCCACCGGTGGGTCGTGCGACTGCACGGAGGTCCAGCGGGCCCACTACCGCCGCAAGCTGTCCGGCCCGATCCTCGACCGCGTCGACATCTGGATGGAAGTACGACCCCAGGGCCGGCGCCCGTCGAGCGGGTGGGGTCCCCAGCCGGAGTCCTCGGCCGAGGTCCGGGCACGCGTCACCGAGGCGCGCCAACGACAGGCCCACCGCTACCGCGACCGTGCCTGGCTGCTCAACTCCTCCTGCCCGGGGCCGGTCCTCGCCGAACGCTGGCCGCTGGAACCCGAGGGACAGCGGCTGATCGACGCGGAGCTGACTGCCGGCACGCTGACCCGCCGCGGACTGACCCGGGTCCAGCGCCTTGCCTGGACCGTCGCCGACTGTGCCGGGGTCGAGCGGCCCGGGGCCGAGGAGGCGTCGATCGCGCTGACGCTCCGGTCCGACGACGCCGCTCGCAGCCTGCCGGCCCGCCTGGCCGCAGTGGCGGCGTCATGAACACCCCGCGTTCTTCTCCTCCGCCGTGCTCCTCCGGACAACGCCGCGAGGAACTCGTGATGAGTGCGGTTCCTGAGGCCGAGCGGCTGGCCCGGGTGACGTTGAGCTGCGCCGTCGAGCCAGGCGACGGCACGACCTCGGCCCTCATCGGCCAGCTCGGTGCCCTGCGGGCGCTGGAGCAGTCCCGCGTGCCGAAGCCCGGCAGCCAGCTCCACGAGCGCGTGGCCGAGGTCGACCCCGAGCGGCAGCTCGACCAGGCCGAGCGGTGTGGCATCCGCTTCCTCGTCCCCGGCGACCCCGAATGGCCCACCGCGCTGGACCAGCTCGACGACGCGATGGGGGACGAGCGCTTCGGCGGCACACCTCCGGGGCTCTGGGTGAAAGGGCCGATGCCGCTGACAGAGCTCGACACCTCGGTCGCCGTCGTCGGCTCGCGCGCCGCATCCGTCTACGGCGTCGAGATGACCCGGGCCATCTGCGACCACCTGGCCGTCGCGGGCGTGCCGGTGGTGTCCGGCGGTGCCCTCGGCATCGACTACGTCGCCCACGACGCGAGCCTGCTGGCCGGTGGGGCGACAGCGGCCGTCCTGGCCTGCGGGGTGGACCGGGTCTATCCCGCCCAGCACCGGCTCCTGCTGCAGCACCTCGCGGCCGAGTTCGCCGTCGCATCCGAGCAGCCGCCGGGCTCCGCACCGACCCGGCTGCGGTTCCTGGCGCGCAACCGCCTGATCGCCGCGCTGACTCGCGGCACCGTCCTGGTCGAGGCGGCGCTGCGCAGCGGTGCACTCAACACGGCCGGGTGGGCGGAGAAGCTCAGCCGGCACGTGATGTGCGTGCCCGGGCCGGTCACCAGCTACACCTCGCAGGGCGTCAACAACTGGCTCCGACAGGGTCGAGGCACGGTCGTCACCCACGGAGCGGAAGTGCTCGAGCTCATCGGCCGCGCAGGCGACCACCTCGTCGAGGAGCCACGCGGAGAGGAGCGGCCACGCGACGCACTCACGCGTGTCGAGCAGCAGGTGCTGGAGTTCGTGCCCGTCAGCACCCCCGCTGAGGTGGACTCCATCGCGCGCAGCTCCTCGCTCCACGTCCGCGACACGGTCGGCGCGCTGCGGCGGCTGCAGGCCAAGGACTTCGTCCGGCTCGAGGAGGGAGGATGGCGGCTCGTGCCTGACGGATGAGGGACGCTCGCGCGCCTAGTCTTCGAGCATGAGCGCGACGGACGGGACCCAGGCGGCGGTCCCCGGTCTGCCCGAGGCCTTCGCGCGGCTGCTCGGCGACTACGAGCGCCACCTCGTGTCGGAGCGCGACCTCGCCCCGCACACGGTCCGGGCCTACCTCGGCGACATCTCGAGCCTGCTCGACCACTGCGGCCGTCTCGCCATCGACGACCTCGCCGACCTCGACCTCCGTACGCTCCGGAGCTGGCTGGCCAGGCTGCAGACCTCCGGCCGGAGCCGGACGACGATCGCGCGGCGCGCCACCGCGGCTCGGGTGTTCACGGCGTGGCTGCACCGCACCGGGCGGGTGCCGACCGACCCGGGAGCGGCGCTGGGCTCGCCGAAGAAGCACAAGACCCTGCCGCCGGTGCTGCGGGCCGACGAGGCCGAGGCGCTGATCCGGTCCGCCGCCGACCTGGCCGACGACGACACCCCTGTCGGGATCCGCGACGTGGCGATGCTCGAGCTGCTCTACGCCACCGGCATCCGGGTGGGCGAGCTGGTCGGCCTCGACATCGACGACGTCGACGACGAGCGCCGGGTCGTCCGGGTGTTCGGCAAGGGACGCAAGGAGCGCTCGGTGCCCTACGGCACCCCCGCCGGGCGGGCGGTCGACCGCTGGCTGAGGGCAGGTCGACCGGCGCTGCGGATCGAAGGCTCGGGCGCTGCGCTCTTCCTCGGCGTCCGGGGCCGACGGATCGACCAGCGGGCCGTGCGCGAGCTGGTCCACAAGCGGATCGCCGACGTCCCGGGCGCACCCGACATCGGACCCCACGGCCTCCGGCACACCGCGGCCACCCACCTGCTCGAGGGCGGCGCCGACCTGCGCTCGGTCCAGGAGCTCCTCGGCCACGCCTCGCTCGCCACGACGCAGCTCTACACCCACGTGACGACCGACCGGCTGCGCCGGGCCTACCAGCAGGCCCACCCCCGCGCCTAGCGGCTCGTATCGAGACGTGATCAGACCAACCAGTCGAGCGGCCGCCTCCAGCGCTCGAGCGGGGGAGTCCAGTCGCCTCCGCCGCCGAGGAGCGCCGGCTCCTCCCGCCACAGCGGCAGCAGCCGCACGGGTCCACCGCCCACCAGCGACAGCGGGTCGAGGTAGACCTGGCCGTCCCCGGTGCCCTTGATGAGCCCCCAGTGGAGGCAGGCCGCCGGGAAGCAGTGGCCGTCGGTGACCGTGAGCCGGCCCAGCACCTGACCGGCGGCGACGACGTCGCCGGCGGCCACCGAGGCCACGACCGGCTCGTACGTCGTCCGCTGCCCGCCGTGCACCACGGTCACCACCGGCTTGCCGCCGATCGACCCGGCGAAGCCGACGGTCCCGGGCAGGGAGGCCAGCACTGCCTGGCCGGGAGCCCCCGCCAGGTCCACGCCGCGGTGCCCGGCCGCGTAGGGGGAGGGTGGCGGCTCGAAGGGGCGTACGACGTCCGGCTCGGGGGCCAGCGGCCACACGCCGACGGGCTCCTCGCCGACCGCAGCAGCGGGGGAGGCCGCACCGAGGAGGAGGGCAACCAGGACGCTCACGAGGATCCGCACCTGCCGATGGTCGGCCCGGGTGTGCCGCGCGGGCGACGTACGCTCGTGACGCCTGTGGAGAAGCCCTCGTACGGATCGGTTGTGGACGGTTCCTGGACCCTCCGGCCACGCGCGTCCTGAGCGTGCGCAGCGATTCGCCCTGGGCGGGGCGCTGGCCTACGATGTCCGAAGCAGTCCTCATGGACTGACTTCGCACGTTCGCAGCCCGCGTCGGAATGCATCCCTGGTTCCGAGCCACCCGTGGACGTCGGCCCTCAGTTCCGCGCCAGCTCCAGGTCCATCGGAGTGGGTGCGGGTCGGACCGGCGTGTGAGCGTCAGGGCACCCGGCACCCGCCGCGTGCAGCAACTGAAAACCACACAGGAGTCACGCTCCCGGTCCGGCCTGCTTCAAGGCCGGGCACCGTTCGGTGAGCGCCTCCGTCATCACAGGAGAACCCATGGCAGTCGTCACCATGCGCCAGCTGCTCGAGAGCGGCGTCCACTTCGGTCACCAGACCCGTCGCTGGAACCCGAAGATGAAGCGCTTCATCATGACCGAGCGCAACGGCATCTACATCATCGACCTGCAGCAGTCGCTCGCCTACATCGACCGCTCCTACGCCTTCGTCAAGGAGACCGTCGCCAAGGGCGGTGTCGTGATGTTCGTCGGCACCAAGAAGCAGGCCCAGGAGGCCATCGCCGAGCAGGCGACGCGCGTCGGGATGCCCTACGTCAACCAGCGCTGGCTCGGCGGCATGCTCACCAACTTCCAGACCGTGCACCAGCGGATCAACCGCCTCAAGGAGCTCGACGACGTCGACTTCGACACGGTGGCCGGTTCGGGTCGCACGAAGAAGGAGCTCCTGCAGATGCGGCGGGAGCACACCAAGCTCGAGAAGACGCTCGGCGGCATCCGCGAGATGACGAAGGTCCCCTCCGCGGTGTGGATCGTCGACACCAACAAGGAGCACCTCGCTGTCGAGGAGGCCCGCAAGCTCCGGATCCCGATCATCGGCATCCTGGACTCCAACTGCGACCCCGACCTCGTCGACTTCCCGATCCCGGGCAACGACGACGCCATCCGTGCGGTCGGCCTGCTGACCCGCGTGGTCGCCGACGCCGTCGCCGAGGGCCTCGTGGCCCGCTCGGGCGCCAAGGCCACCGACGGTGCCGAGTCCGTCGGCGCCGAGGAGCCCTTGGCCGAGTGGGAGCGCGAGCTCCTGCAGGGTGACGCCGAGAACACCGCTGTCGCCGCGACCGGTGGCGACGCCGCCACCGAGGCCCCCGCCTCCGAGGCGACCGGCGCCGCTGCCGAGGCCCCGCAGGCCGAGGCCGCCGCCGACGCTGCGACCGAGGCTCCCGCCGAGACCGAGGCTGCGACCGAGGCCCCCGCCGAGACCGAGGCTGCGACCGAGGCTCCCGCCGAGACCGAGGCTGCCGCCGAGGCTCCCGCCGAGACCGAGGCTGCCGCCGAGGCCGAGCCGGCCGAGAAGGCTGCAACCGAGAAGGACTGATGACGGACGCCGGCCGCGGGGGAGACCCCGTGGCCGGCCTTCGCTCGTCCCCGCACGACCCCCTGAACTGATCTGGATTTCGAGGAAGAAGGACCCATGGCTGACTTCACCGCCGCCGACGTCAAGAAGCTCCGCGAGCTGACCCAGGCCGGGATGATGGACTGCAAGAAGGCGCTCACCGAGGCCGACGGCGACTTCGACAAGGCCGTCGAGCTGCTCCGCGTGAAGGGTGCCGCGAAGGCTGCCGCCCGCGGCGCCGAGCGTGAGGCCGTCGCCGGTCTGGTCGCCACCTCCGGCAACGCGCTGGTCGAGCTCAAGAGCGAGACCGACTTCGTCGCCAAGAACGAGGACTTCATCGCCAAGGCGCAGCAGATCGCCGACAAGGCCAACGAGGTCAAGGCGACCGACACCGAGGCCCTCAAGGCCGCCGAGCTGGACGGCAAGACCGTCGGCGAGGTCGTCCAGGACCTGGCCATCACCATCGGCGAGAAGATCGAGCTGGGCGAGGTCGCCTACTTCGAGGGCACCACGGTCACCTACATGCACAAGCGTGCCGCCGACCTCCCGCCCGCCGTCGGCGTGCTCGTGGAGTTCGAGGGTGACGAGGCCGCTGCCCGCGCCGCCGCGATGCAGATCGCCGCGATGAAGGCGCAGTACCTCACCCGCGACGAGGTCCCGGCCGACGTCGTCGAGTCCGAGCGCTCCATCGCCGAGCAGAAGACCCGCGAGGAGGGCAAGCCCGAGCAGGCGATCGCCAAGATCGTCGAGGGTCGCCTCGGTGGCTTCTACAAGGAGATCGTCCTGCTCGAGCAGGAGTCGGTCACCGAGTCGAAGAAGTCCGTCAAGGCCGTCCTCGACGCCGCCGGCACCACCGTCAAGCGCTTCGCCCGCTTCGAGGTCGGCGCCTGACGCAGCACCACCCGATCACCGACGAGGGGTCGTACGCCGAGGGCGTACGGCCCCTCGTCGATTTCCGGTCCCTGCTGCGCGCCGGCATGCCTCCGGGTGGAGCGGGTTCGACCACTGACCCCACTGGCCGGTAGGTTTCTGGGGACCACGTGGCGTGTGTGAAGGGAACGATGTGACGGCGTACAAGCGAGTCCTCCTCAAGCTCTCCGGTGAAGTGTTCGGGGGTGGTGAGGTCGGCCTCGACCTCGACGTCATCAACGCACTGGCCAGCGAGGTCGCGGAGGTCGCCAAGTCCGGCGTCCAGATCGCGATCGTCGTCGGCGGCGGCAACTTCTTCCGCGGCGCCGAGCTCCAGCAGCGCGGGATGGAGCGGGCCCGCGCCGACTACATGGGCATGCTCGGCACGGTGATGAACTGCCTGGCCCTGCAGGACCTGATCGAGAAGCACGGCGTCGAGACGCGCGTGCAGACCGCGATCACGATGGGCCAGGTCGCCGAGCCCTACATCCCGCGCCGCGCGATCCGCCACATGGAGAAGGGCCGCGTCGTGATCTTCGGCGCCGGCGCCGGCATGCCGTTCTTCTCCACCGACACCGTCGCCGCGCAGCGCGCCCTCGAGACCCGCTGCGAGGTGATCCTGATGGGCAAGCAGGGCGTCGACGGGGTCTACGACTCCGACCCGAAGACGAACCCCGACGCCGAGAAGTTCGACACGCTCACCTACGACGAGTACCTCGCGCGCAACCTCAAGGTCGCCGACGCGACGGGGATCGCGATGGCCCGCGACAACAAGATGGACATGGTCTTCTTCAACCTCTCCACGCCGGGCACGATCGGGCGCGCGGTGCGGGGTGAGAAGATCGGCACGCTGGTGACCTCGGCCTGACGCAGGCCGCGCCGCACCAGCACCCAGACGTACGAGGAGAGAGAGCCGCTGTGATCAACGACGTCATGAACGATGCCGACGCCAAGATGGGCAAGTCCGTCGAGGCCACCCGCGAGGAGTTCGCCGCGATCCGCGCCGGTCGTGCGAACCCGGCGATGTTCGCCAAGATCACCGCCGACTACTACGGCACCCAGACCCCGCTGCAGCAGCTCGCGAGCTTCACCTCGCAGGACGCGCGCACGATCCTGATCCAGGTCTTCGACCAGGGTGCGATGCCGGCGGTCGAGCGGGCGATCCGCGACTCCGACCTCGGCGTGAACCCGTCCAACGACGGCAAGGTGCTCCGCTGCGTGTTCCCCGAGCTCACCGAGGAGCGGCGCAAGGAGTACATCAAGCTCGCGCGGGGCAAGGCCGAGGACGGCCGGGTCTCGGTGCGCAACATCCGCCGCACGGCCAAGCAGGGCCTGGAGAAGCTCGAGAAGGACGGCGAGGTCGGCAAGGACGACGTCACCGGTGCCGAGAAGCGCCTCGACGCGATGACCAAGACCCACACCGACAAGATCGACGACCTGCTCAAGCACAAGGAAGCCGAGCTGCTCGAGGTCTGAGCCCGCACATGACGACTTCCGAGCCGCCCATCGAGCCGTCCGAGGCGATCAAGAAGGACCACGGGCGCGCGGGCCGCGACCTGCGTGCCGCCGTGATCTCGGCGGTCGTGCTCGTGGGCGCCATCTTGCTGTCGCTCTTCTTCTGGAAGACGGCGTTCATGGGGATCGTCGCCGTCGCCGTCGCGGTCGCGGTGTGGGAGCTGCACCAGGGCCTGTCCGCCAAGGACATCGACATCCCCGAGCAGCCGCTCATGCTCGGTGGCGTCGTGATGGTCGTCGTCGCCTACGTCTGGGGCGCGCCGGCGCTCGTCACCGCCACCGCCGTCACGGCCCTCGTGATCATGCTGTGGCTGCTGCGCCGCGGCGTCGAGGGCTACGTCAAGAACGCCACGGCATCGGTCTTCACGCTCGTCTACGTCCCGTTCCTCGCCTCCTTCGTGGCGCTGCTGCTCGGCGAGGGTGGCACCACCCCGGCCTTCGGCCTCGACCTCGACGACCCCGGCGTGCGCGGCGTGATCACGTTCATCGCCATCACCGTGGCGTCCGACACCGGCGGCTATGTCGCCGGCGTCCTGTTCGGCAAGCACCCGATGGCCCCGATCATCTCGCCGAAGAAGTCCTGGGAGGGCTTCGCCGGCTCGATGCTCGCCACCATCGCGGTCGGCGTGTGGCTGGTCACGTCGTTCCTCGGCGGTGACTGGTGGGTCGGGGTGCTCCTCGGCGTCATCACCGCCGTGATGGCGACGCTCGGCGACCTGTGCGAGTCGGTCATCAAGCGCGACCTCGGCATCAAGGACATGAGCCAGGTCATCCCCGGCCACGGTGGCCTGATGGACCGGCTCGACTCGCTCCTCGCCACGATCGCCCCGATCTGGCTGGTGCTCTACTACCTCGTCTTCTGAGGCCCCCGGGCGGAATTCCCGCGCACCGCGTGCCCAGCACCGTCGTACGCGAGCGACGTCCTAGGCTGGAGGCGTGGAGACGCACGAGGTGGATGCAGCAAAGGCGCCGCCGCACGAGCGCACCCGGTTCGCGTGGTGGCACGCCAGCCACCCCACCTTCGCGGGGATCACCGGCTTCTTCGCCGGCATGCTCTTCGTCACCGCCCTCCCGGGCGCCTTCGTCGGGTTCCTGCGGCTGCTGTTCAGCTATGACACGGCCGAGCAGCTGTTCCCCTTCGTTCTCCTCGCCCTCGCGCTGCCGATCTTCCTGCTGGTCAAGCGCAAGACGCGCCGGTTCGCGCAGTTCATGTTCGTCGGCATGGTCGTGACCGCGCTGGTCGTGCTGGGCGTGACCTCGCTGGTGCTCTACTTCATGGTCGATGCCTGAGCGCTGAATCGCCCTGGTGCCCGTCGCGGTGGGATGATCGGTCAGATGTCCGAGACCGTTGAGCCCATCAAGACCCTGCCCCTCGTCTTCGACGAGCCGCGCGGGCGCAAGAAGCCGCCGCGCCACCTCGCCGACCTCGACGAGGCCGGCCGCAAGGCGCTGCTCGAGGAGATGGGGCTGCCGGGCTTCCGGGCCAAGCAGCTCTCGACCCACTACTTCGGCCGGCTCGTCGACGACCCGGCGGAGATGACCGACCTCCCGGCCGGCCAGCGCGACGACCTGGTCGCAGCCCTGCTGCCCGACCTGATGACGCCGCTGCGCACGCTCGAGGCCGACAAGGGCACCACCCGCAAGACGCTGTGGAAGCTCTTCGACGGCGCGCTCGTCGAGTCCGTCCTGATGCGTTACCCCGACCGTGCCACGGTCTGCGTCTCCAGCCAGGCCGGCTGCGGCATGGCCTGCCCGTTCTGCGCGACCGGCATGGGCGGGCTCCAGCGCAACATGTCGACCGCCGAGATCGTCGAGCAGGTCGTCGCGGGCGCCCGGTCGATGGCGCGCGGCGAGGTGCCCGGCGGGCCGGGACGCGTGTCCAACGTCGTCTTCATGGGCATGGGCGAGCCGTTGGCCAACTACAAGGCCGTCATCGGGGCCGTACGCCGCCTCGTCGACCCGTCGCCGTCCGGTCTGGGCATGAGCGCGCGCGGCATCACCGTCTCGACCGTGGGTCTCGTGCCACGGATCAACCAGCTGACCGAGGAGGGCATCCCGGTCACGCTCGCGCTGAGCCTCCACGCCCCCGACGACGAGCTGCGCAACGAGCTGGTCCCGATCAACACCCGCTTCTCGGTCGCCGAGACCGTCGAGGCCGCCTGGAACTACGCCCGCGTGACCAAGCGGCGCGTGTCGATCGAGTACGCCATGATGCGCGGCATCAACGACCAGGCGCACCGCGCCGACCTGCTCGGCGACGTGCTGAGCTCGTACGGCGACTGGGGCTGGGTGCACGTGAACCTGATCCCGCTGAACCCGGTCGAGGGCTCGAAGTGGACGGCGTCCGACCCGGCCGACGAGCGCGAGTTCGTCCGGCGCCTCGAGGCCAAGGGCATCCCGACCACGGTCCGCGACACCCGCGGCCGCGAGATCGACGGCGCCTGCGGCCAGCTCGCCGCCAAGGAGTAGGCCAAGGAGTAGGTCCGCTCCAGGCGTCGGGGCCTGTTCACGTGTCGTCTTCCTGACGCGGGGGGTCCGTTGCGGATCGCTTCCTAGCGTCCGTGGCATGGACCTGCTCGAGAGGCGGCGTCGCAGCCGCACCGCACCGGCAACCGTCATCACCCTCCCGTCCGCCACCGCTCGGCCCGACGCCTTGCGCCCGCTCCGCGTCCTGGTCGTCACCGAGTCGTTCCTGCCCCAGGTCAACGGCGTCACCAACTCCGTGCGCCGGGTGCTCGAGCACCTCGCCGCGGAGGGGCACGACGCCGAGCTGGTCGCCCCCACCGGCCCGTCGACGTACGCCGGCTTCCCGGTCACCCTCGCGCGCGGTGCGAGCCTGCCGTTCTACTCCGAGTTCCGGATCGGCCTCGAGACCCGCCGCCGGCTGCGCGCCACGATGGAGCGGTTCGCCCCCGACGTCGTGCACATCGCCTCGCCCGCCACCCTCGGCATCCAGGCCGGCCGCGCGGCCCGCTCGCTGAGGATCCCGACGGTCGCGATCTACCAGACCGACCTCGTCGGCTTCGCCGAGCGTTATGCGGTCCCGGGCGGTGCCCGCGCCATGGAGTCGCTCACCCGCCGGATCCACCTCGGGGTCGACCGGACCCTCGCGCCGTCGACGGCGAGCATCGACCAGCTCGCCCGGCTCGGCATCGGCAATGTCTCGCGCTGGCCGAGGGGAGTGGACCAGGACCTGTTCCACCCCGGGCGCCGGGACGAGGCGCTGCACCGCGAGCTCGCCCCCCGCGGCGAGCTCCTCGTCGGGTACGTCGGCCGTCTCGCGCCCGAGAAGGAGCTCGAGCTGCTCGCCCACGTCGACCGGCTCCCCGGCGTCCGGCTGGTGCTGGTCGGCGGTGGGCCGGAGGAGGGCCGCCTGAAGGCGCTGCTCCCGGAGGCCGCCTTCCTCGGTGTGCTGCACGGCGACGAGCTCGCCCGGGCGTACGCCACCCTCGACGTCTTCGTGCACACCGGCCGCCACGAGACCTACTGCCAGTCCGCGCAGGAGGCGCTGGCCAGCGGCGTGCCGGTCGTGGCGCCGCGGTCAGGCGGGCCGATCGACGTCGTCGACGACACCGTCGCCGGGCACCTCTACGAGCCCGGCGACGCCGGCGAGCTGGTCCGGCACGTCGAGCGGCTCGTCACCCACCCGGTGCTTCGGCGCCGGATGGCGGTCGCTGCCCGGCAGAGCGTCCGCGGGCGGACCTGGCAGGCCGTCAACGAGCTGCTCGTCGACCACTACCGCGACGTCAGCGCACCCGTCGTACGTCCTCGGCGTGCCGGCTGACGCCTCACCCCGCCACGACGGCGACGGCCTCCTCGACGCTGTCGACGAGGTGCACGTGCTCCTCCATGGCCCGCCCGCGGGCCAGTGCCTGCAGCAGCGGCCAGACCGGCAGCTCCTCGGTCCAGTGCGCGCGACCGACGAGCACCATCGGGGCGACCGACGACTCGTCGGCGTAGTAGTTCTCGCAGGCGTCCTGGAAGACCTCCTGCACGGTGCCGCCGGCACCGGACAGGAAGACGATCCCGGCGTTGCAGATCTCCAGCAGCAGCGCCTCGCGCGGCGCGTTGCTGAAGTACTTCGCGATGGACGTCGCGAACGGGTTGGGCGGCTCGTGGCCGTAGTGCCAGGTCGGGATGCCCAGCGACTCCCGGCCGTCCGGGGTGGCGTCGACCGCCTCGAACGCGGCGTCGGCCCAGGCGCCGATGCTCGGCCGGAAGGACGGCACCCGGGCGACCGTCGCGAGCGCACCCGCCAGGTCGCCCGGCACGAAGGCGCCGAGGTTGGCGGCCTCCATCGCTCCTGGCCCGCCGCCGGTGGCGACCGTGTGGTGCGCGCCGAGCTCGTGACCCAGCCGCGCCGCCTCGGCGTAGGTCGGGGTCCCGCGCTCGACCGCGTGCCCGCCCATCACGCCGACGATGTCGCGGTCGCGGACCCAGCCGGCCATCGCCGCGTCGACCTGGTGGTCGTGCAGCGCCCGCGCGAGCGTGTCGTCGGGGGTCGCCGGGCTGCGCGACCAGGCGTACGCACGCGCGTCGAGGGAGTCCTCGTAGCGAGGGGTGTCGAAGAGCTCGCGCGGCGTGTAGAGCGTGGTGCGGTAGGGGTCGACCGGGATGCCGGGGATGTCGTGCAGCACGATGCCGCCCGCGCGGCGTACGGCGTCGTCGTCCCCGTCGGCGAACTCGCAGCCGAGGAAGAGCGACTGAGCCAGCGACCGTTCGAGCAGCACCGGACCGCGCTCGGTGAGGTCGAGGCCGACGACCCGCCAGCCGGTGAGCGAGCGGCTCCCGGCGGCGAGGCGGCGGTCGAGGTCGGCGAGGGTGGTGACGTCGAGGACGCGTCCGCGGCTGTGCTTCACGCCCCCAACCTAGATCTCGGTACGGTCCACGCGCGGCTTCGTGCCTCAGTCGCGGGACCACTCGATCTGGCCGGGCCCACACGCCGACCTCGTGCCTCGGTCGCCGCTGCCCGGCTCAGAACGCGTGCGCCATCAGCTCCCCGAACAGCTCGTGCTCGTCGACCTGGAGCCCGCGCGAGCGGAACCAGGCGCACATGTTGGCGCAGTCGCGCAGCAGGAAGTCCATGCCGCGCGGGTTGCCGACGAGGTCCACCACCTGCGGCAGGTCGATGATGACGAGCCGGTCGCCTGCGGCGAGGGTGTTGTAGGGCGACAGGTCGCCGTGCACGATCCCCGCCTGCACCATCGTGCCGAGGGCGTCGCGGAGCTGCTCGTAGTAGCCCTCGACTACGGCCGGGTCTGGCCGCACCTGCGCGACGCGCGGGGCGGTGTCGACCTCCCCGTCGACGGTGACGGTGATCCACTCCATCATCAGCTCGGTCTCGTCGATCTGGACCGGGTAGGGGACGGGCAGGCCGAGCTCCCAGCAGCGACGGAGCGCGTTCCACTCCGAGATCGCCCACTCGCCGGCGGCGACCTGCTTGCCCCAGGTGGACTTCCGCGTGAGGGCACGCTCGTCGCGCGAGCGCTTCATCGAGCGGCCCTCGGTGTAGGCCGCGGCGCGGTGGAAGGTGCGGTGGTCGGTGTCCCGGTAGCGCTTGGCCGCCATGATGACGGCGCTCCCGGGGGTGTGCGGGTCCTCGCGCTCGACGAGGAAGACGTCCGCCTCCTTGCCGGTCTTGAGGACGCCGAGCTCGGTGTCGACGGCGCCGCTGGACACCACCACCCAGTCGGGGCGTGGCTCGGGGCCCCGCATCAGGGCCTCCAGGTCCTCCCAGCGGGACCAGCGTTGACCCGGGCCGAGCTCGTCGGCGTAGGTGTCGAAGTCGAAGACGAACGACTCGTCGATGCCCTCGAGGGGCGAACGGTCGTCAGGACGGAGGAAGTCCTCCGGGAACTGCGGGTGCGTGAAGTGCGACAACGTGGGTGCTCCGTGTGTGCGAAAGGTGGTCGGCGGACAGGCCGGGGACAGTGATGGACATGTCACGGCTCCTTTCGGTCACGGGCAGCGCGGATCGACGCCCGGAGTTCGACACCAGTGTGGCGCACCGGCGGAGTCCTGCGCACCCGAATTAGGCGTCGGCTAGGTTCGGGCGGTGACCACACGACCCCTGTCCCGCCCCCTGCTGGCGGCTGCGACCTGCGCGGTCATGGCCGTCGGTCTCACCAGCGCGACGGCGACGGCCGAAGGCCCCCTCGCCGCACCCGTCGACGGTGCCGCGGGGATCGGCGATCCCTACTGGCCGCTCGACGGCAACGGCGGGATCGACGTGACGTCGTACGAGATCCGCAACAGCTATGCGTTCGGCAAGGGACGGCTCGCCGGGCGGACCCGCGTCGAGCTCACCGCGACGAGCGACCTGCGGAGCTTCTCCCTCGACTTCCTGCTCGACGTCTCGAAGGTGACCGTCGACGGCGCTGCCGCCGGCTTCGAGAAGACCGACGACGGGCACGAGCTGCGGATCACCCCCGCCGAGCCGCTGATCGCCGGCACCGACCACGCGGTGGTGGTGTCGTACGTCGACCGCCCGGCGACGCACTCCTACGCGGGCGAGATGAACTGGCTGGCGTCCCGCCGCGAGGTCGTCACCATGAACGAGCCGCACATGGCGCCGTGGTGGTTCCCGAGCAACGACCACCCGCAGGACAAGGCGATCGTCGACGTGAAGATCCGCGTGCCCAACGGCCGCGAGGTGATCTCCAACGGCGAGCTGAAGGGCCGCAGGGTCGGCAGGAAGTCGACCACCTGGCACTGGCGCGCCGACGAGCCGATGGTGCCCTACCTCGCCTTCTTCGCGGCCGGCGACTTCACCATCGCCCAGGGCGTCCACCAGGGGCTGCCGTGGCTCGTCGCCGTCTCCCAGGGGCTCAGTGCTGCCGACGAGGCGGCCAGCATGCGGCTGATGAGGAAGACCCCGAAGGTCGTGGCGGGCCTCGAGAAGGACCTGGGCGACTACCCGTTCTCGGTCGTGGGCGGCCTGACCACCTCGCTCGGCGTCGGCTTCGCGCTGGAGAACCAGACCCGCCCGACCTATCCCGCGGTCGGCTCCAGCTACACCAGCCTCGTGGTCCACGAGATCGCCCACCAGTGGTTCGGCGACGACGTGGCCGTCCAGCAGTGGCGCGACATCTGGCTCAACGAGGGCTTCGCGACCTTCATGGAGTGGCGCTGGTCCGAGCAGCACGGCGGCCGCTCCGGCGCGCAGATCCTGGACGACTACTACGACAACGTCGAGGCAGGGTCGGACTTCTGGCAGGTCGTCGTCGCCGACCCCGGCGCCGCGAAGGTCTTCGACGACGCGATCTACGGCCGCGGCGCGATGACGCTGCAGGCGTTGCGCAACCGGGTCGGCAACCGGGACTTCTGGCGGATCCTCCGCTCGTGGCTCCGCGAGCAGGACGGTGGCAACGGCGCGACCGAGGAGTTCGAGGCGCTCGCGACCCGGATCAGCGGCGAGGACCTCACCGGCTTCTTCGCGGCCTGGCTGCGCACTGCGTCGAAGCCGGCCGCCACCGCCGACAACGGGCTCGCCTGAAGTCGTGCCACCGGTGAACTGGTTCCGGCCGCCTGCTGACGGCGACTCCGGCACGCTCAACGTCTGCTACGAGGCGCTCGACATCCACGTCGTGCGCGGTCGGGCCGACGACGTCGCGCTCACCGTCGAGGGCGAGGAGCGCAGCTTCGCGAGGCTCCTCACCGAGGTCGCCGCGTGCGCCGGGGTGCTGCGCGCCTTCGGCGTCGGGCTCGGAGACCGCGTGGTCGTCGCCGAGCTGTCGCCGGAGAACCGCGTGGTGGTCCCGCTCGCGGTGGCCCGGGTCGGTGCGGTGGCGGCGTACGACAACACGGCAGGCGCGGCGGGCAAGGTGCGCGTCGACGTCTCCGGCTTCGGGGTCGACGCCGACGAGGTCCCCTGGGACGTCGCGATGCGGGCCGGGCGCACCGACCCTGCGGGCTGCGCCGACGTGCCGGGCGACGGGGTCATGGCCACCCACGGCGACGACGTCCTCACTGTGCTCCAGGCGGTCGGCGCGTCGGACGACCACCGGGCCGCCGCGCCGGCCGGGGCCACGCTCGTCGAGGTCGGTGGCGTGAGGTTCTGGTCGTTCGGCACGGCGTGAGCCGACCGCGGGTCGGCGTCGGTCAGCGCTGCTTGCGCAGCCACTTTGCGAGGTCGTCGTACTCCCCGGAGGCGTTCGCGTAGAGCGCGACGTTGCGCGCGGTCTCCAGCCACGGCCCGATCGACGGCCTGATCTCGGCCAGCGCCCGGTCGAAGTCGCGCATGCCGATCATCCGCACCGTCCCGGAGCCGACGGAGTCCATCAGCGCGTTCTCCGACGCCGACTCGCAGAGGTGCGCGAGGTCGGCGCCGCTGAACCCGTCGGTCGCCTTGGCGAGCCTGCGGGTGTCGATGCGCTCGACGGGGCGCTCGCGCAGGTGCGTGCGCAGGATCGCCTCGCGGGCGTCGAGGTCGGGCGGCAGGACGAGCAGCGTGCGGTCCAGGCGACCCGGCCGGCGCAGCGCGGGGTCGACGTCCCACGGGTGGTTGGTGGCGGCGAGGACGAACACGCCCTCGTTGTCCGACCCGACGCCGTCGAGCTCGGTGAGCAGCTGGTTGACGGTGGTGCGCATGCCGCTGTTGCGGGTGAGGGACCGCTTCTGCCCGATCGCGTCGAGCTCGTCGAGGAAGAGCACGCACGGCGCGGAGCTGCGGGCGACCTCGAACAGCTCCTTGACGTTGCGCTCGCTCTGGCCGATGTACATGTCGAGCACGTCGGCGAGCGAGACGTGGAGGAAGGCGGCGCCGAGCTCGCCCGCCACCGCCTTGGCGAGGAAGGTCTTGCCGCAGCCCGGGGGGCCGTAGAGGAGCAGGCCGCCGCGCAGCGACTTGCCGTAGAGCGCCCGGAGCTCGGGGTTGCGCAGGGGAGCCAGGAAGCTCGCGTCGAGACGCTTCTTGACATCGGCCAGGCCGCCCACGTCGGCGAGGCGCACGCCGGCGCTCTCGACGTCGTACGCCGCCGGGCCGGGCTCCTCGGTCGACCCGTCGACGAACATCGGGCCGACCGAGTCACCGAGCTCGGACTCCGCGGCGTGCCAGTCGAAGGTCGTGGGTGCTTCCGACGGGTCGCCCGACGATGCGGCGTCGTCCGGCTGGGCGTCGGCAGCCGGGGCGTCGGCAGCCGGGGCGTCGGGGGCGGACCCCATCGCCCGGCCCATCAGCGCCAGCGCCTCGGCGGACCCGGGATCGCTCGCGAGCACGGTCGCGACGTGCGCCACCGCCTCCGGGCCGCGGCCGGCATCGACGAGGAGGCCCGCGAGGTGCAGCCGCAGGGGGAGGTCGTCGGGAGCGGCTCGCACGGCGGCGGCCAGGCTGTCGATCAGGCGCTCGTCCACGCGGACACCCTAGGCGGACGTCACTTCCCGCGGACGAGGTTCACGCCGGCCATCACGATCCAGCCGACGATGCAGATCAGTCCGAGCGTGCGGAGGATCGCGACCAGCACGATCCCGGCACCCGCCGCCACCTCGTAGGGGGCGTACGCCATCAGCAGCACCGCGGCGGACAGCAGCGCGAGCAGGCCGATGAGGTACTTCGCTCGCCAATCCACGCGCCCGAACAGGCCGCGTCCCCAGCGACCGACCCCGCGCGGCAGCTCGCGGACCACGCCGCGCACGACGAGGGCCAGCACCGCGGCGTACGCCGTCCCGGCCAGGGCACGCGACCACCAGGGTGCCTCGTTGACGAGCAGGGCACCCATGACGATCGCCACTACGAGCAACGACCACATCACCCGCCGGCCGAGGACCACGAGGACGAGGTCGAGGTGGTCACGGGTGCGCTTCTCCTGCGGGTCCGCGCCGACCGCTGATCGCAACCGGCGGGCGGCACGGCCGAGCTTGCCGCTCTCGAGGTCGGACGCCGCGAGGTTGGTCTGCGCGAGGGTGTGGTGCGGGTCGATGGCGAGCGCGTTGCGGAATGCCTGCTCCGCCGCCGGTGCGTCGCCGAGGCGGTCCAGGCAGACGCCGACGAGGTTGTGGGTCGATGCGCTGTGCGGTGCGAGCTCCACTGCCTTGAGGGCCGACCCGTACGCGCGGTAGACCTCCGGCCGGCGACCGATCAGTCGGGCCCGCGCGAGCTGGTAGTGCGACAGGTAGTCGTGGGGCTCGAGAGCGAGCGCGCGCTCCGCGGCCCGGACCGCCGGGGCCGGGTCGTCGCCGGCGCAGAGGATGTCGACCAGGACGTGGTAGCTGCCCCCGCGCTCCGGGTCGAGCGCCACCGCACTCCGGGCGGCCGCCTCCGCCTCGTCGTCGCGGTCCTGCGCGTGCAGGGCGCGGGCCAGTCCGAGCAGCCCGTCGATGGACTCGGGCTGCGTCGCCACGACGTCGCGGAAGCGCTGCTCCGCCTCGGCGTACCTCCGCAGGTCGAGCAGCTGCTCCGCGTGCGCGATCGCGCGCCAGTCCCCGTCCACGTCGCCCATCCTGACAAACTGGGCCGGTGACCGCCCGCGACATCGTGATCCTCGGCTCGACCGGCTCCATCGGCACGCAGGCGCTCGACCTCGTCCGCGCCAACCCCGACCGGTTCCGCGTGGTCGGCCTCACCGCCGGCGGGTCGAACCCCGAGCTGTTCGAGGCGCAGGTCGCCGAGTTCGCCCCCGCCTTCTCCGGGCTGGGGGAGGAGGCCTCGACCGAGGCTGCCGGCCGCGAGTGCGACGTCGTGCTCAACGGCATCACCGGCGCCGTCGGGCTGCGTCCCACGCTGGCCGCCCTCGACGCCGGTACGACGCTGGCGCTGGCCAACAAGGAGTCGCTCATCATGGGCGGATCCCTGGTCACCGAACGCGCCAAGCCCGGCCAGATCGTGCCGGTCGACTCCGAGCACTCGGCGCTCGCCCAGTGCCTGCGCGCCGGCTCGCCCGGTGACGTACGCCGTCTCGTGCTGACCGCGTCGGGCGGTCCGTTCCGTGGGCGCACCCGCGACGACCTCGCCGACGTCACCCTCGACGAGGCGCTCCAGCACCCGACGTGGTCGATGGGGCCGGTCATCACGATCAACTCCGCCACGCTGGTCAACAAGGGCCTCGAGGTCATCGAGGCGCACCTGCTCTTCGGCATCCCGTTCGACCGGATCGACGTCGTCGTGCACCCCACCAGCGACGTCCACTCGATGGTCGAGTTCGTCGACGGCTCGACGATCCTGCAGGCCAGCCCGCCGACGATGATGATCCCGATCGCGCTCGGCCTCGCGTGGCCCGACCGGGTTCCCGACGCCGCCCCCGCCTTCGACTGGAGCACGCCCAGCACGTGGGAGTTCTTCCCGCTCGACGACGAGGCGTTCCCCGCCGTGTCGCTCGCCCGCACCGCCGGCGAGCTGGGAGGCACCGCGCCCGCTGTCTACAACGCCGCCAACGAGGCGTGCGTCGAGGCGTTCCGCACCGGCCGCATCCGCTTCGTCGACATCATCTCGACGGTTGCCGACGTGCTCGCCGCCCACGACGTACCATCGGGGGAGCACCTCACCGTGGACGACGTCCTCGCCGCCGATGCCTGGGCGCGCGCGGAGGCATCAGCCCTGATCGCGCCGAAGCAAGCACAGAAGGACACGCCTGCATGACCGCCCTGCTCTACACCCTGGGTGTCGTCTCGTTCGTCGTGGCGATCCTGGTCTCGATCGGGCTCCACGAGTTCGGCCACCTCATCCCGGCCAAGAAGTTCGGCTGCAAGGTGCCGCAGTGGTTCATAGGCTTCGGGCCCACCGTGTGGAGCAAGCAGATCGGCGACACCGAGTACGGCGTCAAGGCGATCCCGCTCGGTGGCTACGTCAAGATCGTCGGGATGCTCCCCCCGGGTGCGCAGGACCTCGTCGAGGAGACGACCTACGACGAGGACGGGGAGGCGGTGCACAAGGTGCGCCGCTCCAACACCGGCATGTTCACCCAGCTGATCTCCGACGCGCGGGCCGCGGAGTGGGAGTACGTCAAGCAGCACGACACCGACCGGCTCTTCTACCGCCTCGCGTGGTGGAAGAAGGTGATCGTGATGGCGGGCGGGCCGATGGTCAACATCGCCATCGCGTTCTCGCTGTTCGTGCTGCTCTTCTGGACCTACGGCAACCCGCGCGACCAGGTGATCGAGCCGACCGTCGCCTCGGTCCCCGCCTGCGTGATCCCGGTCGAGGAGGCGGGCCGCGACTGCACCTCCAGCGACCCGGCGACCCCGGCCGCGGAGGCCGGCATCCGGCCCGGCGACGTGATCGTCAGCTTCAACGGCACGCCCTTCGAGGACTGGGACAGCTTCCAGTCGCAGATCCGCGCCAACGCCGACGGTGACGCCGTCATCGAGGTGCGCCGTGACGGCGAGCTGCTCACGCTCGACACCAACACCACCGTCACGCTGCGACAGACCTCGATCGAGGACGACGCGCTGACCGAGGTCGGCTTCCTCGGCGTGCAGCCGGAGGTCCGCCTCGCGACCGGCGGGCCGATCTACACCGCCATCCAGATGGAGACGATGACGGTCGAGACGGCGAAGGCCCTCGGCCAGCTCCCGGTCAAGGTCTACGAGGTGGGCCGCGCGATCGTCGGCCTGCAGGAGCGCGACCCCGAGAGCCCGGTCTCCATCGTCGGTGGTGGCCGCTTCGCCGGCGAGGCCGCGGCGAGCGAGGACTTCCCGGTGACCGAGAAGCTCGTCACGCTGCTGTTCCTCATCGCGAGCTTCAACTTCTTCATCGGCATGTTCAACTTCGTGCCCCTCCTGCCGCTCGACGGCGGCCACATCGCCGGTGCCCTCTACGAGGGCGCCAAGCGCGGGCTGGCCCGCCTCCGCGGCCGTCCCGACCCCGGTCACGTCGACGTCGCCAAGCTGTTGCCAGTGGCGTACGTCGTCGGGCTCGCGATGCTCGTGATGGGCGTGGTCCTGATCGTCGCCGACCTCGTCGTGCCGCTGCACCTGAGCTGACGCCCCGGCCGTCGTCGCCGACTCGGGCGCGCGGGGTCCGGCCTCCTAGACTGGCGGCATGACTTCCGTCGGCCTGGGCATGCCCGCGCTCCCGCCCCCCGTCCTGTCGCCGCGTCGCAAGACCCGTCAGATCAAGGTCGGCTCCGTGGGGGTCGGCAGCGACTCGCCGATCTCCGTGCAGTCGATGACCACGACGCTCACCTCCGACATCAACGCCACGCTCCAGCAGATCGCCGAGCTCACCGCGACCGGGTGCGACATCGTGCGGGTCGCGTGCCCGAGCCAGGACGACGCCGACGCGCTGCCCGCCATCGCGCAGAAGTCGCAGATCCCGGTCATCGCCGACATCCACTTCCAGCCGAAGTACGTCTTCGCGGCCATCGACGCCGGCTGTGCGGCCGTCCGGGTCAACCCGGGCAACATCCGCAAGTTCGACGACCAGGTCAAGGAGATCGCGAGGGCCGCCAAGGACCGCGGCACGTCGATCCGGATCGGCGTCAACGCCGGGTCGCTCGACAAGCGGATCATGGACAAGTACGGCAAGGCGACACCCGAGGCGCTCGTCGAGTCGGCGGTGTGGGAGGCGAGCCTCTTCGAGGAGCACGACTTCCACGACTTCAAGATCTCGGTCAAGCACAACGACCCCGTCGTCATGGTGCGGGCCTACGAGCTGCTCGCCGAGGCCGGCGACTGGCCGCTGCACCTCGGCGTGACCGAGGCCGGCCCCGCCTTCCAGGGCACCATCAAGTCCTCCGTCGCCTTCGGCCACCTGCTCAGCCAGGGCATCGGCGACACCATCCGCGTCTCGCTCTCCGCGCCGCCTGTCGAGGAGGTCAAGGTCGGTCTCCAGATCCTGGAGTCGCTCAACCTCAAGCCGCGTCGCCTCGAGATCGTCTCGTGCCCGAGCTGTGGCCGTGCCCAGGTCGACGTCTACAAGCTCGCCGAGGAGGTCACCGCCGGTCTCGAGGGCATGGAGGTGCCGCTCCGCGTCGCGGTCATGGGCTGCGTCGTCAACGGCCCCGGCGAGGCCCGCGAGGCCGACCTCGGCGTCGCCTCCGGCAACGGCAAGGGCCAGATCTTCGTCAAGGGCGAGGTCATCAAGACCGTGCCGGAGTCGCAGATCGTGGAGACCCTCATCGAGGAGGCCATGCGCCTCGCCGAGGGGATGGAACCGGTCGACGGCGCGGAGGCTTCGGTCAGCGTCAGCTGAGAGCTCGACCCCGTGGGTAGGCTCCGAGCGTGCTGAGGACCCGCGAGCTAGGACACGTGCGCGTGCTGGGCCCGGGCGACCGGGACAGCTTCGTGGCGCTCGCGGAGCAGGACCCGGTGGTCAACGTCTTCGCCGACTACCGCGCGCGGCTCACCAACCTCGACGAGCGGTGGCTCGGCGGCCAGGTGTGGGGTCGGTTCGAGGACGACGAGCTCGTCGCCGGGTGCCACCTGGGCGCGAACCTCGTCCCCGTCCAGTGCACGCCTGCAGACGTCGGGGCCTTCGCCGACGCAGCGCTGCGGCGCCGCAACAGTGTCGGCACCATCGTCGGTCCGAGCGACGTCGTGGCGGCGCTGTGGGACCTCGTCGAGCCCCGGTGGGCCAAGCCCCGCGAGGTCCGCGCCCGTCAGCCGCACCTCCAGATGGACCGGCTCCCGGAGATGCCGGGAGACCCGTGCGTGCGCGTCACGACACCCGCCGACCTCGAGGTGCTCTACCCGGCCTGCGTCGCGATGTACACCGAGGAGGTCGGCGTATCGCCGGAGAACGACGCGGGCGGCGGCGACCTCTACCGGGCCCGGATCCGGCAGCTGATCGGGCGCGGCTGGTCGATGGCGAGCTTCGACGAGGCGGGCGTCGTGTTCAAGGCCGAGGTCGCCTGCGCCACGCCGTACGCCGCCCAGGTGCAGGGCGTCTGGGTGCGACCCGACCGGCGGGGCGAGGGGCTCGCGGTGGCGGGGATGGCGTCGGTCGTGTCCCACGTCCTCGGGACCCGCATGGCGCCCGTCGTCTCGCTCTACGTCAACGAGTGGAACGAGCCGGCGCGAGCGACGTACGCGCGGGTCGGGTTCGAGCAGACCGCGACCTTCGCCACCATGATGTTCTGACCCTCCGCGGGGCGGGCGAGAAAGTTTTGCCGGACATGTATCAGCACGGCGGTGCCGTGCACCTGTGCTGACATGGGGACAATGGTCACCATGTCGGAGAACCGGAGAGCTGAGGGGCAGCTCGATCAGTCACCGTGGGACAGGGCCAGCGGGGCGTTCATCGCGTGGAGGTCGGGGGACCCCACCGCCGTGGACGAGCTGGTCGCCGCGATGACACCGGTGCTCTGGCACGTGGTGAGGGCATACGGACACGACCGCGAAGCGGCTGAAGACGTCGTTCAGGCGACGTGGCTCGGGTTCGTGCGCCTCCACCAGACCATCGAGGACCCTCAGGCGGTCGCGTCCTGGCTGATCACGTCAGCCAGGCGCGGCGCTGCCGCCCATGCCAGGACCGCGCGACGTGCGGCCCCGGTGCAGGACGAGACGCTGCACGCCGTGCTTCCTGACGAGGAGTCGGCCGAGGCGCTCGCGATGCGAGGCGACGAGGCGGCACGGCTGTGGGGAGCCGTGGCGTCCGTCGACGAAAGGTGCCGCAAGCTGCTGCGGGTCGTGGCCTTCCTGGACCGACCCGACTACCACTCCCTGAGCCGGGACCTCGACATGCCTGTCGGGAGCATCGGACCCACGCGGGCCCGCTGCCTGGCGAAGGTCCGAGACGCACTGACGAAAGGAGGCGGGCGATGACCGACAAGGACGCTGAGCAGGACGTTGCTCTCCTCGAGGAGCTCCGCGACATGTGGGTGACCTACGACCCTCCGCCACCCGGGCTGACCGCCGCGATGATCGCGATCGTGGCCGCCGCCGACCTCGACGAGGAGTGGGAGCTGCTGACCCTGGTCAGCGACTCCGCCCACGAGCCGGCCGCGCAGGTCCGGGGCCTCAGCACCGCCAGGGTGCTCTACTTCAATGCGGCGGCGGGCTGGTCGCTCGAGGCCGAGATCGACGGCGACCAGGTCAAGGGCCAGCTGCTCGACCACTCGGGCGACATGGGATCCGTCGAGATCGCGCTGGAGACCAGCGAGGGGCCGTCGTGGACTACCGGGGTCGACGAGGTCGGCTTCTTCGCACTGCAGGCCGACGCCACCGGGTCGGTGCGGTTCGCCGTCACCATCGACGGCCGGGTGGCCCGGAGTCGCTGGCTCGACGTCTGAGGGCGGCCGCTGAGGGTCACTCGAAGGACGGGTGCAGCTCCAGGTGGGGTCCGATCATCGGGTCGGAGTCGTGGACCGCCAGCGCCATCACGGCGTCGCGGGCCTCCTTGGCCGTCGATCCGGAGACGGAGATCTGGCGCGCGATCAGTCCCGCCACGATGGGCGCCGCGAACGACGTACCGCTCCAGCGGGCCAGGCCGGTCGAGAACACCCGTACGTCGCCCTTGTCGGGCGTCTCATGGCACACGAACGTGCCGTCGGGGAAGGCGTTCACGATGTTGCGACCCAGCGTGTAGACGTCCGCCGAGACGCCGAAGTTGGAGAACTCCGACACGCGACCGTCGCGGTCGAGCGAGCCCACGCCGACAGCCCAGGGGAAGGCAGCTGGCCAGAACGGCGCCGCCCACGAGTCGTTGCCTGCGGCCGCGACGAGCACGCAGTCGGCGTCCTCGAGGTGCCGACGGTGGAACTTCCGGAAGGCGATCGACGGGCGGTCCAGGTGGGTCCGGCAGCCGGCCGACAGGTTGATGACCTGCGGCTCGTGCTTCATCGCCTCTTCCAGCTGCTGGACGATCTCGGACTCCAGGATGCCGCCGCCGCCGACGCCGCCGAGGGCGAAGCCCTCGACGTGCACCTGCGTCATCGGAGCCATGCACCGCACGACGCCCGCGATGAACGTGCCGTGCCCGGCGTAGGGCCGCAGCTCGGGCCCGTTGTCCTCGTCGTCTCCCGTCACGCCCTCCAGCCACGGCGTACGCCCGTCGGTGCCGGACGGCGGGTTCCACCCGGTGTCGACCACGACGACGCTGACCTCGCACCCCTTCTCCTGCGGGGCGACCGGCGGCCAGGGCTCGGTCAGACCGGTCTCCTGCGGCTCGACGGCCGGACACGTCGTCCCACCGCCACCGCCACCGGGGGAGACGTGGACCCAGTGGTCGGGCGACGCCGCACCGGGGCGCAGGCCGCTCTGCTCGAGCAGTGCAACCACGTCGGGCACGGACTCACCCCCGGGGCGCTCTGGCAGCACGTAGCGCACCAGGTCGCCACCGAGGATGCGTACGTCGTCGCGCCGCGGCGGCTCGGAGAGGACGCCCTTGTCCAGGCGGGCGAATGCGGCCTCGAGGTCGTCGACGTCCTCGGCACCGACGAGCAGGTGGTCGGGGTGGTAGAGGAACGTGAAGTCGGCCGGCGCCTCGGTGTCCCACCTGACCTGCCCGTCGTTGGCCTTCTTGAGGTTCCTCAGCTGGTCAGTGCTGCGTCGTCGTCGGTCGTCGCCGATCATCCAGTCGCCCATGGGACACGACGCTAGTCCCGGCAATGGCTCCACGGTGCGGAATCCGCACAAGGGTCGAGCCCGATCCGCAAGGATGGTGCCGTGGACCGGGCCGAGGCGGACGAGGTGCTCCGCACGCTGTTCACCGATCCCGCTGCGGCGCGCACGACGGCCGAGGCCGAGCTCGTGCCCGACCCCGACCCCTACCTCGCCTCGATCGGGCACCAGGTGGTCGGCATCGTGCTGCGCGACCTCGGGCACGCCGATCGGGCGCTGGCGGAGCTGAGTACCGCGCTGCGGCTCGCGCGTCGGTCGGACGACCCGGAGCGGTGGTTGGACGTGCTGGCGACGCTGGGCAGCACGCTGGCGATGGCCGGACGTGTCCCGGAGGGACTGCGCGCGCTCGGTCGCGCTGCGGCTGCTCTCGACGGGGTGCCCCTGGGCAGGGTGCTGTATCGACGCGCCAAGATCACCGGGCAGCTGCTGTCCCGGTTCGAGGAGAGCGCCGCCGACCTGCGCGAGGCGCGCCGTCTGTTCGCGGGCGCCGGTGACGACGTGTGGGAGGCGCGCGCCCTCAACCTCCAAGGGCTCACCGACGCCAAGCTCGGCTCGCTCGACTCAGCGGCCGAGGCGTTCGCACTGTTCGGGGAGCTGTCGGTCCGCGGGGGCCAACCCGTGGAGGTCGCCACCGCACGGCACAACACGGGTTGGGTGTCCTACCTCCGCGGCGATCTGCCGCAGGCGCTCGAGGCGTACGCCGACGCGGGTGCGCAGTTCGACGGCCTGGGCATCACCGACGTCGACCTGGTCCTGGACCAGGCCACGGCCTACCTGGCGGGCGGCCTGGCCGACGACGCCCTCGCCGTCGTCGAGCAGGCCCTGGCCGCCCGGCCCTTGCTGGCCCGCGAGCGCGCCGACCTCCTGGTCTCGGTGGCGGAGTCGGCCTTGGCGGCCCAGGACTGGACCCGGGCCGCCTCGGCGGCCGACGAGGGCTCGGCCCTGATGCGCGCCCAGTCGCGTCACGCCCCCAGCCTGGAGGCCGACCTCTTCGCGATCGCCGCGCGGGCCGAGCAGGGTCAGCCCGCCGGGCCGCTGCTGCGCCGTGCTGAGCGGCTGGTCCACCGGATGCGCGAGGCGTCGATGCCGCAGCTCGCCCAGGCGCTCCTGCTGGGGGCGCGGCTGGCGAGGGACGTGCGCTCGGCCCGCGCCGCCGCCCTGGCCGACGAGTGGCTCGAGGAGGCGTCGGCCAGCCGCCATGCTCGCACCCACGCGGTCCGCGCGCTGGGCTGGCTCGCGCTGGCGCAGCGCCGCGACGCCGCTGGGGACGCCGGCGGGGTGCTGCGGGCGTGCGACCGTGGCCTCCGCGCACTCGACGAGCACCAGGCGACCCTCGGCAGCCAGGAGCTCCGCGCGGTGATGTCGGGCCACGGAGCGGCACTCGCCGAGCTCGGCACCCGCACCGCACTGACGTCGGGGAACAGCCGTCGCCTGCTCCAGTGGTCCGAGCGGTGGCGCGCCAACGCACTCGTGGTGCCGTCGTCCACCACGGCGCACGCCCCGGAGATCGTCGCCGACCTGGCCGCCCTGCGCGCCCAGCGGAACGCGCTGGCCGCGGCACGCACGCAGGAGGAGCGACCCGACCAGCTGCAGGCGCGCGCCACCCGCCTCGAGCAGTCGGTGCGCCGGCGGCTGCTGCACGCGCGCGGCACGGGTGAGACCGCTTCAGGGCTGGACGTCGCGGAGCTCCTCGACGCCCTGCGCATGGACGACACGGTGCTGGTCGAGCTGACCGAGGTCGACGGCTCGCTGCACGCCCTCGTGGCCGGGCGCGGACGTGTCCGCCACCTCCACGTCGGAGAGGCATTGCCGGCGACAGCGGCGGTCGACTTCGCGATGTTCTCGCTGCGCCAGGCGGCGCGCGGACGACGTACGCAGCTCGACGTCGCCGGCACGCGCCTGCAGCGCGCACTGCTCGGGGCCGCCCTCGACGGCGTGGGGGAGTCACGAGTCGTCGTCTCGGGCACCTCGGCCCTCCAGGGCGTGCCGTGGGGACTGCTGCCTGCGCTGGCCGACCGCCCCTTCACCAGTACGCCGTCCGCGCGGCTGTGGCTGCGGTCCCGGTCGGCCGCGGCGGTGACCGACCGACGGGTGCTGCTCGTCGGACCGGGGCTCGGCAGCGGTGGGGCCGAGGTCCCCGCGGTGGCCGCGCAGGACGCCGGTGCAGAGGTGCTCGACGGCGACCGGGCGACCGTGTCCGCCTCCCTGGCCGCGCTCGACGGTGCCGCGCTCGCCCACGTCGCCGCCCACGGCCACTTCCGTGAGGACAGCCCGCTCTTCTCGTCGCTCGCGCTCGCGGACGGACCGTTGCTCGTGCACGACCTCCAGCACCTGGCACGTCCTCCGCACCGCGTCGTGCTGTCGGCCTGCGAGTCGGGCGTGATGGCGCCCGTCGGCGACCAGGAGCTGCTCGGCCTGGCCGCGGCCCTGCTGTCGATGGGCACGGCGGGCGTGGTGTCGAGCCTCGCCGAGGTCGACGACGCGGCGACCGTCGAGGTCATGGTCGCGCTGCATGCCGCCCTGCGCGCGGGCGGCGGGCTCGGCGACGCACTCCTCGCTGCCCGTCAGGTGGCGTCCGGTGACCCGGTGCTGGCGGCCACGGCGGCCTCGTTCACCGTGCTCGGCACCTAGGGCACCTAGGGCGCCTGGACGTCCACCGGGTCGGAGGCGTTCTCGCACTCGGCCAGCACACAGCGGACGGTGGCGGACTTCCGCTTGCCATTCACCTCGAGCAGCACCGTGCCGGTTGACTCCCACTCCCACCCGCTGAACCAGCCGGTCGTCCACGTCGCGAGCGTCGTCCCGTCGACCTCGCGCAGGTGGATCGCGCTGGGGCCCAGGCCGTCGGTGAGGATGTGGAACGTCAGCAGCTCCGTGCCGTCGGGGGAGAAGGCGGCGATCCTGTCGCGGCAGGACTTCCACACCTTCACCCGCGGCTTGCTCAGCCTCACCAGCTTCGTGCAGCCGCCGTCGTACGGGTCCTTGGTGTAGACGCTGAGCAGGTCGTGCTCGATGCTGGCCGAACCGGCCAGCTTGCGGACCACGGTCCGCTGCTTCCCGGTGGACGGCTTCCACTGGAGCACCCGCTTCCCGGCGCCGAGGACCACCCGGTCGGCCGCGACGTCGAGCAGGCTCACGTAGGGGCCAGGCCCCTTCTTGCCGGTCACGGCCGCGTCGGCGACGTCGTAGGCGTAGGTGATCGTCTTGCGGCCGCCGCTGACGGACTGCTGCCAGGCCAGCGTGCTGCCGTCGGCCGAGAGGATGACCGTCGAGACGTCGATGTCCCGGAGCACGTCGACGACGGCTCCGTCCGCCTCGACGCGTACGAGCCGCCGATTGCGCTTGCGGTCGACGTTGTTCGTGGCGACCAGCCATCCGCCGTCGACCTCACCGACGACCCTCGCCACGGTCCCCGGGAGCTCGACGCGACGGTCGCCGTCGACGAAGTCGCCGTCCTCGATGTGCGGGACGGCGACGTCGGCGCCGCGGGACAGCCGGTCGGGCTGGAGCTCGACGGCCGGTGCGGCCGCCTGGGCCGGCACGGTCAGCGCGGCGGCTGCTGCGAGGGCCGTCACGAGGACGGTGGTGGTCGATCGGCGCATGGCTCTCTCCCGAGGTGGTGGGTTGCTTCCGTGAGGGAGACGCCGTACGTCGTCGCGAGGTTGCTCCCGGGCAGCGATCAACCCGTTCGCGGCGGCGGAGCGCCCGCACCTATCCTTGCGCCCATGGCCCGCATCCTCCGCATGTCGTCCCTGTTCGTGCGCACCCTGCGCGACGACCCCAACGACGCCGAGGTCCCGAGCCACCGCTTGCTGGTCCGCGCCGGCTACATCCGCCGCGCCGCGCCGGGCATCTACACCTGGCTGCCGCTCGGCCTGCGGGTGCTGCGCAGGATCGAGGCCATCATCCGCGAGGAGATGGACGACATGGGCGCCCAGGAGCTGTCGTTCCCCGCGCTGCTGCCCAAGGAGCCCTACGACGCGACGAACCGGTGGACCGACTACGGCCCCAACATCTTCCGGCTCCAGGACCGCAAGGGCGGCGACTACCTCCTCGGCCCCACCCACGAGGAGATGTTCACCCTCGTGGTGAAGGACCTGTACTCGTCCTACAAGGACCTGCCGCTCTCGATCTACCAGATCCAGAACAAGTACCGCGACGAGGCGCGTCCGCGCGCCGGGCTGCTGCGCGGCCGTGAGTTCGTGATGAAGGACTCCTACTCCTTCGACATCGACGACGCCGGCCTCGCGCGGTCCTACCAGCTGCACCGCGACGCGTACATCCGGATCTTCGACCGGCTCGGCTTCGACTACGTCATCGTCAAGGCGACGTCGGGCGCGATGGGCGGTTCGGCCAGCGAGGAGTTCCTCGCCAAGGCCGAGGTCGGCGAGGACACCTACGTCCGCTGCACCCACTGCGACTACGCCGCCAACGTCGAGGCCGTCACCGTCCGCGCGCCCGAGGCGATCGCGCACGACGACGCGCCCGCCGCGCATGCCGAGGACACGCCCGACACCCCGACCATCGACACCCTGGTCGACCACCTCAACGCGACCTTTCCGCGCGACGACCGCCCCTGGGCGGCCGGCGACACGCTCAAGAACGTGCTCGTCGTGCTCAAGCACCCCGACGGCACCCGCGAGCCGCTCGCCATCGGCGTGCCCGGCGACCGGGAGGTCGACCAGAAGCGCCTCGAGGGCCAGCTCGAGCCCATCGAGGTCGAGGCGATGGACGAGGCCGAGCTCGCCAAGCACCCGGCCCTGGTCAAGGGCTACATCGGTCCGGAGGCGCTGGGCGAGGAGTCGAAGTCCGGTATCCGCTTCCTCGTCGACCCCCGCATCGTCGAGGGCACCCGCTGGGTCACCGGCGCCAACGTCCCCGGGTCCCACGTCATCGACATGGTCGTCGGGCGCGACTTCACGCCCGACGGCACCATCGAGGCCGCCGACGTCCGTGACGGCGACACGTGCCCCAACTGCGACGACGGCACGCTCGAGTCCGCTCGCGGCATCGAGATGGGCCACATCTTCCAGCTCGGTCGCTCGTACGCCGAGGCGCTCGGGCTCCAGGTGCTCGACGAGAACGGCAAGCTGGTGACCGTCACGATGGGCTCCTACGGGATCGGCCCGTCGCGTGCGGTCGCCGCCATCGCCGAGGGCACCCTCGACGACAGCGGCCTCTGCTGGCCGCGCAACGTCGCCCCCGCCGACGTGCACGTCGTCGCGGCCGGCAAGGACGACGCGATCTTCGAGTTCGCCGAGTCGCTCGTCGCCGACCTCGCCGCCCAGGGCATCGAGGTGATCTACGACGACCGCCGCGGCAAGGTGAGCCCGGGCGTGAAGTTCAAGGACGCCGAGCTCATCGGCGTACCGACGATCGTCACGGTCGGCCGCGGCCTCGCGGACGGCACCATCGAGGTCCGCGACCGGAAGACCGACGTGCGCGAGGAGGTCGCGGTCGACGCCGCGGCCGCCCACATCACCGGGGTCGTCCGGGGCTGACCGTGGCCATCGAGGCTGTCATCTTCGACTGGGGCGGCACGCTCACGCGGTGGCACGACGTGGACTTCCACGCCGAGTCCGTGGCGCTCGCCCAGGCCGTACGCACCACGCCGTCGCCCGACGACGACCACCACGCGCACGCCGAGAAGCTGCACCGCGCGGGCGACGTCGTCTGGGGACGCAGCCGCGACCACCAGCAGAGCTCGACGATCGCCGACCTCTTCGTCGAGGCCGGACTCGACCACGACCCCGACCTGCTGCAGGCCTACTACGACTTCTGGGAGCCGCACACGCTCACCGACCCCGAGGTCCGCCCGACGTGGGAGGAGCTCCGGTCCATGGGCGTCAAGGTCGGCGTCCTCTCCAACACCATCTGGCCGCGCGAGTGGCACGTCGGCTTCTTCGAGCGCGACGGCGTCTACGACCTGGTGGACGGCGACGTCTACTCCAGCGAGATCCCGTGGACCAAGCCGTCGCGCCGCGCCTTCGAGGCCGCGATGCAGGCCGTGGGCGTCACGGACCCGGGCGCGTGTGTCTATGTGGGGGACCGGCTCTTCGACGACGTCTGGGGCGCCCACAACGCCGGGCTGAAGGCCATCCACGTCCCGCTGAGCACGATCCCGGCGACGCAGGTCGGACACACCGAGGGCGAGCCCGATGCGAGCGTGACCTCGCTGCTGGAGATCCCGGCGATCGTGCGGGGCTGGGCACGGGACTGACCTCGTCGTCGTCCTGCAACTTTGTGCGTTGCACGAACATGCAAGTCTGATGCGCTTTCCCTGCGGGGCGATCGAATGCATGATTGTGCATGCGGCTCCACCACCCCCACAGGAGGAGCTCGCACAGGGTGATGCTGACCAACCCCATCAAGCGGTCCGCGTCCTCGGCCTTTGGGAGAGATCTCGGGACTTTCCCAAGGGCTGAGGCCGCGGGCCGTTTCTGTGTCCCCGGGTAGCGCTCAGGCGAGCTCGGGCGCTCCCGGCCAGGTCTGCGGGCCGCCGCCGAGCTCGAGCTGCCAGGTGGCCGACCAGGTCGCCTCGGTGAGCGCCCAGTCGCGCACGGGCCCGACCGACTGGGCGACGAGGGCGAGGAGCACCTCGACGCTGGACCCCTCGGTCGCGACCGCGGCCGCCTGCACCTGGGGCGAGCGCAGGAGCGGGCCGTCGAGCTCGTACGCCGCCGCCGCAGCCACCGGCACCCCGCCGGCCTCCTCGACCAGCACACGCAGCCGGTCGCGGCGTGCGCGGTGGCGCCGATAGCCCGCGGACAGGGCGTCGTAGAGGGCGGGCGTCGCCGCCTGTGACGTGCGTGCCCCGAGCACGCCGTAGGTGTAGAGCGCCGCGTGCTCGTCACCCAGGGTGACCTGCAGGGCGTCGAGGACACTCATGGAGTCGACCGGGTCGTCAGGGTGGCTGCGTGCTGCGAGGTGGAGGCCGCCACGCTGGCGAGCACGCGGGCCAGGTCGCCGCTGCCGGCCTCGAGGCAGCCCGCGCGCACCGTGCGGAGCAGCCGCTGCTCGGAGCGCCCGACGGCGGCCAGCACCGCGGGGGGCCGCGTCGCGAGCGACGGGGGAGTGGCGGTCGGGACCTCGGACTCCGGCACCGCGCCGACCAGTACGTCGAGGTGCGCGGCGTGCGCAGCGGCGATCGGGTCGAGCCGGACGGCGAGGTCGGGCGCGGCGGCCGTGGCCGCCGCCAGCACGCCCTGCGCACTCACCAGCGCGGCCACCACGGTCGCAACGAGCTCGGAGTCCTCGGGCGGCTCGGGCGTGGGGGTCGAGGTGCCGTCGGTGCGCGGCGGCGGGTCGATGTCGCAGGCCGCGAGGGCCAGCGGTGCGGCGAGCGCCGAGCCCAGCGTCGTACGACGTGAGAGCGGGCGTCCGGGCACCCCCCGACCTTAGGTGACCGCCCACCGGACCGGACCAGTCGGCGGCCGATGACCGGCCCTGCCGCCCGGCCGCTATCGTGGCCCCTCAACAACTTCACAGGAGGTCGCAGCCCCATGAGCACCGCCCGCCAGGACGCCACCCGGGACCGCATCGAAGCGGAGCTGGTCGACCCCTTGAAGGAGATGGGCCTCGACGTCGAGGCCGTCGAGGTCACCCCGGCCGGCAAGCGCCGCGTTCTGCGCGTCGCCGTCGACAAGGACGGGGGAGTGACCCTCGACGACGTCGCCGACGCGACCCGTGAGGTCTCCCGGGTGCTCGACGACTCCGACGTGATGGGCGAGATGCCCTACACCCTCGAGGTCACCTCGCGGGGCGTGGACCGCCCGCTCACCCTGCCGCGCCACTGGCGCCGCAACCAGGACCGCCTGGTCAAGGCCACGCTCGCCGACGGCGGTGAGGTCACCGGCCGGATCATCGGCTCCGACGAGACCGCCGCGACGCTCGACGTCGACGGTGATCGTCGCGAGGTGGCGTACGCCGACGTCGCCAAGGCGTTGGTGCAGATCGAGTTCAACCGCAAGAGCGGCACGAGCGACACGAGCGACACGAGCGAGGACGACTGATGGACATCGACCTGAGCATCCTGCGGATGCTGGAGCGCGAGAAGGAGATCTCGTTCGAGGTCCTCGCCGAGGCCATCGAGCAGGCCCTCCTCACCGCCTACCAGCGCGCCACCGAGTCCCAGCACCCCGCGCGTGTCGAGCTCGACCGCCAGAGCGGGCACGTGACCGTCTGGGCGCGCGAGGTCGACGAGGAGGGCAACGCCGGCCCGGAGTACGACGACACCCCAGCCGGCTTCGGTCGCATCGCCGCCACCACCGCCAAGCAGGTCATGCTGCAGCGGCTGCGCGACGCCGAGGACGAGATCCGCTTCGGGGAGTTCTCCGGCAAGGAGGGCGACATCATCTCGGGCGTCATCCAGCAGGGTCGCAACCCCGACGACGTGATGGTCGACCTCGGCAAGCTCGAGGCCATCCTGCCGATCAGCGAGCGGGTGCCGGGGGAGAAGTACGTCCACGGCGAGCGGATCAAGTGCCTGGTCACCTCGGTGCGCAAGGGCATGCGTGGTCCGCAGATCACCCTCTCGCGGTCGCACCCGACGCTGGTCAAGAAGCTCTTCGCGCTCGAGGTGCCCGAGATCGCCGACGGCACCGTCGAGATCGCCGGCATCGCCCGCGAGGCCGGCCACCGCACCAAGATCGCGGTCTGGTCCCAGGTCCCCGGCGTCAACGCCAAGGGTGCCTGCATCGGTCCGATGGGCCAGCGCGTGCGCAACGTGATGAGCGAGCTGCACGGCGAGAAGATCGACATCGTCGACTGGGCCGAGGACCCGGCCGAGCTCGTCGCCCACGCGCTGTCGCCGGCGCGGGTGACCTCGGTGGAGATCGTCGACCTCGCGACCCGCTCGGCGCGCGTCGTCGTACCCGACTTCCAGCTCTCCCTCGCGATCGGCAAGGAGGGCCAGAACGCCCGGCTCGCCGCGCGGCTCACCGGATGGCGCATCGACATCCGCTCCGACGAGGCCCCTGCCGACGACTGAGTGACCGGTGGGGCGGGTGTGACGTGGGGCGCGCCTCCCAGTTCGTAAAGCAGTGGCCCCACGCAGTAGAGTGGATGTCAGTGGCCACCACGTCTGACACCCCTGCGCCCGGACCTGTCCGGACCTGCGTGGGTTGCCGGGCCAAGGCCGCTGCGAGCGAGCTGCTGCGGGTGGTCGCAGGCTCGGACGCCGAGGGCCGACCAGCCCTGGTGCCCGATCCGGACCACCGGGCACCCGGCCGCGGGGCGCACCTGCACCCCACGACCGAGTGCTGGGAGCTCGCGGTGCGTCGCCGAGCATTTCCCCGGGCACTCCGCTCGGGCGTCCCGCTCGCCGACACATTGCTGGCCGACCACCTCAACACCGCGCTCGCCCCGTCCACACCACCTCAGCACCGACCAGAAACTGGAGCACGCAGCTCATGAGCACTCGATGAGTAACTCGCAATGAGTCTGTTCACCCACTAGCTGTTCCGTTTCCCCTCTCCTTGTGGGGTCACGGATCACAAGGAGAAGTAACGCACCGTGGCCAAGACCCGAGTCCACGAACTCGCCAAGGAGTTCGGAGTCGAGAGCAAGTTCGTTCTCGAGAAGCTCAAGGAGATGGGTGAGTTCGTCAAGTCGGCATCGTCGACCGTCGAGCCCCCCGTCGAGATGCGCTTCAAGAAGCAGTACGGCGACGAGCTGAAGGCCGCTGCGGCCTCCGCTCCCGCCGCCGACAACGCGGCCGAGGCGCCGGCTGACAAGCCCGCCGCCAAGAAGCCCGGCCCGCGCCCCGGCCCGAAGCCTGCCGCCGCAGAGCCCGAGGCCCCCGCCGAGGCCACCGTGGTCGAGGAGTCCGCTCCTGCCACCAAGCCCGGCCCCAAGCCCGGTCCCCAGGCACCCGTCGCCGAGCCCGAGGCTCCGCCGGCCGAGCCCGAGGCTCCTGCCGCACCCGCGGCGAAGGCGCCGTCCCCGGCTCCCCGCCCGGTCGGTCGCCCCGGCGCCCCGCGTCCGGGCAACAACCCGTTCGCACCCAGCCAGGGCATGGGCTCGCGTCCCGCCCCGCGCACGCCGAGCAGCGACGACAACCGTCCGCCGCGCCCGCCCGCCGGCGGCGACGCACGTCCCGGAATGCCGCGCCCCAACCCGGCGATGATGCCCAAGTCCCCGGCCGCCTTCGGCAACGGTCCCGGTGGCCGTCCCGCTCGCGGTGGCCCCGGTGGCGGTCCCGGCGGCCCCGGTCGTCCGGGTGCCCCCGGTCGCGGTGCTCCGGGTCGCGCCGGTGCTCCCGGCGGCGCGCCCGGTGGTGCGCCCGGTCGTCCCGGTGGCTTCGGCCCCTCGGGCGGCGGTCGTCCCGGCGGTGGTCGTCCCGGCCAGCGCGGCCAGACCCAGGGTGCGTTCGGTCGCGCCGGTGGTCCGTCACGTCGTGGACGGAAGTCGAAGCGTGCGCGTCGCATGGAGTTCGAGGCCATGGAGGCCCCGACGATCGGTGGCGTGCGGGTCCGCAAGGGCAACGGCGAGACCGTACGTCTCCCGCGTGGCGCCTCGCTGACCGACTTCGCCGAGCGCATCAACGTCGACGCCGCTGCCCTCGTGCAGATGCTGTTCTCGCTCGGCGAGATGGTGACCTCGACCCAGTCGGTCGGTGACGAGACGTTCGAGCTGCTCGCCGAGGAGCTCAACTACGTCGTCGTGATCGTCTCGCCCGAGGACGAGGACCGTGAGCTGCTCGAGACGTTCGACCTCGAGTTCGGCGCCGACGAGGGCGACGAGTCCGACCTGGTCATCCGTCCCCCGGTCGTCACCGTCATGGGTCACGTCGACCACGGAAAGACCAAGCTCCTCGACGCGCTGCGTGACGCCAACGTGGTCGACAAGGAGGCCGGTGGCATCACCCAGCACATCGGTGCCTACCAGGTCCACACCGAGGTCGACGGCAACGACCGTCGCATCACCCTCATCGACACCCCCGGTCACGAGGCGTTCACCGCCATGCGTGCCCGTGGTGCCCAGGCCACCGACATCGCCATCCTCGTGGTGGCGGCCGACGACGGTGTCATGCCGCAGACGGTCGAGGCGCTCAACCACGCCAAGGCCGCCGGCGTACCGATCGTGGTCGCGGTCAACAAGATCGACAAGCCGGAGGCCGACTCCACCAAGGTGCGCGGCCAGCTGACCGAGTACGGCCTGATCCCCGAGGAGTACGGCGGCGACGCGATGTTCGTCGACGTCTCGGCCAAGTCGGGGCTCAACCTCGACAAGCTGCTCGAGGCCGTCGTCCTGACTGCCGACGCGTCGCTCGACCTGCGGGCCAACCCCACGCAGGACGCCCAGGGCCTCGTGGTCGAGGCGCACCTCGACCGCGGTCGCGGTCCGGTCGCCACGGTGCTGGTCCAGCGCGGAACCCTCCGCGTCGGCGACTCGATCGTCGCCGGTCCGGCCCACGGTCGTGTCCGCGCGATGCTCGACGAGCACGGCAACGAGATCACCCAGGCAGACCCGTCGCGTCCCGCGATGGTGCTCGGCCTGAGCGCCGTCCCGGGTGCGGGCCAGAACTTCATCGTGGTCGAGGACGACCGCATGGCCCGCCAGATCGCCGAGAAGCGCGAGGCGCGCGAGCGTGCGGCCATGCAGGCCAAGCGTCGCGTCCGTCGCAGCCTCGAGGACTTCATGGCCTCCATGGAGAAGGGCGAGAGCCAGGAGCTCAACCTCATCCTCAAGGGCGACGTGTCCGGTTCGGTCGAGGCCCTCGAGGACGCGCTGTCGCAGATCGACGTCGGTGACGAGGTGTCGCTGCGCGTCATCGACCGCGGTGTCGGTGCGATCACCGAGACCAACGTCGACCTCGCCGCCGCCTCCGACGCCATCATCATCGGCTTCAACGTCCGCCCGCAGGGCAAGGCGAGCCAGATGGCCGACAAGGAAGGTGTCGAGATCCGCTACTACTCGGTCATCTACCAGGCGATCGAGGAGATCGAGGCGGCGCTCAAGGGCATGCTCAAGCCGATCTACGAGGAGTCGACCCTCGGCCAGGCGGAGATCCGCGAGATCTTCCGTTCGTCCAAGGCCGGCAACATCGCGGGCTGCATGGTCACGTCGGGTCTCATCCGCCGCAACGCCAAGGTGCGCATCCTGCGCGACGGCGCCGTGGTGGCGGACAACCTCGACCTGGCCTCGCTCCGCCGCGAGAAGGACGACGCCTCCGAGGTCCGCGAGGGCTTCGAGTGCGGTCTGGTGCTCAAGAACTACCAGAACATCGAGATCGGCGACATCGTCGAGTCCTTCGAGATGCGCGAGATCGCGCGCGCCTGACGCACCACCCCCGAACGGACTCCGCTCGTGTTCGGTGATCCCCGGTCAGCCGGGGATCACTGAACAGGTCGGCCCGTGCAAAGCCTGACAACTTCAGCGATCCCCGGTCAGCCGGGGATCGCTGAAGACGCTTCTGAGAGAGTGATGACCATGGCAAACCCCCGCGTCCGCAAGATCGCCGACCGCATCCAGGTGATCGTCGCCGAGATGCTCGAGCGCCGGATCAAGGACCCGCGGCTCGGGTTCGTCACCGTGACCGACGTACGCGTCACGGGCGACTCGCAGCAGGCGTCGATCTTCTACACGGTGCTCGGCACCGAGGACGAGCTCGCCAGCACGGCCGCGGCGCTCGAGTCGGCCAAGGGCGTCATCCGCTCCGAGGTCGCCAAGCAGCTCGGCATGCGCATCGTGCCGTCGCTGACCTTCATCCCCGACGCGCTCCCCGAGAACGCCCGCGCCCTCGACGAGGTGCTCGAGCGCGCCCGCAGGCAGGACGAGGAGGTCGCCGCGCGCCGCGTGGAGGCCTACGCCGGCGAGGCCGACCCCTACAAGAAGCCGCGCGTGATCGAGGACGACGACGAGGACGCCCTCGACGACGGCTCCGATCTGTCCTTCGGGGACGGGCTGGACGACGAGCCCGACGAGGACGACCGCGCCTGATGGTCGACGCCGGTCTGGTCGTCGTCGACAAGTCCCCGGGCATGACCTCGCACGACGTCGTGGCCCGGGTACGCCGGCTCGCCGGCACCCGCAAGGTCGGCCACGCCGGCACGCTGGACCCGATGGCCACCGGCGTGCTGGTGCTCGGCGTGGACCGCGCCACCCGGCTGCTCGGCCACCTCATGCTCACCGAGAAGTCCTACGACGCCACGATCCGGCTCGGGGTGGTCACGACCACCGACGACGCCGAGGGTGAGGTCGTCTCGACCCACGACACGAGCGGCGTCCGCGAGGACGACGTACGCACCGAGCTGGCACGGTTCGTCGGCGACATCGAGCAGGTGCCGACCGCCGTGTCTGCCATCAAGGTGGACGGACAGCGCGCGTATGCCCGCGTGCGCGCCGGCGAGCAGGTGGAGCTGAAGGCCCGTCCGGTCACGATCCACGACCTGGTGGTGCACGACGTCGCCCTTCCGGAGGTGCGGATCTCGGTGCGCTGCTCGTCGGGCACCTACATCCGGGCGATCGCCCGCGACCTCGGGGCGGCACTCGGCGTGGGCGGGCACCTCACGGCACTGCGGCGCACGGCCGTCGGCCCCTTCGACCTCTCCGTCGCCCGCACGCTCGACGAGCTCGCGGACCACTTCGCCGTGCTGCCGATCGCCGACGCCGCGCGGTCGACCTTCCCCGTCGTGGACCTCACCGACGAGCAGGCCGCACACGTGCGCTTCGGCCGCGCCCTCGACCTGACGGTCCCTGCGGACGGACCGCACGCGGTGTTCGCGCCGGACGGTGAGTTCCTGGCGCTCTACGAGCAGAGTGGCACCCGCGCGAGGCCGGTGGCCGTCTTCGTCCAATGACCGTCCAACGATCGACCCTCCATGGGGGTGGGTCCGGCGGTCTGGTCCACGTCAAATTGGGCTGGCGGGCGCCACGGTGCCAGGAGGATGTTGGACAGCGGGACGGGGGGGCCGCACGGGGCGGCTGGGTCCCGAGGAGGTAGTTCCGTGTTCGTACGCCGCATCTCAGCTCTCGCCGGCGGCTTGGTCCTGCTGGCAGGCTCACTCACTGGAGGGGCTGCCCATGCCGCCCTCGACTCGCAGGCCGGGTACGTCCCGGTCAGCATCACCGCCGCCCACAACGTCGTCATGCCGACGACGATCCAGCCGGGGGTCAACACCTTCCGGGTGACGACCGAGGCCAAGAGCTCGGGCTTCCAGCTCGTGCAGCTGGCGGCCGGCTACACCCTCGACCAAGCCATCGACGACATCGAGAACGGGCTCGAGAAGGGCAAGATGGGGGCCTTCAAGCGGTTCGAGGCCAACACCACGCTGCTCGGCGGCGTCAACATCGTGTCCGGCAAGATCGGCAAGGTCGCCGTCGACCTGGAGCCGGGCACCTACTACGCGACCGACATCGAGCGGAACAGGCCGTCGGCGTTCACCGCCTTCACGGTCGCCGGCGCTGACACCGGCGCGACGATGCCGGAGGGCTCGACCATCCGCGCGGTCAAGAACGCCAGCTGGGCGAAGAACCCGAAGTCGATCGCTCGCCGGGGGATGCTGACGTTCGAGAACTTCTCCTCGGCGAACCACTTCGTCGGTCTCGTCAAGCTCAACCGGGGCAAGACCGTCGGGGACTTCGGTGAGTGGCTGAAGAACGAGTCCGGGCCGCCGCCGGTCAACTTCGGCAAGTCGTTCGACAGCAACGTCGTCGGCCCCGGTCAGACGGTGGCGATGAACTACAGCCTGCCGCGCGGCAACTACGTCCTGGTCTGCTTCTGGCCCGACGCGAACATGGGCGGCATGCCGCACGCGTTCATGGGCATGTATCGCGGCATCAAGGTGCAGTAGCACCACTCGAGTGGGGGACCGGCGGCGCGGGGCGCGAGCCCCGCGCCGCTAGGCTTCCCGGGTGCAGATCTGGCGTGGAGTCGACGACGTGCCGGCCGACCTCGGCCGCACCGTCGTGAGCATCGGGAACTTCGACGGCGTGCACCTCGGACACGCCCACGTCCTCCGTGAGGCGCGCGCGACCGCGGCCCGGCTCGGCATCGCGACCGTCGTCGCGGTGACCTTCGACCCGCACCCCATGGCCGTCCTGCGGCCCGAGCACGCCCCACCGACGCTGTCCTCGATCGAGACCCGGGCCCGGCTGCTCGAGTCGGCCGGGGTGGACGCGATCCTCGTGCTGGCCTTCGACCGCCAGATCGCCAGCTGGTCGCCGGCGGAGTTCATCGACCGGATCCTGGTCGAGACGCTGCACGCGGGTGCGGTGGTCGTCGGCTCCAACTTCCGCTTCGGGGCCAAGGCCGCGGGCGAGGTGGCCACCCTCGTGGAGGCCGGTGCGACCCGCGACTTCGACACGGTCGGCGTACCCCTCGACGGCGGACCGCAGGTCTGGAGCTCGACCTATGTCCGCCAGTGCCTGGCCACCGGCGACGTCGCCGGTGCGGCCGAGGCGCTCGGCAGGGCGTTCACGGTCCGCGGCACCGTCGTCGAGGGAGACAAGCGCGGTCGTGAGCTCGGCTTCCCCACCGCCAACGTCCCGATCCCGCCGGTCGACGCAGCGCCGGTGGACGGCGTGTACGCCGGCTGGCTGACCCGGCTCGACACGGGGGAGCGCTACCCCGCAGCGATCTCCGTCGGCACCAACCCGACGTTCGACGGCGAGCGCGAGCGTCGCGTCGAGTCCTACGTCCTCGACCGTGACGACCTCGAGCTCTACGGCGTCGAGGTGGTGGTCGAGTTCGTGGACCGGCTGCGCGGCCAGGTGAAGTTCGAGGGCGTGCCGGCGCTGATCGAGACCATGCACGACGACGTACGACGCGCGCGCGAGATCCTCGCGTGACCACCGGGCACACGCCGGTCGAGGAGTGGTTCCTGGCCCACGGGCTGCCCTACTTCGTGGCCGAGGAGCGGGCGGCCGCGCGCGCCGGCCTGCGTCCCCGCCGGCTGGTGCCGGTCCTGGTGCTGCTCGTGGTGGTCGCCGTCGCTGCCGGCGGCCTGCTGGGCTGGGCCTCCGACACCTACTCGGCCGGGCCGGGCGTCTGGATCACGGTCATGTTCCTCGGGCTGCTCTGGTACGCCGCGACCGCGCTGCACGCGAGGCCCATCCTCGGGTTCGCGCTGTCGCGCACGCTGGGCAGCCTGCGCTACCTGGTGCCGATGGCCTCACGCGCACTGCCGCTCCTGCTGGTCTTCGTCACGTTCCTCTTCGTCAACGCCGAGGCGTGGGAGATGACGAGCAACCTGCCGTTCGGGGTGCTCTGGTTCACCGTGCTGCTGATGTTCGGCCTGGCCGTGCTCTTCCTGATGACGCGACTGCCGGAGGAGGTGGACCGGGTCGACGACGAGGTCGACGGCGACTTCCTCGTGCGCGCCTGCGCCGACACTCCGCTCGAGGAGGCCAGCCGACGGGTCGCTGCGGACCCGTCGATCGACCCCCAGGAGCACGCCCAGGTGGAGGGCTTCGAGCGCTGGAACCTGATCCTCGTGCTGCTGGTCATCCAGGCCGTGCAGGTGCTGCTCCTGTCGTTGACCGTGTTCGCCTTCTTCATGCTCTTCGGGTCGCTGGTGATGGAGACCGCGACCCAGGAGTCCTGGACCGGGCGGGACAACGTCGGCAACGCACCCTTCCTGCCCCACGTCTCGGTCTCGCTGATGAAGGTCTCGCTCTTCCTCGCGTCCTTCAGCGGGTTCTACTTCACGGTGTCGGCGGTCACCGACGACACCTACCGCCGCCAGTTCTTCTCCGTCGTCGAGCGGCAGCTCGAGCGGGCGGTCGGGATGCGCGCGGTCTACCTCGCGACGCGCGAGCGCGACTGACCGCTCGTCGAGCGGTGGTCCACCCACGTTGGACGGCCTCGGAGTGTGGCTCCGCCACCGCTCGCGGGCGCGTCGAGCCGGGACACGCCGATGGGCGGTGGCCCAGCCACAGTTCCGGCGTACGGAACGTGGCTGGACCACCGCCCATCAGGACGGACCGGTCAGGCGTCGAGGTCCTGCTCGACGAGAGCGGCGATCGTGTCGACGGCGGCCTGGTCGTCGCCGGCCACCTCCACGGTGTCACCGTTGCCGGCGCCGAGGGTCATGATCATCAGCGACGAGCTGGCGTCGACTCCGTTGATGGTGACGTCGGAGCCGAGCTCGCCGGCCTTCTCGGCGATGATCGCGGCGGGACGGGCGTGCAGGCCGACGGCGGAGCCGACGACGACGGACTTGCTGGGCATGGTTCTCCTTGGAGGGTTGGTCGTACGTTGTCGGTCGGGTTGGTGGTCAGACGGTGGCGACGTCGGCGTCGGAGCGGCCCATCGTCTTGAGCACCACGACGAGCGCGGCGCTCAGCAAGACTCCGGCCAGGAGAGCGACGAAAAAGCCCGCGACGCCGTCGACGGCGAAGATGACGAAGATCCCGCCGTGCGGGGCGCGGAGGCTGACGTCGAGGCCCATCGACAGGGCGCCCGTGAGCGCGCTGCCGGCCATGATGGGCGGGATGACGCGCAGCGGGTCGGCCGCTGCGAACGGGATGGCGCCCTCGGTGATGAACGACGCCCCCATGGCCCAGGCGGCCTTGCCGTTCTCGCGCTCGGGGACCGTGAACAGCTTCGGTCGTACGACCGTGGCCAGGGCCAGCGCCAGCGGCGGGACCATGCCGGCGAGCATGACGGCTGCCATCACGCGGAGCTCGGGGGCGTCCGTCGCGGTCGCGGCGGCGCCGAGCCCGGTGGTGGCGAAGGCGTACGCCGTCTTGTTGAGCGGGCCGCCCATGTCGAAGGCCATCATCAGGCCGAGGATGACGCCGAGGATGACCGCCGACCCGCCCTGCAGGCTGTTGAGGCCGTCGGACAGCGCCTCCATCAGGCCGGCGAGCGGCTTGCCGAGGACCACCACCATGACGAAGCCGCTGATCAGCGTCGCCAGCAGCGGGATCACCAGCACGGGCATCAGGCCTCGCATCCAGGGGGGCACCTTCCAGCGGGTGATCCACAGCGCCACGATGCCGGCGAGGACGCCGCCGACGATGCCACCGAGGAAGCCGGAGTTGATGCTGCCGGCGATGGCGCCCATGACGAAGCCCGGCGCGATGCCGGGGCGGTCGGCGATGGCGTACGCGATGTAGCCGGCCAGGGCGGGCACCAGGAACCCGAAGGCCGCGGCGCCGAGGGTGAAGAGCAGCGCACCGAGGTAGGCGAAGAACGCGCTCCCGAAAAGCGCGTGGTCGAGGCCGAGCTCGTTGACGTCGGGAAGGTTGAAGAACGTGTTGTCGACCGCGATCGTCTGGCCGTCGTTGACGATCTCGTAGCCTCCGAAGAGGAAGCCGAGGGCGATCAGCAGGCCGCCGGCGGCGACGAACGGGATCATGTAGGAGACGCCGGTCATCAGGACCCGGCGGGCCGTGGCACCGAAGGACTGCTTGTCGCCCGTGGACTGCGACGCCTCGCTGGCCGTCCCCTCCACGCGCGGGGCGCTCGACGGATCCGCGGCGTAGCGCAGCGCCTCGGCGATCATCGCGTCGGCGTCGTCGATGGGTCGCTTCACGCCCGAGCTCACCATCGGCTTGCCCGCGAAGCGGGAACGGTCGCGCACCCCCACGTCGACCGCGAAGATCACCGCTCCGGCGGCAGCGATCGTGGCCGGGGCGAGGGGAGTGGAGCCGGCGGAGCCCTGGGTCTCGACCTGGAGGTCGACCCCCGCGCGCTCGGCGGCGGCCTCGAGGGCCTCGGCGGCCATGTAGGTGTGCGCGATCCCGGTCGGGCAGGCGGTGACGGCGACCAGCGAGGGCTTCGCGCCGGAGGGCGCACCACCAGCAGCCGGCGCGGCGGCGGTCGCGGGGACCTCACCGCCCGTGGGCGTCGCGGCACCGGACGGGGCGCCGGAGGCCGGGACCGGCTTGGCGGGCGCGGCCTCGCCGATCTCGTGGGTGATCAGGTCGACGACCTCGTCGGCCGACTCCGCGGAGCGGAGCGCGTCGGTGAAGGCGGGCTTGACCAGCGCGCGGGCGAGCTTGGTCAGGATCGTCAGGTGGTCGGCGTCGCCGCCGGCGGGAGCGGCGATCAGGAAGGCGATGTCGGCCGGGCCGTCCTTGGCGCCGAAGTCGACCGGCGGGTCGAGCCGGGCGAAGGCGAGGGTCGGCGTCTCGACGCCCGCCGTGCGGCAGTGGGGGATGGCGATGCCGCCCGGGAGCCCGGTCGAGGAGGTGGACTCGCGTGCGAACGCGTCCTCGACGAGCTGGTCCCGGTCGGTGGCGCGCCCGGCGTCGTCGACGACACCCGCGAGCGCGCGGATGACGTCGTGCTTGTCCTGGCCCCAGGCTGCGCCGAGGCGCACCAGGTCCGTGGTGATGAGGTCGGTCATGAGGTGTCTCCGAGTGCGGTGACGCCGACCAGCTCCGTGCGGAGCTGTGAGGGCTGGGGGATGGTGGTGCCGGGCAGACCTGCGGCGGCGCTGCCGTAGGCAACAGCCAACGCCAGGCGGTCGGGGGCCGCAAGACCCCTGATGTCGCCGAGCAGGTAGCCGAAGAGGGAGGAGTCACCAGCGCCGACGGTGCTGACGACGGTGGTGGGGGGCGGCGTGGCGTGCCAGGCGCCCTCGGGGGTGACCAGGACGGCGCCGTTGCCGCCGAGGGTGGCGAGCACGGCACCGACTCCGCCGTCGATGAGCTGGCGGGCCGCGACGGCGGTGGCGGCCGGGTCGGACTCCAGCTCGTCGGGGTCGCCGCCGGTGAAGGAGGCCAGCTCCTCGCCGTTGGGCTTCATCAGGTCGGGAGCCGACGTGGGCAGGCCGTCGACGAGCGCCTGGAGCGGGGCCTCGCTGGTGTCGACGGCCACCCGGCCGCCCACCTCACGCAGGCGGCGTACGAGCTCGGCGTAGAACTCCGGGGGAGCGCCCGCGGGCAGGGAGCCGGCCAGGACGGTCCACGCCGCACTGGACGCGCGGACGAGCACGGCCTGGGCCATCAGCTCGAGGTGGAGCGGGAGCACCTCGGCGCCGGGGGAGTTGAGCTTGGTCGTCGTGCCGTCCGGCTCGGTGATCGTGAGGTTGACCCGCACGTTGCCCGCGGGTCGCACGGGCCGGCAGTCGATGCCCGCGGTCAGCAGCTCGAGGACGAACGGGTCGTCCTTCGCGGCAGGTACGACGGCGATGCTGGGGATGTCGGCGCTGATGGCCGCGCGCGAGATGTTCACCCCCTTGCCACCGCCCTGCGAGGTCACCGACGCGACGCGGTGGACCTGCCCGCGGGTCAGCTCGCCGTCGAGCGCGACCGTGCGGTCGATGCTCGGGTTGGGCGTCAGGGTCAGGATCATGCGACCACCACCTCGATTCCGGCTTGTTCCAGGGCGCGGCGGTCCTGGGGATCGATGCCTCTGTCGGTCACGAGCACGTCGACGCTGTCGAGGGTGGCGAACCGCACCGCGTTCTCGACGCCGAGCTTGGTGGAGTCGGCGAGCACCACCGTGCGCCGCGCACAGGCGATGATCGCGCGCTTGCTGGCGGCCTCGTCGCTGTCGGGAGTGGTCAAGCCGTGGCCGACCGTGAGGCCGTTGGTCGCCACGAAGGCGACATCGGCCCGCAGGTCGGCGAGCGCGGCGACGGTCTCGGCCCCGACCGCGGCGTGCGTCGTGGGGCGGACCCGGCCGGGAAGGAGGTGCAGCTGGATCTGGGGCAGTCCGGCGAGACGGGTAGCGACCGGGACTGCGTGGGTGATGACGGTGAGCCGGTGGTCGCGGGGGAGCGCGGCGGCGAACCGCGCGGTGGTGCTGCCGGCGTCGATCACGACGACCGAGTCGGGCGGCGGGAGGAGCGCGACCGCCGCGTTGGCGATGGCCTCCTTGGCCTGCGTGTTGGACTGGTCGCGCTCGACGATCCCTGATTCGATGACCTTCAGGGACCCGGCGGGCACGGCGCCGCCATGGACCCGACGCACCACACCCATCCGGTCGAGGGTGGAGAGATCGCGGCGCACCGTCTCGGTCGTGACCTCGAACTCCTCGGCGAGCTGGACCACCGACAACCGACCGCGACGACTGATCAGCTGGGCCATCGCCTGCTGACGCTCTTCGGCGTACATGGTCCTCCTCCCGGCAGTGTGCGGATCTGCGTATGTGTTGTTTTAGTCCCGAATGTGTTGCCTGTCAACCTTGCCTTGTTCTACGGTGTGTCCATGACCACACCCACTGGCAGCCTGAGCGGGACCCCGGTCGTGCCGGGCGTCGCAGCAGGCCCCGTCCTCCACGTCCGCGGCGAGGTCTCGCCCGACGCGATCGCACGTTTCGGCGACGGCGACTTCGCTGACGCCGACGCAGCCCTGGCGGCGTACGACGACGCGGCGGGCGCGGTGGCCGACACGTTCACCAGCAAGGCGGCCTCGGCCCAGGGCGCAGCGGCCGAGGTGCTCACCGCCAGTGCCGGGCTCGCCCGTGACAAGGGCCTGCGCGGCGCGGTGAACAAGAACCTGCAGGCCGGGCAGGGTCCCGTCGCGGCCGTCCAGGGGGCGGTCGACCAGTTCGTCACGATCTTCACCACCATGGGCGGCCTGATGGCCGAGCGCGTCACCGACCTGCGCGACATCGAGCGCCGCGTCGTCGCGCACCTCGTGGGCGAGCCGGCTCCCGGCGTCCCGACGCCGAGCGAGCCGTCGATCCTGGTGGCCGAGGACCTCGCGCCGAGCGACACCTCCGGCCTCGACCCGGCCCTGGTGACCGCGCTGGTCACCGAGCGCGGTGGCGCGACCAGCCACACCGCGATCATCGCCCGCCAGCTCGGCATCCCGTGCGTCGTCGGCGCCGCCGGGATCATGGAGCTCGCGTCCGGCACCTTCGTCGTCGTCGACGGCGAGACCGGCACCATCGAGCTGGGTGCCGACCCCGACGAGGCCCGCTCGCGCGTCGAGGAGAGCCGACGCCTGCGTGAGGAGCTCGCGAGCTGGACGGGCCCGGCCGCCACGCTCGACGGCCTGCCGCTCAAGCTGCTCGCCAACGTCGCGGACGGCTCGTCCGCCGAGTCCGCGGGCGTCGAGCCCGTGCAGGGGGTCGGTCTGTTCCGCACCGAGCTCTGCTTCCTCGACCAGAAGAACGAGCCGACGGTCGAGGAGCAGGCCGACATCTACAGCGCCGTGCTCGCGCCGTACGCCGACGGGCGCTACGTCGTCGTCCGCACGCTCGACGCCGGCTCCGACAAGCCGATCGCGTTCGCCACGCACGAGGGCGAGGAGAATCCCGCACTCGGCGTGCGCGGCCTGCGACTGAGCTTCGACAACCCGGGCCTGATGGACCGTCAGCTCGACGGCATCGCCGCGGCTGCGAAGAGCACCGGCACCGAGACGTGGGTGATGGCGCCGATGGTGGCCACCGTCGCCGAGGCCACCGACTTCGCCGAGAAGGTCCGCGCCCGCGGCCTCAAGCCGGGCGTCATGGTGGAGATCCCGAGCGCCGCTCTGCTCGCGCACCGGATGCTCGAGGTGGTCGACTTCCTCTCGATCGGCACCAACGACCTCACCCAGTACACGATGGCCGCCGACCGGATGGCGACCGACCTCGCCCACCTCACCGACCCCTGGCAGCCCGCCGTGCTCCAGCTGATCGCGATCACCGCCCACGCGGGCAAGGAGGCGGGCAAGCCCGTCGGGGTCTGCGGCGAGGCCGCCGCCGACCCCCTGCTCGCGACGGCGCTCATCGGGATGGGGATCTCGTCGCTCTCGATGGCCGCGCGCGCCGTACGCCCTGTCGGCGCCCAGCTCAGCCGCGTGTCGCTGGAGACGTGCGAGGCGGCCGCCGAGGCCGCCCTCGGCGCTCCCGACCCGATGGCCGCACGCGCCGCCGTGCGCGAGGTGCTGGGGCACTGAGCCCCGCGCCACCACATCCGTCCAACTTCACATCGGAGGAACCATGACATCAGCGTACGACCGCTACCGCGCGGCGGATTCCGAGCTTCCCGAGGGCGCCTGGACCTGGTACCTGCACGGCGCCGGCGAGGACAACATGGGGAAGGACGGCGCTCCCGAGCTGACCCCCGTCCCCAGCCCGGACGCCGACCACATGCTGGTGCGCATCGACAGCGTGGGCCTCTGCTTCTCCGACGTGAAGATCATGCGCCAGGGCGGCAGCCACCCGAAGCTCTACGACCGCGATCTGTCGAAGGAGCCCACCCGGCTCGGGCACGAGGTGAGCCTCACCGTCATCGAGGTCGGCGACAACCTCAAGGACCGCTACAGCGCCGGCCAGCGGCTGGCCGTGCAGCCCGACATCTACCAGGACGGCCGGAGCACCGCCTACGGCTACACCATCCCCGGCGGCCTGATCCAGTACCACCTCATGGGCGCCGAGATGCTCGAGACCGACGACGGCGCCTGCCTGCTGCCGCTGCCCGACTCGATGGGGTACGCCGAGGGCTCCACGCTGGAGCCGTGGGGCTGCGTGATGGCTGCCTACACCCAGCGCCGCCGTCTCGAGCCCAAGCCGGGCGGGACCATGTGGATCGTCGGGCGGCCCGGCGACGAGCGGGAGTACGCCTTCTCCTCCGGGCTGGATGCCCCGGCCACCATCGTGCTGACCGACGTGCCCGCCTCCGTGGTGTCGCTCGTGGACGGCGCCTCGGCCACCGTGGTCGTGCGCGACGGCATCGGCACCGACGACTACCAGGCGCTGGTGGACGAGCTGACCGATGGCGCCGGCTTCGACGACATCGTCATGCTCGACCCGCGGTCCGCGGCGACGGCGGGTGCTGTGGCCACCCACATCGCCCGGCGAGGCACCCTCAACATGGTGGGGGAGACCGCACTGGACGGCCTGGTGGACACCGACGTGGGCCGCCTGCACTACGACTACACCGCCTACCTCGGTGGTCGGGGCCCCGACATTGCCGCCTCCTACGGAGAGGCGCGCAACCGATGCGACCTCCGCTCGCGCGGCACCACGGTCTTCGTCGGCGCCGGTGGACCCATGGGGCTGATGCACGTCCAGCGGGCCATCCAGCAGGCCGACGGCCCCAGGACGATCGTCGCCACCGAGGTGAGCGACGAGCGCCTGAAGAGCCTCGAGGACCGACTGGCCCACCTCGCGCAGGCCAACGACTGCGAGCTGCTGACCTTCAACTCCCAGACCTCGGAGCAGTCCCTCCAAGACTTCGTCATGGGGATCACCGACGGCAAGGGGGCCGACGACGTGGTCGTCAGCGTCCCGATCGCCGAGGTGATGGCCGAGGCCGACACCCTGATGAACGCCGACGGCATGCTCGTCTTCTTCGCCGGCGTCCCCAACGGCACGCTGGCGCCGCTCAACCTCAGCGCGGTGTACCTGGCCAACGCCCAGTACACCGGGACGTCGGGCCTGACCATCCACGACCAGCAGCAGGTCGTGGACCTCGCGATCCAGGGCGAGCTGTCCCCGGGCTCCATCGTGGGCGCGGTCGGCGGCATGCTCGCGGCCAAGGACGGCCTCCAGGCCCTCGTCGACGGCACCTACTCGGGCAAGGTCCTGATCTTCCCCCAGATCCACGACCTCCCGCTCATGGGCCTCGACGAGCTCAAGGACACGCTCCCGGACGTCGCGGCGCTGCTCGGGCCCGGAGACACGTGGAACGACGAGGCGGAGAAGGCCTTCTTCGACGCTCAGTTGAGCAAGCAGCAGCCGGCCCACGGGTAAAACCACAGAGTCGGGCACGAATTCATGCCCGGATGCTTGGCAACAGCCCCGTTCGCGTGGTTTGATCCCCTCATCATGTGATGGGGGTCACCCCACGTTCAACTGGAGGACATCAGCATGGCGACCACAGTCTCCAACCCCTCTGCCGGCTCGGGGGCACGCGTCCGCGTGCAGAAGTTCGGCACGTTTCTCTCCAACATGGTCCTGCCCAACATCGCCGCGTTCATCGCGTGGGGCCTGATCACCGCGCTGTTCATCGAGAACGGATGGCTCAACCTGGGCGGTGGCGACAACGCCTGGCTCAGCCCCGACAGCTGGGTCGCCGAGTTCGGCGGCTGGGGCAACTCCGAGAGCGGCGGCGTCGTGGGTGTGATGATCACCTACTTGCTGCCGCTCCTCATCGGCTACACCGGTGGCCGGATGACCTACGACAACAGCATCCGCGGCGGCGTCGTCGGCGCCATCGCCACCATGGGCGCCATCGCGGCTGCCGGCGTCCCGATGTTCCTGGGCGCGATGGTCATGGGCCCGCTCGGCGGCTGGTCGATGAAGAAGCTCGACGCGATGTGGTCGCACAAGATCCGGCCCGGCTTCGAGATGCTGGTCAACAACTACTCAGCCGGCATCTGGGGCATGTTCCTGGCCATCGTCGGCTTCGTGGTGGCGGGTCCGTTCGTGGAGTGGTTCAGCGCTCGGGCGGGCGAGGTGATCGACTTCCTCGTCGAGAACTCCCTCCTCCCGCTGACCTCGGTGTTCATTGAGCCGGCCAAGGTCCTCTTCCTCAACAACGCGATCAACCAGGGCGTCCTGACCCCGCTCGGCCTGACCGAGGCCAGCGAGAACGGCAAGTCCATCCTGTTCCTGCTGGAGGCCAACCCGGCCGCCGGCGCAGGCCTGCTCCTGGCGTTCATGATGTTCGGCAAGGGTGCGGCGAAGGCGTCGGCTCCCGGCGCGCTGCTCATCCACTTCGTCGGCGGCATCCACGAGATCTACTTCCCCTACGTGCTGATGAAGCCCAAGCTCATTCTCGCGATGATCGCGGGAGGGATGGCGCAGATCTCGATCAACCTCCTCTTCGACTCCGGCCTGCAGGCTCCTGCAGCACCGGGCTCGATCATCGCGGTGCTGATCAACACCCCGGGAGGCAGCTTCATCGGTGTCATCCTGTCCGTCATCGGCGGTGCGGCGGCTTCCTTCACCGTCGCGGCCCTGCTGCTCAAGACCGACAAGGCGGACGACGAGGGCGACCTCGCCGGCGCCGCCGCGAGCATGGAGACGATGAAGGGCAAGAAGTCCTCGGTCACCGGCACCCTGACCGGTGCCACGGCGACGGCCACGCGCGAGATCCGCAACATCGTCTTCGCGTGTGACGCCGGGATGGGTTCCTCGGCCATGGGTGCCTCGGTGCTCCGCAAGAAGATCCAGGCCGCCGGTCACCCGGAGGTCACGGTGGTCAACAAGGCGATCTCGGACCTGAGCGACGACGTGGACCTGGTGGTCACCCACCAGGACCTCACCGATCGAGCCCGTGAGAAGACCCCGTCCGCCGTGCACGTCTCGGTCGACAACTTCATGGGCAGCCCCAGGTACGACGAGATCGTCGAGATGGTCGAGCAGAACAACTCGTCCACCTCGTAGCACGACGGCCGGTCACCCCCTGAGCCCGGCCCTCCGCGGTGCGGAGGGCCGGGTCCGGCCGTTGGGGTACACAGAAGACATGACACCTACAGCGACAGGAAGAGGCACCAGATGAGCGACGTACTGAGCCGGGAGTCCATCGTCCTCGGCGGTCAGGCCACGGACCGTGACGGGGCCATCGCCGAGGCCGGCCGCCTGCTGGTCGCGAGCGGTGCCGTCGACGAGGCGTACGTCGACGCCATGCACGAGCGCGAGACCTCGGTCTCCACCTTCATGGGCAACGGCCTGGCGATCCCGCACGGCACCAACGAGGCCAAGGCCCTGATCCGCCAGACGGCCATCTCGTTCATCCGCTACGACGAGCCGATCGACTGGAAGGGCAGCCCCGCGAAGTATGTCGTCGGCATCGCCGGCGCGGGCGACGACCACCTCACGGTGCTCCAGGCGCTCGCCGGTGCGTTCACCGACGACGACAGCATCGCCAGGCTCGACGCGGCGCAGAGGCCGGACGACGTGCTCGCCGTCCTGGGCGACGTCAGCACCTGACCCTCGACCACACAGGAGCCCCCGCCAGCTGTCCGGCGGGGGCTCCTGTGCGTGCGGGTCAGCTGATCAGCGCGTCCAGGTTCGTGTAGGCGGACGAGTCCCCGACGAGCACCTCGCTGGGCCGGCCGTCGACCGACACCGGGACGTCGCCCGCGACGGTGATCCGGCGCACCTCGCGCGGCTCCTCGCCGAAGTCCGCGACGGCGTAGTGCTGGGTGGCGCGGTTGTCCCAGATCGCCACGTCGCCCTGCTGCCAGGTCCAGCGGATCGTGTTCTCGAGCCGGGTGACCCGGTTCTGCAGCAGGTTGAAGAGGGTGCTCGACTCCCGCTGGTTGAAGCCGACGAACTCCTTCACGAAGTGCCCCAGCAGCAGCGACCGCTCGCCGGTCTCGGGGTGCACGCGGACCACGGGGTGCTTCGTCTCGTAGGAGGTCGAGCGGAACTGTGCCCGGCGCCGCACGGCGACCTCGTCGTCGTGGTCCTCGCTCTCGTCCCGGTCGGCGTAGTCGTAGGCGTTGGTGTGCACCGCCCAGAGGTTGTCGACCAGGGCCTTGAGCGCCTCGGGCAGGCGCTCGTAGGCGTCCGCCGTGTTGGCCCACACGGTGTTGCCGCCGTAGGGCGGGATCGTGACGCCCCGCAGGATGCTGAACGCCGGCACCCGGTCGACGAACGTCACGTCGGTGTGCCAGCTGTTGGCCGCCATTCCCTTGTTGGCCGTCAGGGTCCAGACCCGCTCACTCCCGGTGTTGACGGTCGGGTGCGCGGTGGTGAGGGTGCCGAGCCGCTCGGCCAACGCGATGTGCGCCTGGTCGTCGAGGTGGTCCTGGCCGCGGAAGAACACGACCTTGTGCTGCAGGATCGCGGCGCGGATCCGCGCCACGTCGGCGTCGTCGAGGTCTCCGGTGAGTCGTACGCCGTCGATACGGGCGCCGATCCGGCCACCGATCCGGTGCACCTCGAGGTCGGTGCGGGCGGGCTGCTGGTCGAGCTGGAGCGTCATGGCGTCTCCCTGTCCTGGGCTGGCTGAATGTCTAGCGTCTGACTAGACATTGAACGCGCCAGCGGGCCGCGATCCCAGGGTCGACGTGCGGGGTTCGCCCTGTCGGGCGTCAGGCAGGAGTGACCGCGACCGGTACGCCGTTGAGGGCGGCGTTGCCCGACACGTCGAGCAGCTCGGGGTCGGTGAGGTCGTTGATCGAGACACCTGGGACCTCGCGGCTGCGGGTCATCAGGACGCCTTCCCTGGCGTGCCCGTAGCCGTGGGGGAGTGACACCACGCCGGGCATCAGGTCGTCCGAGGCGGCCACCTCGACCTCGACGGAGCCGATCCGGGACGTGACGCGCACCAGGGCGCCGTCGGCGAGGTCACGGTGGGCGAGGTCGTCAGGGTTCATCAGCAGCTGGTGGCGCGGGCGGCCCCGGGTCAGCCGCTCGGAGTTGTGCATCCAGGAGTTGCAGTCCTGCTTGTGGCGCCGGCCGATCAGCAGCAGCTCGTCACCGGTCGGCACGTCGACGGCGGCGAGCCGGGCGACATCGGCCACCACGAGCGCCGGCGCCAGGTCGAGGCGCTTGCCCTTCGAGGGCAGCCGGGCGGGCAGCTGGCCGCCGCGGAGCGGGCCGAGGTCGATCCCGGCCGGGCGGGCACGCAGCTTCTTCATCGTCACCCCGCTCGAGCCGCGCCGCAGCAGCTGGGTGATGAGGAAGGTCGGGCTCGCGGTGAGCCGTGCCCGCTGGACCAGGCGCTTCTTGAGTGGCGCCTTCCGCTCCAGCCGCGCGGTCGTGCGCAGGGTGATCTCGCGGAAGATCTGCCAGTCATGGCGCTGGTCGGCGTCCTTCTCGAAGACCGCGGGCGTGAACCGGGCGGTGTCGCGCACGGCCAGCAGGTGGAACACCAGGTCGTAGTGGTCGCGCTCGAGCGCCGTCGTCGGCGGCAGGATCACGTCGGCGTGACGGGTGGTCTCGTTGACGTAGATGTCGACGGCCGCCATGAAGTCCAGGCCGCGCAGCGCGCCGTCGAGCCGCGACCCGTCGGGCGTCGAGAGGACCGGGTTGCCGGCGACGGTCAGCATCGCGCGCACCTGCCCCTCGCCGGGCGTCTCGATCTCCTCGCGCAGGGCGGACACCGGCAGCTCGCCCGCGGTCTCCGGGAGGCCGCGCACCCGTGAGCGCCACGCGTAGTGGTGGCCGCGCCCGATGAGCCCGGTGCCGACGGCATCGATCGCCGGGGAGGTGAACATCGCCCCGCCGGCCCGGTCGAGGTTGCCGCTGAGGACGTTGAGGCAGTTCACCGCCCACTGGCACACGGTGCCCCACGGCCCGGCGGACACGCCGATCCGGCTGTAGACCACACCGGCGTCGGCGGCGACCAGCTCACGTGTGAGTCGACGGATCTCCTCGGCGGGCAGCCCGCTCATCGCCTCGGCGCGCTCGGGGGTGAAGTCGGCGACGAGGTCGACCACCGTCGCCAGCCCGTCGACGTACGACGCCACCTCGGGGCAGCCCTCGGTCACCAGGACGTGGAGCATCGCCAGCAGCACCCAGGCGTCGGTGCCGGGACGGACGAAGTGGTGCTCGTCGGCGATCTTCGCGGTCTCGGTGCGCCGCGGGTCGAGCACGACCATCCGCCCGCCGCGGGCCTTGAGCTCGCGGGCCCGGTTCGGGAAGTCGGGGACCGTCATGAGCGATCCGTTGGACGCCATCGGGTTCGCCCCGATCACCAGGAACCACGACGTGCGGTCGATGTCGGGGATCGGCAGGAAGAGCTGGTGGCCGAACATCAGGTGCGCGACCAGCTGGTGGGGGAGCTGGTCGACCGAGGTGGCGGAGTAGCGGTTCTTCGTGCGGAACGACTTGAACATCGCGGTGCCGTGGGTCATCGAGCCGAGGCTGTGGGCGTTGGGGTTGCCGAGGTAGACGCCGAGCGCGTCGTCGCCGTGCTCGTTGATGACGCGGGCCAGGTTGTCCGCGACCAGGTCGAAGGCCTCGTCCCAGCCGATCTCCTCCCAACCCCCGTGGACCCGTCTCACCGGACGCTTCAACCGGTCGGGGTCGGCGTACACGTCCGCGATGGCGACGCCCTTGGGGCAGATGTGGCCGCGCGACAGCGGGTCGGCGTCGTTCCCCCGCACGCCGATGACCTCGCGCCCCTCGATCGTGAGCTCGAGCCCGCAGATCGCCTCGCACAGGTTGCACACACCGATCCGCTTCTCAGCCATGGGCCGATCGTCGCACGCCGCACCCGGGGGGAGGGTGACAGCGGACGGCGGAGCGGACAGACTCACCCCGCCCACCCGGTCACGGGTCGGCACCCCAACAGAATGGAGACCGTCATGGGTTTCGGAGGGCCGATCGGCCTCATCGTCGTCGGACTGATCCTCGCGCTGGCATTCGACCAGCAGCAGGTCGGTCCGCTCGAGATCGTCACGCTCGGCTGGATCCTCGTCGTGGCCGGAGTTCTCTGGCTCGTGCTCACGATCGCCCAGCAGAACACCAAGCGTCGCCACACCACCACCGCGACCACGACGGACGCCCAGGGCCGCCAGGCCACCACCCAGCGGACCGACGAGTCCGACCCGCCGCCCCCGCCGGCAGTCTGAGCACTGCTCGCACGCTCCAGCTCGCTGCGCGGCGCGGATTGGGCCTTCCCTCCCGCGCCTCGATATGCTTCTGCGGTTGCCCAAGCGGGCGACACGCCGTGACAACGGCCGCGGATCCAGAGTGCCCCGGTGAACAGGCCCGGGCGCGCCGCGCAACGAGAACCGAAGGAGCCCCCATGTCGATTGGTACCGACGCGGAGACCAAGAAGAAGATCATCGCCGAGTACGCCGTCGCCGAGGGCGACACCGGTTCGCCCGAGGTCCAGATCGCGCTGCTCAGCCACCGCATCTCGCACCTCACCGAGCACCTCAAGACGCACAAGCACGACCACCACAGCCGTCGTGGCCTGCTGCTGCTCGTCGGCCAGCGCCGTCGGCTGCTCAACTACCTCAACAAGACCGAGATCGAGCGCTACCGCTCTATCGTCGAGCGCCTCGGCCTCCGTCGCTGAGCGACGCCATGGACGCGCCCTGGCTGCGTTGTCGTCGCTCGACGACCGCTTCGCTCCCAGGTCGCCTTCGCTCCTCCGCCTTGCCAGGCCACGCCCCTGACGACGCTCAGACCCGGTGTGGCCTGGCTCTGGCCTAGGCTGATCAACGACAACTGAACACACAACCAACAGGAGCGACCCGCACGTCCGGCTCGGTCCTCGGTAGTGGCCTTCAGATCAACGGATCTGCGGGCCTCGATCGAAGACCGGCCTCCGCGGGGCTTCGAAGCCCCTCACCATCGTGAGTGTGGCGCCGCGGATCGCTCCGCGAAGAGAAAGCAGGATCCTGCTTCCATGAGTGAACCCATCATCTCCGCCGTCGAGACCGTTCTCGACAACGGCAAGTTCGGCAAGCGCACCATCAAGTTCGAGACCGGCCTGCTGGCCCGTCAGGCCGCCGGCTCCGTCACGGCGTACCTCGACGACGAGACCATGCTGCTCTCGGCGACAACCGCGGGCAAGACGCCCAAGGACCACTTCGACTTCTTCCCCCTGACGATCGACGTCGAGGAGCGGATGTACGCCGTGGGCCAGATCCCCGGCTCCTTCTTCCGCTCCGAGGGTCGCCCGGGCGAGGACGCGATCCTCACCTGCCGCCTCATCGACCGGCCGCTGCGCCCGACCTTCAAGAAGGGCCTGCGCAACGAGGTCCAGGTCGTCATCACGGTCATGGCCCTCGACCCCGACCAGCCCTACGACGTGCTCGCGATCAACGCCGCGTCGCTCTCCACCCAGCTCTCCGGCCTGCCGTTCTCCGGTCCGGTCGGTGGCGTCCGCGTCGCCCTCATCGAGGGCCAGTGGGTCGCCTTCCCGTCGCACTCGCAGCTCGAGACTGCCGTGTTCGACATGGTCGTCGCGGGCCGTGTCACCGAGACCGGTGACGTCGCCATCATGATGGTCGAGGCCGAGGCCCCCGAGGACACCTACGCGCTCGTCCAGAACGGCGCCCAGGCGCCCACCGAGGAGATCGTGGCCGGTGGCCTCGACGCCGCGAAGCCCTTCATCAAGCAGCTCGTCGAGGCCCAGGCCCAGCTCGCTGCCGAGTCGGCCAAGCCCGTCCAGGACTTCCCGGTCTTCCTCGACTACGAGGACGACGTCTACGCCGCCGTCGAGTCGGCCGCCAAGGACGACACCGCCGCCGCGATGACCATCGGCGACAAGCAGGAGCGCGAGCTCAAGGTCGACGAGATCAAGGGCGCCCTGCTCGAGAAGCTCTCCGGCCAGTTCGAGGGTCGCGAGAAGGAGATCGGCGCGGCGTTCCGCTCGCTGAACAAGAACCTGGTCCGCCAGCGCGTGCTCCGCGACAAGGTCCGCATCGACGGTCGCGGCCTCGCCGACATCCGCCCGCTGCACGCCGAGGTCAACGTGATCCCGCGCGTCCACGGCTCGGCGCTGTTCGAGCGTGGCGAGACCCAGATCCTGGGCGTCACCACCCTCAACATGCTCAAGCTGGAGCAGCAGCTCGACACGCTGTCGCCGGAGAAGCACCGCCGCTACATGCACAAGTACGTCTTCCCGCCGTTCTCCACCGGTGAGACCGGCCGCGTGGGCTCGCCCAAGCGTCGCGAGGTCGGCCACGGTGCGCTCGCGCGCCGCGCCCTCCTGCCCGTGCTGCCGTCGCGCGAGGAGTTCCCCTACGCGATCCGCCAGCTCTCCGAGGCCATGGGCTCCAACGGCTCCACCTCGATGGGCTCGGTCTGCGCCTCGACCCTGTCGCTGCTGCAGGCCGGTGTGCCGCTCAAGGCGTCCGTCGCCGGCATCGCGATGGGCCTCATCTCCGACGAGGTCGACGGCGAGACGCAGTACGTCGCGCTGACCGACATCCTCGGCGCCGAGGACGCGTTCGGCGACATGGACTTCAAGGTCGCCGGCACGCGCGAGTTCGTCACGGCCCTCCAGCTCGACACCAAGCTCGACGGCATCCCCGCCGAGGTGCTGGCCGCCGCGCTGACCCAGGCCCGCGACGCGCGCCTGGCGATCCTCGACGTGATGGCCGAGGCGATCGACGCTCCCGAGGAGATGTCGATCCACGCGCCGCGCATCATCACCGTCCGCGTGCCGGTCGACAAGATCGGCGAGGTGATCGGGCCCAAGGGCAAGGTCATCAACCAGATCCAGGACGACACGGGCGCGACGCTGTCCATCGAGGACGACGGCACGGTCTACATCGGTGCGACCAACGGCGAGGCGGCCGAGGCTGCCAAGGCCGCGGTCAACGCGATCGCCAACCCGACCATGCCCGAGGTCGGCGAGCGCTACCTCGGCACCGTGGTGAAGACGACCAACTTCGGCGCCTTCGTCTCGCTCATGCCCGGCAAGGACGGCCTGCTGCACATCAGCAAGCTGCGCGCCCTCGCCGGCGGCAAGCGCGTCGAGGCCGTCGAGGACGTCCTCTCGGTCGGCCAGAAGGTCCAGGTCTCCATCGCCGAGATCGACGACCGCGGCAAGCTGTCGCTGGTCCCCGTGGTCGAGGACGAGGGCGGCTCCGAGGAGTCGGCCGAGGCCGAGTCGACCGACGACGAGTGACCTGACTCGTTCCACACCACGACCGGCCGGCGGCCTCCGCCGGCCGGTCGTGGCGTTCCACCACTGGCACCACCCCCTTGCTCCACCCCCTTTGCTTCACCTGGAAGGACCCCCGTGCAGAAGAACGGCACCACCCGCACCCTCCACACCGTCAAGGACGCCGAGGGAGCGGTGACCTCGCGCGTACGTCGTACGGTCCTGCCGAGCGGCCTGCGGATCGTCACCGAGCAGATGGCTGGCACCCGCTCGGCCAGCATCGGTGTGTGGGTCAACGTGGGGTCGCGGGACGAGACCCCGTCCCTGCACGGCTGCTCGCACTTCCTCGAGCACCTGCTCTTCAAGGGCACCCCCGAGCGCACCGCGATGGAGATCTCGGTCGCGCTCGACGCGGTGGGCGGCGAGTTCAACGCCTTCACCACCAAGGAGTACACGGTCTTCCACGCCAGGGTCCTCGACGAGGACCTCGACACCGCGGTCGACGTGCTGGGCGACATGGTGACGGCCTCGACCATCACCGAGGCCGACGTCGAGGCCGAGCGTGACGTGATCCTCGACGAGATCGCGATGCACGACGACGATCCCGACGACGTGGTGCACAACCTCTTCGCCCACCAGGCGTGGGGTGACACCCCGCTCGGCCGGCCGATCGCCGGCACCGAGGCGTCCATCACGGCGATGACGCGGGCGCAGGTCCAGCGGTTCTACCGGCGCCACTACACGCCCGGCAACATGGTCGTGTCCGTCGCCGGCAACATCGACCACGCGGACGTCGTACGCCAGGTCAAGCAGGCGTTCGCGCGCCAGGGCTTCCTCGACGGCGAGGCCACCCCGACGCCGTCGGCGCAGTCCGAGAAGGCCCGCAAGGTCAACCCCGGCCAGGCGCGAACGGTCCGCCCGCAGGAGCAGGTGAACCTCGTCCTCGGCGTGAAGGGCCTCACCCGCACCGACCCGCGGCGCTACGCCCTCGGCGTGCTCAACACCGCCCTCGGCGGTGGCACCTCGTCGCGGATGTTCCAGGAGGTGCGCGAGCACCGTGGCCTGGCCTACTCCGTCTACTCCTTCGCCAGCCACCACGCCGACGCCGGCGTGGTCGGGGTGTCGGTGGGCTGCCTGCCCGGCAAGTACGACGCGGTGCTGGAGACCGTGCGCGCCGAGCTCGCCAAGGTCGCGGCCGACGGGCTCACCGAGGAGGAGGTGGAGCGCGGGAAGGGCCAGCTCAAGGGCGGCCTGCTGCTCGGCCTCGAGGACTCCGCCTCGCGGATGTCGCGCATCGGCAAGGCTGAGCTGGTCCACGACGAGCTGCTGACCATCGATGAGGTGGTCCGCCGCATCGAGAGCGTCACCCGCGAGGACATCGCCACCCTCGCCCGCGAGCTGTTCACCCAGCCCGAGCTGCTCGCGGTCGTCGGCCCGGGTTCCCCGGCGGTCGAGTAGCCGAGCGAGGAACGAGCGATTCGTATCGAGACCCTCGGCGGAGCATGCTGCTCCGCTGACCGGGTCTCGGTACGCGCGGTCACGCCTTCGTCCCTCAGGCGTGCGCGCTACTCGACCACCATGCTTGCCGACCGTCGCGGACGGACTCGCACGCTCGACCGTCGACGACGGTCACCTGCGCGCGATGATCCCGATGACCGGGGGGCCCTTCTGCTCGACCACGCTGACGCGGAAGCCGCCGCGCAGCAGGTTCTCCGAGGCCTTCTTCACGATGTTGGGCACCAGCTCGGGGCGGGCGGCGTCGTAGAAGAGGTAGACCGCGCCACCGGGGACCACCCGCTCGTGGAGCAGGGCGATCTCGTCGTCGCAGGGGCGCACCCAGAACAGGTTCACGTTGAACGCGAAGACCTTGTTGAGGCGCTTGACCGGGACCCGCAGCGTGGCGAGGTCGATCTGGCGTACGACGAGCCGGCCGGCGTCGACGTACTTCTGGTTGCGACGCTTGGTGCGGTCGACTCCGGACTCCGACCGGTCGATCGCGAACAGCTTGCCGGTCTCGAGGTGGCTGCAGATCGCCTCGGCCCCTGCACCGGGGCCGCAGCCGATCTCGAGCACCTGGTCGGCGGGCTGCACGTCCATGAGGTCGACGGCCCACTTGATGCGCGGCGGGATGGTCGCGAGTGGCATGGCCTACAGCCTGCCAGACACGTGTGCGCGCGTCAGCCACCGCCACCCGTCGGGCACCCGCACCACTAGATTGTCGGCGTGAGCACGCGTGAGCCGACACCGCAGGGAACCGCCGACCACCCACCGATCAAGGTCGGCGTGCTGGGTGCGCGCGGCAAGGTCGGGGCCGAGGTCTGCCGGGCCGTCGAGGCGGCGCCGGACACCGAGCTCGTGGCGTCGGTCGACGCGGGCGACGACATCGAGGAGCTCGCCCGGTCGGGCGCCCAGGTCGTCGTGGACTTCACCCACCCCGACGTCGTGATGGACAACCTCCGCTTCTGCATCGAGCACGGCATCCACGCCGTCGTCGGCACCACCGGCTTCGACCAGGAGCGGCTCGACCGGCTGGAGGAGTGGCTCGCCGGCTCACCGGACGTCGGGGTGCTGATCGCTCCAAACTTCAGCATCGGCGCGATCCTGATGATGCGCTTCGCCGCCGAGGCCGCGCCGTTCTTCGAGTCGGTGGAGGTCGTCGAGCTGCACCACCCCGACAAGGCCGACGCCCCGTCCGGAACCGCCCGGCGCACCGCGGAGATGATCGCCGCCGCCCGACGCGAGGCCGGCAGCGCCCCGATGCCAGACGCGACCTCGACGGGCCTCGACGGGGCCCGCGGCGCCGACGTGGACGGCGTACGCGTCCATGCGCTGCGGGTGCGCGGACTCGTCGCCCACCAGGAGGTGCTCCTCGGTGCGGCAGGGGAGACGCTCACCATCCGGCACGACTCGCTCGACCGGGTGTCGTTCGCCCCGGGCGTCCTGACCGGCGTCCGGAACGTCGCCGACCACCCGGGTCTCACGGTGGGGCTCGACGCCTTCCTCGACCTGCGCTGAGGCCCTCCGGAGCGGGCGGCGATCACCGGCACCCGTACGACGGACGTGGGGGCGTCAGACGAGGCGAGCGAGAGCAGCCACGACCGACGCCCCCACGACCACCACGAGGAAGGGCATCCGCAGGAGCAGCGCCACGACGGCGAACCCCAGCCCGAGCACCCGGGCGTCGAGGGTGAGCGACGTCCCGCCTGAGAACACCTGCACCGCGACCAGCGCGGCGAGCAGCGCCACCGGGATCAGGTCGGCCACCCGCTCGACCGTCGGGTGGCTCAGCACCCGCTCCGGGAGCGACAGCCCGGCGAGCTTGAGCAGGTAGCAGCCGACGCAGGCCAGCAGGATCGCGGTCCACATCAGCGGTGACCGCCCGCCACGTCGTCGGGGCCGGGGTACTCCGTGGGGTCGTCCCGCTTCGAGAGCACCCCGACGAGCACGGCCACGCCGCCGGCCGCCAGCACGGGCACCCCCGCCGCCGTGATCGGCACCATCGTCAGGGCGACGGCCGCGCCCAGCACCGCCACCAGGATGTTGCGGCGGTCCTTCAACCGTGGCCACAGCAGGGCGAGGAACGCCGCGCCCACGGCGGCGTCGAGACCGAAGGTCCGCGGGTCGCCGACCGCCTCGCCGGCGAAGGCCCCGATCGCGGTCGCGAGGTTCCACAGGACGAAGACCGCGACGCCCGTCGTGGCGAACCCGAGGCGGGCACCCTCGACGCTAGGGCGGTTGACGGCCATGGCGGTCGACTCGTCGATGAGCACGTGCGCGGCGGCCACCCGGCGCCACCCGCGCCACCGCAGCAGGGGCGCCATCCGCAGGCCGTAGAGGGTGTTGCGGGTGCCCAGGAGCAGCGCGGTCGCGGCACCGGACAGCGGGGCGCCGCCGGCGGCGACGACACCCACGAGCGCGAACTGGCTCGCTCCGGTGAACATGAGCAGCGACAGCACGCAGGTCTGCGCCACGCTGAGCCCGGAGGCCACCGAGACCGCACCGAACCCGATGCCGTACGCCCCGGTGGCGAGGCCGACCGCGAGGCCGTCGCGGATGATCCCCGAGCGCTCAGCCGGGCTGAGAACGCTCTCGGTCACGGGGTGAGGTTAGAGCACCCGCCTGCGCACCCGCGCCGGGCGTTCCTGGCGCTGGTGGAAGTCGTGGACGAGGACGAACGCCGCAGCCACGCCCGTGGCGCCACCGGCGAGCAGGCCGACGCGCAGGTTGAGCGGGATCTCCGGCATGGCGCCGAACCAGAGACCGATGCCGACGCACACGACGAGTGCGGCGAGGACGAGGACGAACCGGTGTAGCGTGGGAAGCGGACCTAGCATCTGGACCCCCGTGCTGGGCCGGCGAAGTGACCGGCCCTTCCATGGTGACGCGCGTCACAGAAAAAACAAGACACTCAAGGGTGGGTTTCGGGGGCTCGTTCGGGGGAGCCCGTCCCGCTCACCCGATCGCGGTGTGGAGCCGGACCTGCTTCACGGTCGTGGCGCCGGTCCCGTCGAGGTCGAGCTCGCGGTGCGCGCTGTCCGGTGCCCAGCCCGCGTCGGTGAGGAACGAGCGCAGCGCGTCGTCCTCGGCGTTGACCCACGTCACCGCCCGGGTGAAGCGGTCGGCCGCCAGTGTGTCGACGGCCGCCTGGAGCAGGCGCGACCCGTGGCCCTTGGACCGCTCGCGCGGGTCGAGCGTCACCTCGGCCAGCTCGCCGTCGGCGACCGGGTCGCAGTCGGGGTCGACGGCGGGGGAGGTGAGGGCGAAGCCGACGACCCGGTTGCGCTCGAGCGCGACCAGGGCGCGGTGGCGCGCGTCGGCCGGCTTGGCGAGCACCTGGCGCCACTGGACGGCCACGGCCTCGACGTCGGTGGGCAGCGCCTCGGCCGGCAGCAGGTCGGCGTACATCTCGGGCCAGGCGCGCACCTGGACGCCGGCGATCGCGGCGGCGTCGTCGGCCCACGCGATGCGCACGGACACGTCGGCGGTCGGACCGCCGTGGCTGTGGCTCATCTGCGGGGGCTCACCGGTAGGTCTCGGGAAGCTTGTCGCCGATCTTGACCTGCGGCTTGGGCAGCCGCAGGAACTTCATCTGCAGCGATCGGAGGGCGGCGTAGAAGGTGAGGCCCTTGGTCGGCTCGTCGGGGAACCGGCGGGCCATCTCCCGGCGGATCCGGAAGCGCAGCATGACGATGTCGAAGATGATCACCATGATCGTGGTGAACAGCACCGTGTTGCCGAGCTGCAGCATCGTCCGGTTGCCGGAGTAGCCCAGGATCATCGACAGCACCAGGAGCGGGACCATCAGCTCGATGAAGGAGAAGCGCGAGTCGACGTAGTCGCGGATGAAGCGGCGGACCGGACCCCGGTCGCGGGCGGGCAGGTAGCGCTCGTCGCCGTTCTTCATCGCCTCGCGCATCCGCTGCGAGCTCTCGCCCCGCGCGGCGCGCTGGGCGGCCATCTGCTCCTTGCGGGTGCGCGGCACCTTGGCGCGCGCACGGGCGGCCGCCTCGGCCTCCTTGCGGCTGGGGGTGGGACGGCCCTTGCCGCCGACCTTGTCGGGGACGGTCGGGGTCGGTTCGGAGCTGGAGCGACGGAACACGGGTGCTGCCTCACGTGGTACGGGGCTGGAACGGGATCGAGCGGTCGGATGCTGGAGGCAGCCTATCGTCGTACGCCGCGCGGCCCGCCGTCGGCGGATGCCCTACCTCCGGCTTGGGTTTGGTCCTAGGGTGAGAGTGACGACCACGCCGTGACCGAGCATGACCGAGAGAGGGTCCTCACCCCGATGAGTCTCATGAAGCGCATCAGCCTGATCTTCCGCTCCAAGGCCAACAAGGCCCTGGACAGGGCGGAGGATCCCCGCGAGACGCTGGACTACAGCTACCAGCGCCAGCTCGAGCTCCTCTCGAAGGTACGCCGCGGCGTGGCCGACGTCGCCACCAGTCGCAAGCGCGTCGAGCTGCAGGTCAACCAGATCGAGCAGCAGGCGGCCAAGCTCCAGGGCCAGGCGGAGAAGGCGATCGCGGCAGGCCGTGAGGATCTGGCGCGCGAGGCCCTGACCCGGAAGTCCGGGCTCGCCTCTCAGATCACCAGCCTCAAGGAGCAGCAGGCGACCCTCCAGGGCGAGGAGGAGAAGCTCGTCCTGGCCCAGCAGCGGCTGCAGGCGAAGGTCGAGGCCTTCCGCACCCGCAAGGAGACCATCAAGGCGACCTACACCGCCGCCGAGGCGCAGACGCGCATCGGTGAGGCGATGTCGGGCATCGGCGAGGAGATGGGTGACGTCGGTCTCGCGATCCAGCGCGCCGAGGACAAGACCGCGCAGATGCAGGCGCGTGGCCAGGCCATCGACGAGCTCATCGCCTCCGGCGCGCTCGACGACGCCTCCCAGATGAACGCCGGCGACGACATCTCCCGCGAGCTCGACGCCCTCAGCTCCGGCTCCGACGTCGAGGCCGAGCTCGCCCGCCTCAAGGCCGGGACCGCTGCACCCCAGGCGATCGAGGCCGGCGACGGCGACATCCTCGCCGAGCCCCAGGGCGAGGCCGTCCGGGTCGAGGGCGACAACACCGAGGGCGGCCGGGCATGATCGTCCGGATCCTCGGCGAGGGCCAGTACGACCTCGACGACCACGCCCTCGACGCCCTCAACGGCCTGGACTCGCAGATCGAGAACGCCGTCGAGTCCGGCGACGAGGCGATGTTCCGCACGGCGCTCGAGGGCCTCCTGGCCGCCGTGCGCGCCAGCGGGACCCATCACGACGTCGACTCCCTCGACGAGTCCGACCTCATCCTGCCGCCGCCCGATGCGACCATCGACGAGGTCCGTGAGCTCCTGGGCGACGACGGCCTGATCCCGGGCTGAGGTCGACCGGCTGTTGGCCACCTCCCGCTTCATCAAGGACACCGGGCTCACTGCCCGGATGACCCTCACGATGTTCCTGCTCGGGGCGCTGTTCGTCGGGCTCGTCGTCGCGCTGATCTACGTCGTGGGCGCCGGCTACGCCCCGATCGTGGCGATCATCGCGATCGGCATCGCGTTCTGGCAGTGGTGGAGCTCCGACAAGGTCGCGATGCGCGCCATGCGTGCGCGCGAGGTGACCCCGGAGGAGGCACCCGAGCTGCACGGGATGATCGACCGACTGTGCGCGCTCGCCGACATGCCCAAGCCGCGGGTGGGCATCTCCGACATGTCCGTCCCCAACGCCTTCGCCACGGGCCGCTCGCCCGACCGGGCGGTCGTGTGCGTGACGACCGGCATCCTCCAGACCCTCGACGCCGAGGAGCTCGAGGCGGTGCTGGCCCACGAGCTGAGCCACGTCGCGCACCGCGACGTGCTGGTGATGACCGTGGCGGCCTCGGCCGGGATCGCCGCCGGCCTGCTGCTGCGCTTCGCGCAGTTCGGTGGGATGGGCCGCTCGCGCAACAACAGCAGCCTGCCCGCGGTGCTGGTCGCCGTCGTCGTCAGCCTCGTCGTGTACGCCGTCAGCTTCCTGCTGCTGCGCCTGCTGTCGCGCTACCGCGAGCTCAGCGCCGACCGGGCCGGCGCCTACCTCACGCTCAAGCCCGCCGCCCTCGGCTCCGCGCTCCAGAAGATCAGCGGCGGGGCCTCGGCCATCCCGCAGCGCGACCTGCGGTCCAGCAGTGCCGCGGGTGCCGCCAGCGCACTGTGCATCGTCCCCGCCCTGAGCGGTGGCGGGCTCAGCGGACTGATGGCGACCCACCCGCCGTTGCAGCAGCGGCTCGAGCAGCTCGCCCGGATCCAGGCCGAGCTCAGCCGGCCGGCGGGCTGAGGCGGCGTCCGCGATGGGGCTCTGGGAGGCGATGCGCGCGCGGACGACGCCCAAGCGCAACCACCTCGACGCGTTGTTCCTCGTGCCGAGCGCGGCGATCACCCTGCAGACGGCACTGGGGTTCGAGCCGACCGGGTCCGGGTCGGTCTGCTACCGCTCGGCGACCGGGGCGGCCTTCGCGCAGACCCAGTCCGACGTCCTGGCGCTGATCCGCGACGACGCGGACGCGCCCGAGGTCACCGTCACCACCGATGACTTCGGCTTCACCTGGCTCGTCGTGGCCGGCGACCCTGCCGACACGTCCGCTCTTTGCACGGACCTCCATGCCGTCAACACCACCCTGGAGCTCAACGGCTTCGACAGCGGGCTCCTGTGCTCGATGGTCCCCTTCGCCAACGCGTCCGGCCAGCGCTTCGGCCTCACCTACCTCTACAAGCAGGGGACGTTCTACCCGTTCGCACCCGCAGGCCCCCAGTCCCGTGACAACCTGCTCGAGCTGTCCGTACGAGACCTGCTCGCCCCCGAGCTCCCGATGGAGCCGGACCTCCAGCGTTGGCTGGCTATCTGGAAGGCCCCCGGACTGTGACCGACGAGACGATGGACGAGCGGCAGCGCGAGCGGGCCCTGGCGACGTACGACGTCATCGGGGGACCGCCGCGACGCGAGCTCGAGGCACTGGTCGACCTGGCCGCGCAGGTGGCGGGTGTCCCGTTCGCGGCGATCAACCTGTTCAGCTCCGAGCTGCAGCACCAGGTGGCCACGGTGGGCTTCGAGGGCCAGGAGTCCGCCGAGCGGGACTCCATGTGCCGGCTGGTCGTCGAGTCCGGCCACTCGATCATGCTGGAGGACGCGGCCCAGGACGAGCGCTTCGCGGACAACCCCTGGACCACGGGTGAGGTCGGGCAGATCCGCTACTACGGGTCGCACCCCCTCCGGACGCCCTCGGACGTCGTCATCGGCACGCTGTGCGTCTTCGACAACGAGGCACACCGGGTGACGCAGCAGTCCGCGCGCGGCCTGGCCCAGATCGCGGACCGGGTGGTGGACGTGCTCGAGCTCGAGCTCACCAGCCGGCGGCTCAGCGAGGCCAACGCCCGGCTCAGCACGGCCAACGAGCGGCTCGAGCACTTCGCCGGTCAGGTCAGCCACGACCTCAAGAACCCGTTGACCTCGGTGTCGCTCTCCCTGGAGTCCCTCGAGCTCGACGTGACCGATCCCGACCAGCTCGACACGCTCGCCCGGGCGCGGCGCGGGGTGGACCGGATGGACGGCATGATCAGCGACCTGCTGACGTTCGCGAGCCAGGGTGCTCCTCCCGGCGACGACCTCGTCGACCTCGGCGCCCAGCTGGTCCTCGCCCTGGACGACCTGGCCGGCCGGGTCGCTCCCGGTTCCGTGACCGCGGGGGTGCTGCCGGTCGTGCGTGGCGACTCCGCGCAGCTGCGGTCGGTGCTGATGAACCTCGTCGACAACGCCGTGAAGTTCACCGACGACGGCGAGGCGCCCGAGGTCGAGGTCGACTCCCGCGTCCTCGACGGCCGCCACCGGGTGGAGGTGCGCGACCGCGGACGTGGGATCCCCGCCGACCGGAGCGAGCGGGTCTTCGCGCCGCTGGCCCGCCTCGACAAGAGCGTCGAGGGTGTCGGCATCGGGCTGGCCACGTGCCGGAGGATCGTGGAGGCGCACGGCGGCACGATGGGCGTGGTGCAGCGCGACGGCGGTGGATCGGTGTTCTGGTTCGACCTGCCGTTCGCCGACGCCTAGCCCCTACGGCAGCCTGGCCTGCTTCATCTGGCGCGAGGCGTAGACGTTGCCGATGACGGTGGCGTCGAGCCAGGCGGTCAGCCGGGCCGCCTCGGCGTGCAGTGCGTCGTGACCGGCCGGACCGACGTCCTCGAGCAGCGAGAGGCGTACGACGCCCTCGCCGTCCTGCACCCAGCAGCCGACGACGCGACCGTCCCACCACGCCGTCGTGCCGGCGTTGCCGTTGGTGTCGAAGAGGTAGGGCACGTGGGCGGGGTCGAGGTAGAAGGCCCGCGACTTCCAGCCCATCACGGTCGGGTCGAGGGTCGGCAGCAGGGCGGCCCACGACTCGACCGGACCGACCTCGTCGATGTCGTCGGGCAGCAGCCAACCCGTGGTCCCGTCGTCGAGGGCGACCTCGACCGCCTCGACGTCGCCGAGGGCGCGGCTCACCGCTGTCTTGGTCGAGCCGAGCCACCACTGGATGTCGGCGGCGGTGCCCGGGCCGAACGTGGCCAGCCAGCGGCGTACGAGCTCGGCGTAGCCCGCGGCCTCGTCGAGCGGCACGTCGACGGTGTCCAGCCAGTCGCCGGTGCGGGTCCACACGGGCTTGTTCAGGCGCCAGTGGCCGCTGTTGTGGCCGCGCACGGCGTCTCCGGACAGCCCGAGGTGGGTGAGCACCCACGGCGCCACCGGCGTCGGCCGGTCGTAGCTCTTCTCGGAGGTGCCGCCGACCATCCCGGCCAGCTCGGGCACCTCGGCGCGCACCTCGGCGGTGGTGGCCGGCCCCATGCCGAGCCGCTCGAGTGTCGCGGCACGGGCGGCGTCGAGCCAGGCCTTGCCGTCCGGCGCGATGCCGGCTGCCATGATCGCCTTCGCGATCCGCTTGCGCTCCGAGGTCGCCACCCGCGCCGAGGCACTGCCCCACGCTGCAGGAAGGAGGTCGCGGGGGAAGACGAAGAGGGTGCGCCGCATGGCGAGCTGCTTCACGATGCCGCGATCGTCGTAGAGCGCGGCGTCGACGTCGGCGGGGCCGACTCCCTCGGCCCGGGCCGCGACCGCGAGGTGCACCGTCGCCGCCTCCGTGGCGTGCAGCACGGTCATCGCGCGGGTGACCGCCTCGACGCCGTCGAGCCGGTGCTCGGGCGACAACGCGTGGCGCGTGGCGATCCGGCGCCGTCGCTCGGCGTCGCTGACGTGTCTCATGGGGGCCGAGCGGTCAGTCGCGGTGGGACTTGCCGGGCAGGTCGAGCATCCGCTGGAGGGCGACGAGTGCGTCAGCCTCGGTCTCGGAGTCGACGGTGATCTGGTTGACCACCTGGCCCGCGACGAGGTTCTCCAGCGCCCAGACCAGGTGGGGAAGGTCGATGCGGTTCATCGTCGAGCAGTAGCAGACGTTGCGGTCGAGGAAGACGATCGTCTTGTCGGGGTGGGCGTCGGCGAGGCGCTTCACCAGGTTGAGCTCGGTGCCGATCGCCCAGACGGTGCCGGGCTCGGCGGCCTCGATCGTCTTGATGATGAACTCCGTCGAGCCGACGAGGTCGGCCTTGAGGACCACCTCGTGCGTGCACTCCGGGTGCACCAGGATGTTGATGCCGGGGTGCTTCGCCCGGAGCTCGTCGACCACGTCCTCGGAGAACCGCCCGTGCACCGAGCAGTGGCCCTTCCAGAGGATCATCCGGGCCTTCTGCAGCTCGTCGGCAGTCAGTCCGCCACCGGGCTGCCGCGGGTCCCACACGACGCACTCGTCGAGTGCGATGCCCATCTGGAGGACGGCGGTGTTGCGGCCGAGGTGCTGGTCGGGGAGGAAGAGGATCTTGCCCGCGCCCGCCAGCTTCTGCGCGAACGCCCAGTCGAGCGCGACGTCGGCGTTGGACGACGTGCACACCACGCCGCCGTTGCGACCGCAGAACGCCTTGATGTCGGCGCTGGAGTTCATGTAGGTCACCGGCACGACGCTGTCCTGGATGCCGGCGTCGGCCATCGCGTCCCAGGCGTCCTCGACCTGGCGCAGCCGCGCCATGTCGGCCATCGAGCAGCCGGCCGCGAGGTCGGGCAGGACGACCCGCTGGGTCGGGGAGGTGAGGATGTCGGCCGACTCGGCCATGAAGTGCACGCCGCAGAAGACGATGAACTCGGCGTCGGGACGGCCGGCCGCGTCGCGCGCGAGCTTGAAGGAGTCGCCGGTGACGTCGGCGAACTGGATGACCTCGTCGCGCTGGTAGTGGTGGCCGAGGACGAAGAGGCGGTCCCCGAGCGTGGCCTTGGCGGCGCGGGCGCGCTCGACCAGGTCGGGGTCGGACGCTGCCGGGAGGTCGCCGGGGCACTCCACGCCGCGTTCGGCGTCGAGGTCGCGGCCCTTGCCGAGGGGGAGGAGCGGCAGGTCGATGGTGGCCATGCGTCCCATCCTAGGAGGGGACGCCGTCGCGTCCGGCCGCGTGGGAGGGTGAGCCCCATGTCGCGACGTGGTGAGGTGCTGGCCCTGGTCCAGGCGGGCGGGCAGGGCTCCCGCATGGACGTGCTCACCCGGGAGCGGGCCAAGCCCGCGCTGCCGTACGGCGGTGTCCACCGGCTGATCGACTTCGCCCTCTCCGGCCTCGTGCACGCCGACCTGGCGGACGTGTGGGTGTCGCTGGAGTACCAGGTGACGTCGATCGACGACTACCTGTCGGGCGGGCGCCCGTGGAGCCTGGACCGCAACCGCGGCGGCTTCCGCCGGATCGTCCCGCAGACGGGCACCGGTCCCGCGACGGAGAGCGGCTTCGCCCACGGCAACGGCGACCTGCTGCTGCGGATGTCGGCCGACATCGAGGCCTTCGGCGCCTCGACGCTCGTGGTCTGCAGCGCCGACCACGTCTTCAACATGGACCTCGCCCCGGTGATCGAGGACCACGTCGCGGCCGGTCGGACCGCGACCGTGCTGACCAGCGAGGTCTCCAAGAAGGACGCGTCCGACAACGTCGTGGTGCTGGCCGGCACGGGTGGCAGCGGCAAGGTCACCGGGGTCGAGCACAAGCCGTCGCGGCCGTCGGCCGGGACCGTGGCGACGGAGATCTTCGTCTACGACACCGAGGCGGTCCTCGCGACACTGCAGGACCTGCGGCGCGAGCTCGTCGGCGAGCAGGACCCGGACGACCAGGCCGACGGCGACAGCGGGATCGGCGACTTCGGGGAGCACCTGCTCCCGCGCCTCGTCGAGGGCGGCAAGGTCGCCGCCGTGCCGCTCACCGGCTACTGGCGCGACGTCGGCCAGCCAGGCCTCTACCTCCAGTCGCACCGCGACCTGCTGCGGGGCAGGGTCGACGTCTTCGACCACCCGGGTCGGCCCGTCATCTCGCACTGGCCCGACCGGCCGGCCGCCCGGGTGCGGGCATCGGGCGACTGCCACGACTCGCTGCTGTCGCCAGGTGCGGACGTGGCCGGGCTCGTCGTCGGCAGCGTGCTCGGCCCCGGTGTCGTCGTCGAGAAGGGAGCCGAGGTCCACGACAGCGTGGTGATGGAGGACTGCGTGATCCGGGCAGGAGCCGTCGTGCGCACCGCGGTCCTCGACGAGCGCTGCGAGGTGGCCGCGCGCTCGCGTGTCGGCGCCGAGCCGTCGCGGCGCGTGGCTGATGACGACGACCTGGTGCTGGCCGGGCGCGACTCGAGGCTCGCCGGCGAGGTGGCGGCCGGCGCACGGCTGGAGCCGGGGTCCGCCCTCTAGCCGCTACAGGAAGGTGCTGTGCGGGATGTACGGCGTCGGCGGCTTGAGGTGGCGCGTCGCGAGGAAGTTGCGCGGGTGGATCTCGAGCCGTGCAGCGGTCGCGACGTCCAGCGCCCACTGGTTGGCCGACGTGATCCGCGGAACCTCGACCGGGACGTCGGGCGTGGAGGAGGCGAGCGACTCCCAGAGCAGGATGCGGGCGGTGCGCCGGTCGTCGGCGGCGAGGCACTGCACGCCGCCCGCCTTCGAGACGTAGGCGTAGCCCTGGTGCGAGCCGTGGTCCACGACCACGAGGCGGAACTGCTCGGCGAGGATCGCGTGGTCGGGGCCGTGCGCCGCGCCGCGCGTGCGGCGGTCGAGGCTGTCGCAGAGGTCGCGGTCCGCGGCCGTTCCCTCGCGGACGTGCGGCACGGCCGGCAGCAGCTCGCGGGCGACGGTGCCCCACAGCACCATCTGCGCGTGCAGGTCGAAGCCGGCCTTGCGGTAGCGGTGCAGAGCGCCCTGGTCGTGGCTGGCGACGAACATCCCGCGCAGGCAACCGCTGCCGTAGCGCGTCGCCGCGTCGAGGAGCAACGTCCCGAGCCCGCGTCCCTGCGCCTCCGGGACGACCGCGAAGGAGCACAGGATCCACATCAGCTCGCGGCGCAGCGACGTGGCGAGCCCGACGACGGCGCCGTCCTCCTCGGCCACCCAGCACCCGCCCGGGTCGGTGGTCAGCTTGTGGCGCGACTTGGCGAGCCAGTCGGTGCGACCGGCCTCCGAGCGCGGCTGCGGGTCCGGCCACGAGCGCTGGAAGGTCGCGCGGTCGACCTCGAAGTAGGCGGCCCGCGTGATGGCCTCGCAGGCGGGCAGGTCGTCGACCTGCATCGGGCGGACGAGCAGGGTCACGACACGTGGGCGGCGTACCGGGCCAGCAGGTCGCCCCAGTGGGTGTACGTCGCGCGGACCTCCTCGGTCCCGGGCATCCAGCCGCTGTGCACGAGCCGCACCAGGCTGCCGCCGGACTCCGCCGCGGTGAAGCGCACGTCCAGCACGGTCGCCTCGTCCTCCGGGTGCCCGAGCCAGAACTCCTGCGTGTAGCGGCCGATCGGGTCCCACTCCATCACCCGGCCCCAGACGTACTCGTCGTCGCCGTGGACCATCGCCACCGGCCCGTTGGGGTCGACCGAGATGTTGGTGAAGGTGGGCGGGTCGGGGGTGAGCATCGGGTCCCACCACTCGCCCATCTGCGCGGTGAACCCGACGAAGGCCTGGGTCGGGTTCACGGGCACGGTGACCTCGGCGACCAGAGGGTCAAGACTCATGCCCTCAGCATGCCCGACGGGTGCGCTGCAAGGATGGGCGCCATGCGCGTGCTGATCGCCCCCGACAAGTTCGCGGGCACCCTGACCGCCGTCCAGGCGGCGGAGGCGATCGCCGTCGGCTGGCGACGACAGGCGCCGGACGACGAGCTCGACCTCGCGCCGATGGCCGACGGTGGACCCGGCTTCGTCGACGTCCTCCACGCGGCCCTCGAGGGCACGCTGTCGGCGGTGACCGTCTCGGGGCCCCACGGGACGCCAGTGCCAGCGGTGGTGCTGCGCGTGGGGGAGACGGCGTACGTCGAGAGCGCGCAGGCCGCCGGCCTGCACCTGGTCGACGGCGACCCCGAGACCGCGACCAGCCGCGGTGTCGGCGAGCTGGTGCTCGCCGCGGTCGAGGGCGGAGCGACGACCGTCGTGGTCGGGCTCGGCGGCACCGGCACGAACGACGGTGGCGCGGGAGTCCTCGCGGCCCTCGGTGCGACGTCCGACGGAGTGCTCGACGGCGGCCCCGCCGCCCTCCCGTCCGTCACCGGCGTGGACCTCGCCCCGGCCCGGGACCGGCTCGCGGGGGTGACCCTCGTGGCCGCCAGCGACGTCGACAGCCCGCTCACCGGGCTCTTCGGCGCGACCAAGACCTTCGGGCCGCAGAAGGGGATCGGCGAGGACCGGATCGCGGAGGTCGACGGCTGGCTCGAGGGCTTCGCGGTCGCCACGGACCGGCGTACGTCCCTGGAGAAGGGCGCCGGCGCGGCCGGGGGCATCGGCTACGCGCTGCTCGTCCTCGGTGCCACCCGCGAGCCGGGCATCGACCTCGTCTGCGCCTCGGTCTCCCTCGCCTCGCGCGCGCGGCAGGCGGACCTGGTCGTGACGGGGGAGGGGGCCTTCGACTTCTCCAGCCGCGCGGGCAAGGTGCCCTACGGCGTGGCCGCCGTCGCCTCGGAGGCCCTCCGGCCGTGCATCGCGCTCGCCGGGCAGGTGCTCATCGGCTCGCGGGAGATGCGCGCCCTCGGGATCGAGTCGGCGTACTCCCTCGTCGAGCTGGTGGGCGAGGAGCGCGCCCTCGGCGCCCCCGCCGACGCCTTGGCCGACCTCGCGGCGCGAGTGGCGAGGACCTGGTCGCGGTGAGTGACGGGCCGCCGCTGGGGGTGGCGGCACATTGCGGGTCGAGGCTCGGTTGTCGTGCGATCTGCCGCCACCCTCGCCGGGCGGGATGCCGTGGGTGGCGGCACATTGCGGGCTGAGGCTCAGTTGTCGTGTGATCTGCCGCCACCTTGGACCAACGACCATCAATCGTCCACATGACGTCATCCGGGTCTCTCGTCCACAGGCTCGAAGCAGTGGGTGGGACAAGGAGCCACCGAGAGCGCGACGGTCGTCTTCATGGCCGACTCCACACCTATTCGCGGGCATCGGCGAGGAGTGGCGTGGACGCCGGTGACCTATGGCGTGCACCGCGAGCAGACGGTTCCTGCCGAGGCCGAACATCCGCCGTTCTGGGACGAGGACGACCTTGCCGGGTGGCAGCTCCTGATGACAGATGTGGGGTGCTTCACGGGTCTGACCGCGTTGGAGGTCCACGGCGTGCCCCTGCCGCCGCTGCCGCGCGAGTGCCCGGTCTTCATGGCCCTCGCGAAGGACGACCCACGTCCCATGCGGGACGGTGTGCACGCCAGCCGCCACATCCGTCCGGTGTCGTACGTCGTCGTCCGCGGACTGCGGGTGGCTGTGCTGGCCGAGGCGCTCACCGCGGCGGCGCGCTGGGTGGGCCTGGTCGACCTGGTAGCCATGGTCGACGCCGCCCTGCACCTCGAGCTCGTCTCCCCGGAGGACCTCGAAGCAGCCTCGGCGTCGAGGCGACCGGGGAGTCGGAGGCTGCGTGCGGCACTCGCCCTCGTGGACGCTGGGGCCGAGTCCCTGTGGGAGTCCCTGCTCCGACTGCTGCACGTCGTGTGCGAGATCGAGGTGGAGACGCAGTGGACGCTGACGGATGCCGACGGAGTCGTCGTGGCCACGGCCGACCTCTGGCTGGTCGGGACCACGGCGCTCCACGAGTACGACGGCGACGAGCACGAGAAGGCGCCACGCCGTGTGGTCGATCGTCGCCGTGACCGTCGCGTCGACCGGATCGGATACGTGCGGCGCGGTTTCACGTCGGGTGATGTGCTCTACCGACCGGTCACCATCCTCGAGGACGCGGATCGCTCGCTCGGCCGTCCCCATGACCCCACTCGCATCCGGAAGTGGCACCGACTGCTGAAGGACTCGTTGTTCACCCCTGCCGGCAGGACAGCGTTCCTGCGCCGGATCCCGGCCCCGTCGCCACGGCGGCGTACTGCCTGACGGGGTGGCGGCAGATTGCATTGATGCGCGCTCAGCACGTGCGATGTGCCGCCACCCCCCGGGTCGGTCGCCGTTGGGGGTGGCGGCAGATTGCGCGGATGAGCCTCCTCCGTGTGCGATGTGCCGCCACCCACAAGCAGGCGCCAGGACGGGCGGAGACGCGAGGAATAACCCACGGTGTGCGACCATTGAACCGAGCAGTACCCCCAAAGACTTTGGAGTGATGAGATGACCGAGCAGGTCGAGACCGAGCGCCGCACCGACCAGATCAACCTCTCCGCTGTCGCCGCCGGCAAGGTGAAGAGCCTCCTCGAGCAGGAGGGTCGCGACGACCTGGCCCTGCGCATCTCCGTGCAGCCGGGTGGCTGCTCGGGCCTGCGCTACCAGCTCTTCTTCGACGAGCGCACGCTCGACGGCGACGTCACCACCGACTTCGACGGCGTGACCGTCGTGGTCGACCGGATGAGCGTCCCCTACCTCAACGGTGCCGAGATCGACTTCGTCGACACCATCGAGAAGCAGGGCTTCACGATCGACAATCCCAACGCCACCGGTTCGTGCGCGTGCGGGGACTCGTTCCACTGATGTGACGCCCGGGGCTGAGCTTGCGAAGCCCCGACGAGCGGCCAGGTTGAGCAAGGCCCGCGACCGAGGAGCGAGGTCGCGACGGCCGCGTCGAAACCCATGACACGCACGAAGGCCCCCGCCGTCCGGCGGGGGCCTTCGTCGTCTGAGGGTGACTGCTCAGTCCAGGTGCAGGTGGAGCGCGTTGGCGATCCGCGCCGCCGCGTCGGAGACCCGGATCTCGCGCTTGCCGACCTCGGTGGGGTAGTCCTCGAAGCGGAGGCTCGGTGGGGCCGAGACGGCCGCCTTCGCGGCTCGCTCGAGGTGCAGGTTGCGGCTGGCGGCGCGCCCGTCGGCAGCCATCTCGGCGGGCGTGCCGAGCTCGTCGTGGGTGAGCGAGGGGCGGCGAGAACCGGGCGCGGAGGTCGTCATGATCACGACGCTATTGGCTACCGCGGGGTATCCCGAGTCGTACCGATCGGTAACTCCACGCGCCGCCTGCCGGGGCCGGCGAGGACGGTGTCGCGGCGGTCGGCGGGTAGGGTTCCGCGTCGTGTCCATCCTCGTAGCCGGATCCATCGCGACCGACCACCTGATGTCCTTCCCGGGCAAGTTCGCCGACAGCCTCGTGGTCGACCAGCTCGACAAGCTGTCGGTGTCGTTCCTCGTCGAGGACCTGGAAGTACGCCGCGGCGGTTGCGCGGCCAACATCTGCTTCGGCCTCGGCAACCTGGGCCTGCGCCCCATCCTCGTCGGCGCCGTCGGTGAGGACTTCGCCGAGTACCGCGCCTGGCTCGAGCGGCACAACGTCGACTGCGAGTCGGTGCACGTCTCCGAGACCCGGCACACGGCGCGCTTCGTGTGCACCAACGACTCCGCGCACGCGCAGATCGCGAGCTTCTACGCGGGCGCGATGAGCGAGTCGCGCGAGATCGAGCTGAAGCCGATCGTCGACCGCGTCGGCGCGCCGGACTACGTGATCATCGGGCCCGACGACCCGCAGGGCATGCTCCGTCACACCGAGGAGTGCCGCCAGCGCGGCTACCCGTTCCTGGCCGACCCGTCGCAGCAGCTCGCGTTCGGTGACGGCGACCTGATCCGCCCGCTGATCGACGGCGCCGAGATCCTCTTCTCCAACGAGTACGAGGCCAGCCTGATCACGCAGAAGACCGGATGGAGCCGTGAGGAGGTGCTCTCGCGCGTCGGGTCGTGGGTGGTCACCCTCGGTCCGGAGGGCGTGCGCATCGACCGCGCCGGCGAGGAGTCGATCGTCGTGGCGGCCGTCCCGGAGATCGAGAAGGTCGAGCCGACCGGTGTCGGCGACGCCTTCCGCGCCGGCTTCCTCGCCGCGCTCAGCTGGGGCCTCGGCCACGAGCGCGCCGCCCAGCTGGGGTGCCTGCTCGCTGTCTACGTCGTCGAGCAGGTCGGCACGCAGGAGTACGAGATCTCCCGCGCGGCCTTCCTCGAGCGGTGCGGGGCGACCTACGGCGACGAGGCCGTCGCCGACTTCGAGCCGCACCTCCAGACGATCCGGCAGTGACGCTCAGCTGAGACGTCGTACGACGTAGCGCGGGGCTCCGTCGTCGGTGACGTCGGCGCCGACGTAGTCCTGGCCCTTCATCCGGCACCACGCCGGCACGTCCACCGCGGCCGCGCTGTCGTGCGCGACCACTCCGATGAGCTCGCCGACCTCGACGTCGGCCAGGTGGCGGGCGAGCTCGATCACGGGCATCGGGCACATCATCGTGCGGCAGTCGAGCTCGAGGACCGGTTGCCCGTCGTCGGCAGTGCTCACAGGCCGACCCGCGACCGGATCTCGGCGATGACCTCGGGCAGGACGTCGCAGAAAAAGTCGACGTCCGCGCGAGTGGCGTCGCGCTGGAGGGAGAGCCGGACGTTGCCGTGGGTCAGCACGCCCATCGCCTCCAGCACGTGGCTGGGAGTGAGGGTCGACGCGGTGCACGCGGAGCCGCTCGCGATGCCGAAGCCCCGCCGGTCGAGCTCGGTCACGAGCGCCTCGCCGTCGACGTAGAGGCACGAGAACGTCACGAGGTGGGGCAGGCGGCGCACCGGGTCCCCGACGACCTCGACGTCCGGCACCTCCGCGGCCACCCGGCTGCGTACGACGTCGATGAGCTCGTGGTGACGCGCATTGATCTCCTCGCGCTCGGCCACCACCGCCTGGAGCGCGGCGGCCGCGGCGAGGACCGCGGGGACGTTCTCGAAGCCGGTCGACCGCTCGTCGACGCGGTCGTCGCCGGGGAACGGGTTGCGCCACCGTGCCCGGGTGCGCACCAGCAGCACGCCCACCCCGGCGGGGCCGCCCCACTTGTGGGCCGATCCCGCGGCCGCGGCCCAGCCGGAGGGCAGGGCCAGCCGGCCCATCGACGCGCAGGCGTCGGTGAAGATCGGGACGTCGGGCGGCAGGTCGAGCCGGCCGACCGGCTGCACCGTGCCGACCTCGTGGTTGGCGCTCTGCAGCGCGACGACCCCGACCTCGGGCCGCCTCGTCCGGTCGCGCACCGCGGCGGGGTCGACGCGTCCGTGGGTGTCCACGCCGACCTCGTCGCCCCGCGCGCCCCACTCGACGGCGTGCCGCACGGCCGAGTGCTCGACAGCCGAGTGGACGACCACGTTGCCGCGCCGCGCGCCGCGCACCAGCCCCAGGAGCCCGAGGTGCACCGCGTGTGTGCCGCTCGGGGTGAACGTCACCTCGTCGGCGCGGACGCCGAGCGCAACGGCCGTCGCCTCGCGGGCGTTGTCGAGCAGCAGCCGCGCCTCGCGGCCGGGTCGGTGCAGCCGTCGCGGGTCGGCGTACCCCCGTTCGAGCGCAGCGAGCAGGACCTCGCGCGCCGCCGGGTGGAGCGGCGCGGCGGAGGCGCTGTCGAGGTCGCCTCCGGGGCGCACGGGCGCTGTCACGCGACGAACTCTGCCACCCGCCAACGACACCCGACCCTGCCCCGCACGATGCGGGCTGTGGGGGATAGTCTTTGCATGTCGGAGATGGACCGAGAGAGAGGCTCGTCAGTGGGTCTGCAAGTCCCCAAGTTCTCGGGCGCGCCGGCACGGCGCGCCACGAGGGTCGCGCTGCTCGGCGTGACGATGCTGGTGCTGGCCGGATGCTCCGCTGCCGACGAGCGCCAGATCCGCAACCTCGCCATGCCGGACCGGGTCACCGAGCAGGGGCCCTACACCTACGAGCTCTGGAAGTGGGCCTGGGTCGCCGCGATGGCGACCGGCATCATCGTCTGGGGCCTCATCGGCTACGCCGTGGTGAAGTTCCGCCGTCGCAGCGACGACGAGGTGCCCCGGCAGACGCGCTACAACCTGCCGCTCGAGGTCTTCTACACGATCGCCCCGGTGCTGATGTGCATCGTGTTCTTCTTCCACACCGTGCGTGTGCAGGACGTCCAGACCGAGATCAGCACGCCCGACGTCACCGTCGAGGTGACCGGCCAGCAGTGGTCGTGGACCTTCAACTACGGTGTCGGCGAGCAGACCCCCGACGCCACCGGTGAGCCCGACGACTACGCCTACGAGTCCTACGTCTACACCTCGGGAGACGGGAGTGAGATCCCGACGCTCGTGCTGCCCGTCGACCAGCGCATCCAGTTCAACCTGCGCTCGGCCGACGTGATCCACAACTTCGGCGTCCCGTCGTTCCTGACCCGCATGGACGCCATCCCGGGCCGCGTCAACAAGCTCCAGGTGACACCCACCGTCGAGGGCGAGTACGCAGGCAAGTGCTACGAGCTCTGCGGTGTCTACCACTCGCGGATGCTGTTCAAGGTCAAGATCGTCAGCCAGGCCGAGTACGACCAGTACCTCGCCGATCTCGCTGACGCCGGCCAGACCGCCGAGACGCCGCTCATCGGGGGAGCCGACGTGACCACGCAGACCGGCCTCGGCGAGGACGACAACCAGGAAGGGAGTGCGGAGTGAGCGCCCCGACAATCAACAGGCCGGCGGCACAGACGCCCGGCGGCGAACCGCCCCGCAAGCCGCTCGGCCAGCAGGTCGTCCGACTGCTGACCACGACCGACCACAAGCTGATCGGCAAGCTCTACCTCGGGACGTCGTTCGCGTGGTTCCTCATCGCGGGCCTGATGGCGATGCTGATCCGCTCCGAGCTGGCCTACCCCGGTCAGCAGGTCGTGAGCGAGCAGCTCTACAACCAGCTGTTCACGATGCACGGCACGATCATGCTGCTGCTGTTCGCGACGCCGCTGTTCTTCGGCTTCGCCAACGTGATCATGCCGCTGCAGATCGGCGCGCCCGACGTCGCGTTCCCGCGACTCAACATGTTCAGCTACTGGCTGTTCCTCTTCGGCGGACTCATCGCCGCCTCCGGCTTCCTCACGCCCGGCGGGGCTGCCGACTTCGGCTGGTTCGCGTACACGCCGCTCTCCGACGCCGTACGCAGCCCCGGCGTCGGCGGCGACCTGTGGATCATGGGCCTCTGGATGGCCGGCCTCGGCTCGATCCTCGGTGGCGTCAACTTCATCACCACCATCATCTGCATGCGCGCCCCCGGCATGACCCTGTTCCGGATGCCGATCTTCGTCTGGAACACGCTGATCACCAGCATGCTCGTGATCATGGTGTTCCCGATCCTCGCGGGCGCCCTGCTCATGCTGGAGGCCGACCGGATCCTGGGGGCCAACGTCTTCGACCCGTCGCACGGCGGGCCAATCCTGTGGCAGCACCTGTTCTGGTTCTTCGGCCATCCCGAGGTCTACATCATCGCGCTGCCGTTCTTCGGCATCATCTCCGAGATCCTCCCGGTCTTCAGCCGCAAGCCGATCTTCGGCTACGTCGGCCTGGTGGCCGCGACCCTCGGCATCGCGATGCTGTCGGTCGCCGTGTGGGCCCACCACATGTACGTCACCGGCGCGGTGGACCTGCCGTTCTTCTCCGGCATGACGTTCTTGATCGCGGTGCCCACCGGAGTGAAGTTCTTCAACTGGATCGGGACGATGTGGGGGGGATCTCTGTCCTTCGACACCCCGATGCTGTGGTCGGTCGGCTTCCTGACCACGTTCCTCTTCGGTGGTCTCACCGGTGTCATCCTGGCGAGCCCGCCGCTGGACTTCACCGTGTCCGACTCCTACTTCGTCGTGGCGCACTTCCACTACGTCGTGTTCGGCACCGTCGTCTTCGCGATGTTCGGCGGCTTCTACTTCTGGTGGCCGAAGATGACCGGTCGCATGCTCGACGAGCGTCTCGGCAAGCTCCACTTCTGGATCCTGTTCGTCGGCTTCCACACCACGTTCCTCGTGCAGCACTGGCTCGGCGTCGAGGGCATGCCCCGTCGCTACGCCGACTACCTGCCGGAGGACGGATTCACCGTGCTCAACCAGGTCTCGACCGTGGGTGCCTTCCTGCTGGGCGCCTCGACGCTGCCGTTCCTCTACAACGTCTACGTCTCCTCCAAGGGGCCGAAGGTCGAGGTCGATGACCCGTGGGGCTGGGGCCGCTCGCTCGAGTGGGCGACCAGCTGTCCGCCGCCGCGGCACAACTTCCACACGCTGCCGCGGATCCGCTCGGAGTCGCCGGCCTTCGACCTGCACCACCCGGAGATCGCGCTCATGGAGCTCCACGAGAACGATGCCGAGCGCGACGGTGACGCACCGGCAGACGCGCCCGAGGTGCACGGTCGCGAGGAGATGCTCGAGGAACGCATCGACGGCACCACCACCGAGACCGGGAACGAGGGGGACCACCGATGAAGGCAGAGGCCTGGGTCTTCGGCATCACCGCGATCTTCGTGGCGGTCGTCGCGCCGGCGTACTGGTTCCTCACCGAGGACCCGACCGGCACGTCCGCCCTGGTGATGACCGCGCTGCTCTTCGGCATGGTCACCCTCTACCTCGGGTTCCACGCCTCGCGCATGGACCCCCGCCCGGAGGACCGCAAGGAGGGCGAGATCGCCGACGGTGCCGGGGAGCTGGGATTCTTCCCGCCCTACTCCTGGTGGCCGCTGTGGTGCTCGCTCGCCCTCGGCGTGATCGTCTACGGCACGGCGCTGGCTGCGTGGTGGCTCGTGTTCATCGGCTTCACGGTCGGTGTGATCGTCCTGTGCGGCTTCGTCTTCGAGTACTACCGCGGTGAGCACGCTCACTGAGCCACGCTTCACCGAAGAACCCGTCCGCGACGTACGCTGGACGGGTTCTTCCGATTTCGGGTCGTCATCACTGGGGGTAGTCGCATGCGCACTCGCGCGTCCGCACACGTGTGCTCAGCGCACCGTCGTACGACCGTGGCAGCCGCACTGCTGGTGCTCGCCGGCGGGCTCGCAGGGTGCAGCTCGGCGACCGACGGCTCGAGCGGCTCCGGTGGCGCCGACGGTCCGGGCGCGGCGTCGGGATCGGGATCGGAGTCGGCGAGGCCCGACCCGGTCCGCCTCTCGACGAGCTTCACCGACACCGACACCGCCGCCGTCCCGATCGACGCTCCGCTGGCCGTCAGCGCCGAGGGCGGCACCCTCGACACCGTCGAGGTGACGTCGACGACCGGAGCCCTCTCAGGCAAGGTCGCCGCTGGCACCTGGACGTCGTCCGACCGGCTCGAGCCCGGCACCGACTACGTCATCAAGGCCTCGACCACCCGCAGCGACGGCCGCACGGTGGAGCGCACGCGCAGCTTCCACACGGTCGATCTGACCCTGGACGAGCAGACCTTCGCCTCGATCGCGCCGCTCGACGGTGAGACTGTCGGCGTCGGCATGCCGGTCGTGGTGACCTTCGACCTCCCGGTCACCGACAGGGCGCTCTTCGAGAAGCACATGAGCGTGACGAGCACCCCGGCGCAGCGCGGGTCGTGGTACTGGCTGAGCGACCGTGAAGCGCACTACCGCCCTGCGTCGTACTGGAAGTCGGGGACGGATGTCTCGGTCGACCTCGACCTCAACAGCCTGCCTGCCGGCAACGGGATCTATGGCCAGGAGTCGCGCAGCATCGACTTCCGGATCGGTGACTCCGTGGTCAGCCGCATCGACGTCCGGGCCCACACGATGCGGACCTACGTCAACGGCGACCTCGCCCGCACGATGCCGATCAGCGCCGGCAAGCCCGGCTGGGAGACCCGCTCGGGCACCAAGGTCATCATCGAGAAGTTCCGTCGCAAGCGGATGGACGCCGCGACCATCGGCGTCGACAAGGACGACCCGGAGTACTACAACCTCTCCAACGTCCCGTACGCCATGCGCGTGACCTACTCGGGCGAGTTCCTCCACGGGGCGCCGTGGTCCGTCGGCTCCCAGGGCAGCGCCAACGTCTCCCACGGATGCGTCGGGATGGGCCTCGCCGACGCCAAGTGGCTCTACGACCGCACCAGCCGGGGCGATGTCGTCGAGGTGACCGGCTCCAGACGCCAGATGACGCTGGAGAACGGCTACGGCGACTGGAACCTCTCCTTCGCCGACTGGAAGTCCGGCTCCGCCCTCTCCTGAGGTTCCGCACCCAGCGGCGGCCTGATGTCGTGTCCCGCCACCCGGGAGCGACGAAGGGCCCGCCGGATTAATCGACCACCGGAATCCTCCTCACCCAAGGGAGCGGTGGTGGAGCCACAATCCGGACGCCGGGACTGTGGCTGGGCCACCGCCCGTGCGCGAGTCGTACGTCGACGCGCCGAGGAGCGGTGGTGGAGCCACACTGCGGGTGGCGAGGACGGTGGCTGGGCCACCGCCCCACGACAGCCCCGACAAGGACGAAGGGCCCGCCGGATCAACCGGCGGGCCCTCCTGCGTCGTACGACGACTCAGTGGTCGCGGAGCGGCACCTCGTCGGTGTTGCGGAGCTGGTGGTCGTCGAACTGGTGACCGTCGACCGGGTGGTCGAGGCCCGACTGGAGCTGCGCCTCGTGCTCGGCGTGGTGGTGCGCCTCCTCGAGCTCGGCCCGGGTGGGCTTCTGCACGTTGTGGACGTACATCCACGACGAGAGCTTCGCGCGCAGCTTCTCCGAGCGGGAGTTCGGAGCGGCGACGCCGGCAGCGTCGGTGTCGCCCGCGACGGTGTAGATCTCGTCGCGGTCGCGCGCAGTGAGCGTGTAGGCGCTCGAGCCGCTGATCGGCAGGTGCCGCTCGGCATACTGGCCATCGACGGAGCGGGTGATGATGCCCGTCTCGTAGCCGTGGAGCAGCTTCTCGTTGTCGTGGCGCTGCAGGGAGATGCACCAGCGACGGGTGATCCAGAACGCGACCACCGGGCCGACGAAGATCGCCACCCGGATGAAGTAGGTGATCTGGTTGATGCTGGCGTCCAGCTTGATCGCGATGATGTCGTTGCCGCCGGCCGCCCAGGCGAGCCCGTAGAACGTCATCAGGGCCACCATGACCGCGGTGCGCGTCGGCGCGTTGCGCGGGCGCTGGAGCAGGTGGTGGTCGCGCTTGTCACCGGTGATCCAGCTCTCGAGGAAGGGCAGGAGCATCAGGACGACGAGCATCAGCGGCGGCACGATGAGGATCGGGATCATCACGTTCCACGAGATCGTGTAGCCGAAGATCACCGTCTCCCACCCGCTCGGGATGATGCGCAGCAGTCCGTCGGGCCAGCCCATGTACCAGTCGGGCTGCGAGCCCGCCGTCACCTTGGTCGGGTCGTAGGGACCGAACTTCCACACCGGGTTGATCGTCATCAGGCCGCCCATGAGGGCGATGACGCCGAAGACCATGAAGAAGAAGCCACCGGCCTTGGCGGCGTACACCGGGAGCATCGGGTAGCCGACGACGTTCTGCTCGGTGCGGCCGGGCCCGGGCCACTGGGTGTGCTTGTGGTAGACGAGCAACAGCATGTGGGCGGCGATCAGGGCGAGCAGGAGGCCGGGGATCAGCAGCACGTGGACGATGTAGAGCCGCGGGATGATCGACTCGCCCGGGAACTCGCCACCGAAGAGCAGGAACGACATGTAGGACCCGGCGACGGGCGTGGCCTTGAGGAACCCGTCCGCCGCGCGGACGCCGGTGCCGGACAGGAGGTCGTCGGGGAGCGAGTATCCGGTGAAGCCCTCGAGGGTGCCGAGAAGCAGCAGGATGCAACCGATGACCCAGTTGAGCTCGCGCGGCTTGCGGTAGGCGCCGGTGAAGGCGACGCGGAGCAGGTGCACCATCATCGAGCCGATGAAGACCATCGCGGCCCAGTGGTGCATCTGGCGCATGAGCAGGCCGCCGCGCACGTCGAAGGAGATGTTGAGGGTGGAGGCCATGGACTCCGACATGCCGACGCCGCGGAGCTGGTCGTAGGAGCCTTCGTAGGTCACGTGACCCATCGACGGGTTGAACCACAGGGTGAGGAAGACACCGGTGAGGAGCAGCACGACGAAGCTCCACAGCGCGATCTCACCGAGCATGAACGACCAGTGGTCGGGGAAGACCTTGCGGAGGTTTTTCTTCATCGCCGTGGCCAGGCCGAGGCGGTCGTCCGCCCACGAGGCGAGCGAGCCCGCCGGGCTGCCCTTCGATGCGGTCGCGGCGTCCGTGCGGTTGCTCGTCGCAACCTTGCTGGTGTCAAGCCTTGAGTCGGTGCTCACTGCTTCTCACGCTCCCAGTAGCTAGCCCCGATGGGCTCGGTGAAGTCGCTCTGAGCGACCAGGTATCCCTCTCCGTCGACCTTGATCGGCAGCTGCGGAAGGGGACGGGCAGCCGGACCGAAGACGACCTTCGCGGCGTCCGCGAGGTCGAAGGTCGACTGATGGCACGGGCACAGCACGTGGTGGGTGGTGCGCTCGTAGAGGGAGATCGGGCACCCGACGTGGGTGCAGATCTTGGAGTAGCAGATGATCCCGTCGACGGTCCACTTGTCCCGGCCCTTCGCCGGAGTGATGTCGTCGGGGTCCATCCGCACGATGATGATCGCGCCCTTGGCCTTCTCGGCCTGCTCCTCCGCGCCCTCGAGCTCGCGGTAGCCGTTCTCCTCGGTCGGGAACATCGCCTCGGGTGCTGCGTTGATCAGGTCGCCGACCTCGATCTCGCTGGCGAGGATCGGCGTGCCGACCACGTCGCGCACGAGCCGCATGTCCGGCTCCCAGATCGTGTGGGCCAGCTTGCTGACGTCCAGGGTGCTGCCGGGGGCCAGGTCGCGCAGCAGCACGACCGCGGGCAGGCCGAGGATGCCGACCGCGCCCAGCATGGTGTTGCGCACCAGCGGCCGGCGGCCGATGCCGGCCTCGTCGAGGCCGTCGTTGAGCGCCTGGATCGTGGCGTCGCGATCCTCCTGCGGGGAGGCGGCCGGGTGACGCATCTCGACCATCTCGTGGTCCGCCATCAGCTTGCGGGCCAGGTGGATGATGCCGATGCCGATGAGGAGCAGCGACATGCCGAGCGTGACGCCGAGGGAGACCGTGGAGGCGCCCATGCCGGCGAACGTGTCCCAGTTGTCGCCGACCGAGAACGAGAAGTACGCCACCACGAACAGGACGGCGCTGATCATCGCCGCGATGAACATCGCCGCGATCTGGCGCTCCGCGCGCTTCTCGAGCCTCGGGTCGACGTCCGTCGGGCGCCACTGGTGCGGGGGGAGTCCGGGGTCGGCGATCGGCTCGGACTCGCGGTGCGCCGGCACGTGCGACGAGTCGTACGTCGCCGGGGTGCTCTCGGCCGCGCCGCCACCCGTCACAGGAGTGCCGTCGGGCCCGTTGACCGGGTGGTCGTGGCTGCTGTTGCTCACGCGTTCACCTTGTCCTTCTTGGTGCGGGTCGTGTGCGAGGCGATCCAGACGGCAGCGCCGACGAGGCCGCCGATGCCGACCAGCCAGGCGAACAGGCCCTCCGAGACGGGGCCGAGTCCGCCGAGGGTGAAGCCGGCGTACTCCGGGGTGTCCTCGAGGCTGCCGAGGTAGGCGATGACGTCGCGCTTCTCCTCGGGGGAGAGGTTGCCGTTGCTGAAGTTGGGCATGTTCTGCGGCCCGGTCAGCAGCGCCTCGTAGATGTACTTGCCCTCGACACCGCGCAGCGCCGGGGCGTAGCCGCCGCGCGGCATGGCGCCGCCGGAACCGTTGAAGTTGTGGCACGCCGTGCAGTTGGTGAGGAAGATCTGGCCGCCGCGGGAGATGGCCTCCTCGCGCTCCGCCTCCGACAGGCCATCGATCGAGTAGTCGGACTCGTCGGGGACGGCCGGGCCGGGGCCCAGCGAGGCGACGTAGGCCGCCAGGGCGGCGATCTCCTCGTCGTTGAAGACGACCTTCTTGCGAGGTGCCTGCGCGCCGGGGCTCGCCATCGGCATGCGGCCGGTGCCGACCTGGAAGTCGACCGCGGCGGCGCCGGTGCCGACCAGCGACGGACCGATCTGGTAGCCGTCGCGGACCGTCGGGATGCCCTCGCCGTTCTTGCCGTGGCACGTGGCACAGCTGACGAGGAAGAGCTCCTTGCCCTTCGCCACCTCGTCGGTCTGGCTGGCCTGGCTGTCGGCCTGGGCGGGCGAGAAGGCGGTGTAGAGGGAGCCGCTCACCAGCAGCCCGAGGAGCAGCACAGCAAGACCGGCGAGGGGGCCGCGGCGATGCCGGGAGAGGCGGCCAGCGGTTCGGTTGAGCACGCGCACGTTGAGTCCTTGCCGGTGTCGAGTTCGGGCTTACTTGATGACGTAGATCGTGAAGAAGAGGCCGATCCAGACCACGTCGACGAAGTGCCAGTAGTACGACACGACGATCGCGGTCACGGCCTGCTCGTGGGTGAAGCGTCTCGCCAGGTAGGTGCGGCCCAGCACGAAGAGGAAGGCGATCAGGCCACCGGTCACGTGCAGGCCGTGGAAGCCGGTGGTGAGGTAGAACATCGAGCCGTAGGCCGAGCTGGCCATGGTCATGCCCTCGTTGACGAGCTCGGCGTACTCCAGCGCCTGGCCGCCGATGAAGATGGCACCCATGACGTAGGTGAGGATGAACCACTCGCGCAGGCCCCACTTGGTGAAGTTCATCAGCGACCCGGTGCGGCCGACCTGCCCGCGCTCGGCGGCGAAGACGCCCCACTGGCACGCGAACGAGGACGCCACCAGGATGGCGGTGTTGGCGGTGGCGAAGGGGACGTTGAGCGCCCCGGTCTCCTGTGCCCACAGGTCCGGGCTGACGGCGCGGATCGTGAAGTAGGCCGCGAAGAGCGCGGCGAAGAACATCAGCTCGCTGGAGAGCCAGATGATCGTGCCCACGCTGACCATGCTCGGTCGGTCGTGGTGCCCGTGCAGCCGGGATGCCGGAATCGTCGCTGTTGCTGTCGCCACCCGTTCATTATGGCTTCTAGACCCCAACGGGGGCACCCCGACCCCCTGTGCAACAGGGTCATAAAGTTCACACCGTGGTGCCCGCACTCCCAATCCTCCTGTCGGCCGACCTCGAGGTGCTCCCGCGATTCACCCTCGGCCGGGTCTTCAGCGACTGGGGGATCGACCCGATTCCCTTCGTGGTGACCGTCTGGGCGGTCGGTCTCTACGTCCTCGGGGTCGCCGTGCTGCACCGCCGTGGCGACCGGTGGCCGGTCGGTCGGACCCTGGCGTTCGTCGGTCTCGGGATGGGGTCGTTCTTCTTCGCCACGTCGTCCGGACTGGGGCGCTACGACACCACCCTCCTGAGCGTGCACATGGTCCAGCACATGCTGCTGTCGATGGTCGTCCCGCTCGCCCTCGCCCTCGGCGCCCCGGTGACCCTGGCCCTCCGCACGCTGCCGCCCGCCCCGCGCCGGTGGCTGCTCGCCGTGCTGCACTCCCAGGTCGCCAAGGTCCTCGCGTTCCCACCGCTCGCGTTCGCCCTCTACGTCCTCTCCCCGTGGGCGCTCTACTTCAGCGGGTGGTACGACGCCAGCCTGGCCTCGGCGTTCGTCCACCAGATGATGCACGTGCACCTGGTGCTGGTCGGCACGCTGTTCTTCTGGCCGCTCATGGGGGTCGACCCGGTGCCGGGCCGCGTGAGCCATCCGTTCCGGGTGCTGCTGACGATCATGACCCTGCCCTTCCACGCCTTCCTCGGCGTCACGATCATGGGCCAGACGACGATCATCGGCGAGGAGCACTACCGCGAGCTGCGGGAGGGACCGATGGGCGCCTGGCTGCCCGCGATGCTCGACGACCAGCACCTCGCCGGCGGGATCCTCTGGGCGACCGGCGACCTGATCGGTGTGCTGTTCTTCGGCGTGCTCTTCGTCCAGTGGCTGCGGTCGTCGATGAAGGAGGCCGCCCGCGAGGACCGACGTCTCGACCTGGCTGAGCGCCGGTCGTCACCGTCGGCGGTCGAGTAGCCGCCTTTCCGGTGGTCGAGTAGCCCGCGAGGAACGAGTGGGCGTATCGAGACCCGGGACCCGCACGGTTACGATGCCTCCCGTGTCTGAAGCCGCCCCCGCCCGCCCGGTCAAGGTCCTCATCTACAGCGACGACGTGAACACGCGCCAGCAGGTGATCCTGGCCCTCGGCCGTCGTCCGCACCCGGACCTCCCGGAGTTCGAGTACGTCGAGGTCGCCACCGAGCCCGTGGTCCTGCAGAACATGGACTCCGGCACGATCAACCTCGCGATCCTCGACGGCGAGGCGGTCCCGGCCGGCGGTATGGGCATCGCCAAGCAGCTCAAGGACGAGATCTACGAGTGCCCGCCCGTCGTGGTCCTCACGGGTCGCCCGCAGGACGCGTGGCTGGCCACCTGGTCGCGGGCCGAGGCGGCGGTGCCGCACCCGATCGACCCGATCCAGCTCGCCGAGGCCGTCATCGCCCTGATGCGCCCCTCGGTGCCTGCCACCTCACCCACGTCCTGACACGCCCGGCGTACGCCGACAGCGCGCCACTAACCTGACGCCATGTCCCACACCTGGCCCGACATCCTCTCCGCGTTGGTCGCTGGTCGCGACCTGACGTCCGAGCAGGCGCGATGGGCCACGGACGAGCTGTTCGCCGGAGCGGCCACCCCTGTCCAGATCGCCGCGTTTGTCGTCGCCCTGCGCGCCAAGGGCGAGACGGTGGAAGAGGTGGCGGGCTTCGCCTCGGCCATGCTCGCCGCCGCCAACCCGATCTCCGTGCCCGGCCGGCTGCTCGACGTGGTCGGCACCGGTGGTGACCGCTCGATGTCGGTCAACATCTCCACGATGGCGGCCATCGTCGCTGCGGGCGCCGGCGCGCGGGTCGTGAAGCACGGCAACCGGTCGGCCTCGTCGCAGTCCGGCTCGGCCGATGTCCTCGAGGCCCTCGGCATCCGCCTCGACCTCGCTCCGGACCGGGTCGCCGAGGTCGCCGAGGAGGCCGGCATCACGTTCTGCTTCTCGGCCGCCTTCCACCCGGCGATGCGGCACGCCGCGGTCCCACGGCGCGAGCTCGGCATCGCGACGACGTTCAACATCCTGGGTCCGCTGACCAACCCGGCCCGCCCGCAGGCGCAGGCCATCGGCTGCGCCGACCCGCGGATGGCGCCGGTGATGGCGGGAGTGCTCGCCGAGCGTGGGGTCGACGCGTGGGTGTTCCGCGGCGACGACGGTCTCGACGAGCTCACCACCACGACCACCTCGACGGTGTGGCGGGTCCACGGGGGAGAGGTCGACGAGCTCACCCTCGACCCCGCCTCGTTCGGCATCGCCCGAGCGACCACGGAGGACCTGCGCGGAGGCGACGCGGCCCACAACGCAGACGTCGTACGCCGACTGCTCGCCGGCGATCCCGGACCGGTCCGCGACGCCGTGGTGCTCAACGCGGGGGCGGCGCTGGCTGTCTACGACTCACCCGCCGACGACGCGCACTCCGCGCTCGCGGCCGGGATCGCCAAGGCGGGCGAGGCCATCGACTCCGGCGCGGCGCGGGGGACCCTCGAGCGGTGGGTGGCGGCGACCTCCGCGTAGCCGAGTCAGCGTGAGGTGGCAGGCAGCTTGAGGATGTCCTTTTTGGCCGGCGTCTCAACGACGACCTCCACCCCGAACTCCTCGAAGTAGAGCGCGTCAGGCATACCTCCGTCCTTGGCTGGCGCCATCTTCAGGACGTGGTGGGGTGCTTCGAGCGCGACCCAGAGGGTCGTCCGCTTCTTTCCCTTCTGTCCAGTGAGTGGAACCGCGTCGGCATCCCCGACCTGGACGACCTGGTCGACGTCGATGCTCTCGCTGGTGTCGCTTTCCTCAAGGGTGAAGTTGGCGAGCAACTCGTCGAGGTCGCACAGCTCGAGCAAGGCATCCTTGCCGTCCAGAGGAACCCAGGTTCCACGGAGCTGCTTCCAGGCGACGTCGGCCTGGGCAGGCGAGCTCGCCTGTGCACGGACGAAGTCCTCGTCGCCCTTGACCCAGGTCCCATCGCCGTTCCGACGGAGCTGGAACTCTCCCTCATCCGTCGCGATGCTCCCGGTGCATCCTTCCTCGCCGACACTGATGTCCACCTGCATGCGACCGTTCTTCCGGTCCTCGGTGTCACCCAGAATGCGCAGCGACGTGACCTTGCGCATGTCGGCGAAGGCGGCTTCCGCGATGCTTCGCGGGCTCTGGTCCAGGAACGGGTCCCGGCCCGGCATGAGTCCCTCGAGCGCCCCGCAGGCAGTCAACGAGGCGAGACCCAGCACGGACATCGCTGCTGCCAGCGCGCGTGGGATCGGTAGGGCATTCATCAGGCTCCTGGGGTGTGTGTCGATCAATTCGACCAGTCGCGAGCCCGAGATGGGGGAGAACGGGGAATCTAGAGGTGCAGGACCCAGGAATCGCCCTCGCGGGCGAAGCCGAGGCGGTCGTAGTAGGCGCCGACCATGCCGGGCGGGGTCACCACGTGGCGGATGCCGCGGTCGGTCAGCAGGCCGCTGCTGCGCCACACGAACTCACCGGGTGAGAAGTCGCGGTAGCGGGGTGTGACGTAGTCGAGGAGCACGTGCGCCGTGTCGCCCTCCTCGCGCAGGAGCACCACGCCCACGGTCTCGTCGCCCTTCTGGATGAGGAACGCGTCGTGGGTCTCGGTGGGGTCGTGCACAAATTCGGGGTTGAACCTCAGGATGTCGGCGCCGTGCACCCGCAGCACGTGCCGGAGGTACTCGTCGGTGGGGGAGACCCCGAGCACGGTGTACGCCGTCTCGTCGTGCCGCTCCCGGAGCAGGTGGACGATGAAGTATGCGTTGATCGCGACCAGGACGGTGTTCATGCCCACCATCGGCCAGACCTCGAGCGCAGCGTTGAACACGATGAGGAGCACGCACGCGATCGCGTTGAGCACCCGCAGCCGCAGGACGCTCGCCTGGAGCAGCGAGTAGACGAGGAGGGCGCTGCCGCCCCATCCGAGGATGTCGAGCCAGTGGTCGGCGAGCCAGTTCACGGCCGGAGACTACTGCCGGCAGTGGTGGGCCGAGGAAATGACGAAGCGCCGCCCGGCAGTGCCGGACGGCGCCTCGTTCACATCACGGCTGGACGGAGAGCCTCAAGGCCTTCGACCTGGAGCCCTCGGTGGTCGCGTCACCGAGGTACTTCACGAGGATCCGGTGCTTGCCCTTCTTCAGCTTGGGCAGCTTGAAGGTGATCTTGCCGTTCTTGGCCGTGACCAGGGTCAGCGTCTTGAGGACCTTCGTCCGGTCCATGATCTTGAGCACGCCCACGGGACCCTTCACCCCCGGGACGGTCACCGTGATCCCGACCTTGGCCCGCGTCCCTGGCTTGATCCGCGTCGCGGACAACGTCGCTGCAGTCGTCGACTTCAACTTGGGAATGGCAACTGCCACAGCATTGGCGGAGCCATCGCTGAAACCGGTCTTGCTGGCGAGCACGGTCACGCCGATGTTCTTGCCGGCGTCTTCAGGCGTCACGCGGTAGGTCGTTCCCGTCGCGCCCGGGATTGGTGCTCCGCTACGCAGCCACTGGTACTTGAGCGTGGGGGACGGCTGAGACCAGGTGCCCGGGCTCACCCTGAGCGTTCCACCGGAGATCGCGTCTCCCGTGATCGACGGTTGCACGGTGGCCTGCAACGCTCCTCCGGCGGTGGCACCGATGACGTTGCTCGTGGTCTCGCCGTCGACGTATCCGGGTTTGATGCCCGTGACCCGCAGGGAGATGGCCTTGAGGTAGTCGGTCGCAGTGAGGACGTATGTAGCGCCGGTGGCACCCGAGATGGTCTTCCCGTCGCGCAGCCACTGATAGGTCTCGGCGACGTTGGACTGGTTCCAGCTCGGGGGGGAGCTGACGAGAGTCGCTCCGATGCCAGTCCCTGCGGGGGCACTGATGACGGGTGCCGCCGTCGCACGGACACCTGCGTCGACCGTGAAGGTGGAGGTCGTGGCGCCGATCGAGTTTCCGCTGGCGTCTTTCGCTGTCACCTTCCATCCGTACGTCCCGGTGACGAGGTTGCTGGTGGGGGCGAAGGCGGTGGCGACCGTCTCTGCAGTGGCAGCCAGCGAACCGCCGGGCGCCGTCACCTCGACTGAGTACTTGACGGCGCCGGGAAGGCTTCGCCAGGTAAGGACCGGACCGTTGGGCGGCTGCATCGAGCCCGGCAGGGGAGAGGTGATCTCCATGACATTGGTGCCGACGGTGAATCGACCCAAGGGGTTCGCGTCGTTCTCGCCACTCCACGACCAAGGTCCGGGGTTGCCGTCGGCGTCGATCCGCTGAACCCGCCAGACGTAGGTCTGGGAGGCCGGGAGCGGCGTGCTGTGCGCGTAGGCAGTCGTCCGCACGGTCTTGGAGAAGACGTTGTTCGCCGCCGAGAACGAGGTGTCGTTGTTCCTGAACAGCTCGACCTTGTACTCCTGGGCGAACGGCTGAGGACTCCACCGAAGAGCGACGGTGCCCGCCACCGTCTCGGCGTTCACGGGCGAGCCGAGGACGACCCGCGGACTCTCCTTCTTCAGAGTCTTGACGTCAGACCACGACAACCGTCCGTTGCCGGCACTGTCGCCCTTGGAGTCGATGGCCTGCACACGCCAGTAGAGGGTGCCTTCGGGATAGAGCCGGTCGAACGCGGTGTAGGTCGGCTGGTCGACGGTGCGTTCGTCCACCAGGTCCGTCCCGGTGCCGAAGGACTCCGTGTCGTCGACCTGGATCCGGTACTGCATCGCGGACTGCGGGCGCAGCTCCTGGGTCTGCAACCATGCGGTTGACCGGTTGGTGTCGAAGTAGTCGTCCCACTCGAAGGTGATCTCGGTCCCGCTCGGGTCGCTGCTCTTCAGTCCGGTCACCTTCGGCGAGGTCTTGGTGAAGAAGTGCTGGGCGCGTCCGATGGTCGACACCGGGGTCGGACCGCAGTTGCCCGCGTTGCGGCACGGCCTGACGAACCAGTAGAGAGCCTCGCCGGCCTCGGTCTCCGGATAGGTCCAGAACCGGTTGTCGAGGGCGGGTGCGTACATCGAGTTCGTCGTGGCCGGGATTGCGTTGCTCGGCTCTAGGAGGTTGGTGAAGCTCGCGTCGCGGCTGACATAGACCATGTAGAACGCGATGCGCGGGTCCGCCTTCCACCTGAGGACCGGAGTCGTCGGCACGATGCACACCTCGCCCGGCACGCACGGCGTCCTGGTCCCGGAGAAGCTGGGGTCCAGCTCGCGCCCACCGATGGCAGCAGCGTGCTCCGACGTCGCGGGAATTGCGGCGATGGTCATCCGGGTCTCCGGACCGTAGGCGATTGGCGTTCCGGAGCTGTTGAGGGCGATGACCTGCCAGTCGTAGTCGCCGGGGAGCAGTAGGCGCTCGCCGGTATCGGTCATGGCCGGATACGGGAGATTGCTGAAGAACAGGTCGTTGGAGTCGTGGCCGAACCAGATCTGACCCGGACCGTCCATCGCGGCTCCGACACGCACTTGGTAGCGCGCGGCGCCCGGGTAGGTCCGCCAGCTCAGGGCAGGAGCGTCGTAGAAGGGGCCGTCGGTCTGGGTCCCCGTGAGGGGCGTCAGGTAGTCGGCGGGGCTGGCGGGGGGCGGCGGAAGCAGGCCAGTCACCTGGAAGCTGGCAACTCGAGTCACGGACTGGATCCCGTCGGACGACGTAGCGGTCAGCTCCCATGTGAAGGGCCCGTCCGCGGGGGCGAGCACTCGCGTGCCGGGCAGCGTGAAGGATGTGGAGTACGTGGTCGCGTTCTCGACGGTGCCGCCGGTCTTGTCCTTGATGACGACCCGGTACTTCTCGGCACCGACCGACGCCGTCCAGCTCAACGTCGGCACCGTGACGGTCTGGCCACCGGACGGTGACATGCCGGTGATCTGGAGGGGGTCGTAGATGAAGCCCTGGGGCTCGCTGAAGATGCCTTGGATGCCAGGAAGGTCGCCGGACTTGGTGAACGGCCGGTCGAGCGGGCGCACTTGCCAGTAGTTCGGAACGCCCGGGATCGGCTCGCAGTCCTCGTTCGTCCGATTGGGGGACAGGATGCCGTTCGTGTTGACGGCGAACATCCCGGGTGTGTAGGTCGTCCCCGCCGTGCGGCACTTCTCCGTCGTCGGCTCCGAGAATCCGGGCGTCGTGCTCAGCCAGACCTCGTACTCAGACGCATGACGGACCGACGTCCACTCGAAGTAGATCGGACCGGCGACCGTCTCGAGGCCGGCCTCGGCCGGGAAGACTGCCTGCGGCATGTCGGGCCATGTCCTGTTGAAGTCGTAGAGCGATGCGGTCCACGGCGTGGGCTGGTCGTCTAGGTCGCGGGCCCGCACGCGCCAGTAGTACTGGTCGTTGTCGTACGTGACCGGGGGCGAGTACCGCGTGCCGGTGATACCGGAGCGCGTCTCCGTGATGTTGGTGAAGTCCGAGTTGGTCGCCACCTCTACGTCGTACGACATCGCGCCCGGAACGGGGTTCCAGTTCAGGACGATGTCCTGCAGCTCGAAGCTCGGGCTGCTCGGGGGAGCGGTGATCGTGGGCGCGGGAAGGGGCCCGATGATGAACCTGAAGGCGGCACTCGGCTGGGAATTGATGCCGTTGCCCTTGCTGGCCGTGACGCGCCAGTAGTAGTCCGCCGGGTTGGCCACGGTGCCGGACGGCAAAGGATCAGGTACGACGAGCGACGTCGAGCTGGTCGTGTACTTGGACGCCCCTACGAAGTCGTCGTCCCCATCGACCTCGACGACGTAGCTGGTGGCACCGGAGCTCGACGACCAGGTGAGGAGCGGGGGCTGCGACGGCTGGGCCAGCGGCGCCCCGTTGGCGGGGGACGCCGGCTGGGGAACCGTCACTGCAGGCGTGCCGAACGTGCCGATCGACCAGTCCGACACCTCACTGGCGGAGCCGCGAGCGCGGACCCGCCAGTACTTGTCTCCGGAAGGGAGGCTGGCTGTCGGCACGAACGTGTTGTTCACCGTGCTGTTGGTGGTAGACGGCACGGCGGCAAGCGAGCCGAAGTTCGGGTCGTCATCGACCTGGACCTCGTAACGAATGGCTCCCGCAACGTGGCTCCAGGTAAGGATCGCCGTCGACGTGTCCGGTTGCTGCACCCCGAGGTCCGCCGGCGCCGCCGGAGGAACGGCCGCGGCGGGGCCTGGTGCAAGCGTCGCCACAGTCAGCGCAGCGACGCTGACCATGCTGGCGGCGACGAAGCGCCGGCCCGTGAAGGTGTTGGACATCCCGGATACTCCCCCTGGTGGGTGACTCAGACCACTCCACGCTAGGTCTCGCTGCACCGTCGCGCTGACGAATGACCCGGGGTAGTCACAATTGACTAGGAGGGTGCGTCCGATCGGTCAGCCGGCCGTCGGAACCGGTCGTGGCGCTACCGTGGCCCCATGATCACCGCCATCGTCTTCGTGAAGGCCGACGTCGCGCGCATCCCGGAGGTCGCTGAGGCGATCGCCTCCCTCGACGGGGTGAGCGAGGTCTACTCGGTGACCGGGCAGATCGACCTCATCGCGCTGGTGCGGGTGAGGGAGCACGAGGACGTCGCCACCGTCGTGGCCGACCGGCTCAACAAGGTCGAGGGCGTCACCGAGACCGAGACGCACATCGCCTTCCGCACCTACTCCCAGCACGACCTCGAGTCCGCGTTCAGCATCGGTCTCGACTGACAGGTCGCTAGCGCACCGGACGGTGCACCGTAGTCGGTAGTCGCTTCTCGTCGAACGGCACGAGGGAGAGCCGCGACTGGTGCGCGGCGTCGTAGAGCGCGAGGTGCCGGGCAGCGCCACCCAGCGGGCACGTCCACTCGCCGTCGACGTCGACGAGGCGCACGCCGGGCGACTCGAGCCAGCGCAGGATCTTCTCGGACTCCTCGGCCGTCGCCGCGGGAACCGGTCCGGGCGCCCCGGCGACGGTCTCCGCGCTGGCGCCGAGCTCCCGGACGTATTGATGGGCGTCGCTGCCCGACGGGATCACCCCGGCGGCGGCGAGCCTGCCGTGGCGTACGACGTGCACCGCCCACCGACCGTCGTCCTCACGTCGCGCGGCCACGATCTCGCCGCAGCGGGTGAGGGCCGACAGTCGCTGGGTCCGGGCGGCGGCCCGGACGAACGTCGCCAGTCGGTCGCGGTGGACACCGGCCTCCTCGAACCGCTCGCGGTCGGCGAGGGCAGTCATCCGCTCGTTGATCGCCTCGACCACCTCGTGCGGGCTGCGGAGCAGGGTGTCGCGCAGCTGGCGCACGACCGCACCGTAGGTCGACTCGTCGGTCGAGCCGTCGCAGGGAGACAGGCAGCGACCCATCTCGGCCAGCACACAGGCAGACCGAGACGGGACCACCGGCAGCCGGCCGCTGCACTGGCGGACCGGGAACGTCTCGTGGAGCGCGGCCAGGCACTTCTCCGCGGTCTTGCGCGACGAGAAGGGGCCGAGATAGTCGGCGTCGTCGTCGAGCACTTGGCGCACGAGGGACAGGCGCGGCCAGGCCTCGCGGGTCAGCTTGAGGAAGTGGACCTTCTCCGGGAATCGCGAGCGACGGTTGTAGCGCGGCTTGTGCTCCGCGATCAGCCGCAGCTCGCGGACCTCGGCCTCGAGGGGGGTGGCGCACTCGATCCCGGTGACGGACGTCGCGATACCGACCATCTCGCCCATCCGGCTGCGGGTCTCCGACGCGGTGAAGTAGGTGCGGACGCGGGTGCGGAGGTCGCGTGACGTGCCGACGTAGAGCACACGGGACCGATCGTCGCGGAAGAGGTAGACGCCCGGCGCGTGGGGGAGTCCCTCGGCGAGGTGGCGCTTGCGGCGCTGCGCCGTGCTGACCCGCGACGAGAAGGTCTGCAGCTCCTCGAGCGTGTGCACCCCCAGGCCGCCGAGGCGCTCCATCAGCCCGTGCAGCACGTCGACGGTCGCCTGGGCGTCGGAGAGCGCGCGGTGGTTGGGCGTGACGGCTGCATCGAAGAGCTTCGCGAGGGACGACAGCTTGCAGTTGGGCGCGTCGTCGCGGGTGATCACGCGCCGTGCGAGCTTGGCGGTGTCGAGCACCTCGAACCGCGGCCACGGCCTGCCCTGCTCGCGTGCGAAGTGCTGGAGGAAGCCCACGTCGAAGGGGGCGTTGTGGGCCACGAGAACGCAGCCGGCCGCGAACTCCAGGAACGCCGGCAGTGCCGATTCGATCGGCGGGGCGTCGTGGACCATCGAGTTGGTGATCCCCGTGAGGACCGCGATGAAAGGGGGGATCTCGGTGTGGGGGTTGACGAGCGTCTGGAACTCGCCGAGCACCTCACCGCCCCGGACCTTCACCGCGCCGATCTCGGTGATCATCGACCCGCCCTGGGCCGAGCCGCCGGTCGTCTCCAGGTCGACCACGCAGAACGTGAGGTCGCGCAGGGGCCGCCCCAGCTCGTCGAAGCTGCGCTGCGCCTCCCAGCGGGATGTCTCCCGGGTCGGTCGCTGGGCAGTCGTGCTCATGTGCGACGACGCTAGACGTGGGATCCGACAATGGCGGGAGGGCGCGCGCACTACGCTGGCCCGCGCCTGACCCTCGACCCACCCCGACCGATCCAGAGGAGCCCCACGTGGCAGACCCGACCTCCGACCTCCGCGTTCCCGGTGACGGCGAGCGGTGGCGCTGCGGCGGCTGCGGCAACCTCACCCGCTTCGACGTCACCCGCACCCGACGTACGACGGACTACTGGCACGTCGACCTGGCCGGCTCGCCCCGGGTCGAGGAGCAGACGGTGCTGTCCGAGTCGGTGGAGTCCGTCTCGTGCCGGTGGTGCGGGCGTACGGACGCGATCGAGGTCGTCGACCGCGCGGACGCCGACACCGCTGCCGACCCGGCCGCCGGGTGACGGGCTGCTCGTGACCGATGCGGCCGCCCTTCCCGAGCGCCTCCGCCTGCGGGTGGTCGCCCTCGTGTCGGCGGTCCTGCCCTCGGTCGCCCCGGTGCCGCCGCCCCTGCGGAAGGTGGCCGGCTTCGCGCCCGCGCGGCGCGCCCGGCTCGGGGGATCGCTGATCTGGGACGCGCTCGGCGACGACGCGTTCCGCAGCCACGCGGCCGTGCAGGTCGCGGCGATCCCGGGCACCGACGATCCGCTCGACGTCGCGGCCCGCGCGTGGTTGTCGCGCGATGAGGGGTGGCAGGCCCGGGTCGACGCGATCGCCGAGGCACTGGCGACCGAGGACGCCCGGGACGACCAGGGCCGGGCCGAGCTCGGCCGCCTCTCCGCTCAGGTCGCCGCCCTGCAGGCGGAGGTGGCCGCCAGCAAGGCCGACCACCGCCAGGAGCTCGAGCGCGCGGCGGCCGACCACAAGGTGCTGCGCCAGCGGCTCGGCGAGGCGCGCAGCGCACTGCGCACCGCCGAGGCCGAGCGCGACGCGGCGGTCGCCGCCCGCGACCGTGCCGTGGCCGAGGCCGACGCGGCGACGCGCACCGCCGAGGCCGACGTACGCCGCTTGCGGGCGCAGCTCGACGAGGCGGAGGCCGGGCTCGCCTCCCAGCGGCGCGACGCGCGGTCTGACCGGGATGTCGCCACCATCCGCGCACGGCTCCTCCTCGATGCAGTGGTCGACTCCGCGACCGGGCTGCGCCGCGAGCTCGGGCTCCCGGCGGTCGACGGTGTGCCCGGCGACGCGGTCGAGGCCGAGCTCGCCGGCGCCGCTGCACCCACCTCCAGCGCCCCGGCCACGCCTGCCCTGCTCGACCAGGTCCTCGCGCTCCCGCACGCGCGCCTGATCGTCGACGGCTACAACGTGACCAAGGCGGCCTGGCCGACCGCCAGCCTCGAGGCGCAGCGCAGCCGGCTGGTGGCGGCGCTCGGGCCGGTGGTGGCGAGGTCGGGCGCCGAGACCACGGTCGTCTTCGACGCCGCCGAGTCGACGGCGCGGACGGTCATGCCCGCCCCGCGGGGAGTACGGGTCGTCTTCAGCCCCGAGGGGGTCATCGCCGACGACGTCATCCGCCAGCTCGTCGCCGCCGAGCCGCGCGGACGGGTGGTCGTCGTGGTGAGCGGCGACCGGGCGGTGGCACGCGACGTCACCCGCGGTGGCGCCCGGGCGGTGCCGGCGAGCGTGCTCATCGGCCTCGTCTCCGGCTGACGTACGCCGGCCACGACACGCGACTCGCGACGCGCCGCCGGGCCCACTGTCGGTGGGTCCTGTCACCGTCGTCGACATGACGACACGGATCGACTGCGACACCTGCGTGGTGCGCGGGCTGCACTGCCACGACTGCGTGGTCACGGTGCTGCTCGGCCCACCCCCGGAGCTCACCATCGACGACGACGAGATGGCCGCGCTCGACGTGCTGGCCAGCGGCGGGCTGGTCCCTCCACTCCGACTCGTGGAGCCGCTTCCCGGACCCGTCATCGAGTCCGCGTGAGACACGCCGTCCCAAGTTCCCGCGAAGATTGGCGGGGGTCGGGGATGCGGTCTACTCTGTGGGCTGGCTTCCGTGGAAGTGGGTCACCAGGCCCGCGCGGAGGTCGCGCCGAGTCGTCGTCCACACCCCGCACCACCCGTGGTCGACGAGCCGGGGAACCAACCTTCCCCCTGGGGTGAATCCCCTGCAAGGCGCACTGCGCGAGCGGTGCGTGGAGCAGGGGTAGGCAACGTCGTGCCGAACCCGTCAGCTCACCTGGTAGGCGTACGACACCCCCGAGGAGTTCCCCCGCTCGTGGCTCACAACCGCAAGCGTGTCGGCGCGACCGCACTTGGTCTGACTGCCATCGCCGCCATCGCATTCGTGCCTGCTACCCCCGCCCAGGCCGAGCCCTCCATCAAGGACGTCAAGGCTCGCGTCGACCGCCTCTACCACGAGGCCGAGGCAGCCCAGGAACGTCTCCACGACGCGCGCATCGACCTCACCGACCTGCGACGCGACCTCGCCGGCCTCAAGGCCGACCAGGCCCGCCAGGACGAGCGCCTCGACGAGGTCCGCGACCAGGTCTCCGACGCGGTCGTGCGCCAGCTCGAGGGCGAGGGCATCACGACCGTCGGCCAGGTCGTCGTGTCCGACGACCCCGGTGCCTTCCTCGACACCCTGTCCACCATGTCGGCGTTCAACGACCTGCAGTCGTCGATGCTGGCCGACTACGACACGCAGCTCGAGGCGCTGGAGATCCGCCGCGAGGCGACCGACTCCCGCGCCAAGGAGATCGCCGAGCTCACCGAGCAGCTGAGCACCGAGAGCGAGACGGTCGACGACAAGCTCGCCGAGGCCAAGGACCTGCTGGGCGACCTCGAGGCCGAGGAGCGGAAGCGCCTGCTCTCCTCGCGCAGCGTCACACGCATGCCGGCCTCCGTCCCAGCATCGGGGCGCGCGGCCGCCGCCATCGCCTACGCCATGGCACAGGTCGGCGATGCCTACGTCTACGGCGCCGCGGGCGAGAACGCGTTCGACTGCAGCGGCCTCACCATGCGTGCGTGGGCGCAGGCCGGAGTCTCGCTGCCGCACTCGTCGACCGCGCAGTTCAGTTCCGGCACCCGCATCGCTGCAAGCGAGCTCCAGCCGGGCGATCTGGTGTTCTACTACAGCCCGATCAGCCACGTCGGCATGTACATCGGCAACGGCCAGATCGTGGATGCGGCCAACCCCGGCACCGGAGTCCGCATCGCTGGGCTCTACTCGATGCCGTACGTCGGAGCGGTTCGCCCTGGCTGACCAGCAAACCTCAGAGGCCGGTCGTCCACGCTTGTGGGCGGCCGGCCTCTCTGTGTCCCTCGCCTTGGTGGTGGCCGTGGTGCTCGTCGTCCAGCGCGGCGACCGCCACGAGGTGGACCCCCGACCGGTCGAGGTCGCGCGCGCCAGTCCGGCAGACGCGGCGGCGGTGCTCGCGGCTTTGGTGTCGGGCGTCGAGTCGGCAGATGCCGCGGCACTGTCCGACCTCGCGGCGGCGGGTGCGGGGGAGGAGGCGCTGGCCGGTGTCGCGGCCAACGTGGAGTCCCTCGGGCTGACGGACGTGTCCGCACGCTACGTCGACCAGGTCGGCGCCGTCGCGACCGACGGGAGCTGGTCGGCCGTCGCCCAGCTCGGGTGGCGGGTGGCCGGTGACGCCGTGCCGTCCCGGGCCGACGTCGTGGTCCGGTTCGCGCCGGCCGCGGACGACGACGGTGTCGGGATCGCGGGATTCGGTGGCGACGGCGCCGGTCGGGTGCCGCTGTGGCTGCGCGGCGAGCTCTCCGTGGCCCGCGCTCCGGGCGTGCTGGTCATGGTGGACGGTCCGCAGGACGAGGCCGACGCGGTCGCCGATCGCGTGACGCGCGGCGTCGGCGTCGTACGCCGCGTGCTGCCCGACTGGCGCGAGCCGGTCGTCGTGGAGGTCCCGGCGAGCGCCGCCGAGCTCGACGAGACCCTCGGGGCGACACCGGGGACCTATGCCGCGATCGCCGCCGTGACCGCCACGGCGGGGAGCTCGTCGTCCGCCGACGCACCCGTCCACGTGTTCGTGAATCCCGACATCACCGCGGGACTGCGCCGTGCCGCCGCACAGGTGGTGATGAGCCACGAACTGGTGCACGTGGCCACCGACGCTGCCCGCGGCGTCGGCGAGCCCTGGCTGGTCGAGGGCTTCGCCGACTACGTGGCCCTGCGCGGCACCGGGCTGCCGGACCGTACGACGCTGGGCCGGGCGATCGCGGCAGCACGCCGGGACGGGGTCCCCGAGGACCTGCCCGGCGCGACCGACTTCGACACCCGCGACAGCAGCCTGCAGGCGCGCTACGAGGAGGCCTGGCTGGCGTGCCGGATCATCGCGGAACGGCTGGGGGAGCGGGGCCTGCTGTCGGTGTACGACGAGGTGGCCGCAGGGACGCCTGTGCCGACGACGCTCAGGGACGCAGGACTCCCGACGCGAGAGCTGGTGCGGTCGTGGCGTGCTCGCCTCGAGCGGCTGGCGAGCTGAGCGGCCGGCTGATCTGATTACCGGATGAAAAGCACTGAAGGCGACCGGATTCCGGTCGCCTTCAATCAGGCACGCGTGGCGCCGTGGTGGCTCCTGACCGACCGCACGACAAGCACTAGCGTCCGGCTCCGTCAGAACACTGCCAGGACCGGCGCGAAGAGATCCGCCACGCTGAGCCCGAAGATCGCCACTGCGCCCGCGATGAACACCGCAATCATCGTGACCATGATTGCGTACTCCACGGCTGTGGCGCCCTGCTCATCATGCGCAGTAGGGGGCTGAGACATAGCAACATCCTCAATACGGAGGGCCTGGATATGGCTGAGGGGCCGACGACGCGCAGGTCGTCGGCCCCTCAAGAGATCATGCGATCACGGCAGGGCGTCGACGACCGTCTGGAAGAGGCCGTCGAGGCCGGTGCCGAGAAGTCCGACCGTGGTGATGATCGCAACGGCGATCAGCGCGACCATCAGGCCGTACTCGACGGCGGTGGCGCCCTTCTCGTCGTCCTTGCGGCCGGTGAGCATGAGGGTGATGAACTTCTCGAGCATGGTGTTTCCCCTTTAGGTATGTGTGGTGGGTCTTCGTTCCGAGCCCACGAGGACCCGTCGAGGAATACCTTGCCAAGATCTCGAGGCCGCCGAATCGGGTGATCGGCCCTGCGTCCCTAGTCCCTTCTGACTATCTATGTCCCACCCGCCCGGGGCCATGCCGCACCGCACGGTCCATGCGCGGCGCACCGTTGGGGGCCACGCGCAGCGATGCCCAGTCGAGGTTGGTGACCCGACTGGGCATCGCGGGTGTCGGCAGCACGGTTGCGGCGCGCAACAGCTCAGAAGCGTTGCGGTGCGGCGTGGTCGAGCAGGCCCATGCGCATGGCGGTGACGAGCGCCTGCGCGCGGTTCGCAGCGCCGAGCTTCTGGTAGATGTGCGTGATGTGGGTCTTGGCCGTCGACTCGCTCATGTAGAGGGACGAGGCGATCTCGCCCGTGCCCAGGCCGTCGGCGAGCAGGGTCAGGACCTCGGCCTCGCGACCGGACAGCTTCGGTGGCGCGGGGGACGTGGCGCGACGCATCACAGCCTGGCTGAGACCGGCACAGAGGAACGTGCGGGGGGCCACTGCCGCGTGCTTGGCGGCGCTGACGACCTCGGCGGCCCGCGTGTCCTTGCCGACGAACGCCGAGGCGCCGGCCTCCATCGCCGCGAAGATGTGGTCGTCGCCGGCGTGCATGGTGAGCACCACGACGCCGGTGGTGTCGCTGGTCGCACGGATCGCGCGCACGACGTCGAGACCATGGCCGTCGGGGAGCTGGAGGTCGGTGACCACGACGTCGGGTTGCAGGGTCTCCCACGCCGAGACGCCCTCCTGGAGGCTCCCGGCCTGACCCACGACGGACATCTCGTCGTCGCGCTCGAACGCCCGGGCGAGTCCTTGGCGGATCAGCTCGTGGTCGTCAACCAGTAGCACGGTGGTGCCCATGGGCGGTCTCTCCTTCGTGGGGTGCGGTCGTCGGTGACCGCAGGCTGACGACGGTTCCGCCGGCGGGTCGGGTGGTGATGTCCAGGTCGGCGCCGACGGTCCTGGCGCGCTCGCGCATCGTCTGCAGCCCCCAGTGGTGCTCTCGCGGCTCGGCGTTGCCGACACCGTCGTCGCGGACCTCGAGCACGAGGCGGGAGCCGTCGGAGTCGAGCACCACCCACATGTTGTCGGCCCTCGAGTGCTTGCGGACGTTGCCGATGGCCTCCTGCGCGACGCGCAGCACCTCGGTCGCCGTTCGCGAGGGGAGCGGGGGTCCGGACTCCGCCAGCGAGAGATGCACCCGGAGCCCGGTGGAGTGGCCCACCTCGCGGGCGTAGTCGGCCAGCGAGCTGGACAGCCGGCCGTCGGACACTTCGTGGCGCAGGTCAAAGATGGAGAAGCGGATCTCGGAGACCAGCCGGGTGATCTCGGCGCGGAGTGCCGAGGCCAGCTCGCGGGTCTGCTCCTGGTCGCTGATCGACTCGATTTCGTCCACGATGTAGCCGAGGCCGACGATCTCCTGGGCCACGCCGTCGTGCATCTCGCGCGCGATGCGGTTGCGTTCCTCGGCAGTCGCGAGCGAGCGCACCTCGTCGAAGAGGACGGCTGTGTCGAGGCGTACGGCGAACTCGTCGGCGACGTCCCGAGCACGCTCCTCGAGCTCGGGGGTCCACCTCGGCACGCCGACCACCACGCAGTAGCCCAGCACCTGCTGCACGCCACGCAGCGGGACGACGGCGGCCCCGGGGGTGCGCTCGGAGTCTGGGATCTCGATCTCCTGTGCCATCCGCGCGACGTCGTCGCTGCCGTTCAGCGGACGGAGGGTGTGGTCAGGCTCCGCCACGAAGATGGTCGAGCGCGCTCCACCCGTCGCCCGGCACATCGCAGTGTCGAGCTCCATCGCGAGCGACGCGCTGTTGAGCCCCAGGTTGCCCGAGCTGGCGAGCTGGTGGATCCGCGCCATCAGGTGGTGGGCAGCGGCGTACGGCGCCTGGCGAGCTGCCTGGTCGCGTGTGGAGCGCGACTGCCAGCTCGCAAGCAGGCCGACCCCGAGGCCGATCAAGAGCCACGGCAGCGTCTCCCCCAAGCGTGAGAGAGCATCATCCTGTGGATCGGCTGCGATCGAAGCGGCCGTCGTCAGCCCGGAGACCAGGCTGACGTTGAGCGTCGTCACGAGGCCGTGGCGCACGCCGGCGGCGATGGGCGCCACGGCCAGGTAGGCGCCCAGCTCGGCCATCGCGTCGGTGGAGACGAGCAGCAGCGCCACTGCCACCGCCTCGCCCACCGCGTGCCAATGGCTCGGCCGGTTGCGCGTCATCCACTCGAGCAACGAGCTCACAGCAGCAACGAGACAGAGGACCACCAGCTTGGGCGCCGACACGTCGAGCACGCCGTTGCTGAGGGCCGTGCCGGTCGCCAGCGAAAGTGCGAAGACCCGAACGGCAGTTGTCGTACGCCACGACTGGAGGGCCGGGCGTGAGACCCCCGCGTCCTGAGGGGCTGTCGGCGTCATGCGCTCATCACATGTTGGCGAACGTGTCCGCGATCTGGATGCCGGCGGGGCCCAGGATCACGATGAACAGGCACGGGAGGATGAAGAGGACCAGAGGGATCATCATCCGGATCGGCACCTGCTGGGCCTTCTCCTCCGCCCGCTGGCGGCGCTTGGTGCGCATCTCCTTCGACTGGATGCGCAGCACGCGGGCGATCGGGATGCCCAGGCTGTCGGCCTGGACCATCGCCAGGCAGAAGGACTTGAGGTCGGGGAGCGAGGTGCGCTCGGCCATGGCCCGCATCGCCTCGGTGCGGCCCCGTCCCAGCTGCATCTCCTGGAGCAGACGGGCGAACTCCTGGTTGAGCGGTCCTTCGCCGTTCTTCGCAACGCGGCTGACAGCGGCGTCGAATCCCAGGCCGGCCTCTACCGAGATCGTCAGCAGGTCCATGGCGTCCGGGAGCGCATTGCGCATGAGGAGCTCGCGCTTCTGGCCTGCGTTGTAGAGCAGGATGTTGGGCAGGACGTAGCCGAACAACCCCGCTGCGACAGTGGCCACGGCGAGCTTGTAGATGGGCCAGTTCTGACCGAGGAGGTAGAGGAAACCCAACACCGTGAAGATGCCTCCGCCCAGCACCTTGAGGCCGAGGATGCGATTGACGTCCCACGCAGGCGGATTTCCCGCGATGTTGAGCCGGTACTGGATCTTTCGTGCCGTGTCCGCGCGCACGAGCTTGCGGCCCAGTCCGACCATCCGCTCGCCCAGCGGGGCGATCACCCGCTCGGCGAAGGGGCGCTCGACCTCGGCCTTGAGCACGCTGGGTGCAGCGTCCAGCGCCTGGATGGCGGCCACCGAGCGGGCGACACCGCGGCGCTCGGAGGTGATCACACCGATCACGGACAGGGCCATGACCATGGACAGGCACAGGAGTCCGGCGCCGAGGAGCATCACAGTTTCAGACATGTCACACCTTCACGGTTGCGAGCCTGGACATGGCGAACGACCCGATGCACAGCAGCACTGCCGCAGCGCCCAGGAGGATGAACCCAGGAACAGTTGTGTAGAGGACTCGGATGTAGTCGGGGTTGACGAGCGTCATGTAGATTCCGATCCCCGGTGGCAGACCGACCAGGATGTACCCGGACAGCCGACCCTCGGCGCTGAGTGCCTTGACCTGCCGGCGAAGATACTCCCGCTCACGGAGCGTGTCGGAGACCGTGTGGAGGATCTCGGCCAGGTTGCCACCGACCTCGCGCTGGATCCGGATGGCCATGACGATCCAGTCGAAGTCTTCGCTGTCCATCCGGCGGCCGACGCCCTCGAGGGCGTCGGTGATGTCCACACCGAGTCGTTGTTCGATGAGTGCTCGTTTGAGCTCACCGGACATCGGCTCGCTCCCTTCGCGGACCACGCTGTCGACGGCCTGGGGGAGCGAGAGTCCCGCCTGGAGGCCTCCAGCCATCAGGCCGAGCGTCTCGGCCAGCTGTCCGTTGAACTTGCTGAGTCGGCGCGAGTGCCGGAACTTGAGGTAGACCCATGGGCCGATGACGCCGAGGATGAGTCCGAAGACAGCGAACACCGGGCCGTTCATGACGAATCCCAGGAGTGCAGCGCCGATGGCGATGCCAGCGTGCAACAGCAGCCACTCAGCCGCGGTGAGCGCGGACCCGGCCCCGGCCAGGCGCTGAGAGACTCTCGTCTCGAGGTCCGCTGAAACCACTTTGTCGGTGAGCGCGACCGCCGAGCCCTTGAGGTCGGTACTGCCACTGCCCTTTCCTCGTCCTCGATCGTTGCCGGACGGCCCATCACCGAAGTACGCCCCGAGTCGGCGGTCGGCGGACGACTTGTTGGGCCCGCCGATGACGACGGCGAGAAGCCCCGCGAGGCCGAGGGCCAGCGCCAGGGCACCGGCGAGCATGCCCGGGGTGCCGACCAGCGACTTGCCCGACTCAACGATGTCCGGACGCGACTCCCCGGCACCGATCGACACGAAGGCCGAGTCGGTGAACGATGTGCCTCCAGCGTCCACGGTCACGCCGAGGTTGACCTCGGTGGCCGCGTCCTCGGGGCGGTCGAAGGTGACGAGGAGCTGCTGCGCGAGCGCGTCGGCCCGGGCGGAGAAGACCGCGTCGAGCGCGTCCTGCTCAGCCGGGATCACCTGGCCACCCGTGGTGTCCGCGAGGTCGGCCATCGTCTCGGCGTTCTTGGGGTTCGCGAGCGACACGACGTCCACGACCACGCCCTCGTCCGTGGCATCGGTGGTGACGACGTCGAGGGTGGTCGCGCTGTTGGTGTCCCCGCCGTCGGAGAGGACGAGGAGGGAGCGGGACCCCTCGGCGCCGACGAGGTCGAGGCCCTCGCCGATGCCGTCGTAGACCGCTGTCCCCTTGCGGAGCTCGATGCCGTCGAGGGCGGACCGGACCGACTCGTGGTCAGTGGTGGGCTCGACGACCTCGCCGATGTCGCCTGCGAAGGCCACCAGGCCGATGCGGACGTCCTCGGGTGCGGTCTCGAGGAAGGTGTCGACGGCCTCCTTGGCCGCGGTGAACTTGCCGCCCTGCAGCATGCTGTTGCTCGCGTCGAGCACCAGCACGGTGGTGCGCTCGACATCACCGGCGGAGATCACCTTTGCGGTGGAGTCGACCGCCCGTCCGTCGACCTCGACCTGGATCGTGCCCGGATCGACTGTCGTCCCGCCGGGGATGCCGTCGACCGCGAGGACGAGGGAGACGACTCCGTCCACTGATTCGAGGTGGTCGATGTTGACCTCGTCCTCGGCGTGGCTGGGGGTCGCGACGCCCATACCCAGCAGCCCGCCGGCGACGAGCGCCGCGGCCACCCGGGCGGCTCGTGGTGTCCGTCGGGAGCTCATCGGAGAGTTCCTCCGGTGGCGAAGATGGCGGGGTCGACGTGGACGCCGTGGTCCGCGAGGTGCTCGAGGAAGCGGGGACGCAGGCCCATCGACTTGAGACCGCCCTTGAACTTGCCGTCCTCACCGACCCCTGCGGCGTAGTCGAACATGAAGACGTCCTGGGTGGTGATGATGTCACCCTCCATCCCGACGATCTCGGTGATGGCAGTGATGCGTCGGGTGCCGTCCTTGAGTCGCGTCTGCTGGATGATCAGGTCGACCGCGCTGGCGACCTGCTCGCGGATGGCGCGCACCGGCAGGTCCATGCCTGCCATGAGCACCATCGTCTCGAGGCGGGCCAAGGCGTCGCGCGGGGTGTTCGCATGGAGGGTCGAGATCGACCCGTCGTGGCCGGTGTTCATGGCCTGGAGCATGTCGAGCGCCGCCGCGTCGCGGATCTCGCCGACGACCACGCGGTCGGGCCGCATGCGCAGGGAGTTCTTGACCAGGTCGCGGATGGTGACGGCGCCCTTGCCCTCGATGTTCGGGGGGCGGGACTCGAGTCGGAGCACGTGGTCCTGGCCGAGCCTCAACTCGGCGGCGTCCTCGATGGTGACGATGCGCTCATCGTCGGGGATGAAGGCCGAGAGCACGTTGAGCGTGGTGGTCTTGCCGGAACCCGTACCGCCGGAGACCAGGATGTTGAGGCGCCCTCGGACACACCCTTCCAGCAGCCCGGCCGAGGCTTGGGTCAGGGTCCCGAAGTTGATCAGGTCGTCGACCGTGTAAGGGTCCTCGGAGAACTTTCGGATGGTCAGCTTGGAGCCGTCGAGCGCCAGCGGCGGGATGATCGCGTTGACACGGCTGCCGTCGGGCAGGCGGGCGTCCACCATCGGGCTCGTCTCGTCGACTCGTCGGCCGATCTTGCTGACGATCTTGTCGATCGTGCGGCGTAGGTGCGCCTCGTCGGTGAACGAGGTGCCTGTCTTCACCAGCTTGCCGCTCTTCTCGACGTAGATGGAGTCGAAGGCGTTGACCATGACCTCGGAGAGGTTCGGGTCGCGCAGCAGGGGCTCGATCGGGCCGTAACCGAGGATGTCGTCCGCGATCTCCTGGGAGATGCGCGTGCGGTCGGCCGACGACATCGGGGTGTCGGTGTCGGCGATGGCCGTCTGGAGCGCGAGCCGGACCTGCTGCTCGAGCTCGGACTGCGTCATGTGGGCGTCGTACAGCTTCGGGCCGAGGGCCTCGACCAGTCGCTGGTGGACCGTGCGCTTGAGGTCCTGGAAGGGGTCGGCCTTGGTGCTGGAGCGCTTCTTGTCCTCGACGTTCGCGACGCTGCGCTGCACCGCAGGGGTCGTCGACCCGGTCGGCGCGGGGGCACCCTGATCAGGTTCGGTCGTACGGCCACGTGCCGCTGCGAGTCGATCGGTGAGGCTCACGTCATGCCCTCCTCAGGCGGAGCCGGGAGCCGCTGGACTTCCGGCTGGATGGGGTGCTCTCGGTGGAGTTCGCCGGCCCGCCGATGCTGCCGGCCACGCTCTTGGCGAACGAGACGAGGGCCTTGGAGTTGGGGTGGTTGGGGTAGGCGGTCACCAGGGCTTCGCCCCGGTTGACCGCAGCGAGGACCTCTCGGCTGGAGACGAGGGACGAGTCGGCCTTGAGGCCGAGCGTCTTCTCGTACTCGTCGACCGTGAGGCCCACCTTGCCGTCGGCGCGATTGAGCACGAAGCGCCACGTCGACTTGGGGAAGTTGAGGACTTCCAGCGTGCTCGTGGCGAGTTTGAGCGCCTTGAGCGATGGAATGTCGAGGGTGCCGACCAGAACGATGCAGTCGGAGCGGTCCAACGCGCACAGCGCAAGGTCGTCGAACATTCCCGATGTGTCGACGACCACGAAGTCGACCATCCGGCGCAGCGCGTCGATGAGCCTGGCGACATCGTCCTGGGAGGCCTGGTCGGGGGAGTCGATCCGCACCGGCGCCGCGACGACCGAGAGGTTGTCGGAGTGGCGGGTGAGGATCGAGGAGATCCCCTCGGCGTCTATGACGCCGTTGAAGCCGACCAGGTCGTTGATCGTGCGTTGTGGGCTCAACTGCAGCATGATCGCCACGTCGCCGCTGTTGACGTCGAGGTCGACGAGGCACACGGTGTGACCCGACGTTGCCAGGCTGACGCCGAGGTTGGTCGCCACCAGGCTCTTGCCGACTCCTCCCTTCGTCGAGAAGACCGTCAGGACCTTGCCGCGAGGGGCCTCTGCCTCCGCCTGTGCAACCGCGGCTGCCTGTGCGATTTCCGCTGCGGCTTGTGCTCGTGCGAACTCCGCGGCGGCCTGCGCCTCGTCCATGATGGTCTGTCCGATGGCGTTGGCGACGCTGCGGGCGCGCTGCACCGCCGTGGTGATGCTGGCCAGGTCGCGGGCTGCGACGACCTCGCGCATGCCGCTGCGCAGCGCCAAGGACAACGCCGCGCTGTCGACGTCGTGGCGGAGCAGGATCACGCCCAGGTCGGGACGGTGCACACGGGCCCACTGGGCAAGCTCGGCCGCCGCCTCGCTCGGGACGGACGGCCCGATCACCACGGCGAATTCATTGGGGGTCGAGCGAATGTGCTCGTCGAGCCCCTCGAGGTCGCCGAAGGCTGTCGATCCGTGCAGCATCGCTTGCAGGATGCCGCGTTGGGCGGCGTCAGGCTCGAGGACGGCGGTCACGGCTGGACGCCTCGGAACAACTCCGGGAAGACGTCGCCAGGCCTGACGCCCGGTCCATCGGTCACCTTCGATTCGTCGGTGAGCAACGCAAAGGTGATGTCAGAGTTGCGGTCCGCCTGGATGAGCAGCTCGGCCTCGTCCTGGGTGACAGCTAGCGTCAGGATGGTGCGTGCTACCTCCTCGGCCACCTGCTCGCCTTCCTCCGTGCGCGTCGTCCGCGAGGTGATGCTCGTCGTCCCCACGCCGAGAACCGGCACCCGCGTCAGCACGATGCGCGTGTAGTCGCCGAGCTTTCGGTCCTTGCCGTCCGGGAGGAGCTGAGCAAGGTCCTGAGGGGTGGCGAAGATCGCGACCTCGTTTCCGGGGTTGACGAAGCCGGCCACCCGCTCGAAGTCGGTGAGCTCGACCGAAACGGCCATCTTGTCGTCCGGGATCACCAGGCTCTGGGTGTCGCCCAGGGTGCCGAACTTCTTGGCAAGGAGCTGCTCGCCCGGGTAGATGGTGCCGATCGCGACGTCGTCGGCGATCGAGGTGGTCGACGACAGGCTGCCGTCGACGAGGTCGGCCCTGCGGACCTCGGCCTTCTCGATCTTGCCGGCGTCCTGCGCCTCGACGACGGACTCGCCGAGGTCGATGGTCTCGGTCGCGACCAGCACCTCGACCAGCTCCTGGTCCTTGGTCGCACGGGCGTCGATGCCCTGGACGTAGAGCACGATCATGGCCGTCCCGGCCAGGGCGATGAGGGCGGCGACGAGGAGGAGAACAGATCGGCGAGCCATGGTGCAGTCCTTCGCGGTCATGTGGTCCCACTGAGGGATGGGGTCGCGTAGGCGGTTCCAGGGACTTGCGTGAAATCGAGCCCCGGTGCCCTCCCAGCGAATCGAATCTAGGGACTCGCGAAACGGGGTGTGGGCTAAACCGCGCAAACCACCCGAAAGCGGTGCGGGACTAGCCCGATGTGACTAGACGGACCTAGTCACCGACTAGCCCGCGGGCTCGGCGCAACAGACCATGCGCCGGGTGTCTCAGCCGAGGTAGAGCGACTCGATCTCGCTGCGCGCCTCGCGCACGACCACGGATCGCTTCAGCTTGAGGCTCGGGGTGAGCTGGCCACCCTCCTCGGTCCACTCGCCGGGAAGGATCGTGAACTTCCGGATCGCCTCCGCCTTGGAGACGGCCTTATTCGCCTCGTCGACGCCCTCCTGCACCGCGGCGACGAGGTCTGGATCGTCGACAGCGTCGGCGACGTCGGAGGGCTTGCCGTGCTCCTGGGCCCATGCGGGATAGGCCTCCCGGTCGATGGTGACCAGCGCGCCGATGAAGGGCTGGCCGTCGCCGACGACCAGGCACTGATCGACCAGGGCGTGCGCCCGCAGCCGGTCCTCGAGCACGGCCGGAGCGACGTTTTTCCCGCCGGCGGTCACGAGGATTTCCTTCTTGCGACCGGTGATGCGCACGAAGCCCTCGTCGTCGACCTCGCCGACGTCGCCGGTGTGGAACCAGCCGTCCCGGTCGATCGCCTCGCTGGTCGCCGCCTCGTTGCTCCAGTAGCCGGCGAAGACCTGGCCGCCGCGGAAGAGAAGCTCTCCGTCGTCGGCCACGCGGACGGCAGTGCCCGGCAGGGGGCGGCCGACTGTGCCGATCCGCGTCGCGTCAGGGAGGTTGACGGACAGGGCCGCCGTGGTCTCGGTCAGGCCGTAGCCCTCGAGCACCGTGAGGCCGATGCCGCGGTAGAAGTGGCCGAGCCGTTCGCCGAGCGGGGCGCCGCCGGAGATGGCGTACGCACAGCTGCCGCCGAGCGCTTGGCGCAGCTTGCCGTAGACGAGCCGGTCGAAGAGCGCGTGCTGGGCGCGCAGCCGCACCGGCACCCTCTTGGCATCCTGCGCACGGGACCAGGCGATGGCGACATCGGCGGCGCGGTCGAAGACCTTGCCGCGGCCGTCGGCGGTGGCGCGTTGCGAGGCGGTGTTGAAGACCTTCTCAAAGACGCGGGGCACGGCGAGAATGAAGGTGGGCCGGAACTCGCCGAGGTCGGCCACGAGGTTCTTGATGTCGGCGCTGTGGCCCATCCGCGCGCGACTCTTGACACTGCCGACCTGGATGATCCGGGCGAAGACGTGCGCGAGCGGCAGGAAGAGCAGGGTCGAGGCGTCCTCAGTGTCGAACAGCTCGCCGAGCTCGTCGACAGCGACGCCGAGCTCGAACATGAAGTTGCCGTGCGTCAGCATGCAGCCCTTGGGCCTGCCGGTCGTCCCGCTGGTGTAGATCAGCGTGGCGAGGTCGAGCGGGGTCGCGGTCGTACGCCGCTCCTCGAGGAGGTCGTCGGAGATGTCCGAGCCGAGGCGTCCGAGCACGTCGACGGCGTTGTCCTCGATCGACCACACGTGCTGGAGCTCGGCGAGGTCGCCCGAGCGGCGCGCCTCTCGCACTCGGGCCAGGTGGTCGGCCCCCTCCGCGACGACCGCCTTCGCGCCCGAGTCCTGCAGGATCCAGCCGATCTGCTCCGCCGACGAGGTCTCGTAGATCGGCACCGAGACGGCGCCGGCGAACCAGATCGCGTAGTCGAACAGCGTCCACTCGTAGCGGGTCTTGGACAGCAGGGCGACGCGGTCTCCCGCCTCGACCCCGGCAGCGACCAGGCCCTTGGCCACCGATCGCACCTCGTCGTGGAACCGGGCGGCGGTCACGTCGATCCAGCCGTCGCCGGTGCGACGGCTGAAGACGGCTGCTTCGGCCGCGTCGCGCGCATTGGCGACGACGTCGTCGGTGAGGTTGCCCGTGGTGGGGATCGTGGTCGAGAGCGGTGCGGCGTACTCGCGCACGGGGGACCTCCTGCTGATGAAGACGACTGCGTGCGCAGGCTATCGCTGGCCGGGGCGAGGCAGGGTCCCGGTCCCGCTCGGCTAGGCTCCGGCCATGGCCGAACAGACCTCCTCGTCGATCACGATCGACGCCCCGCCGGCCGACGTCATGGCCGTCATCGCCGACTTCGAGTCCTATTCCGCGTGGGCGAAGGGCGTGAAGGAGGCGCAGGTCACCGCGCCGGGGACCGCCGGCCGCGCCGAGCAGGTGTACTTCGCGCTCGACGTCTCACCGATCAAGGACGAGTACACGCTGGCCTATGACTGGGACGGCGACCGCGAGGTCACCTGGACCCTGGTCGAGGGCAACATGCTGAGGATGCTGGACGGCGCGTACACCCTCGTTGATGGCGGCGACGGCACGACCGAGGTGACCTACCGCCTCGCCCTCGACGTGAGCATCCCGCTGATCGGCATGCTCAAGCGCAAGGGCGAGAAGATCCTCATCGACACTGCGCTGAAGGGCCTCAAGAAGCGCGTCGAGTCACTCTGACACCCGGGTCCGGGATGCGGATCCTCCTGTTCACCGGCAAGGGCGGCGTCGGCAAGTCGACGCTCGCCGCCGCCACGGCCTGCGCCGCCGCCGCCGCGGGGCATCGCACACTGGTGCTCTCCACCGACGCAGCCCATTCGCTCGCCGACGCCCTGGCGGTCACCGCCACCGGCGAGCCGACGGAGGTCGCGTCGAACCTCTGGGTGCAGCACGTCGACGCCCAGGAGCGCTTCGAACGGTCCTGGGGCGAGATCCAGGGCTACCTGCTGAGCGTCCTCGACGTCGCCGGCATCGACCCGGTGGCCGCCGAGGAGCTCACTGTGATCCCCGGTGCGGAGGAGGTGCTGGCGCTCCTCGAGGTGCGGGCACAGGCGCGGTCGGGGGAGTGGGACGTGCTCGTCGTGGACTGCGCGCCGACGGCGGAGACCCTGCGGCTGCTTGCGCTGCCCGAGGCCTTGGGGTGGTACATGACCCGCGTGCTGCCCGTCGAACGGCGGGTGGTGAAGGCCCTCAAGCCCGTCCTCTCCCGCGCCGCGGGCGTGCCGATGCCGGAGGACTCCGTCTTCGACGCGATCGAGCGGTTGCACGCCGACCTCGACGACGTACGCACCGTGCTCACCGGGCCGGACACTTCGGTGCGGCTGGTGCTGACGCCCGAGGCGGTCGTGCTCGCGGAGGCCCGTCGGGCCTACACGTTCCTGACGCTCTTCGGCTACTCGGTCGACAGCGCGGTCGTGAACCGCGTCTTCCCCGAGGGCGGCGCCGACGAGTGGCGGGCCACCTGGGTCGAGGCGCAGCGGCAGGTGCTCGGCGACGCCGCGGACTCGTTCGCCGGGCTCGACCTGCGCACGTCGCTCTACCGGCCGTCCGAGCCGGTGGGGCGTGAGGAGCTCCTCGACCTGGCGCGCACGGTGTACGCCGACACGGACCCGCTCGCCCACGGAGCCGAACGGGTGCCGTTGGAGGTGCGGCCGACGGAGGGTGGACTGGTGCTGGCGATGCCGCTGCCGCTGGCGGACCGCGACGACGTACGACTCGCGCGCAAGGGCGACGAGCTCGTCGTCGGCGTGGGGTCGTATCGTCGCCTCCTGACGCTTCCCTCCGGTGTGGCACGCCGCCGCGTCGTGGGGGCGCGGGTGCACCAGGGGGAGCTGCAGGTCAGGTTCGCCGACACATCGATGGACGAGGAGTCCCCGTGAGCGAGGCCCACGAGGTCGGACCTCTTGCCGAGGAGGCCGCGAAGCTGCTCGGCGCGCTCTCGGGCTGGGCCCGCGAGCACGCCGCCGAGGCGGGCGACGGCCTGTCGGGTCTGGCGGACCGGGCCGCATCGGCCGTGCACGGCGTCGACGAGCACCTCGCGACCGGCGCCGCCGAGTGCACCGTCTGCCCGCTGTGCCGCACCGTCCACGCGGTCCGGCAGCTCAGCCCCGAGGTGACCACCCAACTCGCATCCGCCATCTCATCGCTTGCCCAGGCAGCGGCCGCGCTGATGAGCACGCAGGCACCGCACCCGAGCGACCTCGACGGCGTCGAGCACATCCCCGTCGAGGACGACTGGCCGGAGCCGGGCGACCCGTACTGACGGGTGCCCGGCCCTCAGGTCACTGGGTCAGGCGCGTGCGGCGCAGACCGCCGTCGCAGTCGACGTCGCCGAGGGCGCAGTCCGAGACACTGTTGGACCCTGAAGACCGGACGGTCGTCAGCTTGAACACGAAGTAGTTGTTGCGGGAGCTGTCACCAACAGTGGAGTAGGGGTTTCCCGAGCAATTGGCATGGGTGGAGTCCGCGCGGTCGCGGCTGCCGTTCGCGAAGTGGTAGCCGCAGACATACGCGCCCATCAGGCTCTGCACTGGGAAGACCGAGTTCGTGCCATTTCCTGAGGCCGTGACGGCGCTGCACCGCGGGGGAGCGCAGAACACCGGGAACAGAGCGGCGTCCCCGCTGTTCATGAGGGTGGTCCACGCGCCGGGAGTCTGACCCTGTGAGATGTTGCCGGGGTTTCCGCTCATGCACTCCTCGGAGTTGACCGGCGCCGAGGGGCACGCGTCGGTCAGAACGACCGTCAGCGATCCGGGAGTGGTCGCGTCGTCCTGCCCGGGCACGACCGAGACCGAGTCCGGGCAACCGTCAATGATCTGGTCGACCAGCCCACTCGCTGCGCCGGTGCGCTCGCCCGGACAGTCGATCAGCCACCAGTTGCCAGACAGGCTGACCGGGCACGCCGACGGAGGGACCCGACCGCTGCCAGGGAAGGACACCCGGATGAAGTCCCCGTTCCTGTCGGCATACGCCGGGTCGAGGAGGGTCGAACAGATCGCGAGCGGTCGCACGCCCTCATTCGCTCGCGTAGCCACGTCGACCGTCGCCTCGGCCCGGCTGGTTGTCGTGATGCTGTCGTCGGCACCGATCAGCCGCGACGTAGACGTGGCTGTGTCGCCTGAGAGGCCGTACTGGACGATCAACACGCCCGGAGTACGGTCACAGTCGATGTCGAACTCCAGCTGCGTCGAGTCGTAGGTGCCGGGGTTGGTCTCGTCGTAGTTGGCTTCACCATAGGTACGGGCAGCAGTAAGGGCCGCCGCGTTGGCCACGGGGTTGTCACGCACAGAAGCGCAGGTGCCGCGAAACCTGGTCAGCGCCTGAGCACCCGCGAGGGCGCCGGCATCGGCGGCCTTCTGCAGGTTGCGGTTGCTCACGTAGGCCTGCCCAAGGTCAATGGTGAACCCGGACAGCCCGATCAGGACCAGCGCCAGAAGGGCGGACAGGACTGCAGCCGCCCCTGACTCGTCACGTCTGCTCATGAGAACTCGCACTGGAACCTCGCCTCGCTGGTCAAGGTGATCTCGTCGTCCAGGACCGACTCGGGCAGCGGCCAGGGGAAGATGAAGTCGGTCGTCGTCTCGGCAGTCACCGTGAGGCTCGCGCCGAAGGCGCTGCCGTCGCACGAGTCGATTCCGGGTGTGTCTACGAGTGGAGCGGTACTCGTCGAGATCGGGTTGAACTCGCTGGTCACGATCGCACCGACGTCGGGGGCGGGGGTGACATCCACGACGCTGGCCCTGGCGGCCTGGCGGACCGCGTTGTCGAGCGACAGCTGGTTGGCGAAGGCGACCCCGAAGTTCACGATGCCCGCGACCACCATCAGGAGGGGAATCACCACGAGGGCGAACTCCACTGCGGACGCGCCACGCTCGTCACGCGTGTCCGTGCTGATGCGCCAACTCACGATGCTCCCCTTGTCCCCGAAACGGTTCGCCTGCCAAGGTACGAGCCGCCGACCGTGGCTGTCGCCGGTTTGGCGGCAGTCTTGTCCGACCGCCGACAAAGATGACCCGGAATGACTAGACGGCTGGTCCAACCGGTCCATACAAGGACGATGGGCAAGGATGTGGGCATGAGCCGAGGGGTCGTCGTCGGGGTCGACATCGGTGGCACCAAGGTGCTGGCAGGTGTCGTCGACGAGGCCGGTGTGGTCTCGTCCACCGCGCTGCGCACGACACCCGGCCGGCGCGGCGTGACCCGGCAGGCCGAGGACGCGCTTGTCGAGGCGGTCCTCGAGGCCGCCGGCGGTCAGCCGCTGGCCGGAGTGGGCGTGGCAGCGGCGGGCTTCGTCGACCCCGCCGGTGACCGGGTGATGTTCGCGCCCCACCTGCCGTGGCAGGGCGAGCCGCTGCGCGAGCTGCTGCAGGACCGGCTTGGCTGCCCGGTGCTGCTCGACAACGACGCCAACTGCGCGGCCCGGGCCGAGGGGCACCACGGGGCCGCTCGTGGCGCCCGCTCCGCCCTCATGATCACGATGGGCACCGGCATCGGCGGGGCAGTGCTGCTCGACGGCCGGGTGCTGCGCGGCGCCAACGGGATGGCCGGCGAGTTCGGGCACATGCAGGTCGTGCCGGGTGGGCAGCCCTGCGAGTGCGGCAAGACCGGCTGCTGGGAGCAGTACTCGTCGGGCAACGCCTTGGTGCGCAACGCCCGCGCGCTGATGGCCGAGCAGCCCTCGGTGCTGGCCGAGTCGAGCGGTGGACGACCCGAGCGCGTGACCGGGCCGATGGTCACGTCCGCAGCGGAGGAGGGCGACCTCGTGGCACGCCAGGCGTTCGCCTCCGTCGGCGACTGGCTCGGCATCGGCACGGCCAACCTCGTCGCGGCGCTCGACCCCGAGGTGGTGGTCGTCGGAGGAGGGGTGTCGGCGGCCGGCGACAAGCTGCTGGACCCGGCGCGGGCAGCGCTGCGTCGTACGCTCGTGGGTGCCGCGCACCGACGGGTCCCGGACCTCGTGGCCGCCACCCTGGGACCGCGCGCGGGCATGATCGGCGCGGCGCTGCTGATCAGCGGTCAGGAGCGCTGGTAGTCGGGCACCAGCTCGAGCGCGAGCTGCTCGAGGAAGAGCCCGACGTCGGTGACGATGCCGCGGCCCTGGTTGGACCCGCGGTCCGCGACCTTCGTCACGGTGCTCGGGTTGATGTCGACGCACACGAGGGGCACCGTCGCGGGCAGGATGTTGCCGGTGGCGACCGAGTGCAGCTGCGTCGCCATCATCAGGCAGTAGCCGACGTCGGCGACCTCCGCGCGCATCGCACGCTGTCCCTCGATCACGTCGGTGTAGACGTCCGGGAGCGGCCCGTCGTCGCGCACCGAGCCCACCAGGACGAAGCGCTTCTTCTCGGTCACCAGCGCGTGCATGATCCCGCTGGTCACCACCCCGTCCTCGACGGCCTTCGCGATCGACCCCGACCTGCGGATCGTGTTGAGCGCCCGGACGTGGTGCTCGTGCCCGTGCTCGACGCCCTGCGCGAGGCCCAGGTCGAGGCCGAGGCTGGTGCCGTAGAGCGAGAACTCGATGTCGTGCGTCGCGAGGGCGTTGCCGGCGAAGAGCGAGTCGACGAAGCCGGCCCGGACGAGCGCGACGAAGGCCGGCACCGCGCCGGCGTGGACGACTCCCGGGCCGGCGACCCACAGCAGCCGCTTGCCAGCGTCCCGGGCCTGGCGCATGCCGTCGGCGACCTGGCGCACCAGGACCGCCTGCGGCTTCTCGTACGCACCTTCGCCGGGGGCCGGTGCGAACGCGTCGCCCACCGACTCCGGGCTCGGGACCGACACCTGGATGCCCGACGCCCCGACCACGATCCGCATTCCGGCCTCGACGTCGGACATCGGGACCGTCCGGACCCGGCGGCCCCCGTCGGCCGCCTCGAGGAGGACCAGCCCGCAGTCCATCTCCGGGTTCTCGACGTCGTACCAGCTGCCGTCGACGCGGACGCGGGTCTCGAGGTTGGTCGTGGAGTAGAAGCCGTCGGGCAGCACACCGGCCAGGTCGGCCGGGGCGGTCATGGCCTCGCCCGGGTCGAGCTGGTTGACCCCGCGCGTCTGCAGGCGCATCAGCAGGCGCTGGAGCGACGGGTCGTCGTCGGCGCGCACGGTGATCCTCGCGCTGCTGGGGTCGTGCGCCTCGTGGCCGACGTCGAAGGTGTCGATCGAGTAGTCGCCGCCGTAGTCACGGATGTCGTCGAGGATGCGCGACAGGATGCCGCTGTCCATCAGGTGTCCGGTGACCTCGACGGTCTCGCTGGCGCCCACGGCTGGGACCCTACGTCGTCACGGGTGCCGTGGCAGCCGCGAGGGGCGTCTTTCCTGACCACACGGTCAGTTTCAGATCCGGGAGCCGTCGTCCCACGGATCGCGCGGTGCGCGGGGCATGACGAACACCAGGTAGCCGAAACCGCCGACGAACCATGCGACCAGTGCCCATCCGACGAGCGGAGCGACGTAGATCGAGAGCAGCCCGATGACCAGTGCCAGCGCGGGAGCCAGGAAGATGCCAGCCCAGGCCACGCCGCGCTGCCAGGTGCGGGGAGTGGGGAACGGTGGCGGGGCAGGCGGCTCGAACCGGTCGACGGCCGCGACGGCCTCGACCTCGTCATCCCCGTCGTCGTGCTCGTCGTCCTCGGCCGCGTCGCGGCCGACCGCTGGCGCGACCGGCGACGCGACCGGCCGGGTGTCGTCGTCGAGGACCGGGCGGTCGCCGTAGTGCTCCACGATCTCGCGCCAGGCCAGCTCGGTGCGGCTCTCGTCGCCTGGCGTGCTCACGGGCGCAACGGTACCCGCCACGTGGTGCACACTGTGCGCGTGAAGATCCCCTTCCTCGGTGGCCCGGCGGCCCCCCTCGACCCCGCCCTCGTCGCGCCGATGTCGGCACCGGCCCGACCCGAGCTCACCGGCGGTCGCCGGATCGGCGTGCTCGTGCAGCACGGGTTCACCGGCAACCCGGTGTCGATGCGCCCGTGGGCCGAGGACCTCGCCGCGCGCGGGTACGCCGTCGAGATGCCGCTGCTGCCCGGCCACGGCACCCGCTGGCAGGACCTCAACAAGGTCACGTGGGCCGACTGGGTCGCGACGGTCGAGGGGGCGTACGAGAAGCTCGCCGCCGAGAACGACGCGGTCGTGGCCGTGGGACTGTCCATGGGTGGAGCGCTGTGCCTGCGGCTGGCGGCCGACCACGGGGACGGGCTCGCCGGCATCTGCATCGTGAACGCGGCGGTCGACACGCTCCGCAAGGACGTGAAGCTGCTGCCGGTGCTCAAGCTCGTGGTGCCGGGCTTCCCCGGCATCGCCAACGACATCAAGAAGCCGGGCGCCGACGAGCACGGTTACCCGACCACCCCGCTCAAGGCAGCGGCCTCGATGTTCGCGGGCTACGCCGAGCTCCGTAAGGACCTGCCGAAGATCACCGTCCCGGTGCTGTTCTTCCGCTCCGCGGAGGACCACGTCGTCGACATCTCGAGCTCGCGGGCGCTCAACGCCGGCCTGTCGTCCAAGGACTTCGAGGAGCGGGTGCTGGAGGACAGCTACCACGTCGCGACGCTCGACAACGACGCCCCGCGCATCTTCGCCGAGTCGGCCGAGTTCATCGAGCGGGTCACCGCGCAGCAGCAGGGATAGTGTCGGCTCGTGCTCTATTGGTTCCTGAAGTGGATCGCCCTCGGGCCGGTGCTGCGACTCGTCTTCCGGCCCAAGGCCTTCGGCGTGGACCACGTGCCGGAGGAGGGGCCCGCGATCCTGGCGAGCAACCACCTGTCGTACGCCGACTGGCTCTTCATGCCGCTGACCCTCAACCGGCGGGTGACCTTCGTGGCGAAGGCCGAGTACTTCACGACCCCGGGCATCAAGGGCTGGTTCCAGAAGAAGTTCTTCTCCGGCGCCGGCCAGGTGCCGATCGACAGGTCCGGCGCCAACGCCGCCGAGGGCGCGATGAAGTCGGCGATGAAGATCCTCGGCGAGGGTGACCTCTTCGGCATCTACCCCGAGGGCACCCGCTCCCACGACGGCAAGCTCTACCGCGGCAAGACCGGCGTCGCCCGGCTGGCCCTGGAGTCCGGTGCGCCGGTGATCCCGTGCGCGGTCGTCGGCACCGACGTCGTCGCCCCGGCCGGCAAGGTCTACGGCACGTGGACGCGACCGGTGGTGCGCTTCGGCAAGCCGCTCGACTTCTCCCGCTACGCCGGGATGGAGAACGACCGCTACATCCTGCGCTCGATCACCGACGAGATCATGTACGAGATCATGCGGCTCTCCGGCCAGGAGTACGTCGACCTCTACGCCAGCAAGGCCAAGGAGCTCGACCGGGTGGCCAAGGAGGAGGCCAGGGAGCTGGCCAAGCAGGCCGCCGCCGCGGAGGCCGAGCGGGAGCAGCCGGAGAAGAAGGCGTCCTGAGCACGTACGCCGACGGGCCGACGCCGACGCCGCGCGCCGACTCGGCGCTGGCGGTCGAGGACCGGCTCCACTCCGCGCTGGCCATCGTCCGTGTGGTGGTGACCATCAACATGGTCGGCCTCAACGCCTACCGTCGCGACAACTTCGAGCACCCCACGATCGGCATGCTGGTCGTGGTCGCGCTGGCCCTGTGGACGGGAGTCGCGATCTGGCTCTACCAGGACCGCGCCCGGCGCACTCCCGTGCTGCTGGTCGCCGACCTCGCGGTCGTGCTCGCCGCCCTCGCCGTGACCCCCTGGGTGAAGTCGCCGGACTTCAACGCGACCATCCCGGGCTTCTACGTGATGGGCGTCTTCTTCGCCTGGGCCATCCACTGGCACTGGAAGGGCGGGCTCGTCGCCTCGGTCCTGATCGCCGTCTTCGACGTGGTGCCTCGCGACGAGCTCGACCAGGGCAACTACGGCAACGTGTTCCTGATCCTCATCGGCGGCCCGATCGTGGGCTACATGTGCGAGTCCCTGCAGCGGATGGCGCGCGAGCGCGACGCCGCGGAGCACGCGGCGGCCGCGGCCGAGGAGCGCACCCGGCTCGCCCGCGCCGTCCACGACGGCGTGCTGCAGGTGCTCGCGATGACGCAGCGGCGCGGCGCCGCGGCCGGGGGAGAGTGGGCCGACCTCGGCCGGCTCGCCGGCGAGCAGGAGCGCAGCCTCCGCTCGCTCATCCGGCAGCAGGACACCGTCCCCGCCTCGGCGGGCGGCCGGGTGGACCTGGCCGGCGCGCTCGAGGCGATGGCCTCCGCCCACCCCGTACGCGTCGAGGTGGCCACCCCCGGCGGCGCCGTCCTGGTCGACGAGCACGTCGCGACCGAGACGGTCGCCGCCGTGAGCGCCTGCCTCGACAACGTCCTCGCCCACGTCGGCCCGCAGCGCAGCGCGTGGGTGCTCGCCCAGGCAGCCCCGGACGCGATCACGGTGTCGGTGCGCGACGACGGCCCCGGCATCGCTCCGGGCCGGTTGGCGCAGGCCGAGGACGAGGGTCGCCTCGGCGTCACGTCGTCCATCCGCGGCCGCATGGAGGACCTGGGCGGCACCGCGACGGTCGAGAGCGGTGAGTGGGGCACCGAGTGGGAGCTCGTCGTGCCGCTAGCGTGAGGCGGGTGACGATCCACTCGACCCACCCGTTCCTGGAGCCGGAGGGCGACCGCGATCCCGTACGCCGCCTGCGCGGGCGCCTCGGCGGCACCGTCTCGCTGTGGACGGCTGGCGCCGCGGACGAGCGGGCAGGGCTTACGGTCTCGTCGTGGCTGGTCGCCGGCGGCGAGCCCGGTCGGGTGCTCGCGCTGCTCGACCCGGACGCCGACCTCACCGACGTGCTCCTCGACACCGGCCGCGCGGTGCTCCAGCTCCTGGCCTGGGAGGACCGCGACCTCGCCGACGCGTTCGCCGGCACGGCGCCCGCGCCGGGCGGGCCGTGGCGGATGGCGCAGTGGCAGGACACCGACCACGGACCTCGCCTCCAGCAGGCCGTCACGTGGGCGACCCTCGAGGTCGAGTCCGACGTCGAGGCGGGCTGGTCGAGGCTGGTCACCTGCCTGCTCGGCGAGGTCGTCGTGGGCGACGACGTCGACCCGCTCGTCCACCGCCGCGGACGCTACCTGCCGCCGGTGGACTGACATGGCTACCATTCCCCACAACCGAGGGAGCCGGGGGGCGACATGGTGAGGGTGATGGTGGTCGACGACCACCCGATGTGGCGTGACGCGGTCGAGCGCGACCTGCAGGCGGCCGGGCACGACGTGGTGGCGGTCGCCGCCAACGGACGCGAGGCGGTCGCCCGCTTCCCGGCGGCGGCTCCGCAGGTCGTCGTCCTGGACCTCCAGCTGCCCGACAACACGGGCGTCCAGGTCACCACGATGATGCTCGAGCACGACCCCACGGCCAAGGTGCTGATCCTGTCGGCCAGTGGCGAGCAGGGTGACGTCCTCGAGGCGATCAAGGCGGGGGCCACGGGCTACCTCGTGAAGTCCGCCTCGAGCGCCGAGTTGATCGACGCCGTCGTCCGCGTCGCCGAGGGCGAGGCGGTCTTCACGCCCGGCCTGGCCGGGCTCGTGCTCGGCGAGTTCCGCCGGATCGCCGACGGTCCGCCCGACAGCCCGGTCGACCAGCTCACCGAGCGCGAGACCGAGATCCTCAAGATGGTCGCGACGGGCATGAGCTACAAGCAGATCGCCGCGCGACTGGTGCTCTCGCACCGCACCGTGCAGAACCACGTGCAGAACACGCTGCGCAAACTCCAGATGAACAACCGTGTGCAGCTCACCCGGTGGGCGATCGAGCACGGCCTCGACGACGACCCGGCGGACCGGGCCTGAGGTCACCCCAGGGTCAGCTGGGCGACGACGCGGTCCTCGACCTCCGTCCCGGTGAGGTCGACGCTCCACTCCTCGGGGCTCGTCTCCTGCCCGCACGGCACCAGCTGCTCCGCGGGCGGCTTCCCGCACGCGAGCGACAGCAGGCCGGGGCCGCGTACGACCCGGGTCTCGCTGCGGGAGCGGGGTGCGTAGGCGGCATCCATCCCGGGCGCCGCGAGTGCCCGCCCGGTCACGGAGTCGCTGAACACGATGGCGCCCGTGAGCCGATAGCTGACCTGCACGTCGGTGGCCGCGTCGAGGGCGTACGTCGCCCCGCGGCCGGTGATGCGGTCGGGTCCGGCGACCACCTCGCCGTCGGCGAGCACGATCACCGCGCTCGCCGTGATTTCCTCCGCTCCCGCGAGCTCCGGGAGGTCGAGCCGGAGGCGGTCGATCGGTTCGGCAGCGACGATCCACTGCGTCGCCTCGACGTCGCCGTTCGCCATCACGCTCAGGTCGACGTACGACTCACCCGCCCCGATCAGCACGGGTGGCGGGCTCGTGAGCACCGCGCGAGGGCCGGCCTCTGGCGACGGTTCGTCGCCCGCCAGCATGGACACGAGTCCGACGCCGGCGACGAGTGCCACCACCAGGCCCAGCACGCTGGCCGCGACGACCTTGCGGGTGGTGGACCGCGCCGGTGATGAGGCCTCGGGCGCGGGGCGCTGCTCGTGCGGGACCTCCCGCGGTTCGGGCTGGACCTCGGGCTGGACCGGGGGCTGCACCTCGGGAACCCGCTCCTGCCTGGGCACTGCCCGGGGCGCGGGGACCAGCACGGTGGGCAGTCGCTTCTGGTAGCCCTTCTTGGTCATGGCGGGTCCACCGGCAAGGCCGTCACCACCGCCAGGTTCTGGTAACCGCCTCGCGCCGCGTCGTACGGTGGCGCGCACGTCACCAGCGTGAGGCGAGCCTCGCCCGAGACGTCGAAGATCCACGCCTCGTCCGCGAGGTCGCCCTGCGGCACGAGTCGCCGCGAGCGCATCACGTACGTGCGGCTCAGGGTCCTCGACTGCACGCGGATCCGTGCGCCCGCCGTGGCGGTGAGCAGCTCGGCGAAGGGTCCGAGACCCTGGGTCGTCGAGTCCACGTGGGCCGCGACCAGCACGGAGCCGAAGGGGTCGCCCAGGCGGGACCCGCCCCGCCACCAGCCGGCGACCCGGATGTCGTCGGGCACGTCGAGCAGGCCGTCCGCCGTCGTTCCGACGGCAGCGATCGACACCGAGCGGCCGCTGGGGAGGGTCGCGCGCAGCGGTGCCTCGGCGGCCGGGGCCGACGGAGCGCGGCGGGCGGGAGCGACCGGCGATGCTGGCGGCCGGTCCCCGCCCCGCCCCTCGGCGGGGTCGGGGGTCGGATCTGCGCGGGACGGTGTGACCTGCGGCTGCACCTGTTCGGCGCACCCCCAGGTCGAGGTGAGCAGGGTGACGGCGACGCCCGCCGCCACCGTCGCGCACGGCCTCATCCCGGCGTGCGACGCGGCGGACGGTGCCCGCGCCGGCGGGGAGGAAGAAGAAGGGCTGCGCCCACGACGACCAGGGCGGCTGCCGCGAACGGGAGACGTCCGGATCCCTCCGGTCCCGGTCCCGGGATCTCCGTCACCGGCGCGGTGGCGAGCCCGGCCGATCCGGTGTCGATCCGCGAGGGGCGCACGCTTCCGTCCGGAGCCAGCGTGGTGGTGTGCGAGATGACGTTCATCGATCCGTCGCGCGGGTTGCCGTAGGCGTAGATCATCGAGAGCGTGCTCGCCTCCAGCGTCACGTCGAGCGGACCGAGGATCGGGTCCGCCGTCGTGCCGGACGGCAGCAGGGCGACCTCGATGGTGCCCGCGGGCACGTCGGCGTCGGCGAACTCGCCGTTCGCGATGTTGGTGAAGACCGTCTTCCCGTCGACCTCGACGTCTGCCGGTGCGACCGTGGCGGTGTGGGCCAGCATGACCCGCGCCTTGTCCGGACCGATGGGACCGGTCGGGGCGAGGTAGGAGCTGATGACCGGGTCGCCGCCGACCTCGGCCGGGAGGTGCAGCACCACGTCGCTGGTGTCGCCCGCCGCCACGTCGAGCGTCGACTCGACCGTGAGGTCGCCACCCTCGAACACGACGTCGTGGGTGCCGGGGGCGAGCTCGAACGGTCCGAGCACCGCACCGACCGCCGCGCTCCTCGCCACCTTGCGCCCGTCGACCCAGACGCCGACGTCCGCACCGGGCACGGCCTGGATGAGCGTGACCATCGCGGGTCGCGGAGCGGCAGCCTCGGACCCGGCCGCCGAGAGGCCGAGACCCAGGCCGAGCATGAGCACCGCCGCCACCAGGAGAACAAGTCGTCGCATGTCGTCCAACCCCCGTAAAGCGCCCCCTGACGGGGACTCCACCTCACTGTGCGCACCTGCCCGGCCCGGGCTCAACCCCGATTTGCGGTACGCCGGACGAGGCGCCCCGCCCCCGTGGGTAGGTTTCCAGCGTGGACGTCGACCTCCAGCTCGAGCGCTACCTCGCCCGCATCGGCCTGACCGACCGGCCGCCGGCCACGATCGGGGGACTGCGCGAGCTGCACCGCGCCCACGTGGCTCGCATCCCCTACGACAACCTGTCGATCTTCCTCGGCAGGCCGGACCCGATCGACGCGCCCGCCTCGGTCGAACGGGTCGTCGGCGGACGGCGCCTGGGTTACTGCTTCCACCAGAATACGGCGCTGGAGTGGTTGCTGACCCAGCTCGGCTTCTCCGTCAGCCGTCGCCACGGTCACGTGTGGGCTCGCCCCGAGCACCAGCTCGGCACCGAGCTCAACCACCTCGTCCTCGTCGTCTCCGGCCTCGCGACCGACGACAATCCGGGCGGGCACTGGTGGGCCGACGCGGGGATGGGGGAGGGCTTCGCCGAGCCGCTGCCTCTGGTGCGCGGCACCCACGTCGTTGACGGCTGGTCCTTCGGCATCGGTGCCGGCTACGGCGCGCAGGCCGCGGGACGCCCCACCGGACCGGCCGCCTGGACCTACGACCACCTGCCCGGCGGCGTGCTCCGCGGCGTGGTGGTCACCTCGCGCGACCACTCGGCCGGGGCCATCGCCGAGTCACACCGCTTCCGCAGCACCTCGCCCGAGTCGCCCTTCCTCCGGACGGTGGTCGCCCAACGGATCGACGGACCCGTGCAGCGGTGCGTCCGCGGCCTCGTGCACCAGGCCTGGACGTCGGACGTCCGCGAGCAGCGGGACCTGACGTCGTACGACGAGTGGCGGGGCGCGCTGGCCGACGACCTCCTGCTGCCGGTGGACGACGTCACCCCCGACGAGTGGTCGTCGCTGTGGGACCGCACCCTGACCGCGCACCGGGCCTGGGACGAGGCGGGACGGCCGTGATCGAGATGGGCAGTGCGGGCTGGTGCCGCGCCACCGGCGACGACGTCGTGGCGCTGCGCGACCTGGAGCGGGCCGCGAGCCGGCGCGGCCTGGCCCACGTCTTCGGCGACCTGCCCTACCCCGACGACGACGTGCTCGCCCGCTGGGTGCTGCTGCTCGACGACCCGGGGGTCGTGGTCGAGGTGGTCGAGGACCGTGACGGCCTCGTTGCGCTGACGGCCCACGACGGCGCCAGCCTCCGCCACCTCGCGGTGCGGCCCGACCACTGGGGCGCCGGACTGGGACGTGAGGGGTTCCACCGCGCCGAGGCCGCCGGTGCGCGGCGCCTGTGGGTGCTCGAGCTCAACACGCGCGCCCGGGCCCTCTACGAGTCACTCGGGTGGGCGCCGAGCGGCGACCGCCAGGAGTGCCCGTGGCCGCCGTACCCGACGGAGCTGGAGTACGCCGCTCCGCCCGCTCCCTAGGATCAGGGGATGGCCGACCCGCTGCTGGAGATCGCCGACGACCTCTACGCCCTGCCGCTCGGGGACTTCACGCCCGCTCGTGACGCCCTGGCCAAGGAGCACAAGGCCGACAAGGACCTCGCGGCCGGGATCAAGGGGCTGCGCAAGGCGTCGGTCACGGCCTGGGTGCTCAACCTGCTCGTGCGCCGCGACCCCGACCAGGTCGACCAGGTCCTCGCCGTCGGGGAAGCGCTGCGGGACGCCCAGGAGAACCTCGACGCCACCCAGCTGCGCGAATTCACCAAGCAGCGGCGCCAGCTGACCGCCTCGGTGACGACGAAGGCCCGCCGGCTGGCCAGGGCGGAGGGTGTGAGGACCACAGAATCCGTCGGCGACCAGATCGAGGCGACCCTGACGGCAGCGATGCTCGAGCCCGATGCCGCGAAGGCCGTCCGGAGCGGGTTGCTGGTCACGTCGCTGTCGGCCACGGGGCTCGGTGACCTCGACCTCAGCGGCGCGGTCGCGCTTCCCGAGGCGCTCGGCTTCAGCGCGACCGCCCGCCCCACCGCGGAGCCCGACCCGACGCAGCGGCCCCGGCTCACCGTCGTACCCGACCCGGATGCCGACGTGAAGGCCCGCAAGGCCGCCGACGAGCGGCTGGCCGATGCCCGCGCCGCGCTCGGCGTCGCGGAGAAGGAGCAGCGCGGCGCGCGTCGTGCGGTGGAGAAGCTCCGCGCGAAGACGCTGCAGCTGCAGTCCGAGCTCGACGAGCTCCGCAGCCGGATCGCGACGCTCGAGGCGGAGGTCGAGGAGGTCGACGACGAGCTCGGCGAGGCCGAGGCGGTGGAGGCCGAGGCGCAGGAGACCGTGGACGAGGCCCAGGGCGAGGTGGACGCGGCCAAGGCCGCGCGGGAGAAGCTCTAGGTGTTCTGTCCGGGCACGTTAGGCACTAGGTCGATGGGTGACTTGCCCTTGAGTGAGGTGTGTCCGCGGTGGTGATTGTAGAAGTGGAGCCAGGCTGGGTAGCTGGCCAATCGTTCGGTTTCTGAGCGGTACTCGACGGCGTAGGCCCATTCCTCGAGCAGGGTGCGGTTGAAGCGTTCGACCTTGCCATTCGTCTGCGGCCGGTAGGGACGGGTCCGGCGGTGCTTGATCCGTTGCCCGGTCAAGGTTTTGGCCCACAGTCGTGAGCGGTAGCAGGCGCCGTTGTCGGTCAGCACGGCGCGCACGGTGATGCCGTGTCGGGCGAACCAGGCGCGGGCTCGTCGCCAGAACCCCACCGCGGTTTCCTTGCGTTCATCAGCGTGGATCTCGGAGTAGGCGAGCCGTGAGTGGTCATCGACCGCGTGGTGCAGGTAGGCGTAGCCGCGAGAGCCTGGCGCGCCGGCGCGAGCGGCCCGTTGGCGCACGACTTTGGCGTGGTGGTCCTGGGTCGAGCCTCGACCGTGGACCCGCCAGCCGCCGCCGTCAGGGATCTTCCCGAGCTTCTTGATATCGACGTGGACCAGGTCACCTGGCGCCTCGTGCAGGTAGTGATTCGCCTTGGCCCTGGCCCACTTGATCCGGGTCCCGGTGGCCGGGTCGGTCCACTTCAGCCGCGGGCACCGGTACCGCTGGAGGATCTTGTGGACCGTCGAAGGGTTCAGACCGAGGTGGTAGGCGATCCGGGCCGGTCCCCACCTGCGGCTGACGCGCAGCCCGAGGATCCGTCGTTCGGTCCGCTGGGTCAGCTGATGCGGGCAGCGGTGCGGTCGCGATGAGCGGTCGCGCATGCCAGTGGCGCCCAGGAGCCGATAGCGGTCGGCCCAGCGGCGTGCGGTGGTGACACTCACCGAGAACCGTTCGGCAGCACGAGCCAGCGTCCAGCCCTTGTCGACCACCAGCCGAGCCAGCTTCACCCGCCCGGCTGGCGTGAGAGTCGCGTTCGGATGGGTAGCGTGCGTCATCGAAGACCTCCGAGTCTTGAGGAGTGGTTGCGTGGTAGCTCCACACCTCACTCGGAGGTCTTCGTCATCGCCAAACAGAAACGCCGTACCTAACGTCCGTGGTCAGAACATCTAGGTCTCGATACGTCCGCTCGCTGGCGCTCGCGGGCTACTCGACCACCTAGGAGCGAGCCCAGCCCTTCGACCGCTCGACCGCCTCGCCCCAGCGGGCGTAGCAGGCGTCGAGCGCCTCGCGGTCGCCGCCGGGCTCGAAGCGCCGGTCGAGCGCCCACGTCTCGCGCAGGTCGTCGGCGGACTCCCACACCCCCGTGCCGAGCCCGGCAAGGAAGGCCGCACCCAGCGCGGTCGTCTCGACGATCTCGGGACGCTCCACGGCGCGGCCGACGTGGTCGGCCTGGAGCTGGCAGAGGAAGTCGTTGGCCGAGGCGCCGCCGTCGACCCGGAGCGTCTTCAGCTCCGGCAAGGTCTCGAGCACGTCGCGCACCTCGAAGGCGATCGCCTCCAGCGTCGCGCGGACGATGTGCGCGCGCGTCGTGCCGCGGGTGATGCCGATGATCATGCCGCGGGCGTGCGGGTCCCAGTGGGGGGCGCCGAGGCCGGTCAGCGCGGGCACGAACACGACGCCGTCGGTGTCCTCGACCGTCGACGCGATGGCCGCGGTCTCCGCCGCGTTGCCGACGATCTGCAGGCCGTCGCGCAGCCACTGCACGGCCGACCCGGTCACGAAGATCGCGCCCTCGAGCGCGTACGTCATCTCGCCAGCGGGGGAGCGCCAGGCGGCCGTGGAGAGCAGCCCGGCGTCGCTGCGCACGACCGAGGAGCCGGTGTTGGTGAGGATGAACGAGCCCGTGCCGTAGGTGCACTTCGACTCGCCCTCGTCGAAGCAGGTCTGCCCGAAGAGCGCGGACTGCTGGTCGCCGGCGATCCCGGCGATCGGCAGCGACAGGCCGAGGAAGACCTTCGGGTCGGTCGGGGCGACCTCGCCCCAGTTGGGCACGAGGTCGGGCAGCGCGTCGCGCGGCACGCCGAAGAGCTCGCACAGCTCGTCGGACCAGTCGCCCGCCTCGAGGTCGAAGAGCAGCGTGCGGCAGGCGTTGGAGACGTCGGTGACGTGCCAGGTGCCGCGCGTCATCCGGGCGATGAGGTAGGACTCGACGGTGCCGACGGCGTACCTCCCCGACTGCACCAGCGCCCACGTGTGCGGCTCGTTCTCGGCGAGCCACATCAGCTTGGTGCCGGAGAAGTAGGGGTCGAGGCGCAGGCCGGTGAGCTCGGCGACCCGGTCCTCGTGGCCGCCCTCGCGCAGCCGGTCGCAGATGTCGGCCGTGCGCCGGTCCTGCCACACGATCGCGCGGCGCGGCGAGCCCAGCGTCTCGCGGTCCCAGAGCACGATCGTCTCGCGCTGGTTGGTGATGCCGATGGCGGTGAGGTCGGACTGGTCGACCTTGGTCAGCACCTCGCGGGTCGCCTCGATCGTGGCCTGCCAGATGTCCTCCGCGGAGTGCTCGACCCAGCCGGGCTGCGGGAAGTGCTGGCGGAACTCCTGGTAGCCCGTGGCCTGGATCCGGCCGTCGGGGGTGACCACGACGGCGGTGACACCCGTCGTGCCGGCATCGATGGCGAGGATACTCATGCCTGCTCCCCACGGATGATGGCGAGGATCCGGCGGTCGATCCACTCGGGTCGCGCACCGGGGCCGACCCGCATCTCGTAGTTCTCCGAGCCGACCCACATGTGGAAGCTGTCCTTGCCGTCGCCCTTCGCGAGCGCCTCCAGCTCCATCATCAGCGTGTCGTCGACCGGCACCTTCTCCTCGTCGGTCGAGGCCGTGAGGTAGAGCTCGTTGAGGTCGACCAGCCGGGCAAGCTCGGTGACGGGGTCGGCGTGGTCGTCGACGCGCAGGTCGACCGCGACGTCGTCGTGGCCTCCGTAGCCGGCCCCGTCCCGCACGACGAGCACGGCCGCGGACTGCCGGCCGCGGCTGTCACCCCCGGCGGCGTCACCGGCGGCGAGGGCAGCGAGCAGGCGTCGCTCGAGCGAGAGGTCGGGAGCGCCCTGCCACGCCAGCTCCATCGCCTCCACGACCTCGGGGCCGGTGAGGATGTTGCCCTGAATGGCGTATCCGCCGCGCTCGCCGCCGCGGCCGGTGACGCCGCCGGCCCACGCGAAGCACTCGGAGCCGGTGTACGTCGCTGCGTTGCCGTCGGAGTCGACGATGCCGGCCTGTCGGTGCTCGCGACCGTCGTCGTCCTCGACCAGCCGGTCGAGCGCGACCTGCGCGGTGGCGCCGTCGTCGAGGTGGGCGAGCCCGAGGTACTTGTAGCCGATGTTCGCATCGGCCTGGGTGGCGATCGCGCCGACCCCGGCCGCAGCGGCCGGCACCGCCGATCCCACCGCCAGGAACTTCGAGGCGACCGCGACGCCCCAGGAGTCGCCGTCGTCGGACCTGGCCACGATCGAGAACGTCATGGGCCGAACATATCGGGGAGCGCGCCGTCGCAACCCCGTCCTAGGGTGGGCCCGTGCTCAACCGTCTCGGATTCCCCAGCATCGGCGAGCACCGACGCTTCGTCGCGGCGATCGTCGCCGACACCGTCGGCAGTGGCCTCTTCATGCCGATCACGTTGCTCTACTTCCTCGCGATGACCGACCTGTCGCTGGTGCAGATCGGGACGGCGCTGTCGGTCTCGGCGCTGCTGAGCATGCCGGCGTCCTTCGTGATCGGCACGATGGTCGACCGCTTCGGCCCGCGCCGGATGATGCTCGTCGGCAACCTCCTCCAGGCAGCCGGCATGGCGGCCTACATCTGGGCGGACTCGCTCCTCGCGGTGGCGCTGTGGACGGCCCTGCTCAACCTCGGCCGCCAGTCGTTCTGGGGCTCCTTCGGCAACGTCGTCACGGCCATCTCGGCGCCGGGGGAGCGCGAGGTCTGGTTCGGGTTCCTCCAGGCGGTGCGCAACCTCGGCTTCTCCGTCGGCGGGGTGCTGGCCGGCGTCGCCCTCCAGATCGGCACCGACACGGCGTACGTGTCCGTCGTCGTCGTCAACGCCGCCACGTTCGTGCTGGCCTTCGTGCTGCTCCTCGACGTGCCCGACCACCGGGTCGCCCACGACGAGGACGCACCCGTCGAGGGCTGGGGCGTCGTGCTGCGCGACCGGGCCTACCTCCGACTCGTGGTCGGCCAGTTCGGCTTCGTGGTCGGGATGATGGTGCTCAACTTCGCGCTGCCGGTCTACGTCGCCGAGACGATCGACCTGCCGGGGTGGGTGGTCGGCGCGATCTTCACGCTCAACACCGCGCTCGTGGGGCTCGGGCAGGGACTTGTCGTGCGCCGCATGACCGGGCAGGTGCGCGGTCGGATGATGGGCCTGGCCCAGCTGGTGTTCGCCGCGGGCTACCTGATGTTCGTCGCCGCCGGCTTCCTGCCCGTCTGGCTGGCGATCGTGGTGATGCTCGCCGGCGCCGCCGTCTACACCGGCGGCGAGCTGGTCGGGGGTCCCGTCTTCAGCGCGACGGCCGCGGAGGCCGCGCCCGCCCACCTCCGGGGGCGCTACCTCGGGCTGTTCCAGCTCAGCTGGGGCATCGGCGGTGCGGTCACGCCGATCGCCTTCACGTGGCTGCTCGCCCACGGGCAGACCAGCCTGTGGTGGGTGCTCACGGTGGTCGCGCTCGCCTCGGCGGCGTACCTCCGGACGCTCCCGCGCGTCCTCCCCGCCGCCGCGCTGCGGGTCACCGACCGGGCGGAGCCGGTGCCGGCTTCGGACTGAGGGTGGCGGCAGATCGCACGTCGGCCCGCTCGGCGGTTGCGATGTGCCGCCACCTCCGACGGCGTACGTCCGGGGGTGGCGGCAGATCGCGTTGCTGAGGCACACGCCGATGCAATGTGCCGCCACTCCCGGTGGCGGCCCGCGACCCGCGTCAGGCCTGGCCGGTCCCGCGCAGCAGCTCGGCGAACCACGCCTGCTCGGGGTCGAACGCCTTGTGCCCGGCGATCCGCTCGAACTCGATCGCCCGGAGCTCGTCCTCCCGGTCCTCGTCGTGCCCGATGACGCCGGGCGTGCCCGCGAGGGCACAGGTCACGGCCAGGGTCGCCATCTCGCGGATGAGGGCGAGGTCGGTCTCGTTGGCGGGCGCGGAGCGCGAGAAGTAGCCGGACTTCTGCACCATCTGCTTCTCCGCGCCGATCTCGCGGGAGAACCGGTCGGCGAAGTAGCGGCCGGGGTTGATCGTGTCGATCTTCACGTGGCCGAAGGGGTCACGCCCGACGGTCTCGCCGGTCGCCTCGAGGTCGGCGACGATGTCGTCGATCCCGGCGCCCTCGGCGAGGAAGATGTTGACGCACCCGATCTCGTCCATCACCGCGCGCAGCCGCGTCGCCTCGGCGGCGAGGTCGATGCCCATCTCCGGGACGTAGATCGCGTGGATCGCCCAGCGGCGCGGGTCGAGCCCGATGCCGGGCAGCCACTCCTGCTCGGCGTGCCAGGCCATGTAGTCGCGCGCCGCCGCTGCCGTCAGCCAGCCGCTCGCGCGGCCCATCACCTCGTGCACGATCAGCATGCGCGGGTTGGAGCCGTGCTCGCCGAGGACGTTCTGCGCGAAGCGCGACGCCTGCTGCGCTGCTGTCTGGGCGCCGAGGCTCTGCCGGATCGGCACGATGTCGTTGTCGATGGTCTTCGGCAGGCCGACCACGGTGAGCTCGGAGCCCTGCGTGCGGAGGTACGCCGCCAGGTCGGCCGCCGCGGTGTTGGTGTCGTCGCCGCCGATGGTGTGCAGGATGTCGACGCCGTCGGCCTGCAGGCGCGCGGCCGCCACGGCCAGCGCCGTCTCGTCCTCGCCGATGAGCCCGCGCTTGCGGCAGTCGGCGTCGTTGGTGAGCTTGACCCGGCTGTTGCCGATCGGGCTCCCGCCGAAGCGGTGCAGGATGGCCGCGCCGGCGCGCTCCTCGGGACCGATCACGATGCTGTTGCCCGTGAGCAGGCCGTGGTAGCCGTGCTTGTAGGCCACGAGCTCGATGTCGGGGTCGGTGGCGTCGTAGGTCTCGATCAGGGCCCCTACGGCGGAGGAGAGGCACGGGGCGTAGCCACCGGCCGTGAGGAGCGCAACGCGAGTCGGCATGGGCAGCAGGGTAGTGAGGAATCGGCCCGGCGACCGACCGGGCGACCACCACCCGGACCGTGACCGCGATCGAGACAGGGCGTTGTAGGGGTGAGGCGGTGGTTGCCCAGCCCCGCCGGCAACGCCATTCTGAGGGAACGCCGTGCGGCGCACGGACCAACGAGGGGAGTCTCGGATGAGCACCACGGAAGCCACGCAGCCCGATGTGAACGGTCCGGAGGACACCGACCTCAAGCGCGTTCTCGGGCCCAAGCTGCTGCTGCTCTTCATCGTCGGCGACATCCTCGGCGCGGGCGTGTACGCCGTCACCGGCAAGCTGGCCGGACAGGTCGGCGGCATCGCCTGGCTGCCGTTCCTGGTGGCCTTCGCGGTCGCGACCGTCACCGCCTTCTCCTACCTCGAGCTGGTGACCAAGTACCCCCAGGCCGCCGGTGCCGCGCTCTACACGCACAAGGCGTTCGGCATCCACTTCGTCACGTTCCTGGTGGCCTTCACGGTCGTCTGCTCGGGCATCACGAGCGCGTCCACCTCGTCGAACCTGCTGGCCGCCAACCTGCTGATCGGCTTCGGAAACGAGGAGCCGAGCTCGGCGACCACGCTCATCACGGCGCTCCTGTTCATGATCGTGCTCGCCGCGATCAACCTGCGCGGCGTCGGCGAGAGCGTGAAGTTCAACGTCGTGCTCACGATCGTCGAGATGGTGGCGCTGGCCATCGTGATCGGCATCGGCATCTGGGTGATCGGCCGCGGCGACGGCGACCTCAGCCGGATCACCGTCTTCGAGAGCCCCGACGACAAGGGCCTCTTCATGGCGGTCACGATCGCCACCGCCATCGCGTTCTTCTCGATGGTCGGCTTCGAGGACTCGGTCAACATGGTCGAGGAGACCAAGGACCCGATGAAGATCTTCCCGCGCACCATGTTCACGGGCCTGGGCATCGCGGTCGTGATCTACATGCTGGTCGCGATCTCGGTGGTCGCCGTCATCCCCGCGGGCGCCATCGCCGAGCCCACCAACGCCGAGGCGGGCATCCTGCTCGACGTCGTGAAGACCGGTGCGCCGGACCTCCCGATCGACAAGATCTTCCCGTTCCTCACCGTCTTCGCCGTCGCCAACACCGCGCTGATCAACATGCTGATGGCCAGCCGGCTGATCTACGGCATGGCGCAGCAGGACGTGCTGCCGCGATCGCTCGGCAAGGTGCTGCCGGGTCGCCGCTCGCCCTGGACCGCGATCGTCTTCACCACGCTGCTGGCGCTGGCGCTCATCACCGTCGTGACCGTGGACGGCGAGAACTCGGTGGTCGCCGCCCTCTCCGGCACGACCGCGCTCCTGCTGCTGGCGGTCTTCACGATCGTCAACGTCGCCTGCCTGGTCCTGCGTCGCGACCCGACGCCGGAGGGTGCCTTCCGGGCTCCGACGTTCCTGCCGGTGATCGGTGCGATCTGCTGCGCGTACCTCCTCGGACCGTGGGCCCGGCTCGAGGCCGACATGATCCAGTACAAGATCGCCAGCGGCCTGCTCGCGGTCGGCGTCGTGCTCTGGGCGCTCACCTGGCTCATGAACCGTGGCGTCCGGGCCAAGAAGACCGGCTTCCGCGACATCGACCACCTCGAGTAGCCGCGCTGGTCGGCCGGCCCGGCCCGACACGGCGGGTTCACGCCCGCCGGGCCGGGTCCGCCGTCTACGGTTGGCCGAGTGACACGACGACCTCTCGGAGCACTCCTGGCCGTCCTGGTCGCGTCCGCTCTCGGCTGCACGTCCGTCGCCCCGCCGTCGCCATCGGCGAGCGCGACCCCCACTGGCGACCACTCCGCGACCACCACGCCGACCGCGGACGGCGGGCCCGAGGGCAGACTGCCGCGCGGCGGCCCCCGTGACCGCCTGGCCGTGCCGGCTGCGGCTGACCTGCCCGGTGCCTACCGCTTCGTCTCGGCGCCCGACTTCCTCAACCAGGACGTCGCCGACCTGACGGCTGACGGCCGCACCGAGTACGTCGACCCGCGCACCGGCGACATCGCGAACTCCACCAACGCGGAGTACGACGCCGGGCTGGCGCAGGTGATGGACGAGATGGCGTCCCACGACACCCGCGACGTCCTCGTCGCGGGCGACCTCGTCGAGGGCCGCTGGGGACGCGACGACTCGCGCAGCGGCGTGTTCGGCCCGGTGCGCACCGAGAAGCAGCGCCTCCGCGCGTGGCGTCGGGCGGCGGCCGTCTACTACCCGGCGTACCGGCAGCGCTTCGCCGACCACGGCCTGCGCCTCTTCCCGGCCCTGGGCGACCACGAGATCGGCGACAACCCGTGGAAGGCACCCCGTGACCGCTGGATCGACTTCAAGCGTCGCCACGTGCCGGTCTTCAAGCAGGAGTTCGCCGACCGGATGCTGACGACCGCCGGTGGCCGGTCGCGCTTCTCGAAGCACCCGTCCCAGGGCTCCGCGAAGCGCACGGCGTACGCCGTGCGGCTCGCGCCGAGCGTCCTGCTGGTGACCCTCGACGTCTTCGAGCGCCGCGGGGGAGACGTGCGCGTGTCGGTCGACCGCGCCCAGCTGCGGTGGTTCGAGCGGGTGCTGCGCCAGGCCCGCAAGGACGAGGTGCCGTGGGTGGTGGTGCAAGGACACGTCCCGATGACCGGCGACGTCCGCGCGCGCAACTCCAGCCGCCTCTCCTACGAGCGGGGCAACCGCTCCGCGCTCTGGAAGGCCATGGTCGACGGCGGCGTCGACGTCTACCTCAGCGGCGAGGTGCACGACCAGACGGTCCGCCAGCGCGACGGGATCCTCGAGGTCTCCCACGGCTCGCTGTTCTACCGCGGCGAGGCCTCCTACGTCGTCGGCCAGGCCACCGCCGACCGGCTCGTCCTGGAGAACCGTCAGTTCCGCGGGGAGATCAGCTTCGAGGACCGGCTCTGGACGACCTCGCGGCAGGGCGCGCCCGGCCGCATCAGCTATCCGGACGCCTCGATCGTGACGGGCACGCTCGAGGCCAGCCGGACCCGCAGCGGCGGCCTCCGTGTGGACGGTGCCGCCGGCGTGCTCGCGCCGCGCCGCTGACCGCTCGCGCGCAGGCGCCCAGCGGGCGGTCAGGGTTCGGGTGCGGCGGCAGGGTCGCCGTACCCTTGTGGGGTGACCGCGATCCCCACCCTCGAGCAGCTGCACGCGCTCGGACCCCGGCAGCAGCCGACGTACCCCGATGCCAGTGCGGTCGACGCTGCCGTCGCCCGGCTGCGGACGGTGCCGCCGCTCGTCTTCGCGGGTGAGTGCGACGACCTGACCGAGAAGATCGCCGCCGTCAGCCGCGGCGAGGCGTTCCTGCTGCAGGGCGGCGACTGCGCGGAGACGTTCGCCGGGGTCACCGCCGACAACGTCCGCAACAAGCTGCGGGTGCTGCTCCAGATGGCGGTCGTGCTGACGTACGCCGCCTCCGTGCCGGTCGTGAAGCTGGGCCGCCTCGCCGGGCAGTACGCCAAGCCGCGCAGCTCGGACCTCGAGACCCGCACCACCCCCCACGGACCGGTGACGCTGCCGGCCTACCGCGGCGACGCGGTCAACGGCTACGACTTCACGCCCGAGGCGCGCGTCCCCGACCCGCAGCGCCTGGTCGACGTCTACAACTCCTCGGCCGCGACGCTCAACCTGGTCCGCGCCTTCGTCACCGGCGGGTACGCCGACCTGCGCCAGGTGCACACCTGGAACACCGACTTCGTGCAGAGCTCGCCGTTCGGCCAGCGCTACGAGGCGATGGCCGACGAGATCGAGCGCGCGCTGACCTTCATGAAGGCGATCGGCGCCGACCCCGACGAGTTCCACCGCGTCGACTTCCACTCCAGCCACGAGGCGCTGCTGCTGGAGTACGAGCAGGCGCTGACCCGCATCGACTCGCGCACCGACCTGCCCTACAACGTCTCCGCGCACTTCGTGTGGATCGGCGAGCGCACCCGTCAGCTCGACGGGGCCCACGTCGAGCTCCTGTCGCGGATCCAGAACCCGATCGGCATCAAGCTCGGGCCGACGACGACCCCGGACGACGCGCTGTCCTACGCCGCGCGCCTCAACCCGGACAACAAGCCCGGCCGGCTCACCTTCGTCACCCGCTTCGGCGCCGACAAGATCCGCGACGGCCTCCCGGCCCTCGTCGAGAAGGTCACCGCCGAGGGCGTCAACGTGGCGTGGGTGTGCGACCCGATGCACGGCAACACATTCGAGGCGTCCTCGGGCTACAAGACCCGCCGCTTCGACGACGTGATCGAGGAGGTCCAGGGCTTCTTCGACGTCCACCGCAGCCTCGGCACCTGGCCCGGCGGCGTGCACGTCGAACTCACCGGTGACGACGTCACCGAGTGCATCGGTGGCGGCGAGGAGATCGACGAGGCCCAGCTCGCCAACCGCTACGAGTCCGTCTGCGACCCCCGCCTCAACCGGGTCCAGTCCCTCGAGCTGTCCTTCCTCGTCGCGGAGATGCTGCGCAAGGCCTGAGCCGATCGTGCCCCGGCCGCCGATCTCCCTCGAGCGGTGGTCCAACCACATTCGGTGCGCCCGGAATGTGGCTCCACCACCGCCGGGCGGCGCGCCCCCGTAAGACACGCCTGCGAGCGGGGGTCCACCCACCTTCGGTGCGACCGGAATGTGGCTCCACCACCGCCGGGCGGTGCAGCACACCGCCCCGGTAGGTTCGCCGCGTGATCGACCTGCGCTCCGACACCCTGACCCGGCCGACCGAGGCGATGCGCGCGGCGATGGCCGGCGCGGAGGTCGGGGACGACGTCTACGGCGAGGACCCCACCGTCACGGCCCTCCAGGAGCGGGTGGCGGCGATGTTCGGCCACGAGGCCGCGCTGTTCACCCCGACCGGCTCGATGGCCAACGTGCTGGCGGTCGCGAGCGTCGTACGGCCGGGTGAGGAGGTGCTGTGCGACTCCTCGGCCCACATCGCGCGGGCCGAGCTCGGCGCGCACGGCGCCATCAGCGGCATCACGATGCGCACCTGGACGGGCGAGCGTGGCCAGCTCGACCTCGCGGCGATCGAGTCGATGTACGCACCCGACATGGGGCCCTTCTTCGTCCGCACGGCCGCGATCTCGGTCGAGAACACCCACAACTTCGCCGGCGGCGCCGTGCTGCCGCTCGAGGACCTGCGCGACCTGCGCGCCTGGGCCGACACGACGGGCACCGCCGTCCACCTCGACGGCGCGCGGCTGTGGAACGCGCACGTCGCGACGGGCACCCCGCTCGAGGACTACGGCCGGATCGCCGACGTGCTGGCGGTCTGCCTGTCCAAGGGCCTCGGTGCCCCGGTCGGCTCGCTGATGGTGGGCTCGGCCGACGCGATCGACGAGGCCCGTGTCCGCCGCAAGCGGATGGGCGGCGGGATGCGCCAGGTCGGCGTGCTGGCGGCGGCGGGGGCGTACGCCCTCGACCACCACGTCGAACGGCTGGCCGACGACCATGTCCACGCCCGCCTGCTCGGCGGGGCGCTGGGCCTCGACCCGGAGCTCGTCGACACCAACATCGTCGTGGTGGACCGGCCCGATGCTGCCTCGTTCGTCGCCGCAGCAGCCGACGAGGGTGTCCGGATCGCCGCGGTGGGACCCCGCGCCGTACGCCTCGTCACCCACCTCGACGTCACCCGGGCGGACGCGGAGCGGGCGGCGCTGGTGCTCAGCCGGCTCGGCGACCGGTGATCGCGACCTCGCTGATCGCGGTGTAGTCGCGGCCGAGGTTGCCGCTGCCCGGAGGTGTCACGGAGGTGATCGTGATGGTGACCGTCGAGGTCTGCACGGGCGGCACCTTGAGCCGCTGCATCGTGGGGTTCTCGGAGAAGGTCTGCTCGACCGTCGTCCCGTCCTCGAAGCCCCAGGTGACCGCGAGGATGCGGCGGTTGTTGGGGTACCAGTCGACCCCTGCGACCTGCTTGGTGTAGCCGTTGACCAGGCCGACGCGGTCGACGACGGCGGGCTCGCCCAGTGTCACGGTGACGACCTTCGCGGTCGCGTCGCCGGCGATGCGCCACGTGGTGCTCGGGTCGCCGTCGTGCATCTGGACGGCTTCGTAGGCCACCAGGTTGCCGTCGAAGTCGGTGGTCGGCGGGGCCGTGCCGGGTACTTCGAAGGTCGCGGCGCGGGCGAGGTCGATCCGCTTGCCGACGCCCGTCGGCCCGTCCTCGTCCTCACTGGCCTCGGTCGACGTCTCCGACGCGTCGTCCGCCGGCGTCGACGACTCGCTCGTCGTGGGGTCGACGGCCGCGGGGTCGTCCTCGTCGGTGGCGAACACCCGGAGCAGCACGAGGACCAGGCCCACCAGCAGCACGGCACCGAGGACCCAGAAGATCCAGGCGCGCCCGGGCACCGGGTCGTCGACCTCGAGCCCGTCGACCTCCTCGTAGGGGAGGAGCTCCTCTCGGGGGTCCCAGGTCGACTCGGACACCGTCGACCCGTCCGCCGTCGATCCGGATTGCGGCCGGCGTGGTGCCGGGACGGGATCGGGCATGGTGACCGGCTCGACCGGGGCGCCGAGGGGAGCGGTGGCCGGCGCCACGGCCGTCGGGTCGGCCGCCTGGACGGGCAGGACGACCGGGTCGGGCGCGGTGGCGGGAGCAGGATCGGGAGCGGTGACCGGGGGTGCGGCCTCGGCCGGCGCCGGGTCGCCGATGCGGTGCCCGCAGTTGAGGCAGAACCGACCCACGCCGAGGGCCGCCCCACACCGCACGCACGTGTCCACGGGGCCACGATAGGGGGATGCGCCACGGGCGTCGCCCGTCTCGGGGGTGAGGACGCGCCGCCACCCGGCCCGGTCCCGCCCGCTCAGACCGCGATGTGCGGGACCTCGCCCTCGACCACGCGCCGCGGCGCGAGCTCGACGATCAGCATCGCGACGAGCACCATCGCACCGCCCAGGAGCAGGCGCTGGGTGAGGTCCTCGCCACCCAGCCACACCGCGAAGACCGAGGCGAACACCGGCTCCATGCTCATGATGATGGCCGTACGGGTCGGCGGCAGGTGGGCCTGCGCCCAGGTCTGCCCGAGGAGGCCGGCGGCTCCCACGATGACCGCCATGTAGCCGACCGACACCCAGTCAGCGGTGCGGCTCGGCAGCACGATCCCGTCGTGCGCGGTCGCCAGCGTGCACACCAGCGCGATCACGACGACCTGGAGGATGGTCATGCCGACCGCGTCCCGGGCGGTCGACCAGGCACCGAGCCCGACGATGTGCAGGGCGTAGAGCACGGCGGAGGCCAGGGTGATCAGCTCGCCGAAGCCGACGCTGAGGCCGCGCAGGGCCAGGACGCCGAGGCCGACCGTCGCGAGCGCCACCGCGACCCAGGTGACGGGCGGGATCCTCGTGCGCAGGATCGCGGCGGCGAGCAGCGGCGTGCAGACGACGTACAGCCCGGTCACGAAGCCGCTGACGCTCGCCGGCGTGTGGGCGAGACCCGCGGTCTGCAGGATCTGGGCCACGCCGTAGAGCAGGCCGAGGACGACGGCGTGCCGGCGCACGGCAGGGGAGAGGCGCGAGATCGCGCGGGGTGCGACGAGCAGCAGGACGATCGACGCGATCGAGAAGCGGACGGCCAGGAAGTCGAGCGTCGGCACCCGGTCGAGGAGGTCCTTGATGAGGAAGAACGTCGATCCCCAGCACGCGGCCAGGGCCAGGAGGACGAGCGACGCGAGCAGCGTCGTACGACCGGGCTGCTCGACGTGCACGCCCGAACGCTAGGGCGTCAGACCACGAACAACGTGATCGTGGAGCCCTTCGGCACCTCGTCGCCCGCGCCCGGGTCGGAGCTCGAGACGTAGCCGATGCCGAGGTAGATGTCGGCCTGCTCGGTCTCCACCCGGAACCCGAGTCCCTCGAGCAGCTCGGTGGCCGCCTCGACCCCCATCGCCTTCACCTGGGGCACCTCGACCAGCTCGGGGCCGAGCGACACCGAGAACGAGACGGTGTCGCCGCGGAAGAGCGTGCCGCTGGTCGGGTCCTGCGAGATCACGGCCCCCTCCGGGACGGTGTCGCTGTAGGACTCGTCGGTGACCGCGACCGCGAGCCCGCGCTTCTCCAGGGCCTGCGACGCCGTGTCGAACGACTTGCCGGTCCAGTCCCTGACCTCGATGGGCTTGCGGCCGCGGCTCAGCACGAGGTCGACCGTCGCGCCGGGCTTGAGCGTCGTCCCTGCCTTGGGGGAGGTGCGGACGACCTGCCCCTCGGGCACGGTCTCGCTCCAGCGGCCGACGCTCTCGCCGAAGGTGAGGTTGGTCGCGGCGAGCGCGTCCTGCGCCTGGTCCTCGGTCTGCCCCGCCAGCTGCGGCACGTCGTAGCGCTCCGGCCCGAGGGACAGCACGAGGGTCACGGTGCCGCCGTCGAGGACCTTGCCCCCCGGCTCGGGGTCCGTGGCGATGACGAGGCCCGCCTCGACGTTCTCGCTGTAGGCCGGCTCGCCCGGCTCCGCCTCCAGGCCCGACGACTCCAGCTCGGCGCTCGCGGCGGCCTCGTCGAGGCCGAGCACGGCGGGCGTCGTGGTGTAGCGCTCCCAGCCGAACCACCACGCACCGGCGCCGATGCCGGCGACGAGGACGATCGCGAGCAGGAGTGCTAGCGGTCCCTTGCGCGAGCGGCGGCGCGCCGTCGTGGCGACCGGGGCGACCTTGCTCGGTGCCTTCCCCGACGGCGTGCCGGGCGTACGTCCCGGTGCCGGGCGGACGGCCTGTGTCGTGGTGGCCGGGTGTGACGCCGTTGCCGCCACGGCGACCGGCACGACAGCCTTCATCGGCTCGGTGACCGGCGCCTCGGAAGGGGTACGCATCGGGACCGGGTGGCGCTCGAGGGCGGTCGTCCGGTCGGGGCTGCCGTCGTCGACGAGCCCCGAGTCGCGGGGGTCGACCTCGGTGAGCAGCGCCAGCGCGCCCGCGTCGAACGGCTCGGGCGTGGTGTCCTCGCCCGGCTCCTCCGTGTCCGAGGTGTCGACGGTGAGCGCGCGCCGGGGGAGGAGGTCCGCGGCGAGCTCGGGGTCGGAGTCGAGTCCCTCGCGCAGCGCCTGCTCGACCCGGTGGAGGTGGTGCAGCAGGACCGTGGCGTCGGCGGGGCGCTGGTCGCGGTCGCGCGACGTGCTGCGGGCGACGAGCGCGTCGACGTAGTCGGGGATGCCGGGCTGGAGCAGGGAGGGCATCGGGACGTCGTGGTGCACGTGGCGGTAGGCCACCTGGATCGGCGACTCGCCCTCGTGCGGCTTCCGGCCGGTCAGCAGCTCGTAGAGGACGACGCCTGCGGCGTAGACGTCGGCGCGCGCGTCGGCCCGGCCGTCGACCACCAGCTCGGGGGCGAGGTAGGACACGGTGCCGATCAGCACGCCGCCGGTCGCGGTGTGCTGGGTGTCGGCGCTGACCGCCTTCGCCAGACCGAAGTCGGCGACCTTGATCCGGCCGCCGTGCGCCTCGTCGGCGATCAGCACGTTCTCGGGCTTCACGTCGCGGTGGATCAGCCCGGCGCGGTGCGCCGCGCCGAGCGCGGAGACGACCGGCTCGAGGAGCGCGAGCGCGCGCCGCGGCGGCATCGGCGCCTCCTTGCGGACCACGTCTCGCAGCGTGTGGCCGGGGACGTACTCCATGACGAGGAAGACGGTGTCCTGACCGTCGGAGGTGTCGTCGCCCTGGTCGTAGACGCCGACGACGTGGGGGTGGTTGAGCCGGGCGGCGGCGCGTGCCTCGCGCACGAAGCGCTCGGCGAACTCCTGGTCGTCGCCCAGGCCGGGATGCATGATCTTGACCGCGACGGTGCGGTCGAGGCGGATGTCGGTGGCCTCGTAGACACTGGCCATCCCGCCGCGCGCCACCCGGGCGCCGATGCGGTAGCGGCGCTCCAGCAGGCGCCCGACCATGGGGTCGCCAGACACGCCGGGCGCTGCTGCGCGGGCGTGCTCGGGTGGCTCCACTGTCGACCTCCAGGCGCCGGACGGGGAAGGATCCAGCGCCACCACTCTACGGAAGCGGTGCCTGCTGCCACGCTCACGCGAGGGCTCCGGCGTGGCGCGGCTACGGTCGGACGGGGGTCAGGACGGGGGTCGGCCGTCCTCGAGCCGGTTCTTGATGGCCACCACGTTGGCGACGTACGTACGGGTCTCCGCGTAGAGCCCGTGCTCGCGGACCGCGCCGAGGCCCTGGTAGTAGGCGCCGATCTTGTGCGTACGCCGGTTCGTCTGTTGCGAGAGCACCCGCAGCAGCAGCACCCCGGCCTTCGCGTTGTCGCCTCGCGTGCGCAGCCGCAGCGGACGGCCTGCGTAGTGCTCCATCCACCGCGCGGTCGACGGCAGCACCTGCATCGCACCGATCGCGTTCGCGCTCGACACCACGCCCATCTGCCAGCCCGACTCCTGCCAGGCGATCGCCAGCGCGAGCTGCGGGTCGACGTCGAGGCGGCGGGCGGCGCCGGCGATCACGCGGCGCACCTTCTCGCGGTCGCGGTCGGGGTGCTGCCACACCGTCGGGCGTCCGCCCTTCGCGCCGCCGTTCTTCTTCCCGCCCCTGTCCCCGCCCCTGTCCCCGCCCTTGCTGACGACCGGGATCTCGATCCGCTGCCCGACGTGGAGGGTGCCGCCGTCGAGGTGGTTGTGGGCCACCAGCTCGGCCGTCCACGCGTGGAACCGCACGGCCAGGCCGGAGGCGGTGTCGCCCGGGCGGACGACGTACGACACGAGCCTGCGGTCGTCGGGCAGCCGCACGTGGTCGGCCTCGGCGGGCGCGGCGACCACGGTCGACAGCGGGACCGCGAGGACGGCGCCCAGGACGAACGCGGACAGTGAGCGGGCCGGTCGGGGCACCGAAGGGGACACAGGCGGCACAGGGGAGCACTCCTCGTCTTGCCGGCTGCGCCCGAGGGACCTGGGGTCCTGCGGGAGGGAAGCGCGCCGGACGAGCCTTCGACGGTAGCGAGGACGAGGGGCCCCGCGCGATGCGCAGGGCCCCTCGGGCGTGTCGTCGGTGCAGGAGACGTGGTGAGGAGACCGGGGTCAGCAGGCTCCGTTGAAGGTGCTCAGCTCGAGCTGCGGAGCCTTGATCGACTTCTCGTTGGGTGCGCGCATGGACCAGTAGCGCATCCAGTCCATCTGCATCCGCGCCGGGTCCATCTTCTCGCCCTTCTGGGCGCGCAGCTCGAACTTCAGCTGGCGCGGCACCGGGTCGAGGGCCCCGTCGCGGCGCTCGGTGTTGATGACGTGGCCGTCCACGAACCAGGAGATGTGGTCGGGCGCGACCTCGACGGCGTAGGTGTGCCACCGGTCGTTGCGCAAGTGACGACCGAGGAAGCCGCGGTAGGAGTTGTTGGGCAGCGTGTGCACGTAGGACTTCACGGTGTTGGAGCCGAGCGTGAAGTTCTCGATGCCGATGTCGCGCCCGCCGCAGTTCTGGTCACGGGTGCCGCCCGGGACGAGCTCGGTGACGACCTTGAAGGGCTTGCCGCCCTTGACCTTCGACAGGGTGCGGGCCCGCATCCGGATCTCCCAGCGACCGTAGGTGTTGCCCTTCAGGTCGAGCGTGGCCGAGACGCTGCCGCGCTGGGTGCTCATCAGGGTGAGCATGCCGTTCTGGGTGCGGACGATGCCGCGGCCGTCCTGCTTCCAGAAAGCCGGCTTGGGGCCGACGAACTCCTGACGGAACACGTCGTACTGGTACCAGCCGAAAGTGTTGCCGGCATGGACCGGGCCGGGGGCCCCGTCGTAGTGGTCGGCCTGTGCGGGGGAGACGGCCGGGGACAGGGTCAGTGCCAGCAGGCCCACGAGGGCGGCCGCGAGCGCGGATCTGAGGGGGTGCATCCCACGCACGCTACGGATCACCCGTCGGGGTGACAACTCCGCAGGCCCGGACGACTTCGCTGCCGGACCCGCGCTCTCATAGGGTGCGGGCATGACTGACGTACCACTCGCCGACCGCGACCTCGCCGCCCTCGTCCCCGAGTGGCTCGAGTGGAGCGAGGTCGCCGCGCTCCTCGGCGTCACCCCCAGCAAGGTCCGCACGATGATCCGCGAGCACGAGCTCGCCCAGGCGGTGTCCGCGCCGGGTGCCGGGCCGCGCGTGCCGGCCGACTTCATCCAGGACGGCCTGGTCGTCAAGGGCCTGTCGGGGCTGCTGGTCATGCTGCACGACCACAAGTTCGACGACCGCGAGTGCATCGCGTGGCTCTTCACCGACGACAACCTCCCCGGTCGTCCGATCGACGCGCTGCGCGAGAACCGCGGCAGCGAGGTCAAGCGCCGCGCGCAGGTGCTGGAGTACTGATGGCCGCGACAGCCACGGGTCGCCAGCGCTACCGGTGGCTGGTGGTGCTGGCCGCTGCCGCGATCCTGGTCGTCTGGTTCTTCACGCCGACGCCGGGCGACCCGGCCAGCTCCGGGAGCGGGACGACTTCCTCCCCGTCGGCGGTGCCGCCGGCCACCTCGCTCGACGACGAGACCGGGTTCCCGCCGACAGCGGGCGGGGTCGACCCCGACAGCGGACTGCCCTACGTCGCCGAGGCGAGCCTGCCCGCCGAGGCCCGCGACGTGCTCGAGCGGATCGACGCGGGCGGCCCCTTCAAGTACCCCGGCAACGACGACGAGACGTTCGAGAACCGTGAGGACCTGCTGCCCGACCAACCGTTCGGCTACTACCGCGAGTACACCGTCGAGTCCGCCCCGCAGGTGCGTGGCCCCCGCCGGATCGTCACCGGCGACGGCGGGGAGTACTACTGGACCGACGACCACTACGACTCCTTCTCCAGCATCGAGAGGTCACCATGAGGATCACCCCACAACGTTCTTCTCCTCCGCTGCGCTCCTCCGAACAACGCTGCGGGGACCCCGAATGAGCGGCTTGGCGGCAGTGCTGGCACGGCACGAGGCACCCGGCATCCACCTGTGGTCGGGCGCGTTCGACGCCGCCGACGTACGCCACACGGTCGAGCACGCCGGGTGGGGCTTCGGGTACGTCGACGGCTGGACGCGCTCCGACACCAAGGCCGCCTTCCTCGCCGAGGTGGGCGAGACGCTCGGCTTCCCGGACTGGTACGGGCAGAACTTCGACGCCCTCGCCGACTGCCTCCACGACATCGGTGGCGGCACGGACGGCGTGCTGCTCCTGTGGGACGGCTGGGGGACGCTCGCGCGCTCGGACGAGAAGTCCTTCAGCATCGCGCTCAGCGTGCTCGGCTCGCGGGTCCACGCCGACCGGGGCGTGCCCTTCTCCGTCCTGCTGCGCGGGGACGGACCGGTCGTCCCGGGGATCATCCGCCTCGACTGAGCCAGAGCTTGGAGTCAGACCGTCCGCTGCGTCGCGGCCGCCGCGAGCTCGGTGAGCACGACGCGCGCCTCGTCGTCTACGTCGGCGGCGGCCAGTGCCGACACGGCGTGGTCGGCCAGCGAGCCGATCACCTCCTCGACCTGCGCCCGCGCACCGGAGGCGTCGATGATCGCGCGCAGCTCGTCGACGTCCGCCTCGGTGAGCGGCGTGCCGAGCGCGTCGTCGAGGCGCTCGGCGTCGGCCCGCGGCGCCCCGTCGAGGGCCAGGGCGACGAGCACCGTGCGCTTGCCCTCGACCAGGTCGTCGCCCGCGGGCTTGCCGGTCTCGGCGGGATCGCCGAACACGCCGAGCAGGTCGTCGCGGAGCTGGAAGGCCTCGCCGAGCGGGAGGCCGAAGCGGCTCAGCTGCTCGATCCGGACGCTGTCGGCGCCGGCGAGCGCCGCGCCGACGTGGATCGGACGCTCGATGGAGTACTTGGCGGACTTGTAGCGGAGCACGGTCATGGCGGTGTCGACGTCGGCGTGACCGCGGGCCTGGACCGACACGTCGAGGAACTGCCCGGCGATCACCTCGGTGCGGCACCGCTCGAAGAGGTCGAGCCCGGGGGCGACCTCGTCGGCGGCGAAGCCGGAGTGGCGGAGCAGGTCGCCCGCCCAGCCGAGGAGCAGGTCGCCGAGCAGGATCGCGGCGGCGGCGCCGTACTGGTCGGGGTCGCCGCGCCAGCCAGCCGACCGGTGCTCGGCGCCGAACGCGCGGTGGGTCGCGGGACGGCCGCGCCGGGTGTCGGAGGCGTCCATGTAGTCGTCGTGCACGAGGGCGCTCGCGTGGAGCAGCTCGAGCGAGGCGCAGGCACGGGCCAGGGCCGCCGGGTCCGCGGGCTCGGGCCGGATCGCCCGGTGCCCCCAGTGGCAGAAGGCCGCGCGGAACCGCTTGCCGCCGCGCACCGACGTACGCGCCTCGGCGATGAGGCGCCCGGCGTCCGGGCCGAGCGGGGCGAGCTCGGCCTCGCGTTCGTCGAGGAACGCATCCAGCACCTGCTGGACCTGGTCGCGGAACGGTGCGGGGTCCCAGGTCGTCACGCGGGCGAGCCTAACTACTGGGACGATTCCCGGATGAGGCGCGGTCGTCCGTAGGCTGTTGCGCATGACGCACGCACCTGGACGAAGCATGCGCGAGCTCCTCGCAGCCGGCGAGCGGTCCTTTTCTTTCGAGTTCTTCCCGCCGAAGGACGAGGCCGGCGAGCAGCAGCTGTGGCAGGCCATCACCGACCTCGAGCCGTTCGGTCCGACGTTCGTCTCGGTGACCTACGGAGCCGGCGGTACGACGCGCGACCGCACCGTCGCGATCACCGAGCGAATCGCGCGCGACACCTCGATGCTGCCCGTCGCGCACCTGACCTGCGTCGGCCACACCACCGACGAGCTCACCGCGATCCTCGACGAGCTGAGCGCCGCCGGTGTGACCCACGTGATGGCCCTGCGCGGCGACCCGTCGACCGGTCCCGGCACGCCGTGGACGCCCACCGAGGGCGGCCTGACCTACGCCAGCGAGCTGGTCGAGCTGATCTCCGCGCGCGCCGACATGCGGATCGGCGTCGCGGCCTTCCCCGAGGGGCACATCGACGCCGCGGACCTCGAGTCCGACGCACGTGTCCTCAAGGCCAAGCACGACGCCGGCGCCGAGTTCGCGGTGACCGACATGGTGCTGCGGGCCTCCGACTACGTCGCTCTCGTCGAGCGGGCGACCGCCGTGGGCGCTGACTTCCCGATCATCCCGGGGATCATGCCGATCCTGAACCTGCGCTCGATGGAGCGGATGGTCGAGTTCTCGGGCCGCCAGCTGCCCGAGGAGACCAGCGCCCGCCTCACGCCGTACGCCGACGACCCCGTCGCCCTGCGCGCCGAGGGCATCGCCATCGCGACCGAGCTCTGCGAGGACCTCCTCGGCGCCGGTGCGCCGGGGCTGCACTTCTACACGCTGAACCGCTCGAAGGCGACGCGCGAGATCTTCGCGAACCTGCGCATCACCGTCTGACGTAGAGGTCGCGCAGCAGGCAGATCTCGGCGCCGTGGTGGATCACCTCGACGCTCGTGAAGAGCATGACCCTCGCCACCGGTGCCTGCGCGAAGGCGGCCGGGCTACGTGAGCCCTGCGCCTCGGACAGCCCGAGGTCTCCCAGTCCGCGCACGCCCGAGACCCACCCCGCGTACGCCTCGTCCAGCCGATCCAGCGCGTCACTGGCGCTGCCGGGGCGTGGGAGCTCTCCCACGGGTGGCCCGTCGAAGTAGGTCGCGTTGGTCTCGGCGAGACCTTCGGTGACGTGCCGGATGCGCCACTCGATCGTTGTCCTCGGATCGGAGTGGATCGGCGTCCAGGCGAGCTCGTCGTCGGTCAGGCCGTGCAACCGCGGTCTTAGCTGGCCCTCCCAGTGGGACTCGATCTGGTCGAGCACTTCCTCGGCGATGCTGATCGGCATCGGGCGACGGTAGCGGAGCTAGGTTGGGGTCCATGCCTCCCGAGCCCGACCTCTACACCGTCACCGTGACCGGGACCGGCACCAGCCGGGTTCACCCGGACAGTGCCATCACCCGCCTCGGCGTGGTCGGGCGTGGCGCCGGGGTCGCGGAGGCGTACGACGCCATGACCGCCGCCGCGGCGACCCTCGTCGAGGTCGCCGGGCGCCACACCGAGGAGCGCCGCATCGGCTCCACCGGCGTCTCGGTGTGGCCGTGGCACGACCACTCCGGGGTGCGCGACGGCTACGAGGCCCGGCACTCCTTCTCGATCGGTTGCGCTGACCTCGCGGCTGCGGGGGCGATGCTCGGGGAGCTCGCAGCGGAAGTCGGCGACGCGCTGGTCGTCGACGGGGTCGGGCTCGAGGTCACCCAGGACCACGGAGCCGGCGCCGCGGCTCGCGAGGCGGCCTTCCAGGATGCGCGGGAGCGCGCGGCGGCGCTGGCCAGGATGGCGGGCGCCGGCCTCGGCGCGGTGCAGACGATCGTGGAGGGCGAGGTCGCTCCCGGTCCCGGCCCGATGCCGAAGATGGCGATGATGCGCGACGCCGGCGGCGGTCTCGAGCCGGGCGAGGCCTCGGTCACCGTCTCCATCACGACGGTGTGGGAGCTCGTCTACTGATCCCGTCGCTGGGTGGCGGCCTACGACGTCCGGCTGGTCGTGGGTGGCGGCATACGACATCCGCGAGGGGCGGATCGTTGTCGTATGCCGCCACCCAGGGGCCGGAGCGTGTCGTATGCCGCCACCCGGGTGAGAGCCGCCTCAGGCCCTTCCGACCACCTCGGCCACCAGCGCGGCGCTCAGCCCCGCGAACGGCAACCCCGACCCGGTCGTCGCGTGCGCACCGGCGGTGAGCACGCCCTCGATCGGCGTGCGCGGGCCGAGACGGCTGCGCGCGGTGCGCGACCCCTGCCACTGCACGCCGTGGGGGGAGCCGCCCCACCGCTCGACGAGGTCGCGCGGACTGCGGTCGACGCGGGCCACGACCTGGCGGCGTACGTCGATCCCGTGCCGCGCGAGGGCGGTGAGGACGTCCTCGGCGATCCGGCCGCGGGCGAGCACGGTCCAGGCCGTCCCACCGTCGGGTGCGCGGCCGCCGGTGCGCACCACGAGCAGCGGGTCACCGTGCAGCACCACCTCGTGCGGCAGGTCGGGCACATCACCCTCCAGACCGACGTGGCACACCACCGGCGGGATCGCGGGCATCGTGCGTCGGACGTAGGACGCCAGGGCCGGCAGTCGTCGCGGGTCGATCGCAACGACGACGTGGTCGGCGGGCAGCTCACCTGCCCCGGTGCGTACGCCGGACACGCGGCCGCCGGCGACCACGAGGTCGACGGCCGGGGTGCCGGTCAACACGGTGACGCCGCGCAGTGCCAGCCGCTCGGCCATGGCCGTGCCGAGCGCCGCGAGCCCGCCGGGCACGGTCCACGCCCCGAAGCGCTGCTCGAGGTAGACGTCGACCCCGGCGAAGACCGGGACGTCGCGCAGGTCGTGACCGTCCATCACGAGCCGGTGCCCGGCGACGAGCCGCAGCCGCTCGTCGCGGAACGTCCGCCGCAGCCGCTTCTCGAGCGACTCGCGCGCACCGAGCAGCGCGGTCAGCTCGCGGGGCGCGACGACGTCGTCGAAGGGCCGCTCGAACCATTCCTTGCGCAGCAGCTCCCAGGTCTCGCCGTACGCCGCGACGTGGTCGACCCACTGCTGGCCGAGACCCGCACCGAGGCCGTCGACCGCGGCGAGCTGGGCGGCTCGGGAGGCGCCGGGGAGTCGGAGTGACGAGCCGTCCGCGAAGCGGTGCTCGCGCACGAGGTCGAGCGGCTGGAGGTCGACCTCGCGCTCGAGCGGGCGCCCGGACTTGCGGAAGAGGTCGCGGATGACCGCGGGCAGCAGGGTGCTCGTGGGTCCGGCGTCCCAGGCGAAGCCGTCGAGCCCGACGGTGCTGAGCGCGCCGCCGAGGGTGTCGGCCTGCTCGAGCAGGGTGACGTCGTGCCCGAGCTTGGCGAGTCGCGCTGCCGCGGCCATGCCACCAAAGCCGCCGCCGACCACCACCACTCGAGCCACGGGGGAACCCTAGGGGCTAGGCGGTCTGGTGGATCGGGCCCTTCTTCTTCCAGCGACGCCAACCCCGCCTGATCAGCCGCCCGACGAAGAACAGCATCACCAGGCCGAGCAGGAGCAGCACGCCCGCGATCGCGGCCGCGGCCTGGGGGTTCTCCAGGGCGAACCACACGACCCCGAGCACGGCGACGTCCTCGGTGAGGCTGGCCAGGATGTTGCTCGCCGGCTCGGGCGAGGAGTTGATGGCGAGGCGTCCACCCGCCTTGACCAGGTGGCTGAGCAGCGCCGTCCCACCGCCCACGACGCCCAGGACCGCCTGGTCGAGCGAGGAGGCGTCACCCGCGAGGAGCACGCCGATGACGGCGCCGGCGGTCGGCCGGATGGCGGTGGAGATCGCGTCCCACGTGGAGTCGATGTAGGGGATCTTGTCGGCGATGAACTCCATCGCGTAGAGGAAGCCCGCCACCGCCAGCACGTCCCAGCGTCCCAGCGCGTCGGGGATCTCCGCGAACGACCCGACCCGGTCGCCGATGCCCAGCACCAGGACGACCAGGTAGGCGTTGATGCCGCTCGCCCAACCGCTGGAGAAGGTCAGCGCCAGGGCGTCCATCAGTCGGTCCCTTCCTGGCTCTCCGTCTCGACGTCCACCTCGACGGCGCCGGTCATCTCGACCAGCTCGTCGTAGGTCGTCGAGAACACCGCGGCCGGGTGGCCGGCGGCCGCCCACACCACCGGGTGCTGCCGCAGCCACGGGTCGATCCAGGTGCGGACCGGCGCCGGGTGGTCGAGGGGGGAGACCCCGCCGATGACCTGCCCGGTGTGACGGCGTACGAACTCGGGGTCCGCGCGCGTGAGCCGCGCGACGCCGATGCGCTCCGCGACGGCGGCGGTGTCGACGCGGTGTGCGCCCGAGGTCAGGATCAGGACCGGCTCGCCCTCGGCGTCGAAGAGCAGGCTGTTGGCGATGGCGCCGACCTCACACCCGAGCGCCGCCGCGGCAAGTGCGGCAGTGTGGGCGCTGTCGGGCAGGATGACCACGTCGCCCGTCCCGCCGAGCCGGGTGTGCTCGCCTCGAAATGAGGTGATGGATGCGTGCTCGATCGACATGGTGCGAGCCTAGCGACGACAACGACGAACCTCAGGGAGTGATGGATGGCGCGCGACGTGCCCGGGTCAGTGGTCAACGCCGTGCGGGTGCTGGTCCTCATCGTGGCGACCTCGGCCGTGATCACGCAGCTGATCTGGCTGCTGCGCGACGACGTCATCCTCGGGTGGGCGGAGGGCAACCCGTCGGCCCAGGAGATCCTGGCCCAGGGTGGCATCGACCAGCTCCGCGACAGCCCGATCGTCCCCGGCTTCGTGGCGCTGGCCGTCGTGGCCTTCGTCGGCTTCGCCCTCCTCGCCGTGGTGCTCGGCTCGTTCTTCAAGGGCGGCCACGCGTGGACCCGTCCCGTGCTCACGGCGACCGCCGGCATCGGCGTGCTCGTCGGCGCGGTGTGCATCGACAACCAGCTGCCGGTGATCTTTTCGGTGCTCTCGGCGCTCGTCATCGTCGAGGGGCTGGTGCTCTCCTACTTCCTCTGGAAGCGCGAGACCACGTCCTACCTGCGCGACTGACGCATCTTCTCCCCACATCCGCCCGGCGCTCTTGACGCGCTGTCGGTGCCGGGGAGTACGGTTCGTGGTGTTCGAACAGATGTTCGATGCGACCCGGGTGGCGGTGACCTCGACCCCCACCTCCGCCCGGGTCGGCCGGGGTCGACGGATGCGCAGGACGAGCCTGCCCAGGGTGCAGTGGAGGAGCGCGATGAGGCAGTACGACGACCCCGTCGAGGTGCGACGTGGAGAGGCCGAGGACCCCGACCAGTTCCTGTGGCGCGGGAGGTTGTGGAAGGTGCGCGCGGTCGTCGCGCACTGGGTGGAGACCGGGCCGTGGTGGCAGGGCGCCACCTCGTCGTCCACGTCGACCTCCGGGCGCGACGGGACGACGACCGACCTCGTCGCCGAGCGCGAGCTGTGGCGCGTCGAGGCCGGTCGGGGGCTGCAGCCCGCTGACGCCGAGGGCTACGGCGTGTTCGACCTGTCCTTCGACTGGACCGACGGGCGCTGGCAGCTCGTCGGCTGCCAGGACTGAGGGGGAGATGTCCATGTCTGCGATGCCTGCTCCGGGACCCCACATGCTGCCCGCCACCGCGCACTCCTACCTCGAGCGCTCGGCCACCTCGCTGCGCGACGCGATCACGGCGCGCGACGTGCCCACCCGCTATGCCTGTGCCCACGTCGCGGCCCTGTGCGCGGCCGCGGCACTGCTCGCAGCACGCGCCAGGCCCGCACCCCGCGGACGGCGCCAGAAGAACGCGTGGGTCCTGCTTGCCGAGGTCGCTCCCGAGCTGTCGGAGTGGGCGAGCTTCTTCGCCGCCGGGGCCGCCAAGCGGGCGGCGGCGGAGGCCGGGTCGACGCGCGCGGTGTCCGAGCGCGAGGCCGACGACCTGGTCCGCGACGCCGACCGGTTCCTGGCCGTCATCGAGCAGGCGCTCGGGCTGGTGCCGCACGCCAGCGTGGCGTGAGGTGGCACCGGACCCCTTCGTCCACCTCCATGTCGCCTCCGGCTTCTCGCTGCAGTACGGCGCCTCCCACCCGCACGTGCTCGTCGAGCGGGCTGCGGAGCAGGAGATGGACACGCTCGCGCTGACCGACCGCGACGGCACCTACGGTGCGGTGCGGTTCGTCCGGGCCGCACGGCGCGCCGGGATCCGGCCGGTGCTCGGCGTCGAGCTGGCGGTCGCGCCGGCGTCGCGACCGGGAGTGGCCCCCGGCCCCTCCCGTCGTACGCCGGTGCGCGGGGGAGAGGCGCGCGACCTGCCGCTGCAGCAGGGTGGCAGCGGCCGGGTGACCTTCCTGGCCAGCGGCAAGCCCGGGTGGGCCGCGCTGTGCCGGATGGTCTCCTCGGTCCACCTGTCCGGCGATCGGGGGCAGCCGGTCGCCACCGTCGACCTGCTGGCGCCCCACCTGGCGGGTGGCGACGTCGTGGTGCTCCTGGGCCCGGCCACCGAGCTCGGTGTCGCCGCGACCCGTCGCCGCGACGACCTCGCCCTGGCGGCGATCGCGCCGTGGCGCGAGGTCGTGCCGCGGGAGAACCTAGTGGTCGAGCTGATCTCCCACCGGCTCGGCGGCCGGCGGGGGCAGTGGGGGCCGGGCACGTCGCCCCACGCGGCGCGGATGGCCGGCATCGCCCGCACCGCCGGGCTCGCCACCGTCCTGACCAACGCCGTGCGCTACGCCGACCGCTTCGACGCGCCGACCATCGACGTCCTCGACGCCTCACGTCGCCTGGTGCCGCTCGGGTCGACCCACCTGCGCGACGTCGGGCCGACCGGGAGCCGGGGCAACGCGGAGGGGTTCCTCAAGTCCGGCAAGCAGATGCACGAGGTCGCCGAGGAGGTCTGCCGCCTCTCCGGGCTCGGCGACAGCGGCCCGGAGGCCCGGCGGCTGCTCGCACGCACCCGCGCCGTCGCGGACCGGTGTGCCCTCGACCCCCGCAGCGACCTCGGCATCGGCGAGGTGCACTTCCCGGAGTTCCAGCTCTCGGACGCGCGAGCTCCCTCCGCGGACCTCGCGCTCCGGCAGCGCTGCGAGGCCGGGATCGGCCGGCGCTACGGCGGCGGACCGAAGGCGGTGGTCTGGAAGCGCCTCGACGACGAGCTCGAGACGATCCGCGCGCTGGGCTACGCGTCCTACTTCCTCACCGTCGCCGACGTCACCGACATGGTGGGGGAGATGGGCATCCGCCGGGCCGCGCGCGGGTCCGGGGCCGGCAGCGTCGTCAACTACCTGCTCGGGATCTCCGGGGTCGACCCTGTGCGCCACGGCCTGCTGATGGAGCGGTTCCTCTCCACGCGGCGCGCATCGCTGCCCGACATCGACGTCGACGTCGAGTCGGCGCGGCGCGAGGAGGTCTACCGCGCGATCCTCGACCGCTACGGCGGCGAGCGCTGCGCGGCGGTCTCGATGATGGACACCTACCGGGTCCGCCACGCGGTGCGCGACGTCGGCGCCGCGCTCGGCATGCCGCCGGGGGAGATCGACGCCATCGCCAAGGCGTTCCCCCACATCCGCGCCCGCGACGCCCGGCACGCGTTGCGCGACCTGCCCGAGCTGCGCGTGAGCGGTCTCGGCGACGACGGGCTCGACCACTTCTTCGGCCTGGTCGAGCGCCTCGACGGCCTGCCCCGCCACATCGCGATGCACCCGTGCGGGGTGCTGCTCTCCGACGACACCCTCCTCGACCGCACGCCGGTCGAGGCGTCGTGGGCAGGCTTCCCGATGAGCCAGTTCGACAAGGACGACGTCGAGGAGCTCGGGCTGCTCAAGCTCGACGTGCTCGGCATCCGGATGCAGTCCGCGATGGCCCACGCGGTCGCCGAGGTCGAGCGGGTCGACGGCGTCCGCATCGACCTCGACGACGAGGAGCAGGTCCCCTTCGACGACGCCACGACCTACGACCTGATCAGCAGCGCGAAGACCCTCGGCGTCTTCCAGATCGAGTCGCCCGGCCAGCGCGAGCTCGTCGGCAAGTCCGGCATCGAGAGCTTCGACGACATCATCACCGACATCTCGCTCTTCCGGCCGGGACCGGTGAAGAGCGACATGATCACCCCCTACCTCGAGGTCAAGCAGGGGTGGACGACCGCGCGCTACCTCCATCCCGACCTGCGCCCGATCCTCGAGCAGACCCGTGGCGTGGTGGTCTTCCACGAGCAGGTCATCGAGATGATCGCGACGTTCGGCGGTGTCACCAACGCCGAGGGCGACGAGAAGCGTCGCTCCCTCGGCAGCACGGACGGGATGGCCGAGACGCGCGCCTGGTTCTTCCCCCGTGCCCTGACGCAGGGCTACGAGCTCGCCCTGGTCGAGCAGGTGTGGAAGGTGCTGGAGGCCTTCGCCTCGTTCGGCTTCTGCAAGGCCCATGCCGCCGCCTTCGCCCTCCCGACCTACCAGTCGGCGTGGCTCAAGGCGCACTGGCCGGCGCACTTCCTCTCCGGCGTGCTCACCCACGACCCCGGCATGTACCCCAAGCGGCTGATCCTCGACGACGCCCGCCAGCTCGGCGTCGGGGTCCTCGGGCTCGACGTCAACGCGAGCGCGTCGTCCTACGTCGTCGAGCGGGGCAGCACGGACGATGGCCACGCGATCCGGCTCTCGCTCACCGACGTGAAGGGGATCAGCGAGGCGGAGGTCGCGCGGATCGTCGAGGCCCGCGCAGGCGGCCCTTACGTCTCCCTCTCCGACTTCTTCCACCGCGCCCGGGTCTCGCGACCGGTGCTCGAGCGGCTGGTGCTGGCCGGGGGCTTCGACGGGGTCTACGGCATCGGGGCGCGCGACCACGCGGTGCACCGGCGCGACCGCGTGACGCGACGCGACCTGCTGCTCCAGGTCGCCGAGCTCGACCTCCACGCCCGGTCACTCGACCGGGCGTCGCGTGCCCGAGGACGCGGGCCGGTGGGCCGTCGGGCGCCGCTGCCGGCGACCGCCACCGCCACGGAGGCGGCCGCGCGCAACAGCACCGACCCCGGCGTGCGCGAGTCGTCCGCCCCGGTCGAGCGGCACGTCCTGGCCGACGGCGGCGTCTGGGCGCGGGCAGCCGCGCAGTCGCGCGCCGCCCGTCCGGTGGCGGAGGCCGAGTCGGTGCAGCTCACGCTGCGATTGGGCGACGAACCGGGCGAGCCGGGGGAGCGGCCCTCCGGCCTGCCCGAGATGACCACCCTCGAGCGGATGCGCGCGGAGCTGGAGATCCTCGGCCTCGACGTCAGCCAGCACGTCGTGGCCACCTACGACCCGTTCCTCGACGCCCTCGGGGTGACCCGGAGCCGCGACCTGCTGCGCCGCCGCAGCCGGTCCGAGCTGCTCGTCGCAGGGGTCAAGGTCGCCACCCAGACTCCGCCGATCCGGTCCGGACGACGGGTCGTGTTCCTGACCGTCGACGACGGCACGGGTTTCCGGTCGACGCGACGTTCTTCGAGGACGCCCAGGGCCCCTACGCCTCGACGGTCTTCTCGTCCTGGCTGCTGCTCGTGCGCGGTGAGCTGCGACGCACCGGCCGCCGCGGGGTCTCGGTCCGCGCCACCGGCGCGTGGGAGCTGCCGGTGCTGCACGAGCTGTGGCAGCGCGGCCGCACGAGCGACGAGGGTCTCGAGCTGGTGCGTGCCGAGCTCGCCCGCCGGCCCGCGCAACCCGCGGACAGCGGCGGAGAGCCGGCGCAGCGCCGGGTGCTGACCCACTCCAGCGGCTTCCAGCTCTCGCCCTACGCCGACGTGAAGCCCGCCGGCGAGGCCGTGCAGGACGTCGCCCGCAAGCTCTGGCACCGCAGTCCGGGGAGCCCGGGATGACACACCGCGCCCGGAAGCTCCCACTAGGGTTGCCCGCATGGCCCAGCCCTCCGCCAGCGACCGCCGCCACTCCGTCCGCACCGGCGTGGCGTGGGACGGCGTACGCGCGGTGCTGGACGACGCCGGCGCGCAGGCCCGCATCGTCGACGTCGGTGGCGGCACCGGCGGGTTCGCGGTTCCCCTGGCCGAGCTCGGTCACCGGGTGCAGGTCATCGACCCGAGCCCGGACGCACTCGCCTCGCTCGACCGACGCGCCCGCGAGCGCGGCGTCGCCGACCTGGTCACCGGCCAGCAGGGCGACCTGGCCGACCTGGCGAGCCTGGTCGACGAGGCCGACCTGGTGCTCTGCCACGGCGTGCTGGAGATGGTCGACGACCCCGCTGCCTCGCTCGGGGCGATCGCCGGCGTGCTCCGGCCCGGTGGCCACCTCAGCCTGCTCGTCGCCCAACGCCACGCGGCCGTCGTCGCGCGGGCGATGGCCGGCCACTTCCAGGCGGCCCGCGAGCTCCTCGACGGGGACGCCCAGGTGGGTGGGTCTGGCCGGGGCGGACGCCGCTTCACCCACGACGAGGTCACCGCGCTCCTCGCGACCGCCGGGCTGCAGCCGACCTCCGTCCAGGCGGTGCGGGTCTTCGCCGACCTGGTCCCGGGCAACCTCCTCGACCTCGAGCCGGGCGCAACCGCAGCGCTCGTGGATCTCGAGCGCGCCGTCGCCACGCGCCCCGAGTACCTCCCGCTCGCGGCGCAGCTGCACGTCATCGCCCGCCGCTGACCCGCGCCGGCGGCCGCGGTGACGGCCGACCCGATCGTCACGCCCCTGCTCCACGTCGACATGGACGCCTTCTACGCCTCCGTCGCGCTGCGCGAGCGGCCCGACCTGGTCGACCAGCCGGTGGTGGTCGGCGGCAGCGGGCGAGGCGTGGTGCTCGCCGCCAACTACGTCGCCCGGCGCTACGGCGTGCGCTCCGCACTGCCCATGACGCGCGTACGCCGCCTGTGCCCGCACGTGGTCGTGATCGAGCCCGACTACGCCACCTTCACGACCGTCTCGGCGTCGGTGATGGAGACCTTTCGCGAGGTCACCCCGCTCGTGGAGGCGATCTCGCTCGACGAGGCGTTCCTCGACGTCCGCGGCTCCACCCGTCGCCTCGGGACTCCCGGCGAGATCGCGGAGCAACTGCGCTCCACCATCCACGACGAGCAGGGCATCACCTGCTCGGTCGGGGTCGCTGCGTCGGTGTCGGTGGCCAAGCTGGCGAGCCGCAGGGCCAAGCCCGACGGCGTGATCGTCGTGCCACCGGCCCGGGTGACGTCGTTCCTCCACCCGCTCGACGTCGGCGAGCTCTACGGCGTGGGGGAGAAGACCCAGGCGCTGCTCCACCGGTTCGGCCTGGTCACCGTCGGCGACGTCGCGCACACCCCGCTCCGCACCCTGCAGCGCGCGGTCGGCGTACACCTCGGGCGCGAGCTGCACCACCTCGCGTGGGGCACCGACCGCAGCGAGCTCACCCCGCGTGCCGGGCCCTACGAGCCGGAGCGGTCGATGGGGGCCGACGAGACCTTCGCGCGCGACACCGACGATCGCGAGGTGATCGTGCGTGAGCTGCTGCGCCTCTCGGCCCGGGTGGCCGGGCGGATGCGCGCGGCCGACGTCGCCGGTCGCACGATCACCCTCAAGGTCCGATTCGCCGACTTCACCACGATCACCCGGTCACGGACCCAGCCCGAGGCCACCGACGTCACCGTGGAGATCCATCGCGCGGTCACGCGGCTCTACGACGCGCTCGGGCTCCAGCGAGCGCGCCTGCGCCTGGTCGGCGTACGCGTGGAAGGGCTGGTGCCACGCACCACCGTGCACCGCCAGCTGGTGCTCGGCGAGCCCGACCACGGCTGGTCCGACGCCGATCGCGCGGTCGACCGGGCGACTCGTCGGTTCGGCTCGTCGGCCGTGCGACCGGCGAGCCTGGTGGGGGTCCGGGCACGCAACGGGTGAGCCGCGAACGGCCCGGACGGAAGATGCGACCCCTGCATCGGGGTGAATTTCGACAGGACGCCTACCGTGTGTCCCATCACGTGCCTAGACTTGGCCGCGAGAGGTGAGGAGGAACAGTGGAGCTCTCCGAGGAAGAACTGCGAATGCTCGAGCAGATGGAGCGCGCCCTCGTCGAGGAGGATCCCAAGCTCGCCTCCACGCTTCGCGGCACGTCGTTCCAGCGAGCAGCGCGCCGACGGATGATCGTCGGCGGTGTCGTCCTCGTCGCGGGCATCGGCCTCCTCATCGCTGCGGTGCTCTTCGAGCTCAGCGCGATCGTCCAGACGATCGTCGGCGTCCTCGGCTTTGTCGTGATGCTCGGCGGCGCGATCCTCGCTCTCACGTCGGCCCGCAACCCCGGCGTCTCGGCTCCCAAGGTCCGCGCCTCCGGCCGCACCGGCTTCGGCGTCGTCGACGGTGGTCGCCAGCACCGCCCGTCGCGCCAGCGCTCCGGCACTCCGTTCATGGAGCGCATGGAGGAGCGGTGGCGTCGCCGCCGCGAGCGCGGCTTCTGACCTCCCGCCCTCACACATCCTCTGGCCTGAAGCGTGTGCGCGCTGAGAAGGTGCCGAGTGGGCGCGTGTGTACGCGTGGGAGTTGCTGAGTCGGCGCATGTGTACGCGTGGGAATTGCTGAGTGGGCGCGTGTGTGCGCGGACAAGGTGCTGAGTCGGCGCGTGCGTACGAGATCGACCCGCACGTGCGCGTACAGATGTGCCGGGTCGGCGGAGTTGGTGCGCACAGATGCGCCGGGTCGGCCGTGCCAGCGCGTGCAGAAGCGACAGGTCAGCCGACGAGCTCGTCGACCGTCCGGGTGGCCTCGGTGTCGACGGGCGTGTCGGTCTGGGACCGGGTCGAGCGGGATGCCCGCGGGCGCCAGGACGTACGCCGTCCCACGACGGAGGCAGGCCACCACTGGGCCCGGCGCGCCTCGCGCGGCGTGACGCCGGCAGCCAGCGCCTGCTCGACGAGGTCGGCGTCGCCGGCGAAGCGCTCGGCGGTGAAGCGCTCCGGGTGGCGGGAGTAGCGGCTGTGCTCGAGGGCGCCGACGAGGCGGTCGAGCGCGTGTGCGGCCTCGGGCGCCTGCTCACGACCGCGACGCGGCCGGTCGGGGCGTTCGGCGCCGGCCACGGGAGCCGCCAGCAGGCGGCCGACCCACTCCCCGGCACGTCGCGGTGACCGACCGACCGGCCAGGCGTGGCCGAGGTCGGCGGCCACGTCACGCAGCTCGACCCACAGGTCCTCGATGTCGCCCGCCATCCGGCTCCGGCGTCGCGACGCACGGAACAGTCGGGGGGTGAGCAGAAGCAGCGCCACGACGGCCAGACCGAGGATCCCGGCGAGGATCGGCACCCATGGGACCGACGAGGTGTCCTCGTCGGCCGAGCCGGCCTCGGCACTCGGGCTCTCGCCGCGCTCCGGCAGCAGCTCGGTGGACCGGCTCGCGCTCGGCGAGGGCTCCTCGGTGACCGGGGCGAACTCGGCGTCGGTGTAACCAGGGACCTCGGCTGCCCGGGCCGCCGGGGTGGGCTCGAAGCGCACCCAGCCGGAGCCGGGGAAGTAGAGCTCGGGCCACGCGTGCAGGTCGTGTGCGGAGAAGACCCACGCACCGGTGGGCGACTTCTCCGGCTCCAGGAAGCCGACCGCGACCCGGCTCGGCATCCCCAGGACTCGCGCCATGATCGCCATCGTGGCGGCGAACTGCTCGCAGTAGCCCACACGTTCCTCGAGGAAGGCCAGCAGGTCGGCACCGCCGCTCCCGGCCGAGTCGACCTGGGCCAGGTCGTAGCGGAAACCGCCGTCCTCGCGGAACCACTGCTGCAGCAGCTGTGCCTTCTGGAACCGGGTCGGCGCCTCGGCGGTGACGCTCGCGGCGAGCCGCCGGATCTCGTTGTTGAGGCCGGGCGGGATGTCGGTGAAGATGCCCGCCACCGAACCCGCACCGGACACCGCGTTGTTCATCGACTCGGCGTCGTAGGTCAGCTCGACGCCGGTGAAGTCGTAGGTCATGTTCGCGGTCGAGACGTCGTCGTTGGCCGCGATGAAGTCGCGCGTGGTGACGTCGTAGCGCCAGTCGGTGCCGGCCGCGATCGTCGTGGTCTGCGCCGTTGTGGGCAGCCACGTCGAGCTGAAGTCCTCGCCGATGCGGACGCCGTAGGTGAACTCGCGACGCCTGACGCTGGTCGCCACCCCGTCGAGGGGAGGGAGCTCGCCGGTCGCGCTCTGGGTGTCGGGGATGTCGCGGTCACCAGGCGTCCACTGCGAGCCGTTGAAGCGGGCCAGCACCGAGAGGCGGAAGTACGACGGCTTGGGCCCCGACGTGGTGACCTCCATCAGCGGGATGTCCTCACCGCGGCTCAGGTCGCGGCGCAGGTCGACCATCGGGTCCTTGACCTCGACCTCGCGGGTGCCGGGTCCGTTGCCCTCGAAGACGCTCATGCTCATCGTGGGTACCGCGACGGGGACCACGACGGCCAGCGCGATCGACCCGGCACCGAGGGCGAGGGCGGTGTTGCCGATCGCCCCGGTGCGCACCGAGAAGGAGCCCTTGTCGCCGTCGGGGGCACGGCCCCAGCTGGTGACGTGGTCGCTGTGCTGCAGGAAGACGAGGGTGAGGAAGAGCCCGGCGACGACCGAGAAGAGCCACCACGACACGGCCTCGCCGGTCACCGCGACCGGGAGGGTGTACGCCGCCAGCAGGGCGAGGCCGGCCACGGGTGCGCGTCGCAGGGTGCAGGCGATGACGTCGACGGCGATGACGACGAGTGTCCCGCCGATGAGCAGCAGCGGGTGCACTGGGGGCACGCCGGCCTGCACGGGGGCGGCGTAGTTGCGCGAGCTCTCGAGGGCGGCGTCGAGCGCGGCCATGAACGCGTCGACGTTGCCCGGTGTGGGGAAGGGCGAACCGGTCGTGGTGCCGAGGACCAGGAGCCCACCCAGCACCACCTGTCCGGCGACGATCGCGGCCGGGTGGATCCGGCTCCAGCGCGCGAGCGCGCCGCCACCGGCGACGACGATCCCGATGAAGAGCAGTGGGAAGCCGACCTCGGCGAAGTTGGCGGTCAGCACGCGCCACGACAGCACCGTGACCCACGCGGCGAGCAGGGCGATGCCGGCGACCCGCAGCTGCTGGGGGAGGCTGCTCCAGGATCCCCGGACCGACGTCTTCATCGCGCTGCTCCTGCCGAGGCGGTGGCCCGGCTCTGCATCAGGCCGAGCTCCTGCCACGCGGTGTCGAGGCGGTCACGGGGACCGACGGTGATCGAGCGCCAGCCCGTCGAGGTGAGGTGCGCGGCCGAGCCGATGCCCGGCTGCACCGGCAGGTGCGGTGCCCACGCGTCGACGTCGAGGGTGATCGCCAGGCTCGACGACGCATGGTGCTGGAGACGCCGCAGGAAGGGCAGGTCGTGCTCGGCGAGGCCGCCGAAGACACCGACGACGAGGCCGCCGTGGCCCGGCTCGGCCAGCCACTGGGTGTCGGGTGCGGGGGCGTGGTCGAGCTGCACGACGGCGAGCGCCTCGAGCAGGGGGACGGTGCTGGCCTGCGCGGCGTGGGAGTGCCACTGCGTCTCGCGGCTGTCGCCCGAGGCGGTGACCAGTCGCACGGTGTAGCCGAGGTGGGTGAGGTGGACGGCGATGGACGCGGCCGCGGACACCGCCCCCTCGAGCGAGCTCGCGGCGCCCTGGCCGCGGTGGCAGGCGCCGCGGTTGTCGAGGAAGACGGTCGCCCGCGACTGCCAGGGCTGCTCCTCGCGACGCACCATCAGCTCGCCGACGCGCGCGGAGCTGCGCCAGTGGACGCGGCGCAGGTCGTCGCCGCGGCGGTAATCGCGGACCGTCACGTCCTCCGCGCTGCCGGTCGCGAAGGCGCGCGGCCGGTTGTCGCCCGACCCGGTCCAGGCGCCACCGAGGGGGATCGTGGGCAGGGCGATGGTGCGTGGCGTGACCGTGAGGCGGGTCGTCGCGTGGAAGGTGCGACCCAGCTCGACGAGCCCGAAGGGGTCGGTCACGCGCACCGACATCGGCCCGATGTCGAACTGGCCACGCAGCTCCGAGCGGACGGCGTACGTCGCATGGCGGCGCCAGCCGTGGCCGAGTCCCTCGAGCACGAAGCGCGGTCGGGTGCCCAGGACGTAGGGGAGACGCTCCTCGAGCAGCAGCACGCCGGTCGGCGTGCGCGACTCGTTGGAGACGGTCAGCTCGACCGTGGCGGGCTGGCCTGCCGCGACCAGCTGCGGGGAGACCGTACGCACGAGAGCGAGGCGGTAGCGCGAGCGACCGACCCACCACGCGGTGAGGAGCGGGAGGGCGGCGACGAGCACGCCGATCCGGACCACCGACGAGTGACCGACGATGATGGCCGCGACCATCGTCGTGATGCCGGCGGCGAGGAACGCCCGTCCGCGGACGGTCAGTGCACCGAGGGCTTCACGCACGGCTTGCGTCGGGGACCGGCACCGACTCCACGATCCCGGTGAGGATGGCGGAGGTGGTGCGCCCGCTCATGGTGGCCTCGACATTGGGCAGCAGCCGGTGCGCGAGCACCGGCGAGGTGATGCCGTGGATGTCGTCGGGAAGGACGTAGTCGCGACCCTGGGTCGCGGCGACGGCCTTGGCGGCCCGCACCAGGTGGAGCGTCGCGCGGGGCGAGGCGCCGAGGTGGAGGTCGTTGCTCTGGCGGGTGGCGGTGGTCAGCGCCACGGCGTAGCGGTGCACGGCCGAGGACACGTGCACCCGGCCGACGATCTCGATGACCTTGCGGATCTCACCGGCGTCGGTGACGGGCTCGAGGTCGTCGAGGGGGTTGTGCGCGGTGTGGCCCTCGAGCATCGCGATCTCGGCGGCCTCGACCGGGTAGCCGACCGACACGCGCGCCATGAAGCGGTCGCGCTGGGCCTCGGGGAGGGCGTAGGTCCCCTCCATCTCGATCGGGTTCTGGGTCGCGATCACCATGAACGGCTTCTCGAGCATGTAGGTCGCGTTGTCGACGGAGACCTGGCGCTCCTCCATCGCCTCGAGCAGAGCGGACTGGGTCTTGGGGGAGGCGCGGTTGATCTCGTCGCCGACCACGATGTTGGCGAAGACGCCGCCCGGGCGGAACTCGAACTGGCGGGTGTCCTGGTTGAAGATCGACACACCGGTGACGTCGGACGGCAGCAGGTCGGGCGTGAACTGGATGCGCGCGACGGTGCAGTCGATGCTGCGGGCGAGCGCCTTGCTGAGCTGCGTCTTCCCGACGCCGGGCACGTCCTCGATGAGGAGGTGGCCCTCGGCCAGCAGGACGACGAGCGCTGCGTTGACGACGTCCGGCTTGCCGGAGATCACCCGCTCGATGTTCTGGCGCACGGCCCCGGTCACCCGGTGCACGGTGTCCAGGTCCGGTGCCTGCCCAGCAAACCCAGTCGTCACGTCTTCGCCATCCCCTCGTCGCCCTCGCCGCACAGGATCCCCCGCGGTCCCCACGGTATGTGGTGCGCGCAACATACCCGTCCTGCACGGCTGGTCGATGGCCTCGGTCTGGACCGTTATCGGACTGCGCCCCACTTTCCACCACCACCGGTGCCCACCTTTCCCCACTGACGCTCCACCCCGGGCCCGGCGAACCCGCGGTGAGCGTGAACCGGGCCCGATCCACGCTCAGCGGCTGCGCCGGCCGCTCGGGGAGCGCGGCGCCGCCCACTGGCCCGTAGCCCCGAAATTCACGCGTGAAAGATGCGCGTTTCGGTTGACGGTGGAGGGAAGTGGAGTAATGTGGTGCGAAGTGGGGGACAGGGTCGATCTGCCCGCCGAGCAAGGGGAGGTGCCGGATGTTCTTCGGCACCTACACGCCCAAGCTCGACGAGAAGGGCCGCCTCTTCCTCCCCGCCAAGTTCAGGGACGAGCTGACGGAGGGACTCGTGGTGACCAGGGGGCAGGAGCGCTGCCTCACTGTCTGGTCGCTGGAGGACTTCGGGAAGCTCACCGACCGGCTCCGGGAGGCGCCGGTCACGCAGAAGAGCACCCGCGACTACGTCCGCATGCTGTTCGCCGCCGCCAGCCAGGAGGTGCCGGACAAGCAGGGACGGATCAACATCCCGGCACCGCTGCGGGAGTACGCCTCGCTCCGCAAGGAGTGCGTCGTCATCGGCTCCATGAACCGCATCGAGATCTGGGACCCCACCTCGTGGGCGAGCTACTCGGAGGAGCAGGAGCAGAAGTTCTCCGAGCTCAGCGACGAGGTCTTCCCCGGCATCTGATCCACCAGCACCACCCCGCACCACTCAGCACCACCGAGCACCTGACAACAGCACAGCTGACATCGCGACCCGTATCACCAGGTCTCGAGCCCGCTCCTCGCGCGGCCATCTGGGGCACTTCCCCGGCACCAGAGGGCCTCCCCAAGCGCAGGGAGCGGGCAGGGACCTGGTGCGGCGGCTCGCCCCGTGCCACACGGCGGGGAGTGTCAGCCGCACCGCCAGCTCTGCACCGACGGATCAGCACCACCCAGCACGAGCCAGCAGCACCAGCCGCAGCACGCAACAAGTGGGGTCGAGACCATGAGCACCACCCAGCCCTTGGGACGCACCGCAGTGGCCACGCCGCTGCGGGTGCGCGACCAGGCGCGCGAGGCGGCCACCCTCATCGCCTTCTCCGCCGCCACCGCGTCGGCGCTGGCGCTGGCCCTGCTCCTGCTGACGCACCTGGGATCACTTGGTTCGAGCGGGGTCTGACCCGATGATCTCCCCCAGCCACGCCCCGGTGCTCCTCGACCGGGTCGTCGCCCTCCTGGCGCCTGCCCTCGAGGCACCCGGCTCGGTCTACGTCGACTGCACGCTCGGCCTCGGCGGTCACAGCGAGGCCGTCCTCGAGCGCCTGCCGCAGGCACGCGTGGTCGGCATCGACCGCGACCCCACGGCCCTCGAGATGTCCCGCGAGCGGCTCGCCGTGCACGGGGACCGCTTCACGGCCGTCCACGCGGTGTACGACGAGCTGCCCGAGGTGCTCGGCTCCCTCCGCCTCGACCACGCCGACGCCGTCTTCTTCGACCTCGGCGTCTCCTCGATGCAGCTCGACGTCCGCGACCGCGGCTTCGCCTACTCCGAGGACGCCCCGCTCGACATGCGGATGGACCCGACGACCGGTCACACCGCCGCGGACCTCCTCAACACCGCGACACCGCAAGAGCTGACCCGCATCCTGCGTGAGTACGGCGAGGAGAAGTTCGCCAGCAAGATCGCCCGCGAGGTCGTACGACGTCGCGACTCGGCGCCGTTCACCACGAGCGCCCAGCTCGTCGAGCTGCTCTACGCGACCATCCCCGCGCCGGCACGACGTACGGGAGGGCACCCCGCCAAGCGCACCTTCCAGGCACTGCGGATGGCCGTCAACGACGAGCTCGCCGTGCTGCGCCGGGCGATCCCGGCGGCGATGGAGTGCATCGGGGTCGGCGGCCGCGTGGTCGTCGAGTCCTACCACTCGCTCGAGGACCGGCTGGTCAAGCGGGCGTTCGCCGACGCCACCCGGCTCGACGTGCCACCCGACCTGCCCTTCGTGCCCGAGGGCGCCGAGCCCGCCCTGCGCCTGGTCACCCGCGGCGCGGAGCAGGCCGATGAGCACGAGATCGCCGAGAACCCCCGCGCCGCCTCCGTCCGCCTCCGCGCCGTCGAGCGCGTCCGTCCCGCCCGCGCCAGCTCCCACCTTCCCCCAGGAGTCGTCAGATGAGCAGTCCCGTCCTGCAGCCCCGGACCCGCGTCACCCGGCTCGCCCAGGAGGCCGTCGACAAGGCGCGCCTCACGGTCGTGCCCCGGGTCCGGACGCGGGCGCCGCGGGTGCCGTTCGTGACGCTGGTCAGCCTGGTCCTCGTCGGCGGCATCGTCGGGCTGCTCCTCTTCAACACCTCCATGCAGCAGGCGTCGTTCGCGGCGTCGTCGCTGCAGAGCGAGGCGGACACCCTCGCGGCGCGCGAGCAGACCCTGCGGATGGAGCTCGACGAGCTCCGCAACCCGCAGCGGGTGGCGCAGGAGGCGCAGCAGATGGGCATGGTCATCCCGACGGCGCCGGTGTTCCTCGACCTCAGGACCGGGAAGACGAGCGGCGTCCGCACGCCCTCGACTCCCGAGCAGGCCATCCAGCTCCTGCCCCCGGTGCCGCCGAAGCCGGCCATCCTCGCCCCGCCGCCGACCGTCGTCGAGGTCCCCGCCGACACGACGACGGACCCGACGACCGACACGACGACGGAGCCCCCGGCCGACGCGCAGGCGAAGCAGAAGAACAAGAACAGGCAGGACCGGAAGAACCGCAACCGCTGACGGCGCGGGCGCGTGGATCCGCCTCGCGCCGCGCCTAGATTCACCGACAGCGGCCCTCGCACCTCGCGGCGGGCCCCAGGAACTGAGGAGAGCAGTGCCGAGCACCCGCGCACGTTCAGTCAAGCGCGGCGCCTCGCGAGGCGCCCCCATGCTGCGACTGCGCATCGGGTTCGTCCTCATCGCGATCGTCCTCTCCTTCTTCGGTGCGCGGCTGGTGCAGCTGCAGGGCATGGACCCGCGGTCGTACGCCGCGATGGCCGCCGCGGAGGGCGCCGCCCGCCTGCCGTTGGAGGCCGAGCGCGGCGACATCCTCGACCGCAACGGCGCACCCCTCGCCGACTCGATCCGCGGCAAGATGGTGATCGCCGACCCGGTCCTGACCGCGGGCACGGCGCCCGACCTGGCCCGGCTGCTCTCCGACCGGCTGTCCATCGACTACTTCAAGACCCTCACCGCGCTGCGGGGCCGCAACACCGGCAGCCGCTACGAGTACGTCGCCCGGCGGGTGCCCAGCACCCTGGCCGGCGACACCCTCGAAGCCCTCGAGGAGGCCGGCTTCGAGGGGATCTCGCTCGAAGAGGACCCGATCCGGGACTACCCGGCCGGCGACGTCGCGGCGAACCTCATCGGCTACATGGGCACCGACGAGCCGCTCGGCGGCTTCGAGCGCACCTTCGACAAGCAGCTCGCCGGCACCGACGGCCTGGCCACCTGGCAGTCCACGTCCGGCAAGGGCGTACGCATCCCGTTGCGCGAGAGCACGCTGAAGGAGCCGCGGGACGGCGCACCGCTGCGCACCACCATCGACCGCGACCTCCAGTGGTTCACCCAGAAGGTGCTCGCGCAGGCCGTGCAGCAGTACCGCGCCGAGAGCGCGTCGGCCGTGGTCCTGGACTCGCGCACCGGCGAGACGCTCGCGCTGGCGGACGTCCCGACCTTCGACGCCAACGAGCCGACGGCGCCCGGGGTGGAGAAGGAGGACCGCGGCTCGCGAGCGATGAGCGACACCTACGAGCCCGGCTCGGTGCAGAAGGTGCTGACGGTCGCCTCGCTCATCGATGCAGGCGAGGCCTTTCCGCGCCAGAAGTTCAAGGTCCCGCCCAACCTCGCTCGCCAGGACCGCGTCATCGGCGACTGGTTCGACCACGGCATGATCCGGCTGACGCTGGCCGGGATCATCGCGAAGTCCTCCAACATCGGCACCGTCCTGGCCGCGGACGCGTTCTCGCCACCGCAGCTCGTCGCCTACCTCCAGCGTTTCGGCCTCGGCCAGAAGACCAACGTCGGGGTGAGCGGGGAGACGCCGGGCATCCTGACGCCGGGTGACGTGATGACCTCGCAGACCAAGGACCGCGTCGCCTTCGGCCAGTCGCTGTCGGTCAACGTCCTCCAGATGGCGGCGGCGGTCAACACCATCGCCAACAAGGGCGTCCGCGTCTCGCCCAGCCTGATCTCCGGCACCGCCGTCACCGACGACGGCGTCACCGTGGGCACCGACACCACCACCCGCACCCGCGTCGTCAGCAAGGAAGCCGCGCGCGGCACCGCGAAGATGATGGAGAAGGTCGTCGACCCCGAGGACGGCGTCGCCCCGCGCGCCGCGGTCCCTGGCTACCTCGTCGCCGGCAAGACCGGGACGGCCCAGCGCGTCGACCCGGCCTGCGGCTGCTACCGCGGCACGACGGTCTCCTTCGGCGGCTTCGCGCCGGCCGACGACGCCCGGTTCACCGTCTACGTCGTGGTGCACGCCCCCAAGGTCGACGGCGGCGGTGGCTCGATCGCCGGTCCCGTCTTCTCGCGCATCATGGGCTACGTGCTCGGCCGCTACGGCGTCGAGCCCACCAACGGCAAGCCGTCGCGTCTCCCTGTCGAGTGGTGACTCGATACGCTCGGTCGGTGGACCAGCCCGTGATCGCGACGCGACCGCAGCAGGTGGCCGCGACGTCGCTCGCGGAGCTGGCCGACGGACTCGCCGCGAGCACCGACCTCGAGCGGCACGGTGACCTCGACGTCGCAGTGACGGGCATCTCGCTGAGCACTGCCCGCACGCAGCCCGGTGACGTGTACGCCGCTCTCCCCGGCACCCGCGCCCACGGTGCCGACTTCGCCGCGCAGGCGCTCGAGGCGGGCGCCGTCGGCGTGCTCACCGACGCGACCGGGCTCGACCGCCTGCCGCCGGGCGTCCCGGCCGTCGTCGTCGAGGACCCACGCCGCGTCCTCGGCCGGCTGGCCGCGGCGATCTACGGCGACCCCGCCACGCGACTGCGGGTCATCGGCGTCACCGGGACGCAGGGCAAGACCACGACCACGCGCCTGCTGGAGCAGGCGCTCACCACGTCCGGCGTGCCGGCGGCCGTCGTCGGCACCGTCGGGACCCGCATAGCCGGGCAGGACGTGAAGACCGAGCTCACCACGCCCGAGGCGCCCGACCTCCACGGCCTCTTCGCCGTGATGGCCGAGCAGGGGGTCGACACCTGCGCGATGGAGGTCTCGAGCCACGCCCTGGTCCTCGGTCGCGTCGACGGAGTCGTCTTCGACGTCGCGACCTTCCTCAACCTGGGGCGCGACCACCTCGACTTCCACCGCGACGTCGACGACTACTTCGCCGCCAAGGCCAGCATGTTCACGTCGGAGCGCGCCGCGCTCGGCCTGACGAACGTCGACGACGAGTTCGGCCGCCGGCTCCTCGACGTCGCGACGATCCCGATGTCGACGTACTCCTCCGCAGGTCGCGACGCCGACTGGCGCGCCACGGACGTCGAGCTGTCGGCGACGGGCGCCACGTTCACGGTGCTCGGGCCGGACGTCGAGGTGCGCGCCGCCGTGGCACTGCCCGGTGAGTTCAGCGTCTCCAACGCCCTGGCCGCGATCGCGTCCGCCGCCCTGGCCGGGCTCGACCCGAAGCTGGTCGCCGACGGCATCGCAGGGGTCGACGGGGTGCCCGGGCGGCTCGAGCAGGTCTCGCGCGGCCAGGACTTCACCGTCGTCGTCGACTACGCGCACAAGCCCGACGCCCTCGAGGCCGTGCTCGCGACGCTGCGCCCGCTGACCCAGGGCCAGCTGGTCGTGGTGATCGGGGCGGGCGGCGACCGCGACACCCTCAAGCGACCGCTGATGGGCGAGATCGCCGCGCGCCTGGCCGACGTCCTCATCGTCACCGACGACAACCCGAGGACCGAGGACCCCGCCGCCATCCGTGCGGCCGTGCTCGCGGGCACCCGCGGCGGACGTGCCGAGGTCGTCGAGGAGGGCGACCGGCGGCTGGCGATCCGCGAGGCCGTACGCCGTGCGCAGCCCGGCGACGTCGTGCTGATCGCCGGCAAGGGCCACGAGACCGGCCAGAAGGTCGGGTCGGTGGAGCACCCGTTCGACGACCGGGTCGTGGCGTCCGAAGAAATTCAAGCGGTGATCGATTCGTCGAGCAGGAGCTCCCCGTGATCGAGATGACGCTCGCCGAGATCGCCGACGTCGTCGACGGCGTCGCCCACGGCGAGGCGACGGTGACCGGCGGCGCCTTCATCGACACCCGCACCCCGGAGGCCGGCGGCCTCTTCGTGGCGGTCGCGGGGGAGCGGGTCGACGGTCACGACTTCGCCGCGGCGGCCGGGGCCGCGGGTGCGGTCGCGGTCCTGGGCACCCGGCCGACGGGCCTGCCGACGGTCGTGGTGGGCGACGTGACCGCGGCGCTGGGCCGGCTGGCCCGCCACGTCGTCGACCGCCTGCCCGACACCCTCGTGCTGGCGATGACCGGCTCGCAGGGCAAGACCGGCACCAAGGACTACCTCGCCCACCTGCTCGCCGAGGCCGGTCCGACGGTGGCGACGCGCGGCAACTTCAACAACGAGCTCGGGGTGCCGCTGACGGTCCTCCGGGCCACCGCGGACACCCGCTACCTCGTGGTGGAGATGGGCGCCCGCGGTGTCGGCCACATCGCCGAGCTCTGCGCGATCGCGCCGCCGCAGGTCGCCGCGGTCCTCAACGTCGGCACCGCCCACATCGGCGAGTTCGGCAGCCGCGAGTCGATCGCGCGCGCCAAGGGCGAGATCGTCGAGGCGCTCGGCGCCGACGGCACCGCTGTCCTCAACGCCGACGACGAGCTGGTGGCCGCGATGGCGTCGCGCACCAGCGCGACCGTCACGACCTTCGGCGCCCCGCCGGCGGACGTCGCGGTCAGCGACGTGACGGCCGACGAGCTCGGCCGCCAGTCGTTCGAGCTGGTCCACCGCGGCTCCGGCGCCACCGTGCACCTCGCGCAGGTCGGTGCGTTCCAGTGGCGCAACGCCGCAGCGGCAGCCGCGATGGCCCTGGCCGCCGGGCTCGACCTCGACACGGTCGTCGAGGCCCTGGCGGACGCCGTGTCGGCGAGCCACTGGCGGATGGAGCTCACAGAGCGCGCCGACGGCCTCGTCGTCCTCAACGACGCCTACAACGCGAACCCCGAGTCGGTCCGCGCCGCCCTCGACACGCTCGGCGGCATCGGCGCCGGCAGCGGACGGCGTACGGTCGCAGTGCTCGGCGAGATGCTCGAGCTCGGCGAGGGTTCTGCCGCCGCGCACGCCGGCGTCGGGGCGTACGCCGCCGAGGTCGGCGTCGACGTCCTCGTGGCCGTCGGGCCGGGTGCGGCCGCAGTCGCGCAGGGGTTCGAGGCCCGTCTCACGGGGTCGGGACGACCCGGTGTGGCCATCCCCACGGCGGGGCGTGCAGCAGCCGTCGACTGGCTGCGGCACAATGTCTCGGCTGCTGATGTCGTCCTGGTGAAGGCGTCACGGGGGGCCGCGCTGGAAGTGATCGCCGAAGAGCTCCTCGTGTTCGAGGTGGAAGGGAGCAGCACCAGATGAGAGCCATCCTGTTCGGAGGCGGACTCTCGCTGCTGATCTCCCTGCTGGGCACGCGCTACGCGATCCGGTTCTTCACGCGGCAGGGCTTCGGCCAGCCGATCCGTGACGACGGCCCCACCACGCACCACGTGAAGCGCGGCACCCCGACCATGGGCGGCGCGGTCGTCGTGCTCGCGACGGTCGTCGGCTACTTCGCGGCCAAGATCATCACCGGTCAGGCCCCGACCGCGTCGGCGTTGCTGCTGATCTTCCTGCTGGTCGGGCTCGGCATCGTCGGCTTCCTCGACGACTTCCTCAAGGTGAGCCGGCAGCACAGCACCGGCCTGCGCAGCCGCGCCAAGATGATCGGGCAGACGGTGGTCGCCATCGTCTTCGGCGTCCTGGCGCTCTCGCCGATGCTGGAGGACGAGCGCGGGGCGCGGCCCGCGTCCGACCACATCTCGTTCATCCGCGACTACGAGCGCTTCGCGCTGCCGGCGGTGATCGCGATGCTGCTGATCTGGTTCATCGTGACCGGCTTCAGCAACGCGGTGAACCTCGCCGACGGCCTCGACGGCCTGGCCACCGGCGCCTCCCTCTTCATCTTCGCCGCCTACACGCTCGTGAACATCTGGCAGAACAGCCAGTCCTGCGCCCTCGAGGCCGGCCCGAAGTGCTACGAGGTGCGTGACCCGCTCGACCTCGCCGTGGTCGCCGCGGCCCTCACCGGCGCCTGCTTCGGCTTCCTCTGGTGGAACGCCTCGCCGGCCCAGATCATCCTCGGCGACACCGGCTCGTTGTCGCTCGGTGGCGCGATGGCCGGCTTCGCGATCATGACCCGCACCGAGCTGCTGCTCGTGATCATCGGCGGGCTGTTCGTGGTCATCACGCTCTCGGTGATGATCCAGGTCTCGGTCTTCAAGATCAGCCGGGCGAGCGGTCTGTTCCGGAGCGTCTTCCGGGTGCAGCCCGGTCACCGGGTCTTCCGGATGACGCCCTTGCACCACCACTTCGAGATGCTCGGCTGGGAGCAGGTCACGATCGTGATCCGCTTCTGGATCGTGACCGGCCTCGCCGTGGCCGTCGGGCTCGGCATCTTCTACGCCGAGTGGGTCGCAGGCATTGGATAGGACTCACCCCACGACGTTCTTCGTCTCCTCCGCTTCGCTCCTCCGCCGAACAACGCCGCGGGGACCCCGATGACGAGTGATGTTCTTTCCTTGACCCGCACCAGCGACTGGTCGGGCGTCCGGGTCGTCGTCGCCGGCTTCGGCGTCTCCGGCTATGCCGCCGCCGACAACCTGCTCTTCCTGGGCGCGCAGGTGACGGCGCTCGACGAGGCGACCAGCGAGGCGAAGGCGGAGCAGGCCGAGCTCCTCGAGACCCTCGGCGCGACCGTACGCCTCGAGGTGGGCGCCACGGCCGTGCTGCCGGACGACACCGACCTCGTCGTCACCTCGCCGGGGTGGAAGCCGACCGCGCCGCTGCTCGCCCAGGCGGCCGAGCGCGACATTCCCGTGTGGGGCGAGGTCGAGCTCGCCTGGCGGCTGCGCGACCCCGAGACCGCCGCCCCGTGGCTGGCGGTGACCGGCACCAACGGCAAGACCACGACCGTCCAGATGCTCCGGTCGATCCTGCTCGCCGCCGGGCTGCGGGCCGCCGCGGTCGGCAACGTCGGCCTGCCGATCGTCGAGGCGGTGATGGACCCGGAGCCCTACGACGTGCTGGCCGTCGAGCTCTCCAGCTTCCAGCTCCACTACACCCACTCGATGTCCGCCGAGGCGGCCGCGGTCCTCAACGTCGCCGAGGACCACCTCGACTGGTACGACGGCGCGGACGGCATGCGTGACTACGCCGCCGACAAGGCGCGGATCTTCGAGCGCGTGCAGCGTGCGTGCGTCTACAACCTGGCCGATGCCGCCACCGAGGAGATGGTGCGCGAGGCCGACGTGGTCGAGGGCGCCCGCGCGGTCGGCTTCACCCTCGGCACCCCGTCGAGCGGCGACCTCGGCATCGTCGAGGACCTGCTCGTGGACCGGGCGTTCATCGAGGACCGCGCCACCAGTGCCGCCGAGCTCTGCACGCTGGACGAGCTCGCGTCGCAGGCGCCGCACTTCGTCGCCAACGCGCTCGCCGCGGCCGCCCTGGCCCGTGCCCACGGCGTCAGCCAGCAGGCCGTGCGTGACGGGCTGCGGGCCTTCCGTCCCGACGGCCACCGCATCGCGCTCGTCGCCGAGCACGACCAGATCACCTGGGTGGACGACTCCAAGGCCACGAACCCGCACGCCGCCCAGTCCTCGCTCGGTGCGTACGACAGCGTCGTCTGGGTCGCCGGGGGACTCGCCAAGGGCGCTCGTTTCGACGACCTCGTCGTCGCCGCCCGCGAGCGGCTGCGCGGCGTCGTTCTGCTCGGCCGGGACCGCCAGGTCATCGCCGACGCACTTTCGCGACACGCGCCCGATGTGCCCGTCATCGATGTGGGCGCCGACGAGACTGGGGATCCGATGGAGCGGGTGGTCGACGCTGCCGCCGGACTCGCCAGGTCCGGGGACACGGTGCTGCTGGCGCCGGGCTGCGCCTCCATGGACATGTTCAGCAACTATGCCCACCGCGGCGACGAGTTCGCGGACGCCGTACGCCGCAGGATCGCCCGCCACACAGACGACTGAGCCGACCGAGAGCCACTGACATCCGAGGGGGAGCGAACATGACCACCGCGAACCCGGAGGACGTCGCCGCTCCGGCGATCACCACGGCGAGGCCACCTCTCGGCTCGGGCATCGCGGCCGGATGGCGCTCGGCGCGCGAGGCGCTCGACAAGCCGCTCGCCTCCTACTACCTCCTGCTCGGCTCGTCGGCGCTGCTGCTCACCATCGGCGTGATCATGGTCCTGAGTGCCTCGAGCGTGCGTTCCTACGTCATCTACGACGACTCCTACGCCGTGGTGAAGCGCCAGCTGATGTGGGTCGCCCTCGGCCTGCCGGCAGCGTGGGTGGCCTCGCGACTGCCGGTGCGTCACATCCGCCGGCTGGCCTACCCCGGCTTCATCGTGGCCCTCGTCCTGCTCGGCCTCGTCGCGCAGTTCGGCGTCCTCATCAACGGCAACAAGAACTGGCTGGCCCTCGGGCCCGTCAACATCCAGCCCGCCGAGATCGCCAAGCTCGCGATCGTCATCTGGGCCGCCAACATCTATGCCCACAAGGAGCGCCGGCTCCGCGAGCTCCACCACCTGCTGGTGCCCGTCGTGCCCGGCCTGCTGGCGGTCATCGGGCTCGTCCTCGTCGGTCGCGACCTCGGCACGGCGATGGTGCTCGGCATCATCATGCTCGGGATGCTGTGGGTCGTCGGTGCCCCGATGCGGCTCTTCGCCCTGAGCATCTCGATCCTCGCTGTCGCCGCCACCGCACTCGCCGCGATGGACCCCGAGCGGCTCAACCGCATCACCAACTTCACCGACCCGTTCAAGGACTACACCGACGCCGGCTGGCAGCCCGCCCACGGGCTCTACGCGCTTTCGAGCGGCGGCTGGTTCGGCCAGGGCATCGGTGCCTCCACCCAGAAGTGGGGCGACCTGCCCGAGGCGCACACCGACTTCATCTTCGCGGTGCTGGGCGAGGAGCTCGGCCTCGTCGGCACCCTGCTCGTGGTCGGCCTCTTCTTCACCATCGCCTACGCCGCGATCCGCGTCGCGCTCACCACGAAGGACCCGTTCGTCCGCTACGCGACCTTCGGCGTCGTGGTCTGGCTGCTCGGGCAGATGATGATCAACGTCGGCATGGTGCTCGCCGTCCTGCCCGTCATCGGCATCCCGCTGCCGATCGTGTCCTACGGCGGATCGGCGCTCCTGCCCTCGCTGGTGGCGCTCGGCATGGTCATCGGGTTCGCCCGTCGCGAGCCGGAGGCCGCGGCCGCCCTGGCGGCACGCCGTCGCAACCGCTCCGCCGGTCTCTCCGCCGCCACGCGCCACTAAACTCGGTCCGATGCGCGTTCTCCTCGCCGGTGGCGGCTCCGCCGGCCACACCTCGCCCCTGCTCGCCACGGCCGATGCCCTCCGGCGGCTCGACCGCGCGACCGCGATCACCTGCCTCGGCACACGTGAGGGGCTCGAGGCGCGGCTCGTCCCGGAGGCCGGTCTGCCCCTGGAGTTCGTCCCCCGGGTGCCACTGCCGCGACGCCCCGGCCCCGACCTGCTGCGTACGCCGACCCGCTTGCGCGCCGCACGCGCCGCCGCCCTCGAGGTGGTGGACCGGGTGCGTCCTGACGTGGTCGTCGGCTTCGGCGGCTACGTGTCGGTCCCGGCCTACCTCGCCGCCCGCAAGCGCGGTGTGCCGATCGTGGTCCACGAGGGCAACGCGATCCCCGGCATCGCCAACAAGCTCGGCGCCCGGATGACCCGGCACGTCGCGACCAGCTTCCCCGGCACCGACCTGCCCCACGCGGTGTGCACCGGGTTGCCGATCCGTCGGATGGTCTCCACGATGGATCGCGCCGCGCTCCGCGACGAGGCGCTGGCGTCGTTCGGCCTGCGCGCCGACCTGCCGGTGCTGGTGGTGACCGGAGGGTCGCAGGGCGCGGCCCGGATCAACGGCGCCGTCTCGGGCGCTGCGGCCGACCTCGCTGCCGCCGGGGTGCAGGTCCTGCACATCGTCGGGCCGAAGCACGAGCTCACCGTCGAGTCCGGCGACGTGCCCTACGTCGTCGTGCCCTACGTCGACCGGATGGACCTCGCCTACGCCGCCGCCGATGCCGTGCTCTGCCGCGCCGGCAGCAACACCGTCACCGAGGTCTCCGGCGTCGGCCTGCCCGCGATCTACGTCCCCCTCCCGATCGGCAACGGCGAGCAGGCGCTCAACGCCCGCCCGGTCGTCGACGCCGGCGGTGGGCTCCTGGTCGCCGACGCGGCCCTGACGCCCGAGTGGGTCGCGGCCAGCGTCCCCGCCCTGCTCACCGATCCGGACCGCATCGCCGCGATGGGCGCGGCGGCGCGGGGCGTGATCCCGCTTGACGCCGACGACCTGCTCGCGCGGATGATCGCGGACGCCGCGGGGACCTCGTCGTGAAGATCCCGGTCCCCGACGAGATCCTCCCGGCCGCCGACCTCGGCCGCGTCCACTGCGTCGGCATCGGTGGCGCCGGCATCTCGGCCATCGCCCGCATCATGGCCCGTCGCGGCATCCCCGTCACCGGCAGCGACGACCACGACACCCCGTTCCTCCCGTCGCTGCGCGAGCTCGGCGTCGCCTGCCACCTCGGCTACGACGCCGCCCACGTGGGCGATGCCGACACCCTCGTCGTCACCACGGCGGCCCGCGACGACAACCCCGAGGTCCTCGAGGCACGGCGCCGCGGCCTGCGGATCCTGCCGCGCTCGGCCGGACTCGCAGCGGTGATGGCGGGCTCCCGGGTGCTGGCCGTGGCCGGCACGCACGGCAAGACGACGACCACGGGGCTGCTCACCTCTGCGCTGCTCGCCGCCGGCACCGATCCGTCGTACGCCGTGGGCGGGGTGCTCACCGCGACCGGGCGCAACGCCGACGCGGGCAGCGACGACCTCTTCGTCGCCGAGGCCGACGAGAGCGACGGCGCCTTCCTCCACTACCGGCCCCATGCGGCGATCGTCACCAACGTCGAGGCCGACCACCTCGACAACTGGGGCACCGAGGAGGCCTACCACCGCGCCTTCGAGGACTTCGTCGACACGATCGACCCCTGCGGGTTCCTGGTCTGCGTCCTCGACGACCCCGGTGCCGCCGGGCTGGCCCGTACGGCCCGCGCGCAGGGCCTCGACGTGGTGACGGTGGGGGAGTCGGCCGACGCCGACCTCCGCATCCACGACCTCTCGCTCGACGGCTCCACCTCCACCTGCCGGATCTCCCGTGCCGGGACCGACCTCGGCGAGCTGACGCTGCGGATCCCCGGGCGCCACTACGTCCTCGACGCCGCCGCGGCGCTGGCCATGGGCCTGCAGCTCGGCCTGCCCTTCGCCGCTCTCGCCGAGGGCCTCGGCGGCTTCACCGGCACCGGCCGTCGGATGGAGCTCAAGGGCGAGGCGGCCGGCATCCGCGTCTACGACTCCTACGCCCACCACCCCGTGGAGATCCGCGGCGACCTCGAGGCCGCCCGCGCGCTGGCCGGCGACGGCCGCGTCGTCGCCGCCTTCCAGCCGCACCTCGTCTCGCGCACGCGGATCTTCGGCGAGGCGATGGGCGTCGCCCTCGGCGCGGCCGACGAGGTCGTCGTGCTCGACGTCTACGTCGCCCGGGAGGACCCGGACCCCGACGTCACCGGCCACCTCGTCGCGAGCGCAGTGCCGCTCCCGGCCGAGCGCGTCACCTACGTCGACGGTCTGGGGGCCGCCGCACAGGTGCTCGCCGAGCGCGCGCGGCCCGGCGACCTCGTCATCACCCTCGGCGCCGGCGACATCACCTCGGTCGGGCCCCTGGTGCTCGACCTGCTCGCGCCGGGCGGTGCGTGAGGTGGACCGCGAGGACCGCGCCGAGCGGCGCACCCGCCGCCGCTTCGCGCGCCGGCAGTGGGCCCGCCGCTGGCTGTCGCTGCGCTACGTGCTGGTCCTGCTCGTCGTGGTGGCACTCGTCAGCACGTCGATCTGGCTGGTGTTCTTCTCCGCGACCCTCCAGGTCAAGCGGGTGGAGGTCGTCGGCAACGAGCTGCTCAGCGACGGTCGGGTCCGTGAGATGGCCGACGTCCCCCTCGGCGAGCAGCTCGCGCTCGTCGACCTCGCCCGGGCCGACGCGCGGGTCGGCGCGCTCGTCGACGTGAAGTCGGTCGACGTCACCCGCACGTGGCCCGACGGCGTCCGCATCACGGTCGTCGAGCGCACCGCCGTCGCCGTGGTCGAGCTGGGCGGCCGGCTGCGCGGCCTGGACGCCGACGGCGTGGTGTTCCGTGAGTTCAAGACGGTCCCGAAGGGGATGCCGCGCGTCCAGGCCGGCAGCGCGGCCGGCACCGATGCGCTCAAGGAGGCCGCGACCGTCGTCGCGGCGCTGCCGCAGGACCTCGCGACCCGGGTCGACCACGTCGCGGTCGAGACCGTCGACCAGATCACCCTGGTGATGCGCGACAGGCGCGAGGTGCTGTGGGGGAGTGCGGAGGAGTCCGACCTCAAGGCCGAGGTCACCGACAAGCTGCTCGCCGCGCAGAAGGCACCGTTCTACGACGTCAGCGTCCCCGGCAACCCGACGTACCGCACCACGCCCTGACATCCGGTCCTTGCCGCCGCGCAATTCGTGGGCGTGTCCGCCACCGATCGAGCGGCTGCGCTGCCTACAGTCTCTCGAAAGGCGAGGTTGACATAACTATAACCCTCAGGCTGACGGTTAAGGTTCCGCCGCTCCGAGGGTGTGGCACCAGACCTCGTTCCTTCCCCAGACGTAGACACAGATCAGCAGCAGACCTCCATACATGCAGTTCCCTCAAGGAAGGCCCCGTGCCGTGGCAGCAGCGCAGAACTACCTGGCGATCATCAAGGTCGTGGGCATCGGCGGTGGTGGCGTCAACGCCGTCAACCGGATGATCGAGGTCGGCCTCAAGGGCGTCGAGTTCATCGCGATCAACACCGACGCCCAGGCACTCCTCATGAGCGACGCCGACGTCAAGCTCGACATCGGTCGCGAGCTCACCCGCGGCCTCGGTGCCGGCGCCAACCCCGAGGTGGGGGCGAAGGCCGCCGAGGACCACGCCGACGAGATCGAAGAGGTCATCAAGGGCGCCGACATGGTGTTCGTGACGGCCGGCGAGGGCGGCGGCACGGGCACGGGCGGCGCGCCCGTCGTGGCCCGCATCGCCCGCTCGCTGGGCGCCCTGACCATCGGTGTCGTGACCCGGCCGTTCGCCTTCGAGGGTCGTCGCCGGGCCAACTCCGCGGAGGAGGGCATCAGCCAGCTCCGCGAGGAGGTCGACACCCTCATCGTCATCCCCAACGACCGGCTCCTGTCGATCACCGACCGCAGCGTCTCCATCCTCGACGCCTTCAAGCAGGCCGACCAGGTGCTGCTCCAGGGTGTCTCGGGCATCACCGACCTGATCACCACGCCCGGCCTGATCAACCTCGACTTCGCCGACGTGAAGTCGGTCATGGCCAACGCCGGCTCCGCCCTCATGGGCATCGGCTCGGCCCGTGGTGAGGACCGCGCCGTGGCAGCGGCCGAGATGGCTGTCTCGAGCCCGCTGCTCGAGGCGAGCATCGAGGGCGCGCACGGCGTGCTGCTCTCGATCGCCGGTGGCTCCGACCTCGGTCTCTTCGAGATCAACGAGGCCGCCGCGCTGGTGTCGCAGGCCGCGCACGCCGAGGCCAACATCATCTTCGGCGCCACGATCGACGACGCACTCGGTGACGAGGTGCGGGTGACCGTCATCGCCGCCGGCTTCGACGGCGGGATGCCCAAGCGCCGCTCGGACGGCAACGTGCTCCAGCGCAGCCAGCCAGCGCAGACCCAGGAGCAGACCCGGGCGGCCGCCCAGCAGCTCGCGACGAAGGCAGCGACCCCGGCGCCGGCTCGGACCGACGGTGCCCCCACTCCGACCACGTTCGCGCCGTCGTCGCCGTCCGCCGAGGCTCCCGCCCCGGCGGCCCAGCCCCGCCCGGCGCGCCAGGTCCAGTTCGACGACGACGAGCTCGACGTCCCGGACTTCCTGAAGTAGCCCGTGACGCTGCTGCGCCACCACGATCGGGTCGAAGGCAACCTCGTCATCGAGGTTGCCTTCACCGACGTCTCCCTCAGCCTCGGCGACGCCGCCGAGGCCGAGGTGCGTCACGAGGCCCTGCGGCAGGTCGCGGCGGCGACCATGGCCACGCCGGTGCTGATGCACCAGGTGCACGGGGCGGACACCGTCCTGGTCGACGACCGGGGCGAGGGCGAGGTGCAGACCGGCGACGCGCTCTACACCTCGCAGCCCGGTGTGGCCCTGCTCGCGCGCGCCGCGGACTGCGTCCCGGTCCTCCTCGCCGATCCCGCGACCGGGTGGATCGCTGCCGTGCACAGCGGCCGGCCCGGACTGGCCGCGGGCGTCGTCCCGGCGGCGGTCGCCGCCCTGCGGGCCGGGGGAGCCGACCCCTCCGTGGCCTGGATCGGCCCGCACGTGTGCGGGTCCTGCTACGAGGTCCCCGCCGACCTGCAGGACGCAGTGGCGGCGGTGGTCCCCGAGGCGCGCTCGACCACCTCCTGGGGCACCCCGGCTCTCGACCTCGGGTCCGGCGTACGCGCCCAGCTCGACGCAGCCGGCATCACCGACGTCCGCGTCGTCGACGCCTGCACCCGCGAGGACCCGTCGTGGCCGTCCCACCGCCGCGACGGCGCTGCGGCCACCCGCTTCGCCGGCGCCATCTGGAGCCACCCGTGACCGACGACCGCCGCGACGAGCTGGCCACCAACCTCGAGGCCGTACGCCGTCGCATCGCAGCCGCCTGCGACGGAGCGGGGCGGCCCGACGACGTCCGGCTCGTCGTCGTCACCAAGTTCTTCCCCGCCTCCGACGTGCGGCTCCTCGCCGACCTCGGCGTCACTGACGTCGGGGAGAACCGCCACCAGGAGGCCGAGGCCAAGGCCGCCGAGTGCGCCGACCTCGGGCTGCGGTGGCACTTCATCGGCGGGCTCCAGTCCAACAAGGCCTCGGCGGTGGCGTCCTACGCCGACGTGGTCGAGTCAGTCGACCGGACCAAGCTGGTCGGCGGGCTGTCCCGGGGCGCTCAGTCACGAGGGCACGACGTCGACGTGCTGCTCCAGGTCAGCCTCGACCCGCCCGGCTCCGACGGCCGCTCGGGCGCCGACCCCGCCGACCTCGACGCACTCGCGCGGGCGGTGGGGGAGGCCGAGATGCTCCGGCTGCGCGGACTGATGGCCGTCGCGCCCCTCGGCGAGGAGCCCGACGAGGCCTTCGCCCGGCTCGCGGCGATCCACGCCGACCTCCTGTCCCGGCACCCCGGCGCGACCGTGCTGTCGGCCGGGATGAGCGGTGACCTCGAGGCGGCGATCAGGCACGGCGCGACACACGTGCGTGTCGGGTCCGCGGTCCTCGGTCCGAGGCCTCAGGTCAAGTAATGTCGACAACGTCTCACCTCGCGTCCGACCCGGACGCCCTGTCTAGCGGAGGACCACATTCATGAGCGGCTCGATGAGGAAGATCGGCGAGTACCTCGGCCTGCTCGAGGACACCGGCCACTACGACGACTACGACGGCGACACGGAGACCTCGACCCACGACGCCGTCGACCAGCGTCCGGTCGCGCGCGACCGACGCCCTGCCCCTGTGTCCGACCTCGCCGAGCGCCGTCGACCGGCCTCGGTCCAGACAGGAGTCGTGGCCGAGTTGAGCCGCATCACCACCCTGCACCCCCGCAACTACAACGAGGCCCGTCTCGTCGGTGAGAACTACCGCGACGGCACGCCCGTGATCATGAACCTCAGCGAGATGGACGACAACGACGCCAAGCGCCTCGTCGACTTCGCCGCCGGCCTGATCTTCGCGACCCGTGGGACGATCGAGCGGGTGACCAACAAGGTCTTCCTGCTCTCCCCGCCCAACGTCGCGGTCTCCGCCGAGGACAAGGAGCGGATCGCCGAGGACGGGTTCTTCAACCAGAGCTGAGGCAGTCTTTCCCCGTGTACTACTTCGGCCTGACCCTCTACTACATCCTGTTCCTGTTCATCGCGCTGCTCTGGATCCGCTTCATCGTCGACTGGGTCCAGGTCTTCGCGCGTCGATGGGAGCCGCACGGCCCGCTGCTCGTGGCGCTCGAGGGTGTCTACTCCGCGACGGACCCGCCGATCGTGGCGCTGCGCCGTGTCATCCCGCCACTGCGGATCGGCTCGGTCGCCCTCGACCTGAGCTTCCTGCTGGTGATGGTGACAGCATGGTTGCTGCTCAATGTGGTCCGCACTGTTTTCCTGTGAACCGACGGGTGGGCGTCCGACGACGTCCGCCCGAGAACCTGCCGAACCACCCGCCACACGGGTCACTGTGCCGGGTGAGCCGGCGGGCGCTATTGTCTCTGACAGCCAGAGCCACCGTGATATCGAAGAAAGTTTGGTGACGTCATGCCGCTGACGCCTGAGGACGTGAGCAACAAGCGCTTTACGCCTGTCCGGCTCCGCGAGGGCTACGACATGGGCGAGGTCGACCAGTTCCTCGACGAGGTGGAGGCCGAGCTCGCGCGGCTCACCAAGGACAACGACGACCTGCGGTCGAAGTTGTCCGCGGCACAGTCCGGCGGTGGCTCCTCGGCGCCCGCGCCGGTGTCGTTCGCCGCCCCCGAGCCGGAGCCCGAGCCCGAACCGGAGCCGGAGCCCGAGCCCGAGCCGGTGGTCGCGGCGGCTCCCGTCGCTGCCGAGCCGCCCGTGCGCAACATCGCCGACGCGTCCAACGCCGCGGCCCGCCTGCTCGAGATCGCCACGCGCAACGCGGACGAGCTCGTCGAGGAGGCCAAGAACGAGGCCGACCGCATCGTCGGTGCCGCCCGCACCAAGGCCGAGCGCCTCGAGGGTGAGTCCAAGTCCAAGGCCGACCGCATGGAGGCGGACGCCCGCCAGCGCTCGCAGATGCTCGACTCCGAGACCGCCGAGCGCCGCCAGCAGATGTTCGGCGACCTGGAGAAGGAGCGCGACAAGCTCAACGGCGATGTGGAGACGCTCCGCCAGTTCGAGCGGGAGTACCGCTCGCGCCTCAAGACCTACTTCACCCAGCAGCTGGAGGCCCTCTCCACGGGCAGCGACAGCCAGGCTCCGGTGGACGGCGGTCAGGGTCCGAAGCGCCTGCGCTCGGTCCTGGGCGACGACGAGGGCTGAGCCGCTCGCACGCACCTGCACCACGTTCGACTCGAGGACGGTCACCCATCCGGGTGGCCGTTCTCGCATTTCGGGCGAGCCAAGGTTGGCCTGCTTCGTGGCAGCGGATACCCTCCCTGCGACCGTGTGGCTCGAACCACACCCAGAGCTTGCGGAGGCCTCGGACATGGCTGGCACCACGCGTAAGTCCCTCGCCGGCTCTGCCGCGGCCGCCGCGAAGCGGGTGATCGGCCGGAGGTCGGCCGGGAAGTCGGCCGCTCCCGCCGAGGAGACTCCCGCCAAGAAGGCTCCGGCGACGAAGGCCCCTGCGAAGAAGGCTCCCGCCAAGAAGGCTCCCGCCAAGAAGGCGGCACCCGCGAAGAAGGCGGCTCCCGCCAAGAAGGCTCCCGCCAAGAAGGCGGCACCCGCGAAGAAGGCGGCTCCCGCCCAGAAGGCTCCCGCCAAGAAGGCTCCCGCCACAAAGGCGGCACCGGCCAAGAAGGCTCCCGCCACGAAGGCTCGCGCCAAGAAGGCGCCGGCCAAGAAGGCGCCGGCCGCGACGGCCACGGCCAAGAAGACCCCCGCCAAGAAGACCGCTCCCGCCACCACCACCGCTCCCGCGAAGAAGGCATCCTCCGTGACGAACTCGGCCCCCGCGAAGAAGACAGCACCCCGCAAGGCGACCCCGGCCAAGCTCGTCGTGCTCGAGGGCGAGGACGCCTGGACGCGCGGCGAGCTCAACGACGTCGTCAAGGAGCTCAACGAGCACCGCGAGCGCCTGACCGTCTCCATCGGCCAGGCCGAGGAGGAGCTGGCCCGGCTGATGCGCGACGCAGGCGACGGCGCCGGTCACGACCAGGCCGACGTCGGCGCGACGAGCTTCGAGCGTGACCACGAGCTCACCGTGCTGGCCCGCGAGCGCGAGACGCTCGACCAGCTCGACCGGGCCCTGGCCCACATCGACGACGGCACCTACGGCGTCTGTGACTCCTGCGGCAACCCCATCGGCAAGAATCGGTTGATGGCGGTGCCCCATGCCACACTGTGCATGTCATGCAAGCAGCGCGAGGAGCGTCGCTGAACCCCAGCGACACGGCCGTTGACGGCCCGTCCCAGCGGCGCCTCGACGCTCGGTGGGTGTTCGCGGCGATCGCCGTGGTGGCCTACGCCGCCGACCTCGGCTCGAAGCAGTGGGCGCTGTCCGCGCTGGTGGACGGCGACAAGCCGCTGGTCGGTGACTGGTTCACCCTCCACCTGACCTTCAACCCGGGTGCGGCCTTCAGCACCGGCACCAGCTACACCATCGTCTTCACCGGCCTCGCCATGGTGGCCGTCGTGGTGATCCTGTGGCTGAGCCGCCGCATCCGCAGCACGGGCTGGGCGCTGGCCCTCGGCCTGCTCCTCGGTGGCGTCTCCGGCAACCTCACCGACCGGTTGGTGCGCGATCCCGAGCCGTTCCGCGGCCACGTCGTGGACCTGCTCATGCTGCCGAACTGGCCGGTCTTCAACGTCGCCGACATCTGGATCAACGTCGGGGCCGGCCTGATCATCCTGCAGACCTTCCGGGGAGTGGCGCTCGACGGGAGCCGCGAGACGGACGACCGTCCCGACGCCGACGCCGACGCCGACGCCACCGCGACCCAGCCATGAGGGCCCGCCGATGACGTCGCACACCGAGCAGCGGACGGTCTTCGTCCCCGACGGTCTCTCGGGGGAGCGCGTGGACGCCGCGATGGCGCGGATGTTCGGCTTCTCGCGCACCAAGGCGGCCGACCTGATCTCGCAGGGCCTCGTGCAGGTCGACGGCGCGTCGGTCGGCAAGAGCGACCGGGTCCACGGAGGGTCGATGCTCGACGTGACCATCCCCGCCGAGCGCGACCCGCTCGAGGTGAAGGCGGAGATCGTCGAGGGGATCCGGATCGTCCACGACGACGACGCCATCGTGGTGATCGACAAGCCCGTGGGCGTCGCCGTGCACCCGTCGCCGGGCTGGAAGGGCCCGACCGTCGTCGGTCACCTCGCCGGTGCGGGCTACCGGATCTCGACCTCTGGCGCGAAGGAGCGTGAGGGCATCGTCCAGCGCCTCGACGTCGGCACGTCCGGCGTGATGGTCATCGCGAAGTCGGAGCACGCCTACTCGGTGCTGAAGAACGCCTTCCGGCACCGCACGGTCGACAAGACCTACCACGCACTCGTGCAGGGCCACCCCGACCCGCTCGCCGGCACGGTCGACGCGCCGATCGGTCGCCACCCCGCCCACGACTACAAGTTCGCCGTGATGGCCGACGGCCGCCACAGCATCACCCACTACGAGACGCTCGAGGCCCACCGCTTCGCGAGCCTGCTCGAGGTCCGCCTCGAGACCGGCCGCACCCACCAGATCCGGGTGCACATGAGCGCCCTCAAGCACCCGTGCGTCGGCGACCTGACCTACGGCGCCGACCCGACGCTCGCCGCGCGCGTCGGCCTCCAGCGCCAGTGGCTGCACGCCATGCGCCTCGGCTTCGAGCACCCGGAGTCGGGTGACCACGTCACCTACGAGTCCACCTACCCCGACGACCTCGCCCACGCGCTCGACGTCATCCGAGATGAACACTGACGACCTGTCCCTGCGTCCGGCCACCCCTGCCGACCTGAGCGCGATCGCCGAGGTGCACCTCGCAGCGCGGCACGGCGCGGGCGCTGCGTTCCCGCCCCCCGTCCACCCCGACGAGGACGCGCACGCCTGGGTCGCAAGCTGGGACCTGTCGGCGTACGACGTCTGGGTGGCCGCCGACGGCGACCGGGTCGCGGGCTACGCCCGGGCCACCACGACGTGGCTCGACGACCTCTACGTGCGGCCCGAGCACCAGGGGCGCGGGGTGGGTGCCGCGCTCTTCGACGTGGTGACGTCGCTGCGACCGGAGGGTTTCTGCCTCTGGGTCTTCGAGTCCAACACGCCGGCGCGCGCGTTCTACCGGAGCCGCGGCTGCATCGAGCTCGAGCGCACCGACGGGGCGGGCAACGAGGAGAAGGCCCCGGACATCCGGGTGGCCTGGCCCGGACCCGACCCCGTGGCCTTCTTGCGGGGGCTGATCGACGAGACCGACCTCGTGCTCGGCGACGTGCTCGCGCGGCGTACGGCACTCACCCGAGCGGTGCAGTCGGTCAAGCCGTCGGGGGAGCGCGACGCCGACCGCGAGGCCGAGATCACCCGACGCGTCGCGGCGGTCGTGCCCGAGCTCGGCGAGGAGCGGGTCGCGCGCATCGTCGACGTGATCATCACCGAGTCCCTGGACGCGTCGACCGACTCCGGTTCCTGATGCTGCCCGATCCCGGCGAGCTGCTGCACTTCAGCGAGGACCCGTCGATCCGCTCGTTCGTGCCCCACGTGGCCGCCACCGCCCTGCAGCCGGAGGCCTACGTCTGGACCGTCGACGGGCTCAACAGCCCCTGCTACTGGTTCCCGCGGCAGTGCCCGCGGGTGTGCTCGTGGGGAGACGAGCCGCGGGTGCACGCGGTCGAGGAGCGGTGGCTGTCCACCGTGCGGGCCACGACCCTGTGGGCCTACCGGTTCGACGCGCGCGCCTTCGCACCGTTCGGAGACCGACCCCACGCCCACGTGGCGACCACGCCGGTCGAGCCGCTCGGTCCACCGGTCGCGGTCGGCGACCTGGTCGGGCTGCACGAGCGGCACGGCATCGAGCTGCGCGTGTTGCCCGAGCTGGAGCCGTACTTCACACAGGTGCGCGAGCGTGGCCTGGAGTTCTCCGGCATCCGGATGGGCAACGCCGGCATCGGCCCGGTGGGCCCCTTCCCGACCCGTCGCTGACCCCGGGACGGCTGGGCGGGGCAGGATGGCCGGATGCTGCTCTACGACGACGTGATCGAGGAGTACCGCGACTTCGCCACCTACGCCTCCGGCGACTCGCCGTGCTTCGAGGCCTGGGCGCTCGGGGTCGCCGAGGACACCGAGGTGCTGGCCTGGCTCGGCACGTTGCCGCCGATCAAGCGTCAGCCCAACCTCGTCTTCGCGGCGGCCCGCTGGCACGGCGCACCCGCGCCCGGGTCGTACGCCGGTCTCCGCAGCGTGCTGCTCGAGCAGGAGCCGGAGGTGCGGGCGACCGTCATGTCCCGGGCGACCCAGACCAACGAGGTGGGCCGGCTGGCCACCCTGGTCCCGGTCCTCGCCCTCGTCGACGGGCCGCTGGCGCTCATCGAGGTGGGGGCGAGCGCCGGGCTGTGCCTCTACCCGGACCGCTACGACTACGCCTGGCCGCCGGTGGGCGGACTGCGGGGGAGCGGCGGCCCGACGCTGAGCGCGACGGCGACCGGTCCGCTGCCCGTCCCCGCGCGACACCCCGAGGTCGCCTGGCGCGGTGGCGTCGACCTCAACCCCCTCGACGTGGCCGACGTCGACGCGATGCGGTGGCTGGAGAACCTGGTCTGGCCCGAGCAGGACGAGCGTCGCGAGCGCCTGCGCGCGGCGGTGGAGGTCGCCCGCCGCGAGCCGCCCTTCCTGCGCCGGGGCGACCTCGTCGACCACCTGCCCGCCCTGCTCGACGAGGCAGCGCCGCACGGCACGCCTGTGGTGTTCCACTCGGCCGTCATCGCCTACCTCGAGGAGCCCGACCGGCGCCGGTTCCACGAGCTGATGACCGGCCTGGTCGCCGACGGACGCTGCCGATGGATCAGCAACGAGGGACGCCGCGTGCTGCCCGACGTCACCGGCGACGCGGAGGTCCCGTCAGGACGCTTCGTGACCGCCCTCGACGGTGTCCCCGTGGCGTGGAGCCACGGCCACGGGCACGCCCTCGACTGGCAGTGACGAGGGGCGGCCGGGAGGCGGACCGAGGCACGAAAAGGTGGCGAGTGTCCTGTCGGTGGGGCCGTGCACACTGACGTAGGCTGACTGCTCTTCCCCCTCTCCGACCGCACGACCGGACCGACGCGTCGAGCAGTCAGCAGTCCCGCCAGTCTTGGCACCGTCAGCGACCCCGAAAGGTGCGGAAGTCTCCTCCATGTCGGCCGTTGCCCCTGACAGCTTCGTGCACCTGCACGTCCACACCGAGTACTCCATGCTCGACGGCGCCTCGCTGCTCGACGGCCTCTTCACCCGCACCAGCGAGCTCGGCATGCCGGCGATCGCGATGACCGACCACGGCAACCTCCACGGCGCCTACGACTTCTACAGCAAGGCCAAGCGCCACGGCGTGAAGCCGATCATCGGCATCGAGGCCTACATCACCCCCGGCACCCAGCGCGGCGAGCGCCGCCGGGTGCGGTGGGGGCAGGGCGACCTGGCCGAGGAGGGCGGCAACGACGTCGCGGGCGGCGGGGCCTACACCCACATGACGATGTGGGCCGAGAGCACCGAGGGCATGCGCAACCTGTTCCGGCTCTCGTCGCGCTCGAGCATGGAGGGCTACTTCTACAAGCCCCGCATGGACAAGGAGATCCTCGCCGAGCACAGCGAGGGCCTGATCGTCAGCACGGGCTGCCCCAGCGGCGCGATCCAGACGCGGCTGCGGCTCGGGCAGTACGACGAGGCAGTGCGGGAGGCCGGCGAGCTCCAGGACATGTTCGGGCGCGACAGCGTCTTCCTCGAGCTGATGGACCACGGGATCGACATCGAGAAGCGGGTCCGCGACGACCTGCTGCGGCTCGGCAAGCAGATGGGCATCCCGCCGATCGCCACCAACGACTCCCACTACAACAACCCGGAGGACGCGGCCGCCCACGACGCCCTGATCTGCGTCGCGTCTGGCAAGCGGCTCTCCGACACCAATCGCCTCAAGTTCGACGGCGGCGGCTACTACATCAAGTCGGCAGCCGAGATGCGCGAGCTCTGGGCCGACCGCTTCGGCATGCCGGAGGCCTGCGACAACACCCTCGCGATCGCCGAGCGGTGCGAGGTCGAGTTCACCGAGTCCACCGGTGGCTACATGGCCCGCGCCGACGTGCCGGCGGGCGAGACCGAGGACTCGTGGTTCCGCAAGGAGGTCTGGCGCGGCATCGAGGCCCGCTACCCCGGCGACCGGCTCGACCAGGAGGTGCGCGACCGGGTCGAGATGGAGCTGGCGATCATCTCCCAGAAGGGCTACTGCGGCTACTACCTCGTGGTCGCCGACTTCATCAACTGGGCCAAGGACAACGGCATCCGCGTCGGCCCCGGTCGCGGGTCGGGTGCCGGCTCCATCGCAGCCTACGCGCTGCGCATCACCGACCTGTGCCCCCTCGAGCACGGCCTCTTCTTCGAGCGGTTCCTCAACCCCGAGCGCCCCTCGATGCCCGACTTCGACATCGACTTCGACGACGCCCGACGCGGTGAGGTCATCAACTACGTCAGCGACAAGTACGGCGCCGAGCGCGTCGCGCAGATCGCGACGTTCGGCCGGCTCAAGGCGAAGGCCGCGATCAAGGACGCCGCCCGGGTGCTCGACCACGGCTTCGCGATCGGCGACCGGATCACCAAGGCCTACCCGGCCGACGTGATGGGCAAGGGCGTCGCGCTCAAGGACATCTTCAACCCCGACCACAAGCGCTACCGCGACGGCGGCGAGTTCCGGGCGCTCCACGAGCAGGACCCCGACGTCCGCACGATCTACGAGACGGCGGTCGGCCTCGAGGGCCAGATCCGCAACTGGGGCGTGCACGCGGCCGGCGTGATCATGTCGAGCGAGCCGCTGATCGACATCGTGCCGATCATGGCCCGTCCCCAGGACGGCGCCGTCATCACCCAGTTCGACTACCCGATGTGCGAGTCGCTCGGGCTGGTCAAGATGGACTTCCTCGGCCTGTCCAACCTCCGCACGCTCGAGGACGCCCTGGTCAACATCAAGGTCAACCGCGGTGAGGACGTCGTCCTCGAGGAGCTGTCGTTCGACGACCGCGCGACCTACGAGCTGATGGGTCGCGGTGACACGCTGGGCGTCTTCCAGCTCGACGGTTCGGGCATGCGCTCGCTGCTGCGCTCGCTGCAGCCCGACGCGTTCGCCGACATCACCGCGGTCTCCGCGCTCTACCGTCCCGGCCCGATGGGCGCCGACTCGCACAACAAGTACGCCCGCCGCAAGAACGGCCGCGAGCCGATCGAGCCGATCCACCCGGCGCTCGCCGAGGCGCTCGAGCCGGTGCTGGGCGAGACCTACGGCCTGATCGTCTACCAGGAGCAGGTGATGGCCATCGCCCAGGTGCTGGCCGGCTTCACCCTGGGTGCCGCCGACAACCTGCGCCGCGCGATGGGCAAGAAGAAGAAGGAGGAGCTCGACAAGCAGTACGCCGGCTTCCAGGCCGGCATGCTCGAGCGCAGCTTCCCGCAGGTCGCGATCGACAAGCTGTGGGAGATCCTGCTCCCGTTCTCCGACTACGCCTTCAACAAGTCGCACTCCGCGGCCTACGGCGTCATCACCTACTGGACCGCCTACCTCAAGGCCAACTACCGGACCGAGTACATGGCCGCCCTCCTGACGTCGGTGAAGGACGACAAGGACAAGATGGCGATCTACCTCAACGAGTGCCGCCGGATGAAGATCCAGGTCCTGCCGCCCGACGTCAACGAGTCCCACGCCGACTTCACGCCGGTCGGCAACGACATCCGCTTCGGCCTCACCGCCGTGCGCAACGTCGGCCACAACGTCGTCGCCGGCATCGCGGCCGCGCGCGAGGAGAAGGGCCGCTACGCCGACTTCAACGACTTCATGGAGAAGGTCCCCGCGCTGGTCTGCAACAAGCGCGTCGTGGAGTCGCTGATCAAGGCCGGCGCCTTCGACGACATGAAGCACAAGCGGCGGGCGCTCGTTGCGGTGCACGAGACGGCCGTCGACCAGTTCGTCGACCTCAAGAAGAACGAGGCGATCGGTCAGGACTCGCTCTTCGGCGGCCTCAGCGAGGACGACGCCGGCTTCGGGGTGAGCGTGACGATCCCCGACATCGACGACTGGGACAAGATGACCCTGCTCGGTCACGAGCGCGAGATGCTCGGCCTCTACGTCTCCGACCACCCCCTGCTCGGCCTCGAGCACGTCCTCTCCCAGGGCACCGACTGCACGATCGGCCAGCTCCTGCTCGACGAGGAGCGCGCCCACGGCTCGACCCTCACCGTCAGCGGCCTCATCACCTCGGTCCAGCGCAAGATCACCAAGCGCGGCGACCCGTGGGCGACGATCACCCTCGAGGACCTCGACGGCGCCATCGAGGTGCTGCTGTTCCCCAGTGCGTACACGCTCGCCTCGACGCTCCTGGTCGAGGACGCGATCGTGCGCATCAAGGGCCAGCTGTCGCGGGACAAGGACCAGCCCGAGCTGCGTGCGCAGGAGGTCACGGCACCCGACCTGACCCACGGCCCCACCGGCCCCGTGGTCATCAGCCTGCCTTCGACGCGGTGCACGCCCCCGGTCGTGGCCCAGCTGCGCGACGTGCTCGGGACGCACCCCGGAATGACGGAGGTGCAGCTGCGGCTGCTGACCCGCAGCTCGACCAAGGTGCTGCGCCTCGACGACAACCTGCGGGTCACCCCGAGCCCGGCCCTCTTCGCCGACCTCAAGCAGCTCCTGGGACCGGGATGCCTGACCGGTTGAGGGTGACGCGCCTCGCACTGCTCGTGCTCGGGTTCCTCGTCGCCGGTGCGGCCGGTGGCGTGCTGTGGGAGCGGTTGTGGGAGCCGACGTCCGGCCTGACCTACGACGACCAGTGGTTCCTCGAGCCCGCCGGTCCCGACGTCTCGTTCCAGGCCATCGCCCTGTTCGTGGTGATCGCGTTCCCTCTCGGAGTGGTGCTCGCCGTCCTGGCCGGGCTCCTGCGCGACGGCGAGACGGCGACCGTCGTCACCGTGCTCGTCGCGGCGACCGCCGCCGGCATCGTGATGTACGCCGTCGGCGCGGCCCTCGGACCCGCCGACCCGCAGGCGCTGGCGGCCGGCAGCCCCGACTACACACCCCTCCCGGGTGACCTCGGGCTGACCGCTCCCGACCTCGGCCGCACGGCCTGGCACTCGACCGCCCTGCTCGCCTTCCCGGCCGGCGCGATGACTGGTCTGGTCGGGATGTTTCTCTTCGGGTCTCAGGGGTTGCCGCGGACTCCTCGTGGGTAGGCTGGCCGCGACCAGAGATGGGCCGTCCCGAGGTGTTCGGGACCTGTGCAGCGGGGGAGCAGAACTGTCATGACCACCACACCGGGTAGCCCGGAGTACCTCGGCGGACCGAGCGACGGACCAGGCAACGGCTCGGGCATCGGCCCGGGGCCGGGCGCGTCCGCCCACGCGGGCGACCACCACCCCGGCAACGACAACCGCAAGCGCCTGATCGCCGTCGGCGCGATCGTGGCCGGTGGTGCCGTCGTGGCCGGCGGTGCCTGGGCGGCCACCAGCTTCTTCGCGACCGGTTCGCAACCGGCCGAGGCCCTGCCCGACTCGACGATCGGCTACGTCAGCGTCGACCTCGACCCGAGCGGCGGCCAGAAGATCGAGGCCATCAGGATGCTCAAGAAGTTCCCGGCCTTCACCGACGAGATCAACCTCGACGCCGAGGACGACATCCGCGAGCGGTTGTTCGAGGAGCTCACGAAGTCCGGCGAGTGCGAGGGCCTCGACTACGCCGCCGACGTGGAGCCGTGGCTCGGCTCCCGCGCTGCGATGGCGGCGGTCGACCTCGGCGAGGACGAGCCGGCACCGGTCGCCGTGGTCCAGGTGTCCGACGCCGGCCAGGCCGAGGACGGCATGGCGGCGCTGGTCGACGCCTGCGGCGGCGGCTCCGAGGACGGTGCCGGCGGATGGGTCGTCGACGGCGACTGGATGGTCATCGGCGAGACCGAGGAGATCGCCCAGCAGGTCGTCGACGCCAAGGACGGCGGCACGCTCGCGAGCGACTCCGCCTTCGACCGGTGGACCGGCGAGGCCGGTGACGACGGCTTCATGACGATGTACGTCGCCAAGGCCGCGGCCCAGTACCTCGACGATGCTGCCGGGATGGGCTCGATGCTCGGCGGTATGCCGATGGACGGCAGCCAGATGGGCGACGAGCAGGTGCCCGAGGAGCTCCAGGAGCTGATCGACAAGTTCGACGGCGCGGCCGCCACGGTGCGCTTCGACGACGGTGCCGTAGAGGTCGAGTACGCCATGTCCAACTGGCAGGAGGACATGACGGAGTTCATGGAGACCGAGGCCGGTGTCGACATGATCGGCGACCTGCCGGACGACACGTTGGCCGCGTTCGGTTTCGGCCTCAAGGAGGGCTGGGCCAACGCCCTGCTCGACTACGTGAAGACCAGCCTGCCCGAGGAGGCCGACACCATCGACGAGCAGCTCGCCCAGTTCGAGGACGAGACCGGACTGGCGTTCCCCGAGGACGTCGAGACGCTCCTCGGCGAGGGCGTGACCATCTCGCTCGGCAGCGGCATCGACCCCGACGCGATCACCAACGGCGGCCCCGGCGAGATCCCGGCCGGCATCCGCATCAAGGGCGACGCCGGCGAGATCCAGGCAGTGCTCGACAAGATCAGCGACCTGGCCGGCCCGGAGGCGGCTGAGTTCCTCCAGGTGACCGAGGGCGACGACTACGCCGTGATCGCGATGCAGGACGACTACCGCGGCAAGCTCGAGGCCAGCGGTGACCTCGGCGGCAGCAGTGACTACTCCGAGGTCGTCGAGGCCGACAACGCCCAGTCGGTGATGTACGTGAACTTCGACGCCGACGACGACTGGCTGGTCCGGGTCATGGGCGACGTGGGCGTCGACGACAAGGATGTCGACAACCTCGCCCCGCTGTCCGCGTTCGGCGTCAGCGGGTGGGTCGACGGCGACGTCGTCCACGGCATGCTCAAGCTGACGACCGACTAGCGACCGATGGTGGCGGTCACCGCTCCGGTGGCCGCCACCAGGTCGGCGGGTGCCAGCTCGAGGTCGAAGCCGCGCCTGCCGCCGGACACCAGGATCGTCGCGTGCTCGAGCGCGCTCGCGTCGAGCACGGTCGGATGGCTGCGCTTCTGGCCGACGGGGGAGATCCCGCCGGCGACGTAGCCGGTGGCGCGCTCGGCGGCGGCGACCTCGGCCATCGCCGCCTTGCTCCCGCCCAGCGCCCGCGCGAGGGCCTTCAGGTCGAGCTGGCCCGTCACCGGCACGATCCCGACGACGAGCGTGCCGTCGAGGGAGGCAAGCAGCGTCTTGAACACCCGGGCCGGGTCGACGCCGAGCGCCTCGGCGGCCTCCGTGCCGTACGACGCCGCGCGGGGATCGTGCTCGTAGGACCGCACCTCGAAGGCGATGCCCGCGGCGGTCAGCGCGACCGTGGCCGGCGTACCGCCAGCGGCGCGCGTCTTCTTCGCCAATCAGAGCACCTCGGCTCAGTTCGGCGACCAGGCCGTGCGCGCGACCTGGGTGGCCGGGAGCGAGGGGATCACGTTGATCGCGCGCAGCTCCTCGGTCAGCAGCCGGGTGACCAGCTCGAGGCGCTCGGTGGCGTCGCTCGCCTCCAGCAGCGACTGGCGCTCCGCCATCGGGAGCGGCGTCAGGGCCGACAGCGTCCACGCGAGGTAGTCGGGGTCGCGGGGGAGGGTGCCGCTGAACGGGTCTCCCTGCAGCTCGGTCATCGCGACCCGGAACGCCGTGAAGGTGGCGCGCGCCTTGTCGAGCACCTCGCCCGGCACCTCGACCTCGGGCTCCGGCAGCACCGCGACGACGCCGTGCGGGAACTCCGCGCCCCGCTGCATCTCCTCGAGCATCAGCCGCTCGCGGGCGACGGCCACGATGTCGAAGGTGCCGTCGTCACGACGGTCGACCTCGGTGAGCTGGAGCAGGCACCCGACCCGGTAGACCGACTGCGCGCCGTGCTCGCCCACCTCGTACCCCTCACGGATCGCGACGGTGCCGAAGACGCGCTGGGCCGGGTCGTCCTCCTCCAGGAGGTGCCGGACCAGCATCCGGTAGCGGTCCTCGAAGACGTGCAGCGGCACGCTCATCCCCGGGAACACCACGGTGCTCAGCGGGAACATCGGCAGCTGGTCACTCACGTGACCTACCTAACCACCCGCGTCCACGGTGCACCCGCGACTCGGGAGCGACCCGCCGGGGAACCTAGACTCGACCCATGTCCATGATCCGCCGCATCGACCTGCGGGGCGCCGATCCGGCGTCCGTCGACTATCGCGCGAGCGTGCCGCGCGCCGAGTTCGACGTCGAGGCCGCGACGCATCAGGTGCAGCCGATCATCGACGCCGTCCGGACCCGCGGGGTCGAGGCGATCGTCGAGCTGTCGGCCCGTTTCGACGGGGTGGACCGCGAGGACATCACCGTGCCGCGCGAGGCGCTCCAGACCGCACTCGCCGAGCTCGACCCCGCCGTGCGCGCGGCGCTCGAGGAGTCCGTGCGCCGCCTGCGCGCCACCTGCGAGGCCGAGCTCGAGCACGACGTGACGACCGCGGTCGCACCCGGCGCGACCGTGACGCACCGCAAGGTGGCGATCGACCGCGTCGGGCTCTACGTCCCCGGTGGGCTCGCCCCGCTGGTGAGCAGCGTCGTGATGAACGTCGTGCCCGCGCAAGTCGCGGGGGTCCGTTCGATCGCGCTCGCCAGCCCGCCGCAGAAGAACCGCGAGGGACTGCCCGAGCCCACGATCATGGCCGCGTGCGCGCTCCTCGGGGTCGACGAGGTCTACGCCGTCGGCGGCGCACAGGCGATCGCGATGTTCGCCCACGGTGCGGGTCCGTGCCGTCCGGTCGACCTGGTCACCGGTCCCGGCAACATCTACGTCGCCGCGGCGAAGCGGCTCGTGCGCGGAGTGGTCGGCATCGACTCCGAGGCCGGCACGACCGAGATCGCGATCCTCGCGGACGACTCCGCCGACGCCGCCTTCGTGGCCGCTGACCTGATCAGCCAGGCCGAGCACGACCCGATGGCCGCCTCCGTGCTGGTGACCGACTCGCTAGCCCTGGCCGACGCCACCGAGGCCGAGCTCGACAAGCAGGTCTTCGCGACCCGCCACACCGAGCGGATCCGGACGGCCCTCGGCGGTCAGCAGTCCGCGATCGTGCTGGTCGACGACATCGACCAGGGGGTGCAGGTGGTCGACGCCTACGCCGCCGAGCACCTCGAGATCCAGACACGCGACGCCGCAGCCGTCGCTGCCCGCATCCGCAACGCCGGTGCGATCTTCGTCGGACCCTGGGCGCCGGTGTCGCTCGGCGACTACTCCGCCGGCTCCAACCACGTGCTCCCGACGGGAGGCTGCGCCTGTCACTCCAGTGGCCTGTCGGTCCGCGCGTTCACCCGGTCGATGCACGTCGTCGACTACTCGCAGGCCGCGCTCGCCGAGGTCGCCGACCACGTGGTCACGCTGGCCGAGGCCGAGGACCTGCCGGGCCACGGCCAGGCCGTCTCCGTCCGGTTCGATCGGTGAGCACCCCGTTCCCCCCGCTGCGTGACGAGCTGCGGGGGATCGAGCCCTACGGTGCACCCCAGATGTCGCACGACGCGGCGCCGGTGCAGCTCAACGTCAACGAGAACCCCTACGCACCGTCCGAGGCACTTGCCTCGTCGCTGTCGGAGGCGATCTCGGAGGTGGCCCTCGAGCTCAACCGCTACCCCGACCGCGAGTTCGTCGCGCTGCGCGAACAGCTCGCGGGCTACCTCAACACGTCGGGCGGCAGCGGCATCACCACCGACATGGTCTGGGCGGCCAACGGGTCCAACGAGGTGATGCAGCAGCTGCTGCAGGCCTTCGGCGGCCCGGGGCGAACCGCGCTCAGCTTCGCGCCGACGTACTCGATGTATCCGGAGTACGCCCGCAACACCCTCACCGAGTGGGTGGTGGGCCACCGCGAGGACGACTTCGGGCTCGACGTCGACGCCGCCCGGGAGCTCGTCGAGGAGCGGCGGCCGAGCATCGTGCTGCTGCCCAGCCCCAACAACCCGACGGGCACGGCCCTGCCTCCCGAGGCGGTGTCCGTGCTGTGCGAGGCGGTCGGCGACGACGGCCTGCTGGTGGTCGACGAGGCCTACGGCGAGTTCCGCCGCTCGGGCATGCCGAGCGCCCTCGAGATGCTGCCGCGGCACCGCAACCTCGTGGTCACCCGCACGATGAGCAAGGCCTTCGCCCTCGCCGGCGCGCGGCTCGGCTACCTGGCCGCCGACCCGGCTGTCTGCGACGCCCTGCGGATCGTGCGGCTGCCCTACCACCTCTCCGCGACGACGCAGGCGACCGCGAGCGTCGCCCTGTCGTACGTCGACGAGCTGCTGGCGCACGTCGACGACCTGCGGGTCGAGCGCGACGCCACCGTGGCCTGGCTCCGCGAGCAGGGTCACGAGGTGGCCGACTCGGACGCCAACTTCGTCCTCTTCGGCCGGTTCGCCGACCGGCACGCGGTCTGGCAGGGTCTGGTCGACCGCGGTGTGCTGATCCGCGAGACCGGGCCGGACGGCTGGCTGCGGGTCTCGGTCGGCACCGCGGATGAGATGGCGGCGTTCCGCGTTGCGCTCATGGAGACAATGAAGACCCAGCAGGTCATCGGAACAGAGGAGCGGGCATGAGCCGCACGGCGCGGATCGAGCGCACGACCAAGGAGTCCCAGGTCAAGGTCGAGGTCGACCTCGACGGCACCGGGCGCTCCGACGTGTCCACGGGCGTCGGGTTCTACGACCACATGCTCGACGCCTTCGCGCGTCACTCGCTCACCGACCTCGTCGTGCACACCAACGGCGACACGCACATCGATGCCCACCACTCCGTCGAGGACACCGCGATCGTCCTCGGCCAGGCACTGCGCGAGGCGCTGGGGGACAAGTCCGGCATCCGTCGCTTCGGCGACGCCACCGTGCCGCTCGACGAGGCGCTGGTCCAGGCCGTCGTCGACGTCTCCGGTCGCCCCTACTGCGTGCACACGGGTGAGCCCGAGGGCCAGGTCTACGCCGCCATCGGCGGCTCCGGCGTGCTCTACGCGGGCTCGCTGACCCAGCACGTCTTCGAGTCGATCGCCCAGCACGGCCACTTCGGGCTGCACGTCCGCGTGCTCGCCGGCCGCGACCCGCACCACATCGTGGAGGCGCAGTTCAAGGCATTCGCGCGCGCGTTCCGCGACGCCGTCGCGATCGACCCGCGCGAGACGGGCGTGCCGTCCACCAAGGGCTCCCTGTGACCGGTGCGCCGGGTCCTGACGTCGTCGTCCTCGACTACGGCTCAGGCAACCTGCGCTCCGTCGTGCGCGCGGTCGAGCGCGCCGGTGCGTCGGTCACCCTGACGTCCGACTTCGACACCGCGCTCGCCGCCGACGGCCTCGTCGTGCCCGGGGTCGGGGCGTACGCCGCCTGCATGCAGGGGCTGCGCGCGATCAAGGGGGAGCGCATCATCGGCCGCCGCCTGGCGGGCGGGCGCCCCGTGCTCGGCATCTGCGTCGGGATGCAGATCCTGTTCAGCGGCGGCGTCGAGCACGGCGTCGAGACCGACGGCTGCGACGAGTGGCCCGGGCTGGTCACGCGACTCGAGGCCGACGTGGTGCCGCACATGGGCTGGAACACCGTCGAGGTGTCCGAGGGCACCCGGATCTTCGCCGGGATCGAGGACGAGCGCTTCTACTTCGTTCACTCCTACGCCGCGCGCAGCTGGGACCTCGACACCAACGACCGCACCCGCGCGCCGCTCGTCACGTGGGCCGAGCACGGTGGCGACCGCTTCGTCGCGGCCGTCGAGAACGGTCCGTTGACCGCGACCCAGTTCCACCCGGAGAAGTCCGGCGACGCGGGCGCAGCCCTGTTGCGCAACTGGGTGGCCTCGCTGGCCTGACGCAGCCCCGGCTCGTCGGCACTGGGAGGATGGACGCGTGCCCGACTGGCCGGTCCTCCCGCTCTACGCCTTCCTCGTGGTCGTCGCGTTCGGCCGCGCAGGCGCGACCTATGCCGTCGGGCGCGCGGCGCGGGGCGTGGCCGGTCAGCGCTGGCAGCTCGACGCAGCCTGGCTGCGGCGCGGGGAGGACGTCGTACGCCGGTTCGGCGCACCTGCGGTGACGCTGTGCTTCCTGACCGTGGGCGTCCAGACCGCGGTCAACCTCGCTGCCGGGACGCTCCGGATTCCGCTGCGCCGCTACGTGCCCGCCCTGTTCGTCGGCGCCCTGCTGTGGGCGGGGGTCTACCTGACGGTGGGGATCGCCGTCGTGGAGACCTTCTGGGGGAGCCGCCGACCGTGGCTGCTGCTCGTCGTGCTCGCTGCGGTCGGGCTCACGGCCGTCGCCGTACGGCACCTGCTGCGACGCCGGGTGACCGGCTGACGGTGGTGCAGACCTGTGCCGCAACTGGGTCGCCAGCCGACCTGCCCGAGGGTTAATTTCTGGGCATGACGGGGACCCTGAGCATGAACCAGATCATCCATGCGGCCGTGCGCCGCGACGTGGCGCGGACCGGGCAGGCGCTGCGCCGGCTCCGCGAGGGCGACGCCGGGCGTGCTCGCGAGATCCAGACGGCGTGGCGCAACCTGGTGCGCGAGCTGACCCACCACCACGAGGCCGAGGACGAGCTGCTCTGGCCGTTCCTCCAGTCGCGCGGGGTCGAGCTCTCGTTGCTCGAGGAGATGGAGGCCGAGCACGTCGCGATGAAGACGGCGCTGGCGTCGGTCGGCGCGAGCCTGGAGTCGCTCGTGGCTGCGCCGACCGCTGCCAACGCGACCGCCGCCGCCGACGAGGTCGACCGCGCCGAGGTCGTGATCAACGGCCACCTCGACCACGAGGAGCGCGACGTCGAGGCGCCGATGGGCCACCTCGAGGACGACCCCGAGTTCAAGGAGCTCGCCAAGAAGCTCCGTCCGGCCAGCATCGTCGACGCCGCCAACGCGCTGGCCTGGATGGACGACGGCGCCGGCGTGCGGGAGCGTACGGCCCTCCGCTCCAACATCCCCGGCCCGGTCGTCGCGGTGCTCACCAAGGTCGTCGCCCGCCGCTACCAGCGCGAGGTCGCCCCGGTCTGGCGCTAGTCGCGCTGGTCGGCCTCCGCCAGTCGCTTCAGGTTGAGCAGCTGCTTGCGGGCCATCACCAGGTCGCCGACGGACACCGCGGGCGCCAGCCAGCGGTGCGCGCCCATGACGACCTTGAGGACGAGCCGCGTCGTGCCCGCGTCCTGCGGGAGGACGGCGTACGACAGGTGGGCGCCCATGATGCGCGCGGTGAGCTCGCGCCCCGGGTCGGCCGCGACCACCCGACCCTGGTCGCGACCGACGGCCCGGGTGAACGGGTCGCCGACCGCCGGTTCCGCCACATCGCGCAGCTCGGGTGGCGAGCGACGGCCGAGGTTGTCGACCAGGTCGTAGGAGTACGGCGCGATCCGCAGCTGTCGCACCCGCGCCCACACGTGGGCAGCGTCGGCCTCGACGCCCACCCCTCGCCACGCCTCCAGCGTCGGCCTCGGTACGACGTCGTCGCACCCGTAGCGGCGCGTCACCTCGGCGTCGCTCACGCCCCACCGGTCGCCGATCACCCCCTCATCGTTGCACCCACCGACGAACAACGGACCGAACGATGTGACGGCGTCCGCCCTCAGGCGTGATCGGCGCACGTCCCGCCTCGTTCGGTCCGTCGGTCGGTCCGGCACTCAGTCCGAGACCGCGGGCGGCCAGCGGTGTGCCCGCCAGTCGTCCCACGTCCCGAACCCGGCCGGTGGTTCGTCGACCGGCTCGCTCCCGTCGACCTCTCCGGGTGTCGGGACCTGCATCACGTCGACCCAGCCGTCGAGCTCCTCGTCGGAGATCTCCCACGTGGTGTGGGGCTGGTCGAGCCAGCGCCGGTCGAGTCGTCTCCTCATCTCGTCGCGAGGCGCCGCGAGGTAGCGCAGCTCCACGAGCGCGCCGCGATCGGCCGAGGCCTGACGGAGCGCCGAGCGCTCGTCGCGACCCCACAGGCCGAAGTCGATGACCACGCTGACGCCCAGCTCCAGGGCACGCAGTCCGATCTCGACCAGCCGCCCCTCGATCACGTCCGAGCCGGACGACGGGTTCTCGTCGCCGTAGAGCGCCTTCATCCACTCGTCCTTGGAGAGACGGAGCGCGGCGTGCTCGACCTCGAGGAGCCGGGCAGCAGTCGTCTTCCCCGTGGCGGGCAACCCCACCATGAGGAACAGCGTCGGTCGGTCCATCGTCATCGTCCTCAACCCCTTCTCAGAGATCGAAGTGGATCATGGCCGCTGTCTCGCCGGACCACCGCGACCGCGGAGTCAGGATGCACCGCTCCTAGGATCGACCCATGCCCAGCACTCCCGAGCAGCCCTACCTCGAGCTCCTGCCCGCCGTCGACATCAAGGGTGGTCAGGCCGTCCAGCTGGTGCAGGGCGTGGACGGGTCCGAGAAGCGCTTCGGCGACCCGATCGAGGCGGCGCTGCGCTGGCAGGAGGCGGGCGCGGAGTGGATCCACCTCGTCGACCTGGACGCGGCGTTCGGGCACGGGCACAACCGCGAGCTGCAGGCGAAGATCGTCGGCACGCTCGACATCCAGGTCGAGATGAGCGGCGGGATCCGCGACGACGAGTCGCTCGAGGCCGCCATGGCCGCGGGCTGTCGCCGGGTCAACATCGGCACCGCTGCGCTCGAGCAGCCCGAGTGGTGCGCGCAGGCGATCGCGACGTTCGGCGACCGCGTGGCCGTCGGCCTCGACGTCAGGGGTACGACGCTCGCCGCGCGCGGCTGGACCCGCGAGGGCGGCGATCTCTACGAGACGCTCGCGCGCCTCGACGGCGAGGGCTGTGCGCGCTACGTCGTCACCGACGTCAACAAGGACGGCATGCTCCAGGGTCCGAACCTCCAGCTGCTGCGCGACGTCTGCGCGGCGACCGACCGGCCCGTCGTCGCCAGCGGCGGCGTCACCACCCTCGACGACATCCGCGCCCTGATGGGCCTCGTCGGCGAGGGCGTCGAGGGCGCGATCGCGGGCACGGCGCTCTACGAGGGACGGTTCTCGCTCGAGGACGCCCTCGCCCTCACCAGGGGCGCCTGAGGATGGAGTTCTTCGAGTACCACACCCGGCTGGCGGCGTACGTCCTGATGGTCGACGACCAGGAGCGCGCGCTGCTCGCGTGGTGGAACGGCGAGGGGCACAGCGACCCCGAGTGGTCCCTGCCCGGCGGTGGGATCGACTACGACGAGTCCATCCTCGACGGTGTGGTCCGCGAGGTGTTCGAGGAGACCGGCTACCACGTCGAGCCGGGCGCGCTGCTGGCCGAGCACCACTTCACGGCGCAGGGGCGGACCTTCGACGGCCCGTTCAGGTCGCAGCGGTTCGTCTTCGAGGCGACCATCACCGGTGGCGAGCTCGGGACGACCGAGGTCGACGGCTCGACGGACTATGCGCAGTGGGTGCCGCTCGCCGACCTCGAGGGCCAGCCGCGCTCGGAGATCGTCGACATCGCGCTCGCAGCAAGGGAGGCGAAGAAGTGAGCCTCGCGATCCGCGTCATCCCATGCCTCGACGTCGACGGCGGGCGCGTCGTCAAGGGCGTGAACTTCCAGGAGCTCCGCGACGCCGGTGACCCCGTCGAGCTGGCCCGGCTCTACGACGCCGAGGGCGCCGACGAGCTGACCTTCCTCGACATCTCCGCCTCCTTCGAGGGCCGCGCGACCACCATGGAGGTGGTCAGCCGCTGCGCCGAGGAGGTCTTCATCCCACTCACCGTCGGCGGTGGCGTCAGCAGCGTCGACGACGTCGACCGGCTGCTGCGTGCGGGCGCCGACAAGGTCGCGGTCAACACCGCCGCCATCCACCGACCCGAGCTGGTCGCCGAGGTCGCCGACCGGTTCGGCAACCAGGTGCTCGTGCTGAGCGTGGACGCCCGCAGGGCCGACCGGACCGACAGCGGCTTCGAGGTCACCACCCACGGCGGCCGCAAGAGCGCCGGGCTCGACGCGATCGCGTGGGCCGTGAAGGCGGCTGAGCTCGGCGCCGGCGAGATCCTGCTCAACGCGATGGACGCCGACGGCACGACCGACGGCTTCGACCTCGAGCTGATCCGGGCCGTGCGCCGCGAGGTGAGCATCCCGGTCATCGCGAGCGGGGGAGCCGGTGCGGTCGAGCACTTCCCACCCGCGGTCGAGGCCGGCGCGGACGCCGTGCTCGCGGCGACCGTGTTCCACTTCGGCACGCTCAGCATCGGCGATGTCAAGGCCGGTCTGTCCACGGCCGGTCATCCCGTCCGCTGACGCTGGGCGGAGTCGTAGGATTCCGCCATGCTGAAGACCTCCCGGCCCCTCGCCGTCGCTGCGCTCGCGACCGCGGCGCTCGTGCTCACCGCCTGTGCCCCGACCGACGAGGCCGAGCCGGACACGGCCACCGAGACCGACACGTCGGCGGAGTCCGAGGCGCCGGCCGCCGACGAGTGCACCCCCGACACGATGGAGACGGTCGCCGACGGGACCCTCACCATCGCCACCGACGACCCGGCCTACGAGCCCTGGTTCGTCGACAACGACCCGACCAACGGCCAGGGCTACGAGTCCGCGGTGGCCTACGCCATCGCCGAGCAGCTCGGCTACACCTCCGACCAGGTCACCTGGGTGACGGTGCCGTTCAACAAGGTCGTCCAGCCCGGCCCGAAGGACTTCGACTTCGACGTCAACCAGGTCTCCATCACCGAGGCCCGCCGCAAGGCCGTCGACTTCTCGTCCGGCTACTACGACGTCGTCCAGACCGTCATCACCAACAAGGGCAGCTCGATCGACGGCATCACCAGCGTCGCCGACCTCGCCGACGCCAAGCTGGGCGCCCAGGTCGGCACCACGAGCTACACCGCGATCACCGACCAGATCCAGCCGTCGCAGGACCCGGCGGTCTTCGACACCAACGACCAGGCCGTCCAGGCGCTCAACAACGGCCAGATCGACGGCATCGTCGTGGACCTGCCCACCGCGTTCTTCATGACCGCCGTGCAGCTCGACGACGGTGTGATCGTCGGCCAGCTGCCCCTCCCTGGCGGTGAGCCAGAGCAGTTCGGCGCCGTGCTCGGCCTGGACAGCCCCCTGACCGACTGCATCTCCGGCGCCGTCGACGCCCTGCGCGAGGACGGCATCCTCGACCAGATCAACCAGGAGTGGCTGGCCCAGCAGGGCGCTCCCGAGCTGTCCTGATGTCCGACCGGGTGGCCCCGGCGGCCACTGAGGACACGCAGGACTGGCAGCCGTCCGACGTCCAGCGCGACCGTGACGAGTGGCGCCGGCGTCGTACGCTGCGCAGCGCCGTCATCGCGGTGGGCAGCACGCTGCTGCTTCTCGGCGCCGTCGGCGGCGGGGTCGTCAGCTCGCCTGGCTGGGACCGGGTCCAGGAGACCTACTTCAGCTGGGACAAGGCGGTCTCGTCGTTCCCTGCCGTGCTCGAGGGGCTCTGGCTCAACATCCGGGTGATGGCGATCTGCTGGGTGCTGATCCTGCTGCTGAGCCTCACCGTCGCCATCGTGCGCACCCTGCGCGGCCCGGTGGCGTTCCCGCTCCGCCTGCTCGGCACGGCGTACGTCGACGTGTTCCGCGGCCTCCCGCTGCTGCTGGTCATCTTCCTGCTCGGGTTCGGCGGCCCCGCGCTGCGCCTCCAGGGACTGCCGACCTCGCCGCTGTTCTGGGGCTGCTCGGCGCTGGTCCTGTCCTACTCGGCCTACGTCGCCGAAGTGTTCCGCGCCGGCATCGAGTCCGTGCACCCCAGCCAGCGGCTGGCGGGCCGGTCGCTCGGGCTGTCCTACGGTCAGACCTTGCGCCACGTCGTGCTCCCGCAGGCCTGGCGCCGGGTGATCCCGCCCCTGATGAACGACCTGGTCTCGCTCCAGAAGGACTCCGGCCTGATCGCGGTCCTCGGCGTGACAGACGCGATCCGCAAGGCGCAGATCGAGACGTCGCTCGACTTCAACTACACGCCGTACGTCGTCGCGGGCGTCCTGTTCTGCTGCCTGACCATCCCGATGGCGCGGCTCACCGACCGCTACGCCCGCAAGAAGGGCTACCACGGGGCGGGGGGAGTGCTGTGAGCGAATTGTTGCGACTCGACGGCGTCCGCAAGTGCTTCGGTGACCACGTCGTGCTGCGCGACGTCGACCTGACCATCGAGCCCGGCCAGTGCGTCGTGCTCATCGGCGCGTCCGGCTCGGGGAAGTCGACCCTCCTGCGCTGCGTCAACCTCCTCGAGGTCGTCGACGACGGGGTCATCACCTTCGACAGCCGCGACATCACCGACCCGCGGGTCGACGGCGACGAGGTGCGCTCGCGGATGGGGATGGTCTTCCAGGCCTACAACCTCTTCCCCCACCTCGACGTCATCGGCAACGTCACCCTCGCGCTGCGCCTCGTGCACGGCGTCGCCGCCGAGGAGGCCAGGTCGCGCGGGCTCGCCATGCTGGACCGGGTGGGCCTGGCCGAGAAGGCGCAGGCCCGGCCCGACGACCTGTCCGGCGGCCAGCAGCAGCGGGTCGCGATCGCGCGGGCCCTCGTGGCCAACCCCCGTCTGATGCTGCTCGACGAGGTCACCAGCGCGCTCGACCCCGAGCTCGTCGGCGAGGTCCTCGACCTGCTCACCGAGCTCAAGGGCGAGGGCGTCACGATGCTCCTCAACACCCATGAGATGGGCTTCGCTCGCGACGTGGCCGACCAGGTCTGCTTCCTCCACGACGGCCGGATCCACGAGCGCGGGACCCCCGAGCAGGTCCTCGGCGACCCCCGCGAGGAGCGGACGCGAACCTTCCTCTCCCGGATCAGGGCGTGAGCACCGACTGATTGGGCCGCTGTTGGTGGCAGGGCATAGCCTCGCTGGGTGACAGAAGAAGCGGACCCGAAGGGCACCACCACTGCCGACGGGTTCCGCGTCCTGTGGGTCGGAGTCAAGCGTGAGCCCACCGTCTTCACCATTGCGACGCTCGGCGCCGTGCTGTTCGGCGTCCTCACGGTCGCCGACGCGTGGGTGCTCGGCTGGTCCACCCAGCACGTCCTGATCCCCGCGTTCGAGACCGGCGAGATCGGCACCGACCTGCTGGTCTGGGTCTTCGTGCTGTTCATGTCGGTGGCGATCCTGCGCGCGATCGGCATCGTCGCGCGCCGCCTCGGCGGCGGGATCATGTACTACCGGATGCAGTCACACACGCGGCGTGGCGTCACCCGGCAGTACCTCGCCCTTCCGATGGAGTGGCACCAGCGCCACCCCACCGGCCAGCTCCTCTCCAACGCCTACTCCGACGTCGAGGCGGCTTGGTCTCCGATCATGCCGCTGCCGATGGCGCTCGGCACCGTCGTGATGATGGTCGTCGCGGTCGTGCAGATGTTCATCGCCGACGTGGTGATGGCCATCGTCGGGCTGCTGGTCTTCCCGGCCGTGGTCGTCGCCAACCTGCTCTACCAGCGCTACGCCTCGCCCTTGATGACGCGGGCGCAGGGGCTGCGCGCCGAGGTCAGCGAGATCGCGCACGAGTCCTTCGACGGCGCGATGGTCGTCAAGACCCTCGGCCGCGAGACGGAGGAGACGGACCGTTTCCGCGCCAAGGCGCAGGAGCTGCGCGACGTCAACATCCGCGCCGGCCGCATCCGCGCGATCTTCGACCCCGCGCTCGCCAGCCTGCCCGGCCTCGGGGTCCTCGTCGTCCTCGCGGTCGGGGTCTCCCGCGTCACCACCGGTGCCACGACCGCCGGCGACGTGGTCACGGTCGCCTACCTCCTCACCATCGTCTCCTTCCCGATCCGGGCCATCGGCTGGCTCCTCGGCGAGTTCCCGCGCTCGGTCGTCGGCTACCGCCGCGCCAAGGCGGTCCTCGACGCCACCGGCGCCATGCCCTACGGCCCCGACGAGCTGCCCCGCACCGAAGCGGGTGCGCTGCTGCAGGTCGAGGACCTCCACTACTCCTACGACCCCGACAACCCGCTGCTGCGCGGCCTCGACCTCGAGGTCCGGCCCGGTCGCACCGTCGCGCTCGTGGGTGCCACCGCGTCGGGCAAGAGCACGCTCACCAGCCTGCTGAGCCGGCTCGTGGACCCGGACGCGGGCGCGATCCGGCTCGACGGCCGCGACCTGCGCACCCTGCGCAAGGGCGAGCTGCCGCGCGACGTCGCGCTGGTGCCCCAGACCGCGTTCATGTTCGACGACACCGTCCGCGGCAACGTCACCCTCGGTGCGGACGTCCCCGACGAGGAGGTCTGGAGCGCGCTGCGGACCTCGCAGGCCGACGGCTTCGTCGCGGCCCTCCCCGACGGGCTCGACACCAAGCTGGGGGAGCGCGGCACGTCGCTCTCCGGCGGCCAGCGCCAGCGGTTGTCGCTCGCCCGCGCGCTCGTACGCCGTCCGCGCCTGCTGATCCTCGACGACGCCACCTCCGCCGTCGACCCCGAGGTGGAGGCGCGGATCCTCGCCTCGCTGCGCGACGACGTCCACGGCGCCGCGGCCTCGCTGCTCGTCGTGGCCTACCGCAAGGCCACTATCTCGCTCGCCGACGAGGTCGCCCACCTCGAGGCCGGCCGCATCGTCGGGCGCGGCACCCACGCCGAGCTGCTGGAGTCCAGCCCGTCCTACGCCCACCTGGTCAACGCCTACGAGGTCGAGCCCGAGGGCACCTCGGTCGACGCCGGAAGGGACAACGCATGAGCACCACGGCCCCGACCGCGGCCTCCGGCACCAAGATGGACTCCGGCGAGGAGATCGGCGCGATCGCGACGATCCGCCTCGGCATGAAGTACTCGCCCGAGCTCCGCGAGGGCCTCGGCCTCACGCTCGTGTACGCGATCATCGCCTCGTGCGGGCAGATCGTCGTCCCGATCGCCGTGCAGCAGACGCTCGACCGCGGCCTCAACGCCCCGGGCGGCCCGCGCCTCGACTACGTCGCGTGGATGGGCGTGCTGGCGGCCGTCGCGATCGGCCTCACCAGCTGGGCGTCCTACGCCATGACGAGGCGGCTCTTCACCACCTCCGAGCACGGCCTCGCCACGCTGCGCACCAAGGCGTTCCGACACGTGCACGACCTGCCGCTGCTCACCCAGAACACCGAGCGCCGCGGTGCGCTCGTCTCCCGCGTCACGACCGACGTCGACCAGGTCAGCCAGTTCCTCGTCTTCGGCGGCCTGATCTTCGTGGTCAGCATCGGGCAGATGCTGGTCGCGACCGTGCTGATGATCGTCTACAGCTGGGAGCTGGCGGCCGTCGTGTGGCTCGCCTTCCTGCCGCTCTTCCTGTCGATCCGCTGGTTCCAGAAGAAGCTGTCGGCCGCCTACACCGTCGTACGCCACCAGGTGGGCGTGCTGCTCGGCGCCATCTCCGAGCCCGTCGTCGGCGCGGCTGTCGTCCGGTCCTACGGCGTCGAGGACCGCACCCAGGCGCGCATCGACACCGCGATCCAGGACTGGCAGAACGCCTACACGCACGCCCAGACCTACACGGTCACCTCGTTCTCGCTCGGCGGCCTGTCGGCCGGCCTGGCCAACGCCGGCGTCCTCATCATCGGCGTGCTGCTCGGCTTCACCGGCGACATGACGCCCGGCAAGGTCCTGGCGTTCGCGTTCCTCGTGACGCTGTTCGTCGGCCCCGTGCAGATGGGCACGCAGATCCTCACCGACGCCCAGAACGCCATCTCCAGCTGGCGCCGCGTGCTCGGGATCCTCGAGACCCCGGCCGACCTGGTCGACCCCGGCCCCGACGGCGAGGTGCTGCCGCGCGGCCCGATCGACGTCCGGTTCGCCGACGTGACGTTCTCCTACCCCGACGGCCCGCCGGTGCTGCGCGAGGTCGACCTCGCGATCGAGGCCGGCACCCGCGTCGCGATCGTGGGCGAGACCGGCTCGGGCAAGTCGACCTTCGCCAAGCTGCTCACCCGCCTGATGGACCCGGTCGACGGAGCGGTGCTCCTCGACGGGGTCGACGTACGCCGCATCGAGCCGCGCTCGCTGCGGCGCAGCGTGGTGCTGGTGCCGCAGGAGGGCTTCCTCTTCGACGACACCATCGCAGCCAACGTCCGCTACGGCCGCCTCGAGGCGACCGAGGGCGAGATCCGTGAGTCGGCGGTCCAGCTCGGCGTCGACGAGTGGCTCGACGCCCTGCCGCGCGGTCTGCACACGCAGGTCGGTCAGCGGGGGGAGTCGCTCTCAGCGGGGGAGCGGCAGCTCGTGGCGCTGCTGCGCGCCCACCTCGCCGACCCCGACCTGCTCGTGCTCGACGAGGCGACCAGCGCGGTGGACCCTGCGCTGGAGATGCAGATCGGGCGGGCGCTCGAGCGCCTGATGCAGTCGCGTACATCGGTGACGATCGCGCACCGGCTCTCGACGGCCGAGGGGGCCGACGAGGTCATCGTCGTCGACAAGGGACGTGTCGTGCAGCGCGGGCCGCACTCGGTCCTGGTGACCCAGGAGGGCAGCGTCTACGCGGGACTGCACGCGAGCTGGATCGCCCAGCACTCGCAGGTGTAGCCGGATCAGGCCACGGGTCAGGCCAGAACCTGATTGATCAGCATGTCCACGTCGAAGAAGTCCGACTCGGTGCCCGGCGCGACGACCGCGGCGGAACGCGCGAGGAAGTCCTGGACGTCGGCGGCACTGGCGTGCAGCACGAGGTGACCGTCGGGTGAGCTGAGCTCGATGCTGACCATCGCGCGCCCGGTGAGGCTGAGTGCCGGGGAGACGTGCACGTCGCCGTCGCCGGCTGGGCCCGCCACGCCGCGGATGAGCAGGTCGCGGCCGAAGGTCCACACGAGGTCGCCCTCGGGCGTCACGAACGTCATGGCCACGGCGAAGGGGTCGGTGCTGCGGTAGCCGAGCACCGTCGCGATCTCGTGTCGGATGCCGCGCTCGTCCGTGCACTCCACGGTCATGTCGCACGTCACATCGGCCAGCGTGTGACCGCCACCAGACATGTTCATCGCTGCTCCTTGAGGAAGGTGCCCGTACGCGGTTCCCGGGCTCGGTGCTCATGAGACGGCATCTGCGCCGTCCCGTGATGCGAAACCCGCAAAAATGACCCGGACCGGTCCAGACCTGTTCTTGAGGATCACTCATGACGAACTTGGAGAAACGTTCGTGTTTCCTTGGACCATATCGGGCTGGGGCGGCCGGGTAGGTTTCTACCCATGACGGGGGCAGCCAAGCGGATCGTTCTCGAGACCCTCGGTTGGGTCCTGCTGCTCCTCGGGATCGCGGCGATCTTCCTGCCGGGTCCCGGGCTGCTCGGGATCTTCGCCGGGCTCGCGCTGCTGTCCCAGCAGTACGACTGGGCCGAGAAGCGCGTCGAGCCCGTCCGGCTGCGCGCGATGCTCGGCGCGGCCGAGGGCGTCGAGACCGTCCCACGCATCGTCGCCTCGTGCCTGGGTGCCGTCGCGCTCGCCGGCTTCGGCGTGCTGTGGATCATGAAGCCGCCGGCGCCCGCCTGGTGGCCGGTCTCCGAGACGTGGTGGCTCCCGGGCGGCATCTGGACCGGCGTCACCCAGGTCGCGTCCGCGTTCATCGCGATCGGGCTCATCGTCTACAGCTACCACCGCTTCCACGGTGACCCCGACGCTGCCGACGACCTGCGCCGGCAGATCAAGGACCGCAAGACGGACAAGGTCTCCAGCGACGACTGACAGTCCCACCCGGATTGTCGACCCGCTCCGAGCATGGGATATCGTTCCCGCGTCCCGGGCGATTGGCGCAGTGGTAGCGCGCTTCGTTCACACCGAAGAGGTCACTGGTTCGAACCCAGTATCGCCCACCCGAGAAACCCCAGGTCAGAGGCCCTTTCGAGGGCCTCTTTCCATGTCACGTGCAACATACGTGCAACAAACTCACCGCTGGTTCCGGCCACAACGGCCCCAGGTGTTGGTCGTTGCGCGTTGGTTCGGTCACCGCTCGTCACGATCAGAACCGCTTTCCCGCCCTCAGCATCGCGCTGATGGGATCTGCCGAGGCGCGGCTTCCAGGTCCTCGAGCTTGATCCGGATGGCCCGCTTGCCACAGCGGTACGCCGGGAGGGTGCCGGCAGCGATCCAGCGCCGGATCGTCTTCACCGAGACCGACATGGCCTCGGCCGCCTCCTCGAGGCTGAGGTAGACCGGGATGACGCGTCGCTCAGTCATCGGATCGCCCCTCCGCGCGCGGGTCGGTGGCGCAGGCAAGGAAGCGGCGGGCCGCGGCGACGGTGATGTAGAGGCGGCCGATGCCTTGGAAGCGGGTCCAGCGCGGGCCGACGCCGCGCTGGCGCCAGTCGCGGGCGGTGCGCTGGGGTGTGCGGATGAGGTCGCAGAACTCCTCGAACAGGATCAGGTTGTTGTCGTCCCAGTCGTCCGGGATGCCGATGGGTGTCACCATCACGTTTCCTCTCGCCGTGGCCGCCGACCGATTCAGCGACCTGCCCGGAGAAGCAACAGCGCGCTCGGCGGGCGGACATCAGTTGGCCATTCCTGTCGAGATCGGCTTCTCCCTGGTCTCCTAGGTCGCGTTGGGTCCTCCGAGCGATCATCTGGAGGCAGGAGCTTGGTCACCGACCGATCCCGCGCGAAGTCTTTGGAGGTGCCGGGATCGGCTCGGGCCGGCGCCGAGCAACGTCTCGTAAGGCCGCGGCCTGCACGCCAGTGGGACGTGCCGGCGCACTCGGTCCGTACCGGTCGAGGTCGCCCGCGGCCCTCTGCGCGGCGTGGCTTGGCCCGAGGTCGGCACGGTCGCGGCTGAAGACCTCGACCCATTGGCTGCGAGCGTCGTCGACGGACTCCGCGACGAGATGGGCGGTGTTGTGGTGACGTCCCCGGGTCATGGCGACGTACGCCGAGGCCGCGCCGGTCGTCTCACCGAGCGCGAAGTGGGCAGAGGCGACGGTCTCGCCCTGGGCTCCGTAGACGGTGGTGGTGAACGCGAGCTCGACGTGCTCGCGCACGTACTCGGCGGGCAGCGCGCGTTCACCGGCGCGGCCGGTGACGAGCAGGCTGCCGTCCTCCCCGATCCCGGCCACAATCCAGGTGTCACGGTTGGCGACCGCGAGGTCGCGGTCGTTGCGTCGGGTGGCGACCCGGTCGCCGAGACCGATCCGCTCGCCACGACGCGTGATCGGCTCACCAGCCCGTTCACCAGCCCGTTCACCAGGGCGCTCACCAGACTGCTCACCGGGTGACGCGCCCGCGCCGTGGCGGCGGTCGCGGATGGCTGCGTTGAGCGCACTGACCTGGTCGCGGGTGTCGGCGATAACGAGCTGGTCACCATCACCGGCGCGGCCATCAGCACGGGCGGCGCCGATGGCGGCTAGGGCTGCGGTGCGTTCCACCTCGCTGGCATGCAGGACGATCTGGCCGCGCTCGAGGAGGTCGTCGAAGACCTCACCAGGGCGCTCACCACTGCGCATCAGCAGGCTGAAGTCGGCGTACGCGGGATCACTGAACCGGTGGACCGCCTCGAGCTCGTGGTGTCCTGCGGGGGACACCCAACGTGCGGCGAGGTCGAGGACACCGCCGCGACCAACAGCTGGGAGCTGGTAGCGGTCGCCGAGGAGCGCGACCGTCGCGTGCGCTCGGTCGGCGATGGCGAACAGCGCGCGGGCGGTGTCCTGGTCGAGCATCCCGGCCTCGTCGACAAGGAGGACGTCACCGGCGAGCAACCGTGCGCGGGCCTCGGGCGCGGCCTCGGTCTGCGACCAATGGCCGTCCTCGTCCCAGCGATAGCCGTGCTGGTGGATGAGCCAGGCGGCGGAGAACGCGTCGGCGCCGACCTGCTGACGTGCCGCTTGGGCGGCCTTGAGGGTCGGGGTGACGACCACGAGCCGGCGGTCGGCGTCGTCGAGTACGTCGCGTGCGGAGGCCAAGGTCGTGGTCTTGCCGGTGCCGGCAGCGCCTTCGATCACCAGCAGACCAGCATCGCCGGCCAGCGCCGCGACCACACGCCGCTGTGCAGGGTCGAGGTGGTCGATGCTGCGGAGTCGGACCCCCTCGGTCCCCGGTCGTTCCGCGCGGGCGGCGATGCTCTGAAGCAGGTCCGCTTCGACGGCGAGGACCCGGTCGGACGTCAGGCTGCGGACGTGCTCGGGGACGTCACCTCGGTCCAGCAATGGCACGCACCGGGTCCGCGCACGCTCGGCGATGTCTTCGACCAGCTCGTGCCGGACGCCTCGTTCGGCCACGACCCCGACGGAGGCGATCAGCCGTTCGGCCTCGCCACGGATGTCGGCTGCGTTCCACGCCGACCGCTTGGCGCCGAGCCGGGTCAGCACGAGGTCAGCGGCGACGTCCCTGTTGAGTCGTCCGATCTGGAGGCCCGGCTCTGTCGCCAAGTGGGTTGGTGGGGTCGGCGGGGCGAAGCCGAGAGCACGCAGCTCGTCGTTCCACGCAACGACGAGGCCGGCGCCGCTGCAGGGCACGACCTTGTCGGGCCGCGCGTCCGCCCACGCACGTCGGTCCCAAGTACGCCGCAGTTGCGGGCCGGGCTCCTGGCCGGGATGCTCGGCTCTCCAGTCGGCCTCGTACCGGTCGACGTTGCCGTTGATCTGCGCGGCGCGCTGGCTGAACCCTCCCGCGTACGACGCGAGCTGCTCGATCTCGCCGGCCTCATCGAGCGTGTAGCCACGCGCGGCAAGGGCCCCCCGGAACTCGGGGTCGCACATCACGGCCGCGTGCCCGATCCCGTTGAGCGCCTCGATGCTGTCGACGACACCGACCGAGTGCAGCCCACGCCACGCACCGCGCGCGAACACGCGCGCGTTGAACTGCAGGTGGAGGTGGCGATGCGGGTCACCCGCCCGCGACGTGTAGTGACGCACGACAGCCGCCTCGAGCTTCTCCACCGGGACCTGCACCTGCCGGCCGCGCGGGCCGACCCGCGTGGTGGCGTGCGCGGCCACCCACCCGATCACCTCACCAGCGGCCCGATCCATCGCCGCGTCATAGGCCGTCGCGACATCGGGGTGAAGTGCGGCGGCGAGCGACCAGGACTTCGGCCCGTTCACCACGACCTCGACGAACCGCAACGCACGGGGGTCGTCACGCAGACGACCCCTCGGCGTCCCAGTGTCGGCGTCGTGGCCGGCGACCCACCGCTCGTAGGCGTCCCCGTCCAGCGTCCCCCCCTGCTGGACTGCCAGAACACCGCGTCCCCCCGCTGGGAGACCTCTGGCGACGTATCGCTCGGCCACCCCGGTGCCCTCGGCGAGGTAGTAGTCGTCGACACGCGAGCGGTCCGTCTCCATGTACGAGCGCGCGGCGGACGCTGCGCCGCGGTAGAACTTCACCCCACCGCGCATCGCCTCGTCACCGCCCGTCACTACTCGTCACCTAGCCTTGAAATGACGCTCGGTCCGCCCCGAGGGGCGGACCGATCTACGGACCTTCGTAGCATGCGTGCCGCTCGGTTTTGAAGGCTTTCGAGTGGGTGCGGCGGTGCGGAATCCGGGTCCGTCACTGAACGTCAATCGAGCTGTCGCGCTGCAGGAGGCGCCGACGACTTCGGGTGGTGTGGCTGGATCGGCGTGGCCGTCGTAGCGTCATCGACCTTGGCCTCGTCGGCCAACTTGGCGCGACGATGCGGGCGCTCCTCCGGACCGTTTTGGCGGCGTCCGGCTGTATCGGTGAGCAACCGACCTAAACCCAACCCGGCACCCGGTTCGCCGGCCGGAAGCTGATGCGTCCGCCGCCCATCGACACGATTGTGTTACCGGATCTGCCGATGAGCGCGTACCCGTTGGCTAGTGTCAGTCCTCGGGAGCCATAAGACGCCACCGTTCGTCCTACCGTCTTACTGCCGAAGCGAGGTGTCATGCCCTTTCGAATCGCACTGTGTGCAGTTCTCGTATGCGTGGCATCGGCAGGCTGCACCAGCCAGCGGGACTCGGGACACGTCGACGGCTCTTCAGAGAGCGGGGCGACGGCGACCCAGACTGCTCGTGCGCTCCCGTCCGAATGCACGCCGTTGCTCCGGTTCAAAGGAGTCGTCTATCAAGGGCTGGGCTACACCAACCAGGTTGGCGAGAAGATCGGGAGGGCTCGGGAGGCTGAGTGTCTCGACGTGACCGGCGAAGGTCCTCGCTTCACCCGAGGGCCATCCAAGGTCCGCGTGAGCGTCGTGCGCGGCTATTCCCCCGCCGCCGTCCTCGCGGCCTCCGTCAGCAACTCCATGTACAGCGTGTACGTCGCCGACACAGTGCTCCCAGCGGAACGCGAAGCCATCGTTCGCGATCTCGCTAAGTAACTCGTCGAGCCAACAGGGTGTGGTCCAACCGAAGCAAGCAGCCCTTCGCTCAAACGCACGGATCTGCCGCGAGTAGTGCGCGGGACGGCAGCGATGAGAAGAATGCCGTCATGTCCCAGCGAGAGCGGCTACGAGAGTTTCGCGCTGCCGTGTTCACGGCGGATGGAGAGGCGCTGGTGTCGCTGCTCCGCGCGGGTCCCTGGCCAGGTCACGCGCTCGAGTTGATCGGTGATGGGCTCCTCGCGGCGCTGGCTCAGAACGTCGGTGGAGCGCGCGAGCTGGCTGAGCGGTGCGTGACCGATTTGCGCGAGAGGGACTGGGAGGGCGATGAGGATCTGGTTGCCGCGTTGACGGCGAGACTGGGGGCTGGGCCGGCCCCGTTGTTGAGGAGCCTGCCGGTCGATCTCGACGAACTCGTTGATGTGCTCGAGGGAGATGCGGTCGCGGGAGGCGGCCGAATTGATCTTCACACCGGCGAGGTGTGGCCCGAGGCGGTGTTTGAGTACGGGCTCGAGAGCGAGGAGGAAGGGGAAGGTGAGGACCTCGACGACGGCGAACGCTGGCTGTGGGTCGTCAGCGAAGGCTCACGCGCTGGCTATCGCGATATGGAGTTGTTCGTCGGCGGGGTCGCCGAACCAGACCTCGCCGACCGACTGGCGCGGACGTTGAAGGGCCGGGGCTCGTTCCGCCGTTTCAGAGACGAGCTGTCACGCTGGCCCGGCCTTCAAGATCGCTGGTACGTGTACTCCGCGGAACGGCGGCGGGGACGCGCCCGAGCCTGGCTCGCCGCCGAAGGCTTCGCCCCGGCAGCGCCGGCCGCCGACGGTGCTCAGAAGGCGACCTGATCGCGGCAGCCCTCGCGCATCGCGGCAGATCCGGACGATGGGGGCTGGAACGTTTTCCCTACGTCGCGAGTCGAAGTCGTGTGAGACTCGCCGACATGTACCCCTATCGGGTGGCGGCTTTGCTGTTGTGCGCTTGGACGCTCAGCATGCTTGGTGCGCCCCCGGCCGCCGCATCGTGCGCGACTGCCCCTGGCCCATCGCCATATGCGTTTCTGGGAACGGTCATCGCAACCAGCCAAGGTGATCGAGTAGTGCAGGTTGTGACAGATGGTGGTGCGACCGTCACTGTTCTGGGAACGACAGGTAGGTCCGACAACGCTTTTACTTCAGTGGATCGTCGCTATGCGTTGGGCGGTAGGTACGAGTTCCACCCGCTCAACGATGAGTCGCCGTACTCCGACAACTCGTGTACCGCGACCCGACAACTGAGCGGCCCTTCGTTGTCCGCTATCCCTCCCCAGGTCAACAAGGGAGTGCTTCCTGCGTGGCTACCGGTCGACGAGCAGGCTGGTCCGCTGGGTTACCTGCTCTTCTTCGGACCCATCGCGCTCGGCCTCGGCGTTCTGATTGTCGGGCTGCGTAGGCTCGTCCGCAGGCAGCGCACTGCGTCGCGTACCTCCTGACAGCAAGCCGTGCGCGCAACTCTCTGCGCCCGGATCTCGGCAGACCCCCGCACAACTCGCGGCAGATCCGGGCGAGCGTAGCCGCCCTCAACGCGGCAAATACGGGCGCCCCGAGAGACCATCGACATGCGGGGACTAGATGTGGCGCCGTTGTTTCGGGACGGGGTTCCGGTCCTGGAGCCGGTACCTCAGTCGGGACTTGATGACAACCGATCCGCCTCTTCTGCGTATTTGTGTGTGACAGCATCGGTACGAACTCAGGAGCAGCGATGGACCTCATGGACCGTTTCGAGAAGGCCACGTCGGGTGGTCCTGAGCATCGGGCGATCGAGGACAGGCTGGCCGTTGGCCGCCGTGCCAGCGCACGACGCAGGGCAAGCCTCGCCGCCGGGGCAACGGCCGCCGTACTAACTGCCGCCGGTGTCGTCTGGGCCGTCCAGCCCGGCGTCGACTCGGTTTCTGGCAAGGACATCGTCGCGTCCGACGCAGGCAGCGTTGAGCGCGACTCTGGGGCACCGGAGTCGCCCACGAGCACGCCGTCCCCTCCGACCGCCCTGTTCCGCTACGACCTCGACACCGCCGCGCTTGAGGTGGCCGACGGTGTCACCATCGTGCGACAGGTCGAGAACCCGGTCCCTCACAAGGACGTCACGTCTGCGGCCGCCGTGGTGGACTACAGGGGCGAGCGCAGGTGGGTCATGGCAGCCGTCGTCCGCGGGCGGTCGGGCTGGGGATCCGACATAGAGGCGACCTCGTCCCGGAACTTTGGGCAGTGGGTGCATGAACTCACGGTTCTGAACACGGCGCAGATGTTCAGCGACGGCTCATCCGACGGCGACTGGGTCACGCTGGACAGCGACGGCGGTCTGACGGCTCAGAATGGGGCCACCGTCGTGGAGCAATCCACTCCGGCGAGGATCGACCAGGCACCCGCTGATGTGCCCAGCGCAGTTGGCACGATCGACGTTGACGGGGCGCTGTTGTGCGTGGTCGCTCGGATGCTTCCTGGTGAGGACGTCGACATCACCTACTTGGCAGAGTCCGAGCACCAGGGTTGCGGAGAAGCCGTACCAGGCATCGACTACCCGGGCGCTCCGGCAACCTCATGAGGCGAGCAGAACGCGAAGCGGCCTACTCGGCATTCGTCCTGTCCAGACAGGACCACCTCCGACGCATCGCATACGCCCTGTGTGGCAACTGGCACGACGCCGACGACCTGCTTCAAGTCGCGTTGACAAGGCTCTACACGGCGTGGCCACGCATCTCCTCTGACGGGAACCCCGAGGCCTACGTGCGCACCATCTTGATGCGAGCAAACGTCGATAACCACCGCCTGCGGGGCCGTCGTGTTCGCACGGCGCGCCTCGATGCAGCCGGTGACCCAGCCGCGCTGGCTGGGTTGCCCGTTGACGAGCGCGACGCGCTCATCGAGGCCGTTCAGCGGCTCCCGGAGATGCAGCGCAAGGTCATCGTGCTGCGGCACTGGCTCGGCTTTGACGTGCACGAGACAGCCCGCGAACTGAACATCTCTGACGGCACGGTCAAAAGCCACTCATCACGCGGCCTGGCGGCGTTGCGGGCTCGGCTCGACGCCGAGTCCGACGAGGAGGAGCAACCCACGGGCGCCGTAGGCCACCAGGCACAACGAGCGTGACCACAAGGGCCATACGGCAACAGCGGCGGTGTCGTCGCAACATGCCATTCTCAATAAGCAGCGCAACCGGTCATCGGCAGATCCGGTTGATCCAGAGAAGCTCTTCACGACAACACGTGGAGCGGAGCACTTCTATTGACGGACGTGCAGGCGCGGTCACGTCGTAGATGTATGGACACCGACACGCTCCCCGTACTGATCGACGCTGATGACCCCATGCTGCGCCTCGCCGTCGCCGCCCACCTAGCCCGCTACAAGGGACGCACCCGCGCCCACACCGCCTCCGACCTCAACGCCTACCTGCGTTGGTGCGTCGAACATGACCTCATGCCACTGCAAGCGCAGCGAAGTCATATCGAGCTCTATCTACGCTGGCTTCAAGAAGTGCGACGTCTGCAGCCCTCGACAGTCTCCCGGCGCCTTTCCGTGCTCGCCACGTTCTATCGAACCTGCGTCATCGACCAGGTGCTCGAGCACTCACCGGCCGAGTACGTCCGACGCCCTCACGTGCCGCAACAGTCGCCCACGCTCGGCCTCAGCCATCTGCAGTTCGAGGCCATGCTCACCGCAGGACGCGACTCCGCCAACCCCAACGACTTCGCCCTCGTCGCCATGCTCGGTCTACTTGGCTTGAGGATCTTTGAAGCTACCGGCTCGAAGATCCAGGCGCTTGGCGAAGCTCGTGGCCATCGCGTGCTCACCGTTCATGGAAAGGGCGACAAGACGGCCCAAGTCCCGCTGCCACCGGCTGTTGCCCGCGCCATCGACCGAGCGATCGATGAGCGCCAAGACGGTCCGATCCTCCTCAACCGAGATGGCCGACGGATGGACCGGCACGCCGCCACCCGAAGGCTACGAGTCCTAGCCAGGTCCGCGGGTGTCACCACCGCTCGGATGCACCCACACATGCTGCGCCACACCTTCGTGACCACGATGCTCGACGCCGGCGTTGACCTGCGCGACGTCCAGATCGCCGCTCGCCACGCCGACCCGCGCACCACGATGCGCTACGACCGCGCGCGCAACAACCTCGATCGTCACCCGAACTACATCTTGGCGGCATTCATGGCGTCAGCGACATGAGAGCCCACCCTCATGACGGAGTCCTCGTCACCAAGTCTGAGAGCGCTTCGGCGATGACCTTGTCGCGGTTCTGAGCCGCGTGTTGATAGCGCAGCGCTGCGCCTGCGGTGGAGTGCCCGAGCCGCGCCATGAGCTCGGCGAGCGTGGCGCCTGTACTGGCGGCCAGGACCGCCCCTGTGTGGCGGAGGTCGTGGAAGCGGAGGTCGGGTCTTCCTGCTTCGTCACGGGCCTTGTAGAAGACCTTGTAGAGCGTGGCGGGTGCCAGGTGTTTGGTCGGGTCTCCGGCAGCGGGGAAGAGAAGTCCTTCGCGGCCTCCGGTGATGTTGCCGGCCAAGTGTGCTTTCACTGCGGGCAGCAGGTGCGGCGGGATCGTGACGTCTCGTGTGCCCGCGTCTGACTTCGGAGTGCCGACAATGAACTGTCCATCGACTCGCACCACTGCGCGACGGATCTTCACCACACCGCCGGTGAGGTCGACGTCGTGTCGGCGTAGCTCGGTGATCTCCCCGAACCGGAGGCCACACCAGGCGGCGAGCAGCACCATCAGTCGGTAGCGCTCCGGCATGGCCTGGGCGAGTGCTTCGAGTTCGGGCAGAGTCGCGGGCTCGATCTGCTTGGCACGCTTGACATTTCCGGCACCGCGGATGTGGCACGGGTTGTGAGTGATGAGACGACGCTGCACGGCGTCTCCAAGAATGGTCCGCAGCAGCCCATAGGCGTGCGCTCGAGACGTCGGGGTCGAGTCCCCGAGCCGGTAGTACCAGTCGTCGACGAGGTCGGCGGTGATGTGCTTGAGCGCTATGTCGCCGAAGGTGGGCAGCAGCTTGGCGTCGAGGATCTTTCGGTAGTGGTAGCGGCTGCGGGGTTTGAGAGTGCGGTTCGTCAGCCAGCGTTCGGCGTGCTCCCCGAACGTGATCGGCGGCTTGGTCGTGGGCGGGGTCCAGTCCTCACTGTTGATCTCACGACGTCGGTCCGTGAGCCAGCCCTCGGCATCCTCAGCCGTCTCGAAGGTGACTGGCGCCTTGTGTCGGAGCGTGTCGGGGCCGAGATAGGAGGCCTGCCAACGTCCGGACGGGAGCTTCCGGATAGCTCCGAAACCGCGCCTGCGTGCCATCCCTGATTTCCCCTCGCGTGCAACAACGTGCAACAAGGATGGCAGAAAGTGTCCGCTTGCGTCCACGTCGAGAGGCGATACAAAGCCCCATTACCGCAGGTCAGCGCCCTATTGGCCACTTCTGTCCAGTATCGCCGCTGCCCGGGCAATAGAATTCGAACCCAGTATCGCCCACCGAGGATGGTCAGAGCCGCGCTACAGGTAGCGCGGCTCTGTCGTTCTCCAACCGTCATCCCGCGTTCATCCGGGCGACGGCCCCTCGCTGCGGCGGCGCGGTGGGCTCTCGGGCATGACCTCTCGGACCTCGCTCGTCGCCACGAGCGCCACCCTCGCCCTCGCTGGCTCCCTCACCTCCCTCACCGCCCTGACCTCGGCGCCGGCCACCGCCGCTCCGGCACCCCTTGCGGTGCCCTCGCTCGTCGAGCCGATCCTGATCGGCCACCGCGGCGCCTCCGGCTACCGGCCCGAGCACACGCTGGCGGCCTACGAGCTCGCCATCGAGCAGGGCGCCGACTACATCGAGCCCGACCTCGTCTCGACCAGGGACGGCGTCCTCGTCGCCCGTCACGAGAACGAGATCGGCGGCACCACCGACGTCGCCGACCACCCCGAGTTCGCCGACCGTCGCACCACGAAGACCATCGACGGCCGGTCCGTGACCGGCTGGTTCACCGAGGACTTCACCTACAAGGAGCTCCGCACGCTGCGCGCCGAGGAGCGGCTGCCGCAGGTGCGCCCCGACAACACGGCGTACGACGGCCAGGAGCGCATCCCCACCCTCGACGAGGTCATCAAGCTGGCCCGCCGCGAGGGCGTGGGCATCTACCCCGAGACCAAGCACCCGACCTACTTCGACTCGATCGGCCTGTCGCTCGAGGAGCCGCTCGTCGCGGCGCTCGAGAAGCGGCACTGGGACGACGCCGACGACCCGGTGATCATCCAGTCCTTCGAGACCGCCAACCTCCGCGACCTCGACACCATGGTCGACGTACCGCTCGCACAGCTGGTGGACGCCAGCGGCAAGCCCTACGACTTCACCGCCGCCGGTGACCCCCGCACCTACACCGACCTGCTCACCCCGGCCGGCCTGGCCTGGATCGCGACCTACGCCGAGGGTGTCGGCGTGAACAAGGACCGCGTCCTCCCGCGCACCGGGGGAGCGACCACCGTGCCGAGCGCCGTGGTCGGCGACGCCCACGAGCAGGGCCTGATCGTCCACGTCTGGACGCTGCGCCGTGAGAACCAGTTCATGGCGACGAACTTCCGGATCGGCACCGACCCCAACGCCCCCGGCGACCTCGCGGCCGAGGCTCGCGCCTTCCTCGACGCAGGAGTGGACGGGATCTTCAGCGACAACCCGGACCTCGTGGCCCAGGTGCTCGACGCAGGCTGACGGGGCGCCCGGATCGTCACGCGCGCCGGACGCTCGTCGACGTCGCGAGGGCGGTCAGGACCAGCCGCTGACCCTGCGCTGCTGGGGCACGCGGGGGCGGGAGCCGGCCTCCGCGTGCGAGGCACGCGGCCCGCGTGCGAGAAGGGCGTGCGTGGGGTCGTGGTCCACCCACACGGCGTGCGAGCGGTGGCACCGACGGTCCTGGTGCGGGCACCGCGTGCTGCACGCGGTCTGCCACGTCACCGTGCGGCTACCGGGCAGGGTGGCCAGGGTGCCGGGGACGTAGAGCTCCGGGTCGTGGTCGAGCGAGGCGATCACGTCGCGCTCGATCGCGGCGGACGCGGGGCTCGCGCTGGCGTGGGCGTTGTGCGGTGTGCGGGGCACGACTTCCTCTCGTGGATGCATGGACTGCCGACCCGAGCCAGCACGTCCCACGTACCCACGCCCACTCGCTGTAAACGTCCGTTCACCCAAAAGGTGGAAAGTTCAAGCAACCGTCTCGGGGTTCCACCGCACGACGAGGAGCGCCACGTCGTCCTCCGGCTGGTCGCCGATCATCTGCGCGAGCAGCCGGTCGCAGAGCACCTCGAGGTCGGCGGTGCCGGGCTCCAGCTCGCGCAGCAGCTCCTCGAGGGCCTTGATGCCCTGCCCGACGTCGCGCCCACGACGCTCGACCAGTCCATCGGTGTAGAAGAGCAGGGTCGAGCCCGGCTCGAGGAACGCAGCGCGCTCGGCTCGCTTCGTCTCGGGGTCGAGCCCCAGCAGGAGGTCGTTGTCCTCCACGTCGGCCAGCCTCGTGACCACGCCGTCCGGGCCCACGAGCATGGCGGGCGGGTGGCCCGCGTGCGCCCAGCGCAGCACGACCTCCTCGCCGGCGGCCGCCCCGGGGCGCGGGTGGTGCTCGAGCCGCGCCACGACCGCGGTCGCGGTGGTCTCCAGGCGCAGCGACTCCATCACGTGGTCGACCCCGGACAGCACCGCCGCGGGGGAGTAGCCGCTGTGCACGGCGATGCCGCGGAGCAGCCCGCGCACCTGGCCCATGGCGGCCGCTGCCTCGACGTCGTGGCCCACGACGTCACCGACGACGACCACGACGTCGTTGTTGCCCGGCCCGCGGTTCTGCTGGAGGAAAGCGTCGTACCAGTCACCGCCGATCCGCGCCGCGTCGCTGGCCGGGGAGTAGCGGGTGACGACCTCGAGGTGGGGGGTCTGCGGCGGGTCGGTCAGCATGCTCCGCTGCAAGGCCTCGGCCACGTCACGCTGCTCCTCGTAGAGCCGCGCGTTGTCGAGGGCCAGACCGGCGCGGACGCCGATGTCCTCGAGCAGCGAGGCATCGTCCGCGGTGAAGGCCCTCCTGTTCCCGCCGCGGAAGGCGGTGACCACACCCACCGTGCGTCCGCGCGCTCGCAGGGGCACGGCGACGGCAGACTCCGGATCGAGCTCGCGCAACCGGTCGCGAGCTGCCCCCTCGCGCAGCACTGCGGCGACCTTGTCGGTGGCACCGGACTCCATGAGGACGGTCGTCATGTCGCGGATCGCCCGCGCCAGGTAGGACTCGTCGGTCATCGCGCGCAGGCGCAGCGAGGCGTACTGCTCGACGGTCTCGTGCATCGCGGGGTCGGCATGCGCCCACCCCGCGTCGGTGAGCCCACGGCGCCAGTCGGTGGCGTGCGGGTCGTCGACGAGCGTGACCAGGCACCAGTCCGCGAGGGACGGGACGAGGAGGGTCGCCAGCAGGCTCACACCCTCGGTCGGGTCCAGCGTGCCGGTGAGGCCCTCCGAGACCGACGCGAGCAGGGCGAGTCGGTCGGCCGAGCGGGACAGCGCGTCCTGCGCCTCGCGGCGGTCGCTGATGTCGACGAAGTAGACCGCGAGACCCTCGGGTGACGGCCAGGCCCGCACCTCGTACCACCCGTCGAGCGGTGGCGGGTAGTAGGCCTCGAACGACACCGGGCGCCCCGTGGCGACGGCAGAGCGGTAGTTCACCTCGAACTCGCTGCCGATCGCTGCCGGGAACTCCTCCCACACGGACCGTCCGACCAGGTGAGCGCGACCGGCGCCCAGGAGGCGCTCGGCCTCGGAGTTGACGTAGGTGAAACGCCACTCGGCATCGAGCTGGTAGAAGGCCGACGACATCGACTCGAGGACCCGACCGATGCGGGCCTCGCCCTCGTGCACCTCGGTGGTGTCGTACGCCGCGCCCACCAGGCGCACGGCAGGCCCGCCCTCGGTCTCGGCGAAGGCCCGCCCGCGGGCCTCGATCCACCTCACGCCACCCTCGGGCCGCACGACGCGGTACTCGGCGACGTAGTCACCGCAGGTGGCGATCGCGAGCCCGGCAGCAGCGGTCACGCGGGCCAGGTCGTCGGGGTGGACGCACGCGTTGAAGGCCTCGATGGTGCCGCCGAACGACGACTCGTCGAGACCGAAGAGCTCGAGCAGCCGCTCGTCCCAGCGCAGGCGACCGCTGACCAGGTCCCAGACGAAGGCGCCGACCCCCGCCGCGTCGATGGCGAGGCGCAGGGCGACGCGGTCGCTCTCCTCGTCCAGCGCAGCGGTCATCTCGACGGGCTCCCTCTGGGCGGGTACGCCGATCGCGGACGGGGCACCGATCTCCGACACGCGTGCTCCTCTGCACTGGTCAGGCCCACCCGTGGTCTCCGGGCGTGCCCTTGGCCGCAGGGTGTCACAGGTCCGCGTCCAGCGCTTGTAGAACGTGGAAAGGTCCAGTCAGGTCCTTCACCCCTACGGCTGGGCGGCCGGAGGCAGGTCCGCGACCAGGCCCTCCGGAGCGCCGAGCGGGTCCTCCGGCAGCTGGGCGACCTGCTCACGGCACCACACCGACACGACGCGCGTGCCGTCCAGCACACCTGCCCGGAACTCGCTCCACGGCACCCAGGCGACCGAGTCCACCTCCGACGGGTCCGGATCGACCCGGTCCCGCGTGGAACCGACGAACACGGGGCACATCTCGTTCTCCACCACGCCGTCCTGCTCGGCGCGGTAGCGGAACGACGGCAGCACCAGCCGGAGGTCGTCGACGTCCACCCCGAGCTCCTGGCGCACCCGGCGTCGGGCGGCATCGGCGAGGTCCTCGCCCGGCGCGGGGTGCCCGCAGCAGCTGTTGGTCCACACGCCCGCAAAGGTCCGCTTCGTGAGGGCGCGCCGGGTGACGAGCACGTTCCCCTCGGAGTCGAAGAGGTAGGTGGAGAACGCCAGGTGCAGCGGCGTCTCGCTGTGGTGGACCCCTGCCTTGTCGGCCGTGCCGACGGCCCGCCCGGCCTCGTCGAGGAGGACCACGAGCTCCCTGGCGGTGCTCATGCAGCACCCCCTGCGGGACGGGCGAGCTGGTTGACGGCCGCGCCGAAGACCCGCGGCAGCCGCGACGCGGCGGGGACGAGCGCACGACGTACGACGGGTCGCGCGGTCGCCTGCAGCAGCGCGTGCGTGAGCAGCTCGTGCCGCCACCCCAGCCGTCGTGCCCGTCCGTCGTAGAGGTCCGGGCGGTCCGCGGCGAGGCACGCCACTGCCGCCCGCGCCTGGGCGAGCCCGAGGGCGATGCCCTCACCGGTCAGGGCGTCGACGTAGCCGGCGGCGTCGCCGACCAGCAGCACCCGCCCGGCCGATCGTGACCGGGACCGCTGTCGCAGCGGGCCCGCGCCCATGACGCGGGTCCGGGTCCCGGTGAGCCGCTCGGCAAGGGCGGGGAAGTCGGCGATCAGGTCGTCGAAGCGGGCGCCCGCGTCGCCGAGCACCGCGACCCCGACGAGGTCGTCGTCGACGGGCGTGACGTAGGCCTCGGCCCGCGACGACCAGTGCACCTCGACGTAGGACGTCCAGGGCGCCTGCTCGACGTGGCAGCGCTGGCCGAACCGTCGGCGCGACCCGTCCTTGGCGGGCGCGTCGAGGCCGAGCAGGCGGCGTACGGGTGAGTGCAGCCCGTCGGCCGCGACGAGGTAGCGGGCCGGCTCGCCGTCCACGAGCACGTGGTCGCCCACGTCCTGCACGTCCTCCACCGCTCGCTGCTCGACCGGGATCCCGGCCTCGGCCACGGCGCTCACGAGGGCGTCGTGCAGGACCGTGCGTCGCACGCCTCGGCCCGGCCCGGCGGCGAATCGCGCGGTGGCACCTGCGCCCGTGCCGTCGGCGGAGAGGTAGTGGATCCCCGCGAGCGGGCGGCCGTGCGGGTGCACGCCCAGCGCCGCCAGCTCGGCGACGGCACCGGGCATCAGACCCTCGCCGCACGCCTTGTCGATCGCGCCGGCGCGCGGCTCGCGGACGACGACGGACAGTCCGACGCGGTGTGCGTGCAGGGCCGCGACGAGCCCGACCGGGCCGCCGCCGGCGACGACGAGGTCATGCATCGGAGGTCTCCTGCTGGGGGAGCGTGGCGAGGGCGGCGTCCTCGGTCCGGATCCGCACCGCGAGCAGCCCGGCGTTGAGGATCGTGAAGACGACTGCGGTGATCCAGGCCGCGTGCACGAGCGGGAGCGCGACGCCCTCGATCACCACGGCGACGTAGTTGGGGTGCCGCAGGAGGCGGTAGGGGCCGGAGGTGACCGGGGCGAGGCCGGGCACGATGATCACGCGGGTGTTCCACCGCCGCCCGAGCGTCGCGATGCACCACCAGCGCAGCGCCTGCGAGGCGACCACGAGGGCGAGCATCGACCAGGCCAGCACCGACGGCACGTCGGGTCGGCGCACCCACGCCTCGACGAGCGCCCCGACGAGCAGCGCGGTGTGGAGCACGACCATGAAGGGGAAGTGGCCGAGCCCGCTCTCGACGCCGCCTCGATCGCGGCTCCACGCGGCGTTGCGGACCGAGACGACGAGCTCGGCGACGCGCTCGAGACCGACGAGCGCGACGAGGACGGTGAAGGCCAGGAGCGTGGTCATGCGTCGGCCCTCAGCAGCACGATCTCGGAGCAGAAGCCCGGCCCCATCGCGAGCAGCACGCCGTGGCTTCCCGGCTCGGGCGGGCGTTGGGCGAGGGTGTCCTCGAGGACGTGGAGGACCGAGACCGACGACAGGTTGCCGACCCGCGCCAGCGAGTCCCAGGTCAGCTGCAGGGCCTCGCGGGGCACCTCGAGGGCGGCCTGCAGGGCCTCGATGACCTTGGGGCCTCCGGGGTGGCAGACCCACCAGCCGATGTCGTCGCGCGTGAGGTCGTGGTCGGCGAGGAAGGCGTCGACGTCGCCGCGGATGAAGAGCTCGACGAGGTTCGGCACCTCGGCGTCGAGGACGATCCGCAGGCCGGAGCCCGCCACGTCGAAGCCCATCGTGCGCTCGCTGTCGGGGTAGAGCCGGCTGCGCGAGTCGAGGACCTGCACCGTGCCGCCGTGCCGGGCGTCGCCCACGGCCACCACGGCCGAGGCCCCGTCGCCGAAGAGGCCGCTCGCCACCAGGTTGGGCACGGACGTGTCGTCGCGCTGCAGGGTGAGCGAGCACAGCTCGACCGCGACCAGCACCGCGGTGTGGTCGGGGTGGCCGAGCAGGTAGTCGTGCACGCGGGCGATCCCGGCGGCACCGGCCACGCACCCGAGGCCGACCAGCGGCATCCGGCGTACGTCCTCGCGCAGCCCGACCACTCCGGCGATCCGGGCGTCGAGGGACGGCACGGCCAGCCCGGTGACCGTCGCGGTGACGATGAGGTCGACGTCGGACGGGGTGAGGTCGGCGGCCTTCAGTGCGTCGACCAGCGCCTGCGCGCCGAGCTCGACGGCGTGCTCGATGAAGAGGTCGTTGGCGTGGCCGAAGTCGCCGAGCGTCGCGTAGTCGGCGAGCGGCAGCACCGTGTGCCGCCGCTCGACGCCGGAGTTGCGGTGGAACCTCCTCAGCAGCGCGTGGTCGAGGCTCCGCTCGGAGATCACGGACGTGAAGGCCTCGGTGATCTCGGCCTGGGGGTAGGAGTGCGCGGGCAGGGCGCTGCGCGCGGCCAGGATCCTCATGCGGGTGTCCTTGCGGGTCGGGGTCGGGGGAGCGGGACCAGGCTGCGGGTCAGCCCGGCCACCAGGCGGGAGTCGATGCGGCCTCCGCCGAGGCCGATCTCGACGAGGGTGTCGAAGACGTGCCGGTCACGACCGGCGGCGCGGATGCCGGCGTCGACGACGCGCGGGGACTGCGCGAGCCGGGAGGCCGCCCAGGTGTGGCGCAGGTGTGCGCCGAGGAGCGACCGCACCACGTGCCGGTGGCGCGCGCCGGCGGCCTCGGGGCGACCGAGCGCGACCGCTCGAGCGGCGGTGCGACCGGCGGCGATCCCGGTGGCGACGGCGTAGTAGATGCCCTCGCCGGTCATCGGGTTCACCAGCCCGGCGGCGTCGCCGACCAGGAGGACGGGTCCGTCGGGCTGGTCCCAGCGCCAGCTGCTCAGCGGCAGGTGGTGCCCGCGCCAGTCGCTGCCGGTGCTGGCGGCCCCGGGCACGAGCTGCTCGAGCTGGTCGAGGAGGAGCCGGCGGCTGGGAGGACGGGTGCCGGACCGCTCCGTGGGCAGCAGCTCGCCGTAGCCGACGTTGGCGAGGCCGTCGCCGCGGTCGAAGGCCCAGGCGTACGACGTGTGCGTGCGGTCGCCGAAGCGGATGACCTGGCGGCCGCGCACGGCGTCGGTGACGGGCGCGTAGCCGCGGATGGCGATGGCTCGCCGGTCCCGGCGCCTGCCGAGGAGCGCCTGCCGCACGAGGGAGTGGGCACCATCTGCGCCGACCACCACAGCGGCGCGAAGGTCACCGGAGACCACCGGACCCGTGTCGTCGACCGTGACCGACGTGACGCGGTGGCGGCGCAGGACGGCTCCCGCGGCCACGGCGTGCTCGACGAGGCGCGCGTCGAGGACCCGGCGCGGCACGACCCAGGCGTCGCGCCGCATCGGCCCGGCGACGGCCACGTCGCCGTGGGCGAGCTCGAGGTCGCGCAGGGGCGTCCAGCCGTCGACGACGTCGGCGGCACCGACCTCGGCGAGGGCGTCGACCGCGTGCGGGGCGATGCCGTCGCCGCACGACTTGTCGCGGGGGAAGTCGCTGCGGTCGAGCAGCAGCACGCGCAGCGACGGGTCCTCGGTCAGTGCGCCGAGTGCGGCGCTGGCGCCGGCCGGCCCGGCTCCGACGACCACCAGGTCCCAGGTCTCGTCGGTCATCGCGCCACCACCAGGAGGGTCGCGTCGAGGAGAGCGATGGCGATCGCGGCCAGGAAGGGCCGCCGGCCGGAGCCGCGGACCACGACGAGCGCGAGCGCCAGGGTGACGACCGCGGCCACGCCAGCCGGGACCGGCGGGACCGAGGCGCCCGCCAGCACGACGGCGGTCGCGGCCACGAGCACCGCTGCGGCCACCGGGGCGATCCAGCGGGGACCGAGCCGGTGCGGCAGGCCACGGACGCCGGTCGCCGCGTCGGCGTCGAGGTCGGGCAGCACGTTGAGCAGGTGCGCGCCCACGCCGAGCAGCGCGGCACCGACCGGCCACCACCACGGCGGCGCCGCGTCGTCGGCGTACGACACCACGGCCGTCAGGCCGCCGAAGCTCGCGGCGTAGGGAGCCCACGACCATGCGGTGGACTTGAGGCCGAGGTTGTAGGCCCACGCCGACGCGACGCAGCCGAGGTGGATGAGTCCGGGGAGCAGCCCGAGGGCGAGCGAGAGAACGACGCAGGCGACGACGGCGGCCACACAGGCGCCGCGCACGACGCCGAGCGACGCCTCGCCGGTCGCGAGGGGCTTGTCGGCGCGTCCCGCGCGCCGGTCGCGGCCCACGTCGACGAGGTCGTTGCTCCAGCCGACGGACAGCTGGCCGGCGAGCACCGCCGCGACGACGAGGAGGGTCGTCCCGGCATCGAGGCCCTGGGCGGTTGCCAGCAGGCCGGACAGCACCGTGACCGCGAGCGCCGGCCCGGCATGCGCGGCATGCACGAGACCCCGGACGGCAGGTCCGGTGGTTCCGCGGCCGTGCGAGAGCTCGGTGCTCACGGGGCCTCCTCGGTGAGGCCCGGCACGGACCTCTTCCCGCGACCGTACCCACCGGGCCGTGTGGCAACGGCGACGAGGACCGCGAGGACGGCGACCGCCCAGCCCGCGAGGACGTCGACGACGTAGTGCTCGCCCGTGTGGACGAGCGTCAGCCCCATCGCGAGGGCGTACGCCGACAGCGCGAGGCGGACGGCCGGTGAGACGGACGGCCAGAGGAAGAGGGCGACGAGGAGGGCCGCGCCGGCGTGGAGCGAGGGCATCGCGGCCACCGGGTTGCTGCCCGCCTGTCCGGCCTCGGTGAGCCGGCCGACGACGTCGAGGTGCAGCAGGTCCCACCCGACGTGCGAGGTGCGGGCGACCTCGCCGATGTCGCCGCGCTGCGAGGCGAGCCACGGGGGTGCGGCGGGGTAGACGACGTAGCCGGTGATGCCGACGACCGACATCGTCAGGGCGGCGACCACCCACTCCCGGAACCGGTCGCGGACCGCGAACCACACGACGGCCGTGACGAGGGGGATCACCACGAAGTGCGTGACGTAGACGAGCGCCGCGACCGCGTCCCACCAGTGGGGTGCGCCGTCGGACAGTCGGGCCTGCAGCCAGACGGTGGGGACGACGCCGAAGAGTCCCTCGTCGGCCCGCGCGGGGCCGAGGACGTGGAGCGGTGCCCCGACCCGGTTGGTGTCCTCGCCGTCGCCGGTGCCGAGTGGGGCGGTGATCCAGTGCGCGATCCCGTAGGCGACGAGGATCACGCTGAGCGGCGACCAGGCGATGAGAAGCTGGGCGATCGGCCCGTGCCGCGAGTCCTCGGCGGGCGGCGACGCCAGGTCGGTCCGTGGTCGGGTCGCCTCGGTCGTCATCGGAGGCTCCCGCGGCGCTCGAGTCGATCGATCAGTGGCAGCGTCCGGAACCGGTTGTAGCGCTGGATGGCGATGAAGGGCACGTTGACCAGTACCCCGTAGGCCACCAGCAGGACGGCCGCGACCGGCGGGTTCCACAGCACGAAGAGCGGCGCGCAGGCCATCGCCCACCAGTGGGTGAGCTCGGCGCGCCGCGTCTCGCGCACGAAGATCCGCAGGCCCTCGACGTCGCGTGCGGGCAGCTCACGCTTGCTGACCCCGCCCTCGAAGAGGGCGCCGGCCTCGGGCAGCCGGTCCTTCCAGCGGTGGATGCGGAGCCGGCGGCGGTACCACCCGCCGCCCGCCTCGAAGCGGCGCCCGCGCAGCAGCGGGCCGTCGCGGTCGAGCCGGTGGTCGCTGACGCGGTGGGCGGCGTAGCCCGTCACGGCGTGGAAGAACCCCCAAGCGAGGACGTCGACGACGATGGTCAACCACGGCGGCATGACGTACCCCATCAGGCCGCCTCCCGGGTCGTGCGGTCGCGCCGCAGGTCGACCGGTCGACCGCGCCAGCTCACCGAGCGGCGTACGACCGTCAGCAGCACCGAGCGCGCGAAGACCAGGTCGAAGGCGAGCAGGGGGAGCGGGAACAGCGCCCAGGCCCACCACCGGAAGGACCCCGCCGTACGCAGCACGGAGCGCAGCTGCAGGGCCGCCACGAGCCACGCCGCCACCCAGATGACCGTCGAGGTCCCAGCCCTCCCGCTGAACGCGTCGACGACGGCACCCAGGGTCCCGAGCGCGACGACGTGGTGGGCGCAGACCCACAGCACGGTCGCGAGCGACGCGAGTGGGTTCGCCGCTGACGCACCCGAGGCGATGTTCTTGCTCCACCCGGACACCAGCTGCGCGGCGCCGCCCGGGTAGCTGCGCATGGAGACCACGTCGGTGCCGACGAAGGAGGTCACCGGCAGGCCCGCCAGGTCGTAGGCCCGCGCGAGCTGGACGTCGTCGAGTATCTCGCCGCGCACGGCGCGGTGGCCGCCGACCAGCTCGTAGTCGGCGCGCGAGGTGAGCAGGCACGGCCCGAAGGCCATCGGCCGCCGCGCGCGGCGTCCGGTGAAGGCGGCACTGGCCATGAGTGCGACGGCGTTGAAGTAGGCCGACGCCTGCTCGTAGGTCCGGACGACCCGGTGGTGCGGCTGCACCGAGACCAGCCCGCCGTGCTGGTGGTGGGCGGCCTGCAGGCGCCCCAGGGCGTCCGGCGCGAGCACGGTGTCGGCGTCGAGGAAGAGCAAGAGGTCGCCGGTCGTGGCCTCGGCGCCGGTGTGGCACGCCCAGGCCTTGCCGGTCCAGCCCTCCGGGCGCGACCGGGCGGCGACCACGCGCACACCCGCGGCAGCCGCGACGGCCGCGGTCCGGTCGGACGAGTCGTCGTCGACGACCACGACCTCGACCGCCACCTCGCCCTCCGACTGCGACCCGAGCGAGGCCAGGAGTGCCGGCAGGGTCCTCTCCTCGTCGCGGGCAGGCACCACCACCGAGACCGTGCGTCCCTGTCCTGGTGCCGTGGGCGGCAGCGTCCGGATGTCGCGCAGCAGCCACAGCGGCACGCATCCGGCCACGAGCAGCACGACGGCCAGCACCAGGTCAGGCACGGCGACCTCCGGACACCGGGAGCGGCGTGAGCTCGAGGTGCATCCCGCCGCGCGGGTGGACGGCCACCTGGGCCTCGGGGTCGGGTCGGCGCCAGCCCGCCGGGAGCCCGACGTGGTGCGTGGCGAGGAGCCGGTCGAGCACGACGGCCATCTCGCCGAGGGCGAGCTCGCGACCGATGCAGAGCCGCGGACCCTGGCCGAACGGGAGGTACGCCGTCCGGCCGGCGCCGGTCTCGAGGAACCGCTCCGGCCGGAACTCCTCGGGGTCGGACCACACGTCCGGCCTGCGGTGGACGAGCCACGGGCTGATGATCGCCAGCGTGCCGGCCGGGACCTCGACGCCGCCCAGCACGTCGTCGCGGTCCGAGCGTCGCGAGACCACCCAGGCCGGGGGGAACAGCCGCAGTGCTTCGTCGATGACCGCCCGGGTCCAGGGGATGCGGTCGCGGTGGTCGAGCAGGGAGACCGGTCCGGGCAGCGTTGCCAGCTCGTCGCGGACCCGCTCCTGCGCGTCGCGGTCCTCGGCGAGGAGCATGAGGGTCCAGGTGAGCGAGGCGGCGACGGTCTCGTGGCCGGCGATCACCATCGTGACGAGCTCGTCGCGGACCTCCCTGTCGGTGAGGCCGCTGTCGAGGAGCAGGCCGAGGAGGTCGTCGCCGTGCGGGACGGCACCGGGCGCCGACGGTCGCGCGCGCCGCTCCGCCATCAGCTGGGCGGTGACGGTGTCGAGGCGTCGCCGTGCCGATCGGAGTCGGAGGTTGGTCCGCGTCGGTGCCCACTCGGCCGTCGGCAGGATCGAGCGCCCGAGCCGGACCACGATCTCGGCAGCCTGGCTGCTGGCGTGCAACAGGTCGTCGGCATGGCCGCCGAGGTCCGCGGAGAACAGCGCCCGCCCGACGGCGTCGAGCCCGATCCGGTGCATGAGGGACGCGACGTCGACGACGCCCGGGCCGTCGGTCGGGAGCGTCGTGCGCATCGCGTCGTCGGCGGCGGAGCGCACGCGGCCGCTCACCGCGGTGAGCCGCTCGTGGTGGAACGCGGGCGCGGCCAGCCGACGGTGCTCGATCCAGTTCGGCTCGGCCGAGGCCAGCAGTCCGGGGCCGGTCACCCGCCCGAGGGCGGCGTACTGCACCGTGCTCTTGCCCCAGTGGCGTGCCCCGGTCTGCAGGACCTGCCGCACGTCGTCGGGGTCGTTGACGAGGAGCGCCGGCGAGCCGGGCACGGGGAACGAGACCAGGTCGCCGTAGCGCCGCTGCACCTGCCCGAGGAAGGTGAGCGGGTCGCGGCGCACGGACCGGAAGACGCGCGCCATGTCGGTCGACGTCGGACCCGGTACGCCGATCTCGGTGGGCTGCATCGCCTGCAGCCGCTCGGTGATGGTCATGCGGCATCCCCGCGGGCGCGGTTGCGCCCCAGCCACGTCCACGCCACGCAGGACAGCAGGACCAGCCCGAAGCCGAAGAGCAGGTCCTCGACCGGCGCGTAGAGCAGGCGCCACTCGCCGACGGCGACGACCCGGTCGTTGCCGAGGATGGTCGCGGGGTCGTACTGCACGATGCGCCGACCGGTCAGCCAGCCGTTGGTGAGCAGCTGGAAGAACACGATGATCGCGTAGGCGGACCACCAGTCGCGGGTGCTGGTGACCCGGGTGCGGGCCACCCACCGGTCGACCACGACGGCGACCAGCACGCCCAGCACGGCGAGCGAGGTGTAGGTCATCGGTCCGCCACCCGGCGTCGGACGACCTTGACCGCCTCGAACGTCAGCACCGACACGACGGGGATGACGACGAAGAAGGCGACCTCCTCGAGCGGTATCCCGGCGACGCGCGGCGGGAGCGTCTGCTCGGCGTCGAACCGCCAGTGGCCTGCGTGGGTCGCGTAGAGGTCCCACAGCAGGAACGGGGTGCCGGCCAGGAGGACGGTGAGGAGGAGCCGGCGCGGCTGGCGCAGCACGTCGAGTCGGAACGCGGGCACGAGCGGGAGGGTGCCGGCCAGGCAGAACGCCAGCATGGCGACGTAGGACCAGTGCAGCAGGGTCATCCACCCACCGGCCCGGAGGTGCGGTCGCCGGACAGGCGCTTGAGGACGAGCTCCGCACTGATCAGGCACATCGGCAGGCCGACGCCCGGGATCGTCGTGGAGCCGGCGTAGAGCAGGCCGTCGACCTTGCTCGAGGCGTTGCCGGGACGCAGGAATGCGCTCTGTCGCAGGGTGTGCTCCAGCCCGAGGGCGCCGCCGCGCCACGAGTGGTAGCGCGTGGCGAAGTCCTGCGGACCGATGGTGTGGCGGACCCGGATCCGGTCGCGCAGGTCGGGCACGTCGGCCCACGCCGCGACCAGGTCGATCGCTGCGTCCGCGGTGCGCTCGACCAGGTCGTCGCCGTTGCCGTCGTCGCCGCCGGTGCCGATCGAGGTGTCGGCGGGCACTGGAACGAGGACGAACAGGTTCTCCGAGCCGGGCGGGGCGACCGAGCTGTCGGTCTCGGACGGCTTGCAGACGTAGATCGACGCCGGGTCGGGCACCCGGGCGTCGCGACCGAAGATGTCGCCGAAGTTCTGGCGCCAGTCGGCGGTGAAGAAGAGCGTGTGGTGTGCCAGCTGGGGCAGCTCGCCGTCGACGCCCAGCATCGCGAGCACCGCGCCCGGACCGGGGGAGCGGCGGCGCCACGAGCGCTCGGGGTGGGTCTGCAGGTGATCGGGGAGCAGCGCGGTCTCGAGGTGGTGGAGGTCCGCGGCCCCGACGACGACGTCGGCATCGAGCGTGGTGGCGGTGCCGTGCCGGTCGACGTGCCGCACGCCCGAGACCCGGGGGCGACCGCGTCGCGCGGCGTGAGTCGTGATCGTGGTGACCTCGGCGCCCGTGTGCAGCCGCGCCCCGTGCTTCTCGGCCAGCAGCGCGATCGCCTCGACCAGGCGGGTGAAGCCGCCCTGCGGGTAGAGCACCCGGTCGCCGAGGTCGAGCCGGCTCATCAGGTGGTAGATGCTCGGTGCCCGGCTCGGCGACGACCCGAGGAAGACGGCGGGGTAGCCGAGGACCTGCTGGATCCGGCGGTCGGAGAACGACGCGGCGACGTGCTTCTCCAGCGAGCGGGTGAGCAGCCGGCCCAGGGACGGAGCACGGCGTACGACGTCGGCGCCGAGCAGCGAGGTGGGCGAGTCGAAGCTGTTGTAGAGGAAGCGGCGGAGCGCGACGTCGTAGGTGTCCTCGGCCGAGGCGAGGTAGGTGTCGAACCGGTCACCCGCGCCCGGCTCGATCGACTCGAAGAGGGCGCGGTTGTGCGCGCGGTCGGGGCGGAGGTCCACCGGGTCGGGGTGGCCCTCGAAGAAGACGCGGTAGCTGGGGTCGAGCACCCGGAGGTCGAGCTCGGCCTCGGCCGAGGTGCCCAGGAGGTCGAAGAAGTGCTCGAAGACCTCGGGCATGAGGTACCACGACGCGCCGGTGTCGAAGCGGAAGCCGTCGCGCTCGACGCTGCCGACCCGGCCGCCGACCTCGTCGTTCTTCTCGAGGAGGTCGACGCTGTGGCCGCGCGACGCCAGGAGCGCGGCGGTGGCGAGTCCGGCGATGCCACCACCGACGACCACCACCTTCACGAGCCGCTCCCGCGCAGCGCTCCGGCGGCGATCCGCAGCTTGACCCCCGTGGGCACGCGCACCCGGGTGCGGCGGATCTCCACTGCGGAGGTCCGGCGCAGGCGGCAGGCCAGCTCGCCGAACGTGCCGTGGGCGGCGTGCACCGCCCGGCGGCTGCTCGTCGGGAGGGCGGGCACGACCACGGCGGCGGCGGCGAGGTCGGCGTCGATGTCGTCGAGGATGCGGTCGCGGTCGGCGTCGCAGAACCGGTCGACGTCCAGGCCGGGGAAGTAGTCGCGGCGCAGGACGTCGTGGTCGTCGGCCAGGTCGCGCACGAAGTTGAGCTTCTGGAAGGCCGCACCGAGGCTTCGGGCACCGGGTGCGAGCCGGTCGTAGGTGTCCGCGCGGTCGCGGGGGCCGTCCGGCGCGGCGACGAAGGCGCGCAGGCACATCAGCCCGACCACCTCGGCCGACCCGAAGACGTACGCCTCGAAGCTGGCAGGGGTGTGCTCGGTGGTGTCGAGGTCCATCCTCATGGACGCGAAGAACGGCGCGACGATCTCGTCGGTGATGCCGACGGCCTGCGCGGTGCGGGCGAAGGCGTGCACGACGAGGTTGCCGCTGTAGCCGGTGCGGATCGCGTGCCGGACGTCGTCCTCCAGCCAGTCGAGCATGGTGGCCCGGGCCGCGCGGGGGAGGGCGGGATCGGGGTTGTCGACGATCTCGTCGGCGACCCGCACGAGTGCGTAGATGTTGCGCACCTGCGTGCGCACCGGCTCGCCGAGCAGGCGCGAGGCGAGGCCGAAGGAGCTGGAGTACTCCCGGATGACGACGGCGGAGCTGGCCTCGGACACCGCGTCGTAGAGGGTGGTGCCGGTGACCGCCCGGGTCAGGTGGAGGTTCATGCCGCGACCTCGCGCCCGTCGACGACCGTCAGTCGCCGGACGGTGACGGCCTCGAGGAGGTCGAGGGAGATGCCCAGCTCGGCGACACCCGAGCGGGCCAGGGCCAGGTGCTGCTCCGCGAGCTCCTCCACGAAGGCGCGTGACCCGGATACGGTGAGCAGCGCCCGGACCTCGTCAAGCTCGTCGTCACCGAGCTCGTGGCCGAGGTGGCCGCTGATCTCGTCCCACTGGGGGGTCGACCGCGCATGGACGATGAGGGGCGTCTGCTTGCGGGTGCGCAGGTCGCACGTCGCGCTCTTGCCGGAACGGTCGGGATCGCCGAAGACGCCGATCAGGTCGTCCACCAGCTGGAACGCCACGCCCATGGCCCGGCCCAGGTCGCCGAGCCGCGCCGTCGTCGCCGCGTCGGCGCCCGCCAGCACCGCCCCGGCCTGCAGCGGCAGGGCGAAGGAGTAGGCGCTGGTCTTGTGCTCCTCCATGGTCAGGCTCTCGGCGAGCGACACGGGCCCGCGGTCGAGGGTGAGGCGCACGTCGGCGAGCTCGCCCGCGGCAGTGGTGTGCAGGGCGGAGTCGAAGAGGTCGAGCAGGCGTCGTACGACGTCGGGTTGCGCCCCGCACAGGGCGACCGCGCGGACCGCTGCTGCCAGGGCGAGGTCGCCCGCGAGGATGGCGGCCGTGAGCCCGTAGGCAGCTCCGTCGTCCGTGGCGCCGAGCGCCCGTCCCCGCGCGCGGAACGTGCCGCTCACGTTGGGCCGGCCCCGTCGCAGGTGGTCGTCGTCGATCACGTCGTCATGGATGACGAAGGCCGTGTGGAGCAGCTCGACGGCGGCGCCGACCTCCGCAGCGGCGTCGGGGCTCGTGCCGCCGAGGGCGTCGTGCGTGGAGATGACCAGTGCGGGCCGGAAGCGTTTCCCGCCCTCGGTGGCCTCGACCAGGGCATCCCAAAGGAAGGCGTGGTGGGGGTCGATCGTCGCCGCACGGGCGCGACCGTTGTCGAGCAGGCGCCGCAGCGCGGCGTCCGTACCTGTCGAGATCATTCGTCCCCCTCCTCACGGGTGCACCTGTCCCGAGTCAATCTATGCAAGACTTGCAACTATATCTAGACATCATGCATAGGAGTCATCGGTGTCCACGTCGCACGCACCCCTCACCATCGGTGAGCTCGCCCGTCGTACCGGTGTACCCACTACGACGCTGCGCAGCTGGGAATCCCGCTACGGATTTCCGCGACCCGTGCGCCAGGCCGACGGGGGCCACCGGCGCTACGCGGAGTCGGAGGTGCGCGCCGTGCTCGACGTGCTGGAGCGGCGGAGCTCGGGGCTCTCCCTCCCCGCGGCCGTGCAGCGCGTCGTCGACGGGCCGGCTCGGTCGGGCTCGGTCTTCGCAGAGATCCGCCGCCGGCACCCCGTCCTGGCGCCGCAGGTGCTCACGCGACCCACCCTGGTCGCGATGAGCTGGGCGATCGAGGACGAGTGCTGTGCCCGGGCCGCGGAGCCGCTCCTCTTCGGCGGGTTCCAGCGCGAGACCTTCCTGCGCGGGTCGCACGACCGCTGGCGCGAGCTGGCCCGCACGGCCCGCCACGCCGTCGTCTTCGCGGACTTCGCCGATCCCGCACCCCTCGAGCCGGGCGAGCCCGTCGAGGTGGCCCTGCCCCGCGACGCCCAGCTCAACCGCGAGTGGCTCGTCATCTGCGACTCGCCCGACCTGCCCGCCTTCCTCACCGCCGTCGAGCGCCCCGGCCAGGACGCGTTCTCAGCTGACCGCCGCTTCGAGGCGATGTGGTCCGTCGACCCCGTGGTGGTCCGCGACGCCAGCCGGTTGGCCGCGGCCCTCGCCGACCGCTACCGCCCGGACTGGCGGCAGAGGGCGCCCGACCTGCCCGACGCGGACCCCGTGGCGGGCTCGGCCGACCTCCACCGGGCGTCGGCGCTCTTCGACCGCATGGTCGGCTACCTCGACGCGGCCCGCTGACAGGTCGGTCCGGCCCGCCGCCCTAGCCTCTACCCGTGCCAGCAGCCTCCCCCGCCGACCGCCCGACCGTCCAGCCGCTGCGTGAGCTCTGGCGCCGCTACGACGCCTACCGCGCGCGGTTCGTCGGCGCCGTCGTCGCCTCGACGATCAACAAGGTCGCCGATGTCGTGCCGGAGCTGCTGATCGGCGCGGCGGTGGACGTCGTCGTGCGCGGTGACGGCTCCTTCGTCGGCGAGGTGCTCGGCGTCGAGTCGCGCTTCGCCCAGCTGGGCTGGCTCGCCGTCATCAACGCCGTCGTGTGGGTGGTCGAGTCGCTCAGCCAGTACGTCGCCAGCGTGCTGTGGCGCGGCCTGGCCCAGGGCGTGGAGCACGACCTGCGCGTCGAGGCCTACGACCACGTCCAGCACCTCGACCTGGGCTGGCACGAGAGCCGACCCGCCGGGTCGACGCTCGCCACGCTCAACGACGACGTCAACCAGCTCGAGCGCTTCCTCGACGTCGGTGCGCCGGCAATCCTGCAGACCGCGCTCAACGTGCTGCTCGTCGGGGCCGTCTTCGCCGCGGCGTCGACGCAGCTGCTCGTGCTGGCGTTCCTGCCGATCCCGCTGATCGTGATCGGCTCGCTCGTCTTCCAGCGTCGGCTCGAGCCGCTCTACGACCGTGTACGGGTCGCGGTCTCCGACCTGTCGAGCACCCTGTCGGTCAACATCTCCGGCATCGCGACGATCAAGGCGTTCACCGCCGAGGACCGTGAGCGCGACCGGGTGTCGGCGGTCTCGCAGGCCTACCGAGAGGCCAACACCGAGGCGATCCGCTCGTCGGCCGCCTTCGTGCCGCTCGTGCGGATGGCGATCCTCGCCGGCTTCACCTGCACCCTGCTCCTCGGCGGGTGGGCGACCCTGCGCGGCGACCTCCAGGTCGGCCTCTACTCCGTGCTGGTCTTCATGACCCAGCGACTCCTGTGGCCGCTGACCGAGGTCGCCGAGGTCCTCGACCTCTACCAGCGCGGCCGCGCCTCCGCCGCGCGCATCCTCGCCCTCCTCGACATCCCGGTCACCGTGCCGGCCGGGGCCACGGCACTCGAGCGACCCGTGGCGGGGCGCGTCGAGCTGCGCGGCGTGCGTTCCGGCTACGCCGACGGCCCGGACGTCCTCCACGGCATCGACCTCGTCGTCCCGGCGGGCGAGACGCACGCGATCGTGGGCTCCACCGGCTCGGGCAAGTCCTCGCTGCTGCGCCTGGTGCTGCGCTTCGACGACCCGCGTGACGGGCACGTGCTCTTCGACGGCCAGGACGTCCGCGACCTCGACTGGGACTCGCTGCGCGGATCGATGGGCTACGTCGCCCAGGACGTCTTCATGTTCGCGGGCTCCGTGGCCGACAACATCGCCTACGGCCGGCCCGGCGCGACCCGGGACGAGGTCCGCGCCGCAGCCGAGTCAGCGGCCGCGCTCGACTTCATCGACGAGATGCCGCAGGGCCTCGACACGTGGGTCGGCGAGCGGGGCGTGACGCTGTCGGGCGGCCAGCGGCAGCGGCTCGCCCTGGCCCGCGCGCTGCTGCGCGACCCCGCCGTCCTCGTCCTCGACGAGGCGACCAGCGCGGTCGACAACGAGACCGAGGCGGCCATCCAGCGCTCCCTGCGCCGCGCCACCGCGCAGCGCACCGCGATCGTCGTCGCCCACCGGCTCTCGACCGTGCGGCACGCGCACCGGATCTGGGTGCTCGACGCCGGCCGCGTCATCGAGGCCGGCACGCACGACGAGCTGATCGCCGGCGACGGCGCGTACGCCGCCCTCTGGCGCGTGCAGACGGGGGAGCAGGAGCCCGCCGGTCACTGACCGGCGGCGCCCGGCGGGACGGCGAGCCACTCGCCGTCGTCGCCGCGGGAGACCAGGCCCCGCTGCTCGAACGCCTCGAGCCACCCGAGCATCGGCGTCGTGCCCCACCGTCGGCGGTAGATCTCGGCGTTGCGCACGATGTCGTCGACGTGCTCGACCGGCGGCCGCGACACCGGGTGCCACTGGTGGTAGGCCCGGGCGTCCCCGACCCAGCCGAGGTCGAGGGCGGAGTTCGCGATCGTGCGGGCGAAGTCGGTGTCCTCGCCGCCGTAGCCGACGTAGTCCTCGCAGAAGCCGCCGATGCGGCGCCACGCGTCCACCGAGCACGCGAACGACAGCGACCAGAAGAGGTCCGGGTCGGCGCCCCTGATCCGGACGCCGAAGCCGGGCGCCGGCCGGGCCGGGTGGGGGGAGTCGAGGGCGGTCAGCGTCGCGAGGTCGTAACCGCCGGGAGGGGGTCGCTCGAGGTAGGTGACCGGTCCCGACCAGACGGTCCGCGGCTCGTCGCGCACCACGTCGGCGTACGCCGCGACGAGACCGGGATCGACGAGGCAGTCCACGTCGAGGAAGACCAGCACGTCGGCACCACGAGCGATCGCGACCTCGGCCCCACGGTTGCGGGCGGCGGCGATCGGGAGGCCCAGCGGGTCGGCGGGCAGCGACGTCGCGCACCAGTCGGCGGCCGCGACGACCGGGTCGTCGACCGCGACGACGACGTGGTGGTCGGGCGCGCACGACGACAGGGCCAGCGAAGCGCGCTGCCGGGCCAGGTGGTCGTGCCGGTCGTGGACGACCGTCACCACAGCGGTGCCCGTCATGCCGCGCGGTCGCGGTTGTCGACGACGCCGCTCACGACCCCGGCGAGCCGGGTCGGGGCACCGCCGTCGCACCAGGCGGCCCAGCCCTCGCCGTCGAGGAGGCGGGCCTGGTCGAGCAGGTCTCCCCAACCGGTCGCGGGGACCGCGTCCACCACGACGGCCGGCCACCCGTCGGCCAGGACCGAGGCGGTGACGTGCTGCTCGTCGAAGGGCCGGTCCGCGGGCACCACGACGGCCGGCACCCGCAGGGCGGCCACCTCCGCGAGCGAGTTCTGGCCCGGGTGCAGCACGGCGACGTCCGCGGTGGCCAGCACTGCTGCGGGGTCCGCGTGCCAGGTGCCCAGCGTCCGGCTCAGCACGGTCCAGTCCCAGCCCGGGGTCTGTGTGCGGGCGCGGTCGATCGAGGCCCGGGTGAAGCCGTCGCCACCGGTCCCGGCCAGCAGCACCGCGTGCGGACGGCGTCCGGAGGGCCGTCGCGGCCCCCGGGCGACGGCGAACCTCGAGACCGCACCGATCGCGTGCACCTCCCGGTCGAGGCCGGGGAGCATGCGGTCCGTCCAGCCGGCCGGCCAGGCACCGACGACCGCCGTGGCGGTGCCGAAGCCCAGCGCGTGCGCCGGGTCCGTACGCCGTCCTGGTGCCGTCATCGCCACGACCGGGACGCCGTGCAGGCGGGCCAGCAGGCACACCTCGACCGACTGGTCGACGACCATCGCCGACGGCGCGTGGTCCTCGATCCAGGCGGAGATGGCCGCCATCCGGCCACGCAGCCCGGCATCGCCGAGCGGGACCCAGTGCAGCAGGCCCCGCGCGGTCACGTCGGCCCCGACGTAGCCGGGAGCGCTGTCGTCGCGCGGGAGCTGCACCCACGGACCGGTCCACACGTCAGGTCGGGGGAGGGAGGAGAAGCCGGTCACCTGGTCAGGCAGGTGCGGCGCGACGGTGATCGCCCGGTGGAGGTGGCCGTTGCCGTGGTGGTGGACGTAGTAGCCGATCACGCGGCGAGCCGGCGGTCGACGAGCTGGAGGTAGGTGTCCTCGTAACGGTCGACCATCCGCCCGAGCGAGAGCTCGGCCACCGCGTGCGCCCGGCAGGCAGCGCGGTCGAGCGACATCGCCTCCCGGGTCGCGCGGGCGAGGACGTCGACCTGGCCGGGCTCGGCCAGCCGTCCCGTGTCGGCCGACAGCACCTCGGGCAGGCCGCCGCGGGCGTAGGCCGCCACCGGAGTGCCGCACGACAGGGCCTCCGCGGCCACCAGGCCGTAGGGCTCGTCCCACGCGGGCGTGACGACGGCGACGCCCGCACTGCCGACCAGGCTCGCGAGCTCGGCCTGCGCGAGGTGTCCGGCGTACGTCGCCCCCGGACCGAGCAGCGGCTCGACCGACTCGCGGAAGTAGGTGGCGTCGAGGATCGGACCCGCGAGCACGATCGGCACCCCGGCCATGCGGGCGGCGAGAAGGGCGTGGTGCGGTGCCTTCTCCTCCACGATCCGCCCCGACCAGACGGCGGTCTCGCCGCCCGGACCGGCCGGCCACTGATCGACGTCGACCCCGTTGAGCACCACGGTGCTCTCGGTGATGGGCGCCCAGGATGCGGCAGTGTGCCGGGAGACCGACGCGAAGGAGCTGCTGCCGCCGTCCATCTGCACCGCCGACTCGAGCCACCACAGGGGAGGCGTGTGCAGGGTGGTGAGGACCGGCATCGGCAGCGAGCGCGCCATCGCGACGGGGAGGTAGTGGAGGCTGTTGTTGTGGAGGACGTCGAACTCCGCACCGTCGCGGCCGCCCAGCTGGAGCATCAGCGAGAGGTAGGCGTGGTGCTCGGCCACCTCGACGGAGGGCGGTGCGTCGACGTCGTGGCGCCCGGCCCGGTCCGGCATCGCCTCGACGGCCAGCTCGACCGCGCCGAGGCCCGGGTCGGAGCCCGGGGCGGCGAAGACCGAGACCTCGTGCCCACGGCGGACCAGCTCGCTGGCGAGGTGCCAGGTCATCGACTCGAGCCCTCCGGTGAAGGGCTCTGCGATCGGAAAGCGGCAGTTGGCGACCAGACAGATCCGCAGTGGGTTTCCGGGAAGACGTACCGTCACCTGCTCACCTCCCGGTAGAGATCCTCGTGGGCCCGCGCGACCGAGCGGCGTTGCTCGGTGCGCTCGTCGACGCTCGCGCCGTAGCGCGGTCGCTCGTCGTGCGCGCGCACGACCGCGTCGCGCAGGGATGCTGCGTCGAAGTCGTCGCCGTCGTTGGTGTAGCCCAGGATCGGTCCCTGGTCGGCGTAGTAACCGCAGCTCGGGGCGAGCACGGTCGTCTGCAGGTCGCGGCAGGCCTCGAGCCAGCCGGAGTGGGTGCCGAAGGTGTAGGGCAGCACCGACAGGTCGAGCGAGGCCAGGTAGCCCCACAGGTCCTCGTCGGAGAGGTAGTCGTGGACCTCCAGCTCGAGCCGCCCGGCCGCGGCCTCGCGGCGCAGCCAGGCCGAGAGCTCCGCGTCCCGACGGGCGCCGTCGTCGTCGAGGACGTCACGGTGGCAGTTGACCTGCAGCACCGCGTCGTCGAGGTCGGCCACGGTCTCCACGAGGGTCGGCAGGATCCGCATCGGGTCCATGTTGGCGCGCAGGCTCTTGAGGTGCAGGCCCACGCGGAACGGCCGCCGACGCCACCGCGGTCGCACCTCCAGCGCGCGCGAGATCGTCGGCAGGTCGACGACGTGCGGGTGGGGGACGACCAATGGCGCACGGCCCCACCGCGACTCGATCTCGCGCGCCGCGCCCGGGGTCAACGTGACGAGGGCGTCGGCCGCACCCACCAGCACGTCGAGCTGCTCGTCGTGCAGCGCACGGTCGCGGTGGTGCGGGTTGCGCAGGTCGTGGACGGTGAACACGAAGGGCTTGCCGCGTCCGCGCAGGACCTTCGTCAGCTTCTCGAGGTCCTCGGGTCGCACGGCGTCGAAGCCGAAGTGCAGGTGGAACACGTCGAAGTCGGCCGTGCGCGCCCACTCGGGGTCGAGCATCACCGGCGGCCACCAGGTGGCGCCGGCCGGCCGGTCCGGGTTGGCCGGGTCCGGGTCGGGGAGGCGTACGACGCCGTCGCCGCCGAGCGGCGCGAGGTGGCGGACGTACACGTGCCCCGCGGGCACGGAAGCGATCGTCAGCGGCGTGGACCGGGGCGGAGCAGCGACCTGCTTCCGGGACTGGGCGATGGACATACTGAGGCGTACCCCGGTTCACTCAGCTTCACCGGTTCGTCCACCCGCCCGGGTGGGACCGGCCTAGCCTGTGCCGGTGCACGAACAGGTTCAGGAGGGCCGGACGGTCGTCGTCGATCGCGGCCTGCACCTGCGCCTGCGCACCGACATGACCGTCGACGTCGTGCGTCACGCGCGCGGCGTGCTCGCCGTCGGGGTGGCGGCCGTCGTGCTCGGGGTCGTGCTCGCTCGTCCGGTGACGGGCGTCGTCGTGGCCCTCGTCGTCGTTGTCGGCTGGGCCGTCCTCCGCTGGCTGCACCTCGGTCGCACCATGCGGCACGGTCTGGGCGTCGGGCAGTCGATCACCGTGGGCCACCGGCTCGACGGCGACCCGGCCGTGGTGGTCACGGACGCGACCGGCGAGGTGGAGCTGGGTCGCGGCTCGGTCCTCGTGGTCACGCGGTTCCGCTCGTACGTCACCGTCCACGGACGCCAGCTGTCGTTCGTCCTGCCGGCGGGGCTGCTGACGGAAGCGGAGATCGGGTTCCTCGAGGGTCACCTTGCGACGCCGGAGGGGGCTGAGTCCGCGCCGGAGCCGGCCAGTGCCCTGCCGCTCTCGCTGACCCTCACCGAGGACGTGACGGCGCGGACGGGTGCCGCCATCGCCCGCGCCGTCACCCTGTCCGCGGACTCGATGATGCCGGTCGTCTCGGCTCTTGCGTTCCTCGCCGTCGGTGCCGCCGTCCGGTCGGGAGCGTGGCTCTCCGTCGGTGCCGTGATCGCCGTCGTGTGGGTGCTCACCACTCCGCGCGTGGCGCTCCGGGCACGGTCGGCGGTCCGCTCGGCCTACCCCCTCGGTCGCACCCTCCGTGCCGAGGTGACGGCCGACTCGATCACCACCGAGCTGGATGCGGTCGTCCTCGCCGTGCGGTGGGAGATGTACGACGCCCGCCGGGTCACCGCGGACGCCGTGCTCCTCCGGCGCAAGGGACCCTTCCTGTCGCCCGACGTGTTCAGCGTCTATCCCCGCGACCTGTTCGACGACGCCTCGATCAAGACGCTCACCGCGGCACTGCCCCGAGGCTTCTGAGCGCTGGCACGTCCGAGCGCGGCGAAACCGGCGTGAGGACGGCCCGGTCCGGCCGATAGGGTCGACGCGACATCCGTCCCACCCCGTCAAGGAGCTCCCGTGTCAGACATCCAGGTCGTCCGCATCCACGCAGACCAGCGTGCGGAGACCTCGGTGACGACGGGCACCAAGGCGTGGGAGCTGTTCCGCGACGACGCCGACGTGGTGGCCGCTCGCGTGGCCGGTCAGCTCAAGGACCTCGCCTACGAGCTCCATGACGGCGACGAGGTCGAGGCCGTGGCCATCGACAGCGCCGACGGCCGCGACATCCTGCGCCACTCGACCGCGCACGTGATGGCCCAGGCCGTGCAGCAGCTCTGGCCCGAGGCCAAGCTCGGCATCGGCCCGCCGATCGACAACGGGTTCTACTACGACTTCGACGTCGAGACCCCGTTCGTGCCGGAGGACCTCGTCAAGATCGAGTCCGCGATGCGCAAGATCATCAAGGAGAACCAGCGCTTCGAGCGCCGGGTCACCACCGATGCCGACGCGCTGACCGAGCTCAAGGACGAGCCCTACAAGATCGAGCTGATCGGCCTCAAGGGCGGATCGGGTGCCTCCGACACCGAGGGCGCCTCGGTCGAGGTGGGGGCCGGCGAGCTCACCATCTACGACAACATCGGTCGCTCCGGCGAGGCCAAGTGGTCCGACCTCTGCCGCGGCCCGCACCTGCCGACCACCAAGCGGATCCCCGCGTTCAAGCTGATGCGCAGTGCGGCGGCCTACTGGCGCGGCGACGAGAAGAACAAGCAGCTCCAGCGCATCTACGGCACCGCCTGGGAGACCAAGGAGGCGCTCGAGGAGCACCTCCACCGCCTCGAGGAGGCCGAGCGCCGCGACCACCGCAGGCTCGGCCGCGAGCTCGACCTGTTCTCCTTCCCCGACGAGATCGGCTCGGGCCTCCCGGTGTTCCACCCCCGCGGCGGAGTGATCAAGCGCGAGATGGAGGACTACGTCCGACTGCGCCACATCGAGGAGGGCTTCGAGTACGTCGGCACCCCCCACATCGCCAAGGAGGGGCTCTTCTACACGTCGGGTCACCTTCCCTACTACGGCGAGGGGATGTTCCCCGCCCTCGACGTCGACGGCATGGACTACCGCCTCAAGGCGATGAACTGCCCGATGCACAACCTCATCTACCGCTCGCGGCAGCGCTCCTACCGCGAGCTGCCGCTGCGCTTGTTCGAGTTCGGCTCGGTCTACCGCCACGAGAAGTCCGGCGTCGTCCACGGCCTGACCCGGGTGCGTGGCTTCGCCCAGGACGACTCCCACTCCTACGTCACCCCCGAGCAGGCGCCGGGTGAGATCAAGCACCTCCTCGACTTCTGCCTCGGACTCTTCCGCGACTTCGGGCTGAACGACTTCTACCTCGAGCTCTCGACCCGCGACGACTCCAAGCCGGACAAGTTCATCGGGTCCGACGAGGACTGGGAGATGGCCACCGAGGTGCTGCGCAAGGTCTGCGAGGAGTCCGGGCTCGAGCTCGTGCCCGATCCCGGGGGGGCCGCCTACTACGGCCCCAAGGTGTCGGTGCAGGCGCGCGACGCGATCGGGCGCACCTGGCAGATGTCGACCATCCAGTACGACTTCAACCAGCCGTCGGTCGACCGCTTCAACCTGGAGTACGTCGCCGCCGACGGCACCCGCCAGCAGCCGGTCATGATCCACTCCGCGAAGTTCGGCTCGATCGAGCGGTTCATCGGCGTCCTGGTCGAGCACTACGCCGGCGCGTTCCCGCCCTGGCTGGCACCCGTCCAGGTGCAGGGCATCCCGATCGCGGAGCGGCACAACGACTACCTCTTCGACATCGCCCGCACCATGAAGGCACAGGGGCTGCGCGTCGAGGTGGACGAGTCCGACGACCGGATGCAGAAGAAGATCCGCAACGCGCAGCTGCAGAAGGTGCCGTTCATGCTGATCGCCGGTGACGACGACGTCGAGAAGGGCGCGGTCTCGTTCCGCTACCGCGACGGACGCCAGGACAACGGCGTGCCCGTCGCCGAGGCGATCGAGAGGGTGGCGGCAGCGGTCGCGTCCCGCGAGCAGGTCTGAGCCTCGTGAGCGCCTCCGAGCGCCGCCCGGTCGTCGACCTCACCGACGAGGAGGCGCGCCGCGCGCTGCCGCTGAAGTGGGGCACGGTGCCCGACGACGTGATCCCCGCGTGGGTCGCGGAGATGGACTATGCAGTCGACCCGGTGGTGATGGAGGCCGTCCAGCGGGCGCTCGCCGTCGGCGTCACCGGCTACCCGCTCGACCACTACCCCGAGCTCGCCGAGGCCTACGTCGGCTGGGCCGGACGGCACTTCGGGTGGGCGCCGGAGGCCTCGGCGGTCCGCGCCGTCGTTGACGTGACGGCGGGCGTCCGCCTCGCGATCGACGTCCTCAGCGGGCCCGGCGGAGTGGTCTTCCCGACGCCCGGCTACAACGCCCAGCACCGGCTGGCCGACATCACCGGTCGCGTCGAGCACCTGCTCGAGGTGCCGGCCTCGGCCGAGCGTGCCGAGATCGACCTCGACCGGCTCGACCGGCTCCTCGCCGACGGCGCGCAGACGCTGATCCTGAATCAGCCGCACAAGCCGTGCGTTCACCCGCGCCGAGCTGGAGGGGATCCGCGACGTCGTCCTCCGCCACGGCGCCCGCGTCGTGAGCGACGAGATCTTCGCCCCACTGGTGCTGCCCGGCGCGGAGCACGTCTCCTACCTCGCCATCGACGGCACCCACGACCACGCGGTCGCGGTGGTCTCGGCGTCCAAGGCGTTCAACACCGCCGGCCTGAAGTGCGCCCAGCTCGTCGTGCCCTCAGGTGCCGACCGGGCCCGGCTCGACGCGGAGCCGATGTCGCGCAACGACTCCTACTCGGCCCTCGGCGTGGTCGCCGCGCTCGCGGCCTACGACCACGGTGACCCCTGGCTCGCCTCGCTGGTCGAGCGCCTCGACCAGCAGCGCAGCCTGCTCGGGTCACTGCTCGCCGAGCACCTGCCGGAGGTGCGGATGCGGCCGGTCGAGGCGACCTACCTCGCCTGGCTCGACGCCTCCGCCTACGGCCACGACGACGCGGCATGGGTTGCCCTCGAGCGCGGCCGGGTGCAGCTGAGTGACGGCGCGTCCTACGCGCCCGGCTCGACCGGGCACGTACGCCTCAACTTCGCCACCTCGCCCGAGCGGCTCACCGAGATCGTCGAACGGCTCGCGAAGGCCTGGACCTGAGGCTCACCGCCCGCTTCGACGTCATACGGACGGGACAAGCGCTTGCCCCGTCCGTATGACGTCCCGCGTGACCTCATCGTGTCTTGACGTACCTCCGGCAGGGCGACGTGAACGTCAGTCCGCCGGCGGTGACCTCATAGGGCAGGTCACCGTCGTCGACCCAGCCCTGCTTCTCGTAGAAGCGGCGCGCGCGGGCGTTGCCGGCGACCACCGCGAGCCAGGCGGACTCGTGGCCTGCGGAGCCCACCTGCTGCTCGGCGACGCTGAGCAGCTCGGCTGCGAGGCCGCTGCCGCGGGCCGTGCGTCCGACGAAGACCTGCTCGACCTCGTCGCCGACGACCATCACGAACCCCAGCAGGTCCCCGGAGTCGGACACGGCCACCGTGGTGTCGGCGACCCGGGCCGGCGTGCGCTCGTGGAACGCCGCCAGCGTGCGCAGCTCGGTGAGCCCTTCGGGTACCCGCCCGGCGTGGCCGTCGTGCCAGCCCTCGTGCCAGAGATCGGCCACCGCGGCCATGTCGGCGTCGCCGGCCGGACGGATCGTGGTCATGCCCCCACCCTAGGATCGTGCGCATGTGCGAGCGGAGCGAGCTCATCAGACAACACAGTGCGACATGTGCCTCATGCGCGCACGGAGCGAAGCGAGTACGTGCATGAGCAAGGACGGTCTCGAGCGGATCTGGACGCCCCACCGGATGGCCTACGTCCGCACGGCCGTCGACGACGACGGCTGCCCGTTCTGTGCGATCCCGGGCCACCCCGACGACGAGTCGCTGGTCGTGGCGCGCGGTGGGTCGACGTACGCCGTCCTCAACCTGCACCCCTACAACCCCGGGCACCTGATGGTGCTGCCCTACCGCCACGTCGCCGACCTCACCGACCTCACCGCGGGCGAGGCCAGTGAGCTGATGACGATGACCCAGCAGGCGCTGCGGGCCATCCGCGCCGTCAGCAGCCCCCACTCCTTCAACGTCGGGCTCAACCTCGGGCGCTCGGCCGGTGGCTCGCTGGCCGACCACCTGCACCAGCACGTCGTACCGCGGTGGACGGGCGACGCCAACTTCATCACCGTCGTCGGCGGCACGAAGATGCTCCCGCAGCTGCTCGAGGACACCCGCCGGCTGCTCGCGGATGCGTGGCCCAGTGCAGGCTCGGAGGGTCAGCCGACGGGGTAGGGGTGCTCCGCCGACCGGCCCTGGAACGCCAGGATCGCCGGGTTGCACACACGTCCCGCGCGGATCTCGATCGCCCGGCTCAGCACCTCCGACGCGTCCCAGCTCGCGGGGCCGGAGAGGACGAGGTCGACGAACGGCAGCAGCGCCTCGCTGTTCTCCCACGTGGCCGAGTTCCAGAGGTACGACGGGCTGTGGTCGACCGCGTAGTAGTGGACGCGACCGCCGACGGTGAACATCGGCTCGTCGAAGGTGGTCGGCACGGCCCAGGAGAAGCCCATGCCCTCGTCGCACGACACGTCGACGATCAGGCTGCCGTTGCGGAAGGCGGCCACGTCCTCGGTCCGGAGGTAGGTCAGCGGCGCCGCCGTGTCCTGCAGCGTGCAGTTCACGACGATGTCGTTCTCCGCGAGGTAGGGCGCCAGCGGCTCGCGACCGCGGTCGGTGACGACACTGATGCCCTCGCCGTCGGGGTCGTGGTCCCACTGCCGGATCCGCACCGAGTGGATCGGCGAGCCGACGGCGGCCACCCCGCGCGTGGTGAGGACGGCGACGTCGCCGACGCCGTGTGCCTTGAGCGCCGTGACGGCCCCGCGCGCGGTGGCCCCGAAGCCGATCACGACAGCGCTCAGCCGGCGGCCGTAGTCGCCGGTGATCCCGACGAGCTCCATCGCCTGGAGCACCGAGCAGTAGCCGGCGAGCTCGTTGTTCTTGTGGAAGACGTGCAGCCCGACGTGGCCGTCCGAGGTCCAGTGGTTCATCGCCTCGAAGGCGATCAGCGTCAGCTCACGGTCGATCGCGAGCTGGGTCATCTCGGGGTCCTGGACGCAGTGCGGCCAGCCCCAGAGGACCTGCCCGGTGTGCATCCGGGCGACGTCCTCGTGCTGCGGCTTGGGCAGCACCACGACGTCGGAGCCCTCGAGGATCTCCTCGCGCGTCGCGAAGCCCGCCACGTGCGGAGCGAGCTCCTCGTCCGAGACGCCGAAGCGACGGGCGTACCCGTGCTCGAGCGTGGTGCGCGCTGCGACCTCGGGCGCGAGGCGCGCGAGGTGGTCGGGATGGAGGGGGAGCCGGTGCTCGTTCTCCTTGGCCGACGTGCCGATCACACCGAGGCTGAGCAGGCTCACTTCTTCTTCGGCGGGAGGAACGTCTCGTCGGCGCCGCTCTTCCCGGCCGCCTTGGCGTGCTTGTCGGCACGCTTTTCCTTGATGGACTTGCCGGACTTCTTGGACATGCCTTGCCGTGGCGACTTGTCGCTCATCGGGGCTCCCTTGTCGGAAGCCTGGGTGGCTCCGTCCGGCCACAGTACGCCCTCGGGCTAGCGTGGCGTCCGTGGACGACTCCCGCCTGCTCGCCGATGCCGCCCTCGCCGCCGAGCTGGTGCGGGACGCCGCAGCGCTGGCCGCGCGGATCCGCGAGGGCGGGCTCGACGTCGAGCGGAAGACCAGTGGCTCCGACGTCGTCACCCAGGCCGACACGGCTGCCGAACGACTGATCGTCGAGCGGCTCGGCGCCGAGCGGCCCGACGACGCGATCGTGGGTGAGGAGGGCACCTCACGACCCGGCACCTCGGGTCGGACGTGGGTGATCGACCCGGTCGACGGCACCTTCAACTTCACCCGCGGCAGCGACTGGTGGTGCTCGGCCCTGGCGCTCACCGACGAGGCCGACGTGCTCCTCGGCGCCGTGCACCACGCCGCCCAGCAGCGCACGTGGGTCGGTGGCCCCGACCTGCCCAGCACCTGCGACGGCGTCCGCCTCGCACCGCTGCCCGAGATCGCCCGCGAGGCGCGCTGCGCAGTGACCTACCTGCACCCGCCGTTCTACGGCGGGCCGGTGGGGGAGGCCTTCACCCGCGCGCTGGGCCAGGTGGGCACCCTGCGGATGCTCGGCTCCGGGACGATGGACTGCATGGCGATCGCCGGCGGTCAGTGGGACGTGCTCTTCCAGCACAGCGTCGCCGACTGGGACCGGCTCCCGGGTGCGGCGATCGTGCGGGGCGCCGGCGGCGACTCCGTCGTCGTACGAGCAGCAGGGGTGGACTGGACGCTCACCGGGGCGCTCGCCGCGGTGGCGGACGTCCGCGCCGCGCTGCTCGAGGAGTAGCCTGCGCCCGTGCTCGACAGGTTCAAGCAGTTCTGGCAGGGCGTCATGCTCGCCCCGTTCATCAACCTCTTCATCCGGCTCGGCATCAGCCCCGACGTGGTGACGCTGGTGGGCACGCTGGGGGTGAGCTTCGGCGCGATCTTCTTCTTCGCCCAGGGCTGGGTCTGGCAGGGCGTCCTCTTCATCACCGCCTTCGTCTTCAGCGACCTCGTCGACGGCGCGATGGCCCGCAAGATGGGCCGCAAGGACGACTTCGGCGCGTTCCTCGACTCGACGCTCGACCGGGTGGCCGACGGGGCGCTCTTCGGAGGTCTGGCCCTGTTCTTCGCGTGGCACCAGGAGAGCCGCCTCTACCTTGCGCTGTGCCTCGTCATCCTGGTCATGGGCGCGGTGACGTCGTACGCCCGCGCGAAGGCCGACGTCCTCGGCTATGACGCCAAGGTCGGCATCGCGGAGCGTCCCGACCGGCTCGTCGGGATGCTCGTGCCGGCGTTCTTCGCCGACGTCCTCGACCTCTGGTGGCTGCTCCACATCGCCCTCTGGGCGCTGGCGGTCGCGGCCACCGTGACCGTCGCGCAGCGCATCTGGGTGGTCCGCCGCCAGGCCCTCGAGCGGGCGGCCTCGCAGCCCTGATCCCGATGCATCCTTTCGGATGAGCCAGCACTACGATCGGGGCATGGCTGAGCACACCCCTTCGTCCGTCGAGACCCCCATCGAGCACGGCACCAGCCGCGTCAAGCGCGGCATGGCCGAGATGCTCAAGGGCGGCGTCATCATGGACGTCGTCACCGCCGAGCAGGCGAAGATCGCCGAGGACGCCGGCGCCGTCGCGGTGATGGCCCTCGAGCGCGTCCCGGCCGACATCCGCGCCCAGGGCGGCGTCTCGCGGATGAGCGACCCCGACATGATCGACTCGATCATCGAGGCCGTCTCGATCCCGGTGATGGCCAAGGCCCGCATCGGCCACTTCGCCGAGGCGCAGGTGCTCCAGTCGCTCGGCGTCGACTACATCGACGAGTCCGAGGTGCTGACCCCGGCCGACTACGCCAACCACATCGACAAGTGGCAGTTCACCGTGCCGTTCGTGTGCGGTGCGACCAACCTGGGCGAGGCGCTGCGCCGCATCACCGAGGGTGCGGCGATGATCCGCTCCAAGGGCGAGGCCGGCACCGGCGACGTCTCCAACGCCGTCATGCACATGCGCACCATCGGCGGCGAGCTGCGCCGCCTGCACGGCATGGCCGAGGACGAGCTCTACGTCGCGGCCAAGGAGCTCCAGGCCCCCTACGAGCTGGTCAAGGAGGTCGCGGCCGCGGGCAAGCTCCCGGTCGTCCTCTTCACCGCCGGCGGCATCGCCACCCCGGCCGACGCCGCGATGATGATGCAGCTCGGCGCCGAGGGCGTCTTCGTCGGCTCGGGCATCTTCAAGTCCGGCAACCCGGCCGAGCGCGCCGAGGCGATCGTCAAGGCGACGACGTTCTTCGACGACCCCGACGTGGTCGCCAAGGTCTCGCGCGGCCTGGGCGAGGCGATGGTCGGCATCAACGTCGACGAGATCCCGCAGCCGCACCGCCTGTCCGAGCGCGGCTGGTAGTCCTCAGCGCACGGCGGCGGCGAGCACGGCAGCGGCCTTCCCGAAGCCGTACGACTCCGCGCCCACCTGTGCGGGTGCGCCGATGCGCACCACCATCGTGCGCGTCGTCGGGTCCACCAGCAGGACCTGGCCGCCGAAGCCGAGGGCGGCGAACACCTCCACCGGGGCCTCCGGCGCCAGCTGGCCGGTGACCTGCTCCACCGGCTGGCCCTGCGCGTCGACCGCGTCGGTCGCGCCTCGGAGCAGGCCGGGCCGGTTGAGCCACCAGAGGTAGCCGTAGGCCGCGTTGTGCACCGTCGACGACCGGCCGACGGCGCGCTCCACGAAGCTCGGGGCGAGGATCCGGCGGCCCTCGACCGTGCCGCGGCCCAGGTAGAGGTGGCCGAACCGCGCGAGGTCGAGGCAGGTGGTCTGCAGGCCGTAGAACACCGCCGCGTCGTCGGAGCGGTCGGTGATGAAGGACGTGTGCGTCATGCCGAGGGGCTCGAAGAGCCGCTCGCGGGCGAACCTCGCCACGCGCATCCCGGTCGCCTTCTCGAGCACCGCCTCGAGCACCTGGATGGCCGCGTTGTTGTAGGCCCACGCGCTGCCGGGGGCGTGCTGCTGGCTCAGCCCGATGGCGTACGTCGTGCGGCTCCTCGCGCGGAGCAGGTCGCCGTAGTCGCTCTGCAGCGACCAGAAGCGACCGCTGTCGTTGGAGATCAGGTTGCGCACCGTCACCGACTCCGACGGCGTGCCGCGCCACTGCGGGACGTAGCGCGAGACCCGGTCGTCGAGGCGCAGGTCGCCGTCGCGGATCGCGATGCCGACCAGCGTGCTGGTGACCGACTTGGTGATCGAGAAGACCTCGCGCGGGGTGTCGCGCTGCTGCTTCCAGTTCCACTCGCCGGCCACCTTGCCGTTGCGCACGACCGCGAAGCACGTGGAGCCGAGCCGCCTGGCCTCCGCCGCGCCGCGGTTGATCGCGGTGGCGCGCAGGCCCAGGCTCGACGGCGACGCGACCGTCCAGCCGTCGACCGTCCGGGCGCGGTCCAGCGCAGGTGTGGCGCTCGCGGCACCCGCGATAGGGCTGATCGTGAGGAGGGCGACGAGCAGGGCCGCGGAGCGGGGGAGCCTCATGATCGGCGAGCCTACGGCCGTCCTAGGATCGGCGTCCGTGAACCCGACCATCGGCGTGCTGGCCCTGCAGGGCGACGTCCGCGAGCACCTGGCGGCCCTGCGGTCGCTGGGCGCCGACCCGATCTCCGTACGCCGTCCCGGCGAGCTCGCGGCCTGCGACGGCCTCGTGATCCCGGGCGGGGAGTCCACGACGATGGCCAAGCTCGCCACGATCTTCGACCTGCTGGAGCCGTTGCGTGACGCCGTACGAGCTGGCCTCCCGGCGTTCGGCACGTGCGCCGGCATGATCATGCTGGCCGACCGGATCGAGGACGGAGCGGCGGGCCAGGAGACCATCGGCGGCCTCCACATCACCGTGCGGCGCAACGCCTTCGGGCGCCAGGTCGACTCCTTCGAGGAGGACATCCACGTCGACGGTCTGGCCGACCCGGTCCGCGCGGTCTTCATCCGCGCGCCGTGGGTCGAGGCGGTCGACGGCGACGTCGAGGTGCTGGCTCGGGTCGAGGACGGGCCTGCCGCGGGTAGGATCGTCGCGGTCCGTCAAGGCCCCCTGATGGCGACCTCGTTCCACCCGGAGGTCGGCAGCGACGACCGCGTCCACGGCATGTTCGTGGACCTGGTGCGCTCGGCCTGACGACGTACACCACGACGACGAGAAGCAGAGGTACCGATGTCCGGCCACTCCAAGTGGGCAACGACCAAGCACAAGAAGGCCGCGGTCGACGCCAAGCGCGGCAAGCTCTTCGCCAAGCTGATCAAGAACATCGAGGTCGCGGCGAAGCAGGGCGGCGGCGACCCCGCCGGCAACCCGACGCTCTACGACGCCATCCAGAAGGCGAAGAAGAACTCGGTCCCCAACAAGAACATCGACTCCGCGCTCAAGCGCGGCTCCGGTGCCGAGTCGGGCGGGGTCGACTACAAGACGATCTCCTACGAGGTCTACGGCCCGCAGGGCGTCGCGATCCTGGTCGAGTGCCTCACCGACAACACCAACCGTGCCGCGATGGAGGTCCGCACCGCGGTGACCCGCAACGGCGGCACCATGGCCGACCCCGGCTCCGTCTCGCGGCTGTTCACCCGCAAGGGGATCGTCGTCGTGCCGAAGTCGCAGGAGCACGACGGCTCGGTCCGTGAGGTGTCCGAGGACGACGTCCTCGAGGCCACCCTCGACGCCGGCGCCGAGGAGGTCAGCGACCTCGACGACGTCTTCCAGGTGCAGAGCGAGGCCACCGATGTCGTCGCCGTCCGCACGGCCCTCCAGGACGCCGGCATCGACTACGACTCCGCCGATGTCGAGTTCGTGCCCAGCATGGAGATCCCCGTCGACGCCTCCGGCGCCGGCAAGGTGATGCACCTCGTCGACGCCCTCGAGGACCTCGACGACGTCCAGGACGTCTTCACCAACGTCGACGTCCCCGCCGACGTCCTCGCCGAGCTCGAGGCCGCCGACGCCTGACGGGCCACCCGCCCGGCCCGCGCACCTCACCCGCTGTAACGCCGGGTTAGTACTTGTACCCATCCGGACATATCCAGGTCGGTACAGCTACTAACCCGGCGTTACAGCGGCGGCGGGCGAACCACCAGCCGTCCACAGCAGCCCGCGTATCGCGCGAATCCACAGGTGCTGGCCCAACAGCGGTCCATGCGTCGGTGGACATCTCGATGCTCGGCCACATGTACCTGCCGACCATCGTGCTGATGAACTCCCAGCACGGACTCATCACCGCTCGTCAGTTGAGGACCGCCGGCCTCACCGGTAACGACGTCCGCGGCCTCGTCCGTGCCGGGAAGGTCCTCCGCGTTCGGCACGGGGTGTACGTCGACACTGACGCGTGGGAGGGCCTGGACCCGTTCCGGGAGCGGCCCGTGCTGCGGATGCGGGCAGCGCAGCTGAGCCTCACCTCGACGTCGTACGCCTTCAGCCACGACTCGTCCTCGATCGTCCTCGGCCTGGGAGCCCCGGATCCACGGTCTGCCCTGGTCCACCTGAGCCGGACCAAGGTCCATGGCGACGCCGTCCGCGCCGGCGTGAAGCACCACCTCGCGCCGTACCTCCCCGGTGACGTGGAGGAAGTCGACGGCCTGCGCGTCCTCGACCGTCCGCGGACGGCGCTCGACATGGTGCGCGAGCACGGGCGCGCCCACGGGCTGGCCGCCTGCGACGCTGCGATGCGCCACGGCGTTACGCGCGAGGAGCTGTGGGAGAGGCTCGCGCGCATGAAGGACTGGCCGCACAGCCGCTGCATGAGGTGGTGCATCGAGCACGCCGAGCCGCTGGCGGAGACCTATCTCGAGTCCCTCGTCCGCGACTTCGTCCTCGAGCTCGGTATAGGCCGTCCCGAGCTCCAGTTCGGCCTGTCTGACGGCGTCACGACGGCCTTCGCCGACATGGTCGTCAAGCGACACTTCTTCGAGGCGGACGGACTCCTCAAGTACGCGCCGGACAACCCGAGCGGCATGGCACCGGCAGCCGTGCTCACAGAGGAGAAGCAGCGCCACGACTTCCTCACCGGCTTCAAGCTGGGCGGCTCGCGCCTGACGTACGTCGACCTGTTCGCCGGCCGCCGGGCCGCGCTCGCCCGTGCTGCCCGGGAATTCGCCGACACCTGCTCCCGCTTCGGGACCGACACCGATGACCTCGTGCCGTACCGCGTGCAACGCCGCCGGTGACCCCAAACGCTGCTGTAACGCCGGGTTACTGCTTGTACCCACCCGGATAAATCCAAGTGGGTACAGCTACTAACCCGGCGTTACAGCGGCGCGCGGGAGCGGGGCAGGCGGGCGCCGGGGATCGGGCACCGGGGGAGCCCCCCGCGTGTCGTACGCCGCCCGGTGGCCGCGGCCGGTTAGCGTTTGCCGGACGAACATGTGTTCGGACGGCGAGGCGGCCAGGACGGCCAGGCGGAGAGGGGTGGCGGAGTGCGGGTGCTCGGCATCGACCCCGGCCTCACGAGGTGCGGCGTCGGAGTGGTCGACGGCAGCGTCGGCCGCCCGCTGACGATGGTCGACGTGGGCGTGATCCGCACGAGCGCGGACCTCCCGATCGCCCAGCGGCTGGTGAGCATCGAGAAGGGCCTCGACGCCTGGATCGAGGAGCACCAGCCCGACGCGGTCGCCGTCGAGCGCGTCTTCGCCCGCTCCGACTCCAGCACCATCATGGGCACCGCCCAGGCCAGCGGGATCGCGCTCGTCGTGGCCGCGCGTCGCGGCCTGCCGATCGCGATGCACACCCCCAGCGAGGTGAAGGCCGCCGTCTCCGGCAACGGCCGCGCCGACAAGGCCCAGGTCGGCGCAATGGTGGTTCGGATCCTGCGCCTCGCCGAGATGCCCAAGCCAGCCGACGCCGCCGACGCCCTCGCCCTGGCCATCACCCACGTCTGGCGCGGCTCGGCCAACACCCGGCTCGAGGAAGCGGTGGCCCGCGCGAAGGCACAGCAGAGGAAGGCCCCAGTGAGGACCCGATGATCGCCTTCGTCCGCGGCGAGGTCGCCGCCGTCACGCTCACCAGCGCCGTGCTCGAGGTCGGTGGTGTCGGCCTCGAGCTGATGTGCACCCCCGGCACCCTCGCCACCCTGCGCGTCGGGCGGTCCGCCATCCTGCCCACGAGCATGGTCGTGCGCGAGGACAGCCTGACGATCTTCGGCTTCCTCGACGAGGACGAGAAGCAGGTCTTCGAGATCGTCCAGACCGCCTCCGGGGTCGGTCCCAAGGTCGCCCAGGCGATCGTCGCGGTGATGAGCCCCGACGACGTACGCCGCGCGATCATGACCGAGGACGTCAAGGCGCTCACCCGCGTCCCGGGCATCGGCCAGAAGGGCGCCCAGCGGATCATCCTCGAGCTCAAGGACCGCATCGGCCCGCCCACGGGCGGCCACCACGCCACGACCGGGGCGAAGCCGCAGGAGGCCTGGCGCGACCAGGTGCAGCAGGGGCTCGTGGGCCTCGGCTGGTCGGCCAAGGAGTCGGAGAAGGCGGTCGACGCCGTCGCCCCCGACGCCGGCGAGATCCCCGACGTCGCTGCACTCATGCGCGCAGCCCTGCGCACCCTGAGCAAGGCGTAGGGGCCGATGAACTGGGACGACGTGGACGACGACACGGAGACCGAGCTGAGCCAGGCCGAGCTCAGCCACCTCCAGCGCCTCACCGACGCCGAGGCCGACGGCGACGAGCGGGCGGTGGAGGCAGCGCTGCGCCCGAAGACCCTCGACGAGGTGGTCGGGCAGGTGCGCGTACGCGACCAGCTCGGGCTCGTCCTGGAGGCGGCCCGCCGCAGGGGCCGGGCGCCCGACCACGTCCTGCTCTCCGGCCCGCCCGGGCTCGGCAAGACCACCCTCGCGATGATCATCGCCGGCGAGATGAGCACTCCGCTGCGGCTGACGAGCGGTCCGGCGATCACCCACGCCGGCGACCTCGCCGCGATCCTGTCCGGGCTCAACGAGGGCGACGTGCTCTTCGTCGACGAGATCCACCGGATGTCGCGGCCGGCCGAGGAGCTGCTCTACATGGCGATGGAGGACTTCCGGGTCGACGTCGTCATCGGCAAGGGCCCCGGCGCCACGGCGATCCCGATCGACATCCCGCCGTTCACCCTCGTCGGCGCGACGACCCGCGCTGGCCTGCTGCCCGGACCGCTGCGCGACCGCTTCGGCTTCACCGCCCACCTCGAGTTCTACGAGCCCCACGAGCTCGACCAGATCGTGCACCGCTCCGCAGGCCTCCTCGGGGTGCACCTCACTTCGGAGGGCTCCCGCGAGATCGCCGGCCGATCCCGCGGCACCCCCCGCATCGCCAACCGGCTGCTGCGCCGGGTCCGCGACTACGCGCAGGTGCGCGCCGACGGCGTCCTGACGCTGCCGGTGGCACAGGCCGCGCTCGAGCTGTTCGAGGTCGACGAGTCCGGGCTCGACCGTCTCGACCGAGGCGTGCTGGACGTGCTCTGCCGCCGCTTCGGCGGGGGACCGGTCGGCATCTCGACGCTCGCCGTCGCCGTCGGCGAGGAGCGCGAGACCGTCGAGGAGGTCGCCGAGCCGTTCCTGGTCCGCACCGGCCTGCTCGCCCGCACGCCGCGGGGCCGCGTCGCGACGCCCGCCGCCTGGCATCACCTCGGCCTCACCCCACCGCCGATCCCGACGGTCGACTCCACCCTGTTCGACGACGCCTGAGGGAGAAGTAGACTCCGGGCGCTCACGCACCCGACCCCCTCGAGGAGCCCCGCCGTGAACGACCTCGCCGCACTTCTTCCCCTGGTCGCCATCCTGGCCCTGTTCTGGTTCATGGTGGTCCGCCCCCAGCGGCGCCGCCAGCAGGAGGTGATCGCGCTGCAGAACAGCATCGAGGTCGGCCAGCAGGTCATGATGTCCTCGGGCATCTACGGCACCGTCCGGTCGGTCACCGACGACACGGCCCGCCTCGAGATCGCCCCCGGCACCGAGATCCAGATCGCCCGCGCGGCGATCGCGCGAGTGGTCGAGCCCGACCACGGCGTGGTCGACGGACCGGCCACCGATGCCTGACCGGCGTACGGCCCAGGAGGCGCTCGAGCGCCTCACCGTCGACGTCCCCGACTGGCCGCAGGAGGGCGTGACGTTCAAGGACATCACGCCGGTCCTCGCCGACCACCACGCCTTCTCCGCGATCATCACCGCCCTCGCGGCGGCCGGTCGCGACGACCACGGCAACGTCGTGGTCGACAAGGTCGTCGGCATGGAGGCCCGCGGCTTCATCCTCGCCGCGCCCGTCGCCCTGGCGCTCGGCATCGGCTTCGTCCCGATCCGCAAGGCGGGCAAGCTCCCGCGCGAGACCCACGCGGTGTCGTACGCACTGGAGTACGGCGAGGCGACCCTCGAGGTGCACCGCGACGCGATCGACGCCGGCGACCGGGTGCTCATGGTCGACGACGTCCTGGCCACCGGCGGCACCGTCGCCGCCACCCAGGAGCTCATCGAGGCGTGCGGCGGCACCGCCACCGGCGTGGCCGTGCTGATGGAGCTGGGCTTCCTCGACCCGCGCTCGCGGACCGGCGACCTGCCCGTCAGCACCCTGCTGACCATCTGACCCCTCGCGCCACTCACTAGACTCTGTGCATGGCTGAGGAGCAGGCACCGGCGCAGGAGGTCAGGGCCCCGCTGACCGCGCGCGGCATGCGTGCGCGCCTCGCCCGCGTCGGCACCAAGCCGCCGTCGTCCAACCCGGTCCTCGAGCCGCTCTTCCGCGCCGTGCGGGCCAACCACCCGAAGGCCGATCTCGCCCTCCTCGAGCGCGCCTACGCCGAGGCCGACAAGTGGCACACCGGCCAGATGCGCAAGAGCGGCGACCCCTACATCACCCACCCGCTCGCGGTGACCACGATCCTCGCCGACATCGGCATGACCGAGCCGACGCTGGTCGCCGCGCTGCTCCACGACACGGTCGAGGACACGCCGTACACCCTCGAGGCGCTCCGCGCCGACTTCGGTGACGAGGTCGCCGTCCTGGTCGACGGCGTGACCAAGCTCGACAAGGTGCAGTACGGCGACTCGGCGCAGGCCGAGACCATCCGCAAGATGATCGTCGCGATGTCGCGCGACATCCGGGTGCTGGTGATCAAGCTCGCCGACCGGCTCCACAACATGCGCACCCTGCGCTACGTGCCGGCGGCCTCGCAGGAGCGGTCGTCGCGCGAGACCCTCGACATCTACGCCCCGCTGGCGCACCGGCTCGGCATGAACACCCTCAAGTGGGAGCTCGAGGACCTCGCCTTCGCGACCCTCCACCCCAAGATCTATGACGAGATCGTGCGGATGGTCGCCGAGCGGGCGCCGTCGCGCGACTCGTTCCTGTCCGAGGTCGTCACCGAGATCGAGCAGGACCTCAAGGCGGCGAAGATCAACGGCAAGGTGACGGGCCGCCCGAAGCACTACTACTCGATCTACCAGAAGATGATCGTCGGCGGCCGCGACTTCTCCGACATCTACGACCTGGTCGGCATCCGCATCCTCGTCGACGAGGACCGCGACTGCTACAGCGCGCTCGGGGTGATCCACTCGCGGTGGAACCCGGTCCTGGGGCGGTTCAAGGACTACGTCGCGATGCCGAAGTTCAACATGTACCAGTCGCTTCACACGACGGTGATCGGTCCGGCGGGCAAGCCCGTGGAGGTGCAGATCCGGACGTTCTCCCAGCACCGTCGCGCGGAGTACGGCGTCGCGGCGCACTGGAAGTACAAGGAGAACAGCAAGGCCGGCGTCGACACCGACCGCCTCGGGGACAAGGACGACCTCACCTGGTTGCGCCAGCTGCTCGACTGGCAGAGCGAGGTCGACGACCCGGGCGAGTTCCTGGAGTCGCTGCGCTTCGAGATGAACCAGCAGCAGGTCTACGTCTTCACCCCCCGCGGCGACGTCATCCCGCTGCCGATGGGCGCGACGCCCGTCGACTTCGCGTACGCCGTCCACACCGAGGTGGGCCACCACACGATCGGGTCGCGGGTCAACGGCCGCCTGGTGCCGCTGGAGTCGACCCTCGACAACGGCGACGTGGTCGAGGTCTTCACCTCCAAATCGCCCACCTCGGGTCCGTCCCGCGACTGGCTCAACTTCGTCCAGTCGCCGCGCGCCCGCAACAAGATCCGCCAGTGGTTCACCAAGGAGCGGCGCGAGGAGGCCATCGAGCGCGGCAAGGACCAGATCGCCAAGCTGATGCGCAAGGAGGGCCTGCCCCTCACCCGCCTGATGACCCACGACGTCCTGGCCCTGGTGGCCGAGCACTTCCACCACGCCGACGTCTCCGCGCTCTATGCCGCGGTCGGCGAGGGCAACCTCAGCGCCCAGGCCGTCGTCCGCCGCGTGATCGACCTCCACGGCGGCGACGACGGTGCGGCGGAGGACATGTCCGAGGCCGTCACGATCACCGGCCGCTCGCGCGCCAAGCGCAGCCCCACCGACTCGGGCGTCATCGTCCCGGGTGTGGACGACCTCTGGGTCAAGCTCGCCAAGTGCTGCACGCCGGTGCCGCCCGACCCGATCCTCGGCTTCGTCACCAAGGGCGGGGGAGTCTCGGTGCACCGCAAGGACTGCACCAACGCCTCCAGCCTCCTCGGCCAGCCCGAGCGGGTCCTCGACGTCGAGTGGGCGCCGACCTCGCAGTCGACCTTCCTCGTCAACATCCAGGTCGAGGCCCTCGACCGCGCGCGCCTGCTCTCCGACATCACGATGGCGCTCTCCGACGCGCACGTGAACATCCTCAGTGCGACGCTCTCCACGACGCGCGACCGCGTCGCCAAGAGCCGGTTCTCCTTCGAGATGGCCGACGCTGCCCACCTCGACGGCGTGCTCCGCGCCGTCCGCGCCGTGCCCGGGGTGTTCGACGCCTACCGCGTCACCAGCTGATCAGCTGAAGTCGGCCGCGGCCTTCTTCGCCATGTCGAGGAAGGCCTGCTTGTTGGCGAGCTCGGACTCGAGGTCCTTGGTGCGCTTCGCGTCGCCCGCGGCCGTGGCCTTGTCGAGCTTGGCCCGGGTCTCGGCGATGCCGGCCTCGAGCTTGCCGATCATGTCGTCCGCGCGCGCCGACTTCTCCGGGTCGCTGCGGCTCCACTGCTCGTCCTCGACCGCGCGGATGGCCTGCTCGACCTTCCGCATCCGGGCCTCGAGGTCCTTCATCCGGTCGCGCGGCACCTTGCCGGCGGCGTCCCAGCGGTCGGCGAGGTCGCGGAAGGCCTTCTTGGCGGCGTCGACGTCCGTCACCGGCACCAGCTTCTCGGCCTCGACCAGGATCTCGTCCTTGACGACGGCGTTGGCCGCGAACTCCTCGTCGAGGGCCGCGTTGGCGGCGTCGCGGGCGCCGAAGAACGTGTCCTGCGCGCCGCGGAAGCGCTGCCAGAGCTGGTCGTCGACCTCGCGGGGAGCTGGCCCCGCGGCCTTCCACTCGCGCATCAGGTCGCGGTACTTGCCGGCGGTCGGACCCCACTCGGTCGACGTGGAGAGCGCCTCGGCCTCCTTGGCCAGCCGCTCCTTGACGACCCGCGCGCCGTCGCGGCGCTCGTGCTCCTCGGCGAAGTGCGCCTTGCGGTGCCGGGTGTACGTCGTCCGCGCGGTGGAGAAGCGGCGCCACAGCGCGTCGTCGGTGGCCCGGTCGAGGCGCGGCAGCTCCTTCCACGTCGTGAGCAGGTCGCGCAGGCGGTTGGCGCCGTTGCGCCAGTCGGTGCCCTCGGCCAGCTTCTCGGCCTCGGCGACGAGCTTCTCCTTCTCCGCCTTCGACTCCGCGGTCTTCTGCGCGCGCTCCTCCTTGCGGGCGCTGCGCTGGACCGCGATCACGGGGCCGAGCGCGTCGAGCCTGGCCGCCAGCGCCACGAGGTCGCCCACCGCGTGGGCGTCGACGACCTGCTCGCGCAGTGCCTTCGTCGAGGAGGTCGCCTCCTCGGGCGCCAGGCGCCCCGATGCGACGCGCTGCTCGAGCAGGTGGACCTTGCCCTCCAGCTCGTCGTAGCGCTTGGTGAAGAACTCCAGGGCCTCCTCCGGCGTGCCGGCCTCGTAGGACCCGACGGATCGCTCCCCGTCTGCCGTTCGGACAAAGACTGTGCCGTCATCAGCGACGCGGCCCCACGGGGCTGCGTCGTCCTGTGACTGCTTGTCGGCGCTCATGGTCGCCCATCGTAGTCATGGCCCCGACGGCCCTCGGTAGGCTTCCCACCTGAGCGGATGGGACGATCGTCCGCCCCCGTCGACCACTTCGAGCATCTAGCAAGGACTGACGCCTGTGTTCATCGCTGGCTTCCCCGCCGGACCCTGGGGGACCAACTGCTACGTCGTCGCCACGGGTCCCGGGGCCGAGTGCGTCGTCATCGATCCCGGCAAGGACTCGGCCGAGGGCGTCGCCCAGGTCGTCCGCGAGCACCACCTCAAGCCGGTCAGCGTGCTGGTCACCCACGGTCACGTCGACCACATGTGGTGCGTGGCTCCCGTCGCCGGCACCTACGACGCCACCGCCTGGATCCACCCCGCCGACCGCCACCTGCTGAGCGACCCGATGGCCGGGATGAGCCCCGAGACCACCCAGATGCTGCTCGGCGGCGACTACACGTGGGCCGAGCCCGACGACGTGCGCGAGCTCTCCGACCTCGCCGAGCTCGAGCTGGCCGGCCTGAGGTTCGTCGTCGACCACACACCCGGGCACACCGAGGGCTCGGTGACCTTCCGTACGCCGTACGCGCAGCAGGACGTCTCCGAGGTGATGTTCTCCGGCGACCTGCTCTTCGCAGGCTCGATCGGTCGCACCGACCTGCCCGGCGGCGACCACGCGACGATGCTGCGCAGCCTCACCGACAAGGTGCTGCCGCTCGCCGACGACGTCGTCGTCCTGCCCGGTCACGGTGAGCAGACCTCCATCGGGCGCGAGCGCGCCACCAACCCCTACCTCCAGGACCTGTCGACAGGCGTGATGGACCGATGAGCAAGATCGCCCCCCTCAGCGGGTTCCCCGAGCTGCTGCCCGCCCAGCGTGCCGTCGAGCGCGAGGTCATCGCGTCGCTGTCGCGGACCTTCGAGCTGCACGGCTTCGCCAACATCGAGACCCGCGTCGTCGAGCCGATCGACCGGCTCGCCAAGGGCGGTGAGGTCGACAAGGAGATCTACGTCCTCCAGCGGCTCGCCGCGGAGCCGGACGCGAAGGCCGAGCTCGGCATGCACTTCGACCTCACCGTGCCGTTCGCGCGCTACGTCCTCGAGCACGCAGGACACCTCGAGTTCCCCTTCCGCCGGTTCCAGGTCCAGCCGGCCTGGCGCGGCGAGCGGCCGCAGGAGGGTCGCTTCCGCCAGTTCACCCAGGCCGACGTCGACATCGTCGGTCGCGACGAGCTGCCGTTCCACCACGACGTCGAGGTGATGTCGGTGATGGTCGACGCGCTGAGCCGGCTCCCCATCCCGCGCCTGTCGTTCCAGTTCAACAACCGCAAGCTCATCCAGGGCTTCTACCGGGGCCTGGGCATCGACGACGTCACCGACGCGATCCGCGTCATCGACAAGCTCGACAAGCTCCCGGCCGACGAGGTCGCGCGGATGCTGGTCGAACGCGTCGGCACCACACCGGAGCAGGCGCAGCGCTGCCTCGAGCTGGCCACGATCCGCGTGTCCGACAGCGCGTTCGTCGAGCAGGTCCGCGCACTCGGCGTCACCGACGAGCTGCTCGACCAGGGCCTCGAGGAGCTCGCGGCCGTCGTCGAGGGCTGCCGCGCCGTCGCGGGCGACCGGGTCGACGTCGAGGCCAACCTGCGCATCGCGCGCGGCCTCGACTACTACACGGGCACCGTCGTCGAGGTCTTCATGGCCGGCTACGAGCGGCTCAAGTCGGTCGGTGGGGGAGGGCGCTACGACGCGCTCGCCAGCGACGGGCGTACGACCTATCCCGGCGTCGGCGTCTCCTTCGGCGTCTCCCGCACGCTGGTCCCGCTGATCTCCGACGGCGTCCTGTCCGGGAGCCGGCCGGTGCCCAGTGCCGTGCTCGTCGCGCTCAACACCGAGGACGACCGCGCCGCCAGCACGGAGGTTGCAGCGGCGCTCAGGCAGCGGGACATCGCGTGCGAGGTCGCTCCCTCGCCCGCGAAGTTCGGCAAGCAGATCCGCTTCGCCGAGCGGCGCGGCATCCCCTACGTCTGGTTCGTCCAGGCCGACGGAACGAACCAGGTCAAGGACATCCGGTCCGGCGAGCAGGTCGACGCCGACCCCGCCACCTGGACCCCCCCGGAGCAGGACCTCCGGCCCACCATCATCAGCACAGCCAGCACATCTGAGGAGAACCAGTGATCCGCACCCATGACGCCGGCGCCCTGCGCGCCGAGCACGTCGGCCAGACCGTCACGCTCGCCGGATGGGTGGCGCGCCGACGCGATCACGGCGGCGTGGCGTTCCTCGACCTCCGGGAGGCCAGCGGCGTGGTGCAGGTGGTCGTCCGCGACGAGGAGGTCGCGCACAGCCTCCGCAGCGAGTTCTGCCTGAAGGTGACCGGCGAGGTCGTGGCCCGCAAGGACGGCAACCAGAACCCCAACCTCGCGACCGGCGAGATCGAGGTGGTCGCCACCGACCTGGTCGTGCTGTCCACCTCCGACCCGCTGCCGTTCCCGATCGACGACGCGTCCGGGCACAAGGGTGGTGAGGTCGGCGAGGAGGCCCGCCTCAAGCACCGCTACCTCGACCTGCGCCGCTCGGGTCCCGCTGCCGCGCTGCGGCTGCGCTCGAAGATCAACAAGGCCGCACGCGACGTGCTCGACGCACGCGACTTCGTCGAGGTCGAGACGCCGACCCTCACCCGGTCGACCCCCGAGGGTGCCCGCGACTTCCTGGTGCCGGCCCGCCTGGCCCCCGGCAGCTGGTACGCCCTGCCGCAGAGCCCCCAGCTGTTCAAGCAGCTGCTGATGGTCGGCGGCATGGAGCGCTACTACCAGATCGCGCGCTGCTACCGCGACGAGGACTTCCGTGCCGACCGGCAGCCGGAGTTCACCCAGCTCGACATCGAGATGAGCTTCGTCGACCAGGAGGACGTGCTGACGCTGATGGAGGACGTGCTCGAGGCGATGTGGGCGCAGGCCGGCCACACGATCGAGCGACCGATCCCGCGGATGACGTACGCCGACGCGATGGCGCGGTTCGGCTCCGACAAGCCCGACCTGCGCATGGGCCTCGAGCTCGTCGACTGCACCGACTACTTCAAGGACACCCCGTTCCGGGTGTTCTCGCCCGACAACGCCGCCTACGTCGGTGCCGTCGTCATGCCCGGTGGTGGCAGCCAGCCGCGCCGTCAGTTCGACGCCTGGCAGGACTGGGCCAAGCAGCGCGGGGCCAAGGGCCTGGCCTATGTCACCGTGGCCGAGGACGGCGAGCTGGGTGGCCCGGTCGCCAAGAACCTGTCGGACGCCGAGCGCGCGGGCCTCGTCGCCCACGTCGGCGCAGCGCCGGGGGACTGCATCTTCTTCGCAGCCGGGCCGGTCAAGAGCAGCCGCGCGCTGCTCGGTGCCGCCCGCCTCGAGATCGGGCGCCGCGGCGACCTGCTCGACGACTCGACCTTCGCCTTCACGTGGGTCGTTGACGCGCCGCTGTTCGAGCCGAGCTCCGAGGCGGTCGCCAGTGGCGACGTCGCCGTGGGGGCCGGCGCCTGGACGGCCGTGCACCACGCGTTCACCAGCCCGAAGGAGGAGTTCATGGACTCCTTCGACACCGATCCGGGCAGCGCGCTGGCCTACGCCTACGACATCGTCTGCAACGGCAACGAGCTCGGTGGCGGGTCCATCCGTATCCACCGCGGCGACGTGCAGAAGCGCGTCTTCTCGGTCATGGGCCTCGCCGAGGACGAGGCGCAGGAGAAGTTCGGCTTCCTCCTCGACGCCTTCAAGTTCGGCGCGCCCCCGCACGGCGGCATCGCCGTGGGGATGGACCGGATCGTCGCGCTGCTCGCGGGCAGCGACTCGATCCGCGACGTCATCGCGTTCCCCAAGTCCGGCGGCGGGTACGACCCGCTGACCGCGGCGCCGTCGCCGATCACGCCCGAGCAGCGCAAGGAAGCCGGGGTGGACGCCACTCCGACGAAGGACGACGAGCCCGCGTCGTAAGCAGTCTTGTCGCACGCGTGGGTGCGTCAAGGAAGTTCCGTCGCGCCCACGATCCGACGAAGGTTTGCCCGTCCCGGGGACGTCAACTGGTTAATGCGTCGTAACTGGATCGTTACGCGTCAGTGATCGTCCGTGCGGCGCGGGTCACATACAGTCCTGTCTCGGCGCTGGCCCCGGGTGATCCCCGGATCAGGGCCGGGACAGTCCCGAACCAGATGGGGAGAGCATGTCGGCAGACACCGCAGGACCGGAGACGCTGGGCTCGTTGAGCACCGAGCCGGAGCACCAGGATCCCAACAGCCAGCAGGCCAAGGAGATCGCCGGCAAGTCCCCGATGCGGATCGCGCTGGGCCGTCTCGCCAAGGACAAGATCGCCGTCGTCTGCGCCGTGGTCGTCCTCTTCTTCATCATCTGCGCCGTCTTCGCGGGTCCGATCAGCGCCGCCTTCGGCGTGAGCCTCGAGACCCCGCTCGCGAGCGAGCGTGTCGACGGCCTCAACCAGGGCCTCCCGAAGCCCGAGATGGGCCCGCCCAACGGCCCGTTCACCATGGAGCACCCCATGGGTGTCGCGCCGCGCACGGGTGAGGACAACCTCGCCTACTGGCTCTACGGCTGCCGTGTGTCGCTGCTCATCGCGGCCACTGCAACGCTGTTCGCCAGCGTCGTGGGTGTGATCGTCGGACTCCTCGCCGGGTTCCTCGGGGGAGCGGTCGACAAGATGCTGTCGTTCTTCATCGACATGTTCCTCACGATCCCGTTCCTCCTCGCCGCGCTGACGATCGCGCCGATCATCAACGACCGGTTCAACCTCTCGGACAACTACGGCACCATCCAGAAGACGGCGCTGATCGTGGTGCTGTCGATCTTCGGCTGGATGGGCACCGCCCGCCTGATCCGCGGTGAGGTCCTCGCCCTCCGCGAGCGCGAGTTCGTGCAGGCGGCCCGGGTGATGGGCATGCCCACCCGTCGCATCCTCTTCAAGGAGCTGCTGCCCAACCTCGCGGCCCCGATCATCATCAGCATCTCGCTGATGCTCCCGACGTTCGTCGCGCTCGAGGCCGGCCTCGCGTTCCTCGGCATCGGCGTCACCGACGGCGTCTCGTGGGGACAGACGATCCTCAAGGCGACCAACCTGACGTTCTTCCGTGAGTACCCGCAGTACCTGTGGCAGCCCCTGCTGGGCATCGTCGCGCTGGTGCTCTCACTCAACTTGCTGGGCGACGCGGTCCGCGACGCCCTCGACCCCAAGACCCGACGCTGAGCCAACCGGCTCCGACCAGGGTCCCTGCACGCGCCGAAGACGCCGTCCTCGGTGAGAAAAAAAAGGAAAGGCTGGACAGCATGAAGCGGAACAAGCCGCTCGCGCTCGTCGCTGGCGCCGCTCTTCTGACCCTCGCTGCCTGTGGTGGCGGGTCGTCGGACGATGGCGACAACGGCGGAGGCACGGACAGGACCTTCGGCGACCAAGAAGGGGGCACCAAGGACGCTGAGCGTCAGGGCCCCGCAGCAGAGATCGAGGGAGCTGCCGCTGGCGGCACCATCACGGTCTACCTGCCGGGTGACCCGGGTCCCGACACGCTCGACCCGACCGCCGGTTGGTCGGTCACGGGCAACTCGATCCAGCAGGCGCTCACGAGCCGCTCGCTGACCCAGTACGTCCGCGACGAGGAGGGCCAGCCCGTGCTGGTCCCCGACCTCGCCACCGACCTGGGCACGGCCAACGAGGACTACACCGAGTGGACGTTCACGATCCGTGACGACGCCACGTGGGAGGACGGCCAGCCCGTCACCGCCGAAGAGGTCGCGTTCGGCATCTGCCGCTCGCTCGACTCCGACGCGTTCCCGTCCGGTGCCGGCACCGAGTACTCCAAGACGTACTTCGAGGGTGCTGCGGACTACGAGGGTCCCTACACCGGCAAGGACCCGAAGTGCGAGAACTGGTCCGGCATCTCGGTCGAGGGCCAGGACATCACCATCTCGATGGCCACCCCGTTCCCCGACATGGACTACTGGGGCGCCTTCATGGCGATGGGCCCGGCTCCGCTCGGCAACGCCTCCAAGCCGCCGAACTACGGCACCAAGCCGCTCTCGAACGGCCCCTACAAGGTCGACAGCTACAAGCCCAACGAGGAGCTGGTCCTGGTCAAGAACGACCAGTGGTCCGCTGACTCCGACCCGGGCCGTCACCAGTACGCCGACGAGTTCGTGTTCAAGTTCAACCAGGACCAGGCCAAGGTCGACGAGATCATGCTCTCGGACAACTCCGACAGCCAGACCGCTGTCTCCACCGGCCTCGGTTCGGACAAGTACAACGACGCCAACAGCCAGCTCGGCGACCGGCTCGTGCAGCAGACGTCGCAGTGCGTGGCGACGCTGACGCCGGACTACACCAAGATCACCGACGTCAACGTCCGCAAGGCGCTCGCCTACGCGTACCCCTACGAGGACGTGTGGATCGCCGGCGGTCAGGTTCCGGGCGTGACCCGCATTCCGGCCAACTCGGTCATGCCTCCCGGCATGGCGGGCAAGAAGGACTTCCAGGTCGACGGTGAGCAGATCACCTACGACCCGGAGAAGTCGAAGGAGCTCCTCGCGGAGGCTGGCTACGGCGACGAGCCGTACCCGATCACCATGGTGTTCTACGAGGTCGACCCGCTGGCCGTCGCCGCTCAGGACCAGATCACCAAGGGCTTCGAGGCCGGAGGCTTCTCGGTCAAGGCCATCCCGGTCCAGGACTCGCCCTACAACGTCTGGCTCGACCCGGACAACAAGGTCAACAAGAAGCTGAACCTCCGTGGCGTCTCGTGGTGCTCGGACTGGCCGGCCGGTTCGACCATGCTGCCGCCGCTGCTGAAGGGTGGCGCTGTCTACAACACCGCCCTCTTCGACGAGGCGTCGGTCAACGATGAGATGGACAACATCGCCACCCTTCCGCTCGAGGAGCAGGCCGACGCCTGGGGTGCGCTGGACGAGAAGATCATGACGGAGTACTTCCCGATCATCCCGACCGCGTTCCTCAACGACCTGTTCGTCTTCGGCTCGAAGATCGGCAACCCCACGGGCGATGGCTCGATCGGTGCGCCGAACTACAAGGACCTCTACGTCATGCAGTGATCCTGGTGCTCTTGCAGGATCGGAGAGCACCGCGTAGTTCCTGTAGTACAAGTAGCAACCACTGACGGGTGGGGGCTCCCGGACCGGGAGCCCCCACTCGCCAGCCCGGACCCGGTAGGCTGTCCCGCCTCGGGGGTCCGACTCATCCACCATCCCCGGAGAGTGACCTGCGATGTTCGCTTATGTCGTGAAGCGGCTGATCTCGGGAGTCCTCGTCGTGACGCTGGTCTCGATGGCGATCTTCCTGCTGTTCTGGTACGGCCCGTCGAGTCCCGCACAGCCCATCTGTGACCGCGAGACCAGTAACAGGTGCACCCCTGCGCGGCTCGACACCTACGAGCGCACGCTCGGCTACGACAACCCCGTCTACGTGGAGTACGGCAAGTTTGTCGAGGGCATCTTCGTCGGACGCACCATCACGATCGCCTCCAGCGAGTACGAGTGCGGCGCGCCATGCCTCGGCGTCAGCTTCCGCACCAAGCAGCCGGTCAAGGAGGAGCTCGTCTCGCGGATCCCCGCGACCTTCTCCATCGCCATCGGTGGTGCGTTCCTCTACCTCCTCTTCGGCGTGCCCATCGGGGTCGCCGCCGCGAAGAGACGCGGCAGTGTGGCCGACAAGGCCCTGGTCTCGAGCTTCCTGTTCATCAGCTCGATCCCCTACTACCTCTTCGCGCTGCTGACCTGGCTCTACCTCACGATCACGTTCGAGGTGCCACTGTTCAGCGACACGGGCTACTTCCCGATCACCCAGGACGGACCGTTCAAGTGGTTCAGCGGGATGTTCCTGGCGTGGGTCGCGCTCGGCATCTTCGGCTGCACCCAGTACACGCGATTCACCCGCGGTGCGATGGTCGAGGCCCTCAGCGAGGACTACATCCGCACGGCCAAGGCCAAGGGCCTGCCGACGCGGACCATCGTCTACAAGCACGGGCTCCGCGCCGCCCTGGTGCCGGTCGTCACGATCTTCGGCATCGACTTCGGCACCCTGCTCGCCGGCACGATCTTCACCGAGCGGATCTTCGAGATCCAGGGGATCGGTTGGTGGGCCCTCGAGGCCGTGCAGGGCCGCGACCTGCCCGTCGTGCAAGCGACCGCGCTCTTCAGCGCCGTCATCCTGATCTGTTCCAACCTGCTCGTGGACGTCGTCTACAGCGTCCTCGACCCGAGGGTGAGGCTTTCGTGACCAGCGTTCCCATGACCCAGTCGTCCGCCGCCGAGCGCGACATGACGGACGGGCCCTACCTCCAGGTCGAGGACCTGAAGGTCACCTTCCCGACGCAGGACGGTCCCGTGACCGCCGTCAGCGGTCTGACGTACTCGGTCGAGAAGGGCAAGACCCTCGGCATCGTGGGGGAGTCCGGTTCGGGCAAGTCCGTCTCGAGCATGGCCGTGATGGGCCTGCACGACACCAAGTCCGCGCAGATCTCCGGTTCCATCCGGGTCGGCGGCACCGAGGTCGTCGGGCTCAGCGAGTCCAAGATGCGCGGCCTGCGCGGCAACTCGATGGCCATGATCTTCCAAGACGCACTCGCGGCGCTGCACCCTTTCTACAAGATCGGCGGGCAGCTCGAGGAGGCCTACCTGGTCCACCACTCGAGCGCCTCGAAGCGCGACGCGCGTCGCAAGGCGATCGAGATGCTCGACCGCGTGGGCATCCCGCAGCCCGATCGACGGGTGGACGACTTCCCGCACCAGTTCTCCGGTGGCATGCGGCAGCGCGCCATGATCGCGATGGGCCTGATCAACGACCCGTCGCTGCTCATCGCCGACGAGCCGACGACCGCACTGGACGTGACCGTGCAGGCGCAGATCCTGGACCTGCTCCAGGACCTGCAGCGCGAGTTCAACTCGGCGGTCATCATCATCACCCACGACCTCGGCGTCATCGCCGAGATGGCGGACGACGTCCTCGTGATGTACGCCGGTCGCTGTGTGGAGTACGGCACCACCCGGCAGATCCTGACCTCGCCCGAGATGCCGTACACCTGGGGCCTGCTGTCGAGCATCCCCGACGTCACGGCATCGACCGATGCCCGCCTGATCCCGATCCCGGGCAACCCGCCCAGCCTGCTCCGGCCGCCGTCGGGCTGCTCGTTCCACCCGCGGTGCGTGCACATGGACAAGGTCCCCGGTGAGCTGTGCCGCACGGACCTTCCGGAGCTGCTGCCCGCCAGCAGCGGCACGGCCCACCTCAAGCGATGCCATCTCGCGGACCCGGTCGGTGTCTACCGGACCGAAGTGCTGCCCGAGATCGCCCCCGAGCTCGTCGAGGAGACCCGATGACGCAGGACCCCAACGCCCGCGCCCAGATCGAGCCGACGGAGGTGGGCGCCAACGCCGCCGAGGCCGGTGATCGCCAGCTCACCGCGGAGAGGAGCCCGGAGACCCCCGACGCCTACGGCTCGCACGAGATCGGCGTCGAGGGCCTCGACTTCGCCACGCTGGCCGAGCAGGGCCACACCGCCACGATGCTCGACCCGCTGGCACCCGCGGTGCTCTCGGTCGACAACCTGAAGATGTACTTCCCCGTGAAGTCGTCGGGCGTCGTCCGCCGGACCATCGGGCACGTGCAGGCCGTGGACGGCATCTCGTTCGAGGTCCCCAAGGGCGGTTCGCTCGGCCTGGTGGGCGAGTCCGGTTGTGGCAAGTCGACCACGGGTCGGCTGATCACCCGGCTCTACAAGCCCACCGGTGGGTCGATGATGTTCGACGGGCACGACCTCGCGAAGCTGTCGGCCCGGGAGATGAAGCCGCTGCGCCGCGACGTGCAGATGATCTTCCAGGACCCCTACACCTCGCTCAACCCGCGTCACACGGTCGGTGCGATCGTCGGTGCCCCCCTCGAGGTGCACAAGATCGTGCCCAAGAACAAGGTGCTCCCGCGAGTGCAGGAGCTCCTCGAGATCGTGGGCCTCAACCCCGAGCACTACAACCGCTACCCCAACGAGTTCTCCGGCGGCCAGCGCCAGCGCATCGGCATCGCCCGTGCCCTCACGCTCAACCCGAAGGTGCTGGTGGCCGACGAGCCGGTGTCCGCGCTCGACGTGTCGATCCAGGCGCAGGTCGTGAACCTGCTCCAGGACATCCAGACCGAGTTCGACGTCTCGTTCCTCTTCATCGCCCACGACCTCGCGATCGTGCGCCACTTCTGTCCCGAGGTCGCGGTGATGTACCTCGGCAAGATCGTGGAGATCGGCGACCGCGAGACCATCTACGGCAGGCCGCACCACCCCTACACCCAGGCCCTGCTCTCCGCGGTGCCCGACGTCAAGCAGGCCGCCGTCGGTGGTCGGCGCGAGCGCATCCGCCTCGAGGGCGACGTGCCGTCCCCGATCAACCCGCCCTCGGGCTGCCGGTTCCGCACCCGGTGCCAGTTCGCCCAGGAGATCTGCGCCAAGGTCGAGCCGCCGTTGCTCCAGATCGGCCAGCGGCACAAGGTCGCCTGCCACTTCGCCGGCGAGCTGGGCTCGCACCCTGCGACGCCGGTCACGACGGAGCTCCTCGGTGTCGACGACCAGGGCAGCCCGGTCGCGGGAGCGACGCCGAGCAACACCCAGCTCACCATCCCGGGCTACGAGGACACCTGGTACGACCTCAGGACGAAGCAGACCACGGGGGCCTGACCCACTCGTCCGACCCGCGGGGGATACTCACCCACGTGGACAGCCTGTTCGAGATCCCGGGCGCGGGACAACCCGCGCCCGCTCTCTCGACGGGTCCTGGCGTTCCCGGGAGCGGTTCGCTCGGCGCCAACACCCATGCATCGGCTCCGCTGGCCGTACGCATGCGGCCGCGCACGATCGACGAGCTCGTCGGTCAGCAGCAGCTGCGCGCTGCCGGGTCGCCCCTGCGCCGCCTGATCGAGGGCGACCAGTCGATGTCGCTCCTGCTCTGGGGGCCGCCGGGCACCGGCAAGACCACGATCGCCGCGATCGTCAGCCAGCAGACCAGCCGCCGCTTCGTGGAGGTGTCGGCCGTCTCCGCCGGCGTCAAGGAGGTCCGCGCCGCGATCGACGGCGCTCGTGCGGAGCTCGTGCGCAGCGGGCAGGAGACGGTGCTCTTCGTCGACGAGGTGCACCGCTTCAGCAAGGCCCAGCAGGACGCCCTGCTGCCAGGCGTGGAGAACCGCTGGGTCACCCTCATCGCCGCCACCACGGAGAACCCCTTCTTCTCGGTGATCTCGCCGCTGCTGTCCCGCAGCCTGCTGCTGCGGCTGCAGTCGCTGACCGACGACGACGTCGCCGAGGTGATCGACCAGGCGCTCGCCGACGAGCGCGGCCTGGCCGGCGAGATCGGGCTCGACGACGACGCCCGCGCCCACCTCGTACGCCTGGCCGGGGGCGACGCACGGCGCGCGCTCACCTACCTCGAGGCCGCCTCCGGGGCGGCCGCCAGCACCGGTCTCGACGCCATCGACCTCACGACGGCCGAGACGGCCGTCGACCAGGCGGCCGTGCGCTACGACCGCCAGGGCGACCAGCACTACGACGTGATCAGCGCCTTCATCAAGTCGATCCGGGGCTCCGACGTCGACGCCGCCCTGCACTACCTCGCCCGGATGATCGAGGCCGGAGAGGACCCGCGCTTCATCGCCCGCCGGCTCGTCATCAGCGCGAGCGAGGACATCGGGCTCGCCGACCCCACGGCCCTGCCGACCGCGGTCGCCGCGGCGCAGGCCGTCCAGCTGATCGGCATGCCCGAGGCACGGCTCAACCTCGCCCAGGCGACGATCGCGCTGGCCGTCGCCGCCAAGTCCAACGCGGTGATCACGGCCATCGACGCTGCCCAGGCCGACGTACGTGCCGGCAAGATCGGCAACGTCCCGCCCCACCTGCGCGACGGGCACTACGCCGGCGCCGCCCAGCTGGGCCACAACTCGGGTGCGCCGAAGCCCTACGTCTACAGCCATGACGCGCCCTACGGGATCGCTGAGCAGCAGTACGCCCCCGACGAGCTCACCGACGCCACCTACTACCGGCCCACCGCGCTCGGTGCCGAGGCGGCGGTCAAGGAGCGCTGGGAGCGGGTCCGCCGCATCGTGCGGGGTTCGTGACCGGCGTCTACGGTGAAGGGATGCGCCTCGGATTCCACGCGTCCCACGAGCAGATCGCCCCGTCCCGCCTGCTGGCCGACGTCGAGCACGCCGAACGGGCGGGCTTCGAGATGGCGATGTGCTCCGACCACTTCGGCCCGTGGAGCGAGCGGCAGGGCCACTCGGGCTACGCGTGGTCCTGGCTCGGAGCGGCCCTCGCCCGCACGGACCTCGAGCTGGGTTGCGTCAGCGCACCCGGCCAGCGCTATCACCCTGCGGTGGCCGCCCAGAAGATCGCCACGCTGGCGGAGATGTTCCCCGGACGCTTCTGGGTCGCACTCGGCAGTGGCGAGGCCAGCAACGAGCACATCACCGGCGACCGGTGGCCGCGCAAGGAGGTCCGGACCCGACGTCTCGAGGAGTGCGTGTCGGTGATCCGCCGGCTCCTCGACGGCGAGGAGGTCAGCCACGACGGGCTGGTGACCGTGGACCGCGCGCGCCTGTGGGAGCGGCCCGCCGTACCTCCCCGCCTGATCGGTCCGGCCGTGTCCGTGGCCTCGGCCGCGCGCGTCGCCGCGTGGGCGGACGGGCTCGTCACGATCAACCAACCGGTCGAGGTGCTCCGCGACATCGTGTCGGCCTACCGCGACGCCGGGGGCCGCGGACCGCTGTCGCTGCAGGTGCACCTGTCGTGGGCACCGACGGCCGAGGAGGCGGACGCCATCGCCTTCGACCAGTGGCGCAGCAACGTCTTCACCGAGCCGGTCAACTGGGACACCGAGACCCAGCAGGGATTCGACGTGATGGCCGAGCACGTCGACCTGAAGGCCGTCCGCGGTGCGGTGGAGGTGTCGCACGACCTGTCGTGGCACCGCGACCGGCTCGCGGAGCTCGCGGCCGTCGGCTTCGACGACCTCTACCTGCACCACGTCGGCCAGGAGCAGACAGCCTTCCTCGACACCTTCGGCTCCGAGGTGCTTCCCGCCCTGCGGGGCTGACGCGGGAGCGTCGTATCTGCTTGTGTGGCTGGGTGAGAGTCACTGACACGAGCGACCTGTGGTGGAAGAGCGCGGTCATCTACTGCCTCGACATCGAGACCTTCTACGACGCCGACGGTGACGGGGTGGGGGACCTCGGCGGGCTGGCCGACCGCATCGACTACCTCGCCGAGCTGGGCATCACCTGCTTGTGGCTGATGCCGTTCTACCCGAGCCCCGACCGCGACGACGGCTACGACATCACCGACTTCTACGGCGTCGACTCCCGGCTGGGCAACCACGGCCAGCTCGTCGAGGTGATCCGCACCGCCCACGACCGGGGCATCAACGTCATCGCCGACCTGGTCGTCAACCACACCTCCGACAAGCACCCGTGGTTCCAGGCCTCGCGCCGCAGCACGACCAACCGCTACCGCGACTACTACGTGTGGCGCGACACCGAGCCCCCGGACACCTCGAAGCTGGTCGTCTTCCCGGACCAGGAGGACTCGATCTGGGAGCGCGACGCCCGCACCGGCGAGTGGTACCTCCACAACTTCTACAAGCACCAGCCCGACCTCAACCTCGCCAACCCGGCCGTGGTGGACGAGATCCTCCGCGTGGTCGGCTTCTGGCTGGAGCTCGGCTTCGACGGCTTCCGGGTCGACGGCATCCCGTTCTTGGAGCAGCACGCGGAGAACGCGGGTGATGCCGCAGGCACGGTCGACCCCCACGAGCTCATGCGGACCATCCGCGCGTTCCTCAACCGGCGCACCGGCTGGTCGATGATGCTCGGCGAGGTCAACCTCCCGCACCCCCAGCAGCGGGCGTTCTTCGGCGGCAAGGCCGCCAACGAGCTGCAGATGCAGTTCGACTTCATCGGCATGCAGGCCACCTACCTCTCGATGGCCCGGGAGGACGCCCGTCCTCTGGTCAGGGCGTTGAAGCAACGTCCGACGATCGACGAGACCTGCCAGTGGGCGACGTTCCTGCGCAACCACGACGAGCTGACCCTCGACAAGCTCAGCGACGCGGAGCGCCAGGAGGTGTTCGCCGCGTTCGGGCCGGATCCCGAGATGCAGGTCTTCGACCGCGGCCTCAAGCGCCGGTTGCCCGGCATGCTGGGCGGTGACCCGCGGCGGATCCGGATGGCGTACAGCCTGATGTTCTCCCAGCCCGGCACGCCGACCCTCTACTACGGCGAGGAGATCGGCATGGGGGAGGACCTGGCCGTCGACGGCCGGATGGCGGTCCGCACCCCGATGCAGTGGAGCGGCGGGCGCAACGGCGGGTTCTCGAGCGCCACCCCCGGCAGGTTGATCCAGCCGGTCGTCACCGGTGCCCGCGGCCCCGAGCACGTCAACGTCGTCGCGCAGATGCACGACCCGGACTCGCTGTGGAGCTTCATGCGCAAGCTCATCAGCATCCGGCGCACGTGCCCCGAGCTCGGCTGGGGCACCTGGAGCGTCGTGGACCAGCCGGAGCGCAGCGTGCTCGTGCAGCGCTGCCAGCTCGACGGTTCGGCGGTCGTCATCGTGCACAACCTCGCCGCGGACCCCGTCACCGTCGAGGTGCCGATCGACCCGCGCGGCGACGACCTCGAGGCGGTGGACCTCATGTCGGACGAGGTGCTGACCGGTGGCGCCACCACGACGGTGGCGCTCGACGGCTACGGCTACCGCTGGCTGCGCGTGCGGCCCGCGGGTGATCTCGCCATCCCCTGATCCTTGTAGGCTCGCGCCGTGACTTCGGACCAGGTGTGGCTGGCTGTCGCGGGTGCCGTGGCTCTCGCCGCGCTGCTGCTCGCGCTCCTGGCTGTGCGCCGTGCCCGCCGCGCCGGAGCGCTCGCCGAGGAGCTGGCCGAGCGGGTGGCCCTCCTCGAGGCGCCCGCCACCGACGCGCCGCCGCCGGTGGTCGACGAAGCGCACGTCATCACGGGCCTCGAGCCGCACGTGGTGGACCGTGACGAGCTGGACCGTGTGCAGGTGGCCGTGCCGATCGACGGCCGGCTGTTCGCCGACATCGTCGCGCGCGAGACCGTGGTCAGGGCCGCGTCGTGGACGGCCGGGCTGAGGAGGGCGCTCGCGCCCGAGACCCGCAACCGCATCCGTTTCCACGTGCGCCAGGAGACGAGGCGGGCCGGGCGTGAGCGGCGCGCCGAGACCAAGCAGGCGCTGCGCGAGTTCCGCGCCCGTGAGCGCGCCGCGAGCTCCCCCCGCTCCGGGGCAGGGGAGGACGTCGCCTGATGGGTCGCCCACTCTGGTTCGTGGCCGGGGCGGGGGTCGGGGTGTACGCCGCTGCCCGCGCCCGCCGTGCCGCCGATGCCCTCACCGCCGACGGCCTGCGGGACCGCCTGCGCGGGTGGCAGGTGGGTGCCCGGATGTTCGTCGACGAGGTGAACCAGGGCCGCACCGAGCGCGAAACCGAGTTGCGCGAGCAGCTGGGACTCCGGCCTCATGGACTACCCGAGCTGACCTCCCCCGAGATGAAGGACCCCCACTGATGGACACCGCCGAGATCCGCCGCCGCTTCCTCGCGCACTTCGAGGCTGCCGGACACGCAGTGGTGGACTCCGCCTCGACGCTGGCCAACGACCCGAACCTGCTCTTCGTCAACGCCGGCATGGTGCCGTTCAAGCCCTACTTCCTCGGCCAGGAGACGCCGCCGTTCGACCGCGCCACGAGCGTGCAGAAGTGCATCCGCACGCCCGACATCGAGGACGTCGGCAAGACGACGCGGCACGCGACGTTCTTCGAGATGTGCGGCAACTTCTCCTTCGGCGACTACTTCAAGGCAGGCGCCATCGAGCTGGCCTGGAGCTTGGTCACCAACCCGGTCGACGAGGGCGGCTACGGCCTCGACAAGGACCGGCTCTACCCCTCCGTGCTCGTCGGTGACGACGAGGCCATCGAGCTCTGGATGAAGGTCACCGGGCTCCCGCGCGAGCGGATCGTCCAGCTCGGCCCCAAGGAGAACTACTGGTCGATGGGCGTGCCCGGGCCGGGTGGACCGTGCTCCGAGATCCTCTTCGACCGCGGCCCGGACTTCGGCCCCGACTTCGACGCCACCACGCTCGGGCCCGACATGCCTGTCGACCTCGAGGACCGGTTGCTGGAGATCTGGAACCTCGTCTTCATGCAGGACGACCTCAGCGCCGTCCGGTCCAAGTCGGACTTCGACATCGCCGGCTCGCTGCCGAAGAAGAACATCGACACCGGCATGGGCCTGGATCGTGTGGCGCTGCTCCTGCAGGGCAAGAAGAACGTCTACGAGATCGACCTGCTGTACCCGGTCATCGCCCGCGCCGAGCAGCTCAGCGGCAAGACCTACGGCGTCGACCGCGAGGACGACGTCCGGTTCTGCGTCGTCGCCGACCACGTGCGCTCGTCGATGATGCTCATCGGCGACGGCGTCACCCCCGGCAACGACGGTCGCGGCTACGTCCTGCGCCGGCTGCTGCGCCGCGCCGTGCGCTCGATGCGCCTGCTCGGCTGCGAGGACCGGGTGCTGCCCGAGCTGATGCCGATCTCCCGTGACGTGATGGGGCCGGTCTACGGCAACCTCGTCACCGACTGGGAGCGCATCGCGCAGGTGGCGTACGCCGAGGAGGACGCGTTCCGCAAGACGCTCCAGGCCGGCACCCAGATCTTCGACCAGGCCGCCGACGAGGTGAAGCGGACGGGTGGCGCGACGTTGTCGAGCGAGCGCGCCTTCGCGCTCCACGACACCTACGGCTTCCCGATCGACCTCACCCTCGAGATGGCGGCCGAGCAGGGGCTGACCGTCGACGAGCAGGGCTTCCGCGGCCTCATGGCCGAGCAGCGCGAGCGCGCCAAGGCCGATGCCCGCGCCAAGAAGGGGTCGCACGGCGACACGGTCGTCTACCGCGGGATCCTCGACGAGCACGGCCCGACCGAGTGGCTGGCCTACGAGACGCTCGAGACCGAGTCGCGCCCGCTCGCCCTGCTCAGCGGGGGAGCGGCGACCTCGCGCCTCGCCGAGGGTGAGATCGGCGAGCTCGTGCTCGACCGCACGCCGTTCTACGCCGAGTCGGGCGGACAGGTCGCCGACGCCGGCACGATCGTCTTCGACGGCGGTCGTCTCGAGGTGATCGACGTGCAGCGCCCGATCAAGGGCCTCGTCGTCCACCAGGTGCGCGTGCTCGAGGGTGAGCTCGACGCCGGCCGCGAGGTGCACGCCCGGGTCGACCCCGAGTGGCGCATCGGCGCGCGCCAGGCCCACTCCGGCACGCACGTCGTCCACGCCGCGCTGCGCGAGGTGCTCGGCCCGACGGCGCTCCAGTCCGGCTCCTACAACCGGCCCGGCTACCTCCGCCTCGACTTCGGCTGGACGCAGGGCCTCTCGGCCGAGCAGGTCCGCGACATCGAGCAGGTCTCGCAGCAGGCGCTGCGCGCCGACCTGGCCGTCGGCTGGGACTACATGACGCTCGAGCAGGCCAGGGAGTGGGGCGCGATCGCGCTCTTCGGCGAGACCTACGACAACACCCAGGTGCGCGTCGTCGAGATCGGCGGCCCCTGGTCGCGCGAGCTGTGCGGAGGCACGCACGTCGACCACTCCTCGCAGATCGGCACCGTCGTGGTGACCGGTGAGACGAGCGTGGGCTCGGGCAACCGCCGCATCGAGGCGCTCACGGGCGTCGAGGGCTTCGCCTACCTCGCCCGCGAGCGCGACGTGGTCGCCCAGCTGACCGGCCTCCTCAAGACCCAGCCCGATGACCTCGTCGGTCGCGTGCAGGGGCTCACCGAGCGTCTGAAGAACGCCGAGAAGGAGCTCGAGAAGGCCCGCCTGGCCCAGCTGCTGGGCGCCAGCGCCGAGCTGGCGGCCGGCGCGACGCAGGTCGGCCAGGTCAAGGTCGTGGCCCACCGCGCCGACGGCGCCGGCGGGGGCGACGTACGCAACCTCGCGATCGACGTGCGTGGAAGGCTGCCACAGGGCGAGCCAGGCGTCGTCGTGATCATCGGCAGCGCCGACGGCAAGGTGTCGGTCGTCGCCGCGACCAACGACGAGGCTCGCGCGCGGGGCCTGTCTGCCGGCGAGCTGGTGCGCGCCGTAGGTCCGCTGCTCGGCGGCAAGGGCGGCGGCAAGGACGACGTGGCCCAGGGTGGCGGCAGCGACGCCTCGCGGATCGACGAGGCCCTCGCGCTGGTGTCCACCGAGGTCGCGAGGGCGGCGGGCTGACCGTGCGCGTCGGAGTCCGGCTGGGGATCGACCCGGGTGACGCCCGGATCGGCGTCGCGAGCAGCGATCCCTCGGGCTTTCTGGCGACCCCGGTCGAGACGGTGCGCCGCGGTGGTGGCGACGTACGCCGCCTCGCCGAGCTCGTCGTCGAGCGCGAGGTCGTGGAGGTGGTCGTCGGGCTCCCGCGCTCGCTCAGCGGGAGCGAGGGCCCGGCTGCGGAGAAGGTGCGCGCGTTCGCCGCGCGGCTCGCTCGCCGAGTTGCACCCGTCCCTGTCAGGCTGTGTGATGAACGACTGACCACGGTGTCGGCCGAGTCGATCCTGCGCGAGCAGGGGCGGAACGGCGCCAAGCGACGCGCCGTGGTGGACCAAGCAGCCGCGGTGCTGATCCTGCAGACTGCGCTCGACACGGAGCGCCTGCGTGGAGAGGCACCGGGAGAGATCGTCGAGGTGACGCATGACTGAGCAGGACCTGGTCGAGGACGAGTCCTACGACTACGAGCCCGGGGGGAAGCGGCGCAAGAGCCGCGGCGCCAAGGGCTGCCTGGCAGTCATCGTCGCGCTGGTCGTGCTCGCCGGCGGCTTCTACTTCGGCCTGACCAAGGGCGTCTCCTTGCTCGCCGACCAGTTCCAGGGGCCCGAGGACTTCCCCGGGCCCGGCACCGGCAAGGTCGAGTTCGCCGTCGACGAGGGCGACGTCGTCGCCCAGATCGGCCGCAACCTGAAGGCCGAGGGCGTGACCGCGTCCGTGCAGGCCTTCATCGACGCGTGCACCGAGGACGGCACCGGCATCCAGGTCGGCGACTACGAGCTCCAGAAGGAGATGAAGGCCGCCGACGCCTGCGAGGTCCTCGCCGACCCGGCCAACCTCATCGGCTTCCCGACCGTGACCATCCCCGAGGGTCTGCGCCTCACCGAGATCGTCTCGACGCTCGCCGAGAACACCGACTTCCCCGAGGGCGCCTGGAACAGGGCGCTCGAGTCCGGGAGGATCGGCCTCCCCGACTACGCCGAGGGCAACGCCGAGGGCTACCTCTTCCCGGCGACCTACGAGATCAAGCCCACCATGAAGCCCGTCGCCATCCTCAAGATGATGGTCGCGCGCTGGGCCGAGGCCGCGGAGGCCGCCGGTCTGGAGGAGAAGGCGGCAGAGCTGGGCAAGACCCCCGGCGAGCTGATGATCATCGCCTCGCTCATCGAGGCGGAGGGCCGCGGTGACGACATGCCCAGGATCTCCCGGGTCATCTACAACCGCCTCGACGGACCCGGCGACAAGGGCGGCACCAACGGCCTGCTCCAGATCGATGCGAGCGTCAACTACGGTCTCAACCAGGACCTCGGGGTCGCGTTGACCACCGAGCAGCTCCAGCAGGACACGCCCTACAACACCTACACGCGACCGGGGCTCCCTCCGACGCCGATCGAGGCGCCCGGAAGCGAAGCGATCGAGGCGGCCGCCAATCCGGCCGACGGCGACTGGTACTACTACGTGACGGTCGACCTCGCGACGGGCGAGACCAAGTTCGCGGAGACCTACGACGAGTTCCTCGAGTACAAGGACGAGTACACCGAGTACTGCACCACCTCCGACGCCTGCTGATGTCGGGCGTGGAGGTCTCGGGCCGGCGCTGCGGGGTCGTCGGCGACCCCGTCGCGCACTCGCTGTCGCCGGTGCTGCACCGGGCGGCGTACGCCGCGCTCGGGCTGGAGTGGACCTACGACGCCCACCGCGTGCCGGCGGGCGGCTTGGCGTCCTTCCTCGCCGGGCTCGGCCCGGAGTGGCGCGGGCTGTCGCTGACGATGCCGCTCAAGCGGGAGGCGCTGGCAGTGGCCGACCAGGTCACCGACCGCGCCCGGCTCGCCGGCGCGGTGAACACCCTCGTCCTCGACGGCGGCTCACGGGTCGGGGACAACACCGACCTCCCCGGCGCGGTCGCCGCGATCCGGGAGCGTACGACGCTGCCGCTCGCGTCCGCCGTCGTCCTCGGCGGTGGGGCGACCGCGACCTCGATCGGCCTCGCGCTGGTCGAGCTGGGCGTGACCTCGATCGAGCTCCTGGTGCGCGACGCGTCCCGCGCTCAGGAGACCGTGGACGCGCTGCGGTCGCACCCGGCGGGCATCGACGTACGCACCGGGGCGCTGGAGGCGACAGCCGCGCTCGACGCCGACGTCGTGGTGTCCACCATCCCGGCCGCGGCCCAGACGGACGACCTGGTCGCGCGCACGGCGGACGTGCCGGTCGTCTTCGAGGCGCTCTACGACCCGTGGCCCACGCCGCTGGCCGCTGCCGCGCAGGCGTCCGGGCGGACGCTCGTCGGTGGGCTCGACCTCCTGGTGCACCAGGCGGCGCTGCAGCTCGAGCTGTTCACCGGGCTCCCGGCACCTCTCGACACGATGCGCGATTCCGGCGAACACGCCCTGGCGGCCCGCAATCCCGCTTGAATGTCGTCGTGAACGACACGGTGCTCGCGGCGCTGCTCAGCCTCCTCGTCGCAGGGCTCGGCGGCCTGCTCGTGCCTGCGCTGATCGCGAGCGTGCCGGAGCCCGCTCCCAAGGAGCCCAAGGAACCGGAGGCTCCGGAGGAAGATGCGCCCCTCGCGGAGCCCGCGGCCGACGAGCCGCCGAAGATGCTCTACGCGGAGATCGCCGCCCGACCGGGACTGCGCTGGCGCAGTGCGCTCGTCTCCGCGGTGAGTGGCGGCCTGGTCGGTGCGGCGACGGGGCTGGACTGGCCACTGATCTGGTTGTTGCCGCTGGTCCCGATCGGCGTCGCGCTCTCGGTCATCGACTGGCACACCATGCTGCTGCCGCGCCGCATCGTGGTCCCGGCGACCCTCGCCGTGATCGTGCTGATGGTGGTCGTCGGCCTGACGACGGACCAGCGCGACGCACTGGTGCGGGCACTCGTGGCGATGCTCGTCGCCCGGTCGTTCTTCTGGGTGCTGTGGTTCGTCCGCTCGGCCGGGATGGGGTTCGGCGACGTGCGCCTGGCGGCCCCGGTCGGCCTGGTGCTCGGCTGGCTCGGGTGGGGAGCGCTGGCGATCGGGCTGTGGACGTCGTTCCTGGCGTTCGCGCTCCCGGCCCTCGTCGTGGTGGTGGCACGCCGCGACCGGTCCCTCCTGAAGAGGTCGTTCCCGTTCGGGCCGTTCATGGTGTTCGGCGCGCTGGTGGGTCTCGTCTGGGGGACTGCGGTCGCTGAGCGCATGTGGGGCTGAGAGACTGCAGCCATGCTCCGATGGCTCACGGCAGGCGAGTCCCACGGTCCCTCCCTGGTGGCGATCCTCGAGGGGCTTCCCGCCCACGTCCGCGTCACGACCGACGACCTCGCCGACTCGCTCGCGCGGCGCCGGCTCGGCTACGGCCGCGGTGCGCGGATGAAGTTCGAGCAGGACGCGATCCGCGTGCTCGGCGGCGTCCGCCACGGTGAGACCCAGGGCGGCCCGGTCGCGATCGAGATCGGCAACACCGAGTGGCCGAAGTGGGAGAAGGTCATGTCGGCCGATCCCGTCGACCCGGTGGAGCTCGAGGCGCTGGCTCGCAATGCCCCGCTCACGCGGCCCCGACCCGGCCACGCCGACCTCGTCGGCATGCAGAAGTACGCCTTCGACGAGGCGCGCCCGATCCTCGAGCGCGCCTCGGCCCGGGAGACCGCGGCGCGGGTGGCGCTGGGCCGGGTGGCCTCCAACTTCCTCGAGCAGGTCGTCGGCGCGCGGATCGTCTCGCACGTCGTCTCCCTCGGCGGCGTCAAGGCGCCCGCGGGCGTCGTACCGGCTCCCGACGACGTCGCGCGCCTCGACGCCGACGAGGTCCGCTGCCTCGACCCCGAGGCGAGCGCGGCGATGGTGGCGCGCATCGACCAGGCCCACAAGGACGGTGACACCCTCGGTGGCGTCGTCGAGGTCGTCGTCCACGGACTGCCGCCGGGCCTCGGCTCGCACGTCCACTGGGACCGTCGCCTCGACGCCAAGCTGGCGGAGGCGCTGATGGGCATCCAGGCGATCAAGGGGGTCGAGGTCGGTGACGGCTTCGAGCTCGCCGACACCCCCGGCTCGCTCGCCCACGACGAGATCGTTCCGACCGACGAGGGCCTCAGGCGGACGTCGGGTCGATCCGGCGGCACCGAGGGCGGCATGTCGACGGGCGAGATCCTGCGGGTCCGGGCGGCGATGAAGCCGATCGCGACCGTGCCCAAGGCGCTGCGCACGGTCGACGTGTCGACGGGTGAGGCCACCGTCGCCCACCACCAGCGCTCCGACGTGTGTGCCGTCCCCGCCGCCGGGATCGTCGCCGAGGCGATGGTCGCGCTGGTGCTCGCGGACGCCGTCGTCGAGAAGTTCGGCGGCGACTCGGTGCAGGAGACCCGGCGCAACGTCGAGTCCTACCTCGACACGCTGCGGTACCGCTGATGCCCCCTCGCGTGGTGCTGGTCGGGCCGATGGGCGCCGGCAAGACGACCGTGGCCGGGCTCCTCGCCGAGGCCTGGGGCGTCCCGGTGCGCGACACCGACGCCGACATCGAGGCGACCACCGGTCGCGAGATCTCCGACATCTTCGTCGAGTCGGGCGAGGACGCCTTCCGCGAGCTCGAGGCGGCCGCCGTGGCGGCCGCGGTCGCCGAGCACGAGGGCGTCCTGGCCCTCGGTGGCGGCGCCGTGCTGCGGCCCGAGAGCCGCGCCCTGCTGGCCGACCTGCCTGTGGTGTTCCTGCGCGTCGGTCTGACCGACGCCGTCAAGCGGGTCGGGCTGGGTGTCGGCCGGCCGCTGCTGCTCGGCAATGTGCGCTCGCGGATCAAGGCGCTGCTCGACGAGCGCACCCCCGTCTACGAGTCGGTGGCGACCCACGTCGTCGAGACCGACGACCGCACGCCCGACGAGGTGGCCGCGGAGATCCGAGAGCTGATCGGTGACTGACGACACCGTCCTTCACGTCGGCGGCGCCTCGCCCTACGACGTCGTCGTCGGCCACGGCCTCTCCGGCCGGCTGCCCGGGATCCTGGGCGAGTCGGTGGAGCGGGTGGCCGTGCTGTACGCCGGTTCGCTGGGCGCGCTGGCCGACCCGGTCGTCGACGAGCTCGTCGAGCACTACGACGTCCTCGCCCTCGGCCTGCCCGCGGGGGAGCGCGCCAAGACCGCGCCGGTGGCGTCGGACTGCTGGGAGGCGCTCGGCGAGGCGGGGTTCACCCGGTCCGACGCGGTCGTCACGATCGGCGGGGGAGCGACCACCGACCTCGGCGGCTTCGTCGCCGCGTCCTGGCTGCGCGGCGTCCGCGTCGTCCACGTGCCCACGACCCTGCTCGCGATGGTCGATGCCGCGGTCGGTGGCAAGACCGGCATCAACACCGGCGCGGGCAAGAACCTCGTCGGCGCCTTCCACGAGCCCGCCGGCGTGCTGTGCGACCTCTCCGTGCTGGCCTCCCTGCCGCGCGAGGAGCTCGTCGCCGGGCTCGGTGAGGTCGTCAAGTGCGGCTTCATCGCCGACCCGGCGATCCTCGACCTCGTCGAGCGCTCCGACCCGGCCGCCCTCACGCACGACTCCGCCGAGCTGCGCGAGCTCGTCGAGCGCGCCATCCGCGTGAAGGTCGACGTCGTGGTCGGCGACCTCAAGGAGACCGGCGGCCGGGACGGGCACCCGGGTCGCGAGGTGCTCAACTACGGCCACACCCTCGCCCACGCGATCGAGCGCACCAGCGACTACACGGTCCGCCACGGCGAGGCGGTGGCCATCGGCTGCGTGTACGTCGCCGAGCTGGCCGCGCGCGCCGGGTCGCTCGCCCCGGCCCTGGTCGAGCGGCACCGCGCCGCGCTGGGCCGCGTCGGGCTGCCGACGTCGTACGACGCTGCCTCCTTCGACGACCTGCACGCAGCGATGAAGATCGACAAGAAGGCGCGCGGCTCGCAGCTGCGCTTCGTCGTGCTGGACGACCTCGCGTCGCCGCGGATCCTCGCCGGGCCGAGCGAGGCGGACCTGCGGGCGGCCTACGCCGCGCTAGCCTCCGCCGGGTGACCGAACCCGATCCGAGCGACGACGTCCAGGTCTCCGAGTCCGGTGGCACCATGCAGCGGCTCGTCGGAGCCGCGACAGCGCGGCCCGTGGACCTCACCCTGCTCGAGCCGGAGCGCAACGTGGGGATGGGCTGGACGCCGGCAGGCAGTGCGCCGTTCCTGGCACCCGGAGACCCGGTGATGTGGCTCTACGGTCGCGGCATCGACCCGATGCGGGTCGTGCGCGACGACGAGCGCGGCCTCGTGGCCTGGCTGGCCGAGGACGCAGAGACCGTCGCGTGGCACCCTGCGGACGGCCGGTCGGTCCGTGACGTGCCGCTCGCCGACCGCTTCGCTGTCGAGCGTGCGCCGGTCGTCCAGCGCTGGCGCGGCGGCGGGGTGCTGCGGATCGCGCCCACCGGAAGGCCGTGGTCGGTGTGGCTGTTCTGGGAGGACGACGGGAGCTTCGCCGGCCACTACGTGAACCTCGAGCTGCCGCACACGCGACGTGGCAGTGAGACCGCCACGCGTGACCTGACGCTCGACCTCTGGCTGGACCCCGACGGCGAGCTGTGGCTCAAGGACGCCGACGAGGTGGAGGCTGCGGTCCGAGCCGGGCGCTACACACAGGCCCAGGCTGACGAGATCCATGCGGCCGCCTCGTGGGCGCGTGCCGACCTGGTCGCGGGACGGGACTGGCCGCTCGACGAGGAGTGGATCGTCTGGCGCCCGCCCACGGACTGGGCCCCCGTCACCCTCCCGGACACCGACGTCGTGCGGAGCGCGCGAGGAACTACGCTGCCCCGATGAAGGTCCTCGTCCTCAACGGCCCCAACCTCGGCCGGCTGGGCCGCCGTCAGCCGGAGATCTACGGCTCGACCACCCACGCCGAGCTCGCGCACCAGTGCGTCGAGTGGGGCAGCGACCTCGGGCTCGACGTCGAGGTGCGCCAGACCAACCACGAGGGTGAGCTCCTCGACTGGCTCAACACCGCCGCCGACGACGGTGACAGCGTGGTGCTCAACGCAGGCGCCTGGACGCACTACTCGCTGGCCCTGTGGGACGCCTGCGCCCAGCTCACCGCACCGCTCGTGGAGGTGCATATCTCCGACCCCAAGCAGCGGCCGGAGGAGTTCCGCCACACCTCCGTCGTCGAGCCGCACGCCGTCCTGACGATCGCCGGGCAGGGCATCGACGGCTACCGGCAGGCGCTCGCCCACCTCGCCGACTGAGCCTCCCTCGGACGTCATACGGAGGGGGCATACGCCTGCCCCGTCCGTATGACGTCCGCGGGTGGGACGATCGGGGCATGGAGGCACCAGTCGAGATCAGCGCGATGGCGATCAACGTGGCCGTCCCGGAGGACCTGCGGTGGCGCGACACCCGCCGGGACGAGGAGTTCGAGCTCCAGTCCCTGACCATCCGGATGCTCCCCGACGGGTCGCTGGCGGCGAAGGCCTACGGGCGTCCGGTCGCCGGGGGACGAGGGGCGTACGTCTCCTTCCCGGTGCCCGACCGCCCGGAGCTCGCCGCCCTCGTCTCGGCCGCTGCCGACGAGGCGTCCAGGCGATGGGCTGCGCACGTCTGATCTGATGGGCGGGTGCTGCCCTTCCGCCAGGTCGATGTCTTCAGCGCCGAGCCGTGGCTCGGCAACCCGCTCGCGGTCGTCCACGACGCCGACCGGCTGACGGACGCGCAGATGCGGCGCTTCGCGCGCTGGACCAACCTCTCCGAGACCACCTTCCTGTGCACGCCGACGGACTCCGGTGCTGACTACCGCGTGCGGATCTGGACCACGGCCGGTGAGCTGCCCTTCGCCGGCCACCCGACGATCGGCAGCGCTCACGCCTGGCTCGAGGCCGGGGGCGTGCCCCGGGGGGACACGATCGTGCAGGAGTGCGGCGCCGGCCTGGTCGACGTACGCCGCTCCCCGCGGCTCGGCTTCACGGCACCGCCCCTGGTGCGTTCGGGCCCGGTCGAGGGCGACCTGCGCACGCGGATCGTCACGGGGCTCGGCATCGACGACGCCGCGGTCCAGGACATGGCGTGGATCGACAACGGACCCGGCTGGGTCGGCGTCGACCTCGGCTCCGCGGAGGCCGTCCTCGCCGTGGTCCCCGACATCGCCGCTTTCACCGACCTCAAGGTCACTGTGCTCGGCCGCTGGGGTGACGTGCACTCAGCCGAGCTGGGTGCGGACGTCGAGGTGCGGGCGTTCTTCGCCGACGGCCGGGACTTCGCCGAGGACCCGGTGACGGGTTCGGCCAACGCCGGCCTCGCCCAGTGGCTGATCGGGACCGGCGCGCTGCCCACGTCGTACACGTCGCGGCAGGGGAGCGTGATCGGCCGGGAGGGCCGGGTGCGGATCGAGGCGGACGGCGACCGTGTGTGGGTGTCCGGTGACGCCGTCACCCGGATCGTCGGCGAGGTCGACCTCTAGGTCATCGCGTGGGTGTGGTCCTCGTGGGCGGGCCACCAGACGTCGTCGCCGGCGCCCGGATCGACGCCGGCGGCCCGTCGGGACTCCTCGACCGTGATGGGGAACACCGGCCCCGCGTGCAGGTCGAAGTGGTAGGCGGCGGAGTCGGCGACCTCCGCCAGGTGGAGGCCGGCGGGGTCGACCAGGTGGCCGACGACCGCGACGTCGACCGACGGCAGGGTCGCGAAAGCCGCCCAGCCGCCCGCCCACGTGGTCATCGAGGCGGTCACCGGTGCGCCGTCAACGGACCAGGTCACCGTGCGCCACGAGGCGTGCCGGTCGGCGTGCTCGGCCACGACGTCACCGACCCTCTCGGTGTAGTCCGGCGGTCGGTCGGCCGGGCTCGGCATCGTCGCGTCGACCAGGGCGAGCAGGGCGCTGAAGGCGGTGCGGGACTCGCGGGAGGCCCCGGGGAAGCGGTCACCCCGGAGCGTGCCCACCCGGAGCCACGGCGAACGGGCGTCGTGCACCAGGGCCGATCCGTGACGCAGCCAGATGCCGTCGGCCGGGTGTCCCAGCGGACCGGTGATGCTCTCCACCCAGCGTGGTCCCACCCAGGTGGGCGGAAGGCCGTAGAACGGGAAGTCCAGTGGTGGGTGGCCGCGGTCCATCGCCCGAGTGTCTCAGGCTCGCGGGGCTGTCGGTGCGCCCCGATAGGCCCGGATATCCGTAGTACTGCCGATGCCGGACGGCCCCGCGCGGCGGCAGACTCGATCGCAGGCACCGCATCCTGAGCGGGGTCGGGGAGGGAACCATGCGTACGGTGCTGAGCAGGAGCGCGCACGCGGACCAGCTCGAGGCGGAGGTCCGCGACGCGAGGTGCTGCGCCGCGAGCTGCCGGTGCGGGGCCTGCGAGATCAAGCTGGGGGAGATCCGTGCAGCGCGACGGGACGCGCTGCTGCACACGATCAGCATGGTCCGGCCGCGAAGGCCAGCGCGATGATGGTCCGGGACGGGGCGGCGGGTGCCGGCAGCGGGGGTCGGGTCCCGCCGTCCCTGATCGGCATCAGCCGGCGCGAGCGCCGCGATGCCGACCGCGGTCGTGCCGCTCTCGAGTTCGGCGCGGACGCCGTTGCGGCGCTCGACCTGTTCGACCTGCTGGAGCTGTCGTGGCACGACTGCTTCGGTGACATCACGCCGCCGGCCGAGGTCGTCGAGGACGTGTGGGTCGTCGCCGACGGTCAGCTGGGCAGGCTCGCGTCAGCCGCGCGGCTCGCCGTCATCGACTGGCGGGACCTGCGGCTCGCGGCAGACGAGGTGCGGTCGCGGCTGAAGGAGCGCGCCTGACCTTCAGAGCGCGCCGAGCCACGCGTCGATCGCCACGTCTCCGTCGCCGAAGACGAGGGTCTTCCGGGAGGCGCGGTCGTCGGCGAGCACCGCGGCCGCGACCTGGGCCACGAGCTCGCGCGACGTGACGTCGCCGTCGTTGAAGGTCGCGTCCGGGTTGACCGAGCCGGTGCTGGGCTCGAGGGTGAGCGTGCCGGGGCCGAGGACGGTCCAGGCGATCTCGGTGCCGCGCAGGTGCTCGTCGGCGGCGATCTTGGCGTCCTGGTAGTGCCGGAACGGGTTGTCCTCCGGCACGAGCGCGTCGCGGGTCGAGCCGGAGAACGACACCATGACGTAGCGCTCGACGCCTGCGGCGACCGCGGCGTCCATCGAGCGGATCGCCGCGTCACGGTCGACGGCGTACGTCCGCTCGGGGCTGCCGCCGCCGGCGCCGGCGGACCAGATGACTGCGTCCTGGCCGGTGAGCAGGCTGACGAGGGTGTCGGCGTCGGCGTCCTCCACCGAGGACACGACGGCCCTCGCGCCAGTCGCCTCGACGTCGGCGGTGTGGTCGGGGTTGCGGATGATCGACGTGACCTCGTGTCCGGCCTCGACGAGCAGGGGGGCGAGGAGGAGGGCGATCTTGCCGTGACCGCCGAAGATGGTGATGCGCATGTGTGCCACGGTAGCCGGGTGCAGACGTCGACCCACGGGCTGACCATCGGGGAGCACGAGGTCCGCAAGGAGTTCGTCGCCGACCACGAGGCGGAGGCCGAGCGGGAGTGGGCGATCCTGACGCTCCTCGCCGAGCACGCCCCGGGCCTCGCCCCCCGCCCGGTCCGCCGCGACGACGGCCGGACGCCGGTCATCGTCATGGAGCGGCTCCCCGGCGAGCCGCTCGCCCCGCGGCCGCTGTCGGCCAGCCAGGTGCAGGCCCTCGGAGCGTCGCTGCGCCGGTTGTACGACGTACCGCTGGCGGCGGTGTCCGACGCGGGCATCGGGCCGCGCAACGGCGGGGCGGCCGATCCGCCGGCGATCATCCACGCGCGGCTGGCCGACCATCACGACCTGTCCGACTGCCAGGACCCGGAGCTGGTGCGGACGGCGCGGGAGGTCGCACGCGAGTGGCTGGGCGACCCACCTCTCCCCGAGCCGCGCCAGACCGTCCTCGGCATCGCCGACCTCAACCCCGCCAACGTGCTGTGGGACGGGCAGTTGGTCCGGCTCGTCGACTTCGAGGACGGCGGCCTCACCGACCCGGCGTACGAGCTGGCCGACCACGTCGAGCACCTCGGCAGCCGCCTGCACGGGGTGTACGACGACCGCGCGCTGACCGACGCCGTCGGGCTCGACGCCGAGGACCGGGTGCGGATGGCTGCCTACCGCCCGCTGTGGGCGGCGTTCTGGCTCGCCATGCTGGTGCCCGGCAGCGGCAGCTGGCACCGCAACCCGCCGGGCACCGCCGAGGCACAGGCCGCGCATTTCATGGCTCTCGTGGGCCACCACTAGACTTTGCTGTCGGCACGGGCCAGCCCCGGTGCCACCGTTGACATCTAGACACTCGCGACGAAGGCGGACAGACACGTGGCAAGCACCAACGACCTCAAGAACGGCATGGTCCTCCGGATCGAGGGACAGCTCTGGGCCGTGGTCGAGTTCCAGCACGTCAAGCCCGGCAAGGGTCCGGCGTTCGTGCGCACCAAGCTCCGCAACGTCGAGTCGGGCAAGAACGTCGACAAGACCTTCAACGCCGGCACCAAGGTCGAGACGGCCAACGTCGACAAGCGCACCATGCAGTACCTCTACAACGACGGCTCGTCCTACGTGTTCATGGACAACAGCACCTACGAGCAGCTCGAGGTCCCGCCGGAGGTCGTCGGCGACGCCAAGAACTTCATGCTGGAGAACCAGGAGGCGATCGTCGCCACCAACGACGGCCGCGTTCTCTTCATCGAGCTGCCCGCCTCCGTCGAGCTGCTGATCGCCGAGACCGAGCCGGGCCTGCAGGGCGACCGCTCCACCGGCGGCACCAAGCCCGCGACGCTCGAGACCGGTCACACCATCGCCGTGCCGCTCTTCATCACCACCGGCGAGAAGGTCAAGGTCGACACGCGCGACTCGTCCTACCTCGGCCGCGTCAAGGCCTGAGCGCCCCACGTGGCTGCCCGTTCCAAGGCCCGCAAGCGCGCGCTGGACATCCTGTTCGCCTCCGAGCTCCGCTCGGAGGACCCCGTCGTGGCGCTCGACCGCGCCATCGAGGCCGGTGAGGGACCGACCAACGACTACACCGCCACGCTCGTGCGCGGTGTGGTGGAGCACCAGTCCCGCATCGACGAGGTGCTGACGACCTACAGCCGGAGCTGGACGCTCGCGCGGATGCCCGCGGTCGACCGCAACGTCCTGCGCATCGGCGTCTACGAGCTGCTGTGGGGCGACGCGGACGTGCCGGACTCGGTCGCGGTCAGCGAGGCGCTGCACCTGGTGCAGGACCTCTCGACCGACGACTCACCGGCCTTCGTCAACGGTCTGCTCGGCTCGGTGATGCGCGACCGCGCGTCGCTCGTCCAGCCCCCGGTCTGATCCGGTCACTCGCAGGGGTGACCTCTCCTCGCGGGTGAACAGTCGTACGTCCTAGGTTGACCTGCATGAGCACCCCCGCCGACACCGCCGAGTCCGTCCACCAGAGCAAGTGGATGGACTACGCCATCCGGATCGGGCTGGTGACCTACGGCGTCGTGCACCTGCTGGTCGGGTGGCTCGCCCTCCAGCTCGCCTTCGGTGAGAAGGAGGACCAGGCCTCCAACTCCGGCGCCCTCCACTACCTCTCGCAGCAGCCGCTCGGTGGGTTCCTGGTCTGGGTGATCGCGATCGGGATGCTCTTCCTGGTCGTCTGGCGCGTGCTGGAGTTCGCCTTCGGCTACCCGGAGGAGTCGGACGAGAAGAAGCGGTGGCGCAAGCGCGCGACCTCGCTCGGCAAGGCCGTCATCTACGGAGTCATCTCCTACAGCGCGTTCAAGACCGCCACGGGCAACGGTGGCGGCAAGGGCGGCACCGACTCGATGACGGCGCAGGTCATGAACTGGTCCGGGGGCCAGCTGCTCGTCGGTGCGGCCGCGCTCGCGATAATCGGCTACGGCATCTCGCTGATCATCCGTGGCTGGACCGAGAAGTTCCGCGAGAACCTCGACGCCCAGGGCCAGTCCGGCCAGGACGGGTCGGCCTACGTCACCCTCGGCAAGGTCGGCTACATCGCGAAGGGTGTCTCCATCGCGATCGTCGGCAGCCTCTTCGGCTACGCCGCGATCACCCACGAGGCGAAGAAGTCCGGCGGGCTCGACCAGGCACTGCAGACCGTGCTCGAGCAGCCCTTCGGTCCGGTCCTGCTCACCGCGATCGCGCTGGGCATCGCGGCCTACGGCCTGTTCTGCTTCGCGCGCGCCAAGCACCTGTCGCGCTGATCCTCAGGCGTCGGCGGGCGCTCCGGCGGTCACGGCGAGAGCGGTCGCGACCATGTGGTCGCGCACCTGCTCGGCGGTGACCCGGCTGATCCGGGGTACGCCGGGTGCCTCTTCACTGACGAGCATGGCCACCCGGCCGAGCTGGAGGGTGCCCAGCCCGCTGGCGTAGAGCATGTTGGCCAGCAGTGCCGGGTCGTCGACGTGGAAGACGCCGCTCGTCGCGCCGGCCTCGATGGTGCGGGTGAGGACGGACAGGCAGCCGCTGATGGCCTGCCCGAGTCGGTACATCGCGCTCTCGCTGACCTCCTCGAGCAGGTCGCCTCCCTGACGGCGCATGATCGACTGCGCGCAGTCGACGAAGGCGGGGTGCGCCAGGCCGTAGTGGACGAAGGCCTCGACCAGTCGGACGAGCTGTGCGCGGGGCTGGTCGGTGGTCTCGGCGGCGTCCTCGAGCGCGACGCGGAGCTCGTCGAGGTACTGCACGAGCGTGAGGCTGAAGAGCTCCTCCTTGCCGGTGAAGTGCCGGTAGATGATCGCCCGGTTGATGCCGACCGACCGCGCGATGTCCTCGATCTGGGCGTCGCGGACACCTCGCTCGTCGAAGAGCCGACGGGTGGCCGTGATGATCTCGGCCTCGCGGACTCGCCGGCGGGCCGCGGTGCCGCTGGCCGCGGTCGTCCCGCGCGTCGGGTCGGTGCTCATGGCGGCCAGTCTAGGGAGCGACGCGCTCGTGGCCGGCGGCGATCCGGTGTGGTGTGATGCCCGCATGGCCGCCCTCGGACTCCGACGCCTGCTGCTCGCCCTCCTTCCCGCGCTGCTGGGCGCGCTGCTCGTGCCGCTCAGTTCGGCAAGCGCCGCCGCCCCCGACAGCCGCTTCACGGGGACGGCCCGCCTCCCCGGCTGCTCAGGCGCCGTGGTCCGCTGGGCGTCGGCAATCGACTCCGACCCGGCCGTGGTGATCACCAACGGCCACTGCGTGCGGTCCCCGTTCCTCGGCGCGCGCGAGACGCTCGTGGACGTCAAGCAGTTCAAGAGGATCGAGCTGCTCGACGGAGCGGGCAAGGTCGCGACGACGGTCCGCGGCACGCGGTTGGCGTACGCCACGATGTATCGCACCGACCTCGCCGTCTACGAGCTCCGCGAGTCGTACGCCGACCTCGCGGCGGCAGGCGTCATCCCGCTCACCCTCGCCACGCGCGGGCCGGCCCGGGGCGACCGCATCCGGATCCCGTCCGGCTACTGGGTCGAGCAGCGTGCCTGCACGACCACCGGGACGGCCCACCGGCTCCACGAGCGCGCCTGGGACTGGCAGCGCTCGATCCGGCTGCCCGCCCGCGACGGGTGCCGCATCCGCGGCGGCTACTCCGGGTCGCCGATCGTCTCCCGCGACACCGGCGAGGTCGTCGGGATCGCGAACACCGGCTACGTCGGCGGACGGCGGTGCATCGACTCGGCCTGCGAGGAGAGCAAGCGTGGCCGGGTCGTCATGAAGCGGGACATGAACTACGGCCAGCAGACCTGGCTGCTCACGACCTGCGTCGGTGCCGACCGGCGGTTCGACCTGTCGGTGGCGGGCTGCCGGCTGCCCCGGCCACGGTCGTGACGATCCGACGATCGTGCAACTCCTGGTGCACGAGCGCGAAGGTGGTCACGCGTGCGCGCGAAAGTTCTCGCGCAGAGCCGTGACCCCGGTGTGGACCGTGCATACCTTCTTGCAGCACGTCGCGGGTAGGACCCGCGGCCTCAGGTGACGTAGGACCTGACCGTCTCGATCGTGTCCGCCTCGGCCGGTCCCTTGTCGTCGCGGTAGCGCAGCACCCGGGCGAACCTGAGCGCGACACCACCGGGGTAGCGGGTGGACCGCTGGAGGCCGTCGAAGGCGATCTCGACGACCTGCTCGGGGCGGACGTGGACGACGTAGGAGCTGCGGTCGACCGGAGAGGTGGAGAGCTCGGTGAAGCGCTCGGTCTGCCACGCGAGCATCTCGTCGGTCATCCCCTTGAAGGTCTTGCCCAGCATCACGAACCCGGACTCCGACGACTCGTCGCGGGCGCCGAGGTGGATGTTGGAGAGCCAGCCCTCGCGCCGGCCGGAGCCCCACTCGACGGCCAGCACGACGAGGTCGAGGGTGTGGACGGGCTTGACCTTCACCCATGCCGAGCCGCGGCGGCCGGCGGCGTAGGGAGCCGACAGGTCCTTCAGCACGACGCCCTCGTGGCCCGCCGCGACGGTCTCGGTGGCGAAGGCGTCGGCGGCAGCGGCATCGCGGGTCACGAGGCGGCGGACGCGGTGCTGCTCGGGCACGAGCGCGTCGAGGGCGGCGAGGCGTTCGTGGCCGGGGGAGTCGAGGAGGTCGCGACCGTCGACATGGAGCAGGTCGAAGAAGTGCGGCGTCACCGCCCTCTGCCCTTCTCTGGCGGTGTCCTGCGCGGTGCGGCTCGCGGTGTCCTGGAACGCCATCGGCCGACCGTCCTCGGACAGGGCGAGCGCCTCGCCGTCGAGCACGAAGCGCCGGGCGGGCAGCGAGCGGGCGACCTCGACCACCTCGGGCAGGCGGCCGGTGATGTCGTCGAGGCTGCGGGTCACGACCAGCACGTCGTCGCCGTCGCGGTGGACCTGGATCCGGATGCCGTCGAGCTTGGCGTCGATCGCGACCTCGGTCTCGCCGTCGGGGGAGAGGCCCGCCATCGCCGCGGCGACGTCGGGCGCGCTGGAGGCCAGCATCGGCATGATCGGCCGACCGACCTCGAGCCCGATCGCTGCCAGGGCCTCCTCGCCCTCGAACGCGGCCCCGGCGGCTGCGACCGTCGATCCCGCGAGCATCGCGGCACGGCGTACGGCTGCCAGTGGCACCTCGGCCACCTGCGCGACGGCCTCCTGCGTGACGGCGTCGAGCGCGCCCTGGCGGAGGTTGCCGGTGACGACGGCGCGCAACCACGACTGCTCCGCCGCGGTCGCGCGACCGAAGAGGTCGTCGACCGCCCGCTTGCGCGCGAGCTGTGACCCCGAGCCGGACAGCTGAGACATCGCCTCGAACGACTCGTGGACCTCGAGCACCCCCAGCGACGGGGCTTCGGCGGGGTCGGGCAGGTCGGAGACGCCGCGCCAGCCCAGGCCCGTACGCCGCTGCCGCAGGGCGCCGCCGAGGTAGGACACGACGACCTCGAGCTCGCCCGGCTCCACGCGGCCGAGCAGCTCGGCGAGCAGGACGACCTTGGCCTTGCGGGACCTGGTGGCGGCGACCTCCTCGGAGGTGGCGACGAGCTCGGCGAGCAGCATGCGTCCATCCTGCCGCCTGCCACCGACAGCCGCCTGACCCAACGGGCAGGATGGGGGCATGCCCGACGCCTCGCTCTACACCCCGCGCTTCAACGTGATGGAGGCCGAGGACGTACGCCCGTTCGTCGAGGCGGTCGCGACCGCGCAGCTGGTGACGGTGGGGGAGGACGGCGTGCCCGACGCGACCTTCCTGCCCGTGCTGTGGGAGGGCGACCGGCTCGTCGGGCACCTCGCCCGCGCGAACGCCCACTGGCGGCGGATCGTCGACGATTCGCCGGCGCTGGCGATCGTCACCGGACCGGACGCGTACGTCTCGCCGAGCTGGTATGCAGCCAAGGCCGAGCACGGCAAGGTCGTGCCGACCTGGAACTACTCCGTCGTGCACCTCCGCGGGTCGGTGGTCGTCCACGACGACGCCGAGTGGGTGCACGCGCTCGTCACCCGGCTCACCGACCGTCACGAGTCCCCGCGCGACGAGCCGTGGGCCGTCAGCGACGCGCCTGACGACTACATCGAGAAGAACCTGCGCCCCATCGTCGGCGTCGAGGTCGTCATCTCGTCCGTGGAGGCGAAGGCGAAGCTCAGCCAGAACCGCTCGGACTCCGACCGGGCCGGAGTGGCGTCCGGACTCGCCGCCGACGGGCGCGACCCTGCTGGCCTGGTGGTCGAGTGACTCGCGTCCGCGAGCGCTTCACCGGCCGGATCGCCGGCATCGGCAGCACGTCCGGCATCCGCGTCGTCGTTGGCCGCTGGGACGACGGGCCGTGGGGGTCGTTCGCCGACGTGATGCTCGAGGACGCCTCGGGCCACCGCGTCCTGCTCGCGCCGTCGGAACGGGTGCGCGACTTCGTCGCCTCCACCTACTCGTTCGACGAGGAGGTCATCGAGCCGGTGTCGGTCCTGGACACCCCCGACGGGTGGCAGGTGACCACGCCCTCGCTGTCCCTGCGTCTCGTCGTCGGAGGGCGTACGCCGCTGGGCGTCGCTCTGGGCCTCGTGCCGTCTCGCGTCGCGACCGCGCCCGTCTGGTGCGGGCTGGTCGACCCGGTCGCGCGCGTCGTGATGCGCGGCGTGCGGACGCGCGGGACCGCGGGCAACGACCGCAGGGAGTGGTACGGCGCGACCTCCGTCGTCGCCGTCACGTCCGTCTCCGGCGCGTGGCGGGGGACCGACCTGGGCTCGCTCGCGCCGGTGGACCCGCCCTGCCGCTTCGGCTTCTCCTCGACCCCCGCGCGGCCGTCGGTGACGAGCGTGGTGACGACGATCGAGCGCTCCTGACGAGGGCCCGGCTCAGGCGAACACCGCTCCCAGTGCGTGCGAACCGACGGCCTGGCCGACGGCCAGCGCGATGAAGAGCCACGCGGTGGCGGCAGCGCCACCTCGCGGATCGAGGAGGCGACCCCAGAGGATGAGCACCCCGCTCATGGACATGTAGCCGGCACCGAAGCACGCCGCACCGACCAGGGGCCACGTCCCCTCGTCGCCGCGCGGGGCCAGCACCGCGACCGAGCCGACCAGCAGCGCGACGGTGCACAGCACGAACGCCTTCGTGGGTCCGTGACGCGCCACTGGCCCGGCGACGAACGCGCCGGCGAGCCCGCCCACCCCGAGTGCGGTCCACAGGAGCCCGACCTGCTCCGGCTGGAGTGCTCCGCGTCCCACGACCACGGTGGGGCCGAAGGTCCACACGGCCGCCGAGGTGACGCCGGCTCCGACGGCCAGCGTGAGCGGCAGCGCCCATGAGGCCGTACGACCCGGGCTGCGTCGTGACGGCCGGACCGGGCCCGTCGCGGCATCGACGACCGTCGCACCGGAGCTCAGGACCACGACTGCGCCGCAGGTGGCCAGGCACGCGACCGCCATCAGCAGCCACGCGGGACCGGGCGCCGTGACGGCAGTGGCGAGCATGCCGGTCATCACGACACCCACGGAGGTGCCGGAGTTCACCACCGCCTGCGCGGCGCCGGCCATCCGCTCGGGGACCACCGCGTCGAGCAGCCCCACCAGCGCCGGGGATGCGAGACCGGCACCAGCACCACTGACGTACGCACTGGCGACGAACCACCCTGCCGAGGTGCTGAGCGCGAGCCCCAGGCATCCGAGTCCGGCCACCACTCCTGCGGCTCCCGCCACTGCTCGGGACCTGGCAGGGACCAGGAAGCCCGCCAGGCCGGCGGCCACGCAGTAGGACGCGAACTGCGCCGCGCCCGCCGACGGCAGCGCTCGTGCGACACCGGGGCGCTCGACGGCCATGGCCGGGTGCAGCAGACCGACCCCGAACCGCGCCATGCCGTAGGTCGAGGCGACCAGCAGGACGCCGGCTGCGGTGAGGGCCACTCCGCGCGTCGCCTCAGGCTGAAACGTACGTTTCACCAACATGAAACGCACGTTACACTAGCGTCATGGCTCGCCCGGACACCCGAACCAAGGCCCTCGATGCAGCCGAGCGACTGTTCTTCGGTGACGGCATCGCCGTCACGGGCATCGATGCCGTGGCACGCGAGGCCGGCGTCTCGGTCGTGACGCTGTACTCCCACTTCGGGAGCAAGGACGGCCTGGTCGGCGCGGTCCTCTCGCGGCGGCTCGAGGCCTGGGACGAGGTCTGGCAGGCCCACGTGGACTCCGCGGAGACTCCACGAGAGGCCGTGCTGGCCGTCTTCGACGCCGTGACCGCCTTCCGGTCAGCGGCCGGCCCGACCCAGTGGTGCACCTTCCTGGCCACGGCCTCCGAGCGACCGGGCGCGGACGACGAGCCCGCACGACTCGTCTCGCGCGACACCACGTTGCTGCACGAGCGGCTCCACAGGTGTGCCGAGGACGCAGACTCCGGTCGGGCAGACGAGATCGTCGCCGTCGTGACGATGGTCTACAACGGGGTCCTCACCAGCCTCCTGCGCGGCGCTCCTGATGACCCCGCGCCGCTGGGTCGCCGCGTCGCCGCCGCGGCCCTCGGCTGGTCGGACACCGGCGCCAGCGCCTAGACCTCCAGACGCCTGACGGTCCGGCTGACGCGGTCTCCCGACCTCGCCAGGAACACGATCTCGCCGAACTCGAGGTGCGACCAGCCGTCCTCGTCGTCCGTCAGTGCCTCCGAGGCGAAGATGGCAGCCGTCGCCTCCTCCTCGCTGCACTCCTCGAAGGCGTAGGACGTCGCGTCCTTCTCGAAGTCGCGACCCATGAGCACGTACATCGGCTCCAGGAGCATCGACAGGGCGTAGTCGTCCGTCCCCGGGCCGGCCTCGCGCAGCTTCCTCCAGTCACCGGCCGGGTCCGTCTCGCCGTGGTGCCCGAGCCCGGTGTTGACCCCGATGATCCGGTTCGGCGACACCAGGGCCATCTTGATCTTGGTCAGCGCCTGCAGCTCCAGGTCCTGCATCGCCTGCGCGATGAGCCGCACCATCGTCTCGACCGCGCACTGCACGTCCTCGTCGCTGTCGCCCTCGAGCAGCGAGAGCAGGAGCACGTAGAGGAACTCCGTGTCCGTGGTCCCGCGCATCTGCGTGAGGTAGCGGTCCTCGCAGTGCTGCAGGAGCTCTCTCTGGAGCAACACCCAGCTCGGCAGGTTGCCGTTCTGGGCAAGGACCCACGGCGTCTCGTCGAAGGAGAACGGGTGGCAGTTCTCGTCGGCCAGCACCACCTGCGAGTCGTACGCCGCTGCCCGCACGTGGCCGAGCACCGTGCTCGCCTGCAGGCTCGGGATGATCCGAGCGGCGTTGTCGTCGTAGAACGCAGCCATGGGCCGGCGGTAGAGGAAGGGGTCCTCCGGCTTGAGCAGGTGCTCGCTCCAGGCGGCGAACCCCCATCCCGCCAGGTGGAGGTCCGGGTAGTGCTCGGGGTCGAGCGCCTGGTTGATGAGGCTGTTCGACGGCGTGAGCAGCAGACCCTCGAGGGGGGTCTCCGGTCCGATGTAGGCGAGCACGCGGCACATGGGTTCCTCCAACGGATAGGGGTGTGGCGACGGGCGACCACGGCCGCCACCCTAGGGGCCCCGCCCGGTCCGCCCTGCCGTGCCCCGCTCAGGCCGACACGGTAGGAAGGAGGGCATGGACCCTCGCCTCGCCGGACGTACTGCCCGCCTGCTCGAGCCCCTGCACGCCCTGGGCTACTTCGCCCCCGAGGTCGAGACGGAGGTGACCGGTGTCGGTGTGCGCAAGGGGCGCGCCACCTACTTCGCCTCGCGTGCGGCGGCAATGGGTCGCGTCGGCGCGGGGCCGGTGGCTGCGACCTTCTACGTGTTCAACCCGTCCCTGGTCGCGCACTTCATCCCCGCGGCGTGGGAGGCGGCGAGTCCGGAGGACGTGGTGGCCGCCCGCTACCGCGGCGTCTCGGCGGCGTTGGCCCGCCTCCTCGGCGAGGACGCGCTGGTCTCCGGCGAGGTCGCGGAGGCCGCCGACCTCGCCCGTACGGCCTCCGACGGGTGCACCGTCGCCGGTCGGCCGCTCTACGCGGCGCACGCCGACCTGCCGTGGCCGGACGAGCCGCACATGGTGCTCTTCCACGCGCTCACCCTGCTCCGCGAGCACCGCGGGGACGGGCACGTCGCCGCGCTGATCGGCGCCGACCTGAGCGGCATCGAGGCCCTGGTCACCCACACGGCGACCGGGAGGGGCTTCACCCAGCCCGCCGCCCAGGCGACCCGCGCCTGGTCGGACGAGGAGTGGTCGGCGACCGTGGCAGGGCTCGCGGAGCGCGGCGTGATGACGTCGGACGGACTGCTCACCGAGGGCGGGGTGGCGCTCAGGAAGGCGATCGAGCGCCGTACGGAGGAGAGCGCGTTCGGGCCGTGGGAGCACCTCGGTGAGGCAGGCACCTCGCGACTGACCGAGCTGTGCCGGCCGCTGGTCACCACGGCGTTGACCAACGGCGCGTTCCCGGCCGGGGTGTTCGCATGAAGTCCGCCGACACCGCCGCCGACATCCGCTTCTACTTCGACCCCGTCTGCCCGTTCTGCTGGCTGACCAGCAAGTGGATCCGGATGGTGCAGGCCGAGCGCGGCCTCACCGTGGACTGGCGCTTCATCTCGCTGCGCCTGATCAACGAGCACATCGACTACGACGCCCACTTCCCACCGGAGTACGAGGCCGGGCACACCGCCGGCCTGCGCCTGCTCCGCGTCGCCGCCCGGGCGCGCGAGGAGCACGGTGCCGATGCGGTCGACGCCCTGCAGGCAGCGCTCGGAGCCCACATCTTCGACTCGCCTCCCGCCGACACCGCCGACGAGGAGGCCGACCGCGAGCAGCGCGGCACAGCAGGGTTCGTGGAGCCGATCCTGCGCGAGGCTGGTCTGCCGATCGACCTCGCCGAGGCGCTCGACGACCCGTCGTGGGACGACGTGATCCGAGCGGACGGGGACGAGGCGCTGGCGCTGACCGGCAAGGACGTGGGCACGCCGATCATCCACTTCGAGCCTCCGGACGGGGTGGCGTTCTTCGGCCCGGTGATCAGCCGGCTGCCCGAGCCGGACCGGGCCGTCGAGCTGTGGGACCACGTGGTGGGCCTGGCGCGCTTCCCCGGCTTCGCGGAGCTGAAGCGCAGCCTGCGCGAGCGGCCGCAGCTGATCGGGTTCGGCGTGGATCCGGACAGCGTCGGGCAGCAGGAGGACTGGCACGGCGGCAGCCGACGACAGAGGAGTGAGCGCGGATGACGGAGCTCGAGGCACGGACCCACCAGGGCTCGGTGGTCGTCGCGGCCACTCCGGAAGAGGTCTACGACCTCGTCAGCGACATCGCCCGCACCGGTGAGTGGAGCCCGGTCTGCACCGCGTGCTGGTGGGAGGACGACGCAGAGGCGGGTCGCGTCGGCGCGTGGTTCACCGGTCGCAACGAGCTGCCGGACCGCACCTGGGAGACCCGCTCGCAGGTGGTCGCGGCCGATCGCGGGCATGAGTTCGCCTGGATCGTCGGGGGCTCGTTCGTGCGGTGGGGCTTCGTCATGGAGCCGCACGACGACGGCACCCGGCTCACCGAGACGTGGGAGTTCACGCCCGACGGACTGGCGATGTTCGCGGAGAAGTACGGCGACCGCGCCGGCGCCGAGATCGACGAGCGCACCCGGCTGGCGCACGAGGGGATTCCACAGACGCTTGCGGCGATCAAGCGGATCGCGGAGGGCACTGTCGGTGGGTCCGTCTAGGTTGAGGAACAGATTCGAGCCAGCGAGCTCGGGCCCTTCGGACTAGCCGATCACCGGCTGCACACACCTCATGACATAGGCCGCTCCACCTGTTGTCGACGCGCCTTGGTGGCGTGGGGAGGTCTGTCCCGTGAGTGCGGTTCCGGCGGAGAGCGTGAGTGCATGGCCGGTGCCGGGCGCCGGCTCGTCGCCGGTGGTCGATGCGCTGCTCGGTCGTCTCGACGCGGTGCTGGGCGACCTGTCCGACTTCGCGTTCGGCGGACTGACGGACGACGACGTGGCCCGGCTGCTGGATGCGGTGACCTCGGCTGCTGGCCGGGTCGCTTCCCTGGAGTGCCGGGCAGTCGCCGAGGCCGACCGACGCCGGTTGGGAGATGCGGTCGGTGCGCGCCACACCCACCAGTGGTGGGCCCGGCGCAGCCAATTGACCCGGGCCGAGGCAGGCAGGCTCACCAGGTTGGGCGTCGCCCTCGACGCACCGGGGCACGGCGAGGTGGCGCGTCAGCTGGCTGACGGCACCCTGCGGGTGGATCAGGCGCGGGTGGTCGTGGAGGCGGTCGATGCGCTTCCGTCGCACGTGGATGACGAGGTCCGCGACCGAGCTCGAGCCGCTTTGTTGGAGCTCGCTCGTCAGCACGACGCCCGCGACCTCAAGCAGCTGGGCAAGCGGATCCTCGACACCGTGGCACCCGAGGTGGGGGAGTCGCACGAGGCGAAGGTGCTGGAGGACGAGGAGCGCCGTGCCATGGCCGGCGTCGACCTGGTCCTCTCCGACGACGGCGAGGGGCGCTGCCGCGGCCAGTTCACGGTGCCGTCGCACGTGGGCGCGATGTTCAAGCGCCACCTGCTCGCGCTGGCCAACCCCGCCCGCCACACCGAGGACGAGCTCCGCGACGAGTCCGGCGACTGGAAGCCGCTGCGCCGGCGTCTCGGCGAGGCCTTTGTCGAGTACGTCGAGCGTTACCCGTCCGACGCGACGCCGCAGACCGCTGGGGTGAACGCCACCGTCGTGGTCACGATGACCTTGCAGGACCTGCTGGGCGAGCACGCGACGGCACTGCTCGACGACGGGTCGCGGATGTCGGCCGGTCAGGCGCGCAGGCTGGCGTGCGAGGCCGGGATCATCCCGGTCGTCCTGGGCGCGAAGTCCCGGCCTCTCGACCTCGGCCGCGTCCGGCGGCTGTTCACCCAGGCTCAGCGCATCGCCCTCGGCCTGCGCGACGGCGGCTGCACCGCGAAGGGCTGCGAGACCACCGCGTCCGGGTGCCACGCCCACCACGACGATCCCTGGTCCCGTGGCGGTCTGACCGACCTGACCAACGGCCGGCTCCTGTGCCCACGTCACCATCGCCTCGCCCACGACTCGCGCTATGCGATGACCGTCCATGCCGACAACAAGGTGAGCTTCGTGATGCGGACGTAGGAGGGGCGAGCGTCTTGTTCTGTGGGGTGAACATTTCATCCGTCGCCTGTCGGGGACATCCGGATCTGCGGATGGGCGGGCGCACGTGTTCATCGCTCGGTAGCCACAAGGGCGTTCTCTTGACGAAAACTTGAGTTTCGCGTCGCAGTGGCTCGCGCCGTGCTGAAATCCCATAGTGGATCCGAAGCTGACTCTCGCGAGTGACGTCCTCGAGCGCGTCGACCGTCGTCTGCTCGACCCCGAGTCAGCGGCGCCACTGTGGCCGACGGGGTTTCCGTTGCTCGACGAGGCTCTCGACGGTGGACTGCGCGCCGGCACGCTCAACCTGCTGGCCGGTGCCCAAGGCGAGGGCAAGACGACCTTGGTGCTGCAGATAGCTCGGTGCTCGGCACGTTCGGGACGGCCGGTCGTCTTCGTGTCCTTCGAGCTCGAGGCCGAGACACTGTTGCAGAAGTGCATCTCCGCCGAGGCCGCCGAGGCCGCCGAGGCCGCCAAGGCCGCGGAGACCGCCGAGTTCTCGAGTCTCTCGACGCCTGTCAGCGTGCGGCAGGTGAGGGCCGCGTTCGAGGAGTCCGACACCCTTGCGGGCGGCCTGCCCGAGCGTCTCGCCGTGCACGACGGCGGCATCGACGCGCTGACCGCCGTGAGCCGCTACGCGGGCTGGCTGTACATCTACCGGTCCACAGCCACCGCGACCACGCTCGACGTGATCGCAGGCGCTGTGAAGGACGTGCTGGTCGAGCACGGCGTCGCGCCCCTCGTGGTCATCGACTACCTGCAGAAGGTCTGCACGCCCGACCACCTGGGCGAGGAGGAAAAAGTCACACGAATCACCGAGGGCCTCAAGGACCTCAGCATCGAGTTCGAGTGCCCCGTGCTCGCAATCTCCGCATCCGACCGCGCCGGCCTCGAGCCAGGCACCAGAATGCGGGCCCGCAACATGCGCGGCTCCACCGCTCTGGCCTACGAGGCCGACGTGGTGATGATCATGAGCAACAAGGCCGACGTGGTCGCGCGCCATCACCTCATGTACGGCGCCAACAACGGTGAACACTTCAAGGACTGGTCGGTCGTGACCATTGAGAAGAACCGCTCCGGCTACAGCGGCGGCGAGGTGGAGTTTCGCAAGCACCTCGACTGCGGACGCTTCGACGCCAACGGCCAGATCGTCACGGAGAAGCTGGTCGACGAACGGGTCTACACCGAGTAGGCACTTCGCCGCCTGGGGACATGCGGATCTGCCGTCGTGAGTGCGTCGACCCCCTGCGTCTGATTCCACGGGGCTTTCGCGCATGCCCGCGTCTTGGGCTCGCCGTCTTCTGGGAGTGGGCGTCGGCGGACTGACGGGCAAGTGACGTCATTCGAGGCACGCGCGGACGCAGCGCTTGATCACTGGGCGAATCTCGGCGTCGGGCTCCACCGTGAGGCGGTGGAACAGAAGTCCGTTGGCACACGCAAGCAGCGTCCGGGCGGCTTCCTCAGGCCGACTGGCGCCGACCTGCGCCAGCAGGTCTGCGGCCCACGCGACGAAGGCGCCGCGCTGCTCCCGCAGTGGGGTGCGGAGATGGGGGCTGTAGGCCGCTTCCAGGGAGAGCGCGAGCCGGACGCGGGTCCGAGCTGCCTCTGGACCCGAGGCGCGTTCGACCATGGCGCAGATGAGCTCGATCAGCTCCTCCGCGGTTGCGACCTCCTTGACGGGCGCCATGGCACGCTCTTCGTCAGCGAGATGGCCGACGACTCCGGCAACCAGGGCAGCCCTGGTGCGGAACCAGTTGGAGGTGGAGCCCTTCGGCAGGCCGGCCCGGGCGTCGACACGCGCGTGCGTCAGGGCACGGATCCCGTGCTCGCCCACCTCCTCGACTGCAGCGCGCAGCGCCCGGTCCTTGGTGGTTGCCATCTGGGCACCGTAACACTACGTTCGTAGTGACAAGTCACTATGTTCGTAGTAGGTTCGGATGATGACGTACGTCATCCTCGTGGCCTTCGTGGTCCAGGCCTCCGTGGGTGCCTCGCTCGCGGTCACCTGGTGGCACGGCGGCCGCCGCGGTGTGCCAACCGTCTCTACCCACATGGCCGCATCGACCCTCGGACTCGGGCTGTGGATCGCGTTCGTGGTCACCGGGAACCTGGTCCCCGCGTGGTCGGCGTTCGCGGCCATCACCGTGGGCAACACCTACGGCGACAAGATGCTGTTGGCGCGCGTGCACCGCCAGACCGGGAGCACCTCGAAGCGTCGCAACTATCCCGTCGCCGTCGCGGCGATCTTCCGAGGCCGGATGCCCCGGCGCGTGGCGTTTCATGCGCTCTTCGCGGGCGTTGTCTACTTCAGCTGTCTCGGCGTGTGCATCGCATCGACTGTCGCAGCAACCTGACCCGGCGCCTTACCGGACCCGCGTCCTTCCGCCGCCCTTGCCCTGACCCACTGCACCCCCGCGAGCCAACGACGTACGACGCTCACGCGCAGATACCGTCCGGAGGTGCCCAGCTCCCGACGCCCGAGTGCTCGCAAGCGCGGCACCACCAGGCGCCGGGGCAACACGAAGCAGCCCAGGCCCCTCCCGGTCGTAGGCCCGGGGGAGCGGCTGTGGGTGCTCGACGTCCCGTACGGAACGCAGGTCGAGGGCGCGGCCTGGCACCCGGTCCCCAAGATGCACCTGCACGTCGGGCGCAGGCTGCCCGCACACCTCGAGCCGTACGCGCCGGGGCCCTTCACGCTGGGGCGGTTCCTCGAGAACACCCTGAACCCCGACGACCCGACGCCCGACCCCGAGCCGACGGAGGCGCTCGAGCCGCGGCGGATCCAGTTCGAGGCGGCCGACGCGATCGCGGCGCGCGCCGAGGCAGGCGGGCGACAGTTCCTGCTGGCCGACGAGCCGGGGGTGGGCAAGACGATCTCTGCCGTGCTCGGCGCCACCGCGGTGGGTGACCTCCGCGGTGCGCGGCGGGTGCTGGTCGTCGCCGACCGTCCCGCGGCGATCACGATCGGCCACTGGTGCCGCACGATCGAGGCGCTCGGCAACGGTGGCCTGGAGTGGGTCGTGATCACGTGGGACCGACTCGACAAGGTGACGGACCACGACTGGGACGTGATCATCGCGGACGAGGCCCACGCCCTGCGACGTACGACGACCAAGCGGTGGAAGCTGTGGGCGCGGATCTCCGGGCACGGCAAGCCCCATGACCGGGCACCGTTCGTCATCGCGACCACCGCGACGCCCGGGCACACGCCGCTGGAGCTGCCCTACCTCGCCCCGGCCTACGCCCAAGTGCTGGGCGAGCCGATGAAGGAGTGGACGTCGGCAACGAAGGCCGCGGAGGTCTTCGCCACCGCCCTCGAGCGGCACGGAGTCGGCGTGGAGCGCGGACGCTACGGCGCGACGTGGACCACCGACCCCGCCCGGCGCGCGGCGGACCTCAAGCTCGTCCGCGGCTGGCTCGACGAGGAGCGGCCGCCGGCGATGCTGCACCGCGCCGCGCCGTGGGGGCCGGTGCCGATCTCCGGCATGCCGGTTGCGCTGACGCCGGCGGAGCGGGCGGCGTACGACGCCGAGTGGGGCGAGTTCTGCCGCGAGATGGACATCGCCCGGCGCGGCCGCAGCATCGCCAAGGGTCGGGCCGCGCTGCTGCGCTTCCGGCAGAAGGCCGGGCTGATCCGCGTCGACTCGACGGTCGCCTGGATCGCCCAGCAGGTCGAGGCCGAGCGGCAGGTCGCGTGCTCGGTCGAGTTCGTCGCCACGGCGGCCGACCCGATCGCCGACCGGCTCCGTGACGCGGGCATCGAGGTCGCGTCGATCTACGGCCGCGGCCGGTTCGACCCGGAGGCCGAGCGGCTCCGGTTCCAGACCGGGGAGGCGAAGGTCTGCGTGTTCACCACCGTGGCCTCGATCAGCCTGCACGCCGGCGAGACCCTCGCCGACGGGAGGCAGGCGAGCACGGAGCCACGCGTCGGCGTCTTCCACCAGGCACGGTTATCCGGCATAGCCGGGCGCCAGGTGACCGGGCGCACCCACCGCGACCACCAGGTCTCGCCGTGGCACATCGCCTACGCCGAGGGCACGGTGGAGGAGCAGGTCGGCCGGGTGATGGTGGAGCGGATCGCTGCCGCCTCCGACACCGTGGGCGGCGACACCGGCGGCCTCGCCGACGTCGCTCAGCTCCTCGGCGCCGACTGGCTGACGGGGACCGCCCTCGTGGAGGGTGACGACTGACCCGCGCTCACCCAGGAGTGTCCAGGCCGGTCTTCAGGCGGGAAGTGATCGGCCCGAGCACGGTGACGAGCTCGTCGACCACGACCGACTCCAGCCGCGCGTACGGCGCCTCGGCAAGCGCATCGGTCATCGCCTCGATCCGATCCTTCGTCGCCCGACCCGCGTCGGTGAAGTGGCCGGACGCGTCGACCAGCCCGCGCTCCCGCAGTCCGGCCATCACCGACGCGAGGTAGGGCTCGGGCGGGTGGTGGATCCGGCCGAAGGTCTCGGGTGGATGGATGCCTGAGTCCAGGGCGAGGAGGACGTGGCACTCGGTGCGGTCGATCTGCTCGGCCATCAGCGCGACGATGTGGCCGTCGCCGCGGTGCTCGCGGAGCATGTTGGCGGCGTGCCAGAGCTTGGCGACCGGTTCATCGGGGACCGGCAGCGCGCGGAGGGCGGCGTACATCACGCGTCCCTCGACCGGTGCGCTCACCGCGGCCCGGGTCAGGAGATCGGCGGCGCGGGACAGCCCAGGGGAAGGAACGAGGTCGCCGAGGATGCGGACGAGCGCAGCCACGCACCCCTGCTGCCGAGCAGCGTGCGCCGCTTCCGGTGTGGTCGTCTCCCAGACCTGGGGGATGTGGCGGGCCGCCTCGCCGGGGCCGAAGTTGTAGAACGCGGCGTCGACGACCTCGGCCGGGACTCGTCCGAGCGGTGCCGAACGTCCGGCGAAGTAGCCGTCCCAGTAGGTGCTGAAGCCGAGCGCAGCCATGGCCTCGTGGGGCTCGTCTGCGAAGAAGTTGACCAGCGCGATCGGTTCGATGAGGTCGAACATCCTGCGGGCCATGGGCTCGGTGCGCGGCATCGCTTCGTCTCCTCGGTGTCCGGCCACCACGTGTGGCCCCCACACCTACTACGAACGAGTCTGCGGCACGACGACACCCAGGACGAAGGGCGCCCCGGCACGGGGGACCAAGGACGCCCTTCGTCGATCAGGGGGAGCCGAGCGGTCAGCCCCCGCAGGCCGCCGTGGCGGTCGCGTTCTTGCCCGGGCCACCGAGGGCCTTGACGGCCTGTCCGACGTTGTCCAGGCCCAGGAGGCTCTGGGTGTTGATGGCCTTGTGGATCCCTCCGAAGCAGGCCGCGTCGTTGGGGGCTGCCTGGGCGGCGCCAGCGGAGCTGAGGAGTGCGAGTGCGGCGATCGAGGTCGCAACGAGCATGCGCTTCATGTCGGGTCCCTTCGTCGGTGGGTGCGGGTCACCCTTCACCCATGACTCCGTGTGACACGTCACACCGGATGCACTGTGTCCAAGGTTTGTCCGAACTTTCTGGACCGCTCGATTCGACAGTGCCGCGCGCAACATGTTCTGGTGGACGAGTCGCAGGCAGCGTCCTCGTGTCCGAGGCACCTCCCATCGCGAGGTGATGCGCGCCGCGGCTCGACGCCCTTCCCGGCGTCTCGTCCGAGCGCCGCCAGGCGCGTCCCCGATCCCCCCGTGAGGTCCGAAGCACGTGCGTGCCACCACCACACCGTCCCTGTTCATCCGTCCGCGATCCGTCGGTGCGGCCGTTGCCGCCGCGGCGCTCGCCCTGACGCTCGCACCCGGCAGCGCCGTCGCGCCCGCCTCCGCGCAGGACGCGGTCGACGTACGACTCAAGGTGGCGGACGCTGCCCCCGTCGAGGTCGAGACGGCACCGCTCGAGTGGCCCGGCGAGGTGCTCGAGGCGTACGGCGTCCCGGTGGACGGCAACGACATCGTCGAGGTCGTCCGTGACGGCGACGAGGTCTCGGGTGACCGCAAGCGCCTGCGCGAGGGCGACGTCGTGAAGATGACCGACGTCGTCAAGGAGCGGAAGGTCAAGCGCGCCAAGGTGCGCAAGGGCACCGTCGAGAAGTTCACGACGGAGCTGGAGCCGGGTGAGCGCAAGGTCGTCAGCACCGGCCGCGCGGGCGTCCGCAAGACCGTCGCGCTGCAGACACTGCACAACGGTGAGCCGGTGACGTGGCGCGTGGTCACGAAGAAGCTGGTGCGCGAGCCGCGTCCGCGGCGCGTGCTGGTCGGTCGCGAGGCCTACTCGGTGCCCGGCACCGACGGCCTCAACTGGGGTGCGCTCGCCAACTGCGAGTCCGGCGGCAACCCCAACGCGGTCAACCCGGCCGGCTACTACGGCCTCTACCAGTTCGACACCGGCACGTGGCGCAGCGTGGGCGGCTCGGGCCTCCCGACCTCGGCGTCGGCCGCCGAGCAGACCTACCGCGCCAAGCTGCTCTACCAGCAGCGCGGCCGCTCGCCGTGGCCCACCTGCGGCCGCCTGCTCTGAGCCGTCGGCACTCACGGAATACTCCGTGTCCATGACGGGGAAGCAGACCAAGGTGCCCAACCTCCGGGAGTGGGCCGACACGGTGTCCGCCCGCGCCTTCGATCCAGCGTGGATCGACCTCTACACGCTCCAGCAGTACGACCCCGTGTTGAGTGCCCTGGGGTGGCGGAGCACGTTCCGCACGAGCGCTCGGACCGAGGACCGTCTCCGCACCATGGACCGCCACGTCGCCGCGATCTTCTTCTTCCTGTTCCTGCTGCCCGTGATCGCAGTGACCGGGACGCTCGGGGGCTCCGACCTGGCGACGCACACCGAGTTCGCGGGGCTCGACGCCGGAGTGGGCGTCCCCCTGGTCGCGATCGTCTTCACACTCTCCTTGCCGGGGCCCCTGCTGGAGCTGAGGCGGTGCGTCCTGCACCGGGGCAGGGTGACCTACATCGAGATCGCCGGCTTCTGCGTGACACTGTTCGCCTCGGCGGCCACCCTGGCGGGAATGTCGTCGAACTGGGACGTGGACGTGCTGCGCCTGGCACTGCCGTCGGTCCCGGTGTGGGCCTCGCTGGTGCTCACCGCCACGACACTCGGCGCGATCACGGTGGCCACCTCCCGACAGGGGCCGGCAGCTCCCGACCACTTCCGGCGTTCCGGGGATCCGGACCTCGTGCGGGCCCGAGAGCTCCTGGCCCGGCTCGCCCCCGGGGAGCGGGACCACTTGGCCCAGGCCCGAGGTCGCGCGATCTCCACGTTGCGTGACCGTGGCCTGCTCACCCTCGAGCAGGCGGTCCAGCTCTCCGATCTCGCCCTGGGAGAGTCGATGTCGCTCCTCGACACACGGCGCAAGGCGTCGTGAGCCTCGGCCGTTCGCTGGTGCCGGCGTGACGACACCGAGCGACCTGGACGTCGCGCTGGCCGCCGCGCGGGCGGGATCCGCGGTGCTGGACGCGATGTTCGGGACCGACCTCGCCCGCGAGCACAAGTCGGCGACCGACTTCGCGACCGCGGCCGACAGTGCGGCGGAGCAGGCGATCCTCGACGTGATCCAGCGGGCTCGCCCGGACGACGGGTTCGAGGGTGAGGAGCTCGGGGCCGTGGCCGGCGGACGTCGTACGTGGCTCGTCGACCCGTTGTGCGGCACGGTCAACTTCGCGGCCGGGTCGCCGTCGTTCTGCGTCAACGTCGCGCTGGTCGACGGAGACGTGACCACGACGGCCGTCGTCGCCCATCCGCCGACGGGGGAGACCTACTGGTCGGACGGCGACCGGTTCGGCGTGATCGGGATCGGCACGCCGCCGGCACCGAACCGTCTCGTGAACATCAACGCCGACGGCCCGCTCGACCGCGACTTCGTGGGTGCGCAGCTCGCGGCCGACCCGGCCCTCCGCGCGACGTTCAACCCACGCGTCGAGTCGACGACGCTGGCGCTCGCGTGGGTCGCGGCGGGCCGGAGACTGGCGTACGTCACCGACGGCAGGTGCGAACGCAGCGTGCACTTCACGGCAGGCATCGCGCTGTGCCGGGCGGCGGGCGTCGTCATCACCGACTTCGACGGAGCGCCGGTGCACACCGGGCCCGGCGTCATCGCTGCGCGGGACGCCGAGTCGCACGCCACGCTCCTGGAGCTGGTCGCGAATCACCGCTAGGTCGAGATCTGCTCGCGCCTCCCGCGAGCAGACTTCGAGCTAGTCGCGTGCGTCCAGCAGCGCGAGGTCGCGACGGATGTAGCGCAGGTGCGCCCACTCCTCCTCGAGGATCACCCGGATGCAGTCGCCGACGGTCGGCTTCCACGAGCCGCCCCACGGCCCGGGGCGTTCCTCCGCGAGCTCCTCGGGCGTGACTGTGGCCAGGAAGTCGGTGACCTGCTGCTGGCGCTCGGCCCGCACCTCCACGATCTCGTCGTGCGACTCGGGCTCGCGGAGGACCGACATGTCGAAGCCCATCTCCGCCGCGCCGGTGAACTGCTGGCCGATCGGGTGCCACGGCTGCTCGATCCGGTGGATCCCGCGGCCCAGCCAGGCGTCGGTCGCGAGGACGAGGTGGCGCAGGGTCTGCGCGAGCGACCACTCGTCCTCGACGTGGGCGTCCCACTTCTCGCGGGGCGTGCCGTCGACCGTCTCCTGCCATGCGGCGCGTACGGCCTCCCAGCCCTCGCGGAGTCCCTCGGGCGTCTCCGCCTTCTGGAGCTCGCGGCCGGGGAACTGCCGGTTGAGCTCGGCGTCGACGTAGGGCACGACGTCGACACCGTTGACGATGAGGCTGCCGAAGAAGAGGTCGTGGCTGTCGATGTCGAGGCCGTCCACGTCGACGCCGCGCATCGTCACGCCGCTGACGTCGGAGAACCGCAGCTTCGCGCCCGTGAAGCTGGCCTGGACGAAGGACGCGCCCTCGAACTCTTTCGTGTCTGAGTAGGTGGTCATGCGTCCATCATCGCGACGGTTGCGGACGTTCTGGGGTCACAACCTCAACGAGCGCCGGGGAAACCGTGCTGGCGCCAGGCTTCGTAGGACACCACGGCAGCGGAGTTCGCGAGGTTGAGCGAGCGGCGGCCGGGGAGCATCGGGATCCGCAGCCGGTCGGTGACGCGGTCGTGGCCGAGCACCTCGTCGGACAGGCCGGTGGGCTCCGGCCCGAACAGGAGCACGTCGCCGGGCTCGAACGCCACGTCGGTGTGCCACCGCGTCGCGTGCGCGGTGAACGCGAACACGCGCATGCCCACGAGCGTGCCGAGCGCCGTGCCGAGGTCCGGGTGGACCACCACCGACGCGAGGTCGTGGTAGTCCAGCCCGGCCCGCTTCAGCTTCGGCTCGGACAGGTCGAAGCCCAGCGGCTCGACGAGGTGCAGGGTTGCACCGGTCGCCGCCACCATCCGGATCGCGTTCCCCGTGTTGGGCGGGATCCGCGGCTCGAGGAACATCACGTGGAACACGGCGTCAACGTAGCCCCGATGCCCGATGCGCTCCGCGAATGGTCCACACTTGTCACCAGTCAGGCTCGTCAGGGCCTGGCCGCGCGGACGTGGTGTAGTTGCAGCACGGCTCCCTTCCAGGGAGATGGTCGAGGTTCAAATCCTCGCGTCCGCTCCAGACCTCACAGACTGCGGGTGCGCACCATCCGCAGCACCTCTTCGGAGCACTCGGTGAGCGCGCTGATCACCACGGGTGCGGACTCGGCGGCCGCGACCTCGCGTGCGCGGGTGATCCAGTCCTCGTCGATCGCGAACACGGGGAACAGGCTCGCGGTGAGCGCCAGGCCGGGGATCATCCCGCCCTCGTGCAGGGTCGGGAGCGCCTCGATGAAGCGCTCGGCGTAGGGAGCGAGCACCTCGTCCTGGCCGGGCCGCCAGAAGGCCGGGCCCACGACGCGTGCCGACTGGACGGGCACGGTGCGCTGCACCAGCGCGGTCCACACCTCCTCCTTCGCCTCCGCGGAGGGCGAGCTCGCCCGCACGGTCAGTGCGCGGATCCACGCGTCGGGGTCCGGGTCGCGGTCCTCGAGCGCCTGCACGTCGCCAGCGTCCACGTCCCCGAGCTCGGCGCGCCGCTGGAGGACGTACCACTGGAGGTCGACGTCGTCGCCGGCCTCCTCGCCCAACCTCGCGAGGTCGTCCTCGCCCGTCGCCGTACGAGCCAGCACGCGCATCGCCGAGTGCCGCGACACCCCCGCGTCGACCATCCGGCGCGCCGCGTCGGCCACCTGCGACTCGAGGCCGGGTCGCGCCGACTCGGGTGCCCAGAGCTGGGCTGCGGTCAGGGCGAGCTGGAGGAACGGCTCGGCGACCGTCTCCACCGACTCGGTGGTCAACGCGTCGGTCAGCGCCCCCACTGCCTCCGTTGCCGTGGCCTCGGAGCTGGAGAGCATGTCCCACACGGTGGCCATCGCCACGGCGCGGGTCAGGGTGGTCGGCAGGCCCGACGGGTGCTTGATCAGCACCTCGCGCCCGGCGGCGTCCGGCCGGGTCGTGGCGAACGTCGTGTCGTCGTGGTTCACGAGGTAGAGGTCGGCCTCGGGCAGGCCCTCGACGGCCGTGCGCTCGCCGTCGACCTCGACGCGGACCGAGCCGATCTCTTCGAGCGCGTCGCCGCTGCGGCGGTAGGCACCGACCCCGACCACCTGCGGGTGCGGCGCACCGTGCGCGCCGGCGGCGGTCAGCACCAGGCCGTCGTCGGTCGCCTCGATGCCGAGACGGTCGACGCCGGCGGTCTCCAGCCATGCCGTACGCCACGGCTGCAGGTCACGGCCGCTGGCCTTCTCGAGCGAGCCGACGAGGTCGTCGAGCGTCGTGTTGGTCCACGCGTGCTCGGCGAAGTAGGCGCTCATGCCCACGCAGAAGGTCTGCTCGCCCACGAAGTGCATGAGCTGCTTGAGCACCGCCGCGCCCTTGGGGTAGGTGATCGAGTCGAAGATCGACTCGGCGTCGGCCACCGACGGCACGGGCTGGCGGATCGGGTGCGAGCTCGGACCCTGGTCGGCGAGGTAGGCGGCGAGCTTGTCGCCCACCAGGTTGTTCGCGGCAGTGTCGCCGTAGGCCGTCGCGTTCTCGGCCGCCCACATGCAGGCGAACTCGGCGAAGGCCTCGTTGAGCCAGAGGTCGTCCCACCAGCGCATCGTCACGATGTTGCCGAACCACATGTGTGCCATCTCGTGCAGCGTCACGTTGGTGAAGAGCTGCCACTCCGCGGTGGTCGGCTCGTGGCGCCGGATGACGGCGTCGGCCCACGTGACGCAGCCGTAGTTCTCCATCGCCCCGCCGAACTCGGGCAGGAACACCTGGTCGTACTTCCGCTGCGGGAAGGGCATCCCGAAGCGGTCGCCGAAGAACTCCAGACCCTGTGCGGTGATCGTGAAGAGCTGCTCGGAGTCGCGCTCGAGCGCGGACGCCAGGGTCTGGCGTGCGTAGAGGCCGAGGTCGTAGCCGCCGGCCTCCTTGCGGATCTCGAAGAAGGGGCCGGCCACGACGACGGGGTTGTACGTCGACAGCGGCGGCGTCGGCTCGAAGGTCCACCGACGGCCCTGCTCCGTCTTCTCGACGACCGGGTCCCCGGAGTTGCTGACGACGGTCCACGCCTCCGGCGCAGTGACGGTGAAGGCGTGGGGTGCCTTGAGGTCGGGCTGGTCGAAGCACGCCCACGCGTAGCGCGCCTCGTCGGGCTCGAAGGTGGTCCAGAGGTAGACGTTCTTGTCCGCCGGGTCGACAGCGCGGTGGACTCCGCGGCCGTGGACGGTGTCGGCCTGGACGCTCGCCACCACGAGCTCGTTGTCCTGCTCGAGGCCGGTGAGCGCGATGCGCCCCTCCTCGGCGGCAGGCAGCGGCTCGCCGTTGAGCGTCGCCGACTCGACCCCCGCGCAGCAGTCGACGAACGTCGACGCCCCGGGTGTGGCGGTGAAGCGGATGGTGCTGACCGCCCGGAAGGCGGGGCCGTCGACCAGGTCGGTCAGGTCGATGGCGATGTCGTAGGAGGTGACCGAGAGCAGCGCCGCGCGCTCGACCGCCTCCTCCTGTCGCAGGCTCTTCACGGGCACGGGCGGGTCCTCACTCGCGGTCGGGTGACGCCGGGGTGGGGCGCCTCTCGCAGCCTAGAGCGGGGGCGTTCGCGGGAGCGAGGGCTACTGCCCGATCCGCGTCCGCACCTCGTACAGCTCAGGGAAGAACGTGAGGGAGAGGGCGCGGCGAAGGAAGTCGACGCCCGACGAGCCGCCGGTGCCGACCTTGTGGCCGATCACCCGCTGGACGACCTGGAGGTGGCGGAAGCGCCACTGCTGGAAGGCGTCCTCGACGTCGACGAGCTCCTCGCAGGTCTCGTAGACGCCCCAGTGCTCGGCCGGTGCGGCGTACACCCCGGCGAAGACGTCGACCAGCTCGGCGTCGGTCGTGTAGGGCTGCGACCAGTCGCGGTCGAGCAGGCGGGCCGGGATGGCGTACCCCTGGCGCGCGAGGTAGGCGAGGAACTCGTCGTAGAGCGACGGCTCGTGGAGGAGCTCGTCGAGCGCGTCGTGCGCGACGGAGTCGTGGGAGAAGACCGCGACCATGTCGGCGTTCTTGTTGCCGAGGAGGAACTCGACCTCGCGGTACTGCGCGGACTGGAAGCCCGAGCTGGTCGCCAGGAACGGCCGGATCTCGGCGTACTCCGACGGCGTCAGCGTCGCGAGCACGGACCACTGGTCGGTGAGCGTGTGGAGGATGTGCTTGATCCGCGCGGTCCGCTTGAGGGCGGGGGAGAGGTCATCGGATCGCAGCAGCGCGCGGGCCGAGCGGAGCTCGTGGATCATCAGCTTGAGCCACAGCTCGCTCGTCTGGTGCTGCACGATGAAGAGCAGCTCGTCGTGCTGGGGCGGGTCCGACAGCGGCACCTGCGCCGCGAGCAGGGTGTCGAGGCGGAGGTAGTCGCCGTAGGACATCGACCGGGAGAAGTCGCGCTGGATGCCGTCCTCGAGGTCACGCTTGATCGCGTTGTCGCCCGTTCCTTCTGACATGGGTGAAAGGTAGTCGGTGGCTTCGTCTACCGTCGCACGCATGGCCCAGACCGACGGCGAGCGCACCCGCACCTGGGTGCCCGACTGGCCGTGCGCGGTCGGCCAGGTGCTGCGTCCGCAGCGGCGCGGCGCCGGGGACCCGACGCAGCGCCACGAGGAGTCGGGCCGGGTCTGGCGCGCGATGCGTACGCCCGTGGGGCCCGCAACGCTGGCCGTGCTGCCCCGGCCGTCGACCGGCGACGTGCTCGGCCGCGCGTGGGGTCCGGGGGCGGAGTGGGCGCTCGACCGGATGCCGGCGCTGCTCGGCGCCGATGACGACCCCACCGGCTTCGAGCCGCACCACCACCCCGAGGTCGCCGCCGGGTGGCGCACCCACCAGCACTGGCGGGTGGGAGCGACCGGGCTGGTGATGGAGTCGCTCGTCCCCTCGATCCTCGAGCAGAAGGTGACCGGCAAGCAGGCGTTCGGCTCGTTCCGCGAGCTCGTACGCCGTCACGGCGAGCCCGCGCCGGGCCCGGTCGCGCCGCTGCGGCTGATGCTGCAGCCCACCCCGGCCACGATCGCCGCGATCCCGTCCTGGGAGTGGCTGCGGCTCGGCGTACAACCGGCGCAGTCGCGCACCCTCGTCACCGCCTGTCGGCTGGCGTCGTCGCTGGAGCGGATCACCCAGGTCTCGACCGACGAGGCCGACCAGCGGCTCCGTTCGGTCCGCGGCGTCGGCGTGTGGACCAGCGCCGAGGTGCGGATGCGTGCGCTCGGCGACGCTGACGCCGTGAGCTTCGGCGACTACCACCTCGCCAACTGGGTGGGCTGGGCGCTCGTCGGGCACGACATCACCGACGACGAGATGGCCGCCCTGCTCGAGCCCTACAGGCCGCAGCGCGGCCGTGCGGTCGCGATGGCGATGGCCGGCGGGCAGACCCGGCCGCGGCGCGGACCGCGGATGAGCATCCCGACGCACCTGCCGACTCGATAGGTCGCGGGCGAACCTCAGAGCAGCGGGCGCAGCGGAGCGAGGAAGCTCTCGGTGAACTTCCGGTTCAGGTCGCGGGCCTGCCACTCGTCGAAGGTCAGCTCGAGGCAGTTGGTCTCGTCGGTGCGGAAGACCTTCTCCATCACCGCCGCGAAGTCGGGGTCGATGACCTCGAGGTTGATCTCGTAGTTGCCCTGGAGGCTGAGCCGGTCGATGTTCGCCGTGCCGACGGTCGCCCAGTTGCCGTCGATGGTCGCGGTCTTGGCGTGCACCATCGCGTCCTTGAAGCGCAGGATCCGCACGCCCGCCGCGAGCAGCTGGCCGTAGTAGCCGCGCGAGATCCAGTCGGCCACGATGTGGTTGGACTTCAACGGCAGCAGGATGCGTACGTCGACCCCGCGACGCGCGGCGTCGGCCAGCGAGTCGACGAAGTCCTGGTCGGGCAGGAAGTAGGCCGTCGTCAGCCAGATGTTGCGGCTCGAGCGGTTGATGGCCTCGAGGTACATGCTGCGGATCGGGAAGTTCCACTGCCGCGGGATGTTGCGGTGGATCCGGATCTGCGGGTCCCAGTCGGACGCCGTCTCGAGCAGCAGCGGGCGCTCGCTGCGGGTGAGGCGCCGGCGACGGTTGAGGTTCCAGAAGTCGGCGAACGCGCGCTTGAGGTCCCAGACGCCCGGTCCGGTGATCCGCACGTGCGTGTCGCGCCACTCGGTGGCGTACGCCGAGCCGATGTTGTAGCCGCCGAGGAAGGCGACCTCCTCGTCGACGACCAGCAGCTTGCGGTGGTTGCGGCCGTAGCGGCGCAGGTCCCAGAAGCGGAGGCCGGCGTTCCAGATCGGGTAGCGCATCACCTTCATGGACGCCGGGAACCGCTTGAACGCCGGCGAGACGACGACGTTGGCGAACCCGTCGTAGATGCAGTGCACGTCGACACCGCGGGCGGCGGCCGCGGCCAGGGCCGACTTGAACTTCCAGCCGATCTCGTCGCCCTTCCAGATGTAGGTCTCGAAGAGGATCTGCTTCTTGGCGCCGTCGATCGCGGCCAGCATGTCGTCGTAGAGGTCGCGCCCGAAGGTGTAGGTCGTGATGAGTCCAGCGCCGACCGGAACCGTCTGGGGGCTCGTGACGGGGAACTCCTTGGGCTTCTTGCCGCGGCGGCGGTAGGAGTCGACGAGCGACAGTGCGATGGCGACCGCGAGCTGGAGGCCGAGCAGCGTGAGCAGGCTGCGCCGGACGGCGGTCAGCGTGCGAGCGACGGTCACGCGCTCAATCTAGCGACGAGGCCCAGCAGCGAGGTGACCCGACCGGTTTGGCAGGGTGGTGCCATGCGTCGTCTCGTCTACTTCGTGGCCGTCACGCTCGACGGGTTCATCGCCGGACCGGACGGGGGCGACCCCAGCGGGTCGGAGTTCCTGCCCGTCACGCCGGACCTCGTGGAGCACCTCGTCGCCTCGTGGCCCGAGACCCTTCCGGGGCCGGCCCGCGACGCGATGGGCATCAGCGGGCCCGGCTCTCGCTTCGACACGGTGGTCGAGGGTCGCGGGTCCTACGACCTCGGGCTGGCCGCGGGCCTCACCGACGCCTACCCGCACCTGCGCCACCTCGTCGTCTCCCGCTCGCTCGCGGGTCGCGATGACCTGCCGGTCGAGGTCGTCGACGGCGACCCGGTCGAGCGGGTGCGCGAGCTCAAGGCCGAGGAGGGGAGCGACATCTGGCTCGTCGGTGGCGGGACGCTCGCCCACGCGCTGCTGCCCGAGATCGACCGGCTCGTGCTCAAGGTGAACCCGTCGGTCATCGGGGACGGCGTACGCCTCTTCGCCGGTCCGTTCACCCACGCCCGCTTCGAGCACGTGGACCAGGTCGACCTGCTCGGCGGCGTCCGCGTCGTGACCCTCGACCGGGTCCGCTGATCAGGTGATGCCGAGGGCGGCGTAGCGCCCGACGTCGCACGGGATGTCGGAGAACACCCGGAAGAGCGCGGCGCGCAGCATCGCCTGCCGCTGTGTGCCCGTCCGCCACTCGTCGAGGACGCCGTCGTCCGCACCCAGCCACAGCACGGCGTCCAGCACGCAGATCGCCTCTGCCCACAGCGGCGAGCGCCAGCTGGGCGAGAAGTCGATCACGAACGGCACGCCGGTCGCGTCCAGGAGGACGTTGCCGGACAGGTCGGCGTGCACGAGCTGCTCGCGGCCGAGGTCGCCGTGGTCGAGGGTGCCGGCGTCGAGGCCGGCCACCAGCTCGCCCACCAGGTCGGCCAGGCCCGGCTCGGGGCGGTCGGCTGCGGCTCGCAGCGCCAGCTCCGGGTCGTACGCCGCCCGCTCCGCGTCCGCCCACTGGCCGGTCCGGTCGTCGAGGCCGGCGGGCCGCTCCGGCACGGCGCTCGCCAGCCGGGCATGGAGGAGGTGCGCCGTGGCCCGGAGAGTCGCCAGGTCGCGGCACGGCGTCGTACCGCCCTCGAAGCGGGTCGCCGCCCACCCGTCGACGCCCAGACTGCCGTCACGCGCGGGGACGGGCAGCGCCAGGCGCACGGACCGGGGCACCTCCTCGTCGAGCCGCACGGCGAGCCGGGCCTGGATCGGCGCGAGCCACGCCCCGGACTCGTCGTGGCCGGGTTTCAGCACGAGGTCGCCCGCCCGCCAGCTCGTGCCCTGTCCGCCCGCGAGCGGCTCGAGCACGCCCTCGGCGGCGAACAGGTCGAGGACGTGGTCCGGCGGCTGGGTCGGATGGGGCACCTCGCGAGCGTAGGACGTATCAGCGGCGGTAGACGGCCTGTGCCGGCGAGTTGGCGTGGGCATGGCGCAGGACCAGCTCGGCCCCGGCCCCACTGCCACGGAGCTCGAGCACGGGCTCGGACAGCGCGTTGCCGATCACCATCTCCTGGGGCATCAACCGGTCGGGGCACTCGCCGCTCCACTCGGCCTCGGTGATCGCCGGTACCCCGCGCCACTCCTGCCAGCGACCGCGCAGGACCCGGCAACCGGTGCTGGCGTCCACGCGGCCTCTGTCGCCGAGCTGGACGAAGGGTCGCTGCCCGGGCTCCCACGCGGGGCGGCGCTCGGCGCCCGACTCGTCGGTCCACGACACGAGCCGCCACCGGTGCTCCACGACGTCGGCGCGCGGCCACGGTCCCTCGAGCCGGAGCCCGAGCTCGACGTCCTCGCCGGTCATGGTGAGGAGGTCTCCGTCGCGCGCGACGGTGTCGACCTCGTTCAGTGCGGAGAGGTACGCCGACTCCAGCGCACCGAGCGCCTCGTCGACGCAGCCCGCAAGGGTCTGCTCGATCCCCGGTCCGGACACGCCGAACGAGGCACCGTCGAGGTCGTAGTCGGCGCCGTAGTCGTTGCACGGCCCCTTCCCGCCCAGGCCGTCGTCGTCGAAGGTCAGCGAGACGTGGGCGCCGGGTGTCACCACGAGCGGCCCGTCGGCCGTCGACCCGGAGACGAGCACCCAGGTGCCCTCGAGGTCGACGTCCGGCTCTCCGCCGACCGCTGAGCACCCACCGGCCGCCAGGCCGAGCGTGACCGCGGCCGCGGCAAGCGTTCGTCGTACCCCCATGTCGGGAGTGTGGACGACCCGGGTCACGACGGGGTCACGAACGGCGCACGACCCGCTGTCGGTGGCGGGTCGTAGGCTCGACGCATGCGTCCAGTCACCGATCTCCAGCGCCGGGTGGCCCCCTTCAAGGTGGAGTCCGACTACTCACCGTCCGGCGACCAGCCGGCCGCGATCGCGGAGATCGTCGAGCGGATCAACGGCGGTGTGCAGGACGTCGTGCTGCTCGGCGCGACCGGCACCGGCAAGACCGCGACGGTGGCGTGGGTGGCCGAGCAGGTGCAGCGCCCCGTGCTGGTGCTGCAGCCCAACAAGACGCTCGCCGCCCAGTTCGCCAACGAGCTGCGCCAGCTCTTCCCGAGCAATGCGGTGGAGTACTTCGTCTCCTACTACGACTACTACCAGCCCGAGGCCTACGTCCCCCAGACCGACACCTACATCGAGAAGGACTCCTCGATCAACGAGGAGGTCGAGCGGCTGCGCCACAGCGCGACCAACAGCCTGCTCACCCGCCGCGACACGATCGTGGTCTCGACGGTGTCCTGCATCTACGGCCTCGGCACCCCGCAGGAGTACGTCGACCGGATGCTGCGGCTCAAGGTCGGCGAGGAGCACGACCGCGACTCCGTGCTGCGCCGGCTCGTCGAGATCCAGTACACCCGCAACGACATGTCGTTCACCCGCGGAACCTTCCGGGTCCGCGGCGACACCCTCGAGATCTTCCCGGTCTACGAGGAGCTCGCCGTGCGGGTCGAGTTCTTCGGCGACGAGATCGAGCGGCTGATGACGCTCCACCCGATCAGCGGCGAGGTCATCTCGGAGGACACCGAGCTCCATGTCTTCCCCGCCACCCACTACGTCGCCGGCCCCGAGCGGATGGAGAAGGCGATCACGGGCATCGAGCTCGAGCTCGCCGACCAGCTCGCCACCTTCGAGAAGCAGGGCAAGCTGCTCGAGGCCCAGCGGCTGCGGATGCGCACGACCTACGACGTCGAGATGATGCGCCAGGTCGGCTCGTGCTCCGGCATCGAGAACTACTCGATGCACATGGACGGTCGCAAGCCGGGCAGTGCGCCCAACACCCTGCTCGACTACTTCCCCGAGGACTTCGTGCTGGTCGTCGACGAGTCCCACGTGGCGGTGCCGCAGATCGGCGGGATGTACGAGGGCGACATGTCGCGCAAGCGCAACCTCGTCGACCACGGCTTCAGGCTGCCGAGCGCGATGGACAACCGGCCGCTGCGGTGGGAGGAGTTCCTCGACCGGATCGGGCAGACGATCTACCTCTCGGCGACGCCCGGCAACTACGAGCTCGACAAGGTCGGCGGCATCGACGGCACCGTCCAGCAGATCATCCGCCCGACCGGCCTGATCGACCCCGAGGTCGTGGTGAAGCCGACGAAGGGCCAGATCGACGACCTGATCCACGAGATCCGCACCCGCGCCGACAAGAACGAGCGCGTGCTGGTCACCACCCTCACCAAGAAGATGTCGGAGGACCTCACCGACTACCTCCTCGACGCCGGCATCCGCACCCGCTACCTCCACTCCGAGGTCGACACGCTGCGGCGCATCGAGCTGTTGCGCGAGCTCCGGATGGGGGAGTACGACGTCCTCGTCGGCATCAACCTCCTCCGCGAGGGCCTCGACCTGCCGGAGGTGTCGCTGGTCGCGATCCTCGACGCCGACAAGGAGGGCTTCCTGCGCTCCGACAAGTCGCTCATCCAGACGATCGGCCGCGCGGCGCGCAACGTGTCGGGCCAGGTCCACATGTACGCCGACAAGATCACGCCGTCGATGGAGATGGCGATCGGCGAGACCAACCGTCGCCGGGCCATCCAGGTCGCCTACAACACCGAGCGGGGGATCGACCCCCAGCCGCTGCGCAAGAAGATCGCCGACATCACCGAGATGCTCGCCCGCGAGGACGAGAACACCGAGGAGTTGCTGCGCACCTGGGCCGACGTCGGTCAGAAGGGTCGCGCCGGGGGCGTGAAGGCCGGCAAGTCCCCGACGCCCGCCCTGTCGCGGATCCATCACGACCAGCCCGACACCGCCGGCATCCCGTCCGCCGACCTCGCCGAGCTCATCCAGGGCCTCACCGACCAGATGAAGCAGGCTGCCGCCGACCTCCAGTTCGAGGTCGCCGCCCGCCTCCGCGACGAGATCAGTGACCTCAAGAAGGAATTGAGGCAGATGATGGAAGCCACCAAGTAGCTAGAGACCGTCCTCGCGCCGCTTGAGCTCCTTGCGCTCCTTCTTCTCGATCCGCTTCACGTGCTCCTCGATGATGTCGCGCTTGTTCACCTGGATCCGCACGAGGTTCATGAAGGCGAAGCCCATCGGGAAGAGCGGCCACGGGAACCCGCCGAACATCGTCACTGCCCAGATCGTCCACAGCAGCACCGAGAGCCCGACCAGGCCGGTGAGCGCCTCGCGGCGGTCGCTCGCCCACTTCCGCACGGCCTGCTCGTGCAGCGAGGCGGGGCTCGACTGGGGCTCCCGGGCGACCGGGAGGTCGTCGACGAGCGGGAGCAGCTCGCCGAGGGTCCGGCTGGTCATCGCGGCCTCCGCGCGCTCGTCGTACTCGCCGCGGGTGAGGCGTCCCTCGGCGAAGGCATCCGCCAGCACGGTCTCGATGACGGCGCGGTCGCGGTCCGACGCGCGCATCGTCGTGTTCGCGGGGATGCGCGGGTCGTGGTCGAACTGGCTCCACACCTCGATGCCTGGCACCGCACCATCGTAGGCACGACCCACCCATCGGGATGGATGAGGAGTGTCACGGTGATCGGCAGTCGCTAGCGTCGGAGCATGAGCACTCCCATCGACCTGGGTCGCCCGATCTCCGGCGACGTCATCGACCTGATCCTCGAGGACCACCGCCGCTTCGAGTCCCTGATGCGCCAGCTCCGCGACAGCTCCTCGGACCGCGACGCGGTGCGCAAGGCCCTCGCTGCGCTGCACGTGGCACACGCGGAGGCGGAGGAGAAGCACGTCTACCCCAAGCTCCGGCGCAAGGACGCGATCACCGAGCACGAGGCCGAGCACGGCGAGGAGGAGCACGCCGAGGGACACGAGGCGATGCTCAAGGTGCTCGAGCTCAAGGGCACCGACACCCAGGCGTTCGACGACGCCGTCGAGGAGCTGGCCACAGCCCTCAACCACCACCTCACCGAGGAGGAGCTCACCATCCTCAACCCGGCCCGCGAGGAGGTCGGCGAGCAGGTCCGTGCCGAGCTCGGGGTGGCGTTCGCGACCGAGCGCAACAAGCAGCTTGACGACGACTGCGGCGCCATCGACAACGTACGCCGGATCGTGGAGGCTGCCGAGAAGAAGGGTCTCCTCGACGAGGACGACGAGGAGTCCGAGGACTGACCCGAGGGGGACCGCGTGGACGTCGCGCAGATGCACGAGGTGTGCGCGGCGTTCGCTGGTGCCTGGCCGGACAACCCGTGGGACCACGAGCACCCGGTCTTCAAGGTCGGGCCGGGGGAGCGCGGCAAGATCTTCGCGTTCCTCGGCGCTGAGACCATCGGCGTGAAGGCCGGCGCTACCCGCGAGGTGGCCGACGAGTGGCTGCACCGCTACCCCGACGACGCGAGCGTGATGGCCTACATCGGCCGCTCCGGCTGGAACGACCTGGCCCTCGCTGGCGCGATCCCCGACGACGAGCTGGTCGAGGCCGTCGAGGAGTCCTACCGTCTGGTGGTCTCCCGGTTGCCGATGAAGGACCGTCCCGAGGGCTGGGAGGGCTGAGTCGTCAGCGGCGGTGTCGCATCATCGTCAGCCCGACCATGCGCGAGACGACCATCGCGACGTAGAAGACGCCGACCATCATCTCCACCATCAGCAGCGCCCGGGCCTGCTCGCCCACGGCGACGATGTCGGACAGCCCGACGCTCGTGAGCGTGGAGAACGACAGGTAGAGCAGCTCGAACCACGACCGGTCGAAGCCGTCGGCGTTGACGTAGGAGTCGGGCCACACCACCTGCACCGCGGCGTAGAGGTAGGCGAAGCCCCACGCGACCACGGTGAACGCGGCGCCGGTGGCGTAGTACTCGTCGGTGGTGACCTCGTCGTCGTGGAAGAGGTAGCGCAGCATCGCGTAGGAGACGTAGAAGTAGAACGGCGCGTGCAGCAGGCCGGACACCAGGACGATGGAGTCGGTCTCGTAGAAGATCGCCTCGAGCAGGGTGAAGACGATCGTCGGTGCACCGAGGAAGAACACGACGCGGCTGACGTTCGGCGTCCGCCGGACGGCGAGCACCGCGGACCCCACCGCGAGCATCCCGATGACGCCGATCACCGCACCGCCGACCCGCGACCCGCCCAGGAAGGGGTACGCCAGCACCTGCACGAGCTGGGCGATCAGCAGCATCGCCGACGGGTGCGCGGTGATGTTCCGCATCGGTGAGGTCACGACAACGCAGTCTAGGGAGCAGGATCAGCGGCGCCACGGCACTCCGCTCCGCTAGGTTCGCGTCGTGGGAGGACGAGGGGGCAGGTGGCTGGCGGGAGCTCTCGCGCTCGTGCTCGTCGGCCTGCTGGTCGGGATCGGACTGGTCGTCTCCGGGCGAGGGTCGACCGACCAAGAGCTGACCGACGCGCAGCAGGAGGTGGCTCGCGCCGCCCGCACCGAGGCGTTGGCCTTCCTGACCGTCGACCACACCGACATGGAGCCGCTGATCGAGGCCGTGCTGGCCGGCGCCACCGGTGAGTTCAAGGAACAGTACGACTCGCAGCGCGAGAAGCTGACCAGGGAGGCGATCCGCACCGAGGCGACCTCGACCGCGGAGGTCGTGGCCCTCGGCGTCGGCGACCTCGACGACGACTCGGCGGTCGTCCTGCTCGCGGCCAACAGCACGGTCGCCAACAAGAAGACGGACAGCGAGGGGCAGGTGCGCTACTACCGCCTCCGGCTCGACCTGGTCCGCGAGGGCGGCCGGTGGCTCACCAGCGACGTGCGGTTCGTGAGGTGACGGCGTGACAGCGCAGCGGGTGGCTGGCGTCCTGGCCGTGCTGGTGGTCGTCGCGGCGGCCGTCCTCGGTTGGCTGGTCCTGGGCGCCGGCGGGACCGACGGGCTCACCACCAGCGCCGAGTCGTCGGACGCGACCGTCGCGTCGGCAGACACCAAGGCCACCGTGCTCGACGTGGCGTCGGACGCGACCACGCGGGCCTACAGCTACTCGTGGGAGACCCTCGGCGAGGACCGCGCCGCGGCCCGGGCGCTGATGACCCGGGACATGCAGCGGCGCTACGACCGCACGATGGCGGGGGTCGGCACGTCGAGCCAGACCGACCGCACCGTCGTCTCGGCCGAGGTGGTCGAGTCGGCCCTGGTGACGACCACGTCGTCGTACGCCCGGGTGCTGCTGTTCGTGAACCAGACCACCGAGGGCGACACTCTCGAGGAGCCCCTGCTCGACCTCGACCGGGTGCTGGTCACCCTCGTGCGCGACGACGGCGAGTGGCGGCTCGACGAGCTCGATGCCTTGTAACCACCTCTGCCCAGACGGAAGGATCGCGGCGTGGACGACGTGACGACGGACCTGCTCATCATCGGAGCGGGCCCGACCGGGCTCTACTCCGCCTACTACGCCGGCTTCCGCGGGATGAGCGTGGCGGTGGTGGACTCGCTCCCGGAGCTCGGCGGCCAGATCACCGCGATGTACCCCGAGAAGGCGATCCTCGACGTCGCCGGCTTCCCCAGCATCAAGGGTCGTGACCTCGTCGAGGGTCTCGTCGAGCAGGCCGCCACGGCCCATCCGACGTACCTCCTCGACCGCACCGCCACGACGCTCGAGCACGGTGACGACTCCGTCCTGGTCACGCTCGACGACGGCACGCGGGTGACCGCCGGTGCCGTCCTGATCACGTCGGGCATCGGGAAGTTCAGCCCGCGGCCGCTGCCGGCCGGCGACGGCTGGGTCGGTCGCGGAATGGAGTTCTTCGTGCCGAGCTTCGCCCCCTATGCCGGCAAGGACGTGGTCATCGTCGGGGGAGGGGACAGCGCCTTCGACTGGGCGCAGCACCTCGAGCCGGTCGCCGCGTCGGTGATGCTGGTGCACCGTCGCGACGCGTTCCGCGCCCACGAGCGCACGGTCGCCGCGGTGAGGGACTCGAGCGTCGAGATCGTCACCAACGCGCAGGTGACCGAGCTGCGGGGCGACCCCCACCTCGAGGAGGTGGAGATCAGCGTGGACGGCCAGGAGCCGCGCGTGGTCAAGGCGCAGGCGCTCGTCGCGGCGCTCGGCTTCATCGCCGACCTCGGCGCGATCCAGCAGTGGGGCCTGGTCACCTCGAAGCGGCACGTGGTCGTCGACTCGGCGATGCGCACCAACCTCCCGCGCGTCTTCGCGGCCGGCGACATCACCGACTACCCCGGCAAGGTGCGACTGATCGCGGTCGGCTTCGGCGAGGCCGCGACCGCGGTCAACAACGCCGCCGTGACGATCGACCCGTCGGCCCACGTCTTCCCGGGGCACTCCAGCGAGGCGTAGGCGTCCGTCAGGTGTTGTAGCGCAGCAGGGTGATCGCCGCGAACAGCAGCGCGATGAACACCACGACTCCCAGCACCGCGAGCAACGGAGTCACCTTGGGCCGCGGCCCCGGCGCGTTGAGGGGCTGGTTGATGGTCGGGCGGTCGCGGTCGTCCATGCCAGCGCCCGTACCCGTGGACCGTCGGTCCATGCGGCGCCCGGGGCCTACCGACGGGTAGGCATAATGTCCCTCGTGCGCATCGCCCTGCTGTCCTACCGGAGCAAGCCGCACTGCGGTGGCCAGGGCGTGTACGTCCGCCACCTCAGTCGTGAGCTCGTACGCCTCGGCCACGAGGTCGAGGTGTTCTCCGGCCAGCCCTACCCCGAGCTCGACGAGGGTGTGGTGCTGACGAAGGTGCCGAGCCTCGACCTCTACCGCGAGCCCGACCCGTTCCGGGTGCCGCACCTGCGCGAGTTCCGCGACCGGATCGACGTCGAGGAGTTCCTGACCATGTGCACGGCCGGGTTCCCCGAGCCGAAGACCTTCGGCTCGCGCATCGCGCGGCTGATGAAGGACCGCGCCGGTGACTTCGACATCGCGCACGACAACCAGGTGCTGGCCCCCGGGGTGATGGAGCTCGAGGAGCTCGGCCTGCCGGTCATCGCCACGATCCACCACCCGATCACCATGGACCGCCAGATCGACCTCCAGACCGCGCCCACCTGGCGCAAGCGGCTGTCGCTGCGGCGGTGGTACGGCTTCCTCAGGATGCAGACCAAGGTCGCCAAGCGGCTGCGCAAGGTGCTCACCCCGTCCGACTCCTCGCGGCGCGACATCGCGCGCGACTTCGGGGTCGACCCCGCCCGGATGCAGACGATCCTGCTCGGCGTCGACGACGTCTTCGTGCCGCCGACCGCCCCGCGCGTGCCCGGCCGGATCCTCGCGATGGCGAGCGCCGACGCCCCGATGAAGGGCATTGCCACCCTGCTCGAGGCCTTCGCCAAGCTGAGCGTCGAGCGCGACGTCTCGCTCGTCCTCGTCACCCGGCCCGAGCCCGGCGGTCGCACCGAGCGGCTCATCGACGACCTCGGGATCGTCGACAAGGTGAGCTTCGTGAGTGGTGTCAGCGACCAGGAGCTCGTCGAGGTGATGGGCTCCGCCGAGCTCGCCTGCGTGCCCTCGCTCTACGAGGGCTTCTCGCTGCCCACCGCCGAGCTGATGGCCTGCGCCACCCCGCTCGTGGTGTCGCGGGCGGGCGCCATCCCCGAGGTCGTCGGGGAGGACGGCGTCTGCGCCGACCTGGTGACCCCGGGCGACGTCGGCGAGCTGACGTCGGCGATCGCCGCGCTGCTCGACGACCCCGAGCGGCGTACGACGATGGGCGCGGCGGGACGGGCGCGCGTCGAGGAGCTCTTCAGCTGGCGGGCCGTGGCCGAGGCCACCGCTGCCGCCTACGAGGCGACGATTGCCGACTTCCACAGCGAGGAGCAGCGCCGTGCTGACCGTTGACTTCGACCGGCTCGGGCTGCGCCCGGGCGACCGTGTGCTCGACATGGGCTGCGGCGCCGGCCGGCACGCGTTCGAGATGTACAAGCGCGGTGCCGACGTCATCGCCTTCGACCAGGACGCCGACGAGCTCGCGACCGTGCGGGAGTGGTTCGCCGCGATGCGTGAGGCCGGCGAGGTGCCCGAGGGGGCCGAGGCCGACGTCAAGGAGGGCGACGCGCTCGCGCTGCCCTTCGCTGACGGCGAGTTCGACCGCATCGTCGCGGCCGAGGTGCTAGAGCACATCCACGCCGACGTCGAGGCGATCAAGGAGCTCGTCCGGGTGCTGCGTCCGGGCGGCACGCTCGCGATCTCGGTGCCGCGCTGGCTGCCGGAGATCGTCAACTGGAAGCTCTCCGACGACTACCACAACGCCGAGGGCGGCCACATCCGGATCTACACCACCGAGGAGCTCGTCGACAAGGTCACCAAGTCGGGTCGCCCCAACGACGGCACCCCCGGTGACGCGATGGTCTTCACCGGCAAGGACCACGCCCACGGCCTCCACGCGCCCTACTGGTGGATCAAGTGCGCGGTCGGCGTCACCAACGACGACCACCCGCTCGCCCGGGCGTACCACAAGCTACTGGTCTGGGAGATCATGAAGAACCCGCGCTCGCTGCGTGCGGCGGGCAAGGTGCTCGACCCGCTCATCGGGAAGAGCATGGTGCTCTACTTCCGGAAGCCCGGGCCTGCATGACGCTCAGCCGCGCGCAGGTCGAGCAGACCGCTGCATCGATCGAGGCGGTGCAGGAGCCGTCGGGAGCGATCCCGTGGTCGGTCGGCGAGCACACCGACGTCTGGAACCACCTCGAGTCGGCGATGGGACTGATGGTCGGCGGCCGCCGCGAGGCAGCGGGGCGCGCCTTCGCGTGGGCGCGCGCGACCCAGCGGGCCGACGGCTCCTGGCCGATGAAGATCGTCGCCGGAGAGATCGAGGACCACTCCGGCGAGTCCAACATGTCGGCGTACGTCGCCGTCGCCACGTGGCACCACTGGCTGGTCGCGCGTGACGAGGACTTCGTCCGCCTCATGTGGCCGACCGTGCGCCGCGCGCTCGACTGGGTCGTGTCGCTGCAGCTGCCGTTCGGCGGCGTCGCGTGGTCGCAGGAGTGGCACGACGGGGCGCCCGCCGCAGTCAACGCCGACGCGCTGCTCGCTGGCTCGTCGAGCATCCACCACTCGCTGCGCGCCGGCGTCGCGCTGGCCGAGCTGGTGGGGGAGCCGCAGGTCGAGTGGGAGCTCGCCGGTGGCCGGTTGGGTCACGCGCTGCGCGAGCACCGCGACCTCTTCCTGGACAAGTCGACCTTCTCGATGGACTGGTACTACCCGGTCCTCGGGGGCGCCGTCCGCGGCGACGCGGCCCGCGCGCTGCTCGACGAGCGGTGGGACACCTTCGTCGTGCCCGGCCTCGGCATCCGGTGCGTCTCGACGAACCCGTGGGTGACCGGCGCCGAGACCTGCGAGCTGGTGCTGGCGCTCGAGGCGATCGGCGACCGCGACCGTGCAGCGCGGCTGCTCGCGGACATGCAGCACCTGCGCACCGCCGAGGGTTCCTACTGGACCGGCTACGTCTGGCCCGACGACGTCAACTGGCCCGGAGAGCAGACGACCTACACCGCCGCCGCGGTCATCCTCGCCGTGGACGCGCTGACCGACGGGACCGCCGGCGCGGACATCATGCGCGGCACGACGTTCGCGCCCGACTTCGCCGAGATCGGGCTGGAGTGCGGCTGTCGCTCGGTCGACTCAGGGGAGTCGGTCGCCGGCCCCGCCCGTCGTACGGCGTAGCACCCGCATCGACCCGACCACGTCCACCTCGCTGAACGCGCCGCTCGCGAGTGCCGGGAGGTAGATGTCCTCGTACGGCGGTCGCCCGCCGTCCGCCGGGTCCGGGAAGACGTCGTGGACGAGCAGCACGCCGCCCGGCATGACCCACCGCGGCCAGGTGCGGAAGTCGGCGCGCGCGGGCTCGACGCCGTGCCCGCCGTCGATGAACAGCAGCGACAGCGGCGTACGCCACCATCCGCCCACGGTCTCGGACCGGCCGACGACGGCGACGACCTGCTCCTCGAGCCCGGCGGCGCGGATCGTGCGGCGGAAGGTGGGCAGGGTGTCCATCACGCCGAGCTCGTGGTCGACGAGGGAGTCGTCGTGGTGCTCCCAGCCTGCCTGGTTCTCCTCGGAGCCGCGGTGGTGGTCGACGGTGAACACGGTCCCGCCGACCTCGCGCGCGGCCGCGCCGAGCCAGATCGCCGACTTGCCGCAGTAGGTGCCGACCTCGAGCGCCGGGCCGTGGGGAAGGCGCTCGCGCGCCCAGCGGTGGAGCAACGCGCCCTCGTCCTCGGGCATGAAGCCCTTCGCCGCACGGGCGTGCTCGAGCAGGTCGTCCGGCATCACGGGCGCGAGCCTAGGGGTGGAACACTCGCCCGCATGAACATGGGTGGACCCGCCGACCACTGGTACACCGACCTCTTCTCGTGGAAGCGTCCGGCGTTCGGCGAGCCCGTGGACTCCCTGGTGAGGGACATCCGCACGTTCGGCGGTGACCACCTGCTCCGCGACGACCAACCTCTGGGCCGGCGCCTGTCGGGCGCGTGGGGCAGCGCGGACGGTCCGGAGCTGCGTCGGCTCGCGGCCGAGCTCGCGCCCGTCCGTGACGACCTGCGCGCCCAGGCGGAGGCCGGCGGGTGGGAGATCGGGTGACGGGTCAGCCCGCGTCCGACATCTCCTCGGGCTCGACGCCGCTGTCGGCCTCGAGCCCGTGACGCCACGTGTTCCAGTGCCAGGTGAGGTAGCGATCGACGGCGCGGACCGTGTGGCCGCTGCGGATCGAGTGGAAGACGTCGAAGGCGTGCTGGGTGCCGGGCAGCTCGGCGAGGACCACGGACTTCTTCGACGTACGTCGCAGCTCCGCGGCGAACAGCCGAGCCTGGTCGACCGCGACGAGCGTGTCGAGCTCGCCGTGAATGACGAAGAAGTCCGGGGCGTCGGCCGTGATGCGCAGGATCGGCGACGCCGCCTCGTAGACGTCGGGCGCGTCCTGCCAGGTGGTCTGCATGACGCGTGGACCGAGGAAGGCGTCGCGCATCCCGATCGCGTTGGTCAGCCCGGTCGAACCGGCGAAGTCGTAGATGCCGTAGAACGGCACGGCCGCCTGGACGCTGGTGTCGGCGTCCTCGAAGCCGGGCTGGAACTCGGGATCACCCGGGGTGAGGGCGGCCAGTGCGGTGAGGTGCCCACCGGCGGAACCACCGGTGATCGCGAGGTAGTCGGGGTCGCCGCCGAGCTCGGCGATGTTGGCCTTGATCCACGCGATGGCGCGCTTCACGTCGACGATGTGCGCGGGCCAGGGGTCGCGCGGCGAGAGCCGGTAGTTGATCGCGACGCACACCCAGCCCTTGGCGGCCATCTGGTTCATCAGCGGGCGTCCCTGGTGCTCCTTGTCGCCGACGGTCCACGCGCCGCCGTGCACCTGGAGCAGGACCGGCGCGTCCTTGATCGCGTCCTCGCCGGCGGGGAGGTAGATGTCGAGCGCCCCACGTCGGCCAGCGTCGCTGTAGGCCACGTTGCGGATCACCCGGACGCCCTCGTCGGCGAAGTCGAAGGGCCGCGCCAGGCGTCGCCACGGCGTCGCGAGGTCGGCGGGGTCCGGCACCTGGTCGAGCTGCTCGACGTAGTCCACGCCGAGTCCCTCGACGAGCGCCTCCTCGAGCTCGTCGGCCACCTTCCGGCTCTGCTGCACCATCCTGGCCAGGCCGAGGGCGCTGGCGCCCGCCAGCGCGAGCCCGGCCTTCGCGCGGACGCCCGCGCGTCGTCCGCGCGTCACGTGGGTGGCGACGTCGAGCGCGGTCAGCGCGAGCACCTGGGGCGCGGTCTCGCTGACGAGCATGCCGGCGAAGAACGCTGGAAGTCCGGCCCGTCGTCCCCGGGGCGGTCGCACGGCGTTGGCGACGAGAGCGGCGAGGACTGTCTGTCGGCGCAGAAAACTCACCTGACCCATGCTACTGACCGGTACTACTGTCGCTGCCGATGACCAGGATGCATGCAGACGAGATCACCGTCGACGACGAGACCGTACGCCGCCTGCTCGCCGACCAGCTGCCGCAGTGGGGGTCCCTGCCGCTCGTCCGGCTGCCTCCGGCGGGCACGGACAACCAGCTGTTCCGCCTCGGCGACGACCTGCTCGTGCGGATGCCGCGGGTCCCCGGACCTGCCGAGACGGTGGCCTTCGAGCACACCTGGCTGCCGCGCCTGGCCGAGCACCTGCCGTTGCCCATCCCGGCACCCGTGGCGCTGGGGGAACCGGGCCACGGCTACCCGTGGCAGTGGACGGTCGTGCCGTGGATCGAGGGCGAGACGCCCACGCCGGAGACCTTCGACCCCGAGGAGTGGGCGGTGTCGCTGGCGTCCTTCGTGCGCGCCTGCCGCGCCGTCCCGGGGATGGACGGGCCCGTGAAGACCCACGGGCGCGGGTCGCCGCTGGCCGCCCACGACGACTGGGTGCGCGAGTGGGCCCCTCGGGCCGACCCGGCGCTGGTGTCGTACGACGCCGTGATGGCCCTCTGGGAGGACGCGCTGGCCGCACCGGCGTACGACGGCGAGCCGCGCTGGTTCCACGGCGACCTCCACGAGGGCAACCTGCTCGTGCGCGGCGGCCGGCTGGCCGCGGTGATCGACTGGGGCGCCGCCGGCCGCGGTGACCCGGCGATCGAGCTCAACGCGATGTGGGGCTACCTGCCCGCGTCCGTCGCCGACCTCTACCGCTCCGAGATCGACCTCGACGAGGCGGCGTACCGCCGTGCCCGTGGCTTTGCCCTCGCCCCCTCGATCAGCGCGCTGACCTACTACCGCGACACGGCGCCGTGGATCGCGGAGGGCTCGCTCGACACGCTCCGCCGGCTGCTCGCCTCGATGGACTGACGCATGGACATCTCCTACCCGTCTGTCGGCCTGGTCGAGCACGGCCCGTTGTTACCGACGAGGCTCAGTGACTGGATAGACCGGCCAGCAGCGCGAGGTCGTGGAGGTCCTGCGGTCGCGACTCGTAGCCCTGGTGCACCCGGACCTTCCACTCGGCTGACACGCATCTCACCGCGCGGCCGCCGAGCGTCGCCGTCGTCAGGTGCTCCCTCGGATAGCCGTACGTCTCACCGTCGAGGCCGGCCTGCACCCCGTCGCCCGCCTCGTCGAAGCGCACCGGGTGCAGGTCGATCCAGCCAGCGAGGGATGTCAGCTCGACGCGGACCGGCCACCAGTCCGTCTCGGTGACGTACCCCAGGCCCGTGCACGTCGCCATCGTCGCCTCCCAGTCCTCGACGTCGATGGCGAGGTCGAGGTCGCGGTGCTCGCGGGTCTGCTCGCCGACGAGCGCGGCCACGCCCCATCCCCCGAGCACCCACCAACGCACCCCAGCACCGTCGAGGGCGTCGAGCACGCGGACGACCTCGCTTAGCTGCACGGAATCGACGCTAGCGTCCCGGGTTCGTCTCATCGTGGAAGGTCCGAGTCAACCACCGGCACAGATCTTCCACGATCGACCGGGTCTCGTGACGCGACTTCGTCGCTCCTCGACCAGCCGGGCCTGACGGCGGCTAGGCCGAGAGCCGCGCGCCGAAGAACTCCAGCACGGCGTCGACGGCCCGCTGGGAGCGGTGCTCGGTCACCGTCGAGTGGCCGCGGCCCTCGAGCTCGATGCGGATGAAGGCGTCGCCGAGCTCGGTGGTCAGCGTCTCGAAGCGCTTCCCGACGGCCGGGTCCTTGAGGTAGCGCACGCCGAGCACCTGCTGGCCGGCGGCGCACCGGCCCCTGACGACGTCGAGGTCGGCGGCGGAGAGGTTCAGGTCGCGCGACCGGCCGGGCGACACCGCGAAGGGGGCGCTCGGCTGGCACAGCACCGGCGCGACGACCGAGTCGTCGACCATCATCGCGAGCGCGAAGCCACCCGTGAAGCACATGCCCAGCGCACCCACGCCCGGCCCGCCGAGCTCCTCGTGCAGCTCGCGCGCCAGCGAGCGCAGCCAGCCGGCGACAGGTGTGGTCTCGCCCGTGCGGAGCTTGGTGAACTCGCGGCTGACGCACACCTGGCGCATCGCCCGCGCGGTGGAACCGGCCGTCATCGATGCGCCGTCCGTGCCGAACAGGCTCGGCATCACGACGGTGTAGCCCGCGTCGACGAGCTCCTGGCCGAAGCCCGCGACCGACGGCGTGATGCCCGGGATCTCGTGGACGACGACCACCCCCGGACCGCTGCCCTTGCGCCACACGGGGTGGGTGGTCGGCTTCCCGCCGACGTCGGCCGTGTGCTCGGATCGGGTCCAGGTCTGGAGTGGGTCCACCACGGAAATCTTGCAGTCGCGGCCGCACAGGGGAAGGGCTTGTCCGTCATGGAGCCGTAACAGCGAGGGTCTATCCCTTTTACCTACCGAGCGGTTAGGTTGCCCCGGTCCCCCTCGCTCACAGAACAGGTGAACTCGGATGCCTCACTCCCGCGCTCTGCGCTCCCTCGTCGTCGCCGGCTCGCTCGCGCTGGCCGGCACGACCCTCTCCGCCACGGCTGCGGTGCCCGCCACCGCGCTCGGCCTGTCACCCCAGGCCGCCGCCTGCGTCGACGACCACTCCGACCACGCGGCCAACGCGCGCGTCCGCAAGGGCTCCAAGCAGGCCGAGCCGAAGCCGTTCAAGGGCACCGGCGACGAGTACAAGAAGCTCGACGACACCGCACTCCTCCCGGCGGGGTCGGTCAACATCCCGACCTACTTCCACGTCGTGCTCCCGGTCAGCGAGCAGAACAACGGCTCGACGCGCGAGGACAAGCTGACCACGATGGTCAACGCCCAGGTCGCGGTGCTGAACGACGCCTTCGGCGCCGGACCCAAGACGCAGGGATCGACGGCCAGCCCGTTCACGTTCTCCCTGGCGGACATCGACTTCGAGTACAACGACGCCTGGTACGGCGTGGTCCCCGGTCCGGTCGAGTCGGAGATGAAGGCGGCCACTCGCGTGGGTGGCAAGAACACCCTCAACATCTGGACCGCCAACATCGGTGACGACCTCCTCGGCTGGGCGACGTTCCCGACGAAGCGGCTCAGCCCCAACGACGGCGTCGTGCTCCTCGACGAGTCGATGCCCGGCGGCAACACCGGCATCTACTCCGAGGGCGACACCGGCACCCACGAGGTCGGCCACTGGCTCGCGCTCTACCACACGTTCCAGGGCGGCTGTAACGGCAAGGGCGACCAGGTCGCCGACACGCCGGCCGAGGCCGGTCCGCAGTTCAACTGCCCCGCCGACTCGACTGACTCGTGCCCGAAGTCGCCCGGCACCGACCCGATCCACAACTTCATGGACTACACGCAGGACTCCTGCATGTACCAGTTCACCACCGGCCAGGTCGCCCGCATGAGCGACGCCTGGGTGCAGTACCGCGCGAGCTGAACCAGCCACCCCAGCGACACCGGACACCGGGTCAGGCAGCCGCCTGGCCCGGTGTTCGCACGTCCAGGGTGATCGAGGGCGGAGCTAGAACGTGTAGCCGAACGCCTCGAGGTCGGCGGCGTACACCTCACCCACCCGGTCGCGGGCTGCGGGGGAGTAGTAGTCGCGATAGTCCATGCCGCCGTGGGGCGACTTGTTGCGGTGGGGCACCCGGGTCGGCTCGGCGCCGAGGCGCCGCTCCACCTCCTGCAGGTCCTCGGCGAAGCTCTCGGTCCGGCCGACGAAGTCGACCTCGCGGTCCGGCGCCCGCAGGTAGTCCACCTGCGGGCGGCCCACTCGGGGCAGCTCCTCGGTGCCCCGCAGCACGAACTCCTCGAAGCCGGAGTACGCCGCCGCCGCGCGCCACATGTCGTTGCCCTGCATCTTCTCGCCAGGGGGCCGACCGCTCGACGGTCCCCACTCACGGTCCCAGTCCTCGATCATCGACCACCACGACACCATCCGCGCCCACGGGTTGCGCACGAACGCGAACGACCAGTAGTCGGCCACCTCCGGCTCCGCGCGGAGGATCCGCTCGTACGGCGCGTGCCGGCCGAGCGGCGGCTTCACGCCCGGCGTCTTGCTGCGCGCGTCGGGGCAGCAGCGCTCGAAGGTGACACCGACCGACACCCCACCGGTCTTGGGCACGTGCACGAAGAGCGCGCGCCGGGCGTCGGAGATCAGCACGGCGCGAGGCTAGCCCACGCGGGTGGGATGATCGCCGGGTGATGACGTTCCTCGGTCTCGGGCCCGGCAGGGACTTCGTGCTCCTGGCCCTGCCGAAGACGGCGAGCACCGCGCTGGAGCGGACGCTGACGCCGTACGCCACCGAGGTCGTCGGCTCGCCGCCGGCGCAGAAGCACCTCCCGGCACGTGGTTTCGTGCACACGCGGATGGAGCAGCTCGCCGCCGACGGCCACCCGCGCGAGTCCTACGAGCTGGTCACGATGTTCCGCGAGCCGGTCGAGTGGCTGGAGTCGTGGTGGCGCTACCGCGCCCGCGAGCACGCCCGGCTCTCGACGGCGGGCATGGGCTTCGAGGAGTTCGCGCTGAGCTATCTCTCCGGAGACGACGGGGCGCCGATCCCCGCGGGGTCGCCGGCGAAGTTCGTCCGCGCGGAGGGCTCGGTCGCGGTCGACCGGATCTTCAGCGTCGACCGCCCCGACGTGTGGTCGGCGTGGTTCGGTGAGCGCGTCGGTGGGCCGCTCGAGTTCGACCGGCGCAACGTCTCCTCGACCGAGCGCGGCGAGCTCAGCGACGCGACGCGGGCGCGGCTGGAGGCGTGGTTCGCCCCGGAGTACGACGTCTGGCACCGGCTCGCCGACACGGGCGAGTGGTCGGGCGCGCGCGGGACGAGGCTGGCGAAGCGCCCACGGGCCCAGTGATCCGCAGAGATCGGACGAGGGCTCAGTAGGTGTAGCCGAAGAGGTCGATGTCCTCGGCGTAGACCTCGGCGACCCGCTGGCGCGTCTCGTCGGTGTAGTAGTCGTGGTAGGTGCCGTGCTTGGACTTGTTCTTGTGCGGCGGGGTGCTCGGCTCGAGGCCGAGCTGCACCTGCACGCGCTGGAGGTCGGCGACGAAGTTCTCCGTGCGGCCGATGAAGTCGACCTCGCGGTTGAACTTCGGGGCGCGCAGGTAGCTGATCTGCGGCGTGCCGACGCGGGGGAGCTCCTCGGTGCCGCGCATCACGAACTCATCGAAGCCGGAGTACGCCGCGGCCGCGCGCCACATCTCGTTGCCGTCTCGCATCGAGCCGTGCTTGACGTCCTGCGGCTTGCCGCTGGCGGGGCCGTGGCGCCGGTCCCAGGCCGAGATCATCGAGTACCACGACACCATCCGGGCCCACGGGTTCCGCACGAACCCGAAGGTCCAGTAGTCGACGACCTGCGGCTCGTTGCGCAGGATCTTGCCGAGCGTGGCGTGGCGGCCGATCTTCTTGCTCGCCTTCCGGGCGTCCGGGCAGGCCTCCTTGACCGTGTCCTCGACCGACACGCCACCGGTCTTGGGGACGTGGACGAAGAGGACCTTCTGGGCGTCGGAGATGAGCACGCGCCGAGGCTATCCCAGCCCCGGGGTCGCTCCTGGACCGCCGCCCCTGACACGATCGCGCCCATGTCGGACACGACGGCGAGCGCTGAGGAGACCGTTCGCGGCTACCGCTGGTCGCAGAAGGCGATGCACTGGCTGACGGTCGCCGCGGTGGCCGCGCAGCTCGCGGTCGGCTACAACCTCGACCTGGACGGGCCGGACTGCGACCCGCCCGGCGAGGAGCGCAGCGGCGGTGACACCAGCGACGCCTTCGAGGACCGGCTGGACCGGCTCGAGGACGCGTGCGAGGCCCGGGCCGGCGACTACGACCTGGTCGGTGGCAGCTTCGACCTCGCCGAGCTGCACCTGGCGCTCGGGCTGGCGGTGCTGGTCCTCGGCGTGCTGCGACCCCTGCTCCGCAAGGTCGCCGGGCTGCCGCCTTGGTCGGAGCACCTCTCGGCCGGTCAGCGGCGGCTCGCCGGCCTCACCGAGAAGTCGCTGATGCTGCTCCTCGTGGTGGTCCCGCTCTCGGGGATCCTGCTGATCGGCACCGGCGACGACTCGTGGCTGCCGCTGCACATCGGCGCGCACGTCGCCTTCTTCGCCGCGCTGGCGGCGCACCTCGTCACCAACCTCAGGCCGGCGATCCTGCGCCGGATGCTCTGACCCTGCCAGTCGGCTCAGCGGTCGAGCGGCCAGCCGCGCTGCGCCCAGCCGTTGGTGCCGCCGGCGACGTTGAAGGCGTCCAGCCCCTGCGCCCGCAGGTGGTCGACGACCTGACGGCTGCGACCTCCGACCGCGCAGATGACGAAGACGGGCTGGTCCTGCGGCAGCTCGGTCGCGCGGGCCGGGATGTCGTTCATCGGGATGTGCACCGCGCCGGGCACGCGCCCGCCCGCCACCTCGTCGGCCTCGCGGACGTCGACGACGTACGCACCCTGGCTGTGCGCCGCGGCGAAGTCGTCGAGGCCGACCTCGTCCTGCGGTGCGTTCCCGGCGGCCTCCTGCGCGGCAGCGACCTCCTGGCGTACGGCGTCCATGTCGAGCTCGCGGGCCTGGGCGATGACGCCGCTGAGGGCCTGGGGCGGCAGCGCGCCGGCCTGGTTGAAGAGGAGCACGCCGTCGCGGAAGAGCATGAGGGTCGGGATCGACGTGATCGCCGCCATCTGGGCGAGCTGCTGCTCGGACTCGGTGTCGACCTTGCCGAAGACGATGTCGGGGTTGTCCTCCGACGCCTTCTCGAAGACGGGGGCGAACTGGCGGCACGGCCCGCACCAGGCAGCCCAGAAGTCGACGAGCACGATGCCCTCGCCGCTCACGGTCTGCTCGAAGTCGGCCAGGGTCAGCTCACGCGTGCTCATGTCGTCAAGCGTGCCACGGAGCATGTGAATTCCGGTGATCGAGTATCGAGATCACCAACCGCGCTCGCGCCACTCCGCGAGGTGAGGGCGCTCGTCACCGAGCCGGCCGTCGTTGCCGTGGCCGGGGTAGAACCACGTGTCGTCGGGCAGCCGGCCGAAGATCTTCGTCTCCACCTCGCCGACCAGCTGGGCGAAGGCCGCGGCGTCGCCGAACGTCGCGCCCACGCCACCGGGGAAGAGGCAGTCGCCCGTGAAGAGGTGCGGGCTGGGCGCGATCGCGGGGTCGTCGAGGAGGAGGCATATGGAGCCGGGCGTGTGGCCGGCCACCGGGATCACCTTCAGGTCGCACGGACCGACCGCCACCTTGTCGCCCGCGTCGACGCGTCGGTCGACGGTGACGCCGGTCTGCTCCTCGATGGCGTCGGCATCGGGGGCCCCGGCGACGACGATCGCCCCCGGGTGGGCGGCCTTGACCGCGGCCAGCGCGCGGTGGTGGTCCCAGTGCTGGTGCGTGGTCACGATCGACAGCAGCGACGTGCCGCCGATCAGCTCGAGGAGCCGCTCGGGCTCGGCGGCCGCGTCGATCAGCACCGCCTCGTCTGTCACCGCGCAGTGCAGCAGGTAGCAGTTGTTGGACATCTCGGGATCCACGGCGAGCTTCGTGACGGTCAGGTCGCCCAGGACGCGCACGTCCGGGTCGCCGCCGGGGGAGACCTCGCCGGTGTAGCTCTCGTTCACCATGACTCCACCTCCGGGAGAGTGCCGTTGTCGGTCGTGACGCCCTCGCTGGTGCCGCGGCCCGTGAGCCACCAGCCGATCGCGGCGGACGTACCGGTCACGACGGGTCCGCCGTCACCGTCCCCGTAGCGCCAGGTGCGGTCGAGGTCGGAGGGCCGGGCGGCGAAGGGCACGGCGTAGGGGCGCTTGGTCATCGACTCCAGCAGCACCTCGCGGAACCCCTCGGGCCAGTCTGCGGCGGCGTAGCCCGCGTCGAGGTCGGCGTGGTGGATCTCCACCTCGCGCAGCCGCATGAGCGGCACGTTGGGCAGGGCGAAGTCGGGGCTGCCGGGCGTGCGCTCGAAGCGTCCGTCCCAGTCGGCGTCGTGCATCGCGGCGAGCGCCTCGGAGAAGAGGGCTGTCCCGGCCAGGAACCGCTCCCGCAGGTCGGCGGGCGCTGCCGTCGCGAGGTCGGCGATGTCGGTGTCGCGGCCCTCCGGCGAGGCGTACATCGGCTGCGGCTGCCGGACGTGGGCGCCGTGCAGGACGCCCGCCAGGCCCTCGGCGTTGAGCGCGAGGTGCGCGACGACGTGTGACCGTGACCAGCCGGGCAGCAGGGAGGGCTGGGCGTACGCCGCGTCGTCGAGACGGTCGACGGTGCGGACGAGCGCCTGGTCGGCGTCCGCGAGCAGCCCAGCGAGGTCGGTCACGCGACCATCGTGCCACCTCCGACCACCACCCCGCTGGGTGGACGATGGGCCCGTTGTCGGTGGTGGGTCATAGTGTGGAGCGGTGCGTCGGCTTGACCTCGGCGCGCCATCGAGACGAACATGTGTTCGACTCCGCCAAGCCGCCAAGCAGAGGACCACAGTGGCCGACCAGCTCATCATCCGGGGCGCCCGTGAGCACAACCTGAAGGACGTCTCGCTCGACCTCCCGCGCGACTCCCTGATCGTGTTCACCGGTCTCTCCGGGTCGGGCAAGTCCAGCCTCGCGTTCGACACGATCTTCGCCGAGGGCCAGCGCCGCTACGTCGAGTCGCTCTCGGCCTACGCGCGCCAGTTCCTCGGCCAGATGGACAAGCCCGACGTCGACTTCATCGAGGGCCTGAGCCCCGCGGTCAGCATCGACCAGAAGTCGACCTCGAAGAACCCGCGCTCCACCGTCGGCACGATCACCGAGGTCTACGACTACCTCCGCCTGCTCTACGCGCGCGCCGGCCGCGCCCACTGCCCGACCTGTGGCGCCCCGATCGAGCGGCAGACGCCGCAGCAGATCGTCGACCGCATCCTCGGGCTCGAGGAGGGCCGTCGCTTCCAGGTCCTCGCGCCGGTCATCCGGGGCCGCAAGGGGGAGTACGTCGAGCTGTTCCGCCAGCTCCAGCAGCAGGGCTTCAGCCGGGCGCGCGTCGACGGCCAGACGCACGGCCTCGACGAGCCGCCCACGCTCGACAAGAAGCTCAAGCACACGATCGAGGTCGTCGTCGACCGCCTCGCGGTCAAGGAGTCCTCGAAGCGCCGCCTCACCGACTCCGTCGAGACCGCCCTCGGGCTCGCCGGTGGCCTGGTCGTGTTCGACTTCGTCGACCTCGACGCCAAGGACCCCGGCCGGGAGATGAAGTTCTCGGAGAAGATGGCGTGCCCCAACGACCACACCATCGACACCGACGACCTCGAGCCCCGGTCGTTCTCCTTCAACTCGCCCTTCGGTGCCTGCACCGTGTGCTCGGGCCTCGGCACCAAGATGGAGGTCGACCCCGAGCTGGTCGTCCCCGACACGGGTGCCACGCTCGGCGAGGGCGCGATCGCCCCGTGGAGCGGCGCCCACGTCGCCGACTACTTCCTCCGCCTCGTCAACGCGCTCGGCGAGGAGCTCGGCTTCGACCTCAACACCCCGTGGGACCAGCTCTCACCCCACGCGCGCACGTCCCTGCTCGAGGGCCACAAGACCAAGGTCCACGTCGTCACGAAGAACCGCTACGGCCGCCAGCGGGCCTACTACGCCGCGTTCGAGGGTGTCCGCCCCTATGTCGAGCGGCGCCACCGCGAGGCCGAGTCCGACACCAGCCGGGAGCGCTTCGAGGGCTTCATGCGCGAGGTCCCGTGCCCCGCGTGCCAGGGCACCCGGCTCAAGCCGGTGTCGGTGTCCGTGACGCTCGGCGCCCGCGACCGGGGTGGCAAGAACATCGCCGAGGTCTGCGCGATGTCGATCGACGAGACGGCGGAATACCTCCGCGCCGTCGAGCTCTCCGCACGTGAGCGCCAGATCGGTGAGCGGGTGCTCAAGGAGATCCAGGAGCGCCTGCGATTCCTGCTCGACGTCGGCCTCGACTACCTCTCCCTCGACCGGCCCAGCGGGTCGCTGTCCGGCGGCGAGGCCCAGCGCATCCGGCTCGCGACACAGATCGGCGCCGGCCTCGTCGGCGTGCTCTACGTCCTCGACGAGCCGTCCATCGGTCTCCACCAGCGCGACAACAAGCGCCTCATCGAGACGCTGCTCCGGCTCAAGGACCTCGGCAACACGCTCATCGTCGTCGAGCACGACGAGGACACCGTGCGGGTCGCCGACTGGGTCGTCGACATCGGTCCGGGCGCCGGCGAGCACGGCGGCCAGGTGGTCCACTCGGGCTCGGTCGAGGACCTGCTCACCCACCCCGACTCGATGACCGGGCAATACCTCTCCGGTCGCCGCGAGATCCCCGTCCCGGCCGTACGCCGTCCGCGCACCGTCGGCCGCGAGCTGACCGTCCACGGCGCCCGCGAGCACAACCTGCAGAACGTCGACGTCAGCTTCCCGCTCGGCGTCTTCACCGCCGTCACCGGCGTCTCGGGCTCCGGCAAGTCCACGCTGGTCAACGACATTCTCTACACCTCGCTCGCCAAGCAGATCTACAACGCCCGCACGGTGCCGGGGCGGCACACCAAGATCACCGGCCTTGAGCACGTCGACAAGGTGATCCACGTCGACCAGTCGCCGATCGGCCGCACCCCGCGGTCCAACCCGGCGACCTACACCGGCGTCTTCGACCACATCCGCCGGCTCTTCGCCTCGACCCCCGAGGCCAAGATGCGCGGCTACCTCCAGGGTCGCTTCTCGTTCAACGTCAAGGGTGGGCGCTGCGAGGCCTGCTCCGGCGACGGCACGATCAAGATCGAGATGAACTTCCTGCCGGACGTCTACGTCCCGTGCGAGGTGTGCCACGGCGCGCGCTACAACCGCGAGACGCTCGAGGTCCACTACAAGGGCAAGACCATCGCCGAGGTCCTCGACATGCCGATCGAGGAGGCCGCCGAGTTCTTCGCTGCCGTGCCCGCGATCGCGCGCCACATGAACACGCTCGGCGAGGTCGGCCTCGGCTACGTGCGGCTCGGGCAGCCCGCCACGACCCTGTCCGGCGGCGAGGCGCAGCGCGTCAAGCTCGCCAGCGAGCTCCAGAAGCGGTCGACCGGTCGCACGGTCTACGTCCTCGACGAGCCCACCACGGGCCTGCACTTCGAGGACATCCGCAAGCTGCTCCACGTCCTCTCCGGGCTGGTCGACAAGGGCAACAGCGTCCTGGTGATCGAGCACAACCTCGACGTCATCAAGACCGCCGACTGGCTCATCGACATGGGTCCCGAGGGCGGCTCGCGCGGCGGCTACGTCGTGGCCGAGGGCACACCCGAGCACGTCGCACAGGTCGAGGCGAGCCACACCGGCGCCTTCCTCAAGCCGATGCTCGAGGGCCGCGAGGCCAAGCAGCCCCGTGGCAAGGTCAAGCCTGTCGAGGTCACCCGACCGGTCACCAAGGCCGCGGCCAAGAAGGTGGCGGCAGCCGAACGGGCAGCCAAGAAGGCCGTTGCCACGAAGGCCACCGCGAAGAAGGCGCCGGCCAAGAAGGCCGCCGCCAAGCGGACGTCCACGAAGTAGTCACAGGTTCCTCCAAGGTTCGGGGGCTAATCTCTGGCCGCATGACCGCCATCAACCGACGACGTGCCCTCTCCGGATCCGCCGCAGTGGCGGTGGGTGTCCCGCTGCTGGCCGCGTGCGGCGACGACTCCACCTCGACCGCCACCGATCCCAGCTCCTCGAGCAGCCCGAGCGACGAGTCGTCGCCGAGCGATGATGGAGAGTCAGGGGGGTCGTCCGGTGGTGCTGCCCTCGCCAGCACCTCCGACGTACCCGTCGGCGGGTGCTTCGTGGTCGCCGCCTCCAAGATCGTGCTGACCCAGCCGACGGAGGGCGACTTCAAGGCCTTCACCGCGGTCTGCACCCACCAGGGCTGCCTCGTCGAGTCGATCACCGAGGGCGACATCCCGTGCCCCTGCCACGGCAGCACGTTCTCCCTCGACGACGGTTCGCCGCAGTCCGGCCCGGCCAGCTCGGCGCTCGCCGCCGTCGAGATCACCGTCGACGGGGACTCGATCACCCAGGCCTGACGCACCTGAGGTGCGTCCCGAGGTTTGAGCGTCGGTCCGATGAGACATGATGCTCCCCGACATGCCCGGACAGACGGGCGCAGGCACACGGGGGAGCACGACATGTCACGTCGATCAACACGTTCACGCATCACCAGCCTGACGGCCGCTGCCGTCACCGCCGCACTCCTGGTGCCGGCAGGGGGAGGCGCCAGCGCGTCCCCCGGCGCACCTAGAGGCGCGGCCCCGGACACCGTCGACGTCAGCGGCACGGTGGTCGTGCTCGCTGGCGAGGACGGCAACCCGGACCGCTACTCGCTGCTGCTGCCCTCCGGGCGCTCGATCGCGCTGGCGAAGGGCTTCACCGCCAAGCCGCTCTCACACTTCCGAGGCTCGGTGGCGTTGCCCGGCGTCGGCAGCGGCCGGGTCCTGACCGGGTCGCTGCGGACGCGGACGCTCGGCCGCGCGGCCGCCTCGGGCACGCCGCTCGACGTCGTGGACGCGCGCGTCTCGGCACCGTCGGCGCCGTCGCCCGGGCCCGCGCCCCACAACACCTATGTCGCCAAGGTGACCAACTTCGGCCCGATCGGCCTGACGGACCAGCAGATCCTCGACGGCCTGGCCGGCGCCCAGCAGTACTGGGTGCGCGAGTCGAGCGGCCTCATCCCGGCATGGGGCACGGCCTCGGCCGTGGTCCCTGTCGCAGCCGGAGCCGGGTCGGCGACCGACTGCGGGCTGAGCAACAACGGCGCCAGCTTCGGCGCCATCGCCGACAACGTCGGCGCCCAGGATTCCCCGGCATCGACTTCTCCGGCGGCTCGCCGAACCACCTCGTGGTCGTGGTGCCGGACGACTGCGGTGCCAACGAGGCGGCCGGGCGCGGCCGCCTCGGAACCTCGCTGGCCAGCGGAGGCCCGGTGATCATCGAGGCCGAGCCCGGAGCGGGCTTCCGCGTGATCCTCGAGCACGAGTTCGGCCACAACGTTGGTCTGCAGCACAGCAACAACCGGTTCCAGGAGTACGGCGGCAACTACGAGGTGATGGGCGCGGGCCCGTCCAACTACACCAACCCGGCGCTCGGCACCGTCTACCGGATGGAGCAGGGCATCCTCGGCGCCGGAGAGGCCGTCGACGGCCTCGCGGGAGGGTCGTGGAACCTCGCACCGCGATCGTCCGGCTCGGGCCTGCGGGGCGTGCACTTCATCAACCCCGACGACGGCAAGCGCTACTTCGTCGACTACCGCGACGGGGGTGGCGCCGACGCCGGCTCGTGGTACGCCGCCAACCGCACCGACTTCCCCGTCCGCGGCCAGCTGTACCGCACCGGTGTCGTGGTCGAGCGCGAGGACGCCCGCACCGGCTCGTTCCTCGTGGACACCAACGGGGCGGCCGCCGACACGGGCGCGATGCGTCCGGGCGACGCTCCGTGGGCCAACGCTTCCGGCACGCTGAGCGTCGCGGTGAGCGGGACGTCGACCATCACCATCGGCCGCGCACCCGCACCCAACGGCTCGCTCGGCGCCGGCTCGGTGACCTTCGGCAAGCCGACCGCGCTGACCGAGGTGAGCGCCGGGGCCAGCCTCCCGGGGGCCACCGCGGTGCGCTACCAGTGGACCTTCAACGGCCAGCCGATCGCCCAGGCGGACGAACCGACCTTCACTCCGTCGTTGGGGATGGTCGGCGGCACGCTCGGCGTGACCGCAACCGGCTACGCGGTCGGCTTCAACCCCAGCCCGGTGGCGACCGCTTCGCAGGTGGTCGCTCCGGCGACCTTCTACTACCGCAACGGCACGAAGTCACGGGTGACGATCGACGGCAAGGCGCGGGTCGGCCAGGTGCTGACGGCGTCCGGCCTCGACTGGGTCAGCGACCTGGGCAGCACGCCGCCCGGGCTCTCCCTGTCCTACAAGTGGCTCCGCAACGGCAAGCTGATCAAGGGCGCCCGCAAGTCGACGTACCGCCTCACCTTCCGCGACCTCAAGAAGCGGATCCAGGTGAAGGAGTACCCCTCGGCACCGGGGTTCGAGACAGGCGGCTTCACGCGGTCCGACACGACGCGGAAGGTGCGGATCGGCAAGCTCGCCTCGCCCCGCCCGAAGATCGGCGGCAAGGCGAAGGTCGGCAAGACGGTGAAGGCCCGCACGTCGGGGTGGACGCGTGGCACGAAGTTCCGCTACCAGTGGTTCGTCGGCAAGAAGGCGATCCGCGGGGCCAACGGCAAGAAGCTCCGGATCTCACGCTCGCTCAAGGGCAAGAAGATCGCGGTCAAGGTCACCGGCACGAAGAAGGGCTTCAAGAAGGCCAGCGCGAAGTCGCGGGCCACGAAGGTCAAGAAGTGACCGCAGGTTGAGCCCGACCGGGCGGTCCCCGCTGTCGGGGGCCGCCCGTAGGGTTTGACCGTGGCCACGCCGAGCTCCTATCGACCCGCCCCCGGGTCGATCCCCACGCAGCCGGGGGTCTACCGGTTCCGTGACGCCAAGGGCCGCGTGATCTACGTCGGCAAGGCCAAGAGCCTGCGGTCGCGCCTGTCGTCCTACTTCCAGGACATCGGCAACCTTCACCCGCGCACGGCCACGATGGTCACCACCGGCGCGAGCGTCGAGTGGACGGTCGTCGACACCGAGGTCGAGGCGCTTCAGCTGGAGTACAGCTGGATCAAGGAGTTCGACCCGCGCTTCAACGTGAAGTACCGCGACGACAAGTCCTACCCCTGGCTCGCCGTCACCGTCGGTGACGAGTTCCCCCGCGTGATGGTCGGTCGCGGCGCCAAGCGCAAGGGCACCCGCTACTTCGGCCCCTACAGCCACGCGTGGGCCATCCGGGAGACCGTCGACATCCTGCTGCGCGTCTTTCCGATGCGCTCCTGCTCCAACGGTGTCTTCAAGCGCTCCAGCCAGATCGGTCGCCCGTGCCTCCTCGGCTACATCGACAAGTGCGCGGCGCCGTGCGTCGGCAACGTCACCGGGGAGGAGCACCGCCGGATCGTCGACGACTTCTGCGACTTCATGGGCGGGCAGACCAAGCCGTTCATGGCGCGGATCCGCAAGGAGATGTACGCCGCCAGCGAGGCGCTCGACTTCGAGAAGGCCGCCCGGCTGAGGGACGACCTCGGCGCGATGGAGCGGGCGCTGGAGAAGCAGGCCGTCGTCCTCGGTGACGGTGCCGACGCCGACGTGATCGCGCTGGTCGAGGACCCGCTCGAGGTGGCGGTCCAGATCTTCTACGTCCGCGGGGGCCGGATCCGCGGTCAACGCGGCTGGGTCGCCGACCGCACCGACGAGGGTGGCACCCCGGAGCTCGTGCAGGACTTCGTCCTCCAGCTCTACGGCGGTGAAGGCGGGGACAGCATCCCGCGCGAGGTGCTGGTGCCGGCGCTGCCCCCGGACGCCGACGTGCTCGAGGAGCTGCTGACCGAGCGACGGGGGAGCAAGGTGGCGATCCGGGTGCCGCAGCGCGGGGACAAGAAGGATCTCCAGGCGACCGTGGCGAGCAACGCAGCCCAGGCGCTCGCGCTCCACAAGACCAAGCGGGCCAGCGACCTCACCACCCGCAACCGCGCGCTGGAGGAGATCCAGACCTCGCTGGGTCTCGACGAGGTCCCGCTGCGCATCGAGTGCTACGACGTCTCCAACCTCCAGGGCACCGAGGTCGTCGCCTCGATGGTGGTCTTCGAGGACGGCCTGGCCCGCAAGTCGGAGTACCGCCGCTTCGTGATCCGCGGCGTCGACGGGCAGAACGACGTCGCGTCGATGCACGAGGTGATCACCCGCAGGTTCAAGCGGCTCCAGGACGAGCAGGCCAGGAGCGAGACCGTCGCGACCGACTCGGGCCCGATGCTTGTCGATCCTGAAACGGGTCGCCCCCGCAAGTTCGCGTACGCCCCGTCGCTGGTCGTCGTCGACGGCGGACCGCCGCAGGTGGCCGCCGCCCAGCAGGCGCTGAGCGAGCTGGGGGTCAACGACATCCCGGTCTGCGGGCTGGCGAAGCGGCTCGAGGAGGTGTGGCTGCCGGGGGAGGAGGACCCGGTGATCATGGCCCGCACCAGCGAGGGCCTCTACCTGCTCCAGCGGATCCGCGACGAGGCCCACCGGTTCGCCATCAACCACCACCGCGGCCGGCGGTCGAAGTCGATGGTCGAGAGCATGCTCGACGACATCCCCGGTCTCGGCGAGGTGCGCCGCAAGACGCTGCTCAAGCACTTCGGCTCGCTCAAGAAGCTGCGCGAGGCCGAGCCGGAGGCGATCGCGCTCGTGCCGGGCATCGGCCCGCGGACCGCGACCGCGATCAAGGAAGCGGTCGCGAAGGCCGACGCGACCCGCAAGACTGCATCCCAGCCGAGGGTCAACACGGCCACCGGCGAGATCCTGGAGGACTGAGGACATGGTCGAGGCGACGCCCGGCGAGCTCGTGATCGTCACCGGCATGACCGGCGCGGGTCGCAGCACGGCGGCCAAGGAGCTCGAGGACCTCGGCTACTTCGTGGTCGACAACCTCCCGCCGACGCTGGTGCGTGACGTCGTACGCCTCGTCGACGACAGCCGCGGTGTCGAGCAGCCGATAGCGGTGGTGGTCGACGTGCGCTCGGGATCGTTCTTCGACTCGCTCCAGGCCAACCGCCACCAGCAGGTGACCGGCCGACCGACGACGCTGCTGTTCCTCGAGGCGAGCGAGGAGGTGCTGGTCCGCCGCCAGGAGGCCGCGCGCCGCCCGCACCCGCTCCAGGGCGGTGGCCGGCTGCTCCACGGCCTCCAGCGCGAGCGCGACGTGATGGCCGACCTCCGTGGCGACGCCGACGTCCTCCTCGACACCTCGAACTTCAACGTGCACCAGCTCCAGGACCGGATCACCGAGCTCTTCGGCAGCGACGCGTCGACGCGTCTCAAGGTGACGGTGATCAGCTTCGGCTTCAAGTACGGCATCCCCGTCGACGCCGACTGGGTGGCCGACATGCGCTTCCTGCCCAACCCCCACTGGGTCCCCGAGCTGCGCCCGCAGAACGGCCGCGACGCGGCCGTCGCGGACTACGTGCTCTCCCAGCCCGGCGCCGCCACCTTCCTCGAGCAGTACCTCCCGGTGCTCGGCACCGTCGCGCAGGGCTACCTCGTCGAGGGCAAGCGCTTCATGCAGGTCGCCGTCGGCTGCACGGGCGGCAAGCACCGCAGCGTCGCCATGACGGAGGTGGTGGCCGCGCGGATGCGCGAGGCCGGCTACTCCGTCCGCACCGCCCACCGCGACCTCGGCAGGGAGTGACGTGGCTCGCGGGACCGCGCAGGCCGCGGTCGCCCTCGGTGGCGGGCACGGGCTCTTCGCGACGCTGTCGGCGCTGCGCCGGCTCCACGACGACCTCACTATCGACGACCTCACCGCGGTGGTGACGGTGGCCGACAACGGTGGGTCGTCGGGCCGGCTGCGGGGCGAGTTCGGCGTACTGCCTCCGGGAGACCTGCGGATGGCGCTCGCCGCCCTGTGCGGCGACGACGAGTGGGGCCGCACCTGGGCCGAGGTCCTCCAGCACCGGTTCGCCGGAGAGGGCGAGATGCAGGGCCACGTGACCGGCAACCTGCTGATCGTGTCGCTGTGGGAGCTGATGGGCGACCACGTCCGCGCGCTCGACTGGGTCGGCCGGCTCCTCGGCGCCCACGGTCGGGTGCTGCCCATGGCCACCACGCCGATGGACATCTCCGCCCGCGTGCGCGGCGCGCGTCCCGGCCGCCCCGACGACATCACGGTCGTGCGCGGCCAGGTCGAGGTCGCCACGACCGACGGCCAGATCGAGTCCGTCGCGCTCGTGCCCGAGGACCCGGAGGCGTGCGAGGAGGCCGTCGACGCGATCCGTGCGGCGGAGTGGGTCGTGCTCGGCCCGGGCTCGTGGTTCTCGTCAGTGATCCCGCACCTCATGGTGCCCGGACTGCGGCAGGCACTGGCCGAGACCGAGGGCCGCCTCATCGTCGTGCTCAACCTCGAGGCCCAGGCGGGGGAGACGACCGGCTTCGGTCCCGCCGACCACCTCGCCGTGCTCTTCGAGCACGCCCCCGACCTCACCGTCCACGCCGTGCTGGTGGACCCGTCGGCGATGGCGGGCCAGCGCGAGCGGCTCGAGAAGGTGGTGGCCGATCGGGGGGCCCGGCTCGTCGTCGCCGACATCGCCGTTCCCGGTGAGCCGCGGCACGACCCCGACCGGCTGGCAGCCGCGTTCGGGCGGATCGTCGACGAGGGCTGAACGGGGCCACCTCGCCGGGCGAGGGTCGTTGACCAGCATGCGAGGATTCCGACCATGGCAATGACGGCACAGGTGAAGGCGGAGCTCGCCAACACCCAGATCACCAAGACCTGCTGCCGCAAGGCCGAGGTCGCCTCCATGCTCCGGTTCGCCGGAGGGCTCCACATCGTCAGTGGCCGGATCGTCGTCGAGGCCGAGCTCGACACCGGAGCGGCCGCGCGTCGCCTCCGCAAGGACATCTCCGAGGTCTACGGCCACCCGTCCGACGTCGTGATGGTGCAGGGCAACGGCATCCGCAAGGGCAGCCGCTACATCGTCCGGGTGACCAAGGACGGCGAGGCGCTCGCGCGCCAGACCGGACTGCTCGACCAGCGCGGCCGACCGGTGCGCGGCCTGCCTCCCGCGGTCGTCAGCGGCGGTGGCTGCGATGCGGTGGCCGCCTGGCGGGGTGCCTTCCTCGCCCACGGCTCCCTGACCGAGCCGGGTCGCTCGTCGTCGCTCGAGATCACCTGCCCCGGTCCCGAGGCGGCCCTCGCGATCGTCGGCGTCGCCCGCCGGCTCGGCATCTCGGCCAAGGCGCGCGAGGTGCGCGGCGTCGACCGTGTCGTGATCCGTGACGGCGACGCCATCGGCGCACTGCTCACCCGCCTCGGCGCCCACGAGTCGCTGATGGCGTGGGAGGAGCGCCGGATGCGCCGCGAGGTCCGCGCCACCGCCAACCGGCTGGCCAACTTCGACGACGCCAACCTGCGCCGCTCCGCCCGCGCAGCAGTCGCCGCCGGCGCCCGCGTCGAACGCGCGCTGGAGATCCTCGGCGAGGAGATCCCCGACCACCTGCGCCAAGCGGGTCACCTGCGCCTCGAGCACAAGCAGGCCTCCCTCGAGGAGCTCGGGCAGCTCCACGACCCGGTGCTCACCAAGGACGCGATCGCCGGCCGCATCCGCCGTCTGCTGGCGATGGCCGACAAGCGCGCGGAGGACCTCGGCATCCCCGACACCGAGGCCTCGCTGACCCCGGAGATGCTCGCCGAGGATGCGTGACCCGGACGTGACGGCGTACGTCCTGACGTGACGCTCGTCCCGAGTCTTGGAACGATCCAAAGTTACCTGTCCGTACCGCGGGAGACTTCGCTCGAAGCCCCCTCACGCAACCGATAGGGTCGGTTGCGGTCACCGAAGGCCAGATCGTCCACGGGGTCACTGAAGGCCCCACTCCAAGGAGACATGCACCCATGACCGTCCGCGTAGGCATCAACGGCTTCGGCCGCATCGGCCGCAACTTCTTCCGCGCCGTCCGCGCCTCAGGCGCCGACATCGAGATCGTCGGCGTCAACGACCTCACCGACAACGCGGTGCTCGCGCACCTGCTCAAGTACGACTCGATCCTGGGCCGCCTCGACGCCGACGTGTCGAGCGACGAGACCTCGATCAAGGTCGGCGACCAGACCATCCGCGCCTTCGCCGAGCGCGACCCCGCAAACCTCGGCTGGGGCGACCTGGACGTCGACGTGGTCGTCGAGTCCACCGGCTTCTTCACCGACGCCACCAAGGCCAAGGCCCACATCGACGCCGGCGCCAAGAAGGTCATCATCTCGGCGCCCGCCTCCAACGAGGACATCACGATCGTGATGGGCGTCAACCACACCGACTACGACGCCGCGTCGCACCACGTCATCTCCAACGCGTCCTGCACCACGAACTGCCTCGGCCCCATGGCGAAGGCGCTCAACGACGACCTCGGCATCGTCAAGGGCCTGATGACCACCATCCACGCCTACACCGCCGACCAGAACCTCCAGGACAACATCCACAAGGACCTGCGTCGCGCCCGCGCCGCGGCGATCAACCTGGTCCCGACCTCGACCGGTGCGGCCAAGGCGATCGGCCTCGTCCTCCCCGAGCTCAAGGGCAAGCTCGACGGCTACGCCATCCGCGTCCCCGTGCCCACCGGCTCCGCCACCGACCTCACCTTCGAGGCCGGCCGCGAGACGACGGTCGAGGAGGTCAACGCGATCATCGAGAAGGCCGCCGACGGCCGCTTCCTCAAGTACTCCACCGACCCGATCGTGTCCTCCGACATCGTCACCGACCCCGCGTCCTGCATCTTCGACGCCCCGCTGACCAAGGTCATCGGCAACCAGGTCAAGGTCGTCGGCTGGTACGACAACGAGTGGGGCTACTCCAACCGCCTCGTCGACCTGATCGGTTTCGTCGGCGAGACCCTCTGACGTGTCCGACATCAACTCGCTGGGTGACCTCGCAGGCAAGCGCGTGCTGGTCCGCTCGGACCTCAACGTGCCCCTCGACGGCACCACCATCACCGACGACGGCCGGATCCGCGCGAGCGTGCCGACCATCAAGCAGCTCGCCGACGCGGGTGCCCGGGTGGTCGTCACCGCCCACCTGGGCCGCCCGAAGGGCTCGCCGGACCCGAAGTACACGTTGAAGCCGGTGGCCGAGCGGCTCTCCGAGCTGCTCGGGAAGCCGGTGGCGTTCGCGACCGACACGGTGGGCACCAGCGCCACCGAGACGGTCGAGGCACTCCAGGACGGCGAGGTCGCCGTCCTGGAGAACGTCCGCTTCAACGACGGCGAGACCAGCAAGGACGACGCCGTGCGCGGGTCCTTCGCCGACCAGCTCGCCCAGCTCGCCGACGCGTTCGTCTCCGACGGGTTCGGCGTCGTGCACCGCAAGCAGGCGAGCGTGTACGACGTCGCGCTGCGGCTGCCGTCCGCCATGGGCGGGCTGGTCGCGGCCGAGGTCGACGTGCTGCGCCGGCTCACCGAGCACCCCGAGCGGCCCTACGTGGTCGTCCTCGGCGGCTCCAAGGTGTCCGACAAGCTCGGCGTGATCGACAACCTGATCGACAAGGCCGACAAGATCCTCATCGGCGGCGGGATGGTCTTCACCTTCCTCAAGGCCCAGGGCCACGAGGTCGGCAAGAGCCTGCTCGAGGACGACCAGCTCGACACCTGCACCCGCTACCTCAGCGAGGCCGAGGACCGCGGTGTGGAGATCGTGCTGCCGACGGACGTCGTGGTCGACACGGCGTTCCCGTCGGGCGACCGCGAGCCCGAGCCCCGCGTCGTACCCGCCTCGGAGATCCCGTCCGACGCGCTGGGCCTCGACATCGGGCCCGAGTCGGCGGCGGCCTTCGCCGCGGCGCTCGCGGATGCGAAGACCGTGTTCTGGAACGGCCCGATGGGCGTCTTCGAGGTCGACGCCTTCGCCGACGGCACGCGTGCCGTGGCGCAGGCGCTGACCGAGGTCGACGGGCTGTCGGTGGTGGGCGGCGGAGACTCCGCCGCCGCCGTGCGCCAGCTCGGCTTCGACGAGGCCGCGTTCGGGCACATCTCCACCGGCGGTGGCGCGTCGCTGGAGTTCCTGGAGGGCAAGGAGCTCCCGGGCATCGCTGTACTCGAGAGGGGCTGAACGACGTGGCTGGCCAGACGAACACCAGGACGCCGCTGATGGCGGGCAACTGGAAGATGAACCTCAACCACCAGGAAGCGGTGGTGCTGGTCCAGAAGCTCGCCTGGACGCTGTCGGACAAGCGGCACGACTACGGCCTCGTCGACGTCGTCGTGGTGCCGCCGTTCACCGACATCCGGTCGGTGCAGACGCTCGTCGACGGCGACCGGCTCGCGATCCGCTACGGCGCGCAGGACGTCTCGGTCCACGACAACGGCGCCTACACCGGTGAGATCTCTGCGGCGATGCTGGCCAAGCTGGGGTGCTCCTACGTCGTGGTCGGGCACTCCGAGCGCCGGCAGCACCACAACGAGAGCGACGAGCTGGTCAACGCCAAGGCCCACAAGGCGCTCTCGGCGGGGATGACGCCGATCGTGTGCGTCGGCGAGGGCCTCGACGTACGCCAGGCGGGCGAGCACGTGTCCTACACGCTGTCGCAGGTCGACGGCTCGCTCGACGGCTTCACCGCCGAGCAGGTCGCCGGTCTGGTGGTGGCCTACGAGCCCGTGTGGGCCATCGGCACGGGCGAGGTCGCGACGCCGGACGACGCGCAGGAGGTCTGCTCGGCCATCCGCGAGCGGGTGCGCGAGGTGCACGGCGACGCCGCGGCCGACGCGCTCCGGATCCTCTACGGAGGGTCGGTCAAGGCCGCCAACGTCGGCGGCATCATGGACAAGGCGGACGTCGACGGCTGCCTCGTCGGTGGCGCGAGCCTGCAGGTCGACGAGTTCGGCGGCATCTGCCGGTTCTACTCGATGCCTGATCTGGGTGGGGCGGCGCGGTGAGGCGCTGGTCGGTTCGTCGTCGTCGTGACGTAGGCTTCCGCTCGTGATTCTGCTGTTCACCGTCCTGCTCGTCCTGACGAGCGCGATCATGATCCTGCTGGTACTGCTGCACAAGGGCCGCGGTGGCGGCCTCTCCGACATGTTCGGTGGCGGCGTCTCCAGCAGCTTGGGGGGATCGTCGGTTGCCGAGCGCAACCTCGATCGGTTCACGGTCGGCGTCGGTGTCATCTGGTTCGCATGCATCGTCGCCCTGGGCCTGCTCAAGGCCTACCAGGGCTGAGTCCCCCCACTCTTTCGAAGGAGCCGTCGTGGCTGGTGCTGGAAACGCGATCCGGGGTAGCCGGGTCGGAGCGGGCCCCATGGGTGAGGCCGAGCGCGGTGATGCCGCGCCTCGGCAGACCGTCACCTACTTCTGCAGCCACGACCACCGCTCGGTCGTGACCTTCGCCATCGAGGCCAACGTGCCCGAGTCGTGGGACTGCCCCAAGTGCGGCCTCCCGGCGAGCCTGGACAGCGAGAACCCGCCCCCGGCCCCGAAGATCGAGCCCTACAAGACGCACCTCGCCTACGTGAAGGAGCGTCGCTCGGAGACGGAGGCCGCCGACATCCTCGACGAGGCCGTCGCCCTCCTCCGCTCCCGCCGCAAGGCCGGCGAGATCATCTTCTGACGAGCTGACGCTCGTGCGCGCGGTGCGTGTGCCGAGTTGACGCCTGTGCGCGCGGTGCGCGTACCGAGTTGACGCTTGTGCTCACGCGCCACGCTTCCTAGTACGTCGAACCGCCTCGGCCATGACTGCGAAGATCGCGTCCTCGACGCGCTGCTGAGGTCCGTACACGTCTGCGCACACCAGCGGCTCGATGACCCAGTCGGCATCCTCGTCCAGCCACGTGCGCCGGGTCTCGTCGTGGTCGCGGTCGATCTGCGCGCTGTGCCACTCGGCACCGTCGTACTCGACGCCGGCTCGCACGTCGCCGTTGCCGACGTCGATGAACGCCAAGCGACCGTAGGACCGCACCTCGACCTGGGGTTCGGGTGGGGCCACGGGTAGCTGCTGCCACTTCCACCGGATGACGCTCTCGCCGCCGGACTGCGATCGCCCGTCCGTGTGCGGCGCGACCTCGCGGAGCGTGGTCACCCATCGCATCTTCTTGAACCTGTCGACCTCGTGGAGGAGCTCGGCAACACTGAACGCGTCGAGCCGGTGCAGCGCATCGAGCGCAGTGATCGCCGGCTCCGGCCATCGTTGCCGCCCCACGTCGAGTGCCGTTCGGAGTGGTGTCGTGACCCGGACGCCGTGAACCTCGGTGATGTCCCGAGGGAGCAGGAGCCGCTGGCCGCCGTCGACGAGCTTGTTGCGCAGCCGCCCGCGTCCCAACGGCAGATCCATGGCCAGTGGAAGGGCGCTCAGGTGCTCGTTGGGCAGGAGCAACATCTCGGCGCCCAGCAACCATCCAGCGTGTCGGTCGACCACGATGGCATCCGGGGGGACGACGAGCCGGAGACACGCACAGCGGGTCAGGATGTCGTCCGGGATTGCGGCCGAGACGTAGCAGTTCCGGATCGGGTGCCGCAGCAGACCGGCGGCCACCAACGCGGCGAGGTCACGACGTCCCACTCCGTTCTCCGCGGCTGTCCGGGCGGTGAAAGGGACGTCGAGCGGGAGCGGGACGGTGTCGTCCAGGAACGGGTGGTGCAGCACGCGGGTGAGGTCCATGACCGGTCTGTTCCCGTCGATCGGATTGCGCGAACCCGGCGACGTGCGCCTGTGGACAGGCCGCGCACAAGCGTCAGCTCGCCACCCTGCGCGTGCGCACAAGCGTCAGCTCGGCACCCTGCGCGTGCGCACAAGCGTCAGCTCGCCACCCCGCGCGTGCGCACAAGCGTCAGCTCGGCAACCTCGACGCGGCGGCGTCGTCGAGCCACCAGACGGTCTCGTCGCCGCTGACACCGCGGGCGGGGGTCTCCGCGATCGTTCCCTCGGGAGCGAGGGCGCGGGCGACGGCGTCGGCCTTGCCGTCGCCGCTGGCGATGAACCAGACGGCGCGGCAGCGGTCCATCGCCTCGAAGGTCAGGGTGACGCGGTCGGGCGGGGGCTTGGGGGAGTCGTGGACAGCGACGGCGATCGCGTCGCGGGCGTCGAGGGCCGGGTGGCCGGGGAAGAGGGAGGCGCAGTGCCCGTCGGGGCCGATGCCGAGCATCAGCACCTCGAAGAAGCCGGCGCCCTCGGAGCGCATCTTGGCGCTGTAGGCCTCGGCGGACTCCTCGGCGGTCGCGACCTCGTCGCTCGCGGGCACCTCGTGGACGTTGGCCTCGTCGACGCCGACGTGGTCCAGCAGCGCCTCGCGGGCCTGGAGGGCGTTGCGGTCGGGCGAGTCGCGCGGCACGAACCGCTCGTCGCCCCACCAGAAGACGACCCGCGACCAGTCGACGGACGAGTCGGCGGCCCGGCGGGCCAGCTCGCGGTGGAGCTGCTCGGCGATGGATCCACCGGTGAGCCCGATCTGCGGCACCTCGCCGCGCGCCTGCGCGGTCTCGAGGCGGTCGAGGAGGGCGGAGGCGACGTCGCCGACGAGGACGTCGGCGTCGTCGTGGCGGCGTACGTCGGGTGTGGTCACTTGCCGCTCCTGAGCTTCACCAGCCGCGCGGCCGTCGCGGCGTAGATGTCGTCCTCGTCGAGCCGGCGCAGCTCCTCGGCGAGCAGGGCCGGGACCTCGCGTCGCTTGAGGGCGACCGGCCGATCGGGCCGGTGGGGCGAGGTGAAGGTGGCGAGGCGGCCGTCGGCCCGCGAGATGCGGATCGGCCCCTCCTTGGTGTCCATGCTGACCTCGGTGATGCCCGGTCCCTCGGAGTTCCCGCGAGCCACGTCGACCTTGAGCCGGTCGCACAGCCATGCGGCCAGCAGGTCGGCACTCGGGCTGACCCGTTCGGCCGTCACCTTGGCTCCGGTGACCTTCAACGGGTGCTGGTCGAGCGCGGCCGCGAGGAGCGCGCGCCAGGGCGTGAGGCGGGTCCAGCTGAGGTCGGTGTTGCCCGGGGCGTACACCTGGGCCTGCGTCAGCATCGCCGTCGACTTGCCGCGCGACACCGACGCGGAGTCGGTGATCCGCCGCTGGGCGAGGGCGCCGAGCGGGTCTGCCGCCGGGTCCGCCGGCGCGGCCGTCGGCCACCAGATGGCGACGGGGGAGTCGGGGAGCAGCAGCGGCAGCACGACGGACTCGGCGTGCTTGACCACCTCGCCCTTGAGCCGGATCAGCGCGGTCTCGCCGCCCCACCCGTCGCCGCTGCCGACCTGGGCGTTGACGTGGCCCGAGCCTCGCGCATCGCCCAGGATCACGCCGAGCACGCGCGACGGGTGCTCGCGCGAGGCCCGCTTGGCCGCGGTCATCGCCTCGGCGGCGTCCTCCTCGGGCGCGACGATGATCAGTGTCATCACCATGCCCATGGCCGGGCTGCCGGCGCGGGTGCGGGCCTGCACGAACTCCGCGGCGATCTTCGACGAGTTGGTGTCGGTGAGCTCGATCATCAGGGCCTCCTCCAGACGCGTCCGTCGCGGGCGAGCATCTTGTCGGCGGACTCGGGTCCCCAGGTGCCCGACTCGTAGGGCTCGGGCCGCCCCTTCTTCGCCCAGTGGGCGATCACCGGGTCGAGCAGCTTCCACGAGAGCTCGACCTCCTCGTGGCGCGGGAAGAGAGGCGGGTCGCCGAGCAGCACGTCGAGGATGAGGCGTTCGTACGCCTCCGCGCTGGCCTCGGTGAACGAGCCGCCGTAGGCGAAGTCCATGTTGACGTCGCGGATCTCCATCGCGGTGCCGGGCACCTTGGCCCCGAACCGCATCGTCATGCCCTCGTCGGGCTGCACGCGGATGACGAGCGCGTTCTTGGTGAGGTCCTCGGTCGCGGTCTGCGTGAACGGCAGGTGCGGCGCCCGCTTGAACACGACGGCCACCTCGGTGACGCGGCGGCCGAGCCGCTTGCCGGTGCGCAGGTAGAAGGGAACGCCCGCCCAGCGTCGGGTGTCGACGTGGACGGTGATCGCAGCGAAGGTCTCGGTGGCGGACGTCTTCTTGATGCCCTCCTCCTCGGTGAACCCGATGACCTTCTCGCCGCCGGCCCAGCCCGGGGCGTACTGCCCACGCGCGGTCGTCGTGTCGAGCCGCGGCGGCAGCTGAGCGGATCGCAGCACCTTCTGCTTCTCGATGCGCAGGCTCTCGGCGTCGAAGGCGACGGGCTCCTCCATCGCGACGAGCGCCATCAGCTGGAGCAGGTGGTTCTGGATGACGTCGCGCGCGGCGCCGATGCCGTCGTAGTAGCCGGCGCGGCCGCCGATGCCGATGTCCTCGGCCATCGTGATCTGCACGTGGTCGACGTAGTTGGAGTTCCAAATCGGCTCGAACATGTTGTTGGCGAACCGCATCGCCAGGATGTTCTGCACCGTCTCCTTGCCGAGGTAGTGGTCGATGCGGAAGATCGACCCGGATGGAAAGACGTCGGCGAGGGTCTCGTTGAGCTCGCGTGCTGACTCGAGGTCGTGGCCGAACGGCTTCTCCACCACGACGCGTCGCCACTGGTCGGGGCCCTGCTCGGCGAGGCCGTGCTCCTTGAGCTGACCGACCACGTCGCCGAAGAAGCCCGGCGGGATCGCCAGGTAGAACGCCATGTTTCCGCCGGTGCCGCGCAGCTCGTCCAGCTCCTCGACGGTGCGGCGGAGCTGCTCGAAGGCGTGGTCGTCGTCGAAGTTGCCGGGGACGAAGCGGAAGCCCTCGGACAGCTGCTTCCACACCTCCTCGCGGAACGGCGTACGCGCGTGCTCCTTGACCGCGTCGTGCACGATCTGCGCGAAGTCCTGGTCCTCCCAGTCGCGTCGGGCAAAGCCGACGAGGCTGAAGCCGGGCGGCAGCAGGCCACGGTTGGCGAGGTCGTAGATCGCCGGCATGACCTTCTTGCGCGACAGGTCGCCCGTCACGCCGAACAGCACCATCCCGCACGGGCCGGCGATGCGCGGGAGCCGGCGGTCCTGGGGATCCCGGAGGGGGTTCGTGTACGTCATCAGCCGCGGTGCTCCTGGTAGTAGCGGATCAGTGACTGGGTGGAGGCGTCCTGCTGTGCGAGCACGTCGGTGTCGCCGGAGACCGCTGGCCGCAGCTCCTGGGCCAGCTGCTTGCCGAGCTCGACGCCCCACTGGTCGAAGCTGTCGATGCCCCAGACGGCGCCCTCGACGAAGGTGATGTGCTCGTAGAGCGCGATCAGCTGGCCCAGCACGGACGGCGTGAGCGCCGGCGCCATGATCGACGTGGTCGGCCGGTTGCCCGGGAAGGTGCGCGCCGACACCAGCTCCTCGGCGACACCCTCGGCCCGCACCTCGTCGGCGGTCTTGCCGAAGGCGAGGGCCTTGGTCTGCGCGAAGAAGTTCGCCAGGAACAGCTCGTGGACGTCCGCGTCCCCGTCCCTCAGCTCGTACGCCGGTCGCGCGAAGGCGATGAAGTCCGCCGGCACGAGCCGGGTGCCCTGATGGATGAGCTGGTAGAACGCGTGCTGGCCGTTGGTGCCCGGCTCGCCCCAGAAGACCTCGCCGGTGTCATAGCCGACGGCCTCGCCGTCCCACCGCACGCCCTTGCCGTTGGACTCCATCGTGAGCTGCTGGAGGTAGGCCGGGAAACGGTGCAGCAGCTGCGCGTAGGGGAGGACGGCGTGGGTGTGGGCGCCGAGGAAGTTCGTGTACCAGACGTTGAGCAGCCCCATCCGCAGCGGCACGTTGGCCTCGGCGGGTGCGGTGCGGAAGTGCTCGTCCATCGCGTGGAACCCGGCGAGCAGGTCGGCGAAGTGGTCGGGCCCGACGGCGATCACCAGCGACAGGCCGATGGCCGAGTCCATCGAGTAGCGGCCGCCGACCCAGTCCCAGAAGCCGAAGGCGTTGTCGGTGTCGATGCCGAAGTCGGCGACCTTGTCGAGCGCGGTCGAGACGGCCACGAAGTGCTGGGCCACGGCGGCACCGGAGTCGGCGTCCGACGGCAGGTTGTCGAGCAGCCACGCCTTGCACAGTCGGGCGTTGGTCAGCGTCTCGAGCGTGCCGAAGGTCTTGCTGGACACGATGAACAGCGTCGTCTCGGGGTCGAGCCCCTTCAGCTCCTGACCGGCGTCGGTCGGGTCGATGTTGCTGATGAAGCGGCAGGCGAGCCCGTCCTGCCGGTAGGGCTCGAGTGCCTCGTAGGCCATGACCGGTCCGAGGTCGGACCCGCCGATGCCGATGTTGACGACCGTCTCGATGCGGCGACCGGTCACACCGGTCCACTCACCGGACCGGACCCGCTCGGCGAAGGCGTAGGCCCTCCCCAGCACGTCGTGCACGTCCGCCACGACGTCCTGTCCGTCGACCGTGAGCGACGCCGAAGCGGGAAGCCGGAGCGCGGTGTGGAGCACGGCCCGGTCCTCGGTGACGTTGATGTGGTCGCCGGCGAACATCGCGTCGCGACGTGACACCAGCGAGACCTCGTCGGCAAGGGCGAGCAGGGCGGCCTCCACCTCGGGGCCCGCGAGGTTCTTTGACAGGTCGACGTGGAGGTCGGCCGCGGCGAGCGTCCGGTCCGCCACGAAGCCGGCGTCGGCGAGCTGACCGCGAAGGTCGGGGGAGTACGACTCCGCGAGCCGGGCCAGCTCGGCCCAGGCTGCAGTCGTGCTGGGGTCCACCGCCCCGGACGTCACGACCGTGCGGCCTCGAGCGAGGCGCCGAGCGTGGTCTGCAGCTCGTCCCAGGCGACGACGAACTTGTCGACGCCCTCCTTGATCAGGACCTCGATCACGTCGTCGTAGTCGATGCCCGCCTCGGCCAGTGCGTGCATGTGCGCGTGGGCGTCGTCGTAGAACGGGCGGACCCGGTCGCCGCGCACCTCGCCGTGGTCGGCGACGGCATCGAGGGTCTTCTCCGGCATGGTGTTGACGGTGTCCTCGACGACGAGGTCGACGACGTACATCGTGTCGTCGTAGTCGGGGTTCTTGACGCCGGTCGAGGCCCACAGCGGGCGCTGCTTGCGTGCCCCCTCGGCCTCCAGCGCCTCCCAGCGGGGGCCGCTGAAGAACTCCTCGAACATCTGGAAGGCCAGTCGCGCGTTGGCCACCCCGGCCTTGCCCTTCAGCTCCGGGTCGGTGCCGGGGCCCTCGGTCGTCGCCTCGAGCCGCTTGTCGATCTCGGAGTCGACGCGGGAGACGAAGAACGAGGCGACGGAGTGGATGTCGGCCAGCGCGTGCCCGTTGGCCTTGGCCTTCTCGAGCCCGGAGACGTAGGCCTCCATCACGTTCCGGTACTGCTCGAGGCCGAAGATCAGCGTCACGTTGACCGAGATGCCGGCGGCGATGGTCTCGGTGATCGCGGGCCAGCCCTCCTTCGTCCCGGGGATCTTGATCAGCAGGTTGGGCTGGTCGACGATCTTCCAGAGCTCGGCGGCCTCGGCGACCGTCTCCTCGGTGTCGTGGGCGAAGCCGGGGGAGACCTCGATCGAGACGCGACCGTCCACGCCGTCGGTGGCGTCGAAGACGGGACGCATGACCTTGCAGGCCTCGCGCACGTCGTCGGTGGTGATGGTCTGCGTCGCCTTGTCGACGTCGGCACCGGCGGCCGCGAGCTCGCGGACCTGCGGGTCGTAGCGCTCGCCGTCGGCCAGCGCTGCCTGGAAGATCGCCGGGTTGGACGTCACCCCGACCACGTGGCTGTTCTCGACCAGGTCGGCGAGATTGCCCGTCTCCAGTCGTTCGCGGGACAGGTCGTCGAGCCAGATGGACACTCCGGCGTCGGCCAGGGACTTGAGGCGGTCGTTCATGGTGTTCCTCCCGTAGGGGTGTATTGGGTCAGGCAGTGACGACGGCGACGCTGTCGCGCGCGGCGTCGGCGACTGCCTGGGCGGTGATGCCGAACTCGGTGTAGATCCGGGCGTAGTCGGCCGACGCGCCGTAGTGGTCGATCGAGACGATGCGACCGTTGTCGCCGACGAGCTCGCGCCACCCCTGCTTGACGCCGGCCTCGACGGAGACGCGGGCCTTGACGGTGGGCGGGAGCACCATGTCGCGGTAGGCCTCGTCCTGGTCCTCGAACCACTCGAGGCAGGGCAAGGACACGACGCGGGCGTCGATGTCGTCGGCGGCGAGGAGGGTGCGCGCCTCGACGGCGAGCTGGACCTCGGAGCCGGTGCCGATGAGGATCACGTCGGGCGTGGCCTTCTCGGAGTCGATGAGGACGTAGGCGCCGCGGGCCACGCCCTCGGTGGAGCCCCAGTCCTGTCCGGTCTTGGCGTCCGTGCCTCGCGGGAAGACCGGCACGTTCTGCCGGGTCAGCGCGAGGGCGGCCGGCCGGTCGGTGTGGCCGAGGATCGTCTGCCACGCGGCGACGGTCTCGTTGGCGTCCGCGGGGCGTACGACGTCGAGGCCGGGCATCGCGCGCAGCGCGGCGAGGTGCTCGATCGGCTGGTGGGTCGGGCCGTCCTCGCCGAGGCCGATGGAGTCGTGGGTCCACACGTAGGTGACCGGCAACTTGCTGAGCGCCGCCACCCGCACGGAACCGCGCATGTAGTCGGAGAAGGTGAGGAAGGTCCCGCCGAAGACGCGGGTGAGGCGGTCGGCCGCGATGCCGTTCATGATCGCGCCCATCCCGTGCTCGCGGATGCCGAAGTGCAGGACGCGACCGGCGTGCGGGTCGGTGCTCCACTCGCCGACCTCGGCGACCACGGGACCCACCGACGGTGCGCTGGTGATCGTCGTGTTGTTGGAGCCGGCCAGGTCGGCCGAACCGCCCCAGAGCTCCGGCAGCACCGGGGCGAGGGCGTTGATGACCTTGCCCGACGCGGACCTGGTGGCGACGCCCTTCTCGTCGGCGTCGAAGGACGGCAGCGCGTCCGCGAGGTCGGTGGGCATCTCACGCCGCTCGAGGCGGTGCAGGAGCTCGGCCGACTTCTTGTGCTTGGACGACCAGGCGTCGAACTGCTCATCCCACTCGGCAGCCCACGCGGCGCCGCGCTCGCGGAGATCGCGCGTGCGCTCGAGGACGCCCGTCGGGATCTCGAAGGTCTGGCCGGGGTCGAAGCCCAGGATCTCCTTGGTCGCCGCGACCTCGTCGGCACCGAGCGCGCTGCCGTGCGCGGCCTCGGTGCCCTGGGCGTTGGGGGCGGGCCAGGCGATGACGGTGTCGAGGACGATCAGCGACGGCTGGTCGCCGACGGTGTGGGCCTTGCGGATCGCGGCGTAGAGCGCGGGGACGTCCTCGACGTACTCCTTGCCGCCGTTGGTCCAGTCGACGGTCTGCACGTGCCAGCCGTAGGCCTCGTAGCGCGCGGCGACGTCCTCGGTGAACGCGATGTCGGTGTCGCCCTCGATCGAGATCCGGTTGCGGTCGTAGATCATGGTGAGGTTGCCGAGCTGCTGGGTGCCGGCGATGGACGAGGCCTCGGAGCTGACGCCCTCCTCGAGGTCGCCGTCGGACGCGAGGACGTAGACCTGGTGGTCGAAGAGGCTCTCGCCGGGGGCGGCGTCGGGGTCGAGCAGGCCGTGGACGCGGCGACCCGAGAGGGCCATGCCGACGGCGTTGCCGACGCCCTGGCCGAGCGGACCCGTGGTCACCTCGACGCCGGCGGTGTGGCCGAGCTCGGGGTGGCCGGGCGTCTTCGAGCCCCAGGTGCGGAGCGCCTTGAGGTCGTCGAGCTCGAGGCCGAAGCCGCCGAGGAAGAGCTGGGTGTAGAGGGTGATCGAGCTGTGTCCGCACGACAGCACGAAGCGGTCGCGGGCGAGCCACTCGGGGTCGGCCGGGTTGTGGCGCATGACCTTCTGGAAGAGCAGGTACGCCGCGGGGGCCAGGCTCATGGCCGTCCCGGGGTGACCGTTGCCGACCTTCTGGACCGCGTCCATCGCCAGGACCCGGGCCGTGTCGACCCCCCGTGCGTCGGTGTCGTCCCACTCGAGGGTGGCGGGGAGGGCGGACTTCTTGGTCAACACAGTTCCTCTCGATGGAGTGCAACGGGGAGCACAGGCCCCTCGACTGCGAGCCTAGCGCCGTGCCCGAGTAGACTCGACCCCACCCGAGGGTGCCCCTGGACGCCGGCTCGACAGGCGTTGAAACCCTTCGGTTCCCCGATGTCCACGTCTCATCCGCACTCGTCCCACGAGGTCCCGTCCGTGTCCCAAGCCGGTCCGCACGCCGATGCGTCAGCGCGGCCGTCGGCGACTGACGGCACGGACGCCACCGGCCCCGAGTCCAAGACCTGGCGCGACGTCGTCGGGGCCTACGTCGGCCTGACGAAGCCGCGGGTCATCGAGCTCCTCCTGCTGACGACCGTCCCGGTGATGTTCTTCGCCGAGCGCGGCATCCCGTCGCTGGCGCTCGTCGCCGCCACGGTCGTGGGTGGCGCGCTGTCGGCCGGCTCTGCGTCGGCGTACAACTGCGTCTACGACCGCGACATCGACGAGCAGATGCGTCGTACGCGGCGCCGGGCGCTGCCGCGCCACATCGTCTCGCCGGTCTCGGCCCTCGTCTTCGCCACGGTCCTGGCGGTGCTCTCGACCGTCGTGCTGGCGCTGTGGGTGAACTGGCTGTCGGCGGCACTGTCGGTGCTGGCCAACGCGTTCTACGTCCTCGTCTACACGATGCTGCTCAAGCGCCGCACGACCCAGAACATCGTCTGGGGCGGCCTGGCCGGCTGCTTCCCGGCGCTGATCGGCTGGACGGCCGTCACCGGCGAGCTCGCGTGGACCCCGGTCGTGCTGTTCCTCGTCGTGTTCTTCTGGACGCCGCCCCACACGTGGGCGCTGGCGCTGCGCTACCGCGAGGACTACCGCAACGTCGACGTCCCGATGCTCCCGGTGGTCAAGCCCGCCCCCGAGGTCGGCCGACAGATCGTCCTCTACAGCTGGGTGATGGTGGCGACCTCGCTGGTGCTCTGGCCGGTCGCCGGCACCAGCCTCGTCTACCCGGTCGCGGCGGCGGTGCTCGGTGCCGTGTTCCTCGTCGAGGCGCACCGGATGTGGCTGCGCACGAAGACGTCGGAGGCGCTCTCGGAGATCAACCCGATGCGCCTCTTCCATGCCTCGAACCTCTACCTCTCCCTGCTGTTCGTGGCGGTCGCGCTGGATCCCCTGCTGGGACGCTGACAAACCCTTGACACGTTGTCTCGGGTCTGAGAAGTCCCTAGACATCTTCTTGAGTCGTTGCCCCGTGTTCCGGTCGCCCGGATCTCGTTCAATCGTCGGGTGGGGCGGGCATCAGGCCTGTCCCCGACAACTGGGGAGTACGTGCATGTCTGCAGGACGAGCAGGACGCAGGACCAAGGGGAGTCGGGCGGTGTCGCGGATCGTGACACTCGTCCTCGCGCTGGGCTTCGCCGTCGTCGGCGTGGCGGGTGCCGCGAGCGCCCACCACAACACGGTCACCGGCACGGTGACGTGCAAGCAGGGTGGCGGCTGGACCGTCACCTGGAAGGTGATCAACAGCGAGACCATCTCCGAGACGATCACCGCGTCCAACCGGACGTCCGTCCTCCCGGTCGGCACCGTGCTGACCGGCTCCCAGACGAAGACCGTCACCGAGACGGTGACCACGAAGCCGACGGCCGCGATCAACCTGACGGTGACGGGCAAGTGGGTCCGTGACGGCCAGAACATCTACTCGACCAACTCCGACGTGGTCGAGGTCGCCGAGTTCAGCGACGGCTGCAACGTCGTGACGGCGCCGACCGTGCCCGTGGTCGACGACTGCGGCCCGGGCAACGCCCGCTTCGGCGACGTGCCCGCAGGCCCGTGGACCTCGAAGCTCAACCCCGACGGCAGCCTGACGGTCACCGCCAGCTCGGGCTACACGTTCCCCAACGGTCAGAAGAGCGTCAGCTACCCGAAGCCCGTGGACAGCAACGTCGCCTGCCCGACGCCGCCCGTCACCCCACCGGTCGTGACCCCGCCGGTGGTCACGCCGCCCGTGGTCGTTCCGCCCGAGGTCCTGCCCGCGCAGGTGCTCGTCGTGAAGGCCGGCGCGCGTCGCCTCGACAAGTGCGGTCGCCAGGGCGACCTGTTCAAGGTGAACAAGAAGTCGGGCGTCGTCTACACCGCCAAGGGCAAGGTCCTGCGCCAGGGGGTCTGGCTCAAGGCACGCACCCGCACGGTCACCGTCCGCGCGAGTGCCGCCGACGCGACTTACCAGCTGCGCGGCAAGTCCGTCTGGAAGCTGTCGTTCACCCGCAAGGCGTGCGCGAAGGCTCCCGAGGTCGCACCGAACACCGGGTCGTGATGCGACGCACCGTCGCTGCGATCACGCTGGGCGCGTCGGTGTTCCTGTCAGCCGGTCAGGGTGCGGCGTCCGCCGCCGCCCCTGACCGGCTCACGATCGCCCGCACCGGCACCGACGCCGCGGTCATCGCGGTGCCGTCGCGCAGGAACACCCTGGCCGTCGGCTCGCGCCTCAACGGCGCCGTCTACACCTGGTCGAAGGGCGACCCGCCCTGCGACCCGAGCGGCAGCACGGTGTACGCCGGCCACGCCTGGCGGGCCGGCAACGGCGTGGCCGACCGGTGGGCGCAGCTGCGGCCGGGGGACCGGATCAAGGTCGCCGGCTGTGCGTTCGAGGTGACCCGGCGCGAGTTCTGGTCGGCGAAGCGGAGGATGGGCTCGCTCTACTCCGTGTCGGGTCCGCCGCGGATCGTGCTCGTCGGGTGCAAGGCCGACGACTACTCCAAGCGCACCGTGGTGTTCGCCCGCAAGGTCGAGCACCGCTAGTCCGGGCCTGCCGGTCAGGGCAGCACGGTCGCGGCGCTGGGCTGCTCCTGCCCGTCCGCGCGGGCCTCGTGGCCCGCGCGGTGGGGCAGGACGGCCAGCGCGATGCGGGCCAGTCCGGCCGCGAGCAGCGCTGCTCCCAGCATGTGCAGGGCAACCAGTCCGACCGGCAGGTCCAGCCAGTACTGCACCCACCCGAGCACGCCCTGCAGCACTTCGATGAGCAGGACGAGTGCCGTCACGGTGGCGAGCCACCGGTGGCCGCCGCGCAGCGCCACCACGAGCAGCGCGACCGTCAGCGCCACCAGGACGTAGACGGCGTACGCATGGAGGTGCGACACCATCGCCGGGTCGAGGCCGTTGCGGGGGGACTCGGCGTCGCCGGCGTGCGGTCCGGCACCGGTCACGACCGTTCCGAGGTAGAGCACGACCCAACCGCTCGCCCACGTGGCCCAGGCCAGTGACCGCGGCAGGGGCGGTGCCGCCTGTCGCTCGGGGCTCCGCAGCTCGTCGACCAGAGCGACGCAGACCATGATCATCGCCATCGACAGCAGGAAGTGGCCGGCGACGATCCACGGGTTGAGGTCGGTCAGCACCGTGATGCCGCCGAGCACGGCCTGCAGGGGGATGCCGAGCCCGATCACGAGGGAGAGTCGCGTGGCGCGCCGGTGGGCGGCACCGAGCGCGGCGAGGAAGCAGAGCACCGCGACGGCGGCCAGGACGAAGGTCAGCAACCGGTTGCCGAACTCGATGGCGCCGTTGATCCCGAGCTCGCCGTGGGCGACGTAGGACGCGTCGGTGCAGCGCGGCCACGTCGGGCAGCCGAGGCCGGAGCCGGTGAGGCGCACCGCGGCACCGGTGACCACGATGCCGATGTTGGCCACCAGGTTGGCGAGCGCCAGCGGCCAGAGGTGGCGGGCGAGTCGTCCGAGGACTGCGTCGAGCATGCTCACTCCCACCTGAACGTCCGGGCCGTCAGCACCGTGCCGACGGCGGCCCACGCGACCAGCACGGCCAGCGACCGACCGTCGACGACGGCGTCGATGGTCGCCGCGCGCATCGCCTCGCCGAGCGCCCCCGACGGGAGCCACTGGACGACCGTCCCCGCGGAGCCGTAGGTCGACGTCGGCAGCACGACGCCACCGCCCGCCATCAGCAGCAGGTAGACGAGGTTGGCGAGGGCGAGGGTGGCCTCGGCCCGGAGCACCCCGGCCACGAAGAGGCCGAGCGCGGCGAAGGCGGCGGTGCCGAGTCCCACGGCGAGGACCAGCGCGACGACCGACGTGGGCGGGTGGTCGAGCGTCGGTCGCCAGCCCAGCGCGAGCCCGACGACCACCAGCACGACGAGCTGCAGGGCGACGACGTTGAGGAGCGCGACGACCTTGCCCAGCAGGAGGCCGTGCCGGGGGAGGGGTGAGGAACCGAGGAGCTTGATCACGCCGTAGCGGCGCTCGAAACCGGTCGCGATGGCGACAGAGGTGAACGCGGTCGACATCACCGCGAGCGCCAGCACGCCCGGGGTCAGCACGTCGACGGCCCGGTGCCCGTCGAGGTCGAGACCGAGCCGGCCCGCGGCGGCCACGCCGCCGACGAGCACGATGACCGGGATGACGATGGCGAGCAGCAGCTGCTCACCGTTGCGCAGCATCAGCCGCGCCTCCATCCGGGCCTGGGACAGGACCATCCGCGACAGCGACGCGCCGCCGGGTGCCGCGGTGAACGTGCCGGTCATGTGGCCAGCTCCCGTCCGGTGAGCTCGAGGAAGACGTCCTCGAGGTTGCGCTGGCCGAGGTTGAGGGTCTCGGGCAGCACGTCGTGCTCCTCGCACCACCGCGACACCCGTCCCAGGGTCATCGAGTCCGCCGGACCGTGGATCAGCATGCTCACCACGTCGAGCTGGCGGACCTCGGTGTCGGGGCCGAGCTCGGCGCGCAGCGACTCGGGAGCACCGTCGGGGAAGGGGCGGTTGACGACGAGGCGGATGGTCGCGGAGCGGCCCTCGCGGGTCAGCTCGCCCGGGGAGCCGCTGGCGATGACCCGGCCGTGGTCGATGATGTGGATCCGGTCGGCGAGGTGCTCGGCCTCGTCCATGTGGTGCGTCGTGAGCACGACCGTGACGCCGTCGGCGCGCACCTCCTCGAGCAGCTCCCACGTCGTGCGCCGTGCCTGCGGGTCCATCCCTGCGGTGGGCTCGTCGACGAAGACCAGCTCGGGTCGGCCGACCAGCGCGATCGCGAGGCCGAGCCGCTGCTGCTGGCCGCCGGACAGCCTGCGGTAGGGCGTACGGCCGCAGTCCGCCAGTCCGAGCCGCTCACTGAGCATCGCCGGGTCGAGCGGGCGGGCGTGCAACGACGCCATGTGGTCGAGCATCTCGTGTGCGCGTACGCCGCTCCAGGCGCCGCCTGACTGCAGCATCACGCCGATCCGGGGGAGGAGGTCCGCCCGGTCGCGCTGCGGGTCGAGGCCGAGCACGCGGACGGTGCCCTGCTGTGGGACGCGGTAGCCCTCGCACGTCTCGAGCGTGGTGGTCTTCCCGGCGCCGTTGGGCCCGAGTACGGCGGTGATCGACCCGCGGGGGACCTCGAGCGACAGCCCGTCGACCGCCACCTTCTCGCCGTAGCGCATCACCAGCCCGTCGACCGTGACGGCGGGCGCAGCGGTGGACACCTCGCCAGTCTAGGGACGCCTGGTCGTCGTCCCACGTCCGCGTCGACGAGATGGTGGTCACCCGGGCTTAGACCCCGAACCGGCGCTTTCACACTCTTTTGCCCGAAGTTGTCGACCTGACCCTTGACTGGTCGGCCCCGATGGCCTTCTGTGAGTTGGCCCACGCGCGCCTGATCCGGCGACTGGGCGAGCTGGCGAGCTGGTCGCCAGCGTCATCCCCCGGAGGAATCACGTGTCGATCCACTTCACCGGGCGAGGCGCACGACGCGGCCTCGCCGTCCTGACGACAGCCGCAGTGGTGTGCGGCCTGGCAGCGGGCGTGCCCAGCGCCACCGCTGCCACGAAGAAGAAGGACCGGGCGATCGCCACCTCGATCGCCCCCAAGGCCTCGACGCTCAGCGCCGGTCGCTACGTCGTGCTGCTCAACGACCCGGGTGCCACCCGCTACGACGGAGGGGTTGCCGGACTCAAGGCCACCGCCTCACCCAACGGCCGGTCCTTCGACGCCCAGACGGCCAAGGTCGCCGACTACCAGTCCTACCTGACCAAGCGTCAGAACGGTGTCGCCGCCGCAGTGGGCGCCGAGGTGATGAGTCGGTCGACGCTCTCCGCCAGCTCGTTCACCGCACGCCTCACCAGCAAGCAGGCCACCGACCTGTCCCAGTCGCGCGACGTCCTGATGGTCGTCAAGGACTCGGCCTTCAGCCTCGACACCTACAAGTCCCCCGAGTTCCTCGGCCTCGTCGGCCCAAGCGGCTCGCCGGGCGTGTGGGCCGCCAAGGGTGGCGTCGCCACGGCCGGTGCAGGCACCGTGGTCGGCATCTTCGACTCCGGCATCTGGCCCGAGTCCGCCTCCTTCGCCGGCTCGAAGATCGACCGCAACCCGACGGGTCCGTTCGGCCTCTACCGCAAGGGCAACACCATCTACATGCAGAAGGCGGACGGCGGCGTCTTCCGCGGCGTCTGCCAGCCGGGCCAGAAGTGGAACGTCGACGACTGCAACAGCAAGATCGTCGGCGCCCGCTACTACCCCGACGCCTTCCTCGACAGCGTGCCGCCGCAGGAGCGGTTCGGCGCCGAGTTCATCTCCACCCGTGACGGTGACGGCCACGGCTCGCACACCGCCAGCACCGCCGCCGGCAACTTCGGCGTCCCCGCGTCGGTGGAGGGCCGGAAGTTCGGCAACGTCAGCGGAATGGCACCGGCAGCCAAGATCGCGGCCTACAAGGTCTGCTTCAGCGACACCGATCCCGACTCGGGTGGCTGCTACACCTCCTCGACCCTGTCCGCGGTCGACGACGCCATCGCCGACGGTGTGGACGTCATCAACTACTCGATCTCCGGCGCGACCGACACGGTCGTCGACGCAGTGGAGTTCGCCTTCCTGGGCGCCGCGGCCTCCGGGATCTTCGTGGCCGCGTCCGCGGGAAACAGTGGTCCGACCCCCTCGACGGTCGCGCACAACAGCCCGTGGCTGACCACGGTCGCAGCTTCGACGCACGTGAACTACGAGAACACCGTCGTCCTGGGTGACGCGGCGGGGTCGAAGTACAAGGGTGCGTCGATCACCGACGCCAGCGTGCCGTCGACCGCCCTGGTCAACTCCACGAGCATCCCGGCCGTCACGACCACAGCCGGTGTCGCTGACGCCACCCTGTGTGGGCCGGGCAGCCTGACCGCGGCTGCGGCCGGCAAGATCGTGATCTGCACTCGTGGCACCTACGACCGCGTCGCCAAGAGCGCCGAGGTCAAGCGGGCTGGCGGCATCGCGATGGTGCTCGCCAACCCCTCAGCGGGACAGAGCCTCGACGCCGACTTCCACTCCGTGCCGACGATCCACGTCGACAACGTGGCCGGTGACGCGATCAAGACGTACGCCGCGACGGCCGGGGCCAAGGCCTCGTTCGTGCTCACCAACACGACCGGTGTCGAGACCCCGCTCCCGCAGGTTGCCGGCTTCTCCTCGCGCGGCCCGGCCATCGCCAACAGCGCCGACGTCATCAAGCCGGACATCTCGGCTCCTGGTGTCAGCGTGCTGGCCGCAGTGGCGCCCCCGTCCGGTGGGGGTCGCAACTTCGACCTCTACTCGGGCACCTCGATGTCGAGCCCGCACATCGCAGGCCTCGCCGCCTTCATCCTGAGCAAGAACCCCACCTGGAGCCCGATGGCGGTCAAGTCGGCGATGATGACGACGGCCTACGACCTCAAGAAGTCCGACGGTTCGCCCGACACCAACCCGTTCAACGAGGGTGCCGGTCACGTCGACCCGACGAAGTTCTTCGACCCGGGCCTCGTCGTCACTTCGGGCGCGATCGACTGGATCGGGTTCCTGAGGGGTCAGGGCGCCTTCTTCGACGACCCGGACCTCGACTCGATCCCGGCGGTGGCTGCGACGGATCTCAACATCCCGTCGATGGCCAAGGGCCAGGTCACGTCCAGCGTCACGATCAAGCGCACGTTCACCGCGGTCAGGGCCGGCACGTGGAACGTCGCGGCATCCGTGCCCGGCTTCGACGTGGCGATCGCCGACTCGAGCGGCGACGCGAGCTTCGAGCTCGCTGCCGGGGCGAAGGAGACGGTGACCTTCACCTTCACCACGACGACGGCGACGCTGGGTCAGTTCTCGACCGGTTTCGCGACGCTCACCGGGACCACGTCGGTCCGGCTCCCGATCGCCCTGCGACCGGTGTCGGTCTCGGCCCCGGCCGAGGTCACGGGCGCTGGTGCCACCGGTAGCGCCGACGTCGCCATCACGGCCGGCTTCTCCGGTCAGCTCGACGTCAAGCCGAGCGGGCTCGCCCGGGCGACCACGAACGCGGGCACCCTCGCAGTTGGCGCGGTGTACAGCGACCCGGTCACGATCGCGGCGGACACCAAGTTCGCCCGCTTCGACGTGGACGCGACCAACAACGGGGCGGACCTGGACCTCTACGTCTACCGCCTCGACGACGCGGGCGTCCCGGTCGAGCTGGTCGGCCAGTCGGCCACCGGATCCGCGGACGAGCGGGTCACCCTCACCAACCCGGAGGCCGGGAACTATCTGGTCGAGGTCGACGGCTATGCAGCGGCGACCGGTGAGAGCGGTGTCGCCTACCGCTACGACCGCTACCTGGTCACCCCGGTGGCGGCGGACAACTTCGGTGGGTTCGCTGCTTCACCGGACCCGGTCGACGTCGTCCAGGGTCAGGAGACCACGTTCCAGGCGACGTGGTCCGGGCTCACCACGGGCCGCTACCTGGGCGCGTTCGAGTACGACGGGGCCCTCGCCCCGACGTTCGTCACGGTGACCGTGCCCTGACCTGAGAAAGCCGCACCAACCCGTTCGGCGGGCGTGACTCCTCCAGGTGTCACGCCCGCCGGCGCGTCCGGGCACCACACGGAGGGGGGACGTCCGCCCCACTTAGGTGACCCTTGCTTGAACGGCGGGAAGTATTAACGACACACTGTCGTTGTGGAATTCGTGAGGACACCGGTGGCACAGCGTGAGGGCGATGCCCCCACGCGTGACCGCGTGGCGCGCACGATCCTCGAGAACGGGCCCTCCACCGCCGCCGACCTCGCGGTCGCGCTCGACCTCACGCCCGCCGCCGTACGTCGTCATCTCGACCACCTCGCGGCCGAGGGCATCGTCGAGTCGCGCGAGCAGAAGGTCTACGGCACCCGCGGTCGCGGTCGCCCGGCCAGGGTGTTCGCGCTGACCGAGGCGGGCCGCGACAGCTTCGACCAGCAGTACGACGACCTGGCCGTGCAGGCGATGCGCTTCCTCGCCGAGACCCAGGGCGAGGACGCCGTGGTCGAGTTCGCCCGGCGCCGAGTCGCCTTCGTGGAGCGCGACTACAACGCCGTGACGGCCCTCGACCCCGACCTCAGCCCGGCCGAGGCCCTCGCCAAGGTCTTCACCCAGAACGGCTACGCCGCCTCGGTGCGCGACATGCCGGTCGTGGGGGAGCAGCTGTGCCAGCAGCACTGCCCGGTCTCCCACGTCGCCCACGAGTTCCCGCAGCTGTGCGAGGCCGAGACCGAGGCGATCGCCGCCGTGCTCGGCACCCACGTCCAGCGGCTGGCGACCATCGCCCACGGCGACGGCGTCTGCACCACGTGCATCCCCCAGAACCTCAAGCCAGAACCGAAGAAGGAGCAGGCATGACCTCCATCGAAGAGCTCAACCCGTCGCTCAAGGGCATCGGCAACTACGAGTTCGGCTGGTCGGACTCCGACGCCGCCGGCTCGATCGCCAAGCGCGGTCTCAGCGAGGACGTCGTCCGCAACATCTCCGGACTCAAGAGCGAGCCGCAGTGGATGCTCGACCTGCGCCTGAAGGGCCTCAAGCTCTTCCACCGCAAGCCCATGCCCACCTGGGGCTCGGACCTGGGCGGCATCGACTTCGACAACATCAAGTACTTCGTGCGCTCCAGCGAGAAGCAGGCGGCCACGTGGGACGACCTCCCCGAGGACATCAAGAACACCTACGACAAGCTCGGCATCCCGGAGGCGGAGAAGCAGCGCCTCGTCTCGGGCGTGGCCGCGCAGTACGAGTCCGAGGTCGTCTACCACTCGATCCGCGAGGACCTCGAGGAGCAGGGCGTCATCTTCGTCGACACCGACACCGCGCTGAAGGAGCACGAGGAGCTCTTCAAGGAGTACTTCGGCACCGTCATCCCGGTCGGGGACAACAAGTTCGCCGCGCTCAACACCTCGGTGTGGTCGGGTGGCTCGTTCATCTACGTGCCGAAGGGTGTCCACGTCGACATCCCGCTGCAGGCCTACTTCCGGATCAACACCGAGAACATGGGCCAGTTCGAGCGCACGCTGATCATCGTCGACGAGGACGCCTACGTGCACTACGTCGAGGGCTGCACCGCGCCGATCTACTCGTCGGACTCGCTGCACTCCGCGGTCGTCGAGATCATCGTCAAGAAGGGTGGTCGCTGCCGCTACACGACCATCCAGAACTGGTCCAACAACGTCTACAACCTCGTCACCAAGCGCGCGACCTGCGAGGCCGGCGCGACGATGGAGTGGGTCGACGGCAACATCGGCTCCAAGGTGACGATGAAGTACCCCGCCATCTACCTGATGGGCGAGCACGCCAAGGGCGAGACGCTGTCGATCGCCTTCGCGGGCGAGGGCCAGCACCAGGACGCGGGCGCCAAGATGGTGCACGCCGCACCGCACACGTCGTCCTCGATCCTGAGCAAGTCGGTCGCGCGCGGCGGCGGTCGTACGTCGTACCGCGGGCTGATCCAGGTCAACGAGGGTGCCTACGGATCGAAGTCCAACGTGCTGTGCGACGCTCTGCTGGTCGACCAGATCAGCCGGAGCGACACCTACCCCTACGTCGACATCCGCGAGGACGACGTGTCCATGGGCCACGAGGCGAGCGTCTCCAAGGTCTCCGACGACCAGCTCTTCTACCTCATGTCGCGCGGCATGGAGCAGGACGAGGCGATGGCGATGATCGTGCGCGGCTTCGTCGAGCCGATCGCCAAGGAGCTGCCGATGGAGTACGCCCTCGAGCTCAACCGCCTGATCGAGCTGCAGATGGAGGGCGCGGTCGGCTGATCGCCGACCCGTCGCCCCACACCCGTACGTAGAAAGTAGAGCTTTGACCGTCACCACCGAATCCGTCCGCTCCGCTCTGGAGCAGGACTCGCCCGAGCGGAACAAGATCGAGAGCCACCTCAACCCGGTGGGCTCCTTCGACGTCGCCGACCACCCCGTGCCGACCGGGCGCGAGGAGATCTGGCGCTTCTCGCCGCTCAAGCGGCTGAAGGGCCTGCACGCCGAGGCGCCGTTCAACCCCAGCACCACCTCGTGCACCTGGAACACCCCCGAGGGCGTGCGCATCGAGGGCGTCAGCGGCGAGGAGGCCAGGTCCCTGCGCGGGATGAGCGGCCTCGTGCCCAACACGCGCTTCGCCGCGCGGGTGCTGGCCGAGGTGCCGGACTCGCTGCTGGTCGACGTGCCGGCCGACCTCGAGGTCGCGGAGCCGATCGTCGTCTCGCTCGACGGCGAGGACGCCTCCAACACCGAGGCCGGCCACGTCGCGATGCGCTTCGGCGCCCACAGCAAGGCGATCGTCGTGATCAACCACGAGGGCTCGTCGGCCATGGCCGCGGTCGTCGAGATCGCCGTCGGTGACGGCGCCGACGTGACCGTGGTGTCGATCCAGGACTGGGCCGACGACGCGGTGCACCTCGCGCACCACCAGGCGCGGGTCGGCCGCGACGCGACCTACAAGCACGCGGCGATCTCGTTCGGCGGCGACGTCGTGCGGATGGACGCCAACGTCACCTACGACGGTCCCGGCGGCTCCGCCGAGCTGCTCGGCCTCTACTTCGCCGACGCCGGCCAGCACATCGAGCACCGGCTCTTCGCCGACCACAACGCGCCGCAGACCAAGAGCAACGTGCTCTACAAGGGCGCGCTGCAGGGCGAGGGCGCCCACACGGTCTGGATCGGCAACGTGCTGATCCGCAAGGTCGCCGAGGGCATCGAGACCTACGAGGAGAACCGCAACCTCGTCCTCACCGACGGCTGCCGTGCCGACTCGGTCCCCAACCTCGAGATCGAGACCGGCGAGATCGCCGGTGCCGGGCACGCGTCCGCCACCGCCCGCTTCGACGACGAGCAGCTGTTCTACCTCCAGGCACGCGGCATCTCCGAGAAGGAGGCGCAGCGCCTGGTCGTGCACGGCTTCTTCAACGACCTGATCCGCCAGGTGGGCGTGCCCTCGATCGAGGAGCGGCTGCTCGGCACGGTCGAGGCCGAGCTGGCCAAGAACGTCCTCAAGGACACGATGTTCGGGACGGTCGACTGATGGCGTTCGAGCGCGCGTGCGCGCTGGACGAGATCCAGGCCGACAAGGCCCTGGCTGTCACCCTCGGGCGCTACGACCTCGCGATCGCCCGTGACGGCGACGAGGTCTTCGCGATCGAGGACACCTGCAGCCACGCCGAGGTCGCCCTCAGCGAGGGCGAGGTCGAGCAGACCGACGGCGGCTGCCAGATCGAGTGCTGGCTGCACGGGTCGATGTTCGACCTGCGCACCGGCAAGCCCACCAACTTCCCGGCGACCGAGCCGGTCGCCACCTTCCCCGTCGACGTACGCGGCACCGATGTCTTCGTCGACACCGAGACCACCCTGAACGGAGTCACCCCCGCATGAGCAAGCTCGAGATCAACGACCTGCACGTCACCGTCGACACCGAGGACGGCCCCAAGGAGATCCTCAAGGGCGTCACGCTGTCGATCAAGGACGGCGAGACCCACGCGATCATGGGGCCCAACGGCTCCGGCAAGTCGACGCTGGCCTACTCGATCGCCGGCCACCCGAAGTACACGATCACCGGCGGCACCGTGACCCTCGACGGCCAGGACGTCCTGTCCCTCTCCGTCGACGAGCGCGCCCGCGCCGGCCTCTTCCTCGCGATGCAGTACCCCGTCGAGGTCCCCGGCGTCTCGGTGTCGAACTTCCTGCGCACGGCCAAGACCGCCATCGACGGCGAGGCCCCCAAGCTGCGCACCTGGGTCAAGGACGTCAACGCCGCCCTCGAGCAGCTCAACCTCGACCCGTCGTTCGGCACCCGCAACGTCAACGAGGGCTTCTCCGGTGGCGAGAAGAAGCGCCACGAGATCGCGCAGCTCGAGCTGCTCGACCCGACGGTCGCGATCCTCGACGAGACCGACTCCGGCCTCGACATCGACGCGCTGAAGACCGTGTCGGAGGGCGTCAACCGGTTCCGCGCGCGTGAGGGCAAGGGTGTCCTGCTGATCACCCACTACACCCGCATCCTGCGCTACATCGAGCCCGACTACGTCCACGTGTTCGTCGACGGCAAGGTCGCCGAGTCCGGCGGCAAGGAGCTCGCCGACCAGCTCGAGGCAGAGGGCTACGACCGCTACCTCAAGGCCAACGCCTGAGGTTTCGAGGCTCGCTGCGCTCGCACCTCAACCACCGATGACGGCAGGCACGAAAGGAAGACCGATGGAAGGACTGCTCCCGGATCTCGACGTGATCCGCAAGGACTTCCCCATCCTCGAGCGCATGCTCGCGGGCGGGCAGCCGCTGGTCTACCTCGACAGCGCCAACACCTCGCAGAAGCCGCAGGTCGTCATCGACACGATGGTCGACCACCTCGAGCGGCACAACGCCAACATCGCGCGCGCCATGCACCAGCTCGGCGCGGAGTCGACCGAGGCCTACGAGGGCGCTCGCGACAAGGTGGCGGGCTTCCTCAACGCGCCCTCGCGCAACGAGGTGATCTTCACCAAGAACGCCACCGAGGCGCTCAACCTGCTGGCCCGCACGATCGACCTCGGTCCCGGCGACAACGTCGTCATCACCGAGATGGAGCACCACTCCAACATCGTGTCGTGGCAGCTGGCGTGCGAGCGCTCGGGCGCGGAGCTGCGCTGGTTCGGGCTGACCGACGACGGCCGGCTCGACCTCGGCAACGCGGACCAGCTGGTCGACGAGCACACCAAGGTGCTCGCCTTCACGTGGGTCAGCAACATGCTCGGCACGATCAACCCTGTCACCGACCTGGTCGCGCGGGCGAAGGCGGTCGGTGCCCTCTCGGTGATCGACGCCTCCCAGGCCGCGCCGCAGCTCACGGTCGACGTCCAGGCCGTCGGTTGCGACTTCCTGGTCTTCACCGGGCACAAGGTCTGCGGCCCGACGGGCATCGGCGTGCTGTGGGGTCGCGAGGAGCTGCTCAACGAGCTGCCGCCCTTCCACGGTGGCGGCGAGATGATCGAGACGGTCACCATGGCGCGGTCGACGTACGCCAAGGCGCCGCACCGCTTCGAGGCCGGCACCCCGCCGATCGTCGAGGCCATCGGCCTGGGCTGCGCCGTCGACTACCTCGGCCACATCGGTCTCGACGCGATCCACCGCCACGAGCAGGCGATCACGGCGTACGCCCTCGAGGGCCTGCAGTCCGTCCCCGGCATGACCGTCCTCGGTCCGCTCGACGCGGCCGGGCGCGGCGGCGCGATCTCCTTCGAGCTTGATGGCGTGCACCCCCACGACATCGCGCAGGTGCTGGACTCGCGCGGCGTCGCCGTGCGGGCCGGGCACCACTGCGCGAAGCCCGCCCACGCGCGGTTCGGCGTGCAGAGCACGACGCGGATGTCGTCGTACCTCTACACGACGCCCGCCGAGATCGACGCGCTCGTGGAGGGCCTCCACCACACCCGCAGCTACTTCAAGGTGGGATGACGATGAGTGCCGAGCTGGACAACCTCTACCAGGAGATCATCCTGGACCACTACAAGAACCCGCACCACAAGGGACTCCGCGACCCGTTCGAGTCCGAGGTGCACCACGTCAACCCCACCTGCGGTGACGAGGTCACTCTTCGGGTGCACCTCGCAGAAGGTGTGGTGCAGGACGTGTCGTACGACAGCGTCGGCTGCTCCATCTCGCAGGCGTCGGCGTCCGTGCTGACCGACCTCGTGATCGGCAAGCCGGTCGACGAGGCGATGTCGATCCACCAGACCTTCCTCGAGCTCATGCAGGGCAAGGGGACGGTCGAGCCCGACGAGGACGTCCTCGAGGACGGGATCGCCTTCGCCGGCGTCGCCAAGTTCCCCGCGCGCGTGAAGTGCGCACTGCTCTCCTGGATGGCGTGGAAGGACGCGACCACCCAGGCCCAGACTGAAGGAGTCACCCCATGACCGAGTCCCAGCACGTCGACCACGGCGACCTCCCCGAGGTGCCCGAGGCCACCCAGAGCGGCGGGGGCGGAACCTCGACCGTCACCATCGACGACGTCACCGAGGCGATGAAGGACGTCGTCGACCCCGAGCTCGGCATCAACGTCGTCGACCTCGGCCTCGTCTACGGAGTCCACATCGACGAGGGTTCCAACGCCGTCCTCGACATGACGCTCACCTCGGCGGCCTGCCCGCTGACCGACGTGATCATGGACCAGACCAACCAGGCCCTCGAGGGCCTCGTCAACGACGTGGCCATCAACTGGGTCTGGATGCCGCCGTGGGGCCCCGACAAGATCACCGACGACGGCCGCGAGCAGCTGCGCGCCCTCGGCTTCAACGTCTGAGGTCGAGCACGCGCGCAGCGCGTGCCCGAACCCGAAGAGGTTGAGGGAGCCCCGCGGGCGAGCTTGCGAGCCCGGGACGGGCGGCTCGAAACCTGGTGAGGTCGCTCACTCGCCGGCGCGCGCCGGCACCTTGGTCACCCAGTAGTCGGTCGACGGCGTCGCAGGAGTGGTGAAGCGCGCGTTGGGGAGGTAGAGCCGCGAGCCGAAGCGGGCGACCGTGGTCGGCACGTCGAAGCTCGTCGTCGACGCGAGGTCACCGGAGTCGATCGTGCGCACGAGCCGGCCTGTCAGACCGGACCGCGAGAGCCGGAGGACGGCGATCTCGTTGAGCCGGTTGCGCACGACGTAGAGGGTGCGCCCGTGGCGCAGCATGCCGTCGCCGCTCGTGAGTGACGCGCCACCCAGGTCCACCTCGGTGGCGACGCCGGTGGCAGGGTCGACGCGGTAGAGCAGGCCGCTGGTGGAGTTCACCACCAGGAGCGCACGTCCGGTGGGGGTGGTGCTGATGCCGTTGGCGCTGAGCCCCGAGCTCTGGACCCACTCACCCGTCAGCGGCAACGTGGTCGCGGTGGCCGCGGGCTCGCCGTCGGCACCGCGGGCAACGCGGTAGAGCTGCGGGCGGTTGGAGTCGGTGAACCAGGCCGCGTCCTTGGTCAGGACGACGTCGTTGACGAACGTGGGAGTTGCGGTGGGCGCCTCCGCGAGCGGGATGTCGCGGAGCACGGCGCCGGTCTCGCTGTCGACCACGCGGGCCGTGCCCGACGTGCCGCCGGCGACGTACAACCGGTCGTCGCGGTCCGACTTCAGTCCGAGGGACGGCGTGCCGGGTCCCTGGCTGATGACCCGACCCTCGCCGGTGCGCAGCGACAGCTCGTAGATGTCGCCGTCGGCCCGGGATCCGAACCAGGCGGTGGGTCCGGGGCCGATGGCGATGCCCTCGGGCTGGAATCCGTCCGGCAGCTCGATGCGCGCCGGGAACGTGCCGTCCGGCGGGGCGCTCACCGCTCCCGCCGGCTGGGCGCCGGAGACGAGGGCGAGGCTGAGGACGGCGACGGCGCTGGCGGTGAGCAGGCGGGACATGGTGACCTCCGAGCAGGGGTGGGCCTTCGACGTTAGCCGCGTGCGACAACCGCGTCGGCGCGTCAGCGGTGGATATTCCGTGGCACCGCACCCGGCGGAAGCGCACACTCCTCGCGTGCTCAACCCCCACCCGACGCGCTACGCCGAGCTCAACGGCGTGCTGCACGACCTCGTCACCGGCGTCCAGACGGCGCTCGGTGGGTCGTTCGTCGGCGCGTACGTCCAGGGCTCCTTCGCCCTCGGCGCGGGTGACCTGCACAGCGACTGCGACTTCCTCGTGGTGGTGCGCGAGCGACCCGACGCCGAGCAGGAGGCGGCGCTGCGGGAGCTGCACCGCGACCTGCCCCACCGCGAGGGCTTCTGGAACACGCACCTCGAGGGCTCGTACGCCGTCGCTGCCGACCTGCGCACCACCGACGGCCTCGACCGCGAGTGGCTCTACGTCGACCACGGCCACGACGAGATGGAGTGGAGCACCCACTGCAACCAGCCGTGGGCGCGCTGGATCCTCCGTGAGCACGGCATCACGCTGGTCGGTCCGTGCCCGGTCGACCTCGTCGACCCCGTGCCCGACGACGTGCTGCGCGACCGGGCACGCGCGGGTCTCGCGACGCTCACCGACGACGTCCTCGGCTGGTGCCCGCCGAGCATCGGGTGGTGCCAGCGCTACCTCGTCGTCCAGGCCTGCCGCAGCCTCTACACCGTGCGCACTGCGCAGGTGGCGAGCAAGCGCGACGCGCTGCGCTGGTCGATGATGCACGGCGACCCGCGCTGGCGCCCGCTGCTCCAGCAGGTGCAGGCCGATCGCGATCGCGGCTTCGACCCGCACGACGAGCCGAGGCCGGGCTCGGTCGACGAGGCGCGCGCGTTCGCGGCGTACGTCGCCGCTGTGGCCTGACTGGCTACTGTTCCGGCATGGAGCAGCCCGAGGTCGACCCCGCCGCCGTTGATCTCAGCGAGATCGAGTTCGACCACGAGGAGCTGCGGGTCTTCTGGGACCTCGCTCGCTTCCACGCCAAGCTCAACGCCGCGCCAACGTACTTCGGTCCCACCACGCTGGAGTCGGTGCCGCCGCCTGCGTGGGCCTACGGCGAATCAGTCGAGGAGTCCGACGCATTCGTCGCGCAGGTGCTGGCCGACGACAGGGGCAGCACGACCGCGCCGGGGGAGGACTACGCCGGTGAGTACCCGGCGACCGGCACCCTGTCGATCCTGTGCGACGGGTCGGGCGTCCCGCGCGCACTCGTCGAGGTCAGCGACGTGACCGTGTCCGGCGACGAGGTCGTCGAGTCGTTCAAGGTCGTCTACCAGCCCTGAGACACCCCACGGGGTTCTTCTCCTCCGCTTCGTCCCCCCGAGCAACCCCGCGGGGACCCCGTTGAACCCGCGAGCCGTGTGGGAGAGTCCTCGCATGGCCGAGCGGATGACCTACCTCCTCGTCGACGGGGAGAACATCGACGCCACCCTGGGCACCTCGATCCTCGGTCGTCGGCCGCGGCCGGAGGAGCGCCCGCGCTGGGACCGCCTGCTGGAGTGGGCCGAGCGGGCCTTCGACCAGGACGTGACCGGCCTCTTCTTCCTCGCCGCCAGCACCGAGCTGCCGACCAGCTTCGTCCAGGCCCTGCTGGCGATCGGCTTCAAGCCGATCCCGCTCAGCGGTGAGGGCAAGATCGTCGACATCGCCATCCAGCGCACAGCCGAGGCGCTGGTCGACCGCGACGCCGACGTCGTGCTGGTCAGCCACGACGGCGACTTCGTCGACCAGGTCTCCGCCCTGTGCGACGGCAGCCGCCAGGTCGGCGTCATCGGCTTCACCGAGTTCGTCAACGCACAGTTCCGCAACCTCCCGGGGCTGCGGATCTTCGACCTCGAGTACGACCTCGGCGCGTTCAACACCCCGCTGCCGCGGGTCCGGATCATCCCGATCGACCAGTTCGACCCGCTCGAGTTCCTCTGACGCCAAGGACCAGCACGATCCGGATGTAGCACTCTTGCTACAGCGATAGCACGTCCACTACATTCGTCGGGTGAGTCCAGGAGCACCTGTCGTCGAGGTCCGTGACCTCCGCATGCGCTACGGCGACAAGGACGTGCTGACCGGCGTCGAGTTCTCGATCGAGCAGGGCGAGGTGGTGTGCCTGCTCGGCCCCAACGGTGCGGGCAAGACGACCACCATCGAGATCCTCGAGGGCTTCCGCGAGCGCTCGGCAGGCGAGGTGACCGTGCTCGGCGAGGACCCCCGCCGGGCGAGCGAGGCCTGGCGCGCCCGCACCGGAGTCGTCCTGCAGTCGTGGCGCGACCACCCCCGGTGGACGCCGCGGACGTTGCTGGACCAGGTGGGCGGCTACTACGCCCCGTACGCGACTCCCGACCGGCCCAGGCCGGTCCCGACCGACGAGCTGCTCGACGTCGTGGGCCTCGTCGACCTCGCCGACCAGAAGATCGCCACCTTCTCGGGCGGACAGCGGCGTCGGCTGGACGTGGCCATGGGGATCATCGGACGGCCCGAGCTGCTCTTCCTCGACGAGCCCACCGCCGGTTTCGACCCGCAGGCCCGCCGCGAGTTCCACCACGTCGTGCACCGGCTCGCCGACCTCGAGCACACCACGATCCTGCTGACGACCCACGACCTCGACGAGGCCGAGAAGCTCGCCGATCGGGTGATGATCCTGGCCGGTGGGCGGATCGTCGCCGACGACACCGCCGAGCACCTCGCGCTGCGAGCCGCGCTGGAGGTGGAGGTGAAGTGGTCGCGCGGCGGCGAGCGCTTCGTGCACTCGACCGGCGACGCGACCGACTTCGTACGTCGCCTGCTCGCCGAGCCCGGCGAGCCGGTGGTCGACCTCGAGGTCCGCCGCGCGAGCCTCGAGGACGCCTACCTGGACCTGGTGCAGCAGCACGAGGCGGGCGAGTCCGACGAGGCCGTCCGTGCGTTCAGGGAGGTCGTCTGATGGGCGGCACGACATCACCCCGGGGTTCCGTTCCCCACGCCGTCCGGCTCGGCGTGCGACGCGGCTGGAGCGAGTTCGTCCAGAGCCTGCGCAGCTCCCAGGACCAGTGGTTCTACCTGTTCACGGCCCTCCTCGCGGTGGGCTACCTCTACCTCCGCCGCGACACACCCGTCGAGGGCACCGACCTGATGCTGCCGTCGGTCGCGCTGCCGAGCATCCTCGGGGCCATGGTGGCCTTCGGCCTCGTCATCGGCCCGGCCTACGCCCTGGCGATGGAGAAGGAGGACGGCACCCTGCTGCGCGCCAAGGCGGTGCCGAACGGCCTCGTCGGCTACTTCGCCGGGCAGCTGGTCCTCCACTCGGCGAGCATCATCCCACAGACCGTCGCCGTGCTCGTCCCGAGCTTCCTGCTCTTCGACGACCTGATGGCGCACCCGGGTGGTTGGTTCACCATCGTCTGGGTGCTCGCCCTCGGCCTGCTCGCCACGCTCCCGATCGGCATGATGATCGGCGCCCTCGTCCCCGGCGTGCAGAAGATCGGCATGTGGGGGATGCTGCCCGTGATGGTGCTGGCCGGAGTCTCGGGGATCTTCTACCCCGTGCAGGCGCTGTGGGGCTGGGTCCAGGTCGTCGCCCAGGTCTTCCCGATGTACTGGCTCGGACTCGGCATGCGCTCGGCCTTCCTGCCGGACTCCTACGCCGCCGCGGAGATCGGCGGCTCCTGGCGCACGCTCGAGACCGTTGCCGTGCTGAGCGCCTGGGCGGTCGTAGGTGCGCTGGTCGCCCCGGCACTGCTCCGCCGGATGGCCCGTCGCCAGTCCGGCTCCCAGGTCGCGGCTGCCAAGGAAGCCGCGACACAGTGGGTCAGGTGAGCGAGACCGTGCACAACCGGATCGCTCTGCTGCGCGCCGAGCAGGGCGTGACCCGCCGCGACCTCGCGACCGCCCTGGGCGTGCACTACCAGACCGTGGGGTACCTCGAACGCGGGGAGAACAGCCCCAGCCTGGACCTCGCCCTGCGCATCGCCGCCTTCTTCGACGTCCCGGTCGAGGCGGTGTTCTCGCTCACCCCGTTCCCGCGGGTCAGCGACCAGGCGGGGCGCCCCGCCTGACGCGCGGTAGCGTCACGGCGTGCCCGAAGTCCTCGTCCCCGCCAGCCGTTGGCCGCGCTGGGTCGACAACTTCGCGACCGGCCACGGCGGCACTGACCTGAGCGTTGCGGACGGAGCCCTCCGTGGAGTGGCCGAGGACGGCTCGCACTTCACTGCGCGACTTCCCTTCGACACGGCGTACGACGGACCGGCGGAGGCGGGTGCCTTCGCACACGCCGCCGTCGTGCCCGGGACGTGGGGCGTGCTGCTCGTCCGCAAGGGCGGCTTCGCCGTCGCGCGGATGGCCGGCGCCGCGATGGTCGAGCACAAGATCGGACAGCGCCACGTGCAGGGCCGCACTAAGGCCGGCGGCCAGAGCCAGCAGCGCTTCGCCCGCCGCCGCGACAACCAGGCGCGTCAGGCCTACGAAGCGGCGGCCGACCACGCCGCGCGGATCCTGACCGGCGTACGCCTCGCCTCGACCGGTGGCGACCACGTGGCGGTCGACGCAGTGCTCGGCGACACCCGGCTGTCCTCGGTCACCGTGGTGAAGCCCTGGCTGGCGGTCCCCGACCCGCGCCGAGCGGTCCTGGACGCCGCCATCGCCGACACCCAGGCGATCCAGGTCGACGTCACCAACGCCTGACTTCATGAGAATTCCCGGTGCTGACCGCGAGTTCTCATGACGCACCGTGCCGGCCGTGACGTCGTACCGTGGCGGGGTGAGCAACCCGATCGAGATCCAGGGACTGGTGAAGGCGTTCGGCAGCGTACGGGCCCTCGACGACCTGGACCTCAGCGTCGAGCAAGGTGAGGTGCACGGCTTCCTCGGGCCCCACGGTGCCGGCAAGTCCACCACCATCCGGGTCCTGCTCGGGCTGCTGCGTGCGAGCGCCGGCTCGGTCCGCCTCCTCGGCGGCGACCCGTGGGCCGACGCAGCGGCGCTGCACCGCAGGCTCGCCTACGTGCCCGGTGACGTGACCCTGTGGCCCAACCTCACGGGGGGCGAAGTGATTGACCTCCTCGGTCGCCTGCGCGGCGGGCTCGACGAACGCCGGCGCGCCGACCTGGTCGAGCGCTTCGAGCTCGACCCGTCCAAGAAGGGCCGCACCTACTCGAAGGGCAACAGGCAGAAGGTCGCGCTGGTCGCGGCGCTCGCCAGCGACGTGGAGCTCCTGCTCCTCGACGAGCCCACCAGCGGGCTCGACCCGCTCATGGAAGCGGTCTTCCAGCAGTGCGTGGAGGACTTCCGCGCCGGCGGCGGCACGGTGCTGCTCTCCAGCCACATCCTCGCCGAGGTCGAGCGGCTGTGCGACCGCGTCAGCATCATCCGCTCCGGCCGGTGCGTCGAGTCGGGGACGCTGACCGAGCTGCGACACCTCACGCGTACGACGGTGCGCGCCGAGACCACGCGTCCCCCCGAGGGGCTCGGCGACCTGGTCGGCGTCCACGACCTGCTGCTCGAGGGCCGCCGGGTGGCCTTCGAGGTCGACACCAGCGCCCTGCCCAGCGCGCTGGCCGCGCTCCAAGACGCCGGGATCGGCACCCTCACCGCCACGCCGCCGACGCTCGAGGAGCTCTTCATGCGGCACTACGGCGACGACGTGTCGGACACGGCGTCCGGGGCATCGGGAGGCGCCTCGTGACCGGTGCCGGGATGCTGTTGCGCCACTTCCTGCGACGCGACCGCTGGATGCTGCTGGCGTGGTCGGTCGGCATCACGGTCCTCTACTGGTCGCAAGCCGTCAGCGTGAAGGGCCTCTACGCCACCCAGGAGGAGTTCGACCGGGCCGCTGTGGCCATGGAGGCCAACACCGCCTTCATCGCCATGACCGGTCCGGCCCGCGCGCTCAACACCGTCGGCGGGCAGGTCACCTGGCAGGCGACCGCCTTCGGCGCGATCACGATCGGCCTGATGTCGATGTTCCTGGTCGTGCGCCACACGCGCGCCGAGGAGGAGTCCGGTCGCGACGAGATGCTCCGCTCCGCCGCCGTAGGCCGCCGGGCGACCACGGCCGCCACGGTCCTGGTCGCGCTCGTCGCCAACGTGCTCACCGGGACGCTGGTCACGCTGAGCCTGGTCACCTTCCCCCTCGCCGTTCCCGACTCGCTCGCGTTGGGGGTCGGTCTGGCCGCCGTCGGGATGGTCTTCGCCGGTGTCGCGCTGCTCGCGGCCCAGCTCACGTCGAGCCCCCGCGCCGCGTACGGCCTGACCGGCGCCGTCATCGGCGCGGCCTACGTGTTGCGTGCCGTCGGCGACGTCGGGTCACCGGCCCTCACCTGGATGTCCCCGATCGGGTGGTACCAGGGCATGCACGCCTTCTCCGGGGTGAGGTGGTGGCCCCTCGCACTGCTGGTCCTCGCGGCGTCGTCCGTGATCGCCGCGGCAGGCTGGACGTTCGGCGGGCGCGACCACGGTGCCGGCGTGCTGACTGCGCGGCCGGGCCCCGTCCGGGCAGATGCGTTCCTCGGTACGCCGCTGGGGCTGGCGTGGCGGCTGCAGCGGGGCTCGCTGATCGGCTGGAGCCTGGGCCTGCTGCTCACGGGTCTGTCCTACGGCTCGCTGGGCACCGACATCGGTGACCTGCTCGGCGACTCGGAGACCACGCAGGACATGTTCGTCCGTGGAGGCACCGATCTCGTCGAGGGGTTCTACGCCACCTCGATCGTGATGCTGGCCCTGATGAGCTGCGGGTACGCCGTCTCGGCTGCGCTGCGTCCACGTCATGACGAGTCGTCGGGGCTGGCCGAGATCCTGCTGGCCACCGGGCTGTCGCGGCGTCGGTACCTGCTCGCGCAGGTCGTCCTCACCGTGACCGGGTCCGCGGTCGTGGTCGGCGCCGCAGGGCTGGGCCTGGGCGTCGGCTACGCACTGACGACCGGTGACGGGAGTGCCGTCGGGACCTACCTGCTCGCGATGCTTCCCTACCTGGCACCGGTGCTGGTGCTCAGTGCGGTGGCCCGACTGCTCTTCGGGGTGCATGCCCGGGCGGCCCTGCTGGCCTGGGTCGGACTGCTGTTCGCCGTCGTCGTGCTCCTCTTCGGACAGGTGCTGCAGATCCCGGAGTGGCTGCAGGCCGTCTCGCCCTTCGACCACCTCGCGCTCGTGCCCGCCGAGGACTTCGGGTGGGCGCCGTTCCTCGCTCTGCTGGCGGTCGCCGCAGTGCTGAGCGGCGCGGGGCAGCTGCTCTTCCGTCGACGCGACATCGAGGTGCGCTAGGTTCCCCGCCATGGACCTGCCCCGGTGGCAACCCGAGCCGGGATGGCAGCCGATCCCGGGTGCGGGACCGGCGACGGCCGGTGTCTGGTCGGCCACCATCGGCGGTCGCGACGTCGTGGTCAAGCGACTGCAGTGTCCCGACCCGGTCGACGCCCGCGGGGCCATGGTCCCGGCCGACGTGAACTACTGGCGCCGTGCCGCCGAGGTCGCCCTCAGCGGCGTCGTCGCCGGGTCACCCGGGCTGCGCGAGGCGCCAGTGGTGCGCGTCGAGGAGGACGACGAGGGCATCACGCTCGTCCACGCCCGCGTCGAGCACGTGGACGCGCCGGGGCTGTGGCTGGCGGCCTGCCTGGGCAGGTTCGCCCCGACCGACCTCGGAGACCACGCCTGGCTGGCCCGCGACCAGCTGCGCAGCCGGCTCGCCCTGGTCGCGCACCGCGGCGGGTGGCGGACCCTTGCCCGCACACCCATGGCCGACGTCGCCGACCACCTCTGGACCCACCGCACGCAGTGGCTCGACGTGTGCGACGCCCTCCCGCAGGTCGCGCAGCACGGCGACCCGTCTGCCGCCAACATCCCCGGCAGGAGCGACCAGGAAGCAGGGGGAGGGGCCGTCGCGATCGACTGGGCACACCTCGGCCGGGGCCCGGTCGGCGCCGACCTCGGCTACCTCTCGCTGGCGACCCGCGAGGACGTGGAGCCCCTCGTCGAGGCGTACGTCGCCGCGCTGCCGCCCGGCCTCGCCAGCACCGACGACGTACGCACCGGCGCCCGCGTGATGGCGGTCTACACCGCGCTCACACGCCTCGACTGGGCGCTGGCACGCGTCGCGGACGGAGACGGTGCTCTCGCCGGGAAGTTCCGCCACCCGAGCGTCGCGCCCTACATCCGCGCGATGCAACGCCAGGTGGACCAGATCGAGGCGCTGCTCGCCTGACCTCGCCGAGTCAGAGCTCGGAGGCCGAGAAGGTGTCGCACGCCTCGAGCGTGCCCTCCTCGTAGCCCGTGGTGAACCACGCCATCCGCTGCTCCGACGAGCCGTGGGTCCAGCCCTCCTTGTCGACGCCCTGGCCAGACTTCTGCTGGATCCGGTCGTCGCCGACGGCCTTGGCCGAGTCGAGCGCCTCGGCGATGTCGGCATCGTCGAGCGTGATGAGCTCGCTGTCCTCGGCGTAGGAGGTCCACATGCCGGCGTAGCAGTCGGCCTGCAGCTCGAGGCGTACGGCGTCGGAGTCGGCACCCTGCTGCGTGCGGACCTGCCCCATGGTGCCCATCAGGTTCTGGATGTGGTGGCCGTACTCGTGACCGATGACGTAGGGCTCGACGAAGTCCCCACCCTGGCCGCCGAGCTGGCCCTCGAGCACGTCCTGGAAGAAGGTCGTGTCGAGGTAGATCTGCGAGTCTCCCGGGCAGTAGAACGGCCCGACCTGCGACGTCGCCTCGCCGCAGGCGGTGTTCACGCCGCCGCTGAAGGTGCGCAGTGTCGCGGGCTGGAGCTCCATGTCAGCCTGCTCCGGCAACGTCGTGCTCCAGTAGTCCACCAGGGAGTTCTCGACCGCGACGCGCGCACAGTCCTCGTCCGTGTTGGCGTCGGCGCCGGTCTTGCAGTTGGCGTAGCGCCCGGTGTCCTCCATCCGGCTCGCATCGGTGCCGGACGAGGTCGTGTCGGTGCCGCCGCCGGGGCTCGGCAGGCCGCCGCCCATGCACGAGCTGACGACGACGAACAGGATGATGATGATGAGTCCGCCGATGCCGCCGCCGGCCTTGGTGCCGCCCGGGATCGGGATGCGCATCCCGCCGCCACCGCCGCCACCACCGCCGCCGTCGCCGACGCGCGAGGTGTCGAGCCGGGCCTTCGGGTTGAAGCGCATGGGAGTGCCTTTCGCATCGTGCACGCGGTGCTCTGAGCAGGCGGTGTGCCTGATCGCACAGTAGTGCCTGGGCCGCGGATGGGGCTCCCGGAGCCACCCCTTCGTAGGATGCAGCCAAGATGATCACCGCCCAGAAGCTCGAGGTCAGAGCCGGTGCGCGGCTCCTCATGGAGGACGTCACCTTCCGGATCGCCGCAGGCGACAAGGTCGGCCTCGTGGGGCGCAACGGAGCCGGCAAGACGACCCTCACCCGCATCCTCGCCGGCGAGGGGACCCCTGCCGACGGGCAGGTGCTCCGCAGCGGCGACGTCGGCTACCTGCCGCAGGACCCGCGGGTCGGCGACCCCGAGGTGATCGCGCGCGACCGGATCCTGTCGGCCCGCGGCCTCGACGAGGTCGTACGCCGCCTGCGCGACGCCGAGGTCGAGATGGCCGACCCCGACCCGAAGGTCCACGAGCGCGGGATGAAGCGGTGGGCGCGCGCCGACGCCGAGCTGCACGCCGGTGGCGGGTATGCCGCCGAGTCGGAGGCCGCGCAGATGGCGGCCGCCCTCGGGATCGAGGAGCGGATCCTCGCCCAGCCGATCGGCACCCTGTCGGGCGGCCAGCGCCGCCGCGTCGAGCTCGCCCGCATCCTCTTCTCCGGCGCCGAGATCATGCTGCTCGACGAGCCGACCAACCACCTCGACGCCGACTCGATCATCTGGCTGCGCGACTTCCTCAAGGCGCACCGGGGCGGGTTCGTGGTGATCAGCCACGACAACGCCTTGCTCGAGGCCACCGTCAACAAGGTGTTCCACCTCGACGCCAACCGCGCCGTCATCGACGTCTACAACATGGGCTGGCACAACTACCTCACCCAGCGTGAGGACGACGAGAAGCGCCGCAAGCGCGAGCGGTCGAACGCCGAGAACAAGGCCAAGGTGCTCACCGACCAGGCCAACAAGATGCGCGCCAAGGCCACCAAGGCCCAGGCCGCGCAGTCGATGCTCAAGCGCGCCGAGAAGATGATGGCCGGCATCGAGGGCGAGCGTGCAGCCGACAAGGTCGCGCGGATCGCGTTCCCCGATCCCGCGCCGTGCGGCAAGACACCGCTCATGGGCTCCGAGCTGTCCAAGTCCTACGGCTCGCTCGAGGTCTTCACCGCCGTCGACCTGGCGATCGACCGTGGGAGCCGCGTGGTGATCCTCGGCCTCAACGGTGCCGGCAAGACCACGATGCTGCGGATCCTGGCCGGCGTCGACCAGCCCGACACCGGCGAGGTCGTCCCGGGCTACGGGCTCAAGATGGGCTACTACGCCCAGGAGCACGAGACGCTCGACGTCAACCGGACCGTGCTGGAGAACATGCACTCCGCCGCGCCCGAGCTCACCGACACCCAGGCCCGCTCGGTGCTCGGGTCGTTCCTCTTCTCCGGCGACGACGCCCACAAGCCGGCCGGCGTGCTGTCCGGCGGCGAGAAGACTCGGCTCGCGCTGGCGATCCTCGTCGTCTCGAGCGCCAACGTGCTGCTGCTCGACGAGCCCACCAACAACCTCGACCCGGCCTCCCGCGAGGAGGTGCTGCACGCGATCCGCAGCTACACCGGCGCGATCATCCTGGTCACCCACGACGAGGGCGCCGTGCGGGCGCTGTCCCCGGATCGGGTGCTGCTGCTGCCCGACGGCGACGAGGACCTGTGGTCGGACGAGTACGCCGACCTGGTCTCCCTCGCCTGAGGTTACCCGCGGGTAGTAACGTGCGACCATGACTCCCGAAGAGCTGGCCGCCGTCGGCCTCCGCCTCGACCTCGACGGTCCCGTTGCGACCGTCACGCTGGACCGGCCCGACGTACGGAACGCGCAGACACCGGCGATGTGGCTGGCGCTCGGGGAGATCGGCCGCACCCTGCCCGACGACGTACGCGTCGTGGTGGTGACGGGGGAGGGGGAGACGTTCTCCGCCGGCCTCGACCGGGCGATGCTCGACCCCTCGACCTCCGGTGAGGAGAGCGTCATCGGTCTGCTCTCCCTCAGCGACGAGGAGGCGTCGGCACGCATCGAGGAGTTCCAGCGCGGCTTCACCTGGCTGCGCGACCCCCGCTTCGTCTCGATCGCCAAGGTCCGGGGGTACGCCATCGGCGCGGGCTTCCAGCTCGCGCTGTCGTGCGACCTGCGGGTCGTGGCCGACGACGCGAAGTTCTCGATGAAGGAGTCGGCCCTCGGCCTCGTGCCCGACCTCACCGGCACGAAGCCGCTGGTCGAGCACGTCGGCTACGCCCGGGCACTGGAGATCTGCGCCACGGCACGGGTCGTGACGGCCGACGAGGCCGTGCGGATCGGGCTCGCGACGGCGTCGGTGCCGGGTGACCAGCTGGATGCGGCCGTCGCCGACCTCGCCGCCACGCTCGTCGCGCCGATGCCCGGCGTCGTCCCGGAGACCAAGGCACTGCTGCAGGGCGCGGCCGACCGCGACCTCGACGAGCAGCGGCGCCTCGAGCGGGAGTCGCAGGTACGCCGCTTCCGGGCCGTCGCGGCCGCCCTCGCCTGACCAGGCGGTCCTGAGGCCGACCGGTCGGAGTGGCAGGAACGCCGACCCGGTGACTGTGAAGGGGTATGACTTACTCATCCGGATCGCCGACCTGGCGCACGTACGCATTCACGACCGCCGCCGCGGTCCTCGTCCTGGCCGGCTGCTCGTCACAGGGCGTCGGTGGAGCTGGAGGTGCCAGCGCGGAGTCGCACGAGCTGCGGGTGCTCTTCCAGGCACAGGGCGAGCACAGCGTGGTCGCCCTGGCCGAACTCGACGGGTCACACGTGACGTACCCGCTGGACGACCTGCCCGGCGGCAACCAGACCAACCCGGATTGGTCGCCGGACGGCAGCCGGCTCGTCTTCGTCCTCGATGACGGGAGCCGTGAGTCGCTCTGGGTCGCCGACGCGGATGGTGGCCACGCACGTGAGCTCGTGCCCTGCAGGCGGGCGTGCGCCTGGCTCGACGACCCGGACTGGTCGCCCGACGGGTCGAGCGTCGTCTACAGCCGAACCGAGTCGCGCGGCACCGCAGGTTGGGGGTCCCTGGAGACCGTCGACGTCGACACCGGGCAGGTGTCGGTGATCCTCGAGGCGCGCGTGCGTACGTTCACTGCGGGCGCCCGGTGGGCCCCGGACGGCTCGCAGATCGTCTTCGAGAGCGTCCACAAGGGCGGGCCCGGAATCGGTGCCGAGGTGGACGGTGTTGCGCTGAAGATCGTGGCAGCTGACTCGAGGAAGCCGGGAAAGGCGCTGACGCAGGCCGATCTCTTCGCCGCCACAGCGGACTGGAGCCCGGACGGGGCGAGCATCGTCTACTCCGCGCTGGCGACCCCGGACTCGGAGGCGCCGGACCTCTTCGTGATCTCCCCTGGGGGCGGCGACCCGCTGCGGCTGACGACGCTGGGGGACAACGGAGGGTACGCCGCCGAGCCGGCGTGGCGCGCCGACAGCAACCGCGTCGTCTTCAGCGGTCAGCTACCGGACTCGTTCCTCTCGGGGGTGCTGCTGACGGTGTCCGCGGACGGGGGCGCCGAGCCGGTCGAGCTGGGGGACACCACGATCACCGGCCGGCACCCGCGCGTCGAGCCGGGGGCCTGAGCAGTCACCGGGTGAAGGGCGCCGAGTCGTACAGAAGTCGGTGCCACGCCTCACCCGGTACACCCGCTGACGCGCCCTCCGTCGTCGACCGGAACGTCATCGTGAGCTCGTCTCCCCGCACCCTCCAGCCGTGCACGCTGGCGCCAGGGTCACCAAACAGCGTCCGCAGCCGGAGCTCCGCCCCGGACGTCGAGATGATCTCCTCGTCCATGATCGCGTCCTCAGCGCCTGTGCTCCTGATGCGTGTCTGCAGGCTCGAGCCGCGCACCACCATGACCACCCGGAACGTGCCGTCGGGCAGGTCCTCGAGCATGGCCCCTGCCGCATCCGGTGCACCCGCGGCCCGGGCGGCTGCTCGCACCTCGGGTCGGCCCAGGGGACCGGAGATCCAGGTCCCCTCCAGCGGAGCGGCGCCTGCCGGCGCGGTGCTCGTGGGGGTCGGGTCGGCAGGCTCGATCGTGCGGGTGCCGGGGTCGCCGCCGACCACGGCCACGGCGACCACGACGGCCGCCGCGGCCAGACCGCTCACGACGCCGAGGCGTACGAGCTGGTGCCGGCGGTGCCGCGCGCGCAGCTCACGGTGTGCCACCGGGGCGCGCCTCACCCACTCGTCGTCGGGGGTCGCGAAGGCCTCCCGCAACCGGTCGTCAACCGATGACATCGGACACCTCTTCCTCCAGCGCCTGGCCCAGGTGCCTGCGCGCGGTGTGCAGCTGGCTCCACCCCGTGGACTCCTTGATGCCGAGGATCTCGGCGATCTCCGACATCGGCCGGTCCTCGAAGTAGAAGAGCACCACGACCGTCCGCTGGCCCGGCGCGAGTCGTCGTACGGCCGCCAGTACCTCGGGTGCGGGAGTGGGTGGGCCGTCGACGACCTCGACGGGCGCAGTGAGGATCTCCAGCTCGCGACGGCGCCAACCTCTGTGGCGCTCGCGCTGGGCCTTGCGGATCGCCACGCGGCGCAGCCAGAGGTCCGGGCGGTCGTACTCCGCGACCGTACGCCACCGGCGGAGCAGCTCGATGAAGGCGTCCTGGGTCAGCTCCTCGGCGCGGGCCCGGTCGCCCACGATGTGGTGGACCGTGCGCGCGACCCGCGGGAACTCGTGCAGGAAGAACGTGTCGAAGTCGACGTGGCTCCCGTCCGGCGTCATGGCACCACCTCCCGACCTGACACAGTCCCGAGGCGGCCCGGACTTCCACTCGCCGGCCACACCAGTTTCGTCCCCGGTCACCTCGTGTGCCAGCGGATGGAACAACTGTCGGATCCGGGTGGTTCGATGGAGGGAACAACAGAGGAGCAGGCATGTCGATGGGAATGGGTGGACCGCCGTGGCGGCACCTGCGCAGCGACCGCAGCGCCGTCGACAACAAGATCGAGCGCCGCACCGTCCGCCGCGTGCTGTCCTTCGCCGGGCCGCACCGCAGGCTGATCGGCGCGTTCCTCGCGGTCACGGTCGTCGACGCGGCACTCGTGGTGGTCCCGCCCCTGTTGCTCAAGGCGATCATCGACGACGGCGTCAGCTCCGGCGACACCTCGCTCGTGGTCTGGCTCGCCGCCCTGGTGGCGGTCGTCGCGGTCGTCGACGCCGGCTTCGGCCTGATCACCGGCTGGCTGTCCAGCCGCATCGGTGAGGGCCTGATCTACGACCTCCGCACCCAGGTCTTCGCCCACGTGCAGCGGCAGTCCCTGGCGTTCTTCACGCGCACCCAGACCGGCGCGCTGGTGAGCCGGCTCAACAACGACGTCATCGGCGCCCAGCGGGCGTTCACGTCCACGCTGCAGGGCACCGTCTCCAACATCATCGCCGCGATCGTCGTCGGCGTGACGATGCTGTTCCTGAGCTGGCCGGTGACGCTGCTGTGCCTCGCGCTGTTCCCCATCCTGCTGATCGCCTCCCGCCTCGTGGGCGCCCGCTTGGCCGACCTGTCGCGCGCCCAGATGGACGGCAACGCCGACCTCGGCAACGCGATGACGGAGCGGTTCAACGTCGGCGGCGCAATGCTGCTCAAGCTCTTCGGCCGCCGCGAGGCCGAGGACGTCGTCTACGCGCAGAAGGCCGCCGTCGTGCGCGACCTCGGCATCCGCATCTCGCTGCTCACCCGGATCTTCTTCGCCGCCATGACGCTCGTGCCGTCGCTCGCGACCGCCCTCGTCTACGGCATCGGCGGCTGGCTCGCGATCCGCGGGGACCTCTCCGTCGGCACGATCGTGGCGCTCGGCGTCCTGCTCACCCGCCTGCTCGGACCGCTCCAGGGGCTCTCCAACGTGCGCATCGACGTGATGACCGCATTGGTGAGCTTCGACCGGGTCTTCGAGGTGCTCGACCTGCCGTCGCTGATCCAGGAGAAGCCGGGAGCCGTCGAGCTGCCCGCGACAGCATCCCGCCTCGAGTTCGACCACGTCGCCTTCACCTACCCGCGCGCCGACGAGATCTCGCTGGCCTCCCTCGAGACGGTCGCGCGCACGGAGTCCCGCGACAGCGGCCAGGTGCTGCACGACGTCTCGTTCGTCGCCGAGCCCGGCTCGATGGTCGCCCTCGTCGGGCCGTCCGGCGCCGGCAAGACCACGGTCACCCACCTCGTCGCCCGGCTCTACGACGTCGAGTCCGGCACGGTCCGGGTCGGCGGGCACGACGTACGCGACGTGACGCTCCAGTCGCTGGAGGACGTCGTCGGCTACGTCACCCAGGACGCGCACATGTTCCACGACACCATCCGGGCCAACCTGCTCTACGCCCGGCCCGGCGCGGTCGAGGCCGACGTCTGGGCGGCCCTCGAGGCCGCGCAGATCGCGACCCTCGTCCGGGCGCTTCCCGACGGGCTCGACACAGTCGTGGGGGACCGGGGCTACCGGCTCTCCGGTGGCGAGCGCCAGCGGCTCGCGATCGCCCGGCTGCTGCTCAAGGCTCCGTCGATCGTGGTCCTCGACGAGGCGACCGCCCACCTCGACAGCGAGTCCGAGGCTGCGGTCCAGCAGGCGCTCGACGCGGCGCTCGAGGGCCGCACGTCGCTCGTCATCGCCCACCGTCTGTCGACGGTCCGCAACGCCGACCTGATCCTCGTCCTCGACGACGGTCGGGTGGTCCAGCAGGGCACGCACGCCGACCTGCTGGCCGCCGGCGGGCTCTACGCCACCCTCCACGCCACGCAGTTCCGGGAGGGCGCGACCGTTTCGTGACACGACGCGTGTCGTCGCCGGCCCGCGCACCGTCACCGAGCGACTCGGGTTAGCATCGCGCGCATGTCGTCTCCCCAGGCCCCGATCTGGGAGCTGCCCGATCGCGAGCAGCCCATCGAGGGCCTCGACAGTCTCGGCCAGCCGGTCCCGGAGTACGCCGCGGCGCTCGGGTTGGTGAGCGCGTCGCCCGGTCGGCGCGCTGCCGCGGCAGCGATCGACATCGGCGTCTTCCTGCTCCTCCAGGTGCCGTTCGTGGTGTGGTCCCTGCCGCTGTTCTGGCGACTGCTGACCGACCGCATCACGTGGTACGGCTTCGTCAACCACCCGGACTTCCTCATCGCCGTGATCGTCGCGGGCGTCACTGTGCTGCTCACGATCCTGCTGCTGGTCACCCAGCTCGTGGCGCAATGGCGCTGGGGATTCACCCTCGGGAAGCTCGCGCTCGGCCTGCGCGTCGTCAACGTCCGCACGCTCGAGCATGCTGGCTTCTGGCGCGTGGCGTGGCGTGCTCTCGTGGTGTGGGCGCCGGTCGTGACGGTGGTCGGCACGATCGCGGTGCTGGCCTCGCCGCTGTCGGCGAAGGGCGACCGCCTCCGTGGCTGGCACGACCGCGCCGGTCACACCTGGCTCGTCGATGCGCGCAACGGGCTGAATCCCTTCGACCGGAAGCGGATGCGCATCGCGCGCAAGACCGTGTCGTCCAGCGTCGCGCTCCGCTCGCGAGACCTCCCTTCGCTCGCCACCGGTGCCGGCGAGGAGGTGTCGGGCGGCTACCGACCGGGTGCTCGCAGCAGCGCCGGGGTGCTCGGCGTCGCCCGGCCCCACGCCCCCTTCGGTCGTGTCACCATCGGCCTCGCAGGTCTGGAGCCCGCGGAGCCGGCGCTCGTGGGCAGCACTCCGGTCGACCGGACCGGCGACGTCGCGGGACCGCCCGGCGGCACCCAGGACCGACGTGTCGAGCAGCACCCGACCGGGAAGCGCGCCGCCGGCAAGCGCGTCGCCGGGAAGCGCGCGGCCACAGCTCCGGCGAACGAACCGGCCACGTTCGCGCCGCCGCAGCAGCCGAGGACCACCGAGCAACCGGACGATCGGTGCACGCTGCTCCTCGACGACGGTCAGCGCCTCCAGCTCTCGGGCCCGGTCGTCGTCGGCCGGGCTCCCGCGCCCGTCGGGGACGCACGCCCGCTCGCGATCGCCGACCCGGGTTCCTCGATCTCCAAGACGCACGTCGTGCTCCGGCCCGTGGTCGCCGGGATCGAGGTCATCGACCAGGGGTCCACCAACGGGACCCTGCTGGTCCGCGACGGACGCGAGCAGCTGCTGGCGGCCGGCGTGGTCGCCCTCGCGCGGTCCGGGGACACGATCCGGATCGGCGACCGGAGTGCTCGGGTGCTGAGTGCCTGACGAGATCATCACGGCGCGGCTTGGGTCGCAGTCACAACTGGGGGATGGATGAAGGTCAAGCTGACGCTCGTTCGCACGGGAGCGGATCCCACGGACATCGTCATCACCGCCGACTCGACAGCGACGGCGGCCGACGTTGCTCGGCAGATCGCGGAGTCCGACCCCGCTCGGTCCGTCGTGGCCGGACCGGGTGATGTGCTGACCCTTGCCGTGGCCCCGCCGGGTGGGTCGGCCCTGGAGCCCCTCGAACCGTCCCTCCACATCGGCGAGGCGGCCATCGGCTCCGGGTTCACGGCGGCGGTGGTCAACCAGGGCGCCCAGGGCTCCGCTGCCGCCCAGCCCTACGACGCCCGCGCGTCTGTGGGCACCCTGGTCGCCACGGCAGGGCCCGTCCGCGGTCAGGAGTTCCCGCTGAGGATGGGTCACGCGACGATCGGACGAGCACCGACGAACCACATCGCGCTGGCCGATCCGATGGTGTCGAAGCTGCACGCCCGGATCGAGGTCGGCAGCCGCATCGAGCTGATCGACCTCAACTCCGCCAACGGCGTCGTCGTCGACGACGTACCCGTCCAGCGGGTCCGTCTCGTGCCGGGCAGGCCAGTCGTGATCGGCTCCACGACCCTCGTGCTCGAGCCCGCCCCCGACCGGCAGGAGGCCGAGGAGGGAATCCTGGAGCACGGCGGCGGCCTGCACTTCAACCGCAGCCCGCGCGTCGACGTGCGCTACCCGGGGATCGCGCACCCACCGCCGCGGATGCCGACCGAGCAGGCGGGGCGCATCTTCCCGTGGACGATCCTGGTCGCCCCGGTCGTCATGGCGCTGGCGATCTACGCGATCACCGGGCGCGAGCGCGCACTGCTGCTGATCTTCATGACCCCGCTGATGGCGATGGGCAACTTCATGAACCAGCGCACCCAGACGTCGAACAAGAAGAAGTACGAGGTGGAGCTCTTCGAGCGACAGTTCGAGAAGCTCGAGGAGACGCTCTACCGGGCCAAGCCCGAGGAGGAGAGCGCGCGCAACCAGGAGGTGCCGCCGGTCGCCGAGGTGTTCGAGCACGCCGTACGCCTCGGCCCGCTGCTCTGGACCCGCCGCCCCGAGCACTGGAACTTCCTGGCGATGCGACTCGGCACGACCCGCGCTCCGTCGCGCAACTCCATCGCCGAGCAGGACACGCAGGACGGCCTGCCCGAGTACATCGAGCGGCTGGACCGACTGCGTGACCGCTACCGGTACGTCGACGACGTGCCGATCCTCGAGTCGCTGCGTGCGGTCGGATCGATCGGTGTCGCCGGGCCGGCGGGTCCGGCCTCCGACGTGCTCCGCGGCCTTGGCGTCCAGCTCTTCGGCCTGCACGCGCCCAACGAGGTCGTCGCGGTCGCCCTCGCCGGGAGCGACTGGATGCCGGAGCTGGAGTGGATGAAGTGGTTGCCCCACACCACCAGCGAGACCAGCCCCTTCAAGGACCTGCCTCTCGCCGACTCGCCGCCGACGGCCAATGCTGTGCTGAGCGCCCTCGAGGAGTACGTCATGCGGGCCGGCGCCGACCCGCAGCCGCGCGGCCCGTTCGCGGAGAAGTGGAACCCGATGCTCTACGGCACCGACGTCCACCGCGCCGCCGACGAGGATGCGATCCGCACGCGGGTCTCGGTGATCGTCGTCGTGACCGACGACGCCCCTGTCGACCGGCCACGACTGGTGCAGGTGCTCGAGCGGGGCGCGGACGTCGGCGTGCACGCAGTGTTCTGCTCACCGACCGTGGAGTCGCTCCCGGCGACGTGCCGCAGCTTCATCGACGTCACCGCGGGTCTCGACAACGCCACGGTGGGGCTCGTGCGCAACGGCAGCCTCCACGAGCGGGTGAAGGTCGAGGGGGTGTCCAACGAGTACATGAGCATCTTCGCCAAGCGGATGGCCCCGGTCATCGACGCCAGCACGGTCATCCTCGATGCCTCCGACATCCCCAACTCGGTGATGTTCCTGTCCCTGGTGGGTCCGGACACGGCGCACGACCCCGACACCGTGATCGAGCGGTGGCGCCAGAACAACACGATCATCGACCGGAGCCCCCGGGAGCGCCCCCGGCTCAAGCAGGCGGGCAACCTGCGCGCCATCATCGGCCAGGGTGCGAGCGACGCGATGACGCTGGACCTGCGCAGCCAGGGCCCGCACGCCCTCGTCGGTGGCACCACGGGCGCGGGCAAGTCCGAGTTCCTGCAGGCGTGGGTGCTGGGGCTGGCCTCGGCGCACAGTCCCGATCGGGTGACGTTCCTCTTCGTGGACTACAAGGGGGGGTCCGCCTTCGCGGACTGTGTCGACCTCCCGCACTGCGTGGGCCTGGTCACCGACCTCAGTCCCCACCTGGTCCGGCGCGCCCTCACCAGCCTGCGCGCCGAGCTGCACCACCGTGAGCACCTCTTCAACCGCAAGAAGGCCAAGGACCTGCTCGAGCTGGAGCGGCGCCAGGACCCGGAGTGCCCGCCCGCCCTGGTGCTGGTCATCGACGAGTTCGCCGCCCTGGCCGGCGAGGTCCCCGAGTTCGTGGACGGGGTCGTCGACATCGCTCAACGCGGCCGATCGCTCGGCATCCACCTGATCCTGGCAACCCAGCGACCGGCCGGTGTCATCAAGGACAACCTGCGCGCCAACACGAACCTGCGGGTGGCGCTGCGCATGGCCGACGAGTCGGACTCCAAGGACGTGGTGGACGACCCGGTGGCCGCGTCGTTCCCGGCCAGCCTGCCCGGTCGGGGGATCGCCAAGACCGGACCGGGACGGCTCACACCGTTCCAGTCCGCCTACGTCGGTGGCTGGACGAGCACGGAGGAGGCCCCCACCGCCGACGTCAAGGTCGCCGAGCTCCGCTTCGGGTCGATCGTGGAGTGGGAGGCCGACAAGGCGCCGGAGTCGGACGTCCACGACGGCGACGTGGGTCCCAACGACCAGAAGCGCGTCGTCACCACCCTCATCAGGGCGGCCGACGTCGCGGGCCTGCCGACGCCGCGGCGGCCGTGGCTCGACGACCTCGCCAGCGTCGTGGACCTGCGCGACCTCCCGGCCCAGGGTGACGGCCAGATCCTGCTCGGACTCGCCGACCTGCCGGAGCGACAGCAGCAGAACGCGTCGTACTTCGTGCCCGACCGCGATGGCTCGATCCTGGTCTACGGCACGTCCGGCTCCGGCAAGACCACCGTGCTGAAGACCATTGCCACAGCTGCCGGGATGCGGCCCGACCTCGGGACCTGCGAGGTGTACGGGCTCGACTTCGCATCCGGTGCGCTCGGAGCGATCGAGCGACTCCCGCACGTCGGGTCCATCATCGACGGCGACGACGCCGAGCGCGTGCAGCGGCTGCTGCGCACGCTCGGGCAGGAGCTGGACAGGCGCTCCGAGCTGTTCGCCGGGGCCCACGCTGCGAACCTCACCGAGTACCGCGACATCGTCGACCCGTCGCTGCCTCGGATCGTCCTGCTGGTCGACAACTACCCGGAGTTCAAGAGCGAGTGGGAGATCAGCTCGGCCCGGTCGCCGTACTACCAGATCTTCATGCGCATCCTCGGTGAAGGGCGACCCTTGGGCGTCCATGCCGCCATCACGGCCGACCGTGGTGGCGCTGTCCCGACCGCTGTGGCGGCCAACATCTCCCGTCGCGTCGTGCTCCGCCTGGCTGACCCGAACCAGTACACGCTGCTCGGCGCCCCGAAGGACGTGCTGAGCGACGCGTCGGTGCCCGGAAGGGCCGTCGTCGACAAGGCCGAGGTGCAGATGGCTGTCCTCGGTGGCACGGCCAACGTCGCCGAGCAGACCAAGGCCCTCGACGTGCTGACGGCCGACCTGCGCGAGCGGGGCGTGCCGGAGGTGCGGGAGATCGGCGCCCTGCCGACGCGCGTCGACTGCTCGGAGATGCCTGCCCAGGTCGACGGCCAGCCGGTGTTCGGCATCGCTGAGGACATCCTCGGTCCCCGCGGGTTCGATCCCGTCGGCCTGTTCGTCGTCACCGGCCCGCCGCAGTCCGGGAAGACCAACGCGATGCGTGCGTTGATCACCGCAGTGGAGCGGTGGGACCCAGACGTGCGGCTCTTCCACTTCGGGGGCCGACGCTCGGACCTCGCGGGCTATCGCGACTGGGTACGCAGTGCGACCCGTCCCGAGGACGAGAAGGATCTCGCCACCGAGCTGGCGGACATCATCTCCGAGGAGTCGACGGTGGGCCGCATCATGGTCGTGGTGGAGGACGTCCCGCACCTGGTCGACGGGGCGGCGGACCGAGCGATCCGGGCCATGATGCAGGCCATCTCCAACAGCGAGCACCTGCTCATCGGCGACGCGGACATCTCGCGCGCCGGGAGCAGCGCCGGCGTGCTGGGAGCATGGAAGGCCGACCGGCAGGGGATCGCCCTCAAGCCGGACACCCACGACGGCGACACGCTGTTCAAGGTGCCCTTCGGCCGCATCAAGCGCACCGACTTCCCGGACGGCCGGGGCATCTTCGTCCAGGCGGGCCGGGCGAATGTCATGCATCTTCCGATCGCGGATGTTTAGATTGCGCGGCCGTGGGCATTCAATGGTTGACCACGGACGGGACATCCGAAATCCCGCACCCACAGGAAAAAGGACGGACTGAACGATGAGCGACTTCGGCGCAACGTACGACGAGATGGAGAGCACCGCCACCAAGCTGGACGACGGCAAGGAGTCCATCGAGTCGGCTCTCACCGAGTGCCAGGGCTACGTCGACGAGCTGGTGCAGGATGGCTTCAAGACCGAGAAGGCCTCCGGCAAGTTCCAGGAGGGCTACGAGGAGCTGACCACCGGCCTCAAGGACGCGTCCGAGGGCGTCACGGAGATGGCTCAGGCCCTGCGCGACATGGCCCAGGCGATCCGCGACCTCGACGACCAGCTCGCCGGCGGCTGACCGCCCGTGATGGAGCCGCGCCGCTAGCGGTGCGGCTCCATCGACGCGGTGGCTCGGAAGGAATCACACCATGACAGACGTCTACATCAAGCTCTCCGAGCTCGAGCAGGTCGTCACCCAGCTCGAGGCGATCATCACCGAGTTCGACAACGCGACGTCGTTGTCGGAGGAGCTCGAGAAGGACATCGGCGACCCGTTCGGCGAGTCCAAGCTGAGGGAAGAGGCCCAGGAGTTCGAAGAGCGGTGGGATGACAAGCGGGGCGACCTGAAGGACGGCCTCAAGGGAGTCAAGGACCACGTCGATGCCGTCATCAAGGGCGTCGAGGACTGGGACTCCGAGACGGCCATCCAGCTCACTGGCGGATAGGCCCTCCTCGCTCGTTCGACATCGAGAACGTCCGACACCGACAGGTGGCGGCGTTCCCCTGCTTGCCACCGACACACTGCCGCCCCACCAGACACCAAGGAGAACTACCGATGGATCGATCACCGAAGGGTCGGGAGATCGAGCACGTCGAGGGCCGCCCGGGCGACATCATCACTCGGGGCGAGGCGATCACCGACCTCGGCGACAAGATGCTCGACTGCGCGGACACGCTCGAGACGATCAAGAACGAGGCGGTCGGCGACGGGAGCCAGAAGGGCAAGGCGATCGAGAAGCTCAAGGAAGCGATCGGCGACTCCTACGAGAAGCTGCGCGAGGCCGGCGACCTCTACAAGCCCGTCGGGCCGGTCATCACCACCTACGGCAACGAGCTCGACGGCTGCCAGCCGGTCATCAACAACAGCGCCGACGACTGCGAGACCAAGTGGGCGACCTACGAGAGCCTGCCCGGTGACCGGGAGGGCAGCACGACTCCCGAAGCCGGTGGCGGGATCCTGGGCGTAGGCGGCTACGACAAGGACAGCCCCGAGGCGAAGGAGAAGGCTGAGAACAATGCAGCCAAGGCCGCCGCCTACGAGGACTGGCTGGAGTCGGCGGAGGCGTTCGACGGTGGCTACGACACCTGGGAGAACGCCTTCGACACCGCGTGCAACAACATCGGTGACGCGATGGCCGGCTCCATCAAGGACAGCTTCTGGGACAACATCAGCTCCTTCGTCGACGTGCTGGTCACCATCTTGAGCTGGGCCGCCCTGATCATCGCCGTCGTCGCCTTCTTCGCCGGTGGCTGGGTGCTGGCGCTCATCGCACTCGGGCTCGGTGTCCTGGTGTTCGCACTGACCGCTGCTCAGTACGCGCACGGGGAGAAGTCGCTGACCGACCTCATCTTCGCCGGGCTCGCCATCGTCCCGGTCGGGAAGATCACGCACCTGACGAAGCTTGCCCAGTTCCCCAAGCTCGCCTCCGCCCTCGGCAAGGGCGGAGCGATCAAGCGGGTGTGGGGCGCCCTGTCCAAGGGGCCCATCAGCAAGTTCATGACTGCCAAGGGCGGCAAGGCCTTCACGTTCCTGAAGAAGTCCCAGATCACCGACAACATCTTCGGTGCGTCCGTACAGAGCGTGAAGAAGGGCCACTACAAGATGTACTTCACGGGCAGCAACTATGCCCAGGCTCAGGCGCTGCGGCAGGCCTTCACGAGCAACAGCGGGCTGCGCAACTTCGCGATCGGCGTCGACGTCCTGGCGTCGAAGTTCACGACCTTCAGCGGCCACATCGGCAAGATCGGCACCGTCACCGGCAACTCTGAGATGAAGCCCCCGAAGTGGATGAGCTTCATCTGATGGGCGAAGCTGCTTCTGCCGGCGCTTGGTCCCTGGATCTCGCGGAGGACGTCGATCTGCCGGGCTGGGTCTGGCTGCCCGAGGACATGGATGCCGCTCAGCGACGTGGCTGGGTCGACGAGGTCACCCCGACGGTGCTCGAGCTGGTGTCCGCCCCGGAGGGCGGCGGGGAGCCGGTCTCCGAGGCCGAGATCCGTGGGTTGATCGAGTCCGGACTGGATGCACGCGCGGACGCGGAGTCCTACGCGATGTACATGGTGTGGCCGGTGCGCGCACCGGCCGCAGTGATGTGCCACGTGAACCTCGCTCGCATCGAGGACCTTCCCGCCTGGGGCGACATCCAAGGCCGGATGCACGCCGTCGAGGCGCGCAACCTCGGACCGGGGGTGCAGATCACCACCGAGGTCACCGTCGAATCCGACGACGGTCCGGAAGAGCTCGTGACGGTCGTCTACGTCTTCGCGGACGACGAGGCGGCGATCCTGGTCAACCTCGAGCCCTCCCTCCCGCAGCTCGTCGGCCCCGCGATGGTGGGGATCGGGATGTTCGTGAACGCCCTTGCTGTCAGCCGGCCGGACGGCCGTGCCTTCACGGCACAGCCCTCCACGGCTCCGATCATCACCGGCGACGAGTGGCCGTCGAACGAAGAAGGAGTGTCGTGACCTTGCGCGACGAGATCGGGGTTCGACCAGACCCGGAGTTCGACCTGGTGCTGCCACCCGGTTGGGCCAGGCACGGTCTCGAGGACGGCTCCTACGACACCCTCCTCGCGCAGCTCAAGAGGCGATGCTTCGAGAACCACCAGCCACAGGTCTACGCCGAGATGAAGGCCCACCTCGAGCAGTCGTTCGCTGACATGCGCAAGGCGGGCGTGATCGCCTACTTCACGGCGACCGAACCCGGCCCCGACACGCTGGCGATCCCGGCGTCCATCAACGCCTCGATCAAGCATGCCGAGCCGGGCACCAACCTGGACGACCTCGTGCGGTCGCTGATCCGCGACCAGGGGGCCGAGCCCTTGCTCGGGGACAAGGGCACGCTCCGTTTCGAGACCGAGCGCAACGTCAGGGTCGGCACGGACACGATCGTCAACCACTCGGTGGTGTACATGACCCCGGTCCCCGGCAGCAAGCGCCGGCGCGCGCTCGTGCTCGTGGCCGGTTTCGCCCGGCCGTTGGATGTGTCCGTCGATTCGGACTCCATGAATGCGCACCGCTTCCTCTTCGACGCGATCGCCGCCAGCCTGACGTGGCGGGCGCCGGACCCCGTCGGGAGGTGACGCTGCGTGGCGAGCCGCGAGGCCCGTCATGCGCGTCTGTAGGATCCTGAGCCGATCCACGAGGAGGTCTCGGTGAGCGTGAACGACCAGTCAGTGGAGGAGTGGGCGCGCACGCACCCCTTCAGCCAGCCGCTGCGCCTCGGCGAGGTGGAAGCCGGGGTCCTCGCCCGCGCACCGCTCGCCGGCACCGGCACGGCGTGGTGGGTGGGTGCGATCGGGGCTGTCGGCTGGCTGAGCATGGGCGTGTTCTTCCTGCTCGGTCCCGGAGTGGCCCTGGTGGGACTGCTGGCGATCTGGCTGGCCGGGCAGGAAGCACCGCCCGGAGGCACGGATCCGTGGATCACCGTCAGCGGGCTGGCATTCGGCGTGGGTTCCCTGGCATACGCCCTCTACCTCGTCGAGGTGGTGCGGGCGCGGCGCCGACACACGCGTGACCTCGTGTTCGGCATCGTGACGGTCGTCGCCAGTGCCGTGGCGTTCATCCTGCTCCGTACGCTGCCGTCCGACGTGGCACCGTCCTGGCTGTCGATCGCTGTGGTCGCGATGGGCGCCCTGGGTGCTGCCCTTGCTGTGGCGTCGCTGCTGTCGACCCCCCGTCCGTCGAAGCGCGAGAGGACGCAGCCGCCCCTTCGCGGACCTGTGGACACCGCCGATCGCGACCGCTACCTCAGGACCCGTGCACGTGTGCTGGACATCGTCGTGCGCCGCGGTCTGCTCAAGGTCGACGAGGTCGAGCAGGGGCGCATCAATGCGATGCCCCTCGGCTATTGGGAAGAGCTCGACCGAGTTGACGAACGAGAGCGCCGACGGATCCTCGAGTACGCCGTGATCGGATGGCGCGAGTTCACCCCGAGTGACCAGCGCGTCTGGTCACCGCCCGAACGGCAACCGAAGCGAAAGGTGTGACGCATGGCCAGCTTGGCGCAGACGCAGGTGGAGGTCCCGCTTCCCATGATGCAGGCGAGCGAGGCGCTCGTCCCGGTCCTGGCCGATCACGGGTTCTCACTCGTGGAGGGGGCGTCACCGGGGGCGGCGGAGCTGCTGTTCGCGGTCGGTCGCAAGGCGTTCCGCAACGCCATGCAGGGCTCCGCGCGCATCACCGACACCGGGTCCGGGTCGCTCATCGAGCTATGGCTCGACGTGGCACCCGGCGAGTCCAAGACGCTCCTGGACGGCAGGCGCAACCGCGCAACCCTGAAGGAGATGGCCGAACAGGTCGAGGCACGAGTCGGAAGGGCGTGACGGCCTCACGTCGCCGGCTGCGGGCGCGTACGAGCGGCACAGCAAGCGCCGCGGCGGTTGCCGCACTCCTGCTGACGGCATGCATGGCTGACCTTCCCCCGTCGGTCGTCGAGGGCTCGTCCGTCAGGGTCGGCTGGTCGCAGAGCCTCACGAGCCTCAACACGGCCAGCGTGGACGGTGACACCCAGGGCAACCGGGAGGTCGCCGCGGTGACCCACGACGGCTTCGCCCGGGTCGCCGGTGGCGAGGTCGTCCTCGACGAGGACTTCGGGACCGTCGAGGTGCTCGATGCGTCGCCCGGAGCGTTCTCGGTGCGATACGACCTGGCGGAACGCACGTGGTCCGACGGGATCCCCATCGACTCCGCCGACCTCCTTCTCGCCTGGGCCGCTGGCTCGGGTGCGACCAACGGTGAGTTCGACGCCGTACCGAGTGCGCTGCAGAACACCGCGGACGTGCCCGACGTGGACGACTTCGGGCGGCGGATCGACGTGACCTTCACCCGCCCGGTCCGCTCGTGGCAGACAGCGCTGGACGTCGCCGTCCCGGCGCACGTGGTGGGTCAGGCCGCCTTCGGGATCGAGGACCCGATGGAGGCCAAGCAGGCTGTCGTCGACGCGATCCTCGCCGACGACGAGGACGCCCTCGCCGATGTCGCCGAGGTGTGGAGCACCGGGTTCGACGTCAATGGATCTGGAGACGTCCCTGACGAGCTCAGGGTCGGAAGCGGGCCCTACCTGGTGAAGGCGATCGAGGCGGAGGGCGCAACGACCACCGTTGCGCTCGAGGTCAACCGCGCCTACGACGGTGGGGTTCCGCCGTCCTACGAGCGGATCGAGGTGGTAGCCGGCGCAGAGCCGCTCGTCGGCTTCCCCGAGGACCTCGACGTGGTGCAGCTCGACCCGGCGGTCGACAGCTTCGCGACGGTGCGCGGCCTCGTCCGGCGCGACCACCACGTGGCCTACACGCACGCCGGACAGGTCTGGACGCTGGCACTGCGCACCCACGGCGTGTTCGCCTCGGTCGAGGCTCGCCGCGCCTTCCTGCGGGCCACGACGCCCGCCGACGTCCGGTCGGCGGGTGCGGGGGACTGGGAGGACGCCTACTCCAGCACCCAGTCACTCCTCTTCGCGCCGGAGTCGGACGGCTACGAGATCGCCCTCGAGGACGCCGGCTACCGAGCTGCCTTCGAGGCAGATGTGACCGACTCGGCGCTCGAACGCACCCGGGCAGGCGTGCCGGGTGGCGCCGAGGTGTGCGTACGCCACGACTCCGACGACCCGTTCGCTGCCGGAGCCCTACGCGGGCTCGCGCAGTCCGTGGCCGAGGCCGGCTGGGTCGTGACCGACTGCGGTGAGCCCGACATCTCGGCATCGCCGAAGGGGCGCGCGACGTGGCAGGCAGTGCTCGTGGCGATCCCTCTTCCGGAGGCACCCACCGACATCACGGCCGTGTGGGGCGGCAAGCGTCGCTCGCCGCTGACGGGCGACCGGAGCCCGGAGCGGGAGCGGCTGGTGGAGCAGCTCGACCAGACGGTGGACGTCTACGACGCGCGGGACCTCCAGGTCGCCATCGAGGCCCAGCTCATCGAGGAAGCCGTCGCGCTGCCGCTCGCCCTCGATCCCGTCGTCACGCTGAGCTCGCGCAGCATGAACGCAGTGCTCCCGGACACGGGCGCCTCGGCCACTTTGCTCGGCGATGCGGGGAACTGGGAGCCGGCGAAGTGAGCAGGCCCACCGTAGGCGAAGGCGATCAGGTCTCCGAGAGGGAGACGGTGGTCCTCTCGGACGGGAGGGAAGCCGAGCTGATCGCGCGTGACGGTGGGTGGATCCTTCAGATCGACGGCATCCGTCAGTCCCACGTGGTCGCAGCCGGTGAGCCGCCGCCGCTCGCGACCACGCGGTGGCTGCTCGCCGCGCTCGGCGAGGACCGGCGGAGCCTCGTGCACCTCGGCGGCGGACTGATGACCCTCCCGCGGGCGGTGGCGAGCGGGAGTCCGCACGCTCGCCAGGTCGCGGTCGAGCTCGACGCGGCCCTCGCCGCGCTGGTGCGCGACCGTTTCCCCTTGCCCGAGGGCATCGTCGTGGACGTCGCCGACGCGCGCGCGTGGCTCGACGGGGGTGGTCGGGATGAGTGGACCCGCGGCGCCTGCGACGCCGTCGTCATCGACGTCTTCGCCGGTGGACGTATCCCGGCGTCCTTCACCTCGGCCGAGTGCTTCGCGGCCGCCCGGGCCCTCCTGAAGCCCAGTGGTGTCCTGCTGGTCAACTCGGTGGCCGGCGGCGACCTGGGCTTCACGCGGCGTGAGCTCGCGACGCTGCGCGCCGAGTTCGCGCAGGTCGCGATGATCGTGCAGGGGTCCTCGCTGCACGGGCTGCGGTTCGGCAACGCCGTACTGATCGCCTCCGACGAGCCGGTCGAGGAGGACCGGATCCGGGCCGCGCTGAAGGGCGACGCGTCGCGCGGGGCGCTCGTGACCGACCTCGAGGAGCTCGTCGGTGACGCCGAGGTGGTGCGGGACGCCGACGAGCTCTGGTCGCCCGTCCCGGACCTCCCTGACACAGGTCCCGCCCTCCGGCTGCTGAACCAGACCCGCTCGCTCGGGTCGGCCCTGCGTGGGGTCACCGAGCGCTGACCGCCTGGTCGGCGTGGCCTACGGTCGGGACATGGACCTCCAGCTCACCGACCGTGTCTACCTCGTCAGCGGGGGAGCCCGCGGCCTCGGCCGGGCCAGCGCCCACGCGCTGGTCGCGGAGGGGGCGCGGGTCGTCATCTCGGGGCGCTCGCAGGACTCGCTCGACGAGGCAACGGCGGCGCTCGACGAGGACGCCGGTCGCGCCGCGGCCCTGGGCGTGGTCGCCGACAACGCCGACCCGGGGACGCCGACCCGCCTGCTCGCGGCGGCCGACGAGGCGTGGGGTCGTGTCGACGGAGCACTGATCAGCGTCGGTGGTCCGCCGAAGGGTCCCGTCACCACGATCACCGACGGCCAGTGGAGCGCGGCCTTCGAGTCGGTGTTCCTGGGAGCCGTACGCCTCGCGCGCGAGATCGGCTCCGCGCTGCCGTCGGGCGGCTCGCTCGGCCTGGTGCTCTCCTCCAGCGTGCGTGCGCCGCTGCCCGAGATGGCGATCTCCAACGGGCTGCGTCCGGGCCTGGCGATGGTCGCCAAGACCCTCGCCGACGAGCTCGGACCGAAGGGAGTGCGGGTCAACGGGCTCCTGCCGGGCCGGATCGCCACCGACCGGGTGGCCGAGCTCGACGCGTCGACCGGCGACGCCGAAGCGGCGCGGCGCGCGGCGGAGGCGAGCATCCCTCTCGGTCGCTACGGCGCGCCGGAGGAGTTCGGCGCGGTGGCGGCCTTCCTGCTGTCGCCCGCGGCGTCATTCCTGACGGGCGTGATGCTCCCGGTCGACGGCGGGCTGCTCCGCAGCCTGTGACGGGTCCTCGTCGAGGTCGTCCTCGCGCGCCGAGTCCAGGCGGTCGCGCCAGGTCTTGCGCCGCGCCGCGGGCGCCTTCGCGACCGTCCTGGTAGCCGGTCTGGCCGGGCCGCGCCCGCCGCGCACCTCGTCGTACACGAGGAACATGAAGCCGAAGACGGCCAGGACGCCGAAGAACCACCACTGCAGGCCGTAGAAGAAGTGTGGTCCGCTGTCGAGCTCGGGCAGCTCGACCGGGACGAGTGCCTCGGCGGGCTCGGGCGACTCCGAGCGGAGGTCGACCCAGCCACCCAGCACCTCGCGGCCGAGCGCCTTGCCGATCTCCTCGCTGTCGACGGCGCGCGTCGACTGGGCGCTGACCCGCGTGCTGTCGCCCTCGGCGTCGCGGCGTACCCATGCCGTCACGTCGACCTCGCCGGGCGGCGGCGCAGGTACGTCGGCGGTGGTCGCGCCGCGGTTGGTGGTGGCGTACCAGCCGCGGTCCACCAGCAGGCTCGACCCGTCCGCCAGCACCAGCGGGACCACGACGTCGACGCCGGCCTCACCCTCGCGGGTCCGGTAGCGCACGATCACGGTGTCCTCGACCGCATAGGTCCCGGTCGCCTCGACGATGCGCCACTCAGACTCCTCGGCGACGGGCTCGCCGGGGGCCATCACCTCGGAGACGGGCGCGGGCCCCGCCTCCTCGTTACGCTCGATGATCGCGTTGCGATCGCGGCGGTCCTCGAGCCGGTTGAACTGCCACTCGCCGAGGCGCCAGGCGACCCAGGCGAGGAAGACGACCACGAGTGCGAAGGCGATCCAGCGACGCGAGACCAGGAACCGCAGCGAAGGCACGCAGCGAGGTTATCCGGGACGCCCCAGCACCCGTGCAGGGTGCCCCGTAGGCTGGGGTGTGTGACGACACCTCTGGCAGACCGCTTCGGCCGCGTGGCCACGGACCTGCGCGTGTCCCTGACCGATCGATGCAACCTGCGGTGCAACTACTGCATGCCCGCCGAGGGCCTCGACTGGCTGCCGACCGAGCAGACGCTGACCGACGACGAGATCGTCCGGCTGATCACGATCGGGGTCGAGCGGCTCGGGGTCCGCGAGGTGCGCTTCACCGGGGGAGAGCCGCTCCTGCGGCGCGGCCTGGTCGACATCGTCGGTCGCACCCACGCGCTGGGCGTCGAGACCTCGCTCACCACCAACGCGCTCGGGCTGTCGCGCACCGCGCAGGCCCTGGCCGATGCCGGGCTCGACCGGATCAACGCCAGCATCGACACGGTCCGCCCGGAGACCTTCGCCACCATCACCCGCCGCGACCGGCTCCAGGACGTGATCGCGGGCCTCGAGGCGGCCAAGGCTGCCGGCCTCGGCCCGATCAAGCTCAACGCCGTGCTGCTGCGCGGCACCAACGACGACCAGGCGGCCGAGCTGCTGCGGTGGAGCATCGAGCACGGCTACGAGCTGCGCTTCATCGAGCAGATGCCGCTCGACGCCCAGCACGACTGGAGCCGGGCCGAGATGGTGACGGCCGACGAGATCTTCGACCAGCTCACCCCCGAGTTCACGCTCACCCCGCACGGGGAGCCGCGGGGGAGCGCGCCGGCCGAGCTGTTCGACGTCGACGGCGGTCCCGCCACGGTCGGCATCATCGCCTCCGTCACGCGCCCCTTCTGCGGAGACTGCGACCGCGTCCGGCTCACCGCCGACGGCCAGGTCCGCAACTGCCTCTTCGCGCGCGAGGAGTCCGACCTGCGCGGTGCCCTGCGCTCGGGTGCGACCGACGAGGAGATCGCCGGGCGCTGGGTGGTCGCGATGCGCGGCAAGCGCGCCGGGCACGGCATCGACGACGTGACCTTCCTCCAGCCCGACCGTCCGATGTCCGCCATCGGCGGATGAGCCGGGGCTCCCAGCCAGAGCTCGTCCCCTACAGCTCGTGGTTCGGGCCGATCCCTGCTTGGCGGCTCGCGATCCTCGCCGACGTCGGGGCAGCGGCGTACGTCCTCCTGCCGCAGGTCGTTGACCATGCCCGCCCGAGTCCCTGGTGGCTGGTCGGTGCGGTGGCCGTCGGCGCGCTGCTGGGTGTCCCCATGGGCCGCCAGGACGCCAGGGGCACGATGGGTCCCCGGCCGGGCCGCAACGGTCGCCTCGTCTGGCCCGGCCTCGTGGCGTTCGTCGTCCTGGCCATCGGGCTCCCCTTCACCCTGACCCTGGCCGAGTCCGCGTACCTCTACGCCCCGCTGTTGCTGGTGGTCCTGGGGGTGTCCGGGGTCACGGGCGAGTGGTCGCGCGACCGGCTCTTGGCGTCCGAGGCGTCGAGGACCTGAGGCTCAGCCTTGCTCGTGCGGGACGACGTCCCGCAGGAACCCGCGGGCGCCGAGGAAGTCGGACAGCGAGGCCCGGTGCTCCTCGCACGCCAGCCACGACTTGCGGCGGTCCGGGGTGTGGATCTTCGGGTTGTTCCACTGCAGGTCCCACGCGGCGTCGGCCTGACAGCCCTTGGCGGAGCAGATCGCGCGGTCGAGGTCGTCCATCGAGGGCCTCCCGGGGCGGCACGGGTCAGGGGCGAGCAGGGTGTCAGCGGGCGAAAAGAAGAGGTGCCGGACAGCCACGGGGGGAAGCTGTCCGGCACCTCAGATGCGAAACACAGACGGGGGATGCTGTGCTCGCGAGCCAGATCATTCCACGGGGGTTGGTGAAAACCAAACTTTCGGATGAGCGCGTTTCTTCAAATTTTCCTCAACGTTCAGGATCGCCGGCCGTCAGTTCCTTGGCGCCGGGGCCGTCGGGCAGACGGAATCCGTCGTCGCGCTGGTCTCCGGCGTTCGCAATGACCACCGCGAAGAAAGGCAGGAAGACCGCCGCCGCGACGAGGATCCATCGAAAGACCCCCGGTCCGACGAGGACCGCGGCGAAGAAGCAGACAAAGCGGATGCTCATCGACACGGCGTAGCGCACCTGTCGCGACCTCATGTCGTCGGCCGCGCTGCTGCGTGCCGTCGTGATGCGTACTGCGTCCGCCTTGGCCATGCCCTCCACAGTACGTCGCTAGGCTCCCGAGGACACGGGCCGGAAGCGGCACCGCGCAGTGTTCCTGCACACGGAGGAGAACCCCATGACGAATCGCACCTACCGGGTCACCGAGATCGTCGGCACCTCGCCCGACGGAATCGACCAGGCCATCCGCAACGGCATCGAGCGCGCCGGCCAGACGCTGCGCCACATCGACTGGTTCGAGGTGACCCAGGTCCGCGGCCAGGCGAAGGACGGCGCCGTCGAGCACTTCCAGGTCGGGATGAAGGTCGGCTTCCGCCTCGAGGACGAGTGATCACTCGGAATCAGGCCATTTCAGGATACCCCCCGGTAATCACTAGCGTCGTGGAGCGTGAGCGAGATCCCCAGCACTGAGTCCCGGTCCGAGCCCCGTTCCGTCCTGGTCACCGGCGGCAACCGCGGCATCGGCCGCGCGATCGCCGAGGCCTTCATCGCCCAGGGCGACAAGGTCGCGGTCACCACCCGCAACGGCGGCGCGCCCGAGGGCGCCCTCGACGTGCGCTGCGACATCACCGACCCCGACGCCGTCGAAGCCGCCTTCAAGCAGGTCGAGGAGGCCCACGGTCCGGTCGAGGTGCTCGTCGCCAACGCCGGGATCACCAAGGACACGCTCCTGCTCAGGATGAGCGAGGACGACTGGTCGTCGGTCATCGACACCAACCTCACCGGCACCTTCCGGCTCGCCAAGCGCGCCGCCAAGGGCATGCTGCGCCTGCGCCGCGGCCGGATCATCCTGATCTCCTCGGTCGTCGGCCTGCTCGGCTCGGCCGGCCAGGTCAACTACGCCGCCTCCAAGGCCGGTCTCGTGGGTGTCGCGCGATCGCTCGCGCGCGAGCTCGGCAGCCGTTCGATCACGACCAACGTGGTCGCGCCCGGCTTCGTCGAGACCGACATGACCGATGTGCTCACCGACGACCAGAAGGCCCTCATCAAGACGCAGGTGCCGCTCGGTCGCTACGCCTCACCGGCCGAGGTCGCCTCGGCCGTCACCTGGCTCGCCTCCGACGGCGCCGCCTACGTCACCGGGGCCGTGATCCCGGTCGACGGCGGCCTCGGCATGGGCCACTGACCACCCACCCGCTGACCACGAAGCAGGAGAACACGCACATGGGAATCCTCGACGGCAAGCGCATCCTCGTCGCCGGCGTCACGATGGACAGCTCGATCGGCTTCGCCACGGCGCGGGTCGCGCAGGAGCAGGGCGCCACGGTGCTGATCTCCAACTTCGGCCGCGCGCTCAACATCACGAAGCGGATAGCCAAGCGGCTGCCGCAGGAGGCGCCGGTGCTCGAGCTCGACGTCACCGACGACGACCACCTCGCCGGCCTCGCCGACCAGGTGCGCGAGCACGTCGACGGCCTCGATGGCGTCGTCCACTCCATCGCGTACGGCAACCCGGAGACGCTGCTCGGCGGCAAGTTCATGACCGGCCCGTGGGAGGACGTGGCGCAGGCCGTGCAGGTCTCGGCGTACTCCCTCAAGTCGCTCGCCGTCGCCACCCGCCCGCTGATGCAGCGCGGCGGATCGATCGTGGGGCTGACGTTCGACGCGACCACCGCGTGGCCGGCGTACGACTGGATGGGCGTGGCGAAGGCGGCGCTCGAGAACACGAGCCGCTACGTCGCTCGCGACCTCGGTCCCGAAGGCATCCGCTGCAACCTGGTGTCGGCAGGCCCGCTGAAGACGCTGGCCGCCAAGGCGATCCCGGGCTTCGAGGACCTCGAGTCGGCGTGGAAGGACCGCGCCCCGCTGGGGTGGGACGAGACCGACCACACGCCGACCGCACAGGCCGTGTGCGCCCTGCTGAGCGACTTCTTCCCGGCCACCACGGGGGAGATCGTGCACGTCGACGGTGGCTTCCACGCCATGGGGCTCTAGTCCCATCGCGGCCCTTCGGTAGTTTCCTCGCGTGACCTCCCTCGTCGAGCTGCGCATCCTCGAAGGCCCCAACCTCTACTTCCCGCGAGCGGCGGTGAAGCTGACCCTCGATGTCTCGACGATCACCGAGGCGTCCGACGAGGCGGTGCTGCGCTTCGCGCGCCGCATCGGACTGCGCACCACGCGGCCCGGTGCCGCCGGGTCGGGGTTCCGCCAGCGGTTCGCGCTGCGGGCGGTCGAGCGGTTGGTGCGTGCCATCGCGGGGGAGGCGGGCACCAGGCGCCTCGCCGTCCGGGTGCGTCCCATCTCCGACCCCGACGTCCTCGTGGTCGCGTTCCCGTGGCGCAACCGCGGCCGCGCCACCGCGCTCGGCAACGCGGTGGCGCACGCCCTCGACGCGCTGCCGACCCCCGACGTGGAGTCCGCGGTCAGCGCGGCCGCGGAGGAGGTGCGTACGGCTGAGCGGGGCTCGCGTCCCACGACGATCACGCCGAAGATCCCCGTGGTCGCCGTGACCGGGACCAACGGCAAGACCACGACGAGTCGGATGATCGCGCACGTCGCGAGGACGAGCGGGCTCGTGGTCGGGTGGTCCAACACCGACGGCATCTACCGCGACGGCGTCCTGGTGGAGGGCGGCGACTACTCCGGCCCGTCCGGTGCGGCCCGCGCGCTCGGGCTCGACGGCGTACAGCTCGCCGTCACCGAGACCGCCCGCGGCGGCATCCTGCTCAAGGGCATCGGCATCACCCGCAACGACGTCTCCGTGGTGACCAACGTGACGGCCGACCACCTCGGCCTCCAGGGCATCGACACCGTCGACCAGCTCGCCGAGGTGAAGTCGGTCGTGCCGCGGATCACCCGCAAGGACGGCTGGGCGGTGCTCAACGGCGACGACCCCCGCGTGCTCGCGATGCAGTCCGTGATCGCGGCGCAGCCGTGGATCTTCAGCCGCGACCCCGACTCGCCGGCCGTCCGCGAGGTGCTCGGCCACGGCGGCGGGCGGGCCACGACCGTCATCGACGGCTGGATCACGGTGCTGCGACCCGGCGCCGACCCCGACCCGCTGGTGGAGCTCGTCGACGTCCCGATGACGCTGGCCGGACTCTCGCGCTTCAACATCGAGAACGCCCTCGCCGCCGCGTCGGCGTCGCTCGCCATCGGGCTGTCGCGCGAGGACGTCGTCGCGGGCCTGACGTCGTTCCGGCCCGACGCGGAGCACAACCCGGGCCGGATGAACTTCTTCTCGATGCCCGGCGACGTGTCCGTGGTGATGGACCTCGCCCACAACGAGGCCGGGCTCGAGGCGCTGCTCGAGATCATGGCGGGCGTACGCCGACCCGGCGCGCGCCTGCTCCTGGGCCTCGGCGCCGTCGGCGACCGCACCGACGAGCTGATCGACGCGCTCGGCGAGATCGGCGCGAAGGGCAGCGACGTGGTCGCGATCGGCCACAAGGAGTGGTACCTCCGCGGCCGGACGATGGACGAGATCGACCAGCTCCTGCGCGCCGGCGCCGAGCGGGTCGGGGTCACCGACATCGACACCTACCGGACCGAGGTCCAGTGCCTGGCCGCCCTCGTCGAGCGCGCGGAGCCGGGCGACGTCGTCGGCCTGATGTGCCACGCGGAGCGGCAGGAGGCGTACGACTGGATCGCCGCCCACGGCGGCACTCCGGACAGCCCGGAGACGCTGTCGCAGAAGGTGCGGGCCGCAGGCGCGTGAGTCGTGGGCGGCGCCGATCAGGTGTCGCCCGGGTCGACCTGCTCGCCGGGTGCGCCGATGTCGAGGTCGCCCTCGACGATCATCCCCGACATCCCGCGCGGTGACCGCGTCTCGTGCACCTCGCCCGGCTCCCACACCGCGGCCTGACCCGCCGTGAGGTGGCGTACGTCGCCCTCCGCACCGGCGACCTCGGCCTCGCCCGACAGCACGAGGAGCAGCTGTCGCCCGGCGGCAGGGTGCCGCCCGATGGTGCCGCCGGGTGCGAGTGACACCGCGATCAGGTGGGCATCGGCGCTGATGCCGAAGGCACCCACCGCGAACCCGCGGCTCCCGTGGGCGTCGATCGGGCGGTGCGGCAGGTCCGCGAGGTCGAGGACCTTCACTCAGCGTCCGCTGCGGGCGGGGTGTAGTCGGGGTCGGCCGAGGGCGCGTCCGGGTTCGAGGTCGATCCGGCCTGTGCCGTGTCGGACCAGTTCTCCAGCTCCGACATCACCTCGGCGTGCTTGTCGACGCACACCACGACCAGGTCGCCGCGGTTGGCGCGGCTCATCGCGTGGCGTACGGCCTCGATCTCCTCGACGACGAGCTCGGCCTGCTTGCAGCGCGCACCGTCGGCCATCGCGGCGTGCACGCCGTCCAGCACGAGCTGAGCGGTGGCCCCGCGCTCGCGACCGCGCAGCGCGACGTCCTCGCGGACGATGCAGACGTCGAAGTGCTGGGCCGCGACCATGCCGAGGTCGATCATGTCCTGGTCGCGGCGGTCGCCCGCGGTGGCGATGATGCCGATCCGCGACGGCCGGGCCAGGTCGTGCGAGGACGCCAGCGAGTCGCCGACGCGGTCCACGAAGTCGCCGAGCATCCTCATGCCGGGGGCGTTGTGGCAGTAGTCGACGATGACGTTGACGCCGTTGACGTCGACCTCGTTGAGGCGGCCGGGGGAGAGGTAGTAGTTGGTCGAGAAGGTCCGCAGGCCCTGGCGGATGTCGTGCAGCGGGGCGCCGGCGGCGAACGCAGCCGCAGCCGCGCCGAGCGCGTTCTGGACGTTCATCCGCGCGCGGCCGTTGAAGGTCGCCGGAAGGAGGTGGGTCCAGGCGAGCTGCATCTCGCGGCGGCCGTGCTGCACGACGATCATCTCGCCGCGCTCGGTCGGGTTGAGCACGATGGCCTTGCCGCCGCGGCGGCAGTGCGCGTCGATCATGTCGCGCACCTCGCTGCCCGGCTCCTCCATCGAGAACCAGACGACCTGGCCCGAGCACTTGCGGCGCATCTCGCGCACCAGCGGGTCGTCAGCGTTGAGGACGGCGTGCCCGTCGCGCGGCACCGCCTCGACGATGACGGCCTTGACGTCGGCGAGCTGCTCGACGGTGTCGATGCCGCGGAGGCCGAGGTGGTCGGGCTGCACGTTGAGCACGACGGCGACGTCGTTGCGCTCGTAGCCGAGGCCCTCGCGCAGGATGCCGCCGCGGGCGACCTCGAAGACGGCGAAGTCGACGCGCGGGTTCTGCAGCACCATCCGGGCCGAGCGGGGGCCGGAGGCGTCGGCACGGATCACCAGGCGCTCGTCGATGACGACACCATCGGTGGAGGTCATGCCGACCTTGCGGCCGAGGCCCTTGAAGATGTGGGCGATCATCCGGCTGGTGGTGGTCTTGCCGTTGGTGCCGGTCACGGCGACGATCGGGATCCGCGAGGTCGCACCGGGCGGGAACAGCATGTCGACGACGGGCTTGGCGATGAACTGCGGCTCGCCGATCGTCGGGTGCGTGTGCATGCGGAAGCCGGGGGCCGCGTTGACCTCGCAGATCGCGCCGCCGGCCTCGCGCACGGGCTCGGTGATGTCGGGGCAGATGAAGTCGATGCCGGCGATGTCGAGGCCGACCATGCGGGCCGCCTCCTCGGCGATCTCGACGTTCTCCGGGTGCGCCTCGAAGGTGCGGTCGATCGAGATGCCGCCGGTCGACATGTTGCCGGTGAGCGCCAGCTTCACCATCTCGCCCTCGGCGGGCACCGACTCGAGCGTGTGGCCCTGATCGGCGAGCACCTCGAGGGCGGCCTCGTCGACCTTGATCCGGGTCAGCACCTTCTCGTGGCCGACGCCTCGGCGCGGGTCGGCGTTGGTCAGCTCGACGAGCTCCTCCACGGTCGCCCTGCCGTCACCGGTCACCGACGCGGGCACGCGCTCGGCGATGGCGACCATCCGGCCGTCGATGATCAGGCAGCGGTAGTCCTTGCCGGTCACGAACGACTCGACGATGACGTTGCCGCGCCGCGACTGCCCCTCCGCGATCGGGAACGCGGCGCGTACGTCGTCCTCGTCCTGCAGGTCGAGGCAGACCCCGCGACCGTGGTTGCCGTCGAGCGGCTTGAGCACGACGGGGTAGCCGATCCGGCGGGCGGCGGCGACCGCGGCGTCGGCCGAGCGCACCGACTCCTGCTTGGGCACCGGGAGGCCGGCCGCGCCGAGCAGCTTGGTGGTGAGGTCCTTGTCTGAGGCGATGTCGACGGCGATCGACGACGTCTCGGAGGTCATCGTCGCGCGGATTCGCTTGGCGTGGACGCCCTGGCCGAGCTGGACGAGGGAGTACTGGTTGAGCCGGATCCACGGGATGTCACGGGACACCGCCTCGTCGACGATCGCCTGCGTCGAGGGACCGAAGGCGGTGCGCTCGGCGCGGCGGATGAACTCGTCGCGCTGCGTCTCCCAGTCGAAGTCCGGGTCGCCCTCGACGAGGTGGTTGACGAGCTTCACGGCGAGGCGACCCGCGGAGAGGCCGACGTTCTCGTCGATGTAGCCGTAGATGATGTTGTAGCGGCCCGGCTCGCCCTTGACCTGCCGGGTCTTGCCGCGACGGATGTCGTGGCCGACGAGCTGCTGCAGGGCGAGCGCGACGTGCTCGGCCACGTGGCCGAGCCACGTGCCCTCGTTGAGCCGCTCGAGGAACCCGCCACGGCGTCCGCGCGAGCAGGAGTGCTCCCGCAGGCCGGGGAGCATCGAGACGAGGTCCTCGCTGAACCCGGGGATGGTGTTGGTGGGGAACTGCTCGAGCGAGCCCAGGTCGACGACGAGGTGGATCGACTTGTCGTAGGACCAGACGTTGGCGCCGCGGTAGACGCGCGTCTCGATGATCTCCAGGTCCGGGGTGGGCCGCTCAGTCATGCGTTCTCTCCATCGGTCGGGGCGGAGTCGGACGTCGGGGTCGTGCGGTTGCGGCGCAGCGCGAGGCGGCGGCGGATCGCCGCGGGGGTCGCGTCGGCCGCGGCGATGTCGCGCACCAGCTGGCGCAGGTCGCGGGTGGCCTCGGCGAGCTCGTCGGCGTCCTCGGGGTCGACGGCCTGCTCCTGCGGCAGCAGCTCGCGGGTGGTCAGGTTGAACACCGTCCCCTCGGGCAGCGAGTGGAAGACGACGCCGCTGGCGAGCAGCGGCGACGAGCGCGTGGCCTCGTACGCGTTCGACACCATCCGCGAGCCGTCGAAGACGGTGACCGCGCCCTTGCCCAGGACCCGCATCACCAGGTCGCCGTCGACGTCCTCGACGAGTCCGCACGTGTCCTCGTCGACGCCGATGCCCAGCAGCTGCGGGCTCTGGGACACGATCATCAGGAGCCGGCCGTAGCGGTTGCGCTGGTCGAAGTGCTGGTCGATGACGGCGTGGTTCACCAGGCCCAGCCCGGCAGCGACCTGGGTCATCCGCTGCTTGGGCGTCGCCCCGCCGACGCCGAAGGCGACCATGTGGGACGACTGGATGCTGGCGCCGGCGGACGTGCCGGCGACGACCGCGCCGCGTTCGTGGGCGCGGAGGATCGCGTCGCCCACCGGCGTACCGCACACGATCGACGACAGCTTGAGCTGGTTGCCGCCGGTCATGAAGATGCCGGTGGCCTCGTCGAGGGTCTTCACCAGCACCGGGTCGTGGGCCTGCTCGCGGCTCTCCGGACGCACGGAGTCGACGCGTGAGGCTCCGAACTTGGTGAACAGGGCGTCGTAGACGTCGACCACCTCGCGCCCGAGCGAGGAGGCCGTCGGGATCACCGCGATGCGGGCGTCGCGACCCCCGCTGAGCGCGACGAAGTGCTTGAGGATGGTCGGCTTGCGCACCTTGTCCTCGGCACCACCGATGATCATGAGTGGTCCGTTCGGCATGACAGGCAGGCTAGCGGCTGCAAGGGTGGGCGGATGCAGCAGTCAGGAGCGGACGCGGTGAACGGGGCGACCCGGCGCCTGGTGGTGATGCGCCATTCGAAGGCCCAGTCGACCGCGCCGTCCGACCACGAGCGGGCCCTCGCGGCACGCGGCGTGGACGACGCCGCGGCCGCCGGGCGGTGGCTGGCCGAGCAGGGGATCACGCCCGACGTCGTCCTGGTGTCCGACGCGCTGCGCACGCGCCAGACCTGGGCGCAGGTCGCCGGAGGGGCCGGGTGGGACGAGGACGTCGCCGAGTTCTCCGAGCTGCTCTACGCCGCCGGCTCCGACTCCGCCTTCGACCTGCTCCGCGAGACCGACGCCGACGCGACCACGCTCGTCGTCATCGGCCACAACCCGACCATGGCCTTCGTCGCGGAGCTGATCGACGACGGTGAGGGTGATGGGGACGCCATCACCGACCTGGTCACCCGTGGCTTCCCGACGTCGGCGCTCGCGGTGTTCGCCGTCGACGGCCCGTGGTCCGACCTCGGCCCAGGCACCGGTCGCCTCGAGGCCTTCCACGTCGGCGGCGCGTGACCGACCCCGTCGCCCGGCTGCGCGCCGCCGGGTGCGTCTGGGCCGAGGACGAGGCGGCGCTGCTGGAGTCCGCGGCTGCTGACGCTGCGGAGCTGGAGGTGCTCGTCGTGCGCCGGGTGGCCGGCGAGCCGCTGGAGACAGTGCTCGGGTGGGTCGAGTTCCTCGGCCGCCGGCTGGTCGTGGTGCCCGGCGTCTTCGTGCCGCGCCGCCGCACCGAGCTGCTCGCGCGTATGACCCGGCGCGAGGTCGCGGCCCGGAACGGGCGCCCGGTCGTGGTCGAGCTGTGCTGCGGGGTCGGTCCGGTGGCCGCCAGCCTCGACACGGACGCCGAGCTGCACGTCGCCGACGTGAGCGAGGTGGCGCTCGCCTGCGCGCGGACCAACGTGCCCGCTGCGGCCGCACACCTGGGCGACCTCTACGACGCGCTCCCGAGTCGGCTGCGTGGGCGCATCGACGTGCTCGCGGCGAATGCGCCGTACGTGCCGACCGACCGGATCGCCGACATGCCGCCGGAGGCGCGCGACCACGAGCCGCGGACCGCGCTGGACGGGGGAGCGGACGGCGTCGACCTCCACCGGCGGATCGCCGCCGGGGCGGCCGGCTGGCTGGTGCCCGGTGGGGTGCTGCTCGTCGAGACCAGCCCCGGCCAGGCGGGCCTCACGATCGCGGCGTTGGAGGCCGCGGGACTCACCGCCGGCGTCGAGGTCGATCAGGACATCGGCGGCTGCGTGGTAGTCGGCAGGCTCACTCGAACAGCGGGGGAGCGGGCGTGACGATGCCGACCGCCGCGTCCGCGTCCTCGATCTGCTCGCGGGAGATGCCGAGCAGGTAGAGGATCGCGTCGAGGTAGGGAACATTGACGGCGGTGTCCGCGGCGTCGCGCACCATCGGCTTGGCGTTGTAGGCGATGCCGAGGCCGGCGGCGTTGATCATGTCGAGGTCGTTGGCGCCGTCGCCGATCGCGATCACCGCGTCGAGGGGTACGCCGACCTCGTCGGCGAACTCGCGCAGCGCGACCGCCTTGCCCGCCCGGTCGACGACGTCGCCGATGATCCGGCCGGTGAGCAGTCCGTCGATGATCTCGAGCTCGTTGGCACGGGCGAAGTGGATCCCGAGGTCTTCGGCGAGACGGTCCGTGATCTGGCTGAAGCCGCCCGACACGATCGCGAACCGGTATCCCAGGCGGCGGAGCGTGCGCACCATCGTGCGGGCGCCCGGTGCGAGCTCGATCGAGTCGTACACCTCGTCCAGCGCGGAGGCGGGCACCCCCTTCAGCAGGGCGACCCGCTCGCGGAGCGAGTCCTCGAAGTCGAGCTCGCCGCGCATCGCTGCCTCGGTCACCCGGGCGACCTCGGCCTCCTGCCCGGCATGGGCGGCGATCATCTCGATCACCTCGCCCTGGATCAGGGTGGAGTCGACGTCCATCACGATCAGGCGGATGCCTCGGCGGTGCAGGGAGTCGCGCTGCACCGCGAGGTCGATGCCCTGCTTGACCGCCTCGGCGGCGAGCAGTGGCCGCAGCCGGTCGGCCGGAGCACCGGACACGTGGAGCTCGATCGCGGTGACCGGGTAGCGGGCCATCCGCTCGATCTTGTCGATGTTGGCGCCCGAGTCGGCGATCCGCCCGGCGATCGCGGCCATCGCGGACGCGAGCAGCGGCTTGCCGATGATGGTGATGTGGGAGCGGTCGCCGGCGCGGCTCCGGTTGTCACCGGCGCCGCGGTCGACCTCGACCTGCATGCCGAGGTCCGCGGCGGTGCGCTCGATGACGTCGCGCAGCTTCTTCCAGTCACGCGGGGCCGTCACCAGGATGCCGAGCACGAGCCGTCGGCGCAGCACGATCTGCTCGATGTCGACGACCTCGACGCCGGCCGCCGCGAGGGCCGTGAAGATCCTGGAGGTGACACCGGGGCGGTCCTTGCCCGTGAGGGTGACCAGCAGGGTCTTCGGCTGGTCGTCCACCTGGTTGCTCATGGTGCGACGAAGGCTAGTCCCGATCTCGCATCGGGTCCGGCCGAGGTCCGCGCTGCGGGCGTGCCCACGCGCGCGGCGGTGCTGGCAGTCCGGCCGTTCCTGCCCTACGTTGCTCGCAACGGCGGTCCACCGTGGCACCGCCCCAGCCACAGGGGGAACAGATGGACTTCATGACCGCGGTCCGCACGTGCTTGTCCAAGTACGTCGACTTCTCGGGTCGCGCACGCCGCTCGGAGTACTGGTACTTCGTGCTCTTCAACCTGGTCGTCAACATCGTGACGACCATCCTCGACAACGTGCTCGGCACGGACTTCGAGGGATCGGGCGGCATCCTGAGCACCGTCGCCAGCCTGGCGCTGTTCCTGCCGGGCCTCGCCGTCGGCATCCGACGCCTGCACGACACCGACCGCAGCGGCTGGTGGATCCTGATCGGGCTCATCCCGATCATCGGCTGGATCCTCCTGATCGTCTGGTACTGCACCGACTCCAAGCCGGACAACAAGTACGGCCCCAACCCGAAGGGCGCCGGCGCCGGCCACGAAGGCGGCTACCCGCCGCCGCCCCCGCCGGCCTACGGCAGCGGCCAGTACGGCGGCTGACTCGCCCGGCAGCTGAAGACCTGCACGACCTGCACGACCGATCCGCCCGGGTCGGGACCGCCTCCGCGGTCCCCGGCCCGGGCGGTCTGTCGGTGGCGGCCCCTAGCGTCGTGGCCATGAGCCCCGTCCACCACACCATCGACTACATCGAGATCAACACGAGCGACCTGGCCGCCTCGCGCGCGTTCTACGAGCAGGCGTTCGGCTGGGCGTTCAACGACTACGGCCCCACCTACGCGGGGATCCGCGCCGCCTCCGGCGACGGCGACGTCGGCGGCCTCAACGGCACCGGGACGCCCGGACCCGGCGGTCCGCTGGTCCTGCTCTTCTCAGACGACCTCGACGCGACCGTGACCGCGGTCGAGTCGGCAGGCGGCACGATCACCGCGGCGCCCTACGAGTTCCCCGGCGGTCGCCGCTTCGAGTTCTCCGACCCCGTCGGCAACGTGCTCGGGGTGTGGGCCACTGGCTGAGCCCATCCTGCTCAGCGGTCCGGCCACACCTCGGGCGAGCAGGCCGCGACGATCGCCCGGCGTGCGGCCCGACCCAGCGGCTGGAGCAGTCCGCGGCGCTGCTCGACCTCGTACGACGACAGCGCGCCGCCGTCGTCGGCCAGCGCGAGGTCGACGATGGCCCACGCCTGCAGCCCGCGGGCCGCGAGGTCCACGCACCTCGGCGGGGTGCCGAGCGGTGCCTCGACCTGCGGGCGGTGGTGCAGGTTCATCAGGGCGTCGGCAGCCTCGGGCCGCCAGCGCGCGACCTCGAGGTCCGCGAGGTCGCCGGCGGCGCCGAGCAGCGTCTCGCGCAGGGTCCGGTCGGCCTCGCCGACGTCGGGCAGCTGGCGGGGCGCCGCGTCGTGCGGTCGCCACTGCACGGTCTCGCCCTGCTCCTCGGGCACCAGGCCGAGGGTGCCCGCCACGACCGCCTGACCGGCGTCCATCGCGGCGGTGTTGAAGTCGCGGGGCCCACCCAGGCCGAGTGGATCCCCGTCGACCGGCAGTGCGAGACCGGCGTACGACGCTCCGGAGGCACGCGCGATCGTCAGCAGGTCGAGCGCCGATCCACCCGCCAGGAGCTGGGTGTCGGCAGCCAGGGCGTCGAGCACGTGGTCGGTCTGCTCGTGGCCGCGCAGCCATGCCGTGAGCCACCAGGCCAGGACCGCGGAGTGGGGGAGCGCGAGCATCGCGGGCGAGGTTACTCGCCCGCGATACGGCGCCGTGTCAGGCCCGCTGGCGACCCGCCTGCTGGATAGGGTGCGGACCATGGTCGCGGTCATCGAGTTCGCAGGGGTCACCGTGCGCCGTGGCCGGTCCCTGCTGCTCGACGACGTCACGTGGGAGGTCGAGGAGGACGAGCGCTGGGTGGTCCTCGGGCCCAACGGCGCCGGCAAGACGACCCTGCTCCAGGTCGCGGCCGCCCAGCTCCACCCGACCTCCGGCGTCGCCGGCATCCTCGACGAGGTGCTCGGCACCACCGACGTCTTCGAGCTCCGCCCGCGCATCGGCCTCACCAGCGCCGCACTGGCCGACCGCATCCCGCGCGACGAGCTCGTCAAGGACGTGGTCGTGTCCGCGTCCTACGGCGTGGTCGGCCGGTGGCGCGAGGAGTACGCCGACCTCGACCACGACCGGGCCGGCGAGCTGCTCGTCGAGGTCGGCGCGAGCCACCTCGCGGAGCGCACCTTCGGGACCCTCAGCGAGGGCGAGCGCAAGCGCGTCCAGATCGCTCGTGCACTGATGACCGATCCTGAGCTGCTGCTGCTCGACGAGCCGGCGGCCGGTCTCGACCTCGGTGGTCGCGAGGACCTGGTCGCGACCCTGTCGGAGCTCGCACTCGATCCCGACTCGCCCGCGACCGTGCTGGTCTCCCACCACGTCGAGGAGATCCCTCCGGGCTTCACCCACGCCCTGCTGCTGCGCGAGGGCCGGGTGGTCGACGCGGGTCCGGTCGAGGACGTGGTGACCGCCGAGACGCTGTCGGAGACCTTCCGCATGCCGCTGCTGCTGAGCCGCGCCGACGATCGCTTCGCGGCTCGGCGTCGCCCGCCGAGGCGAATGGGGTCCTGACCTCCCTCCGTCGCTGTGCGCGACTGGATAGGGTCTACGCATGGACTGGATCCGCGACCACCTCTGGGAGACCTGGCTGGCGCTGTCGATCGCCCTCGGCGTGGCCGAGATGTTCAGCCTCGACCTGATCCTGGCCATGCTCGCGGCGGGCGCCGTGATCGGCATGGTCGCCGCACTGCTCGGCCTGCCGGTGTTCCTGCAGATCCTGCTCGCGCTCGGCGCCTCGGTCGCCGCACTGTCGCTGGTTCGTCCGGCGTTCGTGAAGCGTCTGCACGGCGGGCCCGACCTCCAGCTGGGACACGGCAAGCTCGTGGGCACCCGCTGCCTGGTCACCGACGAGATCAGCGGCCTCAACGCCGGACGCATCAAGGCCGGCGGCGAGACGTGGACCGCCCTGCCCTACGACGAGAACCTGAGGATCCAGGCGGGCGAGACCGTCGAGATCCTGCAGATCAAGGGTGCGACGGCCTACGTCCACCCCGTGGCCTCGCTCGAGTCCTGAGAAGCCGCACACCACTACACCGGGGGAGAACCGAAATGACAGCCCTGCTGGTCCTGTTCCTGCTCATCATCGTCTTCGTCGTCGTCATGCTCGCGAAGACGGTGAAGATCGTGCCCCAGGCGCGCGCTGCGGTCGTCGAGCGCTTCGGCAAGTACAAGGCCACGCTGCCCGCCGGCCTCAACATCCTCGTGCCGTTCATCGACAAGCTGCGCTACCTCATCGACCTGCGCGAGCAGGTCGTGAGCTTCCCACCGCAGCCGGTGATCACCGAGGACAACCTCGTCGTCTCCATCGACACCGTCATCTACTTCCAGGTCACCGACCCGGTCGCCGCGACCTACGAGATCGCCAACTACATCCAGGCCATCGAGCAGCTCACGATGACCACGCTGCGCAACATCGTCGGCGGCATGGACCTCGAGGAGACGCTGACCAGCCGCGACTCGATCAACTCGGGCCTGCGCGGTGTCCTCGACGAGGCGACCGGCAAGTGGGGGATCCGCGTGAACCGCGTCGAGCTCAAGGGCATCGACCCGCCGCCGTCCATCAAGGACTCGATGGAGAAGCAGATGCGCGCCGACCGCGAGAAGCGCGCCGTCATCCTCACCGCCGAGGGCCAGCGACAGGCCGCGATCCTCACCGCCGAGGGCTCGAAGCAGTCGCAGATCCTCAACGCCGAGGGTGACCGGGAGTCGCAGATCCTGCGCGCGCAGGCCGACCGGGAGGCCTCGATCCTCCGGGCCCAGGGTGAGGGCCAGGCCATCCAGACCGTGTTCCAGGCGATCCACGACGGCCAGCCCGACCAGTCGCTGCTGGCCTACCAGTACCTCCAGATGATGCCGAAGATCGCCGAGGGCAGTGCCAACAAGGTGTGGGTCATCCCCTCGGAGATCACTAAGGCGCTGGAGGGCCTCGGCTCCTCGATCCACGAGATCGCCGGCATCCCCAAGGACGCCACCCCGCGCACCCGCGTGGACATGGGTCCCTCGGAGCCGCAGCTGCCGTCGACGCAGCGCCCGGACGCCGAGATCTCCGCGACCAACAAGGCCGTCCAGGACGCCATCGCGGCGGCCGAGTCGGCGAGCAAGGTCACGCGCGGCGGCGGCGCGGCCGTCGAGCCCACGCCGACCGGCACGTCGGTGCCAGACGAGGGTCAGGAGCCTCCGACGGCGTGAGCCCGCTCGAGGCCGTGCTGGTCACGCTCGCAGGAGTGGCTGCCGGCACCATCAACACCGTGGTGGGGTCGGGAACGTTGATCACGTTCCCGACCCTGCTGGCGTTCGGCGTACCTCCGGTCACGGCCAACGTGAGCAACACCGTCGGCCTGGTGCCCGGCAGCCTCTCGGGCGTCGTCGGCTACCGCCGCGAGCTCGCCGGGCAGCGCTCCCGCGTGCTGCGCCTCGGCTCCGCCTCTTTCATCGGGGGAGTGGTCGGTGCCGTGCTCCTGCTCGTGCTGCCGTCGGCGGCGTTCGACGCGATCGTGCCGGTGCTGATCGGCCTCGGTGTGCTGCTCGTGATCGTCGGCCCGCGGATCCAGCGCGTCGTGGCAGCACGCGCCGAGGCGCGCGGAGGCATCCCCGACCACGGCGTGTGGTGGGTGTGGCCGGCCGTCGCCGTCGCCGGGGTGTACGGCGGCTACTTCGGCGCTGCGCAGGGAGTCCTGCTGATGGCGATCCTCGGCATCGGCGTGGCCGACTCGATGCAGCGCCACACGGCCACGAAGAACGTCCTCGCGCTCCTCGTCAACGGCGTCGCCGCGGTCGTCTTCATCGCCGTCGCCGACGTCGACTGGCTGGTGGCGGGCCTGATCGCCCTCGGCTCGGTCGTCGGGGGCCAGCTCGGCGCGACGGTCGGTCGACGGCTCTCCCCGAACCTGCTGCGCGCCGTGATCGCCGTCGTCGGCCTCACCGCGTTGGTGGTCCTGCTGGTCTGATTCAGCAGCGTCGCCGCTGATCGAGTAGTCCGCGAGGAACGAGCGAACGTGTCGAGACCCGGTCCACCCCAGTTGGTCGAGTAGTCCGCGAGGAACGAGCGGACGTATCGAGACCCTCGAAACCGCCCTGTTGACGACCGGTGAACTCAAACGGTTGTTGCAACTCGATCGTGAGTGAGAGGTTGCGGCGCATGCCGGGAGTGAGGTTGACCGCGAATCAGCGGTTGGTGATTGAGCGGGCGTATTTGGCGGGGCTGGACCAGGTCACGATCGCGGCGTTGGTGGACAAGCATCCTTCGACGATCTCGCGGGAGTTGCGACGGGCGGGGTCGTTCGGGACTGCCTCGCCACGGAGGCGCACGGCGAGGGCCGGTGGGTGCGGCTATCGGCGCAAGTACAGCGCGAAGTGGTCGCAGCGTGAGGCTGCGCGCAAGGCTCGCCGCCCCAAGGCCAGGCGGCTGGATCACGCACCACTGCGGGCCAAGGTGTGGGAGTTGTTGCGGGCGAACTGGTCGCCGGAGCAGATCGCGGCGATGCTGCCGGTGTTGTTCCCACGCGATCTGAGGATGCGGGTGTCGCACGAGACGATCTACCAGTCGCTGTTCGTCCAGACCAAGGGCGAGCTCAAGCGCGAGCTGACCGCGCACCTACGCACCCAGCGGCAGCGCCGCAAGGCCCAGACCGGCGGCGCGAAGCGCTCCACGCTCGGGATCACCGACGACATCCGGATCTCCGCGCGGCCGGCTGAGGTCGAGGACCGAGCTGTGCCTGGTCATTGGGAGGGCGACCTGCTCCTCGGCGGGACGGGCAAGGGCGCGGTGCTCACGCTGGTCGAGCGCTCGTCGCGGTTCGTGCTGCTCGCACCCCTGCCGGGACGTCACACCGCCGAGATCGCGCGGATGAAGCTGAGCGAGATGATCGCGACGTTGCCGTTGGAGCTGCGCAAGTCGATCACCTGGGACCGCGGCACGGAGATGGCCCAGCACGCCCGGTTCAAGACCGAGACCGGTGTCCCGATCTACTTCTGCGACCCGCAGTCGCCGTGGCAGCGCGGTACGAACGAGAACACCAACGGGCTGCTGCGTCAGTACTGGCCCAAGGGCGCCGACCTGCGCGACCTCACCGACACCGACTGTGACGCCGTCGCACTCAACCTGAACACCAGACCCCGCAAGACCCTCGAGTGGCAGACTCCGGGCCAGGCCCTCAACAAGAGGCTCGTTGCAACAACTGTTTGAGTTCGCCACCGACCCGTTGTCGGTGGGTTGTCTTATAATCGAACACATGATCGACACGCTGGCAGGACCCGGAACCGGTGAGGCAGACGCCCTCACCGCCTCCGACCTGCTCGCCTCGATCCGCGCCTCCCGCGACCTCGAGAACGCCGAAGCCGCCCGCCAGCTCGACCTCGCTGCCCGCTGGGCCGACCTCCACCCACCCGAGTCCATCCACTCCGCCGCCACCTTCACCGTCCCGGGCACCGACCACGAAGAACCCCTCGCGGGTGACGGCTGCCCGCTCATCGCGGAGTTCGCCATCGCCGAGCTCGGCACGGTTCTCGGGATCTCGTCGACGTCGGCGAAGAAGCTCATCGGCCACGCCCTCGAGCTGCGCCACCGCCTCCCAAGGCTGTGGACCCAGGTCCAGTCCGGGCACGTGCCCGCGTGGCGGGCACGCACCGTCGCCGAGACGACCATCCACTCGACTCCTTCGCTGACACGCGAGGCTGCTGCGTTCTTGGACGCGCAGGTCGCTGCGGTTGCCGGACGCATCGGTCCCGCCCAGCTCGACCGGCTCGTCGCGGAGACCATCAAGCGCTACGACCTCGCCACTGCGGACCCGGCCACGGATCCGGAGGACGGCTACCTGTCGGTCGACCCGCGCCACGCGACCCTTCATGACGAGGACGTTCACTTCGCGGGCACCATGCGGTTCGAGGCCGAGCTCGACATCGCAGACGCCCTCGATCTCAACCACGCAGTGGCTCAGAAGGCAGCGGAGCAGAAGGCCCTCGGCTCGGCCGAGTCCCTGGACGTACGCCGGGCCAAGGCCCTCGGCGACCTCGCCCGCACCCAGACCGCCCTCGACCTGCTCAACCCCGCCGGTGGTCGCGTAGCCGGTGACCCAGCACCCGGCGGTCGAGTAGCCGGTGAGGGACGAGCCGGCGTATCGAGACCAGACCTCCCGACCGCCCGCGAGGTCGTCCTCCACGCCCACTTCTCCGCAGAGTCTGTCGGCGAGCAGACCGTGTTCGGGCCGACCGGCCGGATGGAAGAGCGCCAGCGGCTTATCCTGCTCGACCAGCTCACGTCCTGGTGCGGCGATTCGCGGACCAAGGTCACCATCAAGCCCGTGATCGACCTCAACACCCACCTGGCCGCACCCGGGTACGACATCCCCGACCGCATCCGCGAACAAGTCATCCTCCGCGACCGCACCTGCGTGTTCCCGTGGTGCACCCGCCCGGCCCGCGGCTGCGACATCGACCACGTCATCGCCTATGACCACGACGCCGAAGGCCGACCACAACCCGGACCCACGACCTCGGACAACCTCGCGTGCCTGTGCCGGTTCCACCACCGACTCAAGACCCACACCGCCTGGCGCTACCGCGTCACCGGACCAGGCTGCTTCGAGTGGACCAGCCCCCACGGCCACCAGTTCCGACGCGACCGCAGCGGAACCACCGCGATCAACGAGGGCGACCCGGACCCACCCGGCATCCCACGTCCCCGCCGATGATGACCCCGCCCCACACCCCGCCGTAGCACCACCCGGCGGGGGCTGTGGCACGTCCGAGACAAGGTGCGATCGGCCGGATCGCGGCATGTGAGTGCGGGTCTCGGGGCAGGATGGCGCCCTGACGCTCGCTCGTCGGCAGATCCGGACGTCCTTCGACAGAAGGCGTAGCCGCCCTCATCGCGGCAGATCCGGACGTGCACTCCCGCCTTGGAACCGCTCGGGTCGCAACAAAGGGACTCCGCGACGCGGGGAATGCCCATCATCGTCACACCCAGTGGTTGTCCCGTGGAAAGGCTGACGGGGCTTCTCTGATGTCCAGGCCGGTCATGCCAGCATGAAGAAGGGCCGTGCGCACCTCTCCGCTGATCGTTACTCGTCCCACTCGGCGTCCCCTAAAAACGCTGTGCACCGGACCTGGCGAATCCACCTCCTCCAAGACCGAGAGGTACCCATCGACGGGCGATCCGTTTCTATGGCGGATGTCAGCCGGCCATGTCTGCAGACGAGCGCTGCACGACTCGAGCACCGCACACATGCGTTCGCTGTAGACCTTCAGCCCGTCCCCGCCCTGCCACAGCGCGTCCACCAAGCGCTTGCCGTAGTGCTCGCGCTGCGGCATGAAGTACCACTCGACGTCGTGGACTCCCGGAGGTCCCTCGGTGGCGAGCGCCTCGTGAAGGGCCTTTCCCGACGGCGCGGTCCACACGCCGTACTCGGGCGCCGTGGGCCCTGCCAACGACACCCACAAATCTCTTGTCGCAGCGGCCGGAGCCAGCACGTACCAGTCCACGACCAAGGACCGTACCGGCGGAGCTCGGGCTGGCACTCGCTGCTGGACAATCTGACCTCAGTCCGCTCAGACCTCAGTCCGCACATCGGCAGATGGGGACGTCGCTGCGATGCCAGACGTCAGCGCCAGGAGGACCCTCTCACCGGTCGCGGAACTTGCTTGCCTCGTCCCTGTGTCGGTCGGAGGGCCACCCATCTACCGCTTCCAGGTTCAGGCAAGTTGGGCTCGGGCAGAGTCTCGGTCGTAGACGGCTCCAAGCCGTAGTCGGCGTAGACAGCAAAGCGCTCATGCGGCTTCATCGAAAGCAGGGTCTGCTTCACCCGGTCGAAGGCCGAGTCGAAACTCCCGTGCGCGACGGTGAACGTGTTCTCCCATTCAACCGGTGTCATCACGATCACCACCGTTCGGCGTCCGCGACCGGCTTGCGGGACCGACAACACCCGAATGCGCCCCGGCGCCACTTCCGATGCCGAGGTCCACCCGTCGAGGTCACGCACGAGTCGGTTGTAGTACTTCGCAGGGTCCACATCACAAGGATGACTGATGCGCCGGGTCATCAGCAGATTCGGACACGTCAGTCGCCCTCGAACCATACGTACCGGTGCACTCGCTGCTTCGCCACGGCAATGAGACGCGTGAGTTCGTCCAACGCCTGGTGGAACGTGGGATCGAGCTCATGACGCAAGAACGCGATCTCGCGGGGTAGCTGATCTTCGATCTGAACTCGGTTGAAGACGGTGTAGCCGTAGGGGTCCACGCCAGCCAACAACGGCGTGTCCTGGATGCTCACGGCGTCCCGAGGGATCTCCCACGCGACAGCTCCTTCGTCCATCGGCGGCCCGAGTTCGAGCAGTTGCTGCCGCACACTCATGCTGATCCCCATGCGAGATGGTCTCACCGACTCGTCAGCTCATCGGCAGATCCGGACGTCGAGGCGCCCACGACCTCATGAGGGCCACACCTGGGTCCTTGGTGCTGCGGGTCTCGCGCTACCAGGGGACCTGCAGGGGGTCGGTGACCATCACGGATGTGGTCGTCCGGCGCTCCTCCACGGGAGCGGCGGCGGCAAGGCTGCTGAACGTCAGGCCGGTGCGTTCCTCGAGGAGGTCGAGTCCCACGAGGTAGGTGTCGAAGTCGTCGAGGAAGTCGATGGCGGCGCGCTCGCCGAGGTCGTCGAGGTTCTGCGACAGCAGGAACGCCTTGAACTGCAGTCGCCCGTCGAGCCGGTAGACGACAACCTTCCAGTGCTCGACCGGCAGCTGGACGACACCGCGATAGGGGGGATCGTCAGCGGCGAGGACGGGACCCGCGAACAAGGTGAGCCTGCGGTCCTGCAGACCGTCGAGGGCGAGGACGGCGTTCTCCAGCAGCCCCCAGGTGCCGCCCCGGCCGGACTGGTTGAAGTCCTGGTGCTGCGGGGTGATGTTCGTGAAGTGGAACGAGTCGCTGTTCGCCTGCTGCGCCTCCTCCAGGCCTCCCCACAGCAGGTCGGATCGCCGGGCGATGTGGCCGCGGTCCAGGTCGTTGTCGGCATACGCGACCTCTCCGGTCTGCGCGTCGGCGGGGATGCGGGGGTCGAGCTTGAACCGTTCCCCGGAGCGGCTGATGGACTCGCTGGGAAACAGGCGGAGGCCGTCGATGTTCCATCCCACCCACCACGCGAGCCTGCGCGCGGGGTGCATCCTGACGGTGAAGTGCTCGTAGTGGAGCGGCTGCGCGACCGTGCCCGGGTCGTCAGGTGGGTCGAGAACCGGTACGTCGGTAGTGGCCAGGAAGGTGGGGTCGTACCCGAGGGCATCCATGCGTCGAGTGTCCCGCAGGTACGTGACCGCCCCTCCCCACGCGGGGGAGGGGCGGCGGGTGGCGAGTCCTGCTGCGTCAGTCGACGACGCGCTTGGTCCTTCGCGTCGTCACGGTGACGGGCGTGCGGCCCGCGGCCGAGGCGACCACCTTCACCGAGATCCGCTTGCCGACCAGCTTGTCGGTGAGGCGCAGCCGGTTCTTCGTCGCGTTCTTGATCTTCTTGCCGTTGGCCAGCCACTGCACCGTGCGCGTGACCGACGTGGGGTTCCAGGTCCCCACGGTCACCTTCAGGCGCTCGCCGACGGCGGCGACGCCCTTGATGCGAGGCCGCTTGATGGCGACCACTGCAGCGGCAGGCGCCGTGGGAGCCGTCGGCGTGACGACGGGCGCCACCGGCGCCACGGGCGTCGGGGTCGTCGGCGTCACCGGCGTGACCGGCGTGGTCGGCGGGAGCGGCGTGGCCAGGACCGCGTCGTAGCGCTCGGCGCTCGGCACCGTCACCGTGTCGGCGTCGGCGATCGCCACGCGGTCGCTCCAGAACTCGCTGGCACCGGTGACGGGGTCGTGGAACCCGAGCGTGTGGGCGCCACCGGAGAGGCCACCCACGTCGTAGGTGCCGTCGGCGCCGGCGGTCACCGTGGTGACGGCAGTCCACGCGGTGTCCTCACGGACGTACGCCGTCACCTCGGCACCCGCGATGGCCGCGCCGTCGCTGCCGGTGACGGTGCCGACCAGGTGGGCGGCACCCGCGAGCCTGGCCACGGCCAGCGTCGGCATGCCGCCGTTGGTGAGGTCGACGGGCGTGGCCGCCTCGATGGTGGCGGCATCGTCGTAGAACTCGCTGGCGTAGGTGCCCGCGGGATCGTCGAACCGCACGCGGTAGATGCCGTCGTCGAGCTTGCCGACGTTGTAGCCGCCCGACAGGCCGGTGAGGGCGTCGTCCACCTCGACCCACTGGCCGGTGCCGGTCGGGTCGGCCAGGGTGGTCACCTTGATGCCGACGAGCGGAGTGCCGCTCTCGGACGTGACGGAACCCTTGATCCGGGTGGGCTTGGCGGCGCCGGCGGGGCCGGCGACGAGCAGGGTGGAACTGATGGCCACGGCGACCGCGAGCGCGGCGCCCCCCAGCTTGCTGTACACGTTCATTGAAACTCCCCACAGAGTCTGGTGCCGCGGTCGCGGCGCGTTGCCCACAGTGGGAGCGGGGAGTTTCCCAGATGGGTGAACAGGCGTGTTGTTGACGTCCCGTTCGTTCTGGTTACCGTCAAGGTCCTCAAGATCGCGTCTGGTCCAGACCAAGTCCCGAGAGTTGTGGACTCGGGGGACAGATGCCCGGGAGTACGGCTATCGACCGAGCTCCGGCGCGTGCTCCTGCACCCAGGCACCCAGCCAGGTGTCGATGGCGGCGTACGCGTGCGCGCGGACCTCGGGTCGCGACAGCACCACGTCGTGCATCGCGCCCTCGATGGCGATCGAGGTCACGTGCCGGCCGACCGACGACGCCCAGCGGCGGATCTGCTCGACGTCGAGGACGATGTCGTGGGTCGAGGCCGTCTCCTCGGTCTGCTCACCGAAGAAGGAACGTGCCGACGACAGCACGAGGGTCGGGCACGGCACGTCGAGCCCCGCGTGCAGCTGCGCGTGCCCGCGGCGGACGGCGCGCAGCCAGCCGACGTAGACCGGGCGCGACTCGAGCGGCTTCAGGGCCAGGTCGTAGGCCCACTCGCCGCCGTGCTCGACGTGGAGCGAGCGGCCGTAGACCTCGCTGACCTTCCGCGGGATCTCGCGCATCGGGCGGGTGGTGCCGAGCCGCTCGATCGCGACGCGGGTCGCGGGGCTGCGCAGCCAGGCGGCGCCCTGCATGTCGAACCACGGCGAGTTGAGCACCATCGCGACGAGCTCGGGGTGGCGGCGCTCGTGCGCCCACAGCGGCGCGGTGAGCCCGCCGGTCGAGTGTGCGGACACGATGACCTCGCGGTGCCCGTCGCGCTCGGTGATCCGCCACCACGCGAGGTCGATCTCGGCGAAGTACTCGTGGAGGTCCGACACGTAGTGGGGTGTCTGGTGCTCGCGCAGCGACCGGCCGTACTTGCGGAGGTCGAGCGCGTAGAACGTGTAGCCGCGGTCCGCCCACCAGCGGGCGTACTCGGTGTGGAAGAAGTAGTCGGCGAACCCGTGCACGTGCAGGACCGCGCGACCGGTGGGCTCGGCCGGCTCGAGGGTGACGAGGGTGGCGACGACGGGACCCTCGTCGTCGGGCGGGAGCGAGATCGTCTCGACCCGGTAGTCGGGGCCCAGGACGTCGTCCCGGAACGGCACTGCAGGCATGTGCCGAGCCTATCGAGCAGGGGCGACGTGGGTTTCGTTGTTCGGCCTCCCGCGCCGGTGGGGCGGCTCTACCCTTCAGCGGTGTCGAACGCGTGGGGATCCCTGGTGCGCGGGATCTCGACGTACGTCCGCCAGCGCGTCGCCGGCTGGCGCACGGGGTCTCGCGGCAGCCAGGCGTTCCTGCTCATCGTCCTGCTCGCCCTCGTGGCCGCCGCCGTGGCCGTCGGGGCGCTCGCCGAGAAGGTCGTCCCGATCTCGCTGTGGTTCCTCCTCCTCATGCTCGGCACGGTGCTGCTGCGGTTCGTCCCGCTGCTGGTGCTCGGCGTCGTGATGATGGGCGTCGCGTGGTGGACCTCGGTGCAGACCAGCTTCGCCACGGCGAGCCGGACGTCGGCCCTGGTGATCTTCGGGATCGGCCTGCTCCTGGCGCTCTACCAGGTGAGCAAGCAGCGCTCGGGCCTTCCGATGGCGCTGAGCGAGGCCGTGCTGAGCCAGCTGCGCGACCGGCTCCAACGGCAGGGCGTCGTGCCGGAGCTCCCCGACGGGTGGCGCTCGCAGTCGGCGACCATCACCGCCAACGGGCCGAGCTATGCCGGTGACTTCCTCGTCGCCGACCTCCGCGAGGGCCGCTGGCTGGAGATGGCGCTCGTCGACGTGTGCGGCAAGGGCACGTCGGTCGGTCCGCAGGCGCTGCAGTTCGCCGGCGCACTCGGCGGCCTGATCGGGGCGCTCCCGCCGGCCGAGCTGATGTCCGCGGCGAACCAGTTCCTCCTGCGACAGGAGTCCGACGAGTCACTCGCCACGGCGGTGCACATCAAGGTCGACCTGGTCACCGGCGACTACACGATCACCAGCGCCGGCCACCCGCCTGCGCTGCACTGGCACCTCGGCGAGCGCGGCTGGTCGATCGACAACGCTCGCGGGATGGCGCTCGGCGTGATCCCGGAGGCCGACTTCACCCCGAGCCGCGGCCGGCTGCGGGCGGGCGAGGCGCTCCTCTTCTACACCGACGGCGTCATCGAGACGACCGACCGCGACCTCGACGCCGGGATCGACTGGCTGCGCGGGGTGGCGCTGCAGGCGGTCGACGCCCGCGGCTTCACCGGCCTGCCGCGACGCGTGCTCAAGCAGGTGAAGCGCGGTGACGACGACCGCGCGATGCTGGTCCTCGAGCGTCAGCCCCTCACCTCGCCCGAGCGGCACTCCGAGGGGCACCGCGGCCTCAGCTGACCCGTCGGACCAGAACCTCACCGGAGACCGACACGTTGAGGCCGTTGACCGGGGACGTCGCCACGCGCAGCACGCGTCCGCTCGCGACGTCCCACGACCAGAGGTCGCCCTCGACCCAGTCGCTGACGAGGAGGTTCCGCTCCGTCAGCCAGGTCTGAGCTCCCAGGACGCACTGACCTCCGCGCCGTGGAGCGGCGAGCATCGCGAGCACCGCACCGTCGGACGGGTCCACGACCACCACGCCGTCGGTGTCGCGTGACCTCCGGGCGCTCGGGCACTGGGCGAACGCTGGTCCCGTTCCTGTCCCTGAACACGAGCGTGGCTCCGTCCGCAGACCGCTCCATGGCGACGGCGTGCTGCACGGGCAGGTCGAAGCGCTGGAAGGTGGTGTCGGACAGGTCGATCGTCACCACTCCGGACGGGTCCGCCAACGCCACCATCACGCCATCAGGCGAGATCGCCATCGACAGCTCGCTGTAGGCGACGGCGCCGAACCCGTAGCGCTCGAGGTCGAGCTGCCGCCATGCGCCTGACTGTGTCATCAGGTAGGGCTGGCCGGGCCGGATCGCCCCGTCCGTCCCTCGCGGCGCGAACAGGTTCTGCTGGGCCAGCAACATTCCTCGTGAGACCGGCGCCTGCTCGACAGTGGGGGCCGTGAGGGCCTCCGTGAGATCGATCTCGAACCCGCCCCGGCTCGTGGTCCCGCCTGGCGGGAGGGTGCGACGCAGTCGGTCCGGGACGGGTGCGAGCGGCACAGCAGACGGAGTGGTGGCCACGGAGGCCAGCGGACGAGAGGCGGGTGTGTCGGTGTCCGGCGCCGGTCGGCCGGTGCAGGCCGACGCGCCCAGGGCCAGGCCGAGGCAGGCCACGACGACTCTCGCTCTCACCCCCGCAGGCTAGGCGCCGCGCGAGTAGAGGTCGCGGATGACGTCCTCGATGTCGGGCTCCTGGATCGAGAGGTCCGCGACGGCGTAGGACGCGGCGACCGCGGCCACGATCGGCGCAGCGCTCGCGTCGGAGGGGAAGGACAGCCACTGGCGCGGACCCTCGACCTTGCGCACCTCGGCACCGGGTACGTCGATGGGCGGGGCCTCGTCGACCAGGTCGACGACCAGTGTCCGCGTCGAGCCGCCCTGGGCGTGCAGCCCGGCCAGGGTGCCGTCGTACACCGAGGTGCCGTGGTCGATCACGATCACCCGGTCGCAGAGCGCCTCGATGTCCTGGAGGTCGTGAGTGGTGAGCAGCAGCGTCGTGCCGCGCTCGCGGTTGAGCGCCCGGAGGAACTCGCGCAGCCGGCCCTTGCTGACCACGTCGAGCCCGATGGTGGGCTCGTCGAGGTAGATCACCTCGGGGTCGTGCAGCAGCGCGGCGGTGATGTCGCCGCGCATCCGCTGTCCGAGGCTGAGCTGGCGCACGGGCGTGTCGAGCTGGGCCCCGAGGTCGAGGAGGTCGACGAACCGGTCGAGGTTCTCGCGGTAGCGGGCCGGAGAGATCCGGTACATCTTCTGCAGCAGGTCGAACGAGTCGCGCAGCGGCAGGTCCCACCACAGCGTCGAGCGCTGGCCGAAGACGACGCCGATCCGCCGCGCGAGCTCGACCCGCTGCCGGCTGGGGTCGAGCCCGCGCACGCGCACCTCGCCACCGGTCGGGACCAGGATGCCGGTGAGCATCTTGATGGTCGTCGACTTCCCGGCGCCGTTGGGGCCGATGTAGCCGACCATCTCGCCGCCGTCGACGGAGAACGTGAGGTCGTGGACCGCGACCACCTGCTCGCGCGTGCGTCGGCGACGCCCCTCGACGCGACGGCGTACGTCGAAGGTGCGCTCGAGGTCGCGCACGTCGATCAACGGACCAGATGTGTGGTCTGCGGTCATCGTCAGCTCCCGGTGGAGGTGTAGTGGCGGACGCCGGTGCGCCACACCAGCAGGGCAGCGGCCATCGTGAGGATCCCGGCGACGGGGGAGGCGAACTGGAACGCGTCGGGCGTGCCGAACGGGTCCGAGCGGCCCAGGAGGTAGAGGCAGGGGTACCAGTTCACGAAGGCGACGGGGATGACGAAGGTCAGGCCGACCATCACCTCCCTCGGGAAGATGCTCAGCGGGTACTGCGTGACGGTCGCGCCGCCGTAGGTGAAGGCGTTGGCGAACTCGGTGGCGTCCGTCGTCCAGAACTGGATGCAGGAGAAGCCGACGAAGAGGCCGAAGAAGACGAGCGCCCCGCTGACGAGCATCGACACGGCGACGAGGACCCGCAGCGGGGTCCAGTCGACATAGGTGCAGGCCCAGCCGAAGACCACGGCCGCCTGGGTCAGCCGGCCGAGCCGGCGCAGCGTGAACTGGTCGGCGCAGACCTGCACGAGCAGCGGCACCGGCTTCGTCATCATCTGGTCGAGCCGGCCGGTGCGGATGTAGGTGCCGATCCGCTCGACGCTCCCGATCGCGGTGTCGGCGACGGCGAGGGCCAGCGACGCGCTGCCGTAGAGCAGCGCGACCTCGTGCAGCGTGAACCCGTCGAGGCGGCTCAGGTGGGAGAACATGATCCAGAGGCCGACGAAGTCGAGACCCGTGATCAGCCCGTTCCCGACGGCGAGCAGGACGAACGACGTCGGGTACTGCCAGGCGGCCCGGATCCACAGCCAGGCGATCTGGCCGTAGGTGCGCAGGTGCTGTGCCGGCCCTGGGCTAGCCACCCTGCACCACCACCTTGCGCGTCGCCAGCCGCAGCACCCCGTGGCAGGCGGCGATCAGCACGACGGCCCACATCACCTGGAAGCCGAGGGCCGCGAGCAGGTCGGTGCCCTGGCGCTTGCCGAGCCAGATGTCGGCCGGCACCTGGACGTAGGACGCCCACGGCAAGGCGTTGGCGAGCGTCCCGAGCCAGCCCGGGAACAGCACGAGCGGCAGCATCATGCCGCTGATGAAGATCGCGAACGCACCGCTCATCACCTTGACGCCGGACTGGTCGAGCAGCCAGAAGGCGGTGCTCGCCACGAGGAAGCGGATCGCAAAGCTCACGATGACCGCGAGCACCAGCGAGACCGCGAACGCCCCGGCATCGAGCACCGACCCCGGGAGCGAGATGTCGAAGACGACCAGGCCGATGAGCGTGGGCCCGAAACCACGGGTGAGGAGGTGGTACGCCGCTCGGCCCAGGTCACTCGCGAGGTACCACCCGACCAGGCCGACGGGACGGTAGAGGTCGATCGCCACGTCGCCCGAGCGGATCCGCTCGGCGAGATCGTCTGTGGTGCCGCCGCCCCACAGCGCGATCGTCATCAGCAGCGCCTGCCCGAGCCAGACGTACGTCACCGCATCCTGGGAGTCGTAGCCACCGGCCGACGGGTTGGCGTCCCAGAGGGCGAGGTAGGCGTAGGAGTAGATGATGCCGAAGACCGAGTTGGTGAAGATGCCGGAGAGCGTGGCCGCCCGGTAGGTGGCGTAGCGGCGGAACGTGCGGGTCGCGACGGCGACGTGCAGCATGCCCCCACCTCTCATCGACAGGGGCGCTCACACAAGACGACCCCCGGCCCACCCACGAGGGGGTCGGGGATCGTCTCACACCTGTGGGGTGCGCCGCACCTCAGTAGCGGCGGACCAGGTTCACGACGCCGATCACGCGACCCTGGGCGTCCTGCTCGACGGAGACGCCGGCGCGACGGGCGCGCGGGCTGAGGAGGATGTCCCGGTGGCCGGGGGAGTCGAGCCAGAGGTCGACCATCACCTCAGGGGTGAGACCGACGCCGCGGACGAGCGTCTCGCCGGCCCACGAGTTGTCGCACCTGCGGATGACGTCGTTCTGGTCGCGGTGCTCGAAGAGGCCGGTGCGGGCGATGCGCTGGCCCCACTCCTCGGCGAGCTGGTCGGTGCACGGGTCGAAGCTCCAGATCTTGCGCAGGCCGTTGGCCGCGCGCGCTGCGTTGATCTCCGCCATCAGCGCGTCCTCGAGGACGTCGCTCGCCACGGTCTCCTCGTCGAGCTCCTCGCCGAGCTGGGCGCCGGCACCGACCGCGTGGGCCGAGGTGCGCGGGCCGGACCAGTTCGCCGTGCTCCGCGGGCCCGACCAGTCCTTCGCGTCGGCAGCCGACGGGACGGCGCACAGCGCGGCCGACGCGACGACGAGCGTCGCGAGCCTGGCGAGGGTGCGGGTGGGGTGCGGCACGGTCGTTCCTCCGGGGCGGATCCACGAAAGCGGGGGGAGTGGATCTTGAGAGAATCTGGTAATAACGGGCTCTACGTCAAGTTTCGCGCTATGTAGAGGTGAGAAATACCTCGGTCCAGATCAAAGCAACCGGGCCTTGTCCCAGGGTCCGAACGCGCAAAAGGGGCCCGGTGGTCTGGACCATCAGGTCCTCGACCGCCGGGCCCCTGCGGGCCGGAGGGTGGGGCTCAGTGCTGGTAGGTGCCGTGGAGGATCGCGCGGCCCAGGGTCTTGAAGGCCAGGTTGAACGACACCACGGCCGGGGACGCGTCGGCGTCGACCCCGAGCGTCTCCTCGCCCACCGCGTGGACGACGAAGTAGTAGCGGTGCACCTGGTCGCCCTGCGGGGGTGCGGCCCCCATGAAGCCCGCCTCGCCCCCGTCGTTGCGCACGTGGAACGACGCGCCGGGCAGGTCTCCAGCGGCTGCGCCGGTGTCGAGGGACGTCACGTCGGCGGGCAGGTCGACCAGGACCCAGTGCCAGAAGCCGCTCGGGGTCGGCGCGTCCGGGTCGAAGCAGGTGACGACGTAGGACTTGGTGCCCTCGGGCGCCCCCGACCAGCTCAGCTGGGGCGAGGTGTTGCCGAGGTCGGCCACCTGGTCGTCCTTCAGCGGTGCGCCGTCGGTGACGTCGTCGCTGGTGACCGTGAAGGACGCGGTCGCCGGGAGGAGGTCGTAGGGGTCGGGGGACACGGGTCGCTCGATGCTCATTCCTCGAACCTAGTCACGTGGTCCACGCGCCGGAAAGGGACAATGGGGCCATGCCCGACCCCCATCCCTACCTGGCCGGCCTCGTGCTGGCCGGTCGCAAGGTGGTCGTCGTCGGTGGCGGTCACGTCGCCCAGCGCCGGGTGCCGACCTTCCTCGCCGCGGGCGCCGAGGTCACCCTCGTCAGCCCCGAGGTGACTCCCGCGCTCGAGGGTCTCGCGGGCGAGCTGACGCTCCACCTCCGCGACTTCACCGAGTCGGACCTCGACGGCGCGTGGTACGTCGTCGCGGTCACCGACGACCCCGAGGTCAATGCCCGCGTCGCCGCCGCCGCCGAGGCGCGCCACACGTTCTGCGTGCGCGCGGACGACGCCCTCGGCGGGTCGGCGTGGACGCCCGCGGTCGGCCACCACGGGAGCGTGACGGTCGGCGTGCTCGGCAACCGCGAGCCCCGCAAGTCCGCGGCGCTGCGCGACGACATCGTCACGGCGCTGCGCGACGGCCACCTGAGCGCGGCCGACGCCCACGACCGCACCCCAGGCGTCGTGCTGGTCGGCGGCGGACCGGGCGATCCCGACTTCGTCACCGTCGCCGCCCGGCACGCGCTCGCCTCGGCCGACGTGGTCGTCGCCGACCGCCTCGCGCCCCGCGAGCTGCTCGACGAGCTCGGCCCCCACGTCGAGCTGATCGACGTCGCCAAGCTGCCGCGCGGGCGCTCGGCGACCCAGGAGGCGATCAACCAGGTGATCGTCGACCGGGCACGCGCCGGCAAGCGGGTGGTCCGCTTCAAGGGCGGCGACAACTTCGTCTTCGGCCGCGGCTTCGAGGAGCTGCTCGCCTGCGCCGCCGCGGACGTGCCGGTGACCGTCGTGCCAGGGCTCACCTCCGCGATCTCGGTCCCGGCCCGCCTCGGCATCCCGGTGACCCACCGCGGGGTGGCCCACGAGTTCACCGTGATCTCCGGCCACCTCCCGCCCGGCCACCCGGGCTCGCTGGTCGCGTGGGACGCCGTGGCGCGGATGCGCGGGACCGTCGTCCTCCTGATGGCGGTCGACAACGCCCCGGCGATCGCGACCGCGCTGGTCGACGGCGGCCGGTCGGCGTCCACGCCGGTGGCGGTCATCGTGGACGGCACGATGCCGACCGAGCGCACCGTGCTCACCACGCTCGGCTCGCTGGCGGACGACCTCGTCGCGAACGGCGTACGCCCTCCGGCGATCATCGTGATCGGTGAGGTGGTCGCGGTGGCGCGTCCGGCACACTTCCCCCGTGGCTGACGCAGACCCCTCTGGCCAGATCGTCGAGATCTCCGACCCCGGCGACCCGCGCCTGGCCGACTACCGCGACCTGCGCGACGTCGAGCTCCGCAAGAGCCTCGAGGCCGAGCACGGCCTCTTCCTCGCCGAGGGGGAGAAGGTCGTGCGCCGCTCGGTGGAGGCGGGCTACGCGCCGCGGTCGTTCCTGATGGCGCCGCGCTGGCTCGACGGCCTCGGCGACCTCCTCGCCACCACCGACGCCCCCTGCTACGTCCTCTCCGAGGCGCTGATCGAGCAGGTCACCGGCTTCCACGTGCACCGCGGTGCACTCGCGTCGCTGCACCGGCGCCCGCTGGCCTCGGTCGAGGAGGTGCTGGCCGGTGCGCGCTCGGTGCTCGTGCTCGAGGACCTGGTCGACCACACCAACGTCGGCGCGATCTTCCGCTCGGGCGCGGCCCTGGGGTTCGATGCCGTCCTGCTGGCGCCGCGCTGCGCCGATCCGCTCTACCGGCGCTCGATCAAGGTCGGCATGGGCGCCGTGTTCACCACGCCCTGGACCCGCCTGCCGGACTGGTACGACGCCCTGCCGGACCTCGCCCGCCGCGGCTTCACGACCGTCGCCCTGACCCTCTCCGCGGACTCGGTGCCCATCGAGGAGGCCGTCGACGGCGTCGACCGGCTCGCCCTGGTGCTCGGCTCGGAGGGCCACGGCCTCTCCTCGCGCTGGGAGGCCTCCTCCGAGCGTCGCGCCATCATTCCCATGCGCGCCGGCATTGACTCCCTCAACGTCGCCGCGGCCACCGCGGTCGCCTGCTACGTCGCGACCCGGCGCTAGGCCGCCACTACGTCCCGTCGGATCGCAGCCGGTGCCGCAGCCGCCGTGCTGCGACGACGACGAGCACCACGGCGAGGAGGACGTAGACGACGTTGCTCGCCGGGCCGACGTAGCCCTCCACGACGTGCCACTGCGCGCCGAGCTCGTAGCCGGCGAGGATGAGGGCCGAGTTCCAGACGAGGCTGCCTGCCGTGGTGAAGACGCAGAAGCGCACGAGCGGCATCCGGTCGATCCCGGCCGGGATCGAGATCAGGCTGCGCACGCCGGGCACGAGCCTGCCGACGAACACCGCGGTGCGCCCGTGGCGGCCGAACCACGCGACCGCGCGGCGCACGTCGGAGGCGTGCATCAGCGGGATCCGGTCGGCGAGCGCGCAGATCCGCTCCAGCCCCCACGCCGCTCCCAGCCAGTAGAGCAGCAGCGCGCCGAGCAGAGAACCGACGGTCGCCCAGGCGATCGCGGCGGTGAGGCCGTAGTAGCCCTGGCTGGCGGTGTAGCCCGCCAGCGGCAGCACCAGCTCGCTCGGCACCGGCGGGAAGACGGTCTCCAGGGCGGTGGCCAGGCCGACGCCCGGCGAGCCCACGGTGCGCATGACGAGGACGACCCAGTCGAGGAGTGCCTCCATCGGTCAGCCGTGAGCGCGGGTCGACTGCCGCAGCGCCTCGTGGAGCACGATCGACCCGGCGACGGCCGCGTTGAGCGAGGACGCCGTGCCCACCATCGGGATGCTCGCGACGTCGTCGCACACCGCGCGCCACTGCGAGGACAGCCCGTGGGTCTCGTTGCCGACGACGACCACCACCCGTCCGCCGAGGTCGACGTCCGCGAGCACGCTGCCGTCCTCGTCCGTGCCGACGATCCGGTAGCCGTGGGCGTGGGCGTGCTCGACGACCGGTCCGGGTCCGGGCACGCGCAGCACGGTCAGCGCGAAGAGCGAGCCGGTGCTGGCGCGGACGGCCTGCGGGTCGTAGGGGTCGGCCGCGTGACCGGTGACCACGAGCGCGGAGGCGCCGAAGGCGTCGGCGGACCGGGCGAGCGTGCCGATGTTGCCGGGGCTGGTCGGTCGGTCGAGGACGACGATCGGACCGTGCGGTCGAGACGTCTCCTCGAGCCGCGCGACGCCGTCGTCGGGCATCTCGACGACCGCGACGAGCTCGGCTCCCTCCTCCCGGCCGCTGAGGCGGGCGTGCAGCTCGGGGGAGACCCAGACGCGCTCGCCGTCGGGGGTCGACCAGAGGTCGTCGGCCCAGGCGGACGACGTGTCGTCTGCGCGGAGCAGGGCCCGCACGGTCCAGCCCTCCTCGACGGCCCGCGTGATCGGCCGGACACCCTGCACCAGGAACTCACGGCTCCGATGGCGCTTGGAGCGGTTCGTCAGCAGGGCCTCCCACTGCTGGAAGCGGGCGTTCTCGCGAGTGACCCGGAGCTCGGCGCTCACAGGGCGGGCCAGGTGGGCGGGTAGTCCTCGGCCGCGGCGTCGTGCTTCTTGCCGAGCTTCTTGCGCGACTTGGCCGAGAGCCGGTCGCCGAAGACGGTGCCGAGGGTGTGGTCGGTCTCGTGCTGGAGGCAGCGGGCGAGCAGGCCGTCGCCCTCGAAGCTCACCGGCTCCCCGTCGAGGCCGGTGCCGTCGACCCTGGCCCAGTCGGGGCGCGCGCACGGCTCGAAGGAGCCGGGGTAGGACAGGCAGCCCTCCTCGTCGGAGTCGAGCTGGCGGTCCTTGCCCTCGGGCAGCGTCAGCACCGGGTTGCAGACCACGCCGACCGTGCGCTCGCCCTCGTCGTCGGGGCAGTCGAAGACGAACATCGCCACGTCCTCGCCGACCTGGCAGGCAGCGAGGCCCACCCCGTCGGCGGCGTACATCGTCGCCACCATGTCGGCGGCCAGCGTCGCGAGCGCGTCGTCGTACGACGTCACCTGCTGCTGGGCGCGGTGCATCACCGGCGTGCCCCAGCGGGTGATCGCGCGGGGCGTCCCGCCCGTCGGGAGTGGCCCGTGCGGCGCGCGGGGCTCGGTCGTGTCGTCGTCGGGCATGCGGAGGATCCTAACGACCATGGGACAGGTGACCGGCACCACGGGCGGACCTCTGGTCAGAGGTGTAACTCGCAGTTACATTTGGGTCATGTCCCTTCTCAACAGCCTCCGGCCCGGAGGTCGCCACGGGTTGTCGTCCCGCGAGGTGCGCGACCCCATCGGGCTCGCCGTCGCGGCCGTCAACCGGCTGGCCCAGAGCGACCTGATCGACCGCGTCGGCCTGCGCAAGCAGAGCGAGCAGGTCGTCTACTCCACGACCCGCAACGGCTTCCGGGTCGCCACCGCCGCCGGCCGCACCTTCGCCCGCGCCGGTCGACGGACCAGCGGGGAGCGGCCCGCACGCGCCGAGTCCCGCGGGGTCTTCGACCTGAACCCCACCGAGGACGAGGCGATGCTCGTCGCCGTCGTGGAGGAGCTCGCCGCCGACCTGCTGCGGCCGAGTGCTGCCGCGGCCGACGACGCCTGCGCCGCCCCGGACGAGGTCCTCGCGGCGGTCCAGGAGCTCGGCCTGCCCGGGCTCGGGGTGCCCGAGTCGCTCGGCGGCATCATGGAGGAGCGCTCGGCGATGGCTGGCGCCCTCGTCGCCGAGGCCCTCGCGAAGGGCGACATGGGGCTCGCCGTCGCGGCGCTCGCACCCGGCGCCGTCGCCACCGCGCTCGGCCTCTGGGGCACCGAGGAGCAGCAGCAGACCTACCTGCCGGCCTTCACCGGCGCCGACGTCCCGGCCGCGGCCCTGACGATCGCCGAGCCGACGGTGCTCTTCGACCCGTTCGAGCTCTCCACCACCGCGCTGCGCGACGGTGACGGCTTCGTGCTCGACGGCGTGAAGTCGGCCGTCGTCCGCGGCGCCGACGCCGAGCTGTTCGTCGTCGCCGCGCAGCTCGACGGCACCCCGGCCCTCTTCCTCGTCGAGTCCGGCGCCGCCGGCCTCGAGGTGGAGGCCGACCCGTCGATGGGCCTCCGCGCGGCCGCTCTCTCGCGGCTGCACCTCACCGGCGTACGCGTCGGGGTGGACGCGCTGCTCGGCGACACCGACGGCGAGGCCTACCGCGAGTGCGTACGCCTCTCGCGCCTCGCGTGGTGCGCCCTCGCGGTGGGCACCGGCCAGGCGGTCCTCGACTACGTCAAGGACTACGTCAACGAGCGGCAGGCCTTCGGTGAGCCGATCAGCCACCGCCAGTCGGTGGCGTTCATGGTCGCCGACATCGCGATCGAGCTGCAGGCCATGCGGCTGCTGACGTGGAAGGCCGCCTCGCGTGCGACGCGCGGGCAGGACTTCGCCCGGGAGGTCGGGCTGGCTCGCCAGCTCTGCGCCGAGAAGGGCATGAGGATCGGCCTCGACGGCGTGCAGCTGCTCGGTGGGCACGGCTTCGTCAAGGAGCACCCGGTCGAACGGTGGTACCGCGACCTGCGGGCCGTCGGTCTGATGGAAGGCGTGGTGATGGTATGAACCACCCCATTCGAATGCTCACTTCGTTCCGCTTCGAACAGGGACCCCGGCGATGATCAACCTCGAGACCCCCAAGAAGCAGGCGGCCCTGATCGACCAGGCCCACCAGCTGGCGATGAACATGCTGCGCCCGATCTCGCGCAAGTACGACCGCGCCGAGCACGAGTACCCCAAGGAGCTCGACATGCTCGCCGCGCTGATCGACGGCGTGAGCGAGACCGGCGCCACCGGCGGCGCCGGCGCGGGCGGCGTACGACGTGACGAGAAGCCCGACAAGGACCCCGGCAAGGTGCGCAACGGCGCCAACCTCGCCTCGGTGCTGTCCGTCGCCGAGATGTGCTGGGGCGACACCGCGCTGCTGCTGTCGATGCCGCGGCAGGGCCTGGGCAACTCCGCGATCGCGTCGGTCGCCAACGAGGAGCAGCTCGAGCGCTACCAGGGCACGTGGGCCGCGATGGCGATCACCGAGCCCGGCATCGGCTCGGACTCGGCCAACCTCACGACCACGGCGGTCAAGGACGGCGACGAGTACGTCATCAACGGCGAGAAGATCTACGTCACCTCGGGCGACCGGGCGGACAGCGTCGTCGTGTGGGCGACGCTCGACAAGGAGCTCGGCCGGGCGGCGATCAAGTCGTTCCTGGTCCGCAAGGACAACCCGGGCCTCAAGGTCGAGCGGCTCGAGCACAAGCTCGGCATCCGCGCCTCCGACACGGCGGCGATCACCTTCACCGGCTGCCGGGTGCCGGCCGAGGACCTGCTCGGCTCGCCGGAGATCGACACCAAGTCCGGCTTCGCCGGCGCCATGGCGACCTTCGACAACACCCGCCCGCTGGTGGCGGCGATGGCGATCGGCTGCGCCCGCGCGTCGCTCGACCTGACCCGCGACCTGCTGGAGCAGGCTGGCGTCACCATCGACTACGACCGGCCGGCCGAGCGGCAGAGCGCGGCGGCCGCGAAGTTCCTGCAGCTCGAGGCCGACTGGGAGGGCGCCAAGCTGCTGATGATGCAGGCGGCGTGGATGGCCGACAACCGCAGGCCGAACTCGCTCGAGGCATCGATGGCCAAGGCGAAGGCGGGCCGGGTCGGCTCCGACGTGACGCTGTCGTGCGTCCAGCTCTGCGGCACCCTCGGCTACAGCGAGGGCGAGCTGCTGGAGAAGTGGTCGCGCGACTCGAAGATCCTCGACATCTTCGAGGGCACCCAGCAGATCCAGCAGCTGATCGTGGCCCGCCGGATCCTGGGGCTGACCAGCTCCGAGCTCAAGTAGCACCGCACGACCCCGAGTCCCCGCACGCAGAAGAAGCCCCTCCCGGACGATCCGGGAGGGGCTTCTTCTGCGGCTCAGGAGACGGCCTTGAAGGGGTCGTGCTCGGCGAGGATCTTGTCGACGCGGGCCTGGTCGATGCGGTGGAAGACCCGCTGGTCCTCCTGCTGGTCGCGGATGACCTTGGCGAGAGTGAAGGCCGAGGTCGTGAGGTAGAGGGTGCCGAGGGCGAGGAACCCCTTGATCCAGGGGTCGGCCTCCATGAAGTAGACGGCGACGAGCATCGCGAAGAGCGAGGCGCCGAAGGAGATCGCGGCCTGGGCGGCGAAGGCGGTGGTGTTCTTGGCGGTGGAATCGGTCTTGGAGGTCATGGCAGGAGCCTGCTCTCCCACAGGACCGACCGGACCTGTCGAACTACCCGATCCCTGCTGAGTACTCCGGCTCAACCGCCCCGGTACGTTCGGGCCATGCCGGATCACACGCCACCGTCGGGCGAGCACATGTCGCCCGAGGAGTTCCGCCGCCACGGGCACGCTGCCATCGACTGGATCGCCGACTACTGGGCCTCCCTCGACGAGCTGCCGGTGCGCGCCCAGGTCGCGCCCGGCGACGTACGACGACAGCTTCCGGCGTCGGCACCCGAGACCCCCGAGCCGTTCGACGCCGTGCTCGCGGACCTCGACCGCATCGTGGTGCCGGGCCTCACGCACTGGCAGCACCCGCGCTTCTTCGCCTACTTCCCGGCCAACTCCTCGCCGGCCGCCATCCTCGGCGACCTCATCTCCAGCGGCATCGGCGCGCAGGGGATGATCTGGGCGACCAGCCCGGCCGTCACGGAGGTCGAGCAGGTGGTGCTCGACTGGTTCGCCGAGGCACTCGGGCTGCCGGAGGCGTTCCGCAGCGACGGTCCCGGCGGTGGCGTCATCCAGGACACCGCCTCGACCGCGACCTTCACGGCACTTCTGGCCGCGCTCCACCGTGCGAGCGGGGGAGAGGCCCGCGTCTCGGGCGTCGGCGACGTCGGGTGGCGGGTCTACGGCTCCACGCAGGCGCACTCGTCGCTGGTGAAGGCCGCGATGATGGCCGGTCTCGGCGAGGAGGCCGTGCACGCCGTCGCCATCGACCCGGAGACGCAGGCGATGGACGTCGACGCCCTGCGCGACGCGATCGTCGAGGACGTCGAGGCGGGCCTGCGTCCGGTGATGGTGCACGTCGCGGCGGGCAGCACGTCGACGGGCGCGATGGACGACATCGCCGCCGCGGCCGAGGTGGTCCGCGAGTGGGGCGTGTGGCTGCACGTGGATGCCGCGTGGGCCGGCGTCGCCGCCGTCTGCCCCGAGCACCGCGAGCACCTCGCCGGTGTCGAGGCCGCCGACTCGTTCGTCACCAACCCGCACAAGTGGCTGCTGACGACCTTCGACTGCAGCACGTTCTGGGTGCGTGACCGGGCCGCGCTGACCGGCGCCCTCTCGATCCTCCCGGAGTACCTCCGCAACGCAGCCACCGAGTCCGGCGAGGTGGTCGACTACCGCGACTGGCACCCCCAGCTCGGCCGGCGCTTCCGGGCGATCAAGCTCTGGACGGTGCTGCGCACGTACGGCCTCGAGGGCGTGCGCGCGCACGTCCGCAGCGGGGTGGCCCTCGCGGAGCGCGTCGCGGACCTCGTGGCCGCCGACGACCGCTTCGAGATGGTCACCGACCCGGCGCTGTCGCTCGTGGTGTTCCGGCTGACGTCGGGGGACGAGCAGACGCTCGCGGCGATGGAGGCGGTCAACGCCTCGGGCGAGGCCTACCTCAGCCACACCACCGTCAACGGCCGCGCCGCGATCCGGCTCGCCGTCGGCAGCTGGCGTACGACCGAGGCCGACGTCGACCGCACGTGGGCCGCGCTGCAGGAGGCGGCCGCGGTTCAGGGCTGAGCGGCCGGGTCGGGCCGCGTAGAGTCCGCACACGTGCAGTTCCTCGACACCGCGCCCACGCACGGCCACCAGTACACCTACGACGACGTCTTCATGGTGCCGCGCTCGTCCTCCGTCGCCAGTCGCTACGACGTCGACCTGAGCACCTCCGACGGCACCGGGGCCACGCTGCCGCTCGTGGTGGCCAACATGACGGCCATCGCCGGCAAGCGGATGGCCGAGACGGTCGCCCGCCGAGGCGGCCTCACCGTCATCCCCCAGGACATCCCGATCCCTGTCGTCGCGGACGTCGTCGCGTGGGTCAAGCAGCGCCACCACGTCTTCGACACCCCGATCGAGCTGCGCCCCGACCAAACGGTCGCCGAGGCGCTGGCGCTGATCCCCAAGCGCGCGCACAAGGCCGCCGTCGTCGTCCAGGACGGCCGTCCCGTGGGCGTCGTCTCCGAGGCCGACTGCGCGGAGGTGGACCGCTTCGCCCAGGTCTCGACGGTCATGAGCACCCACGTGGTCACCGTGTCCGTCGGCACCGACCCGCGCGAGGTCTACGACGCCATCGAGCGCGCCAAGGCGCCGCTGGCGGTCGCGGTCTCCGAGTCCGGCGAGCTCGTCGGCGTGCTCACCCGGCTCGGCGCCCTGCGCGCGACGCTCTACACCCCGGCGGTCGACGCCGACGGTGGGCTGCGGATCGCTGCTGCCGTCGGCGTCAACGGCGACGTCGCCGACCGCGCGGCCGCGCTGCTCGACGCAGGCATCGACTGCCTCGTCGTCGACACCGCCCATGGCCACCAGGACCGGATGGTGCAGGCGCTCCGGTCCGTCCGCGCGCTCTCGCCGCAGGTCCCGGTCGCCGCCGGCAACGTCGTCTCGGCCGAGGGCACCCGCGCCCTCATCGAGGCGGGCGCCGACATCGTCAAGGTGGGCGTCGGGCCCGGTGCGATGTGCACGACCCGGATGATGACCGGAGTGGGCCGCCCGCAGTTCTCCGCCGTCCTCGAGTGCGCGACCGAGGCCCGATCGCACGGCAAGCACGTGTGGGCCGACGGGGGAGTACGCCACCCGCGCGACGTAGCGCTCGCCCTCGCCGCGGGTGCCTCGTCGGTGATGATCGGGTCGTGGTTCGCCGGCACCCACGAGTCGCCCGGCGACCTCGTCCACGACGTCGACGGACGACCCTTCAAGGTGTCCTTCGGGATGGCCTCGGCCCGCGCGGTGGCGAACCGCACCTCGGGGGAGTCGTCGTACGACCGGGCGCGCAAGGGCCTCTACGAGGAGGGCATCTCGTCGTCGCGGATGTACCTCGACCCGCAGCGTCCCGGCGTGGAGGACCTGATCGACCAGATCTGCTCGGGAGTGCGGTCGTCGTGCACCTACGCCGGCGCGGCGGACCTGACCGAGTTCCACGAGCGGGCGCTGGTCGGCGTGCAGTCCGCCGCCGGCTTCCACGAGGGCCGTCCGCTGGACCGGTCGTGGTGAGCACGGCGCGCGACGTCCAGCACGTCTTCGTGATGACCTACGGCAGGTCGGGCTCGACGCTGCTGATGGGCATCCTCAACTCGATCCCCGGCTGGCTGCTGCGTGGGGAGAACCGCCACGCGATGCGCCACCTCTACGACTTCCACCGCAGCGGGCTGAAGGAGAAGGCGCGCGTGGACCCCGACCGGGCCGCCGAGCCGACGCACCCGTGGTTCGGCATCGAGTCCTACCCCGAGCAGGCCTCGCTCCAGCACATCCGCGCCCTCGCCGAGGCGACCCTGCTGCGGCCCGAGCCGGGCACGCGGGTCACCGGATTCAAGGAGATCCGGTGGTACGACGCCGACCTCCCGGACTACGTCGACTTCCTCCGCCAGGTGTTCCCCGGCGCGCGGTTCGTGGTCAACACCCGGCGGCTCGAGGACGTCGCGGCCAGCAACTACTGGACGCACAAGGACGACCCGCTGGCCCAGGTGACGGCGATCGAGGCGAAGATCCTCGGCGCCGTCGACGGGCTGGGTGACGCGGCCTACCGGGTCCACTACGACGACTACGTCGCCGATCCCGGTGTGCTGCGCGGGCTCTTCGACTGGCTGGGCGAGGACTTCGACGAGCAGCGCATCCGCGAGGTCATGGCCACGCCGCACTCGAGCCGGGGCAAGCACCGCGGCTGACGAGCCGAGCTAGGAGCGGGTCCGGTCCGCGCGCACGCGTGTCACGATGCCCGCCGACTGCTGACGGGACCCTGGCGGAGTGCCCTTGCCAGCGACGCGCCCACCGTCCGCGGACGCAGGACCGGCGAACGCCCGGAGGCGCCGTCCTGCATGCCCCCGATGGTCTCGTCCAGCACCGCGACGGCGTCGTGCGACGGTGCCCAGCCGAGCTCTGCCTCGGCCCGTGAGCAGTCGAGCAGGGGCACGGCGAAGGCCATGTCGATCCATCCGGGGTCGAGCGGCTGCAGCCGGGCGTGCCAGCTCGCCGACACCGCGGCCCGGAGGGCTGCGGACGGCACGTGGACGAGCCGGGCGCCGAGGGCGACGGCGATCAGGTCGGCCGTGACAGCGGGGTCGGCAGCGAGGTTGAAGGCGCCGGGCACGCGGGCCTCGAGCGCACGCGCCACCGCCTCGGCGACGTCGTCGGCGTGCACCATCGGGATGGCGAGCCCGCGATCGAGGGGCAGCACCGGCACGTGGGCCAGGGCCGCGCGCGGGACGAGAGCCGGCAGCCCGTAGCGCAGCAGGGCGCTGGCCGCGCTGCGCTGCCCGACGATGCCCGGCCGCATCCGGGTGACCACCAGGTCAGGTCCGCGTCCGAGGTCCTGGTCGAGGAGCTGCTCGGCGGCCGACTTGTGACGGCTGTACATCGAGGTGCGCACGCCACCCGTGGGCCAGGTCTCGTCGACGGGCTCGTCGTCCTGCTTGGGGGAGTAGGCGCCCACGGACGACATGTGCACGAGGTGCGAGACGCCGGTGGCGGTCGCCGCCTCGACGACGCGGCTGGTGCCACCGACGCCGAGCTCGCGGAGGTAGCCCTCGCGGTGCGACGGCTGGAAGCCCCAGGCGAGGTGCACGACAGCGTCGGCACCGCGGAAGGCGGCGCTCAGCGCCGGATCGTCGCGGCTGAGGTCGACGCTCCTCCACTCCACTTCCTCGGGTGCGGCCGAGGGTGCCGGAGGACGCCGGACGACCCCGACCAGGTCGTGGGAGCCGTCGGCCGCCAGCCTGCGCAGGACGGCCGAGCCGACGTTGCCGCTTGCTCCGGTGATCACGATTCGCATGCCGGACCCGTACCCCGTCCGTCCCGTCCCAGACGGCCTCGCCCACCGTCAGCGCGAGGTGTTGGGCGTCCGACCCTTGGTGACGCCGACGAAGGCCTGCGTGACGTCGTCGTCGCGCTCGGTCCTCCACACCAGCGCGATCGTCGTGGGGTCGAGGTCGGACACGACCCGCCTGACGACGTCCTTGCGCTGGTGGAGCCGCGCGACCGACATCGGGAGGATCACCACGCCCGTCCCGGCGGCGACCGTCTCGATCGCGTCCTGCTCGCTCATCGGCGGCCACTCGAGCTGCTCGGCCGTCGGTCGCCACCCGCTGCTGTGGGGGCGTACGAGCTGCTCGTCCACCAGGTCGGCCGTCGTGACCTCCTCGTCGGCGGCCGCCAGCAGGTGCTCGCGGGAGGCGACCGCGACCTGCACCTCGTCGTAGAGCCGGACGCAGTGCAGGCCGTCGCGGTCGACGGGCAGCCGGACGATCGCCATGTCGAGGCTGCCGTCGCGCACGCCGTCGAGCTGGTCGGCCTCGGTCACCGGGACGAGGTGGAGGCTCTCGCGGCGGCCGGCTCGCCAGCTCCGCGCCCACTTGTCGGGGGTCGCGCCAGTGACGAAGCCGACGCGGAGGGGGGCGATCATGGGCCCGAGCCTAGGCGCTGGGGTCCTTCTCGACCGCCAGGACGAAGTCGTCCCCGTGCTCGGTCACGCCGGTGACGACCGCCGCCTCGACCGCGTCGATGGCGTACTGGCGGCGTACGACGAGGGGGTCGGCGGACAGGTCCTTCACCAGCGCCACGGCCAGGGCGACCATCACGAGCACGAAGGGGAGCGCGGCGATGATCGTGATCGTCTGGAGGCCGCTCAGCGCGTCCGACCCGCCGGCGAGCAGCATCACCATCGCGACGAGGCCGGTGGCGACGCCCCAGAACACGACGGTCGGCTTCCGCGGCTCGAGCGTGCCGTGCTCGGAGAGCGAACCCATCACGATCGAGGCGGCGTCGGCGCCGGACACGAAGAAGATCGCGACGAGCACCATCACCAGGATGCTGGACACGGTGGCCAGGGGGAACTGGTCGAGCACCGTGAAGAGCTGCGTCTCGATGCCGCCCGCGCCGGCGATGTCGACCCCGTCCTGCTGGAGCCTGATCGCGGCGCCACCGAAGATCGCGAACCAGACCAGGCTCACCAGGCTCGGGACGAGCAGCACGCCGGTGACGAACTGGCGGATCGTGCGACCGCGCGAGATGCGCGCGATGAACATGCCGACGAACGGCGTCCACGAGAGCCACCAGGCCCAGTAGAAGACGGTCCAGCCGGCGAGCCACTCGCTGACGTCGGACCCTTCGGCGCCGGTGCGCGCCGCCATCTCGGGGAGCTGGCCGACGTAGCTGCCGAGGGCGGTCGGCAGCAGGTTGAGCATGAAGACGGTCGGGCCGACGACGAAGACGAAGAGGGCCAGCGCGAGCGCCAGCACCATGTTGATGTTGGACAGCCACTGGATGCCCTTCGCGACGCCGGACACGGCGGAGAGCACGAACGCCGCCGTGAGGACGGCGATGATGCCGACGAGGAGGCGGTTGCCGGTCACGCCGATGCCGCCGACGATCTCGAGGCCGCTCCTGATCTGCAGCGCGCCGAGCCCGAGCGAGGCAGCGGAGCCGAAGAGCGTCGCGAAGATCGCGAGCATGTCGATCACCTTGCCGGCCGGTCCGTGGGCACGCGTGCCGAGGAGCGGCTCGAAGGCGGCGCTGATGAGCTGGACGCGGCCCTTGCGGTAGGTGCCGTAGGCGATCGCGAGGCCGACGACGGCGTAGATCGCCCACGGGTGCAGGGTCCAGTGGAAGAGCGTGGTGGCCATCGCCGTCTCCGCGCTCCCGGTCGCACCGGTCCCGGGCGGGGGTGTGGCGAAGTGGCTCACGGGCTCGCTGACGCCGTAGAACATCAGGCCGATGCCCATCCCGGCGCTGAACATCATCGCGATCCACGAGACGGTCCGGAACTCCGGCTGCTCGTCGTCGCGGCCCAGCGGGATGTTGCCGAAGCGGCCCACCGCCAGCCAGATCACGAACACCACGAAGGCCGACGCGGTCAGCACGAACAGCCAGCCGGTGTTGGTGATGGTCCAGGCCAACCCCCGCTCGGAGGCACTGCTGAGGGACGCGGTGCTGACCAGGCCCCAGACGAGGAAGCCGACCGCGATCAGGGCGGTGACGCCGAAGACGGCCTTGTCGAGGCCCGAGCCGCGGGGCTCCAGGGGCTCGATCGAGGCGTCGAGCGCGGGATGCGTGTCGTCGGACGGGTCGGTGGGTGGCATGGTCGGGGGCGCTGCGATGCGAGTGGCCATCCGGCGACGAGACCAAGAATCACGAGGTCAGGCAAACCGGCGGTATGTGGCCACGCTCAGGCAGAGAGAAGGCTCACACGTCGACCGGTGCCGTTCCGCCCGGCTTGCCCGCATCGGCGTAGGACCGGACCACCGAGACGTTGAGCGGGAAGTCCACGGGCAGCTCGCGGAACAGCAGCCACCCGGCGGCGGAGGCCGCCGCGGTGATCTCTGCGACCACTTGGTCGGCCAGGGAGGCGGGCGCGTGCACCACCACCTCGTCGTGCAGGAAGAGCACGAGGTGGGGCCGGACGTCGATCCGGGGCCCAGCCGCACCGTCGCCCCCCATCCGCCAGAGGCGGTTGCGCAGGTCGGCCAGCCAGCAGGCCGCCCACTCGGCCGCGGTGCCCTGGACGACGAAGTTGCGGGTGAAGCGGCCGTAGGCACGGCGGCGGCGGTCCTGGTCGTCGAGGTCGGCCGGCGGGGCGTCGGGCGACTCGTCCCATGAGGTGCCGCCCAGGGCCGGACACCCCCGGCCCAGCAGGGTCCGCACGACCTGGCCGCGCTCTCCGGCTCGGGCCGCCTCCTCGACCAGCCCGAACGCAGCGGGGTAGCGCCGGGTGAGCCCGGCGACCATCCGGCCGCTCTCGCCGCTGGTGGCGCCGTACATCGCACCGAGGAGGCCGAGCTTGGCGTCCTGCCGGGTGGCGACCGCCCCGTCGTCGACCATGCCCTGGTAGAGGTCGGCGCCACGAGCGGCCCGGGCCAGCGCGCGGTCGCCGCTCATCCCGGCGAGCACCCGCGGCTCGAGCTGGGCGACGTCGGCGACGACGAGCACCCAGTCGTCGTCGGCGACTGCGGCCGAGCGCACCTGCGCGGGGAAGGAGAGCGCTCCTCCGCCGTTGGACGACCAGCGACCGGTGGCCGAGCCGGCCGGCTGGTAGACCGGGCGGAACCGGCCGTCGCCGACCCACTGGTCGATCCAGGCCCAGCCGTTGGTCGAGAAGAGGTGGCCGAGCTGCTTGTAGCGCACGAGCGGCTCGACGACGGGGTGCTCGATCCGCTGCAGGGTCGAGCGACGGGTGTCGGCGACCTCGATGCCGGCGCGCCGTAGCGCGGACATCAGGTGCGGGTGTGAGTCGGGGTTGAGGTCGGGCGCGCCGAGGATCCGACGGACCTCGGCGGCCAGCTCCTCCAGCAGTCGCGGCCGGGCACCGCGCGGCGGCCGCGGCCCGAGCAGGTCGGTGAGCAGCCGGTCGTGGACGTCGACCCGCCACGGCACGCCGGCGTGGGTCATCTCAGCGGCGACGAGGGCGCTCGCGGACTCGGCCGCGAGCAGGAGACCGAGCCGCGCGGACTCGGGCGAGGCCGCCACCGACGCGAGCTGACGCGCGTCCTCGAGGTCTGCGCGCAGGTGCTCGGTGGCGTCGTCGGCACTGAAGAGCGCCGGGTCGGTCGGCTCGGCCGGGCGCAGCCGGTCCCACAGGTCCGACTGCTCGCCGTCGAGCAGGGACGCCGCGGCGGCCGGGGCGCGCCGCAGCACGCGGTGGCACAGCCGCAGGTCGTGGCACCGCTCGACCCGGACGCCGGCGGCGAGCAGCGGGGCGTACCACCGGGCCGTGTCGTCCCACACCCAGCGCGGTGGGTCGACCGCCTCCCGCCCCGAGACGTACGACGGCAGCGCGGTGATGTCGAGCACGTCGTAGTGCTCGCCCTCGACCACCTGCACGCGGTCACCCGGCAGCCGGGAGAGGTGGACGCGTGCCATGGGAACACCCTCGCGCAGGCCACCGACGACGCGCCGGGCGAGGTCGAGGTTTTGACCTGCGTGCCCTTCATGTCGTCCTCTAGTACTACGGGGTGCGGCCGGCGCACGTTCCGGGAAGGTGTGTGCTCGTGTCTAGGTTCTCGCCCTTGGTGGTGGCTCTGTCCCTGGTGCTCGGCGTCTCGGTGCTGGCCGGGGTGCCCGCCTCGGCGTCGCTCACGGCCCAGGTCGCCACGAGCCAGCTGCCCGGCACCGTCGCGCCCGCGGCGGCCGGCACGGACGGCAGGAAGGCTGCGCTCAAGCGCAGGTGGAAGGCTCCCAACGGGCCCTTCTTCAACGACCCGCGCCGCAAGAAGGGCTACTTCACCATCGAGCGGGAGGTCATCAAGACCATCCGCCACACCCCGCGCAAGGGGGTCATCCGGATCGCGGTCTACTCCTTCGACCGGATGCCGGTGGCCAACGCGCTGATCGCCGCGCACAAGCGTGGCGTCAAGGTGCAGATGCTGCTCAACGACCACCAGGACACCCGGGCCATGCAGGCGATCCGGGCGGAGATCGGCACGAACCGCAACAAGAACAGCTTCATCTACAAGTGCGTGGCCAGCTGCCGGAGCACGCAGAACGAGTACAACAACATGCACACGAAGTTCTACTCGTTCAGCCAGTCCGGCCGGTCCAAGGACGTGATGGCGATCGGCTCCGCCAACATGATGCTGAACGCCGCGCTGCACCAGTGGAACGACCTCTACTTCACCTCGGGCGACCACGAGCTGTTCCGCCAGTTCGTGTCCCTCTTCAACAACATGAAGAAGGACTGGGACAAGCGTCGCCCGCCCCGGTTCTTCTGCGGGACGCCGACCGGCGCCACGTGCGACGACTCGATCGACAAGTCCACCGTGTGGGCGCTGCCCAAGCTGTCCGGCCCGAAGAACGACCTCGTGCTCGACATGCTCAACCGCATCCAGTGCGTGACGACGGACGCCGCGGGCAACCCTGCCCGCACCAGGCTCGCGCTGTCGATGCACACCATGCGCGGCCGTCGCGGCGACTACCTCGCTGCCGCGATCCGCAACAAGTTCGCCGAGGGGTGCGACTTCCGGGTCAGCTACGGGCTCATCGGCTACCGCACGAAGCAGATCCTCGGCGCGCCCACCGCCCGCGGTCGGATCCCGCTCCGCTCGACCGGCCTGGACTACAACACCGAGGACGACTTCGACCTCAACAAGGACGGCGAGGACGACCTGATCCTCGACTACTACAGCCACCAGAAGTACTTCGTCATCCAGGGCCAGTACAACGGGGTCCCCGGCACCGAGATGGTGCTCACCGGGTCGTCGAACTGGGCAAGCCTCAGCACGGCCAACGACGAGCTCTGGCTGACCGTTCGTGGCGCCCGCGTCGCCAAGAAGTACATCCGGAACTTCAACTACCAGTGGGACAACGAGCGCAACTCGCGTGACGCCTACACCACGACGTACTCCACCTTCCGGGTGAAGGGCGACGATGGTCGCTGGGTCACCGAGCGCCGCCCCGTCACCACGATCGAGCGCGACAACTACCGCAAGGGTCCCTACTGGGAGTCCGACTGATCGGCACGCCGGCCCGCGAGGGCGGGTCCTAGGCTGCGGCCATGCCGACCGACCCGCGCGGGCTGCGCGCTGACGCGCCGCTGCTCGACGCGTGGCTGCGGTTCCAGGAGGCGGCACCGACCCCGTTCACCATCCCGGGCCACAAGCAGCGGCACGACCTCGTCGGCGACGTGATCGCCGGTGACGTCCCGCTCTACGCCGGTCTCGACACGATGAAGCTGAGTGCGGGCCTGCTCGCCGAGGCGGAGTCGCGGGCCGCGCGGCTGTGGGGCGCGGACGTCTGCCGGTTCTCGACCGGTGGCGCCACCCACGCCAACCAGGCCGTCGCGCTCGCGGTCGCCGACGACGGCGACACGGTCGTCGTGAGCCGTACGCTCCACCGCTCGATGCTGCTCGGCCTGGTGCTTGCCGGCCTCACGCCGGTGTGGGTGCGGCCCGAGGTCGACCCCGCGACCGGGCTGCCGCTCGGCGTCGCCCCGGACGTCGTACGACGTGCGCTCGACGCCCACCCGCACGCCCGGGCCGTCTTCGTGGGCGATCCGTCCTACGTCGGCACCGTCGGCGACGTGGCTGGTCTCGCCGAGGCCGCCCACGAGCACGACGTACCCTTGGTCGTCGACGCCGCGTGGGCCGCGCACTTCGGCTTCCACCCCGACCTGCCGCAGCACGCGCTCCAGCTCGGCGCGGACGTGATGGTGACCAGCGCGCACAAGACCCTGCCGGCCTGGAGCCAGGCCGCGATCGTGCTGGCCCGCACCGAGCGGGTCGACCCCGCCCGGCTCGAGGCCGGCGTCGAGGCGACCGCGACCACGAGCCCGGCCGGCGCGATCCTCGCCAGCACGGACGCCGCTCGTGCCCTGCTCGAGCGTGACGGCGCCGACCTGCTGGGCTCGGCGATCGCAGCGACGCGCGGGGCCCGCGAGCGGCTGCACGCAGTGGACGGCCTCACCGTGCTCGACGGCCCGGGCGTCGACCCGCTCAAGCTCACCGTCGTGCTGTCCGCCGCCGGGGTCGACGGCAACGCGGTCGAGCAGGACCTGCTCGCGCGGGGGCTGCCCGTCGAGTCGGCGGACCGCGACGTCCTCGTGGCGGTCGTCTCGCTCGCCGACACCGGCGAGACGCTCGGCGCGCTCACCGAGGCGATCGTCGGTGCGGTCGAGCGGCACCGCGGCCCGGCGCGCGCCGTCGTCGGCCCCGCGGCGTACGGCGTCGAGCCGCAGGCCGTGGTGCCCCCGCGACAGGCGTTCTTCGCCCGCGCGGAGAGCGTGCCGATCGAGCACGCGGTCGGCCGCACCAGCGCCGAGCTCGTCGCGCCCTACCCGCCCGGCATCCCGGTCCTCGCGCCCGGCGAGCGAATCACCGCCGGCACCCTGCGGGCGCTCGAGCATGCGCGTGACGCCGGTGTCCGGATCGCCTACGCCGCCGACCCGACGCTCGCCACGCTCCGGGTCGTCGTCGACTGACGGGTCAGGTCACCGGCGTCTTGCCCGCGGCGTGCAGCCGACGACGCGACGCGGCTGTGGGACGTCTCCGAGCGGCTGACGGGAGTGGCGTACCACTGAGTCGTTGGTCCGACCCGGATGATGGGTGGGGTGCTGCACCGACATCCGTTCCTGGGCCTGCTGACCCTGCTCTACGCGGGCTTCGTCGGCCTCGTCACCCTGACACCCGGGTCGGACACGCCGGACTACTACAACCTCGCCACCCGCGTCCTCGCGCGCCTCCAGCGTTACCCCGAGCTCGACCCGCTGACCAGCCGGCTCTCGATCGAGCGGATCGAGTTCCTCGCCAACATCGGCCTCTTCGTGCCGCTCGGGATGTTCGTGCTGCTCCTCGTCGGGACGCGGCTGTGGTGGGTGGCGCTGGCCGGCGGGATCGTGCTCACGTCGATGATCGAGGCCGTCCAGAAGGAGATCCCGGGCCGGGTGTCGGACCCGCGCGACGTCGCGGCGAATGCCATCGGGATGTTCCTCGGGATCTTCCTCGCGATCGTGCTGACCCTGCCGACGACGCTGCGCCGCAACCGGCAGCGACAGGGCTAACGGGCGGCGTGCTCCCGGGCCGCTGCGACGAGCCCCGCCATCAGGCCGATCTCGACGCGCGTCTCCGGGTGCCACTGCACGGCCAGCCGGAAGCGGTCGCCGGCGGCCTCCATCGCCTCCACCGTCCCGTCGGTGGCGCGGGCCACCGCCGTGAACCCGGGGTGGGTGGCCACGGACTGGTGGTGGTGGCAGCCCACCTCGACCCGAGCGCCGACGAGCGTCGCCAGCCGGGAGCCGGTCGCGGTCTCGACCTCCACGTCGCCATAGGCGTCACCCCCGGGGGAGTGCTCGTCGTGGCCGACCAGGTCGGGCGTGTGCTGGTCGAGCGTCCCGCCGGCGTGCACCGCCATCAGCTGCATGCCGCGGCAGATGCCCAGCACCGGGAGTCCTGCCTCGTCGGCAGCCGTGAGGAGCGCGAGCTCCCAGGCGTCGCGGTCAGGCCGCCAGCCCGCGGTCCGCTCGTGCGGCTCGGCGCCGTAGCGCGCCGGGTCGACGTCCGCGCCTCCGGAGATCACCAGTGCGTCGATCCGCGAGACGATCCGCGCGGCGGCGCCCGGCGCCGCGACCGGTGGCAGGAGCAGCGGTACGCCGCCCGCGGTCTCCACCGCGACGGCGTACTCCGTGGGCAAGAGGTCGGCGCGGGTGTTCCAGACACCCCACGCAGCCTCCTGGCGGTACGTCGTCAGGCCGACGACGGGTGCGTCCGTCATCGCGTGCTCAGAGGGGCGTCACGTAGGCGCCCGAGATGCCGCCGTCGACGAGGAACGTGTTGGCCGTCATGAAGCTGGACTCGTCCGAGGCCAGGAACAGCACGGCGTTGGCCATCTCCTCGGGCTCGGCGAAACGACCCATCGGGACGTGCACGAGCCGACGTGCGGCCCGTTCGGCGTCGCTTGCGAACAGCTCCTTCAGCAGCGGGGTGTTGACCGGGCCGGGGCACAGCGCGTTGACCCGCACGCCCTCGCGGGCGAACTGCACGCCGAGCTCGCGCGACATCGACAGCACGCCGCCCTTGGAGGCGGAGTAGGAGATCTGCGACGTCGCGGCGCCCATCACGGCGACGAACGACGCGGTGTTGATGATCGAGCCGCGCTTCTGCTCGAGCATGTAGGGCAGGGCCGCCTTGCAGCACAGGTAGACGCTGGTGAGGTTGACCTCCTGCACCTTGCGCCACGCGTCGAGGTCGGTGTCGAGGATCGAGTCGTCCTCCGGCGGCGAGATGCCGGCGTTGTTGAAGGCGATGTCGACCGAGCCGTAGGTGTCCTTCGCGGTCCTGAAGAGCGCGTCGACCTCGTCCTTGGAGGTGACGTCGACGTGGACGTACGTCGCCACCTCGGGGCCGCCGAGCTCGGCGACCAGCGCCTCGCCACCGGCGTCGTCGATGTCGCCGATCACGACCCGCGCGCCCTCCTCGACGAAGCGGCGTACGGTTGCGAGGCCGATGCCGCTGCAACCACCGGTGACGACGGCCGTCCGGCCCTCGATGCGTCCTGCCATGGGTCTGTTCCTCGACTCTCGTGCTCAGTGATCAGTGGGCGATGAAGACGTTCTTCTCCTCGGTGAACGCGTTCGGCGCGTCGGGGCCGAGCTCGCGGCCGAGGCCGGACTGCTTGTAGCCGCCGAAGGGCGTCCAGTAGCGCACCGAGGAGTGGCTGTTGACCGACAGGTTGCCGGCCTCGACGCGGCGCGCGACCCGCAGCGCACGGCCCACGTCGGAGGTGAAGATCGAGCCGGACAGGCCGTAGTCGGAGTCGTTGGCGAGCGCCACGGCCTCGTCCTCGTCGTCGAAGGCCATCACGGCCACGACGGGGCCGAAGACCTCCTCGCGCCACACCGCCTCGCTGGTGTCGCGCGACTCGACGACGGTCGGCGGCAACCACCAGCCCGGGCCGTCGGGGGCGCTGCCGGTGAAGGCGATGCTCGCGTCGTCGAGGTAGGCCTGCACCGCGTCGCGCTGTCCCGACGACACCATCGGGCCCATCTGGCTCTGCTCGTCGGCGGGGTCGATGACCCTGAACGACCGGACCGCGGTCTCGAGCCGCCCCACGAACTCGTCGTACGCCGATCGCTGCACGAGGATCCGCGACCGCGCGCAGCAGTCCTGGCCGGCGTTGTCGAAGACGGCGCCGGGCGCGCTGGCGGCCGCCGCGGCGACGTCGGTGTCGGCGAAGACGATGTTGGCGCTCTTGCCGCCGAGCTCGAGGGTCACCCGCTTCACCTGGTCGGCGCAGCCGGCCATGATCCGCTTGCCCACGCCGGTGGAGCCGGTGAAGCAGACCTTGCGGACCAGTGGGTGGGTGACGAAGCGCTCGCCGACGACGGACCCCTTGCCGGGGATGATCGTGAGGACGCCCTCGGGCAGCCCGGCCTCGACCGCGAGCTCGCCGATCCGGATCGCCGTGAGGGGAGTGAGCTCGGCGGGCTTGAGGACGACGGTGTTGCCGGCCGCGAGCGCCGGGGCAAAGCCCCACGCGGCGATCGGCATCGGGAAGTTCCAGGGGACGATGATCCCCACCACGCCGAGCGGCTCGTGGAACGTCACGTCGGTGCCGCCGGCCACCGGGATCTGCCGTCCGAAGAGCCGCTCGGGTGCCGCCGAGTAGTAGTTCAGGCAGTCGCGGACGTTGCCGGCCTCCCAGCGGGCGTTGCCGATCGTGTGGCCGGCGTTGAGCACCTCCAGCTGCGCGAGCTCCTCGAGGTGGTCGTCCACGATCGCCGCGAACGCCCGCAGCAGGCGGGCGCGCTCGCCGGGGGCCACGTCACGCCACGCAGGGAACGCGTCGTGGGCCCGCGCGATGGCGGCGTCGGCCTCCTCCAGCGTCGCTGAGGCGGGGGAGTGGTCGAGCTCCTCGCCGGTGGTCGGGTTGATCAGGATGCTCATGCTTGCCCTTCCTCAGAGCCTCTCGAAGCCGCGTCGCAGCTCCCAGTCGGTGACCGTCGAGTTGTACGCCGCCAGCTCGACGTCGGCCATGTTGGCGTAGTGCTCGACGACATCGTCACCCAGGGCGGCGCGCACCAGCGCGGACGTGTGGAACCTCTCGCGCGCCGCTCCCATCGTGCTCGGGACCCGCGGCTTGTCGGAGGCGTACGCGTTGCCCGTGAGCTCGGGTTCGAGCTCGAGCTCCTCGTCGATGCCGTGCAGGCCACCGGCGATCATCGCGGCCAGCGCGAGGTAGGGGTTGGCGTCGGCGCCGGGGATCCGGTTCTCCATCCGGGCGCCGGCGCCGCGGCCGACCAGGCGCATCGCGCAGGTGCGGTTGTCCAGGCCCCAGCCGAGCGTGGTCGGGGCGAAGGAGCCGTCGGCGAACCGCTTGTAGGAGTTGATGTTGGGCGCGAAGAACAGCGTGAAGTCCGCCGCGGTCGCCAGCACGCCGGCGATGAACCTGTCGTAGAGCGGCGTACGCGCGTCCTTGTCCTCGTCCCAGAAGACCAGCTCGCCGTCCGCGCCTCGGAACGACATGTGGATGTGGCACGAGTTGCCCTCGCGCTGGTTGGGCTTGGCCATGAAGGTGACCGACTTGCCGTGCTGGGCGGCGATCTCCTTGGCGGCGTTCTTGTAGACGGCGTGGTTGTCGGCGGTGGTGAGGGCGTCGCTGAAGAGGAAGCCGATCTCGTGCTGGCCGAAGTTGCACTCGCCCTTGGCGCCCTCGACGTCGAGCCCCGCGGCGTACATGTGGTTGCGGATGTCGCGCAGCAGTGGCTCGACGCGGGTCGTGCCGAGGATCGAGTAGTCGATGTTGTACTGGTTGGCAGGCGTGAGGCCCGTGTAGCCCTTCAGCGCCGCCTCCTCGTAGGTGTCGTCGTAGATCACCAGCTCGAGCTCGGTGCCGGCGAGGGCGACCATCCCGCGCTCCTCGAGCCGCTCGAGCTGGGCCTTGAGGATTGCGCGCGGGCTGGCGGTCACGGGGCGGTGGTCGGCCCACTCGAGGTCGCACTGGACCATCGCGGTCGCGGGCAGCCACGGCAGCAGCCGGATGGTGCGCTCGTCCATCACGAACTCCATGTCGCCGTAGCCCTGCTCCCACGACGTCATGGCGTAGCCGTCGACGGTGTTCATGTCGACGTCGACGGCGAGGAGGTAGTTGCAGCCCTCGGTGCCGTGGCCGACCACGTGGTCGAGGAAGTAGCGCCCGTGGAGCCGCTTGCCCTGGAGGCGCCCCTGCATGTCGGTGAAGGCGAGCACGACGGTGTCGACGTCGCCCGTCTCGATGCGTTGGCGCAGCCCCTCCATGGTCAGGTGCCGGTCATTGCGTGTGGTCACGAGATCTCCCTGTCGGCGGTGCGGTGTGTGGACTTCATCCCAGCCTCATCCCAGCCTCATCCCAGCAAGCCTCGGAGGAGTGCGGCGGTGTCGTCGCAGTGGTCCTCCATCACCTTGCGGGCGCGGTCGGCGTGACCGTCGACGATGGCTCGGCAGATCTGTCGGTGCTGGCGGTGCGAGTGGCCGATGTTGGGCTCGAGCGAGGGGATGGCACCGAGCATCGAGTCGAGGGTCGACTGGACCGATGTCACCGCCTGCTGGAGCAGCGCCGACCCGCTCAGCGAGGCGATGGTGAGGTGCAGCCGGGAGTCGGCCTGCCGGTGGGCACGCTTCCCGGTGGCGTCGTGGACGGCCGCTTCCGACGCGGTGAGGCGCTCGCGGTCTGGACCGGTGAGGTCGTGGCTGGCCGCCATGTGGGCGGCTCCCGGTTCGACCACGCGCCGGAACTCGAGCGCGTCGAGCCACTCCGACTTCGTCGCGGACGAGATCTTGGTGAGACCGCCGGGGAGGCGGCCCCGCGCCTGGGACGTCACGGTCGACCCGCCGCCGCGACCGCGGCGGGTCTCGACCAGCCCGGCCTGGCGCAGCGCGGCGATCGCCTCGCGCAGCGTGGCCCGGCTGACCGCCAGCCGCTCGGCCAGCTCGCGCTCGGGCGGCAGCAGGGTCCCGACGGGGTAGACCCCCAGCCGGATCGCGGTCGCGAGCTGCTCGACGCACCCCTCGAACGCATGATGGCCACGCACGGGCCGGAGCACCGCAGCGGTGAGGTGCTCGTGCGGCTGGGCAGTCATGCGCGCCAGTCTCGGCGTGACGACCTGCACACGTCAATGGTCGGAGTTCATACCAATTTCTCGGAGTTCTGGTCCGGGGTATTCACAAGCGGGCAAGCGCGGGTCTAGGTTGCCGACGACCCACTTGACGCCCGAGAGGTGTGCACATGTCTGCTGAGTCCGCTTCCGAGACACCTGCCCAGCGCAGCCTGACCGAGGACGAGGAGCACCTCGCCAGGCTCGGCTACAAGCAGGAGCTCTCCCGCTCCTGGTCCGGCTTCTCGAACTTCGCGATCTCGTTCTCCATCATCTCGATCCTCGCCGGCTGCCTGACCACCTACGGGGCAGGCATCGCGAACGGCGGCCCAGTCTCGATCTCGTGGTCGTGGCCGATCATCTCGATCTTCATCCTGATCATCGGCTTCACGATGTCCGAGCTGGTTTCGGCGATGCCGACCTCGGGCGGCATCTACTACTGGGCGTCCAAGCTCGGCGGTCCCGCGGCCGGGTTCTTCACCGGCTGGCTCAACCTCATCGGCCTCATCGCAGTCACGGCGTCGGTGGCCTACGGGTGCGCGACCTTCTTCCACCTGACGTTCCTGGCGTGGGGCTGGCAGGACGAGTTCTCGCTCAACGTCGTGTTCGTGTTCTTCCTGGTGATCCTGACCTTCATCACTGTCGTGAACATCTTCTCGAGCCACCTGCTCGCCGTGATCAACAACATCTCGGTGTGGTGGCACGTCGCCGGCGCCGCGTTCCTGGTGGGCGTGCTGATCATCGTCCCGGACCAGCACCTCAGCGTCTCCCAGGTCTTCACCGACAAGTTCAACGGCTCCGGGTGGGCCGACGGGTCGACGAGCAGCCTCGTCTACTTCTTCGCGATCATCCCGTTCGGCTTCATCCTCACGCAGTACACGATCACCGGGTTCGACGCCTCGGTGCACCTCTCCGAGGAGACCCAGGGCGCCGCGAAGACGGCAGCCAGGGCCATCTGGCAGTCGATCTTCTACTCGGCCGTCGGTGGCTACATCCTGCTGCTCGCGGTGACCTTCGCGATCCCGCAGGTCGACGGTGTGCCGGACTACGCGAGCATCCCGGCGGGTGGTGTGGCCTACATCTTCGACACGGCCCTCGGGTCGACGTGGGGTGGCCTGCTGCTCTTCGTCTCCTCGTGCGCCCAGCTGTTCTGCGCGACGGCCTGCCTGACGTCGACGTCGCGGATGATGTTCGCCTTCAGCCGCGACCGGGCCGTCCCCGGCTCGCGCTACTGGTCGAAGGTCAACGCCAGTCGCACGCCGGCCAACGCGGTGATCTTCGCGGCCGTCCTCGGCGCGATCATCACGCTCCCCGCCCTGAAGTCGGTCAACGGCATCCCGACCGCGTTCTACGCGGTCACCTCGGTCTCGGTGATCGGCCTCTACGTCTCGTTCGCGATCCCGATCTACCTGCGCTGGCGGGCCGGCGACTCGTTCGAGGTCGGCAGCTGGAACAACGGCAGCAAGTACAAGTGGATGAACCTCGTCGCCGTGATCGAGATCGTCGTCGTCAGCTTCATGCTGATGATGCCCACGTCGCCGTTCGGTGCGCCGTGGCGTGACGAGTTCGACTGGGCGGCGGTCAACTACGCGCCGATCATGGTGCTCGCCGTCCTGCTCCTCCTCGCGCTGTGGTGGACGACCTCGGCGAAGAAGTGGTTCACCGGACCGGTCAAGACGATCGACGAGGACGTCGTCCGGGCCTTCGAGAACTGATCCACGAAACCCCCAAGCGGAGGACCCCTGGTCGACGACCGGGGGTCCTTCGTCTCCCGGATCAGCGCCGTCGCAGCATCACGACGGCGAATGCCAGCGCCATCAGCAGCGAGGCGACCGCGGGCATGACGTGGATGCCGAGCGCGAGGCCGCCCATCCGCACGACCGGGCTCAGGACGAGCGCGATGCCGGCCCACGCCGGGTAGTGGTCGCGCTGGCGCAGCATCGCGATGCCCAGGACGAGGGGACCGAGGAGCCCGCCGATCCCGAAGACGACGTAGATCGCGAGCTGGACCAGGCTGCCGTGGTTGTCCATCGCGTCGACGTACGTGCCGGGGTCCCCGCCGGCCTCGACGACGGCCAGCGCGACCTGTCCCTCGATGACCAGCACCATGAAGCCGACGTAGCCGGACGCGGCCAGCCACCCGCCGATGCCGGCTAGGACGGGGGTGCGCTCGCGCAGCACCTGGGTGACGGCCCAGATGCCGGGCACGAGCAGGAGCGCGGCCAGGAACCCGAGCCCGTCGGCGACCAGCATCACGGTGCGGTTCGCAGCGATCATCTCGAGCATGTCGTCAGTGGTCTCGTACGTCTGCTGGCTCAGCACCCAGTTGGTGAGGGCGTTGCAGGCAGCGAGCGCCAGGGCACCCCCGATGGCAGCCGATGCGCCGAAGGGCACCGTGTCGCGAGCGGCGACCGGTGCCGGGGCGAGTGTCTCTGTGGTCATGGTGGATTCCTCCGGAGTCGATCGGCGGGTTGCCTCGACGCTAGGAGCGCGGATGCCGCCACACATCGGCGTTCTCGCCTATTCCCCGAGCGGCTCGCGGGCGGGAGCATGGTCGGCATGAGCGCCGCCACGACCGCTGCGACACCCTGGCGGGTGACGTACGCAGTCACCGCGGCCGCGGGTGTCGTGGCACTCGCGGCGGTGCAGCACCTGCCGTGGCTCGAGACCGAGTTCCGGGTGGGCCCGGGTGTGCGCTGGACGATGGTCGTGGCCGGGCTGCTCGTTCTCGTCGCGGCCGCGCGTGCAGGCACCTCGGGGGGCGTGGCGGCCGCGCTGCTCGTCCTCGGTGGCAGCGTGCTCGCCTACCCGACCCTCCTGACGCTGGCGGCTGCCGACGTCGGCGGCCCCGTCGTCGCCACGCTCGGCGCTGCCGGTCACGTCGTGCCGCTGACGATGGTGCAGCTGGTGCCGGTGCTGGTCAGCGGGCGGGTGACGGGCAGGTCGCGACGCGGCTGGGCCACCACGATCCTCGCCGTGGCGGCGGTCGGTGCGCTCGTCACGGGTCTCGGGCTGGCGCTCGGCGATCGTGGTCTGCCGTTGGCCGCGGTGGGCACCATCCTGTGGTTCGTCTCGTTCGCGTTCCCGCCGATCGCGTGCTGGACGGCCGTGCGCCGGACCATCGGCCAGGCCCGTCGTCGCGGCATCGTGGCCGGGCTCGCCGCGCTCGTGCCGGTGCTGGTCATCGTGTGGTGCGTGACGCTCGGTGGCCTCGGCTCGGCCCTCGGCCTGGCGGACGATCCCACGACGCAGGCGCTGTTCCTCGGCTTCTCCGGGGCAACGGCCGGGTGCGCCCTGCTCGCGGTCGCCGCGCTCGGCGACGGGAGCTCGTCCGTGCTTCGCCGGTCCGCGGTCGTGCTGCTGCTGCGGGCGATGGTGGTCGGTGTGGTCGTGCTCGTCGCCTCAGGTGTGGCCCTGGCCAGTGCCACGCTGCTGCCGACCCGCGAAGCCGCCGTCCTCGTCGCGGTGGGCCTCACGGTCCTGCTGGGCTGGGGCGCCACGCGCCTGCTCGGATGGGCAGCCATGGTGGTCGACCCGGCGGTCGAGCTCCGGCTCGAGCTCGAGCGGGCCGCCGAGCTGGTGGATGGGCGGCACCGGCAGGTCGCCGAGAGCGTGGTGCGCAGGCTCGCGGAGGACGGTGCGCTCGAGCTGGCGTACGCCGTCGACCGCCACACGTGGGTCGGCTCCTCGGGCAGGGTGGCGAGCCCGTCGGACCCGGTGGTGCTGGGCAGTGAGGAGGGCCGCGGCGTCGTCGTGCTCCTCACCGACGACCCCGTGGCGCGCAGGCACGCCCGGGCGTGGGGGGACTGCAGCACCGTCTTCCAGCCGGCCCTGATGGAGGCCCGCGAGGCGTGGCAGGCCGGACGCGCCGCTCTCGCGGCTGACGACGAACGCAGCCGCCTCCAGCAGGACCTCCACGACGGGCTGCAAGGACGCCTGATCGGGCTCGCCCTCAACCTGCAGCTGAGCCAGTCCGGCACCGAGGACCCGGTGGCCCGGCTGGCCATCGAGGAGACGGTGACCGGGCTCCGCAGCGCCGTGCAGGACGTCCGGGCGATGGCGGACGGCCGACTGCCGCAGATCCTCGTCGACGACGGGCTCGAGGCCGCCGTGCGCGCCCTGCTCCAGCCCGTGCGAGCCCGCATCGGCATTCTCGAGCTCGCTGCCGACCCGTCCGGCCGCCGCCCGCTGCCCACGGTCGAGGCCTGTGCCTACTACGTCGTCGGTGAGGCGGTCGGCAATGCGATCAAGCACGCGGCGTGCGACCGGATCGACGTCAGCCTCGGGATGCGCGACGGCTCGGTGGTGGTGCGGGTGCGCGACGACGGCGACGGGGGCGCGGACGCGCGCCTCGGCTCCGGCCTCCGCGGGCTCGCCGAGCGCGTGGAGGCCCACGGCGGGCTGCTCGTCGTGTCGAACGGCGAGGACAGCGGCACGCTCGTCGAGGCGGTGCTCCCGTGCGGCTGGTGATCGCCGAGGACCAGGTGCTGCTGCGCGACGGTCTGGCGCGACTGCTGCGATCCGCCGGGCACGACGTGGTGGCCGAGGTGGGCGATGGCCGCAGCCTGGTCTCCGAGACGGCTCGCCTGCGCCCCGACCTCGTGGTCGCCGACATCCGGATGCCACCGACCTATGCCGACGAGGGCAGCCGCGCGGTCGTGCTCCTGCGCGAGAGGTACCCGGAGCTGGCGGTGATGCTCCTGTCGCAGGCCGTCGACCCGTTGGTCGTCGCACGCGCCACCCGCGGCCGCTCCGCCGGCTTCGGCTACCTGCTCAAGGACCGGGTGCTCGACCCCGACACGTTCCTGCGCCAGATCGAGGAGGTCGCCAGCGGCGCGACCGTCATCGATCCCGGAGTGCTGCCCGACGCGTTGCGCGGATCGGGCCGGCTGAAGTGCCTCACCCATCGCGAGATCGAGGTGCTGGGCCGGTCGCGTCCGGCCGCAGCAACCCCGGCATCGCGGCCGACCTCGTGATCAGCCGCCGCACGGTCGACGCACACCTGCGCTCGATCTTCGCCAAGCTCGGCCTCGAGTCGGACCCGGACGGCAACCAGCGCGTGCTTGCGGTGCTCAACTGGATCGGCGGACCAGGTTGACCCTCCGGGCCGAAATGAAGAAAAGGCTCCGTGGAGCCGGAGCCTTCTCAGTGTCCGAGGGGGGACTTGAACCCCCACGCCCTAATACGGGCACTAGCACCTCAAGCTAGCGCGTCTGCCAATTCCGCCACCCGGACGAGTGCTGGAGAACAGTAGCAAAGGGATTCGCTGCACATCGCATCGGGGAAGACGTGCACAACTGGTGCAGGATGGACGGCATGGATGCCGCCTCCGCACAGCCTTCCCGGGACCTCTCCTACGACCCCGCGGCGGAGGTCGTGCAGCTCTGCCAGGAGCTCATCCGCATCGACACGTCCAACTACGGGACCGATGACGGCCCCGGCGAGCGCAAGGCCGCAGAGCACGTCGCGACGCTGCTCGACGAGGTCGGGATCGAGAGCCGGGTCATCGAGGGCAGCCCGGGCCGGGCCAACGTCGTCGCCCGATGGGGTGGCGGTGACGGCCGGGCTCCGCTGCTGCTGCACGGGCACCTCGACGTCGTACCCGCCGAGGCGTCGGACTGGCAGGTCGACCCCTTCAGCGGCGAGATCAAGGACGGGTACGTCTGGGGCCGCGGCGCCGTCGACATGAAGGACTTCGACGCGATGCTGCTCAGCGTCGTCCGGGCCCGGGCCAACGCGGGTGCGGCGCCCGAGCGCGAGGTCGTGCTCTGCTTCACCGCCGACGAGGAGGCCGGTGGTCACGACGGTGCCGAGATCCTCGTCGAGGAGCACGCCGACCTGCTCGCCGACTGCACGGAGGCCGTCGGCGAGGTCGGTGGCTTCTCCGCCACCGTGCGTGGCCGCCGCGTGTACCTGATCGAGGCCGCGGAGAAGGGGATGGCGTGGATGCGCCTCACCGCCCGTGGCCGCGCGGGCCACGGCTCGATGATCAACCAGGACAACGCGGTGACGCGGCTCGCCGGCGCCGTCCACCGCATCGGGGCCCACCAGTGGCCGGTCCGCCTCACGCCGGCGATGGAGGTGCTGCTCGCGACGATCGGCGACCTCGCCGGCACCGAGGCCACCCCGGAGAACGCCGAGGCCCTGGTCGAGGAGTTCGGCGACGCCGCCAAGATGCTCGGCGCCGTCATCCGCAACACCGCCAACCCGACCACGCTGCGCGCCGGCTACAAGACCAACGTCATCCCCACCGACGCCCACGCCACCGTCGACGGACGCTTCCTCCCCGGCTACGAGGACGAGTTCTTCGCGACCCTCCACGAGCTCGCCGGCGACGGCATCGACATCGAGTTCGAGTCGCACCAGCAGCCGTGGGAGACGCCGTACGACGGTGACCTGGTCGACGCGATGACGCGCAGCCTGATGGCCGAGGACCCGGATGCCCTCGTCGCGCCCTTCCTGATGAGCGGCGGCACCGACGCCAAGCACTTCCGCAAGCTCGACATGAGGTCCTACGGCTTCGCACCGCTGCGCCTGCCCGCGGACCTCGACTTCACCGCGCTCTTCCACGGTGTCGACGAGCGGGTGCCGGTCGACGCGCTGGAGTTCGGCGCGCGCGTCTTCGACCGGTTCCTCGACGACATCTGAGTCCCGGGCCGGACCCGGTGATCCACGTCACGGCCGGACACCCGCGAGGGAATGCGTCGCGCTGTGGCAGAGTTCCGTCCACAAGAGCTTGCGTGCTCTGGGGGCGGTGGAACTCCGCACCGGCGGTCACAGTCCGCGACCCGACCACAGCCAGTGGCCGGTTGACCAGGTGGAAATCCTGGACCGACGGTCACAGTCCGGATGAGAAGTGCACGCTGACGGCTCCGCGCACGCCCCTGTCGGGGCTGCGCCCACCGTCGCCCGCCCCCCGGAGTCCCGACCAGAGGACCCGAGGCGGAGATGACGACCAGCGAGGCAGAGCGCAGCGCCATGCGGCGCGCCCTGGTGCTCGCTGCCACGCCGGGCGTCCCGCTCGGTCCGAACCCGCGCGTCGGCTGCGTGCTCCTCGACGACGCCGGAGCCACGGTCGCCGAGGGCTTCCACCGGGGTGCCGGCCACCCCCACGCCGAGGTCGAGGCCCTACGCGCGGCCGGCGATGCCGCGCGCGGCACGACCGCCGTGGTCACCCTCGAGCCCTGCAACCACACCGGCCGGACCGGTCCCTGCTCGGAGGCCCTCATCGCCGCCGGCGTACGTCGTGTCGTCTTCGCCCAGACCGACACCAACCCGGTCGCCGAGGGCGGTGCCACCCGGCTGCGCGAGGTCGGGATCGACGTGGAGGCCGGCCTGATGGCCGACGAGGCGCGTGCGGTCAACCGCACGTGGACCTTCGCGCTCGAGCACGGGCGACCGTTCGTCACCTGGAAGTTCGCCACCACACTCGACGGTCGCAGCGCCGCCGCTGACGGCACCAGCCGCTGGGTCTCCAGCCGCGCCGCGCGCCTCGACACCCACCGGCTCCGCGGGCTGTGCGACACGATGCTCGTCGGCACGCACACGGTCGAGGTCGACGACCCCGAGCTGACCGTCCGCGACGAGGTCGACGAGCCGGTCGCGCACCAGCCGCTGCGTGCCGTGATGGGGCTGCGCGACCTCGCGCCGGACCGGCGGATCCTCAACGACCGTGCGGAGACGGTGCACCTGCGCACCCGCGACCCGCACGAGGCGCTCGCGACGCTCTTCGCCCGCGACCGCCAGCACGTCTTCCTCGAGGGCGGTCCGACCATCGCCCGTGCGTTCCTCGAGGCCGGGCTCGTCGACGAGGTCGTCGCCTACGTCGCGCCGATGCTGCTCGGCGCCGGCAGCAGCGCGGTCGCCGACCTCGGGGTCACCACCATCGCCGACGCCCTCCACCTCCACGTGTCCGACGTGACGGTGCTCCAGGGCCACGACGGCGAGGACACCAACGTGCGACTGACCATGACCCCCACCCAGACCCAGAGGAGCAGCTGATGTTCACCGGCATCGTCGAGGAGCTCGGCACCATCGCCGAGGTCACCGACCAGGGCGACGCCATCCGCCTGACCGTCGAGGCGACCACCGTGCTCGAGGGCACCGGCCTCGGGGACTCGATCTCCGTCAACGGCTGCTGCCTCACCGTCTCCGAGCTCGGCGACGGCCACTGGACCGCCGACCTGATGCAGGAGACGCTCGACAAGACCTCGCTGCGCGGCGTCACCCCGGGCGACCGCGTCAACCTCGAGCGCGCCGTCACCGTCGACAAGCGGCTCGGCGGCCACATCGTCCAGGGCCACGTCGACGGCGTCGGCGAGATCGTCTCCCGCTCACCCAGCGAGCACTGGGACGTCGTCGAGATCTCCCTGCCCGCCCACCTCGCGCGCTACCTCGTCGACAAGGGCTCGATCACCGTCGACGGCGTCAGCCTCACCGTGGTCGAGGCCCGTGATACCAGCTTCACCGTCAGCCTCATCCCCGAGACCCTCGCTCGCACGACGCTCGGCTCCCGCCGCGTCGGCGACCTCGTCAACCTGGAGGCCGACGTCATCGCCAAGCACGTCGAGAAGCTCCTCGGCGGATACCTCCCCACCCCCGCATCCACCCCCGCGCACGACCCCCGGAACGAGGACCCCTCATGAACGACCTGCTCGAATGGCTCGTCCACGGCACCATCCCTGTGCCCGGCGGCGAGCTCGGCGCCCGCGAGGTGATCGGCAACCTCTTCGGCCTCGCCAGCGCGATCCTCGGCATGAAGCGCTTCGTCTGGGCGTGGCCCGTCGGCCTCGTCGGCAACGTGCTCCTCTTCACCGTTTTCGCGACCGGTGAGCTCTCCGGCCAGATCGACGACCCGCTGTGGGGCCAGGCCGGTCGCCAGGTCTTCTTCATCGTGGTCTCGATCTACGGCTGGTGGCGCTGGTCCCAGATCCGCAAGGCCGGGGGAGCTTCGGACGGCGGCGCCCTCGCTCCCCGCTGGGCCACCACCGCCGAGCGGCTGCAGCTGGTCGCGCTCGGCGGCGTCGGATACGGGGCGGCGTACGTGCTGCTCCTGCAGATCGGCTCCTACGGTCCCACCACCGAGGCGTGGATCCTGGCCGGCTCGATGCTGGCGACCTACGGGATGGCGCGCGGCTGGGTGGAGTTCTGGCTGGTCTGGATCCTCGTCGACGTCGTCGGCGTGACCACGCTGGTGCAGGCGGGCTACTACCCCACGGCCGGGATGTACCTCTTCTACGCCGTGTTCGTCGTCATCGGCTTCGTGGTGTGGCTGCGTGACGCACGCACCGTGACCGACACGAGCACCGTCGACGAGAAGGAGTCGATCCCGGCATGAGCGGGACAGTGCGACTGGACTCCGTCGAGCGGGCCATCGAGGACATCGCCGCCGGCAAGGCCGTCGTGGTCGTCGACGACGAGGACCGCGAGAACGAGGGCGACATCATCTTCGCCGCCGCCAGGGCGACGCCGGAGCTGATGGCCTTCACGATCCGCCACTCCAGCGGCGTGATCTGCGTGCCGATGCCGGGCGACATGCTCGAGCGCCTCGAGATCCCGCTGATGACCCCGCACAACAAGGACAAGCTGCGCACGGCGTACACGATCTCGGTGGACGCCCGCGACGGCGTGAGCACCGGCATCAGCGCGGCCGACCGCGCCCACACCGCGCGCACGCTGGCCGACTCGGCGACCGAGCCGTGGGACCTGACCCGTCCCGGCCACGTGTTCCCGCTGCGCTACCGCGAGGGCGGCGTGCTGGTGCGTCGCGGCCACACCGAGGCAGCAGTCGACCTCGCCCGCCTGGCCGGGCTGACCCCCGCAGGCGTGCTCGTCGAGGTCGTCAACGACGACGGCACGATGAAGCGCGGTCCGGAGCTGCGCGAGTTCGCCGACGAGCACGGCCTGGCGATGATCTCGATCGAGGACCTCGTCCGCTACCGCCGCCGGCACGGACGCCACGTCGTGCGGGTCGCCGAGACGCGGCTGCCCACCAGGCACGGCGAGTTCACGGCCTTCGGCTACCGCATCACCATCGACGGCAGCGAGCACATCGCCCTGGTGCACGGCGACATCTCCGGCGACGAGCCGGTGCTGACCCGGGTGCACAGCGAGTGCCTCACCGGCGACGTCTTCGGCAGCGAGCGCTGCGACTGCGGCCCACAGCTCGACGAGGCCCTGGCCCGCATCGTGGCCGAGGGCAGGGGAGTGGTGGTCTACCTCCGCGGCCACGAGGGTCGCGGCATCGGCCTGCTCGCCAAGCTCCAGGCCTACGAGCTGCAGGACGGCGGCCGCGACACGGTCGACGCCAACCTCGACCTCGGCCTGCCGGCCGACGCGCGCCACTACGGCACGGCGACGCAGGTGTTGCGCGACCTCGGGGTCTCCTCGGTGCGCCTGATGACCAACAACCCCGACAAGTCCACGAGCCTGGCCGACTTCGGGATCCACGTGGCCGAGCGGGTGCCGCTGACACCGCACCCCAACGACCACAACCTCACCTACCTGCTGACCAAGCGCGACCGGATGGGCCACGACCTGCCCGACCTGACAGGAGAGTCCTCATGAGCGGTGCTGGTGCACCTACGTCCCAGCCCTTCGACGCCAGCGGCCTGAGGGTCGCCGTCGTCGCCGCGAGCTGGCACACCCAGGTGATGGACGGCCTCGTCGACGGCGCGACCCGCGCCCTGACGGCGTACGGCATCAGCGAGCCGGAGGTGATCCGCGTCCCCGGCACCTTCGAGCTGCCGGTGGTCGCCTCCGCCCTGGCCAAGGCCGGGTACGACGCCGTGGTGGCGCTCGGCGTCGTCATCCGGGGAGGTACGCCGCACTTCGACTACGTCTGCTCGGCCGCGACGGACGGTCTGACCCAGGTCAGCGTCGCCCACGCGATGCCGGTCGGCTTCGGCGTGCTGACGTGCGACACCGAGGAGCAGGCCCTCGACCGTGCGGGGCTCGAGGGCTCCGCGGAGGACAAGGGCTGGGAGGCGACGGCAGCAGCGCTGGACACGGCCCGCGTCGTCGCTCCTCTGCGCCAGCCGCGCTAGCGGGCCCGCCACTCCTCGGCGAGGAGCGCGTAGGTGAAGCCGTCGTACCACCCGCCGTCGCGGTGGAGGTTGTCCCGCACGTGGTGTGCCTCGCGTCGCATCCCGACCCGCTCCATCAGTCGCCACGAGGCTTCGTTGTCCGCGAAGCAGATGGCGGTGACGCGACGCAGGCCGAGTCCGTCGAAGGCGATGGCAAGGAGCTCGCGGACGGCTTCGGTGGCGTAGCCCCGCCCCTCGTGGGCGGGAGCCAGGCACCACCCGATCTCGGCGTGCACACCCGCGCCCCGGTCGCGGACCTCGGCCTGCGCCCACGCGTCCTCGACCTTGAGGAACAGGTCGCCGACCGGGGCGCCGTCGAGATGGATCATCAGGGTGTACGGGTTGCGCGTGGCGGAGTCGGTGCGCCACTGCTCAGGGTCGGTCGGCTGCCGGGTCATCCACCGGGCCACCGGATCCAGCGAGCGGTAGGCGTACATCGCGTCGGCGTCCTCCGACGTGGCAGGCCGCACCGTGAGTCGTTCGGTGGCCCGCGGCCAGTCGAGTCGCGCCCAGTCGGGCGCTCCCGTGATCTCGTCCATGCCGCCAGTCTGACCGACGCCGGCCGTCGGCGACGGGTAGGTCATCGGGTCACGACGTGCGGTCGTTGCCTGCCCTGAGCCGCTCGATGTGCTCGGACGCCTCCGCCTTGGTGAGGTCGGCCGAGATCTCCTCGCCGGCCTCGCGGGCGAGGGTGTCGAGGTAGCTGCGCTGCGCGCCGGTCATGGGCTCGTCGCCGGTGACCCACTCCTCGGGGTCCTTGCGGGTGGTGTCACCCTGGGGACCGCCGAGGGTCTCGCCGGTGGCGTCGGTGGTGGTCGCGTTGTCCGAATGCATGTTCGAATCAGTCATGGCTCGACAGTAGCCCGGCCCGCCGACACCACAACCGCCCATCCGGGTGGTCCGCGCGTGGGACCGACGACCGGTGCCCGCACGCAGCGCCGTAGGCTTGACCCTCGTGAAGACGTTCGAGGACCTGTGGGCAGAGCTGTCCACCAAGGCCGCGGAGCGCCCCGAGGGGTCCGGCACCGTGCAGCAGCTCGATGCCGGCGTCCATGCCATCGGCAAGAAGCTCCTGGAGGAGGCCGCCGAGTCGTGGATGGCCGCCGAGCACGAGGGCAAGGACGCAACGGCGCTGGAGATCAGCCAGCTGCTCTACCACGCGCAGGTGCTCATGCTCGCCTCCGGCCTGACCCTCGACGACGTCTACGCACACCTGTGAGAGTGAACGCGAAGTGAGTTCAGAATGACCCTCCGCATCGCCGTCCCCAACAAGGGGTCGCTGTCCCTCGCCGCCACCGAGATCCTGCGCGAGTCGGGCTACCGCCAGCGCAGCGACTCCAAGGAGCTCGCGCTCGTCGACCACGAGAACGACGTCGAGTTCTTCTACCTCCGCCCGCGCGACATCGCGCTCTATGTCGGCGAGGGCACGCTCGACGCCGGGATCACCGGTCGCGACCTGCTCCTCGACTCCGGCGCCAAGGCGCAGGAGGTGATGAACCTCGGCTTCGGCCGCTCGCGCTTTCACTTCGCCGGCCCCGTCGGACGCTACTCGTCGCTGGACGACATCAAGGGTCTGCGGATCGCGACGTCGTACGTCGGCGTGGTCGAGGACCACCTCTTCCGCAACGGGATCGACGCGACCGTCACCCGCCTCGACGGCGCGGTCGAGACCAGCATCCAGCTCGGGGTGGCCGACGTCATCGCCGACGTCGTCGAGACCGGGTCGACCCTGCGCGCGGCCGGCCTCGAGACCTTCGGCGAGGTCATCCTCGACTCACAGGCGGTGCTCATCACCCGCGGCGGCGAGGTGCCGGAGGACTTCGAGATCTTCCGGCGCCGCGTCGAGGGCGTCCTGGTCGCGCGCAGCTTCGTGATGATGGACTACGACATCGAGCAGGCGAACCTCCCCGCCGCGACCGAGCTCGCGCCGGGCCGCGAGGGTCCGACCATCTCGCCGCTGGGCACCGAGGGCTGGGTGGCGGTCCGCGTGATGGTGCCGCGCGCCGGGTCGCAGCGGCTGATGGACGACCTCTGGTCCGTCGGCGCCCGCGCCATCCTGCTCACGGACATCCATGCCTGCCGGCTCTGAGCCCCGGGCGCTGCCGTCGCCCCCACGCACCTGGCGCCCGTTCGGTGTGCGCATCGCGGTGATCGGGTTCGGCCTGATGCTCTTCGCCGTCTGCGCCGCCGCGTGGTTCGGCTTCGACGACTCGGTGCGTGACCGGTTCAACGTCCTCCAGCGGATCACCCTCCTGGTGATGGGTGCCGGGTTCGTGGCCGTCGGCTGGGCGCTCGGTCGCGCCCGGGTGACCGCCGAGATCGAGGCGCTCGTCGTCGTCAACGGCTTCCGCACGCGCCAGCTCGACTGGAAGGAGGTCGTCGCGATCCACCTGCCCGACGGCGCGCCGTGGGCGACCCTCGACCTCGCCGACGGCACGACGATCTCCGCGATGGCGTTCCAGGGCTCCGACGGCAGGCGCGCCCGCGACGGTGTCCGTCAGGTGCGGGCGCTCATCGACCGCGAGGGCTCACCCGACAGCTAGGGCCAGGTCGTGGATGCCCCACGACACCGACAGCTCGTCACCCGGGCTGCCCGCGGCCGCGAGGGTGACCAGGTCGGTGCCGGAGTTGAACGCGTCGGCGGGCGCCGTCATCGGCTCGACCGCCAGCCCGGGACGTACGCCGTCCACCGCAGGTGGTGTGAACAGCTGGAGCCACCTGTGGTGCTCGTCGACCCAGAGCGCGACGCCGCGTCCGGAGGCCGGGTCGGTCAGGGTCACGGTGCAGCGGCCGTCGTCGTGCACGAGGTCGCCGTACGCGTCGTCGAGCACGGCGTCCCCGAGGCGGCGTGCCGAGGTGTAGTCGTGCGCACCCGACGCCGGTTCGGTGCCGACCGGGAGCTGGCGGTCGTCGACCAGCAGCCGGGTACGTGCGGGCACCTGCAGCTCGAGGTCCTCGATGCCCGAGCCGACCGAGAGGTAGGGGTGCGCGCCGCTGGCGCAGGGCGCGGGTTCGGGGGAGAGGTTGGTGGCGGTCTGGGTGACGACGAGCCCGTCGGCCGAGAGGTCGTAGAGCACGTGCAGGTCGAGGGTCCACGGGTAGCCGGTCTGCGCCATCACGCGGTAGACGAGCGAGACCGACGTGTCGGTGTGCTCCTCGAGCGTCCACGCCGCCCACCGCGCGAGCCCGTGCGAGGCGTTGCCCTTCGAGGGATCGGTGAGCCCGAGCTGGAGGTCGCGGCCCCCGAAGGAGTAGCGACCGTCGCGGATCCGGTTCGGCCACGGCATCAGCAGCTGGCCGCGACCGCCGCTCGACATCTCGGCCTCCGCGAACCCGTGCACCAGGTGACGTCCGTGGTGCTGCAGCACGCGCAGCGCGGCACCGCTCTCGGTGACCACGGCGGCGTAGCCCGCCGCCGAGATCTCGAACTGGTCGCCGCTGGGAAACACCATGCCGGCCACCCTAGACAGCGCTGGCGTCGGGGGTGGCGGCACATCGCAGGTCCGCGGCCGGCTCTCGTGCAACCTGCCGCCACCCCAACAGGGTCGGGGCTGGGGGGTGGCGGCACATCGCAGGTTCGCGGCCCGTTCTCGTACGACCTGCCGCCACCCCCACCGGGGGCAGGGTGGGGTGGTCAGCCGTCCGTCGACACCACGAGGTCGGCGTGCTCGCGGGTGCGGAAGGTGGCGTGGAGCTCCTGCTCGTCGACCTGCCAGCGCAACCAGTGCTCGCGCATCGCCTCGCCGTCACGGGCGATGCCACGGTCGAGCCGCAGGTCGGGGCCGGCCTCGACCCACACGAGCATCCCGACCAGGTCGGCGATCGCCGGCGACCACGAGCCGACGCCCTCGAGCACGAGCAGGCCGCCCGGCTCGACGGGGTGGTCCTCGGCCCAGCCGTCCGCCAGCCAGTCCCACCGCGTCCAGTGGCTGGTGCGACCGGCCGCCAGCGGGGCCAGGAGGGCCTCCACGGTCGCCGCCAGGCCGGGCAGTCCGGCCCAGCCCTGCAGCAGCTCGTCGCAGTGGATGACGACCACGTCGTCGGCGGCCGCCTCCAGCGCGTCCGCGAGGGTCGTCTTGCCCGACCCGGCCGGGCCGTCGATGCAGACGAGTCGCCCCGGACCCAGCGTCGGCGGCTCCGTCAGGACCTGCCGGGCAACGCTCGCGGCGACCTGCGACGGGTCAGAAGGCAAGGTCGCAGCCGCGGTAGGACGGGACCACCTCGGTGACCGCCTCGCCGGTGACGAGGTGGACGTCGCGGACGTGCTCGAACAGCTCGCCCGACTTGGCGTGCCGGAACCACACGAGGTCGCCGATCCTCAGCAGCGCTGCGGGGTGGCCGGTCAGCGGGGTCTGCACCTCACCGGCGCCCTCGAGCCCCGTGAGGTGCAGTCCGGGCGGCGCCCACGGGACGGGGGAGCGGTCCTCACCGGTCGCGCCGCTGGCGATGAGGCCACCGCCGTGGACGGTCGCCATCGCCGGCGTGGGCTTGCGGGTCACCCGGAGCCCGAAGTACGCCGCCGGGCGCGGCTCGAAGGACGCGTAGTGGTCGAAGATCCCGGGCACCAGCAACCCCGACCCGGCGGCGATCTCGGTGACGGCCGGGTCGGCGGCGGTCACCTCGACGGAACCCGAGCCGCCGCCGTTCCAGAACTCGAGCCCGGTGACCTGCGAGAGGGCCTCGGAGATCTCGCGGCGACGCACCTCGAGCTGTGCCATCGACGCCTGCTTGAGGCGTCGTACGAGCAACGACCTGGTCCGCTGGTCCGGCACGTCGTCCTGGACGCCGGCCACCTGGCCCTCGTAGGTCATCACGCCGACCAGCCGCACACCATCGCGCTCGTGGACCAGGCGTGCGAGGGCGACCACGTCGGCGGTGTCGAAGAGGGGGGAGCGCTTGGGGCCGATGTGCTGGCCGCCGAGGCGCAGCCCGGCATCGAGGTCGAGTGCGACCCTGATCTCGGCCCCGCCCGCGACGGCGCCGCCCGGGCGCGCGTCGTCGATCACTGCGAGGTGCGCGGGGTCGTCGACCATCACCGTGATCGCGGCCGCCGCCTCGGGGGAGGCCGTCAGCCGACGCAGCGCGCTCACGTCGACCGTCGGGTAGGCGACGACGATGTCGTTGCTCACGCCGGTCTCGTGGAGCCAGAGCGCCTCAGCGAGCGCGTACGCCAGGACACCCTCGAAGCCGTCGTGCGCCAGTGCGCGGGCGATCAGCGCCGGCACGCGGATCGACTTCGACGCGACCCGCACGGGTTTGCCGCCGGCCCGGCGCACCAGGTCGGCGGCGTTGGCGTCGAAGGCGTCGAGGTCGACGACGGCGATCGGCGTGGCGGGTGGATCGGGGAGCGCGGCGACCGCAGCGTCGAGCCGCGACCACAGGCGGTTGCGGGCGACGAAGTCGTGGCTCACTCGATGCCGCGCTTCTTCAGCAGCGCCTCGATGTCGGCCATCTCGTCGTCGACGGGCGATCCCCCCTTCGAGCGCGCGGAGGCCGACGGCAGCTCGCGGCGTGCCGACGGGGCCGCATCGGCGGGAGCCTTGCCGCTTCCGCCGGCGGCCTGGCCGCGGGCGAGCTGGCGGTCCCGGATGAAGCCGCTGACCACGAAGAGCAGCAGGGCGAGCCCGGCGAGGCCGACCCCGCTCCACGTCAGGACGTTGAAGACCAGGCTCGTCGCCCAGTCGGTGATCGAGCCCGCGATCTCGACGACCACCTCGAGGGTCCCGGTGAGCCAGGCAGCTGCCGGGAGCAGCGTGAAGCCCAGGGCGCGCAGCCCGTTGGCCGCTCCCCGGCGGCGGAACGCGATCCATGTCCAGATCGCCCCCGCGACGGTCAGTGCGGCGGTCAGTGCAGCCCAGGTAGTCCCTTCCACAGGGCCAGAGTCCCACAACGGTCCACGTCTCCGGGACAATGGCGCGGTGGACCCCTTCACTCCAGAGGCCGATGCCCGGCCCGACAGCGAGCACCTGGTGAGGACCATCCCCGACCCCGGCTTCGCCGACGACGCCGGTGCCGGCGATCCCGTCCTCGGCGGGTTGCTGGCCGCGCACCGCGACGGTGAGGCGTCGTCCGGCGCGGTGCTGGCGGTCTTGCAGGACGCGCGCCTCCTGGTCCCGGTCGTCGCGGTCCTCGGGGAGGTCGAGCTCGACGCGCAGGGGCTGGCCCACGACAAGTCGTCCGACATGGCGGCGGTGCTCGTCCGGGCGGCCGACGGGGGCACCGGCCTGCTGGCCTTCACCTCCCTCGAGACGATGGCGCGCTGGGACCCGCAGGCCCGCCCTGTCCCGGTGACCGCGGCCACCGCGGCCACGGCTGCCGTCCAGGATGGTGCCGAGGCGCTGCTGGTCGACCTCGCCGGCCCCACGTCGTACGTCGTCGACGGCGACGACCTCACCCGGCTGGCCTCCGGGTGGCGGCTGGTGGCACTGGGCGAGGGGCAGGGACACGGCTGGGTCGGCCCCCAGATTGGCTCCGGACCGGAATGATCCGCTAACCTTCCGTGTTGACCGATCAGTGCCGTAGAACCCTTTGCGACACCGATCCCGCCAAGCGGAGGCAGCACCACCCGTCTCCCACCCGCACCGATCGTCCTGCACCACAGATCGTCGGGTCCCGGTCCAGTGCCACAGCTGCGTACGTCGCAGGTGTGGGACAGCAGTTTCCCCGAGAGGGGAGACGTGTGACGACTGGCTCCCGCTTGGCACACAGCGGGAGCCTTCTGCATTTCCCCACCGGTTCGTCAGGTGAGGAGCCAGGAGCGGCTCCCACCCACCCGAACCACTGGAGGAAGTATCAGCACCGAGCTGCGCATCAACGAGCGGATCCGCGTACCCGAGGTCCGGCTCGTCGGACCCAACGGTGAGACCGTTGGGATCGTGCCGACCGATCAGGCACTCAAGCTGGCCCAGGAGGCCGACCTCGACCTCGTCGAGATCGCCCCGCAGGGACGCCCCCCGGTCTGCAAGCTCATGGACTACGGCAAGTTCAAGTACGAGAACGCCCAGAAGGCGCGCGAGGCCCGTCGCAACCAGACGAACGTGATCATCAAGGAGATGAAGCTTCGTCCCAAGATCGACTCGCACGACTACGAGACCAAGAAGGGTCACGTCGTGCGGTTCCTCGGCGCGGGCGACAAGGTCAAGATCACGATCATGTTCCGCGGCCGTGAGCAGCACCGTCCCGAGCTGGGCTTCCGCCTGCTGCAGAAGCTCGCCGAGGACGTGCAGGAGCTCGGCTTCGTCGAGTCCTCGCCCAAGCAGGACGGGCGCAACATGACCATGGTCATCGGCCCGCACAAGAAGAAGGCCGACGCCAAGATCGACGCCGACGCAGCCCGCGCCACGAGGGCCCAGGCCCGCGCCGACGCGAAGGCGGAGGAGGACGCGGAGCGCGAGGCAGCACACCTCGCCGGCCCCGTGGCCCAGAAGAAGGAGCGCGGTCGCTCCGAGAACCTCGATCCCGAGATCGAGGCCTGAGCGAAGCGAAGGGCTCGATCGAAGCGGGTGGCGACGAAGTCGTCACATCACGCACCTCGATCGGCGCCACCACCCAGAACCCAGTACGCAGAAGGAAGTTGAGGCAGACATGCCGAAGAACAAGACCCACTCGGGCGCGAAGAAGCGCTTCAAGGTGACCGGCTCGGGCAAGATCATGCGTCTGCAGGCCGGCCGCAAGTCCGGTGCTGCGTTCGCGTCCGCGCCGACCACGGGCAGCCGCAAGAAGCACCGTCGCAACGCCGGCATGGTCGAGCTCGAGAAGAGCGACGTCGCCCGCGCCAAGAAGATGCTCGGCATCTGAGCCTCATCACCTGGTGGCCCGGCCGCCGTCCCCGTCTTCAACCCCATTGCATCAAGGAGTAACCCATGGCACGCGTGAAGCGCGCAGTGAACGCCCAGAAGAAGCGTCGTACCACCCTCGAGCGGGCCAGCGGCTACCGCGGCCAGCGCTCGCGCCTGTACCGCAAGGCCAAGGAGCAGGTCACCCACTCCCTCGTCTACAGCTACAACGACCGGCGCAAGAACAAGGGCAACTTCCGCAAGCTCTGGATCCAGCGCATCAACGCCGCGGCCCGCGCCAACGGCATGACCTACAACCGGTTCATCCAGGGCCTCGGCCTCGCCGGTATCGAGGTCGACCGCAAGATCCTCGCCGAGCTCGCCGTCAACGACGCCCCGGCCTTCGCCACGCTGGTCGAGGCTGCCAAGGCCGCGCTGCCCGAGGACGTCAACGCGCCCAAGGTCAGTGCCTGATCAAGCGGGCCTGATCCACATGAGCACTCCTCTCGTCGCGACGAACAGCCGCGTCAAGGAGGCTCGCAAGCTGAGCCGCCGTTCGGTACGCACCGAGCGGCGGCTCTTCCTTGCCGACGGCCCGAAGGCCGTCGAGGGCGCACTGTCGATCGAGGGTTGCGTGGTCGAGGTCTTCGCCACGCCCGCGGCGCTCGAGCACCACGCCGACCTGCTGGCCGGCGCCACCGTCACGCTCGTCGACGAGCGTGCCCTCGCCTCGCTCTCCGACTCGGTCTCCCCGGCGGGGGTGGTGGCACTGTGCCACCACATCGACGCGCCGCTCGCGGACGTCGTCACCGCCTCGACTCGCCTGCTGGCGATCTGCGCCGACGTGCGCGACCCGGGCAACGCAGGCAACGTGATCCGTACGGCGGATGCCGCCGGCGCCGACGCCGTGGTGCTCGCCGGCCAGTCCGTGGACGCCTACAACCCCAAGACGGTGCGCAGCACCGTCGGCAGCCTGTTCCACCTGCCCTTCGCAGTCGAGGCCGACCCGGCCACCGCGGTCCGGGCCGCCCAGGCGCGTGGCCTGACCGTGCTCGCCGCCGACGGCTCGGGCGAGGTCGACCTGTTCGGGGCCGACCTGGCGGGCCCGACGGCGTGGCTCTTCGGCAACGAGGCGTGGGGCCTGCCGGCGGAGCTCGCGGCACTGGCCGACCACCGCGTCGCCATCCCGATCCACGGTCGCGCCGAGAGCCTCAACCTCTCCACCGCCGCGGCCGTGTGCCTCTACGCCAGCGCCCGGGCGCAGCGCACCTGACGCCTCACGCGGAGGGCACGGCCCCGGCGTACCTCCGGGCAAGGGCAGCCACGTGCGCGACGAGCTCCGGCGGCTCGTCGACGTGGAAGTCGAGGCCGAGCATGCCGATCCACACGGCGACCATCTCGACGCTGTCGGCCCCGGTGACCAGGACGCTGTGCGCCTCGTCGACCGTCTCCACCACGCCGACGGTGGGGTTGATCCGGCGCAGCACCTCCTCGGCGGGGGCGTCGACGGCGATGCGGCAGTGCACCGACCAGCCAGAGAACGCCACCTGCCGCAGCACGAAAGCCGAGTAGTCCCCGCCCTCCATCGGGTCGGGCACGAAACGTCCGGCACCGGGTGTCCGGAGCTCGATCCAGTCCGCGCGGTAGGCCTGCCAGCTGCGGTCGTCGCGGCGGCGGGCGACGACGTACCACCGCTCCTGCCAGCTCACGAGGCGGTAGGGGTCGGCCTCGACGCGCTCCTCGGCGTCGGCCGCTCCAGGGTGGTGGTGCCGCATCCGCAGGCCCTCGTGGTCGCGGATCGCCGCGGCCAGGTCGGCGAGCAGGCCCACATCGACCACCGGCGCCGGCACGTTGGTGGCGGTGTTCGTCGGACCGATGTCGGTGCTCTCGTGGAGCGCCCGCACCCGGCGCCGCAGGCGGTCGGGCAGCACCTGCTCGAGCTTGGCCACGGCGAGGGCGCTGGGCTCCTCGAGCCCGCGGACCGTGGCTGCCGAGCCCAGCCCGACGGCGACCGCCACCGCCTCGTCGGGCTCGAGCAGCAGGGGAGGCAGCCGACCGTGGTCGCCGAAGCGGTAGCCGCCGGACGGTCCGCGCACCGAGTCGATCGGGTAGCCGAGCTCGCGGAGCCGCTCGACGTCCTTGCGGACCGTCCGCTCGCCGACGCCGAGCCGGGCCGACAGGTCGGACGCTGCGACCACCTCCCGCGCCTGCAGCAGGCTGAGCAGCGCGAGGAGCCTGGACGACGTCTGGAGCGGCATCGAGCACCCTCTCGGGAGCAGCGCGAGGAAGTGGATGGAGCTCCCAAAATAGCGGAGTGATCCGTGCCGGAACCCTTCCTACCGTACCTCCATGACCACTCACCAGAGCCAGACCCAGCCCCTCGACCTCCGCCCCTTCACGGTCGCCGTCCCGCAGGACGCCATCGACGACCTCCACGCCCGCCTCGCCCGCACCCGCTACGCCGCCGAGCCGGTCGACACCGCCGGCACCGACGACTGGTCGGCCGGAGCCCCCGTCGCCTACCTCCGCGAGATGGTGGAGCACTGGAGCACCGGTTTCGACTGGCGCGCCCAGGAGGAGCGGATGAACGCGTACCCGCAGTTCCTCACCGAGATCGACGGCCAGACCATCCACTTCGTGCACGTCCGGTCGGCCAACGAGGACGCCACGCCGCTCCTGCTCCTGCACACCTACCCGGGCTCGTTCGTGGACTTCCTCGACCTGGTGCCGCACCTGAGCGACGACTTCCACCTCGTGATCCCGTCGATCCCGGGCGTCGGCCACAGCCAGCCGCTCACCGACGGCGCGTGGGACTCCACCCGCACCGCCCGCACCTGGGACGCGCTGATGCGCGGCCTCGGCTACGAGTCCTACGGCGCGCACGGCTCCGACAACGGCGCGATCGTCTCGCGTGAGCTCGCGATGCTGGCCCCCGAGGGCTTCCTCGGCGCGCACGTGCTCCAGCTGTTCTCGTTCCCGTCGGGCGACCCCGCCGAGTTCGAGAAGATGACGCCGTCCGACTACGCCGCGCTGGAGTTCGCCGGGTGGTTCCAGACCGTCAACGGGTACGCCGCGATGAACGCGTCGCGGCCGCGCACCATCGCCGCCGCCCTCAGCGACTCCCCGGTGGGCCAGCTCGCCTACAACGAGCTCTTCGAGAGCTTCGGCAACGGCACCTCGCGCCTCACGCGGGACCAGGTGCTGACCCAGGTCAGCCTGTACTGGTTCACCAACAGCAGCGGCGGTGCGGTGCAGACCTACCGCGCGGAGCAGGCGGTCGAGGCGCGGGTCAACGAGGGCCGGATCGGTGTCGCGGTCTTCGCCGACGACTTCCAGACGTTGCGCCCCTTCGCCGAGCGCGACAACACCGACATCGTGTCCTGGACCGAGCACCCGGAGGGCGGTCACTTCGCCTCGATGGAGGTCCCCGAGGAGCTCGCGTCCGCGATCCGCGCCTTCTATCGGTGATCGCACGCGTGAGCGGGAGCCGGGCGACCGGCTAGCCTCGCGGCGATGATCCTCATCGATCCACCTGCCGTGGCCAGGTGGGACCGGCTCTGGTCCCACCTGGCCAGCGACACGTCGTACGACGAGGCGCACGAGTTCGCGGCCGCCCACGGCATCCCGGCCCGGGGCTGGGACCGCGACCACTACGACGTGCCCGACGACTACTACGACGCGATGGTCGCCGCCGGCGCCGTGCCGGTCTCCTCGCGCGAGCTGGTGTCGGCCCTGCGCGCCGCGGGCCTGCGACGGCCGAAGCCGCAGTCCCGGCCCTGAATCTGCCCTAGGGTGACCGACGTGTCCGGGGAGAGGAAGGTCGAGAGCACGCCCACCCGGCTGCGTTCGCTTGCCGACTACTACCCCGACGGCGTCCTCGGCGCCACCCGCGACGGTGTCGTCACGATCATCAACTCCCAGGCTGCCGCGCTGCTCGGCATCGACGCGCAGGAGGCCGCGACCCTGCCGCTGTCCGAGCTGTTGCGGCTCCTCGACCAGGACGGGCGCACCTGGCTCGACGTCAACCGGCCCTTCGACAGCATCTCGATCGTCCGTGCCGTCCCCGAGCAGTCGTGGCTCAACGCCTCCGGCGAGGAGGTGCTCACCACTGCCAGGCTCGTCCGCGACGAGCCACTCGGTCCCGTCGTCGGCATCGCTGTCGGGCTCCGCAGCGGACGGGGCCGTGCCCGGCTCGACCGCGAGCGCTCCGACCTCGTCGCCACCGTCGCCCACGAGCTCCGGTCCCCGTTGACCGGTGTGAAGGGCTTCGTGCAGGCCCTGCTCAACCGATGGGACAAGCTGACCGACGACCAGCGCAAGCTGATGCTCAACACCGTCAACGCCGACGCCGACCGCTTGGCCCGGCTGATCGCCGAGCTCCTCGACGTCGCCCGCATCGACACCGGCCGGCTCCAGCTCTACCCGCGCGAGTCGTCGGCCGAGGTCCTGGTGCGCCGGGTCGTCGAGTCGATCGAGGCCGGCACGTCGCGCGAGATCCTCCTCGAGGTCGAGGACGACCTTCCGGAGGTCTTCGCCGACCCCGACAAGTTCACCCAGGTCGTGACGAACCTGGTCGAGAACGCCATCCGCCACGGGCAGGGCCAGGTGAGCGTCCGGCTGGCCCGCACCCCCGACCGCACCGGTGTGCGCACCACGGTCGACGACGAGGGCGACGGCATCCCCGTCGAGCTGCGCCGGCGGGTCTTCACCAAGTTCTGGACCACCGGTGACTCCGGCGGCAGCGGGCTCGGGATGTACATCGTCGGCGGCCTGGCCCGTGCGCACGGCGGCTGGGTCACCATCGACGACGCCCCGGGCGGCGGAGCGCGCGTGATGGTCGACTGGCCGAGCGACGACCAGCGCCCGGAGTGACCCGGCCCGACGACCACCTCCACACAACCTTCACGAGTCGTCCCCGCCTCCCGCGCGCCCGGGCTCCTAGGGTCGGAGCATGACGTCGAGCATGCCCGTGCGGACCGCCCTGGTGGTCGAGGACGAGCGCACCATCAACGATGCGCTGGCCCAGCGGCTGCGCGCCGAGGGCTACACGGTGGAGCAGGCCTTCGACGGTCCGTCCGCGGTCGAGGTCGCGGCAGCCGTGCGACCCGACGTGGTGCTCCTCGACGTGATGCTGCCCGGCTTCGACGGCCTGGAGGTCTGCCGCCGGATCCAGGCCGAGCGCCCCGTCCCGGTGCTGATGCTGACCGCGCGCGACGACGAGGCCGACGTGCTCGTGGGCCTCGGGGTCGGCGCCGACGACTACCTCACCAAGCCGTTCTCGATGCGCGAGGTCGTCGCCCGCGTCGCCGCCCTGCTGCGGCGCGTCGAGCGTGCCGAGGCTCTCGCCGCCGAACGGCCCGCCGCCCTCGAGGTCGGTGCGATCAGCATCGACCCCGGCACCCGGCGTACGACCGTGGCGGGCGAGCCGGTCCACCTGACGCCGACGGAGTTCGACCTGCTGCTGTGCCTGGCCCGCGAGGCCGGCCAGGTCCTCGGCCGCGACCGGCTGCTCCGCGAGGTCTGGGACTGGGGCGACGCCTGGGGGAGCCCCGGCGCCGCACGCACCGTCGACAGCCACGTCAAGGCGCTGCGCGCCAAGGTCGGTGCCGAGCGGATCCGCACGGTCCACGGCGTCGGCTACTCCCTCGAGGACCTGACATGACTCCGCGCACGCCGACGCCGCTCGACACGGTGTCCAGCCTCAAGGTGAAGCTCGGGCTGCTCGTCGCCGCGTCCGTCGTGGTGGCCGTGCTCCTGAGCCTCCTCGGCTCGGCGGCCGACGTCCCGCCGCTCCTCGTGCTCCCCGTCAGCGTGGCGCTCGCCCTCGGCGTCACCCAGCTGCTCGCGGCCGGGATGGTGGCGCCGCTGCGCCGGATGACGGAGGTCTCGCGCGCCATGGCGCGCGGCGACTACTCCGGCCGGGTCCGCACGACCGCCACCGACGAGGTCGGCCAGCTCGCCGCCGCCTTCAACCGGATGGCCGAGGACCTCGCGACCGTCGACCGCGAGCGACGCGACCTGATCGCCACGGTCTCCCACGAGCTGCGTACGCCGCTCACGGCGATGACGGCACTGCTCGAGAACCTCGCCGACGGCGTCGTGCCCGCGGACTCCGAGCACCTCGGCGCCGCGCTCGAGGAGGCCCAGCGGCTGGGGCGCCTCGTCGACGACCTGCTCCAGCTCTCGCGCCTGGAGGCGGGCGTGGTGGAGCTGGACCGCGAGCAGGTCGCCCTGCGATCGCTGGTCGAGGAGTCCGTCGCCCAGGTGGCCGCGGCCGGTCGCACGGGTGCGTTCGACGTGACGGTCCCGGCCGACCTGGAGGTCGAGGGGGACCCGGCCCGGCTGCGACAGCTGCTCGTCAACGTGCTCGACAACGCGGGGCGGCACGCGCCGACCGGCACCACCGTCCACGTGTCCGGGGGAGCAGGTCCCGGTGGCGGCGGTCGGTGGTGGCTCGAGGTCGCCGACGAGGGCGGGGGAGTCGCCCCCGAGGACCGCGAGCGGGTCTTCGAGCGGTTCGGCACCGACGGCGGCGGCGGGACCGGCCTCGGCCTCGCCGTGGCCCGGTGGGTGGCGCAGCTCCACGGCGGCACCCTGCGCTTCCTCGACCCAGCGTCCGGGCGGGGAGCCCGGCTGCGGCTCGAGGTCGACGGTCCCGGCCCCGCGTCCCCCGCACCTTCCGTTCCTTCCCTCACCCAGGAGCCAGCCGTGAGCACGTCCACGCCCACCCGCCCGACTCCCGCCCGCCCCGCCACGGGCGTGGACGCCCTGTTCGGCCGGTTCTGGCCCGAGTCGGGGAAGGCGTCGGGATGGCGCACGGTCCTGGCCGCCGCGATCGCCGGCATCATCGCCGGCGCGGCCCTGTCCTTCCACGGCCCCGGCATCAGCTGGACGTTGGTCGGCCTGTGCTGCGGCGCGGCTGCGTTCCTCACCGCCCGCCACCGTCGCGACCCGTGGACGCTGACGTGCACCGGGCTGGCCGTGCTGCTGGTGCTCCCCATGACCCTGCTCGCCGCAGAGTGGGTGCAGCTGTTGTGCCTGCTCGCCGCGACCGCCGTGTTCCTGTGCGGCGTGACGGGCGCGCGCTCGCTGCCCGGTTTCCTGCTGTCCGGGATCGCCTGGCCGATGTCGTCGCTGCGCGGACTGCCCTGGTTCGGCCGGTCGCTGCGCTTCGGGCGGGCCGGTTCGCAGACGCCGGCCGTGGTGCGTACGGCGCTGTGGTCGCTGCTGGGGCTCGGGGTGTTCGGCACGATCTTCGCCACCGCCAACCCGGTCTTCGGCTCGTGGGTCGACCAGCTCGTCCCCAGCCTCACGTTCAACGAGATCGTCGGCCGGGCGTTCCTGGCGTGCTTCGTCTTCGCCGTCACCCTCGGTGCCGCCTACCTCGCCCTCAACCCGGCGCAGGTGGAGATGTACGGCGACCGGCGGCCGACGCCGCTGGCCAACCGCTTCGAGTGGCTCGTCCCGGTGCTGGTCGTCGACGGGGTGTTCCTCGCCTTCATGGCCGCGCAGGCGCGGGCCCTGGTCGGCGGGGAGGACTACATCCGGCAGACCACCGGGCTGACGTACGCCGAGTTCGTGCACCAGGGCTTCGGCCAGCTCACCCTCGCCACGGCGCTCACCGTGCTCGTCGTGTGGGTGGCCTCCAGGCGTGCCGGCGAGACGCCGGACGACCGGCGCTGGCTCCTCGGGTCGCTCGGCCTGCTGTGCGTGCTCACGCTCCTCGTGGTCGCGTCGGCGCTCCGCGGCATGAGCGTCTACCAGGACGCCTACGGCTTCACCACGCTGCGGCTCTTCGTCGACGTCTTCGAGGGCTGGCTCGGGTTCGTCGTGCTCGCGATCATGGTCGCCGGTGTCGCCGGCTGGGGCCGGTGGCTCCCGCGGATCGCCCTCGCCTCCGGTGCGCTCGCGCTGGTCGGCCTCGCCGCGATCAACCCGGACGCCTGGGTCGCCGGACGCAACCTCGACCGCTACGACGCCACCGGCAAGCTCGACGTGCCATACCTGATGTCCTTGTCCCCGGACGCCGCCCCGGTGATCGCCGACCGGCTCGGACCGGAGGCGGCGAGGTGCGTGCTCCGGCTGCTGCCCCTGACCAGCATGGACGAGGAGACGCTGGAAGACGCCCGCGCCTGGAACCTCGGCCGATCGCGTGCCGCGACCGTGCTCGAGGACGTCGACGTGGCCTCGATGCCCACCACGGCCACCGACGAATGCAGTGGCGTCTTCGCGTCCTTCAACGGGTAGCATCACGGTCGTGGACACGAGCTTGCGATTTCTGCGCCCCGGACCTGGTCCGTCGGGCAGCTGACGTCATCCGGGTCCGGGGAGTCCCCGTCCGACCCGACGCTCACCCACTTCTAGACTCAGCGGCGACCTGATGAAGCCATGCGAAAGGGAGCCATGTCCGGCCCCAACACCGACTACGACCCTGTCGAAGTGACCCCGCTCAAGGCCGAGCAGGTCGACGAGATGCGCGAGGCGGCCCTGGCCGCGATCGCCGCCGCCGCCGACCTCGACGCCCTCAAGCAGGTCCGCATCGACCACACCGGCGACCGGTCCCCGCTCGCCCTCGCCAACCGCGAGATCGGCGCGCTGCCGCCCCAGGCCCGCAAGGACGCCGGCCAGCGCATCGGCCAGACCCGCGGGGCCGTCAACCAGGCGCTCGCCGCCCGGCAGGTGGTCCTCGAGGCCGAGCACGAGGAGCGGATGCTGGTCGAGGAGACCGTCGACGTCTCCCTGCCCACCACCCGCGCCCGTCGCGGTGGTCGGCACCCGCTCACGCTGCAGTCCGAGCTCATCGCCGACCTCTTCGTGGCGATGGGCTACGAGGTCGCCGAGGGCCCGGTGGTGGAGGCCGAGTGGCTCAACTTCGACGCCCTCAACCTCGGCCCCGACCACCCCGCGCGTTCCATGCAGGACACGTTCTGGACCGAGCCGGCCGAGAACCACGTCGTGCTGCGCACCCAGACCTCGCCCGTGCAGGCGCGCACGATGCTCACGCGCAAGCCGCCGATCTACGTCGTCTGTCCGGGCCGGGTGTTCCGCACCGACGAGTACGACGCCACGCACTCGCCGATGTTCCACCAGGTCGAGGGCCTCGTGGTCGACGAGGGCATCACGATGGCCCACCTCAAGGGCACGCTCGACCACTTCGCCTCCCAGCTCTTCGGTGACGGCATCACGACGCGGTTCCGGCCGTCGTACTTCCCCTTCACCGAGCCGTCCGCCGAGGTCGACGTGCTCTGCTTCGTGTGCCGCAACGTCGACCCTGCGTCGTGCCGGACCTGCCGCGGCGAGGGCTGGATCGAGTGGGGCGGCTGCGGCGTGGTCAACCCGCGCGTGCTCACCGCCTGCGGCGTGGACCCGTCGGTCTACAGCGGCTTCGCCTTCGGCATGGGCATCGACCGCTCGTTCATGTTCCGCCACAACCTCGAGGACCTGCGTCCGCTGTTCGAGGGCGACGTGCGGTTCTCCTCCTCCTTCGGCAGCGAAATCTAAGGGAGAGATCTGATCATGAAGGCACCCCTCTCCTGGATCCTCGAGCACGTCGACGTGCCCGCCGGCACCACGACCGAGCACCTCACCGACCGGCTCACCCTGACCGGCCTCAAGCTCGAGGCGGTCGTGAGCCCCGGGCGCGACATCACCGGCCCGCTGGTGATCGGGCGCGTGCTGACGATGGAGCCCGAGCCGCAGAAGAACGGCAAGACCATCAACTGGTGCACCGTCGACGTCGGCGACGCCAACGGCACCGGCGAGCCACAGGGCATCGTCTGCGGCGCACACAACTTCGCGCCCGGCGACCTCGTCGCGACGGTGCTGCCCGGCGGCGTGCTGCCCGGTGGCTTCGAGATCGGCGCCCGCAAGACCTACGGACACCTGTCGGCCGGGATGATCTGCTCCGCCCGCGAGCTGGGTCTCGGCGACGACCACGACGGCATCATCGTGCTGCCCGCCGACGCAGGCCAGCCCGGTGACGACGTACGCCCGGTGCTGGGGCTCGACGAGGAGACCATCGAGTTCGAGATCAACCCCGACCGTGCCTACGCGCTGTCGATCCGGGGCATCGCCCGCGAGGTGCTGGTCTCGGTCGACGGTGCGAGCAACTTCCGCGACCCTGCCGACCGCGACACGCCCGCGCCCAACGCCGACGGCCACCCGGTCGTCGTCGAGGACGCCGACGGCTGCCCGGTCTTCGTGGCGCGCAAGGTCACCGGCTTCGACCCGACCGCAGCCACGCCGGACCACATCGTCCAGCGGATCACCGCGGCCGGGATGCGGCCGATCTCGCTGGCCGTCGACGTGACCAACTACGTGATGCTCGAGACCGGCCGGCCGATCCACGGCTACGACGCCGACAAGGTGCAGGGCGCGATCGTCGTACGCCGTGCGCGCGACGGGGAGCGGCTCACCACCCTCGACGGCACCGATCGTGCCCTCGACCCGGCCGACCTCGTCGTCACCGACGACTCCGGGATCATCGGGCTCGGCGGCGTGATGGGCGGCGAGACCACCGAGATGTCGGGGACGACCACGTCGATCCTCGTCGAGGCTGCCCACTGGGACGCCGTGTCGATGTATCGCACCGGCCGCCGCCACAAGATCACCTCCGAGGCCGGCAAGCGCAACGAGCGCGGCGTCGACCCGACGATCTGCGAGGCCGCGGCCGACCGCGTCGTCGAGCTGCTCGTCGAGCACGGCGGCGGCACCGCGGACTCAGGGGTGACCGTGGTCGGGACGCCGCCGGCCATGCCCGTCATCGAGGTGGCCGGCGACCTGGCGGCCCGGGTGTCGGGCATGCCGATCACCGAGGAGCGCAGCATCGACTGCCTCCGCGCCGTCGGGTGCGAGGTCTCGGGCTCGGGGACGCTGACGGTGACGCCTCCGCCGTGGCGACCCGACCTGACCGACCCGCAGGACCTCACCGAGGAGGTCATCCGGCTCGTCGGCTACGACCACGTGCCGTCGATCCTGCCGACGCCTCCGTCGGGACGAGGCCTGACGCACTCCCAGCGGCTGCGCCGGCGCATCGGACGCACGCTGGCCGGCGACGGCTTCGTGGAGGTCGTGACCTTCCCGTTCGTGGGCACGAGCGACCTCGACGACCTCGGCCTCCCTGCCGACGACGCGCGCCGCGACCTGCTCCGGCTGTCGAACCCCCTCAGCGCGGAGGCGCCGTTCATGACCACGACGCTGCTCCCCGGCGTGCTGCGCACGGCCGGCAAGAACGTCGGCCACGGCAACGTCGACCTGGCGATCTTCGAGACCGGCGCCGTGACGCTGCCTCGCCACTCCGGTCCGGCGGCGATCCTCCCCGTGGACCGTCGCCCGACCGACGACGAGTTCGCCGCCCTCGACGCGGCGTTGCCCGCCCAGCCGCTCCACCTGGCCCTCGTCGCTGCAGGCGACGCGGTCTCCGGTGGTTGGTGGGGAGCCGCTCGTCCGGTCACCTGGTCCGACGCGATCGAGGAAGTCCGGTCGGTCGCCGCCGCGCTCGGGCTCGACGTGACGGCGTCGTCGGCCGACCTGGCCCCGTGGCACCCCGGCCGGTGCGCCGAGCTGTCCGTGGACGGAGAGGTCGTCGGTCACGCCGGCGAGGTGCACCCGAGGGTCTGCCAGGCGTTCGGGCTGCCGAAGCGCACCGTCGCTGCCGAGGTCGACCTCGACCTCCTCATCGAGCGGGCCGTCCACCTGCGGCCCGCGCCGTCCTTCTCGTCGTACCCCGTCGCGAAGGAGGACGTCGCCCTTGTCGTCGACGCCTCCGTGCCGGCGGCCGACGTCGAGGCGGCGCTGCGCGAGGGCGCAGGCGAGCTGCTCGAGTCGATCCGGCTCTTCGACGTGTACACCGGCGACCAGGTCGGCGAGGGGAAGAAGTCGCTGGCGTACGCCCTGCGCTTCCGCGCTCCCGACCGGACCCTCAAGGAGGGCGAGGCGGCCGCCGCGCGCGATGCCGCCGTGGCCCTCGCCGTCGAGCGCACCGGCGCCGTCCAGCGCGCCTGACTCCCGCACCTCACGCGCCGCTGGGCCTTGAGTCTCCGAGAGACTCAAGGCCCAGTGCTCGTGCTCAGCGCTCGCGCCGCTCTTCAACCAAGCAGCGGCAATCGATTCGGGCGTTCGCACCCGCTCATCGGGGCAGCTCGCAGCCGCGCTGCTCGGCGCCGGAGCACCGGTCCCGCCCGCTCCCGCCGTGGACCACCCCGTCGCGTCGGTGGGCGGCGAGGTCATCCGGACCGGCTCGGCCAAAGACGCGAGAACCCCTCCCGAGGGCGTGGATCGTGTCGGCCCGCCCGGTGCCGATCGCCGTGACGTCGGGGCTGAGCAGGAGGATCCTGTCGAGCCCCGACAGGTCGGTGCGCGCGCGCTCCGTTCCCTCCCAGCACGCCAGGTGCGATCCGAGGTCGACGCGCGTACGGTCACACGCACCTCCAAGCGCCAGTGAGTCGTGCCCGCCGCCCAGCCGGATGCGACCCCGCAGCGCCCCGGCGAGCGAGACATAGTCGCCCCCACCGCGGGTCACGACGTCGACCGTCATCGGTGCACCGGGCGCGCCGAGCTGGTAGTCGCCGACCGCGAGGTGCTCCGGCGCCGGGCCGCCCACGAAGCGCAGCGCTGCAGGGCGTTCGTCGACGACGAACTGGCGCACGCTCGACCAGCGCAGCACCTCCGTGCCCGCCAGCTCGGCCCGGCCGGCGACGTTGTCGATCGACAGCTCACCCGGGCCCCACGACCCCACGAGGAACAGCAGGTCGCGGGACGACCCGTTGTCGAGCTCGCCGTCCGGGGTCATCCGGCCGGCGTAGAACACGCTGTCGAGGTCGACGTTGCTGCCACCGGTCGCGATGCGGTCGGGGTTGGCGGTGAAGCCCCCGGTGTCGCCGGAGTAGACCGAGTCGCGTCCCGCCCCGCCGAGGACGACGTCCGCCTCGGAGTCCGTCTGCCCGAAGTAGCCGACTCCGCCGGAGATCGGCGCCGACGCCCCCGTGTAGACGTAGGCGCCGACGTCGTTGCCGATGAAGCGGTCGGACCCGGCGCCGAGGATCACGGACGCCGGGTAGGTCGCCTCGAAGACGACGACGTCGTCGCCCGGACCCGCGTCCGCGAAGAACTGCGGGTCGCGCGAGCCGGGCCTGCCGTCGACCGGGCAGATGGTGTCGTCGCCGCCCAGGCCCTCGACCCCCTCCCACGCGTCGAGCGGTGCCCGCATCACGTCATCGCCCTCGGTGCCGACAGCGCCCTCGACCGTCACCGGCACGCCGTGGCACGTGGTGGTGTTCGCGTCCGCTGTCGGCGCGAACGCGACACAGGCGGCACCGAGGACCGCGATCACGGCCGCGGCCGCTGCTCGTCGTGGGTGGCTCATGGCGGGACCTCCGCGGTCGGGTGGTGGTGAGGTCGAGACGTCGTCCGGTCCGGAAAAGTTGCGGCGGCGCGTCAGTTGATCGGCGACCCCACGATCGCCCGGAACCGGTCGAGGACCGCCTCGTCGCCGACCACCGACAGTTCCTCGTCGTCGCTCCGGCTCCAGAGCCAGAGGTCGAGCGCCGCGGCGGTGCCGTCGACGACGACGTCGGGCTCGACCGCGTCGTCCTCGGGAGCGTCGACGACGTGGAAGTCCTCCTCGTCGGCGTACGTCGTCCCGCTCTCGGGATCCGTGCCGGAGAAGATGCCGAATCGCACCCAGAACTCCTCGCCCGTGTCAGTCACGTCGACCCGCACGAGGTCCTCACCCGGCTCCCATCGCCCCCAGGGAGGGCAGCCGCCGTACATCACGGCCAGGCACTCGTGCACGCCGTCGCTCGCCAGCAGCGGTTCGAGGTCGGTGCGATCGCCCGCCGCCAGCTCGGCGTCGACGCGGTGGATGAGTGCTTCGTGCGCCTGGCGGCGCAGGATGAAGCCCACGGTGTGGTCGTCGGACCAGTTCCACGCCTCCTCGGCCGGGTCCGCGGCCTCGAGCACCCGCGCGAGCTCGGCCGACCACTCGTCGAAGGTCGCCAGCAGCTCGTCGTACGACTCGGGGCGCGGGGGATCGACCTCCTCGGGACGGGTCGGGCGGGCGGCCACGACCTCCGCCCACCACCGCTGCACCGTCGCGAGGTGCCACAGCAGGTCGGCGGCGCTCCAGTCGGGGCACGACGGCACGCGCGCCGCCGGGTCGCACGCGGTCAGGACCTCGCGGAAACGTGCGGACTCGGTGCGGAGGTGATCGAGGTAGGTCTCACTGGGGAGTCGGGTCACACCAGAACCGTAGGTGCTCGAGTTGCCCGTTGCGCGTCACTTTCCGGGCGAGTGGACGCCTCACGGGTGCCGTGCGCGGTAGAGGACGCCGAGGGCGGTGTCGAGGACCGGGTCCATGCGCGAGCGCACCGCCTCCTCGAGCAGGTGCGGCGTGAGCGGACCCGCATCGGCCGGGGCCATCAGGCACCACTCGATGTCGCTGCGACACAGCCGCGCGGCGACGACCTGCTGTCCCGCACGTCCGAAGGTCGACGCGAGGGGGTAGTCGTAGGGGGTGGGGTTCCGCAGGTCGAGCGCGAGGTACCACTGGGCCGCGTCCGAGCGGAGGACCAGGACACGACGCCCGGCCGTGTCTCGCACCCGCTGGCCGTCGGTCAGCGACCGGGGCGACACGGGGCTGAGCAACGGCAGGCCGTCCAGCACGTCCACCTCGACCTCCGGTGCCCGGCCCGGTCGGCGCCAGGAGACCACCAGGCCGAGGCCACCGACGGCCGCGAGCGCCGCCAGGACCACGGCGAGCGCTGTGGGGGCCGGTGCGAGCACGATGACCAGGGCGGCCAGGGCCGGTGCCGCTCCGGCCCGCACGTGCGAGGGGCTCGCGCGCGGGTAGTTGCCTGCCACCGACACCGCTGCCAGGCAGAGACCCTCCACGGCACCCGGGGTGCGCATGGCGGCCGCAACCACGCAGCCCACCGCCGCGACCACGGTGACGGCGTACGCCGTCAGGTCGATCCACCACAGCTCCGGTCGAGACCGTGCCAGCCGATGGGCCTCGCCGGTGAATGTGAGGCGGCCCGTGCTGAGGTAGGCCCCCTTGTCGGTCAGCGTGCGCCGGACGAACCCGTGCAGCTCGCCGCGGCGAGCCATGAGGGCGAGCACCGCAACCGAACCGACGACCGTGATGCCGGTCGCCACGCCGGCCGACCGAAGGCCGGAGACCACCAGCCAGCCCGGCAGCACCGTGAGCACGGCGGCTGCTCCGAGCGTGTGCTTGGAGAAAAGGGCCAGCACCAGGCCCGCCCCACTCACGAGCGCCAGGGCCAGGGTCTGGTCGCCCTCCGCGGCACGCGCTCCGACGAAGTCGGGGTCCGACGCCGCGAGCGCCGCGACCGAGACCACCACGCCGACCCGGGCGGAGACGCCGTAGGCGTTGTCAGGGGGCCGGGCCAGGACCAGGCCGGCCACGGCGACGGCCGTGCACACGACCGCGGGTCCGCCCGCAGGCGCGACGAGCGCCAGCAGCAGGACAGTGGTCGCCGCCAACACGGTCGCGGTGCACGTTCGCAGCGTCTTCAGGCCGGCGCCGCGCAGCCGCACCAGCAGCGTCGCGCCCCAGACAGGCAGCGGACCGGCACCGTAGAACACCTCGGAGTAGAGCCGCCGCCCACGGGCCAGGCGGGTCGCCACGAGGAGGAACCACACCTCGTCCTGCACGGCCGGCATGGTCCTGCGCTGGCGCACGAGCGCGACGAGCACGGGCACGAGGCCGAGGGCGACCCACCCGACCGCCGTGGACACGGATGATGCCGACGTCAGCGTGCGCGGGCGGTGAAGAGCTGGAAGGCCGCGACCCAGCCCCACCCCGGCACCCGCTCGACCCATGACTCGACCTGTCGTCCGCGGGCGCGGTTCGCCAACGCGGGCGGGAAGGCCCCGAAGCGGGTGGTGCGAAAGTCCTCCAGGCCGGCACCTGCGGCGGCCTTGCTGAGGAGGCCGTGACGCATCTTGAGGATGCCGCCGTCGCCCTGCCAGGTCATCCCGGGCGTCAGGGTGATCTGCGCGTAGTAGCCCGGGAAGAGGGGGTTGGGCTCGCAGAACGCCATCCGGCCGCCGGGCCGGAGCACGGTCCGCACGCCCTTCATCGCTCCCGCGAGGTCCGCGATGTGGTGGAGGACGAAGAAGCCGGTGACCACGTCGAAGGCCCCGTGCAGCTCAGGGGCGGGGTCGACGAGATCTCCGACGACGGCGGGGATCTCCGGAGCGACACGGTGCAGCTGCTCCACGAGTGCCGGAGTGAGGTCGAGGCCGTGCACGTCGACGCCCTCCGCGGCCAGCCCGATCGTGTACTTGCCCAGCCCGCACCCGACGTCGAGGACCCGGTCGCCCGGCCGGATCGCGGCCGCCTCCATCACCGCAAGCAGCTGGCGCCGCGTGTACGGCGTGGTGCTGCGGTCGGCGGTCATCCGCGGCAGCTGCCGGTGGGTGAAGTAGTCGATCTGCTCACTGTTGTGGCTGGTCACGGCGGACCTCCGATGTCGGTGACGGTGATGTGGGGGTGCTGCCAGCGGCGCGCACGCACGCTGCGGACGAAGGGGTGCACCGGCAGGACGGTCAGCAGCCCCCGCACCGACGTCCGCACGCGGACGCGGCTCGTGGTGGCCGTCGCACCCGAGGTGCGCGGGGCGCGCTGCACGGGGACCGTGCGGAGGGGGATGCCCGCCCGGGCGAGCGCCGGCACGAGCGGCGCGACGGGGTCGTCGAGGGCCAGCACGGCGTCCCGCGCCGACGCGGTCATGGCGAGGAACATCCCCGCGTCCCGCGGCACCCTTCCGCCGCTGGCGAGGTGCATGGCGCGACGGTGCCACCGACCACTGGCGAGCCGGCCACGCGCCTCGTAGCTGCCCCGACGACCGGCGGCCACCACTGGTGCGGACCCCTCGGCGAGGGCGTCCACGAGGGTGCGGATGGCCTCCGGGGGGTCCTGGAGGTCGGCATCCATCACCACGGTGACAGCCGAGGTGCTCTCCGCCAGTCCCAGCAGCACGGCGCTGTGCTGGCCCACACCGGGCCGGACCGTCACGAGTCGGCACCGCAGGCCCGCCGGCAGCCGACCGGTGAGCGCGCGCACGGCCGCGCCCGAGCCCTGCGGGCACGCATCGTCGACCAGCACCACCTCCGCGTCGGGCACGCAGGCGGCAATCCTCGCCAGGAGCTCGTCGAGGCAGTCGCGCGTGGCGTGCATCGGCACGACGACGCCGACCCCGCTCACGCGGGCACCTCGCCGCGGCAGAGGTCCCCGAAGGCGACCCGGTCGCGCTCGACCTCGGCCGGCGTACGCCGGGAGAGCCCGGCCAGCATGTCGCGGACAGCGCGGATGCCCGCGTCCGGTGGCGTCGAGGCGAGGTGCCTGAGGAACGACCGTCGCAGGAACGAGAAGTGGCTGCCGACCCGCAGGATCTCGCCCGCCAGCAGCTCGACCGGCACCGGGTCGCCGTGACCGGGAAGGGTGAGTCCGCCGACCCCGAACGCGGTGGTCCCTGCCACGTGCGAGGCGACGTGGTCGACGGCACCGTCCGTGAACGCCGAGAAGATCGAGGTGGTGCCCCGGTCCAGGGCCAGGTCCACCAGGCCCAGGTAGGCGCGGCTCAGCGGGCGGGCCACCAGCTGGTCGACCCGGTCGACCGCCTCGCGGGTCTCGACCATGACGCCCACGCCGATGCGCCCGTCGGCCCACTCGAGGACCCGGTCCACCTCGTCCTCGTGCCGGACCATAGGCAGCAGCACCTCCACCGCGCCACCCGCGATCGCGGCGTCGACGCCGGCGAGGTCGCCCGGGCCGTCGACGCGGCAGACGACGGGCACCTGCGGCAGGAGTCGACGTACGCGCGCCAGGGCTGCGGGGTCGTCGCGGCTCTGGCTGGGCACCAGGCCGATGGCCATCCGGGCGTGGGCCTGGCGTCGCTCCTTGCCGCGCTCCTCCCAGTCGACGACGACGGCGGCCGGCAGTCCCCCGGGGTCGGTGACGCGGGCGAACGACGAGAGCACCTGCTCACTGGTGTGGAAGAGCACGGGCTCGCAGGTCATGGCCGCCCCTGTCGCCGGGCCACCAGCACGAGCGTGGAACCTGTGGGCGGCCTCGACCACCGTCGTCGGGCGAGCCCCGCCTCCCAGGTGTTCACGGAGGTGAGGAGCCGGTTGAGCCAGACGGGTGGGGTCTCCTCGCGGTCGACGACCCGAGGTCCCCAGCGGCTGCTGGCCACGCGGTTCGCCGCGATCGCCGGCAGGAGGAGGAACTGGTAGCCGCGCTGCTCCACGACGGTGAACCCCGCCGACTCGACCAGCGCACGCAGACCGCGGCCCCGGTAGCGGCGCAGGTGCCCGGCCCGCTCGTCGCGGTCGCTCCACAGCACCGGCCAGGCCGGAACCAGCACCACCAGCAGCCCGCCGGGCCGCAGCACACGGGCGCACTCCCCGAGCGCGGCCACGTCGTCCAGGTGCTCGAGGACGTCGCGCGCCAGGACCGTCGCCACCGAGCCGTCGGCGAGGGGGAGCCGCTCGCCGTCGGCGGCGACCGTCGCACCCACCGGTCCGTCGCGGCCCGGCGACCGGTCGACGGCGACGACGGCCCGGCCGGCGGCGGCGAGTCGGCGCGCGAAGCGGCCCGTCCCGGAACCGAGGTCGACGACGACGCCGTCCGGCTCGACCGGGTGCCGGTCGAGCAGCTCGTGGACGAGCCGGTCGCGTCCCGCGAACCAGAAGTGGTCGCCCTCCATGCGGGCCAGGCGCGACGAGGCGCCGTGGTCGTGCGCGTGGACCGTGCCCGTCACGCGCCCACCCGCTCGCCCCGGTGGGCCCGGAGGGTCAGCTCCGCTCCGGACGGCAGGTCGATGCCGGGGCGCCAGCCCCAGGCGGCTTCCAGGGCGGTGAGGTCGGCGCGCCAGTGCTCGACGTCGATCGCGCGGCGGTCCCAAGCTCCCGGGAGGACGGGCACCTCACGACCGGCGGCGTCACCGAAGGCCGCCACCACCGCCTCGGGCGGCAGGGAGACCCCCCGACCCACGTTGAGCACCTGGGTGGCGACGACGTCACGGGTGGCCCTGACGCACGCCTCGGCGACGTCGTCGACGTGCACCCAGTCGCGGCCCACCGGCCCCGACGGCAGGGGCACGGGGGTGCCGTCGTCCAGTGCGCGCAGGATGGCCGGGACCAGGCGCCCCTCCGGCTCGTGGGGTCCGTAGACCCGGAACAGGCGCAGCGCGGTCACCCCGACGCCCCGCGACCCGGCCCACTCGCGCACGGCCAGCCAGGCAGCGGCCTTGGCAGCGCCCCGCGGGCACTCGGGCGGACGGGGGTCGTCCTCCCGCAACGCTCGGGGCGACGGCGCGTACTCGGTCGAGCTGGCGACGTGGACGACGCGTGCCGGCGGTGCCGTGTCCAGCGCGTCGAGCAGGCGCACCGTCGCCTGGACGGTGTCGAGCCACAGCGAGTCCCGGTCACCGGCGCCGTGGCCCGCGGACGCCGCGGCATGGACCACCACGCGTGGACCCACGCGCGCCACGACGTCGGTGAGCGCGGTCCGGTCGTGCAGGTCGACGCGGTGGACCTCGACGGGCAGACCCACCAGCCGGCGAGTCGAGGTGCCCGGGCGGACGAGTGCGTGCACCTCGTGGCCTGCCCTGGCGAGTGCACCGCACGCGGCCGATCCGACGAAGCCGGCGGCACCGCTCACCAGGGTCGTCATGGCCTGCGAGCCTAGTGACGACAGCGCCGGGGTGCCCAGACCTCTGACCGGAGGGCGGAAGCGGTCCAGCCCACCCGAGTATGTGATTCATGCACGAACTTGTATAGTCATGCACATGACCGTGTCAGTCGCCGTCGCCGGAGCCAGTGGGTACGCCGGGGGCGAGGTCCTGCGCCTGCTGCTCGGGCACCCCGACGTCGAGATCGGCGCGCTGACGGCCGGCTCCAACGCGGGCGAGCGGCTCGGCGCCCTCCAGCCGCACCTGCTGCCGCTCGCCGACCGGGTGCTCGTCGACACCACGATCGAGACCCTGTCCGGACACGACGTCGTGTTCCTCGGCCTGCCTCATGGCCAGTCCGCCGCCATCGCGCAGGCGCTCGGGGACGACACCGTCGTCGTCGACTGCGGTGCCGACTTCCGGCTGACCGACCCGGGGGAGTGGACCGCGTTCTACGGCGGCGCGCACGCCGGCTCCTGGCCCTACGGCCTCCCCGAGCTGCCCGGCCAGCGCGAGCTCCTCCGCGGCGCGAAGCGGATCGCCGTCCCCGGCTGCTACCCGACGGTCTCCACCCTCGCCATCGTCCCGGCGATCGCTGCGGGCCTGGTCGAGCCCGACGTCACGGTCGTCGCGGCGTCCGGGACCAGCGGCGCGGGCAAGGCGGCCAAGCCGCACCTGCTCGGCAGCGAGGTGATGGGCAACGCGAGCGCCTACGGCGTCGGCGGCACGCACCGACACACCCCCGAGATCGTCCAGAACCTCAGCGCCGTCCACGGCGCACCGGTGCAGGTCGGCTTCACGCCGCTCCTCGTGCCGATGGCGCGCGGGATCCTCGCCACCGTGCAGGCGCCGCTGCGTGACGGTGTCGACCTCGGGGGAGTCCGCGACGCCTACGCATCGGCGTACGACCCCGAGCCGTTCGTGCACCTGCTGCCCGAGGGCCAGTGGCCGCAGACCCAGTCCGTGCTCGGCTCCAACGCCGTGCAGGTGCAGGTCGCCGTGGACGAGCGCGTACGACGTCTCGTGGCGGTGGCCGTGGTCGACAACCTCGCCAAGGGCACCGCCGGAGCCGCCGTCCAGTGCATGAACCTCGCCCTGGGCCTCGACGAGGCCACCGGGCTCTCCACGATCGGACTCGCACCATGACCACCACCACCCCGAAGGGCTTCACCGCCGCCGGCGTCGCCGCCGGGCTCAAGTCCACCGGCGCCAAGGACCTCGCCCTCGTCGTCAACCACGGCCCCACCTTCGACTCCGCCACCGTCTTCACCGCCAACCGCTGCAAGGCCAACCCGGTCCTCTGGAGCCAGGAGGTCGTCAAGGACGGCACCGTCAAGGCCGTCGTCCTCAACTCCGGTGGCGCCAACTGCTACACCGGCCCGGAGGGCTTCCAGACCACGCACGCGGTGGCCGAGCAGGTCGCCGGCGGCCTCGGCATCGGCGCGATCGACGTCGTCGTCTGCTCCACCGGCCTCATCGGCCTCGCCAACGACCGCGACGACCTGCTCGCGGGCGTCCACGCCGCCACCGCCGCGCTGTCCGCCGACGGGGGACTGGACGCCGCCGAGGCGATCATGACCACCGACTCGGTCAGCAAGACCGTCGTCGTCGAGGGCGCCGGCTGGTCGATCGGCGGGATGGCCAAGGGCGCCGGGATGCTCGCACCCGCGCTCGCCACCATGCTCGTCGTCATCACCACCGACGCCGTCGTCCCGGCCGCCGAGCTCGACGCCGCACTGCGCGCCTCGACGCGGGTGAGCTTCGACCGGCTCGACTCCGACGGCTGCATGTCGACCAACGACACCGTGACGGTCATGGCCAGCGGAGCCAGCGGCATCACGCCGACGCCGGAGGACTTCACCGCCGCGCTGACCCAGGCCTGCACCGACCTCGCCATGCAGCTGCTCAAGGACGCCGAGGGCGCCGACCACGAGATCGCGATCACCACCCTCCACGCCGCCTCGGAGGACGAGGCGGTCGAGGTGAGCCGCAGCGTGGCCCGCAGCAACCTCTTCAAGGCCGCCGTCTTCGGCAACGACCCCAACTGGGGCCGCGTCCTGGCCTCCATCGGCACCACCGACGCGGAGTTCGACCCCGCCGACCTCGACGTCGCGATGAACGGCGTCTGGGTCTGCCGGCAGTCGACGCCTGCGGAGGACCCGGCCACCGTCGACCTCACCGGCCGCGAGGTCAGCGTGACCATCGACCTCAAGTCCGGCGACGCCCGCGCGACCGTCTGGACCAACGACCTGACCCACGCCTACGTCCACGAGAACAGCGCCTACAGCTCATGATCGAGACCGGACAAGACCCCGTGCCCACTCCCGGCCCGACGCGCCCCGACCCTGCCAAGGCGCGCACGCTCGCGGCGGCCCTGCCGTGGCTCAAGCGCTACCACGGCCAGACGATCGTGGTGAAGTACGGCGGCAACGCGATGACCGACGAGGCCCTCAAGGTCGCCTTCGCCGAGGACATCGCGTTCCTCCGGTTCGCCGGCTTCAAGCCGGTCGTCGTCCACGGCGGCGGCCCGCAGATCTCGAAGATGCTCGACCGGCTCGGCATCGAGTCCGAGTTCCGTGGCGGCCTGCGGGTGACCACGCCCGAGGCGATGGACGTCGTCCGGATGGTGCTCGTCGGGCAGGTCCAGCGCGAGCTCGTCGGCCTCATCAACCAGCACGGCGCCCTCGCGGTCGGGCTGTCCGGCGAGGACGCCGGCCTGTTCACCGCGGAGCGCACCAACACGGTGATCGACGGCGAGGAGGTCGACCTCGGCCTCGTCGGCGAGGTCGCCGAGGTCCGTCCCGAGGCCGTCCTCGACCTCATCGAGGCAGGTCGGGTGCCGGTCGTCAGCTCGGTGGCCCCCGACGCCAACGGCCAGGTGCACAACGTCAACGCCGACACCGCGGCTGCAGCCCTCGCGGTCGCGCTGGGCGCCGAGAAGCTGATGGTCCTCACCGACGTCGAGGGCCTCTACCGCGACTACGGCAAGTCCGACGACCTCATCCAGGAGATCAGCCCCGAAGCCCTCGGCGAGATGCTGCCGACCCTCGACGCGGGGATGATCCCCAAGATGCGCGCCTGCTACGAGGCGGTCGTCGGGGGAGTGCCGCGCGCGACGGTCGTCGACGGCCGGGAGCCGCACGCCGTGCTGCTCGAGATCTTCACCGACGAGGGCGTCGGCACCCAGGTGCTGCCGGGCGCCGCCACCAAGCTGCGCAAGCCCTACCCGAAGGCGGAGGACCCGACATGAGCGCGATCCAGGACCGCTACGCCGGCGCGGTCATGAACACCTTCGGCCCGCCCGTCCTCGCCCTCACGCGGGGAGAGGGCGCCCACGTCTGGGACGCCGACGGCAACGAGTACGTCGACCTGCTGGCCGGCATCGCCGTCAACGCCCTCGGTCACGCGCACCCCGCGCTGGTGGCGGCGGTGACCACCCAGCTCTCGACCCTCGGCCACGTCTCCAACTTCTTCGCCACCGAGCCCCAGGTCTCGCTCGCGGAGCGGCTGGTCGCGCTCCTCGGCTGGGACGACGACGCCCGGGTGTTCTTCAGCAACTCCGGCGCCGAGGCCAACGAGGCCGCGCTCAAGCTCACCCGGCGCACCGGCCGGACGCGGATCGTCGCGGCGGAGGGCTCGTTCCACGGCCGCACGATGGGCGCGCTCGCGCTCACCTCCAAGGCCGCCTACCGCGAGCCGTTCGCACCGCTGCCCGGCGAGGTCACCTTCGTGCCGTACGACGACGTGGCCGCGCTCGAGGCCGCCGTCGACGAGACCGTCGCCGCGATCGTCCTCGAGCCGATCCAGGGGGAGGCCGGAGTCGTCGTGCCCGCGCCCGACTACCTCGCCGCCGCCCAGCGCATCGCCCACGACCACGGTGCGCTGCTGTGGCTCGACGAGGTGCAGACCGGGATCGCGCGGACGGGTGCGTGGTTCGCCCACCAGCTCCTCGACGGCGTACGCCCCGATGTCGTGACGCTCGCCAAGGGGCTCGGTGGGGGCATCCCGATCGGCGCCACGGTCGCCCGAGGGGCTGCTGCGACGCTGCTCCAGCCCGGCAACCACGGCACGACCTTCGGGGGCAACCCGGTCGCCTGCGCGGCCGCGCTCGCCGTCCTCGACACGATCGCCGCCGACGACCTGGTCGCGGCGACCCACGCCCGCGGCGAACAGCTCGCCGGCCTGCTCGCGCAGCAGACCGGCGTCGTCGACGTCACCGGCGCCGGCCTGATGCGCGGCGCCGAGCTCGACGGGCCCTACGCGCCGCACGCCGTCGCCGCCGCTCGCGCCGTCGGCTTCATCCTCAACGCCACCGGCCCGACGCGGCTGCGCTTCGTCCCGCCGCTCGTCATCACCGAGGCCGACCTCGACGCCCTCGACGCAGCCCTCCCCGCAATCCTCGACACCGCCCGCGCCGTAGCCCAGGAGACAAGCCCATGACCCGCCACTTCCTCCGCGACGACGACCTGTCGCCGTCCGAGCTGCTGGAGGTCCTCGACCTGGCCGACCGGATGAAGGCCGAGCCCTTCGACCACAAGCCGCTGGTGGGCCCGCGCACCGTCGCGCTCGTCTTCGACCGCCCGACCCTGCGCACGCAGGTCTCGTTCGCGGCCGGGATCGCCGAGCTGGGCGGCAACCCGATGACCGTCGACGGCGGGCTCGCCGCGATGGGCTCGCGCGAGGGCGTCGAGGACGTCGCCCGCGTCCTCGGTCGCCAGGCCGCGGCGATCGTGTGGCGGACCGCCCACCAGAGCGACGTCGTGACCATGGCCGAGTTCGCCGGCGTACCCGTGCTCAACGCACTCACCGACGAGTTCCACCCGTGCCAGCTCCTCGCCGACCTCCAGACCGTGCGCGAGCGCACCGGGCGTCTCGCCGGCGTCCGCGCCGCGTTCGTCGGGGACGGCGCCTGCAACATGGGCAACTCATGGGTCCTCGCCGGCGCGAGCGCCGGGATGCACGTCGTGATCGGTGCGCCCGACGGCTTCTCGCCCGACGCGGACGTGGTCGCCAGGGCCCGCGAGATCGCTCAGGACACCGGCGGCTCGATCGAGCTCACCGACGACCCGGTCGAGGCGGCGACCGGCGCCGAGGTCGTGATCACCGACTCGTGGGTCAGCATGGGCCGCGAGGAGGAGTCTGCCGACCGGCTGTGGATCTTCCCGCCCTACGGTGTCACCGAGGAGCTGCTCGCCCACGCCGAACCGGAGGCCATCGTCATGCACTGCCTGCCCGCCTACCGCGGCAAGGAGATCGCCGACTCGGTGCTCGAGGGCCCGCAGTCGGTGGTCTGGGACGAGGCGGAGAACCGCCGGCACGCGCAGAAGGCCGTGCTCACCTGGCTCCTGGAGCACTCATGAGCACCCCACGACGTTCCTCTCCGCCGCTGCGCTCCCCCGAACAACGCCGCGGGGACCCCGCATGACAGCGATGACGCCCCTGACGAAGGGCGCCCGCCACCAGCGCATCGTCGACATCGTCACCGCCCACCCGGTGCGCTCGCAGACCGAGCTCGCCGACCTGCTCGGCGACCACGGCGTGCACGTCACCCAGGCGACCCTGAGCCGCGACCTCGTCGAGCTCGACGCCGTCAAGGTGCGCGCTGCGGACGGCGCCCTCGTCTACGCCGTCCCGGGGGAGGGTGGCGACCGGTCCGTCGTCGGCCCCCGCGACAGCGCGGCCGGTCGCGACCGCCTCGCCCGGTTGTGCGCCGACCTCCTCGTCAGCGCCGAGGCGAGCGCCAACCTCGTCGTGCTGCGGACGCCCCCGGGTGCCGCCCAGTTCCTCGCCAGCGCCTTCGACAAGGCCGACCTCGGCGACGTCCTCGGCACCATCGCCGGCGACGACACCCTCCTGGTCATCGGTCGCGACCCGCTCGGCGGCGACGCCCTCGCGCAGCGCTTCCTCGACCTGGCCAACCACCACACGCCCTCCAGCCCGGACAACCCGGCAGAAGACAAGGACACCACCTCGTGAGCAAGGTCCTCACCTCCCTCCCCGTCGGCGAGCGCGTCGGCATCGCGTTCTCCGGGGGCCTCGACACCTCCGTCGCGGTCGCCTGGATGCGCGCCAAGGGGGCGGTGCCGTGCACCTACACCGCCGACATCGGTCAGTACGACGAGCCCGACATCTCCGGCGTGCCGTCCCGGGCGATGCAGTACGGCGCCGAGCTGGCGCGCGCGGTCGACTGCAAGTCGCAGCTGGTCGAGGAGGGGCTTGCGGCGATCGCCTGCGGCGCCTTCCACATCCGGTCCGGCGGTCGCATCTACTTCAACACCACGCCGCTCGGGCGTGCGGTCACCGGCACCATGCTCGTCCGCGCGATGCACGACGACGGCGTCAACATCTGGGGCGACGGCTCGACCTTCAAGGGCAACGACATCGAGCGGTTCTACCGCTACGGGCTGCTCGCCAACCCCGACCTGCGCATCTACAAGCCGTGGCTCGACGCCGACTTCGTCACGGAGCTCGGCGGCCGGCACGAGATGAGCGCCTGGCTGACCGAGAACAACCTGCCCTACCGCGACAGCCAGGAGAAGGCGTACTCCACCGACGCCAACATCTGGGGCGCCACCCACGAGGCCAAGACCCTCGAGCACCTCGACGTCTCGCTCGAGACGGTCGAGCCGATCATGGGCGTGAAGTTCTGGGACCCCGCAGTCGCGATCGAGACCGAGGACGTGACGATCCGCTTCGACCAGGGGCGTCCGGTCGCGATCAACGGCATCGGGTACGACGACCCGGTCACGCTCGTCCACGAGGCCAACGTGATCGGTGGCCGCCACGGGCTGGGCATGTCCGACCAGATCGAGAACCGGATCATCGAGGCGAAGTCGCGCGGCATCTACGAGGCGCCCGCGATGGCGCTGCTCTTCATCGCCTACGAGCGCCTCGTCAACGCGATCCACAACGAGGACACCGTCGCGCAGTACCACAACGAGGGCCGCAAGCTCGGCCGCCTGCTCTACGAGGGCCGGTGGCTCGACCCGCAGGCGCTGATGATCCGCGAGTCGATCCAGCGCTGGATCGCCTCGCTCGTCACCGGCGAGGTCACGCTGCGGCTGCGCCGCGGCGAGGACTACTCGATCGTCAGCACCAGCGGACCGGCGTTCTCCTACCACCCCGACAAGCTGTCGATGGAGCGCACCGACAACGCCGCCTTCGGCCCCACCGACCGCATCGGCCAGCTGACGATGCGCAACCTCGACATCGCCGACTCGCGGGCCAAGCTCGAGATGTACGCCGCCCAGCCGCTCGACCAGGGCCAGGTGCTGGTCGAGCACGGGACGCTGTTCGGAGCCATCGAGGCGGGCGGCTACGACAGGATCACCGACAACCCCTCCGCTCGTTCCGAGTCGGAGGACGACAGCGCACTCGACGCCGCAGCGATGGAGTTCGGGACCGACTGATGGCAGGCACACCCGGCACCACCAACGAGGGCTCCCTCTGGGGCGGCCGGTTCGCGAGCGGACCGTCGCCCGAGCTGCAGGACCTGTCGCGTTCGACGCACTTCGACTGGCAGCTCGCGCTCTACGACATCGCGGGCTCGCACGCGCACGCCAAGGCGCTCGCGGCCGCCGGCTACCTGACGGGGGAGCAGGAGGCCGAGATCCACCGCGGTCTCGACGTCCTCGCCCAGCGGTTCACCGACGGCGAGCTCGTGCCGGAGCCGACCGACGAGGACGTCCACGGCGCCCTCGAGCGGCTGCTCCTCGAGGAGGTCGGCCCCGACGTCGGCGGCCGCCTGCGCGCGGGTCGGAGCCGCAACGACCAGATCGCCACGCTCTTCCGTGCCTTCCTGCTCGACCACTCGCTCGTGGTCTCGCGACTGGTCGCCGACCTCGTCGACGCCCTCGCCACGCAGGCCGAGCAGCACCTCCACGCGATCATGCCGGGGCGCACGCACCTGCAGCACGCCCAGCCGGTGCTGCTCGCCCACCACCTGCTGGCCCACGCCTGGCCGCTGGTGCGCGACCTCGACCGGCTCGACGACTGGCGTCGCCGGGTGTCCGCCGACTCCCCGTACGGCTCCGGGGCGCTGGCCGGTTCCAGCCTCGGCCTCGACCCGGAGCTGGTGGCCTCCGAGCTCGGCTTCACCGGCTCGACGGCGAACTCGATCGACGGCACCGCGGCCCGCGACTTCGTCGCCGAGCTCGCCTTCGTCCTCGCTCAGGTCGGCGTCGACGTGAGCCGGCTCGCCGAGGAGGTCACCGTCTGGTCGACCCGGGAGTTCGACTTCGTGACGTTGCACGACTCATGGTCGACGGGGTCGAGCATCATGCCGCAGAAGAAGAACCCCGACATCGCCGAGCTCGCCCGCGGCAAGGCGGGTCGCCTCATCGGCAACCTGTCCGGCCTCCTGGCCACGCTCAAGGCACTGCCGCTGGCCTACAACCGCGACCTCCAGGAGGACAAGGAGCCGGTCTTCGACTCGGTGCAGACGCTCGAGGTGCTGCTGCCGGCGTTCACCGGGATGGTCGCCACGCTCACCTTCAACACCGCCCGGATGGCCGAGCTCGCGCCGCAGGGCTTCTCACTGGCCACCGACGTCGCCGAGTGGCTCGTGCGCGAGGGCGTGCCGTTCCGTGACGCGCACGAGCTGGCCGGTGCGTGCGTACGCCGTTGCGAGGAGCTCGGCTGCGACCTGCCCGACCTCACCGACGAGCAGCTCGCCTCGATCTCACCCCACCTGACGCCCGAGGTCCGCTCGGTGCTCACGGTCGAGGGGTCGGTCGCCTCGCGGTCGGGCCGCGGTGGCACCGCACCGGTCCGGGTGCGCGAGCAGCTCGACGAGCTCCGGACGGCGACCTCCGGGCACCGTGGGCGACTGGGCTGAGGGCGACCCGCTCGAGGTCGCGCCGCGACTTCTGGGCACCGTCCTCACCCACGGCGGCGTCTCCGTGCGGCTGACCGAGGTGGAGGCGTACGCCGGCCCTGCCGACCCCGGCTCCCACGCCCACCGCGGTCGGACCGAGCGCAACAGCGTGATGTTCGGTCCGCCCGGCCACCTCTACGTCTACTTCGTCTACGGCATGCACCACTGCGCGAACCTCGTCACGGGTCCCGACGGGGACCCCGGCGCGGTGCTGCTGCGGGCAGGAGAGGTGGTCGCCGGCCACGTGGTCGCGCGGGAGCGCCGTCCGGGGAGCAGCGACCGTGACCTGGCCCGGGGTCCGGCGCGGCTGTGCCGCGCGCTCGGGATCGACCTCGACGACAACGGCGTACGCCCCGCGCTGGCGCCGGGGGAGCCGGTGGTCCAGATCAGCTCCGGGCCGCGGGTGGGTCTCCGGCATGCAGCCGACCGTCCGTGGCGGTTCTGGATCACCGGGGACCCAACGGTGAGCACCTACCGGCCGGCGGCGCCTCGTCGGTCAGCACGCTCCTGACCTGCGGTTTCGTGCTAGGAGGCACCCCGGTTTGTCACCCCCCGCAGGGAGGGTCTACAGTTCTTCTTGTCGCCGCAAGTGGCGCCGCCTCCTGGCCAGAAGGTCAGCTGAAGCGGAAACCTGGCGCGACCGCCGAGCACGAAGCCCGCGAGTTTGACTCACGCGTGGAGCGCCCGGTAAGTTTCTGCAGGTTGCCCCGCGACCGGACCGGCCCAGCCGGCGAGGATCGGGTGCGTCTGATTTTTGAGAACTCAACAGTGTGTTTGATTAGTCGACGAATTAGTTTGTAATGCCCCGTCGACACTGGTTTGTGGCCTTCGGGTTGCGGTTGGTGTTGATGGTTTCTTTGACAATGATTCTGACAACATGTCAGTTTCGTTTTTTGTCGGGGGATGT
>NZ_SDWS01000020.1 GCF_004137245.1 Nocardioides glacieisoli
GGCCCTGACGCCATTTCACCGCCCAGACACGCCGCTCGAGGCGAGCACCTCAACCACGCTCATCTGGGAAGGGCCGGTTTACGGGGAGTGCGCCGACCGGATGCGTTCAAGCGCGAGTCGTCGGAACTCTGGATTGAGCTCGATGCCGACCCAATCGCGGCCAAGCGACTCCGCGGCCACGGCAGTCGAACCCGCGCCCATGAACGGATCGAGCACGAGGCCCGGCTCACTCCGTGCTTGGCAGTCACAGCTCGGCCGCAGAGTCAATCGGTGAGCCGATGCGCCGCGCCGCTTGAGTGGTCGTACGTAGGGACGGCGGCACGTCTGGCAGCGGCGCTCAGGGCAGCCGGCTCGCAGGATCCGCTCGATGAGCTTGGGCGGATAGGTCGCGAAGTGTGCGCCGCGGTAGCTGCTGACGCTCATGCTCCAAACATCGCCGGGGTTCTTGCCAAGGGGGTGACCTTGGAGTCCGGCGGCATGCAAAGCAGCTAGGCCTAGATCGCTGTCGCTGTTCGGACCGAGCCAGGAGGGGCGCATGCTAGGTCTCGTGACGGCGCGTGGCTTCGGTGGTCGACTGACGTGCGGCTGCCGGACGTCGTCGAGATCGAAGAAGTACTGCGCCGAGCGGGTCAACAGGTAGATGACCTCGTGCTTGGTGGCGAGCCGGTCGCGAACGCTGGTGGGCACGGTGTTGGTCTTGGCCCAGATGATCTTGTTGCGGATGATCCAGCCGTCGCCGATGAGTGCCAGCGCCAGACGTTCTGGGCCGAGGAGCAGGCTCTTTCTGGCTGCGCCTTCGCGGCCATGCGTGCTGTAGCTGTCACCGACGTTAAGCCATACCGTGCCCGTCGGGACGAGGACCCGCGCGCACTCTCGGAGGACGTCGCGGAGCGGCATCACCCAGTCATCGACGTGAGGTTCCAGTCCGAGCTGACCGTTGACGCCGTAGTCACGCAGGCGGAAGTAGGGCGGGCTGGTGACGATAGTGTCGATGGACTGGTCGGGTAGGGCTTGCAGCACCGTCAGCGCGTCGCCCTCGATGATCTGTCCTCGCTGCAGAACGCTCATCGCAGGACCTCGCGGAGTTCGCTGGTGAGGTCCGTCGTTGTGACGACCTTGTGCAGTTCAGGAGTCAGACGCGGACTGCGGTCGATGCTGCGGCGGAAGCGCTCGGCACGCTCAGAACTGGTCAGCACCCACAGCACGAGTGGGAAGGCGCCGTGATCGGACTGTTCGATACCAGCGGCACGGTAGTCCTCGTACAAGCCACACTTGCGTAGCAGCGTCGGCAGGCTCTCCGTCCCGAGGTCAACCTCCACGAACCAGCGGTCGTCGTACTGGGCGGTCTGCACCACGGCAGCGAGGTCAGGCTGCACGCTGCGCCGTTCGCCGCCAACGCCGCTGAACCAGCGCCATGAATCAGGCTCAACCTGCACGGTGACGCGATCCGCTCCGCTGCCAGTCAGGCCGCGAAGCGCCAAGTGGGCGTCTGCGACGGCAAGGCAGTGCGCCATGAAGCGTAGCGACGGCTCTGTGCGGCGATAGGTCGAGCCATCACTTCGTAGCAGTCGCGCCGCGCCCGACGTGATCTGCCAAACGCGAGCGGCACTACCCGACCGGGCACCACCGATCCGTCGATCGAGTGAGCGAAGCAGCAGGCTGCGCTCCAGTCGACGAAGCACGGAGCGAGTCGTCCGCGCCGCTGAGTCAGCGCTGCTGTGGCCAGTGAAGGCGAACGCCTGTACCTGATGGGTCGTCAGGTAGCGGTGCTGATCGACTAACTCCAGTACCCGGCGATCTCGCTCAGGAAGCGAGTCGTTCAGCTTGGCCAGTGCCCGCTGGCTCAGGCGACGCTCCGCGGACGAAGTCTGCGGAGTATTCGTCCCCCGTATCTGTCGCTCCAGCTCGCTGACCTGCGCAGATGCAGTATCAAGAGATGAGCCGAACGGAAGGGCGAGCGGAAGGCCCTGACCTGGGATGTAAGGCCCGCTCATGACGCACCTCCGTCCGACCGTCGAGCCGTTCGGCCGATGCGCTCTTGTCCTACGGGGGGCTGCTCGATGAGGCCGCGAAGGATGGCATCGGTCTCTGTAGCGGGCACGCCGTAGTTACGCGATGAGCGAGCTCGGAGCGCGGCAATGTCGGCGCTTGCAGGTCCGAGTGCAGTGGTGCGCAGGCTGACCCACGGTGCAGGCGTGCCATCCACGAGCAGCGAGGCGTAGGCGTGGAAGGCAGGCAGGCTTTCCAGGTCGATCGGCTCGACCTGATCGCGGCTGGTGCGGGCCAGGTCGCGGGCGTCCCGAGCGCTCAGTTGGAACATGATGCGCGAACGGGCGTTCGCCATGACGGCATCGCGGATCGCGGGACTGAGTTGGCCGAGGTGCTGGTGCGCCAGCGTGAAGCCGACGCCGAGACCTCGGGCCTGGGCGAGTGCATCGCCGAGGTCACCAGGCAACCGCAGATAGTCCTGCACCTCGTCGATGTAGAGGTGCACCGGTCGGCGCTTGTCGGCTGCGACAGCGGTGCGGGACTGTGCGGCCGTCCAGAGCAGTGACACCACGATGGAGCCGAGCAGTTGGGCCGCCTCAGGCCCGAGCCGTCCCTTGCCGAGGTTGATGAGCAGGATCTGGCGCTTCGTGAAGACGTCGGACAGCTCGAAGCGCGGTGCCCGCTGCCCGAGGACGTGACGCATGCCAGGTCGGAGCAGGATGGGACGCAGTTTGTTCATGACGGGCGCGATGGCGGCGTGCCGCTCGGCTTCCGAGATCGACTCGTACCAGCTCCAGAACGAGCCGAGGCCCATCGGATCGAGCTGTACCTGTGCGCCGGTGACGGAACGGCGGAAGCCTGAGTGCGTCAGCAGCGTGGGAATCATGGGCAATGAGGCATCGCCGCGTCGCGCCAGCGTCAGCAGCGAAGCGTGGAGGATGTCGTGGGTGCGAGGGCCCCAGTTGTCGGCGTAGAGCGAGTGAAAGACGTGCAGGATCGAGTCGGCAGCGCGATCGGGATCACCGCTCAGACTGGCTAGTCCGACTGGTGCATCGTCGGCTGGATCGAGCACGACGACGTCGTCTCGCCGCGCCTCAGGGATGCGGGCCAGCAGGTCGGACGTCAGGTCGCCCTTCGGATCGATGACCGCGACACCCAGTCCGGCTTCGATGTCCTGTCGGGCGAGATGAGCCAGCAGTGTCGACTTGCCGACGCCGGTGGGCCCGAGCACGTGGAGGTGGCGCAGGTTGTCGCCGGTCTTCATGGCGACGCGGCGAGGTTGGTCGTCGCTGAGTCCGAAACCAAGCACGCGGCCAGAGCGAGGCAGCACCTGATTGGGATAGAGCCGGCGCGGGTGACTTGCCGGAACGCCCGGCAGCGGTGGGGCACCTATCGGCCACGCTGCAAGGGCGATCAGGTCGGTTGGCGTCAGCTCGCTGCGCCACCACCATGGCGGCGAGGCGTGGGCAAACCCGTCCGCCGACGTACGGGTGACTCGTAGCTGCACCCCGGGGGACTGCAAGGCACGGGCGCTCGACGCGACGCTGTTGATGAGCGAGCGCGTCCTGGCAGGATCAGGCGCCTCAGCCCCGATCCGGAGATGGCAGCTATAGCGCGGCTCGCTCCACTTCTGGCGGATCTGTCGCCGTCCCGGGATCGGTTCATCCGGCTCGCGGCTAGGACGCCATCTGGGGCCGAGAATGATCTGCAGGGTGACGGTTTCGTGTTTACCTGCACGAGCCAGTGCAGCAAGTAGCCCACGCGCTGCTACCTCTGCGTTGGCCTGCAGGGGGTTCAAGCGACTGCCGGCGTAGCGCAGATTGACGGCGGCATCGACCGGGTTTCCAGTGATCGGGTGGTCGAGGTACGAGGGGTGAAGCCGGGGGAGGTGCGCCTTGAGAACGTCACGAACGCGCGCAGTGTCGCGCCGGTGACTGCCGATGCGCCACCGAACGGTGTGGGCACCGCCGCGTGCCTCGAGCACTAGCTGCGGCGATCCGCTCAAGCTGCAGAGCCCTGTGAGGGCGGCGTGCACCTGTTCGGACGTGAGGGGTTCGGGAAGGTCCAGCCGGAGCCAGCGTCGATTAGCTGACATGGGGCGGCTCCTGCTCGGACTTGCGCTCGGCATCCGCCTGCGCTTCTTTTTCGGCCTGGGCCATAGCCAGCGCGATGACCGTTCCAGCGATCTTCTGGAGGTCCGGCTCGCGCCGTAGCTCCGAGCGCACCGAGATGCGGCGGTTAGAGCGACGTGACTTCTTGTTTTTGGACATAGCGAATAGACCTCCTTTCAGGGAGCTAGGATCTGTTGGCGAATGATGCGCGGGTGCATCAATCTGCTACTGACTATGTGATGCATTAGTGCATCGGTCAATGCAATGTGCGCATTCCACAACAGCGACGGGAAAAGCGAGCTGTATCTATCACCAACGAGTGAAGCGGCGCTGAATAAGGACGCCGATTCCTGCAGTCACGAGTACAACAAGTACGCCGATGCAGATCGGAAGCCAGATGCTCTGAATGATCTGCACCGCAGCCCATAAGGCCATGGCCGCCAGCAGGGCACCAATACAAAGATCGAATGCCCTGCTGACGAGTCCTCGGTCGCGGTCCCTCACCCGCGCGGCCCACCATCTGTCAGGTTGCGCCACGACTGGCCGGCAGCATCATTCATGGCGCGCTTCGTCCGGTAGTACTCATCGTCGACGACCTGGCTGGTTCGCCGGAGCTGGCGCTTCACTTTCTCCTGGCGGCGCTGGGCCTGGATGCCCAGTACGTCGGCTCGGTAGCCGAGCCAGCAGATGAGCCCAAGGATGAGCAGAAGCAGTACGACGCTCATGCGACGTCACCTGCCTCGAACCGCCGCAGGCGCTCCCGCAGCAGCGGGTCACCGCCAGCCAGCTTGTCGGCGAACTCCGACACCTGACGGCGCATGGAGTCCGAGTGGGCCGCGAACTGTTGCTCGATGACGTCACGATCGTCGTCCGTCAGCTCCTCGGCCGGGGTCGACCGGTGCCGCCGCAGCTCGTACGCCAACATGACGGCGGCGCCACCAAGCAGGCCACCCGTGGCCAGTCCGATCAGCAGCCCCATCACGAGGGGAACTCCGATCCGAATCCGCGCTGGAGACGCTGCGCCTTGTCGACGAAGCCCAGCTCGATCCGAGTGAGCACCATGTTCAGGGTCTCGTCGCCACCGGCCAGGCTCTTGCGGTACTGGTCGATGTCGACGGCCCGTTCCATGATGCGACCGGTCAGTGCCGCCTCAGCGTCGACCTTCAGGCCAGCGAACTGGGTCTCGCGGACAAGGTTGCTGACGGCCTTCTTGTGCTGCCGCTCCTCGCGGCTGGGCACGATGCTGGACGATCCGGTCGCCCAGCGCTCGAGCTCGTTCATGTGATGTCCGATCTCTCGATGTGGCCCCTTGTTGAGCCACATCTCGAGCCTGACTGACGATTACGCTGCATGCACTGACACAAAACTGACAGGTGGCATCGGGTGCCTGACGACAGCTATCAGCGCGAGCTGCTGCGGAACCTGCGTTCCCTGCGTCGCCTTGAGGGCGAGCCGGAGCAGGCCAAGTTCGTCGGCAGACGTCGTCTGATCGAACAACTCGGCAGCGGCAGTATCAAGACCGCCTTCCAGCGGTTCATGGCCCTGGCTGATGAGTTCGGTGCTGAGCCTGGCTCAGACATCCACGCCTACTTCTTCACGATCGGCCACGGCGTCGGCGGTTCCAACCTTGATGATCGCTTGCGGCGCTACGCCGAGACGTATCACGTGGTCGAGAAGACAGCGCTACGCCGATCGGATCGTGGTGTGCTTGCGCTGAGCCACGTCATCCGAGATCGCGCCGTACTTGAGCGACCAGAGGTCATGTTTTGGCTGACGCAGGACGGTCCCATGGTCGGGTTCACCGCCACCTTCTTCGCCGTCACGGGGTCGTCGTTCCACGAGCCGACGCTCTACGTGAACGGTGAAGCTCAGGACCTCCCTGATCTGGAGTGGTCCATGTGGGACGAGGACACGAGCCAACTGAAGGCCCGGCGTCACTTCGAGTTTGACCTTCGCGACTCACCCATCCACGAAGACCGGTTGGTCAACTTCCACATCTGGTGGCACACCGAGCTACTCGCGAACTTTGAGCTACGCGCGACGGTCGCAGATCCACGTCTGATGCCAGCGCTGCGTGTCGACCACGTTAACCGGGTGAGCGTGGAGCTCTACTGGCACCACGAAGATGATCGTTGTCCAGCGGCTGAATTGGCCCCGTCTGCTTACCGATTCGAGGAGTGAGGCTCGTCGTCGATAGATGACCTGGTCAAGAGAGTATAGTAGTACTGAGATGAAAAAATTGGTGCAAGACGTATCGAATACATACGGGGAACGCGATTAATGAGTCCGAGACGGGGCGGCGAAGCTGACAAGCTCGGCAATAGGTATGAGGCAGCGTGGACTATTCATCACGCACTGTTTTGTCTCGCCGATGCCCGGTTTTCGCTCACAGTTGAGGATGTCGATCCTGAGCTAAACCATGGTTCCGAGTTCACCTTTCACACGGGCACCCGTACCGAGGTTCACCAATTGAAGCGAAGCACTGGCTCAGGCAACTCCTGGAGTCTAAGTGCGCTCGCGTCAAGAGATGTCTTTGCAGCGGCAGCGACTCACGTTGCGAAGGGCCGCGACTATCACTTTGTGTCGTCGGTGCCATGTGGCGACCTTCCGGAGTTGACCGAGAGAGCCCGGAAGGCGACGGATGCGGATGACTTCGCTCAGCGATGGCTGAACAAGGGTCTTCGTTCGACATTCGACGAACTGTCGGCAAAAGAGTACTTCGGTAGCGCCGAGATCGCTTGGTCGACCCTTCGAGGCATGTGGTTTCAGGTTCAGACTGAAACCGATGTGGTTCGGTCGAACACAGTGCTAGCTGCGAGTCGGTTTCAGGGAGCGACTGGTCACCTGATTGCGCTCGCTATCCACGATGTACTGCTCGACACACTCGGTCTGCAGATGACTAGGGACGTACTTGAGCAGCGGCTAGCCGAGCACGGCATCGAGCCGCTTAGTACGGGCTCAGCGGCCACTGTGCGAGACTCCATCGATTCCGCGACGGGCAGTTGGCTCACGTCGGTGCAAAGTGAACTGCTGCAGCCGACAATCGAGAGGGCCGAAGCAGACGCACTCGTTGCAGCACTGCGAGAACACCGCTTGTGCTTGGTAGCTGGAACGGCGGGCGGAGGAAAGAGCGCCGTGCTGGAGCAAGCCATCGCCAAGCTGCAGCAAGATGGCGCCCCAGTATTGGCCCTTCGACTTGATCGCCTCGAATCGTTCGCGACCACCATCGCGCTCGGCCGTCAGCTTGGCTTCGATACCTCACCCGCAGCAGCCCTTGCGACTATCTCCGACGGCCAGAGTGCTTACCTCGTCATCGACCAGCTCGACGCTGTCAGCCTGGCGTCCGGCCGGATGCCTACGAGCTTCGACGTCGTGGCGAGTCTCGTTGGAGAGGCGCTAACCGTGCCGGGATTGAAGGTCATCATCGCTTGCCGCGAGTTCGACATAGATAACGACCACCGCATTCGAGCGATGGCCAGCCGCAACGATCTAAAGACGATCAAGGTCGGGACGCTCACCGATGAGGAAGTTAACAAAGCCGTTGCGGCGATGGGACTCGACGCGGACAGCGTGACCGCAAGCCAGCGCGCACTTCTCAAGACACCAGTACACCTTGTGCTTCTGAGCAGCATCGCCGGACAGCCAGACGCACTTGCGTTCCAGTCGAAGGGATCGCTGTTCGAGGCGTTCTGGGAGCGAAAGCGGCAGGCGTCTGACCTCCGGCGCCCGGGCGTCCGCTTTAGCTCGGTTATCAGCCGCGTAGCGAACGCAGCGAGCGATCGGCAGGCGCTGTCGGTACCAGTCGAGATCCTCGACGAGGACGATCTGCGCCAGCACGCGGACGTCCTGGTATCCGAGCACGTCTTAGCCCGCGACGGAGACCGGATTGCCTTCTTCCACGAATCGTTCTTCGATTACGCCTTCGCACGTCAATGGGTCAGTCGAGGTGAGTCACTGGTGGAGTTTCTTACTCGTGACGAGCAGGAACTGTTCCGCCGAGGTCAGGTTCGACAGATCCTGCAACACCTCCGAGAACGCGAGCCAAACAGGTTCCATGACGAGCTTGAGGCACTGCTCATGAGCGACGAGATTCGCTTCCATGTGAAGGAAGCCGCTCTCGCGGTTCTGGGCAGCCTGGCCAACCCAGGCTCAGACGACACCAGCCTTGTCGTCCGCGTCACTGACAGCCGGCCAGACTTCGAGGAGCGCCTGTGGCAGCAGGTTCGGCGACCATCGTGGTTCACGCAGCTCAATGCCGATGGGTACATCACGTCGTGGCTCGACGGGACTGATGAGCATCGACGCAAGTTCGCAGCGAGCGTCTTGAGCGTTGGGGCAATTCGTCACGGCGATGATGTGGCGGCAATCCTTTCAACGCGACGGAGCAACCCCGACCACACCCAGTGGCTCCGCCTGGCACTGCGACAAGCTGACATTCATGCCAATCGGGCGCTGTTCGACTCACTTCTAGACGCGTTGAAGCAGGGTCTGTTCGACGATGCCGAACATGAGCTGTGGCTTGCTGTCCACGACCTCGTCGACAACCAACCGCTATGGGCTGTCGAACTGCTCGAAGCAAGATTCGTGACGCACCCGAATGCGCTAGTCCTGAACGACAGCGGCAAGGTCACGGATCTGGAACTGCGGGAGTACACGGCGAGCGAGATGGTCAAAAAGGCCTCATTAGCCGAGCCGCTGGCTTTTGCGGCGGCCATGATCCCTTACTTGCGGGACGCGGTCGAAGCCACCCTGACTGGGCCGAGAGAGGGAAAGCCGCTCCGCGACAAGCACTTCATGCTCCGCTGGCCCGAAGAAGATATGGGCGAGCGTGACCTCGACGATGCCATCCTGTCGGGCTGCGTACGCGCCTTGGGGCACTTGGCGGCCTCCAGTCCGGATGACGCACGGCCGTTCCTTCAAGACCTCGCAAGCGATCCGTACGACACGTCTCAATATGTGCTCTACCAAGCGTTGATCCGGGGTGCGTCCAACTTCCCAGAGTGGGCGGCGGAACTCCTACTAGAGGGTGGCCCTCGCCTTGATTGCGGCTATGCGTCAGATGCCGATTGGGTTGCACGCGAGTTGGCACGTGCTATCGCTCCACTTGTCTCAGCGGAGACTCATGGAAAACTTGAGGCGCTCTTTCGCGATCTACGCAGCCCGTATGAGAGTCGCGAAAGCATCGGTCATACGGCGTTCACGTTCCTGTCGGCGCTCGACCAGAACCGACTCACGCCTGAAGGGCGGAAGCGACTGGAGGAGTACCGTCGCAAGTTCAAGCGTGACGAACCGCTCGCTCCTCGCGGCATCACTGGCGGAACGGTCAACTCGCCGATCAGCGAAGATGCAGCGAAGAAGATGTCGGATGACCAGTGGCTTCGGGCGATTCGTCGGTATGACAGCGACGAGCACGATTGGGGCACCCTCAGAGGGGGTGCACGAGAACTATCGAGTTCGTTGCGCGTACGAGTAGCTGCAGACCCCGACAGGTTTGCTCGACTTGCACTCCAACTGACCGCCGACATGAACGACGCATACGGCGATGCGGTACTGATGGGGCTAGGAGACGGACGAGCGGCCGAGCCCGAGACTGCGTACGCAGCCATAAGGCACATCGCCTCCTTCAGACACTCAAGTAATGACCGTTGGCTTGGGATGGCGGTGCGCAAGTACTACAAGGATGCCCCTCTGGATCTCCTCGAGCTCATCCTCGATCGGGCGATGCATTCGCCGGACCCAGCTGACAACACGCCGGTGATGACTCGCGGGGACGGCGACGGACGACGCGCCGAAGACCTGCGGATGAACGGCATCAACACGGCGCGTGGAAGTCTCGCGGAGGCATTGGGCGACCTACTCATCAACGACGTCGATGGCGCACGCACGAAGCTGGTGGAGCCGCACCTACAGGCACTCGCAGGCGATCCGGTTCTTAGCGTGCGATCGTGCGTCGCACATACCCTGTCTGCATCATTGAGACATGCACGACCCGCTGTGCTTTCAGCGTTCGAGACTTTGATCGATACCGAGGACGTTCTACTTGCTGCCCAGCTCGTGCTGCCCCTCATGCTCTACATCGGGAATGTCGACCCTGAGGTCATTGAGCCGGTCATCGAACGAATGCTCGCATCGGACAACGACGAAGTGCGGGACGCGGGTGGTCAGATGGCCACCTTCGCTGGGCTGGAGTGGCAGAAGCCAGAGCTTCTCACGAACGCTCTCCAAGGTGACGAGAAAGTTCGCACTGGAGCAGCTCGCATCCTTGCAGCCCGAATTGATCGCACGTCGAACTCGGAACTCGCAACCGCATCGCTGGTTGGGCTGATGAACGATGACGCCGATGCCGTGCGTGAAGCCGTTGCCGAGGTAGCGCCTCACCTACGAGACCGGGCATTGCGGCCGTTCGAGGTCCTTCTCACTGCTCTCATCGAGTCGAAGTCGTACGAACACGCGACGCCTCAGCTTCTCCTCACGCTGCAGCATGCGCCTGACAGGGTGGACCACTTGGTTCTACTAGCCTCTCGACGCTTCCTGGCTGTGTTCGGTGAGCAGGCTTCAGACATCAGGACTAGTGCGGCCGGAGACGCGCACTACATCAGCGAGCTTGTTGTACGCGGTCTCGCTCAGTCCCGCGACCGAACACACAAGGGCGCTTTGCTCGACGTCCTAGACGAACTAATGCTGCGTGGCGTCTACGGCATTGATGATGCGATATCGAAAGCCGAGCGTCTTTGAATCGCTAGAAGAAGCGCAAGCCTGCTGCTCAGAGCGCTTCCTTGCCATGGCGGGGTCAGCAATGATCACTGCGTTTGATCCGGCACTTGTTATCAGGCATGTATATGGCCGACATGAATCAACTTTCGTTTCTGAAGCTGCGCGAGGCGGTTGAGGCATCGAGGCGCCCGGACACGGCCTATCTCGAGGTAGAGCAGGAGGGCAATCCCGCTTTTTGCAACTGCTATCCGACGGCCATGGTGATGCAGAAGTTCTTCCCGGAGATGGGGATTGTTAAAGGCGAAGTGTGTGTTTCTGATGCTTAGAGGTTGCGTAAGCCGAGCCCGCCTTTGATGGCTCTTCCCAGTTCAGCATGGTTCGGCTCTCGTCGGGCGGGCTGGTCGGTAGGGGCGTGAGCCGTCGGCGGCGAGC
>NZ_SDWS01000021.1 GCF_004137245.1 Nocardioides glacieisoli
CAATCACCACCGCGGACACACCTCGCTCAAGGGCAAATCACCCATCGACCTCGTGCCCAACGTGCCTGGACAGAACACCTAGAGCAGGTCGTGGCACCCGTGAGCCGAGTGTGTCTAACCGGCACTCGGGCCAACGCCGCCACCGGGCGACGACGCGCTCATGGCAAGTTCGCTGCCCTCACTGCACGAACCACCCGGAAGTCGCACCCTGCCCTCGAGGCGGATGTCTGCCGAGGACGCCCCGACCGACAGGTTCACCGGTCCGGCAGGCATAATCCAGCGGCCGTCGTCGGTATCCCAATAGGCGAGCGACTTGCAGGCCAGCTCAACGGTGACCCGCTTTCGCGACTGTCGCTGAATGTCGACCCGCGCCCAACCTGCCAGCTGGGTCACCGGCGTCCCGACACGTCCAGGCAACCCGCCCGCATACACCTGTGCCACTTCCACGCCTCGGCGCTGCCCTTGATTCCGGACAGTGAAACTGGCCCTGACCGTGCCGTCCTCGACAGCGTGCGCGAGATTGCGGTAGCGGTAGCTGGTGTACGAAAGGCCGTAGCCGAACGGGAAGAGCGGCGTTGCTCCCGCAGCCGCGTACCCGCGGTATCCGACGTCGACGCCTTCGGTCAGTTCAACGTCCCGGGTCTCCGGGAACAACAGTGAGTTCCGGATCCCCAACTCGTCCGTCGCCTGGGTCTCCGTAGCGGGATCCCTCACCGGCAACCGGTCGTCACCCGGCTGACATGAGCTGGGCGCGGCGGCCTCCCGCGTCTTCGTACCTGCGGTCGCCGCAGGGCTCGGCCGCTTCGGCACGCGGCAGCGGCAGCCCGGCCTGGCCTGGCCGTCGTACCGCGAAGGCTTCGACCAGTCGGCCCTCCCTCGCAGGCCGGATCAGTCGTGGAGGCGTCGGTCGAGGTGCGCGACCAGCGTCTCGTAGAGCGAAGGGTCGTCGTGGTTCCCGACCAGGAGGCCGGCGAGGACCTGCAGACGGCGCAGGTCACGGCAGTCGGAGAGTCGGGTCCGGTCGATGGGCCGGGGTAGGCGGCCAATGCGTCGTCTGTGATCGTCATCGAGGCCATGTCCCACTCCACGGGCCCGACACACACGTCCTCGAAGTCGGTCCAGAGTGGTCCGTCCGGCGTCATGAGCACGTTTCCTGTGTGGGCGTCTCCATGCAGGGGACGGGCCGGCCAGGACCGGGTCAAGGGGACCAACTCGGCGGCAGCGCGATGGAGGGTCGGATCTGATGAGATCGCCAGCGCCGGGGAGATGTCGGTGAGAGGGCCGATCAGGGTGGGCAGGTCACCGGGGTAGCGGGCCAGTGCGTCGTGCAACGGTCCCAGCATCGCGCCGAAGCCGGCGGCTGATACTTCGCGGGAGTCGTGTTCGGTCCAGTGCCACAGGCACACTTCCAGTCCCTCTGCGATGTGGGGCCCCGGGTCCTCCCACGGGGCGACGATAGGTACGCCCGAGGCGGCGAGGAACTGGGCGACGAGCACTTCACGTTCGAGCCAGGGCAGGGGGTGTGGGCGCAGTGCGCGCCCGACGGTCACGACGCGGGTGACTACTGGTGCGGGCCTGAGTCGTACGCGAACGCTGTAGCCCTCGGCGATGACCTCGGGATCGTCGGCTGGCAGCCCCAATGCCCGAGCACAGGCGACGGATGCCGACACCGCATCGGCAGTGGTGGGGAGGACAGCCACGCCGTCGACGGTTTGTCGCTCATCGAGGTCGTCGTCCATGGCGGCCACTTGACAGGGCGGGCAACCGCGTCGATGGCGGCTATAAAGACGCACGTCGCCAGATGCACGGATCGCGGCCATGTGAGTGTGCTTCTTCGCGAACGCTTGGTGACGCGACTCGGCCGGGGCAGGTGGCGCAACCAGGATCTCGAGCAGGTGCGCAGCCCGAGGCGAGCGTAGGGCTGGGACGATGATCCGGTGGAAGAGTTGATTTCTCTGTTGGGCCACCGTGTTCGCCTCGTCGACCTGACACACCGTCTCGGACCGTCGCCGAGCGAGCCGGTACCCCCGTGGCTGGAGGCACAGACGCATGAGGAAGGCGCCGAGGTGTGGGAGGGCATGTTCGGCATCCCACGTGGGGCTCTGCCAGGCGGACGGGGTTTCGCCGGTGAGATGCTGCACCGGCTGTCCACGCACGCGGGTACCCATGTGGACGCGCCGTGGCACTACGCGCCGACAGCAGGCGGTGCACCTGCCGCCACCATCGACCGTGTGCCGCTCTCGTGGTGCGTCGGTGACCTGGTGGTGGTGGACGTGTCGGACCTGCCCACCGGGCACCTGATCGGCCGAGACGAAGTGGTCGAGCGCCTTGCGGGCATCGCACCCGATCTGCAGGTGGGCGCTGTGGTGGCGTTCTACACGGGCGCGGAGCGGCTCTGGGGTGATGAGAAGTTCTGGGAGACCGGGTGTGGTCTGGGACGTGAAGCGGTGCTGGCGCTGCTCGAGCGTGGCGTGCGGACCATCGGTACCGACGCCTGGAGCTTGGACCGGCCATATCCGCTGATCGGCGCGGAGTGGCAGCAGCGGCGCGATCCGGCGGCGCTGTGGCCCGCGCACTTCGCTGGCATCGAGCAGCCTTATCTGCAGATCGAGAAGCTGGCCAACCTCACGGCGGTGCCTGCGATCGGGGCCACCATCCTCGCGTTCCCGATCAAGGTTGAGTGCGGCAGCGGAGCGTGGACGCGAGCCGTAGCTCTAGTCGCAGAGCCAGGCGAGCGCTGAACCACCACGGAGCCGCAGTGCGGTTGCGCACTGTGCGTGGGTCGTCTTCGGGCGCGGACGCGCTTTGTGCGTCGGGGACGACCCAGCACCGGGGCCGTCGACGGATCTCCTGAGCCGCTGCCCCCTGCCCGGTCGGGCAGATTCGTATGGCGGCGTCGGCGATGCTCGTGCCGTGAACCAGCTGCCCGACGCCGTCGTGAGCCTGTCAAGATTTCTGTGTAAGCGGTCGGTCCCTCGTGGTTGATTTCTCTTACAGGTAGGGGTTGATGCGGTCGGGGTACGCGATCGCGAGCTGGGCCAGGGCCTGTTTCCAGTTCGTCACGACCTGGCCCTCGACCAGGCGTGGCTTGGCCTTGCGTTCGGCTGCCGGCTTCCCACGTTCCTTGGCCCGCTCGCGGGCTCTCTTGTCCTCGATGTTGCAGATCGCCAGCCACAGCAGCTTCACCACGGCGTCGTCGTTGGGGAAGTGGCCGCGGTTCTTGGTGACCTTGCGCAGCTGGTAGTTCAACGACTCGATGCTGTTGGTCGTGTAGATCACCCGCCGCAGCTCGGGCGGGAACGCCAGGAACGGGATGAACCGCTCCCACGCGGACTCCCAGGTCGCCACGGCGTGTGGATACTTCTTGCCCCAGATGGAGTCCTGGAACGCGGCGAACGCATCGCGTGCGGTCTTGTCGTTCGACGCGGTGTACATCGGCTTCAGCGCCTTCGCCACTTGCTTGCGGTCGCTGTAGGACACGAACCGCATCGAGGCCCGGATCAGGTGCACCACGCACGTCTGGACGGTCGCGTGCTGCCAGGTCGCCTCGATCGCCTCGGGCAGGCCGGTGAGGCCGTCGCAGCACACGATGAGCACGTCACGCACGCCGCGGTTGGCGAGCTCGGCGCACACGCCGGCCCAGAACTTCGCACCCTCGGACGTCTGGATCCAGATCCCCAGCACGTGCTTGATGCCGTCCATGTCGACGCCGACGGCGATGTGGGCCGACTTGTTGATCACGTGTGCGCCATCGCGGACCTTGACCACGATCGCGTCGAGGTAGACGACCGGATAGAACGCGTCGAGTGGCCGGGCCTGCCACTCGAGGATCTCCTCCGCGATCGCGTCGGTGATGTTCGAGATCGTCTCGTGGGACAGCTCGGTCCCGATCGTCGAAGCGAGGTGGTGGCCGATGTCCCTGACCGTCATCCCGCCGGCGTAGAGGCTGATGATCATCTCGTCCAGCCCGGACAGACGCCGGCTGCCCTTCGGCACCAGGGTCGGTGTGAACGTCCCGTCACGGTCGCGTGGGATCGCCAGATCGATGTCCCAGGACTGGGTGGCGACCTTCTTCGGCGTCGTCCCGTTCCTCGAGTTCGACACCGCAGACGCCTCGGGCGCGCCCTTCTCATAGCCCAGATGGCTGCTGAGCTCGGCCTGCAGCCCTCGTTCGAGGGTGGCCTTGATCAGCCCCGGGATGAACCCGCCATCGCCGGTCAGCTCGATCTCACCGGAGTCGATCTTGGCGAACAGCCCGTCCAGTGCCCCGGACGCCGCGAGCTCGGCCGCGGCCTTCGAGCCCGGCATGTCCGCCCGATCGGCACGCCGCTCGGCGGCCGCCTTCTTGTAGTCCGGTCGCCCGGTCCCTTCGGTCACAGCACTCATCATCGTTCCTTTGCTGAGACCGACCGCTTACACAAACCATCTGACACCCCCGCCGTCGTGGCCTCGCGGCCGACCGCCACCGTCGGCTGCTACACCGTCCCGGATAGCGATCGTCTGACGGCACAGTCACTTGCCACCCCCCAGGCCCGCTTCGCGTGCCTTCACGATGGCCGCGGACCGGTCGGAGACCTGGAGCTTGGTGAGGATGTTGGATACGTGGTTGCGTACCGTCTTCAGGTTGATCATCAACTCGTGGGCGATGGTCGAGTTGCCCTTGCCAGCAGCGACCAGCTCCAACACCTCGCGCTCGCGATCGGTCAGTGAGGGGAAAGCCGCTGCAGTGGATCCGGCGCCGCGGGCGAAGTGATCGATGACGCGTTGGGCGATCTCGCGGCCGAAGATCGCCTCGCCTGCCGCGGCGGCGCGGATCGCACGCACGATCTCGTCCTGCTCTGCTCCCTTGAGGAGGTAGCCGCGGGCGCCGGCGCGCATCGCCGCGAAGACGGAGTCGTCGTCCTCGAACATCGTGAGGACGACGACCGCCGGGGCGGACGCGCGCCGGTTGATTCTTCGCGTCGCCTCGATGCCGTCCAGCTCGGGCATGCGCAGGTCCATCAGCACGACGTCGGGAGCCAGCTCTTCAGCAAGCTCCACGGCGCGTTGACCGGTTTCAGCCTCACCGACGATGTCGATGTCGTCGACGTCGGCGAGCATCAGCTCGAGGCCGCGCCGGTACGCCGGGTGGTCGTCGACCGCGAGCAGCCGGATCATCGCTCGGCCCTGCTCTCCGCGCTCGCCGGAGGCTCCTCAACAGGCAGGACCGCACGCACGAGGAGGCCTCCTTCTCGCCGGTCGGAGATGTCGCAGGTGCCACCGAGCTCGGCGGCACGCTCGCGCATCGACGTCCACCCCACCCCGCTCGTAGTCGCCAGCGCCCGACCGCGCCCGTTGTCGGCGATGGTGAGTTCTAGGCAACCGTTCAAACACACGTCGACCCGGCAGCGGCTCGCGCCGGCATGGCGGACGGCGTTTGTCATCGCCTCAGATGCTATTCGGAAGGCAGCGACTTCGACCGCCGCGGGCAGCGCGGGCAGTGGCTCCGGCCCGGACACCTCGATCGTCAGCACTCCGGACAATGCCCCAGCGCGATGCCGGATCGCCGCAAGCAAGCCGACCTCGTCGATCGCCGGCGGCCTTAGGTCGTCGACGAGCCGGCGCACTTCCGCGATGGCGTCCTTGACCTCCTCGCGTGCCTCGGCAAGCAGTGCGGCGCGCGCGTCGACATCGGCGCGTGACTGCGCGGCGTTGAGCTTGAGCACGACGGCTGCCAGCGCCGGACCGACCCCGTCGTGAAGGTCTCGGCGGAGCCGGCGGCGCTCCTCCTCGCGGCCAGCCACGATCCGCGAACGCGACTCGCGGAGAGCCTGGCCCTGTCTCTCCGATCGGACGAGGACCGCCGCATACCGGGCAAGGTCGCGGAGGAGAGCCAGATCCGCGGATGACAGCTCCCGCCCGTGCGGCACTGCCACCGCGAGGTATCCGAAACTCTCGCCGCGATGCACCAGCGGCGTCCGGACGACACGATCGCCCGCCTCGCCGGGCCGGGTGTCCACCCACGCGCGATCGGCACGGAGAGCCTCGGCGATCGCATCAGTGACCGCGTCGGTGACGGGAGTGCCGAACGTGTCAGATGCTGCAGCGTCGGCCCGGTCGGCGAGCAGGCGGAGGGCTTGGTGCGGCTGGGACCTGTAGCCGTAGACCCACCGCTCGACCCGCCTGCCGAGCCAAGCGTAGGCCGGGTGCACCGCGACTGCGACCACGGCGACCGTGAGTAGGCCACCCAAGGTGTCGTTCCCGCCGACTCGGGCGACGGCGAGGAGCAGAAGTGCGTACAACGCCACCACACCGACAACCAGGACGCCATAGGTGAGCGTGCGGCTGAGGACGAGCTGGATGTCGAAGAGGCGATAGCGCAAGATCGCGATCGTGATGGTGGCAGGCAGCGCAGTGCTGACACCGGTGAAAGTGGCAGCGGTAACCCAGGGATTGTCACTAAGCAGGAAGTGGTTCGCCCACAGCAGGAGTAGCCCCAGCGGGACGGCCAGCGCACCCCAGACCAGCCACAGGAGTTGGAGCCTGGTCTCGCCCGCCGATGCCTTGAGCCGGCTGCGCACGGCGACAGCGGAGCCGAAGAACAGAAGTACGACGAGCAGCAGCCCGACCGTCCCGAGTACTGCCGACACCGCCGGCGATAGCCATGCCACCGGTGGGGCGAGCCCGTCGTGCTCCTGCCGGAACGTACTCCGGTCACCGGCCGCACCCACGAGAAGAATGGCTGCGCCCGCCAGCCCAACACGGACCCAGAGCAGCCACCGACTTGAGAGCGGACGCCCATCGGGCAAGACGTAGGCGATCAGGACCAACCATAGGAACAGGAAGACCCAACCGCCGGCGAGCAGCTGGTCGGCAACTAAGGCCGCCGTGGTCGTGCTCGTGAACTCGGAGCCACCCAACAGCAGGCCCACCGACAGCCCGTGCGCCACCAGCAGGCAGCCGATCCGACGCTGACCACGCCGCACGAGCAGCAGACCAAGCGTGATCGGGACCACCGTCGCGAACACAACGGCCGTGAAGAACATGTCCACAGTCTGACGGCGCGGCAGCCTCCCGTCTGCAGTCCCGGGAACACCTCCCGGCTCACCCGGGACGGCGACCTCGTGCGCCCGGGCGACTCGACCGGGATGGTCGCGGTGTCGGCGATCCCCGCCGGCATCATGCGGAAGGGAGTGGCGAGGTGCCTCGCAGCAAGTTCGAACGATTCCTGCCCTGGACGGGAGCGATCGCGGGCGCGGCCTGGATCGGGCAGATGTTCCTGTTCCGGACCGGCGACCAGGACTCACCCGGGTCGATGACCACTGCGGCGATCCGCGATCACCTGGCCCTGAACTACGCAGCCATCGGCTGCCTGGTCGTCATGGCGATCGCGCTGGTCTTCTTCGGGACCGCGCTCCGCAGCCACCTGCGTGCGGGCGAAGCTCGCGAAGCGACATACTCCAGCATCGTCTACGGCGGCCTGTTGCTCGTCGCTGCCGGCCTCTCACAGATGGTGATGTGGAACTGGGGTCTGATCAACGGAGCCGCGGACGCCAAAGACGACCAGGCCCTGGGGATCCTCAGCTTCGTGGGCTTCTTCGGGTTCGCCGGCATGGGCATTGGCATCGCCACCACCCTCCTCGGCGCCGGACTGGCCGGTCTGGCCAACGCCGTACTGCCGCGGTGGTTCGCGATCCTCACCCTCGTGCTGGGCGTACTCAGCGCCCTGGGCACCGCGGGCATCCCACCCGGTGGCCTGGTGAACTACCTGCTCCTCCCGCTCTGGCTCATCACCGCCGCGATCATCCTCGTCCGACGGCAGGGCGAGGCCGATCTGTCGTTGAGCCTGAAGGGCTCCGTCGTCTCTGACAGGACCCGCGAGCGCTCGAGTTGGTAGCCCGTCACTAGGCAGGCGAGATCCGCCCCCGCCCGTTGATGGGATGGTCGGTGTCACCGCAAGACGAACCGCTATCGGACGAGGTCCTCGGTGGTTGGCTTCTGGGGTGCGTCGCTCGCCAGCGTCCCGCGTGGGTGTCGGTTGCGGGACGCCAGCGAGATGCTGTCAGCGTCTTGTGGAGGCGTCGACGAGTTCTGCCTTCGCCGCCAGGCGTTGGCGCTGGATGGCGCGATAGACGGTGGAGCGGCCGACACCGAATAGTTCGGCGACCTCAAGGGTGCTGTATTCGCCGCTGTGGACCAGGGAAACCAGGTGTGCCTCTTGCTTCCGGCTGAGTTATGAGTTTGGGCTGCTTGCCCTTCAGCCGACCTTTGGCCTTGGCGACCTTCATGCCCTCGACGGTTCGGAGCCGGATCAGGTCGGACTCGAACTCCGCAACCATGGCCAGGACGTTGAAGAGCAGCCGTCCGACGGCATCGGTGGGGTCATAGACCGACCCGCCCAGGCTCAGGCTGATCTGTCGAGAGGTGAGTTCGTCCGCGATCGCTCGGGCGTCTGGAAGCGACCGGGCAAGGCGGTCAAGCTTGGTCACCACAAGGGTGTCACCGGCACGGCAGGCCGCGAGTGCCTCGCGGAGCCCGGGCCGTTCTCGGTTGGTGCCCGTCAGGCCGTGGTCGACATAGATGCGCTCGGCCTCAACACCGAGGCCGAGCAGAGCGTCGCGTTGGGCAGTGAGGTCTTGTGCATCGGTGGAGCATCGGGCGTACCCGACAAGTAGTGCGCTCATGGCGCACCTCCCAAAGGTTTGGCCCGGCCACGCCACGGGATGTGGTCGGCTCGGGCATCAGGCTGAACCCGATACCACCAGCGACTGCCTTTCTTTCCCGATCCGCAAGTACCGTCACTTACCGCCGCTTCCCCCGATCCGTTTTTCGTAATACGATTTTGGCCATGGTCAGCGAAGAGCAGATCCAGCAATGGGCGGACGAGGCCGAAGCTGGCTACGGCGTCGACGAGATGAAGCGCCGCGGACGCGGTCGGCCCGGGCGTGGCTCCGAGCCGATGCAGGTCGTTGCAGTACGCCTCACAGCGGACGAGCTCGCTGCGGTCGACGCAATTGCCGAGCGAGAGCACATCACGAGATCCGAAGCGATCCGCAGGGCGCTGGCCGGCTCTGCGGCGTGAGGATCCACGACAGCGCACTCAGACACGGGGTACTCCCAGAGGACGCAGTTCAGGCAGCCGACTGGCCGCTCTGGGTCGAACCGATTGATGACGAGGACTGGCCGCACCGCGAACTACGACTCGGCTTCGACACCCAGGCCCGCCTGCTCGAGACCGTCGTCCTGATCTTCGAGAGCGGCGACGAGATGGTCATCCACGCCATGCCGGCCCGCAAGCAGTACTGGGATCTCCTGCCCTGAACCGGACGACTCACGCCTCGTAAGCGGGCTGGATACGCGGAACGTGACCAGTACGGGATCGGCTTACGAGATGGCCCGGAGCGCGGGGAAGGCCAAGAACTCCCGTCTTTGCAGCGTCAGCGACACATTGTCGGTGAGCTCTGCACGTGCTCGTAGACTTCTTAGATGAGTCTCACGCCCGAGCAGGCCGAACGCGTTCTCTCGCTGGCCCTCGACCTGGCCCGCGCCGGCGAGACTGAGCAGCTGGGGGAGTTCCTCGACCACGGCGTCCCCATCAATGCGGTATCCGAGTCGGGCGACTCGTTGCTGATGCTGGCGGCCTACCACGATCGTCTCGACACCGTGAACATGCTGCTCGACCGCGGCGGCGACCCCGACCTGCGCAACGCTCGCGACCAGTCGATCGTCGCTGGTGCCTTGTTCAAGGGCGCCGATGAGGTCGTACGTCGACTCGTAGGCGCCGGTGCCGACCTGGACGCCGGCACGCCAACAGCCCGCCAGGCGGCCGAGATGTTCGGTCGTGG
>NZ_SDWS01000022.1 GCF_004137245.1 Nocardioides glacieisoli
GGGTTGCGGTTGGTGTTGATGGTTTCTTTGACAATGATTCTGACAACATGTCAGTTTCGTTTTTTGTCGGGGGATGTGGCTCTTATTGATTGTCCTGCGGGTGCCTTTGGGTGTTTCGTGGGTAATTTTCGATGGAGAGTTTGATCCTGGCTCAGGACGAACGCTGGCGGCGTGCTTAACACATGCAAGTCGAGCGGAAAGGCCACTTCGGTGGTACTCGAGCGGCGAACGGGTGAGTAACACGTGAGTAATCTGCCCTTGGCTTTGGGATAGCCACCGGAAACGGTGATTAATACCGAATACGACAACTACTCGCATGGGTTGGTTGTGGAAAGTTTTTCGGCCAGGGATGTGCTCGCGGCCTATCAGCTTGATGGTGAGGTAATGGCTCACCATGGCTTCGACGGGTAGCCGGCCTGAGAGGGTGACCGGTCACACTGGGACTGAGACACGGCCCAGACTCCTACGGGAGGCAGCAGTGGGGAATATTGGACAATGGGCGGAAGCCTGATCCAGCAACGCCGCGTGAGGGATGACGGCCTTCGGGTTGTAAACCTCTTTCGGTAGGGACGAAGCGCAAGTGACGGTACCTGCTAAAGAAGCACCGGCCAACTACGTGCCAGCAGCCGCGGTAATACGTAGGGTGCGAGCGTTGTCCGGAATTATTGGGCGTAAAGGGCTCGTAGGCGGTTTGTCGCGTCGGGAGTGAAAACCAGGTGCTTAACACCTGGCTTGCTTTCGATACGGGCAGACTAGAGGTATGCAGGGGAGAACGGAATTCCTGGTGTAGCGGTGAAATGCGCAGATATCAGGAGGAACACCGGTGGCGAAGGCGGTTCTCTGGGCATGACCTGACGCTGAGGAGCGAAAGTGTGGGGAGCGAACAGGATTAGATACCCTGGTAGTCCACACCGTAAACGTTGGGCGCTAGGTGTGGGGTCCATTCCACGGATTCCGTGCCGCAGCTAACGCATTAAGCGCCCCGCCTGGGGAGTACGGCCGCAAGGCTAAAACTCAAAGGAATTGACGGGGGCCCGCACAAGCGGCGGAGCATGCGGATTAATTCGATGCAACGCGAAGAACCTTACCTGGGTTTGACATACACCCTGCCGCTCCAGAGATGGGGCTTCTTTTGGGGGTGTACAGGTGGTGCATGGCTGTCGTCAGCTCGTGTCGTGAGATGTTGGGTTAAGTCCCGCAACGAGCGCAACCCTCGTTCTATGTTGCCAGCATGCCCTTCGGGGTGATGGGGACTCATAGGAGACTGCCGGGGTCAACTCGGAGGAAGGTGGGGATGACGTCAAGTCATCATGCCCCTTATGTCCAGGGCTTCACGCATGCTACAATGGCCGGTACAAAGGGCTGCGATCCCGTAAGGGGGAGCGAATCCCAAAAAGCCGGTCTCAGTTCGGATTGGGGTCTGCAACTCGACCCCATGAAGTCGGAGTCGCTAGTAATCGCAGATCAGCAACGCTGCGGTGAATACGTTCCCGGGCCTTGTACACACCGCCCGTCACGTCACGAAAGTCGGCAACACCCGAAGCCGGTGGCCCAACCCTTGTGGAGGGAGCCGTCGAAGGTGGGGCTGGCGATTGGGACGAAGTCGTAACAAGGTAGCCGTACCGGAAGGTGCGGCTGGATCACCTCCTTTCTAAGGAGCACGCACCCAGATCAGTGGCGAATGTTCACTGGCGCATGGTGGTGTCTCACTAGTGGAATCGTCGACGACCACGCTGCCGGTGCAAGCTGGTGGTGTTGAACGGTCCTTCGGGATCGGGTTACTCATTGCCTCGCGTTGGTGGGGGATGGGGTCAAGCACACTGTTGGGTCCTGAAGAATCAGGCCGCCTGGAGTACTGGACGTGAGTCTGGTGGTCTGGGTTCTGGTTGTTCTGGTCCTCCTTCGCCTGAGGCTCCGATGTGGGGTTGAGGGGGTTGGTGGGGTTGTTGTTTGAGATCTGCATAGTGGACGCGAGCATCTGGCGACATGACCCTGTGGTGTAGAAGCCGTGGTGGTGGTGTTGTCTAGAGCAATTCGTTTAATGAGTTTGTAGATGTGGTCTGGTTGTTCCCCTTGTTCCTTGGGGATGGGCTGCATCGAATGTGTGAAGGCCGGCCTCCTATCGTGATTGTGGTGGGGGTTGGTTGTTGTCTTTTGTGGCGTGTGTTGGCTGCGTTGGGGTGTGTGTTGTTCTGACGTTGTTGAGACAAGCTATGAAGGGCACATGGTGGATGCCTTGGCATCAAGAGCCGATGAAGGACGTTGGAGCCTGCGATAAGCCCTGGGGAGTTGGCAACCGAGCTGTGATCCGGGGGTGTCCGAATGGGGAAACCCAGCACGAGTCATGTCGTGCTACCTGCACCTGAACACATAGGGTGTGTGGAGGGAACGTCGGGAAGTGAAACATCTCAGTACCGACAGGAAGAGAAAACAATAGTGATTCCGAGAGTAGTGGCGAGCGAAATCGGATGAGGCCAAACCATGTCTGTGTGATACCCGGCAGGGGTTGCAGGCGTGGGGTTGTGGGACTGCTCATCATGTACTGCCGTGCGTGGAGGAAGTAAGAAACCAGTGTGGAAGTCGAAGTCGGTTGGAAAGCCGCACCGTAGAGGGTGATAGGCCCGTAGACGTAAGGCACTGGCTTCCGAGCATCATCCCAAGTAACACGGAACCCCTGAAATTCCGTGTGAATCTGGCGGGACCACCCGTTAAGCCTAAATACTCCTTGATGACCGATAGCGGACAAGTACCGTGAGGGAAAGGTGAAAAGTACCCCTGGCGGGGAGTGAAATAGTACCTGAAACCGTGTGCCTACAATCCGTCGGAGCCTTGTGCTGAGCTTGCTCAGTGGGGGTGACGGCGTGCCTTTTGAAGAATGAGCCTGCGAGTTTGCGGTGTGTTGCGAGGTTAACCCGTGTGGGGAAGCCGTAGCGAAAGCGAGTCCGAATAGGGCGATTCAGTAGCGCGCTCAAGACCCGAAGCGAAGTGATCTATCCATGGGCAGGTTGAAGCGTCGGTAAGACGACGTGGAGGACCGAACCCACTTAGGTTGAAAACTGAGGGGATGACCTGTGGATAGGGGTGAAAGGCCAATCAAACTTCGTGATAGCTGGTTCTCCCCGAAATGCATTTAGGTGCAGCGTTGCGTGTTTCTTGCCGGAGGTAGAGCACTGGATAGCTAATGGGCCCTACAAGGTTACTGACGTTAGCCAAACTCCGAATGCCGGTAAGTGAGAGCGCAGCAGTGAGACTGCGGGGGATAAGCTCCGTAGTCGAGAGGGAAACAGCCCAGACCATCAGCTAAGGCCCCTAAGCGGTGACTAAGTGGAAAAGGATGTGGAGTCGCATTGACAACCAGGAGGTTGGCTTGGAAGCAGCCACCCTTGAAAGAGTGCGTAATAGCTCACTGGTCAAGTGATTCCGCGCCGACAATGTAGCGGGGCTCAAGTCATCCGCCGAAGCTATGGCATTCAGCAAATACATCAGCATCCACTTGATGGGTGTTCAGTGTGCTGGATGGGTAGGGGAGCGTCGTGTGGGCAGTGAAGCGCCGGAGTGATCCAGGTGTGGAGCCCACACGAGTGAGAATGCAGGCATGAGTAGCGAATCACGGGTGAGAAACCCGTGCGCCGAATGATCAAGGGTTCCAGGGTCAAGCTAATCTGCCCTGGGTAAGTCGGGACCTAAGGCGAGGCCGACAGGCGTAGTCGATGGACAACGGGTTGATATTCCCGTACCGGCGAAGTTGCGCCCATGACGAACTTGGTGATGCTAACCACCCGAAGCTCATCGGACCGGACCCTTCGGGGCGAGGCTGGTGTGTGGAGCGTGGGACCCGAACTGGTAGTAGTCAAGCGATGGGGTGACACAGGAAGGTAGCCCAGCCACAGCGATGGTTGTCTGTGGGCAAGCGCGTAGGACGTGGTGTAGGCAAATCCGCACCATCCACTTCAGTGTGGAGTCTGAGACGTGACGCGGAGCCGTATGGCGAAGTGGGTGATCCTATGCTGTCGAGAAAAACCTCTAGCGAGCAACGAGCCGCCCGTACCCCAAACCGACTCAGGTGATCAAGTAGAGAATACTAAGGCGATCGAGATAACCATGGTTAAGGAACTCGGCAAAATGCCCCCGTAACTTCGGGAGAAGGGGGGCCCGGATCGTGAACCCACTTGCTGGGGGAAGCGTGAAGGGCCGCAGAGACCAGGGGGAAGCGACTGTTTACTAAAAACACAGGTCCGTGCGAAGTTGTAAGACGATGTATACGGACTGACTCCTGCCCGGTGCTGGAAGGTTAAGAGGACCGGTTAGACCCTTCGGGGTCGAAGCTGAGAATTTAAGCCCCAGTAAACGGCGGTGGTAACTATAACCATCCTAAGGTAGCGAAATTCCTTGTCGGGTAAGTTCCGACCTGCACGAATGGAGTAACGACTTCCCTACTGTCTCAACCATGGACTCGGCGAAATTGCACTACGAGTAAAGATGCTCGTTACGCGCGGCAGGACGGAAAGACCCCGGGACCTTTACTATAGTTTGGTATTGGTGTTTGGTACGGCTTGTGTAGGATAGGTGGGAGACTGTGAAGCGGCCACGCCAGTGGTTGTGGAGTCAACGTTGAAATACCACTCTGGTCGTACTAGATGTCTAACCTAGGTCCATTATCTGGATCAGGGACAGTGCCTGATGGGTAGTTTAACTGGGGCGGTTGCCTCCTAAAATGTAACGGAGGCGCTCAAAGGTTCCCTCAGCCTGGTTGGCAATCAGGTGGCGAGTGTAAGTGCACAAGGGAGCTTGACTGTGAGACAGACATGTCGAGCAGGGACGAAAGTCGGAACTAGTGATCTGGCCACGGCATGTGGAAGCGTGGTCACTCAACGGATAAAAGGTACCCCGGGGATAACAGGCTGATCTTCCCCAAGAGTCCATATCGACGGGATGGTTTGGCACCTCGATGTCGGCTCGTCGCATCCTGGGGCTGGAGTAGGTCCCAAGGGTTGGGCTGTTCGCCCATTAAAGCGGCACGCGAGCTGGGTTTAGAACGTCGTGAGACAGTTCGGTCCCTATCCGCCGCGCGCGCAGGAAACTTGAGAAAGGCTGTCCCTAGTACGAGAGGACCGGGATGGACGAACCTCTGGTGTGCCAGTTGTTCCGCCAGGAGCACGGCTGGTTGGCTACGTTCGGAAGTGATAACCGCTGAATGCATCTAAGCGGGAAGCACGTTTCAAGATGAGGTTTCCCACCACGTAAGTGGGTAAGGCCCCCCACAGAACATGGGGTTGATAGGCCGGAGGTGTACAGCAGCAATGCCCAGCCGACCGGTACTAATAGGCCGAGGGCTTGTCCCAACACCGTACAAAACAACACAACCAACACGTGTTAAACAACGGTCAACCACACGCGCAAAGACGAACACACACGACTCATGAGCACAGCTCACACGAGAAGCAGTTCGCGTCCACTAAGCAGATCCCAACCAACAAACCACTGGTTTGTGAGGGTTGAAAGAGTTACGGCGGCCATAGCGAAACGGGAAACACCCGGTCCCATACCGAACCCGGAAGTTAAGCCTTTCAGCGCCGATGGTACTGCAACCGAGAGGTTGTGGGAGAGTAGGACGCCGCCGGACA
>NZ_SDWS01000023.1 GCF_004137245.1 Nocardioides glacieisoli
TTCTTCCAGCACGTAAGGGCATTCTCACTTCACGGCACGCTCACCCGACCAACCTCATCGGTGGATCGAGGCTAAGGGCAACCAGGAGATGGTCGCCGCCGCGATCCGCACCATCTTCGCCCAGCCCGACGCCGAGCACGTCACCGAGCAGTTCGAGGTCATCGCCACGATGCTGGGCAAGCAGCTGCCCAAGGTCGAGCAGATGCTCCGCGAAGCCCACCACGACCTCCTCGCCTTCGCCGGGTTCCCGGTCGCGCACTGGAAGAAGATCTGGTCGACCAACCCACTCGAGCGGCTCAATAAGGAAGTCAAGCGCCGCACCGACGTCGTCGGGGTCTTCCCCAACCCCGCAGCCCTGCTCCGCCTGGCCGGCGCCGTCCTGGTCGAGGCCCACGACGAATGGCAAGTCAGCGCCGAACGCCGCTACCTCTCCGAACGCTCAATGGCCCTGGTGGCCAACAAGTCAGATGAGGAGGTGGCCAAGCCCGAACTCATGACGGCATGATCAGAACCACTGACCCGCACGGTGTCGAGAACTCCACCACTCAGCGGGACGTGACCTTCTCCGCCCGAACGGCGGCATCCGCGTCCGTTGTTGTCAGCCCGAAAACCCGAATCAGCCTTCGGCGTGACCCGTTGGGTCGTTCCCGTCCCGCGCCGGAGTTTGGGGTAGCCTCATCATGACACGAACGGACGTGTAACACGACCCTTTTGGAAGTGGAGTGTCGGGCACAATGCGCACCATGCCGTCGTTGCCCGCACCCCGCGACATGCCGACGGAGGTGAAGGTCATCATTGACGCGATCGGGCACAGCGTCCGTACCGAGATCCTCAGACAACTAGCCGAGCGCCCCCTCGGCGTCCGAGAGCTCGCCGATGCGACAGGCACAGTCGTGAGCCAGGTCCGCAAGCACCTCGCGATCCTCGAGGACCTCGGTCTCGTCATTGCAGACGTCTCCCCCGACGAGCGCCGCCCCGGCGGGCGCGGCCGAGCCGTACTTTGGAGCACCAATCCTGAGCGCGCCAAGGAAGTCGGAAAGATGTGGATCGATTACGTCACCGGTCGCAGCTCGCATGACGTCGCTCAGGACGAGTAGCTGTCACGTCGTGGGACGGAACTTTTTTACGGCTAATCGTTTCTCGACCATCCGTCTCGACAGACCCCTGCGGCTCCGCACGGCAGTCGGAACAGCCCGCGATCGCGTTACCCGCCCCACGTGTCTTGCGGCACCTCCCCCGGTGCCTGGGGCAGAAACCGGACCACACCTGGCGTCCATCCCGGCGGTCTCTGTGAGCCTGCGTCGATGTCCAGTTCTTCTCCACCGCCTGCCCACCGAGAGGGTTCTCCACCGTTTGGCGGTACCCCCGACACCGCAGCTGTTTCACTGGGCGGCCCGGGTCGCCCCACGCCGCGACGTACGAAAGGACCACATCTGATGTCTGCTGCGTCCACAGTGAGCACCGACAGCGTGTACGACGAGACCCCAGAGTTCGTCTACGCGGTCTCCCTGCTCGCGGCACTCGAGGCCGCGACCGGACTGGCCGGACACACCACGGTGCTGCCTTTCCTCGGCATGGCCCGTGCCGAATTGACTGACTTCGGGCAGCGTCGACCGATCCGATACGACGCGGCGCACATCGACTACCTCGGTTCCGGGCTAGCAGAGCTCGACCAGTGCTTCACCGCACTCCTGGCGCAGTCGCAAGGCCTCCAGCACAGCCTCCGGACGGAGTCAGCTCTCAGACTGCTGCGACGCGGCGCGGCCGCCGTCAGTGACGGACCAGACGGTCGCACCACCACCACAAGCCCCCTCGCAGCCGAAGGCGCGACCCACCACCCGCCAACGCCGGCCTCTCGTCCACCTTCCATCAAGAAAGGGTCGATGTGACCCATCCGAAACCACGACCGGCGACGACGTCGCGGCAGCCCTGGAGGACCTGACTGGTCGAGTCCGCGAACTGGAGTTGGCTAATTTTCAGCTGCGAAAGGAGAGCCTGTTCGTCCAGCTTGAGCTCATGGCTCTAGAACGTGGCCAGGCGTTCGATCAAAGCGCTGATCCAGCATCGTCTGGGACCAACTACGTGCTCTTCGCGACCGCATCGAACGCACTGAGTTGCCCACGGCAGGCAGCTAGCCAAATTCGACCAATACCGAGGTCTGCACCGCAACGCCTCCAACGCGCATGGTGTGACGTGTCCGATCCGGCCCTGCGCCGGTTGCTTCTCCGCCCATGAACATCACTCGCCTTCATCCCGTCCTGGTCGGTGGTCCCCGATGACCGTCTCTACCTACAGCGGGCACGCCGAGAAGGCAGCCCACGCACTCAACTTTTTGATCCTCGACGACACGATCCCGGCCGACGAGCACGCGGTGGACCAGTTGTTGCACTGCCGTGAAGCGGTCGTCGACGCGCTGCGGCAGCGGCTCTACGACATCGGACAGGACAACTCGTACCCACCGGCGGACCATCTACCGGTCCAGACCCCCAAGCCTGCGCTGACGGGACTGGACGCGAAGCTCGCGACCCTGGTGGACAACATCGCCTTCGCCCTTCCCAGCCTCCCGCTCGACGAACGTCGGGGACACGCGGACTACCTCGCGCCAGCCTCCGATGACCAGACCGTCGAGTCGTGGCGTGCTGCGGCAGTCGAGTTGCTGTCGGCCTCCCACGCCCTTTCGGCTGCCGAGGAGCAACCGTGGCGCACCGACCCGGGGGCGGGCTGGTGGGTGATGCGCGACGTCGCCGTCGCCCTCGAAGCGGTCCTGGTGCTCGACTCCCGGCTCGAAGAGGTGGGCCTGCTCGCTGAGCATCAGCGGCCGGACTACCCGATGGGTCTGGATGAGAAGCGGATGGTTCTCGCCCAGACCGCTCGGGTGGCCACGTGGCATGCCACGAGTGCGAGCCCTGAGGAGGCCACCCCGCGATTCCAGCAGTCGACGTCATCCACGGTGGTCGAGCCGGTTTCAATGGTGTCGACTCCCGCGGACCTCGCGGCCGCCCAGCAGCAGCTCGCCCAGTTCCTGCGTCCACTGCGAGCAAACGACGCGTTCTACGTCGACGAACCGGAGATCACCGCCGACTCAGCACGTCAGATCACCGCCAGCCAGCTCTTCTTGTGCCGAGCGTTCGAGAGGGCTGCCGGCCACTCCCCGAAGACCGAAGTCTTCGCAGCGTTCTTCAACGAGCGCGCCGAGGTACTGGCGGCGCTGCAACCCCAGATCAGCCACCTCGCTGACGTCCAGGCGGGCCAGGAGCCCAACAGGCGCCGCTTTTGGCAGCAGAGCGAGCTCACGAGTGCGGTCGGTCGCATGGAGCACCGCGGCGGCGGCATCCGGCTCCAACCCACGCAAATGGTCGAGCTGGCCAGGGCCACCCACGACGTGACACACAACCTCGGCAAGGCACTGCGTCGCGAACTTCTGCGCGGCGCCAGCAACTTGATCGACGCCCACCCACGCCACCATGACGGCCCCGTCCGCGTCGGCCGGCGCTCGCGACTGGAGAGGACGCTAACCGACTTGACCAACATGCCTGCCCCGAAGCAGCGCGTTTCGCGGTTCAGCAACCCGCTTCAACGAGCCGCCTTGCAACAGACGCTCAACCTGACGCCGCCGTCATCATCACGGCTTCCGACACCCTTCCCGGCCGCCCGAAGGGCTCCCCACGGGACGCCGTCGTTCTGAGCATCAGACCGGCACCCCTCCCCCACCATCACGCATGCGTCTCGGTGTGTCTCGTGCCGGGTCTGATGGAGGCTCTCATTCCACGGAAGGATGAGAGTCATGGCAGCACCGAGGAAGTATCCCGAGGAGCTTCGGGAGCGAGCGATCCGGATGGCCGTCGATCTGCGGCGTGATCCGGCGACGAGGACCGGCGCTCTGCGTCGTGTCGGTGAGCAGCTGGGGATCAACCCCGAGACGCTGCGCAACTGGGTCTCCCAGGCCGAGATCGATGAGGGCCACCGGCCGGGTGTGACGACGGCCGAGGGTCAGCGCATCGTCGAGCTCGAACGCGAGGTCAAGGAGCTACGTCGTGCGAACGAGATCTTGAAGACGGCGTCAGCGTTTTTCGCCGCGGCGGAGCTCGACCGCAGGCTGAAGTGACCACGACGGTGCTGGTCGACTACGTCGACCAGCACCGCGAGGAGTTCGGGGTCGAGCCGATCTGCAAGGTCCTCCGCAGGGCCGGGATGCCGATCGCCCCGAGCAGCTACTACGCCGCCAAGACCAGGCCACCATCGGCGCGGGCGGTCGCCGACAAGCAGCACCTGGAGGTGCTTCGGCGGGTACACAGCGAGAACTACGGGGTCTATGGGGTGCGGAAGATGCACGCCGAGCTCAACCGTCGCGGGCACCGGATCGCGCGGTGCACCGTGCACCGGTTGATGCGTGCCGACGGGCTGCGCGGCATCAGCCGCGCCAAGGGACCACGCACCACGATCCCGGGCCGTGGACCCGACACCCGCCCCGACCTGCTGGACCGCGACTTCCAGGCGCCGGCTCCAGACCGGGTGTGGGTCGCGGACATCACCTACTGCCGCACCTTCGCCGGGTGGGTCTATGCCGCGTTCGTCGTCGACGTCTACTCCCGCCGGGTGGTCGGCTGGCAGCTGTCGAAGAGCCTGCGCACCGACCTGGCCCTGGATGCCCTCGAGATGGGTTTGTGGACCCGCGCCCACGCCGGACGCGACACCACCGGCGTGATCGCGCACTCGGACAAGGGAGTTCAGGGCGGATTCAACCGGTCGTCGCAACACCCCGTCATGGAGGTGTTGAGTGGTACGTCGTCAGCAAGCAGCAGATC
>NZ_SDWS01000024.1 GCF_004137245.1 Nocardioides glacieisoli
CTTCAACTCAAGCAGGTTGTCTGGAACAACTCAAGAATTCGACACATCGGCACGTCGGAAGTGCCTGCGTCTTCGAAACGTCGGGCGCGCAAGCGCCAGCATCGATTCGCCGCACGCGGATCCGCTTACGAGACGTGCCCATGTCCTTGGATGCCCAGATCCTGGGTGAGTTCAGGCCCCGATGCGATCGACGCTGCGGGCGTGTGTGACGTCACGACTGCGGCGCTGTTCTGGTCGGGCGCAAAGCCGGCGAAGGAGCGGAAGCCTCAGGGGCCGCCGTTTTGCCACACCACGCGGTCGCCGGCCGGGGGCTGAGGAGGAGCCAGCAGAGCCCGGCTTGGATTCGCGCCGCCAGTCTGGCTTCAGGCCGCTCAAGACGAGGGCCTCGCCGAGAACTCCAGGTAGCGGCTGCAGGCAGGCGGCCAGGAAACTCAGCATGTCGTCGGCGTTGGACCGCGCGCTGCCGGCCGCGGGCATGAGGTCCTTCAACGGTGGACGGGGCCGACCGTGCCTGGGCTGAGTGACCGGGGAGCAGCCGGTGCGTGTTGGTCGCCGACACGGTGACCGATGTGTCGCACGTTCGGAGCGGAGCCAGGACCCGTTCGGTCAGCAGTTGCTGGACGAGGCAGGCACGTCGCATGCTCGACCACGCGTGGGCAGGACTGTGGGCTGGTGGCAACCGCTGCCGCTTGCACCGATCCCGGCGTCCACGGAATGTCAAAGACGCAAGGGACGGATCGGGGCGAAGACCAACGATGGGTCGGCGAGCCATTCCTCGGTCGCCATCACATCGACGTAGAGCTCGATCTCGTGCCCGTCCGGGTCGGCGATGTAGAGCGAGTGGGTGACCGTGTGGTCGCTGGCCCCGTGGATGTGCACCCCGTGCTGGCTCAGGTGACGCATGACCTCGCGCAGGTCGTCGTCGTTGTCACCGACTTTCAGGCCGAAGTGGTACAGGCCCACTCGGCGTCCCGGGGGCATCGGCGCCGCGGCCGAGCCAACCTCGATCAGCAGCAGCTCGTGGTGGGTGCGTCCGGAGGAGAACGCCGCCGCCGGGACCAGCAGTGGGACCTCCCCGCGGATCTCGTTCCAACCGAGCACATCTCGGTAGAACCGGCGGGAGCGCTCCAGGTCGCGGACATAGAGCACCAGGTGGCCGAGCTCGTGGATGCGCATGATGGTCGACTCCATCTTCGTCAGACTGGTCCCCCGGACTGGCCCGGATGCCGGGTCAGAGCGGCACTCTGGCAGCACGGCTGGTCAGGCCGGGGCGTTGGTGGCGTACTCGAAGGCGGCCGTCACGATCTGGGCGACCAGCTCTGCCTCCTCCTCGTCGCGGGGTGCGTAGACCATCACCGCGCCCGAGGTGATCAGGCCGCGGCGGGCGACCGGGTGCTGCTCTGCCCACCCTGCCTCGATCACGTGGGAGGCGACGTCGGGCGGCAGCACCAGGTGCAGGGAGTGGTCCGGGGCGGGGTGCAGGTGAGCGAACTCGGTGCCGATCATGAAGGCCCCGGGCGGGCCCTGTGCGTCGTCTGCCGGCAGGGTCAGGGCGCGCGCTCCGGGGACCGAGATCATGCTGGGCCGCCAGACGACGCCGGGCAACTGGGCGAGCCGCTCCTCCAGGAGGCGGCGCGGCCGGTCGTCGTCGGGTTGTTGATCGAGCTGGGTGTGCGGGTTGCTCAACGTGGCCCGCGGCCTGACGCCCTTGCGGGCAGGCAGGTCGGTCAGCGAGCCGGTCACAGCGTGAACAGGGGGCCGAGGACCACCAGGCCCAGGTCGTTGCCTTCGGCGGCGAAGAAAGCGAACAGAGCCAGCGCGGCGCCCGCCAAGGACAGGTCCTTGAGGAACTGCGTCTGTTCGTTGGCCTTGCTCGCCGCGTCGGTCTCGCGCCAGAAGCCGTGCATCAGTACCGCCGTCGGCACCAGGAAGGCGACTAGCAGCAGGGTCCCGAGGTCCGGCCAGACCCCGATGGCCACCATGAGACCGCCCAGAATGACCACCGCACCAGAGAGGGGCACCATCAGTTTGGCTGCCGGCACGCCCTTGCTCGCCGCGTAGCCGGTCATCATCTCCCGCTGGGCGAAGTGGCCCATCCCGGCGCCCAGAAACAGGAGAGCGAACAAGATCCGGCCGACGAGGACCAGAACGTCCATGAGAGCTCCTCGTACGCGAAGTCTTACTTACTCTTTGTAAGTTACCCAAGGAGTACCATGCCGAGAATGGCGCTGGCAAGAGTCAAGGTCCGGCGACTCGTGGGCGGGGAGGTTGTCTGCATGGACGAGACACATGGCTACTGTCCGGTCTTCCACCGCGCGGTCGAGCTGATCGGGCGGCGCTGGAATGGCCCGATCATCCGCGCACTGCTCGACGGAGCCGACCGCTTCGGCGAGATCCGCTCGAGAATCCCCGGGCTCACCGATCGGCTCCTCGCGCAGCGGCTCCGCGAGCTCGAGCGCGAGGGCGTGGTGGAACGCGCCTCCTCCTTCGCGACCACCGTGCCGCACTACACGCTGACGACCAAGGGCCACTCCTTGGCGCCGGTGATCGAGTCCATTGCCCAGTGGGCTGCGGCCTGGGAGCCCACTGGGTCCGACCCGGTCGGCGCAGGGACCCCTGACCGGCGCCGGCCCGTTCGCGCTTCTTGAGCGTCCCGCGGCGCAGGACGTCGGTCGCCAGATCCAGATGTACCGCAGTCGGAACCTTGAGGGACCGCCTTCGTCGGCGCGACGGCGAGCGAGCACCGGCGTTCCGCTCAGGTGTCGAATGCGGGACAGCGGCACCGATAGCGGATCCCGCTGTGGTACGGCGCACCGCTCGAGGCTCGTCGCATCCGTCGTCAGCGCACCGGCCGCGTCGTCGCACGGGACTTCTCCCGCAAGTCCTCACCGGGAACCGCCCAGTGCCAGGCCCACGTCAGGGACCCGCCGTCCCAGCCTGCGTGAATCTCCATGGGAAACGGGGCACCATCAGCGACGTACTGTCCAGTCGCTGACATCCGGAAGGTGACCACGTCGGGGAACTCGCCGGCGGTGACGTGCAGAGCTGATGACGTCACGATGGTGTGTTCGACGTGCTGGAGACCGTCGAGACCGACGGCTTCGTAGTCGAGGCTCAGCGCGTGTTCGGTCAACCTCCGAACCTCGATGCGGCACTGACAGTCACCGCTCTCCTCCCCGCTCACCGTTCCGCGGTAGAGCCCCGGAGGGAGTGCCGTCAAGTCGACCATGACCCGATTGCACCACGACTGCTGGGACCACGTCATGACAGACGCTCACACCTCGATGCGGCGCGTTTTGGCGGTAGGAGAACAGCGCGCCTCGGCTTCTCGGCGATGTGCGGGCGCCTCACCGAATGACGGACGCCCCGATTGCCGATCGGCTCGCGGAGCGTGCCAGTACCCGATCCCGCACCGGCACGCTCCGCGAGCCCATGCCGCGTGCGGCGAATCGATGCATGGCGCTTGAACGCCCGACGTTGCGAAGACGCAGGCACTTCCGGCGTGCCGATCTGCCGAATTCTTGAGTTGTTCCAGACAATCTGCTTGAGTTCAGT
>NZ_SDWS01000025.1 GCF_004137245.1 Nocardioides glacieisoli
GGTGCACGAACTGCAGGCCATCACCGCCTGACCCACGGAGGATCACGCGGCGTACACCACCTGACGGGACTTGACCCGGGTCAGCTCGAACATCAAGTCGGAGTACTCGGTCCGCGAGGCCTCCGGCTTCACGTCCGCGACGAACGGCCCGTCGAGGTCGTAACCCAGGATGTCCGGCACCCGCCACAGGCAGCGGCCCTCGATCGGCCAGCGAAGCGCGAACGGCTGCGTCAGGAGCCACGTGACACCAGCTGTGAACAGCTGGTCACGCAGGTGAGCTCGCTCGAGACTCGACTCGGTCTCAAGGAGACGTCGGCAGCCGTCTTGTTCGACGGTCACCATCCCGATGCGGTTGCGCGCTTCGCGGTAACTTCCGATACGTCGGACCGCCCACAGGTCGCGCCATCGCCACGCAGCGTCTGGCCCCAGAGCGACCGGGCTGCACTCCACCCTTCCGCCTCGGTAGAGGACCAGCTCGCCGCGTCGCGCCAGGTCGCTCGCGCCGCTCGATCGGAGTAGATCCAGACTGTCAGAGCGACCAAGTGCAGGGTTCAGTAGTCCCCGTACACCTTTCGGGTAACGCTTGGCACCGCCGCGAGCGCTCGACTTGGGGTTGGCGGAGTGAGCCTGAATTCTCGGCTCATGTGCCTTCGAGGCGGAACCCGATGCGGCGAGGTCTTCCGGGCCGGCGTGGCTCATCTCGAAGGTGTCCTCGTGTGACACAGGGCAGGGCAGTACGCGACACTGGGCATGCGTGTCCTTTTCGTTTGGTAGATCGCCATCTCCGACAAGAGGCACTGCAAGTGGGGCCTGCTCTCCGTCCAGGGAGAGCGGGCCCTGCGCCATTTCGACGCCGGACCTGCCTGCTCGTCCCTTGAAGCGTAGGTGCCCGAACGGGACCTGGGAAGCACCAAAAACGTGCCGGTGCGCTTTCTGCGCCGCACATTAAACGTCCCGCTTCGCGCCGGTCGGATGTCGCTATGTCGCGCTACGCTGCAGCAATGGGGACGCAGACGCATTCGAGGGACACCTCGCGCGTGACTTTCATGCAGCGGGTCACGTGGCTAGACGCGACGGAAACAGAGCGGCGGCAGCGTTGCCGTTTACCCGAGTGCAGCGCTCCCCTGCAACAGAAGCCGCAGGGGCGACGCAAGCAGTTCTGCGGGAACAAGCATCTGCGCGAGTTCACGAAGCGGCGGGCGCGGCTCGATGACGCCATCGACGAGGTCATCGAGATGCTAGACAGCGGCGGGTGGACCTGGGCCGAGCATCGACTACTCGAGGGACGCCTCAGATGGTTGCTCGATGTGCGAGCGGAGTACATGAGTTCACACGAACACCTGGCAATCACGCTGGAGGATCTAGAGCCAGTAGGAGCGGGACAACCGCGCACGACCGGGCAGTTAATCCGGGGTTGGCTCAAGCGGCCCACGCCGTCCGGCCCCACCTGCCTACGGTGTGATGGAACCGGGCAGGACGACCGCTTGGAGCGTGGCGAACGCCCGCACCACCGGAACTCGCGACACGGGAAGGCTGCTGCCCTGGATCGCTTGAAGGACGCTGTACGGCGCTGGCGCCGCGCATATCCCGAGTTGATGTGGTCCGAGCCGTGGGTTGACCCCTTGGAGAGGTTCATCGAGCAGCAGGAGAGGGCTCTCACCCCTCCCTCGGACTGATCAGTCCAGCGCCGGAGAGCAACGCGTCGTGACGACGTGCACCCGGGAGACATCCGATCGTCAGTGACCGCTTTCGTGAGCGTCCTCGTGTCCTTCGTCCATACCGTCCTCGGCTCCTGATGCCGCCGGAATATCGAGCGTGACGCTGACGTCGGCGGCGTCGGCCGGCACAGGAGAGAAGCTCACGCCGTTGGGCTTGTCCCCGACGGGGATCCGGGCCACGACCTCGAGCTCGTCGAGATCGAGGACTGCGATGTCATCCCCGTAGATGTTGGTGACGTAGGCGTGCCGGCTCGAGGGGTCGACGACGATGCCGTGGGAGCCCTGCCCGGTCTCCACGGTTGCCGTCACGGTGAACGTCTTGGTGTCGATGACCGAGACCGTCGTCCCGGGTGAGTCTTCGCTGCCTTGGTTGGCGACGAGGAGGTAGCGGTTGTCGCCGCTGACGTACGTCTGGATGGGGCCGTCTCCGACTGCCACCGTGTCGACGAGCCGGCGCGTCGTCATGTCGACCTTGGCGACGGCGTCTGCGCCATTCAGGGAGGCGTAGACGAACCGGCCGTCCGGCGAGAAGGCGACTTGCGCGGGGCCCGTCCCCACTTCGACGTCTGTGAACAGCTGGTTGGTCCGCGTGTCGATGACGCTGAGCATGGTGTCGGCGACGTTCGCGACGACAAGCCAGCGGCCATCCGGGCTGGGCCGGAGGCCGTGCGGGCCCCTGCCCACGTTGATGGTGTCAGTGACCTTCATGGTGGACGTGTCGATGACGGAGACGGTGTCGTCTGCGCCGTTCGTGATGTACGCGGTGGCCCCGTCTGGGGAGACCACGACATGGGCTGGCGCGGAACCAGTCGGAACCACACCGTGCAAGTCCAGGCTCCCGGCGGACAACATCGCGGCGTATCCGTCGTGGCCGCTCACCGTCCACACCGACGCACCGTCCGATGACACCTGCACATTGTGTGGCCCTTCGACTCCGGCGACGGTGGTCACGACCTGGTTGGTGGCGGCATCGATCGCCGTGAGCGAGCCGCCGCCCTCGTTAGCGATCCAGACGGTGCCCTCCACCATGCCGCGGTGGCTCGCGACTGCGGACGCAGTCGAGTCCTCGACGGCGCCGTCGTCGCTCCCGTTGAGCACGGCCAGGCTTCCCACGGCGGCGAGCGCGACGAGCACACCGGCGGAGACAGCAACGAAGCGCATCCGCCGACTCCACTCGTGCCGATCGTTCGGGGACTGGGCCGAAGCCGCGGGGGCACCGGTGCCGGATGTTGAGCTCATGGTGAACCTTTCGCAAGGACGACGTCGGCCCGATGCGGACCGCGTCCTCACCATCGCCGCCTGACCGGACGGATCGTCGGTGATTTCGGTGAAGAACCGATGAAGGCCGAGCCCCTTGCTGCGCAGGGAAACAGGCCGAATAGTCAGATCGAGGGGCCGGACATCTCGCCTCCAAGGAGGACTCGACGGTGAACCTGGTCCATCGCCTGTACTGCCGGTCCCCACCCTGGCGCGCCACGTGAGACGCGCTGCTGCCATGGCATTGGACGGCATCTCTCTCGAGCGGCGGTCGTCCTGGAACTCGGGGACTGGTCCGGGCTGACCACGGGCTGGTGCCGCGCCTGGGCTCGTTGACGTGCGTGGACTCCGACGAAATCGATGACACGGCGCTCGTGCTAAGAAGCCCAGGGGTCGACGGCGACATGGTGAAGCGACGGCGCCCCCCGTTCGCGTCAAGGCGGTTCGACGCCGTTGTCAACGACGGCCGAAAATGAACCCCTTTGCGTCGGTTGAAAGTGGACCCCTCTGCGGTTGGTTACTTGGTCTCGA
>NZ_SDWS01000026.1 GCF_004137245.1 Nocardioides glacieisoli
CCGACTGATCAGGTTCCGGATGCGGACGCTGCGCTTGTCGACGGTGAGGCGCCGCCGTCGGCGCGGGTGCGGTTGGATCGCGATCGCATCGTCGCCGCGGCGATCGACTTCATTGATGGTGAGGGGTTGCCGAGCCTCACGATGCGCCGTCTCGGCGAGCGGCTGGGGGTGGAGGCCATGGCGCTGTATCGCTACGTGCCGGGCAAGGAGGACTTGCTCGACGCCGTCGTGGAGTCACTGGTGATGTCCATGGCTGATGATGAGGAAGTCCTCTCTGAACCCTCGGGCGGGTGGCAGGACTTCCTCCAGCGTCTGGCCCACGGGGTACGCCGGGTCGCGTTGCAGCATCCGAAGGTGTTTCCGCTGATCGCGTCCAGACCCCCCGAAGCCCCGTGGTTGCGCCCGCCGCTGCGCAGCATCGACTGGGTGGAGCTGTTCCTCGACGGGCTGATCTCGGAGGGCTTCAGCGACGACGCGGCCGTCGCCGGCTATCGGGCCTTCTCCAGCTTCCTGCTCGGCCACCTGCTCCTCGAGGTTGCTACCCACGGCGCCGACGTCGGGCCGCTTGATGTCATCGACGATGGCTCACCCGACTACGCCGACCTCAGCCAAGCTCCCACGGTGAAACGCCTACGCGCTGCGCTGTCCGAGGACCACGCGGCTGTGGAGTTCGAGGAAGCCCTGGAGGACCTACTCGAGCGCATGGCTTTGCTACGCGGCGGGAACTAGCCCATCCAGCAGGGGCCCCAGGTGCCGGTCGGCAATAGCCGGCACGCATGCTCGCGAGGGAAAGAGGCGATCGTCTTGTGCTGTCTCGGCCACAACATGCATGCTTACGACGTAAACTTGGCAACCCTGCGGGCACTTCGGCGTACCAGTCGAGTCAGTCGATCGCCCGTTCGAGGAGACGCGCATGACAGGCAAACTCGTTCTGCTTATCGGTGGAGCCATCGGATACGTGCTGGGCACCCGTGACGGCCGCCAACGCTACGAGCAGGTCAAACACCAGGCCGAGCGCTTCTGGCAGCACTCCGAGATCCAGACGAGACTCGGCGAAGTTCACCAACGCCCTTCTCCGCCGAGCGGCGCGGAGGATGAGCTCGGTGTCCGCTACGAACTGCAGGCTGAGACCGAGATGACCCGCCAGGCTCGCGGCAACACCGTCAACACCGGCGAGACCGTCAACACCGGCGAGACCGTCAACACCGGCGAGACAGCCGAGCCTGTCGAGGCGGTGGCCGCGAAGGCCGTCGTGAAGCCACGGCTCGGCGCGCAGGCCGACGAGATCAAATGGCGTCTCCACGACACTGTGAGCGACGGTGACGGCAACCTGCGCTCGTCGTCCATCGTGGGGGCAGCGGTGCTGACGGTGGTCCCCGTGTGCGTCCTCGGGCTGTTGGTGCGGCGGGGCGGGCATCGATGAGCGAGACGACCGTTGCGCGTGCGTCGGCGCCAGATCCCGATGCCGAGGTGAAACCGGACTCGATCGCCGACGTCAAGAAGGCGTCCTGGGGCTATATCCTGCGCAAGACGATCCGGGAGTTCTCTAACGATCAGTGCACCGACATCGCCGCGGGCCTGACCTACTACTCCGTGCTGGCGCTGTTCCCGGCCGTGATCGCGCTGGTCTCGATTGTCGGCCTGGTCGGCGACGGCCCCAAGACTGTCCAGACCCTGCTCGACATCGTGAGCCAAGTAGGGGGCGCGTCGATCGCCGACACTCTCAGCGGCCCGCTGTCATCGGTCAGTCAGGCCCCCCGGGCCGGCCTGGCACTGGTCCTCGGGCTGGCCTCCGCGTTGTGGTCAGCCTCAGGGTACGTCGGAGCGTTCGGGCGTGCCATGAACCGGATGTACGAGATCGGTGAAGGCCGCCCGATCTGGAAGCTCCGGCCATTGCTGCTGCTCGTCACGCTGATCACGGTGGTGCTGGTCGCGCTGGTCGCACTGGCGCTGGTAGTCAGCGGCCCGCTCGCCCAGGCAGTTGGGGATGCGATCGGGCTCGGTTCCGCCGCGGTGCTGGCGTGGAACATCGCCAAATGGCCCGCAATCTTGGCGGTCGTGGTCCTTGTCGTGGCGTTGCTCTACTACGCCACCCCGAACATCCAGCAGCCCAAGTTCCGCTGGATCAGCGTCGGAGCGCTGGTCGCGATCGTGGCATGGATCATTGCGTCCGTGGCGTTCGGCTTCTACATCTCCACGTTCTCCAACTACAACAAGACCTACGGCTCCCTGGCCGGGGTGATCGTGTTCTTGCTCTGGCTGTGGCTCACCAACCTCGCCTTGCTCTTTGGCGCGGAGTTGGACTCCGAACTCGAACGTGGCCGGGAACTTCAAGCCGGTATCGCTGCGGAACGGATGGTTCAACTACCGCCACGCGACACCAGACAAACCGAGAAAGCTGAGAAGAAGGAACGCCAAGACATCGAGCGTGGGCGCGCCCTGCGCCGAAGCCGTGGCGAGCATGACGATCCCGAGGAGGACGACTGACGTGGCCCGGACCCAGCACATGCGCCCATCCCCGCCGGAACGGAGCCGCGAACGGAGCCGCGGACCGAGCCACTCCCAACCCGGCGCGATCCTCAGCAGCATCGTGGCAGGCATCGCCGCTGTTGCGCTGCTCAAGCAGATGTCGAGGGTATGGAACAACACCCGGTCGAGAAGAAACCAGTCGTCTTGGCAGGGCTAGGTACGAGCGCCAGCACAGAGGTTGCGACGTGAGCCCTTACGAGCCAGTGGAGCGGGAAAGGGCGGGCGAGGCCCCGGGTCTACCCCCTCAACGGTTGCGGGTCTCGGTTGCGGGTCGCGGGTGCGGGCGCGTAGCGGGCTCGATCGGGCTCCAGCACCCACGCGGGGGCGTCCTTCGCGCCACCAGACGATGGACAGACGCTTGCGCCGGACGCGAGGACGCGCGATTGTTTACGACGTAAGTTCCCTCCCAAGGACGGCCTGCCGTGACAACTAGTGCACCTGCTCCGCCGACTGCGGCGCGCAGCACCTGGGTACTGCTCACCCACCGCCACATCACGTGGCGCCAAACCGGCGAAGGGTGGGCGGTGGTGCTCGCTGCGGGCGGATGCGTACTCGGTGTAGCGATCACGGCTAAGCCTCGATCCACCGATGACCTGCCTCGGTGTACGTCGGTAGCGAGGGCGGCGTGGTTTCGAGCTCTGGGCG
>NZ_SDWS01000027.1 GCF_004137245.1 Nocardioides glacieisoli
TGTCAACGACGGCCGAAAATGAACCCCTTTGCGTCGGTTGAAAGTGGACCCCTCTGCGGTTGGTTACTTGGTCTCGACCGCGGTGGGGATGCGGCCCAGGTTGTGGTTCTTGAGTCGGTAGGAGTCGCCTTTCAGGGCGATGACGTCGGCGTGGTGGACGAGTCGGTCGATCATCGCGGCGGCGACGGTGTCGTCGCCGAAGACCTCGCCCCAGCGGCCGAACTCCTTGTTGGACGTGACGATCAGGCTGGCCCTTTCGTAGCGGGAAGAGACGAGTTGGAAGAACAGGTTGGCGGCCTCGTGCTCGAAGGGGATGTAGCCGACCTCGTCGATAACCAGCAGGGGATAGCGGGCCAGGCGGCGTAGCTCGTCTTGTAGCCGTCCGGCGGCGTGGTGCTCGGCGAGCCGGTCGACCCACTGGGCGGCGGTGGCGAACTGGACCCGGTGGCCGGCCTGGCAGGCGCGGATCGCGATCCCGGTGGCCAGGTGGGTCTTGCCGGTGCCGGGTGGGCCGAGGAAGACCACGTTCTGCTTGCCGGCGATGAAGTCCAGGGTGCCCAGGTGCGCGATCAGGTCCCGTTTGAGTCCTCGGGCGTGGGTGAAGTCGAACTCCTCCAGGCTCTTCCTGGCCGGGAACCGGGCGGCCCGGATCCGGCCCTCACCGCCGTGGGACTCCCGTGCGGACACCTCGCGTTGAAGGCAGGCGACCAGGAACTCCTCGTGCGTCCAGGACTCCGCACGTGCCCGTTCGGCCAGCCGCGGGATCGACTCGCGCAGGGTGGGGGCCTTCAGCGCCCGGGTCAGGAACGCCAGCTCGCTGTCGGTGTCGCGGCTGGTTGTCTTGGTGGCCATCAGGCGACCTCTTCGGCGTCGACAGCCTCGGTGGGACGGGTGCCGAAGAACGTGTCGTAGACCGACAGGTCACGCGCTTCGACGACCACACCGGCTGGCTCAGCCGGTCGTTCCCTGATCGTTCTGGCGTGGTGCGCCAGGTCGAGTGCCTTCTCGCGGTGCGCGGGGTCGGTCATGGTCTGGTGCCTGGCCCAGCAGCGGTCATGGCGACCCACGACCGTGCCGGCGCAGGTGATCGTCACGTGCGTGAGGTCCGCGATCACCTCGACGAACCTGCCCACCACCGACGGGTCGACGGAGTAGTCATTGGACGCCACCCGGACGTAGTGATCGCGCGGTAGCCGGACCCGGGTGCGCCACCCCACCGTCGGCGGTGCCGGCGGTAGCCCCAACATCGCGTCGCGGTCCACTGTCCAGCGCGCCGTCGGGGCACAGCCGATCCGCCGCGAGTGCCGAGCGTTGGCCCGGGCCAGCCATTCGGTGAGCTGGGTGTTGAAGTCACCTGGCCCGGTGAACTCTCGGCCCGGCAGGAAGGAGGTCTCGAAGTAGCCGTTGTTGCGTTCGGTCAGCCCCTTGGCTTCGGGATCCCGCGGCCGGCACAGGTGCACCCCGATGCCCAGGCTGCCGCGGAAGGACTCGAACTCCTCGCTCAGGGTCGGCTTCCCGCGTCGCCAACCACCCACAGCGCCCTCGTTGTCCCACACCAGTTGCCGCGGCGCAGCGCCCATCGCCGACAACAGCTGCCAGTGCCCAGCGATCAGGTCCGGTGCGGTCCGCGAGGGGATCATCACCGCCCACCGCATCCTCGAGTACCCCGACGTCATCACCAGCACCGGTGGCGACCCGTGCTGCCCGGCACCCAACGGCACCGGCGCCGGCGGGAACCACAGATCGCACTGCACCCGATGCCCCGGGTCATAGACAGTCCGGCTGGCCGGGTCCGGCGGCAGGTAGTACGGCCGCAGCTCCCGGACCCGGTCCTTGAGCACGGTCAACCCGTGCTCCCACCCGATCCGTTCCGCGATCACCGTGGCCGGCATCGTCGGTGTCGCTCGCAGCAGCTCCCGGATCTGGGGTTCGACCGCGTCGACCACCGACCGCTTCGCCGGCCGCGAGTAGGACGGCGGCGAGTCACTGGCCAGAGCGCGTCGCACCGCGTTCCGCGAGATCCCCAACTGCCGCACGATCGCCTTGATCGCCATCCCCTCCGCCGAGTGCAGCCGACGGATCTCAGCCCAGTCCTCCACTGTCATCACCCTCTACAGGATCGAGCAGGGGGGTCCGTTTTCACCCGTCGATCAAGGGTCAGTTTTCACCCGTCGTCGACA
>NZ_SDWS01000028.1 GCF_004137245.1 Nocardioides glacieisoli
CTAAGCCTCGATCCACCGATGACCTGCCTCGGTGTACGTCGGTAGCGAGGGCGGCGTGGTTTCGAGCTCTGGGCGTGGCTGTGTGCCGGCCTTGCTGCCGGGTCGTTCCGTTGGGTCCTGGGTCGTGCCGGGTGTCGGCCGCGGTGATCAGCTGGTAGCGATCGGCGGGGGGTCTTGGCCGTGAGCGAAGAGCCGTCGCCAGGCGTCCTGCCAGGGCCACCCGACCGGGAGGTGGATGGTGATCCGTCGTGCCGAGGAGGCGATCCGGGCGGGGACGGCGATGAGTTTGCGGCGGATCGTCGCGGTGGTGGCCTTGGCCAGGGTCGGGCCGGTGACGGTCGCGGCGGCTCGGGTGAGGTTGAACGTCATCACAGCGAGCACGAGCCAGGCTGCGTTGGCGTTGAACACTCCGGACGGCATGTGCGCGAGCGCAGAGTTCTTCAGGTCGGAGTGGACCTGTTCGATGATCGCGTGGCCGCGGTGGGTCTTGTCAGCGGCCACGGTGTCGGCCACGTCGTGGTCGGTGGTGGTGAAGAACGCGTGGAAGCGCCAGGTGGCGAACAACGTCTCCTGACCGTTCTTGGCGCTGGGGTTGAGGTCGGGGATCCGGCGGACCACGAGGCGTCCGGTGACATGCTCGGCCTTCTTCTTGGACGTGAACGCGGTGAACGGAATTTCGGCGACCTCGGCCCGCGAGACCCATCGACCGGCCTGCTCGTCGAAGACGGCGTCGGTGTACTCGATCGGCGTCCAGGCGTCCTGGTCGATGGTGGCGATTGCGGCTTTGACCTTGGGATCCATCCGGACTGTGACCGAGACATCGGCGCCAGCTCGTAGTGCAGCACCGATCGTGGCGTAGCCGTAGAAGGCGGAGTCGGCACGCACCAACGGCCGCTGGGTCGAAGACGTCGACAGTGTGCGAGTGGTCTTCAACGCGTCCGCGACCAGCCGGGCCGCGCCCCGCGGCGAACCGCACGATCCCTTCCGAAGCCGTTGGGCCACGACCATCGGCGCCGACTCGCTGGTCGACACGGTCGCGAGCAGCGCGTTGAGTCCGCGAACCCCGGAGTAGCCGTAGCTCGAACCCTGCTTCGCGTAGCCGTGGACCTCGATGATGGTGTCGTCGATGTCGAGCATCACCCGCTCGCTGGAGTCCTTTGAGGTGGCGACCAGCGGTGCCTGGGAAGCCAGCCGGGTCAGGAACCTCGAGGCGACCGCGTCGAGCTGACGGACATGGCCGAAGCTGAACGAGCGCAGGAACGAACCCAGGGTCGAGGGCGCGTAGGCGTTGGCGAACACCCGCCCCATCCCGCCGTGGCGAAGCAACGCCATGTCATCGATGCTGTCCGCGCCGGCGACCATTCCCGCGACGAGTGAGGTGACCTTCAGTCCGGCGTTCGCGCCCTTGTCGGTCGGGACACTCAGATGCGTCTGAGCCAGTTCCTGGAGCCCCGCGGACTGGGCCAGCGTGAGGACCGGGACCAGCCCGGCCGACGACACGAGATTCGGATCATCGAACACCGCTGAGGTCGCACGGGGCGTGTGGCAAAGTTGCATCTACGAGATGCCCTTCGTGATGGCGTGAATTGGACCCTAGAGAAGTCAAATTCTTCCAGCACGTAAGGGCATTCTCACTTCACGGCACGCTCACCCGACCAACCTCATCGGTGGATCGAGGCTAAGG
>NZ_SDWS01000029.1 GCF_004137245.1 Nocardioides glacieisoli
TGGGTGGCGCGGACGTGTCTGCTCCGGCGGCGGCGGTGGTGTCGTCGGAGTGGGGGCGCGATCGATGAGGTGCGGGCGGGTACGGCGGCGGGTGCCGGGTGTGCTCACGCTGACGTATGCGACCTCGTGGTGGGTCATCTGGCGTCGTTCGAGCTACGGACAGGGCGAAGGGCCGGGCGCCAAGCTAGAAGCGGCGTGACCTGCGTGGTCCGCCATAGCCGATGCGGCGTCTGATCCGGCCCTTCGTCGCCGTCCAGCCTGCACCTGATCGCGCGGCGATGGAAGGTGCGGCTTGGTCAGTCCTCCTTCAGCCACCGGGCTGGGTCGTAGGTGTTCTGGTCGCGGACCAGCGCGTAGGCGATCCGGTTGGCACGGTTGGCCATGGCGCAGGCGATGACTCCGCCTTTCTTGCCGCGGGCGCGCAGCTGGGCGCCGTAGGCCTTGGCGGCGGGGTCGTTGAGCCACAGGCCCATGCCGAGGTCGATCAGGGCGCGGCGCAGTTCCACGCTGCCTTCGCGACTGATCACGCTGTCATGGCGTTTGCCGGCCGACTCGTACTGGATCGGGTTGAGCCCGGCGGTGCGGTAGACCTGCCGGTGGTTGTCGAACCGGGTCGGGTCGCCGAGCGCGCCGCCGTAGTTCCCGGCCCGGACCGCTGCCCAGCCCGGGACGCTCATCAGCGACGCAAAGGGCGTCGACGGCAGGATCCTGGCCAGCTGGTCGGTGGCCTGATCGACCTGCGCATCCAGGTCACTGAGCAACGCAAGGTCGGCAGCGAGGACGGCGCGTGCGACTGCGGCATCGGCGGCGGGCAGTGCCTCGCGGGCAGCTTGGACGATCCGGTCCGCGACCGGCTTGCGGATCTGCAGGCCACGGGTCGCACCGAACCGGATGAACCGGGTGCTGCCCAACGCGGTGAGCCGGGCCGGGTCGGGGAACTCGGTCGCGACCAGGCGGCCGACCTTGGTTGCCAGCACGTCCGGCAGCGCCAGCGTCAGCCCCGGGAAGGTCCGGTCCAGCTGGCCGAGCAGCTGGTTCTTCGTCGCGGTCCTGATCGCCACCCGACCGGTCCGGTGTGCCGACCACGCCGTCAGCTCGCCGAGTGCAAGAGAACGGTCACGGACGGGCTGTCCCCGACCGGCCAAAAGCAGCTCGGTCATCGCCTGCAGGTCGATGACGTCGGTCTTGATGGTGCGCTTGCCCAGCACCCGACGTTGTTCGGTGACATGAGCGGGGTTGAGCTCGAGGACCTCCCAACCGTCCGGCCACGCCGCGTGGAGCAGTGGCCGGTGATAGTGCCCGGCCGCCTCGATGCCGACCTTCACCATCGCGCCGACCCGAAGCACGTCGACGATGTCGGCGACCACCCGCGTCAGCGACGACCCGGTCATCGGACACCCCGTGCGAGGCTTGAGCAGAAGTGCGCGCGAGGCGTCCGTCACCGAGAACGCGAACTCGGTCTTGCCAACATCGATCGCAACCACGACCGTCGAGGAACACACTGGTACCGCTTGAACAACCATCGGACCCACCTCCGGAGGGCGCCAGAAGGCCGCGGCGCAGCAAACGCCCAACCTTCAGATGAATGGAACCTGTCGGTCCCTTCCAAGCACCTCCGGAGGTGTCCCGTGAAGGACTAACCCCGACCTATATCAGCCG
>NZ_SDWS01000002.1 GCF_004137245.1 Nocardioides glacieisoli
TGAATGGAACCTGTCGGTCCCTTCCAAGCACCTCCGGAGGTGTCCCGTGAAGGACTAACCCCGACCTATATCAGCCGAGGCGGTCGCGGAGGTTCGTCACCGGCTGCCAGTCCGTCTGCTCGGCGACGAGGCGAGGCCTGCCCTGCTCGGCGGCCTCGAGGTCGCGCGCGGCACGGTTGGCCTGCGCCTGCTCGCGGTCGGCGACCTTGTCGGCGTCGCGCGCCTCCACGCGGGCCTCGACGAGCTCGCGGTGCAGCGCCTGCACCTTGGCCGACTGGGCCTGGATCTCTTCCGGTGACTTCTCGGCGAGGACCATCTTCTCGAGGTCGTCGAGGGCGCCCTGCTCGCGTCGCTTGAGCCCGTCGACCGTCCGTCGTGCGGCGTCGGCGGCGTCGCCTGCCTGCACGGCCTCCATCGCCTCCTCGGCGGCCTCCCGCCGGAGGTCGCCGAACTTCACCTGGTGGGCGTTGGCGGCGACGAGCTTCGTCTTGTCCTTGTCGGGGTGCACGTCGGCGTAGTCGGCCAGCGCCCTCACCAGGTCGCGGGTGCTGGCCCGGCGGGCGTCGCGCAGCTCGATCTTGAGGTCGAAGCACGCCCGGTAGGTCTTCCAGTCGCGCTCCCAGGCGTTCAGCTCCTTCTCGGAAGCGTCGCCGGCGATGGTCTCGACCGGGGGCCAGATGCGGTTGTCGCGGACCTCCAGGCCGTTGCTGGCGGCGTAGGCCCGCAGCTCCTGGAGTCCCTCGCGGTGGCGGCGGAGCACCTCGGAGTAGGCGTTGATGGCGCGACCGAGGCCGCGCAGGTTGTCGCGGACGGTGGCCGACTCCTCGTGGCGGCGACCGGCGCGCTCGCGCAGGGTGTCGGCCGCCTCCCCGGCGAACACCTCCTCGGAGAGCCCGGCGGTGCGCTCGAAGGCGTCGACGGCGAGCTCGACCTTGGTGGCGAGGCGGCGCACGGAGTCGCCGTAGGTGTCGACCTCGCCGGGCTCGGTCCAGTGGTAGTGGCAACCGATCGGGTCGCCGAACCTCAGCCCGTCCTGCTGGGTCTCGATCCGGTCGACGAGCACCTTGGTCATGAGGGCCGCACCTGGTCGAGCTGGAGCGCGACGACAGCGGCCTGCTCGACCATCGAGTCGAGCTCGTCGAAGTCGATGACCGAGTCGTCGATCGCCTGGGCGATGTTGCGGCAGCGGGTGGCGATCTGCTCGGCGTCCTCGACGAGGCTGCGTACGCCCTCGACCATGAGGTCGCGCCACGGGAAGTCGTCGGCGGGATGGTCGACGTCGCCGAGCGCGGACCGCAGGTCCTCGCGAGCGGAGTCCAGCTCTGCCTTGGCGCCGCGCAGCGCCCGCTGGTTGATGGCGATCGGCCTCATGGCGATCTTCTGCCCCGGTGGACGCACGCGAAACCCGGAGTCGTGAAGTTGTGAATCACTTCACCGGGCGGTCCAGACCGGCCCGGACCGGGCTCAGACGTGGCCGCTGAGCTGGGCCAGCCGGAGCTCGAGCCGGTTGAGCAGCTCGGTGGCGGCCTTCTCGGGCATCGACGACTTCCGGCCGCCGCCCTGGGCGCAGACGGGGAGCACGTCGATCGAGAGCTTGGCGCCGCCCGCGAGTGCCCGCAGCTCGTCGAGCTTGTCGGCGAAGGGTGACCCGCTGCCGGGGGAGTAGTAGTCCACCGCCGCGTCGATGTCGTCGGCGAAGAGGTCGGCCTTCGTCACCGCGATGACCAGCCACGTCGGGCGGTCGCGCCGCACGGCCATGCCGGCGATCCGGTGCGCCGTGATCGACCAGTCCTCCAGCTCGGCGGCCAGCTGCTCCTCGCGGGTCGCCGCTCCGGCACCGCTCGTGCCGGCCGTACGCCGCGGGGTGGCGTGACCGTAGGCGACGACGTGCAGCACGCCGTCGACCGGCTCGTCGTGGAAGACCTCGTCGAGCGCGCCGAGGCGGGTCGCGGCGTTCTCGCCCGGCACCACCCGGAACCGGTAGCCGCGCATCCGCGGGTCCCGGCGCGTACGCCTCTCCATCACCGCGGAGCCCACGTCCTGGGTGCCCTCGGCGCTCGCGCGGCGCGAGAGCCGGTCGGCCAGCCGGGTCTTGCCGACGCCGGTCATCCCGGTGACCGCGACCGTCGGGAAGCGGTGCCTGAACAGGCGGGACGCGCGCTCGGGCGCCTGGGAGAGCGCGGCGAGCGCACCGGTGGCGATCGTGGTGCCGAGGGCCGCCCTGCCGTGTCGCAACGGTGACTGCATGGGCCCCATCCTGCCTGCCCGCTGCGCGGGAGGGCCCACCCCGACCGGTGCACGGTGAACTGGGGCGACCGGGCCGCCGGTTCGCCAAGGCAGCCAGCCATCTTGGACAATGGGCGCCATGGCCCCCCGTCGTCCCGAGAAGGACCGCCCCGTGCTCGCCGGGCTGCTCGCCCTCGTGGGCGTGGCCGTGGTGATCGGGCTCCTCGGCGGGCTCGCGGTGATGGTGGGCGTGAAGGCCACCGGCCTCGACGGCACCACGACCGCGACCGACGAGAGCGCCAGCCCGTCGAGGTTCACCCTCCCGAAGCCCAGCGACACCGGCAGCTCGATCCCGCCGCCGGAGGAGACGCTCGAGCCGAGTCCCGGCGAGGAGACCTCCGAGGCGCCCGCGGAGGCGATCTCGCTGACCGTGGTGCAGCAGTCCGTCAGCCCGATGCAGCAGATCGACCTCACGGGCACCTACCAGGGCGGCGAGGGCGCGGTCCTCCAGGTGCAACGGTTCGAGGGCGGGGCGTGGTCCGACTTCCCGGTCACCGCGTCCGTGTCAGGCGGGACGTTCGGCACCTACGTGCAGACCGGCAACGTCGGACCCAACCGGTTCCGCGTCATCGACACCGACTCCGAGGCGATCTCCAACGAGGTCACCGTCACCGTCGGCTGACCTCGCTCGTCGTACGCCGTTCGCGGTCGACGCGGCCGGTCCAGTAGCCGACCCACCCGGCGCCGGCCAGGCCGAGGACGCCGAGCGTGAGGCAGGCGACGGCCAGCGGAGCGACGGCGGCGACCGCACTGACCAGCAGCGGGCCACCGGAGTTGCCGATGTCGCCGCAGAGGCGCCAGGCGCCGAGGAACTGCGAGCGACCCTCGACGGGCGACGCGTCCGCGCCGAGCGTCATCACGATGCCGGCGCCGAGCCCGTTGCCGGCCGCGATGAGCGCCATCACGAGGGCGACGGAGACGGCACCGGTCGCGAGCGGCAGGACCAGGCAGGCGATGGCCATCGACAGGACCACCGGCACCGCCACGACCCGGCGTCCGCGGGTGTCCATCAGGAAGCCGCCCGGCCACATCAGTGCCACGTCGAGGGCGGCGGCGAAGGCGAAGATGAGTGAGGTCGTGGAGGCCGAGAGCCCGATGTGGTCGGCCCACAGCGGCAGCAGGCTGAGCCGCAGCGAGCGGCTCATGCCGAGGATCACGACCGCGCTGCCGAGGGTGACCAGCACCCGCCGGTGCGCGGCGATGACGGTCCACACGCCGACGTGCCCGGTCTCCTTCGCGGCGGCGCGCTTCTCCTCGCCGAGGTCCGGCATGGTCGCGGCGAGCAGTGCCGCACAGACCGACATGGCGGCGCCCAGCCAGAAGACGCTGCTCAGTCCGCTCAGCTCGATCAGGCCGGCGCCGATCAGCGGGCCGATGAGGACGCCGACGCGGTAGGAACCGCCGAGGAACGACATCGCCCGCGCCCGGTGCGTGGCCGGGACGACGTCGATCATGAAGCCCTGCCGGGCGATCAGGAACATCGTCCAGCACACGCCGCTCAGCACCACGGCGATCGCCAGCCACGCCACCGAGTCCGTGACGGCGGCAAGCGCCATCGCGCCGGCGTCGGCGAACCCGGCCGCCACGAGCGCCCGGCGTTCGCCGATCCGCGCCACCAGCGCGCCGGCCGGCAGGCTCGCAAGGAGCATCCCGACACCGGTCAGCGCGACGATCGCGGCCGCCGTGCTGACGTCGGCGCCGAGGTCGCGGGCACGCAGCGCGAGCACCGGCATCATCGCGCCGTGCCCGATCGCGGAGACGATCGAGGGGCCGTACGCCACGAGCCAGATGTCGCGGAACCTGAAGTCCTGCGCCCCCGAGCTCACCGCCTCATCCTCTCAGCCGCCCGCCGAGCGGTGGCGCGACGGATCAGGGGATCCAGTCGAAGGTGTCGGGGTTGGGGCCCATCCGGCCGGATTCGCCGCCGTCGAGCTCGTCGATGGCGGACATGTGGGTCGGCTCGAGCTCGAAGTCGAAGATCTCGAAGTTCTGCCGCATCCGGTCGGCGTTCATCGACTTCGGGAAGACGATGTCGCCGCGCTGCACGTGCCACCGCAGCGCGACCTGGGCCGGCGTACGACCCACCAGGGAGGCGATCTCGCCGATGGTGTCGTCGTCGACGACCGTGCCCTTCGCGATCGGCGACCACGCCTCGGTGAGCACGCCGTGCCTCCGGTTGGCCGCGCGCACGTCCTCGTTGGCGAAGAACGGGTGGACCTCGACCTGGTTGACGACCGGCACGACGCCGGTCTCCTCGACGATGCGGTCGAGGTGGGCCGGCTGGAAGTTGGAGACACCGATGCTGCGGGTCTTCCCGGCTTCCTGCGCCTCGATGAGGGCACGCCAGGTCTGCACGAAGTCGCCGTCGTAGCGGGTGGGCAGCGGCCAGTGGATGAGGAACAGGTCGACCTGCTCCAGGCCGAGCCGCTCGAGCGAGGCGTCGATCTCGCGACGCGCGTCGTCGGGGAGGTGGAAGGTGTTGTTGAGCTTCGTCGTGACGTAGAGGTCGTCGCGGTCGAGCCCGGACTCGCGGATCGCGTCGCCGACACCGGCCTCGTTGCCGTACATCTGTGCGGTGTCGATGTGGCGGTAGCCCGCATCGAGCGCCTTCGCGACCGTGGCCGCGGTCTCGGGCGGCGGCACCTGGAACACACCGAAGCCGAGCTGGGGGATGGACGTGCCGTCGTGGAGCGTCAGGGTCGGAACAGTCATACCTGTCTCTACCCGCCGGCTCCTCCAGGTATTCCGCTGGACGCGGTGCCGTCGCCTCGTTCTAGGCTCGTTGCGTGACCCACGACACCACCGCGTCCGCACCCGTTCCCCTCCGGCTCCCCGGCTCCGACGACTGGCTCGCCTGGGTGGCCGAGCGGACCGAGGGCCAGCTCGCCGAGGCGAAGCGGCACGTCGAGCAGGTGAAGACCGGCACTCCCGACGAGGTGCTCGCAGCGTGGAACCGCGCCGAGACTGCGATCGCCAACGCCGAGGTCGCGCACCTCTGGTCCGAGGTGCACCCCGACCCCGCCGTGCGCGACCGGGCCGACGAGCTGAGCCAGGAGGTGCAGAAGTACGTCACCGAGCTGGGCCAGGACAAGGAGCTCTTCGCGGTCTTCGCGGCGCTTCCCTCCGACGGCCTCGACGACGACGCCAGCCGGGTCCTCGAGCACACGCTCCGCGACTTCCGCCGCGCCGGCGTCGACCGCGACGACGCGACCCGCGACCGTCTCCGCGAGCTCAGCGAGACCGGCGTCAAGCTCTCCCAGGACTTCGGTCGCAACATCCGCGACGACGTCCGCTCCATCCGCCTCGCACCCGAGCGGCTGGCCGGCCTGCCCGACGACTACCGCGAGGCCCACCCGGTCGGCGACGACGGGCTCGTCACCATCACCACCGACTACCCCGACCTCGTTCCGTTCACCACCTTCGGGGCCGACGGCGAGGCCCGCCACGAGCTGGCTCTGGCGCAGAACAACGTCGCCTGGCCGGCCAACGACCAGGTGCTGCAGGACCTCCTCGCCGTACGCCGCGAGACCGCCGCGCTCCTCGGCTACGAGTCGTGGCCCGACTACGACACCGAGGTCAAGATGATCGGCTCCGGCCAGGCCATCGCCGACTTCATCGAGCGGATCAGCGCCGCGGCCGTCGAGCGCGCGAAGGAGGAGGTCGCCGTCCTGCTCGAGCGCAAGCGCGCCGACGACCCCGCCGCCGACACGGTGGCGACCTACGACTCGCGCTACTACGCCGAGCTCGTCCGCCGCGAGCAGTACGACGTCGACGGCCAGGTCGTGCGCACCTACTTCCCGTTCGAGCAGGTCCGCCAGGGCCTCCTCGACGTCACCAGCCGGCTGTTCGGCCTGGAGTGGACGCCCGTCCCCCGCGAGGACGCCGGCACCTGGCACGACGAGGTCGCGAGCTACGACGTCGGCCTCGACGGCGTGCGGATCGGTCGGATCCACCTCGACCTCCACCCGCGCGAGGGCAAGTTCAAGCACGCCGCCCAGTTCGACATGGTCAAGGGCGTCGCCGGCGACCAGCTCCCCGAGGGCGTGCTGGTCTGCAACTTCGCCCGCGGCCTGATGGAGCACGACGAGGTCGTCACCCTGTTCCACGAGTTCGGGCACCTCGTCCACCACGTGCTCGGCGGCCAGGGCCAGTGGCTGCGGTTCTCGGGCGTCGCCACCGAGTGGGACTTCGTCGAGGCGCCCAGCCAGATGCTCGAGGAGTGGGCCTGGGACGCCGACGTGCTCGCGACCTTCGCCCGCAACGCCGCGGGCGAGACGATCCCGGCCGAGCTGGTCGCGGCGATGCGCCGCGCCGACCAGTTCGGCAAGGGCATCTACGCCGTGCACCAGATGTCCTACGCCGCCCGGTCCTACTTCTTCCACGCCGGCCAGCACGACGACCTGACCGCGTACGGCGACGAGCTCCAGCGCCGCTACTCGGTCTTCCCGCCGCTCGAGGGTGCCCACATGCACTGCGCCTTCGGCCACCTCGACGGCTACTCGTCGGGCTACTACACCTACATGTGGTCGCTCGTGATCGCGAAGGACCTGTTCTCGGCCTTCGACGCCGGCGACATGTTCGCCCCCGACGTCGCCCACGCCTACCGCGACAAGGTGCTCGGCATGGGCGGCCGCAAGGACGCCGCCGACCTGGTCGAGGACTTCCTGGGCCGGCCCTACTCCTTCGACAGCTGGGCGTCCTGGTTGGTCGAGTAGCGCATAGGTGGTCGAGTAGCCGAGCGAGGAACGAGCGAGGCGTATCGAGACCTCGGACATCCGGGGGGTCTCGATACGCGCGCTCGCTGGCGCTCGCGGCCTACTCGACCAACTAGCTCGTCGACACCGAGGTGTCGTCGAGCACGAAGCTCGTCTGGAGCGACGAGTCCTCGTTCATCAGGAACTTCACGGTGACCGTCTGCCCCTTGTAGGCCAGCAGGCTGTGGGTGAACTGGGCGTACGTCGCGCTGGTCCCGACGTTGCTGAAGGTCCTCAACGTGGTGGTCGTGGTGCCGCGGACCACCTGCACCTTCAGGGTGTCGTACGCCGTCGACCCGGACTCGGCGGTGTCGGTGCGGATCCAGTAGCCGAGCGACGCCGCGGTCGCGGTGGACGGGATGGTCACCTGCTGCGAGATGGTCTCCGACGACGTGCTGCCGTTGCCGCCGAGCCACGCCTTCCACGACCCCGTCCGCGCAGGACGGCCCGTGTTGTTCGTGATCGGACCCGACGTCCCCGCCCAGCTGACCGCACCGGACTCGAAGCCCGGGTTGGCGAGGAGGTTGCCGCCGGCGGGCGGCGTGGTCGGTGGCGGCGTGGTGCCGAAGTCCTTGTCGGCGTAGAGCCACACCATGTGGCCGATCATGTCGAGGTTGCGGTCGAGCGCGGTGGTGTTGACGTTGGAGATCGTGTCGCACGAGCGGTGGTAGCAGGGGTCGAACTGCTGCCCGGCCGTGCCGCCCCACTTCTGCGCCTGCGCCGACGTCTTGGTGGTCTCGCCACCGGAGTACATGCCGGTCGTGGCGATGCCGTAGCTGCGGAACGACGCGTGGTCGGAGCGACCCTGCACGTCGATGTACTCCCAGGGGATGCCCTCAGACGCGTAGTAGCCGGTCATCGCGTCGCGCGCGAAGTTGCCGACGGCGTTGTCGTTGTAGACGAAGTAGCCCGGGTTCGGCGAGCCGACCATGTCGAAGTTCAGGTAGAGGTCGATCCGGTCCTTGTCGGCCGTCGGCAGCGTCGACATGTAGCGGTTCGAGCCGAGGAGGCCCTGCTCCTCCGCACCCCACCACGCGAAGCGGAGGTGGTTGCGCGAGGTGTTGCCGCTGCCTGCCCAGGCCAGTGCGGCCTCGAGGATCGCGGCCGACCCGGTGCCGTTGTCGTTGATGCCCGGGCCCGACGAGACGCTGTCGAGGTGCGCGCCGGTCATCACCACGTGCTCGGGGTCGCCGCCCGGCCAGTCGGCGATGAGGTTGTACGACGTCCCCGACGAGGTCGAGAACGACTGGACCTGCGTGGTGTAGCCGACTGCGTCGAGCTTGGCCTTCACCCAGTCGAGCGAGGCCTTGTAGCCGGGTCGCCCGGTCGCGCGGTTGCCGCCGTTGGCGGTCGCGATCGACTGCAGCTGCTGGAGGTGGGCGGTCACGTTGGTGATGCTCAGGTCGGGCGAGGCGGCCGCGGTGGCGGGGGTGCTGCCGCCGACGAGTGTCGAGGCGGCGAGGGCGCCGGCCGCCACCAAGGAGAGTGCGGTCGTGCGAAGGGTGCGCATGGGGACTCCCGAGAGGTAGGGACTGGGACGAGAACGGGGCGGGGCAGCCAGGCTGCCCCGCCCCGTCAGGGTGCGAGATGCGTCAGGAGCCGTTCAGCGCGGTGTCGTCGACCACGAAGCTCGTCTGGAGCGACGAGTCCTCGGTCATGGTGAAGCGGATCGTGACCGTCCTGCCCCTGTACGCGGTGAGGGCGTGCGAGAACTGGGTGTAGGTCGCGTTGGTGCCGACGTTGGTGAACGTGCGGAGCGTGGTGACGGTCGAACCGTCCACCACCTGCACCCGCATCCGGTCGTACACCGTCGAGCCGCTCTCGGCGGTGTCCGTCCGGATCCAGTACGACAGCGTCGCCGCCGTCGCGCTGGAGGGGATGGTCACCGACTGGTTGATCGTCTCGGTGCTGGTGGTGCCGTTGCCGCCGAGCCACGCCTTGTACGAGCCGGTCCGAGCAGGGCGACCGGTGTTGGTGGTGATCAGGCCGGTGTTGCCGGTCCACACGGTGGGCCCGGACTCGAAGCCCGGGTTGGCGAGGACGTTGCCGCCGGTGGGCGGCGTGGTGGGCGGCGTGGTGGTGCCACCGCACGTCGGGTCGGCGGTCTGGGCCGGCACGTTGACCGCGTCCCAGGCGTTCTTGACCGCGTTGAACTGGGCGCAGGTGCTGTCGATGTTCTTGGCAGCGGTGAGGGTCCAGGTGCGGTACTTGAGGTAGTTCGACGACGAGGTCTTCATCAGCATCGCGTTGTAGAGGACCTTGATGGCCGCCTGCTCGCCGATGCCGGTGGTCGAGGTGCCGTCGCACTTCGAGACACCGCCACGCGACAGCAGGTAGAACCAGTGGTCGCCGACGCCGGCCGCGGTGTGCACGGGCAGGGTCGCGGTCGAGCTGGTGTAGCACGACGGGTCGCCGGCGTTGGCCGGGTTGGAGCCGTCACGGATCGGGCCCTGGCCGACGAGGTTGATCTCCTCGCCGATGGTGTGGTCCGGACCGTCGTAGGTCGCCGACTGGTTGTCGTAGTACTCGGTGGCCGTCGCGAGCGCGTCACCGATGAACTCCTGGGTGCCGCCGCCGGAGATGCCACCGGGAGTGCGGTCGTCCACGCCGTGGCCGAACTCGTGGGCCACGACGTCGATCGAGGTGATCCACTGGCCGACGGTGTTCTTGCCGAACTGGGTCTGCGTGCCGTCGTAGTAGGCGTTCTGGTCGTTGAGGCCGACCCGCATCGGGACCCAGCCGCCGTTGCCGTCCATGCCGTTGCGGCCGAGCCAGGACGACATCATCGCCTTCATCTGCTGGGCGGCGTAGAGGCCGTCGACGCAGCCGGTCTCCTTGTTGGTGCCGTTGCCGTTGCCCCACAGGTCGTCGGTGCCGGTGAACGTGGTGTTGGTGGCCGAGTCCTGGCAGCGCAGCGTGGTCGCGGTCGGGTCGGTCATCGAGTAGCTGCTGCCCGAGCCGCTGGTCGCGATCGGGAGCGGGTTCGGGCCGGAGTACGCCGCGGTGCCGGAGCCGTGCGCGATCTGCTCGCGCGACTCGAGGACGTCGCCGGTGGTGGCGTCGACCCAGACCTTCTGCCAGGAGACCTCGCCGGCGTCGGTGCCGCGCACCTCGACCTCGTAGGCCAGCTTGGTGCCGGCGTCGCGGTGCCAGATGACGAGCTCGGGCGCAGTGGCCTCCGCGCCCTGGTCGGCCAGCGCCTTCGCGGCGGCCGTCGCGCGGGCGGCGTCGATCTTCGCCGTGGTGCTGCCGATCTCGACGGGCGCCTCCTGGGCGACCGACGAGCCGACGACCTGGCCTGCGGAGTTGGCGAGGACGACGAAGTCGCCACCGACCACGCGCAGGCCTTCATGGGTCCGCTCGTAGGCCACGGAGTAGACCGAGCCGGTGCCCTCGAAGGTGCCGGTGCGGACGAAGGCGTCCTGCGAGGCGCGCTCGAGCGCGTTGCCGTGACCCTTCACCCAGGCAGCGGCTGCCTGCTGGGCCTCTGCGCGGGGGTTGCCCGTCGAGGGTGCGGCATCGGCCGGGGTGGCGGTCGGTGCCAGGAACGACGCAGCGACGGCTGTCGCTGCGATACCGGCCAGTGCGGCCAGACGAGGTGTCTTCACGTGAGAGTTGTCCAATCAGGAGTTCGAGCCCGGCGGGCGCGAGGAGGGATTGGGTGCTGCGACCACTGCACAAGTTCGCAATCAGGCGGATCGCCGTCAATGGACCTAGAACTGCAGGTTCGTGCAGCGCGAGAACCTGCATCGTTCGGTCGATGATCGGCACAACTGTCCGATCATCGGACGGGGCGGTTTCCCGGCCCCCGTCAGCGGATGGACGAGCGGATCAGCGGCCGAGGACGGCCGGACGCGCCGGAGTCAGCGCCGCGATGCGGTCGGCGACGGCGTCGCCGAATTCGTCGTGACCGTCGGCGGTCGGGTGGAGGCGATCCTCCAGGTAGGTCAGGTCGAGGTCGCTGGTGCGCACGTAGGGGACGCCGTACTCCGCGGCCAGGCGGGCCAGGAGGGCGTCGACCCGTGGCACCGCCCGCGAGCGCGAGGGGGCGTCGGCGGGACCGACGATGACGACCCGTTGTCCGGCCAGGTCCGCCATCAGGTCGCGGAAGCCGCGGTCGATCGCGGTGGCGGGCTGGTCGTAGTCGTTGAGCCCGCCCTCGACAACGACCAGCGACGGCCGCATCGACAGGGCGGTGGGGGCGCGGTCGTGGAAGGAGACGCGGCCGCACATGCTCGCGTGCGCGCTGAAGCCGGAGCCGGAGAACCCGGCGACGTGCACCTCGCCGGGAAGCCGCGCGGCCCAGGACTGGTCGAGGCCGTCCTGGCCGAGGCCGACGGACCACGAGTCGCCGATCACCAGGACGCGCTCGCCGTCGCCGGTGACGATGGCCGCCCGGTCGCGGGAGTCGATGCGGTGCTGCTGGCAGCGGGTCGCGCCGGCGCCTGCGCGGTCGGCTGCGTAGAAGGCCATCAGGGCAGCCAGCAGCAGCACGACGGCTGAGGCGCCGGTCAGCCGGCGCAGGTTCCCCCGATGGAGCACGCCAGAAGTGTGCGGTGCCATCGCCGGATCACGCAGTCGATTCGCCGAAAGTAGGGGGAATGTCAGGGTTCGTCAGACCTAGGGTGTGCGCCGTGACCCCCGACGAGCTCCTGACGGCGTACGACGACCAGCTCCGCACCGACGCCGAGATGGCCCGCGCGCGCGAGGTCACCCGCATCGGACCGCTGCTCTGCGCGGTCTTCGACCACGGCGGCTTCGTCAGCTACCACGACCTCGGCGGGGTCGAGGGCGACGAGCTCGACGACCTCATCGAGCGGGCGGTCGCGCACTACCGCGACGACACCGACGTCGCGTCCTTCGAGTGGAAGTCGCGCGGCCACGACCTGCCTGCCGACCTCGGCGACCGGCTGGTCGCCCACGGCTTCGAGGCCGAGCCGGTCGAGACCGTGATGATCGGCGAGGCGTCGCTGCTGGCGGTCGACGTCCCGCTCGACGAGACCCCGGCTGGCCCCGTCGTCGTACGCCGGATCGAGCCCGGACCCGACGCCGAGGGCGACATCACCCGGATGCTCGAGGCCCAGGAGTCGATCTTCGGCACCGGGCGCGGACCGTCGGTGGCCTCGTCGATGGCCGAGCTCGCGTCGGGTGGCTCGGAGTTCTGGGTCGCGGAGGTGGGCGGCCGGGTCGTCGCGGGCGGGCGCCTGACTCCGGTCGCAGGCACCGAGTTCGCCGGCATCTGGGGTGGCTCGACCCTGCCCGACCACCGCGGGCGCGGGATCTACCGCGCCCTCGTCTCCGCCCGCGCGGCATCGGCGATGGAGCGCGGCGTCCGCTTCATCCACTCCGACTGCACCGACATGTCGCGCCCGATCCTAGAGCGCTCGGGCCTGCGGGCCGTCACCAGCACGACGCCCTACGTCTGGTCCCGCTGACCGCCCCGAAATAGTTCGCCGATCCGGGAACACCTCGCGCTGCCATGCGTTGAACCACATGAACAGACTTGAGTGAGATCGACTCAACTGTTTTGCCTCCTCGACCGCACCGCGGCAGGATGGCCACATTCCCAGGCACCACCAAGGCAGCACCAACGCAGGAGGTAACAACCATGGCTCGAGCGGTCGGCATCGACCTCGGCACGACGAACTCCGTCGTCGCCGTCCTCGAAGGTGGCGAACCCACCGTCATCGCCAACGCCGAGGGCGCCCGGACCACCCCGTCCGTCGTCGCCTTCACCAAGTCCGGCGAGGTCCTCGTCGGCGAGGTCGCCAAGCGACAGGCGGTCACCAACGTCGACCGCACGATCCGGTCCGTCAAGCGCCACATGGGCGAGGACTGGAAGGTCGACATCGACGACAAGACCTTCACCCCCCAGCAGATCAGCGCGTTCGTGCTGCAGAAGCTCAAGCGCGACGCCGAGGCCTACCTCGGCGAGACCGTGACCGACGCGGTCATCACGGTCCCGGCGTACTTCTCCGACGCGCAGCGCCAGGCCACCAAGGAGGCCGGCGAGATCGCGGGCCTCAACGTGAGTCGCATCGTCAACGAGCCCACCGCCGCGGCCCTGGCCTACGGCCTCGACAAGGGCGAGGACCAGACCATCCTCGTCTTCGACCTCGGTGGCGGCACGTTCGACGTGTCCCTGCTCGAGATCGGCGAGGGCGTCGTCGAGGTCAAGGCGACCTCCGGTGACAACAACCTCGGTGGCGACGACTGGGACAACCGTGTCGTCGACTGGATGATCAAGAAGTTCAAGGACAACAACGGTGTCGACCTCGGCGCCGACAAGATCGCCAAGCAGCGCCTCCAGGAGGCCGCCGAGAAGGCGAAGATCGAGCTGTCCTCGAGCTCCGAGACCACGATCCACCTGCCCTACATCACCCACAGCGAGGGCGGCCCGCTCCACTTCGAGGAGAAGCTGACCCGCAGCGAGTTCCAGAAGCTGACGGCCGACCTGCTCGACCGCACCAAGGCGCCGTTCCAGTCGGTGCTCAAGGACGGCGGCGTCGCGGTCGACAAGATCGACCACGTCGTGCTCGTCGGCGGCTCCACCCGGATGCCCGCCGTCAGCGAGGTCGTCACCGAGCTCCTCGGCGGCAAGCAGCCCAACAAGGGCGTCAACCCCGACGAGGTCGTCGCCGTCGGCGCCGCGCTCCAGGCCGGTGTCCTCAAGGGCGAGGTCAAGGACGTGCTGCTCCTCGACGTCACCCCGCTGTCCCTCGGCATCGAGACCAAGGGCGGCGTGATGACCACGCTCATCGAGCGCAACACCACGATCCCGACCAAGCGCTCGGAGATCTTCACGACCGCCGACGACAACCAGCCGTCGGTCGAGATCAAGGTCGCGCAGGGCGAGCGCCAGATGTGGTCGCAGAACCAGCCGCTCGGCAACTTCGAGCTGACCGGCCTGCCGCCCGCACCCCGCGGCGTACCGAAGATCGAGGTCACCTTCGACATCGACGCCAACGGCATCGTGCACGTCTCGGCGAAGGACCAGGCGTCCGGCCGCGAGCAGTCGATGACGATCTCCGGCGGATCGGCGCTCGGCAAGGACGAGATCGACCGGATGGTCAAGGAGGCGGAGCAGTACGCCGAGGAGGACGCCAAGCGTCGCGAGGCCGTGGAGGCCCGCAACCAGGGCGACCAGCTCGTCTACACGACCGAGAAGTTCCTCACCGACAACGACGACAAGCTCCCCGAGGACGTGAAGACCGAGGTCCGCGCCGACGTCGACGCCCTCAAGGAGACGCTCGCCAAGGAGGACGCGTCGTCGGAGGAGATCACCGCGGCCGTCACCAAGCTCGGTGAGTCCAGCCAGAAGATGGGCGCTGCGATGTACGCCGCCGCGGAGGCCGAGCAGTCGGCCGCGGGCGGTGGCACCGGCGCCACGGGCGAGTCGGACGACGACGTCGTCGACGCCGAGATCGTCGACGAGACGGCCGAGGGCGAGTCCGCCGAAGGCAACGACACCACCGACACCACTGAGGGTGACGCGAAGTGACCGATCGCCCCAGCGACCTCCCGGAGGGGGAGCCCACCGAGGCTCCCTCTCCGGAGGGCGCGGCCCCCGACGGCTTCGGCGACGCGGCGGGCGAGATCACCGATGCCACCGAGGTGGAGGCCCAGGTCGAGGGTGACGCCGTCGCCGGTAGCGACCCGGGGACGGCCGACGATCCCGGGGTGGAGCCGGGTCAGGAGCAGGACGAGGTGTTCGCCCTGCGCGGCAACGTCGCCAGCCTGACCAACGACCTCCAGCGGTTGCAGGCGGAGTACGCCAACTACCGCAAGCGTGTCGACCGTGACCGCCAGCTGATCGCGGACTCGGCGTCCTACAAGGCGCTGGTCCCGGTGATCGAGGTGCTCGACACGATCGACCGCGCCAAGGAGCACGACGAGCTCGACGGCGGCTTCAAGGCCGTCGCCGACCAGCTCGAGCGGGTCGTCGCCGCCTCCGGCCTGGTGCGTTTCGGCGCTCCCGGAGATGCGTTCGACCCGACGCTCCACGAGGCGCTGAGCCACCTCGGCACCGACGACGAGGTCGAGGTGACGACCATCAAGCACGTCGCCAAGAGCGGCTACACGATGGGCGACCGCGTCGTGCGCGCCGCCCAGGTGCTCGTGGTCGACCCCGTCGAGGGGTGACCACCGACCCGCAGCCGACAGAGAGGGGGTTCACCCATGGCTGACACCGAAGGCTTCCGCAACGACTGGGCGACCAAGGACTTCTACCAGGTCCTCGGCATCGCCCAGGACGCCAGCGCGGCCGACGTCAAGAAGGCCTACCGCAAGCTCGCCCGGGAGAACCACCCCGACTCCAACCCCGGCAACGACGCCAAGCACGAGAAGTTCAAGGCGATCGCCGAGGCCTACGACGTCGTCGGCGACGAGGCCAAGCGCAAGAAGTACGACGAGTTCCGCTCGCTGCAGTCCCGCGGCGGCTTCGGCCCGGGCATGGGTGGCGGTGGCGGTGGCTTCGGCGGCGGTGGCCCCGGCGGTGGCTTCAACATCGACGACCTCCTCCGCGAGCGGGGTGGCGGCGGGGGCCTCGGCGACATGTTCGGCGACCTCTTCGGCGGCGGGCAGCGCACGCGTACGTCCTCGCAGCCACGACCGCGTCGCGGCGCCGACGTCGAGAGCACGGCGACCATCGGGTTCACCGAGGCGCTCGACGGCGTCACGGTCTCGCTGCGGCTGACGTCCGACACCGCGTGCCCCACCTGCCAGGGCACCGGCGGCAAGCCCGGCACCCGCCCGCACATCTGCCCGCAGTGCGAGGGTGCGGGATTCGTCGTGTCCGGCACCGGTGGCGCGTTCTCGATCAACGAGACCTGCCCAGCGTGTGGCGGACGGCAGCTCGTGTACGACGAGGCGTGCCCCACCTGCCACGGCAGCGGCCGCGGCACGTCCGCCCGGACCATCCAGGCGCGGGTCCCGGCCGGGGTGAAGGACGGCGCGAAGATCCGGCTCAAGGGCAAGGGTGCACCGGGCGAGCAGGGCGGCCCAGCGGGCGACCTCTTCGTGACGGTGAAGGTCTCGCCGCACCGCGTCTTCGGGCGCTCCGGCGACAACCTGACCCTCGACGTGCCCGTCGCCTTCGACGAGGCCGCGCTCGGCGCCGAGGTGAAGATCCCGACCCTCGGTGGTCCGCCGGTCACGCTCAAGCTGCCGCCGGGCACGCCCAACGGCCGCACCTTCCGGGTGCGCGGCAAGGGCGCGACCAAGAAGGACGGCTCGAAGGGCGACCTGCTCGCGACCGTCCAGGTGCAGGTGCCGGCGACCCTCGACCAGACCGCTCGCGAGGCCCTCGAGGCCTATCGCGCGGCCATGGCCGGCACGCCGCTGCGCGCAGGACTCTTCGAGTCATGAGCAGTCCGCTCGGCCCCTTCGGCCCTCCGTCTCCCGACGCAGCGGTCTACGTCATCAGCGTCGCCGCCGAGCTGACCGGGCTGCACCCGCAGACCCTGCGGGCCTACGAGCGGATGGGCCTCATCGCGCCCGGCCGCACCGGCGGTGGTGGCCGGCGCTACTCCCACCGCGACCTCGAGCGGCTGCGCCAGATCGCCGACCTCACGAGTGCCGGGATCGGGATCGAGGGCGTCCGCCGGATCATGGCCCTCGAGCTCCAGGTCGACGCGCTGCGCGCCCGCAACGAGGAGCTGCTCGCCGAGCTGGAGGCCGTACGCCACGGGCTCGCCGCCCGCGCCGCGGCGCAGTCGGCCGCCCCGGCCAACAAGCTGCCGGTGCTGCACCAGTCCGTCGGCCAGTCCGTCGTGGTCTGGCGCCGGGGCACCTGACGCGCGTGCCGCGAGCGGTGCTGTCGGTGCGACCGCGTAGGTTCGTGGGTGTGATGGGTCGATGAGCAAGATGGACAACCTCCGCGCGATGCGCGAGGCGAAGTACGCCGAGTCGCAGAAGCGTGCGGGCTCAGCCCCGGCACGTCCGAAGGCGCCTGTGGCGCCGCCGGCTCCGGCGAAGACGGCAGGGGACCCGCTGGCCGAGGCCGCAGCCTCGACCGACGAGGAGCTCTGCGGGCACCGCAACATGAGCGGCCGCACCTGCACGCGCGAGAAGGGCCACTCGGCCAAGAGCCACCGCTACTCGTGATGCTCAGGCGCTGAGCGCCTCCTCCGGCACACCGGTCGGGTGGGGCGCGGGCTCCTGGCGGAGCTCGGCGACCTGGGCGACCAGCACCGCCATCACCTCGTCCGCCACCCGGCGCACGGTCGCGTCGTCGACGGGCTGGTCGCCGCGGACGCCGGCGAGACGTCGTACGTCGATGGGCTCGCCGACCGCGACCGTCACGCGCGGTCGCAGGACCGTGTTGCGGAGCAGGCGGCTCACGATGCCGGTCCTGCCGACGACCTGCTGGGCGCCGACGAGGGCGACGGGGACGACGGGAGCACCGGTGCGGAGCGCGAGCCGGACGGCACCGGTCTTCGCGCGCTCGGGCCAGTGCTGCGGGTCTCGGGTGATGCGACCCTCGGGGAAGAGGCCGACCGCCTCGCCGGCGGCGAGCGCGGTCGCGGCCGCGTCGAGGGAGCCGGCCGCCGAGCCGGTGCCGCGCAGCACCGGGATGAAGCCGAGCCGGCGGGCGAGCGGGCCGACCAGGCCGGAGCGGAAGACGCCGCCGGTCGCCATCAGCCGCAGCGAGCGACCCAGCCGCCGGCCGACGAGGGCGAGCAGGATGCCGTCGGCGAAGCTGGTGTGGTTGGCGACCACGATGACCGGGCCTTCGGGGAGCGCGGCGTCGGGGACCGCGCGGCGGGTGAGCTCGAGGCGGCTGACCGCGGAGACGACGGTGCCGAGGAGGCTGGCGGCGACGGCGTAGAGGAGGGCCGCGCGGAGGCCGGGACGCTGCCACGTGCTGGGTTCCGGACGAGAAGGCATGGGCCGAGTGTGGGTCACCGACCGTGCGGCGCGCGTGAGTATCCGGGTTCAGGTCCAGTGGCCCGGGTGGGCCAGACCGTCGGGGAGCAGCGTTGCGGTGTCGCCGACGGCCGCGTTGGCCTGCGGCTGGGTGAGGAAGAGGGCCGTCGAGAGGTCGGCCCCGCGGACGTCGGTGCCCCGGAGGTCGGCGCCGAGCAGGTCCGCGTCGGTGAGGTCGGCGCCGCTGAGGTCCGCCCCGATCAGGAGTGCGCCGCGCAGCGAGCAGCCGCGGAGGTCTCCCGTCATGCGCTGCCCGGCCAGGTCGCGACGGGAGTGGTCGGCCGCGTCGGGCCAGCCACGTCGTACGCGCGCACTGGCCTCGGCGAGCAGCCTGCCGACGTGCGCGTGGAGCTCGTCGACGTCGCTCGTGAGCAGGGTCTCGGGATCGGCGGCGGTGAGGTCCTCGATCCGACCGCGTGCGGCAGCGGCGCCGTCATCGGGGGAGCGGCGCGCGACCTCGTCGAGGTGCACGAGCATCTCGTGGAGCTGGCGCATCACGGTGAGCACGGCACCCATCTCGCCGAGGTTGCCCCCGTCGCGCCAGGACAGACCGGCGTACGTCACCTGCGAGACCTGCTGGCCGGCGCCGAAGCACTCGAAGACGGTGCACCCCGGCCAGCCGTCCTCACGCAGGGTGGCGTGGATGCCGCAGCGGTCGTCCTCGAGGAGGTTGAGGCACGGTCGGCCACCGGGCTTGTCGACGCCGAAACCCGAGTCGGCGGAGAAGGGGAGCACCACGCAGCACAGGGCGAAGCAGCTCGAGCAGTCAGATCTCAGGGCCGGCGGTGGTGCCACCGGGGGATCGTGTCACGCAGCCGTCAGGCTGGGCTCAGGCGTACCACTGGTTCTGGATGGCGAAGGCGTTGACCAGCGTCAGGAGCATGAAGATCGCGACGATGATGCGGTTGTCGGCGAGATACTTCGGCATCGGGAACTGGTCCATAGATCAAGAGTGCCCCGCTGTCCCAAGAATCAAACAATTGAAAAGTAAAGTCTTCCGGCCCTGAGCAAAGGTTTCCAGAGTTGAGGGGAATCGACTCAACTTGTGGCGCGTTGAACCCAGCGAGACCAGAGTGGCCTCGTGACGGTCGCAAGCGCGACCTCGACCAGCGGAGATCCCGAAGGAGCCAGAGTTGAGTCAGTTCGGTGCCGAGAAGTTCACCACGCGCAGCCGCGAGGTGATCGAGGCAGCCCAGCTCGCTGCCACCACCGGCGGCAACACCCACACCGACGCGATCCACCTGCTCGTCGCCCTCCTCCAGCAGGAGGAGGGGGCCACCCGCAGCATGGTGATGAAGGCCGGCGTCGACCCGGGTGACCTGCAGGCCAAGGCGGTGGCCGCCCAGCGCGCCCTGCCGAGCGCCACCGGCTCGACCGTCCAGCAGCCGAGTGCGTCGCCCGCGCTCACGCGCGTGCTGGCCTCCGCGCTCGACCTCGCCGGCTCGATGAAGGACGACTACGTCGCCACCGACCACCTGCTCGTCGCGCTCGCGACCGTCGAGTCGTCGGCGCAGAAGGTGCTCACCGACGCCGGCCTCACGGCGGCCGGGCTGCGGGAGGCGATCACGGCCGTCCGCGGCAACCGCCGGGTGACGAGCGAGGCCGCCGAGGCGTCGTACGAGTCCCTGGAGAAGTACTCCGTCGACCTCACCCGGCAGGCCGAGGACGGCAGGCTCGACCCCGTGATCGGCCGCGACGCCGAGATCCGTCGCGTGGTGCAGGTGCTGTCGCGCCGCACGAAGAACAACCCCGTCCTGATCGGCGAGCCCGGCGTCGGCAAGACCGCCGTCGTCGAGGGACTCGCCCAGCGCGTGGTCGCCGGCGACGTGCCCGACTCGCTCAAGGGCCGGCGTGTGCTCAGCCTCGACCTGGCCGCGATGGTGGCCGGCGCGAAGTATCGCGGTGAGTTCGAGGAGCGGCTCAAGGCCGTGCTCGAGGAGATCAAGGACGCCGGCGGGCAGGTCATCACGTTCATCGACGAGCTGCACACGGTCGTCGGCGCGGGTGCCGGAGGCGACTCCGCGATGGACGCCGGCAACATGCTCAAGCCGATGCTCGCCCGCGGCGAGCTGCACATGATCGGAGCGACGACGCTCGACGAGTACCGCGAGCGCATCGAGAAGGACCCCGCGCTGGAGCGACGCTTCCAGCAGGTCTTCGTCGGTGAGCCCACGGTCGAGGACACCATCCAGATCCTGCGCGGCATCCAGGAGAAGTACGAGGCGCACCACGGCGTCCGGATCACCGACGCCGCGCTCGTCGCCGCCGCGACCCTGTCCGACCGTTACATCACCGGCCGCCAGCTGCCCGACAAGGCGATCGACCTCATCGACGAGGCGTCCTCGCGGCTGCGGATGGAGCACGAGTCCTCGCCGGAGGAGATCGACCAGCTCCGCCGGCAGGTCGAGCGGCTCAAGATGGAGGAGTTCGCGCTCGCCAAGGAGACCGACGACGCGTCGGTCGAGCGGCTCGACGTGCTGCGCCGCGACCTCGCCGACCGCGAGGAGGAGCTGCGCGGGCTCGAGGTGCGGTGGGAGCGCGAGAAGGACCAGCTCCAGGGCGAGGGCGAGCTGCGCCGTCAGCTCGACCAGCTCAAGATCGAGGCCGAGAAGAAGCTGCGCGAGGGCGACCTCGCGGGTGCCTCGGAGATCCAGTACGGCAAGATCCCCGAGCTCGAGAAGCAGATCGCCGAGGTCGAGAAGGCCGAGGCCGTGGACCTCGAGCCCCTCGTCGGCGAGGAGGTCGGCGCCGAGCAGATCGCCGACGTCGTCGAGGCGTGGACCGGCATCCCCACCGGCAAGATGCTCCAGGGCGAGACCGCGAAGCTCCTCGAGATGGAGTCGGTGATCGGCGAGCGGCTCATCGGGCAGCGCGCCGCCGTCACCGCGGTCAGCGATGCCGTACGCCGTTCGCGTGCCGGCATCGCCGACCCCAACCGGCCGACCGGGTCGTTCCTCTTCCTCGGGCCCACCGGCACCGGCAAGACCGAGCTGGCCAAGTCGCTCGCCGACTTCCTCTTCGACGACGAGCGCGCGATCGTGCGCATCGACATGAGCGAGTACAGCGAGAAGCACTCGGTGTCACGGCTCGTCGGCGCGCCTCCCGGCTACGTCGGCTACGACGAGGGCGGTCAGCTCACCGAGGCGGTGCGCCGCCGGCCCTACAGCGTCGTCCTGCTGGACGAGGTCGAGAAGGCGCACCCCGAGGTGTTCGACATCCTGCTTCAGGTGCTCGACGACGGCCGGCTCACCGACGGGCAGGGCCGCACGGTCGACTTCCGCAACACGCTGCTGATCCTCACGTCCAACCTCGGCTCGAACTTCCTGGTCGACCCGTCGCTGAGCCCGGAGGTGAAGCACGAGTCGGTGATGGGCGTCGTGCGCTCGCACTTCAAGCCCGAGTTCCTCAACCGGCTCGACGAGGTCGTGATGTTCGAGGCCCTGTCGAAGGACGACCTGGCCCACATCGTCGACCTCCAGCTCGCCCTGCTCGAGAAGCGGCTCGCCGTCCGGCGGATCACCATCTCGGTGACCGACGCGGCACGGGCCTGGCTCGCCGAGACCGGCTACGACCCGGCGTACGGCGCACGGCCGCTCCGGCGGCTGATCCAGTCCGCGATCGGCGACCCGCTCGCGCGCAAGCTCATCGCGGGCGAGGTGACCGACGGTGGCTCGGTGACGGTCGACGTGGGTGAGGACGGGCTGGTGCTCCGCTAGTCGCGGGGCTCGTCGGAGTCCCCGCACGTGCGGGGACTCCGACTGTTGGAGGGGGGTTGTAACGGCCTCCAAGTGTCGGACTCGCCCACTCAGTTGGCGGTTATGTCGGGCCGTCCCAGCCCCAGCGGGGCATCGGGAGGTCGGCGGGCACGTCGTCGGCCGAGCTCGGCCACGCCCGGAACGGCCCCAGCGCGGCCCACCTGACGTAGTCGGTGATCGCCTGCCGGACCCGCGGGTCGTCGGGCACGCCCGCGTCGTCGTACGAGTCCACGACGCAGGCGACGAAGCGCGGGCTGGCCTCCTCCATGTAGCTGCCCTCGGCGGCGTGGAGCCGCTGCACGTGGGTCTCGCTGCCGTCCATGGCCTCGGTGTACGTCGCCGGCCCACCCAGCGCCTCGGCCCAGTAGGCCGCCAGCCGCGTCGTGTGCTCGGGGTGGTTGTCCGCGTGGGAGAAGGGGTGGTTGAGCAGGTCGTCGGCCAGGCAGCGCTCGTGGGTCGCCTCCGCCAGGCGCACGAGGACCTCCATCCCGCCGGCGGCTTCGTAGATGGTGGTCACCGCTCGATCGTCGTACGTCTGCCGTGCTGAGTCGAGTGCGCACTGCCGCAGGGACTGCTACCGCGAGCGCACTCGACACGTCGGCCTCCTCAGCCGGCCCTCAGCCGGCTGGGGGATGCTGTCCCGTGTGAGTACGCCGACCGCGCCCGCCCGTCCCTGGTGGCGACTTCCCGACACGCCCGTGCCCGGCGGTGTGCCGGAGCTCGCGAAGGCCCTGCTCTGGGCCGAGCTGGCGTTGGTCCTGCTGATCTCGCTCGGGCGCTCGGCGGTCTACTCCGTCGTCAACCTCATCGCGGCCCTCACCGCACCGGGGCCGTTGTCGGCGCAGGGGGCGAACCTCAACAACTCGCTCGCCCCCGACCGGCCCTGGCTCGACCTCACCTACCAGCTGCTGCGGATCGCATTCGGGCTGGTGCCCGCGGCGCTGGCGGCGTACCTCCTGGTGCGCTCGGGCACCCGGGTGCGCGAGGTGTGGGCGCGCGAGGGTGGCTGGGCATCCTTCGGCGACCTCGGCCGCGGGGCACTGCTCGCCCTCGCCGTCGGATCGGTGGGGGTGGTGTTCTACCTCGCGACCTACGCGCTCGGCACCAACCTCACGGTCGTCGCGCAGTCGCTGCCGGGCGAGTGGTGGCAGGTGCCGGTGCTCGTGCTGGCAGCGGTCGAGGCTGCCGTGGTCGAGGAGTACATCGTCCTCGGATTCGTGATCGTGCGGCTGCGCCAGATCGGCTTCGGCGACACGGCGGCGATCGGCCTGGCGGCGCTGCTGCGCGGGTCGTACCACCTCTACCAGGGGCTGGGTGGCTTCGTCGGAAACTTCGCGATGGGGCTGCTCTTCGGCTACCTGTTCCGCCGCTGGGGTCGCGTGATGCCGTTCGTCGTCGCGCACACGCTGCTCGACATCGGCGCCTTCGTCGGGTACGCCGCCCTCGCGGGCCGGGTCGACTGGCTGCCGACCCTCTGAGCCCTATTCGTGGACGTCGACCTCCTCGGTCGCGAGCTCCTCCGCGCGCTTCTTCTCAGCCCGACGACCGAGCAGCCCTCCGGCCCACAGCGCCCAGAGCACCAGCACGGGCTGGAAGAACAGCCGGACGAATCGGGCGCGGTCGGTGTCGAGGCCGAACGCGTCGGTGCCCTCGACGTACTGCGCGATGTTGCCCGGGAAGATCGCGACGAAGAACGCCGCGAGCAGCGCTCCGATCATGCGCCGGTGCTTCGGCAGCGCGACGAACGCACCGCCGAGGGCGATCTCGACCACGCCAGAGCCGACGACGGTGAGGTCCTCGTCGAGGGGGAACCAGTCGGGCACCTGCGCCTGGAACTCCGCGCGCTGCGTGGTCAGGTGGAGCACGCCAGCGCCGACCATCGCCGAGCCGAGCAGGACACGTCCGAGCGTCTGCGCCTTCACACCACCAGACTAGGCGGGGGAGATCGGACGGAACCGGGTAGGGGGCTGCTGCGTGTGAGTGGCATGGGTCAGGGACCGGAGGACCAGCTGGCAGAGCTGTACGCCACCGCCTGTCCGCGCCTCGTCGGCTACCTGACCGTCCTGATCGGCAACCCGGCCGACGCGGAGGAGGTCGCCCAGGAGACGTTCGTCCAGGCGCTGCGCCACTGGCGGCGCATTCGTGCGTACGACGACCCCACCGCGTGGCTCTACCGCGTGGCGACCCGGCTGGCGATCAGCCGCGGCCGTCGTAGCCAGGTAGCCCGGCGCGGACTGGTGCGGCTGCAGGCAGGCGTGCGCGAGCACGACACGTCTGGTGGCGGGGATGACAACCTCGACCTCGACCTTGACCAAGCGATGGCGAGCCTGACTCCCGAGCACCGCGCCGTCCTGCTCCTCCACCACCTCCACGACCTTTCCGTCGCCGACGTTGCCCGCGTCCTCGACCTCGCCGAGGGCACCGTGAAGTCCCGCTTGGCCCGCGCCCGGGCGGCCCTGATGCCGCTCCTCGACGACCCCCGGAGGATCTCGTGACCGATCCCATCAAGCAGTGGCTCGATGACCGCGTCACCGCCGCCACACCGCCCAGCATCCCGTCGTTCGAGGGCATACGCCGCACTGCTCGCACCCGCCGCCGCGCCGTCCTGACCGTGGCGGCGAGCATCGTCGCCGCCGCGGGTGTCGCAGTCGGCGCCTGGGTGCTGGTACCCGCGAGTCACGCGCCCGGGCCGTCCGCGCCGACCATCTCAGTGACGACCTCGCCCACGACGGCGCGCCCGGATCCCAGCTTCGACCCCACCGAACCCTTCCCCTCGGGCCTGGTCGCCCGGCTGCCCGATCGCGACATCGCGCTGCCTGCGGACACGAGCTGCTGGCGCGCGCAGGAGGACTGCCGCAGAGGGCTGCTGCTCTACTCCAGCGGCGGTCCCGACCTCGGTGAGCAGGACGGGCTCATCTTCTGGTTCGCGCGTCCCGGGTGGACCTTCGCCGCGACCTTCTACGCGGCGGGTCAGACGTGTCCGCGGGCCACGACGGTGGAGGCGGTGCGCACCGGGCCGCAGTGGTTCCGGCTGTCACCTGCCGACCAGGCCGGAACCTACGAGGTGGACCTCGTCGGCTCCGGGCCTGAGGGCTCGACCTCGACCCGCTTCACCTGGACCACCACCGCGGACGGTCCGGTGGATCCTCCGACGGGCAATCTCGGCGTCTCCCCGACATCCCTCGGGCAGGGCAGCTACTCCCTCGAGCTGATGCTGGCCGACCTCCCCTTCCAGCCGACGGCGGGTGACCTCTCGCCTGTCGCGGAGGTGGGGCTCACACCTCCTGCGCGGCGCGAGCACCGGGTCAGCGTGCCGCTGGTCACGGAGTCGCTCGCCTGTGGGCAGCGCGGCTACCGCGGGTCCTTCTACTACCAGCTGCTGGACGAGCCGCTCGGGTCCGGCCAGCAGCGGCTGGTCCTCAGCAGCACCCCGGTCGACGTGCGGGTCGCCTTCGACCTGCGCGGCACGACGTACGTCGGGACCGGCAGGTGGAACGGCGATGGCATCGCGCCGCTGTCCTTCGCCCCGCCGCTGCCGGGTTCCGGAGGGTCAGGGTAGGAGAACGCCCGGGTTCATCAGGCCCGCGGGGTCGAGCGCGGCCTTGAGGGCCCGCATCAGGTCGACCTCCACCCCGGACTTGTACGACGCCCCCGCGACGGCCTTCGTCCGACCGAGGCCGTGCTCGGCGCTGATGGAGCCGTGGCCGGCGGCGACCGAGTCGTAGATCGCCGTCGTGAGGTCGGCGGCCGCCGCGCGGAGGTCGTCGTCAAGGCCGACGGGGGCGCTCAGGTTGTAGTGCAGGTTGCCGTCGCCGACGTGGCCGTAGGTCACCGGACGGACGCCCGGGAGGATCCTGTCGAGCGTCGCCCCGATCGAGGTCGCCCAGGCCGCGAGGTCGGCGATCGGCAGGGTGACGTCGTGCTTGAGGGTCGCGCCCTCGACCTTCTGCGCCTCCGAGATCCCCTCGCGCAGCGCCCACAGCGCGGACCGCTGGGCGGGGCTGCCGGCGATCGCCGCGTCGGTGGCGAGGCCCTCGTCCACGGCGGAGCCGAGGATCGCCTCGAGGGCGTCGTCGAGACCACCGTCGGACGAGGCTCCGGCGAGCTCGACGAGGACGTACCACTCGCTCGGCTCGGCCAGCGGATCGCTCGCACCGGGCAGGTGGGCGAGGACGAGGTCGAGGGCCTGGCGGTTGGCGATCTCGAAGGTGGCGAGGTGGGCCCCCGCGTGCTGCTGGGCGGTCCCGAGCAGCGACACCGCGGCGTCGACCGACGGGACGGCGACCCAGGCCGTGGCGTGGCGAGGGGTGGCGGGGAAGAGCCGCAGGACAGCGCCGGTGATCACGCCGAGCGTGCCCTCCGAGCCGACGAAGAGCTGGGTGAGGTCGTAGCCGGTGTTGTCCTTGCGCAGCGCACGCAGGCCGTCCCAGACCCGGCCGTCGGGCAGGACGACCTCCAGGCCGAGCACCAGCTCGCGGGTCATCCCGTAGCGCAGGACCGCCGTGCCGCCGGCGTTGGTGGCGAGGTTGCCGCCGATCGTGCAGCTGCCCTCCGACCCTAGCGACATCGGGAAGAGCCGCCCTGCGTCCGAGGCCGCGGCCTGCACGTCGGCGAGCACGACGCCCGCGTCGACGGTGATGGTGCCGGCGACCGGGTCCACGTCTCGCACCCTGCGCATCCGGCCCAGCGACACCACGACCTGGTCGCCGGATCCGTCCGGGACGCCACCGCCGACGAGGCCGGTGTTGCCGCCCTGCGGCACGATCGCGACCCCGGCCTCGTGGCACGCGGTCACCACGGCGGCCACCTCGTCCGTCGAGCCGGGCCGCACCACGGCCAGGGCCCGGCCGGCGTGGACGCCCGTCCAGTCGACGACGTACGCGCCGGTGTCGGCGTCGTCGGTCAGGACCTGGTCGGCGCCGACGGCCGTGCGCAGGTGGTCGAGCAGGTCGGTCACGGGTTCTCCTTCGTCGAGGCCATGATGGCCCGGTGACCTCCGACGCCCCGCACCCGGTCCGTGTCGTCCAGCTCGGCGGGCTGATGCCCTTCGTGCGCGAGTGGCTCGTGGAGCGGTACGCCGCCCCGGTGCTCGACGAGCTCGCGGATCCGTCCGGGATCGAGGTTGCGGTCGTCGGTGGCGGCGCCCCGGCAGGCGTGGCCGAGATGGACGCGCTGCCCGACCTGCGGGCGATCGTGAACTTCGGCGTCGGCTACGACAACGTCGACGTGGCCGAGGCCTCGCGTCGCGGGATCGTCGTGTCGAACACCCCCGACGTGCTGACCGACGCGGTCGCCGACCTCGCCGTCTTCCTGGTCGTCGACGTGCTGCGCGGGCTCACGGCCGCGGACCGCTTCGTCCGGAGCGGTGCGTGGGGTCGCGGCGAGAGGTTCCCGCTGACCCGCGACGTGCGCGGGGCGGTGGTTGGGATCCTGGGGCTCGGCCGCATCGGCACCGCAGCGGCGGAGCGGCTGGAGTCCTTCGGGGCCGAGGTGCACTACCACTCGCGCAACCTCAAGGACGTGGCCTGGACCTACCACGCGAGCGCGGTCGAGCTCGCGGCTGCGAGCGACGTGCTCGTGGTGCTCACACCGGGTGGCGCCGGCACCGAGGGCCTCGTCGACGCCGCCGTCCTCGATGCGCTCGGGCCGGACGGCTACCTGGTCAACGTCGCCCGCGGCTCGGTCGTGGACGAGGACGCGCTGGTCGCCGCGCTGGAGGAGGGGCGCCTCGCCGGCGCCGGGCTGGACGTCTTCGCCGACGAGCCGCACGTGCCCGACGCGCTGCTGGCCCGGGACGACGTGGTGCTGCTGCCGCACGTGGGGAGCGCGACCAGGCAGACGCGAGAAGGAATGGGCCGGGTCGTGCTCGACAACGTCGATGCCTTCCTCCAGCGGGGGGAGCTCATCACGCGGGTGGACGGCTGACGACTGCGACTCGAGGCCTGCGAGTTCGCGCGATTCGTTCCCCTGCGCCCGCTCATCTGTTTGGGTGGGGCAGACGCCGCGACGGACGGCAGGGGGTTCAGTGGCAGAAGCAGCAGGTACGGAGCAGCAGGACGTCGCTCCGTGGATGGACGAGCAGACACGACAGCATCTCCAGGTGCTCGTCGAGAGCGTCGCGACCCTGGCCGGCTTCGAGCAGTCCGCCATCACCCTGCGGCGGTGCCGCGACTACCTGATCCTCGTTGCCGCCGGCGTCGAGGAGGGCTTCGTCGGCACCCGCGTGCCGCTGGAGGCCATGGAGGAGGAGATGTCGCGCGCCGACGACTGGGGCGCGTGGCGCTACGTCCCGCACGAGCGCGCGAGCGCGGAGGTGCTGGCCTACAGCCACATCCCCGACACGGTCCCGCTCGACGTCGAGGACGCCTGGCACCCGCTCGACATGTTGTTCGCGCCGCTCCACGACGACGACGGTGTGCTGCGCGGGCTGCTGTCGGTCGACAGCCCCCGCAACGGTCGCAAGCCCGGCCCCGAGCAGCTTGCCGTGCTCACCCAGTACGCCGGTGTGGCGCGCACCCTGGTGCTGCTCGCGCTGGAGCGCGAGAGCCTGGCCGAGCAGGTTCGGATCACCGGCGAGGCGCGCCAGATCGTGCGCCGCGCGCTCGGCGAGCCCTCGCTCGAGCTGGTGCTGGAGGCATGCCGGGCAGCGGTCACGGAGTGCTTCGGCGCGATCGGCATGTGGCTGACGGCGTTCGTCGAGGACGGCGAGCACGCCATGACGTCGTACGCCGTGGGCAGCGACGAGACGCCACCCTTCTCCGAGATCGACGACGTCGTGATCCGGCTGGCCCACCGCTACTGGACGGACCAGTACGTCGCGCACTTCTCGCACTCGCACGCCGACCAGCCCGGACTGCCCGCGGCGGACGCGGAGCGGCTCCTCGTCTTCCTCGACCGGATCGGGATCGGGTCGGTGCTGTTCGTGCCGCTCGGCGCCGGGCCGGAGTGCCTCGGCTTCCTCGTGCTGACCCGGATCAGGGACACCCCCGAGTGGACGACCGTCGAGCGCGAGGCCGCGCTCGACATCGGCCGCGACCTGGGCCGCGCGGTCGCCAACGCCCGGCAGCTCGCACAGGAACGGGCGGTCGCCGACCACCTGCGACGCATCGACGGCTATCGCATGGAGATGGTCAACACCCTCGGCCACGAGCTGCGCACCCCGCTCTTCTCGATGACGGCGAACCTCGAGCTGCTCGACGTGGACAACCTCGGTCCCGAGGACCAGCGCTCCGTCGCTGCGGCGAGCCGCGGCGCCGAGCGGATGCGGGCCGTGATCGAGGACCTGCTGACGATGGCGCAGGTCGCCGACCCGCAGCGCGAGTTCGTTCCCGAGATGGTCGACCTGCGCCAGGTCCTCCTCGACGTCGCCGAGGAGTGCCACCACGCCGCGGCCGCGAAGTCGCAGGACTGCCGCGTGGAGGCCCCTGAGGAGCCCATCCTGGTCGCCGGCAGGTCCGACGAGCTGCACCGCATGCTCGCCAACCTCGCGAGCAACGCGATCAAGTACTCGCCCGAGGGCGCGGCGATCGACGTACGCCTCACGGCGACCGACGACGTCGTCCGGGTCGCCTTCGCCGACTCGGGCATCGGGATCTCCGAGCGCGACCAGCGGGACCTGTTCCGCGAGTTCTTCCGCTCCACCAACCCCCACGCCCTCGCCCGGCCCGGGACCGGCATGGGGCTCGCGATCGTGGATCGCATCGTGCGACGCCACTCCGGGCAGATCGACGTGGCGTCGCAGCTCGGTCAGGGGACCACGGTGTCGGTGACCCTGCCCGCCTTCGACGCCGCCCTCAGCGGAGGACCATCGTCATGAAGGTGCTGTTCGGGTCGACGACGTAGGACCCGAACGGCTCGCAAGCCACGAAGCCGGCCGCGGCGTAGAACCTGCGCGCCGGCACGAAGAAGTCCATGCTGCCGGTCTCCAGCGACACCCGCTCGACACCCCGCTCGCGCGCATCGGCCAGGACGTGGGTGAGCATGCGGCCTGCGACGCCGGTGCCGCGGCGCGCCGGATCGGTGCGCATGCTCTTGAGCTCCTCGTGCCGGTCGTCGATCGCCGCGAGGGCCGCGGTGCCGACGATCGTGTCGTCCGCCGTCGCCACCCAGAGGCGTACCTGCTCTCCCTGCAGCGCGCCGAGGTCGAGCGCGTGCCGGCTCTCGGGCGGGGCCGTCGGCTCCATGTCGTCGAGGTGCGCCTGGAGGAACGCTGCCAGCGCCGGGTCGGCGAAGTCGGCGCGGGTGATCTGCACGGGTCCGATTCTGTCCGACCCCGCGTTGCCGTCGCAGGGTTGGGGTACGGGACGTGCACACGTCCACTCGACCAGGAGGCACCCCATTTCCACTGACGCCATCGTCATGCTCAAGGACGACCACAAGCAGATCCGCAAGGTCTTCCGCGACTTCCAGGCAGCGGGCGACGGGGCCGCGGTCCGCAAGGGCAAGCTGGTCGACACGATGATCCAGCTGCTCACTCAGCACACCTACATCGAGAACGAAGTGATGTATCCCCGGGTTCGCGCCCTGCTGCCTGACCTCGAGGACGACGTTCTCGAGTCCTATGAAGAGCACCACGTCGCGGACGTCCTCGTCATGGAGCTCTCGGCGATGAAGGCCACCGACGAGCGCTTCGACGCGAAGACGACTGTGCTCATCGAGAACGTCGAGCACCACATGGACGAGGAGGAGCAGGACTGGTTCCCCAAGGTCCGTGCGGGGCTGGGGCGCAAGCAGCTGCAGGAGATCGGCGAGGAGATGGTGGCCGCGAAGAAGAAGGCGCCGAAGAAGCCCTCGCAGCCGAGCGCCCTCAAGAAGACGGTCGACGCCGTCCTGTCCTGATCCTGTGCCGCGTCCTGCATGGACGCGCACCCGGGCAGGTGCCACGGTGGGTCCATGACTCGCCGGCTCGACGTTGACTACCTCGTGGTGGGTGCCGGCGCGATGGGGATGGGGTTCGTCGACACGCTCGTCGACCACTCCCCGTCCGCGCACGTGGCGGTGGTGGACCGGCGGCACGCGGCCGGCGGCCACTGGCTGGAGGACTATCCCTTCGTCCGGCTCCACCAGTCGTCGACGTTCTACGGCGTCGCGTCGTCGGTGCTCTCCGGAGGTCGAGTGCAGGAGCGCGGACCCGAGGCGGGCCTCCAGGTGCGGGCGTCGCAGCCGGAGATCGTCGCCTACTACGCGGAGCAGGTCGAGCGGCTCCGCCAGACCGGCCGGGTCGAGGTGCTCACCGGCACCTCGTACTCCGACCGGACCGTCGTGTCGCGGATCTCCGGGCAGACGTGGCGGGTTCCCGACTCGTGCCGGATCGTGAACGCGCACTACCTCGCGCCGAGCATCCCGGCCGAGTCGTCCCCGCCCTTCGCCGTTGCCGACGACGCGCGCGTGGTCACGGTCAACGACGTCGTCCGGCTGGAAGAGGCGCCGAGCCAGTACGTCGTCGTCGGCTCGGGGAAGACCGCCACCGACGCCTGCGTGTGGCTGCTGGGCCAGGGCGTCGACCCGGGCGCGATCTGCTGGGTGCGGCCGCGTGAGCCGTGGATGCTCAACCGGGCGCTGATCCAGCCGGACCCGTCGGTGTACCTCGGCGTCCCGGCGACGATGTACGAGGCGGCCATCGCGTCGTCGTCGCTCGACGAGGTCTTCCTCCGGCTCGAGGAGGCCGGCGTGATGATGCGGATCGACCGGTCCATCACTCCGACGATGGCCAAGTCGCCGACCCTCGGCGAGTGGGAGCTCGAGCTGCTGCGATCGATCGAGGACGTCGTACGCCACGGGCACCTGCGGTCGGTCTCGCGCGGTCTGCTGTCCTTCGCCGACGGCTCGTCGGTGAAGGTCGCGGACGACGCGGTGGTCGTGCACTGCGCGGCCGACGGGCTGAAGAACCCGCCGCTGGTGCCGATCTGGGACGGCCCGACCATCACCATCCAGCCCGTGCGCGCGGGCTTCCCGTGCTTCGGCGCCGCCATCACCGGCTACGTCGAGGCGACCCGGCGCGACGACGGCGAGAAGAACCGCCTGTGCCCGCCCTCGCGCTTCGGCAACTCCCTCGCGCAGTGGGCGGAGATGAACGTCCGCGGCGCCCGCGCCGCGATGGCCTTCGGCGCCGAGCCCGACATCGCGGCCTGGGCCAACACGGTTGCGGTGAATCCCGCGCGGATCCCTGCGGGGTACTCGTCCCCGGCCCTGGACGCCGTCCGCGAGCGTCTGGCGGCGGTGACCACGCCCGGCATCGCCGCGCTCGAGCGGCTGATGGTGTCCGGCTGAGCTCGGGACGTCATACGGAAGGGGCAACCGCTTGCCCCGTCTGTATGACGTCCGGCGGCGGCGGTCTCGCATCGTGTGTCGAAGCTCGGGTACAGCCTGTCGAACCGACCCGAGACGGAGGCAGACCGATGAGCGCAGACCAGAGCCGCCAGGACCCCACCGAGCTGCACGAGCAGCCCGACACCGAGGGCGAGGAGCTCCCGAAGCCTGGCGACGAGTCGTCAGTGACGGGCGAGATGGACGCGGAGCCCGACCACGGCGAGGAGACGTACGTCGGCCACGACCGCCTGCGCGACCAGGTCGCGGTCATCACCGGAGGCGACTCCGGGATCGGCCGGGCCGTCGCCCTCGCCTTCGCGCGCGAGGGCGCCGACGTGGTCATCGCCTACCTCGAGGGGGAGGACGAGGACGCGAGGATGACCGCGCGCATCGTCGAGGACGCCGGGCGGCGCGCGGTGCTCGTGCCGACCGACCTCGTGCAGGAGGAGGCCTGCCAGGCACTGGTCGACCGGGCGGTGCAGGAGCTCGGCCGCATCGACATCCTCGTCAACAACGCGGCCTACCAGATGGCGCAGCCCGGGGGTCTCGCCGACATCACCACCGAGCAGCTCGACCGGGTGATGCGCACCAACATCTACGCGATGTTCTGGCTGTGCAGGATGGCGCTGCCGCACATGAGGCCGGGATCGACGATCATCAACACCTCGTCGATCCAGTCGTCGCAGCCCTCGCCCGCCCTGCTCGACTACGCCACGACCAAGGCCGGCATCGTGAACTTCACGCGAGGCCTGGCCCGCGCGGTCGCCGAGAAGGGCATCCGGGTCAACTCCGTGGCACCCGGCCCCATCTGGACGCCGCTGATCCCGGCCACGATGCCGGACGACAAGGTCGCGTCCTTCGGCGAGGACACCCCGCTGGGCCGCGCCGGGCAGCCGGCCGAGGTCGCGACGGCGTTCGTCTACCTCGCCTCGCCCGAGTCCAGCTACATCACCGGCGAGGTCCTCGCCGTCACGGGCGGCAACCCGGTCACCATGTGAGGCGGTCACACCCGGGCGTAGCCCTCGCGATAGCTGGCGTACGTCGGCGCCCAGCCCGTCGCGCGGAGCCTCGCGTTGGAGAGCCGCTTGCCGTGCCCCTGCTGCGGGTCGGCGGTCGGGGGAGCGGGTGCGCCCAGCCTCTCGGCGAGGTACGCCGCCACGTCCCCGAGCTGCGCGGGCTCGTCGTCGGTGCCGAGGTAGAGGCCGGCCGGCGATGCGTCCATCGTCAGCAGGTGCACGACCGCGACAACCGCGTCCTCCCGGTGGATCCGGTTGGTCCACCGGTGGGGGTCGTCGATCCGGCCGTCGCGGACCTGGTCGAGCAGCCGCGTGCTCGAGCCGCCGTACAACCCCGAGAGGCGGAGCACGGTGCCGTGCGGGATCCGCTCGTGGAACGCCTCCTCCGCAGCGACGAGCTGACGGCCAGGGCCGTCGCTCGGGGCAGCAGCAACAGACTCGTCGTCCAGCGGAGGCTGGTCGCCGCTCGGCATGACGGCGGTCGACGAGACCAGCACGGCGCGCTCGGGCGGCACCTCCAGGGCGTCGAGCGCCCTCGCCATCCCGTCGACGTATGTCGCCCGGTAGGCCTCCTCGGTGCGCGGCCGCGCAGTGAGCGCGACGACCACGAAGCGCGGGCGCACGCCCGAGAGGTCGGGTGACTCACTGGTCAGGTCGACCGATCGGCCGACGAGGGGAGCCGGCACAAGCGAGGCGTTGCGCCGCAGCGCCAGGACGGACTGGCCGAGCGGGGCCAGTCGCAGCCCGACGGCCGCGCCGAGGTCGCCGGCACCGATCAGCAGGACGTCAGCCATGGTTCGCCAGGAACTCGTCGACCTCTGCGGCCTTCGGCGCCGACTGCGGGCCGCGCCGCGTCACCTTGATCGCGGCCGCAGCATTGGCCCGCCGACAGCCCTCGACCCAGGGCGTACCGGCCGCCACCTCCGCCAGCAGCGCGCCGGTGTGGGTGTCGCCGGCGCCGTTGGTGTCGACCGGCGTCTGCGGAAACCCGGGGACGTACGTCGTCTCGCCACCGACGTGCACCGCGCAGCCCTCCGGCCCGTCGCGCACGATCGCGACCGCGTCGCCGCGCAGCAGGGGAGCGACCGCGGTGGTGAGCTCGGCGAGGTCGGTGGGCGGCTCCTGGCCGACGGCGCGGAGCAGCTCCTCGGCCTCCTCGGCGTTGCTCGACCAGACGTCGGTCAGCTCGAGCATCGCGGCGCGCACGTGCTTGCTGAGGGTGGCGAAGGCCGCGCCGGGGTCGAGCACGAGGACCACCTCCGGGTCCAGGGTCGGCAGCCACGCGAGAAGCGGCTCGCCGGTGGACTCGAGGGCGAACGAGAAGCCGGTCACGCAGACCAGGTCGCCCGGCCGTGGCTCGGACGTCGCCAGCGACGATACGGAGATCTGGCGCTCGGCGCCGAGGGTGGTGACGAACGTGCGCTCGGCGCTCGGCTCGACCATCACCACGCAGATGCCGGTGTCGCGGTCGGCGACCGGGGGAGCGGAGGCGGCGATGCCCTCTATCTCCAGCGCCGCGCGGATGAGGTCGCCATGGGGTCCGGTGCCGATCGCGCCGGCCTGCACGCACTCGGCTCCGAAGCGGGCGGCGGCGACGAGCACGGTCACCGCGCCGCCGGCGTAGTCGGTCGCCGAGGAGGCCATCACGTTCTGGCCCCGCGCGGGCAGGTCGGGCACCTCGACGACGACGTCGACCAGCGCCTGGCCGGTGTGGATGACCCGGCTCATGCCAGCACGTCAGCCGCGGTGGCGAGGGTGATCTGCGGCGGGTAGAGCGCCATCACGTCGAGTGCCGACCGGTGGTTCTCCGGGGTCGACCCGGCACAGGCATCGGTGACGACCGTGATCGTCGCGCCCGCGTCGGCGGCGGCCAGCGCGGTGGAGACGACGCAGCAGTCGGTCGAGACGCCTGCCAGCACGAGGTGCGGCGTCGGGCCGGTGATCGCCTCGAGGGCCGGCCCCCACTTGCCGAAGGTCGGCACCGAGACGACGTGGCTCCCGACCCCGTCCATCTCGGGGACCAGCGACAGCAGCGGGTCGCCCTCGGCGACGGCGGCGAAGGGCCAGGCTTCCATGTAGGCAGCCCAGCTGCCCCGCGGGTCGGGCGCGGGCACCCAGCGCGTGACGACGGTGCGGTCGCCGGCTGCGGACGCGAGTCGGCGTACGGGCTCGACGATGTCCGGGAACATGGGCGAGCCCCACTGGCTGTCGGGCGAGGCGAAGATCCGCTGCGGGTCGATGACGACCAGCCAGGCGTCGGGGTGCATGCGACCACCTTGTCAGAGCCTCAAGTCCCGGACAGACGTCAGCGGCCACCGGTCCCCCGACCGGCAGCCGCTGAGTCGCACGAGAGAAGTAGGGGGACTACTTCACCTCGGCACGCAGGACCGCGCGCAGCCCGAGGGCCAGCGGGATCCAGAGCCAGACGAGCGTCGTGACGCCGAGCTGCTGCCAGTACTCGGCGGTCATCGAGTTGTCGAAGAGCCGGGTGATCGCGAACTGCACGTCGACCCACGGCTGCAGGTCGCGGAACCACTCCTGGAAGGCCGCGAGGGTGCCGAAGGCGACGGGCAGGACGAAGGAGTAGACGAAGTAGCCGACGATCGCCGCGGCCGAGCTGCGGAACAGCACGCCGAGCATGAAGCCCATCAGCATCCCGAGCACGTTGGCCAGGACGATGTTGCCGAACTGCGACAGCGTGATGTCCCAGGTCGCGTCCAGCCTGGTGATCGCGGAGCCGAGGAGGTTGCCGAGCGCGCCGACCGCGAGGGCGACGAACATCGCGACCACGCCGACGAGCAGCGTGGCGACGACCTTGGCGGAGAGCACCCGGCCGCGCCACGGCACGAGCGTGTACGTCGTCAGGCCGGTGCGCTGGCTGTACTCACCCGTCACCGACAGGATCGCGATGATCGGCAGGACCACCGACAGCGGCATCCCGATCGCGGTGGAGAACGTGTTCTGGGTGATCGCCTCGTCCGGCGCCCAGATGATCACGGCGGCCGTGGCGAGCACGGAGATGATGCCGACGCTCGCCATCAGCCAGAAGCCGGCGCGGGTGTCGAACATCTTGCGCAGCTCGACCGTCGTCAGCCGGGTGGTGGGGATGGGGCGTACGACGCGGGCGGGCGTGGCCACCTCGGTCGTCGGACGCGGGAGGGCGGTTGCGGTGGTCATGCTGCTGCTCCTTCACGGGCTGTGTCGGCGGTGAGCTCGAGGAACATCTCCTCCAGGCCCGCGCCGTCGGCGGGGCGGAGCTCGCGCAGGACGACGCCTGCGCGGTGGGCGGTCTCGCCCACGAGCTCCGGTTCGGCGTCGACGCGCAGGCCGCCGTCGATCGGGGTGGTGACGACGGACGCCTCGTGCAGGGCACGGGCGAGGCGATCCGTCTGGGCGGGGTCGGACGTACGCACGAGGGTGCCGGCCGCGGCGAGCAGCTCGGTCTTGCTGCCCTGGGCCACGATGCGGCCCTGGCCGATGACGACGATGTCGTCGGCGATGACCTCGATCTCGTGGAGCAGGTGCGAGGAGAGCAGCACGGTGCCACCGTCGTTGGCGAAGCCGCGCAGCAGGTCGCGCATCCAGCGGATGCCGGCCGGGTCGAGGCCGTTGGCCGGCTCGTCGAGGATGAGGACCTCCGGGTCGCCGATGAGGGCGGTGGCGATGCCGAGGCGCTGGCGCATCCCGAGGGAGTAGTCGCGCACCCGGCGGCCGGCCTCATCGTCGGTGAGGCCGACACGGGCGAGGGTCTCCGCGACCTGCGCCTTCGGCAGGCCCATCGTCTGCTGGGCGATCGTGAGGATCTCGCGGCCGGTGCGTCCGGCGTGCTGTGCCGACGCGTCCAGCAGGACGCCGACCTCGAGGCCCGGGTTGACGAGCTCGCGGTAGTCGCGGCCGCCGATGGTGACGCGGCCGGAGCTGGCCCGGGTGAGGCCGACCATGACGCGCATGCTGGTGGACTTGCCGGCACCGTTGGGGCCGAGGAAGCCGGTGACCCGGCCCGTCGCGGCCGTGAAGGACACGTGGTCGACGGCCGTGAAGGGGCCGTAGTGCTTGGTGAGGGACTCGACGCTGATCATGGGTCAACCCTCGCGGGGGCAGGTGCTCGCGCACATCGGGGAGAGTGCCGAGAAGCCCCCTGAGCTCGACCCTGAGAAGACCCCGGTGCCGGCCGTCCGGGCGGGGATGCGCGCGTGTTGGGGGCCACTTGGGACACTGGACCCGTGAGCCAGCCCACCGAGCAGCGTCCGCCCCAGGTCACCCTGGCGTCGGGCATCGTCATGTTCGCCTCGATCCTGGTGCTGCTCACCGCCTGGGAGAGTGTCTCCGCCCTCGGCTCGCTCGAGACCCAGGACGCGATCCGGACCGCCCTGGCCGAGGCGCCGTTCACCTCGCTCGGCCTCGACGTGCAGTCCGCGACCGGCGTGCTGCGCGTGGTCATGATGGTCGCCGCCGCGTCGGCGTGCGCCACCGCGATCCTCGGGTGGTACGTCCGCAAGCCCGACCGCTCCGCGCGCCTCGCCCTGACGATCTTCGCCGTGCCGGTCTTCCTCAGCGGCATGACCGTCGGCGGTCTGGCCGGGTCCTTCGTCGCGGCCGGCGCGGCCATGCTCTGGCTGGCGCCCGGGCGCGAGTGGTTCGCCACGGGGAGGTGGACGCCCCCGGCACCCCGACCGGAGCCGTCGGTCCGCGAATCCGCACTCCGTCGTACGCCGCCTCCCGCCTCGCCCCCGCCGCCGCAGGGGCCGGCCGGCCAACTGCCGCCGCCTCCGTCCGGGTCGGCGTACGGCTCCCCTCCCTCGCCCCCTCCCTCGTGGCAGCAGGCGCAGCACCAGCAGCTCCACGCCCGACCCGCCGCGATGGTCGCCGCGTTCGTCATCACCGTCGTGATGGCCGGCGGGCTGCTGACGATGTCGCTGCTGTGGGTGGCGGTCGCCGGACTGTCGCCGGACTTCCTCCGGAGCGTCCTCGAGGAGCAGCCCGAGCTGGTCGACCAGGGCCTCACCTTCGACCAGGTGCGCGACACCGTGCTGGCCTTCGCCGGCGCCTTCATCGTCTGGTGCGTCGTCGCGCTCGTCCTGGCCGGCTTCGCGATGGCCCGGCGCGACTGGGCGCGACGCGGACTGATGGTGATCGCCGCGTTCAGTGCCGTGGGCTGCATGTTCTTCGTGCTCGAGAGCCCCCTCGTCGTGTTCCCGGCGATGGCGGGCGTGGCGACTGTCATCTGCCTGCGGCGGGTAGAGGTACGCCGCTGGTTCGCGCTCGAGTCGCGCTGACGCCTCGTCTGCCGGGACCTGATTGCCCGGCGTGATGGAATATCGGCATGAGTGATCCTCAGGAGCCCGGCCCGACGCACACGCCCTACGGCCAGCCGTCGGGACAGCCCGACCCCTCGGGGCAGGACAGCCCCTACGGCCCGCCGCCGACGGGACAGCCCTATGGCCAGCAGCCGCAGTACGACCAGCAGTCGTACGGCCAGCAGCCGCAGTACGGGCAGCAGTACGGCCAGCCGCAGTACGGCCAGGCCTACGGCCCGAGCGGAGACCGCCGCCCCGGCACGGTCACCGCGGCCGCCTGGATCACGATCGTCTTCTCCGGCCTCGTCGCGGTCGGCTTCGGCCTGCTCGCCCTGGCGTTCGTCGTCGCGCGCGACGAGTTCGTCGACGGGTTCGACGAGGCCATGCGCGACTCCGGGACCGTGGATCCGGGCATCAGCGCCGAGTCGGCTGCCGGACTCGTCGTGGCCTTCCTCGGTGTCTTCGCCGTCTGGTCGCTGATCGCCATCGTGCTGGCCGTCTTCGTGCTCAGGCGCTCCAACGCGGCCCGGATCCTCCTCGTCATCTCGGCGTCGGTGACGGCCCTGCTCTCACTGGTCCTGATCATGAGCGTCCTGTCGGCGCTGCCGCTCATCGCCGCGGTCGCGGTGATCGTGCTGCTGTTCTCCGGCGGTGCGGGCGACTGGTTCAAGCGCCTGCCCGCCAACGCCGGCGGCTACGGCGGCTACCCGGGCGACGCCTACGGCGCCCCGCAGGCCGGTCCCTACGGCCACTCCTCGCCCCAGCAGTCGTCGCCCTACGGCAACCCCTACGGCTCGGAGCAGGGGGCGGACTCGGCTCCGCAGTATCCGCCGCCGAGCGAGAACCCCTACGGCCAGCCGCCCGCCCAGGGCGAGGCGGACCACCCGCCGAAGGACTACCCGGGTCGTTAGGCCGTGAGGTCGGCTGCGGCGAGACGGCGTACGCCCTCCGCGATGACGTCGGGCTGCTTGCAGAAGGCCCACCGCACCAGCTGGCGCCCGGCCTCGGCGTCGTCGTAGAACCCCTGCGTCGGGATCGCGACGACGCCGGCGCGTTCGGGGAGCGCCAGGCACAGCTCGCGGCCGTCGGCCCAGCCGAGGTGCGAGACGTCGGTGGTCGCGAAGTAGGTGCCCTCCGGCACGCGGGGCTCGAGACCGGCCGCGACGAGCCCCTCACACAGCAGGTCCCGCCGGGACTGGAGGTCGCGGGCCAGCTCGCCGGGCCAGTCGGGCTCGTGGTCGAGGGCGTGCGCCACTGCGGGCTGCAGCGGTGACCCGGACGTGAAGGTCAGCCACTGCTTGGCGGCCAGCACGGCCTGCACGAGGGGTGCCGGGCCGGTGGCCCAGCCGACCTTCCAACCGGTGAAGGAGTACGACTTGCCCGCGCTGGACAGCGTCAGCGTGCGCTCCCACATGCCTGGGAGGGTCGCGATCGGCACGTGCGTGCGACCGTCGAAGACCAGGTGCTCGTAGACCTCGTCGGTCACCACCAGGACGTCGTGCTCGATGGCGAGGTCCGCGACGACCTGCAGCTCCTCACGGGTCAGCACCGTGCCCGTCGGGTTGTGCGGCGTGTTGAGCAGGACCAGCTTGGTGCGGTCGGTGATGGCGGCCCGGAGGTCGTCGGGGTCGGGGCGGAAGTGTGGCGCGCGCAGCGTGACGGGCCGGCGCCGGGCGCCGCACATGTCGAGCATGGCGACGTACGAGTCGTAGTAGGGCTCCAGCACGACGACCTCGTCGCCCGGGTCGACGAGGCCGAGGAGGGCGGCGGCGACGGCCTCGGTGCACCCCGTGGTGACGACGACCTCTCGGTCGGGGTCGACCTCGAGGCCGTAGTGGCGCTGCTGGTGTCGCGCGATCGCCTGACGCAGGGCCGGGATGCCGATGCCGGGTGCGTACTGGTTGGCGCCCGACTCCAGCGCTGCCCGGGCGGCCCGAACCACCGAGGCCGGCCCGTCGACGTCGGGGAAGCCCTGCCCCAGGTTGAGCGCGCCGGTCCGCAGCGCCAGCGCCGACATCTCGCTGAAGACGGTGGGCGGGATGTGGGCCAGGCGGGTCGCCAGGGGCCTGCTGGACTGATCGGCGGTGGGCACGCGACCACGCTACCCATCCGCCTCACTAAGGTCGGACCCGTGACCACGGACCCACACCTCGCCGCCGACATCGACGCCGCCTGCCGCCTCACCGGACAGTTCACGCTCCGCTCGGGCCAGGTCGCCGACACCTACTTCGACAAGTACCTCTTCGAGGCCCAGCCCGACCTGCTCGACCGCGTGGCGGCGCAGATGGTTGACCTGCTGCCCGAGGACACCGAGCTGCTCGGCGGCCTCGAGCTCGGCGGCATCCCGATCGCCACGATGGTCAGCTCGCGCACCCGTCTGCCGGCCCTCTTCGTGCGCAAGAAGGCCAAGGAGTACGGCACCGCCAAGCTCGCCGAGGGTCCGGACGTCGCCGGTCGCCGGATCACCATCATCGAGGACGTCATCACCACCGGCGGCGCCGTGCGCGACGCCACCAACGCGCTGCGCGAGCTCGGTGCCGTCGTCGAGGTGGTCGTCTGCGCGATCGACCGCTCACCCGCCGACGAGAACCCGCTCGCCGACGTCGGTCTCGAGATCAGGTCGGTCCTGACCCGCGCCCAGCTCGACGCCGCCTCCTCGACCTGAGCCGACGGCGTACGACCGTCAGTCGAGGTCGCGACCGGTGATGTCGCGGTCCGGGCCGCCGTCGTGGGGGCCGACCTCGGCGCCGGGGGCGTCGGTGCGGCGGTGGCGCCACCACTCGACGACGATCGGGATGAGCGAGAACGCCACGATGACGATGACGAGCTTGTCGATGCTCTCGCCGAGCGTCGGGAACGCGTCGCCGAGGAAGTAGCCGAGCAGCATGACCGACACGACCCACAGCACGGCGCCGACGAGGCTCCAGAGGAAGAAGCGGGCCCGGTCCATCCGGGTCACGCCGGCGACCACCGTGATGTAGGTCCGCACGAAGGGCACGAAGCGCCCGATGACGAGGGCCTTGTTGCCGTGGCGGTCGAAGAACGCGGTGGTCTGGTCGAAGTACTTGCGCTTGATGATCCGCCCGTCGCGCTCGTAGAGCGGCGGGCCGATCTTGCGGCCGATCTCGTAGCCGACGACGTTGCCGAGGAAGGCGGCCACGGTGAGGAGTGCCATCGCGATGAGCAGCTCCACGAGGGGCGGCCCCGGGAACAGGTCGAGCTGGCCGGTGACGATGAACAGCCCGAGCGCGAAGAGCAGCGTGTCGCCCGGGAGGATCGGGAAGAACAGCCCGCACTCCACGAAGACGATCAGCAGGCTGATCCAGAACAGCTCCGCGCCGAAGCGGTCGAGCAGGTAGTTCGGGTCCATCCAGTCGATGCCCAGCAGCAGCGGGGTGACGATGCCGGCCAGGTCGGGGAGGTTCACGCGCGTCACCCTAACCAGCGCTTCCTATTGTTCTCGCATGCACGAGGACTCGTACGACGTCGGCCGGGCGCCCTACGACCCGATGCCCCACGGCCGGCCGGAGGTCGGCGTGGGTCCGTGGGAGGGGGAGTGGCCCGAGGGCGAGCACTGGGACCCCGAGCTGCTGCGCGACGGTGACCGCCGCAACGTCGTGGACCGTTACCGCTACTGGACCCTCGACGCGATCGTCGCCGACCTCGACACGAGGCGGCACGGCTTCCACGTCGCGATCGAGAACTGGCAGCACGACTTCAACATCGGCACGATCGTGCGCACCGCCAACGCCTTCCTCGCCGCCGAGGTGCACATCGTCGGCAACCGTCGCTGGAACCGGCGCGGCGCGATGGTGACGGACCGCTACCAGCACGTCCGCCACCACGACGACGCCGCGGCACTGGCGACGTACCTCCACGCGCTCGAGCAACCCGTCCGGCTGCTCGGCATCGACAACCTGCCGGGCTCGGCCCACCTCGAGACGATGGAGCTGCCGCGCGACGTGTGCTTCCTCTTCGGCCAGGAGGGTCCCGGGCTCTCCGAGCAGGCGCGCGGGGTCTGCGACGGCACCTTCTCAATCGCGCAGTTCGGCTCGACCCGCTCCATCAACGCCAGCTCCGCGGCAGCCATCGCGATGCACAGCTGGATCAGGGAGTACGCCGACCTGGGCGGCGCGGACGCCTGGCGCGGCTGATCAGCCCATCCCCCGCCCGGGACGTGCAAAGCGGCCCGGGAAGACCCCACGTGATCCCGGACCGCTCCGCCCCCCGTTGGCTGGTGGGAGCCATGAGCACAAGTTAGGGCGCACCGGGTGTCGCTGCCATACCCGTGAGGGTGCAGTGACCCTCCCCCAACCATGGACAGAGCGGTCAGCGCTGTGTCGCGAGGACCGCTTCCAGGGCGGCCAGGCCGCGGCTGCTGTGGCTCTTGACGGTGCCCTCGCTGATGCCGAGCTCGCCGGCGGTCTCGCGCACCGACAGCCCGAGCCAGTGCCGCAGGACGACGACCTTGCGCTGCTGCTCGGGCAGGTCCTGAAGCGCGTCGAAGAGCGCGGACCGCTCCTCGAGCGGTGTCGACTCGTCCGCCGCGTGCTCCGGCAGCCGGTCGCTGGGACGCTCGCGGCGCCACGGCCGGCGGGACTCGTCGATGTTGGCGCGCACCATGATCTGGCGGCAGTAGGCCTCCTCGCCGCCCTCGTGCCGGATCCGCGGCCACGCGACGTAGAGCTTGGTCAGCGCGGTCTGCATCAGGTCGTCGGCGCGGTGCCAGTCGCCGCACAGGGCGTACGCGATCCGGCGCAGGTGTGTCTGCCGAGCGGCGACGAACTCCGAGAAGGCCGCGTCGCGGTCGGGGTCCCTCATCGCATGCCCGCCCCGGAGGAGTACTGCCCGCGGGCCCAGTCGATGAAGGCGGCCATCGAGTCGAAGGTGCCGCCGGCCGGGATCACGTCGAGCGTGCCGTCGATCACCCGGTAGGCCGCGAACTCCGAGCGGCCGTCCACGACGAGGCGTACGACACCGGTCTCGGTGGCGCCCGCCCCGAAGCTCTCGCCCAGGTCGACGTCGGCGCGCTGCTCGGAGATGACGACGCCCGGGCGGGCCGTCGCGACGTTGCCGGACCCGTCCAGGACCAGCCAGGGCTGACCACTCGTGTCGCCGCTCGACGGCGTGACACCGTTGGCGACGTCCAGGGTCGTCCGGCTCCGGACCGCCTGGTCGAGCCAGCCGTCGAAGTCGCCGGTCGCGCGCACGGTGGTCATCGACGAGCTGTCGTCGGGGTGGGCCGTCAACAACGAGTAGTACTCGGTCTCGTACATCATCACCCGGATGCCGACCGAGCGGCCCATGCCGGCCGGGTAGCCCATGGGGTTCGCGACCCGCTCCAGCACCGGTCCGGCGCCCGTCGAGAGCACCAGGCCCTCATAGGTCAGGGTCGCGGGGTTCCCCTGCTCCTCCGCCTTCTCGCGAGTCACCTCGCGCATCCGCTCGAGCCGGGCCTTCCGCGCCTCGCGCGCCGACATCGTCGGCTGGGCGTCCGTCGTGGGCGACGGCCCCTGGGTCGCCACGGGGGCGTCGCCGCGCGGCGCGGTCCCGGGGCTGCTCGCCCAGGCGGCGCCCACGCCGACCGCCATCGAGGCGACGATCGCGAACGACGCGGCACGGCGACGGCGTACGGCCGTCCGCCCGGCAGCGACGTAGTGCCCCGGGGGCAGGTCGTGCCCGGTGCCGAACGAGCTGTCCAGCTCGTGCTGCCAGTCGACGTCGGTGCCCATCAGATGTCCTTCCCCCACGTGGAGTCTTGCACCGGTGGACACGGATCGCGGTCGGCGTCGGTTGTCACGTGGTGAGACGGAATCCGGCCGCGAAAGCGACCCGCGGGTAGCCACTAGGGTTGTGAGCGCCAGTTGGAACGTTCCCGAGGAGAACCCCGATGCCCATCGCCACCCCCGAGGTCTACGCGCAGATGCTGGACGCCGCGAAGGAGAAGTCCTTCGCCTACCCCGCCATCAACGTCTCGTCGTCCCAGACCCTCAACGCCGCGCTCAAGGGGTTCGCCGACGCCGGCTCCGACGGCATCATCCAGGTCTCGACCGGCGGCGCGGAGTACCTCTCCGGCCCCTCGGTCAAGGACATGGTCACCGGCTCCGTCGCGTTCGCCGCGTACGCCGCCGAGGTCGCGAAGAACTATCCCGTCAACATCGCGCTGCACACCGACCACTGCCCCAAGGACAAGCTCGACGGCTTCGTCCGCCCGCTGCTCGACATCTCCGCCGAGCGCGTCGCGCGCGGCGAGGCACCGCTCTTCCAGTCGCACATGTGGGACGGCTCGGCCGTGCCGATGGACGAGAACCTCGAGATCGCCGAGGAGCTGCTCGCCAAGTGCGCCGCGGCCCACATCATCCTCGAGATCGAGGTCGGCGTCGTCGGCGGCGAGGAGGACGGCGTCGCCAACGAGATCAACGACCAGCTCTACACGACGCCCGAGGACGCCATCGCCACCATCAAGGCGCTCGGCGCCGGCGAGCGCGGCCGCTACATGACGGCGCTGACCTTCGGCAACGTCCACGGCGTCTACAAGCCCGGCAACGTCAAGCTCCGCCCGGAGATCCTCAAGCTCGCGCAGGAGGCGGCCGCCTCCGAGCTCGGCCTGGGCTCCGACGCCCGGCCCTTCGACCTCGTCTTCCACGGCGGCTCGGGCTCCACCGCGCAGGAGATCAGCGACGCCGTCGACTTCGGCGTGGTGAAGATGAACGTCGACACCGACACGCAGTACGCCTTCACGCGTCCCGTCGCCGGCCACATGTTCGCCAACTACGAGGGCGTGCTCAAGGTCGACGGCGAGGTCGGCAACAAGAAGCTCTACGACCCGCGTGCCTGGGGCAAGGCGGCCGAGGCCGGCATGGCCGCGCGCATCGTCGAGGCCTGCGAGAACCTGCGCTCCGCGGGGACCTCGCTCTCCAGCTGATCATTGCCGCGAGCGGTGCGTGAGGGTCCTCCTCACGCACCGCTCGACGGAAGCGGACGTACGACCTAGCGCGCCGGCGCGTTGCCCGGGATGTCGTCCGGGTCGCCGTACGCCTCGTCGTGCGTGGAGTGCTCGGCGAGGTCCTTCTGCACGCGCGGGTCGTCCGCGTCGGCGAAGTAGTCGAACGGGATCGTCTCGTCCTTGCCGTTGGAGACCTTGAGGGCGTTGAGGATCGCGGTCAGCACCACGGCGAGCACCACGTTGATGACGAACGCCGTCACCGCGATGTAGCCCATCTTCTCCATCCCCGGGATGAGGGCCAGCGAGCCGCCGAAGTGCTTGCCGGTCACCGGGTTGACGACCTGGTAGGCCTCGATCGTGCCGTAGACCATGCCGGCCGCCCAGCCCACCAGCAGGGCGTAGCGGTGGAACCACCGGGTGAAGAGGCTGAACACGATCACCGGGAAGGTCTGCATCATCCAGATGCCGCCAAGGAGCTGGAAGTTGATCGCGTTCTGCTTGTCGAGCGTCAGCACGAAGACCAGCGCGAACGCCTTCACCAGCAGCGACATCAGCTTGGAGACCTTCGCCTCCTGCGCCGGGGTGGCGTCCTTCTTGAGCCACTCCTTGTAGATGTTGCGGCTGAACGTGTTGGCCGCGGCGATCGACATGATCGCGGCCGGCACCAGCGCACCGATCGCGATCGCGGCGAAGGCGACCCCGGCGAACCAGGCCGGGAACATGTCCTCGAACAGCTGCGGGATCACCAGCTGCGCGTTCGCCTCGCCGTCGAGGCCGATCGGCTGCGTCCCGGCCGCGATGGCGACCCAGCCGAGCAGGGCCAGCAGGCCGAGCACGAAGGAGTACGCCGGGAGGATGGCGGCGTTGCGGCGGACCGTGTTGCGCGAGTTGGACGACAGCGACGCGGTGATCGAGTGGGGGTACATGAACAGCGCCATCGCCGAGCCGAGTGCGAGGGTGGCGTACGCCCAGAAGGCACCGGAGCCGGGCACGAAGGACGAGGTCGGGTTGAGCCCGGCCTCGACCGCCGCCTCGTTGTTGGCGTTCATCTTGTCCTCGGCAGCACCGAAGATCGCCTCCCACCCGCCGACCTGGCCGGGTAGGTAGATGATCGCGACGATGATCACGAGGTAGATCAGGATGTCCTTCACGAAGGCGATCACCGCAGGGGCCCGCAGGCCGCTGGAGTAGGTGTAGGCCGCGAGCAGCGCGAACGCGATGAAGAGCGGGGCGTCCTTGGCGACGATGTTGTCGCCGCCCCCGAGCCCGGCCACCTCGAGCACCGCCTGGATGCCGACGAGCTGCAGGGCGATGTAGGGCATCGTCGCCACGAAGCCGGTGACCGCCACCGCGAGCGACAGCGTGCGGTCGTCGTACCTCCCGCGGACGAAGTCGGCGGTGGTGACGTAGCCGTGGCGGTGGCTCACCGACCAGAGTCGCGCCATGAAGATGAAGATGATCGGGTAGAGGATGATCGTGTAGGGCACTGCGAAGAAGCCGGCCACGGCGCCGGTCGCGAACATCGCCGCCGGCACGGCGACGAAGGTGTACGCCGTGTAGAGGTCGCCGCCGAGCAGGAACCACGTGATCCACGTGCCGAACGAGCGGCCACCCAGGCCCCACTCGTCGAGCGACTCGAGCGACTCCGCGCGCTTGAAGCGCGACGCCATGAAGCCCGCGACGGTGACGAGCAGGAAGAGCACGATCAGCACCGTCAGGGCGACGCCGTTGATCCCGCCGGTCTCGGCGGCCAGCACGGTGGTGAGCTGCGGCGTCATCGGTCCTCACCCACCTTGTGCGTGGTCTTGCCGCGCGCCGAGAGGGTCAGCTTGTAGGCCGTCCAGGTGAGCGCCGAGCAGATGAAGACCCAGAGGAACTGGTACCAGAAGAAGAAGGGGAAGCCGAAGAGCTTCGGCTCGACCTTGGCGTAGTGCGGCACCCAGAGGAGCACGACGACTGGGATGACGAGCAGGACGCCGGCGAGGGCCATCTTGCGCATGTCGGTCGGTGGTGGGCCATGTTCAGGGCGCGACTGTGGAGGTGTGTTCCCGGGATTCATGGCCAGCAACCTACTCGCGCGGTGACGGCCGTCACTGCGTCACTGCGGAGGGGCCCGCGACCAGCGGTCGGTCTGGCGCGACGAGCGGTCAGGCGAGCAGCTCGTCCGCGGCGGTCGCGCTCGAGTCGCGGAGGAAGGTCGAGCAGCGCTCCCACTCGTGCGTCTCGCCGATCGCCTGCGCCGCAAGGGCGAGCAGGGCGAGCGAGCGGAGGAAGCCGCGGTTGGGCTCGTGCTCCCACGGCACCGGGCCGTGGCCCTTCCAGCCGTTGCGGCGCAGCATGTCGAGCGAGCGGTGGTAGCCCACGCGGGCATAGGCGTAGACCGTCACCGCATCGGCGCCGGCCTCGCGCGCCTGCTGTGCCAGGGCGGCCCAGGCAGCCGGGGACTCCGGGTGGCGGCGTACGACCGCTGCCGGGGCGTCGCCACCGGCGAGCTCGGCGTCCGCCGGGTCCGCGGGCAGGTGGGTGGGGGGAGGGCCGGCCATCAGGTCGCCGCCGAAGGTGGTCATGCCCCCAACCCTAGGTCCGGACGCCGTCGGGGAGACTGGCGCCATGGGCGAGACCTTCACGACCGAGATCCAGGCCCGCTACCGCGACATCAACCTCGCCGGCCACGTCGACAACGTCGAGGCCGTGCGGGTGCTCGACGAGGCGCGCTACGAGTTCCTGCGGTTCGCCCGGCTGCCCGGCCTCCCGGAGGGTGCGACCGGGCTGCTGCACGGCGTCGACGCCGGGGTGTCCGAGCTGGTCGCCTCGCAGAACATCGAGTACCACTCCGAGATGAGGTTCGTCCCCTACCAGCCGTTCGTCGCCGCGCTCTGGGTGTCGCGGATCGGCCGGTCGTCCTTCACCGTGTCCGCCGAGCTGCGGGTGGAGGCGGGCGGCGGGCCGGCCGCGGTCTGGGAGTGCGTCAACGTCCTCTGGGACCACCACGCGCAGTCGGCCTGGACGATCAGCGATGCCGTACGCGCCGATCTCGAGCGCTACCTGGGCGATCCGGTGGCCTTCCGCCGCTGAGGCTCGCACTCGGGAAGGCAGTTCGCGGGTCGTCGGCGCACGCTCACGCTGGCGCCCCGACGTGCAGCGGCGAACTGCCTACATTGGTCAGGCGCCGAGGAGCCGGCGCACCTTCTCCGGGCCGAGGGCGAGCACCAGGGTCGGCAGGCGCGGGCCACGGTCGGCGCTGACCAGCAGGTGGTAGAGCAGCCGGAAGAAGTCCTTCTGGTCGGCCTTCACCTGGTCGGTCGGGGCGTCCTCGAAGCCGAGGCCGCGGGCGACCTTGGGCACGCCGTAGACGACGGACGTCACCGCGTCGAGGTCGGGCTCGGACGGCAGCCGGTCGAGGAAGATCCGCAGCCACAGCTCCTCGTCCTCCGACAGCGCGGCAAGCCGGTCGGTGTCGGGCGACTCCCGCACGGTGGTCCGCTCGGACGCGGGGACGTGCTCGGCCGTCCACTGCATCGCCTTGGACAGCCGCGGCTCGAGGTCGGCCGTCGAGTCGAGCGGGTAGCCCGAGGACTCGACGATGCGCGAGATGTGCTCGGCGGAGCCGGCGGTCACGTCGGCGACCGACGACAGCAGCCGGAAGGGGACGGGCACCTCGGGTGACGGGAGGCGACCGGCCGCGGTCTCGGCCGCGCGGTGCCAGGCCAGGGTCGCGACGTCGGACTTCTCCGGGTCGGATGCCTTGCGGGCCAGCGCGTCCCACTCGTCGTACAGCCGCACCACGGAGGGACCGAAGTCGATGTCGAAGGCCTGGGTGGGCGCACGGCGGACGTAGAGCCAGCGCAGCATCGGTGACTCCAGGATGCGCAGGGCGTCGGTCGCGGTCGGCACGCCGCCGGCCGACGACGACATCTTCTGCACGCCCGCGAAGCCGACGAAGGCGTAGATCACCCGGGCGGGAGCGCGCCAGTCGAAGATCGACTTCACGACCTCGGTGCCGACCGTGTAGGACGAGCCCGGCGTCATGTGGTCGCGACCGGCCGGCTCGAAGTTCACCTTCTCGAAGGCCCACCGCATGGGCCAGTCGACCTTCCAGACGAGCTTGCCGTCGGTGTCGGTCGACAGGTCGGTCGTGCCCTCGAAGCCGCAGGAGGAGCAGGTGTAGCTGAGTGTCGTGGTGGCCTCGTCGTACGCCGTGGTGGTGACGGTGTCGCGCCCGCACTGGCGGCAGAAGGGGCGGTAGGGGAAGCGGGCGATCGCGTCGGAGGAGTCGGCGCCGGCGTCGTCGTCCTCGTTGGCGACGGAGTCGGCCAGGTCGGCGGCCTCCTGCTCCGACGCGTCGTCGGTGGGGGCGACCTTCTTGGTGCGGTGCTGGGCGAGCACCGCCTCGATGTCGTCGCGGCGCGACACGGCCAGCAGGACCTGCTCGCGGTAGGCGCCGGAGGTGTACATCTCCGTCTGGGAGACCTCCTCCATCTCGACGCCGAGCTCGCGGAGCGACTCCTGCAGCGGCGCCTTGAAGTGCGCGGCCCAGGAGTCGTGGCACTCCCACGGGTCGGGCACGGCGGTGAGCGGACGGCCGATGTGCTCGGCCCACTCGGCAGGCACGCCGGCCGGGACCTTGCGGAACCGGTCGAAGTCGTCCCACGAGTGCAGGTGGCGCACCGGCACGCCGCGGCGACGCAGTTCCTCGGCGACGAAGTGCGGGGTGATGAACTCGCGCAGGTTGCCGAGGTGGATCGGACCGCTGGGCGAGGCCCCCGATGCGACGGTGACCAGGTTGCCCTCGCCTGCGTGGCGTACGGCGTCGTCCGCCGCGCGCGTCACCCAGTCGACCGGGTCGCCCTTGCTCTTCTGTCCGCCTCGTGCCATGCGGACAAGGCTATCGGTGGCAGCCGGGCGTGGTTCCCGGGGCCGCACGACGTGGGCGCCGGAACGAGGAGGGCGTCGGAGCCGTCCCCCGCGGCGGCTCCGACGCTGTGCTCCGTCGGAGCGAAGCGAGCCGTACACCCCCGCGCCCGGCTCGCGTGGTCAGTATGGGCTGGCCGTTCCGTGCCACGCGGATCAAAAGTGCCGCTGGCACTAAACTGCCACGCATGGCTGGCGACCCGTCCTCGGTGCTGTCCGCGCTCGGGCTGGACCGACGCGCGGAACAGCTCTACTTCCAGCTCGTGCCAGTGTCTGGCCACACCGTCGTCGGGGTGGCCCAGCTGGTGCAGACGCAGCCCGACCAGCTGCTGCGTGTGGTGGCACCGCTGGTCGATCGCGGCCTCGTGGTCGTCGACGACGAGCGGCTCGTCGTCCCCCCGCTGGCCGAGGTGCTCTCGGACCTCGTGCTGCGGGAGGCCCGACTGGCCGCTGCGTCCGCGACCAAGCTGGCCGAGCTCTCGTCGGCGGTGCCGCACCTGGTCGCGGCCGCCACGCGTCCCGATCGGGGCGACGTCACCGACGTGCGCCCCCTGGACGGGGAGCTCAGCTCTGGTGGCAACCCCGTGGAGCTCCTCCAGCTGATGCTGCGAACCAGCAGGGGAGACATGCTCTGGCTGCGGCCCGACGCCTGGGCCATGCCTCGCGAGTCCCGCGTGAGCGAGCTGCTCGCCGAGGCGATGGCGACCGGGCGTCGTTCGCGCGCCATCTACCCGGTCAGGGCGGTCACCGAGGCACCGGAAGCCCTGCGCACGCGCGCCCGCCTCGGCGAGCAGGTGCGGGTGATCTCCGAGGTGCCGACGCGGATGTTCATCCTCGGCGACTCCCACGCGGTGCTGCCCGAGCCGCTCGGCTTCGCCGACGAGCCGCGCGTGCACATCCGCCAACGCTCGATCGTCGCCGCGCTGACCTTGGGGTTCGAGCTGCTGTGGTCCCGCGCCATGCCTGTCCCGGACATCGAGGCCGGCAAGGGCCACCACGACGGGCGGCGGTTCATCCTCGAGCAGCTGATGGCCGGTGCCACCGACGAGGTGATCGCACGCAACCTCGGGATCGGGCTGCGGACGGTGCGGCGGCGCATTGCCGAGCTGATGAGCGATCTCGGGGTGGACACGCGGTTCCAGGCCGGGGTGGAGGCAGCCCGGCGCGGCTGGCTATGAGGGCAGGATCATGGTGTACGCCGCCGGCTCGAGGCGCCAGCTGCGGCTGCGCTCGGGCCCGGTGATCTCGCCGTCGGCCGACAGCCAGAACTCGTCGCCGCTCACCTTGACGGTCTTCCCGCGCAGCATCAGCACGTCGTCGCGGTCGTCGTGGTCGCCGCGACGCAGCTTGGCGACGTAGCCGAGCTTCGCCATCGGACGCACTGCACGGCTGATCATCACATCGAGCCGGCCGTCCTCGGTGTCGGCCTCGGGGTTGAGCTCGGTGCCGCCGCCGACGTTGCTGCCGTTGCCGATCGCGACCATCAGCACCGGCCGGTCGACGTCGTTGACGACCTTGCCGTCGACCTCGACACGCATCCGCCAGCTCGGCGGGTGGAAGGCGGAGAGCAGGGCGCCGATCGGGTAGCCGAGCTTGCCCAGGTTGACCTTCCCGACGCCCACGGCGCCGAGCCGGCTCTTCCACTTGTGACCCTTGCGGCTGGCCTGCGCCCCGACGCCGACGTGCACGTTGTTGACCACGACCGTGCCGGTCTCGTCGATGATCAGGTCGACCTTGCGCGGCTCGCCCCTGAGCACGAGACGGGCGGCGTCCTCGATCTCGAGCGGGATGTCGTTGCCGCGCGCGAAGTCGTTGCCGGTGCCCATCGGCAGGAGTGCGAGGGTCGCCCCGGCCAGCTCGTGGCGCTTGTGCAGCGCGGTGACCACGGCATGGATGCTGCCGTCGCCGCCGGCGACGACGACGGTGCGTCCGCCGGCGCGGTGCAGCACGCCGTCGAGCTCGCCGGGGTTGGACGTCTTGGCCACCTCGACCGACGCCTCGGACCGCAGGATGTCGAGGGCGGTGGCGAGGGTCTCCTCGTCGGACGTGCCGGCGTCGGCGTTGGTGATGACGAGGAGCGAGCGCACGTCCGGACACTAGCCCACGGTGTTCCGCCGTCTTTCCACCCTTGGGGGCACCGGAGGCAGGTGCGGTAGCGTGACGCCGCAAGAGCTCCGGTGCCTTGCGCCGGAGCTGTTTCTTTTCTGCCAGATGACATGAGGAGGGCTGAGATGCCCGCGATCGTCGTGCTCGGCGCCCAGTGGGGCGACGAGGGCAAGGGGAAGGCCACCGACCTGCTGGCCACCACGGATCCCATCGACTTCGTCGTCCGCACGAGCGGGGGCCACAACGCCGGCCACACCATCGTGGTCAACGGCGAGAAGTACGCCACCCACCTGCTGCCCAGCGGCATCCTGACCCCCGGCGCCACCTCGGTGATCGCCAACGGGGTCGTGGTCTCGCCCGAGGCGCTCTTCCGCGAGCTCGACGGGCTGATCGCCCGCGGCGTCGAGGTGGCCGACCTCAAGGTCAGCGCCAACGCCCACGTGATCGCCAGCTATCACGCGACCATCGACAAGGTCACCGAGCGCTTCCTCGGCAAGAACCAGATCGGCACCACGGGCCGCGGCATCGGGCCGGCCTACGCCGACAAGATCAACCGGGTCGGCGTGCGGATCGCGGACCTCTTCGACGAGAAGATCCTGCGCGAGAAGATCGACGCCGCGCTCGACGTGCGCAACCACCTGCTCACCAAGGTCTACAACCGCCGCGCGATCGAGGTCGACGCCGTCGTCGAGGAGCTGCTGGCGTACGCCGACCGGCTCCGCCCGATGGTGTGCGACACCTCGCTGCTGCTCAACCAGGCGCTCGACGCCGGCCAGACGGTGCTCTTCGAGGGCGCCCAGGCGACGATGCTCGACGTCGACCACGGCACCTATCCGTTCGTCACGTCCTCCAACCCGGTCGCCGGCGGCGTCTGCGTGGGTGCGGGCATCGGCCCGACCCGCATCGACCGGGTGGTCGGCGTGATCAAGGCGTACACGACCCGCGTCGGCTCGGGTCCGTTCCCGACCGAGCTCTTCGACGAGGACGGCGTCCAGCTCCAGCAGCTCGGCGGCGAGATCGGCGTCTCGACCGGCCGCACGCGCCGCTGCGGGTGGTACGACGCCGTCGTCGCCCGCTACGCCAGCCGGGTCAACGGCCTCACCGAGTTCTTCCTCACCAAGCTCGACATCCTCGGCTCGTGGGAGCAGATCCCGGTGTGCGTCGCCTACGAGATCGACGGCGAGCGCGTCGACGAGATGCCGATGACGCAGACCGAGTTCCACCACGCGAAGCCGGTCTACGAGTACTTCGACGGCTGGATGAGCGACATCTCCGGCTGCCGGTCCTTCGACGACCTGCCCAAGAACGCCCAGGCCTACGTGCAGGCCCTCGAGGAGATCTCCGGGGCGAAGTTCTGGGGTGTCGGTGTCGGGCCCGGACGCGAGCAGACGCTGGTGGTCCACGAGGACTGACGGTGCCGCGACCCGGTCCGTGCGCGACCACCTCCTCCGGGTCGCGGGACCGCATCGCACCCGGGCGCTGAACGCGCAGCTCGCGGGCCAGCTCGCGCTGGTCGCCGGGATCCTCAACTCGGTCGGATTCGTGGCCGTGTCGGTCTACACCTCCCACATGACCGGCATCACTGCGAGCCTCGCCGACCACGTGGTGCTCGGTGGCGCCGGGGTGGTCGGCACGGCCGGCTGTGCCCTGGCGTCGTTCGTGCTCGGCTCGATGACCTGCGCGTGGGTGTTCAACTGGGGACGCCGCCGCGGGTTGCGCGGCAGGTACGCCCTGGTCCTGGTGGTCGAGGCGGTGCTGGTCCTCTGCTTCGGCCTGGTCGCCGACGTCTCGAGGTGGTCGCACGACGACCTGCTCTTCGTCGGCGTCCTCTGTTTCACGATGGGCCTGCAGAACGCGGTGATCACCAAGATCTCCGATGCCCAGATCCGCACCACCCACGTCACCGGGATGATCACCGACATCGGCATCGAGCTGGGCAAGCTCACCTACGTGTCGCGGACGCCGGGACTGGTGCCGGTGCAGGCCGACCTGGCCAAGCTCGCGCTGCTCGTGACCCTGGTGTCCTTGTTCTTCGTCGGCGGGGTCCTTGGTGCCGCGGGCTACCTGCGGTTCGGGTTCGTCACCCTCGTGCCCGCCGCCCTCGTGCTCCTCGCAGCCGCGGGCGCGCCGGTGCTGGCCGACGTACGACACGCCTGGCGCCGATAGGCTCGCGTCCCGTGAAGACCCTCGTCATCGGCACCGGTGGCCGTGAGCACGCACTGGCCATTGCGTTGTCGCACGACCCCGGAGTGACCGAGGTGCATGCCGCTCCCGGCAACCCGGGGATCGGCGAGGTCGCCACGCTCCACGACGTCGACCCGATGGACGGTGCGGCGGTGGCCGCCCTCGCGACGTCGATCGGCGCCGACCTCGTGGTCGTCGGGCCGGAGGCGCCGCTGGTCGCCGGGATCGCCGACGTCGTCCGCGATGCCGGGATCGCCTGCTTCGGGCCCTCGCTCGCCGCGGCCCGGCTCGAGGGGTCCAAGGCGTTCGCCAAGGAGGTCATGGCCGTGGCCGGGGTGCCGACCGCCGGGTCCCGCACCTGCACCACTCCCGACGAGGTCGCGCAGGCGCTCGACGCGTTCGGTGCGCCCCACGTCGTCAAGGACGACGCCCTCGCCGCCGGCAAGGGCGTGGTGGTGACCAACGACCGTGGCGAGGCGCTCGCCCACGCTGCCGGGTGCGAGCGGGTGGTCGTCGAGGAGTTCCTCGACGGACCTGAGTTCTCGCTCTTCGTGGTCTGCGACGGCACCATCGGCCGGCCGCTCCTGCCGGCCCAGGACTTCAAGCGGATCTTCGACGGCGGCCGCGGACCGAACACCGGCGGCATGGGGTCCTACGCGCCGCTCGAGTGGCTGCCCAGCGACATGGTGCAGGCCGTGATGGCCAAGGTCGTCGACCCGACCCTGGCCGAGATGCGCCGCCGCGAGGCGCCGTTCGTCGGCTGCCTCTACGTCGGTCTCGCCCTGACCTCGGCCGGCCCCAAGGTCATCGAGTTCAACGTCCGCTTCGGCGATCCCGACATCCAGCCCGTCCTGGCGCTGCTCGACTCGCCGCTCGGCGCGCTGCTCGCCGCGGCTGCCGTCGGCAACCTGGCCGACGTCCCGGAGCCGGAGTTCGCCGACGGAGCCGCTGTGTCGGTGGTGATGGCCAGCGCGGGCTACCCCGAGGGCTCGTCGACGGGCGACGTCGTCGTGGGCACCGAGACCCTCGCGGTCGAGACCGACGTGGACGTGATCCACGCCGGCACCGCCCGCACCGAGACTGGTTTGGTCACCGCCGGCGGCCGCGTGCTCGCCGTGCGCGCGACCGGCACCGACGTCGCCGACGCCCGCGCGAAGGCGTACGAAGGCATCTCGTCGATCAGCTTCCCGGGCGCCCAGTGGCGTCGCGACATCGCCGCCGAGCCGCTCGGCGTCGTCGAGGGAGCGGCATCGCGTGGCTGATGCGTTCGTTCCGGGCACGGACCTGGTGATGCGCGAGGTGCTGCACGACGCCCTGTGGGCCCACTGGCCCGAGCGCGTCGTGGCGGACGTCGGCCCCGACGGCGTCCTTGCCACCTTCCAGCCCAGCGGCACGCCCCTATCGTTCCCGCCGCACCCGACACCGCACCCGTGGGGCCACCTCGACGCGTGGCAGGGGACGTCGGTGCTCAAGCTCCGCCGCACCGGTGACTGGTACGCCGTGTGGAAGTTCTTCGACGCCGACGGCGCCCACCTGTCGTGGTACGTCAACTTCGAGACGCCCTACGTCCGCCAGCCCGACGGCATGACGTCAACGACCTCCAGCTCGACATCGTGATCCCAGCGGGCGAGCCGTGGCGCTGGAAGGACGTGCAGGACCTCGCGCCGTCGCTGGCCGCGGGTCGCATCACCCAGGACGAGGTGTTCGCCGTCCTGACCGCAGGTGCGGAGGTCGCCGCGCTGCTCGACGCCGATGACCGCTGGTGGGCGCCGTGGGACGACTGGACGCCCGCGGATGGGACAATCGGGGCGTGAGCGTCCCCAACGTCCTGGCCACCCGCTACGCCGGCGCCGACCTCGCCGAGATCTGGTCGCCCGAGCACAAGATCGTCCTCGAGCGCCAGCTCTGGGTCGCGGTGCTGAAGGCCCAGCGCGACCTCGGCATCGACGTCCCCGACGGCGTCGTCGAGGCCTACGAGTCGGTCATCGACAAGGTCGACCTCGACTCCATCGCCGCCCGGGAGCGCATCACCCGCCACGACGTGAAGGCCCGCATCGAGGAGTTCTCTGCCCTCGCCGGGCACGAGCACATCCACAAGGGGATGACCTCGCGTGACCTGACCGAGAACGTCGAGCAGCTGCAGGTACGCCGCTCGCTCGAGGTCGTGCGCGACCGCGCCGTCGCCGCCCTCGTCCGGCTCGGCCGGCTGGCCGCCGAGCACGAGGCCACCGTGATGGCGGGCCGCTCGCACAACGTCGCTGCCCAGGCGACCACCCTCGGCAAGCGCTTCGCGACCGTCGCCGACGAGATGCTGATCGGCGTCCAGCGGGTCGAGGAGCTGCTCGCGCGCTACCCGCTGCGCGGGATCAAGGGGCCGATGGGCACCTCGCAGGACATGCTCGACCTGCTCGACGGTGACGCCGACAAGCTCGACGACCTCGAGCAGCGCGTGGCCGCCCACCTCGGCTTCGAGCAGACGCTCACAAGCGTGGGCCAGGTCTACCCGCGCTCGCTCGACTTCGACGTGGTCGCCGCGCTCGTGCAGCTGGTGAGCGGCCCGTCCAATCTCGCGACGACGGTCCGGCTGATGGCCGGGCACGAGCTGGTCACCGAGGGCTTCAAGGAGGGGCAGGTCGGTTCGTCGGCCATGCCGCACAAGATGAACACCCGCTCCTGCGAGCGGGTCAACGGCCTCGCGGTCATCCTGCGCGGCCACCTGTCCATGGTCAGCGAGCTCGCCGGCGACCAGTGGAACGAGGGCGACGTGTCCTGCTCGGTCGTGCGCCGGGTCGCGCTGCCGGACGCCTTCTTCGCCACCGACGGCCTCTTCCAGACCTTCCTCACCGTGCTCGACGAGTTCGGCGCCTTCCCGGCCGTGATCCAGCGCGAGCTGGACCGCTACCTGCCCTTCCTCACCACCACCAAGGTGCTGATGGCCGCGGTCCGCAACGGCGTCGGCCGCGAGGCCGCCCACGAGGCGATCAAGGAGGCCGCCGTCGGCACCGCCCTCGCGATGCGCGCAGGCCAGGTCGACAACGACGTCTTCGCCAAGCTCGCCGCCGACGCCCGCCTCGGCCTCACCCGTGAGCAGATCGAGGCGCTCGTCGCCGACCCGATCGAGTTCACCGGCGCTGCCGTCGCCCAGACCCGCGCGGTCGTCGCCCGGGTCGAGGCGCTCGCGGCGCGTCACCCCGAGGCAGCGGCGTACGTCCCGGGCGCGATCCTCTAGCTGGGGCCGTCTTGCCAACCGACGAGTTGGCGCGCCAACCGGTGAGTTGGCGACTTGGGCGGGGTGTGGTGGCCGATCCGGGCACCCAACTCGCCAACCGGTGAGTTGGCGCGCCAACCGATGAGTTGGCGACTTGGGCGCGATCGCCTCTAGTCCCCGAGCCGCCAGGACCGTACGGCGGCGGCGAAGGCGACCGCGAGCACGACGAGCGCCGCGAGCAGGGCCGTGCGCGCCGCGACGGGCGCGGACGTGCTCGCGTCGACGGCCTGGTAGACGGTCATCAGCAGGGCCGCGCCGAGCGCTGACCCGATGCGCTGACCGGTCTGGAGGGCCCCGCCGGCAGCGCCACCCATCTGGGGCGGCACCTCGGCCAGCGACAGGGTGAAGTTCGGCGAGATGACCCCGCCGCCGCCCACGCCTGCGAGGAACATCGCCGGCGCGAGGGTCCACCAGAGCCGGTCGGTCGGCTGCGTCACCAGCAGCGCCGCGAGCGCGGTGCCGGTCATCATCACCGAGAGCGCCGCCAGCGTGACCTTGCGGCCGAGCCGCCCGACCAGCCTGCCGGCGAGCGGCGAGGTGGTGGCCGCGCCGAAGGCGAAGGGCGTCATCAGCAGCGCCGCCTGCAGCGGCGAGAACCCCTCGCCCTCCTGCAGGTGCACCGACAGCACGAGGAAGATCCCGGTGAAGCCGGTGAAGTAGAGGGTGCCGACCAGCAGCCCGTTGGCGTAGCCGGGCAGTCCGCGCAGCAGCGAGACGTCGAGCAGCGGCGGGTGGCCGCGACTTACCGTCCGCACCTCCCACCGCACGAAGGCCCACGCCAGCGGCGGGAAGGCGAGCAGCAGCACCAGTGGCAGTCCGGCGCCGCCCTCCAGGCTGATCAGCGGGTAGAGCACCGCCAGCACCGCGAGACCGAGCAGCAGCGCGCCCGGCAGGTCGACCCGCGGGTCCTTCTCCGCGGCGCCGCCGGCGTCGTTGTCGGGCACCATCCGCCGGATCAGCACGAGGGCGACGAGGCCGATCGGGACGTTGATGAGGAAGAGCGAGCGCCAGCCGTTCTCCTCGCCGAGCAACCCGATCAGCAGCCCACCGATCAGCGGGCCGGCCGCTGAGGCGACCGCGACCGTGAAGCCGAACATCCCGAAGGCGCGACCCCGCTCCTCGCCGCGGAAGAGCTGCTGGATCAGGCCGGAGTTCTGCGGCGTCAGCAACCCGGCGCTCGCGCCCTGCACGAGCCGCGCGACGACGATGGCGGCCGCGTTGGGCGCGAGCCCGACGGCCAGGCTCGAGACGACGAAGCCGGTCAGCCCGATCGTCATCAGCCGGCGTCGACCGTGCGCGTCACCGAGCCGCCCGCCGGCGACCAGCGTCATGCCGAACGCCAGCGCGTAGCCCGACACCACCCACTGGATGGTCGCCGCGCTGGTGCCCAGGCCCGCGCGGATCGACGGGACCGCGACGTTGACGATCGTGACGTCCAGCAGAGACATGAAGCCGACGACGAGCGACACGGCCAGCACGCGCCAGCGGCGTGGATCGGGTTCGTACGCCGCTTCGTCGCTCGCGTGCGTCTCCTCGCTCTGCGTCATCCCTTCCAGCCTTGCACCCGCAGCCGTGCGCCGGCCTCGCCCGTCGGGGCATGATCGGCACATGAAGGCTGTCCAGGCGCGGGTGACCGGACGGGTCCAGGGTGTCTCGTTCCGGTGGTACACCCAGGAGCAGGCGCGGGGGCTGGGTGTGACCGGCTGGGTGCGCAACGAGCCCGACGGCTCGGTGCTCGTCCACGCCGAGGGCGAGGACGACGCAGTCGACGCCCTCGTCGCCTGGTGCCGAACCGGGCCGTCGATGGCGCGTGTCACCGACGTGGCGGTGCGGGACGCAGAGGGGAGCGGCGCGACGTCGTTCGAGACGCAGTACTGATTGTGAAGTGATCCAGTCGACTATTATGGCTTCATGACGACGGCCACCGCAGCCCCGCCCACCTACGACGACGTGCAGGTCGTGGTGCCCGCACCCGGGCCCGGTGCCGGCAACTGGGCGGGGGCCGCGAGCGCGGTGCTGGTCGACGACGTCTTCTGGCTCACCTGGCGCGTACGCCGTCCGCTGACGGACGGCCGCGGCGTATCGGTCGTCGTTGCGAGGTCCGACGACGGCCTCACCTTCGAGCCCGTCACCGAGGTGGCGCGCGAGGCGTTCGGTGCCGAGTCCTTCGAGCGCCCCGTCCTGGTGCCGCTGCGCGAGGGCGGCTGGCGGCTCTACCTCTCGTGCGCCACCCCCGACTCCAAGCACTGGTGGGTCGACAGCCTGACCGCCGACACGGTCGAGGGCCTGCCCGACGGCGTACGACGTCGCGTGCACGAGGGCGACGCCGCGACCGCGGTGAAGGACCCGGTGATCACGGTCGGCGACGACGGCTACGAGATGTGGCTGTGCTGCCACCCGCTCGACGAGCCCGGCCACGAGGACCGGATGACCACCCGGCGGCTCACCAGCGCCGACGGGCTCGACTGGACCGACCAGGGCGAGGTGCTCGCCGGGCGCGACGGCCACTGGGACGCCCGCGGTGCCCGCGTGAGCGCCGTGCTGCCCGACGGCTCGGTGCTCTACGACGGTCGCCCCGATGCGGAGTCCAACTGGTTCGAGACGACCGGGGTGGCGACGTGGGACGGCACCGCGCTGACGCGGCTCGACCAGCCGCCGATCAGCTCGCCTCACTCCGACGGCGCCTTCCGCTACGCGACCGCCGTGCCGCTGCCCGACGGGCGCGTCCGCTACTACGTCGAGGCCGCGCGCGACGACGGCGCGCACGACTTGGTCACCTGCGTGCGCTGAGCCTCGTGACTGTCGCTCGCTCGTCGAAGGACCCGCGGTCCGCCGGCGAGAGCCAGTCGCTGAAGTCCTGCCCCGTCAGCTCGCCGAGCAGCGCGATGTCGTCGACGTACGACTCCAGCAGGCGCTGGCGGCGCATCGTGTCCAGGCGGGGGCGGTGGGCTGACCTGCTGTCGCCGAGCAGCGCGATCGACAGCGGGTGGATGCTGCGCCAGACCTCGGGCGGTGCGAACTGGCCGAGCCGCGCGCCCGCGCGGACGACGGGCCCGAAGACGTTCGCGCGCAGGCCGGGGGCAACGAACCCGCGAGCGTTGTCGCGCGGGATGGAGTCGACGAGGCCCTCGCGGATGCCGAGGAACCGGCTGACCCGGTCGACGGTCCGCCCCGGCTCGTCGATGAGGTCGCGGTAGCGGACGACCAGGATCCGCTCCGGGTCGACGTAGGCATGGAGGTGCCGGAGCTGCTCGCCGTAGCGGCCGAGCTCGCGGTAGCGCCAGAACGGCGCCCAGCCGGCGCGGACCCGCTCGTCCTCGCGCTCGAAGGCGGTGACGAAGTCCGACTCGGGCTCGAGGCCGTCGGACCAGAGGTGCATCCAGTTGCTGTACGCCCGGTCGACCGGGTCGCGCACGACGGCCACCAGCTTCACGTCCGGCAGCGCCTCGGCGATGCGGCGGTGGGCACCCGGGCTCCAGAGGTAGAACGGCGTGCTCTCCCCGCGCAGCTGGTGCTCACCCGCCGGCTCGAAGAGCGGGAAGTAGTGGTCGGCCCGCCAGATCCACTCCTGCTGGGAGTGCTTGTCACCGGGTCCGCCCCAGGCCGGCGGGGGAGCCTGGTCGCACAGGAAGTACTTCGGCTCCTTGGGGTCGGAGACGAAGACGTCCGGGTGCTGCGCCAGTGCCGCGTGCAGCGCCGTGGTGCCGGCCTTGGGTGCGCCGATCACCAGGAAGTCCGGTCGCGGTGCTCGGGTCATGCGTCCCTCCCGGGGAAGTAATGTCTATCGACTCACTCGACAATACCGGGTCACTGCGGAGAGCTGAAGGGGCGGACGTGGCCGGGATCTCGTCACCGTCGGCTTCCCGCACGCCCACCGTCCGCTCGACACTGGGGGGATGAGCGCCCCTGTCACCGTGTCCGTCACGCGCCACGTCGATCCGTCGCACACCACGCAGATGCTGGCCTGGATGCAGGCAGGGACGTCGATGGCCGAGAAGTTCGACGGCTTCCTCGGATCGGGCTGGGTGCGGCCGAGCGCGGACTCGGCCGACTGGCACATGCTCTACCGCTTCGCGGACGCCGACTCGCTCGCCGCCTGGGAGGCCAGCCCGCAGCGCGCGTGGTGGCTCGAGGCCGCCCAGGGCAGTGTCGAGGAGAAGAGGCGCGAACGGCGTACGGGCATCGAGGGCTGGTTCGACGAGCCGGCCTCGGTCGAGTCCCTCAGCGCTGCGCCGACGGCACCGCCGCGGTGGAAGCAGATGATCGTGATCTTCATGGGCTTCTTCCCGCTCAGCCTCGCGGTCAACGTCGCCGTCGCCCACACCGCGTTGGCGGACTGGCCGCTCGTGCTCCGCGTCTTCACCACGATCCTGGTGATGACCCCGCTGATGACCTACCTCGTGCTCCCGTGGCTGACCCGACGCATGTCGTGGTGGTTGCACCGCTGAGCCGTGCGGGATCGTGACTAGGCTGGCCACGTGGCCGACATCATGATCCCCGCGGCACCCGACATCGAGGGCACCACCCACGTCCACTCCGGCAAGGTCCGTGACCTCTACCGGATCGACTCGGGCGAGCACGAGGGCCGGCTGCTGATGGTCGCGAGCGACCGCATCTCGGCCTACGACTTCGTCCTCGACAGCACCATCCCCGACAAGGGCGAGATCCTCACCCGGATGTCGCTGTGGTGGTTCGACCAGCTCTCCGGGCTCATCGGCAACCACGTCGTGTCGACCGACGTGCCCGCCTCGGTGGCCGGCCGGGCGGTGGTCTGCGAACGGCTCGACATGTTCCCGGTCGAGTGCGTGGCCCGCGGCTACCTCACCGGTTCGGGTCTGCTCGACTACCACCGCGACGGCCAGGTCTGCGGCATCGCCCTGCCGGCCGGTCTGCAGGACGGCAGCCGGCTGCCCGAGGCGATCTTCACCCCCGCCACGAAGGCCGACCTCGGCGACCACGACGAGAACGTCGACTACGAGGCCGTCTGCGAGGCCGTCGGCGACGACGCCGCCGCGGAGCTGCGGATGCTGACCATGGAGGTCTATGGCAAGGCACACGACCTCGCCCGCGAGCGCGGCATCATCGTGGCCGACACCAAGCTCGAGTTCGGCCGCCGCCCGGACGGGACCACGGTCCTCGCCGACGAGGTGCTCACCCCCGACTCGAGCCGCTTCTGGCCGGCCGACGAGTGGCAGCCGGGTCGCACCCAGTCGTCGTACGACAAGCAGATCGTGCGCGACTGGCTGACCGGGGAGTCCGGCTGGGACCGCTTCTCGGGCGAGGCGCCGCCCCCGCTGCCCGACGCCGTCGTCGAGCGGACCCGCTCGAGGTACGTCGAGGCCTACGAGCTGCTGACGGGGGAGACGTTCTGACCTCGCGACCGATCGACGCCACGGTCGAGCTGCCGGTGAGTGCCGAGGCCGCCTTCCGCTACCTCTCCGACCCCCGCAAGCGGCCGGAGTGGCAGTCGTCGCTGCTCTCGGTGGCGGTGCCGCCCGACGAGGAGCCGCACCTCGGCCAGACGTGGAGCGAGACCACCGCAGTCGGCGTACGACCTCACCTCGAGACCACGGTGTTCGAGCCGTTCCGCGCCTGGGCCGAGACCGGCCACTGGCGTGGGGTGACCGCCACCCTGGCGCTGCACTTCACCGACGTCCCCGGCGGGTGCCGCGTGCGGGCGACCGGGGAGGTCAGCGGACAGGGCGCCTGGGCCGTCCCGGCGGGAGCGGCCGGGCTGCTGGCGTCGAAGGCGATCGCGGTCGACCTGCGCAAGGCGGGCCGCATCCTCGCCTCGCGGACGAGCCGGTGACGGCGCTCACATGCCCTGAGTAGGTTGGCGCCATGTCGAATCTCTCCTCGCTGCTCGAGCGTTCCGCACAGGCCCACCCGGACCGTACGGCGGTGGTGCTGGGTGACACCCGCCTCACCTACGCCCAGGTCGACGCCGCCTCCAGCCAGGTGGCGAACCTGCTGGTCTCGCGCGGCATCGAGCCCGGCGACAAGGTGGCGCTGAGCTGCCCGAACCTGCCCTACTTCCCGATCGTCTACTACGGGATCCTCAAGGCCGGGGCGACGGTCGTGCCGCTCAACGTGCTCCTCAAGGGACGCGAGGTGGCCTATCACCTCGACGACTCGGACGCGAAGGCGTACTTCTGCTTCCAGGGCACCCCTGAGCTGCCGATCGGCGCGGAGGGCCACGCCGGCTTCGAGCAGACCGACTCGTGCGACCACTTCTTCGTGATCACCGCCGATCCCGCGGCTGAGTCGCCGATCGAGGGCACCACCACGCTGGGCCAGGCGCTGCAGGGGCAGTCGCCGCAGTTCGACTCCGTCGAGGTGGACGACGACGACACCGCCGTCATCCTCTACACCTCCGGCACCACCGGCCAGCCCAAGGGCGCCGAGCTGATGCACCGCAACATGATCAGCAACGCGCTCGCGAGCGAGGAGCTCTTCGGCGCCGACGCCGAGAACCCCGACACCCTGCTGTGCGTGCTGCCGCTGTTCCACTCCTTCGGCCAGACCGTGATCATGAACGCCGGATTCGCCTACGGCGGCACCGTGGTGCTGCTGCCGCGCTTCGAGGCCGGACCGGCGCTCGCGCTGATGGACTCCGAGGACGTCACGTTCTTCGCCGGCGTCCCGACGATGTACTGGGGGCTGCTCGGCGCCCTCGACGACTCCGGGGTCGAGGTGAAGAAGCTGGCGGACACCCTGCGCGTCGCCGCGGCCGGCGGGTCCGCGCTGCCGATCGAGGTGCACAAGGAGTTCGAGCGCCGCTTCGGCGTGACGATCCTCGAGGGCTACGGCCTGTCCGAGACCTCGCCGGTCGCCAGCTTCTCGGTGTGGGGCGAGCCCGCGCGCGTCGGCTCCATCGGCAAGCCCATCCCCGGCGTCGAGATGAAGCTGATCAACCCCGAGCCGGGCATCCGCGAGGACCTCGCCGACGACGCCGAGGTCGGCGAGATCGCGATCAAGGGTCCCAACATCATGAAGGGCTACTACGGCCGGCCCGACGCGACCGCCGAGGCGATCGTCGACGGCTGGTTCCGCTCCGGCGACCTCGGCCGCACGGACGACGACGGCTGGTACTACATCGTCGACCGGTCCAAGGACATGATCATCCGCGGCGGCTACAACGTGTACCCGCGCGAGATCGAGGAGGTCCTCCTCACGCACCCCGACGTCTCGCTCGCCGCCGTGATCGGTGTGCCCCACGAGAGCCACGGCGAGGAGATCAAGGCCGTCGTGATCCGCACCGACGGCGCGACCGTGACCGAGGACGAGCTGGTCGCGTGGGGCAAGGAGCAGATGGCGGGCTACAAGTACCCCCGCATCGTCGAGTTCGTCGACGCCCTCCCGATGACCGCGACCGGCAAGATCCTCAAGCGCGAGCTCAGCTGATGCGGCCGCTCCCGATCGCCCTCGGCGCGATCATGATCGTCGTCGGCGCGATCTGGACCCTCCAGGGCCTCGGCTACATCCAGGGCAGCGCCATGACCGACCAGACGCTGTGGGCCGTGCTGGGTCCGATCCTCGCCGGCTTCGGCGTCGGCCTGATCGTGGTCGCCGTCCGCCGCCGGGAGTGACGTACGCCTGCTAGTGCTGCGGGTCGATCCCCAGCCGCTCCTGCAGGGCCATCGCGTCGAAGGGGGCGCGCACCTTGGCGTCGTTGTCGAAGTAGACGTACACGTCGAGGCCAGCCGCCTCCCACTCACGCACCCTCTCGGCCCAGCGGTCGAGCGCCTCGTCGCTGTAGCCGCTCGCGTAGAGCTCCTCGTCGCCGTGCAGGCGCACGTGGACCAGGTCGCTGGTCACCTCGTCGAACATCGGCCACGTCCCCGCGGAGTCGGCGACGACCATCCCGATGTCGTGAGCGCGGAGCAGCTCGCAGAACTCCGGCGTGCGGAAGGAGTCGTGCCGCACCTCGAGGACGTGCCGCAACGGTTGATCGACGGGATTGCCGGTGTCGGCCGGCTCCCGCAGCTTGGTGGGGTCGTGGCGGGCGGCTGCGTACGCCGACGCGTCCGACGTGCGCCGGGGGAGCAGGTCGAAGAACGCGGCCAGGCGGTCGGGGTGGAACCCGAGGTGTGGCGGCAGCTGCCACAGGAGCGGGCCGAGCCGGTCACCGAGCGACAGCACGCCGGTCGCGAGGAAGGTCGCGAGCGGCGCCTCGACGTCCACGAGCTTCTTCATGTGCGTGATGTAGCGCGGGCCCTTCACGGCGAACACGAAGTCCTGGGGCACCTGGGACGCCCACGACCGCCAGCTCGACGGGCGCTGCAGGGAGTAGAACGAGCCGTTGACCTCGACAGACGTGAGACGCGCCGCCGCGTGCTCGAGCTCGCGCCGCTGGGGCAGGCCCTCCGGGTAGAAGACGCCGCGCCAGCCGGCGTACCGCCACCCCGAGATGCCCAAGCGGATCATGGTCGGACGTACCCCGATCCGGGCGGAGGCAACGCCCGCGCCTCCGGTGCTCGGACCCGACCCCGAAGTGGTGCGCGAAACTCCCTAGAATGGTGGCGCACCGTCCAGACCGGCCCAGCAGGGAGCACCCCGTGGCGCGTTACGTCGTCGATGTCATGCCCAAGCCCGAGATCCTCGACCCGCAGGGCAAGGCGGTGCTGGGCTCCCTCCCGCGCCTCGGCTTCGCCGGCGTGAGTGACGTACGCCAGGGCAAGAGATTCGAGATCGAGCTCGACGGCGAGCCGAGCGACGCCCTCCTCGAGGAGGTCCGCGCGATGGCCGAGAAGCTGCTCTCCAACCCGGTGATCGAGGACTTCGAGGTGCACGCCCCCGGAGAGCAGGCATGAAGGTCGGAGTCGTCACCTTCCCCGGCTCGCTCGACGACGGCGACGCGCGTCGCGCGGTCACCATCGGCGGCAACGAGGCCGTGGCGCTGTGGCACGGTGACGACGACCTCAAGGGCGTCGACGCGGTCGTGCTGCCGGGCGGCTTCTCCTACGGCGACTACCTCCGCTGCGGCGCGATCTCCCGCTTCGCACCCGTCATGAGCTCGGTGATCGCGGCCGCCGGCTCGGGGATGCCGGTCCTCGGCATCTGCAACGGCTTCCAGATCCTCTGCGAGTCCCACCTGCTGCCCGGCGCGCTGATCCGCAACGACCACCGCAAGTTCGTCTGCCGCGACCAGCGGCTGCGCATCGAGCGCGTCGACACCCCGTGGACGTCGTCGTACGCCGCCGGAGCCGAGGTCACGATCGTGCTGAAGAACGGCGAGGGCGGCTTCGTCGCCGACGAGCCCACCCTCGACCGGCTCGAGGGCGAGGGCCTTGTCGTCGCGCGCTACCTCGACGACAACCCCAACGGCTCGCTGCGCGACATCGCCGGCATCTCCAACGAGCGCGGCAACGTGGTCGGCCTGATGCCCCACCCCGAGCACGCGGTCGAGGACCTGACGGGTCCCGGCACCGACGGCCTCGGCTTCTTCACCTCGCTCGCCGCCCACGTCTTCGCATGAGCACCTGGACCCCGCGCAGCGTCTTCCGCGGGCTCGCGGTCACCGAGGCGATCACCTGGGCGCTGCTGCTGACGGGCATGTTCCTCAAGTACGTCACCGAGACCACCGAGCTCGGCGTCCAGGTCTTCGGGATGGTGCACGGCGTCGTGTTCATCGCCTACTGCCTCGTCACCGTCGTCGTCGCGGTCGACCAGCGGTGGTCGCTGTCTCGCCTCGCGCTCGGACTGGTCGCGGCCGTGCCGCCCTTCGCGACCCTGCTCTTCGAGAGGTACGCCGACCGGCGCGGGCTGCTCGGCGACGAGTGGCTCTCGCGCCACGACAGCCCGACGGCTCCCCAGCGCGCGGTCTGCTGGTTGCTGCGCCACCACCGGCTCGCGGCCGGCCTGCTGGTCGTCGCGGTCGCCGCGCTCACCGGTGCCGCGCTGGTCGTCGGACCGCCGGCCTGACGGGTCAGAGCCCGCGCTGGAGCTTGTTCCAGGTCTGCGGCGTCGCCACGCCGGAGACCGTGATGCGCAACCGCGACTGGTAGCTGCGGAGGGCGGCCTCGGTCTTGGCGTCGAACACGCCGCTCGCGCGGAACCGGCCGGCGCCCGCGGCGTTGAGCGCGCGCTGCAGCCGGTGCACCGACTCGTCGACCGAGCCGCGCTTGACGATCGTGCGTACACCCGCCGACAGCAGCGCGGTCCAGTGCCGCTTCTCGAAGGAGTCGCTCGGCGTGAACCGCCGGCTGGCCTGCCACGCCCGCGCACCCGCGATCGTCGCGGCGTCGTACGAGCCGTTGACCGGACCCGAGTAGGTGCCCTGCTCGGTGAGCAGGCACTGCAGCACCTTGACGCGGGTCGGCTGCGCCGAGGTCGGCGTGAGGGTCGGGTACTTCCAGTAGCCGAGCCGCGTCCCGGGGCAGCGACCCTCGGGTGCGGGCACAGATCCGGCACCGAGGTCGATGAAGTTGCTGTCGATGTTGATCGTGACGCCGCCCCACGTCTCGTTGTGGCCGCCGCGGTACTGCTTCATCCGGCCACCGGGACGCCAGCCGTCCTCGGGGATGTACGTCGTCGAGGTGTCGGCCTTGCCGTCCCACCGGGCTATCCAGATCCGGTCCGGCAGCGAGAACTGGCCGGGACGCTGCGTGCGCGCGTCGTCGAGCATCTTGATGCCCGAGCTGGCGCTGGAGTAGAAGCCGGCGACGTAGCCGTGCGCCTTGATGCGGCTCACCCAGGCTGACGTGAAGACCAGCGCGGACTCGCGGCACGCCGTGTTGGTGAGGTCGAAGCCCTCCAGGTCGTACCAGATCGTGCTCCCCGGCCCGATGCCGTACGCCATCGCGTCCGCGGCGTTCTTGTCGGCCTCGACGGTGCCCTGGGCGGCGGCCGCGGCGTAGGCGTTCGCGGGCTTGTTGGAGATCTTGAAGTCGTCCTTGTAGCGCGGGAACCGCGGCTGGCACGACGCCTGCGGGCCGAGTGCGATCGGCAGGAGCCGCCACCCGCGAGCGACCTGCGCGGCGACCCACGCCGGGCTCAGGTTGGGTTGCGTACGGCAGGCGCGGGAGTCGCCGGAGATGTAGATGCCGACCGCGGAGAAGGGCGACTTCGCCCACCAGGTGTCCATCGCGGTCTGGGTCGGGGCGACGCACTGGTCGAAGCCGTGCCCGGTGAAGTCGCCGGGCGTGGCCAGCGCGATCTGCCGCTGCGAGGCAAGGCGAGGCGTCGTCCCCGCGTCGTCGGCGGTCGCCGGCGCGATCCCGGAGAGGGGCACGGCGAGGACGAGCGCCAGGGCGGCGACGAGCCGTCGCGAGGCACGGCTCGGGGCGGGCATACGCATGGTGGCTCCACGACTGGGGAAGGTGCGGCCCGAAAAGGAAACCACACCCGTCACACCCGTCACAGAGCAACGGCTGAACTACAGCGCCGTAGTTCAGCTCTCGCTGGTCGGCACCTCGTCGAGGAGGAAGTTGCCCTTGGCCTCCTCGGCCTCGACCAGCTCCTCGAAAGCGAGTGCGATGTCCTCCTTGTGCTCCTCGACCATCCGGTTGAGGTGCCCCTGCAGGAGGGTGGCGTTGGGGGAGTCGCCGGAGAACACCTGCTCCCAGCTGTCCTCACCACCCCGGATCTTCTCCACGAGCGTCTTCATGTCCTCGCCGAGCTCGCCGGAGGAGGCCTGCGCCTCGAGCGCCTCCTTCTCCTCGGGTGTCAGCAGGGGCCGCGCGTTCAACGCGTCGACCGTCTCCGTGAGGTCGGCGAGGCTGGTCGACAGGTCCTCGCGGGCCTCGCTGATGGCGGCCAGGATCTCCTGCTGGCTGCGGGGATCGTTCATGGGGCGAGGCTACGCGGGGACGACCGTCACCGCTGCCGGTCGCTGGCCGATCGTCGGCGTCGTGATCGAGCTCGGATCACGGGTCACGCTGCTCGGCGCACCGGTCGAGGTCGGGGCGGTCGGCGTCGAGACCGGCGCCTTGTCACCGTCGAAGAAGTTCTTCACGGTCTCGATGAACGACTTGACCTGCTTGAGGATGTTGATCAGCTTCATGATCGCCTTGTAGGCCTTCATCACGGCCTGGAACGCCTGCCACACGGCCTGCACGACGCGTGCCCAGCCGACGCCCGGGATGCTCATCGTGGCGAGCGCGGACGACACGGTCTGCACGGCCGACTTCACGCACTGCACCACCGAGAGCGCGGTCTGCCAGGCGTCCTTGCAGATCTGGACGACGTTCTGACCCATCTGCACGAGCTGGCCGGCCTGCGTGTTGAGCGAGCCGACCCAGGTGCCGATCTGCTTGATCGCCGCGTCCGAGGCGCCACCCTGCCAGGTGTTCGAGATGGTCTGGCCGCCGCTCTGCAGGTTGCTCGCGACGCCCTTCATCGACTGCCCGAGGGCACCGAAGGACGACCCCTGCGAGGAGGCGCCGACCACGTCGCCGCCGATCTTCTCGGCGAGCTCGGCGCGGATGTCGAAGCCGGTGAGCATCCGCACCAGGTCGCACACGGTGTCGTAGGGGAAGCCGAAGCTGATCTGCGGCAGGCTCGTCTCGGTCGGCCCCGCGCGCCGGATCGTGGTGTCGGCGACATCGAAGAAGTTGACCGTGCCGTCGCGGCCGTCGGTGCCCTGCGCGTTGTGGCGGCGTACGACGCCGTCCTCGGTCAGCGTGAAGTCGCGGGCGGTCGCCCTGAGCGCCTCGGCGTGGTCACGCATCCCGGTGCCGTTGTCCTCGAGCGACTGGTGCACCGAGGGCAGCAACGAGTTGTAGGCACCCATCATCGTCTCGAGGATCGGCCCGAAGTCCGTCTGCACGAGCGCGTTGCCGCCGTTGCGGGCGATGCCGGTGAGGTCGTCGCTGGCCCGCTGCACCTGGGCGGACCAGGCGTCGAGCTCGGAGAGGTCGACGGTCATCACGGCGTTCATCGCGGCTCCTGGGTGCGTCCGAGTGGCAGGGGGCTGTGCCAGTCGACGTTCCCCGAACGACCGGCCGCGAAACCGCCCCTCCACATTTGTTTACCCAGCGCTCGAGGTCGGGTGTTTGGGCCTCACGTGCGCGGGTATCCCGCTGGAGTGAGCGAAGGTGGCAAGCGAGCCCTGATGCAGGTCGACCCGACCAGGTTGGTCGAGCTCGCCGCGTCCTCGGAGGGCATCCTCACCGCGATGGCTCTCGACTGGCAGGCCGCCGCCGAGGACCTGGCCGAGGCGTGCGCCGGGCTCGGCGACGCGACCGGCGCCCAGAACGTCACCGCGTCCTACGCCGACTCGCTGGCCGACGCCGGCGAGGTCGTGACCGCCCTGACCCAGGCGCTCGACGTCGGGATCACGGGGCTGGTCGACGCCGCGCAGGACGCCGTACGCGCCGACGACGCGGTCGCCTCCGAGCTGGCGCGTGCCGCCCACCAGATCTCGGACGAGGGCTTCGGCACGATGCCGGGACGCGGAGGTCGCTGACCGTGCCGGCCAACCCGTGGGAGCTGCGCGCCGACGTGCGTCCGCTCGAGGTCGCGGCCGCGCGGTGGGTCGAGGTCGGCGCGCTGATGGCTCGCCGCGGGGACGAGATCGTCGACGCCGCACTGCGGGCGACCGAGGGCTGGGACGCGGCAGCCGCTGAGAGCTATGAGCAGCACCGGCGCCAGGTGCTGGTCAACCTCGACCGGTTCACGACGCTCGCCGGCCAGATCTCCGGCTCCCTGCGGGCGATCAGCTCGATCCTCACCTCGTCGCAGAAGGAGCTCGACCAGGCGTGGACCAAGGTCGCGCTGATCCCGCACCAGGTGGTGGGTGAGTCGCGCGTCCTCGTCTTCTCGCCGGAGGACGACGAGGGCCGCGGCAAGGTCGACAACGGGAAGGTCGAGACCGAGGAGATCCGCAGCCGACTCGCCCTCTCCCTCGACCAGGAGAGCTCGCGCCTGCGCGCGTCCCGTGCCGAGTTCGTGATGGTCCGCACCGAGCTCACCACCCTGACGGGCGGCATGTTCGGTCGCCGGGTCGGGCCCGGCATCGGGCCCGGATTCGGATCCGTCGTGGAGGAGTCAGGGGTAGGCACCGTGCTTCCCTCGACGTCGGTGCCGGGCTCGGCGCAGTCCGGCGTCACGGCGGCCGGCCTGCCGCCCGTCGCCCCCATCTCGGTCGACATGCCGCACCTGACCGGGCTGTCCGCCGCGGCGCTGACCCCGTTCGTCGCCGCGGCGGCGGGCGGTCTGACCGGCCGCGGCAGCGGCCGCAACGCGGCCACCGGCACGACGCCGCCGATGGGTGGCATGGGCATGGGGGCGATGGGTGCACGCGCCGGCACCATGTCGCGTGGCATGGCCAGCGGCCGCGCCGGTGCCCGGCGGCTCTCGACCCCGCGGCTCGAGGGCGAGGACGACGCCGCCGCGGCGGCCCGGGCCAAGCAGGCCGAGCGGGACGCGAAGCGCGCCGCGCTGGAGGACAAGCGCGCCGAGCGCGCCGCGCGCAAGGCCGAGCGCGAGGCGGAGCGGACCGGGAAGCCCGACCCGTCGGGCAGCGCCGGCAAGAAGGACAGGAAGGACGAGCGGGCCGGCGAGGACGAGCGGCCGGCGATCATCGTCGTGGAGGTCGCGCCTGGGGAGGAGCCGCCGAGCGCTGACCGGGCACTTCCTCGCGATCGAAAGCGCTGACCGGGCACTTCCTCGCGATCGAGAGCGAGGAATCGCCCGGTCGCCGCGTGTCAGCGCGAGGAAGTGCCCGGTCGGCACTGGGGTCAGGCCGCCTCGGCGACCAGCTCGGGCTCCTGCTCGGCGGCGAGCGCCTCGACCTCGGCCCGCGGGCTGCGGAGCACGGTCGCCGCGACGAGCAGCGCCAGGGCCGCGAAGCCGGCGGAGGTGAGCAGCGCCGGCTGGAGGCCCGGGACGAACTGGCCCGGCTCCGCGCCGGCGGCGTACACCGAGACGATCACCGCGACGCCGACCGCGCTGCCGAGCTGCTGCGTGGTCTGCAGCAGGCCCGACGCGGATCCTGCGTGCTCGTGCTCGACACCCGCGAGCACCGTGGCCGTGATCGGCATGAACGCCAGCCCGGTCGCGAGCCCGGCGATCAGCGTCGGGCCGAGCACCGTGCCGAGATAGGTGCCGTCCGTGCCGGCGCCGCTGAGCCAGGCGTACGCCACCACGAGTCCCGACGTCGCGGCCAGCAGCATCGCGCGCGGTCCGACGCGGGCGATCAGCCACGGCGTGATCCGAGACATCCCGAAGATCCCGAGGGTGAAGGGCAGGAACGCGATCCCGGTGGCGAGCGGGCCGAAGCCCAGCACCAGCTGGATGTACTGGACGACGAGGAAGAACATCGACAGGTTCGCGCCGATGATCAGCGCCATCGCGACGAGCGCGCCGACGCGACGACGGCTGCGGACCAGGTGCGGCTGCACCATCGGGTGCGGGTGCCGCGCCTCGGTGCGGGCGAGCAGCAGGAGCAGCGCGGCGCCGAGGACGAACCCGCCGACGGTGCGCACGGAGCCCCAGCCGTGCTCCGGTGCGCCGATGAGCGCCCAGACGAGGGAGACCGCGCCGATGGTCGCGCTCGCTGCGCCGACGAGGTCGAAGCGACCGGAGCGGCGGGGCGTCTCGTCGACGAAGCGGCCGACGAGGAGCAGGACGACGAGTCCGAGCGGCACGTTGATGAAGAGCGTCCAGCGCCACGACCCGACGTCGGTCAGCAGGCCGCCGAGGATGAGGCCGATGGACGCGCCACCGGAGGAGACCGCCCCGAAGAGGGCGAAGGCGCGGTTGCGGGCCGCCTCGTCGGGAGCGCTCGTGGTGAGGAGGGCGAGCACGCTCGGCGCGGCGAGCGCGGCGCCGACGCCCTGGAGGGCGCGGGTCGCGACGAGCTGGCCGGGGGTCTGCGCGAACCCGCCGAGCGCCGAGGCGACGGTGAAGATCGCGAGGCCGGCCTGGAAGGCGCGCAGGCGACCGAAGACGTCGCCGAGTCGCCCGCCGAGGAGCAGCAGTCCGCCGAAGGCGAGGGTGTAGGCGTTGAGCACCCACGACAGGCCCGCCGGTCCGAAGGTCAGGTCCTCGTCGATGCGGGGGAGGGCCACGTTCACGACGGTGGCGTCGAGCACGATCATCAGCTGGGCGACCAGGACGATCGCGATGCCGGCGGCTGCGCGGCCGGCGTGCGGCGGGAGCTCGGTCGGGAGCTCGCGGGCGGTGAGGGATGACATGAGGATGGGTCCTGTTCTGGCCCCGTGGGCCGAGGTACAGTAGATCCGGAGGGTGACTCCGCTTCCTCCACGACAATACGGAGACTGTCTCCGTTTAGCAAGCCTCGAGGTGAGATTTCCGGTGCGTGCCGATGCAAAGCGCAACTACGACCGCATCGTCGAGGCCGCTCGCACCGCCTTCCGGCAGCGGGGCTACGACACCTCGCTCGACCAGATCGCCAAGGACGCCGGGGTCGGTCCCGGCACGCTCTACCGGCACTTCCCGACGCGTGACGACCTGATCGACGCGGTGATGCAGGCGTGGGTCGACCACGTCGAGGACACGGCCGACAAGGCGCTCACCCACGAGGGCGGCCCGCGCGAGGTGCTCCTCAACTGGTTCGAGGAGTACGTCCGGCTGATCAGCGTGCACAAGGGCGGCCCGGCCAAGATCACCGGAGCGATGGGCGACGACGCCTCGCCGATCCGCACCAAGTGCCAGGTGCTGCAGTCCGCCGGCGGCCGGGTCCTGGACCGGCTGCGGGACGAGGACGCCGTACGCGACGACGTCACGCCGCTGCAGGTCGCGCGCCTCGTCGGCGGCATCGCCGCCGTCGCGGACCAGTCCGAGCTCGACCCCGTGGCCGTGCGCCCGATGCTCGAGGTCGTCGCCGACGGACTGCTGAAGTAGGACGGCGCAGCCGCCGGTAGATTGCTGCCGTGCCCGACACGAGCGCCGCCCCCCGTTCTACGCCCACTGCCCAGCCGACCAGCTCAGGTGCCTCCGGGACCCTCGACACGGTCGCGATCGCGTCGGCCGACGCGGAGCACGAGCAGCCGTGGGCCGAGCTCGGCCTGAAGGCCGACGAGTACGCCCGGATCCGCGAGATCCTCGGCCGCCGCCCGACGAGCTCGGAGCTGGCGATGTACTCGGTCATGTGGAGCGAGCACTGCTCCTACAAGTCGACCAAGGTGCACCTCAAGCAGTTCTCCGAGATCCCGCAGGAGACGCCCGTCGGCAAGATGCTCGCCGGCATCGGTGAGAACGCCGGCGTCCTCGACATCGGCCAGGGCTACGCGGTCACCTTCAAGGTCGAGAGCCACAACCACCCGTCGTTCGTCGAGCCCTACCAGGGCGCCGCGACCGGGGTCGGCGGCATCGTCCGCGACATCCTCGCGATGGGCGCGCGGCCGGTCGCCGTGATGGACCCGCTGCGCTTCGGCCCGCTCGACGCGCCCGACACCGCGCGCGTGCTGCCCGGGATCGTCGCCGGCGTCGGCGGCTACGGCAACTGCCTCGGCCTGCCCAACATCGGCGGCGAGGCGGTCTTCGACGAGACCTACGCCGGCAACCCGCTCGTCAACGCGCTCTGCGTCGGTGTGCTCCGCCACGAGGACCTCCACCTCGCCAACGCGACCGGCACCGGCAACCAGGTGGTGCTCTACGGCGCGCGCACCGGCGGCGACGGCATCGGCGGGGTGTCCGTCCTGGCGAGCGAGACCTTCGACGAGGGCGGGCCCGCCAAGCGGCCGAGCGTCCAGGTCGGTGACCCCTTCATGGAGAAGCTGCTCATCGAGTGCACCCTCGAGCTCTTCCAGGCCGGCGTGATCGCCGGCATCCAGGACCTCGGCGGCGCCGGCCTCTCGTGCGCGACCTCCGAGCTCGCCTCCGCCGGTGACGGCGGGATGCACGTCGAGCTCGACAAAGTCCCGTTGCGCGACTCGACCCTCCGCCCGGAGGAGATCCTGATGAGCGAGTCGCAGGAGCGGATGATGGCGGTCGTCGAGCCCGGCGACGTCGACGCGTTCATGGCGATCTGTGAGAAGTGGGACGTCGAGGCGGTCGTGGTCGGCGAGGTCACCGACACCGGGCGGCTGCACATCGACTGGCACGGCGAGCGCGTGGTCGACGTACCTCCGAGGTCGGTGGCGCACGACGGCCCGACCTACCACCGCCCCTTCGCCCGGCCCGACTGGCAGGACGCGTTGCAGGCCGACGACGCCTCGCGCCTGGCGCGGCCGTCCACCGACGAGCTCCGCGACACCGTGCTCCGCCTCGTCGCCTCGCCCAACCTCTGCGACAAGTCGTGGATCACCGACCAGTACGACCGCTACGTGCAGGGCAACACCGTCCTCGCGCAGCCGGCCGACTCCGGCATGGTGCGCGTCGACGCCGACACCAACCTCGGCGTCTCGGTGTCCACCGACTGCAACGGCCGCTTCGCCAAGCTCGACCCCTACACGGGCGCGCAGCTGGCCCTGGCCGAGTCCTACCGCAACGTCGCCACCGGCGGCGCGCGCCCGCTCGCGGTGTCGGACTGCCTCAACTTCGGCTCGCCCGAGGACCCGGACGTGATGTGGCAGTTCGCCGAGGCCTGCCGCGGCCTCAAGGACGCCTGCCTCGAGCTCGGCGTGCCGGTCACCGGCGGCAACGTCAGCCTCTACAACCAGACCGGCGAGACGGCGATCCTGCCGACCCCCGTGGTCGCGGTGCTCGGCGTCATCGAGGACGTCACGCGTCGTACGCCGACCGGGTTCCAGGCCGCGGGCGAGCGGGTCTTCCTGCTCGGCGAGACCCGCGACGAGCTCTCCGGGTCGGAGTGGGCGCACGTCGTCCACGGCCACCTCGGCGGCCTGCCGCCGCGGCTCGACCTCGCCGCCGAGCAGGCGCTGGCGTCGCTGCTGCAGGACGCGTCGCGCGACGGCGTGGTGACCTCGGCGCACGACCTCTCCGACGGCGGCCTCGCCCAGGCCCTGCTCGAGGCGACCTTCGCCCGCGACATCGGCGCCTCGGTCTCGCTCGCCGGCGATCCCTTCGTCGCCCTGTTCTCCGAGTCCACCGCCCGGGTGCTGGTGACGGCGACCGACGCTCAGGTCGACACGCTGGTCGCGCTCGCCGAGCAGTACGGCGTACCGATCACGCCGCTGGGGCAGACCGGCGGCGAGATCCTCTCGGTCGAGGGCGTCTTCGTCCTCCCCGTCGCCGAGGCCAAGGCGGCCTGGCAGGCGACCCTGCCGGCGGCCCTCGGCTCCTGAGGCGACCTCCGGACCCAAGTTCCACGCTTCGCCCCCCAGATCTGGGCTGACAAGCGTGGCGGTCACCGGATATCCGGTGACCGCCAACGGAGACAGATCGTTCAGCTCGAGCGACGCATCGCCCGTACGCCGACCCAGAGCCCGATCACCGCCACGACCGCCGCGCCTGCGACACCCTGCGCGACCACGTCGGCCGGGTAGGTGCCGGCGAAGAGCGCGCGCACCGCGTCGACGACGTACGTCATCGGGTTCAGCGTCGAGACGATCTCCAGCCACTGGGGCGCGCCGTCCATCGGCAGCAGCACGCCGGCGGTGAGCAGCGCCGGGAAGAGCAGCGTCTGCTGGATCGTCCAGAACATCCAGTCCTGGCCCTTCGACGCCAGCGCCAGGGCGAACGACAGCGCGCCGACGCCGATGCTGAAGAGCGACAGGACGAGGGCCGCCGCGAGCACCCCGCCGAGGTGGAGGTCGAAGCTGAACGGCGTGACGACCGCGACGATGATCGCGACCTGCATCAGCATCGGCACGACCTCCTTGAGCGCGCGGCCGACGAGCAGCGCCGGGCGGCCGAGCGGCGAGACCAGCTGGCGCTCGTGCGAGCCCGACTGCATCTCCTCCATCAGGTTCGAGCCGGTGAAGGACGCGCCCATCAGCGCGGTCATCGCCACGATGCCGGGCACGAACCACTGCAGGGCCGAGCCGCCGGTCGCCATCTCCGGCAGCAGCGGCGCGAAGAGCCCCAGGAACACGAGCGGCTGGATCATCGCGAAGACCACGGCCATCGGCTCGCGCCAGACAGGCTTGAGCTCGCGGTTCATCACGTTCAGGGTGTCGGCGACGAAGGTGGTCATGCGGCGACCTCGCTCTCGATCTCGGTGGCGGTGGGCTCGGGGGTCTGCTGGGTCTCGCGCAGGCTGCGACCGGTCAGGTCGAGGAAGACGTCGTCGAGGGTGGGCCGGGCGACCTCCACCCGCGTCGGGGGTACGCCGTCCGCGGCCAGGTCGGCCAGCACCTCACCGACCATCGCGGAGCCGTCCTTGACCCGCAGGTCGACGGTCTCGGCTGACGTGTCGACGCGGGAGTCCGGGACCCGTGACAGCCGGCCGGCCGCGCGGGCCGCGTCGGACGCCGACCCGAAGCCGAGGCGTACGAGGTCACCGAGCCCGCTCTTGAGCCGCGCCGCCGAGTCGTCGGCGATGACGCGGCCGTGGTCGACGACGATCACCCGACCGGCGAGCGCGTCGGCCTCCTCGAGGTAGTGGGTGGTGAGCACGACGGTGCTGCCGGTCTCGGCGTGGAGGCGCTGGATCAGCTCCTGGAGATTGATCCGGTTCTGCGGGTCGAGGCCGGTCGACGGCTCGTCGAGGAACAGCACGCGCGGCAGGTGCACCAGTCCCATCGCGATGTCGAGCCGGCGCCGCTGGCCGCCGGAGAGCGAGGAGACCTTGCGGTCGGCGACGGCCTCGAGGTCGAGGTCGGCGATCAGCTCGCCCGCGCGGCGGTGGGCGTCGGCGCGCGACAGGCCGTGGGCGCGGCCCTGGCTGATCAGCTCGTCGCGACCGAGCTGCCGGTGGCCGGCGCCGTTGCCCTGGCCGACGAAGCCGATCGCCTGGCGCACGTCCCGCTGGCCGGTCACCACGTCGTGGCCGGCGACCGATGCGGTGCCGGAGGTGGGTGGGATGAGGGTGGTGAGCATCCGGAGCGTGGTCGACTTCCCGGCCCCGTTGGGCCCGAGGAAGGCGACCAGCTCGCCCTGCCCGATCTCGAGGTCGAGGCCCTGGACGGCCTCGACGGTCTGCTTGCGCGAGGTGAAGTGGCGGGTCAGGCCACGGGTCACGATCGCCGGTCCTGTGTGGGTGGTGGTCATGGGGATGACGCTACGAACGCATCAGGTCAGTTCCTGACCGCATTGTGAATTATTCTCGGACTCATGAGCACGAGCGAACGGATGCTGCGACTGCTGTCGCTGCTCCAGACCCACCGCTACTGGCCGGGGCCGGAGCTCTCCGACCGGCTCGAGGTGAGCGCGCGCACGCTGCGCCGCGACGTCGACCGGCTGCGCGAGCTCGGCTACACCGTCGACGCGGTCCGCGGTGCTGCCGGCGGCTACCAGCTCCGGGCCGGCGGGTCGCTGCCACCGTTGCTCCTCGAGGACGAGGAGGCCGTTGCGATCGCCGTCGGGCTGCGTACGGCGGCGGCCGGCGCCGTCGCGGGGATGGACGACTGGTCGGTGCAGGCGCTGTCGAAGGTGCTGTCCCTGATGCCGCCACGGCTGCGCCGCCAGATGGACGCGGTCGCGAGCCAGACGGACGCGCCCGGACCGTGGGAGGGCGCGCCGGTCTTCGACGCCACGGTCCTCACCACCCTCGCCCAGGCCTGCCGCGACAGCGAGCTGCTGCGCTTCGACTACACCGCGCGCGAGGCCGAGGTGACCCACCGCCGGGTCGAGCCGCTCCGCCTGGTCAGCCTCGGCCGCCGGTGGTACCTCGTCGCGTGGGACCGCGACCGGATGGACTGGCGCAGCTTCCGCCTCGACCGGATCTCCGCCCCCGAGCCGACCGGCCAGCGCTTCCGGGCCCGCGACCTCCCCGCCGCCGACGCCCTCGCCTTCGTGCAGCAGGGCATCCGCCGGATGCCCCAGCGCTACGCCGTACGCGTGCGGCTGGCGATGCCGGCCGACGACCTCGCGACGCAGGTGGGCCGGTGGGGGACCGTGACCGCTGACGGCGACGGGTGCCTGCTGGAGATGAACGTCGACGACCTCGACTGGCCGGTGATGGTCGTGGCAGGCTCGGGCGCGGAGTTCGTGGTCGAGTCCCCGCCCGAGCTGGCCGAGAAGGTCGCCGAGGTCGGGGCGCGGTTCTCGCGGACGGCCAGCCCCTAGTCTCTGGGCCATGGCCCACCTCCGGCTCGACCGGCGCGCCCTGCTCGCAGGGCTCGGCGTCGCGGCGCTGGCGGGATGCGCCTCCGAGCCCGGGCCGCCCGGCTCGCGGACGACCGATGCAGGGGAGCAACCAGTGGCCGGCGGACTCGAGCGGATCACCTACGGCGACGACCCGAGTCAGTGGGTCGACGTCCACACGCCCGACGGCACGAGCCGCGGGCTCGTCGTCGTGATCCACGGCGGCTTCTGGAAGGCCGAGTACGGCGCGGAGTACGGCGCCCCGCTGGCGCTGGACCTCGTCGGGCGCGGCTGGACCGCGGCCAACGTGGAGTACCGCCGGGTCGGCAACGGCGGCGGCTTCCCCGAGACCCTCGACGACATCCACGCAGCCATCGGTGCGGTCGCGGCCGACGCGGACGGGCCGGTGATCACCCTCGGCCACTCCGCCGGCGGACACCTCGCCACCTGGGCGGGCGCTCGCCAACGCTTCGACCGCTGGGCCGACGGACCGGCCCTCACCCACGTGATCAGCCAGGCCGGGGTGCTCGACCTCGAGGCCGCGGTCGCGGACGGGCTCGGCGCCGACGCCGCAGCCGCGTTCCTCGGCGACGCCGGCGAGACGGCGTACGACCAGGCGGACCCGCTCACGCAGGTGCCGCTCGACGTGCCGATGTGGGCGGTCCACGCGACCGACGACGACATCGTGCCGTTCAGCCAGGCGACGACCTACGTCGAGGCGGCCACCGCGGCCGGTGCCGAGGCGACCCTCGTCGAGGTGGCGGGCGGGCACTTCGGTGTCATCGAGCCGACCAGCGATGCCTGGGCTGCCTGCGTGAAGGTCCTCGACACCATCGGCTGACCCACCGGGATAGTCCGCTGCAAGAGCCGGGCTCGGAGCCAACAACACCGGCCATCTGCAGCGGACTATTCCGACAGGGCTGTGGAGGACCGCCGCCGGATAGCCTCGGCACGTGCCCGCCCGTCTCAAGGTCCTCACCCCCGAGCAGCTCGCGGTCGCCGACACCAGTTCCGACACCAAGGCGCTGGTCAAGCACTACCTCGCCGTCCTCGAGCAGCGCGCCCCCGGCAGGTCGGTCGAGGTCCGGGTACCGCCCTTCGCCGCGGTGCAGGTGGTTCCGGGTGTCCGTCACACGCGGGGCACCCCGCCGGCCGTGGTCGAGACCGACGCCGAGACCTGGCTCGCGGTCGCGACCGGTCGTACGACCTGGCACGAGGCGGTCGACAGCGGCAAGGTCGTCGCCAGCGGCGAGCGCACCGACCTGTCGACCTACTTGCCCCTCACGACGGACTAGCCTCCGCACCATGCACGTGAGCTCCCTCGGTTTCCGCACCGACCTGGCCCTGCTGACCTCCTCGGGCAGCGTGGTGGAGGACCGCGGCACGCACCTGGTGGTCCGCTCGCCGGACAACCCGTCCTACTTCTGGGGCAACTTCATCCTCCTCGCCCAGCCGCCCGTGCCGGGTGGGGAGAAGGAGGTGGTGGGCGCGTTCCACACCGAGTTCCCGCTGGCCGACCACGTCAGCATCGGCATCGACACCGCCGACCTCACCGACGAGGCACGCGCCGCCTTCGAGGCCGCCGGGATGACGGTGGACGTCGCCACGGTGCTCACGGCCGGCTCGCTCGTCGCACCCCGTGAGGTCGAGGCGGAGCTCCACGAGCTGACGAGCGACGACGACTGGGAGGCGCGGGCGCGGCTGAGCCAGCAGCTCTACCCGCAGACGTCCGAGGAGGCGTTCATGACGTTCGCCCGCCAGAAGAACGCCCAGGAGCGCCGGCTCGTCGACGCCGGTCGCGGCACTCGGTTCGGCGCGTTCGTCGACGGCGCGCTCGTCTCGACGGCCGGCATCTTCGTCACCGAGGAGGGCGTCGCGCGCTACCAGAGCGTCGAGACGCACACCGACCACCGTCGCAAGGGCCTTGCCGCGGCCGTGGTCCACGCGGCCGGTCAGCACGGCCTCGACCGGCTCGGCGTACGCACCCTCGTCATCGTCGCCGACACCGACGGGGACGCGATCGGGATCTACCGCCGGCTGGGCTTCGCCGACCTCGAGCGCCAGCTGATGATGGAGAAGCGCAGCGGCGAGTGGGCGTCGATGGACGCCTGAGGACCCCGTCCTAGGGTGTCCACATGACTGTCGACATCCCCGCTCGTCTCGCCGAGGTCATGCCCGGCATCCGCCGCGACCTCGAGGACCTGGTCCGCATCGAGTCGGTGTCCGCCGACCCGGCTCGCGCCGGTGAGGTCGAGCGCAGCGCCGAGGCGACGCGCGACCTCTTCGCGGCCGAGGGCTTCGAGGCCGAGATCGTGCGGGCGTACGACGGTGCCCCGCCGGCCGTGATCGCGAAGAAGGCCGGCCCCGAGGGTGCGCCCACCGTCCTGCTCTACGCCCACCACGACGTCCAGCCGGAGAACGACCACGCCGACTGGGACTCCCCGCCGTGGGAGCCCACCGAGCGCGGCGACCGGCTCTACGGCCGAGGTGCCGCCGACGACAAGGCCGGCATCGCCGCCCACCTCGGCGCGGTCCGGATCTTCGGCGACGAGCTGCCGGTCAACCTGGTGATGTTCATCGAGGGCGAGGAGGAGGTCGGCTCCGACACCCTCGTCGAGCTGCTCAACGCCCACAAGGACCGCCTCGAGGCCGACGTGATCGTCATCGCCGACTCCGGGAACTGGGACATCGGCGAGCCCGCGCTCACCACGAGCCTGCGCGGCCTGGTGCGGATGGACGTCGAGGTCCGCACTCTGACCCATGCCGTGCACAGCGGCATGTGGGGCGGCCTCGTGCCCGACTCGATCATGACGTTGAGCCGCCTCATCGCCAGCCTCAACAACGACGACGGCAGCGTCGCGATCGAGGGCCTCCACTCCGGTCCGGCCGCCGACGTGGAGTATCCCGAGGCCCGGCTGCGCGCCGAGTCCGGCGCCGCCGAGGGCATCGAGTGGATCGGCACCGGCAGCGTCGTCGAGCGGCTCTGGACCCAGCCCGCGCTCTCGATCACCGGCCTCGACGCACCCAAGGTCGAGGGCGCCTCCAACACCCTCGTCCCGGCCGCCCGCTGCCGGATCAGCCTCCGAATCGCTCCCGGCGACACCACCGCCAACGCGGTGCAGGCCCTCCAGGCCCACCTCGAGAAGCACGTCGCGTGGGGCGCCACCCTCACCACGACGGTCGTCGACACCGGCGAGGCGACGCAGATCGACGCGAGCGGACCGGCGTACGACGCCGCGCGTGCCGCGTTCGCCGAGGCCTGGGACGGCACGGCTCCCGTCGACATGGGTGTCGGCGGCTCCATCCCGTTCATCGCCGAGTTCCTCGAGGCCTTCCCGCAGGCGAGCGTGCTCGTCACCGGCGTCGAGGACCCCGACACCCGCGCCCACGGCGCCAACGAGGGCCTGCACCTCGCGGAGTTCGAGAAGGTCGTCAAGGCCGAGGCCTTCCTGCTGCGCAACCTCGGCGAGCTCCCCCGCTGATGGCCACCTTCCGTGCGCGCAACAGCTCATCCGCCGTGCTTCGCTCGTCGCGGAGCGAGGTGTGGGCCGCCCTGACCGACGCCGACCTGATCGCGAAGATCACTCCCTACGTCACCTCGATCACCGTCGACGGCGACCGGTGGGTGTGGCGCCTGGCCACCATCCCGGTGCTCGGGCTGTCGGTGGCGCCGGCCTTCACGGAGGTGATGGAGCTCCACCCCGAGGAGCGGATCGAGTTCACCCATGATCCGGCGCGGTCCGACGAGATGACCTCGGTCAACGGCACCTACGTCCTCTCCGACCACGCGGGCGGCGGCACCGAGGTCGGCATCGACCTCGAGATCGCCTGCAGCCTCCCGCTCCCCGGTCTGGCCCGGCCGGCGGTCGAGCGCGTGATGGCCGGGGTCGTGAAGCACATGGGCGCGGTCTTCTCCCGCAACCTGCTCAAGCACCTGGGCGAAGCGTGAGGGTTCTGATCCTCGGCGCCACCGGCTACGTCGGCTCGCGCCTCGTCCCGCACCTGCTCGACCTCGGCCACGAGGTCGTCGCGGCGTCGTCCTCGCCGCCCGACCCCGACCGCTTCGGCTGGGACGAGCGGGTCGAGGCGGTCCGCTGCGACGTGACCGACGCGGCATCGGTCGCACAGGCGGTGCGCGATGTCGACGCCGTCGTCTACCTCGTCCACTCGCTGCAGCGCAGCGACTTCACCGACCGTGACCGCCTCGGCGCCGAGACCGTCGCGGCCGCCGTCGACGAGCAGGGCGTACGCCGCCTCGTCTACCTGTCCGGCCTGGTGCCCGACGCGCCCGAGAGCGAGCTGTCGGCCCACATCACGAGCCGCCTCGAGGTCGAGCGGATCCTGCTCCGCACCGGCGCGGAGGCCACGGCCATGCGAGCCGGCGTCGTCATCGGCGCCGGGTCGACCTCGTTCGAGATCATCCGCCAGATCGCGACGCTCTTCGTCGTGCAGCCGGTGCCGCTCTGGATGAACCACTCGGTCCAGCCGATCGCCGTCTCCGACGTGCTCCGCGCGATCGCCGAGGCCCTCGAGGACGACGGTCCGCGCGGCGCGGTCGACATCGGCGGCCCCGACGTCCTCACCTACCCCCGCCTGATGAGGGCCTGCTCCCGCGGCGCCGGCCTCTCCCGCGTGCGCCTGCCCGCACCGGTCGCCCCCAGCGGGCTCGTCGGGCTCGCCACCGCACTGGCCACGACCGCGCCGTTCCACACGGTCACGTCGCTGATCGAGTCGCTGCACCACGACATGGTCTGCCGCCCCGGCCAGACCTGGGCGCCGCGCGACGGTGCGCCCCTGCTCGGCCTCGCCGAGGCAGTCGGCCTCGCGAGCGATCCGGCGTACGACGGACCCGAGGGCGCGCTGCCCTCCGACCCGGCGTGGACGCGCCCGCACCGTCTCCTCGACGCTCTGCCGATGCCGGCCACCACCCGCGCGGCTGCGCGGCTCGCCCTCCACCGCATCCAGACCCTCCTCCCCGACATCTGAGGACGCGGCGCACGCCGATCGTCACCTCGGCAGGTATCGCGAGGTGGGACAGACCTTGAACGGTGACAGCATGACTGTCACAGTGGAGGGCGTTCCTGGGGAGGGACCTTCCGCCGCAGCAGGCCGCCGCGGTCGACAGATCGGGTGAACTCGGTGCCCACTGACCCCCGCGAACGCGAACCCTTCGAGACCTCCGCCACCCCGGTGCCGTACGCCGTCGACCGCCGGCGGTTCGTCGGCTACGTCATCGGCGGCGCGACGCTCGTGGCCGCCGCCGACCTCGTGCTCGCCGACCCCCCGCCCGCGAACGCGGAGATCCCGACGCTGCCGCAGCCGGCCGAGCTCTACGACCTCAACGACATGCTCACCGACGCCGCGCGGCCGACCGCGAACCTGATCACCGTCACGATCAACGAGGACGGCACCGCGAGCTTCGAGCTGCCGCGCGCCGAGGTCGGCCAGGGCATCACCACCTCGACCGCGATGCTGATCGCCGAGGAGCTCGACCTGCCCGTCGACCGCGTGCGGGTGACGCTCGCGCCGGCGCGCCCCGAGCTGCTCTTCAACCAGCTCACCGGTGGCTCCAACACCACGATCTCGACGTACACCCCCATCCGGGTCGCGGCCGCCGTCGCCCGCGTCACGCTGCTCGACGCGGCAGCGATCGTCCTCGGCGACACCGTGGCCGGCCTCGTCGCCAAGGGTGGCGTGATCACGGCGCGCAACGGATCCTCGGTCACCTACGGCGAGCTGGCCGTCAAGGCCGCGGGCAGCGCCGGGAGCCGGGCCGTCGAGGTCGAGCTGAAGACCGAGGCCGAGTTCAGCGTGATCGGCACGCCGACCAACCGCATCGACGCCCTGGCCGCCGTCACCGGCCAGAAGGACTACACCACCGACGTCGCAGTCCCCGACGCGCTGCCGACCATGGTGTGCCGGGCGCCCACGCTCAACGGCACGCCCGTGTCCGTACGCAACCAGGCCCAGGTCGAGGCGATGCCCGGCGTCACCCACGTCGCCCAGGTGAGCACCGGCGTCGCCGTGCGTGCCGCGACGTTCGGCCAGTGCATCGACGCCGTGCGCGCCCTCGACGTGGCCTGGAAGGCCGGGCCGGTCGCGGGGGAGAGCGACGCGACGATCCTGCGCAAGGTCCGTTCCGCGCAGCTGCCGATGCCGAAGCTCCCCGACACCCCGCTCGCCCAGACCGTCTCGGGCGACTTCACCTTCTGGTTCCGCAGCAACTCCGCGATGGACACCAACAGCGCCATCGCCGATGTCCGGCCCGACGGCGCCACCATCTGGTCGGGGTTGAAGTCGCCGATCGTCGCCCAGCAGCAGATCGCCCTCAAGCTCGGGATGAGCCCCGACAAGGTGAAGGTCAACGTCGTCACGGCGGGCGGGTCCTTCGGGCGTCGGCTCTTCTTCGACGCCGCGCTCGAGGCCGCCGAGATCTCGCAGAAGATGGGCGCGCCGGTCAAGCTGATGTGGCACCGCGCCGACGACGCCCGCGTCGGGCGTACGCACCCGCTCGGCACCTGCCGCGTCCAGGCCACGGTGAGCGGCACCAACGTGCTGGCGTTCAACCAGTCGCTCACCTGCGTCGAGACCGACTTCCGCCACGGGCTGGGCGAGATCATCACCGCCGCCGCCGCGGACCTCCCGGGCGGCGTCGGCAACCTCGGCTTCGCCGAGACAATCTTCGCCCTCACCCAGGAGGTGCCCTACGACTTCGGTGCCGTGACCCAGACGCTCGTCGAGACCGACGACCGCTTCAACACGGGGTCGATGCGCAACATCTACTCGCCCGACGTCCGCGTCGCGAGCGAGCTCGTCGTCGACAAGCTCGCCGCGAAGATGAGGATGGATCCCTACCAGTTCCGCCGGAAGTTCCAGCGCAACGAGCGGCTCCTCACGGTCCTCGACACCGTCGCCCAGGCCGGCGAGTGGGGTCGGTCGATGCCCACCGGCACCGCGCAGGGCATCGCGATCCACAAGGAGTACAAGGGCGTCTCGGCCTGCCTGGTCGAGATCGACACCCGCCCCGCGACGACCGGCCGGCAGATCCGCGACGCGGTCACCGGACCGCGTGTCACGCGCGTGACCTTCGCCATCGACGTGGGCCTCGCGATCAACCCGCGCGGGCTCGAGGCGCAGATGCAGGGCGGGATCAACGACGGCATCGCGCTGGCCCTGACGTCCAGCCTCCACCTGCGCGACGGGCACTTCCTCGAGGCGAGCTGGGACAACTACTTCTACACGCGGCAGTGGAACACCCCGCCCGACGTCCGCGTGATCGTGGTGCCGTCCGAGGAGAAGGTCCCCGGCGGCGCCGGCGAGGCAGGCGTCGCCGCGACGTTCGCCGCGGTCGCGTGTGCGTACGCCCGGGCGACCGGCACCATGCCGACGCAGTTCCCGATCAACCACGACCAGCTCTCGTTCGAGCCCAAGTCCTTCGTCCCCCCGGTCCCGGAGTCGCCCACCAACGGCCTCGACCTGATCTCCTGAGGAGCACCTCGTGCCTGAACAGACCTTCATCGTCAACGGCGAGCGCGTCACGGTCGACGTCGAGGACGACGTACGACTCCTGTGGGTCCTGCGCGACCTGCTGGGCATCACCGGCCCGAAGTACGGCTGCGGGATCAACGTGTGCAAGGCCTGCACGTCGCACATCAACGGCAAGGCGTTCAACCCGTGCGCCGTGCCGGTCGGAAGTATCGGCAGCGAGGACGAGGTGACCACCATCGAGGGCCTCCCGGGCGAGGTGACCGAGCAGCAGCGCGGCGCCAACGGCCTGCACCCGATGCAGGAGGCGTGGCTGGAGCGCGACGTCGTGCAGTGCGGCTACTGCCAGCCCGGCCAGATCATGGCGGCCGTGGCCCTGGTCAACCGGGTCAAGGCCGAGGGCCGCCAGGTCACCTCCGCCGACCTCGACACGATCCGCAACATCTGCCGCTGCGGGACCTACACCCGGATCCGCGAGGCGATCACGGACGGCGCGTCGAGGATGTGAGCCGTCGGCCGTAGACTGCGGGTCGTGCCCTACCAGATGAGCAAGCGGACTGGTGGCGACGGCCGCCTGACGACGGCGCTCGACCCCCAGGACCAGGGCCCGCAGGACGCCTGCGGCGTGTTCGGTGTCTGGGCGCCGGGCGAGGACGTCGCCAAGCTGACCTACTTCGGGCTGTACGCCCTCCAGCACCGAGGCCAGGAGTCCGCCGGCATCGCGGTGAGCAACGGCCGCCAGATCCTGGTCTACAAGGACATGGGCCTGGTCTCGCAGGTCTTCGACGAGTCGACGCTCGAGTCGCTCAAGGGCCACCTCGCGATCGGTCACTCGCGCTACTCCACGACCGGTGCCTCCACCTGGCAGAACGCGCAGCCGACCTTCCGCCCCACCGTCGACGGCTCGATCGCGCTCGGCCACAACGGCAACCTGATCAACACCCACGAGCTCGCCCAGATGGTGCGCGACCTGCCCGGGCCCGACGACGAGCTGCCGCTCCAGTCGCGCGACGTGGAGACCTCGACCAACGACACCAGCCTCGTCACGGCGCTCCTGGCGCACCACCCGGACACCTCGCTCGAGCAGCGAGCCCTCGAGGTCCTGCCGAAGGTCCGCGGTGCCTTCTGCTTCGTCTGGATGAACGAGGGCACGCTCTTCGCCGCTCGCGACCCGCAGGGCATCCGGCCGCTCGTGCTCGGCCGCCTCGACCGCGGCTGGGTGGTCGCCAGCGAGGACGCCGCGCTCGCCACGATCGGCGCGAGCGTCGTCCGCGAGATCGAGCCCGGTGAGATGGTCGTCATCGACGAGAACGGCCTGCGCTCCCACCGCTTCGCCGAGGCCGACCGCAAGGGCTGCGTCTTCGAGTACGTCTACCTCGCCCGCCCCGACGCCACGATCAGCGGGCGCAGCGTCCACGAGTCGCGCGTCGAGATGGGCCGCCAGCTCGCCCGCGAGTTCCCGGTGGAGGCCGACCTCGTGATCCCGGTGCCCGAGTCGGGCACGCCCGCCGCGGCCGGGTACGCCGAGGAGTCGGGCATCCCGTTCGGCCAGGGCTTCGTGAAGAACGCCTATGTCGGACGCACGTTCATCCAGCCCAGCCAGACGCTTCGCCAGCTCGGCATCCGGCTCAAGCTCAACGCCCTCGAGCACATGATCCGCGGGAAGCGGATCGTCGTGGTCGACGACTCGATCGTGCGCGGCAACACCCAGCGCGCGCAGGTGCGGATGCTGCGGGAGGCAGGCGCCCGCGAGGTGCACGTGCGGATCTCGAGCCCGCCGGTGAAGTGGCCGTGCTTCTACGGCATCGACTTCGCCACCCGCGCCGAGCTGATCGCCAACGGCCTGACGCCGGAGGAGATCGCCGCGAGCGTCGGTGCCGACACGCTGGGCTACATCTCCCTCGACGGCATGATCGACTCGACCAAGCAGACGCGCGACACGTTGTGCACCGCCTGCTTCACCGGCGACTACCCCGTCGAGCTCCCCGACGAGAGCCTGCTCGGCAAGCACCTGCTCGAGTCCACGCTGCAGTCGCCGACCATGGGCCGCGCACTCCCGGTCCTCAACAACCCCTGACCGCACCCCGCCGCCATCGTCCCCCGAGGAGCCCCGTGACCGACCAGCCCACCGAGTCCTCTCCCGGGGCGTACGCCGCAGCCGGGGTCTCGATCGAGGCGGCCGACCGCGCGATCGACCTGATGAAGGGGTGGGTCGACAAGGCCCGCCGGCCCGAGGTCATCGGAGGCATCGGCGGCTTCGCCGGGCTCTTCGACGCCACGGCGCTCACCCGCTACGAGAAGCCGCTGCTGGCCACCTCGACCGACGGTGTGGGCACCAAGGTGCAGATCGCGCAGCTGATGGACGTGCACGACACGATCGGCTTCGACCTCGTCGGCATGGTCGTCGACGACCTCGTCGTGTGCGGCGCCGAGCCGCTCTTCATGACCGACTACATCGCCTGCGGCCGGGTCGTGCCCGAGCGGATCGCGGCGATCGTCAAGGGCATCGCCGAGGCCTGCGTCGTCGCCGGCTGTGCCCTCATCGGCGGCGAGACCGCCGAGCACCCCGGCCTGCTCGACCCCGACGACTACGACGTCGCGGGCGCCACGACCGGTGTCGTGGAGGCGAGCAAGCTGCTCGGCCCGGGGCGGGTGCGCCCCGGTGACGTGGTCATCGCGATGGAGGCCAGCGGCCTGCACTCCAACGGCTACTCGCTCGTGCGCCACGTCCTCCTGCAGCAGGCCGGGTGGACGCTCGACCGCCACGTCGACGACTTCGGCCGCACGCTCGGCGAGGAGCTGCTCGAGCCGACCCGCATCTACGCCAAGGCCTGCCTCGACCTGGCCGACCGCACCGAGACCCACGCCATGTCGCACGTGACCGGTGGCGGGCTCGCCGCCAACCTCGAACGGGTGCTCCCGGCCGAGCTGTCGGTGCGGCTCGACCGCTCGACGTGGACGCCGCAGCCGGTCTTCGACGTCGTACGACAGGTCGGCTCGGTGTCGCAGCCCGACCTCGAGGCGACGCTCAACTGCGGGGTCGGCATGGTGTCCCTCACCGCTCCCGACTCCGTCGACGCGGCGATCGCCGTCCTCGCCGGCCACGGCATCAACGCCTGGGTCGCCGGAGAGGTACGCCTCGACGACGAGCACGGCGGCCGCGTTCGCCTGGAGGGCCAGCACCCGGGCTGGTGAGGCGGGTCCGGACGAGTTTCCTCTCGGCCGTCAGCGAAATGCGGCAGGTGGTGTGCGGGAACACCCACCGCTCAGGTAGCGTTGTCCTCACGATATGTGACCGATCAGACCGGGCGCGCCTCAGGCAGCCCCGGCCAAGTGTGCGAGGGGGTCGACCCTATGGGGCGCGGCCGAGCTAAGGCGAAGCAGACCAAGGTCGCACGCGACCTGAAGTACCGGACTCACGAGACCGACTTCGGGGCGCTGGCGAATGAGCTGCACGGAAGCGAGAAATCTCATCCCGCGCCGGCTGAAGTTGAGCCGGACGAGGACGAGTGGTCGGACTATGCCGACCGCAGTCGACGTGCGGACTGACTGACCGCACCTGATCGCACCTGATCACCACCCGGGCGACCGGGTCTTGCGGCGTACGTCCGCGCCCGGACACGCTGACCGGGCAGTTCCTCGCGCTGGAATGCGCCGACCGGGCAGTTCCTCGCGCTGGAATGCGCCGACCGGGCAGTTCCTCGCGCTGCTACCGCGAGGAATCGCCCGGTCAGCGCTTGGTCGCGCGAGGAATCGCCCGGTCAGCGCTCGGGGGCGCGAGGGATCGCCCGGTCGGTCAGAGATGGATGCCGCGGAGGCGGCCGACCTCGCGCATCCGGCGCTCGGCAAGGCGGTCGGCGGCCTCGGCGGAGGTGATGCCGTCGGCCTGGGCGAGCTCGAAGACCTGGCGGGTCGTCTCGAAGATGCCGCTCGCGCGCTGCTGGGCGCGCTCGAAGGAGAAGCCCTCGAGCTCGTCGGCGACCTGGATGACCCCGCCGGAGTTCACGCAGTAGTCGGGGGCGTAGAGGATGCCGCGCTCGGCGACCTGCTTCTCGATGCCGGGGTGGGCGAGCTGGTTGTTCGCGGCCCCGCAGATGATCGTGGCGCGCAGCACGTCGAGCACCTCGTCGCTGATCGCGCCGCCCATCGCGCAGGGCGCGTAGACGTCGATCTCGCTGGCGACCAGCTCGTCGGTGGTCGCGACGGCGGTGACCTGGGGGTACTCGGCGCGGATCGCCTCGACCGACGGGGCGTGCACGTCGGTGACGACCACGGACGCGCCGTCCTCGATCAGGTGGCGGACGAGGTGGCGCCCGACCTTGCCGACGCCGGCGATGCCGACGGTGCGCCCGGCGAGCGTGGGCTCGCCCCAGACCTGCTCGGCCGCGGCACGCATGCCCTGGAAGGTGCCGTACGCCGTCAGCACCGAGCTGTCGCCCGCGCCGCCGTGGGCGACCGTGCGGCCGGTGACGTAGTCGCACTCACGGGCGATGTGGTCCATGTCGACCGAGAACGTACCCACGTCGCAGGCCGTGTAGTAGCGGCCGTTGAGCGACTGCACGAAGCGGCCGTAGGCGCGCAGCAGGGCCTCGGTCTTCAGCACGGCCGGGTCGCCGATGATGACCGCCTTGCCCCCGCCCAGGTCGAGGCCGGCGAGCGCGTTCTTGTAGGACATCCCGCGCGAGAGGTTGAGCACGTCGACGATCGCGTCGTCGGTGCTCGCGTAGGGGTAGAACCGCGTCCCGCCGAGGCCGGGGCCGAGTGCCGTGGAGTGGAGGGCGACGATGGCCCGGAGGCCCGTCGCGCTGTCGTTGCAGAAGACGACCTGCTCGTGCTCGCTGCCGAGCTCGAAGACGTCGACGCCGGAAGTGGCGGCTCCAGACATGCTCATGCGTCCTTTTCTGGTGGGTGCGGCCGCGGGGTGTGCGGACCTGGTCGGAGCGGTCGAGGGGTGGTGACCGCCGTCACGACCAAGCGTATCGCCGCCGGATCACGTCGCAGGCATCACTGCGACCGCATCACCATGAGGTCGCCGTGGGTGCCGTAGCCGAGCAGGTCGCCGCCGGCCCTGCTCCCGTTGAACGTCGCCAGCAGCCACGCGCCGTCGACCTCGGCGAGCGAGGGCCACGGCAGGTTCGTCGGGTAGGGCGCGTCGAGCAGCCCGACGTCGGACATGGCGAGGTCGAAGACCGGGAACCGGGCGCGCACGCCGCGCCCGGAGTCGCGACCGTCGCTCGCGAGCACCACCATCCGTCCGTCGACCTCGACCAGCGTCGTGCCCTCGGTGGACGTGCGGTCGGTGGCCGCTCCGCGCAGCCGCAGGTCGTCGAGGGACGGGCCCGAGGCCAGGGCGGGGTGGAAGTCGAAGAACCTCCGCGCGCTCACGAAGCCGACCAGCCACTCGCCGTCGCGGTGCACGAGGTGCGGGTCCCAGGTCGCGATCGAGGCGAGGCCGTCCGTCGGGAGCGGCAGCTCGCGGGTGTCGAGGACGTGGGTGCCGCGCAGGAGGTCGGCGTCGGACTCGGCGAGCGTGACCCGCAACCCCGCCGGCGTACGCCGACCGGCGCGCGTCGTCGGGGTCTCGAAGTCGCCCCACGTGCTGGTCGCCACCAGCCACCCGTCGTCGGTCCTCACGAGGTGGGTGGCGTGGTCGCCGTAGACGCCGGGCCGGTCGGGCCGGCGGAAGAAGAGGTCGCCGGCGTGGACGACCTCGACCGCTTCCGGGTCGAAGCGCCACACGCTGGTGTGAGCCGTGTCGAAGAATCCCGGGCCGGCGGACGTGGCGGTCAGCCACAGGGCGCCGTTCTCCCTCAGAGGCCGACCGGCCACGTCGGTCACGAACCGGACGTCGCGCAGCCCGAGCTGGCCGAAGCCGCCAGCAGTGCCGCCCCACGTCGGGAGCTCGACCCGGAGGTCGGCGAGTGCGGCCTCGTCGCGGGTGTCGAGCACCTCACGCAGGTCGTGCCGGGCCCGGGCCACCCACGAGCCGGCCTCGCGTGTCCAGGCCGTGACGTGCGTGCCGGTCAGGGTCAGGCCGAGGTCGGTCGGGTCCTCCGATCGGTGGAACCGGCGGCTGCGCAGCTCGCGCGTCCCGTGGGAGTGGTTGAGGGTCAGCGACACCGACCCGTCGCGCACCTCCGCACCGATGCGATGGTCGGCCAGGTGCAGGGCGAGCCAGGAGCGGTCGCGCGCCTCGGCCGTCGCAGCGACGTACGGCGCCACTGCCGGCATCGCCATCGTGCCGCCGGAGGTGGCCTCGAGCTGGACCGAGCCGGGCGCGACGAGGTCGACCGGCCGCAGCCGGCCGACGATCTCGAGGCGAGGAAGCACGGGCGTCATCCTTCCGGATCGCGCAGAAGGGCCCCGACCGGGACGTGGTCGGGGCCCTTCTGTGCTTGTGGGCAGGGGCGGGGTCGAACCGCCGACCTATCACTTTTCAGGCGATCGCTCGTACCAACTGAGCTACCTGCCCAAGCGCGACGAGGATACATGAGGCCGCTGGTGCAGTCGGAATCGGCTCAACCGGCTTGGGGCTGCACGGACGGGAGTGCGGCGGACGGGAGCTCCAGCCAGAACGTCGAGCCGGTGCCGGGCGTGGACTCGCCGCGCACCGCCCCGCCGTCGCGTTCGGCCATCGTCCGCGAGATCGACAGGCCGAGCCCGGTGCCCGCGACCCCCACGGCCGCGAAGCGGACGAAGGGCTCGAAGGCGTGGGCCAGCTGGTCGGCCTCGAGGCCGGGGCCGTCGTCCCGCACGATGATCCGCACCATCGGGTGGCCGCTCTCGCCGACGAGCCGGTCGGCCGAGAGGTGCACGGTGCCGCCTTCCGGACGGTGGTGGGTGATCGCGTTGCCCAGGAGGTTGGTGAGGACCTGGCGTACGCCCGACGCGTGGGCCCACACGGTCAGGTCGGGGTCGACGTCGACCGTCATCCCCACCCCGGCGGTCGCGGCGGGCGTGCGGTGCCAGTGGACGACGTCGGCGAGCGCGTCGGCCACCCCCACGTCCTGGCGTGCGTCGTCGCTGGCGAGCGCGCGCCCGGCGCCGAGCAGGCTGTCGACGATGGCGAGCAGCTGCTCCGACGCCCGCACGATCCGCGGTCCGTCACGCAACATCCCGGACACCACGTCGTCAGGGGTGCCGTGCACGGCGTCGTCGAGGAGTCCCTCGCTGTAGCCCAGGACGGCGGACACCGGCGTACGCAGCTCGTGCCCGACCGCGCCGAAGAGCTGTTGGTAGCCGAGCTGCGCCTCGACGCTGGCGTCGATCGCCTCGGCCAGCGCCCGCCGAGCCTGCTCGAGGGTCAGCCGGGAGGTGATCGCGGCGTTGAGCAGGCGGAAGTCGTCGATCAGGTGGTCTGGCCAGGTGCCGGACTCGACGCCGACGAGGGACAGGCTGCCGAACATCTCGCCCCGCGAGGTGAAGGTCGAGGCAACGAGGCTGCGCACGCCCGCCCGAACCAGCTCGTCACGGTCCTGGCTGGCCTCGTCCGGAAGGAGGTCGCGGTCCTTGAGCGCCACGATGCCGGTGCGGGCGCGCTGTGAGAGCCACGGCATGGTCAGGGCCGCTTCCGGGCCGGCGCCGGCGGGGGGGAGGAAGGACTGCGCGCGGCCGGGTCGCGTCCATTCCCGCACCCAGGCGCGGCGGCCGAGCGGATTCCACCCGGCCGTGTCCTCTGGCACGAAGCTGGTGAGCACGCCGGCAACCGACTCGACCCGGGGCTCGCTCAACAGGTGGGCAGCGGCGCGCTGGAGAGCGGCGTCGAGTCCTGTCTCGCCGCTGATGATGCTGCTCGCCAGGCTCGCGGCCTCTGCAGAGACAGGTCCGCTGCCACTGGTGTCCTGCAGGGCGGGGTGCTCGGTCACGCATGCCCTCCCCACGCATCGATGGTGAAACGACACGGTAGCGGTGCGATGCCCCTGCTCTGGTCGATTCCCACCTGCTCGCTGAGGCGGAGCCGGTGCTGCCCGGCCCACGTGGCGAGGTGGACCAGCTGGGCCATCCCGAGCGTGCGGCCGGGGCACGCGTGCGGTCCTGCACCGAACGGCAGCCAGGCGCCCGGCCGCTTCGTCGTGTCCTCCCACCGCGCAGGATCGAACCCGGCGACCAGCTCGGGGTCGCCAGGGACCAGCTCGGTGAGCCGGCCGAGGAGGAGCGGGCTGACCAGGACGACCCGCCCTGCGGGGACCTCCGTGCCGCCGAGGTCGACCGGCTCGGTGGTGATCCGGGCGGTGACCCACGTCGGTGGGGTCAGGCGGAGGGTCTCCCAGACGGCGTGGACCGGATCGACGGAGTCGGAGGTGTCGGCGGCGAGCCAGGCGAGCAGCCACGCGCCCGCCGCGATCGGCACCTGGACGCCAGCGGCCAGCATCGTGGCCACCTGCTCGGAAGGCGCAGGGAGCCCGGTGACGGCGGACAGGGCGTCGTCGAGGGCGAACCGCGCTCGCCGCTCGCGACGGCGTGCACGGCTCCAGCGTCCCGGCGGCCGGTGGGCGGAGATGACCGGGGCGAGGGCGTCGATCCAGCCGAGCGTCAGGTCCGCCACCCGGTCGCGGGTGCCGACGTCGGTGTCCAGCACTGCGCCCACGGTGGACCGGGCCACCGGCTGGCGCAGCAGGAGCATGGCGTCGTACGCCGTCCCTGGAGCGCGGCTGTCGTGATCCCGGAGTGCCGCGTCCCACTCGCTGGAGAACACGTCGACACCGCGGGCGACCTGGTCAGGGGTCAGCGGCGCGAACAGGACGTGTCCCGAGCGCGTCTCTCCACGGCTCGAGGAGAGGTCGCCGCTGCGGCTCACGTCGCCGGGGAAGTCGAAACGACCCGGCTCGGTCAGAACTCGGCGGGCCAGCACCGGGGTCGTGACCAGCCAGGGACCGTGGCGGTCGAGGGCCACTGCGGCCCCCGACCGTGGGGCGGAGAGGACAGCGCCGAGCCGACCGCCGGCCGACTCGACGCTGTCCAGGTGCATCACCGTGTGTGCATCACTTCCGGTGTGTCACAACCCGTCGTCAGCGACGCGGCGGGGCCGGACGCCACATGTAGAACGACTGCAGCTGGTTGTTGGCACGGGTGGACTCGATGCGGGTGCGAATGCGGTTCATCATGATTGCTTCTCCAGGGGGATTGACGAGAAGCGCACCCGGACGGGCACGCTCCGACGCCACCCGTAGACCGAACCCCCGTGAAGCTGTCAGGGCGGGAGTCAGGACTCAGGGTCGGGCAGCGTCTCCGCTATCAGATCAGTCAATTGCTGGATGCGCAGCGGCTTCTGCATCACATTCTCGACACCGAGCTCCTGGAGGGCCGCCCTGTGCTCACCTGCCCACGCGCTGATCACGACGATCCGCATCGAAGCACCTACTTCGGGGTGGTCCCGCATCCAGCGCACCACCTCCACGCCGTTCATCCGCGGCATCGTGAGGTCGAGGAGCATCACGTCATAGGTCTCCTGCTGGAGCATCTCGACGGCCTCGAGGCCGTCGACAGCCGTCGAGGCCAGGTGTCCCGCACGCTGCACGAGGCGGCAGAACACGTCACGGATGTCCTCGTTGTCGTCGACAACGAGGAAGTGCAGCTGACGCGCCCCCGGGCTCACGGGTCAAGCGTAGTCAGCGCACCGACACTTCGCGCCTCTTCCCGGCACTGTGTCGGACAGCACGGCTCGTACGGGCGTGGGTTGGGAGAGCGGCCACGCCTGCCCCTATGCTTGACGACGCTTGGATGGGCTCGCCCAGGCAAGCTGGCCCCCATCGTCTAGCGGCCCAGGACCCCGCCCTTTCACGGCGGTAGCACGGGTTCGAATCCCGTTGGGGGTGCAGCGCCGAATGGGGGCCCTGACCTGCGGAGACGCTGGGCAGGGCCTCTTCGGCATTTCCGGCCGATTTGGGCTGGGGCAACACTGGGGCAACAGCAGGATCGGCTTGGGCAACGACGTGGAGTCGGGTACGACGCTCGCGGGCTGCGTCGCGGGCCCGGTCCATGGCGTCGCCGACCTCGTCGAGCCGGTCTTCGAAGAGGTGGCCGTAGGTGTCGAGGGTCATCGTTGCCGAGCCGTGTCCGAGCATCTGCTGGACGACCTTGACGTCGGCGCCGCTGGCGATGGCGAGGCTTGCGGCGGTGTGCCGGAGTTCGTGCGGGTGGAGGTCGGGTACGCCGATGGCCCGGGCGGCCGTGCCGAACGCGGTGCGGAAGGTGCTCACTCGCAGGGGTTGGCCGTTGCGGATGCCGGCGAAGACTAGGTAGTCGGGCTGCTTGCCGTGGAGGTGGCGTGCGAGGTCGGCGGCGAGGAACTTCGGGATGGGGACCTCGCGTCGCTGGTGGGTCTTGGGAGTTCCCCAGACCAGCCCCAGGCCCTGGACCGGGGTGACCGACTCGGCGATGATGGCGCGGTTGCGTCGCAGGTCGATCCTGCCGACGCGCAGCGCGGCCATCTCACCGAACCGGACGCCGGTGTAGGCCAGGAACAGCACGACGAGCCGGTAGGTCTCGTTGGTGCGGGTGTCGAGGCTGCTGTGCTTGTTCGGATCGGCGGGGTAGCCGGTCGCGGTGGCGAGGTCCTCGACTTGTTCGTGGGTGAGGTAGCGGTGCTCGTGCTTGCGCACGCGCGGCAGGTTGACGCCACTAGCGACATTGCGCGCCAGCCGACCGTCCTTGACGGCCATGTCGAGGACGAGGCTGAGCACGCGGTGGATCTTCTGGACGGTGGCTGGGGAGTGGTGCCGCGCGAGCTCGGTGACCCACGCCTGCACGTCACCGTGGGAGACGTTGGAGAGCTTGACCCGGTCCCACTGGGGGTGGATGTGGGTGCGCAGTATCCCGGCGTACCGCGAGCGTGTGGTCGGCTTGAGGTGTGCCTGCCCGGCCAGCCAGAGTTCGGCCCACTCGCCGACGGTGACCTTCGCGAGCGCCGGGTCGACGTAGGTGCCGGTGACCTTCGCGTTCTCGACGCTGGCCAGGAACCTCTCGGCGTCGACCTTGCGGGAGAACGTCTTGTTGCGCTGGGCGCCCGCGGGCGTTCGGTAGTGCGCTCGCCACGAGGTCTGTCCGCTGCGTGTCCGCTTCTCGATGCTGGCCATGGTCGTGCTCCCTCCTGGGCATTCTCCATCGTCTCGCCGTGCTCCGACATCGGGTCGGTTTCAGTCGTGGTGCTGTGGACGGTTGGCCTGCTCGGCGAGCCAGAGGACGAGATCGGCGCGCCAGTAGCGGACGTGGCGGCCGACCTTGAAGCTGCGGGGCCCGCAGCCGAGGTGGCGCCAGTAGCGCAGGGTGCCTTCGGGGACGCGCAGGAAGGCGCAGGCTTCCTGCAGGGTGAGCATCTCCTCGCCGGGATTCTCTCGGGGTCGCGGAGCGATGGGTTGTGCGGTCATGAGGCCCTCCATCTGGATGTCGTCGCGCACGACCTGTACGCGTTGATCAGCATCGGCGCTCAGGTACGCCCGAATCGGGGTCACCGGAGGGGGGAACCTGAGGGGGGAACCTGCGTTTGCGCAGGTCAGCAGGTTCCCCCCATTTGTTGGCTGGACCGGCTTGTCAGAAGCCGATTCCGGAGGGCTGCGAGCTGGGCGGCCGGGACCTCGGGGTGGGGAGTCGTGGCGTTGGACGCAGTTGGGCGGCCGCGCCGTAGCGGTCGATCGCCTCGTTGGCGAGTTGTCGGGCGTGGGCGGGACCGAGGTCGGCGCGGTCGCGGCCGAACACCTCGATCCACTGCTGCCTTGCCTCCTGGTGGGACTCGGCGACGAGGTGGGCTGTGTTGCTGTGACGCCCGCGGGTCATGGCCACGTACGCGGCGGCGGCGCCGGTGTGCTCGCCGATGACCACGTGGGCACGGTCGACGGTGTCGCCTTGGGCGCCGTGGACGGTGGTGGCGTAGGCGAGCTCGACGAACCGTGCCGCGTATTGCGCGGGGATCTCCCGGTCACGACCACGGCCATGAAGAGTGAGGCTGCCGTCATCACCGACACCGGTGACGGTCCAGGTCTGTCGGTTGGCGACCTGCAGGGCGGGATCGTTGCGGCGGGTCGCAACCCGGTCCCCGAGTCCGATCCGCTCGCCAGCGCTGGTCGTGACCACCCACTGGATCTCGCGTGCTCGACCGTGCCGTCCATCGGCGCGGTGGTCGCAGATCGCGGCGTTGAGATCGGCGACCTGCTCGCGACGGTCAGCGATGACCAAGGCTCCTTCTGCACCGGCTTGGGCGAGTGCTGCGGTGCGCTCGACCTCGGAGGGGTGGATCACGATCTGACCGCGCCGATGGAGCTCGTCGTACACGCCGCCCGGGTCGTCGCCGGTGCGCATCCGCAGAGTGAGGGCGGCGTAGTCGGGGTCGGTGAACCGGTGCACCGTGTCCATCGACATCACAAAGGCCGGGTGCGCCCAGGCCGCGGCGTGGTCGAGGACGCCTCCGCGGCCGACGGCGGGGAGTTGGTGTCGGTCCCCCATGAGCGCGACCCGGGCACCGGTCTCGTCGGCGATGGTGAGTAGGACACGGGCGGTGTCCTGGTCGAGCATTCCCGCCTCGTCCACCAGGAGCAGGTCCCCTGGCTGGAGCAGTGCCTGCGGCGCGGGGGTGTGGTCGGGTTGCCGGGTCCAGTGACCTTCGTTGTCCCAGCGCCAGCCGTGCTGGTGGATCAGCCAGGCGACGGAGTGTCCGTCAGCACCGGTCTCGGCGGCGGCGACCTCGGCTGCTTTCAACGTGGGCGTGACCACCACCAACCGGTGTCCTTGCCTGGCCAGCAGCGCCTGGGTCGTCCGCAGGGCCGTCGTCTTGCCTGCTCCGGCGGCTCCCTCGACGACCAGCAACTGCCCGTCACCGCACAGAGCACCGACCACCGCCGCCTGCGTCGGGTCGATCCGCACCAGGCCGCGACCGGGGAATCGGATCCGACGAGCTGGCCCTTCTGAGCGTCGTGCCATCCGGGCGATGAGCTCGGCCTCGACCTCCAGCACGTGGGGTGAGGTGTAGGCGCGGACATGTTCGGGCACATCCGGACGCAGCAGCAAGCGAGCGCACTGCACGATCGCGCGGGCGGTGATGTCCTCGGCGAGCTCGACCCGGGCAGCATGCTGCGCGACCAGCCCGGTCTGGGCCAGGAGTACTTCGACGTGGCCGCGGATGTCGGCGGCGTTCCACGCCGACCGCTTCGCCCCCAGCTGGGAGATCACCCACTCCGCGGCACCGTCACGGTCGATCCACCCCACCTGCTGGGCGTCCAACACCGCTGGGTCGGCAGGGTCTTGGTAGCCGAGGTCCCGCAGTTCCTCGACCCAGCGCGCGACCAGCTCGGCGCCGTTCGTCGGGACGATCTTGTCCGGACGGGCCTGCGCCCAAGCACGCCGATCCCAGGACTCCCGCAGCCGCAGACCCGGCTCCTCGCCAGGATGCTCGTGGCGCCACTCGGCTTCGTACCGGTCGACGTTGCGACGGATCTGCGCGGTCCGGGCGCTGAACGCGCCGGCGTACGGCGCCAACTCGTTGATCTCCCCAGAGCCGGGGTCGACGGTGAACCCGTGCTGGGCGAGCACCGCCCGGAACACCGGGTCAGTCGCCACGGCGGCGTGCCCGATGCCGTTGATCGCCTCGATCGAGTCCCGAATTCCGACCGAGTGCAGACCCCGCCATCCACCGGCCGCGAACACCCGCGCGTTGACCTGGAGGTGCAGATGGCGGTGCGGGTCACCGGCCCGGGAGGTGTAGTGCCGGATCACCGCCGCCTCGATGCGCTCCACCGGCACCTGCACCTGCCGGTCCCGGGGGCCGACGCGGGTGGTCGCGTGCTGGGCGATCCAGCCGACGATCTCGACCGCGGCCCGGTCCTGCGCGGCATCCAGTGCCACGGAGATCTCCGGATGCAGGGCAGCAGCCAGCGACCAAGTCTTCGGTCCGTTGACGGTGACCTCGACGAACCGCAGCGCATTCGGATCCTTGCGGAGTCGGCCCTTCGGCTGACCGGTCTCGACGTCGATCCCGGCCACCCACTGCTCGTACGCGTCGCCCGTCAACTCACCGACATGCTCGACACCGTCCGGGGTGGCGGCCAGTCGGGTGGCGACCCCGATGCCCTCACCGAGGTAGTAGTCATCCGCACGGGACCGGTCCCGCTCGACATAAGCGCGTGCCGCCTTGGCTGCGCCACGGTAGAACTTCACCCCGCCATGCACCCGCGCCACCCACCTCAACGACGCCCGTCGGCAACCAACGGACCCCTAGAAATGCCGCGTGGGTCGCACCTGCCGGGGCGACCCATCTACGAACATTCGTAGCATGCGTGCCGCTCGGAAGGTAGGCGCTGAGGGCATGAAGAGCCGGGTCAAGGGTGGGCAATTCTGGGGACCGTGAGGAGTCAACGGGTATCGATGAACGCGAGGCCGAAGGGGTCGGGGAGAGCGACAGGATCAAGAGTCGGCGGAAATGCGTTGCGAGTACGACGGAGACGGTCTCAAGCTCGGCGAGGTCTGGGGACACCTCCTCGCCGATCGCGCGGGAGGTCGTCGAGCGTCTTCGAGTGACTCGGCCCGCAGGCAGACGATGTGGAGTTAGCCCGCGGGCGCGCCGTACCGCTCGCGGGTGAAGGTGCTCAGGCGCCGCGCCAACGCCTCGAGAGTGGGGGCGGCCGTATGCCGAGAGTCCCAGACTGACACAAGGCGGATGCTCAGATGCCCCTGGCCGGGGAGCTCGACCGGGAGGGGCACCAAGTTGTAGCGCGGGTCGTCGGAGACCACGGCGACGCCACGGCCGGCTGCCGCGAGGGCTTGGGCGACGGTGCCGTTGGCTGCCTCGACCAGCGAGTCCCATGTGTCCCCGGTTGTGGCGAGCGCGTCGTCGAGCGCCTGCCGAGCGGTGAACGCCGCAGGCAGAATGACCAGCGGCTGACCAGCCAGCTCAGCGATAGTGACCCGGCGTCGCGCTGCCCAGGCGTGGTCTTGCGGCACGTAGGCCCACACCGGCAAAACCGCCAGCGGGTGGGAACGGTACGGCGGGCGAGGCCGCGCCGTACCGATCGCGAGGTCGGCGCCACGAGTCAGTGCCTCAACGCTGGAGATCCCATCGGCGGAAAGGACATCGGCGGTGGGGTCCTCATCCGCGAGGGTGGCGATGAACGGTGCGACGACGTCCGTCAGGGTGACCGTCGGTGCACCGACGGTGAGCCGCTCGAGCCGGCCCTCGGCGTGGAAGGTCGCGGCGACGCGGAACGACTCGGCCTGGCCGAGCAGGTCCCGAGCCAACGGCACGAGCGCTCGGCCCGCGCTGGTGAGCGAAAGTCGGCCGGCGGAGCGGTCGAAGACGTCGACGCCGAGGTACTGCTCGAGTCGACGCAGCTGGCGCGAGAGACCCGGCTGGGTGACGTGCATCTGCTCCGCCGCCCGACTGACCGTGCCGTGGTCGGCCACAGCAACCAGGTAGCGCAGGTGACGCAGCTCCATCATGCCTCCGAGGCATCGAGGTGAGTAGAAACAGTTATTGGACAGCATAGGGCCGCGGGTTCAGGCTGAGTGCATCCAACATTGAGAGGGATGCTCATGACCGACCAGTCGCCTACTGTCGCCGGTGTATCGCAGCACCGCGCGCTCGTCACGGAGCTCCCCGGCCCGCGTTCGCGCGCCCTGATGGAGCGCAAGACCGCCGCCGTCGCCTCGGGTGTCGGTACGACGATGCAGGTCTTCGCTGCGAGGGCGGGCGGCGGGGTGGTGATCGACGTCGACGGCAACCACCTCATCGACCTCGGCTCGGGCATCGCCGTGACGACGGTGGGAAACGGCGCCCCTCGGGTGGTCGAGGCCGTCCAGGAACAGGTGGCGGCGTTCACCCACACCTGCTTCATGGTCACGCCATACGACGGGTATGTCGCCGTGGCCGAGGCGCTCAACCGGCTCACCCCCGGTGACCACGAGAAGCGGACGGCACTGTTCAACTCCGGCGCCGAAGCCGTGGAAAACGCCGTCAAGATCGCACGAGTCGCGACCGGCAAGCACGGGGTGGTCGTCTTCGACCACGCCTACCACGGTCGCACAAACCTGACGATGGCGATGACGGCGAAGAATATGCCCTACAAACACGGCTTCGGGCCGTTCGCTCCTGAGGTCTATCGCGCGCCGGTGTCCTACCCCTTCCGCGACGACAAGACGGTCGACGGCCAGGTCGCCGCCGCGCGCGCGCTCGACCTGATAGAGAAGCAGGTCGGCGCCGAGAACCTCGCGGCCATGGTCATTGAGCCGATCCAGGGTGAGGGCGGCTTCATCGAGCCCGCGCCCGGCTTCCTGCCGGCGCTGGTGGCGTGGTGCCGGGAGAACGGTGTCGTCTTCGTCGCTGACGAGGTGCAGACCGGTTTCGCCCGCACCGGCGACTTGTTCGCCTGCGACCATGAGGGCGTCGTGCCTGACCTGATCGTGACCGCCAAGGGCATCGCTGGCGGTCTCCCGCTCTCGGCGGTCACGGGCCGCGCGGAGCTCATGGATGCCGTGCACTCCGGCGGCCTCGGTGGCACCTATGGTGGGAACCCGCTCGCCTGTGCGGCCGCGCTCGCCGCCATCGAGACGATCGAGGCCGAGGACCTCGCCAATCGAGCGCGTCAGGTCGAGCGCCTCATGAAGGAGCGGCTGCACCGGCTTGCCGCAAACGACGCGCGAATCGGCGAGGTCCGCGGACGGGGCGCAATGATCGCCGTCGAGCTGGTCGTGCCGGGGACCACGACACCCGATGCTGCACTCACCAAGGAGGTTGCTGCGGCGGCCCACCGTGCCGGCGTCATCCTGCTCACCTGCGGAACCCACGGCAATGTGCTTCGCCTCCTGCCTCCGCTCGCCATCACCGATGCGCTGCTCCACGAGGCACTCGACGTCTTCGCCGACGTCCTGGCGGACACCCCATGAGTGCCAACTCAACTGTTGAGGCCCCGGCCGAGATGGGTCCTCTCGACGAGGCCCGCGCGCAACTGGCCGAGGCCGCCACGATCCTGGGCTACGACCCCGACGAGGTCGCGGTGCTCGCGGCGCCTCGCCGTGAGGTGACCGTCAGCATCCCGCTGCGCCGTGATGACGGCTCCACCGAGGTACTCACCGGCCATCGCGTCCAGCACAACCTCTCCCGTGGGCCGGCCAAGGGCGGCCTGCGCTACAGCCCCGACGTCGACCTCGACGAGGTTCGGGCGCTGGCGATGTGGATGACCTGGAAGTGCGCCCTACTCGACGTGCCGTACGGCGGCGCGAAGGGCGGCGTTGTGATCGACCCCCGGCGCTACTCGGCCGCCGAACTCGAGCGGGTGACTCGTCGGTACACCTCCGAAATCATGCCGCTGATCGGCCCGACGAAGGACATTCCTGCGCCTGACATCGGGACCGACGAACAGACGATGGCTTGGATGATGGACACCTACTCCGTCGCCAGCGGTCACACCGTCCTCGGCGTGGTGACCGGCAAGCCGATCAGCCTCGGCGGCTCGCTGGGGCGAGCCAACGCCACGTCCCGCGGCGTCGTCTTCACGGCCCTGGCCGCGCTGCGCCACGTCGGCACCGACCCCGCGTCGGCCACCGCCGCGGTGCAGGGCTTCGGCAAGGTAGGCCGCGGTGTCGCCCGCTTCCTCGACCACGCCGGGGTGACCGTCACCGCCGTCAGCGACCAGTACGGCGCGATCTGGGCGGCCGAGGGCGTCGACCTTCCCGCGTTGGAAGCTCACGTCGACCGGACTGGAACCGTCGTCGGTTACGCGGACGCCGTCATGATCGACAACGAGACACTCCTCACCCTCGACGTCGACCTCCTCGTCCCGGCCGCCGTTGAGGGCGTGCTGCACGGCGGCAACGCCGGCGCGGTCCGCGCCCGCGTGGTCGTCGAGGGCGCCAACGGACCCACCACCACCGAGGCCGACCGCGTGCTCGGAGAGCGCGGCGTGTTCGTCGTCCCCGACATCCTCGCGAACGCGGGCGGGGTCGTCGTGTCCTACTTCGAGTGGGTCCAGGCCAACCAGGCCTACTGGTGGAGCGAAGTCGAGGTCGAAGCCCGGCTCGCCGACCGCATGTCCAGCGCGTGGCAGGAAGTGCTGGCGGAGTCCCGTCGACACGACCTGTCTCTGCGCACCGCCGCCACCTGCCTCGCCGTACGCCGTGTGGCCGAGGCGCACCGCCAGAGAGGGCTCTACCCATGACCAACACTTTCGTCGCCACCTTCGCCGTCCAGGACCCCGCCACCCTCGAAGTCCTCGACCAGGTCCGCGACCACGACGTGAGTGGTGCCCGGGCGGCGGTCGACGCCGCTGCCGCGGCGTTCCGCGCCTGGGCGGCGACCTCTCCGCGGGACCGGTCCGACGTTCTTCGGCGCGCATACGAACTCATGCTGCGCGACCGCGAGCAGCTCGCGGCGCTGATCACCGCCGAGAACGGCAAGTCCTTGGTCGACGCCGCAGGCGAGGTCACCTACGCTGCAGAGTTCTTCCGCTGGTTCTCCGAGGAAGCCGTCCGCCCAGGCGGAGAGTACGGCGAGTCCCCGGCAGGCGGCACCCGAACCTTGGTCCGCCACGTTCCAGTAGGCGTCGCAGCACTGGTCACCCCATGGAACTTCCCCGCGGCGATGGCCACCCGCAAGATCGGCCCAGCGCTCGCGGCTGGGTGCACCGTCGTCTTGAAGCCGGCCGCGGAGACGCCCCTGACTGCGCTGGCCGTCGCACGCCTCCTCGCCGAGGCCGGCGTCCCGGATGGCGTCGTCAACGTCGTCCCGACGACCGACGCCGCTGGAGTCGTCGGGGCCTGGCTCGCCGACGAGCGCGTCCGCAAGGTCTCATTCACCGGCTCAACCGGGGTGGGGCGGATGCTGCTGCACCAGGCGGCCGACCGAGTCCTCAACTCCTCGATGGAGCTGGGCGGCAACGCGCCTTTCATCGTCACCGAGGACGCCGACCTCGACGCTGCCGTAACCGGCGCAATGATCGCCAAGTTCCGCAACGGAGGGCAGGCCTGTACCGCCGCGAATCGGTTCTACGTCCACCGCGACGTGGCCTTCGACTTCACCGCCCGGCTCGTCGCCGAGGTCGAGAAGCTCACCGTCGGTCCTGCCGCCGACGGCTGCGCCATCGGACCGCTGATCAGCGCTGCGTCCGTGCAGCGCGTCACAGCGGCCGTTGACCACGCCGTGCAAGAGGGAGCTCGCATCGCCGGCCGCGCCGTGCTTCCCAACGCGGCCGGCCACTTCGTCGCACCGACAGTGCTCGCCGAAGTCCCCGCCGACGCGGCCATCCTCCGTGAAGAGATCTTCGGCCCCGTCCTTCCCGTCGTCGCTTGGACCGATGAGGACGACCTCCTGCGGCACGTGAACGACACTGAGTACGGCCTTGCGGCCTACGTCTACGCCGGTGAGCTCGGGCGCGCAGTGCGTCTGGCTGAGAAGGTCGAGGCCGGCATGGTCGGGATCAATCGCGGTCTCGTCTCCGACCCGTCGGCGCCCTTCGGTGGTGTGAAGCAGAGCGGCATCGGCCGCGAAGGTGCACGCGACGGGCTTCGCGAGTACCAGGAGACCCAGTATCTGAGTGTCGACTGGCCCGCTTGAGGCGCCGTCAGCCGACTGGACGGGCACACAGCCGATCTGGCTCACGTGACAAGGCCCCGGTCGGTGTTCGGGCGCGCCAGGAGATGTCGTACTCAGGGTGTGACAGCGCGCAATGAGCCGGTCGACCGGTCGCACAGGCAGCATAGAAGCGGTCCTGTTGCTCAGCCCAGGCAGCGGCACATTCGGGTCAGTGCGGCCGATGGGCTTCAGCGATTGCGGCGCCGGCGGCCGCAATGCTGTCACCGGGCAGGTTTATCGCTTCGTAGTAGAGATCGAGACAGAACATGACCTCGGTGTCGGCGAGGCCTTCGACCTGCGCGAAGTCGTGCTCCACGAGGCGCATGACGTCTTCGGCGGTCCGGCACACTGCTTCCGCCAGGATGTCGAAGCGCCCAGCTGTGATGGCGACGTAGGTGATGAACGGAAGGTGAGTCAGCTCCTCGGCCACGTCGGAAGCACGGCGCTCGCGAGTCGTCTTGATGGCCACCCAGACCACCGTGTCGAACCCTAGATGTCGCGGATTGACAACGGCGGTGATGCGCATGGCCTGACGGTCGACAAGGCGGCTGACGCGCTTGCGGACCTGCGACTCCGAGAGTCCGACCGCCTGACCCACGCCGGCAAACGGCATTCGACCGTCGGTATGGAGGACGCGCATGATCTGCTGATCGACTGGCTGGAGCGCCAGGCCCGGACCGCGAGGGGCTCGACGCGGCTTGGACTGAGCGGCTTCCCATGACGGCTCTTGGAAGTGGAGGTCGAGGTACGGGAGCACCTCCGCTGACCTGATGCCCGGACGAGCTGGAAGTTCACTATCGACGAACGTAAGCAGCTCTTCGCTGTCCCGGCACAAAACCTCGATGAGGGCGTTGTAGCGGCCAGTTGTGATGACCGCGTAGTCCACCGCTTCGAGGTCGAGGAAAGAGCCCACGACCTCGGTGACCGGTACACCGGGGTCGATGGTAATCGCGATCATGGCGATCATGTGGAAGCCGAAAAGCCTGGGATCGGCAACGGTCGTGATCTGGATTGCCCCGCTGTCAACCAGCTCCTTCACACGACGCCGCACCGTCTTCTCTGGTACACCGACCTCCCGCGCGATCGCTGCGAAGGTCCTCCGGCCGTCCTGTTGGAGGATTGAAATCAGCTGCCGGTCCAGCGTCGAGAAGTGTCGGGACAGCTTGGCTCCCGACACGGCAACAGGCAGCTCGGCACCGTACGTGAACGAGTGCGATCCCCGCCGCCGATCGAACATGGCGCTGCCTGTGACCTGCGCGCGCATCAGGAGGCGTCCACTGGGCTGCGCTTGTAGACCTCGCGCCCACCGAGGTAGACCTCGTCAACCTTGATGTCTAGGAGATCGTCCACTCCAACGGAATAGGGGTCGCGGTCCAGGACGATCACATCGGCATGCTTCCCGACCTCCAACGATCCGTACAACTCGCACTCGCCAAGCACCCGGGCTCCGCCGATCGTGTGCATCCGGAGTGCTTCGGTGAGAGTGATCGTCTGGTCCCCGTCGATGACCTGATCGAAGAACGACCGCCGGGCCAGCGTGCACCAGATGCTGAAGAATGGATTGGTCGCCTGCTGCTCCGATCCGATCCACACGTCGGAACTGCCACTGAGCGACCAGCCCTGGTCGAGAAGGTCCCTGAACGGGAACCTGCCCTGCTCGCCGTACCTTCCGAGGTAAGTGGGAAAGAAGTCGCCGAACGTGTACAGGAACACCGGCTGTGGCACCGGGACGATCCCAGCTGCTTTCCAGGCGCGGATGGTGGGCTCGGGCTCAGGCAGGAAGTTGCCGGCGTGCTCGATGCGGGTCCGCGGCGCGCCCTCTGGGATACCGCCCGCTGCCACGATCGCGTCGCACACCGACTCCTGTGCACGGTCGCCGTTTGCGTGCACGGCCAGCTGCAGCCCCGCGGCGGCGGTGCGGGTCAACGCCTCCGCGATGTGCTTTGAGCTCAGTGCGACCTCACCGCAGAACCCGTGCTCATCGACGTAGGGCTGCTTGACCGCAGCACTACGCGCAGAGAATCCCCCATCGGCAAACATCTTGACCCCATGGATCCTGATCAGGTCCGGAGACGCCTGCAGCGGTGAGTCCGTGGCCATCGTGCAGGCCTCGTCCAGAGTCGTGGTGCCCGGTACCCACAGATAGACGCGGATCCGCGCACCGAGGTCTCCAGCGAGATGAAGCTGGTCCATCGCGGTGAGCCCCTCCATCGACTCGGAGATCTCGCCGATCGTCGTCACCCCGAAACGGCTGAACTGCTCGCGAACGCCCCGGCCAATGGCCGCGGGGAGCTCGTCGGCGGGGAGGCTGGGCATCGGGAGGAGGTTGTCCATCTCCTTGACGACACCCGTCGGCTGGCCATCATCGTCGCGGACGACAGTCGGCAGGCCCGTGATGCTGTGGTCGGCAGCTTCATAAGACGCGTCGATTCCGGCCAGCAGGAGTGCTCGCGAGTTCAACACGCTGATGTGGCCGCCGGCGCGCAGCACTATCGCGACGTCGGTACTGACGCTGTCCAGCTCTTGGCGGGTGGGCAGGCGCTTCTCAGCAAGCTTCTGGTCGAAGAAGAGGTTTGCCTGCCCCACCAGCCAGCCGTCGACCGCGTCGCTCAGGTGCGCGCGCAGGCGGTCGAGAACCTGCGGAATCGTCCCGCAAGCGGGAGCCCGACAGTCGACGGTCTGATAGTGAACCCGAGCGGCGACCTCCATGTGGGCATGCACGTCGACGAAGCCGGGCGCCAGTGCCCGGGCGCCCAAGTCCCGCACGAACGTGTCCGCACCGATGTACAACGACGCGTCGTCGCGATGGCCCGTCCCGCAGATCACGCCGTCCTTCACGGCCACGAAGCCGGGGCCGACGGGTTCCTCGTCCCTGAGCCACAGCACGTTGTTCGAGAGGAGGACAGTGTCGGCGACTGGTGCGGGGGTCATGGATTCGGCGCTCCGGGGTTGGGGGAGGTGGTGGCGACACTCTAGCGATATTGGATACACCTGCACGACGAATCAGACCGGTTCTCGCGGGTGTGGCGACAGAAAAAGACCATACAGCGGGGAAGTGTGCTTGAATAGGCCTTGATGAATGGGTCGCCGACACGTTTCCCGGCCCCACCCCCGAACTTTAGGAGATCACGTGTCCTCAACTCGTCACGCTGAGGTGGCAGGCGGCGGGCTGGCGGGCTTGACCGTCGCAACTGCACTCGCCCAGCACGGCTGGTCCGTACGTCTGCACGAGCGCGGGAGCGAGCTACGTGAGATCGGAGCAGGCATCTTCCTCTGGGAGAACGCGCTGCGGGTGCTGGAACGTATCGGTGCCTACGACGACGCAGTCGCCCTTGGTGACCCCATCGGCAGCTGGCGGCTCTTTGACGAGCGCGGACGGCCGATCCAGGACGACTGGATGAAGGATGGAGCGACGCGACTGATCACTGTCAAGCGCACCGAGCTCCACCAGGCGCTGGCCCAGGCGGCTCGCCGAGCGGGCGTGCAGATCGAGACCAACTCGCAGGTATCCGGTGCCACGCCCGAGGGCCACCTCCTGCTCGAGTCAGGCGAGAGTAGGGAGGCGGACCTCGTCGTCGGCGCCGACGGCGTGTACTCCTCGGTCCGCCGTTCACTGGGCCTGGACCTGGTCGTCCGTGACCTCGAAGACGGCTGCATGCGTCACCTGGTGCCGCGCCGTCCCACCGACGTCGCTGGCGAGGCACTTGAGTACTGGAACGGGGGGCGTCGCGTCGGCATCGTTCCGGTGACGCCGGACCAGGTCTACATCTACACGTGCTGCCCGGCCAAGGACCTCGCCGGTCGAGCGCAACCCTTCGACCACGCTGCCTGGGGTGACTCCTTCCGGGACGTACGGCACTACATCGACCGAATTCCCGACCAGTCGCGGTGGGCAGCTTTCCATGACGTGCGCACGCATAGCTGGGTGAACGGTCGTGGCGCGATCGTGGGCGACGCGGCCACTGCCATGGCGCCGAACCTGGGGCAGGCCGCGTGCGTGGCCATGGTCAACGGATTCTCGATGGCTTCCGTCCTCGCACAGCACGACGACATCGCCGCCGGTCTCCGAGCCTGGGAGCAGCGCCAGCGGGGTGTCTCCGACGCAACCCAGAAGTACTCACGTCTGTACGGCAAGGTCGGCACTCGCTGGCCGCGCCCCTTGGCCGACGCCCGATCCGCTCTCGTCTGGTTGGCTGGCCGGTCCGAGAGCTGGCAGCACCGAGTGAACGTCGCAGCCCACGCAGGTGCCGACCTAGTGGGTCCCCGGAGTCGATGATGCGCGCGACCGGACCGTGACCCCTCAGGTGCTCAGCGTAGCCTTGGCAACGCTCCTCCCGTCGGGTCTAGGGTCGAGGAGTGACCACGAGGCCCGTGCCGAGGTCGACACCAGCACGCGTCTGGGGGAGTGCAGTCGACGTAGCTTGTTCGAGATATCACGTCCAGGCGCTCGTCCATAGGCCCGAGGCGAAGGGGCAGGCCGTCGATGGCCAACTCGACGGCTAAGTAGCGGCCATGCTCTGAGTGTTGGGCGGTGAACCCTCGCCAGTCGTCGCTTCGAGCTTATTCACGGGCCACTGCTGATACGCCGGGGCTGGAGCCGGCGGGTGGGCGGGACACGTAGGGAGCCCTGGCACCAGCGATCCTGTCGGGTGAGCGCGCGCAGCTCCCCTGCAAACACGCAAATGACCCATTCGTGCGGACAACTAGACCCAACGGGACGGAAAAAAGTCATTGACAAGCACGTGAACGACCGATTCTAATAGTTCAACCGTTCTCGGGTGACGGAATGCAACTCTGAAGAAGCGCCCCGCCCCCACCTCTCCTGGAGTAGACATGCCAAGTGAAACGCCGGCTGTGACCGCACGAGTGAGGGTGGGAGTCCGGTGAGGCGCGCGCCTCTGGGCACCCCGGTGGCCATGAGCAGGCGAGGGCTGCTCCAGGGCCTGGGACTCGGCGCCGGAGCGCTCGCCCTCGCGGCGTGCGCCACGCGCGAAGGCGGGTCCACGACCGGGAACGCTGCAACCCAGGGTCCGGGCGGAATCGACCTGGCGCGACCTGACTCCCCGGTCAAGCTGCCGCTCTACGACGACAACCAGGCCATCAAATCAGGCTTGAACCCCGAGGCGGGACCGCTCAAGGTCTACTGCTGGACTGGAACGGTCCCGAAGAAGACGTTCGCGTCCTTCGAGGAGAAGTACGGCATCGAGGTCCGACCGACCTTCTACGGCTCTCCCGACGAGGCGCTGCCGAAGATCCTTTCCGGATCCATGGACTTCGACGTCTATGAATGCTCCATGGAGCAACTCCCCATCTTGGTGGCCAACAAGGTCATCCAACCGGTGAACTCCTCCTACCTACCCAACTATGAGGCGAATGTCTGGGACCACCTGCAGAGTCCTTGGTACGACGCCGACGCGTCGTACACCACTCCGGGCTACTACTGGAGCACGGGCATCGCCTGGCGCGAGGACCACTTGCCCGACTTCGACCCAGCTTCCTTCGAGAACCCCTACGACGCTTTTTGGCAGCTCGACGGCATTGCGGGGAAGGTGCAATTCTTCGACTACATGCGAGACGCGCTGGCCATGACCCTGCTGCGAAACGGCGTGTCGGACATCAACACGACGGAGAAGGCTCATCTCGACGCCGCGGTCGAAGCGCTCCGCGAGCTCACGGAGCGGACCCGACTCCGGCTCTCCACAGATGCGTACCAAACGCTCGCCCAAGGCACGAACTGGATCGAGCAGGCCTGGGGCGCTGACGTGTACTTCGCGGAGTTCTATCTCCCGAAGAACATCTCTCCGGAGGTGTTGAAGTTCTGGGCGCCCGAGGACGGGGCCATGGTCACGTCGGACTCATGGGTGATCAGCCGCAACGCGAAGAATCCGGTAGCGGCGCACCTGTGGATGGACCACCTGCTCGAGCGTGAGCAGGGAGTGAACACAGTGCAGTACTCCGGAGTCATCACGCCTGTGCGAGGAATGGAGATGGAGAACGTGGTCGCAGACGGCATCATGGACGCGCGATTGCTGACGGCCCTGCCCTCGCCGGAGCAGATCGCCAACGGCGTCTTTCACGGTCCGCTCAGCAAGGAGGGTGAGACCGCGTGGCAAAACGCTTGGCTGGCCGTAAAATCCTACGCCTGAGCTCGGCGCCCGACGCAGACGCCGCCTACCCACGAGGTTTCTGGCACGCACTGGGCGCACCCGGAGTCGCCTGGTTTGCCCTCTGGGTGCTGGTGCCGGCCTACACGATCGTGGCCGTGTCCATGGGTTACGTGAGTGACTCCATGCTGCCGGTGCCCGAGTGGGACCCGCGGTACTGGAACCTCGAAACTCTGTCGGCGGTAGTGCGGGAGATGGCGCCCGGCGGTATCTTCGCGAAAGTCCTGATGAACACGGTGACCTACGTCCTCGGGGCGCTGGTGCTCTGTGTCCTCATCGGGTATCCGGTCGCGTACTACATCGCCAAGCAAGCAGGGCGGTGGAAGGTTCTTCTGATCGTCCTGCTCACGATCCCCTTCTGGACCAGCTACCTCATGCGGATGCTTGCGTGGATCGGGTTGCTGTCCACCGACGGCTACACCAACCGCTTGCTGATGAGCATCGGCATCCTCGACGAACCATACGGCTGGCTGGAAGGGCACTCCTTCGTGGTGGTCATCTCACTGGCCTACGGATATCTGCCCTACTTCATCCTCCCGTTGCTCGCCTCACTCGATCGGATCGACGACCGACTGATCGACGCCGGAAAAGACCTGGGCTTGAGCAGCGTCCAGACGTTCATCAGAGTGATCCTTCCCCTGAGCAAGGCTCCTCTCATCGCGGCGTCCACGGTAGCGATCCTGCCGATGTGTGGCGACTTCTACACCACCAACCTCATGTCTGGCTCACCCGCAACAGCAATGATCGGAAATCAGATCCAAGTCCTTGCCCAAGGCGGGCCGCAACAAAATGTCGGCGCAAGTCTCGCTCTCCTCCTCCAGCTGGCGTTGATCCTCCTGCTGTCGTACTACCTCTACTCCTCGTCGAAGGCGACCAAGGCGGTGGCAGCATGACGAACTCGAAGCCAAAGGGGGTCAGGTTCCCGCGCCCACTGGCACTGCTCGTCTGGGCCTACATCCTCTGGAACCTGCTCCCGGTCGTCAGTGCGATGGCCTTCTCGTTCAACGCATCACGGTCGAGAAGTGAGTGGCACGGCTTCTCGACGCAGTGGTGGAGCGGAACTCCGCTGTCGTTGTTCGACAACGAGGAGTACACCTCGGCTCTCACGCACAGCCTCGAGCTGGCTGCTATGACGACCGTGCTCAGCACGGTGCTGGGGACTCTGTTGGCGCTTGCCGTCACACGTATCAGAGGTATCGGCCGGCGACCGGTCAACTTCATCTTGATGATCCCGATTGTCACCCCGGAGCTGATTCTCGCAGTCGGCCTCTACCTGAGCCTGACTTTCATCATGGTGTGGCCGTTCTCCGCCATCGAGCTCGGCACCACCGCTCAGGTCGTCGGCCAGGTCACCTATACCGTCGGCTTCGTGGTGGTCATCATCCGCGGGCGCATCGCCGTGCTCGGCGACGGCCTCGAGGCAGCCGCACGTGACCTCGGGGCGGGCCCCATCGCCGCACTCGTTCTGGTGCTCTTCAGGCTGCTGCTGCCAGCGGTCCTCGTGGGGGCGATGATCAGTTTCGCCTTCTCGATCGACAACTTTGTCATCACCCAGTATCTGTCCGCGGACTCCTCCACGGTATCCATCCCGATGTATCTGTATGAGAATGCGCGCGGCGGGAATGCCACACCAGCTTTGAATGCACTTGCAACGGTCCTCGTCCTCAGCACCCTGGTCGTCGTCGCGCTTGCGTCGCTCATGTACCGGTGGGCCACCCGCCGGGAGTCCGTTGAGTCCCATATCACCAGCACTGTTGCGCTGAGCGCTTAGGAGATCTGTCCATGGTCAACGGCGAGCTTGTCCTCGAGAGCCTTACCAAGAGCTATGACGATCAGGTGGCGGTCGACCACCTTGACCTCTGGGTCGAAGCAGGTGAGTTCTTCTCCATTCTCGGCCCCTCCGGCTGTGGCAAGTCGACCACGCTGAAGATGATCGGAGGGTTCGTGGCACCGACGTCGGGTCGGGTGTTCATCGACGGCAAGGACGTCACCGATCTGCCGCCCAACAAGCGTGCGGTCAACACGGTGTTCCAGAACTACGCGCTGTTCCCCTTCCTCACGGTCCGCCAGAATGTCGCCTTCGGCCTCCGCCGCGCACGGGTGGGCAAGCAGGAGCTGAATCGACGTGTCGATGAGGTTCTCGAGCTGGTCGAGCTGTCGACCCTCGGTCACCGGCGGCCGTCCGAGCTCTCCGGAGGGCAACAACAGCGCGCGGCGCTCGCCCGTGCACTGGTCCTGCGTCCGGATGTGCTTCTGCTCGACGAGCCGCTGAGCGCACTCGATGCCAAGATGAGGCGGCAGCTGCAGGTGGAGCTGAAGGAGCTGCATCGGCAAGTCGGAACGACGTTCGTCTACATCACTCACGACCAGGAAGAGGCGATGACGATGAGTGATCGAATCGCCGTGCTCCAGAACGGGCGTCTCGAGCAGGTCGACGTGCCATCGGCCGTGTACGAACGGCCGGAGACGCCTTTCGTCACGCAGTTCATGGGCATCTCGAACATGATCCGGGCCGGGGTTGACCGCGCCGCCGAGGGCTGGGTCGCTCGCTTCGCGAATGCGGAGTTCGCGATGCGCGGATCCCCCCCACTCGGCAGCTCAGTCGACCTCTCGATCCGACCTGAGCGTGTGCGCGTGAGCGGGGCCGGTAGCGTCGGGTCCCTCAGTGGCGCGATCGTCGATGTCTCCTACCTCGGCGCTGCGACGCACTACCTCATCGAGCTCGACGCAAACGTCACCCTCCAGGCTGCCGTCCCCAATGACGGCGTTCATCACCTCCGAAGGATGGGCGAGAAGGTCTCGGTCCACCTCTCGCCGGAGGACCTCCGGGTGGTGGGGGAGGACCAGGTTGCAGAGAGTCCGGTCGACGCCTTCACGAAGGTATCCACGGACTACGCTGACCACGTTCCCGTCAACTAACACGGCGGGTGGACCTCAGCGACGGCCGTGCTCGAGGAGCTCGAGCTGGCAACCAAGACGGGATTGATGGGCGAGCAGTGGACCTAGCAATTCCTCCGCACCGAATGGTCGACCCCAGGCCCACCTGGGGCCTGGCCGGAGCTTCTCTGGATGCGCTGGACATCGACATCATCCGGGTTCTGCAGGGGGATGGCCGGGCGAGCTCGGTGGACATCGCGCGCACCCTGGACGAGCCGGTCGCCACGGTCAGGCGGAAAGTCGGCGAGCTCGTATCGAGCGGAGTCGTGAGAATTCGAGCAGTGACCCACCCGAGCGTGCTCGGGTTGCGGTCGATGTGTCTGGTGTCGATCCGGGTGAAGTCCGGCGTCTCCGTCTCGCGCTTCGCTGAGTCCCTGCTCCAAGTGCCGGAGATCGACTACGTCGCGACCTGCATGGGGCGCTTCCAGGTCCTCGTCGAAGTCCTCGCCCCGAGTCCGGGCGTCATGGCGGAGGTCGTGGAGACGAAGCTGCACATGGCGCCCGAGGTGGAATCTCTGGAGGTGTCGCCGTACTTCCACCTCCACTACTTGCAGCCCGACTTCACGCGGCCTGTCGAGGGCGTCCCGGCCGTCGGAGAGCGAGCAGAGCCGCTGGACGGCGTCGACACCCGCATCGTGATCGCCCTGAACCGAGACGGTCGGCAACCGTTCAAGTCGATCGGGACGGACCTCGGCATGTCCGAGTCCCAGGTCCGCAAGCGGGTCGGCAGGCTCGTCAATGCAGGTCATCTGCGGATCATGGGCGTTGTCGATCCGAACACGCTCGGCTTCCGCACGAATGTCTGGATCTTCGCAACGCCAACTGCCGGGACGCCCCTCAGCGAACTGGCTGCAGCGTTTGCGCAGATCGCGTCGGTGACGTTCGTGGCGAGCGCGGCCGGCAGGTGGGCTGTGCTCGTCGAGGCTGTGTGCCGAGACGAGGCGGATGTACTCCGCATGATTGAGGAGCAGGTCCTGACCATGGGATCCCTGGGAAGCTTCGAGACCGCGATCGTCAGCAATCTCTACTTCAATCCCCCGACTGCTGCGCGCTGAGCGTCAGCTCATTCCACCTATCAGCGCCCGGTCGCCTCGGTAGTTCTACTCCCGCAGCCCTCATGTTGCCAGGACGTGGAGTAGGAGCACCGCTGCTGGTCGGCGGAGGGCCTCCACCCGCTGACGGTCGAGGGCCGCTCGTGGCCTGACTGATGACTGAAAGTCGCCCTTGACAGAGACGAGGTGACCGATTGTAATGATCAAGCACTGCAACTCGACGAATTTGGAAGAGCAGACGTGGTCAACCGAACGAAGCACAACTGCGCGGCTCGTCGACCTGTCGGTGACCACTGCCGCTGGCTCAGCCTGACGTGCAGCTCGTCGTGCAGGAATGGGACAAGAGCCGCAAGTGGGCCTCGCCCAAATCCGATTGGCCGCGGCACTCAGATCACCGCCCGTGCTGACCGACATAGACGCGCTCACCAAGACCGATGACCAGGAGAGAACCGTGACCCTTACCCGTGACCAGCTCGCCGCCGAGCTCAAGGACGCGATCGCCACCAACAGCGGGCTGCCGACGCACTGGTACAACGCCGAGGAGGTTCTGCAGCTCGAGCAGGAACTGATCTTCCGAAAGTCGTGGTACCACGTGGGACACCTCGACCAGCTTGCCAACGTCGGGGACTTCGTCACCGCGACCATTGCCGGTGCGTCTGTTCTGCTGACGCGCACCGAGGACGGGATCCGCGGGTACTTCAACACCTGTCGGCACCGCGGGCACCTAGTGAAGAGCGAGCCGCAAGGAAATGCGAAGAGCCTGCTGTGCCGATATCACGGCTGGAACTACGATCTCGACGGCTCCCTGCGCAGCGCACCATACGCGCAGGACGAGGTCGGCTTTGACAAGTGCATGTTCTCGCTGACGCCCATCAAGGTCGACTACTGGGGACCGTTGGTCTTCGCGAACCTCGACGTGAACGCTCCGGCATTCATGGAACTCTTCCACGAGCTGCCCACCCAGGCGGCCAAGGAAGGATGGCACATGGGCGAGGGATTCCGGCGGGTTCCGCGTGAGCCTTACACGATCGAGGCGAACTGGAAGCTCGTCGTCGACAACTCCATCGAGTGCACGCACTGCACGTTGACCCACCCCAACTTCGCGCGCACGTACAACGTCAAGATGCCCGTCTACGAGTACCACGAGTTCGAGAACTACTCCTACCAGTGGGGCCCCGCACAGGTCGAGCAGCGGGTGGGCAACTACCAGCAGTGGTTCCTGTTCCCACACACCCTCCCGGTGCGGGCCGGCGGGATCGTCTACGACTTCTGGACCTTCGAACCGCTCAGCGCGACCAAGACCCTCGCATCCGGTGTCCACTACTTCCACGAGTCTGTGACTGACGCTGAAATCGAAGCCTATTACGAGGGTTACTCGACCATCACCCAGGAGGATCAGGCCGTCATGGAGAACATGCAGCGCGGCCTGAACCCCGCCTACTCGGGACCGGCGAACCGAAACCTGGTCAAGGGCGGGGAGCGCCTTCTGCAGCACATGCAGTCGCTGATGCTGAACTCCTTCGAGAACGCCTGAGCCGCCTGCGCCCTCGTGTCGACGTCATCGTCGGCACTTTCGAGAGAGCCGGAGAGATGCTAGACCTACAACACCTGCAGACCACACCCTTTACCGGCTCCACCGGTGATGTGCCCGCGCTGCTGGCCGTCCAGCGCCGTGAGGAGATCGCAGATGGAGTTGTCCGGCTCGACCTGGTCCGACCGGATGGACGCGCACTGCCCGAGTGGTCGCCCGGTACGCACCTGAGTTTGGACCTTGCCAACGGACTACAACGACAGTATTCACTCTGTGGAGCCCGAGACGACAGCGCATGGTCGATCGCCGTGCAGCGGGAGCAGCCCTCGCGCGGCGGCTCCGCATGGCTGCACGACCACGCGACCCCGGGGACGGAGCTTCCGATCACCCACGTGCGCAACAACTTCGACTTCGACCCAGCATCCAACTACGTATTCGTTGCAGGGGGGATCGGCATCACGCCTCTCGTCTCGATGGTGGAGGCAGCCGAGTCGAGCGGCGCTCGGTGGCGGATGCTCTACGGGGGTCGCGGCCGCGCATCGATGGCGTTCCTCCAGCAATTGTCGGTGTACGAGCAAGTAACAGTTTGCGCAGAAGACGAACACGGTCGACCAGATCTCGCTGGCTACATCGGCGAGCCGCGTAACGACACCCTGATCTACGCGTGCGGGCCCGCGGGGATGCTCAATGCCTTGTACGACGCAGCCGCTGCCTGGCCCGCCGGGTCGCTGCGCGTCGAACGCTTCACGGCAGCAGACTTGGACCAGGACAACGGAACGTTCGTCGTCGAACTGGCCCGGGCCAAGAAGGAAGTCGTGGTCGGGTCGGACCAGTCCATTCTCGACTCCGTGCGTGCGGCTGGCATCGACGCCATGTCCTCCTGCGAGGAAGGCACGTGCGGAACCTGTGAGACCCGGGTTCTGTCCGGCATCCCAGAACACCGAGACGTGGTCCTCAGCGATGCAGATCGAGCGAGCAACTGCTACATGATGATCTGTGTCTCCCGTTCGCAGGGTGAACGTCTCGTGCTGGATCTCTGACAGACCTCGCCGCCGCCTCGAACGAACATGATCCGCCGGACTGCGCCAAGCACCGACGCTGGTTGCAGTCCGGACCGCAACGCAAGGAGTAAGAAGGGCGGTCGTAGTTTCTCGTGACGTTCGTGATCACACAGGCATGTTGTAACGATGCTTCCTGCGTTGCCGTATGCCCTGTGCAGTGCATCAGACCGCGCCCGGGCGACAGTGACTTCGCTACCACTGAGCAGTTGTACATCGACCCGGCAACGTGCATCGATTGCGGCGCGTGCGCCTACGAGTGCCCGGTAGACGCAATCTTCCCAGAGGAGGATCTTCCACCCCCGCTGGCGGACTTCCGCGATATCAACGCGGACTACTTCGCCCTGCACCCGCTGGAAGATGTGCGTCCGCTTCCGGTCAAGCGCCATCGCCTCCCAGATGCAACAACCGAGTTCCGCGTGGCCGTGATAGGAGCCGGACCATCCGCAATGTACGCCGTCGCCGAGTTGAGCGAGATGGTAGGCGTGAGCGTCACGGTTCTCGAGCGGACACCGACGCCTCTTGGGCTGTTACGCGCTGGCGTGGCACCCGATCACGAGGGGACGAAGCTCATCGGCGAGAGGTTCTCCCGTGTGCTTCAGCGCCCGAATGTCGAGTGTCTGTTCAATGTGGAAGTGGGACGCGACGTCTCCGTCGCAGAACTGTTGATTCATCATCACGCGGTCATCTGTGCTGTGGGCGCCGCGGATGATCGCAAACTTGGAATCCCGGGCGAGGACCTGGAGGGATCCGTATCCGCGCGTGAGTTCGTAGCCTGGTACAACGGCCATCCCGACTACTCGGACAGGCACTTCGATCTGTCGGGCAAACGAGCCGTCGTCATCGGAAACGGTAACGTCGCGCTCGACGTCGCCCGGGTCCTAGCACGACCAGCATCGGCGTACGAGAAGACCACGATGTCCGACGTCGCGTTGGAGGCGCTTCGCGGAAGCGCGATTGAAGAGGTCATGGTGGTCGGCCGGCGAGGGCAAGTGTTCGGCGCCTACAGCACGGCCGAGCTGCTCGCTCTCGAACGACTGCCAGGGGTCGACCTCCTCGCCTACCCCGCGGAAGTTTCTGTGACCGACGAGGAGTTGGTGACCGCGGGCCTGGAGGAGTCATCTTTCAACTTCGCCCGGCGTAGAGGAGTCATTGACGCGGCGGCGCGCCGCACACCTGTCTCTCCACGCCGCATCATCATGCGGTACCGCTTGAAGCCGACCGCGCTGATTGGCGAGGACGCAGTCCGCGGGGTCGTCCTGACAGAAGCCGACGGAACCTCGGAGGCAGTGGAGACATCCCTCGTGATCCGCGCCGTTGGCTTCAGAGCCCGCTCGATGCCCGGAATCCCGTTCGACAGCTCGGCCGGCATCATCCCCAACGACGCCGGAAGGATCGTCGACCCTGACACAGGACGCCCGCTGCCCGGACTGTACTGCGCAGGATGGGTCAAACGAGGTCCCAGTGGAGTGATCGGGACGAACCGAACCGACTCGGCTGAGACCGTCGCCTCGTTGCTGGAGGACCTGGCAGACGGTCGAGTGCCACAACCAGTCGGAAGCTCGACCGACTTCGCCGATCTCATCAGGTCACGTCAACCGTACCTGGTTGATCGCGCGGGCTGGCGCCGGATCGAAGAGGCTGAGCTCGGAGCCGGCGCAGCTACCGGACGCACCCGCGTCAAGCTGCTCAATTCCGCAGACCTGTTGAAAGCGGCTCGCGGAGCCTAGCGATGGTGGCACGCGTCCCCGCAGCGGCTGCAGCGAAGCACACCAACAGTCGGCGTTACTGCGTGTGATGAGAATGACCGGCGTCCCGACCAAGCAAACGACACAATGTTCAAAGTCCGGGAAAGGAACAACATGCGGTACTTCGGCGACTCTAGGCGGCGTGACCGTTGACCTTCGAGACGGTGGGCTCGGTCGCGGCCCTGCAGATCGCGGCAACCAAGGGCTTTGCTCTACGAAGTGTCCCTACGGTGCAGGTCACACCGACAGGCATCGAAGGCAACCGCGAGTTTTTCCTGGTCGACGTTGATGAGCGCCTCTATTCCGTGCCCAAGGACCCAATCTTTCTTGGGTTGTGGACCGCATACGATCCGGGCACGCGCGTGTTGTGCATCGGCCGCGCCGAGAAGGTTGAGTGCGTTGCGGAAGTGCGCGACGAAGGTTCGGTTCGGCAGTTCGAGTTCGACGAACGTGTCGTCGACGGCTACTGGACGCCAGGGCCGTGGGATGAATTCGTGTCCAGGCTCGCCGGTCGGCGGCTCCGCCTCGCACGCTGCGCGACCACCGGCGGTGGCTTCGATGTGTATCCGGTGACACTGCTATCCACTGCTTCCTTGCACGCGCTCGGATCTGAACCGGATGGGCGGCCAGTCGATCCAAGGCGTTTCCGGCTGAACATGACGCTCGACCTCGGAGGCCGCCCGTTCGCCGAAGATGGCTGGTCTGCGCGCGTCCTTGCAGTGGGCGCCTGCGAACTGCGACTTCGTGGTGGAATCCCGCGCTGTCTCGCGGTGGAGAATCGACCTGATGACGGCAACCGAGATTTTCGCGTACAGCGCCGGATCCGCGAGGTCCGCGGCGCCACTCCGAGTGAAGCGGGCCCCAGCGTTCTGTTAGGCGTGTACGCCGAGGTCGTTACGCCCGGCACCGTGTCCGTAGGCGATTGTGTTCAGCTGGCCCGTTGAGCGGAGAGGCTGCGATGCCCAGACACCGATCTCTACGCGGCACACCCGCTCGATGGGCGTGAGGGCACGGCGGAAGCCGCTGTTGCGTCGGGGCGCGCTCGGCAGACTCGGTCAGCGGGCACCCAAAGGGGGCGCTTGCAACGTAGGGGCGCGCAGGACCGGGCTGACTGTGCGGAGGGGGGCAACATGAGTGCCGGTGTTCGAACGCTGGCCCAGTAGTCACTGGCGCATCGCGCTACCAGTGTTATACCTCGCGCAGACCAAATCACTCGGACCAGAACGGCCATCGCCATGCCGATGTCGATGGCGACGGCAGGTTCGCACCTACCCGAATCGATGACATGTACCCTCTGCTCCTGCTCCTCGTCGCGATCGTCGCCGAGGTCGCTGCCACCGTCATGCTCAAAAGCGCCGACGGCTTCTCGAGGCTCGTTCCCAGTATCCTGGTCTTCGTCGGCTACGCGACCTCCTACATAGCACTCGGCTTCGCTCTGAAGCTCGGTCTGAACTTGGGAACCGGCTATGCGATGTGGGCAGGACTCGGGGCTCTGGCCGCGGCAGTGGCCGGCACGGTGCTCTTCGATGAGCATCTGACCCATACCGCGATCTTCGGCATCGTGCTGGTCCTGGCGGGAGTGCTTCTTATCAACCTCACAGGTCCAACTGGATGAGCTTGCAGGCGACGCAGCGTCGAGGACAAGAACCCCTGACAACGCTGTCGAGCACCTTGTTGACGGTGAACTGCTGTCCCTGTTCCTTGCGTCGACCCGGCGTTTCGAGAGCATGGTCGAGGGGAGCTTCCGCCTGCGTGGAGCCGATCAGCTGGCGTCAACCCGTACGAAGCAGCCGAAGGGTCTTTAGAGCCAGGTACAGCCGGGTTTGGTCGTCCATGTCGGCCAGCCGGGTGCCGGTCAGATCCTCGACACGACGCATTCGGTAGACCAACGTCTGCTTGTGGATCCCTAGGCGAGCTGCCCCGGCTTGCCATGAACGGCCGCTCTCGAAGTACACCTCCAGAGACCGCAGCAGTTGCGAATCGGTCTCCTGGTCGTAGTCGACGAGGGGGCCCAGCACCGCGTGCACGACGGCCTCGCCCTCAGCGACGGTTCGAGGCATGAACAGGGGTGACTCCTCGCCGTAGAGCACCACCGTCTGGTCGGTTGAGCGGGCAGTCTCCAGCGCCCAGCGTGCTTCGCGAGCCGCATCACCGACGCGGCCGATGCTCTGCACTGGTTGACTCAAGCCGACCCGGGCTTCGCTTGTGTCGGCGAGCCCGAAGACGTCGGCGCCGATCGAAGAGGCGGCGACGAGAACAATGAGGTTGTCACCCGAGCGGGCGATGAGATGCGGTATCTGGCGCGCGCCGAGCCGCAGCTGAAGGTCGTCTGGTTCGATCTCACACTCGGTCCCCAAGCAGAGGATTCGCCAGGGTCGATCGCCGAGGCCGAGCGCAGAGAGGCGCTCGGCCGCCGTGTTGACGTCGACCGCTGAATCCAGGAGCCGCTGGAAGAAGCGCGCGCCATTCTCGCGCCGGCGCAGCGCGGCAGCCGCGCGCCGGTCCACCTCGAGGCCAGCGATGGTCGCCACGTGTTGGAGGACGACTAGGTCAACGTCCGTTTCGGCGGCCGGAATCGCCAGCAGAAGTGCTCGACCGTACGTGTCGACGGGTAGGCCCAGCAGAGACCCTGAGGCATGGGGCACGCGTACGAACGCGGGCAGCGGTCCGGTGTGCGACTCGAGGGCCCGGACGAGCGAGGTTCGGATCTCCTCCTCGAGAGGCGTCGACGCCGCCAGCAGAGACCGTCCCTGTCGCACGTCGAGGACGTGCAGGTCCGCACCGCACTCACGCCCAAGGGCGTCGAGCAAGTCGTTCTGGTGGGTGCTCGCCTGGCTCGACCGTCGCAACACATCGTAGACACGCAATATGCGTACGAGCCTGCCGCTGGCCACTTCGCTGTTGCTCTCGGCGACGGTGCGGGCCACGGTGACGAACGGGACGGCGTAGGCCGTCTCCAGGACCGGGAAGGCTAGATCGTCAGCTGCCTTCGCGGCCTCAGGGGTCAGCGGGGCGGCGTGTAGACCCTCCGCCAGCGCGACGCCAGACAGGTTGGCGTGAGCCAGATGGGTGATGTATTCGATCTGGCTCGGGCCGTCTACCGGGAAGTTGTAGCCGTCGGTAAGGAGTAGTTCACCCGTGCCGAGCCAGTTCCAGGGGTCGGGGAGCTCGCATGTATGCGCCCAGAGGACCGGACGGCCGGAACCAGAGTCCCCCGCGAGCACGCGAGTGCGCAGAGACGGTATGTCGACGAGCTGACCGACGGTGAGGCTCACGTTCCCAGTATCGCTTATACGCAGGCGGCGGCCCTCATATGGACGGGAAGCGACTTGTCTCGTCGTACGAACGCGCGCCGACTGTTCGTATCTCCAACGAATTGGTTCCGGATGGTGCAGGTCACATGCTTGATCGGACGACCCTTCTAGTTCCGGAGCGCAGACCGATGGATGCACAGGAAGAACTCGACCGACTCAGCGGAGTCTTCTTCACGCAGGGCGAGTTCGTCGCCAGCGTCAGCGGGACCACGACGCCCGTCGTCGACCCGGCAACTGCCCAGGAGATCGGTGCGTTCCCGCATGTCACGGCTGCCGAGATCAGTGATGTCGTCCGAGCCGCCAACGTGGCGCAGAAGGCCTGGTGGGCCGAGAGTGGGCTGCACCGCTCCGAATTGCTCCACGAGGTCGCCTCGGCGATGCGGCGGATCAGCCCGGAGGTCGCCGAGATCATGACTCGAGAGACCGGCAAGCCGTTCAAGGAGAGCTCCGACGAGATGATGTGGTCGGTCAGCGCAACCGATTACTACGCAGAGATCGGCCGGCACTCCGTCGGTTCCGTCATCGGCACATCGGTAGCCGGCCAAATGCACTACACCCTCAAGGAGCCGATGGGGGTTGTAGTGGTCATTCTCCCGGCGAACTTCCCGGTGCTCTTGCTGATGTGGGAGGCCGCTGCTGCACTCGCCGCCGGCAATGCAGTGATCGTGAAGCCGTCGGAATACGCCTCGCTCACGACGCTCAAGTTCATGGAGGCGTTCGAGGCGCTCCCCGCCGGCCTCGTCCAGTGCGTGACGGGCGGCGGCGAGGTCGGCAGGCAGCTGGTCTCCCACCCGGAAACGCACATGATCGGTTTCACCGGCAGCGTTCCCACCGGGCAGGCGATCGCCAAGGCGTGTGCAGAGCAGTTCAAGCCTTGCCTAGTGGAGGCGTCTGGGAACGATGCCTTCATCGTGATGCCTTCTGCACAGCTGCGAACTGCGGCTCGCGCTGCCACGTTCGCGGCCTTCCTGAACTGTGGTCAGGTGTGCACCTCCGCAGAGCGGATCTTCGTGCACGAAGCGGTCTACGACGAGTTCGCGGCGATGGTCGTGGAGGAGACCGGCAAGCTTCGGATCGGCAACGGACTCGGCAAGGTTGACCTAGGCCCGATGGAACATGCCGGCGAGCTGGCGCGTTTCGAGAAGGTTCTCGCGCGGGCGCTCGAGCAGGGGGCAAAGGTGGTGCAGGGAGGTGGCCGCCCCGAAGGCCTTCCGGTCGAGCTGCAACAGGGGTTCTTCCATGAGCCGACGGTGCTCACCGAGGTCACGCCCGACATGGACGTCATGACCGAAGAGATCTTCGGTCCCCTGGCACCGCTGTGCAAGGTCGACAGCTTCGACCAGGCACTGGAGCTGACGAACTCCTCGCAATTTGGTCTCGGCGCCACGATCTACACCAGCGACCCGGTCGAGATGCACCGCGCGACCAACGAGATCGTCACCGGCATGGTGTGGGTCAACGCGCCGTTGTTGGACAACGACGCGGGACCCTTCGGTGGGCGCAAGATGTCTGGGCTCGGCCGCCAGCTAGGCGCGGAGGGCCTCGACACATTCCGACACACCAAGATGGTCATGGTCGATCCGGCCGCGTCCGAGCAGGACTTCTGGTGGTTCCCGTACTCCGACGAGGAGAGCTTCACTCCCGAGGCTTGACGGCGTTGTCGTCGACGCCGACTCGGTCCATCTACAAGTGGGATCGTGTCGTGGCACGACTTCGACCGACGGGCCTGGGCATCACAGCTAGCAGTCCTCAGCTGGAGGCCAGACGCGCTGCCGTGGGCGTGTGCGCCTGCCAAGCGCGTACCACGGCAAGGGCTCGCTGGCTCGCGATCACGTCGTGCACCCGGAGGTACTCGACGCCCTGCACCGCCCCATGCGCAGAGGTGATCGGGTGAGGTCGTCGCCATCCCGCGGATCAACAGCGGTCTCAACGTCCGTTGCCGAGAAGCGCTTTCGGGAGGTACTCGATGTGCAGGGATGACCGAGCGCGCGAAGTGCCGAGAGATTGCTGGCAGCTCCCCGACAACCCCGACGATGGCGGAATCGTTTCGTCCCTTGACGTCGTTGCTGATGTGAGCACCGGCCGCCAACGCGGCTGAGCCGACCTCGCTCCGCATGGTGGCCACGCTGACCCGCACGCTGTCTCAACGATGTCGAAGAACCTGGCCAGTGCTCAAACCGGCCAGGTCTTCGTACGCGCTCAGGTCCGTCGCGGATCTACCTACAGGTCGGTCATGACGCGGTCGGCACGCTGGTCATCTGTCCGGCGGACCGCTCTGTCAATTCCACCACGTTCTTGAGCAGCATCGCGCGCGTCATCGGGCCCACACCGCCAGTGGCACGGGACCACTTACCGGCAACCTGCTCGACGTCAGGGTGGACATCTCCGAGAATTCCTTCGACGGTGCGGGTGATGCCGACCGAAAGCACGGTTGCGCCCGGCTTGACCCAGTAGGGCTGGACCAGATGCGCTACACCAGCGGCGGCGATCACGACGTCAGCCACACGCGTGTGCGCAGCGATGTCGATCGTCGCCTCGTTGCACATCGTGACTGTCGCGTGCTCGCTGGGACGGGTGAGCATGAGTCCGAGTGGTCGGCCGACGGTGGTGCCACACCCGATCACGCAGAACTGCGAACCGGTGATAGCTACGTCCGCACCGCGCAGTAGTTCGAGAATTCCACTGGGGGTGCACGGCAGGGTGCCGGGTTGCCCGAGCACGAGACGACCGAGGTTTGTCGGGTGAAGGCCGTCGGCGTCTTTGTCCGGGTCGACCGCGCCAAGAACTGCGTGGGTGTCAATGTGAGGGGGGAGTGGGAGTTGGACGATGAATCCCGAACACCGGGGGTTGTCGTTGAGACTGTGCACCGCCGTCAGCACGTCCCGCTGTGACGCTGAAGCGGGGAGCTGGACTCGAAGGGAGTCGATTCCGATCTCGGCACAGTCCCGGTGCTTGCCTGCGACATACGACTGCGACCCTGCGTCTTCACCTACGAGGATGGTTCCCAGTCCCGGACGGCGACCTGCGGCAGTCAGAGCTTCGACCCGGCCGCGCAGGCCCTCCTTCACTGCGGCTGCGGCTCGGGTGCCATCGATGACGGTCGCTCGGTGCTCCATCAGGTCCCCTTCCTGTCAACCGCGCGCGCGGCAGCGGTTGTTGATGTGACATCTGAGGCTCGCGCATCGCTGGCTCCGGTGTTAGTGGCGGATCGCACGAGTCGACCCCGTCCGATTCAGCGATCGTCTAGTCGCTCCGACGGTTGCTCTCGAAGGAGACGAGACGCACAGAAGGCTCAAGACGCTGCTCGTTCTACAGGTCGCGCCAACTGCTTCAGTGCGCGATGTGCGACACCCGGATCTCGTGTCTCGAATCCCCGACATCCGATCTTGGGAGGAACGGCCTGGGCCGCGAACGGTACGGGATGCACTTGGTCGATCGCACAAGTGATCTGCGTCATCTCGGCCCTTCGACGCATGGAGCGCCCACGCCGGGTGCCTCACGCTGGAGGCCTAAGAAGGGGTGGACCATGGGAGAACAGCTTCCGGCTCGGGCGCAGGTCGTGATCGTGGGCGGCGGCATCATCGGGACCAGTACGGCCTACAGCTTGGCTCGTCGCGGGTGGACCGACGTCGTGCTCCTCGAGCGCAACACGCTGACCTCCGGCACGACGTGGCACGCCGCCGGTTTGATCACGCAGGCGCGGGGCACCTGGGGCACGCGCGAGGTGGTACAGCGCAGCCTGGACATCTTCCGCGACCTGGAGTCCGATACCGGGTTCTCCACCGGGTTCGTCCAGACCGGGACGATGAACATCGCGACGTCTCCCGAGCGGCTCGAGGAGCTCCGTCATCAAGCCAGCGTGATGCGCGGCAACGGCATCGACACGGAGTTGCTCAATGTCGACCAGACGATCGATCGACACCCTCTGCTCAATCCCGAAGGGGTGCTGGGCAGTCTCTACTTTCCCCGAGACGGTCGCGGCAGCGCGACCGACACAACCATGTCTCTGGCTAGGGGCGCGACTGCCCGCGGCGTGCGGATCGTGGAGGGAGTCACTGTCACCGACGTCACGACCGCCCACGGCCGTGTCACCGGTGTCGAGACGACGTCGGGAACGATCGAAGCCGAGTACGTCGTCAACGCAACGGGCATGTGGGGGCGTGAGTTCGGCGCCGCCGCCGGAGTCGAAGTCCCGCTCCAGGCCCTCGCGCACTTCTACGTGGTCACCGAAGCGATCCCCGATCTGCCCCGCAACTTGCCAACGATCAAGAGCGGCGATGAGCACGCCTACGTCAAGGACGAGGCCGGTGCCCTCATGGTCGGATTCTTTGAGCCGGGCAGCTACCCCTGGGCATCCGTGAGAATCCCGCCTAACACAGGATTCATTCAACTTCCGGAGGACTGGGACCACTTGGGTCCGTTCTACGAGAAGATGGTCGAACGGATGCCCGTCCTCGCAGATGCAGGCATTCGGCTGCACTTCAGCGGGCCCGAATCCTTCACGCCTGACGGCATGTACCACTTGGGTGAAGCGCCCGCGCTTCGAAACTACTTCGTAGCCGCGGGCTTCAACTCGGTTGGGTTTCTCTCCGGTCCAGGTTCTGGCTCGGTTCTCGCCGACCTCATCGTCGAGGGACGCTCCTCCGTCGACCTGCCCGAGGCCGACCTCGCTCGCGTGCAGCGTCACGAGACGAATCGACGCTTCCTCGAGGCGCGGGTTGTTGAATCGCTCGACATGGCGTATGAGGTCCACTGGCCATTCCAACAGCGGGCGACGGCGCGGAACCTTCGTTTGAGCCCGTTGTACGCAGCGACTCAGCAGGCCGGCGCAGTGTTCGGTGAGCTCGCCGGATGGGAGCGCGCCAACTGGTACGCCCCCGACGGCGTCGCCCGCCACTACGAGTACTCCTTCGAACGACCGAACTGGTTCGAGTACTCGGCCAACGAGCATCGCGCCATCCGAGAAGCGGTCGGGATGATCGACACGTCCTCGTTCGGCAAGCTGCTCGTCCAAGGACGTGACGCCGTGCAGGTCCTCAGCAGAGTCTCGGTCAACAACGTCGACACCCCTATCGGCACCATTACCTACACGCAGTGGCTCAACGATGAGGGCGGCATCGAGGCAGATGTCACGGTCACCCGGGTGGCCGAGACCGAGTTCCTGGTCCTGTCCGGTCCCGCAACGGTGAATCGCGACCTCGCACACCTGCGCCGCCACATCCTCGACGAGGAGTTCTGCACGGTGGCCGACGTCAGCGGAACCATGGCGATGCTCGCTGTGATGGGTCCGAAGTCGCGCGAGCTGCTGCAGCCTCTCACCGACGCCGATCTGTCCAATGCCGCGTTTCCGTTCGGCGCGTCGCGCGAGATCGACCTGGGGTTCGGCTTCGTTCGTGCCACTCGCGTTACTTACGTCGGCGAGCTCGGATGGGAACTGCTCATCCCCAGCGAGATGGGACATCACATCTGGCAGACCCTCGGCGCCGCGGGCGAGCCGCACGGGTTGAGACCGGTCGGGTACCACGCTATGAACTCTTTGCGCATCGAGAAGGGTTACCGCAGCTGGGGTCACGACGTCTCGAGCGGGGACGACCCGATCCAGGCTGGTCTGAGCTTCACGGTCAAGTGGGACAAGCCGGGAGGCTTCATCGGGCGCGAAGCCTTGGAAAAGATCCGCGCGGTTGGGGTTGATCGGCGACTCGTTCAATTCGTGCTCGACGATCCGGAGTCTCTTCTGTTCCACGACGAGCCAATCTTCCGCGATGGCGTCCTCGTCGGACGGGTGGCCTCGGCCATGTATGGCCACACGCTGGGGGGTGCGACAGCGCTCGGCTGGGTGACCGCTCCTGAGGTAGTGGCCCGCGGATGGTTCGAAGAGGGCGCCTACACCGTTGAAGTCGCAGGTCGCCGCGTGCCCGCTCGGGCGTCTCTACGTCCGCTCTACGACCCGAAGTCTGAAAGGCCCAAATCCTGATGAATGACATCGTTCTTACCCTGTCGTGCGAAGACCGCCCCGGCATTGTGGCGCTCGTGGCCGGCTTCTTGGCCGACCGAGGCTTTACCATCCGTGACAGTCAGCAGTTCGGCGACGTCGACACCGGGTTGTTCTTCATGAGGGTCCATGCGGCCAACCACGAGGTCTTCGACATCGCAGATCTCCAACTGGAGCTGCAGAGCAGCGTGGCAGCACCTCTCGCTGCCGAAGCGCGTATTCACGACCCGTCTGTCCCGTTGCGGATGCTGGTGATGGTGTCCAAGCAGGGCCACTGCCTCAACGACCTCCTGCATCGGGTCCGCAGCGGCTCTATGCCGGCCACGATCGTCGGCGTCGTGTCCAACCATGAGACATTCCGTGACCTCGTCGAATGGCAGGGCATTCCGTTCCACTACGTGCCGGTCACCGCCAACAGCAAGCAGGCCGCCGAGGATGAGCTGCGGAAGCTGGTCGCCACGTACGAGGCCGACTCTGTCGTGCTCGCGCGCTATATGCAGATCTTGTCGAATGACCTCTGCCGCGAGCTCGAAGGACGGGCCATCAACATTCACCACAGCCTGTTGCCGAGCTTCAAGGGCGCCCGGCCGTACTTCCAGGCCCATGCCAGAGGCGTGAAGGTGATCGGCGCGACCGCTCATTACGTGACCGCCGACCTGGACGAGGGCCCCATCATCGAACAGGACTTCGCTCGTGTTGATCACACTCGCTCAGCGAGCGACCTGACCGCAATCGGGCGCGACCTCGAGGCGTTGGCCCTGGCGCGTGCGGTGACTGCCCATGCGGAGCACCGCGTACTCCTGGATGGCACCAAGACCGTCGTCTTCCGATGATCGCCGCGTACAGACCAACGTTCTGCAGCGCGCACAACCGCGACCGGTTTCACCCAGCACGATCCTGAACACAAAGGTGGAGGAAACCATGACTCAGTACGCCGTCGTGAACCCTGCCAATGGCGAGCAGGTCGAGACGTATCCCACGTACACAGACGGGCAAGTGTTGGACGCGGTCGGGAGGGCTCACGGGGCCTATCGGGCGTTGGCGCGTACGACCACGGTCGGCGAGCGGGCCGAACTGGTCGGCCGGGTGGGCGAGCTGCACACTGAGCGCCGGCAGGAGCTGGCTGAGGCGATGGTCCGCGAGGTGGGCAAGCCTCCCGAGGACGCGCTCGGCGAGGCCGACTTCAATGTCGCCATCTACGCCTACTACGCCGAGAACGCGGAGGCCTTTCTGGCGGACGAGCCGATTGCGCTGCTCGAGGGCGCGGGCTCGGCCGTGGTGAAGAAGCGTCCGCTGGGCGTGCTCCTGGGCATCATGCCGTGGAACTCCCCGGCCTATCAGGTTGCCCGGTTCGCCGGGCCGAACCTCGCGGCGGGCAACACTATCCTGCTGAAGCACGCCCCGCAGTGCCCAGGGTCGGCAGCGCTGCTCGAGCAGATCTTCGCCGACGCGTGCTTTCCCGCAGCGGCATACGTCAACATCTATGCCAGCAACGAGCAGGTCGAGCGGGTCATCGCCGACGCGCGCATCCAGCGTGTCGCTGACAGGCTCGGAGCGGGCATACGCCGCGGTCGCCGAGGTAGCGGGCCGTCACCTGAAGAAGGTCGTCCTCGAGCTGGGTGGCTCGGACCCCTTCATCGTCCTCTCGACCGACGACCTCGACGCCACCGTCGAGGCTGCGGTTGCCGCGCGGCTAGACAACACTGGACAGGCCTGCAATGCCGGCAAGCGGGTGATCGTCCACGAGAGCCTGTACGACGACTTCCTCACCCGGTACACCGAGCGGATGCTGGCAACGCGGCCGCCCCGCTGTCGTCGGAGACCGCTGCGCAGAGGCTTGAGGCGCAGGTCTCCAGCGCCGTGGCCGCAGGAGCCTCGCTCGCGAGCGCCGGCGAGCGCCGGGGTGCCTGGTTCGCGCCAGGCGTGCCCACCGGCGTGCAGCCCGCGCACGAGGCATATTGGGCTGAGCTTTTTGGTCCGGTTGCCATGGTGTTCAAGGCTCGCGACGAGGTGGAGGCAGTCGCGATCGCCAATGACACGCCCTACGGCCTTGGCTCCTACCTCTTCACGACTCCCCCCGAACAAGCTGTGCGGGTCGCTGATCAGGTCGAGGCCGGCATGGTTTCATCAATGGCGTCGGGGCCGAGGGCGCAGAGTTGCCCTTCGGTGGCATCAAGCGCTCCGGGTTCGGACGCGAACTTGGCCGCTACGGCATCGAGGAGTTCCTCAACCGCAAGCTGGTTCGCGCTGTCGCCTGAGTGACGCAGATGCCCAGACATCTCACGGCGTGCGGGGCGTCAAGCCGCAGCGGCCGTTGATGCCGGCCAGACTTCGTCATGATGGTGTCGGTCTTGAGGCAGCCGTGGCGGATGCCGACGAGGCGGTTCTCGAGCTGGCGGAGTACGGCTTGGTGGCCGCGCGTCGCGTCATCCCGCCATCTTCAGGACTTCGCGGCGCTGTTCGTCCGGGAGCAGTCCGGTCACAGGGGAGACTTCCCGCATCTCGATCGAGTCGCGATCGAGCCCGGTCAGGACGCGGTGCAGGCTTGGGAGGTCTCCGCGGTTGACCAAGTGTCGCCAGCGGTCGAGGTTGCGAACGTGTGGCTGACCCGTGACCCGGTCGCGGAGGCGATCCAGGTTGCGCTCGAGCGTCGGGCACCACTCCCCGAAGCTCTGATGGTTCAGGAGCGTTGAGAGCCGCCGGTGCAGGAGCCACGAGCGGCGTTCGGAGCGAGTCAGCGTGGGAACGATGGAGCGTCGCACGACCTCGAGGCGGTAGCCCATGCACGACAAGAGACGGTCGAGCTGGCCGTCGCTGAGGTCGACCTTGCCGGAGAGGAATCCGCTGATGCTCGGTTGCCGCACGCCGCTGAACCTGGACAGGTCGGACTGCGTGGTGCTTGTCTCGCGCATCACCTCGCGCAGCACGTCACTGCGACTGGTCATGCTGCGCTTATAGCAGTGGATGCTATAGCAACGGTCCACAGTTCGTGGCTTCTGGGCAAGACTGGGGCAACACGAGGTCCAGAAACAAGCAGAATCCGCCAACGACGACCGATTGTCGGTTGCGGCTCCGACCTGCGGGTTCATTGATCTCCAACATTGTCCGACGATCCCTGGGTCGCCCTTTCACGGCGGTAGCGCCGGTTCGAATCCGGTTGGGGGTGCGACCAGGATCGAGGTCGGACGCCGATTGGTGGTCCCGGAAGTCCTTGGGTTAGAGTTCCACCCGCTTCACCAGTACACCCAGCACCACATCTGGCCCCGTAGCGCAGTTGGTTAGCGCGCCGCCCTGTCACGGCGGAGGCCGCGGGTTCGAGTCCCGTCGGGGTCGCCATCGCATGCGACGCAGGCTGAGCCACCAGGCTCAGCCTGTTCGGCATTTCGGGTGCCTGACCTGATTTCCTGCGGCTCCTAGGGTGTTCCCATGCCGATCGACCTCGATCCCGCCGCGTTCGACGCCATGGTCGGTCGCGCCCTCGACGGCCTTCCCGACGAGCTCGCGCAGCTCGTCGACAACGTGGTCGTGCTCGTCGAGGCCGAGGCCCCCGAGGACGACCCCGACCTGCTCGGCCTCTACGACGGACTGGCGCTGACGGAGCGGCCGGCCAACCACGCCGGGATGCTGCCCGACCGGATCCTGCTCTTCCGCGGACCGCTCCTCGACATGGCGGACACCGTCGAGGACCTCGAGGAGGAGGTGCGGATCACCGTCGTGCACGAGGTCGCCCACCACTTCGGTCTCGACGACGCGCGGCTGCACGACCTCGGGTGGGGCTGACGCCCGCATGAGGGTTGGACGAACTTTTGCCGTCCACTGGCCTAGCCCAGGGCGCTGACGAGGCTCCAGCCGCCAGCACAGGCGCCGACGGACAGCATGACCGTCGCCACGACGTACGTCGTCGCGGGGCGCGCCGGACGCTCCACGGACTGCACCGCGAAGGTCGAGAACGACGTGAAGCCGCCGCAGAACCCGGTGCCGAGCAGCGCCCAGCCGGCGTCGCCCAGCGACATCGCCGCGAACACCCCGAACAGGCCCGAGCCCAGCACGTTGACCAGCAGCATGCCCATGGGGAACCGCCCGTCCAGCGCGCGACTGAGGGCGAAGCGCAGGGGTGCCCCCACGGCAGCGCCGAGCGCGACGAGGAGGGCGCTCACCCCATCGTCGCTTCCGGCTCGGCGCGGCGGGCGAGGTGCTGGCCCAGCGCGGCCGCTGCGAGTCCGGCGGCCAACGTGAGCAGGAGGCAGAGACCCGCCAGGCCGGCATGGCCGTCGTCCGCGAGCTCGCGGACCTGTCCGGCCCACGCCGACACCGTGGTGAACCCGCCCAGCACGCCCGGGCCGAGGGCGAGCGCGACCCTGCGCGAGCGGCGTACGACGGCGAGTGCGGGCAGCACGCCGAGGACGAACGCCCCGACAACGTTGATCGCGAGCGTCGGCCAGGGGAAGAGCGAGTCGGGAGCCGCGGTGTCGATCGCGAACCGGAGGACGGCGCCGGCGGCGCCGCCGACCGACACGACGAGGAGGTCGGTGGCGCCGGGGCGGCGCGCGCTCACCCGACCTGGCTGGTCGACGGCTTGGTGTGCGCCTGCGGGTTCCACGGCTGTGCACTGGCGCCGCCGAGCTGCTGCACGAGCTCGGTGAGCAACCAGTTCTGGAGGGCCCGCTGGGACGGGGTGCGGGCCATCGACAGCAGGCGCTCCGCACGGCAGAACGCGTCGGCGACGTCGAACATCTCGGTCATCGTCACGAAGATCGGGCCGGCCTCGCGCACCATCGGGAAGACCAGGTCGACGCGGGGCATGGCCTGGCGCTCGGCGGCCCGCATCTGCTCGCTGAAGGTGTCGGGGAACTGGCGCTCGAAGGTGGCGAACATCGAGGTGAGGTCACCGGCGAGCGGGTAGTCGGACTGGTGGGAGAGGGACAGGAGCCGCAGCTCGCGGCGCAGCTCGTGGTACTGCCGGGCCAACGACGAGTAGAGCGGGACGTCGAGGGCGAGCAGCCGCATCTCGACGGCGTCTTCGCTGACGGGCTCCGGGGGGTTCTGGTCGTGGACGTCGATCACCCACTCCGCGCCACCCTCGTCGCTCATCTGGGCAGCCGGCTCGAACCAGACGATCTTGCTGTCGGCCTCGATCGTGGCGCCCCATGCGGTCGCGCACTGCGCCACCATCGACAGACCGCGACCGAAGGTCAGCAGCAGGTCGATGTCGTCACCGGCGAGCGGGACCGGCGGGACGGGCGGGCTGGTGGAGCCGTCGATCACCTCGATGCGCGGGTGGCTGATCGTGCCGCGCACCCGCACCTTGAACGGCGCGTTGGCGTGCAGCACGGCGTTGGCCACGAGCTCGGAGACGCCGAGCTCGGCACATTCCACGAGGTCGTCGCGCTCGAGCCGCACGAAGACGTCGCTGACCCAGCGCCGGGCGTCGGCCGCAGCGCGCGGCGACGACGCGAGGGTCAACTCGGAGCTCAGCGGCACTGGGACTCTTTTCGAGGGGGTGGGCAGTCCAGTGGGGCGATGGTTACCCCAGCCAGGGGTAGTTCAAACCTCGACAACCACACTAGTTTCTCGCGACTCTGGGTAGTGGATGTGAGCAACGAGACGCGTCCGGCGTTTCGCCTGCTCGTCGGCCCCGGGAGGACAATGGTGATACAGCGTCAGCATCAGGTAAATGACCCTCGACCTCGCACCGAGAAAAAGGAGCTCCGATGAGCACGACGCAGGCCCCGCGGCACCGGGTGGTCGTGATCGGTTCCGGCTTCGGCGGGCTCTTCGGGACGAAGGCCCTGCGCCGCGCCGACGTCGACGTCACCGTCATCGCGAAGACCACGCACCACCTCTTCCAGCCGCTGCTCTACCAGGTCGCGACGGGCATCCTCTCCGAGGGTGAGATCGCCCCGCCGACCCGCGAGGTCCTCAGCGGTCAGGACAACGCCCGGGTGATCCTGGGCGAGGTCACTGGCATCGACCTCGCTGCCCGGACGGTCACCTCGCAGGTGCTGGGCCGCGACACCGTCACGTCGTACGACTCCCTGCTCGTGGCAGCCGGTGCCAGCCAGTCCTACTTCGGCAACGACCACTTCGCCGAGTTCGCACCCGGCATGAAGAGCATCGACGACGCCCTCGAGCTCCGCGGCCGCATCTTCGGCGCCTTCGAGATGGCCGAGCTCGGTGCCACCCGCGGTGACGACGTCGACCACCTGCTGACCTTCGTCGTCGTCGGCGCCGGTCCGACGGGCGTGGAGATGGCCGGCCAGATCGCCGAGCTGGCGCACAACACGCTGCGCAAGGACTTCCGTGCCATCAACACCAGGAAGGCGCGCGTCGTCCTCGTCGACGCCGCGCCGCAGGTGCTGCCGCCCTTCGGCGCCAAGCTGGGCGAGAAGGCGCAGAAGGAGCTCGAGAAGCTCGGCGTCGAGGTGATGCTCGGCGGCATGGTCACCGAGGTCGACGAGCGCGGCCTCGAGGTGAAGTTCAAGGACGGCCGCACCGAGCGCATCGACTCCGTCGCCAAGATCTGGGCCGCCGGCGTGCAGGCCAACCCCCTCGGCAAGACCCTGTCCGAGCAGTCCGGCGCCCCGCTCGACCGCGCCGGCCGGATCGGCGTCAACCCCGACCTCACGCTCCCCGGCCACCCCGAGGTCTTCGTCGTCGGCGACATGATCGCCCTCGACAACCTGCCCGGCGTCGCGCAGGTCGCCATCCAGGGCGCGAAGTACGCCGCCAAGGAGATCCGCAACCGGCTCGAGGGCAAGGCGCCGCAGCCGCCGTTCAAGTACTTCGACAAGGGCTCGATGGCGATCATCAGCCGCTTCCGTGCCGTCGCGATGGTCGGCAAGCTCCGGCTCACCGGCATCGTCGCCTGGCTGATGTGGCTCGGGGTGCACCTCGTCTACCTCACCGGCTTCAAGAACCAGGTCTCGGCGCTGATGCGCTGGGCGATCACCTTCATCAGCAACAACCGCTCCGAGCGGACCACCACCGAGCAGCAGATCTTCGCCCGTGCGGCGCTGGCCCGGCTGCGTCGCGGTGCGGCCGACCTGGTGTCGGACCCGGGCATCTACGACGCGACGCGGGCGATGATGGAGGAGACCCGCCGCCAGGAGCTGGAGACGGCCGCGGCGCGCGAGGCGGAGCTCACCGACTCCGGTGTGCGCGGGGTGGCCACCGACGCCTGAGCCGCCTCCGGGTGGCGACTTGACGGTTCCTTCGGTAATTCTGCGGGATTCGTTGCAGACTCTCCCTCGTGCGTACGCGTGACGGAGACCGGCTGACGAGGATGCCCTGGCGTGCCCTCGTGGCGAGCACGGCGGCGCTCGTCGTCGCGCTCACGCTGGCCGCGTCGCCGTCGACCGGGCGACCACCGGTGTCCGAGCGCACCTTCGCGCTGGCCCCGGCCGGCGCCGGTGCCGACCTGCCGAACCCGCTGCGTGGGCAGTACCGCTGGTTCGGGGCCGAGCCCACGCCCTCGACGGTCACGTCCAACGACGTCTACTACCGCGACCAGGTCTACTGGGGACGGATCGAGAAGGCCGACAACGCCTGGGACTTCTCCCTGATCGACGCCGGGCTCGCCGATGCCGGCGCCCGCGGCGGCAAGTTCGGCTTCCGGGTGATGGCCTACTGCCCGGGATGCTGGATGAACTTCCGCGCGGACTTCCCCGCGGTCACGCCGCCGTTCGTCGCGCTCCAGCCCGGCACCGACGTCCCGGACTGGAACTCGCCCGCCTTCCTCGCCCAGTGGCAGGAGCTGATGGCCGAGCTCGGGCGTCGCTACGGCGACGACCCGCGGCTGGGCTACGTCGACGTCGGCGGCTACGGGAGCTACGGCGAGTGGCACGTCGGCGACGGTGCGCGGATCTCCGACGCCAACGGGCTCGCGGTCGTCGAGGCCGTGACGAACGCGTTCCCGACCAAGCACGTCCTCATCAACACGATGACGCCGGTCGAGTTCACCCTGGCCGCGCTCAGGGCCAACCCGAACCTCGGCCTCCGCACCGACAGCCTCGGCTGCCCGGACATGTACTCGATGGTCGCCGTCGACAAGCGGCTGCAGAAGGCCTGGCGCACCCGGCCGTTCTTCTCCGAGTGGTGCACCCGGGCCGACCCGGTGCTCGGCGCACAGCAGGTCCGTCGCTTCCACGTCTCGACGCTGTCGTCCGGCAACATGCCGTGGGACCACGCGTCCCTCGACGCCCGTCAGCGCTCGGCGTACGCCACGGCGCTCGCGACCGCGGGCTACCGCCTCCGCCTCCGCTCGCTCACCCTCCCGCGCTCGATCGATGCCGGTGACCGCATCGCCGTGCGGACCTCGTGGGTCAACCAGGGGAGCGCGCCGACGTACGACCGCTGGGACGTCCGCCTCACCTTCACGCGCAACGGGACGGCGACCACGGTGTCGCTGGGCGATCAGCTGCGCGGTGTCATCGACTCCTCGCGCCGCCGGACCCGCGTCGCGGTGCCGGGCCTGCGGAAGGGGAGGTACGACGTGTCCGTCAGCGTCGTCGACCCGACCGGCTACTCCGCGCCGATGTACCTCGCCAACGCCGGGCGGACCTCGTCGGGCAGCTACCGCGTGGGCTCGGTCTCCGTCCGCTGAAGGACCAGACGCGGTCGCCACCAGTTGCGCTCGCCGAGCAAGGTCATCGCCGCCGGGAGCAGCAGCCCCCGGACGATCGTGACGTCGAGCAGGATCGCCACGGTCATGCCGACGCCCACTTCCTTGACGGCGACCAGCTGGCCCGCCGCGAAGCCGATGAACACCACCGAGATGGCCAGTGCCGCGAGGGTGACCACCGGACCCGAGGCAGTGATCCCGGCCAGGACGGCGGCGTCGTTGTCCTGGCGCGAGCCGGGCCGTGTCGCGCGGGCGTCCCACTCCTCCTTGATGCGCGCGACGAGGAAGAGGTGGTAGTCCATCGAGAGCCCGAAGGCGAACATGAACAGCAGCAGCGGCGAGGTGAGGTCCAGGGTGCCGGTCGCCGTGCCGCCGAGCAGCGGCCCACCCCAACCGTGCTGGAACACGAGCGTCACGACGCCGAGGGTCGCGGTCAGCGAGAGCAGGTTCAGCAGGAGCGTCTTGAGCGCGATGACGGGGGAGCCGGTGAGGCGCAGCAGGAGGAGCCCGGCGACGAGGACCACCGTCGCGATGGCCCAGGGCAGCCGGTCCGCGAGTGCCGAGCGGGCGTCCACCAGCTCGGCCGCAGGGCCGCCGACCTGGAGGTCGACGTCGTCACCGAGGGCGCGTACGTCCTCGACGACGCGCTGCGCCGCTGGTCCGCTGGTGGTGCCGCGCGGGGTGAGGGAGAGGTGGCTCCAGCCGTCGGGGAGACCGTCGCGCAGGACGACGTCCTTCACGTCGGCGAGGGCGGTCACCTGCTCCGACAGGCGGGTCATCCGCTCGTCCCCCGACGGCGCGTCCACGAGCACCTCGACCGGTGCGGTCCGGACGTCGGGGTAGTCGCGCTCCACCACCTCGACGACCTCGCGCGCCGCACTGCCCGGTGGCAGCGACCGTGCGTCGGACGCGCCGACCTGGAGACCGAGCAGCGGGACCGACAGCGCGAGGAGCAGCCCGGCGGAGACGACGAGGACGGGCCAGGGCCGGGCCTGGGCCACGCGGGCCAGCCGAGCGAGCACCGACCGCTCGGGCGGGCGCGCGGGGCGTCCGAGCGCGCCTCGACCGGCCGGTGGGATCCACCGCGAGCACACGGCGAGGAGCGCCGGTGCCAGCGTCAGGCCGATCGCGGTCACCACGACCACCGCGACGACGCCGCCCACCGCCATGCCGGACAGCAGCGGGTCGCCGAGGAGCAGCAGCGCTGCGATCGAGCAGCCGACCGTGGCGCCGGAGACGAGCACGGTGTGCCCGGCAGTCGCGAGCGTGCGGCCGAGCACGGCTGCCGAGTCCGGCCGGTCGCCGAGCGCGGCACGCTCCTCGCGGAACCGGGCGAGCACGAGCAGGCAGTAGTCGACGCCCAGACCGAGCGCCAGCACGGTCACGACGTTGACGGCGAAGTCGCTCACCGACCACAGGTCGGCCACGCCGAGGAGGGCCAGGAGCGACACGGCGACGGCCGCCAGCGCGGCCACGACGGGCAGGATCCCCGCGACGACGCCACCCAGCGCCAGCACGAGGAGGAGGGTCAGGACCACCAGCGCGACACCCTCGCCGCGGGCGGCGTCCTGCACCGCCTGGTCCGTGAAGGTGCGTTCGGCCAGCAGGTCGCCGCCTGCAGCGACGTCCGGGAACGGCGTCGTGCGCAGGGCGTCGGTGATCCGGTCCGCAAGGTCGAGCGCCCGGTCGTCGGTGAGCGCGGGGTCGAGCTCCACCTGCACGACGGCGCTGCTGCGGTCCTCGGCGACGAGGTCGTAGGAGCTGGTCGTCCAGGGATCGCGCAGGTCGACCACGCCCGGGAGCTCGCGCACCGCGTAGACCACCTGGCTGGTCGCCTCGCTGACAACCGCGTCGACGGGGTCGGCACCGGAGAGCACCACGACCACCTGCGGGCCCTCGGCGTCGAGGGCCTCGAGCCGCTGGTCGACCGTCGTCGACTCCGCACCCGCCCGCAGGCCGACGTCCTCGGCGCGATCGAAGACCGCGCCCCCGAGCACCGCCCCGGCGACGACCAGGGCGGCCCAGACGGACAGGACCGCGACGCGCCGGCGGTGCACCCACCGGCCCAGCCGTTCGAGCACGCCGCGCTCTCCTCAGCTGTCGCGAGCGGTGACGCCGGACCGGGGCCCGTGGCGGAGGAACGCCGACACGACACGGCGGAACTCCTCGGGGTGCTCGAGGCTGGGCACGTGCCCGCAGTGGCCCAGCACGTGGAGCCGTACGTCGGCGAGGAGGGTGGAACCCGATCCTCGACGTGTTCGACAGCGAGGGTGTGAAGTTCGCCCACGAGGTGCACCCCTCGGAGATCGCCTACGACTACTGGACCACCGTTGCGGCGATGGAGGCGATCGGCCACCGTGAGGCGTTCGGGTTGAACTGGGACCCGAGCCACTTCGTGTGGCAGGACCTGGACCCGGTGGGTTTCTTGTGGGACTTCAAGGACCGGATCTACCACGTGGACTGCAAGGACGCGAAGAAGCAGGTCGGCAACGGCCGCAACGGGCGGATGGGTTCGCACCTGCCGTGGGCTGATCCGCGTCGTGGGTGGGACTTCGTGTCGACCGGGCACGGTGACGTGCCGTGGGAGGCGTCGTTCCGGATGCTCAACACGATCGGTTACGACGGCCCGATCTCGGTGGAGTGGGAGGACGCCGGGATGGACCGCCTCGTCGGTGCCCCGGAGGCGTTGGAGTTCGTCCGCCGCCTCGCGTTCGACGCACCCGACGCCGCCTTCGACGCCGCCTTCTCGACCACTTCCTGAGCTCGCATGACCAGTAGCCACCCCGGGCGCAACGCCGGGCTGCCCGTCGCTCCATTCGGGCAGCGCCGCGCCGTCCTCCTGCTGGCCGCCACGCTCGCAGCGGCCCTCCTCGGCTGGACACCGGCGCAGCCCGCGGGTGCGCACGGCCAGCTCGTCTCGTCACAGCCGGCCGCTGACGGCCTGGTGGAGGTGATGCCGTCGCGCGCCTTCCTCACGTTCTCGGCGCCGGTCAAGGAGGTGAAGGAGATCGCGGTCGTCGGTCCCGACGGCAGCGTGGCCAACGGGACGGCCACGGCGAACGGCCCCGAGGTGACACAGACCCTCTGGTCCGGGCCTGCGGGCGACTACACGATGTCGTACTTCGTCGTGTCCGAGGACGGCCACGACGTGCGCGGTGACGTGCGCTTCGAGGTCGGCGAGCTCTCGGTCCTCGCCCCCGGTGCCGACCAGGCCCCCGCCCCGGCCCGCTCCGCCGCCGAGCCGGAGGACGACGGTCCCGGGATCGCGATCCCCGCAGTGGTGCTCCTGCTCAGCGTTGCTGTGGCGCTGGTGCTGGGTCGACGCCGGGCGACCCGGTCCGGGTGAGCCGAGCCATGTCGACGAGGGCGTACGGCCGGAGCTCGGTGCAGTAGGCCTGAAGACCTTCGGGTGATGGGTGACAGATCTAGTTCGGTTGATCGGTGACACTCGGTGTCACTGTAGATCGACGTTGTGGTGCTGTGGATCGCTTGACTCTCACCTCCCCGGTGCTCTCGCGTTTGTGGGTGCGTAGGAGCTGGTCGCCGTCGTAGAACTGCAGGACGTTGTCGGTGACCCACACGTCGATGGGCCTTCCTGCGGCGGCGACGCCGAGGCAGACCTGTTGCCAGCTGACGCAGACCACGCCGACTGCGCTGGCACGGCGTGTGACCCAGGTGCCGTCGTGGCGGTCCTCGGCAGGTCGACCGACCCGGGTGGTGGGTCTGATCGGGGTCACGGGTGCCGTGTCGGGTCTGAGGAACCGGGAAGCCGGGGTGGCCATGTCGAGTGCTTGGTGGGGGCGGTCGTGGTTGTAGTCGTGGACCCACTGGTCGAGCTCGGCCTGCGCTGTGGCGAGGTCGGTGAAGATGCGGTCGGTACGGAACTCGGTGCGCAACGCGCGGTGGAACCTCTCCACCTTGCCCGTCGTGGTGGGCGATCGGGGCTGGGTGTGGAGGTGCTCGATGCCGTTCTCGCGGCAGATCCGGTCGAACAACACCTCCACCGGCGGCTGGTTGAACCGGCCGGTGAACACCTTCCCGTTGTCGGTCAGGATCTGTCCGGGCACCCCATGGGCACGCAGGGCTGCAGCGAGGCCGTCGCACACGTTCGGGGAGCTTTCCCGCAGCATCAGGTGCGCGCTGACGCAGAACCGGGAGTGGTCGTCGAGGCCGGTCAGCGCCTTGGCCCGGCGTCCGTCGGCCAGGACGAACCCGCCCACGACGTCCATCTGCCACAGCTCCATCGGCAGCCCGCGTTCCCACCGTTTCCACTTCCGGTCACGGCGCCGGCGTCCCGAGGGGTCGATCAGGTTCAACCGGACCAGCGCCCGGTAGACCGCGGACTCCGACGGCAGCGGGTCCACACCGGCCCTGGCCAGCTCGTGCACCAGTCGGCGTGGACCCCAGCCCGGGTGCGAGGACCGCATCGTGGCGATGACCGCCTCGACGTCGGCACCAGTTTGGTGCGGACACGACCGCGGCCGGTGCGACCTGTCCGTCAGCCCCTCGAGGCCCTCAGCCTCGTACCTGGCCAGCCAGCCGTGCACCGTCTTGCGGTGCACGCCGAACCTGGCCGCCACGCTCGAGACCGTCTCGCCGTCACTGACCACCGCCAGCACGGCCCGATATCGCTGCTCTGCCACGCTCAACTCCCTCATCAAGGGAGTGTCACCAATCAACCGGAGTAGCTGTCACCCATCACCCGAAGATGTGTAACGCCTCAACCGAAGGCCGAACGTCACCCATCAGGCGAAGCAATACACTCGGTGCAGTAGGCCTCCAGGGGCTCGAACCCTGAACCAACGGATTAAAAGTCCGCTGCTCTACCCATTGAGCTAGAGGCCCTCGGCACGGTCTCCGTGCCGGCGTCGATCATCTCAGAAGGTCGTCGGGGTCGGGTCTGGACCACCTGTGCGTGACCTAGTCAGCGGCGCCGGACTGCTGGCAGCATCCGAGCGTCAGCGGAGGCGCCGCTGCCGACGGGGTCGAGGGATGCCATGAGGGGACGGCTGGCACACCGCTTGAGCGGGATGTTCTCCTCGCCCGTGCTCCGCCGCATCGGCTTCCACGTCCAGCGGCTCACCTCCGGCATGGAGCGCGGCTTCTTCCTCCGCCTGATGATGGGGCTGTTCGCGGTGGTGGGCGTCGCGTCGGTCCTCGTCACGGCCATCGAGGGCGATCGCGACTCGGTCGGGTCCGTCACCGAGTCGTTCGGCGCGACCTTCTACTGGGGCGTCACGACGGTGATGGGTGCGGGCGACGCTTCCTACGTCACCTCCCCGGCGGGCTACCTCGTGAGCTGGCTGCTCGTGCTCTTCGGTGTCGCGATCGTCGCGACGATCACGGGCGCGCTCGTGGGCTTCGTCATCGACTTCCTGCTGAAAGAAGGTCAGGGCATGGGTGCATCGGGCTACCGCGACCACATCGTGGTGTGTGGGTGGAACTCCACCGCACGTGAGCTGATCACCGAGCTCTCCACCGACGAGTACACCCCCAAGGTCGTCGTCGTGCACGACTCGGACAAGAACCCGGCCGGTGCCCTCGCCTACTTCGTCAGCGGCGACTGCACCAACGCCGACGACCTCCGGCGGGCCGGCATCGAGGAGGCGATGGCGGCGATCATCTGCCCCGCAGACGCCAGCAACGACGCGGACATGCGCTCGATCCTCACCGTGATGGCGATCGAGACGATCGCCCCGCAGGTGCGCACAGTCGTGGAGGCGAACAACCCGGCACACGTCGAGCACTTCAAGCGGGCGCGTGCGGACGAGATCGTCGTGACCTCGCGCATCGCATCCCGGCTCCTCGCCCGGTCGTCGCTCTACCCGGGCATCGCGGGCATCGTCACCGACATCGTGTCCGGCGGCGATGGGTCCGAGCTCTACCGCGTCACCCTCCCCGAGCACTACATCGGCCTGTCCGTCGACGACCTCTCGTCGCGGCTGCGCAGCGACCACAACGCCACGCTCCTCGCCGTCGGCCGTGACGCCGCGTCGTTCGTCAACCCCGGCCCGGACTTCCGCCTCGAGCCCGGCGACGACGCTGTCGTCGTGGCCCAGTCGCTGGGCACGCTCGCGCCGCTGAAGGTCGACAACGGCTGACCGGCACGGCTGCGGCGGGCGTGCGGGCGAGTCAGCGGGGCTTCACGACGAACCGGACCCGCCCGCTCTCCTCGGTGACGGCGTCGAGGAGGTGACCGACGACCCGCGGCTCGGCCTCGCGGTCGAGGTAGACACGGGTCTCGTCGTCCTCGATGACGCGGTCACCGGGCTCCGGACCTGCGACGGTGCCGACACCGAGACCCCGGGTGTCCGCCCCGCGCGATGCGATGCGGAGGCCGGAGTGACGACCCACTCGCGGGTGCGACGTCACCTGTCGGACGACGCGTCGTGCTCGGGGAGTCATGGAGATCATGTCTGTCCTGTCGCTCGGTGCGGCACCTCGGTGATGCCCTGCGTGACCTCCATCAAGACAGCCCGGCAGTGAGGGGGCAAGGAAGGTGGCAGACGTGGCAGCGGACCGTCGGCGGGCCGTCGCCGAGCTGTCACACGTTCGTCATGAGGGGGGATCGGGGCAGCCGATGTCACCCGAGTCGGCGACCGCGGACCGGAGCCTCGGGGGCAGCAGGACCGCGTAGTCGTCCGCGGTGACGGCGCCGGTCGCCAGTGCGCCACCGGGCAGCGGGACGTCGACCGCCCGCCCCGAGGTGACCAGCTCGACGGCTTCCACACCCGGCGCCGACGTCACCGACAGGACGACCTGTCCGACGGCAAGCGGCAGCCGCTCGGCGTCACCGATGGCCACGGGGTCGAGGTCGACCTCGGCCACCCCTTCCTCGACCCGCACCAGCCCGAGCCTCGCCGTCGACGGGATGGCCGACGCCAGGCCGCTGTCCCTCTGGGTGGTGCTGGGCGCACCGGCGAGCGCGTCGAGCACCTCTCGTGCGACGTCCGCCGGCGACCCCTCGCACGACACGTCGACCGCCGAGGGAGCCAGTCGCTCGTCCGGGCCGAGCCAGAACACCACCGGCACCTCGCGCGGCACCGCTGGATCCTCGCTCGGCGCACTCGGCGTGGCCTCCCCCTCGCCCAGCAGGTCGTAGGGGACCGACGCGTCCTCCACGACCTGCGTGCGTTCCTCGTCCGGCAGGCCGCACCCACCCAGCACCGACAGCGCCATCGCCACTGCCGACGCGAGCGCGATCCGTGGGCGGGGACGTTCGGGGCTCACGGGGGCACCTCCCCGGTGTCCGACAGCGGCAGGCGTACGACGAACTCCGCTCCGCCGCCGTCCGCGCTGGCGCACCAGACCTTGCCGCCGTGCCGGTGCACCGTCTCGGCCACGATGCTCAGCCCCAGACCACTGCCCGTCCCGGTCTTGGTGCCGCCGGCACGGGCGAACCGCTCGAAGATGCGCTCGCGCTCGGTCGGCGGCACCCCCGGACCCCTGTCGCGGACCACGATGTCGACATGGTCTCCCTCCGCGACGGCGCGCACGTCGGCCAGCCCGCCTCCGTGCAGCTCGGCGTTGCGCACGAGGTTGACCAGGGCACGCACCATCTGTGGTCGGTCGACGCGCACGCTCGTCCCCGGACCGGTGCCGGGGGTGTCGCGGAGCAGGTCGGGGCTGCTGCTCGTCGCAAGCGCGTGGCGAAGCAGCTCGTCGACCTCGGTGACGACGAGATCGGCCTCGTCGATGCCGGACTCGAGCCGACCCAGCGCGAGCAGGTCCTCCAGCGCACGCCGGAACCGGGTCAGCTCGTCGGCCATCAGCTCGACGGCGCGCTGGGACGGTGGGCCGAGGTCACGCGCCCGTTGCAGCAGCGCCAGGCTGGTCGTCAACGTGGTCAGCGGTGTGCGCAGCTCGTGGCTCACGTCCGCGGCGAACCTGGCGTCGCGCTCGATGCGCTCGTGCAACGCGTCGACCATCTGGTTGAAGGAGGCCACCAGCGTCGACAGGTCCGGGTCGTCGGTGTCCGCGAGCCGACGGCCCAGGTCGCCGGCCGCGATGTCCGTGGCGGCCCCCGTCACCTCCCGCAGCGGGGAGAGCACCCGCCCGCTCGCGGCGCGTCCGAGGGCGGCGCCGGCGAGCGTCGTGAGCACGGCGCAGACCGCCAGCGCCAGGGCGAGGGTGCGAAGGGTCGCGTCGAGCTCGTCGGCGACCGAGACCTCGAAGTACTGCGCGTCGACGGAGGGCAGCGGGATGCCCACCACCACCGCGTGGGGATCGGTTCGCCCCGTCCAGCCCAGGCCGGCCGACCCGCCGTCCACGGTCGGGCGCACGACCGCGGTGAGCGCCTCCCCGGGCTGGTCGAGGCTCGAGGAGTACCACTGGCCGCGCCGGTGGACGTACATCGATGCGCCCGCCGGCGGCGCCACCGCGCCGAGGGCCTCGCTCACGCTCGTGCCGGAGGTGGCCAGCCCGTCCCGGACGAGCGCCGCGTCGGCGTAGGCCTGCCGGAGAGCCGTCCGTTCCCGCTGCTCGAGCAGCAGCTGTCGCGCGGAGACGTACGTCCCCACGGACAGCAGCACCGACAGCAGCAGCGCGCCCAGGGCGAAGGCTGCCGTCACCGACGAGCGCAGGCCCGGACGGGCCGGCCGACCGATCACCGGGTGTCGAGCCGGTAGCCCAGCCCCCGGACCGTGACGAGGGTGCGGGGCTCGGCCGGGTCGATCTCGAGCTTCTTGCGCAGCCGCCGCACGTGCACGTCCACGATCCGCTCGTCCCCGAAGAAGCCGCGGTCCCACACGTGGTCGAGCAGCGCCGCGCGGCTGAGGACACGACCCGCGTTCTCCGAGAGGACCATGAGCAGCTTGTACTCCGTCATCGTGAGGTGGATCTCGCGCTCGCCGCGTCGCAGGTGGGCCGCCGCGCGGTCGAAGACCAGGGGTCCCTCCTCCGCATCGAGCACGCACACCTCGGCTGCGGCCGCGCCGTCCTGCGGCTCCCCGGGCGCTGACGCGGCCTGCGCCAGGGCCGGCCGACGGAGCAGGGCGCGGAGGCGGGCCTGCACCTCGGCGACGTCGAAGGGCTTGGTGACGTAGTCGTCGGCCCCAGCCTCGAGTGCCGAGACGATGTCCTCCACGCCGTCGCGGGCGCTGATGACCACGATGGGCGCCTCGGTGAGTGGGCGCGCGCGGCGGATGAAGGTGAACCCGTCCACGCCGCCGAGCATCAGGTCGACCAGCATCACGTCGACGTCCGTCCCGCCCACCAGCTCGAGGGCCGCCTCGGCGTCGCCCGCCTCCGCGACCTCGTATCCGTCGTCCTCGAGGACCAGGCGCAGCGAGGTGCGCAGGGCGACGTCGTCCTCGAGCACCAGCACGCGCGTGGTCATGGGATCCATCGAACCATCGTGGCCGACGACCGGGTGCGTGCGCGGGTCGACCAGGCATTGTCACGGAACTGCAATGGGCGTGATCGGCCCGCCGTCATCTGCCCCTGCAAACCTCGTGCACTCGACCCACGTCGCCAGGAGGACCGATGACCACGACCCACGAGCTCGTGCCGCTCGGCACCGGCGAGCTGACGCTCGCCGAGGACCAGGACGACGTGCGGGGGATGCCCGTGATGGACGTGCGCGACCACCGGGTGGGTGAGGTCGAGGAGATCCTCGTGGATCCCGAGCAGCGACGCGCGCGGCTCCTCGTCGTCGCCTCCGGCGGGGTCCTCGGGCTGGCGCAGCACCACCGGCTGGTCCCCGTGGACGCCGTGTCGCGTGTGCACGGCGCCGTACGGCTCGAACGGAGCGACCTGCACGTCGAGTCGGGCTTCGACTACGACCCGGAACCGCCCGGTCCCGTCGACTACCGGCCCGTCTACAGCTACTTCGGCTACACGCCCTTCTGGGAGGACGGCTACCCGGATCCGTACTTCCTCGACCGGCGTTGGGCACGCTGATGGCGACCGACAGCCAGTGGGAGTGGCTCGCGGACGTCGAGGAGGCGATCAACTCCGCCTTCGACCCGATCGCCTCCGCGGTGGCCTCCGTGATCTTCTACGCACCCACCATCGGCGGCGTCACCTTCCCACTGATCGTGCTGTGGCTGGTCGTCGCGGCAGCGGTCTTCACGGTCTACTTCAAGGGCATCCAGTTCGTGTCGTGGCGCACCAGCCTCGACCTCGTGCGCGGCAAGTTCTCGCGAGTGAGCGACCCCGGCGAGGTCACCCACTTCCAGGCGCTGTCGTCGGCGGTGTCCGGGACGGTCGGGCTGGGCAACATCGCCGGTGTCGGCGCCGCAGTCACCCTCGGTGGCCCCGGCGCGACGTTCTGGATGATCATCGCCGGGCTGCTGGGCATGTGCACCAAGTTCGTCGAGTGCACCCTCGGTGTGAAGTACCGCGAGGTCCACGAGGACGGGTCGGTCACCGGCGGACCCTTCCGCTACCTCCCAGTGGCGTTCGAACGCTTCGGCAGCGGCGCCTCACGCACGCTGACGCTCGTCTTCGCCGTGGCGCTGTTCCTCTTCGGGGCCGTCGGCGGCAACATGTTCCAGGCCAACCAGACCTTCGCCCAGGCGCGCGAGGTCACGGGCGGCGACGACGGCCTGCTCGGCTCGTCCGGTTCGGCCCTCATCTTCGGCCTCGTGCTGGCGTTCCTCGTCGGCGCCGTGATCATCGGCGGGATCACCTCGATCGCCCAGGTGACCTCGCGGCTCGTCCCGGCGATGGGAATCCTCTACCTCGTCACCTGCCTGCTGGTCATCTTCGGCAACATCGGCAACGTGCCCGCCGCGATCGCCGAGATCGTCTCGGGTGCGTTCGACCCCGAGGGTGTCGCCGGCGGCGCGGTCGGCGTGCTGATCATCGGGTTCCAGCGAGCGGCCTTCTCCAACGAGGCCGGCGTGGGGTCGGCCCCGATCGCCCATGCCGCGGTCAAGACCAAGCACCCCGTGAGCGAGGGCTTCGTCGCCCTGCTCGAGCCGTTCATCGACACCGTCATCATCTGCACCCTGACGGCGCTGACGATCGTGATCGCCGACGCTCCCTACTACGCGGAGCAGCGCGAGGTCGTGGCCGGCGGCGGACCCACCCCCGACGGCGTGGTGGTGACCTCGCGGGCGTTCGAGACGTTCCTTCCCCAGTTCCCGGTGATCCTCGCGATCGCGGTGGCGCTCTTCGCCTTCTCGACGCTGATCACGTGGTCCTACTACACGATGAAGGCCTGGACCGAGATCTTCGGCCGCTCGAAGCGGAGCGAGGCGATCTTCAAGCTCGTGTTCTGCACGTTCACCGTGATCGGCAGCGTCATCACCTTCACCTCGGTGCTCACGTTCGCCGACTCGATGCTCTTCGTCTGCGCGATCGTCAACCTCCTGGCCTGCTACCTCCTGCTGCCCAAGGTGCGCGACGAGCTGCGGTCGTTCCGCGAGGGGCGCCGCAACGGCACCATCACGGAGGTCCCGGTCGAGGAGCGCGCCACGACCTGACGCGCCCCAGCCAGGCCCCGGGCGTCGGTCCCGCGGTGTCGGCGCCGGTCGCCATGGGGCCGGCCAGCTGGGCGAAGGTGGTGACGGCCAGGGCCGCCGCCAGCCCGATCCCGGCGAGGACGACACCGGCGTCCAGGAAGTCGATCCAGCCACGACCGGGACGTACGCCGCCCGCGACGAGGCCGGCGACCGCCAGCACGACGCCGGTGGTCGCGAAGATGCGGTGCGGGCGCGCGGACGCGACACCCGGCATCCCACCGCGCAGCAGGCTCCAGGTCGCAAGCACGGCCGTTCCCCAGGCGAGCGAGACCAGCAGGGCGCCGATGACGTCCGAGGGTCGGTGCCAGCTGGCGACCAGGGTCGCGGCCGCGATGACGGTGATCGCACCCGAACCGATGAGCGACATCGTGGTGCGCACCGCCTCCGGAGCGACCACCAGCGCGGCGAAGACCAGCGACACCACGACCGTCGCGTGGCCGCTGGGGAAGCTCTCGACCGTGAGGTAGCCGTGGTCGGCCCGTTCCGTCAGCGCCTTCATCGCCTGGGTCGTCACGTTGGCACCCATCACCAGCACGGTGGCGGCCGCGGCTGCGGCGTACCTCTCACGCACCACGGCGGTGCCCACCAGCACCAGCACGGCCACGGCGATCGAGCCGAGGGACACGTTGCCCAGCACGCCCACCAGGCCCCGCGTCGCCGCCTGGTCGCCGACCACCACGTCCATGCCGGCCTGGTCCAGGGACTGGCCGAGCCGGGTCTGCTGGCTGCGGTCGCCCAGCCAGACGAGGGCCACCACGCTCAGCACCCCGATGCCGACGCACGCTGCTGTGCTCCGCCACCGGTGCCACGTCGCGCGCACCGGGTGCGATGCCTCCCCCTCGCGCTGCATGCCGACCATCGTGGCACGAGCGCTCTTGTACCTTTCGGCGCATGGACTCCCGCCACGCCCTCGTCCGTCGCCCGTCGTCGCGGCTGGGCGACGGACTCGTCACCCACATCGAGCGCAGCGAGGTCGACATCGAGCTCGCGCGGTGCCAGTGGGAGGCGTACGTCGACGCGCTGCACGCGGCCGGCTGGACCACGACCGAGGTCGCCCCCGCCGACGAGCTGCCCGACGCTGTCTTCGTCGAGGACACGATGGTCGTCCTCGGCGACCTTGCGGTGATCGCCCGCCCCGGCGCCGACGAGCGCCGCGGGGAGACGGAGGCGGCCGAGGCCGCGGTGCGCGCCCATGGCTACCGCGTCGCCCACATCGAAGCCCCCGGGACGCTGGACGGCGGCGACGTGCTCAAGCACGGCGGCACGGTCTGGGTCGGCCTCGGGGGCCGGACCAATCAGGCCGGCGTCGACCAGCTGCGCGAGCTCCTCGCACCGTCGGGTGCCGAGGTGGTCGGCGTACCAATCGAGAAGGTGCTGCACCTCAAGTCCGCGGTCACGGCGCTGCCCGACGGCACCGTCGTCGGGCACCTCCCGCTCGTCGACGACCCCGACGTGTGGGCCGGGCACTTCCTCGCCGTGCCGGAGGAGTCGGGTGCCCACGTCGTGCTGCTCGGCGGCTCCACGGTCCTGATGGCCTCGTCCGCGCCCGCGTCGGCCGCTCTCTTCCGGGACCGCGGGCTCGACGTCGTGACAGTCGACATCTCCGAGTTCGAGAAGATGGAGGGCTGCGTGACCTGCCTGTCCGTCCGGCTGCGCGGAGTGCCCGGATGACGCTGGTCGAGGTCTGCCTCGAGGACGTCGGGGGAGCGGCGATCGCCGCGGCCGCCGGTGCGGAGGCGATCGAGGTGTGCGCCGGGCTCGCCGACGGCGGTACGACGCCGACGCTCGGATTCGTCCTCCACTGCATCGAGCACGCGCCCGACCTCGAGCACCGCGTGCTGCTGCGCGCCCGCGCGGGCGACTTCGTGCACTCTCCCGCCGAGGTGGGCGTGATGGCCGCCGACATCGAGGCAGTCCTCGCCGCCGTGCCGGCTGCGGTGGAGGTCGGCTTCGTGATCGGCACGCTGACCCAGGCGGGCGACGTCGACCCCGACGCCGTACGACGTCTCGTCGACGCGGCCGGGGACGCCCCGGTCACCTTCCACAAGGCCTTCGACTCCGTCCCGGACAAGCCGTCGTCGCTGGCGCTCCTGGGCGACCTCGGCATCAGCCGCGTCCTCACCTCTGGCGGTCCCGGGCCGGCGCTGGACCACCTGCCGGTGCTCAGGAGCCTCGTCGAGCGTGGTGGCGACGACCTGCGGATCGCTGTCGGTGGCGGTGTCCGCCCGGCCAACGTGGCCCGGATCGTTGAGGAGACCGGCGCTCGCGAGGTGCACCTGCGCGCGCCCGGCACCGTCGTGCCCGCCGGGAGGTCGGCCGGCTACGACGACGGCCGCCGCAGCGTCACCAGCGCCGAGGTCCTCGGCCAGGTGATGGCGGCGCTCGGTCGTTAGCGGTCCCCGCGGAACAGCACCGCGTCCGCCAGCGGGTCGACCGCGGACACGTCGTCCAGCGGGAACATCGGCCGCTGGATGCGCTCGTGGCCGAGCCGCGCCAGGTCCTGGTCGACCCCGCCGGGCGTGAGGGCGAGCATCCAGTCGGTGGCCATGTCGAAGAGCTCGGGCTCGAGGTAGCCGATCTTCACGACCACGACGTCGGCCCGGCGGGGGTCGAGGCCGAGCCGGGTGAAGTCGGACTCCAGGTGGTAGGGCCGGCGCCGCCGGGTCAGCACGACGTCCACCGCCGGCGTGCGCACGACGATCTCGAGGTTGTCCTCGCTCGGCACCACCATGACCACCCGGCCCGAGACCTCGACGGGCGGCGCGGGTCGGTCGTCGACCCGGGCGCCGAGCGTGAAGCGAACGTCCGCCCCGACGCCGGCCTCGGCGGCGGCGAGAGCGCCCATCGCATCGGGGATCGAGGCGTAGATCGCGCGCTTGCCGCTCGCCGCCAGCTCCTCGTTCGCAAGCAGCTGCGTGAGCGTCCAGGTCACGTCGCCGGCCCCTCCGGCGGTGGGGTTGTCGCCCGAGTCGGAGACGAAGTAGGGCGCGACCGGCGAGGCGATCGCCGCGGCGAGCACCTCGTCGAAGGTCCCGGTCGGCGCCACGAAGCCGAACTCCTCGCGGCGCTCCCACAGCTCGCCCGCCAGTGCGGTCGCCGACGAGAGGGCCAGGTCGGCGTCGTCGCCGACCACCATCACGACGGCGCAGTTGCGCGGCTCGTCGGCCCACGGATAGCCGATCCAGATCCCCGCGTCGAGGATCCCGTCGAGCGCCTCGATCTCGGGCACGCGGGCGTAGAGGCCGGTCGCGGGCTCCTGCCGGGTGCTGGTCATCTCGCCGGGGAGCAGGATCGGCACGGGCACCCACGCCTTCGCCGGCCGCCGCTGCCCGAGCGGCAGGGCGAGCCGGTCGACGAGGTTGCGCGCCGCGCGCTCCTTGGTCTCCTGCCAGTCGACGTGCGGCGCGGTGCGGTAGGTCGTCAGCAGGTCGACGGTCTCGGCCAGCGTCCGCGAGACGTTGCCGTGGAGGTCCATCCCGGTGCTGATCAGGCAGTCGGCCCCGACCACGGCCCGTACGGCGACGGCGAGGTCGCCCTCCATGTCGTCCATCCCGACGACGCTGGCCGCGCCGTGGAGGTCGAGGACGAGGCCGTCGAGCGGCGCCTGGGCCACCAGCGCGACGAGCCCGGCGAGGATCTCGGCCCTGAGGAGGGCGTAGTCGTCGGCCGGGATGGCGCCCCCGGCGATGCTGCGCGCCTGGAGCACGCCGATCCACTCGGCGCGTTCGGCGAGCGAGCCGCCCTCGCTCCAGAACTCCCACGCGTCCAGCACCTCGCGGCCGCGGCGCGGAGCCAGCATCGCTGCGGTCGTGAGGGCGGGGGAGAAGGTGGAGGCCTCGAGGCTGATGCCGCAGACGGCGACGCGGGGGAGGGGCACCCGACGATGGTGTCAGGGGACGCCGACGTGGCCCTCGGCGCACCCGTTGGCCCGCTGTTCATGAACAGGTGGAGTGCGGACCGTGACGTCGCTCGATTTGTTGGTAAGGTTCGTGGTGCAACAGGTGCAAGTTCCAGCAGGTTGACGCCAGCGGAGTTTGTGATCCAACGGCGTTTCCCTCTTCGGGCCTTCCAGCTTGTGAGTCGGAGCGACGTGTCACCGCACTTGGTGCGGAGTCGTCGAAGTGGCGGCTTCTCGTTCCGATAACAGGAGTACCGAGCACATGGCTCAAGGCACCGTGAAGTGGTTCAACGCCGAGAAGGGTTTCGGCTTCATTGCGCAGGAGGACGGCGGCGACGACGTCTTCGTGCACTACTCGGCCATCCAGACCAACGGCTACAAGTCGCTGGACGAGAACCAGAAGGTCGAGTTCGACGTCACCCAGGGCCCGAAGGGCCCGCAGGCGGAGAACGTCCGCCCGCTCTGATCGGCTGAGACTGGACCTGTTCCAGATCTGATCGAGGATCGGCCCCATCCCCCTCGGGGGGTGGGGCCGAACCTGCTTGTGGAAGAGACTGCTCCGAGCAACACGTGGAAGGGCAACTCTGGCCCTTTCGGGCCATGTCGTCGGGCGGTGCGGTCCGTCACAATTGGTCCAGACGCTTACAGTCGGATGACCGGCAGATGAAGGAGGGTGACGTGCACGACCAGTTCGACGTGACCCTCGAGGACGGCGACCTGCTCAACGAGGTCGAGCTGACGACCACGCTGATCATCGCTGCGAGCGAGTCCGAGGAGCACCTCTCCCAGGACGAGATCGACAAGCTGCTCGGCGTCGTCCCGCGCCCGCCCGACCCGCGCCGCCCCTGATCCACCGGCCCCAGCCCGCGCTCAGCAGGTCGCGAACAGCACCGGACCGCTCGTCAGGTCCGAGAGTACGTACGCCCCCTCCTCCGGCTGCAGGTCGAGGGTGATCTCGCGCCCGTCCGACCCGGCCGCCTCGACCGAGAACCGGTCGGTGAAGTCTCCGCCCTGGCCCGGTGCCGGCCCCGCCGCGAGCTGCGCCCGCGCGTCCGCGTCCCCCGGGGCGTCGTCGGCGTCCTCGACCTGCAGCACGGCCCGCAGCTCGCCTCCGGCCAGCGCGCCCATCGCGAACCCGGTGAGCGGGTGCACGCCGCCGGCGGCGGCCACCAGCTGGTCCGCCTCGGCCTGGGCGTCCTCGTCGGCCTGGGCCATCGCGAGCCGTTCGCACGCATACGTGCCGTCGTAGACCGCCGCGGCGAGCGGCTCTCCGAGCGTCGAGGCGAGGTCGCCGAGCCCGGCCGCCGCGTCGGCGTCGCCGTCGACCACCTCGCGGACCTGCTCGAGGTAGGGCGCCTGGTCGGAGGCCAGGACGACCCCGCGGTCGGCCAGCAGGACGAAGTGCTGGAGCTCGGGGGTGAGCGAGCCGACCCTCGCCACCACGTCCGGCCCGCCGATCCAGACGCCGTCCTCGTCCTCCGGCTCGGTCCACCCGGCGTCCGTGAGCCGCTCGGCGAGGCCGTCGAACGACGTGTCCGCGCCGACGCCGAGCACCTCGACCGCCCCGGCGGGCGACTGTGCGAGCAGCTCCCACAGCAGCGTCGCGGGGGAGAAACCGAGCTCGGTCTGCATGGTCCCGGCCGACGTGCCGAGGGCCGACATCGCGGACAGGTCCGCGGCGAAGGCGTCCGAGACGAACGCGTCCACCTCCTCGGCCGACGAGCCGGCGTCGACGTCCGCGTCGAGCTCGCGGCGTACGCCCTCCCAGTCGGTCCACGTCGCGCGGCTCGTGGCGTCGGGGGCATAGGTCAGCGCGTCCGCCAGGGGCGTCGTCGGCGTCAGCACCCGCCAGGCCACCAGCGCGGCGGCGACGACCGCGAGCACGGCCGCGACGGTGACGACGGCACGACGCGACACGGACGGTCTCCTCAGGGACGGTGGGTGGGTGTGAGACTACGGGTCATGCCCCTGGGTGAGCCCCGCGACGTGCGTGCTGCCGGTGCCGTGGTGACGCGCAAGGCCACCGGGGGGAGTCGCAAGGAGTGGGAGGTGCTGCTCGTGCACCGCCCGAAGTACGACGACTGGTCCTTCCCCAAGGGCAAGCTCGATCCGGGCGAGCACGAGGTCACCGCAGCCGTGCGGGAGGTCGCCGAGGAGACCGGGCTCGACGTCCGCCTGGGGCCGGCGCTCGCCGCGCAGCGCTACCGGATGTCCAACGGCCGCTGGAAGCACGTCGACTACTGGACCGCAAAGGTCGTCGGCAGCGACGACGTCAGCGGCTACCGCCCCAACGCCGAGATCGACGTCGTGGAGTGGGCGCCGTGGGAGGCCGCGATGACCCGGCTGACCTATCCCCACGACCGCGAGACCCTCGCCGAGGCGCGCCCGCTGAGACGGCGTACGCACGCACTCGTGGTGCTGCGGCACGCCAAGGCCCGCTCGCGCGGGGGCTGGCGCAAGGACGACCGGCTGCGCCCCCTGGTCCAGCTCGGCGAGGCGCAGGCCGAGCGGCTGGTGCCGCTGCTCGCCGCCTTCGACGTGACCTCGGCGCACACCTCGTCGAGCGTGCGGTGCCTGCAGACCGTGAGGCCCTACGTCGACACGACCGGGTGGCCGACCAAGATCTACGACGAGCTCAGCGAGGAGCACGCGAGCGCCGAGGGAGTCGTCGAGATCGTCGACGCACTGCTCCACGGCTCCGAGGGGGTCGTGCTGTGCAGCCACCGCCCGGTGCTGCCGACCGTCGTCGACGCGCTCGGGATCGGGGACGTCGAGCTCGAGCCGGGCGCGATCCTGGTGGTCCACCACCGCAGGGGCAGGGTCGTCGCCACCGAGGTCCGCCAGCCCTGATAGACCCGCGGGACAGGTGGGGTCAAGGGTGCGTGGCCGAGTTCATGTGATCGCCGTCTCACGCCCGCGAGGGCGACGCCATCCGGTCCGGTCGAGTTCACGCTGCGTTCACCGACGGCGGCGTGGTCGTTCTCCTGACGTCCCTACCTTCTGGCTGTCAGCACACATCAGACTTTCAGGAGCACCGAAGTGAACCGCACTTCCAACCGCTGGGCCGCTGCGTCCGGCGCGATCGTCCTCGCCCTCACCCTGGCCGCCTGTGGCGGAGGCGACGCCGGCAGCGACACCGGCTCCGGTGACAGCGAGAGCGGCGCCGTCAGCGGCTCCGTCGCCGTCGACGGATCGTCGACCGTCTACCCGATGAGCGTCGCTGCCCAGGAGCTCCTCAACGAGGAGAACCCCGACATCCAGGTCACCGTCGGCGAGGCCGGCACCGGTGGTGGGTTCGAGGTCTTCTGCACCGGCGACACCGACATCTCCGACGCCTCCCGTCCGATCGAGGAGGACGAGATGGCCGTGTGCGAGGAGAACGGTGTCGAGTACACCGAGCTCCAGGTCGCCACCGACGCCCTCACCGTCGCGGTCAACGCCGACCTCGACGTCGACTGCCTCACCACCGACCAGCTGATCGACCTCGTCGGCCCGAAGGCCACCGCGACCAACTGGAACGAGATCGACCCGAGCTTCCCCGACCAGGAGATCTCCTTCTTCTTCCCGGGCACCGACTCCGGCACCTACGACTACATGGCCGCCGACGTCGTCGGTGACGAGTCCGAGGTGCTGCGTGACGACGTCGAGTCCTCCGAGGACGACAACGTGCTCGTCCAGGGTGTCTCCGGCACCGAGGGTGCGGTCGGCTTCTTCGGCTACACCTACTACGAGGAGAACCAGGACACGCTGAAGGCCCTGCAGATCGACGACGGCAACGGCTGTGTCGCTCCCTCCGCCGAGACCGCCCAGGCCGGCGAGTACACGCCCCTCGCCCGTCCGCTCTTCATCTACGTGAGCAACTCGTCCTACGCCGACAACGCGGCCGTCGCGGCCTACGTCGACTTCTACATCGAGAACCTCTCCGACATCGCCGAGATCGGTCAGTACATCCCGCTGAGCGACGAGCTGTACTCCGAGACGCAGTCCACTCTCGAGTCCATCGGGTCCTGAACAGACCTGACACCCCTCGTATGAGCACCAGCGCCACCGCGGGTCCGACAGGTCCGTCCTCCGGGACGGGCCTGTCGGCCGCGGTCGACCTCAGTCCCAAGTCCCGGCCGGGTGAGCGGGTCATCACCGTCGTCCTGCAGCTCTCGGCCTACGCCTCGATCGCCATCACCTTCGGGATCATCGCGGCGCTGATCCAGCCCGTGACCGAGTTCTTCAGCGAGGTCCCGTTCGGCGACTTCTTCGCCTTCGACGGCACCTATGCCGTGCTCCCGTTGGTGACGGCGACCTTGATGGTCACCTTGATCGCCCTGCTGGTCGCGGTGCCGCTCGGTCTCGGCGCGGCCCTCTACCTGTCGGAGTACGCCTCGCGGCGCGCGCGCAAGATCCTGAAGCCGACCGTCGAGCTCCTCGCGGGCGTGCCGTCGGTGGTCTACGGCTTCTTCGCCCTCACCTTCGTCACGCCGACCCTCCTGCAGGAGATCCTTGCCCTCGACGTGGGCTTCACCAACGCGCTCGCGGCGGGCCTCGTGCTCGGCGTGATGATCATCCCGACCATCGCCTCGCTGGCCGAGGACGCCTTCTCGGCCGTCCCGCAGGCGATGCGGCAGGGATCGCTGGCGATGGGTGCCAACCGCATGCAGACCAGCCTGCGCGTCGTTTTCCCGGCGGCCCTGTCCGGAGTGGCGGCTGCCGTCGTGCTCGGCATGTCTCGGGCCATCGGCGAGACGATGATCGTGACGCTCGCCGCGGGAGCGCTGAAGCAGTTCAGCCTCGACCCCCGCGACGGCATGCAGACGATGACCGGCTTCATGGCGACCACCGCGGGCGGCGAGAACCCGGTGGGCTCGGTCGCCTACAACAACCTCTTCGCCGTCGGCATGCTGCTCTTCGTCATCACCTTGGTGCTGAACCTCGTCAGCATCAGCTTCGTCCGTCGCTTCAGGCAGGTCTACTGATGAGCATCGCCGCCACCACCGCGCGCCAGGTCACCCTGGCCACCGGCAAGAGCAAGGACAAGACACCCGTCTCGCTCGCCTTCCTGATCGCCCTGTGGTTCTCCATGTTCTTCGGGGTCCTGGTGCTGCTGGCGCTGATCGTCAACACCGCGATCGACGGGTCGACCCGCTTCGACAGCGAGCTGCTCACCAACTACGCCTCGATCGTGCGGCCGGAGTCGTCCGGCTTTCGCGCCGGCATCCTGGGCAGCCTGTGGTTGATGGTGTTCACGGCCCTGCTGGCGGTTCCGCTGGGCATCTCGGCAGCCCTCTACCTCGAGGAGTTCGCCGACCCCACCACCCGGTGGAACCGGTTCGTCGAGGTCAACCTGCAGAACCTGGCCGCCGTCCCGGCCATCGTCTACGGGCTGCTGGCGGTCGCGATCATGGCGCTGCTCGGCTTCCAGAACGCCGGCATCGTGCTCGGCGGCGCCCTGGCCCTCGCCCTGCTGATCCTGCCGGTCATCATCATCACGACCCGCGAGGCGGTGCGCGCAGTGCCACGGGAGATCCGTCAGGGATCGCTCGCCCTCGGCGCCACCGTGTGGCAGACGACGTGGCGCCAGACCCTGCCCTCAGCCATCCCGGGGATCGCGACCGGCACCATCCTCGGCCTGTCCCGCGCCATCGGTGAGGCCGCGCCGCTGGTCGTCGTCGGTCTCGCCGGCTCGGTGCTCTTCGACCCCGAGGGCGTGATGAGCCGCATCACGGCCCTGCCGATGCAGATCTACTCCTTGACGTCCAACTCGCGCGAAGAGCTCCAGCAGGCGGCGTCTGCAGCGATCATCGTGCTCCTGGTGATGGTCCTCGGCCTCAACGCACTGGCCATCTTCATCCGCAACAAGTTCCAGCGATCCTGGTGAGAGAGACTTCCGACATGGCTTCAGCCACTTCTGCCGACACCTTCCCCAACATGAGCTCGCTCGGGGAGGCCCACGTCGACAACGAGCGCCGACTTCCCGCGAAGCCGGTCAACCCGGTGATGGAGACGCGCGACCTCAACGTCTTCTACGGCGACTTCCACGCCGTGCACGACGTCAACCTGTCCTACGGTCGCCACGAGATCACCGCGATGATCGGCCCGTCCGGCTGCGGCAAGTCCACCGTGCTGCGCTGCCTCAACCGGATGAACGACCTGGTGCCCGGCGCCCGCGTCGACGGTGAGGTGCTCTACCACGGCCAGGACATCTACGAGAAGCGCGTCGACCCCATCGCCGTACGCACCCAGATCGGGATGGTCTTCCAGAAGCCCAATCCGTTCCCCAAGTCGATCTACGACAACATCGCCTACGGCCCCCGGGTCACCGGCATGAAGGTCGACAACATGGACGACCTCGTGGAGGAGGCCCTCAACGGTGCCGCCCTGTGGGACGAGGTGAAGGACAAGCTCAAGCAGTCGGCGTACGGCCTCTCCGGCGGGCAGCAGCAGCGGCTCTGCATCGCCCGGACCATCGCCACCAAGCCCGACGTGATCCTCATGGACGAGCCGTGCTCGGCCCTCGACCCGATCGCCACCGCGCGCGTCGAGGACCTCATGCTCACGTTGCGCAACGAGTACACGATCATCGTCGTGACCCACAACATGCAGCAGGCGGCGCGTGTGTCCGACCGGACAGCGTTCTTCACCGCGCGACCGGACGAGACCACCGGCAACCGGACGGGCCTGCTCGTCGAGTACGACCTCACCTCGACGATCTTCTCGGCGCCGGGTGACAAGCGCACCGAGGACTACATCTCCGGTCGTTTCGGCTGATCGGCGCGGCGCACCTCGCCATTCTCAGCGCGGCGGGCGGGTGCCCGGTGACGGCGGCTCCGTGATCGGGGGTTCTCGGAGCCGCTCCTCACGGGGCATCCGCCCACGCGTCGGGAAGGGCACGAGGTGCGGCCGTGACGACGGGCACGCGCCGAACGGCGGGCAGGAGTTGCGTCGCGGAGTCGTTCACCCCCTAGCATGAAGCACGGTTCATCCGTCCCCCCTCCGGAGTTCACCGTGCGTTTGAAGTTCCGCCCTGTCGACAGCTCGTTCTACGACCTGTTCAGCGAAGCCGCCAACCACCTCGTCGTCGGAGCACAGCTCCTCAGCGAGATGCTGTCCGACGGCAGCTCGAAGGCCGACATCGCCCAGCGCATGCGCGAGGCCGAGCACGCCGCCGACGAGACCACCCACTCGATCGTGCGGCGCGTCAACAGCACGTTCGTGACGCCGTTCGACCGCGAGGACATCTACAACCTCGCCTCGGCGCTCGACGACGTGATGGACATGATGGACGAGGCCGTCGACCTCGTCCTCCTCTACGAGGTCACGTCGCTGCCGCCCGAGACGACCCAGCAGGTCGAGGTGCTCCAGCGGTGCGCCGAGCTGACCGCAGCGGCGATGCCGTCGCTGGAGTCGATGGCCTCGCTCGACGAGTACTGGATCGAGATCAACCGGCTCGAGAACACCGGCGACAAGTCCTACCGGCGCATCCTCGCCAACCTGTTCAGCGGCGAGTTCGAGGCGCTCGAGGTGCTGAAGCTCAAGGACATCGTGGAGTCGCTCGAGGGGGCGATCGACGCGTTCGAGAAGGTCGCCAACATCGTGGAGCAGATCGCCGTCAAGGAGTCCTGACCCGATGGAAATCGCGATCATCATCGCGGTGGTCGTCGTGGCCCTGGTGTTCGACTACACCAACGGGTTCCACGACGCTGCCAACGCGATCGCCACGTCGGTCTCCACCGGCGCGCTCAAGCCGCGGGTGGCCCTCGCCATGGCGGCCGTCATGAACTTCGTCGGCGCGTTCCTGGGCCAGAAGGTCGCCCAGACCGTGTCCGACACGATCGACCCCGGCCCCGGCACGCACGGGTTGGTGATCGTGATGTGCGGCCTGCTCGGTGCCATCTCGTGGAACATGATCACCTGGTACTACGGCCTGCCGTCGTCGTCCTCGCACGCACTCATCGGTGGCCTCGTGGGCGCCGCCGTGGCCGCGGGCGCTACCGCCAACTGGGCGGTCGTGCTGGAGAAGGTCGTCCTCCCGATGTTCATCTCGCCGGTCGTTGCCTTCAGCCTCGGGTTCGCCCTGATGGTCGCGATCATGTGGATGTTCCGCAACGCCAACCCGAGCAAGGCCAACCGCGGCTTCAAGGTCGCGCAGACCATCTCCGCCGCCGCGATGGCCCTGGGCCACGGTCTCCAGGACGCGCAGAAGACGATGGGCGTGATCTTCCTGGCCCTGCTCACCGGCGGCTACGTCGCCGAGTCGGACGGCCTCCCGCTCTGGGTCATCATCGCGGCGGCGACCGCCATCTCCTTGGGCACCTGGTCCGGCGGGTGGCGCATCATGCGCACGCTCGGTCGACGCATCATCCACCTCGACCCGCCCCGCGGATTCGCCGCCGAGTCGGTCGCGGCCTCGGTGCTCTACACGACGGCCTACGTCTTCGAGGCGCCCATCTCGACCACACACACCATCACGTCAGCCGTCATGGGAGTTGGCGCGACCAAGCGCCTCTCAGCCGTGCGCTGGGGCGTGGCGAAGTCGATCCTCACCGCCTGGGTGCTGACCTTCCCGGCTGCCGCGTTCGTCGCGGCGGTCTGCTACTGGGTGGCCCGCATCTTCCTGCCCTGACACCACCCTCGACGCCGGTCAGCGCCGGCGTCGGCGCTGGCGTGCGATGAGCTCGTCCTGCAGGTGCCGCTCGCCGGTGTGGAGGTGCCACTCGCCTTCCGAGTCGAGGTCCCACGCGGTCGTCCCGGGGTCGAGCGACAGGTCAAGGAGGGCGCGCACCTCGTCGACCACGTGCTCGTCGCGCAGGCGTACGAGCACCTCGACGCGGCGGTCGAGGTTGCGGTGCATCATGTCGGCCGACCCGATCCAGGCAGCCGGCTCGCCACCGTTCTCGAACCAGAACACCCGGCTGTGCTCGAGGAAGCGGCCCAGGACCGACCGGACCCGGATGGTCTCCGACAGGCCGGGCACGCCGGGACGCAGCGAGCAGATGCCGCGGATGATCAACTCGACCCGCACGCCCTCCTGCGAGGCGAGGTAGAGCGCATCGATGACCGCCTCGTCGACGACCGAGTTCGCCTTGATCCGGATGCCGGCGTCGCGGCCGGCCTGGTGGTGGGCGATCTCCTGGTGGATCTGGGCGATCAGGCCGTCGCGGACGCTGTGAGGCGCGACGAGCAGGTGGTCGTAGGTGCGGTTGCGGCTGATGCCCGACAGGTTGTTGAAGAGCAGAGCGACGTCCTCGCCGATCTCCGGGTCGGCGGTCAGCAGGCCGAGGTCCTCGTAGATGCGCGCGGTCTTCGGGTTGTAGTTGCCGGTGCCGAGGTGGACGTAGCGGCGGATGCCCTCGGGCTCGTCGCGCACGACCATCGAGAGCTTGCAGTGGGTCTTCAGGCCGACCAGGCCGTAGACCACGTGGCAGCCGGCGTGCTCGAGCTTGCGCGCCCAGCGGATGTTGGCCTGCTCGTCGAAGCGGGCCTTGATCTCGACGATCACGAGGACCTGCTTGCCGGCCTGCGCGGCATCGATGAGTGCCTCGATGATCGGGCTGTCGCCCGACGTGCGGTAGAGCGTCTGCTTGATCGCCAGCACGTGCGGGTCGGCGGCCGCCTGCTCGAGGAAGCGCTGCACCGATGTGGCGAAGGAGTCGTAGGGGTGGTGCAGCAGCACGTCGTGGCGCGCCACCGAGTCGAAGACGTCGACGGGGGACGCGGACTCGACCTCCGCCAGGCTCGGGTGCGTCGACGGGAGGAAGGCGGCGTACTTCAGGTCGTCGCGCGGCAGGTCGGCGATCGAGTGCAGCCCGGTGAGGTCGAGCGGACCGGGCAGCGCGACGACCTCGTCGCGGCCGACGCCGAGCTCGGAGACGAGCAGGTCGAGGACCTTCGGGTCGATCGACTCCTCGACCTCGAGCCGCACGGGCGCGCCGAAGCGGCGGCGCAGCAGCTCCTTCTCGAGCGCCTTCAGCAGGTTCTCGGCGTCGTCCTCCTCGACCTCGAGGTCCTCGTTGCGGGTCACCCGGAAGGTGTGCGCGCCGAGCACCTCCATGCCGTTGAAGAGCTTCTTGAGGTGCTCGCCGATGACGTCCTCGATCGGCACGAAACGCTGGTTGCCCAGCTCGATGAACCGACCGAAGGTCGGCGGCACCTTGACCCGCGCGAAGTGCTCGGTGCCCGTCTTGGGGTGTCGTACGACGACCGCGAGGTTGAGCGACAGACCGGAGATGTAGGGGAAGGGGTGGGCGGGGTCGACGGCGAGCGGGGTGAGGACGGGGAAGATCCGGTCCTTGAAGAGCTTCTTGCAGACCTTCTGCTCCTCGCGGTCGAGCTCGGCCCAGCGGACGATCTCGATGCCCTGCGCGCCGAGCTCGGGGAGCAGGTCGGCGAAGGCGCGGGTGTGCCGCTCCATCAGGTCACGGCTGCTCGACCACAGCTGCTCGATCTGCTCGCGCGGCATCAGCCCGCTGGCCGCGCGGACGGCGACACCGGCGGCGATCCGGCGCTTGAGGCCGGCGACGCGGACCATGAAGAACTCGTCGAGGTTGCTGGCGAAGATCGCGAGGAACCGGACCCGCTCGAGCAGCGGCAGCCGCGGGTCCTCGGCCAGCTCGAGCACCCGCTGGTTGAAGTGGACCCACGAGACCTCGCGGTCGATGAAGCGGTCGTCGAACTTCTCCACGGCCTCGATCTGGGCCGCGTCGGGCGTGTAGGGCGGCTCGACGTCGTAGGTGTCGGTGGGGTGGCCGAAGGGCTCCGTGACCGGACCCTCGTCGACGGACGGCGAGGTGGTGCTGGCGAGGGTGGCGGGGTCCGGCATGGGCCCAGTGTGGCACCGGGAGGTGAACGCCGGATGACGTATTTCGAGGCGTGCTGCGTCAGTAGACGAGCGCCTGCACGCCGTCGCCGAGCACCTGCTCGGCGAACACGGCCGCACCCGCGATGCGGACGCCCTCGCGCAGGTCTGCCTCGACGATCCCGCGCCGGGCGGCGCACTGCGAGCAGACCGTCACCGACCCGCTGTCGAGCACGACCGACAGCAGCTGGTCGAGCGGGGTCGCGAGGTCGAGGGTGAAGTCCTCGGCCCGCCCCGGGACGCCGAACCAGGCGGCCTCGCCGGTCAGCCACAGCGAGACCTCCGCGCCCGCCGCGGCAGCCGCGGCGGCGACGGTGAATCCCTGGTTGAGGCGCTCCGCCTCCTCGGCGCCGCAGGTGACCTTGACGACCAGTGAGCGAGCCATGGTCGAACACTAGAGTGCTGCCATGCCTTTCGAGCTGCCGGACAACCTGCACCCCAACTGCGGCCCCGTCGCCTGGCTCCTCGGCACGTGGCGCGGCAACGGCCACGGCGCGTACCCGACGATCGAGTCCTTCCAGTTCGGCCAGGAGCTGATCTTCACCCACGACGGCCGGCCGTTCTTCCACTACATGTCGCGCGCGTGGATCGTCGACGAGGACGGCGAGTTCGTCCGCGACGCCGCGATGGAGACGGGCTTCCTGCGCTGCCCCGAGCCCGGCAAGGTCGAGTTCCTGCTGTCGCACAACATCGGCTTCTCGGAGATCTGGTACGGCGCGGCCGATGCCGGAAAGGTCGAGATGCACACCGCCGGCGTCTCCTTCACCGAGACCGCCAAGGAGGTCACCGCGGGGTCGCGGATGTACGGCAACGTCGAGGGAGACCTCCTCTACGCCTACGACATGGCGGCTGTCGGCCAGGAGCTCCAGCCGCACACCTGGGGACGGCTGCAGAGGGCATGAACGACGACCTCGCGACCCGGCTGAGGGAGCAGGGCCTGCGGCTCACCCCGCAGCGCCAGCTCATCCTGCGGGCGGTCGTGGAGCTGCGCCACGCGACGCCTGACGAGGTGCTCGCCCACGTGCGCAGCCAGGTCAGCTCGGTCAACGCCTCGACCGTCTACCGCACGCTCGAGGTGCTCGAGGAGCTCGGGCTGGTGCGCCACACGCACCTCAGCGACCGGGCGCCGACCTATCACTCCGCCCTCGAGCACGAGCACGTCCACGTGGTCTGCCGCCGCTGCCAGAAGGTGCGGTCGTACGACCCCGCTGTCGTGCAGCCCGTGGTCGATGCCCTCGCGGCCGACGGGTTCGTCGTCGACGTCGGCCACCTCGCGATCTTCGGTGAGTGCGCCGACTGCGGCTCCGCTGGCACCTGAGTCTCCGAGAGACTCACGCCCGAGGTCGCGCACCATGCAGGCAGTTCGAGCCCGAGCGAACGCGTTGCACGCTCAGCGCGACCCGACGCTGGCGCCAACTGCCTTCACGGTGCGGCTGAACAGACTGTTGCAACACTTCTTTCGAAAGAGTACTTTCGACGGGTGAGTCCCCCCCGTCGCCTGCGTGACCCCCGTGCCCTGCAAGCCGTCGCGCACCCGGTGCGCATGGCCATCATCGAGCTGCTGTCGGTCGAGGGCGCGATGACGGCCACCCAGCTCGCCGACCGCCTCGACGAGTCGCCGGCGAACTGCTCGTGGCACCTGCGCAAGCTCGCCGAGCACGACTTCATCGAGGAGGCGGCCGGCGGGGCCGGGCGGCAGCGTCCGTGGCAGATGCGGCACATCGGCATGTCCTGGGCCGAGGACGACGACGTCACCCCCGATGAACTGCGCGCCGGCCAGGCGCTGAGCCGGATGCTGATGGAGCGGTGGGTCGACCGGTTCCTCGACGCCAGCGAGCGCGAGGAGAGCGCGACGTGGCGCGAAAGCGCCGGCATGTCGCAGAACGTCGCCTGGCTCACCGCCGAGGAGCTCGCCGACCTGACCACCCGGTTGCAGGAGGTGGCCGGCACCTATGCGGAGCGCCTCGCCACCGGCGAACGACCCGAGGGTGCCCGCCTCTGCGAGATCGTCGCGTGGGGCGCCGCTGTCGAGGTGACCCGGTGAAGGCGGCGTTCGCCCAGCCGGGCTTCAGCCGACTCTTCGCCGGACTGTCCACGTCGATACTCGGCGACTCGATCATGCTGCTCGTCCTGAGCATCTGGGTGAAGACGCTGACCGGCTCGAGCGCGATGGCGGGCTTCACCTTCTTCTTCATGTGCATCCCGGCGATCTTCGCGCCGCTGGTGGGCGTGTGGATCGACCGCATCAAGCGCAAGCCGATGCTCGTGTGGGGCAACCTGCTGTCCGCGGTGGCCGTGATGCCGCTGCTGCTGGTCCGCGACGCCGGTGACGTCTGGATCATCTGGACCGTGGCCGGGGTCTACGGCATCAGCTTCGTGGTCCTGCCCGCCGGCATCAACGGGCTGCTCAAGGAGCTGATGCCCGACGACCTGCTCGTCGACGCCAACTCGAGCATCCAGACGATCAAGGAGTCCTACCGCCTCTTCGGCCCGCTGCTGGGTGCCGCCCTGTTCGCCTGGCTGGGCGGCTGGGTCGTCGCGCTCGTCGACATCGCATCGTTCGTCGTCGCGGCCGCCGTCATCTCCACGATCCGGGTCGAGGAGGAGGAGCCGGAGCACGAGGAGGCGGCCTACTGGAGCCAGCTCACCGAGGGACTGCGACACCTCGTGCACGACCGGGTGCTCGGCAACCTGCTGATCGGCTTCGGCCTCTCGATGCTCGTCCTCGGCTTCACCGAGTCCGCGATCTTCGCCCTCACCGACCACTTCGACAAGCCCGCGACCTACGTCAGCGTGATCGTCTCGGTGCAGGGCATCGGGGCGGTCGCCGGCGGTGTGCTCTCCGCCCGGTGCGTACGCCGTCTCGGCGAGGTTGCGACCAGCACGCTCGGGCTGGTGCTCCTCGGGGTGAGCGCGCTCGGCATCGCCGCGTCGCCGGCCATGGCCGGGGTGCTCGTCAGCGTGGTGCTCTTCGGGGCCTCGCTCCCGCTGCTGGTCGTGGCCTACATGACGATCCTCCAGCGCCGCACGCCCCAGCGGCTGATGGGCCGCGTCTCGACGGCCGCCGAGGTCGTGATGACGGTGCCTAGCGCGGTGTCGCTCGCCTTCGGCGCGCTGCTGGTGACGCTGATCGACTGGCGCTGGATATTCCTCGTCATCGGGGTCGCGACGCTGGCGGGTGCGGCGCACGTCGCCTTCTGGCTGCGCGACGAGCTGCGAGGTCGTACGACCGAGGACCTCGTCACCGAAGGGGTCGACGACGACCCGCCCCCCGCGCTCGAGCCGTCGTCGCCGCTGGGGCCCGGCGTGGGCGCCTCGTAGACTCGAGTCATGTCCAGCCCCCTCCTCGCCCTGCCCGGGGCCGTCGCCGGCGACGGCATCGACGCCCTGGTCGCCGCGCACTACGGCTCGTTCAACACCGAGCAGCGCGCGCTGGCGCAGGGCGACGGGTTCGTGGACCTCTCGCACCGCGACGTGCTGCGGGTCTCCGGCCCCGAGCGACTCAGCTGGCTGCACAACCTCACGACCCAGTACTTCGACGGTCTCGCACCCGGCGCCTGGACGCAGGCGCTCGTGCTGAGCCCGCAGGGCCACGTCGAGCACGCGTTCACCGGCGTCGACGACGGTGAGGCGTTCACCGCGCACACCGAGCCCGGTGCCGGCCCCGCCCTCGTCGAGTGGCTCGAGCGGATGAAGTTCATGACCCGCGTCGAGGTCGCCCTGGTCGACGACCTCGCCGTGATGTGGCGCCCGGGTGACGCTCAGTCACGGGGGGCAGGCCGCTACGACCTCGTGCCCCGCGACAAGCTCGCGGCCTACGCCGAGGCCGCCGGCCCGGCCGCCGGCCTCTGGGCCTTCGAGGCGCTCCGGATCGAGCGCGGTGAGGCCCGCTTCGGCCTCGACACCGACCACCGCACCATCCCCAACGAGGTCGGCTGGATCGGCCCGGCGGTGCACCTCGACAAGGGCTGCTACCGGGGGCAGGAGACGGTGGCCCGGGTCCACACCCTCGGTCGCCCTCCCCGCCGGCTGGTGCTGCTGCACCTCGACGGCTCCGAGAACCGCCTGCCGCCCGTCGGCTCGCCCGTGTCCTACGAGGGCCGCGACGTCGGCTTCGTCGGCTCGAGCGCCCGCCACCACGAGCTCGGCCCGATCGCGCTCGCGCTGGTCAAGCGCAACGTGCCGGTCGACGCGGCGCTCACCGTGGACGACATGCCCGCGGCGCAGGAGGTCATCGTCGACCCCGAGGTCGGCCTCCACGTCCGACCGCTCCGCTGACGCCCTAGGCACCCCGGCGGTACTGGACGTGGGTGTCCGCGTCCGCGTGCGCGAACCCCAGCCGTGAGTAGACGGCCACGGCGGGCCCGTTGTCGGACTCGACGTAGAGCAGGACCTCCTCGACGCCGAGGCCGGCGAGGTGGTGCAGCCCGGCCAGGGTGAGCAGCTTGCCGAGACCGCGGCCCTGGGCCTGCGGCGAGACGCCGACGACGTACACCTCGCCGAGCCGCTCGTCGTGCTGCTTGGTCCAGTGGAAGCCGAGCACGCCCGAGCCGTCCTCCGCGACGAGCAGCCCCGCCGGGTCGAACCACGGCTCGGCCATCCGGCGGGCGAGGTTGCCGCGGTCCATCGCGCCCTGCTCGGGGTGGCTCGCGAAGGCGGCGGCGTTGACCGCCACGATCGCGTCCGCGTCGGAGTCGTCGTAGGAGCGGATCGTCAGCCCGTCGGGGAGCTCGAGCGGCGACAGCGGCAGCGAGGTGGGACGCCGCATCACCCACAGGTCGCGGACCCGTTCCCAGCCGTACGTCGTCGCGAGCCGCGCCGCGGCCGGGTGGTCGCCGTGCGACCAGGCCACCAGCTCACCGTCGTACGACGCCACGCCCTCCAGCAACGCGGTGCCCACGCCGCGCCCCCGGGAGTCCGGCTGCACCGCCAGGCTGAGGTCGCCGTCGTGCAGCAGCGCGAAGCCACCGCGCTCCACGATGACAGTGGCCGCGCCGTCCGCGAGCGCGATGCGGGCCGCCTCGTCGAGAGGAGAGGCGCCGTCGACGGCCTCGGCAGCGTCGGCGATGCGAGTGACCTCGGCGGCGTCGTCCATGCGCCGACCCTAGCCAGCCGGGGTGATCCCCTCAGTGGGGAAGGTCGTCGGCGACATGTCGCGACGAACCTCCCACGTCGCACCCCGGCTCGCGGCACGAGCGGGGCGTGCCTCCCCAGCCGCGCGCGGCGAAGAGGACGGCGAGCCTCGATGCCGTACGACACGGGGTGCCGAAGACCTGCCGGTAGCGCAGCCGCGGCGTGACCCGGCCCCTCGCCAGGTCATCGAGGTCGCGGTCCGCGTCGTCGTCGCGGGCCTCGGAGCCGTCGTGCAGCTGCCCGTCGAGCTCGACGACCAGCTCCAGGTCGGCGTGCGTGGCGTCCCGGTACTCCGTCCCGACGGCTGTGCTCACCACCTCCTGCTGCGACGTGGGCTGGGGCAAGCCGTGCGGCCGGAGCACGCGGACGAGGTAGCCGTGCTCCAGCACGCTGTGCGTGCCGCGGTCGAGGTCGGCGAGCAGGTCGGTCAGCAGGCCCCGGCGCCGCAGCCGGCCACGCCGCTCCATCTCGAGCTCGAGGCGACGCGGGACCGTGCGCCGCGCGCCGACGACCGCCGCCAGGGCCGAGATCGCTGCGAGGTCGTCCGGTGCCCGGTGCGCCGTCTCCACCGCGGCCACCTCGAGCCGGACCCGGGGCGGTGACAGGTTCCACCGGACCAGGTCGTCGAGGTCGCGAACCCGGTGGAGGTGGACGCCCGGCTGCGGGGCCACGCGTCGGGTCCAGTCCACGGCCAGGTGGATCGGGCCGCTCGGGTCGGCCCCGCGGCCGGGCTGGTGCAGTGCGGACCCCAGGTGCAGCGCCGAGCGACCGGCGTACAGCACTGCCGCCCAGCACCGCTGGGACCACGTCGGCGTCCCGGTGTGGCTGAGGTAGGTGCCGGGGTGCACGACGACGAGGTCCCGCCGTCGCAGGAGCGTGTCGACCTGGGCCTGCGTCAGCTCGGCGTCCAGGAGCTGGCGGCGGGAGACGACGCCGTCCTGCTGGGAGAGGAGGTCGGCCACGGGATCGAGTCGCACGACGAGCGTCTGCCCGCGCGGTGGGCCTCCCACTCGGGCGCCTAGAGATCTGTGGACGAACCAGTGGGGAAGGTCGTCCGCGAAATGTCAGGACGATCGTCCCCGCAGTGGTGGGGCTAGGAGGTGGAGCGGCTTGTCGACGTCTCCGACGGCTCCGACGAGGGCTCGCGCGTCGGCACGACGAAGCGGTAGCCGACGTTGCGGACCGTGCCGATGTGGTGCTCGTGCTCGGTGCCGAGCTTGGCGCGCAGGCGGCGCACGTGCACGTCGACGGTGCGGGTGCCGCCGAAGTAGTCGTAGCCCCACACCTCCTGCAGCAGCTGCTCGCGGCTGAAGACGCGGCCGGGGTGCTGGGCGAGGTACTTGAGGAGCTCGAACTCCTTGTAGGTGAGGTCGAGCGGGCGGCCGCCGATGCGCGCGGTGTAGGTCGCGTCGTCGACGACGACCTCGCCCCGGTGGATCACGTGGGCCGACGGGTCGTCCGGGGCGTCGGCGCCGGCGCGGCCGATCGCGAGCCGGATCCTGGCCTCGAGCTCGGCCGGACCGCAGGTGTGCAGCACCACGTCGTCCATGCCCCAGTCGTGTGCGACGACCGCCAGGCCACCCTCGGTGACGACGAGGAGCACGGGAGCATCGGCGCCCGTCGTGCGGATCAGCCGGCAGAGGTCACGGGCCGCGGCGAGGTCCTGGCGACCGTCGACGAGGACGAGGTCGGCCGGAGGAGCGTCGAGCAGGGCACTGCCCTGGGCAGGCAGGATCTTCACGCTGTGCGAGAGGAGGGCCAGCCCGGGGAGCACCTCGGCCGAGGGTTGGAGCGCGCCAGTGAGCAGCAGGAGTGCACTCATGGCTGGACCTCCTCCGGCGCCGGGCGATGAGGAAGGATATCCCGCATGGCAGGTGTGGACGGGCGTGATCAGAGTCGTGAGACGGTGACTGTGCGCTACTGGGCGGGCGCCCGAGCCGCTGCAGGAACGGCCGAGGACTCCTTCGAGGTCGACGGAGACGTGACCCTGGCCGACCTCGTCGCCCGCGTGCTCGAGCGGCATCCCGACGACCGGATGGCGCGCACCGTCGCGGTGTGCTCGGTCCTCGTCGGCGACCGGCCGGTGCGCTCCCAGGACCCGGCGACGGTGGCCGTCGCCCCCGGCTCGGTCGTCGAGCTGTTGCCGCCCTTCGCCGGGGGCTGATCGGAAATCTTTCCGGCCCCATGTTTGGGGAGTGGCTGGAGTGGGACATGATGCACCCGTTCGGAGTCCCATGGCTCCGCACGGGGGACGTGCCGGTTCGGTGACGCAGTGCGTCGGCGAGCGGGTTCGCGCGGCTCCATGCAGTGATCTCGAACTTCAAGGGGGAACCAGGATGCAATCTGGGTCAGGGGCGCGCTCGCGCCTCACATCGGTCGTGGCAGCGGGAGCGCTGGCCGCGGCAGCACTGAGCACGGTCGCGGCCGTGCCAGCCAACGCGGCCGTCATGGTCAGCGGCAGCGTCGTTGACGCCAACGGCAACTACGTAGAGGGATCGGTCCGCGCGGTCGACGGATCGGGCCTCACCGTCGCGGTCGACTCCTTCAGCAACGGAGCCTTCGACCTCCCGCTCAATGACGGCGCCTACAAGCTGGAGTTCTCGGGCTTCGACTTCACCGGCGAGTGGTACCGCGACAAGGCGGACCAGGCCACGGCCGACGTCGTCACCGTCGCCGGCGTCGCCCAGACGCTCCCCGCCTGGACCGTTGACCGCCTGCCCCACGTGACCGGCGTCGTCCAGGACACGCTCGGCAAGCCCGTCGACGGAGCGTTCGTCCAGGCGTACGACGCCTCGACCGGCGACGAGCTCGACAGCTTCACGACCGACGCCGACGGCGGCTTCCGCATCACCTCGGTCAACGCGGTGAAGCTGCGCTTCAGCGGCTACGCCAACGGCGGGTCGCTCGCCACCGAGTACTACAACGACAAGGCCACGCTGCCGGCCGCCGAGCCCGTCGTCCCGACGGCCGCCGGCACCAGCGTCGGCGTGGTGACCCTGGCACCCGGCGGCTCCATCACGGGCCGGATCACCAGCGACGCGGGCGTCCCGCTCCACCGGGCTCGGGCGTGCGCCGGCGGCCGCTGCGACTGGACCGACGCCAGCGGCATCTACCTCATCGAGGGTGTCGACACCGGCGACCAGGTCGTGTCGTTCAGCGACCCCATCGGCGAGTACGTCAGCGAGTACTACAACAACGTGCCGATCACGAACTTCGCCGGGGCCACCAGGGTCACCGTCGGCGTCGGCCAGGCCGTGGGCGGCATCGACGCGGCCCTCGCGCCCGTCACGACCGCTCCGCCCAACGGCGTCGACCTCAGCGGCACCGTCCGCGACGAGCTCGGCACCATCGGGGTCGGCTACCTCGTCGAGGTCTACGACACCCCTGCCGACCCGGACGCGAGGAAGGTCGTCGCGACGACCTACAGCAACCGCGCCGGCCAGTACGTCCTCACCGAGCTCGACCGCATCGGCGGCGAGACGGAGTTCAAGGTGGAGGTCAGTGACGGCGACGAGAGCAGCGGGCCGCGCGAGGAGGGTGACTTCCTCCGTCGCCCGACGTGGTCGGGCAACAAGCTCGACTACCAGACTGCTGCGGTCGTGACCGCGGCCCCGCGGACCCTCGACTTCACCCTGCCCGTCGCGGGCGGCGTGAGCGGCTCGGTCACCAGCGACGGAGGCGGCCTTCCCGAGTCGGGCTTCGTGTCCTTCCGCAACAGCGACCTTCAGGACGCCGGGAGCACCGCCACGGAGACCGACGGCACCTACGACGACCGCACGCTGTGGGCCGGTGACTACACAGTCCGGTTCGGTGGCACCAACCACGTCCCGGAGTGGTGGAAGAACGCCCTCCCCGAGGACGCCACCACCATCACGGTCAAGCCGGGCCAGATGACCACCGGGATCTCGGCCTCGCTGAGCAAGGAGATCACGGCGGTCGAGCGGCCCGAGGTCACGGGCAACGCGTGGGTGGGCAAGACCGTCGGCATCGACGCCGGTCGCTGGAACACCCAGGCCAACTCGCGCATCTCCTACGAGTGGCTGGTCGGCACCACGGTCGTCGCCACCACGCCGACGCTCAAGGTGACGAAGTCGCTGCTGGGCAAGAAGCTCACCGGCCGCGTCACCAACGACGCCGGCTTCGCGCAGGGCCAGGCCATCACGAAGACCACCGCCAAGGTGGGCTTCAAGCCCAAGGTCAAGGCCAGGATCACCGGCAGGTCGGCGGCGATCACCCTCAAGGTCAAGCCCCTGAAGGCCAAGAAGGTCAAGGCCACGATCACCGTCTTCGAGATCGTCGGCGTCAAGAAGAACGGCGACGACAAGCTGAAGAAGCTGGGCAAGGGCAAGATCACGAAGGGCGCCGGCGTCGTCCGGTTCAAGAAGTCCCTCGGCAAGGGGAAGCACAAGCTCGTCTTCTCCGTGAAGGGCAAGGGCAAGGTCGGCTCTGGCGACATCCAGAAGAAGGTCAAGCTCAAGCGCTGATCACCAGCGACACACGACGGCCCCTGCGGGAACACCCGCGGGGGCCGTCGGCGTTGGGACGGGCATGACCTCCGGAGCCTGGATCGCCGTCGGCGCTGTCGTGCTCGCGCTCGCGTTCGGCCTCTGGCGGCTCGGCACCGACGGTCGCTTCCGCGGCACCCACGTCGTACGCCGCTCGAACCCTCTGCTGCTCGAGGAGGGACGAAGTCCTGTCGCGAGACCGGCAGCAGAGGTGGTGGAAGCCGTGGGGGAGACCTTGGGCGAGCGGGCCACGCTGCTCCAGTTCTCCAGCGCGTTCTGCGCTCCCTGCCGCGCCACCCGCCGGGTCCTCGCCGACGTCGCGGGACTCGTCGAGGGTGTGGCCCACGTCGAGGTCGATGCCGAGCACCACCTCGACGCGACCCGTGCCCTCGGCATCCTGCGAACACCCACCACCGTGGTGCTGGACGCGGCCGGCCTCGAGATCACCCGGGCGACCGGCGCGCCGACCCGCGACCAGGTCCTGAGCGCGCTGGCGCAGGCATGATCTCACGATACGGATGTTGTGACCACATGGCGAGACAGCCGCGGGAACGCGAGCCCGTGTCGCCTACTGTCGTCGCCATGTCCTCGACCATGCTCACCAAGCGCCGCGCAGTGGATCACTGCCGCGTGCGCTCGGCGCTGTGTCGAATGTCGTGATGGTCCTGCCCCTCAACTGAGCCATAAAGTCTATGTAGTTACTGGACTATGCTCCACGGTGGGACCCCGCACCCGGCACGTGCCCGGTGCGTCCGGCCTCTGCGCCGCGCCGACCATCCAGGAGAGACATGACCACCACTGCTTCGCCCACCGTCGACAGCCTGACTGTCGCCCGCGGCATCGACCCGCGCGGTCCCCAGCTGGCTGCCGGCATCACGGCGGCGGTGCTCGTCGCCGTCCTGCTCCTGCCGCAGCCTGCCGCGACCGTCCTGCTCGCCGTGCAGGCCGTCCTGTTCGCGACCGGCGCGCTGCGCGGCGTGCAGGCCACGCCGTACGCGTGGCTGTTCCGCACGCTCGTCCGGCCCCGGCTGGCACCGCCCGCCGAGCTGGAGGCGCCCGAGCCGCCGCGCTTCGCGCAGGCGGTCGGCCTGGCCTTCGCTCTCGTCGGCCTGGTCGCGTTCCTGGCCGGCGCCACGCTCGTGGCCCAGGTCGCCGTGGGAGCCGCGCTCGTCGCGGCCCTGCTCAACGCCGTCTTCGCCTTCTGCCTGGGATGCGAGGTCTACCTGCTCATCCGCCGTTTCATCGCCACCGCCTGACCAGATCGATCGCCCCGGTCTCGAGACAGGACTTCGTCCTTCCTCGACCAACGAGAAATTAGGAGCACACCCACCATGAGCCGCGAGAACTCGCTCGTCACCGCCCAGTGGGCCGAGGACAACCTCGACACCGACGGCGTCGTCCTCATCGAGGTCGACGAGGACACCTCCGCCTACGACAAGGGCCACATCCGTGGCGCCATCAAGCTCGACTGGACCACCGACCTCCAGGACCAGGTCCGCCGCGACTTCGTCAACAAGGCCCAGTTCGAGGCGCTGCTCTCCAGCCGCGGCGTGAGCAACGACGACACGGTCGTCCTCTACGGCGGCAACAACAACTGGTTCGCCGCCTACGCCTACTGGTACTTCAAGCTCTACGGCCACCAGGACGTCAAGCTCCTCGACGGCGGCCGCAAGAAGTGGGAGCTCGACTCCCGCGAGCTGACCGACGAGGTGCCCACGCGCGCCGCGACGACGTACACCGCCTCGGAGCAGGACACCTCGATCCGCGCGTTCCGCGACGAGGTCGTCGCTGCGATCGGCTCGCAGAACCTGGTCGACGTGCGGAGCCCCGACGAGTACGCCGGCCGGCTGCTCGCCCCGGCGCACCTCCCGCAGGAGCAGGCGCAGCGCGCCGGCCACGTCCCGACGTCGGTCAACGTGCCGTGGAGCAAGAACGCCAACGACGACGGCACCTTCAAGTCCGAGGCCGACCTCAAGGCGCTCTACGACGAGGTGGGCTTCGACGAGTCCAAGGACACCATCGCGCTGTGCCGCATCGGTGAGCGCTCGTCGCTGACCTGGTTCGTCCTGCAGGAGCTCCTCGGCAAGAAGAACGTGAAGAACTACGACGGCTCGTGGACCGAGTACGGCTCGCTGGTCGGCGTCCCGGTCGCCCTCGGCGACGAGCCGGGTGACGCCTGATGTGCGGCGCGACCGAGGGCGGCCTGTCGCTCGACGGCGTCAACGTCGCCAAGGAGGCCGTGATCCAGGGCCAGGTCCTGCGCGGCAGCGAGCCCGTCGGCAACGCCTACGTGCGACTGCTCGACCGCACGGGCGAGTTCACTGCTGAGGTCCCCACCTCGGCCACCGGCCACTTCCGGTTCTTCGCCGGGGACGGCGAGTGGACGCTGCGGACGCTGGCCCCCAAGGCCGAGCCGGTGGACACCAAGGTCACCGCCGCCACCGGCTCGGTGGCCGAGGTGCAGGTGCTCGTCTCCGCCTGACCGGCTCGAACCGCCCCGCACGCTCGGCGTACGGGGCGGTTCTCGCATTTTCCTCGTGGTCTTGGCGCAATTGCGGTGGCAGACTCGAAGCGCTCGTACCGTGGAGGTCCCGGGTCGGGGAAGGAGGGTCCTCGTGGACGCTCACACCGGTGTCCTGGACACCGAGGAGCTCTGGCGTCTGACCATGGAGCACTCGCCGGTGGGGATGGCGCTCGTCTCGACGGGCGGGGAGATCCTCACGGCCAACGCCGCGCTCGGGGAGATGCTCGGCTACGACCTCGACGAGCTCGCGCACCACACGGTGGCCGACCTCACCCACCCCGACGACCTCGCGACCGACCTCGAGCTCATGCGACAGGCGATGGCCGGTTCGACGACGTCCTACCGCGTGCCCAAGCGCTGCTTCCGCCGCGACGGCAGCCTCCTGCAGGGTGAGCTCTCGGCGCTCCTGCTGCGGGGCACCGACGGCGAGCCCCTCCAGTTCATCATGCAGATCATCGACCGGACCGAGGTGCACGCGTTCGCCGAACGCCTCGACGCCGCCGAGGAGACCACGCACGACCTGCTGAGCAAGGGCCAGGCGATCCTCGACAGCGTCTCGGTGGGTCTCCTGCTGGTCGACGCCGACGGGACCTACAGCGCGTGGAACCGGAGGCAGCAGGAGCTCCTCGACATCGCCTTCCCCGCCGGCCACGGCGGTCGCGCCGGTCAGAGCGGTTTCGTGTACGACGCCGAGCAGCAGGACGCGCTGTCGTTCGACCAGTTCCCGTGCGCGCGCGCCACCGAGGGGGAGGGCGAGGAGTTCGACGACATGCTCATCTGGATCGGCGAGGAGCCGACGAGCCGTCGGGCGCTGTCGGTCTCTGCGAGGACCGTGCGCGACCGTGGCGGGGCCCTCACGGGAGCGGTGCTCGCCTACAACGACGTGACCGAGCTGATCCGCGCCGTCAAGGTCAAGGACGAGTTCGTGTCCACGGTCTCCCACGAGCTGCGTACGCCGCTGACGGCAGCCCTGGCCTACCTCGAGCTCCTCGACGAGTCGGTGGCGCCGGTGCCCGACGCGCGCCAGCAGGTGACCGCGATCCGGCGCAACATGCTGCGGCTCTCACATCTGCTCGCCGACCTGATCCTGTCGACCAGGGCCTCCTCCGGGTCGCCCGTGGTCGCTCCCTACCGCGTCGACCTGGTCACCGTGGTCCTGGAAGCCGTCCAGGCCGCGGCAGTCGACGCCGAGGGAGCCGGTGTCCGGCTCACCCGCGACCACCCGGCAAACCTGGAGATGACCGCCGACGGGATCCGCGTGCGCCAGGCCCTCGACAATCTCCTCGGCAACGCGATCCTCTACGGCCGGCCGGACGGCCACGTCCACGTGACCCTGGAGGAGTCCGGCGCCGAGGTCGTGGTCACGGTCGCCGACGACGGCGAGGGCATCGACGCCGATGAGGTAGGGGAGGTGTTCGACCGCTTCTTCCGTGGCGCGAACGCTCGTCGGCGCCAGGTCGGGGGAGCCGGTCTTGGCCTCTCCATCGTCCGCACGATCGTCGAGGCCCACGGGGGAGACGTGTCGGTGACCAGCGTGGCCGGTCAGGGCACCACCGTGCGGGTGGCGCTGCCTCGCTGACGGGCGTCCGGTCCAGTCCGGTGGGCCCGATTTGCCCAGTTTGCCCGTAGGTATCACCCACGGCGCACCACTGGTGTCTTCCTGCCCCTACTGTCACGTCTCCACGAATCGTGAGGAGGAGTTGTCATGCCAGGTCGGAGTGATGTGCCTACGACTGACGCCGGCCGCTGCCTGCCCGCGATCGTGGCAACTGGTCCAGACCACGCGAGCATGCGCGTGGACGTCCACCCGGGCGCACACGCGAGGACCCCCCGCACGTGTGCGGGGGGTCCGGGCGCGTACCGGGTGGGGTCCGGTGCGTGTCTCGCGAGGTGGGGGCCATCTCGCGAGGCTGTCGCCAACATCTGCCATCAGGAGCATTTGCCAACGGCTCTTGCCTAAGTTTGCCAAAGCACGACACACTCTGCACAGGTTTTGGGACTATTTCTTTCGACAGCTTTCTCTCGGGACGCTGATCACCAACCCCACACAGCACAACAAACCCTGGAGACACACATGAAGACCAAGGCCCCCCGCCTCGTCGTTGCCCTCATCGCGATCGTCGGCGTCGCCGGCATGACCGTTCCCGCCGAGGCTGCCCCCGCCAAGCAGACCGCGCGCACCATCTGGTGCTGCTGACCGGTCTCTGAGTCGAGCCTGACGGCTCCTGGTCTCAGCTGCGGGCGTACGTCGTCGTGGAGACGCGCGCCCGCAGTCCGGACGACACCGCCGCCCGGCGGTAGGCGTCCAACGCGGCTTCGTGCAGGCCCACTCCGTGGAGGAGGTCGGCGAGGTCGAACCACAGCTGGGCAGCGCTCTGGTCGGCACCGATCGCCGACAGGACGAGCACTGCCCGCTGGTACGACGACGAGGCGAGGTCTGTCGCACCCTCGGCCGCGTGGGTCCTCCCCGCGATCGTCAGCGCTTCGGCCTCAAGCAGGGCGTGACCACCAGCCGATTCCTGAATCTGCTCGATCAGGTCGCGGCTTTCCGTGAGGTCGCCGGCCAGGAAGGCCACTCGGGCCAGCCCCAGCAGTGTCCACGCGATGTCGACCGGGGTGGCACTGCTCCAGCGCATGTCAGCAACGGCCTGCTCGAGGTTGTCGCGGGCACCGGACAGATCGGGCGGGTCGAGCTCGAGATGGAGTCGACCCACCTCGCCGCGCAACCGTGCGAGGTTGCGCGAGTCCTGGCCCTCGCCCATGAGTGCGAGTGCTCGTTCGGCCAACGGCACGGCCGCGGCGACGTCGCCGCGTCTGGCCTGCATCGCGCTGGCGTTCCAGTAGGCCGACGCGCGTGCCTTTGGCGAGCCGAGCGACTCGGCCCGCGCGATCGCTTTGCGGCACAGCCGCACGGCGTGCGCGGTGTCGCCGCGCTCGAAGTGGGCGGCCGCCACCGTGACCGCGAGCTGCACGGCCTCGTCACTGGCGCCGAGCCCGGCATCCTCGATCTGAGTCATGACACGCTCGCCGCACTCGATGGCGCGGCCGAGGTCGCCGGTCTCGCGGAAGATGCGGCTCAGGGCGATACCGGCCTTGATGCGCGTCATCCCGTTGGTGGTCGCGTCCTCGAGGAGCGACTCGAGCTCCAGGACGGCGTCGTCCTCGCGGTTGGTGGCCTCCAGCGCCCGCGCGTGGAGCAGGCGGGCGCGCTCGCGCATGCCCTCCATCTCCTGGCTGGAGAGGGCGTCCAGCGCCTTGCTCAGGTGGGCCTCGGCGTCCTCCGGCTGGCCCGACTCGAGCGAGAGCTCGGCGTAGTCGAGGGCGAGGCGCATCTCGTGGATCTCGCGGCGGTCCGCGACCCCGAGGAGGGACTCGACAGAGACGTCGAGCCGGACGGCCAGCGCCTCCAGCGCGAGCGCCGTGGGCTGGCGGTGCCCGGACTCGATGCGGGAGAGGTACGCCACCGACATCACGTCATCGGCCACCTCACCCTGCGTGAGGCCGCGGGACTGGCGCGCGGAACGCAGCCGCCCACCCAGCTCCACACGGTCGGTCTGTGCCAACACAGCCGCAAGTCGCGAGTCCATGTGGGTCATTGTGCGACACGTTTGCCCAAGAAGCGTCGAATTCAGTCAAGTATTAACTTAGGAGGCCCTTCCCCGCCGGTCCGGAGGGCCGGCGGGGTTCGACGAACGTAGGACGAACGTCGAGGGATCTCCGCTCAGCTGGCGCTGTTGATCATGCCGGCGCCGACGGTCACACCGGTCGCCTCGTCGATCAGGATGAAGGACCCCGTGGTGCGGTTCTTCGAGTACGGGTCGCAGAGCAGCGGCACCGTGGTGCGCAGCTGGACCCGGCCGATCTCGTTGAGGCCCAGCTCGCCGGCCTCCTGGTCGCGGTGCAGCGAGTTGACGTCGAGGCGGTACTGGATGTCCTTGACCATCGCGCGACCGGTGCGGGTCGTGTGCTTGATGGCGAGCTTCTGGCGCGGGCGCAGGGGCTCGTTGGTCATCCAGCAGACCATCGCGTCGATGTCCTGGCTCGGCTTGGGGGCGTTCTTCGGCCGGGCGATCATGTCGCCGCGCGAGACGTCGACGTCGTCCTCGAGGTGGACGGTCACCGACATCGGCGGGAACGCCTCGGAGACCTCGTTGTCGAAGAGCTCGACACGGGAGATCGTCGAGGTCATGCCGCTGGGCAGCACGACGACCTCGTCGCCCTTCTTCAGCACGCCGCCCGCGACCTGACCGGCGTAGCCACGGAAGTCGTGGTACGCGTCGGACTTGGGGCGGATGACGTACTGCACCGGGAAGCGCGTGTCCACGAGGTCGCGGTCGGACGCGACGTGGACGTGCTCGAGGTGGTGCATGAGCGTCGGGCCGGAGTACCACGGCGTGTTCTCGGACCGGTTGACGACGTTGTCGCCCTGGAGCGCCGAGATCGGGATGACCTCGAGGTCCGGGATGTTGAGCTTCGTCGCGAAGGTCGTGAACTCGCGGTGGATCTTCTCGTAGATCTCCTCCGACCAGTCCACGAGGTCCATCTTGTTGATCGCCAGCACGAGGTGCGGGACACGCAGCAGCGACAACAGCACCGCGTGGCGGCGGGACTGCTCGGTGAGGCCCTGGCGGGCGTCGACGAGGACCAGGCCCAGGTCGGCGGTCGAGGCGCCGGTCACCATGTTGCGGGTGTACTGGATGTGCCCGGGGGTGTCGGCGATGATGAACTTGCGGTTGGGCGTCGCGAAGTAGCGGTAGGCCACGTCGATCGTGATGCCCTGCTCGCGCTCGGAGCGCAGCCCGTCGGTCAGCAGGGCGAGGTCGGTGTAGTCGTAGCCCTTGGACTGGCTGGTGGACTCCACCGCCTCGAGCTGGTCCTCGAAGATCGACTTGGAGTCGAGCAGCAGGCGCCCGATGAGGGTCGACTTGCCGTCGTCCACGGACCCTGCGGTCGCGAACCGGAGCAGGTCGGCGTTCTCGGTGACGGCGGCGGCTTCCTCGCCGACGGTGGTCTTCTCGTCCGGGGTGCTGGCCATCAGAAGTAGCCCTCCTTCTTGCGGTCTTCCATGGCGGCCTCGGAGAACCGGTCGTCACCACGGGTGGCGCCCCGCTCGGTGACCCGGGCCACGGCGATCTCCTCGATGATGGAGGCGGTGTCGGAGGCCTCGGACTCCACGCACCCGGTCTGGGTGCGGTCGCCGACGGTGCGGAACCTCACCGTCTTGGTCACCGGCGTCTCACCCGACTTGGGCTGGATCTCCGGACCGACCGAGAGCAGCATGCCGTCGCGCTCGATGACCTCGCGCTGGTGGGCGAAGTAGATCGACGGGATCTCGATCTGCTCGCGGTGGATGTAGCTCCAGATGTCGAGCTCGGTCCAGTTGGACAGCGGGAAGATCCGCATGTGCTCACCGGCGTGGATTCGGCCGTTGTAGAGGCTCCACAGCTCGGGGCGCTGCATCTTGGGGTCCCACTGCCCGAAGTCGTCGCGGTGGGAGTAGACGCGCTCCTTGGCGCGGGCCTTCTCCTCGTCGCGGCGGCCGCCACCGAAGGCGGCGGTGAAGCCGTTCTCCTCGATGGATCCGAGCAGCGTGCCGATCTGCATGCGGTTGCGGCTGGTCTTGCCGTCGTCGACGACGTGGCCCGCCGCGATCGCCTCGTCGATCGTCGCGATGATCATCCGCGCGCCGAGTCGCTCGACCCAGGAGTCACGGGTGGTGAGCACCTCGTCGAAGTCGAGGCCGGTGTCGACCTGGAGCAAGGGGAAGGGCAGCTTGGCGGGGAAGAACGCCTTCTCCGCGAGGCGGAGCATGACGATGGAGTCCTTGCCACCGGAGAACATCAGGACCGGCTTCTCGAACTCGGCGGCGACCTCACGGAAGATGTGGATCGACTCCGCCTCGAGCTGGTCCAGCTGGCTCAGCTGGTAGTCGACGTGGGTGTTGGTCATGACGCAGGGAGGGCCTCTCTCGGGACAGCAGCCATCATCGTAGCGACGGGCGTCCCCGTGGACGATTCGCGCTCGCGCGGCGGCGTCGGCGAGACTCACCGGATGAGCCGAACCCCCCGACTCGCCGTGGCCGTCGTCACTGCAGCAGCGCTCGTTGCGGGCTGCTCCTCGTCGCCGAGCAGCGACGGGGAGGCACCGTCGTACCGCGCCAGCAAGGACGTCCAGGCACGCGTGCTGCCCCAGCTCGCGGCCAACGGCGAGGACGTCGAGTCCGCCGACGACGCCCTGTGGGTCGTCGACGCGACGATCGACGGCGTGGATGAAGGCACGACCGTCACCCTCCTCGCCAAGGCCGATAGGGGCGAGTGGGAAATGGTCTCGGACGCCGAGACGGACGAGGACGGTCACGTGTCGCTGACCAGCGACACCGCCGGCGAGCTCGTCGTCGTGGCCGGCGAGGACGACGACGCCATTGGCACCGAGGTCTCCACCGAGGACGCTCCCGAGCCGACCTTCAGCGACGACTTCGACGAGGACAGCGTCGACGCCACCGGCGCGAACTGGCACACCCGCGACCAGGGGTTCACCGGCGTGCGCACGTGCTCGCGCGCCGACGCGAGCGCGGCCGAGGTCGCCGACGGCGTACTCGTGCTCAGCGTGCTCGAGGACCCCGAGGGCGGGGAATGCCAGCTCCCGGGGCGCCGCAAGCGCTTCCCGCAGAGGCTCAACGGCCACGTCGGCACGGAGGGCGTCTACAGCTTCACCTACGGCTACGCCGCCGCACGGATCCGCACCCAGTCGGCACGCGGCCAGCACGCGGCGTTCTGGATGCAGGCGGTCGGAGGGCAGCAGACCGGCGGGCCGAAGGTCGGCGGTGCGGAGATCGACATCATGGAGTACTTCGGCGACGACCACCCCGAGGGCGGGCTCACCAGCTTCACCTACTTCCTCGACGAGGCCGGCAAGAAGCAGACCGTCGGCGGCTGGCTGCCCGACGTCGAGGAGTACGGCGACGACTGGGCCGAGCAGTACCACGTGTTCTCCGTCGAGTGGACGCCCACCGAGTACGTCTTCCGGATCGACGGCCAGGTCACCCAACGGCTCGAGGGCGAGACCTCGGGGCGCCAGGAGTTCCTGATCCTGAGCCTGCTCTCCTCCGACTACGAGCTGCCGCGCTTCAACGGCGAGCTGCCGGAGCAGATGGAGGTCGACTGGGCGCGGGTCTGGGAGACCGGGGCCGAGCAGGGCTGACCACCCCCGAGGTTCCTCGAAGATCGACCGAAACGGCGACGGCGGACCGGTCCCCCCTCTTAGGGTGAGAGCTTCACCCCTGGACCAAGGGATTCGTCATGTCGCGTCGCCCCGTCGTGTTGCTTGTTGCCTGCGCGTCTTCCGCGCTGGCCCTGGTGCTTGGCAGCGCGGGATCGCCCTCGTCCGCAGCGCCCAAGCCCAAGCCTGCGGCCCAGTCGGTCGCCGTCCGCGTCCTCCCGCAGCTGGCCGCGGCCGGGACGTCGCCGGAGCCCGCGTCGGCTGCGCAGACCACGATCACGGCGGCGTTCTCGCCCGTCGTGCCGGGCCGGCGCGCCTCCCTCGAGGTGCTCGACGGCCGGAAGTGGGTCGCGGCCGCGACCGCCGACCAGGACGCCGCGGGACGGGTGCTGTTCACGGCGCCGTACGCATGGCGCGGGCTCCCGGCGACGTACCGCCTGGCAGCGCCACGCACGACCGACCTCCCGGAGGTCTTCTCGGCCCAGGTGCGCACGAGCGCCTGGGGGACGCCGATCCTGTCGGACGAGTTCTCCGGGACGTCGCTCGCTGCGCCCTGGGACCACCGCGTGCAGGGCTACGAGGTGCCGAGCCGGCGCTGCTCGAAGACGGATGCGCGGGCGACGACGGTCGGCGGCGGCGTGCTGTCGCTCGGCGTCGTCGACGACCCCGACCGCGACGACCCGTGCACGTTCACCAACAACCTCGGCGTCGAGCAGTCGACCTTCTACCGCCTCAACGGCCACGTCGGGACGCAGGGCCGCTTCCAGTACAAGTACGGCGTCGCAGCGGCGCGCATCAGGTTCCAGGAGGCGCGTGGTCAGCACGGAGGGTTCTGGCTGCAGGCCCCCGTCGTGGACTCCGGCAACGAGATCGACGTCATCGAGTGGTTCGGCGCCGGGTCGTCCGGCCTGAGCAGCGGCGTCTGGTCCTACGCCGGTGGCACCCAGACGAAGGTCGCGGAGGCGAGGATCGGGGACGGGGCGGCGTACGGCTCGGACTGGACCGGCAGCTACCACGTGTTCTCGGTCGAGTGGACCCCGACGGAGTACGTCTTCCGCATCGACGGACGCGAGACCCTGCGGACGTCGGCAGGCGTCTCGCAGACCGAGGAGTACCTCATCCTCAGCCTCCTGGTCTCCAACTTCGAGTCGCTGCGCATCACGCCCGAGGAGCTCCCGCAGACGATGTCGGTCGACTGGGTGCGGGTCTGGCAGCGGTGAGCAGGCCTGGTCACGGGCTGTCGAGGACGAGCGTGATCGGCCCGTCGTTGACGCTCTCGACGCGCATGTCTGCGCCGAAGCGACCACGCTCGACGTGCGCGCCGAGTCGCTCGAGCTCGGCGCAGACCGCGTCGTAGAGCGGTTCGCTGACCGGGCCGGGCGCGGCCGCCTGCCAGGTCGGACGCCGGCCCTTGCGCGCGTCGCCGTACAGCGTGAACTGGCTGACGACCAGCACCGGCGCGGCCACGTCGCTCGCGCTCCTCTCGTCGCGCAGGAGGCGGAGGTCCCAGATCTTCCGTGCCGTCCACGCGACCTCGGTGTCGCCGTCGTCGTGGGTGACCCCCAGGTAGACGAGGAGGCTTGGACCGTCGAGCTCGCCGACCACCTCGCCGTCGACCCGGACGCTGGCGGAGAGGACCCGCTGGATGACTGCACGCATGGGGACATGGTCTCGATACGCTCGCTGCGCTCGCTACTCGACCACCGAGGAAAAAATGTCTGACTCCCTGCTGATCACGGTCGCGCCCACCGGCGCCGAGACCGCCAAGGCCGACTGCCCGCAGCTCCCCACCACCCCGGAGGAGATCGCCCGCACGGCGGCCGAGTGCGAGGCGGCCGGAGCCGCGATGATCCACATCCACGTCCGCGACGGCGGGCACGCGCCGACCCTCGACCAGTCGCTGCTCCGCGAGTGGGTGGCGGCCGTGCGCGAGTCGTCGTCCCTCGTGGTCCAGCTCTCGACCGGTGGGTCCGTGCACGACCCGCTCGACGAACGGCTCAAGGTGCTCGATGCCGAGCCCGACTCGTGCAGCCTGACGATGGGCACCACGAACTTCGGCGACGACGTCTTCCTCAACCCGTGGCCCTTCGTGAAGGACCTCTACCAGCTCGCCCTCGAGCGCGGCGTCGCCCCGGAGTTCGAGCTCTTCGACCTCGGTCAGGTGCACGCCCTCGGCCGACTCATCCGCGAGTACGGCGTCCCCGCCGGCGGCAAGGTCCACGTCGACTTCGTGACGGGGGTCCCCGGCGGCATGCCCGGCACCGCCCCGTCCCTCGTGGCGGGCGTCGCCGCACTCCCGCCTGAGGTCACCTCGTGGTCCGCCACGGGCATCGGTCGCTCGACCCTCGCCGTGGCGATGGCCTCGCTCTCGATGGGCGGCCACCTGCGGGTGGGGATGGAGGACGTGCTGACCATCAGCCGCGGGGTGCCGGTCGAGTCCAACGTCCAGCTGGTCGAGCGAGCGGTCGACCTCGGCCGGATCGCCCAGCGCACGCCGATGTCGCCCGCCCAGTGCCGGGAGCTGCTCGGCCTGGGGTGAGCCTGTGGAGGAGCGTTCGCGGATCAGGACCGGACCTGCTGGAGTGGCGTCATGTACGACCCGGAGCCCCGCATCCCGCTGCACCTCGGCTCGCGCGCGACCAGGATCGCCGACATGGCGGAGGCGTTGTTCTGGGCCATCGACGAGTCCGGCCTGCGGCTTCCGTCGCGGCGTGACATCGCCCGGCACAGCCATGTCTCCGAGGCGACCATCTCCCGCCGGTTGAGGGACTCTGGCTGCACGGAGGACCTCCTCGCGGGTCGGCTGGCCAAGGCCCGCGCGAGGACCTTCCCGCCGGGCTATGTGACCGAGGGGTGGCAGCGGTGGCTCCCCGAGACCGCGCAGGACCTGCAGGACACGCGCGCGTGGATCTCCTGCCTGGCACTCGCCTCGCACAGCGACGCGGTGGCGGAGGAGGTGCTGCAGGCGTGGGCCGTCGAGCACCGCCAGCTGGTCCAGCATCTCGACCCGTCGGCGTACGACGACGAGGTTCCCGACGAGGTGGCCGTCGCCGCCGAGATCCTGCGCGCGGTCGTGCTCGGCCTGGCGATCCGGCTCGCTCTCGACCCGGGGTCGACGCACGACCATGCCGTGGAGCTGCTGGCGCGCGCGGTGGCTGCGTTGCAGCCCGCGGCCTGACCGCGTCCGACCCTGCAAGCTTGCGTGCAAGCGCGCGGAGGGGCGCCTGCATGCGTGCGAGAACTTTCGCGCAGGCGGAGGAGGCGGGGTGCTGAGCTGCACGAAAGGTCTCGATCGCTCGCGGTGCACCTGCCGCGCTCGTGCACGAGTTGTTGCATCCGACCCAGCGGTCGGCCTAGCTGCCGTCGACCCGTTTCATCCCGACGACGCCGGGTCGGTACTCGGGGTCCTCGAGCTGCGCGATGGTCGGGGACCCGAACATCGGCAGGCCCTGGCGCTTGCGCAGGAACCCCCACACGATCGGGAGGATGACGAGCGTCGCGAGTCCGATGCCGGCGATGAGGAAGGGGTGCGTCTCGTCCTCGCCCAGCGGCGGCCAGCCGGACTTGTCGAGCAGGGCCACCCCGCTCATCGTGAGCACGACGACGATGCCGCGACGGATGAAGGACTGCGGCACCCGCGGCGCGAGCAGCGAGCCCAGGATCGTTCCTGGGACCGATCCGATCACGAGCGGGATCAGGATCGTCCAGTCGATGCCGTGCAGGAAGATGTTGGAGATCGCAGCGGCCATGACCAGTGGCACCGCCTGCACCAGGTCGGTGCCGACGAGCCGGACGGCCGAGAGTCCGGGGTAGAGCATCAGCAGGGCGATCATGATGACCGAGCCGGAGCCGACGCTGGTGATGCCGACGAGCAGGCCGCCGAGCATGCCCACCAGGAGGGTGGGGACGATGCGGACGGTGGGGTCGTCGTTGTGGACGTGCGTGCCGGAACGGACGCGCTGCAGGTTGACGTAGAGGCGGAGGGCGTACGTCGCTGCCGCCAGCAGGAGCGCGAAGCCGATGCAGATGATCAGCACGTAGTTGAGCTGGTCGCTGTCGTCGGTGAACGCGGCCACCAGGTGGGGGCCCAGGAGCGCCATCGGGATCGACCCGATCATCAGCCACTTCGCGAGCTGCATGTTGGGCGAGCCCTCGCGCTTGTGCACGATCGCCCCGCCGGTCTTGTAGATCGCGGCCGCGGTGAGGTCGGCCGTGACCACGGTCGCCGCCTCGCCGACACCGAGGAAGAGCAGGGCCGGCGTCATGAGGGCTCCGCCGCCCATGCCGGTCAGCCCGACCACGATGCCGACGAAGAAGCCGGCGGCGAGGATCGAGAAGAACGTGACGGTGATCCAGTCCATCAGCTGTCTCCGGTCAGACGGGGAACGACGACGCGCAACATCTCAGTGATTGTGGCGGTGGCAGCGGCCGCCGCCTTCTCCCCACGCCGGAACGGGTCGGCGACGTCGAGCTCGGGGTGGGCCGGCTGGCGCTTCTGCCCGACGGCGGTCACCAGCTCGCGACCCGACAGCTCGGGGATCTCCGCGATCGCCGCCTCGAACTGGCCGAGCGTGAAGAGCGTGCGGTGGAGCTGGGGGTAGTCGTCGAGGACGTGCTGGCGGTGGATTGACTCCGCGGTCAGCACGAGGTCCGCGCCCAGCAGCATCTCCGGCTTCAGCCGCCGGCTGCGGAAGCCGGAGGCGTCGAGGTGGGGGATCGTCGCGACCTGGACGGGGTTCATCCGGTGACCCGTGTGCGCGTGGGTGCCCGAGCTGGAGAAGACGACGTCGGCGTCGCCGGCCAGGTCGCGCGCGATGAGCTCCATCGCGGGCGAGCGGCAGATGTTGGCGGTGCAGAGGAAGAGCACCGAGAGCGGTTCGGTCATGCCCCTGCGGCTCCCCGGGTCAGGTGCAGGCTCCTCAGGTGGAGGAGGCCGGCCTCGTCGAGCGCGACCAGCACGTCGTCGAGCGCGTCCTCGATGGTGCGCCCGGTCGTGTCGACGCGTACGGCCGGGGCCTCCGGCTCCTCGTAGGGCGAGGAGATCCCGGTGAACTCGGGGATCTCGCCGGCACGGGCCTTGGCGTAGAGCCCCTTGCGGTCGCGGCGCTCGCACTCCTCGAGCGGCGTCGCCACGTGGACGAGGAAGAAGGCGCCGCCGGCGTCCTCGACCATCTGCCGCACCTGCGCGCGGGTCTCGGCGAAGGGCGCGATCGGCGAGCACACCGCCACGCCGCCGTGCCGGGCGATCTCGGCGGCGACCCAGCCGATGCGCCGGATGTTGGTCTCGCGGTCCGCCTTGGAGAAGGTCAGACCGGCGGACAGGTGACGGCGTACGACGTCGCCGTCGAGGCTGGTGACCGAGCGACCGCCCTGCTCGAGGAGCAGGTCCATGAGCGCGCGGGCGAGGGTCGACTTGCCGCTGCCCGACAGGCCGGTGAAGAACAGGACGAGGCCCTGGTCCTCCGGCTCCGGGCGGTCGGCCTCGACGATCTCCGCGATGCCGGCCGGGTAGGCGTCGTCCGGGTGCTCGGTCAGTGCGTGGACCGGGTCACCCGCGGCGTAGGTCGCCACGACCTGCGCGCCGAGCTCGTGGTCGACGTCGGCGTCCCCGTGGGACGGAAGGGGTACGGCGACCACGTGGGCGTCGTCGAGCAGGTCGGTCGCGGCGAGGGACGCACGCACGAGCGCGACGGGGGAGAGGTCGGCGGTGCCGGTGCCGGTCAGCGCGACGAGGACGACCCGGCCGAGGCCGCGCACCTCCTCCAGTTCGGCCTCGCTGAGCGCGTCCACGACCGGCACGAAGGTGGCGCCGGCGTGCTGCTCGCGGACCTGGGTGGGCGTCAGGTGGAGGCGGCGGAAGGGGCCGTACTGCGCGTGCGTGAGCGGCTCCGGCGTCCCGTCGGACGACACCCGGGCGAGGGGCAGTCCCTCCGGGTCGACGAGCTCCGCCTCCGTGGCACCGTCGGGGAGGTCGAGGGTGACCGGGCTGCCGGGCTCGTTGAACCGGGTGAGCGGGGCGTAGGCACCGGAGACGAGGAGCTCCAGGTCGTCGAGCTCGGTGGGTGTCGGGCAGTGCTGGATCACCCGCGCATCCTCGCAGAACGATGGTGAGTAGCCTGCGGCCCATGTCTTTTGTCTCTGCCGGTCTGCCCGTCGTCGCAGAGATCGTCCGCTCCGGGTTCGTCGAGGGCCACCACTACGGCTCGATCGTGGCGCTGGCGGCGGACGGATCGGTCGACTGGTCGGTCGGCGAGGTCGTTGCCCCGGTGCTGCCGCGGTCGAGCAACAAGCCGGTCCAGGCGCTCGCCATGGTCGAGCTCGGCCTCGACCTGCCGCCCGACCTGCTGGCGCTGGCCTGCGCGTCGCACTCGGGCGAGCCGTTCCACGTCGAGGGCGTACGCCGCACGCTGGCGTCGGCCGGTCTCGACGAGTCGGCGCTCCGGACGCCGCCCGACTACCCGCTCGACGACGAGGCCCGCGAGGCCGTGATCCGCTCTGGCGGCGCGAGGTCCCCGATCCTGATGAACTGCTCGGGCAAGCACGCCGCGATGCTCGCGACCTGCGTCCTCAGGGGCTGGGACACCGCGACGTACCTCGATCCCGAGCACCCGCTCCAGGTCGCCATCGCCGAGACCTTCGCGCGTGTGACCGGCGAGCCCGTCACCACCGTCGCCGTGGACGGCTGCGGCGCGCCCCTGCTGTCGACCTCGCTCACCGGCCTGGCGCGTGCCTTCGCCACGCTCGCGACGGCGTCCGAGGGCGCCGAGCAACGGGTCGCGGAGGCGATCCGGCAGCACCCCGAGTTCGTCAGCGGCACCACCCGCGACGAGCTCGCGCTGCACCGTGCGATCCCCGGTCTGATCGGCAAGGCGGGTGCGGAGTCCTGCTACGCCATCGCCCTCCCTGGCGGGCGCGCCTGGGCGCTCAAGACCGACGACGGCGCCGCGCGCGTCCGCCCGGTCCTGATGGCCGAGGCGCTGCGGCGGTCCGGCGTCCTGGCCGAGGACGGCGTGGACGCCGAGGCGGTCGAGGCGACCGGTCGGCTCGACCTGCTGGGTGGCGGGAAGTCCGTCGGCGTGATCCGTGCTGCCTTCTAGCTAGCACGCAATTCCCAAGCGTCACGGGCGCTTTGTGAGCACTGTCACCCTGCCGCGTTTTGCTTTTGCTAACAGGTGTTAGCACACTGAAGGCATGGCCAAGGACAAGAGCGGCAAGACGACGAAGACGAGTGCCGCCGTCGTCGGCTCGATCGGCTCCCTGGGTGACTACCTCAAGGAGCAGCGCGTCGGCGCCCAGCTCTCGCTGCGCCAGCTCGCCGACCAGGTCGGAGTGAGCAACCCCTACCTCAGCCAGATCGAGCGCGGCCTGCGCAAGCCGTCGGCCGAGGTGCTCCAGCAGCTCGCACGTGCCCTGCGCGTCTCCGCCGAGCAGCTCTACGTACGCGCCGGCATCGTCCACCCCGACCCCGGCCAGGCGGGCTCCGTCGAGCTCGCCGTCCTCGCCGACACCGGGCTCACCGAGCGGCAGAAGCAGTCGCTCCTCGACGTGTACGCCTCGTTCCTCGCGCTCAACGAGCGCGACAGCACGGCCGATCCCGACTCTGCCTGACCCCCCACCTGGACCTACAGCCCAGACCTGCACCACCACCACCACAGAAGGAGACCAGCAATGGCCACCAAGTTCGACATCAAGACCGAGGCCCTCAAGCCCCTCCTCGCGGGCGTCGGTGTCACCGACCTCGCCGTCGAGGCCGTCCGCGACGCCGTGACCGACGTGCAGAAGCGCGCCGCCGCCGTCCAGAAGGACGTCCGCAAGTTCGACGCCAAGGCCGAGGCCAAGGCCCGTCGCGCCGCCATCGAGGCCCGCGTGGCCGAGCTCCAGGCCGAGGCGAAGGCGTACCCGACCAAGGTCTCCGCCCAGGTCTCGACCCTCGTCGACGAGAACGTCGCCGCGGCGACCTCCACCTACACCGAGCTGGTCAAGCGCGGCGAGTCCCTCGTGACCCGCATCCGCCGCCAGGAGTCGACCAAGGCGACCGTGAAGTCCGCCAAGACCACGGCCACCAAGGCGAAGACCACCGCGACCCAGGCCAAGAAGGCCGCCGACGCCAACGCCACCGCCGCGGACCGCACCGCCGCCACGAAGGTCGCCCCGCAGCCGAAGAAGACCGCGAAGAAGGCCACGCGCTCCGCCGCCGCCAAGAAGGCGTCCGCCACGACCGCCCGCAAGACCGCGGCCAAGAAGACGGCCACCGCCCAGAGCAGCGCCAAGGCCACCGCCACCGCTGCCCAGGGCACCGCGACCAACGCCGTCAAGGCCGTCGCCGACGCCGCCGAGAAGATCGGCGACTGAAGAGCAGTCGACGACGTCGACCAGCTGACGCTGTTCTAGGCGAGGACCCCCGACCTTTCTGGTCGGGGGTCTTTGCTGTTCGTCGCCTACTCTTGGCCCGTGAACATCTACGCGTTCAACAGCACGGTCATGCTCCTCGTGCTCGTGGTGCTGCTCGCGATCAAGGGATTCGCGTTCATCAACGCCCTCACCTACTCGGCCGAGGCCTACGAAGCGGCCGGCAAGCTCACCAAGCAGGCATGGTGCGCGATCACCGGTCTGGGCTTCGCCGCGCAGCTGATCCTGATCAACTCCTCACCGCTCGGGATCATCCACCTGGTCTTCACCATCGCCTCGCTCGTCTACATCGCCGACGTGCGGCCCGCGCTGGCCGAGGTGACCTCCGGCCGCCGCTAGCTCAGGTAGCGGTCCAGCGCGACGAGGGCGTCCTCGGGCTCGAAGCCGGTGGCCCGGATCTTCTCCAGCGACAGCGCGGAGTTGAGCGGGCGCGGGGCGAACGGGTTGCCCTGCGCCAGCACCCCCTCGGCGTACGCCGTCGTGCTGGTGCCGGAGACGTCGTCCGCGCTGCGGCCCGAGCGCTCGAAGACCGCCTGCGCGATCTCGCGCCACGACATCGGCGCGCCACCGTTGGAGACGTTGTAGGTGCCGAACGGGGCGTCGGTGTCGAAGAGGTGCCGCGTCGCGCGGACCAGCTCGTCGGTGAACGCCAGTCGACCGACCTGGTCGTCGACGACGCTGGGCGAGACGCCCTTCTCCGCGAGCGCCTTCATGGTCAGGACGAAGTTCTTGCCGTCGCCGATCACCCACGACGTGCGGATCAGGTAGTGCCGCGGCGCCAGGCCGACGGCGAGGTCGCCGGCCGCCTTGGACTGGGCGTACACGCCGAGCGGGGAGAGCGGCTCGTCCTCGGTGTGCCCGGGGTCGAGGGGGGCGGTGCCGTCGAAGACGTAGTCGGAGGAGTAGTGCACGAGGGTGAAGCGGTGCTCGCGGGCGAGCCGGGCGAGGGTCGCCGGACCGGTGGCGTTGGCGGCCCAGGAGGCCACGCGACCCTCGGTGGTCTCGGCAGCGTCGACGGCGGTGTACGCCGCTGCGTTGAGCACGACGGCGTACTCGTGCCACGGCCAGGCGTCGACGGCGGCCGTGTCGCCGAGGTCGAGCTGCGCCACGCCCTCACCTGCGAAGAGGTCGACCCGGTCGGCGTCGGGGTGCGCGGCGAAGAGTGCCCGGCCGAGCTGGCCGAGCGCGCCGACGATGAGCGTCCTCTTCGGCGCCATCGCGGTGCTCGGGTCGAGCGCCGGGGCGTTCTGGTCCTTCTCGCTGATGATCGCCTCGCCCAGCGGGATCGGCCAGTCAATGGCGACGGTCGGGTCGCCGAGGGCGAGCGCGGGGTAGGTGACGCCCGGTCGCCAGTGGTCGTTGACGAGGTAGGTGTAGGCCGTCGCGTCCTCGAGCACCTGGTAGCTGTTGCCGACCCCGCGCGGGACGAACACTGCGGCCGAGGTGTCCATCTCCAGGGTGAACGTGGCGCCGAAGGTCTCGCCCTGACGCATGTCGACCCACGCGCCGAAGATCCGGCCGGTGGCCAGTGAGATGAACTTGTCCCACGGCTCGGTGTGGATGCCGCGGGTGACGCCGCGGTCGCTGTTGAAGGAGACGTTGTTCTGCACCGGGCCGAAGTCGGGCAGGCCGACCGCGAGCATCTTCTCGCGCTGCCAGTTCTCCTTGAAGAACCCGCGGTCGTCGCCGCGCCGGTCGAGCCGTACGACGACGAGGCCGGGGATCGGGGTCGTCTCGAGGCTCGGCAGCGTCTGGGGGGAGAGGCTCACTGGCCCTTCTCCGCGTACTTCGCCTCGACGGCGTCCTTGTGGGGGCGCCACCAGTCCTCGTGCTGCTGGTACCACTCGATGGTGTCGGCCAGCCCGGACTCGAAGTCCTGGAACCTCGGCTGCCAGCCGAGCTCCTGGCGCAGCTTGCCCGACTCGATCGCGTAGCGCAGGTCGTGGCCGGCACGGTCGTTGACGTGGTCGAACTCGTCGGCGCCCTTGCCCATCATCGTGAGGATCAGGCGGACGACCTCGAGGTTGTTCTTCTCGCCGTCGGCACCGATCAGGTAGGTCTCGCCGATGCGGCCCTTCTCCAGGATCGTCAGCACGGCCGAGGAGTGGTCGTCGGCGTGGATCCAGTCGCGGACGTTCTCGCCCGAGCCGTAGAGCTTGGGGCGGATGCCGTCGATGACGTTGGTGATCTGGCGGGGGATGAACTTCTCGATGTGCTGCCAGTGGCCGTAGTTGTTCGAGCAGTTCGACACCGTCGCGCGCAGGCCGAAGCTGCGGACCCACGCGCGAACCAGGTGGTCGGAGCCGGCCTTGGAGGCGGAGTAGGGCGAGGACGGGTTGTAGGGCGTGTCCTCGGTGAACCGCTTGGGGTCGTCGAGCTCCAGGTCGCCGTAGACCTCGTCGGTCGAGACGTGGTGCAGCCGCTTGTCGTGCTTCCGCACGGCCTCGAGGATCTGGTAGGTCCCGAGGATGTTGGTCTTGATGAAGGGGCTCGGGTCGTTGAGCGAGTTGTCGTTGTGCGACTCCGCTGCGTAGTGGACGACCGCGTCGTGGGCCGCGACCAGCGGGTCCACGGTGTCCTCGTCGGCGATGTCGCCGACGACGAGCTGCACCCGGTCCTCGGGCAGGCCGGCCAGCGACTCCTTCGAGGCGGCGTAGGTGAGCTTGTCGAGGACGGTGACGACGTAGTCGGTGTGCTCGACGAGGTGGTGCACGAAGTTCGACCCGATGAACCCCGCGCCCCCGGTCACGAGAAGGCGTTCCATGGCCGGGAGTCTAGGGCTCGGCGGTTCAGGAGGCGGAGCCGGTGATGCTGAAGCTCGGCTGCGTGATCAGACCCGGGTTGTCGTACGTCGCCCGGCTGCGGCCGTCGCGGGCCCAGCCCTCCGGGAGGTCGCCGACCCGGTAGCCCTTCGGCCACTGGACGGAGACCGACACCGCCTGGGGGACGACCATGCCCTGCGGGGTCAGGTCGAGCTGGTAGGTCAGGTCGCCGTCCGCCGCGCGACCGGCGTCAGGGACGACGTAGGTCAGGGTCGCCTCCTTCGTCGTCTGCGGCGGGAGGATCAGCCGTAACAGCTTGTAGGGGCGGCCGTAGTAGTCGAACGTGTCGGTGCCCACCGACCGGCCGGAGGCGGCGGCGCTCGAGATCTTCACGTCGCGGGGCAGGAAGACACCGAGGGTCATCCCGTTCCACCGGGTGCGGGTGCTGCCGCCGCGGTTGTCGCCGAACTCCTGGTTGGCGCCGTAGGGCGGCGAGTCGTTGTAGACCGAGATCGTCATCTCGACCTCGGCGGAGCCGTCCGCACGCAGCTGGACGTTGCTGGTGACCGTGCGCCTCTGCCAGTAGTCGGCCTTGCTCGCGTTGGTGTTCTGGTTGAAGACCGCGAGGTAGTCGTTGTCGGTGTCGGACAGGTCGCCGGCCAGGCCGATGTCGGCGACCGCGGCCTGCACGTCGGCGTCGCGCATCCAGAGCGCGAAGTGGCGCCCGCGGGCGGAGTTGCGGATCGACTCGATCTTCTCCAGGCCCTGGCCGGGCTCGAAGAGGCGGTCTGCGAAGACGGGGACGATGGACCGGTTGAGACCCTTGCGGGCCTCGCTGTCGGGATAGGTGTCGTAGTCGCCCACGAGCTTCTGGGTGAAGTTGGAGGAATCGAGGGTGCCGTAGAGCTCGGTCTCGACCGGCCCGGTGATGCGCAGCATGTCGGCGAGCGCCACCACGTCGACGGCGACCAGGCCGTCGGTCTGCTGACCGGTGCGTCGCTCCCAGCCGCGCAGCACCTCCTCGCCCGACACCGACCAGTCGGGGGCGAACGTCGCGGTCGAGATGCGCAGCTTGCCGTCGTGGAACGGGTTGCCCTCGACCTTGTCCCACCGGCCGACGCGGAAGAGGTCGGGGTCGGTGGTGTCGCGCGCGTCGCCGATCGTGAGCTTTCCGCCGGAGACCTCCATCGGGACGATCGTCAGCGCGGCGCCGCCGGAGAAGCGCTGCTCGCTCGGGTTCAGCAGCGCCAGCAGGTAGGTGCGGTCGCCGTCGGCGCCGAAGAGGGTCGGGAGGACGCCGGCCAGCGGCTTGGCCCGGCGGGCGTCGCCGGCCAGCGGGGAGACCACAGCGGAGGCCTCGTCGCGCGCGTCGGCCAGCATCGTGCCCACGCCGAGCGCGGAGTCGTTGACCTCGCGCAGCTCGAGCTGCGCGGTGTCGAGGTGGAGGCTCGCCTCGTCGATCGCGTCGACCAGCGCGCGCAGGGTCGGGACGTCGACGGCCTGGTCGGCGAACAGGGTGGCGTCGTCGCCGTTGACGGCCGGCCAGGTGTCGACGGCGATCTCGGCGGCGCTGGTCAGGTGGTCGAGCGCGTTGCCGAGGTGGCGTACGTCCGAGACGGGCTCGCCGACGACCGGCACCAGGCTCCAGATGTCGCCGCCGATGCCCTGCATCGCTCCCTGCAGCTCGTCGGCGTGCTTGCGGGCGCTCTCGATGGCGGTCTCCGCTGCCTCCATGTCGCCGTTGCCCAGCGACACCCTGGCGGACTCGAGGTCGGCCTTGGCCGCCTGGGCGTTGCCGGGCGCCTTGAGGAACGGGACGGCGAGCAGCGCGAGACCGATCAGCAACAGGAAGAAGAGCCCGATGACGGTCCCGGGACGCAGCAGCCGTCGCTTCGGTCCGCGCGCCTTCGGGCGCTCTGAGGACTCGCTGGAGGACGGCATGGGCACATGGTGCCAGTCGAACCCTCGGCGCGAGGGCCAATAGGGTGGCCCCCATGCGCGGAATCATCCTGGCCGGCGGCACTGGCTCGCGGCTGCACCCGATCACCCAGGGCATCAGCAAGCAGCTGGTGCCGGTCTACGACAAGCCGATGATCTACTACCCGCTCTCGACGCTGATGCTCGCGGGCATCCGCGACGTGCTGATCATCACCACGCCGCACGAGGCCGACGGCTTCCACCGGCTGCTCGGCGACGGGTCGCAGTTCGGGATCAACCTGACCTTCGCCACGCAGCCCTCGCCCGACGGGCTCGCCCAGGCCTTCATCATCGGCGCCGACCACATCGGCGGCGAGCGCTCGGCGCTGGTGCTCGGCGACAACATCTTCTACGGCTCGGGCCTCGGGTCCCAGCTGCTGCGGTTCAAGGACCTCGACGGTGCCGCGGTCTTCGGCTACCACGTCGCGGACCCGCGGGCCTACGGCGTCGTCGAGTTCGACGACGAGGGCAGGGCGCTCTCCCTCGAGGAGAAGCCGGAGAACCCGAAGAGCGACTTCGCGGTCCCCGGGCTCTACTTCTACGACAACGACGTGGTGCAGTACGCCTCCGAGCTGGAGCCGTCGCCGCGCGGCGAGCTCGAGATCACCGACCTCAACCGCCGCTACCTCGAGGAGGGCCGCCTCCAGGTCGAGGTGCTGCCCCGCGGGACGGCCTGGCTCGACACCGGCACGTTCGACTCGCTCAACGACGCGTCGAACTTCGTCCGCACGATCGAGGGCCGGCAGGGCTTCAAGGTCGGCGCTCCCGAGGAGGTCGCCTGGCGCAACGGCTGGATGAGCGACGACGAGCTCGTGTCGCGCGCACAGCCGCTGCGCAAGAGCGGCTACGGCGAGTACCTGCTCGGGCTGCTCCAGCACGGCTAGAGGTCGGCCGCCACCATCCGGGTCACGATCTCCTCGAACCCGACGGTCGGCGCCCAGCCGAGCACCTCGCGGGCGCGGGACGCGTCACCGACCAGCTCGGTCGGGTCGGCGGGGCGGAAGAAGCGCTCGTCCTGGCGCACGAGCGACTCCCAGTCGGCGATGCCGGCGGCGGTGAAGGCGGCAGCCACGAACTCGCGTACGGAGTGCGCGCGGCCGGTCGCGACGACGTAGTCGCCCGGCTCGTCGGCCCGCGCGGCCCGGACCATCGCGTCGACGTAGTCGGGGGCCCAGCCCCAGTCGCGGCGGGCGTCGAGATTGCCCATCACCAGCTCGTCGGCATCTCCGCGGGCGATCGCGGCCACGGTCGAGGTGATCTTGCGGGTCACGAAGCGCTCGTGGCGCCGCGGCGACTCGTGGTTGTAGAGGATGACGCTCGAGACGTGGAGGTCCCGCTGGCGGAAGACACGGGCCGACAGGTGCGCGAAGGCCTTCGCGGCGCCGTAGGGGTTCACCGGCCGGACCGGCGTGTCCTCGGTCTGCGGGGACTCGGCGGCCTCGCCGAAGATCTCGGCGCTCGACGCCTGCACGAGACGTACGTCGCCGAGCTGGCGCGCCGACTCCATCAGCGCCACCGCCGCCTGGCCGTTGACGTGGGCGGTGAGGTCGGGCTCGTCCCACGACTGGGCGACCGAGCTGATCGCGGCGAGGTTGTAGACCTCCTGCGGCGCAGTCTCCAGCACCAGCCTGCGGGTCGCCTCGAGGTCACCGAGGTCGCCGGTGTGGAGGACGACCTCGGCCGGGCAGTGCGCCGGGTGGCCGTCAGCGCTCAGGACCAGGGCGTGGACCTCGGTGCCCTCGGAGACGAGGCGCTCGGCGAGGTAGGTGCCGTCCTGGCCGCCGATGCCGGTGATGAAGGCGCGAGCCGTCACCAGCCTGCCTTCGCTGCGGCGATGTCGCTGTCGACCATCATCGCCACCAGCTCGGCGAAGGACACGGTCGGCGTCCAGCCCAGCTTGTCCTTGGCCTTGGTGGCGTCGCCGATGAGCAGCTCGACCTCGGCGGGGCGCATGAAGCGCGGGTCCTGCTTGACGAGGTGGGCCCAGTCGTCGATCCCGATGTGCTTGAAGGCGAGGTCGAGGTAGTCGCGGATCGACCAGGTCTCGCCGGTGGCGATGACGTAGTCGTCGGCCTCGTCCTGCTGCAGCATCCGCCACATCGCCTCGACGTAGTCGCCGGCGTAGCCCCAGTCGCGGCGGGCGTCGAGGTTGCCGAGGGTGATGTCGTCCTGGAGCCCGAGGCTGATCCGGGCCACGGCCTGGCTGATCTTGCGGGTCACGAACTCCGGACCGCGGCGGGGCGACTCGTGGTTGAAGAGGATGCCCGAGGAGGCGTGCATGCCGTAGGACTCGCGGTAGTTGATCGTCATGTAGTGGCCGTAGACCTTGCTCACGCCGTAGGGCGAGCGCGGCCAGAGCAGGGTGCTCTCCGACTGGGGCACCTCCTGCACCTTGCCGAACATCTCCGAGCTCGACGCCTGGTAGAACCGGATCCGGCCCGGGTCGTCCCCCGCGTGGAGGCGTACGGCCTCGAGCATGTTGAGCACGCCCATGCCGGTCACGTCGCTTGTGACGAAGGCGTTCTCCCACGAGTACGCGACGAACGAGATCGCGCCGAGGTTGTAGACCTCGGTCGGGTCGGAGTCGCGCATCGCGCGCATCAGGCTGGACAGGTCGGTGAGGTCACCGTTGTGCAGCTGGACGTCCGGGACGAGCTTCTCGACGAGCTCGCGACGCGGGTTGTTCTGGCCGCGGATCAGGCCGTGGACGTCGTATCCCTTCTCGAGCAGGAGCTCGGCGAGGTAGAGGCCGTCCTGGCCGGTGATTCCGGTGATGAGAGCGCTGGGCATGGGTTCAGTCTGTCAGGAGCGCCTGTCCTAGGGTGAGCCGCATGAAGATCCTCGTCAGCGGCGGCGCCGGCTACATCGGCTCGCACACGGTCATCCAGCTCATCGCCGCCGGTCACGACGTGGTCATCGTCGACAACTTCAGCAATTCGCACCCCACCGTCCTGGGCCGGCTCGAGGCCCTGACCGGGACCCGGATCACGCTGCACTCCTTCGACCTCACCGACCACGACAAGACCGAGCACCTCTTCGCGTCGGAGGACTTCGACGGGGTCATCCACTTCGCCGGCCACAAGGCGGTGGGGGAGAGCGTCGAGAAGCCGCTGGAGTACTACGAGAACAACCTCGTCTCCACCTTCTCGCTGGTCCGGGCCATGCAGCGCTATGACGTGGACAAGCTGGTCTTCTCCTCCAGTGCGACGGTCTATGGCGAGGACCAGGCGGCCGCCACCGAGGACCGGCGGACCTACGCGACCAACCCCTACGGCTGGACCAAGGTCATGCAGGAGCAGATCCTGCGTGACGTCGCCGTGGCGTCGCCGCAGATGCGCTTCGCGCTGCTCCGCTACTTCAACCCGGTGGGTGCGCACCCGTCGGGGACGATCGGTGAGGACCCCTCCGGCATCCCCAACAATCTCGTGCCCTTCATCGCACAGGTGGCGGTCGGCAAGCGCGACAAGCTGATGATCTTCGGCGACGACTACGACACCGTCGACGGGACCGGCGTGCGTGACTACATCCACGTCGAGGACCTGGCCGCGGGCCACATCGCCGCGCTGAAGGCGCTCGAGACCACGGACGAGGCCGTCAACACGTGGAACCTCGGCTCGGGCACGGGGACGAGCGTGCTCCAGATGCTGCGCGCCTTCGAGAAGGCCGTCGGCCGCGAGCTGCCCTACGAAATCGTCGCCCGGCGCGCCGGGGACATCGCGACGTCGTACGCCGACCCCTCCAAGGCCAACGCCGAGCTCGGCTGGGGCACCCAGCGGACGGTCGACGACATGTGCGCCGACACGTGGCGCTGGCAGTCGCAGAACCCCGAGGGCTTCGCCGGCTGATGCTCGCGTCGCTGGTCCTGGCCGCGGTGCTGCCGCTCACCGGCACGACCATCGTCGTCGACCCCGGCCACCAGCTCGGCAACCACCGCTTCCCGGAGCAGATCAACCGGCCGGTGCAGGCGGGCGGCTTCACCAAGCCGTGCAACACCACCGGCACCGCCACCGACGGCGGCTACGCGGAGGCGACCTTCGTGTGGCAGGTCTCGCGCGTCGTCGCGCGGCGGCTGCGCGCCCTCGGTGCGACCGTGGTCCTGACGCGCCACAGCAACCGGCTGGACCGGTGGGGCCCGTGCGTCGACGCCCGTGGTCGGGCGGGGAACGCGATCGGCGCGGACCTGAAGCTCTCCCTCCATGCTGACGGGTCGTACGCCGCCGGCGCCCGCGGCTTCCACGTGATCGCCCCGGCCGACCGGGCGCCCTGGACCGACGACATCTTCGAGTCGTCGTCCCGGCTGGCGCACGCCGTGAAGGTCGGGCTGGTCTCGAAGGACTTCGTCGTGGCCAACTACATCGCCGGCGGCGACGGTCTCGACGTCCGCTCCGACCTCGGCACCCTCAACCTCTCCGACGTCCCGACCGTGATGGTCGAGCTCGGCAACATGCGCAGCGCGGCCGAGGCGCGGGTGATGACCTCGCCGGCCGGTCGGGCGCGCTACGCCCGCGGGCTCGTCGCCGGCGTACGGACCTTCCTGCGCTGACCAACGTAGGCAGTTCGCCCGCCAGGAGCAGAGGACCAGCGGCGTACGTCGGTCGCGGCGTCCGAACTGCCTACGTTGGTGGCCTGTGGAGAGCCGGGTGCGGCATCCGACCGGGTCGACGACAGTGCTCGGATGACGCCGATCGAAGCGATCAGGATCCTCGGAGGAGTCGCGCGCTGGAACGAGATCGAGTGCCTGGTCACTCGCGCGGACGTGGATGCCGAGCTGGCGGCAGGCACGATCAGCCGGCTGCGGCGAGGCACCTACGCGCTGGGCGACATCGAGGACGTACGCGCCCGCGCGGAGGCAGTGGCGGGCACGGTGTCGCACCTGAGTGCTGCGATCTCCCACGGTTGGAAGGTCAAGCATCCGCCGGACAGGCCGACGATCACCCTGCCGCGCAATCGTTCCCTGCCCGAGGACGAGTCGCTGCAGGTGTTCTGGCAGGACCTCAGCCTGATGCAGGCCTACCGAGGCGTCACCCGGCCGATAGAGACCGTCATCGGCTGCGCGAGGGCGTACGACTTCGACGTCGCGCTGTGCGTCGCCGACTCCGCCCTGCGGGACCGGTCCGTGACGCGGGAGCAGCTGCTGCGTGCCGCGGAACGAAGCCCCAGGACCGGGCGCGCGAAGGCTCTGGAGGTCGTCCGAGCAGCCGATGGTCGCGCGGCCAACCCGTTCGAGTCCTGTGCCCGTGCCATCTGCCGCGACGTGCGGGGGCTGGCTGTGCGGGCGCAGGTCAGCATCCGCGGGGTAGGGCGGGTGGACCTGGCCGATCTACGCCTCGGCCTCGTCGTGGAGTGCGAGTCGTTCGAGTTCCACAGTGATGCCGCGTCGCTCAAGCGGGACGTACGCCGCTACACGTCCTGCGCGCGACGGGGGCTGGTGGTCGTCCGGTTCACCTGGAGCGAGGTGATGTTCGACCCCGACTACTGCCGCCAGGCGCTTCAGGACGTGGTCGACCTGCGACTCCAGCAGGCAGTTCGGCGCACGTGGTGATCCTGTGAGCGTGACGATCACGCAGGAGGCGGCGAACTGCCTACGTTGCTCAGCGGACGCCGAGCTCGTCCATCGCGCGGAGCACGACCCGGAGGTGCGCGGGCTCGTGCGTGCGGACGAGGTGGGTCCCGCCGAGCGTCGCGAGCACGCCGAAGAAGCCCTCCGCCTTGCGGAACTCGTCGCCGAAGAGGTCGAAGCTGTGCGGCACCGCGTTGCACACCGGTACGCCGAGGGGGCGCAGTCGGAAGCCCTGCGCCAGCACCCTGGCCTGGTGGCGCGCGCGGGTGAGCGGGTCGACGAGGTTGCCGTAGTAGAAGCCCATCCCGGGGTCGATCACGACCCGGTGGACGCCGAGCGAGCGGGCGTGGGTGATGCGCGGCGAGAAGTGGTCGAGCAGCACCGGCACCGGGTCGGCGTCGGGCGGCACGTCGGAGATCTCGCGGACGTTGGCCGTCTCGCCGAAGCACAGCACGACAGCGGCGTCGTACTCCGCAGCGAGCTCGAGCATCTCGTCCTCGTGCTGGCGGCCGGTCATGTTGAGGATGCGCGCGCCGGCGTCGAGGCACGCGCGCACCACGTCGGGCTCGTAGGTCTCGACGGAGACCACCGCTTCTGCGGCGAGACCCTTGACGGTCGGCACAAGCGCCTCGATCTGCTCGTCGGCGGTGACGCGCGCGGCCCTGGCGGTGCTCGACTCCGCGCCGAGGTCGATGATCCCGGCGCCCTGCGCGGCCTGCACGCGGCCCATGCGGACGGCATCGGCGGGGCTCGTCGCGATGCTCTCGCGGTAGGTCGAGTCGCGCGACAGGTTCACGCAGCCCATCACGGTGAGCGGGCCGTCGCCGATCACGACCGAACCCCGCGGCCCGTCGACCACGACCGGCGCGACCGGGCTGGCCCACGCGTCGCCGTAGGCGTTCTGGAGCGCGGCCAGGTCCGCGAGGGTGATCACGCCCAAAAGGGTAGAGGGCAGGATGGAACGGTGAGCGAACCCGTGGAGCTGCGTCGCCTGGCCGACCTGTCCGACGACGAGCTGGCGGCGGCATACACGCCCGAGCGCGAGCCGTGGCTGCGGGTGAACTTCGTGAGCACCGTCGACGGCGCCGCCCAGGGCTCCGACGGGCTCAGCGGGACCATCAACAACGACGCCGACAAGCGTGTCTTCGACGCGCTCCGCAGGCGGGCCGACTGCCTCGTCGTGGGCGCCGGCACGCTGCGCTCGGAGGAGTACGACGTCCCCGCTCTGCCGCTCGTCGTCGTGAGCCGCTCGGCCGACCTGCCGCCGACGCTGGCCGACGCGCCGCGCGGGCGGATCCTGATGGCGACCGTCGCGTCCTCGGACGGGCTCGCCGCCGCGCGCGAGGCGCTCGGCGAGGAGAACGTGCTGGTCCTGGGCGACGACGAGATCGACCTCGCCCTGCTGAAGTCCGAGCTCGGGGACCGCGGCTGGACCGAGCAGCTGTGCGAGGGCGGTCCGTCGCTGTTCGCGGACATGCTCGCGGCGGGCGTCGTCGACGAGCTCTGCCTGACGATCGTCCCGATGCTCACCGGCGGCGACGCCGTACGCATCGCCACCGGCGCGGACCTGGACGTGGCGCTGCGTCCCGCCCTGCTGCTCGAGCAGGACGGGACGCTGCTGGGTCGCTGGCTGGTCGAGGCTCAGGGAGCCGGGTAGTCCACCACGTAGCTCGGTATGCCGGAGCGGGTGCTGTCGACCTGGTCCCCGGTGTCGTTGACGACGTGCTGGATGGTGCCGGCGTCGAGGTTGACGGTCAGCACGTGGTGCAGGCGCACGCCCGCACGGTCGGGCACCTCGAAGCCGCGGGCGGTGATGATCGACGGGTCGTTGCGGTTGAAGACGTAGACCCCGCCGCCGTAGAGCTGGTGGCGCTGCACGTCGTCGCCGATCTTGAAGCCCGTCCAGCCGAGGGTGCCGTCCGGTCGCGTCCAGTCGGCCTGCGAGGGCGGGTCGTAGGGCAGCTCGTTCTGGTAGAGCACGACCTCGCCGTCCTCGCCGTTCCAGATGGTGTTGTGCTGCTGGTAGTGCTCGACGAAGAGGCCGGTCGCGCGGACCCGGTCGCCCTCGACGACCAGCCCGACACGGCCGATGTTGGTGTTCCAGCGGTCGGTGTCGCCCACGGCTCCCTGCGTGAAGCCCTCGATGCCGTGGTCGGCGCGCCACACCCACGCGTGGTCGATCAGCACGTCGTCGGCGTCGATGCGCAGCGAGGTGTCGGCCTTGCCGATGTGCGGTCCTCCCACGCGGAAGTAGACGTCGTTGAGCGTGGTCGTCGGCGTGCTGCCGGCGCGGTGGTCGCCGGAGCGACCGGGGTGGCCCTGCAGGTGCATCAGGTTCGGGGAGAGCCGGGTGCCCGCATCGACGGTGATGCCCGCGAGCACGACGTCGGTCGCGTCGGGTCGTACGACGACCGGGGTGGCGCCGCCGACCGCGGTCAGCGTGGCCTGGCCCAGGCCGAGCACGACGGCGTGGTCGCGGCGGACGACGAGGCTGCGGTCGACGTCGTACACGCCGGGGGTGAGCAGGAGGTTCCGGCCCTGGTCGAGCGCGCGGCGCAGCACCTGCGCCGAGTCGCTCGGCCTGGCCACGTGGAACGACGAGAGCGGGAGGTCGCGACCGGCTGTGGTGCCGGCGGCCCAGGTGGTGCCGCGCGAGTCGCGGCGGACGTCGGGCACGCGCACCAGCCAGCGACCGTCGTCACCGACGTGGAGGAAGGGCTTCTCGCGGCTCAGCGGCGTCCGGTCCAGCGTCGTGTAGGGCGGGGACGGGAAGGTCGCCTCCGAGGGGGCGCCGACCGTGCCGGCGAAGACCTGGTTCCACACGCCGTTGGACCACTCGCCGACCTCACTGTTGCGGGTCAGCCACTGCTGCTGGGAGCCGTTGATGATCGTGCCCGCGCGGGAGTCCGCGAGGTAGCCGCCGCTGGCGAACTGCGGACCGGCGGTGCAGTAGTCCATCAGCGAGAGGTTGCCGCCGCGGATGTCGACGCGCCGCAGCGAGGCGGCCTGCGAGGTGGCCCAGAAGTTGGCGGACGCCCGGCAGCCGTCCTGCCCGGTGCCGTTCACGTTGATCGTGAGGTTGGAGAGCGAGCGCCAGAAGTTGTTGAGCGCGACGCAGTAGGGCTGGGTCGGGCCGTCGGTGAGGCAGCGGTTGTAGACCTCGACCTTGCCGTTGATCACGGTGTCGGACGGGCTCGCGCCGAGCCCGGCGACCTCGGTGTAGTAGCCCACCTTGATCTGCAGCGGCTCGGTCGCGGTGCCGTAGGTGCCCGGGAGGAACAGCAGGCTCCAACGCTCCGACGACATCTCGGCGTCGACCTGCTGCTGCCAGATCGCGTCCGCGCGCTCGCGGATCTGGGCGACCGGCATGGACGGGTCGAAGACGAGGACCCGTTCGCCGAGGTCGGGAGCGGCCGCCGGAGCGGGGGCGGCGCTCGCGGTGGCCGCCGGGGCGGTGAGGCCCGCGGCGGAGGCAAGGCCCGCGGCGATCAGGGCGAGGGCCGCGAGGGCGGCACGCAGCGGCGTACGACGGCGGGGGTGGGGTCGTGACATGTGGAGCCTTCCGAGGGGGTGTGAGAGCGCTTCCACTCTCCCACCTCCCCGTGACGAGCGCCACACCCCCGTCTGGGGGGACTAGCCGTCCAGGGCGGCGAGCAGCGCCTTGTTGAACGCCGGGATGTCGTCGGGGTTGCGGCTGGTGATGAGGTTGCCGTCGACGACGACCTCCTCGTCGACCCACTCGCCGCCGCCGTTGCGGATGTCGGTCTGCAGGCTCGGCCAGCTGGCGACGCGCTTGCCCTGCACCCGGTCGGCCTCGACGAGGGTCCACGCCGCGTGGCAGATCGCGGCGACGGGCTTGCCGGAGTCGACGAAGTCGCGGATGAACGCGACCGCGGTCTCGTCGCCGCGCAGGGCGTCCGGGTTCGCGACGCCACCGGGCAGGACGAGTGCGTCGTAGTCGCCGATCGCGACGTCGCTGACGCGGCGGTCGACGCGTTGGGTGGAGGACTTGTCGAGGTGGTTGAAGAGCTGCACCTCGCCCTCGTCGAGCGACAGGAGCTCGGCGGTGTGGCCGGCGTCGACGGCTGCCTGCCACGGCTGGGTCAGCTCGACCTCCTCGACGCCCTCGGATGCGGTCAGGAATGCGATGCGCTTGGACATGCCTCCACCGTTGCTCGCGGGTGGGGGCCGGACAACACACCTCGGGGTGGGCGCTAGCGTCGCCCGCATGGACGTCGATCTCACCTCCCTGACCATCGCCGTGCTCGGGGGCACCGGGCCGCAGGGCCGCGGGCTGGCGAGGCGGTTCGCCGCCGCCGGGCTGGACGTGGTGCTCGGCTCGCGCGACGCCGCGCGCGCTGCGGACGCCGCCGCCGCGCTCGAGTCGGGCGGCCGGGTGCGGGGGACGTCGAACGCCGAGGCCGCTGCGGCCGGGGACATCGTGCTCGTCGTCGTGCCGTGGGACGGCCACGCCGAGCTGCTCGGGTCGCTCCGGCACGAGCTCGCGGGCAAGGTCGTCGTCGACTGCGTGAACCCGCTCGGCTTCGACAAGCAGGGGGCGTACGCCCTCCCGGTCGAAGAGGGCTCGGCCACCCAGCAGGCCGCCGCGATCCTCACCGAGTCGCGCGTCGTGGGCGCCTTCCACAACGTCAGCGCCGTGCTGCTCGAGGACCCGTCGATCGAGTCCATCGACACCGACGTCCTCGTCCTCGGCGACGACCGCGAGGCCACCGACCTGGTCCAGGCCCTGGCGGACGTCGTACCCGGCATGCGCGGTCTCTTTGGCGGCCGTCTCCGCAACGCCCACCAGGTCGAGGCCTTCACCGCGAACCTGATCTCGGTCAACCGGCGCTACAAGGCCCACGCCGGGGTGCGGGTCACCGACGTCTGAGCGTCAGGCGATCCCGCCCGCGTTGTCCTTCGCGAGCGAGCGGGAGATGACCATGCGCTGGATCTGGTTGGTCCCCTCGAAGATCTGCATCACCTTCGCCTCGCGCATGTAGCGCTCGACGGGGAAGTCGCGGGTGTAGCCGTAGCCGCCGAGGACCTGGACCGCGTCGGTGGTGACCTTCATGGCGTTGTCGGTGGCGACGAGCTTGGCGACCGAGGCCTCGCGGGAGAAGGGAAGGCCGGCGTCGCGCAGGCGCGCGGCGTGGAGCATCGTCGCGCGGGCGGAGACGACCGCGGCCTCCATGTCGGCGAGGACGAAGGCGAGGCCCTGGTGGTCGATGATCCGGGTGCCGAAGGTCTCGCGCTCACGGGCGTACGCCACCGCGGAGTCGAGGGCGCCCTGGGCGAGGCCGACCGCCACGGCGGCGATGCCGAGCCGACCGGAGTCCAGGCCGGCGAGCGCGATCTTGAGGCCCTCGCCCTCAGCGCCGAGGCGGCGCGAGGCGTCGACGCGGACGTTGTCGAAGCGCATCGTCGCGGTCGCGGAGCCGGTGAGGCCCATCTTGCGCTCCGGCGGGTCGGCCGAGAGCCCCTCGGTCGCCGCGGGGACGAGGAAGCAGGAGATGCCGTTGCGGTCGTCGGAGGTCCGCGCCATCACCTTGTAGAAGTCGGCGTGCCCGCCGTGGGTCGTCCAGGCCTTCGCTCCGTTGAGGACGTAGGTGTCGCCGTCGCGGCGCGCGGTCGTACGCATCGCGGCGGGGTCGGAGCCGGCGTGCGGCTCGGACAGGCAGTAGGCACCGAGGAGGTCGCCGCTGAGCATGTCGGGCAGCCACTCGGCGCGCTGCTCGTCGGTGCCGAAGTAGGCCAGCCCGAAGCAGGAGAGCGCGTGCACGGAGACGCCGACGCCGACGGACGCCCACACCGAGCTGATCTCCTCGAGCACCTGCAGGTAGACCTCGTAGGGCTGGTCGCCGCCGCCCATCTCCTCGGGGTAGGGCAGCGACAGCAGGCCCGCCTGGCCGAGCATGGCGAAGACGTCGCGCGGGAAGGTCTCGGTCGCCTCGGCCTCGGCCGAGCGCGGTGCGAGCTCCTTGGTGGCGATCTCGCGGGTGAGCGCGAGGAGGTCGCGCGACTCCTCGGTGGGCAGCTGGCGGCGGGCGGTCATGTGACGCACGCTACCGGCGGCCGGGGCCGCAGGACGAAGTGGCTAGGCCGAGATCTCGGTGCCGCGGACCAGGGTCTCGGCGAGGTCGCGGAGCTTGGTGTTCGTGCGCTGGCTGGTCTCCTTGAGGACGCCGAGCGCCTCCGCCTGCCCGATGTTGCGGCTGGCCATCAGGATGCCGAGCGCGGCCCCGATCGTGCGCGACGAGGCGAGCGCGGTCTCCAGCTCTGCGATGTGCTCCTGGCGGAGCGTCCCGTCGGCCTGGAGCTCGGCGATGAGCTCGCGGTCGACGACGGATCGCGCCTCGAGGTCGTCGGCGCGGTCCTGCGCGGCGTCGGCGCGCCTGGTCAATCCCTCGATGTCGTCCCGGTTGCTCTTCACGGTGGCGACGAGCTCATCGATCTGCCGCTGCAGATCGTCGTACGGTGCGTTCACGAGAACATTTTGCCCGCTACCTTGTGCACAAGGCAAGTAAATCATTCGGGCGCGAGGAGCAGCCCGTCTTCGGCCAGCAGCGCCAGGGCGTCCGCCACCAGCGCCGCCGCCTCCGGGTGCTCGCCCAGCGCGACCGTGGTCGTCGTGACGAGCTCGTCGGGCGTCCGCGCGACGTCCAGCGCGAGCCACAGGAGGAGGCCGAGCCCCGCCAGGACGCGGACCTCGGCGCCGACCATCAGCACGAGCTCGTCGTCGTACTCCACCGCGTCCAGCCACGGTGCGCGCCGCCACGTGCCCGGCGCGGCCTCGCCCACGGAGCCGCCGGGATGGTGCGCGCGGGCGACCACGAGTTGCGGGGCGGCGTCGAGCAGGCCGACCAGCTCGTCGAGGCGCGCCCCGATCTCGCGGTAGTGCAGGCCCCACACCCCACCGCAGGCGTCGATCAGCTCGGCCAGCCGGAGGAGCGGGTGCTCGAGCTGCGCGAGCGAGGAGGTCTGCTCGACCATCTCCGCGATGGCGTACGCCGGCGCGAGCGGCACCAGGCCGGAGTCGTCCTCGCCGCGGTGCAGCAGCACGATGCGGTGGAGGTGGGCCTCGTCCGGAGGGTGCAGCAGCCCGGCCTCGTCGGGGGAGACCGACCTCTTGGCCTGCGGGTGGTTGGGGTCGGAGATCACCGACAGCGGTTTCGGGTGGCCGTGCACGCGCAGTGACTCGTCGAGCGACACCGTCTCGTCCGAGAGGTAGCCGAGCCGCGTGGCCAGGAGGGCGATGGCCGTCGTCTTCCCCGAGCCGGACGGCCCGATCACCGCGAGCACCCGGCCGTCGTCGTCGGACACCGCGCCGGCGTGGAGGTTGATCCGTCGTCCCGCGGTCGCGTCGAGGGCGGCCATCGTGACGAGGGTGGTGATGGCGTAGTCGCTCGCGACCTCGTCGTCCGCCGCGAGGTGGGAGATGGCGACGGTGGCGAGCGCCGGACGGTCGGTCAGCGCGCGAGCCCACTGGCGGCGCAGCCGGGCGGCGTGGTCCCCGGTGGCCGGGATCCCGACGGGCACGCCGAGCACCTCCACCACGACCTCGGGCGGCGGCCCCTCGCTGCTCACGGCCGCCACTCTAGGGTGGCGGACGTGGGTCGCGTGGGTCGTTGGTACGTCGTCGCGCTGCTGGCGACCTACGTCGCTGGTCTCGTCGTCCTCGTGACGAGGCCGTGGGGCTGGGAGCTGAACCGGCTCACCGTCACGTTGTGGGTCTTCTTCCGCTCCGACGTCCCGATCGCGCCCGACCGGCTCGGGCCCGAGGACTACGGGGTGCTGCTCAACGTCCTGCTGTTCGTGCCGTTCGGAGTGCTGCTCACGCTCGCGATGCGTCGTCCCTGGTGGTGGGCGACGACGGCTGCCGCGCTCGTGGCGTCGACCCTCATCGAGCAGGCGCAGTGGCGCTGGCTGGAGCGCGACGGCAGCTGGACCGACGTCGCGGCCAACACCCTCGGCGCGCTGATCGGCGCGGTGGCCGTCAGCCTGTCGTCGCGAGACCGAGCGCGACCAGCTCCTCGACCAGAGCGAGCACGTCACCCCTGATCTCGTCCGGCTCGATGCCCCACATGAGCGCGGCCGCTGCGGCGATCTCGTCGGACGATCCGCCCTCAGCCAGGGCCAGCCACACGACGCAGGCCGGGCCCTCGAGGGTGGTCGGCGGCCCGTGCGGGAGTCGCGTGACGTAGGCGGACGGCAGCTCGTGTGCGTCCAGCGCCTCGTGGCTCACCCAGGCCACGTCGTCGGCGATCCGGTAGCGACTCATCGGCGCCCGACCCGCCGCGAGAGCTCGTCGACGGCCCGACGGAGCCGCCGCAGCTGGCGCGCCCGGACCTCCTGCCGCGTCGGCGGGTGGCCGAGCTCCATCCGCAGGTGGTCGCGGTTGACGCGGAGGGCGGAGGTGAGGAGCTCGGCCTTGGCCCGGGCGCCGGTCGCCGCGGTGAGGCGGGCGCGCCACTCGTCGAGCCTGCTCCCGCCGTGCACGAACTGGTGCCACAGGGCGTACGTCGGCGCCCCGCGGTGCAGCTCGAGCTCGCCGATGCCGGCGGCGAGCGCGACCTCGGCGCCCAGCTCGGCCGTCAGCCCACGGACCTCCGCCCTCTCCTCCGGGTCGGCAACAGTCCAGGAGCCCTCGATGTCGGCGGTCCCGCCGCCCGAGCGGGCCGCGTGGAGGACGAGGACGAGGCGCTGTGCGGTGCGACCGGGGACCGGGCACGCGCGGTGGGCGATCGGGTGCTGGACGCTGTCGCGGGACAGCACCTCGAACGCGCGCTCGGCGTCGATGGTGACCCCGGGCCACGACACGTGGACGTCGACCCAGCCCCAGCTGTCGTGCCACCAGTTGGCGGCATGGGCGAAGACCGACCCGGTGGCGAAGTCGGTGCGCTGCTCGAAGCCCACCGACTCCAGGGCTGTGACCAGCAGGTGGAGGTGGGAGGGCCGCACGAGCACGTCGACGTCGCTGGACTGGCGCCCGCCCGCCCGCAGTCCGGGGAGGACGGCCGGCCCCTTGAGGTGGAGCAGGTCGATCCCGCGGTCGTCGGCCAGCTTCTGCACGACGGCATGGGCGAGGTGGACGCGCGCGCCGATGGGCATCTGGCCCGTCGCCGCGCTCGCCTGCTGGGTCATGGGGGTCATCGTGCCAGCAGCGCCGCCCGGCGGTGTCCGTCGTTATGACCGGACGGCGGCGTGTCACGGCCTAGACTCGCGAGCATGACGTTTGCCGACTTCGTCCGGCTGAGCCGCGCCTACGTGTGGGTGCTCATCGGCTGCACGATCCTGGGCGCCCTCCTGATGATCGCGAAGACGACCCGGGACCCGGTGCTCTACTCGGCGACCGCGTCGGGTCTCGTGCGGGTCGGCAACGCGGAGAGCGCCGGGGAGGAGCAGGGCAACAACCAGGTGGCCGAGGACAAGGCCAACCTCTACGCCTTCCTCGTCTCCAAGACACCGGTGGCCCAGGAGGTCGTCGACGAGCTCGGCCTCGACGTGCCCCCCAGCGCCATCGCCGGTCGGTTCTCGGCAACTGTCGACGCCAGCGTCAACTCCATCACCATCTCCGCCATCGGCACCACGCCCGTGGAGGCGCGCGACCTCGCCAACGCGGTGGTGGACGCGGTCGTCGTCGTGGCCGAGGACGTCGACGGCGCGAACCTTGCGCGGATCATTCCCCTCGAGGAGGCGCAGCTCCCCGGTGCGCCGTTCACGCCCGACTACGAGCGCGCGGCCATGAAGGGCGCGATCGGCGGCCTCGGCCTCGCCTACGCCTTCCTGATCGCGCGTCGCCTCATCGATCGCCGGGTGCGCTCGGCCAAGCACGTCGAGGAGGCCACCGGCGCCGCGGTGCTGGGCGTGATCCCCAAGGAGGAGGTCCTCGGCCGCACGCACCGCGGAGTGCGCGGTGACCTCGGCAGGGCCGCGGAGGCGTTCCGCCAGCTGCGCACCAACCTGCGGTTCGTCGACGTCGACAACGAGCCCCGCAAGATCGTGGTGACCTCGGCCCTCCCGGGTGAGGGCAAGTCCACGGTCTCCGCCAACATCGCCCGACTGGTCGCCCAGGCCGGCACCAAGGTGCTGCTGATCGACGCCGACCTCCGCCGCCCGATGATCGCCACCACGTTCGAGATCGACGGTGCCGTGGGCCTCACCCAGGCCCTCGCCGGCGACGTCGAGGTCAAGGACGTCATCGTCGACTCGGGGATGACCAACCTGAGCCTGCTGCCCGCCGGGCGCATCCCGCCCAACCCCAGCGAGCTGCTGGGCTCGCTGCGGATGAAGCAGCTGATCGACGAGCTCGCCGAGGAGTACCTCGTCATCCTCGACGCACCGCCGCTGCTCCCGGTGACGGACGCCGGCCTGCTGTCCGCCTTCTGCGACGGGGCGCTGCTCGTGCAGGCGTCAGGGAAGACGCACATCGAGCAGAGCCAGCACTGCCGCCGGATCCTCGACCAGGTCGGCAGCCGGCTGCTCGGCGTGGTGCTCAACAAGGCGCCCGTCAAGGGCGCGAACGCCATCGTCTACGGCGGCGGCTACGGCGGCTACGGCGGCGGCTACAAGTCCGAGTACAAGTCGGTCGAGGTGTACTCGACGGCGGGCAAGGGCCGACGCCGCAAGCCGGCCAAGGCCGAGAAGGCGGAGAAGGCGGAGAAGTCCGAGAAGGCCGGCAAGTCCTGATCGGTCGATCGGTGCTCGGCCGACGTCAGGATCAGTAGGCCCCGCGGCTGCCCATGACGGCGCTCACGGTGCGCGCCAGGATCAGCAGGTCCTGGACCATCGACCAGTTGTCGACGTAGTAGAGGTCGAGCCGCACGGTGTCCTCCCACGACAGGTCGGAGCGGCCGGAGACCTGCCAGAGGCCGGTCATGCCGGGCAGCACGTTGAGCCGCCGCAGCATGTCGTCCTCGTACTGCTCCACCTCGGACGGCAGCGGCGGCCGGGGACCGACGAGGCTCATCTCGCCGCGCAGGACGTTGACCAGCTGGGGCAGCTCGTCGAGCGAGAACCGCCGGATGAATCGTCCCGGCCTGGTCACCCGCGGGTCGTCGTGGCTCTTGAAGAGGACGTGGTCGCGTGCCTCGATCTGGGCGAGCCGCTGCTCGGCGTCGATCGACATCGATCGCAGCTTGAGGCAGGTGAACTCGACACCGTCGCGACCGACGCGGGTCTGGCGGAAGAGGGCGGGGCCGCCGTCGTGCCGCTTGACCCAGACCATCAGCACGAGGAGCAGGGGCCAGAGCACGGTGAGGATGGCCAGCGCGCCGACGAGGTCGAAGGCCCGCTTGGCGTCGTTGGTAGCGAGCTGCGACCGCGACCGGCCGAGGTGCATGAGCGGCAGCCCGGCGACCGGGCGGATGCTGATCCGCTCGCTCGACACGTCGGTCACGTTGGGCGCCACGATGATCTGCACGTGGGCGTGGTCCTCGAGGTCCCACGCCAGGCGGCGCAGGGCCGTCGACGAGCTCACCGCGCCGGCGGTGAAGAAGACGATGTCGGGGTTGAGCTCGTCGACGACGGCGCGCACCTCCTCGCTGTGCCCCAGCACCGGGATCCCCGTCGAGGTCACCTCGAGTCCCGCGTAGTCGCTCGGGACGAGACAGCCCATCACCTGGTAGCCGAGCCACTTCTCGCGGGCCAGCACGGTGTGGATCTCGCCGATGTAGCCGGGCGTGCCGACCAGGAGCACCTTCTCGTTGAAGTGACCCGCGATCCGGAGGCGCTGGATGATGCGCCGGGTCAGCAGCCGACCCAGCACGAGCAGCAGCACGCCGATGGGGAAGAGGAGGACGAAGAAGCCACGGGACAACGGGTACTGCATGAGGAACGCCATCGTCGCCACGAGCGCGGCGGTGAAGAAGGACGCGTTGACGACGAGCTTGAACTCCTCGGTCCCGGCGCCGAAGACGTGCAGCTCGTAGGTGCCGAAGAAGACCAGCAGCACCAGCCAGGTGCCGATGAAGAAGACGCTCGCGAGCGCCGAGTTCTCGAGGACGTCGCCGGCGGTGTCGAAGATCGACAGCGAGACCCGGAACCGGATCGCCAGGACGGTCGCGAAGGCGATCATGAGGAGGTCGACGACGCCGACCAGCCACGGGAGGAGCTTGATGCCCTCAGGGCGCATCTCGGTCCACCCCCTTCTCGTCCGGCACGCGGCTCTCGTCGCCGAGCGCGATGCTCCGGATCCTGTCGATGAACCGTGCTTCGCCGAACTCCTCGGCCCTGCTTCGTATTGTGTCAGCGTCCCAGTCGTGGCGGTCGGAAAGCGCGAGGGTCGCCGCGATGGCCGTCGGCTCCGGCGCGTCGAAGAACAGCCCCGTCCGTCCCTCGACGACCGTCTCCAGGAAGCCCCCGCCACGCAGGGCGACGGTCGGCACTCCGAAGGCCGCCGCCTCGAGCGGAGTCAGCCCGAAGTCCTCGTGGCTCGCCGCGACCAGCACTCCTGCACCGGCGTACGCCGACCGCAGCTGGGCGTCGCTCAGGCCGCCGAGCAGCCGCACGTGGTCGGGCAGCGTGGCGCGCAGGCGTGCCTCCTCCGGCCCGTGCCCGACGACGACCAGTCGGCGACCGGTGCTGCGAACTGCCTCGATGACGGCATCGACGTTCTTGTAGGGCAGGAGCCGGGAGACGACCAGTGCGTAGCCGGGCTCCCAGTCGGCCAGCTCCGGGACGGTCTCGCGGGGGGCCGAGGCGTCCATGCCGTGCGGGGGTGGCAGCAGCTCGGCGTCGCGGTCGTACGTCGCCGCGATCCGCTGCTGCACGACGCGACTGTTGGCGAGGTAGACGTCCACGCCGTTCGCGGCGCTGCGGTCCCAGCGGCGCAGGAGCGGGCGGAGGGCGAGGACGGGCGGTCCGAGGGGGGAGCGCCACGCCGGGCCGCCGAGGTACTCGTCGGTCTGGTAGAGCCAGCGCGCGGGGTTGTGGCAGTAGACGACGGTGCGCCCCGAGGTCCGGAAGCCGTGCGCCCAGCCGCTGCTCGAGGCCACCACGACGTCGGCGTCGATGCGCATCCGCGACGACGCCGTGGCGAGGAGGGGCAGGGCGAGGCGGTGGTCGCGGCGCAGCGCGGCGACCCGGTTGAGGGGGGACGTCCGGATGTCGGCACGGGCGAACTCCGGGTAGGTCCCCTCGGGGTCGTAGAGCGTGGTGTGGACCGGTGCTCCCGGGAAGGCCCTCATCAGGCTCAGCACGACGCGCTCGGCACCGCCGCGCTGGGTGAGGTAGTCGTGGGCGATCGCCACGGTGGGCTGCTGCGTCATCACGTCACCCCCAGCCGGTCAAGGAGCTGCGCCACCCGCCGGCGGCCTGCCTCGGGGGAGTACTCCTCCTCCCAACGCCGGCGGGCACGATCCGTCACGACCGCGGTGCGGTCGGGAGAGGCGGCCAGCGCGTCGGCGACCACCCGCGCGAGGTCGTCGGCGTCGCCCGCGCGGGCGATCCACGGGTGGTCGGTCCCGGCGACCTCCGGCAGGGCGCCGGCGTCGGAGACGACGAAGGGGACGCCGGACGCCATGGCCTCGGCGACCACGAGGCCGAACGGCTCGGCCCAGACACTGGGGAACACGACCAGGGCGACGCGCCGGAAGAGCTGCTCGGGAGGGACGTGGCCGAGCCGCGTGGCTCGAGGGCCGAGGGAGCTGACGGCCGCGTCCACGGCGGCCACCGAGTCGGCGTCGACGTAGCGGGTGTCGCCGGCGAGCAGCAGGCGTACGTCGTGGGGAAGCGATGACAGCGCGCGGGCCAGGACGTCGACGCCCTTGTCGGTCGACAGCCGACCGAGGTAGCCCACGTCGGATGATGCGCGGTGGTCGAGGGCCAGGCGCGGCAGGTCGTGCGTCCAGTTGGCGTGCGGCACGCTGCCCGGCAGGCGCTTGGCTATGTCATGGGAGGGCACCACCGTGGCCAGCGCGCCCCGACGCGCGATCTGCGCCGCCACGCGCTGTGCCCGGCCGCGCGGGTCCTGGTGGAGGTGCACGATCCGCCGGGGGCGCCCCGACGTCGCGAATGCCGGGACCAGGCCGTGGCACCACAGCACGCCCTGCCGCTCGCCCCGGTCCCAGGCGCGGAGGGCTCGCAGGTAGTCGCGTCGCCCGTCGGCGCGGATCGCGACCACGTCGGCCCCGGTCGGGCCGGCGGCGTCCAGCACCTCGCTGGGGGAGTCCGGAGCCACCACGGTGACGGGGTGTCCCAGCTGCACGAGGGCCTCGGCGTGGCGCAGCAGCATCAGCTCGCCGCCCCCCAGGTCCGGGTTGTTGGCGGCGAGGTGGATCCGCTCAGCCATCGGGTGGGCTCTCGGTCGCGGTCGTGGTTGCAGGGGTGAGCGCATGGCCGAGGGCGAACGCCACCACGATGCCCGCCGGGGTGTCGAGCAGGACCTCACCCAGGGTGACGGCCATGACGGCGGTGCCGATGACCGCGGATTGGACCGCGGCCGCGCGCAGGTCACCCGCGTGCGACCGCGTGGTGAGGATCCCGAAGGAGTACGCGAGCAGGCCCAGCACGAGGAGCAGTGCGAGCCACCCGCCCTCCTGTCGCGTCGCGAGGTAGCTGTTGTGGAAGAAGAACTCCAGGTCGCGGATCGTCACCTTGGCCGTCCCGGGGCCGTTGCCGTACCACGGTGACGTCGCGAGCTCGACGTCCTCCTGCGCGATGATGCGCTTGCGGAGGTTGTCACTGCCCGACCGGTTCGAGAACGGCCCGAAGGAGATGAGGTCCTCGGGGACGTTCTGGACGAGCCACACAAAGACGATGGCCAGGGCCGTGCCGGCGACCTGCCCCAGGCGCCGGCCGTAGACGATCCAGACCAGGCCGAGGCCCGCCGCCAGCAGTCCGGTGCGCGAGTAGCAGAGCCAGAGGCCGGTGAGGATCGGGATGGCGATGGCCACCCGCACCTTGAGCCGGTCGTCGGCGAAGAAGACCGCGATGACCCCCAGGGCGGCGATGAAGTACGCACCCGCGTTGGGGTCGCCGAGGAAGCCGGTGAGCCGGCCGGGGTAGAAGTCACCTCCGATGCCCACGATCGCCATGCCGATGACCGCGATCAGCCCCGCCGCCATCCCGATCGCCCCGGAGCGGAGCGAGGCACGCCCGGTGCCGAAGGCCCAGATGACCCCGGCCGTGATGCCGACGTGCCCGACCCGGCGGACCCAGTCGATGTTGTTGGCCAGACCCGAGAGCACCAGCAGGGCGAGCAGGGACACCCCCAGAAGGGTCACGACACCTGGGAGTCGGGCCCCACCTCGCGCGGGCCGGAACAGGCACAGCATGACCAGCGCAGCCATCGCGAACTCGTTGATGGGGTAGCCGGACACCACGGTGGTTCGGAACGGCAGGACCGCCATCAGCGCGAAGTCGCTCATCCGGATCTCGCGGTCCGCCTCGTCGGCCCGGTCGACGGTCTTGTCCGGGAGGTTCCAGGGCGTGTTCTTCGTGCTCACGCCGGGACTCCGCTGTCGGCGTACGTCGCGGCGACCCGAGCGCACATGTCGGCCACGCTCGGCCACTCGGCCAGCCCCGGGCGCACCTCGGGCTTGAGGCCCTGGTCGGCCAGGGTGGCCGCGACGGCGGTCGCGTCGTCCGCGTCCACCAGCGAGCTCGCCGGCAGGATCTCGGGGTTGCCGCCGACGGGGGTCGCCACGACGCCCATGCCGCGCGCGGCTGCGTCGAGCAGGGCGTAGGAGCAGTTCTCCCAGACCGACATCATCGCCAGCACGTCGTGCTCGGCCATCGCCGCGTCCGGGTCGACGAACCCCGGCATCGTCACCGCGTCGACGAGCCCGAGGCGAGTGACCTGCTCGCGCAGCGCGTCCGCCTCCGGGCCGGTCCCGGCGAGGGTCAGCCGCGCCTCAGGGTGGGTGCGGTGGAGCTCGGCGAAGCCGTCGACCAGAGCAGGCAGGCGCTTCTCCGGCGACAGTCGGGCCAGGGACAGGATGCGCAGACCCGGGGGTGCCGCTGGTCGAGGTGCGAGCTCGCCCTCCGGTGGCTGAGGTGCGAGCGGAGCGAGCCTCGAAACCACGTCGATCCCGTTCGGAATGACCGTCACCGGCACGGGGGGATGCCACTTCTCGACCATCGCGTCCGCCGTGGCCCGGCTGACAGCGATCGCGGCGTCGAAGCGCCGCAGGCGTGCCGTGTGGGCCAGTGCCATCACCCGGCCCTTGGTGGTCGAGCGGTGGTAGACGACGTCGTCGCGGGCGATGCCGTGCTCGGTGGTGACGAGACGGGGCCCGCGCACGACGAGGGCGGCCACGATGTCGGCGTAGGCGAGGTGGCTGTGCACGACCGCCGGACGCTGACGGCGTACGACGTCGCGCAGCGTCCGCGCGGACGACGGCAGGCCGTGCGCCGGCCCGAAGTCACCCTCGATCACCTCCGCGCCGACCGCTCGCAGCTCGCGCGCCAGGTCGCCGGGCGGGGTCAGGAACACCAGCCGCCAGCCCGGGATCCCGCTGCGTGCCACGTCGAGGACGTGGCGGGCCACGCCGGCCAGGTCACTGACCGGGACCACCCAGAGGGCGACGCGTGCGGTCAGAACCATTGCTCCAGCCGCTCCAGGGCGATCCAGAAGCCCTCGCCGTCGTTGACGTGGCCCTGCCAGATCTCCGGGATGAAGCTCACGCCCGGCGACATCGTGTCGAGCTGCTTGGCGAGCAGGGCCCAGTCGATCTCGCCGTCGCCGACCTGCACGCCCTCGCCGTCGACTCCGGTGGCGTCGACGAGGTGGAGATGCTCGCTGTGCGGCGCGAGGAGGTCGGTCGCCTCGGCGAACGACATGCCGAGGTAGTTGGCCGAGAGCTTGGAGTGCGAGACGTCGAAGCAGAGCCGCCGGCCGTGCTTCTCGGCGAACTCGGCGGTGTCGCGCGGGTCGACGAAGAGGTTGCAGTAGAGCTGGCCGCCCATGTACCAGGGATAGGGCGGGAGCGTCTGGGCGCAGAGCCGCACCCCGGAGTCGTCGACGCGGGCGAGCCCCGCGGCCACCCGGTCGTACATCGCCTCGCGCTCCGCCGGGGACACGAAGGCGTCGGTCGTGAAGCCGCCGAGGCTGGCCACGATCACCGGGCCCTCGCTCTGACCCTTGGCGTCGGCGCTCCTGGTGAAGTGCTGCTGCATCTCGCGGGTCGTGTCGACGACGCGCTGCAGCTCGCGGATCGAGCGCTCCCAGTGGTCGTCGTCGGTGGAGGCGAGGTTGAGCAGGAAGTCGCCGGCGAAGAGGTCGGGGGAGTGGGTGGTGAAGCCCATCGGCAGGCCGCCGTCGTACTTCGCGAAGACCTCGTCGACCGGCAGGTCGAGGTCCTTGTAGGAGAAGTGGAACTCCAGGAAGTCGGGGGTGGTGTCCTGCGTCATCGCGTCGATGTCGTGGTAGCGGACGGCCAGGCCCCACGGGCGGCTGAAGTCGTAGGCCCGGCCCTTCGGAGCCGCGTCACCGAGGTCGGTGGCGTAGAAGAAGTCCCCGGCCTCGAGGGCTCGGGTCGTCGTGCGCCCCACGAGCTTGTCGTACGCATTGGGCTGGAGCCCGCGGCCGGGGCTCTTGATGTCGATGTCGACGTCGGCGAGGGTCGCGCCGACCTCGATCCGGCGGGCGGCGACGAGCGACTTGGCGAGGTTGACGCGGTTCATCATCTCGCCGGTGGAGACCGCGCGGGGTGCGTTGGTGCCGAGCGCCTCCTCGACCTCGCGGACCCGCTGCACCATCTCCTTGAACTCGCCCGGCAGCAGGCTGACCTTGTGGTCGTTGCCCTCGAGCCCGCGGTCGACGGTGAAGTGCTTCTCGATGATGCGCGCGCCGAGGGCGACCGCGGCGACCGGGACGTGGAAGCCGCGCTCGTGGCCGGAGTAGCCCACGGGTGCCATGGTCAGCTCGGCGAGGCGCGTCAGGTAGGCGAGGTTGATGTCCTTGAAGGGCGCGGGGTAGGTCGACTGGCAGTGCAGGAACGCGTGGGCCACCCCGGTGCTGCGGACGACGTCGACGGTCTCGCGGATCTCCCCCTCGGTGGACATGCCGGTCGAGATCACCATCGGCGTCCCGGTGGCGGCCATGTGGCGCAGGAGGGCGTGGTTGGTCATGTCGGCCGACGCGACCTTGAGCGAAGGGACGCCGTAGTCGACGAGCCGGTCGACGCTGACCGGGTCCCACGCGGTGCACATGACCTCGACGCCGGCGTCGCGGCAGTGGTCGAAGACCTCGAAGAGCTGGTCGGCCTCGAGGTTGTACTTCGCGAGGAGGTCGAGGGTGTACTGCGGACCGAGGTCCTCGCCGCCCGAGCCCGACGAGCCCTGTCGGTAGACCGACTCCATGTCGCGGAGCTGGAACTTCACGATGTCGGCGCCGGCCTCGACCGACAGGTCGACGAGCTGCTTGGCCAGCGAGACGTCGCCCTGGTGGTTGATGCCGATCTCCGAGATCAGCACCGTCGGCGCGTCGGCCGCGACGCGGTGGCGACCGATGCGCAGCTCGTCGGCCCGGTTGATCGCGATGGCGACGAGGTGGCCGCGCTCGTCGACGAGGGCGACGTGGTCGATCCCGGACCCGAAGGCGTGCGAGATCTCGGCGGGGCTGCTGCCGATCGGCAGGCTGCGCGGAGAAGTGTTGGCGGCCTCGATGGCAGGCACGTCGACGGTGAGGCTGGCGGCCCCGCTGACCCAGCGGCGGAAGTCGCCGTCGGACAGGACGCCGTCGAGGTGGCCGTGCGAGTCGACGAGGAAGATCACCCGCGCCTGGTTGGCGGTGATCTTCTCCAGCGCGCGCAGCACCGGGTCGCCGGAGTAGACGACGTAGGGCGTGAGGTCGCGCTCGATGATCACGGGACCACGCTAACGGCTCGTTCCACTGCAGGCAGGCGTATCGGCCGCGGGTGGGCGGTCAGTCCTTCCAGGCCCAGAGGGTGCCGTGGCCCCAGTAGTTGAGCTCCTCGTGCCCCACGGTGAAGCCTGCTGCCTCGAAGAGGTGCCGGGCGGCCTCGTTGGCAGGAAGGGACGGTGCCCCGGCGCGGTGGAACTCGATGACCCACGTCATCGCGCCGAGGTCGGCGAGCCGGGGGTCGGCCAGGATCGGCCACTCGCCACCCTCGATGTCCATCTTCACGAAGTCGGCGTCGGCCAGGTGGTCGAAGATGTCGACGGCCGGGATCGACCCCGCCACGGGGTGCTCGCTGAAGGCGACCCGACGCCCGGCACCGTAGCCGGCCGCCAGAACGGCGTGGCCCGACTGCGTCGCCGCAGCGGCCTCGACGAGCTCGATCGCGTCGTCGTCGTGCAGTCCCGCCCGGAAGACGGTGAGGTTCTCCGGGTCGGGCTCGAAGGAGGTGATCGCCGCGGCCGGCCAGCGACGTCGCGCCCAGTGCGCGAACATCCCGATGTTGCCCCCGATGTCGAGGATCCGCTCGGCGCTGGCGAGCCGCCCGGCGAGCTCGGCGGGTGGCTCGTACTCACCCGCCACCATCAGCTCGTGGAACGCCTCGAGGTCGCGCCGGTGCATCAGCGTGACGGTGCCGCCGGCCCTGAGCCGCCACGTGCGCACCTGGCCGCGCGACGTCACGAGGTCGGCCAGGACGAATCGGGCCGGGCTGGTCGTCAGCAGCGCGGCCCGGAGGAACCGCAGCGCCAGCACGGCGGCGATCCTCCGTCGGGTGGTGGGTCGGAGCAGGACGTGGCGGATGCCCGGCAGCGTGGCGATGCGCCTGAGCAGGTTCATCATCCGGATCACCCTCGCAGACGGGCCGCGGCGAGGGCCACGTCCAGCTCGGTGTCGATGTCGATGCCCTCGTCCTCTGCCATCACGAAGAGGCCGATCCGGCCACCGAGCCGGTTGTCGTGCTGCTCGTAGACCTCGGTGCGGGTGACGTAGAGCGAGCCCGTCTCGCGGTAGCGCCGCGTCTCGTCGGTGAGGTCCTGCCGGCGGGGCCGCGCCGCGACGTCGTACGCCGCCACGGGCGGGTCGCCCGCCTGCCAGACGAACGGTGACTGCTCGACCACGCCGACCATCGAGTCCACGCCGGTCCCGGCGAACTCCGAGAGTGCCCGGGCGAGGGTGTCGTCGTGGCGCACCGGCGAGGTTGCCTGGAGGAGCATGACGGCCTCGGGACGACCGCGCTCGGCGCTCACCTGCTCGATGGCGTGGCGGACCACGGGCTCGGTGGGCGTGGTGTCCTGGGCGAGCTCGTCAGGTCGCAGCCACGGCACCCGGGCGCCCGCCGCGCGCGCGACCTCGGCGATCTCGACGTCGTCGGTGGAGACCAGCACGTCGAGGTCGGCGACCGCCAGCGCCTGCTCGATCGTCCACACGATCAGTGGCTTGCCGGCGACCTCGAGCAGGTTCTTGCGCGGCACCCCCTTGGAGCCACCACGGGCCGGGATCACGCAGAGTGTCATCGGCCCGCCACCTCGTGGAGCATCCCGGCGATGCGCCGCGCGGGTGCGAGTGCTGGGCGCGTGGGCGCCGGCGTCGGCTCGCCCCCGAAGCGACTCATGCCGTAACGCTCCCAGAACTCGGACAGCCACGCCGGTGCATCGGGGAAGTCGACCCAGGCCGCACGGCCCTGCGCGGCCGCCTCGAGGACGCCGGTGGAGAAGACGCTGACCACCGGGCCCGTGAGCTGGTTGAGCGGCAGGGACCCGTCCACGACGATGCCGGCCCTGCGGTAGGCCGCGTGCGTGAGGCGCGAGACCTTGTCGCGTTCCGACGGGTGCGGACGGTAGGTCGCGCCCGAGGTGCGGCAGAGGTCCAGGGCGGCCTGCACCAGGCGGCGCCGCGGCAGCTCGGCCGCGTGCCCCTGGCCCAGGTAGGTCAGGTCACCCGCCGTCGGGTCGGGTGCGGCCACGGCTCCGTCGCCGGCGTCCCACAGCAGCTGGCTGCCGACCGTCTCGACGCGCACGTCGTTGCGGCCGCTGCGCCAGAACTCGCCGTCGGCCTCGCTCCACGCGAGCACCGTGGAGTCGGGAGGAAGTGGTGGTGCGTACGGCGTGAGCGCACCGTGCTGCACCATCAGCACCAGTCGTCCGTAGCGCTGGGCGGCGCGCTCGGTCGCCACTCCGACGGGGAGGTACTGGCCGGCAGTGACGAGGCACCGCGCACCCTCGACCAGGCCGTCCACCCGGCCTGGGCTCACGGGGGTGACGTCGAGGCCGAGACCGGCGACGACGTCGTCGAGCGGGAACGGGGCGACGACCGCGACCGGGAGGTCGCCCACGTGGTGCAGCGGCGCGATGAGTGATCCGAGCGCCGACGGATTGGCGGTGTCCATGGAGACCACGACCTGCGGACTGGCGTGGTTCGACGCGAGCGACCACTCCGACGGCGGCGGGCGGAGGTTGCCGACGACCCGGCCCTTGAGGTGGCGCACGCGGTGCTGGGCGACCTGCCAGGACTGCCACGCGTCGAGGTCGCGCGGGAAGACGAGACTCACCGGTCGGACCTCGATGCGCGCATGCGCCCGAGCCTAACCACGGCCGGAGCCGTCCCCGGCGCTCGCCTAGACTCGGCGCTCGGTCGTGACCAGAAGAGCCCAGCCCGGAAAGGCACCTCACCCATGGACGAGTTCCTGCAGTTCGTCGCGGAGATCTTCGAGGTCGACGTGTCCGCGATCTCGCCCGACACGCGCTACGGGGAGATCCCGGAGTGGGACTCGCTCATGCACCTCCGGCTGATCGGTGAGATCGAGGAGCGCTACGAGGTCGAGCTGCCGCTCGACGACGCGTCGGACATCCAGACCCTTCGCGACTTCTACGCCCTGACCCAGGCCTGACGACATGCGCGTTGCCCTGCTGAGCAACGTCAACCTGGACCTGGTCGGCAAGGCCCTCAAGGTCCCGTCGGAGACGTGGATCCCCCCGGGCTACGGCGAGTGGGTCGTCCTGACCTACGAGCAGGGGGCCACGGCCCTGCGCGACTTCGGTCCCGACCAGGTCGTCGTCGTGCTCGACGGCACGGCCCTCGTGGACGGGGTCGCCGACGCGGCCGTCGAGGACGAGCTGGGCGCCCACCTCGCGCACGTCGCCCGACTGGCGGCCGCTTTCCCGCACAGCCGCATCGTGGTCAGCACCCTGGACTTCCCGGCGCGGGCGATCAGGCCGGCCAGCGCCGGCCGACCCGAGGAACGGTGGTCGTCCACGTGGCGCCAGGGTCTCGAGGGTCTCGCACAGCGGGCAGACAACGTCCACGTCCTCGACCTCGCGCGCCTCGTGTCGGACGTCGGCCGGACGGGCTTCTACTCGCCGAAGATGTGGTACCTCGGCGGCCAGCCCTACGCGATGTCCGCCACGAAGCTCGTCGCCGCGGCCGTGGACGAGGCCCTCGCGCTCCCGGCCCGGACGCGCAAGAAGGTCATGGTCGTCGACCTCGACAACACCATCTGGGGAGGTGTCGTCGGCGAGGACGGCCCGGCCGGGCTGGTCATCGGCCCGAGCGGGGTCGGCGCCGCCTACCGCGACGTCCAGCGCCGGCTGAAGGAGCTCGCCGCGACGGGCGTGCTGCTGGCCGCGGTGTCGAAGAACGAGCAGGCCGACGCGGTCGCCGGGCTCGAGGACAACGCGCAGATGGTGCTGGCGCCCGACGACTTCGTGGCGATCCTCGCCGGCTGGGGTCCCAAGCCCGAGGCGATCGCCTCCCTGGGCGAGCGGCTCAACCTCGGCCTCGCCTCGTTCGTCTACCTCGACGACAACCCGGTCGAGCGCGAGGCCGTCCGCCAGGCCTTGCCGGACGTCACCGTGCTCGACTTCCCCCGCGACATCGCGGCTCTGCCGCAGGTCGTCGCGGACGCCGCGGCCGAGCACTTCTGGGTCGACCGCCTCACCGCCGAGGACGAGGCGAAGGGCGACCAGTACCGACAGGAGGCGGCGCGCGCCGAGTTTCGCGACGCCGCCGGCGGCATGGACGACTACCTCCGCCAGCTCGACGTACGCATCACGATCGCGGAGATGTCCGAGGCGCAGCGGTCGCGCACGGCCCAGCTCACCCAGAAGACCAACCAGTTCAACGTCCTGACCCGACGCCACACCGCGGAGGAGCTCGGACGGCTCGCAACCCGTCCCGACCACCACACCTTCACGGTCGCGGTCACCGACCGGTTCGGCGACGCCGGCCAGGTGGCGGTCGTGATGGTCCGGGTCGACGGCGGCACGGCCCACATCGAGAACCTGCTGATGAGCTGCCGGGTGATGGGGCGAGCGATCGAGGACAGCGTGCTCGCGGCCGTCGAGTGGCACCTCGCCGAGGAAGGCGTGCACACCGTAGAGGCGGCGTACGAGCGCTCGGACCGCAACACCCCCGTGCAGGACCTCTTCGACCGCCAGGGCTACGAGCGACTGACCGAGACGGACGAGCGGGTCACCTACCGGCGCGAGGTCGGCGCGCCCGCGCCCGACCGGCGCGACCTGCACACCGTGACCTGGGCGACGTCGTGAGGATCCACCACGTCGGTGTCGCCGTCGCGGCGATCGACGAAGTCCTCGACGACTACGTGGCGCTCGGCTACACGGTCGGTACGCGGGTCGTCGACGACGAGCGACGCGTCGAGATCGCCTTCGTGCGCAACGGCGACTACGTCATCGAGCTCGTCGCCCCGGCCGCGGCGGACTCACCGGTCGACGGCCTGCTCAAGAAGGTCGGTCCGTCGCCCTACCACCTCTGCTACGTCGTGGACGACATCGCGGTGGCCGTCCGCGAGCTGCGCTCCGCGGGCTACGTGCGGATCACCGCGCCGAGCCCGGCACCCGCGATCGGGTACGCCGCGGTGGCGTTCCTCCACCACCGTCGGGTGGGGCTGATCGAGCTGGTCGAGCTCGCGGGACCCGATCAGGGCGTCGTGGTCTGATCCGCGCTGGGCGCGCGCACGACCCGGGCGGGGACTCCCATCGCGGATGCACCGGGAGGCACGTCGCGCAGGACGACCGATCCCGCGCCGATGGTGGCCCCGTCGCCGATGGTCACCCCGCCGAAGACCACGCAGCCCTGGCCGATGAAGACGCCGTCGCCGATCCGGATCGCGCCCATCGGCTCGATGGCGTTGCGGTCGCCCTCGGACGCGTGGTTGGCGGTCGTGATGAGCGTGCTCTCCCCGATCAGGGTGCCCGAGCCGATCTCGACCCGGTCGAGCGCGTGGACGTGCACGAGGTCGCCGAGGATCGAGCGGTCCCCGATCACGATCGGGCCACCGCCCTCCTCGCAGGCCAGCCACACCTGGCTGCGGATCTCCACGCCCGAGCCCACGAAGATGCGGTCGGTGCCGCGCAGGATCCGCGGGTTCATCAGGACCGATCCCGCGCCGAACGCCCCGAAGGCCCGTCGGTAGAGGGTCTTCGAGAGGGCGTTGGCCACGTGCCAGCGGACGGAGGGCCTGGCTTCGGTGAGCCGCTGGGCCAGGTTCATCGTCACTCCTGCAGTCGTCGGCGGACGGCCGCGAGTCTAGGCGCTCAGGAGCTGGGGAGGTCCCAGGTCTCGGCGAGCACGGCGACGCGGTGGTCGAAGGTGTGCTCCGCCAGGGTGCGGCGCCGGCCGGCCTCCCGGATGCCGTCGGACCACTCGCTGTCGCGGGCTGCTCGGGTGCACAGGTCGACGAGCTCCGCGTCGTCCGACCAGGTGAGGAGGTCCACGCCGGGCTCGTAGAGTCCGCCCAGGTCCGACCGGTCGAGCAGCTGCAGACCGCCGACCCCGGACGCCTCGAACGTCCGCATGGTCAGGCCGTCCTGGTCGCCGTGGATGTTGAGGGTCGCGACGGCGGCTGCCATCTCGCGGTAGGCGTCGGCACGGGAGAGGTCGCGGGCCGAGGGGAGGTCGGGACGTCGCCACGCCCACGTGCGGAGCCGGTCGACCGGGTGAGTGGACCAGTCCCGTCCGAACGCGCGGACCGGGACGTCCCTCTCCGCGAGCATCGCGAGGACCCGCTCGCGGTTCGCGTAGCGAGCCCCGACGAACACCACCTCGTCGTTGCGCGTGCGCGCGTCCGGCTCGACGAGCCTGTGGTCGAAGGCGAGCGGCAACCACCGACTGTCGATCCCCGCCGCGCGGAAGGCCACGTCGTCCAGTGGTGAGTACGTCGCCACCGGGCCCGTCGCCGCCAGTCGCTCGAGGTCCCAGCGGGTGCGTCGCACCTCGTCGTACAACCACGTCACCCGAGGCAGGCGCAGCTCGTCGAGGAGCTCCCAGAAGGGGTCCTGGAGGGTGTCGCCCTTCACCACCACGACCACGTCCGGGCGCGCGGCCCGGACGGACTCGGTGGCGAGCTCGGTCTGGGCCCGGGCGAGGCCGCGGAGGTCCCCGAGGCGCGTACGACGGGGGAGCTCGTGCCGGAGGTGGTGCCACAGGCGGTCTCGCAGACCCGCGTTGTGGTCGTAGACCACGGTCGTCACGGTGTGCCCACCGGCCTCGAGCGCGGCCGCGATGGACGCCCAGTAGCCGTGGAACGCCGGACTGACGAGGTGGACCCGCACGCGATCAGGCCGCCGCGAGGACGACGGAGAGTGAGTGCGCCACGACGACAGCCTAGTGATGCGGGCCGGGGCTCAGCGCAGGGAAGGCACGGGGAGTCGCGTGCGCGCTGCGCGGACGATGCGGCGCTGGGCGGGCTTCTCGACGAGGTGGTGGAGGGCTGCCGCCGCCAGACCGGCGAGGAGGAACGTGCCGAGCGTGTAGAGCGCTCCCACCGGCTTGCTCGGGAAGAGGGTGACGTACTGCTCGACGGTGAAAAGGACTTGGCCGTGGAGGAGGTAGAAAGCGAAGGACAGTTCGCCCGCGTAGACCAGCGCCCGGTGCTGCAGCAGTCCCGGCGTCCCGCGGAGGTCGGCTCCCGCCGCGGCGGCGATCAGGAGGGCGAATGCGGGCAGCAGGATCACCTCCGGGATGGCACCCGGAAGGCTGCCATCGGGAACGCTGATCGCCAGCACGACGACGCCAGCTGCGGCGATGGCTGCCGGCACCGGGAACCGCGGACGCCAACCGTCGCGCACCAGGACGGCGATGACGACCCCGGCGACGAATTCGCTCAGCCGCAGTGCGGGCTGCTCGTAGAGGTAGTAGTTGATCCCGCCCTCGGGGTTTCTCTCCACGAGTGACCAGACGAGCCGGACCGCGAGGGTGAGTCCGATGAGAGCGCCTGCGCCCCACATGAACCGATGGCGCTCGACGCGGTGGCTCGCGACGATGATCAGGGGGGCGACTGCATAGAAGAAGGCCTCGACGCTCAACGACCACGAGACCCCGTTCAACGTGTTAAGTGGCGGTGGTGCCCACGCCTGGAGCAGCAACAGGTTGGCGACGACGCTCTCCCACGTGATGCGCGGATCGGTCGGGGCGAAGGCGACGACGCCGGTCGCGAGCGCGACGACGTGGGCCGGCCAGATACGCGCGAACCGGCGCACGTAGAACAGGCGGGTTTCGTCCCCGGGTCGCCACGCCCAGGTGAGCACGAAGCCGGAAAGGACGAAGAAGAACGCGACGCCGGCGCTGCCGTAGCGGACGTATCGGTCCCAGATGAGCCAGTTGTTCTCGTTGCCGCAGTGGTGCAGGAATACCGCCAGAGCGGCGAAGGCACGCAGGCTCGTCAGTCGGCGGAGGTCGGCCCCGGTGTCCACGCCGTCACAGTAGGTGAGGACCGCGCGGTGGAGGTCGACTTCGACGATGGTCGTGGGCGCTGCTGCGGGCGTCGCCCTAGGCTGCGCGGGTGACTCAGCGCCCAATGGTCGTAGACGCATTTCCGTTCAACAACGAGTTGGACCTGCTGCGGCTTCGGATCGACTACCTGGCCGACCACGTCGATCACTTCATTGTCGTCGAATCGCCGCGAACTTTCACCGGGCAGGCGAAACCGCTCCACCTGACGGAGAACATGGAGTCCTTCGCAGACGTCGCGGACCGGCTGACAATCGCGACCTACGACGCGGGCGACGCTGCGACAGCATGGGATCGCGAGAAGCTGTCGCGCGCTGCGATCCGTTCGGAGCTAGCAGCAATGCCGACGGATGCCATCGCGCTCTTGGGCGACGTGGACGAGTTTCCCAGCAGGTCGCAGCTCGCCAATCTTCGGGACGTCGAGTCGCTGGTGATCGTCCCGCTGGAAACGTTCTATCGGCGGGCCAACTGGCTCATCGAGAGCAACACGCCGTGGGTGAGGATGGCTGCCGTGCCTGTCGGACAGATCCCGCCTGACTTGCATGAGGTCAGGGCTGGCGTCGATGCCGGGTCAATCGGCGGTGAACCTGGAGCTCACCTGTCCTTCATGGGATTCGGCCCAGAAGAGCTCGCCGACAAGCTCATGGCCTTCAGCCACACCGAGTATCAATTCGCCGCTTCGGCCGCCGCTCGCGTGCTGGAGGTGTCTGACAGCCTCGCGCTCGATCATTTTGGGCGATGTGACCTCCCCGGCTGGGGAGTCCTGCAGGTGGGGCGCGAACGTCATGAGCGCGAGCTCCACCGTTGGCTGCGAGCGCGCCGGCCCGAGTGGTTCGCCCCGCGTCCGCGCGCCACTCAGATGTGGCGGGAGATGAACGCTGCTGTCATCGATGCCGCCATGCAAACTCAGGACGCCACCCTGCTGGGCCGATTGGGGACGCGCAGCACCCTGCGGCATCCTGCGGCTTATCACGCCATTCGCATACGAGCACGCCGGATAGCTGGCCGGATACGTCATCGCCGCGGTGCCTCTCGCGAGTGACGGCGACGGGATGACCCGCGGTTGGACTTGACGCGTGCCAACGCGCACCGCGCAGGGCTATCGGCACGGTCGCTCAGCGATTTCATGTCATCGATCAGCCGGCTGCCCCCTCGCCACCGCAGTGAGGTGAATGGACGCAGGCTTGCGTGCCAAGACCGGTGGTCCCGTCTAGGGTCGGAGTTGTGACGACCCGCCGCCCTTTCGTCGACGCCACGCTGATCAACGACGAACTGGACCTACTGCTGCTCCGCATGCGGTGGCTGGCACCTCATGTCGACCACTTCTACGTGGCCGAGTCGGCGGAGACCTACACCGGGCACCTGAAGCCGATGCACCTGTCGGAGAACCTCGACATGTTCGAGGAGTTCGCGGGGCAGCTCACCGTCATCACCTACGGAGGGTCGGCCGACCGCGTCGAGTGGAAGCGTGAGGAGATCGCGCGCGACTCCCTCCGGCAGGCGGTCGCCGAGCTAGACCCGAGGACCATCGTGTATTTCTCCGACCTGGACGAGCTTCCGAGTGAGACGCAGATCCGTGCCATGAAGGTAATCGACACGCCGCACTCCGTCCCGCTCGACACCTTCTACCGTCGCGCGAACTGGCGCCTTGAGTGCGAGAGTCCGATCAGCGTGGCGCGCGCGACGCCGGTGAGCACCCTCCCGGCCAACTTCACGAGCTTCCGCTGGCCGGAGGGCGAGGCGTCGTTCCCGGACTTGGCAGGTGAACGAGGGGGTCACTTCAGCTACCTGGGATTCACTGCCGACCGGCTGGCGTCGAAGCTCGCGGCCTTCAGCCACTCCGAGTTCGTCTTTGCCAAAGATGCGGCCGATCACCTCCTGACGGTCTCGGACGCCCTTGTGCTCGATCACTTCGGGCGCTCGCGACTTCCCGGCGGCGGGTTGCTGACGGTGCTGGCCTCGCCGGAGTGGAGCGACCTCCATCGATGGCTGTACGCCCGGCGCCCGGAGTGGTTCGACGAGCGACGGCCGCCCAACGCAATCTGGCGGCGCATCAACGCGGCCGCCATCGACGACGCTATGCGCGAGCAGCACCTCGGGCGGCTGGAGCGCGTGGGTGGGCCCTCCGTGTTGCGGGAGCCGGCCACCAAGCGGGTGATCCGGTCACAGCTAGGCCCGTTCAAGCGGAGGCTGCTGCGCCAACCGCGCTGATTAGCCGCCTCGGTTTGCCGCCATGGCCGTCGACGGTGCCAGACGGGCACGCCGCCACTCGCGGTGCCAGGCGAGTCGCGGGGCCGACGCGCGCCCCGTTGCTCGCAGCATCAAGCGGCACACGAGGTTCAGCACGGCGACCGCCATGAGCGTGCCCCTCGCCGCCCGCTCGCCCCCGAACTTTCTCGCGTAAAGAAGGCGCGACCGGATCATCCGTTCGCCGACGTCGACGATGCCGATGGTCGAGGCGCCACCGGTGTGCGTAACGGTCAGGTCGGGAAGTAGCCAGGCTGGCACGCCGCGGTCGCCGAGCCGCCGTTGGAGGTCGACCTCCTCCGAATACATGTAGTAGCCCTCGTCGAACCCCCCGGCGGCGGCGAAGACCTCGCGCGGAAGAACGAGGAGCGAACCCTGGAGCCAGTCGACGCGTTGGGGCCGCTCTCCGCGGGGTAGCACGTAGCCGGCCAGCCTGAGCATCCATTGCGACCGGTTGAAGCGTTGGAGGGGTAGTGCGGTCGTCACGGCGAGGTGCCGCGCCGTCGGGAAGCGACGGCCGGTGTGCTCGGGACGCCCCTGCTCGTCGGCCGATGCGGGTCCGACGACTGCAGGCATAAGTGGTTGGGCCTGCTCGATGAGCTGCGCCAGCAGCGTCGGTCCGATCCGAACGTCGCTGTTCGCGATCAACAACCAGTCCCCGGAGGCCTTGGCGGCACCGGTGTTGACCGCGGCCCCAAAGCCGCCGTTGTGCTCACGGTGGATGACCTCCACCCCCACGGTCTCAGGGAAGGGCGTCGGTGAGTGGTCGTCGACGACGATGATTTGCCGAGTGACGGACGGGCTCTGATGGCGAAGGTCGTCAACGAGAGCCAAGGCGTGACGAGGATCGCCGTAGTGCGGGATGACGACGCTCACAAGGGGCGACGCGTCTGCGGCGCCACGGCTCACGAGGAGGCGCTCTCCAAAGGAGCGAGAGAGCCCAGCTCGACCATGCGGGCGAACTCGGCATCGGCGCGTGCGACCTCGTCGAACGTGCCGACAGCTGCGACCCGGCCGTGCCTGAGGAACACGAGCTGGTCGCACATCCGGACGGTCGAGAGCCGGTGCGCGACGATGATCATCGAGAGCGATCCGGAGAGCCGCTGAATGGTGTCGGTCACGCGGCGCTCGGTGATGTTGTCGAGAGCCGAGGTCGCCTCGTCGAGCACGAGCAGCTGGGGCTTCGCATAGAGAGCACGGGCGATCCCGATCCGTTGCCGTTGTCCCCCCGACAGCCGGGCGCCTCGCTCTCCCATACTGGTCTCGAGCCCGTCGGGGAGGCTGGCGACGAACTCGTCGAGGTCGGCCTGGGTGACGGCTGCGCGCAGCGACTCTTGGTCGACGTCGTTGGCCTCGACGCCGAAGGTGATGTTCTCCCGCAGAGTGCCGTCAGTGAACCACACCTCCTGCGGCACCAGCCCGATGCCGGCACGCCAGGCGGGAAGGTCGTCGGTGATGTCGACGCCATCGACCCGGATCGTGCCTTGTGTGGGCTCGTGCATGCCGAGGATCAGGTCGACCAGCGTGCTCTTGCCCGCACCGCTTCCGCCCACAAGGGCGAGGGACCTCCCGTTCTCAAGCGTCATGCTGACGTCGTTGAGCACAGAGTTGTCCCCGTCGGGATAGGTGAAGCTGACGTTCTCGATCGTCAGCTTCTGCTGGAGGGGGAGGGCGTGAGCCGGCTTCTCGGTCGTTGCGGCCGACTCGCGGGCTGCCAGCACGTCACGGACCACATCAACGACCACCGGGTCGGAGTTCCGCATGCTGCCGAAGGTGGAGATCAACCTGACAACGCTCGGAAGAGTGCGGTATCCGGCTGCTGCGAACATCGCCACCACGCCGAGCGCGGCGTCCGTCGCGTTCGTCGCGAAGACGGTCGCCACCAGGCCGCCGAGACCGATGATGAACATGATTTCCATGACGTGCTTGGGCAGGTCGTTGAGGAACATGGTGGTGCGGTCCGCGCGAGCGATATCGAGTCGCGCCTTGGTGAACCGGTGGAGGAAGAAATCGTAGGTGCTGCGGAGCTTGATCTCCTTGACGCCACCGAGGGCGTTGATCGCGGCACCGAAGACGTCTACCTGCGCCTCGTGCGAGATCCGCCCATACTCCACCAGCCTCGGTTGGGTGATGCGCGCGTACGCGTATGCGGCGATCCCGAAGTAGAGAACCAGGCCGATGGTGGGCAGGGGAGCTACGACCACGAGCAGCCCGATCACAGCGGTCACGGTCACGGTCTCGGTCACGACGTTGATGCCACCCATGGCAACCGAGCCATAGGCACGGCCGACGGCATCCGTGCAGTTGCGCAGGAGCTCGCCCGTGTGACGCGCCTTGTGCAGGGAGTAGGGGCCGGTGAGGTAGTACTCGAGCATCTCGCGTGACGTGTCCACCTGCTGGCGCATCATGACGCCGAGCAGCCACCACCTGAAGGCGAGACCCACGAGGCCCTTCAGCAGGAAGCCGCCTAGGACGGTGCCCGCGAGAACGATGGCGAGGGTGGTCGCGTTGGTGATCCCCAGTAAGTCAGCAACCCGCCCGGGAGCACCCTCGTCAGGTGGAGTACCGGTGACCAGCTGCATGAGGGGGACGACCGCGGTGACCGATGCCACCTCGATGCCGGCCATCACGAGCGAGCCCAGCACCGCAAGCAGGAGGCGCCGCCTGGCCTTCGGCCCGAACAGCACACCGGTGCCTGGCGGGACCCTGAGGAGCTGGCCGGCTGACTTCCACGCCTTCTGCCCGAGGTTCAAAGGCAGTGGCACGTCACACCGTCCTTCGTCGTCGTCCCTCTATGGCGACACCTCGCTGGCGCCGTGACAAAGGTACACGCGGGACCGAGGTGGGCCCGGGCGTTCCATAGAACCGGGTGCGGCCGGTTGGATTGGCTACCCTCCGAACGTGATCCGGTTCATGGCCCCCGACCTCCCGACACCGAGTGGCGGCATCAAGGTCATCTACCGCTACGTCGAGCACCTGTGCGCGTTGGGGTATGACGCACGGGTCTGGCACGGGACGCCCGGTTTCCGCTACGACTCCTGGGGATCGACGGCCCCCGTGGACACGGGAGTGCGGCTCGACTTCGACGCCGGCGACGTGCTCGTGATGCCGGAGACTGGGGGCTCCAAGTGGAGCTTCCTGTCGCAGGGCCAACCGGTCGTGATGCTGTGCCAGGGCATGGATTTCGTCTTCGCGAACTCGGACTTCCTGACTGACGAGCCCGGGGCCTACCCGGGCTGGCCCCAGGCCACTGCGGCGTTGGCGGTCTCCGACGCGATCCACACCTTCCTCGAACGCGCCTGCGGCCCCGGATTCCCCCTCCACGACGTGCCCGTCCAGATCGAGGAGTGGTTCCGGCCGGCACCCAAGGAGAAGCGGATCGCCCTGATGCCTCGGCGCCGACGCGAGGACCTGCTGGGTGCGGTGCAGCTCGTCCGCCGATCGGGTCGGCTCGGCGACTGGGAGATCGTGCTGATCGACGGGATGACCCAGCAACAGGTGGCCGACGAGCTTGGGCGGGCAGCAATCTTCCTCTTCGGTGCCGAGCGCGAGGGAGTGGGTCTTCCGGGCGCCGAGGCGATGGCGGCCGGGTGCTACGTCGTGGGGTTCACCGGCGACGGAGCCAAGGAGTACATGCTCCCGGAGCACGCCTCCGTCATCGCCGACTCCGACGTGGTGGACATGTGCGACCGTACGCTCGAGGCCATGCACTGGTTCGAGCACGATCGCGCGACGTTCGACGATCGAGCCCGGCGCGGCCACGACTGGGTGCGCTCACGGCACAGCGGCGACTTGGTGCGCGAGCGGTTGCGGACCGCGTTCGAGGAGATCACAGCGCCTGGCTCGGCGTCCCTCCTGCCCGCGCCGGCGACGCTGTCCCACTACCAGGCTCACGGTGCTGCAGGCGATCGCTGGAGTCGAGCGAGGATCTCCGTCCGACGGGCCGGACGGCGCGCCCTCGACCGCGTCGAAGGGCTGCGCGCATGATCACCGCCCGGGAGGTGGCGCGCCGGATCGCAGCGCCGGGACTCGGCGTCGCGCGCAGGCGATTCGGGCAGCGAATGATCAACTGGACACCCGAGTTCATGCGCTTCGGCAATCACCTCTACCTCTGGGCCTGGGCGCACGCCCAGCGTCACGAGGAGCTGTCGCCGCGGGTGCTCATCATGCCGCGTATGCACTACTGGATCCCCTACTTCCCGGCCGCGGCACCCTGGCTCATCGAGCGCAGCGACGTGCGCCTGCTGGATCAGCGGGAGCACATCTGGGCGGACCCCCTCAGTCATACGAGCGACCCACGTGGCTTCACCAACGAGAGTCGCGCCGACTTCATCCGGGACTGGTTGCTCACGTCGCCAGCCCTCGCGACCGTCAACCCGTCCGCCGACCTCGCCGCTGATGACGTGCTGACGGTCAATGTCCGGCGGGGCGACTACTACAGCGATCCGCAGTACCGCACCGAGTTCGCGTTCGATGTCGCCACCTACCTGCGCCTCGCGGTCGAGGCGGCGCTGGCGAAGGACGGCCCGGTCCGACGCATCCACGTGGTCTCCGACGACGTCGACTGGTGCCGTGACACGCTCACGTGGCTCCCGGACGCGGCGGGCAAGATCACGTTTCCGAAGCCGGGTGAGGGCCCCATCGACAACTTCCGGGACGTGAGCTCGTCCCGCCGCCTGGTCATCTCCAACTCGACCTTCTCGATCTGGGGCGCGGCCACGGCTGCGACGGCGCTGGGCGGCGACACCAGCGTATGGGCTCCCGCCTTCTTCCAACGGCGCTATGGGCCGGGCCGTTGCTACGAGTACGACCAGGAGTGGAACTTCATCGACGCGCTCCCTGGCGGCTTCCAGCCCGACTGGGTGCTCGAGGGCGCAGTGGTCGGTCCGTCGGTCAACGACTGGACGCCCGACCGCATCTAGCTCGCGTCAGGGCGTCGGCACGGCGCCGACTCAGCTGACCTGACGAAACCGCGCGGCGGCGTAGTAGCCGAGCGCGGTGAACGATGGCTGGGCCTTGAGGACGGCCCGGAGGACTCGAGTCAGAACGGGAGAGCGGCTGCCGCTCTTGAGGCTCTGGATGGCGATGTGGGCGAGGCGTGGAGCGAGCCATGCGTCGATCTCGCGGGAGTGGCCGAGGTGCTTGCCCCAGACGCGAAGGTCGAGGATGTCCTGCTCGACCTTGGACGTGCGCTGAAGCACGTCGGTCTGGCTGTTCCCCCAACGTCGCCACGTCACCAAGGGCTCCTCCAGAAGAAGGAAGTGGTGTCCGGCAGCGGCGAGCCGGAGCCACATGTCGTAGTCCTCGACGGGAAGGGACTCGTCGTAACCGCCTACGGACCGGAGGGCATCGGTCCGCGCCATCACGCTCGGCGCGGGGATCCAGTCCGTCCGCAGCAAGGACTTGAAGAGCTCGCCATCGTGGTGCGAACGCCAGTCATCGGTGAAGAAGTCACTGAACAGCCCGGTCGGGCCGGCCGAGGGAGTCGACGCGATCCAGGCATCGCCGTAGACCAGCGCCGCGTCGGGGTCGGCTGCCAGGGCCGACACCTGCTTTGAGACACGGTCAGGTGCCATCCAGTCGTCGCCCGACAGGTGGACGACGTAGGGCGTCTCGACCAGCTCCAGCGCCTCGTTCAGGGTCTGGCACAGGCCCTCGTTCGTCGCGTGGAAGATCCTGCGGGCGTCGACCCCGTGATGCTGCAGAAGACGCTCGATCACATCGACGCTGCTGTCGGTCGAGGCGTCGTCGGTGACGATCACCCGGATGTGTGGGTGGTCCTGGGCGACCAGGGATGCGAAGGCGTCCTCCAGGAACCGTTCATGGTTGTAGCTGGTCAGGACGACGGTCACGTCGTGCGAGTCGGGGACGGCCACGGAGCGAGTCTTTCAGAGGCGCAGCCGCGAGTCAGTGACGTCGGTTCTTCCACCGCCGCACGCGGTCGATGCCGGCACGCAGGCGAGGGCTGCGGTCGAATGCCTTGACCACCGGACCGAGGTGGTGCTCGAGGTGTGCGACGCGGGCCTCCGCCTCGTGCATTCGCCACAGGGCCACGTCGAGGGACTCAAACGCCATCGACATGAGCGCCGCCGCGTGTAGGGGGTTGTTGCGGACGATCGCCTCGCGCAACTCCCGGAGCGCGTCGGCGCTAGACGACACGGACGCGTTCCGCGACGACGTCTGGATGCGGTAACGGAACAGCTCGTCGTCCAGGACGCGGGCCCGGCCGCCGTCGAGCAACAGGCGCAGCCACCACTCGTGGTCCTCGAACCCGCGCAGGTCCTCGTCGTACCCACCGAGTCGGTCGAAGTCGGCACGACGGAAGAGGGACGTGTTGTGGATGCTGTTCTCCGCGACCATCCAGGGGAGCGAGGGGTCCGGGAGATCCACAGGGCCGGTTCGCTCGCCGAAGTACGTCGCCCGGGTGCTCACGATCGCGAGTCCGGGGTCGCCCCGCAGCACCGGCACCGTCGCAGCCAGGTAGCCGGGCTCGAGCACGTCGTCGGCATCGAGCGGCAACAGGAGATCGCCGGCTGCCTGGGACATCCCGTGATTGCGTGCGGACGCAACGCCGCGGTTGTCCTGCCGGATCAGGTGGACGCCGGCCAGCAGATCAAGTGCCTCGCGGGTGGTGGGGTCGGTCGATCCATCGTCGACGACGATGACCTCGACGGGGGAGTAGGTCTGGGAGACAGCGGAGGAGACCGCTTCCCGCAGCATCGCGGGAGGCGTGTTGTAGCAGGCGATCACGATGCTCACCAGTGGGGAAGTCTCGGTCAAGGCGCCCTCATCGGTAGTCCTCGAACGACGGGCGGAAACGCACGTCGTGCAGCAGGCGGTCGGCGTATTTCAGGCACAGCGGGTGAAACACGTCGCCCAGCAAAGCAGTCCACGGCACCGGATAGCCGTCGTTGTTCCCGAGCACGTTCCCGGGCACGCGCTCCAGTCCCGGTGCCCATCTGTCCATGCGACGGTCGACCTCGCTCAACCACTCGGTCGTGAAGACCGTTGTGGGGCGCGCGGCGAATGCACCGTTCCCGAGCAGCAAACCATGGTGTCGGCGTAGAGCCCGGTGGATCGTGCCGGGTGCCGTGCTGACGGAGTCGGCGCCCAGCTCTCGGTATCCCGCGACCCACTTGCCGGGCGCTGCCTGTAATGCGTCCATACCGGCGCGGACGTCGCCGTATCCCCGCTTGATGTCCAGGTACGCGCCCCCGTGGTGGTGCAGGAGGTAGGCACGGAGGTAGTCGGACCGGTGCACGAGGGAGAGGTTGACGTAGGCCGGGTGCAAGGGGTGCGCGGGCAACGTCCACGTCGGGAGGGACTCGGGAGTCACGAGCGCGACCTCGGTGCCTGCCGCGATCGCCCGGATCTCGTCGAGCGCCGCGGCGCGGTTGGGCGTGAGCTCGTTGTCGCCCGTCCAGGTCACGAAGATCCGCAGGGGCACAGCCGGTGCCGGCCCGTCCGATGCCTTCGGGGTGTGCGACACGAAGCTGTCGGGAAAGTCTGAGTTGCCGTAGGCGTAGGGTCGGATCCGGTCGGACACGCGGTACGACCGGTCACGGAGGATCCCCGGCACCTCGGGAAGACGACGCCGTGCCACGAGCTGGGCGTGCTTGGCGTCCTTGGCGACCTGCACCAGTGAACGGCGGGTCACGCCGCAGGTCCTGGCTTCGCCGCCTTCGACACGATCTCCATCGGGTCGTCGTGGTCCATGAGCACGGTGACGATCGAGTCGCCCGTCGTCTTGTGATGGTCGGAGAACTCGAGGCCGATCCCGACGTCCCGGAACTTCGCCTGCGCCTCCTCGCCCAGGTAGTCCTTAGCCCCGGTCCCGGACAGGTACGACGTCGCCCCGACCATCTGGAGCTGCTCGAGCACGCGGTCGGCGGCCTTCGCGTGCGGGGGATCGGTGACCACGACCTCGGTGGTGATCCCGAGGTAGTCGCGCATCGACAGGATCATCCGGTGGTTGATCTCGGCGAGGTTGTGCGAGTCGACTGCGTGGATCATCCCCAGGACGTCGGCGCTGCGGTCCTTCCAGTGCCGGGCGCTGCGGTAGCGGCCGGTGATCGAGGACTCGAGGTGGTCCTGCCAGCCCGGCTTCACCAAGGTCTCGTTGATCGGGATCAGGTGCGGCTTGGTCTCGAGCGGCAGGGTGACCCACGACTCGCGCATCATCACCCGGCGCTGCACCCAGTGCTTCTGGAGCTGGTCGTGCACGGCCAGGACGAAGAGGTCGCAGTTGACCATCTTGAACCAGAACCCCGGCCACGGCAGGAGGTCGGGCTGGTGGATCGCGACCTTCACCTGCGAACCGTCCGGACGAGCGCGTACTGCTCGGCGTACGGCACGAGGCGCACCTGCCCGAGTGCGCCGGCGATCTGACGGACGCTGTTGATCGGGTGGACTTCCGTGGGGATCTCCGACTGGTAGGCCTGGCAGGCGGCCTCCTTGGCGGTGATCTGCTCCTCGGTCAGCGCCTCGAAGACGTTCCACCGCAGGTCGGTGGGGTAGAGGTTCACGTCGTAGACCGCGATGTCGTAGACGTAGACGCTCGGCGGGAACCAGTGGTCGAGCGACATCGACACCCGGCACGAGCGCATGCCGGCCTCGTAGACCGCGATGTGGTCCTGGTGGAGCGAGGGGTACGGGAGGTAGAGCTCCTCGGGCTTGAGCTCGGCCATGATCGCGTCGATGGCGCCGACCATCTCGGTCATGTGCTGCGGCGTCTGGCCGTCAGGGAAACCGAGCCGTCGCGACTCGTTGACGCCGAGGATCTTCATTGCCTCGTCGTGCTCGCGTGCTCGCGTCTCGCCGCTATCGGTCATCACGACGACCACGCACTCGTCGGGGTGCTTGGCCATCAGGCCGCCGCAGCCCATGGCCTCGTCGTCCATGTGGGGGGCCAGGATCAGCCGCTTCATCGCGCTCCTCCGGTGGTCATTGTCCCGGAGTCTAGTGAGGCAGCTGCGTCGGCGAGGGGCCCTGACACAATGCCGCCGTGGGCAAGCCTCGAGTGGTCGTGATCGCCACGACGATCGGGTACGACGGTGTACCGCACGCGGGTGGCACCTACATGAAGGCCCTCTCCGACCTCATGTCCCCACTCGTCGACCTGACGGTGATGGTGCCCGGCAGCCGGGGGAACCGGGAGGCGGCCGAGAAGCCGGGTGCACCGGAGCGAACCATCCCGTTGGGGCTGGAAGCCGGGCGGAACCTGCTCGAGCGTGCTGCCAACCGCGCATCGCTGATCCTCGACGCCCGGTTGCGCCGCCGTGACCCCGGGCTTCCCTATCTCCCGCTGCTCGTCGGGCTCGCAGGGTCCGCTGAGGCACGCCGACTGGTGCGCGAGGCGGACGTCATCGACCTCCAGTGGTCGGACTCCATCCGCCTCGTTCACCTGCTTCGCCGGATGAACCCGCGGGCACGGATCGTCGGGACGTTCCACGACGTGATGTCCCAGTCCTTCGCCCGTGAGCCGCAGGACACGGAGGACGCGCGACGCTACTGGCATGGCGTGGTCGGCCGGTCCCGTCGCCACGAGGCGAGGATGGTGCGAGCCCTCGACGAGGTACTGGTCTTCAGCGACAAGGACGCGGTGCTGCTCGGCTCGCCGGAGTCCGCCCGGGTCGTCCGTCCACCACTGCACGACGGCGACCATCGGGAACACGTGCCGCCTGCGCCCGCTGCTGGGACGGTGCTGGTGGTGTCCTATCTGGCTCGCCAGGAGAACGACAAGGCGGCCATCTGGACCGTCACCGACGTGTGGCCGACGGTGTCGGCCCGCGTGCCGCGAGCGCGGCTGCGCCTGGTGGGAGGCGGAGCAGGTGACCAGTTGAAGGACGCCGTGGGCCCGGCGGACCGGGTCGAGCTGGCCGGCTTCGTCGACGATCTCGGGCCGGAGTACGCCGCCGCCGCCGTGGCGTTGGTTCCCGTGATGCAGGGCGCCGGGGTGAAGTTCAAGACCATCGAGGCGGTGCTGCACGGTGTGCCGGTGGTGAGCACGCACGTGGGGGCTGAGGGCGTGGGTCCGGACGAGTTGTTCGTCCAGGTCGCCGATGACCCGGTCGCGCTGTCCGATGCGCTCGTCCGCGTGCTCACGGACCCGGCCGCAGTGATCCCGGTCGCCGAGGCCGCACAGCGCTGGGCGGAGCGGGAGTTCTCCGCCGAGCGTTTTGTGGAGTCCGTCTCCGCCGCATGGGCGCTGTGAGGTTCAGACCAGTTCGCGCCGACGCATCTCGTCGGCCAGCTCGCTCCACATGTGCTCGGCATTGAAGGTCATCTCGACCGATGTGCGAGCCGCGGAGCCGAGTCGAGCGCGCAGCGCCTCGTCGTCCCGCAGTCGGACGAGCGCCTCACCCCAGCCAGCCGAGTCGCCCGGCGCGACAAGTAGACCGGTGCGCTCGTGCTGGACGTAGTCCGCCATCGCTGGCGTGTCAGTCGCCACGACGCAGCATCCGCTGGACGACGCCTCCAGCGCCACGCTGGAGCCTGTGGGGTACGTGAGGACGCGGGTGGGGATCGCGACCACCTTGGAGCGGCGGAGCAGCGCCCGGTACTCCTCGCGGGGAACCGTGCCGACGACGGTGACGTTGTCGGGGACCCGCAGTCCCGCGAGATTCTCGGGTCGGCACACGAGCTGCAGGCGCAGGGTGGTTCCCGCGATGGCGTCGAACAGAGTGGCGTAGTCGCGCCCGCGGTCCTGGCCTACGGCGAGGAGGTCAATGTCGCGCTCCGAGTCGTCGCCGGGCACGTAGTAGCGGTGCGAGACCCCGTAGGTGATGGGGAAGAGCTGGTCCTCACGGAAACCCGCGTCGGCGAATACCGATGCCTCGTGTCGGCTCAGGTGCGTGATGAGGTCGGCGCCGCGGTAGATCCTGCTGAGCTCCTCCCGGCGCTGCGGGGTCGCGCACTGGAGGTCGTCGGCGAGCCAGCACGACCAGATCACGAGTGGTCGACGCGCGTACGGAGGAACGCGCCGCTGCTTCAGGATGGCGGGCAGGGCACCCTCGCGCTCGAGGAGCGCGACGACGACGTCGGCGGACCCCGCTGCGACCATGCCGCGCAGTGGCAGCGCCACGCTGTACTCCGTCCGGTGCTCGATCTTGCGCCTGAGCCTGTCGACGATCGCGCTGTCGATGTTGGAGCGGACCGTGATGTCCAGCCCGGCCCGACCAAGGGCGTCCACCTCGTAGGGCAGGGCGGCGGGAGCCGCGCCGCGGGCATACTCCGCCCGCCACGCGCCGAGGTCGTGTCCGCTCAGCACGAGGGCGCGAGGGCGACGGACGTCGTCGTTCATCACGGTCAGGAGGCTCCGATCGAGAGAAGGTGCTGCACGCGCCGGTCGAACTCCCGCTCGAACGTGTGCCCGGCTGCGAATTCGAGCCCGGCCTGGCGCGTTCGCGCCACCTCGGTCAGATCAGCGGCGAGCGACCCAACCAGCTCGGCCAGGTCCGCGCTGGCCGCGGCTGACAACCACCCGCCTCCGCTCTCTGCCTGCAGCGAGCGCCAGTAGCGGTTGTCGTACCCCGCGACCGGGGTTCCACAACTCATGGACTCGAGGAACGTCGACGCCGAGTCGCCCTGCGGGTGGGGCAGCACCATCAGGTCGACCTCGTCCCGGACGAACGGCACCCACTGGCTCGCGAAGTCGAGGCGCCCGAGCACCCGCACGGCCGGGTGCGGGTCCGCGCACAGCTGGTCCTCCAGCGGGCCGCCACCGAGCAGCGAGAGTCGGACAGGGATGCCGTCGTCGTGGAGCTGCTTGGTGACCCGGACCGCGTCGAGCACGCCCTTCTGCTCGATCCAGCGTCCGGAGAAGGCGAGACGCAGCGTGTCGGCCGGCGGCGGTGCCGCGGCGCCCGCAGACGCGACCTGGGCGTCGGTGACGCGGGTGTCGAAGTAGAGGAGCGGGCTGCGCGACAGTCCGGCGTAGGTGGCGTAGGTGTCCAGGCCGTTGCACTGGAGGCCGTCCGCACGTCGGATCATGCGGCGGAGGAGGACGCCCCGACGGCTGAGGCCGACGGCCGTGCGGGCACGGTCGACGGAGGACAGACGCGGGTCCAGCCGCACGTTGTCCCACCTGACGCGCAGCGGGTAGTCGCTCACGAGTGCGCACGGCAAGCCGAGGCCGAGCAGCTCCGCGTTCTCCAGCTCGAGAGGTGCGAGGACCGTGCGCGGCGCGATGCCACGGACGGTCGTGGCGGTGTCATCGGTGAAGGAAACGTCGAAGGCGAGGTCCTGCGGCCGTGGCCAGTCGAACGGCTGGCTTCGCTCGTCGACCTCGCCTGCCCGAGCGACGAAGTGCACGTCCCCCGGCCAGCTGGTTGCGTAGCGCTCCATGCCCGCAGCGGTCTTGGGGTCGACCTGGACGCGTCCGTCCCGGGTGGTGGCCAGTCGTCCGGGCGAGATCACGCACAGGGTTCCGGACACGCGCTGCAGTCTAGGTGCGGCTGCGACGCAACAGGTCGATCTCCTGCCGGGCTGTAGCCAGGGGCCGAACGTCGGTGCCGGCGAGCTGGCGCACCGCATTGAAGACGAGGTTCGCACCGGTTGCCAGCGTGAGCGCGACTCGGAGACGGCGCTGGCTGGCCCACTTGTCGGCGTACAGCAGTTGGCCCTCGACGAGCCAACGGCGCCGAGACTCAGACGGCGACGAGCCACCACCCTCGTGGACGACCGTGGGCGAGCGGAGCGCCACTGCTGTCACGCCGCGCTCGCGCAGCCGCCGCTGGAGGTCGATCTCCTCGGAGTTCATGAAGAACCGCTCGTCGAAGCCGCCCACGGCACGGAACTCCGCGGTCGGGATCCACATCGCGGCGCCGACGACCCAGTCCACCTCGGCCTCGACGCGGTGCGCGCGCACGTCGTGGCCGACCGCGCGGTGCCAGGCGGACGTCTCGCGGAAGCGAGCCAGTGGGGTCAGCCACGCGGCGACCTGGTGGCGGACCCGCGGGAAGTCGCGGCCGACCCACGCCTCGCGTCCGCGCTCGTCGATCATCCGCGGTGCCAGGACGGATTTCGGACGTGTGCGGGCGGCCGCGACCATGTCGGCCACGAAGGTGGGCTCGACGACGAGGTCGCTGTTGAGCACCAGGACCGCGGCGCCGGTGGCCGCACCGACACCCGAGTTCACGTTGGCACCGAAGCCGCCGTTGGCCGTCCTCCGGACCACCTCGACCCCGGGACGATCGGGGAAGGGGTCGGGCGACGCGTCGTCGGCGACGATCACCTGAACCGGATGGGTCTGGGCGGCGAGCTGGTCGAGGAGGGCGAGAGTGGGAGCGGGGTCGCCGTGGTGCGGCACCACCACGCTCACCGATTCGACGTCGCTGGGCGCGTCCCTGACCCATTCGACGTCCCCCACGCGTCGACCGGCCACCGCCGCTGCCTCAACGGCCCAGGCGACCGCCTTGCCACGCACCCGACGCGGCAGACGGGGCAGCGCAGCGTCGACGCGCGCCCCGAGCGCGGCCGCAGCGGTCCGTGAGTCGATCCGGGCGGCGGTAGAAGCGACGGCCCGGTTCCACGGGTCCCGTGCCGTGGCGGTCGTCGGATGTGTGCCGGGGTGGCGCGCCTCGAAGTCGAGGGCCGAGGCGCCCGAGGTGAAGGCGCGGGCGGCCCTGCTGGCCGTGTCCGTCGCCGGTCCGCGGTGCTCCACCTCGAGCGCGCGGTCGATGACGATCTCCACGCCCGAGCTCGCCAGCCGCAGGCCGAGCTCGGAGTCCTCGCGGTAGCCCATCGTGGTGTCGAAGCCACCGACCGCGTCGTAGGCGGTCTTCGGCACGGAGTTGCACGCGGCCCAGTGCCGCCAGCGCTCGTCCTCGGGGCGTGCGTACGCCTCGGCGAGCAGGCGTTCGTTGGCCGGCCTCCCGTAGGCCGCGGCGTACGGCGTCTCCGGGAACACGTCGCGCGTGAGCGAGATGACGCCGAGAGGTTGTGCCCCTGCGGGCCGGGAGCGGTGGTGCCGCAGGTGACCCGCGAGGAAGCCCGGCGGCGGAGTCAGGTCGTCGTCGCACCGCAGGACGATCTCCCCTGCGGCCTCGCGATAGCCGGTCACCAACGCCGCTGCCACCCCGGTCGCACCATCGGTGTCGACCACGCGGAGCGGGATGCGGTCGGCGTACTCCTCGATCAACGCCCGGCTGCCGTCCACGTCGCCGTCGAGGATGAAGACGACCTCCCATGCCTCGTCCAGCACCTGGGTGGTGAGTGCGTCCAGCAACACCGGAAGTCGAGTAGCACCACCACGCGTCGGCACGACGACGGAGACGGCGAGGTCGGACACACCTCGATCCTAGGAGGCAGGGCTACTGCTCGATCGGTGCCTCTGCACCTTCCAGCTCGGCGAAGACGGTCTCAACGAGCTCGAGGATGTTGTCCTCGCCCCTGACTGGTCCGCCAGCGAGCAGGCCGTCGGCGCCGAGGAGGACCGCCGAGGGATTGCTGGTGATCCCGAGGACGCGTTGCACGTTGAGCTCGGGCTCCCAGGTCGCCAGGTCCTTGCGGTGGCCGGCGTGCTCGGCAACGTTCTCGTCGAAGTAGACCGCGAGAATCCCTACGGCCGGGTCGAGGCGATCTGCCCATCCGTCGAGCTGCGCGGCGATCCGCTGGCACGACGCGCAGTGCGTGTTGAGGAAGAAGAGGAAGCGGGCCTGCGTGCTGGCGATCTCCGCCAGGGTGGACGACTTCCCATTGAGCCGGGTGAGGACGCCGTAGGGGATCGGCTGGCGCTCGTAGTCGAGCAGTTCGACGTCAGCACCGGAGGGACTGGTGGCCGAACCGCGCGATGCCGGAGCGGCGATCAGCAAGGCGACCGCGACGGCTGCTGCCGTGGCGAGCAGCGCCCACCACCCTGCTGCGCCCAGCGCACCGAAGGCCTCCGGCGCGGAGCCGTCATCGAGGACGTACCAGAGAACGAGGGCGGCCAGCACGGACAGCAGCACGTTGCGGCCGAGGGTCTGCGGCCCCACCTCGTGGTGGCCGATGCTGCCGAAGCACGAGCACGACACCGGCTCGTCGAACCGGAGGGCACGGGCGATCAGCGCGGTGTAGGCCAGCATCAGGAGCAGGACGGCCGCCGCCGGCAACCATGCGACAGCAGCGGGTGACGCGAGCAGGAGGATCGCGAGCACGATCTCGACCCACGGCAGGGCGGCGGCGCTCGGGCCGGCCGGAACCACGCTCGGCACCCGCAGCGCGACGAACGCGTCCTGGGTCGCCCTCGCGTCGCGCAGCTTTGCCACGCCACTCGTCAGCAGCACTGCGGACAGAGTGAGCACGACGACAAGAGGTGCGACCGGTGCCGACGACATGGCCGAATCGTACGGGCGCGTCAGCCATGGTGGTGCCCCGTGGAGACCGGCGGGACGAAGGAGGCGCGACCGCAGCGTTCCTATCGTTCGTTCCGGCAAGCCTGGTGGAGCGCTTGGGCTGGGTCTGCTCCTCAGGATTCAGGGGCGTCGGCGGTTAGACTAAGTAGTCGGGTACACCTGCCGCGACCGTAGGGGGGGACCGGTCCCTTCGTGATCACGCCGGCTCGGGCGGTGGTCAGGATGCCAGCCGATGTCCCACCTCGACGCGCCCGCCGATGCGCTCACGAGCGCGACGCCCGCGCCCTCGACCCACAAGCGGGATCAGTCGATCGACGTCGCGCGGGGGATCACCATCACCGTGATCGTCCTGGGACACGTCGCGCTCGGAGTGGGCGCCGCCCACCTGGCCGACTCGCAGCAGGTCGAGGACGTCACGCGCAGCCTCTACCTCTTCCGGCTCTCGACCCTCGCCTACCTGTCGGGACTCTTCGTCCAACGGGGCGTCATGAAGGCCGGGGCGAAGGGCTTCGTCACCCAGCGCCTGCTGTTGTTCGGGTGGCTCTACCTGCTGTGGAGCGTCGTCCAAGGCACCGCGAAGGCGCTCGCCGGATCCCTCACCAACGAGACGATGCACTGGAGCGAGGTGCTCCGACTCTGGGTGCCCGAGGGCCAGCTCTGGTTCCTCCCGTGGCTGATGAGCGTGACGGTGATCGCTGTCGCGGTGAAGCCCTGGGCGAGTCGCACTCGCGCCGTGCTGTCCCTGGGAGGTGCGCTCCTGCTTGCGCTGGCCGCCTGGGGGCTGGATCCGGAGCTGATTTTCATGAGGGGATGGGCGCTGCTGCTTCCGTTCCTCGCCGGGTGCGCGATGACTGCCAGTGGTCACGCGCGAGTGTTCCGCTCGCTCGCCGTCGCCTGGGGCGTGGCTCTGATGGGCGCAGCGATCTGGCTGGGACTGGACTTCGGGTTCACCGTCGTCCCGCCCACCCTGGGTGGCGAGGACCGCACGGTGGCCGGAGTCGTGCTTGGCACAGTCGCCTGTGTGGCCGCGACCGCCGCCTGCCTGGCGTGGGCGAGTCTGCTCGCTAGGACGCGCGCGTCCGCCGCCTTTGGAGCCGTAGGCCGTCGATCGCTGGAGATCTTCCTCGCGCACATCGTCGTGGCGTCCGGCACACGTATCGCACTGCTCCAGATCGGCGTCGATACCCTCGCCGTGCACCTCGTGGTCGGAGTGGCCCTCGGGGTGTTCGTGCCGATGGCTTTGGCCGTCGCCGCGGATCGACTGGGCTGGCAGTGGGTCTTCGGTCTGCCGGGTCCGCTGCGTCGGCGGTGGGTCTCAGTCTCCTGACCTCCCTTCTTCGTCTAGGCGTGTCAGCGCGACCATCACGCGTAACGCGCGTGACCATCTATCGCACACCCAGGTGGGTGAACGTCTGTTTCGCCCCTTCATCAACTTCCTTTACTCTGACTTGAGGAAAAACTCGGCAATTCCTCGATCTCGGAGTGGGTATGGCACGGCAAGGCAGCAGCGACCACCGCGAGCCGCGGCTCCCCACAACGCGACGCACGGTGGTGCGCGGTGTCGCATGGACGCTGCCGGTGGTGGCCATGGCAGCGACCGCTCCCGCCTACGCCGCGTCCCCGTGCGACACGACGTACTCGTTCCGGCTGGACTGGGGAGTCACTCCGTACACGCCGCCGGCCAACCTCACGGCCGAGCCCAATCGAGGCACGGCGACTGTCACGCCGACCGCGAATGGCGTTCCGGGCGCGCTGGGCATCTCGGTGACCCTGGAGAGCACGCTCCAAGGAACCACCACCCGCTTCGACCAGAACCTGAACGTCCTCGGCACGACCGGGATCGGCGGCCTCACGCCGTCGCAGCAGGGCGTTGCCATCCGCAGCACCAACGTCGGAGGCCTCGCCAACACGCAGACCATCAGGGTCACCTTCGGGCGGCCCGTGTCCAACGTGTCGTTCTCGGTGGTCGACCTGGACCGTGCCACCAATTTCTGGGACCGGGTCAGCTTCAATCCATTGCCGACCGGCTTCACACGAGCCCTTGGGACCGTGTCAGGGATCGGTGCCTACACGGCTGACCCGTTGCTCATCACCGCGAACTCAGGGGCCTTCCGCTACACCGGCCTCAATACCACGGGGCTCGACGACACCAGCGGCGCGGGAGTGGTCACCGTGAACTATGCCGGCGGGCCGAGCTTCACGTCGTTCGACCTCCTCTACTGGAGCACGTCGACGCCTGGGCCGCAGGGCATCCTGCTGAGCGACTTCACCTTCAACGCGCGCGGCTGCTGACAGTCGGGTGAACGACAGCGGTTCTGCTGTCCGCGACGTAGGCAGTCAGCTCCACCGGGAATGCTCAGCGCGCTCACACGGTTTCGGCTTCGATGACCTCGACCGCCGAGCCACCCGCCCAGACCCAGGCGCCTGACGACTCCCGACGCATCTCGATGCTCCTGGGCCTGTTGTTCGGCCTCGCCGGGATGGGTTCGTCGAGCGCGGCCGTGACGCTGCCGCTGCTCGGTCCCGACCTGGGCGTGAGCGCTGGTCTCGCCGCGTGGATCATCAGCCTCTACGTCCTGATGCTCGCGGTGACCACGGCCCTCTACGGGCGGATCTCCGACCTGGTCGGCGTCCGTGCGCCTCTGCTGGCCGGCCTCGTGCTGATGTCGGTGGGCGCGCTGGTCGCGGCCGTCGCACCGACCTTCGAGGTGCTGCTCGGCGCGCGGGTGCTGCAGGGCGCCGGAGCCGCCGCAGTGCCGACGCTGGGGGTCGCCATCCTGTCCGCGCGCTACAGCGGCGAGATCCGAGGGCTGGCGTTCGGTCGACTGGCGGGCGTCGCGGCAGCGGTGAGCTGTCTCGGTCCGCTGATCGGCGGCGTGGTCGAGGCATCGTTCGGCTGGCGTGCCGTGATGGCGCTCCCCATCCTCGGCGCCCTCGTCGTCCCGTTCCTCTGGCGCGCCCTGTCCACCGATGGCAGTGGCGCGCGGCTGGACATCGTCGGTGCGATCCTCGTGGCGCTGACGGCCGCCGGGATGGTGCTGCTGGTGCAGTCGCCGTCGGGCGGTCTGGTCGTCGCGGCCGTCGGAGCCGCGCTCCTCGTCCTCGGCGTCCCTGCCGTCCGCGCGACCGTACGCCGACGCCCCGACGGCTTCCTGCCCGCCGAGGTGATCCGCAACGCGACGGTGGTGCGCAGCGCCGTCGCCGCCTCGGCGGTCCCGGCATCGTGGTTCGCCATGCTCATCGCCCTGCCCGCCGTGCTGCTGTCCGACGGCTGGGAGGCCTGGCAGGTCGGCCTGGCGATGGTGCCGAGCGCCGTGGTCGCGCTGGTCGTCCCACAATTCACCGGTCCCCTTCTGATCCGCGTCGGCCCCGCGCGGGCACTGGCGATCGCCGCCGTGGTTGCCTCCGTCGCGCTGCTGGTCGCCACGCTCGGCGCCTGGCTCGTTAATGCGCCGGTCCTGGTGGTCGGCATCGTCCTCGTGACGATCGCCTTCGGTCTGGGTCAGCCGGCCCTGAGCGCCGTGGTCGGCGACGCCGTCCGGCCCGAGGTCCGCGGGGTGGCGCTCGGGGTGTCGACCCTGCTCTTCCTGGTCGGCGGGAGCATCGGCTCGGCCGTCGTGGCCGGCATCAGCGGCCCCCTCGGCATGCCTGTGGCACTACTGGTGCTCGCGGTGCTGCCGCTGCTGGGACTCGTCGTGCTCGCGCCGACCCTGCGCCGCGGACGACCCTGACCCGAGGTCAGCGCGCTGCCGCCCGCGCGCGCTCGGCCAGTGCCACCGCGGCCCGCTGGACGAGCGGTTGCTCCTCCGGGTCGCGCGCGGCCTCGTGCGGCACGGCGCCGGCCAGGAGCGCGGCGGGCGAGGTGAGCCAGATCCAGGCGCGCCACGGATCGACCCCGGCGGCCATCAGCGGCTCGAGGACGCTCAGCAGCTCGTCGCGGACCTGTCCCTGCGGATCGAGCTGGAAGGTCGGGACGAGGGTGGCGCCGTCGTGCGGCACGAGGAGGACGGCCCGGCGCTCCGCGGCCTTGTGGAGCGCGAAGCGTGCGGCGTTCTCCGAGACCCCGCGCAGTCGGCCGACCGCGGCGTAGTCGACCCAGCCGTCGGCGAGGAGCGCCGACCGCGCCCGGCTCTCGCGACGGAGCCGGACGAGCTCCACCGGGACGGCGTGGGTCGGGTCGTCACCGACGGACCGGAGCACCGCGTCGAGCTCGGCGAGCCGCTCGTCGGACAGCGGTTCGCCGGTCGCGGGGTCGAGCCAGCGCGCATGCCCGTCATCATCACGCTCGAATGTCGGCAGGCCAGCGGCAGCGAGCTGGTCGGAGAGGCCGAGGCTCTCGAGCCACGCAGCGAGCTGCTCACCGACGCTCACCGACGCGGCACCGTCCGCAGGATTTCGTGGCAAGGACACAGGAATCGACGATACCGGGGCGGTGTCGACAACGATTTCCGGTGTTCTAGACCAGTCAAGGTGTTGATCTCCTGTGGATATCGCTTGGCCGTTGCGAATCTTGTTACTCCCTAGTCTCGTCGAAGACTTGACCAATTCTCCTGTGGGGGAGATCAAAGGGAGAATCGCCAATGAGTACTGCCATGTCCGCTCGACCTACGCGGCGCACCCTCGTGCGCAGCGCCGCCTGGAGCGTCCCCGTCGTGGCCCTCGCGGCCACGGCGCCGGCCTTCGCTGCTTCGACCGCGACCACCGGTTTCACCGGCGTGGTCGGCACTGCCGAGAAGTGGAGCAACGGCAACGAGAAGCACGTCTCGTGGGACCTCCAGTTCACCAACGGCCCGGTGGCCATCGACGAGATCCGGATCACCTTCACCTACACGCCAACGAGTGGCGGACCGTTCGAGTCGTTCGAGATCTACGGCTACGCAGCGACGACCGGGGCGCGGGACACCACGTGGACATACCCGGCCATCACGGTGCCGACGTCCACGCTGACCGCAACGCATCTCAACGACATCCCAGCCAACTCCACGTACCGCCTGCACACCGACTTCGCCGGTGGCGACAACGCGGCCGGCACGGTCCAGGCGACGGCGCAGATCAAGTACGTCGGTTCGACGACCTTCGTCCCGCAGACCGTCGGCCCGCTCAACTGGGGATCCGGCAGCAAGCACGTCCACCCGGCCTGATCCACGTCAGACACGCACTCAGCCCGGCTCCGCATCGCGGAGCCGGGCTGTTGCGTGTGCCGGGCGGATCAGCCCTTGTTGGCCTTGCGCGCCTGGCTCGCCGTCTTCGCGCGCGCGTTGGCGTCGAGCACGACCTTGCGGATCCGGACGGTCTCGCGGGTGACCTCGACGCACTCGTCCTCGCGGCAGAACTCCAGGCACTGCTCGAGCGAGAGTCGCTTCGGCGGGATCAGCTTCTCGAAGTTGTCGGAGGTGGCGGACCGGATGTTGGTCTGCTGCTTCTCCTTGGTGATGTTGACGTCCATGTCGTCGGCGCGCGAGTTCTCGCCGACGATCATGCCCTCGTAGACCTCGGTGGTCGGCTCGACGAAGAGGATGCCGCGCTCCTGCAGCGACGTCATGGCGTACGCCGTCGCGACGCCGGCGCGGTCCGCCACCAGCGAACCCGAGTTGCGCGAGCGGATCTCGCCGGCCCAGGGGTGGTAGCCCTCGGAGATGTGGTGGGCGATGCCGGTGCCGCGGGTCTCGGTGAGGAAGTCGGTGCGGAAGCCGATCAGGCCACGCGCCGGGACGACGAAGTCCATCCGGACCCAGCCCGTGCCGTGGTTGGTCATGCCCTCCATGCGGCCCTTCCGGGCGGCGAGCAGCTCGGTGATCGTGCCGAGGTACTCCTCCGGCGCGTCGATCGTGAGCCGCTCGAAGGGCTCGTGCACCTTGCCGTTGACCTCGCGGGTGACGACCTGCGGCTTGCCGACGGTGAGCTCGAAGCCCTCGCGACGCATCTGCTCGACGAGGATCGCCAGGGCGAGCTCGCCGCGGCCCTGGACCTCCCAGGCGTCCGGACGCTCGGTGGGCAGGACGCGCAGCGACACGTTGCCGACGAGCTCGGCGTCGAGGCGGTCCTTGACCAGGCGGGCGGTGACCTTGGCGCCCTTGACCTTGCCGACCAGCGGCGAGGTGTTCGTGCCGATCGTCATCGAGATCGCGGGCTCGTCGACGTGGATGAGCGGCAGGGCGACCGGGTTCTCCGCGTCGGCGAGCGTCTCGCCGATGGTGATCTCCGGGATGCCCGCGATGGCGACGATGTCGCCGGGGCCGGCGCTCTGGCCGGGCTGGCGCTCGAGGCCCTCGGTGACGAGGAGCTCGGTGATGCGGACGTTCTTGACGGTGCCGTCGCGCTTCATCCACGCCACGGTCTGGCCCTTGTTGAGGGTGCCCTCGTGGACGCGGACCAGCGCGAGGCGGCCGAGGAACGGCGACGCGTCGAGGTTGGTCACGTGCGCCTGGAGCGGCGCGCCCTCGGTGAAGACAGGCGCCGGGATGGTCTCGAGGATCGTCTTGAAGAGCGGCTCGAGGTCGCTGCCCTCGGGCATCTCGCCGTTCTCGGGGGCCGTCAGCGAGGCGATGCCGGCCTTGCCCGAGGCGTACACGACCGGGAAGTCGAGCGCGTCCTGGCTGTGGGTCTCGTCGAGGAGGTCCATGAAGAGCTCGTAGGACTCGTCGACGACCTCGGTGATGCGGGCGTCGCTGCGGTCGGTCTTGTTGACGACCAGGATCACCGGCATGTCGGCGTTGAGCGCCTTGCGGAGCACGAAGCGGGTCTGGGGGAGCGGGCCCTCGGAGGCGTCGACGAGCAGCACGATGCCGTCCACCATCGACAGGCCGCGCTCGACCTCGCCACCGAAGTCGGCGTGGCCGGGGGTGTCGATGATGTTGATGACCATCGGCTGACCGCCTCCGGCGGGACCGGCGTAGTGGACAGCGGTGTTCTTCGCGAGGATCGTGATGCCCTTCTCGCGCTCGAGGTCGCCCGAGTCCATGACGCGGTCGGCGACGCTCTCGGCCTGGTGCGCGGTGAAGGCGCCGGCCTGGCGGAGCATCGCGTCGACCAGCGTGGTCTTGCCGTGGTCGACGTGCGCGACGATCGCGACGTTGCGCAGGTCGGAGCGGGACTGGGTGGACATGCAGGGGCCTTCCGGGTGCAGACGAGGTGGCGGGACGCCGGCGCGGCCAGCACGGCCGCAGCGTCGAAAGTCTAGTGCGGCGCGCCCGAATCGCTGATTCGCCGTGGAGCGCCGGTGACGCCCACCACAGCGGGTGTCGGGCCGGTCAGCGCGCCCAGATGTCGACGTAGGGCACCGTCACGTGGCCCTCGCGCTGCTGCGCCAGCCAGGTGGCCAGCACGGTGAGCCCCTGACGCACCCCTTCGCCGGGCAGGAGTCGGACCATCTCGCGGCCGAGGTTGTCGAAGACGCGCAGGGTCCGCCCCGAGTCGGCGAGCAGCTCGATGAGCGTGGCGAGGTCCTGCGGATCGCCGAGCGTGCCGACCGGGTCGTACTCGAACCACAGCGTCTGGCAGGCCGAGGTGATCACGTCCCAGTGCCGGACGAGCACGTGCACGTCGAAGCCGTCGATGTCGCTCTTCCACACCACCTCGTCGAACGAGTCGGCGTCCGCGAGCAGGGCATCGGGGGTCACCCACTCCGTGACCTCGGTGCCGTCGGTCGCACTTCCCTGGAAGCCGCCGGTGGAGGCGTTGGCGCGGAAGTGCACGCGCGAGCCCACCGGGCCGACGAAGCCCTCGACGACCCGGGCCCGCTCGCCGAACTGTGCCAGGTTGCGACGGGCGTACGACGCGAACGCAGGGTCGCCCTCGATGGCGACCAGGTCGATGTTCGGGGCAGCGCCGAGCGCCTCGACGGCGGTGTCCCCCACGTTGGCGCCGACGTCGATGACCAGCACGCGACCGGCGCCCGCGGCGATCTCCGCCATCACGGCCCCGGCATAGGAGTCGTACGTCGGGTCGCGGCGCTGGTAGTAGGGGAGGTCGTGCCCCGGTGGCAGCACGACGGGGTGGCCCGCGATGACGTGGTGCTGCTCCTGGCCCCTCACCTCGCGCCATCGACGCTGCACGGGGTTCGTGCCGTAGCCGGCCAGGCGTCGGATGAATCGCCGCTTGCGCATGCTCAGGGCCACGGTCGGCATGCTAGCCGCGCGACGGTCCCTTCCCGATGTCCGAGTCGCCGGGTAGACCTGTGCCATGACTTCTCGGGACTCGATGCACTGCACCTTCATCCCGCCCTGGCTCGCCGAGCGGGTGGACGGCGCCGAGCGGGCCGCGCTCGACGACGGGCTGCGCACCCGCCGCAGCGTGGAGGCCCGGTCCGCGCAACGGGCCGTCGTGCCGGGCGGTCCGGCCTGGACCGTCCACGACGCCGACTCCACGACCTCGCTGCCCGGCACGCCCGCACGCAGCGCGGGCGACCCGGAGACCGGCGACGTCGCGGTCGACGAGGCGGCCACCGGCATCGAGGCGAGCCTCGCGATGTTCGCCGAGGTGCTGTTGCGGGACTCCCACGACGACGCCGGGGCGCCGGTGAGCCTGACCGTCCACTACGGCTCGCGCTACAACAACGCGTTCTGGGACGGCACCCAGCTCGTCTTCGGCGACGGGGACGGCAGGGTCTTCGAGCGCTTCACGAAGCCGGTCGACGTGCTGGCCCACGAGTTCTCCCACGCTGTGGTCGAGTACACCGCCGGTCTGGTCTACCAGGGCCAGTCCGGCGCGCTCAACGAGTCCGTGTGCGACGTCTTCGCCTCCTGCCTCAAGCAGCGGCTGCTCGACCAGGACGCCGCAGCAGGCGACTGGTTGATCGGCGAGGGCATCTTCATGCCGTCGATCACCGCGCGGGCCCTGCGCGACATGGCCGCACCCGGCACGGCGTACGACGACCCGGAGGTCGGCGCCGACCCGCAGGTCGGCCACATGGACGACTACATCGAGACCTCCGACGACAACGGCGGGGTCCACCTCAACTCCGGCATCCCCAACAAGGCCTTCCAGCTCGCCGCGGTCGCCATCGGCGGCACGGCGATCGAGGGTGCCGGCCGGGTCTGGTACGACGCCCTCGTCGGCGGCGACGTGCCCGAGGACGCCGACTTCGCGACCTTCGCCGCCGCGACGGTGGCCGCGGCCGGGCAGCATGCCGACGCCGTGCGCGAGGCGTGGGCCCAGGTGGGGGTGGAGGCAGGGGTCGGTGGTGCGGCCGGGACACCGGTGCCGACGGGTGCGCGACGGCTCCGAGTCGAGCGCAGCGGCGGATTCGTCGGCCGCACCGAGTCGGTCGAGGTCGACCTCGACGACGACCTGCGTGGGCTCGTCACCGAGGCGGCGCTGTCGTCGTCCGTCGCGGACGAGCGCCCGATGCCCGACATGTACGTCTACACGTTCACGCTCGACGACGACCAGCCTGTGCGCGTTCCCGAGCACCGGTTGACGGCCCGCCAGGCCGAGCTGGCCCGCCGTCTCCTGCCCTAGGGGTGAGGTCCGCCGATCTGCTCAGGCGTGAGTCAGGACATTCATGACAAAATTGTTCCACCCTCGCCTGCGGACCGGGCTAGACCGGGTTACGGTGTCGCCGCCACAGACCGTGGGGAACCCACCCGGGTTCGAGGGTCGGTCGGCACCATCACTCGCGCAGCGCGCTCGTCTCGCGCTGCCTGCACACAGGGGAAACACATGTCTTACTTCTCGACCGCGCGCTCGCGCGGCGTCGTCGTCCTTGCTGCCGCTGCGGTCCTCGCCGTCGGTGCCGGATCGGGGGCCGTCGCCGGCGCCCTCATCACCGGGGCCGACATCAAGAACGGCACCATCCAGAGCGAGGACATCGACAACGGCACCATCGTGAGCCGCGACGTGGCCAACGCCACGCTCAAGGTGCGCGACCTCACCCCGTCGCTGCGGGAGCTCATCAAGGACGAGTCGGCCAAGGGCGACAAGGGCGACAAGGGCGACAAGGGCGACACCGGCCCGCAGGGTCCCAAGGGTTCCGACGGCACCGCGGCCTACGCCGGTCCGAACTGGAGCGTCATCGACCGCAACGTCATCGGCAACGGCGACTCCTACCTGCGCTCGGGCCCGACCGTCGGCGCCGACATCAAGCCGCCCATGGGCATCGGCTCCCTCGGGATCCGCACGGGTTCGCCGGACGACAAGGCGTCCTTCGGCAACCAGGTCGACTTCGCCGGCAAGACGCTCGCCTCGATCTCGACGGTGAGCTTCTGGGAGTTCACGACCGGTGAGAACCGTGCCAAGTTCGTCGACAACGCGGCGAGCGTCTCGATGGAGATCAACCCGAACAAGTACAACTCGGGCTACAGCACGCTCAACTACGTGGTGCGCAACCTGCCCATCAACACGTGGAGCAAGGTCGAGACCGCCGACGCCGGCTGGTACCTCACCGGCGCAGCCGGCACCGGCAGCGGCTGCAACCAGGTCACCTACTGCACGCTGGCGCAGGTCAAGGCAGCCATGCCCGACGCCACCCTGTTCACCGTGCAGGTCGGCAAGGGCCGCGACTACGCTTTCTCCGGCGCGATCGACGCGCTGCAGATCAACTCGACGACGTACGACTTCGAGCCCTTCGGCGTGATCGAGAAGACCTCCTGATCAAGGTCTGACATCTCCTCCGTACGGCCCGTCGTGCTCCGGCACGGCGGGCCGTTCGCACGTCGCGACGGCCGACCTCCTTGCGGGTGACCAACCGCCACCCGCTCGGGCAGTAGGTTCACCGACATGCCCCGACTGCGGCGAACGTTCCCCGACCAGCCGGGCTGGACCCGACGCCGCTCGGGCAAGGGATTCACCTACCTCGACGAGGCGGGTCGCAAGCTGGACGCCGAGCAGGTCCAGCGGTGCAAGGCCCTGGTCATCCCGCCCGCCTGGCAGGACGTGTGGATCACGCCGCACCCCAACGGCCACCTGCAGGCCGTCGGCACCGACGACGCCGGCCGCAAGCAGTACCTCTACCACCCGCAGTGGCGGGCGAGCCGGGACGCCGCGAAGTTCGACCGGATCCTCGGGTTCGGCAAGGCGCTGTCGAAGGCGCGCGAGCGGGTGCTGAGCGACATCGGCGCGGAGACCATGTCGCTCGAGCGTGCCTGCGCGGTCGCGGTACGCCTGCTCGACCTCGGCTACTTCCGCATCGGCAACGACGTCTACACCGACACCAACGGCTCCTTCGGGCTCACCACGATGCGCAAGGACCACGTGTCGAAGCACGGGGACTCGCTCCGCTTCTCCTTCGTCGGGAAGTCGGGCGTCGAGCACACCATCGACATCGACGACCGGTCCGCGATCGAGGCGCTCCAGGTGATGCGCAAGCGACGTGGCGGCGGCGACGAGCTGCTCGCGTGGAAGGACGGGAAGACCTGGCGCGACCTCAACGCGAGCGACGTCAACGACTACATCCGCACGTGCTTCGGCATCGAGGCCACCGCCAAGGACTTCCGCACGTGGCACGCCACGGTGATCGCGGCGGCCGCGCTGGCCGAGACCGACGAGCCCGGCGAGACCAAGGCCTCGCGCAAGCGGGCAGTCGCCGGCGCGATGAAGGAGGTCTCGGAGTTCCTCGGCAACACCCCGACCCTGGCGCGGACGGCGTACGTCGATCCCCGGGTCGTCGAGGCCTACGAGCGCGGACGCACCATCAAGGTGCGCGGGACCTACGACACCGACGACGCGCGGCAGGCGGCCCTCGAGCGCGCCGTGCTCAAGCTGCTGGCCGGCTGACCTCCACCCCCAGGGGTGGTCTGTCAATAATTGGTCAGAAGAGTCCTGACACGACGTGTGATCCGGGTTACGTTGCTCGCGTCGCATCCTCCTGTGGGTGGCCAATCGGGGGTCGGGGTGGTCGGTGCGGCACCCACGGGACGGGCACGGTGCTCGCCCGACAACGAGGGGATCAAGCATGCCCAACTTCACTACGTCGCGCTCGCGCGGTGTCGTCGTCCTCGCCGCCGCGGCGATGCTCGCAGTCAGTGCGGGATCGGGTGCCGTCGCCGGCGCCATGATCACCGGCAAGGACATCAAGGACCGCTCGATCGAGGCTCGTGACCTCGACCGCGGCTCCGTCACGACCACCAAGGTCAAGAACCGCACCCTCAAGCTCAAGGACCTGAACGCCGAGGTCACCGACAAGCTGGGCGTCAAGGGCGCCGCGGGGCCCGCGGGTGCCAAGGGCGAGAAGGGTGACCAAGGCCCGCGGGGACCCAAGGGCGACAGCTCGATCACCCAGGTCGCCGACCTCAACGGCCTCTGGAAGGCGCGCGCCGCCGACGTGGCCGGCCTCAAGATGACCGGCGACGGCATCGCCTTCGGCACCTTCGCCAACGCCGGCGAGTGCGAGGACCCGGGCCTCGACTACGCCCGGCTCGACTTCTCGGGCCTCAACGGCCAGAAGGTCTCCTCGATCGACAACCTCGTCTACTACGCGCGCTACCTCGCGGACGCCAACACCAACGGCATCGGTGCGCCCTACCTCCGTGTGTTCTTCGGTGACGGCACCGAGCGCCTGACGTTCTCGCCCAACACCCAGTTCAACAAGGCGACCAACTACGACATCGGCGAGGGCGAGTTCCACGAGTGGGTCGTCACCAGCGGCACGGTGCGCTACAACGACGACGCCGGCAGCAACCCCGCCGGCGAGCAGCCGTGGTCGTCCTTCATGGCCGCGCACGGAGCCAAGTCGATCACCAACATCAGCATCACCCAGGGCTGCGGCCAGGGCATCAACCTGTCCGGCCTGCTGCGCTGGGCCGAGGTCAACGGCCAGACCTACAAGTTCGGCAGCTGACCTGCAGCAGAACCTACGAGGGGAGAGGGTCCCGGCCGCGACGGCCGGGACCCTCGTCCTGTCTCAGAGCTTGTCCACGACGTAGTCGATCGCGCCGGTGAGCTTCTCGACGTCGGCGGGGTCGATCGCCGGGTACATCGCGATGCGGAGCTGGTTGCGCCCCAGCTTGCGGTAGGGCTCGGTGTCCACGACGCCGTTGGCCCGCAGGACCGCCGCGATCCTCGCCGCGTCGATGTCGTCGTCGAAGTCGATCGTGCCGATGACGAGTGAGCGGTCCGCGGCCTCGGTGACGTAGGGGGTCGTGTACGCCGTGCGCTCGGCCCAGCCGTACAACGCGTCGGACGACGCGGTGGTCCGCTCGACCATGCCCGCGAGGCCGCCCTGGGCGTTCATCCAGTCGAGCTGCTCGGCCATCAGGAAGAGCGTCGCGACCGAGGGGGTGTTGTAGGTCTGGTTCTTCGAGGAGTTGTCGATCGCCGTCGGCAGGTCGAAGAAGGGCGGGATGTAGCGGTCGGTCGCCGCGATCTCCTCCGCCCGGGCGAGGGCGCGCGGGGACATGAGGGCGATCCACAGCCCGCCGTCGGAGGCGAAGCACTTCTGCGGGGCGAAGTAGTAGGTGTCGACCTCGTGGAGGTCGACCGGCAGGCCACCGGCGCCGGAGGTCGCGTCGACCAGCACGATGGCGTCGTCGGCGATGCCCGCCGGGCGGCGTACGGGCGCCATGACCGCGGTCGAGGTCTCGTTGTGCGCCCACGCATAGGTGTCGACGTCGTCCTCGGCGACGGCCTCGGGCCGTGAGCCCGCGTCGCTCGAGATCACGGTCGGGTCGGCGAGCCAGGGCGCCTTCTTCGCCGACGTGGCGAACTTGGAGGAGAACTCGCCGAACGCCAGGTGCTGGCTCTTCTCGCGCACCAGACCGAAGCAGGCGATGTCCCAGAAGGCCGTCGCGCCACCGTTGCCGAGCACGACCTCGTAGCCGTCGGGCAGGTCGAAGAGCGCGGCGAGGCCCTCGCGGACCCGGCCGACCGTCTGCTTCACGGGCGCCTGCCGGTGGGACGTGCCCATCAGCGTGTCGCCGGTCGCGGCCAGGGCGTCGAGGTGGCTGGTCTGGATCTTCGACGGACCCGCTCCGAAGCGGCCGTCGGCGGGCAGGAGCTCGGCGGGGATCTTGAGGGCGTCGGTCATGGAGGAACCTCACGTGCGATGTGCGGGCGGGGTCCTGACGACGCTGTCAGATGGGTCCCTATCCTTTCATCCGCCACCACGGGACACACGACAGGGGACGCACGATGGACACCGACCTGCGCATCGAGCGGGTCGCGATCACGCACCCCGACGCGATGGTGCTGGTCGAGGCCGTGCAGGAGGAGTACGTCGCCCGCTACGGCGGCCGCGACGAGTCGCCCATCGATGAGGCCGACTTCGAGGACCCGCGCGGGCAGTTCTTCGTCGGCTACCTCGGCGGCGTTCCCGTCGCGACGGGTGCGTGGCGCCGCAGCACCGTGGAGGCACTCGGCACGAGCGTGACGGCCGAGATCAAGCGGATGTACGTCGTCCCGGCGGCACAGCGGCAGGGCCACGCCCGGCGGATGCTCGCCCACCTCGAGGTGACGGCGGCCGCGGCCGGGCTCGAGGCGCTCGTGCTGGAGACCGGGCTCCAGCAGCCCGAGGCCATCGCGCTCTACCTCTCGTCCGGCTACGAGCCGGTCCCGGGCTTCGGCTACTACTGCGGCTCGGAGCTGAGCCGGACCTTCGGCCAGCGGATCCGGTCGTCGGATTGATCGTCCGGCTCAGCCCAGCATCGTTCGCAGCGCGTCGCGGTGTCGGCGGTAGGCCGCCTTGCCGGCTGCTGTCGCCTGGAAGGAGGTCAACCCGCCTCGGCCTCGCCCGGACTTGCGGATGGTGAGGTATCCGGCGGCCTCCAGGGTGGCGGCCTGCTTGGACAGGTCCGAGTCGCTGACCGCAAGGTGCTCGCGCAGGAAGCCGAACTCCGCGAACTGCGAGCCCTCGAGGACGGCCATGACGGCCAACCGCTTCGGTGAGTTGAGGATCGGGTCGAGCCCGTCGAGGGCGGATCCCGTGGCTGCCCGGGTCATGCGAGCCGCCGACGGACCCGCTCCGCGTCGGCGGCGTAGACGCGTCCGTAGAGCTCCACCGCAGCCGCTGTCGCGAGACCCGTGGCAAGCGCCGCGACCCACGCGCCGGCTGCGAAGTAGACGGAGGGCGAGAAGAGTGCGACCGCGATCGAGAGGGACACCAGCGCCCACGTGGAGCGCCACAGCTCCCGCGGCATCGGGCCCTGGGGATAGACCGCGCGTCGCTGTCGGTCCCACCTGACGTAGGCCAGCGGTGCTGCGATGAGGGCCAGTGTGACCAGGCTGCGCGGAGGCCCCTGGAGGATCCCGAGAGACAGCACGAACGCCGCCGACCAGATGCCGAAACCGAGGGGCTGCCACCACTCGTGACCGGCGAAGTGCAGCCAGCTCGCGGCCTCGCCGCGCTCGATCTCGTGCAGCTGCCTGCGAGCCTCATCGCTTTCCATGTTGGCAACTGTAAAGCCGACTTTCCATTGCGGCAAGTGATCTCAACGATGCGTGACCACGCCCGGCGAACTACACCGTTGATCTTCCGACGATCTCCTGACGTCTGCCGTCTGTGCCACCTACGGTCACGCCGTGCATGCAGCGAGGATGGCGGAGCGGCTCGGAGTGAGCCTCGTGCTGCTGTCGACCCTTCTGCTCGGCACGCTCACGACGGCGAGCGCCGACGAGACCGGGGCCTCGCCTCGCGGCACCGTCACCAGCTCGGCGCCGTACGTCATGCCGCTCGAGCCCTATGCCGGCTACCAGCCGCAGACCGCGTGCCGCCGCAACCCGAAGCCCGGCGTGCTGATGCTCGCCGACTGGCTCGTGGCCCGCGGCGGCGGCTACGGCGCGATCTTCCGGGCGTGCGCCGGGTCGAGCACGAGCGAGCACAAGGAGTCGCGGGCCTTCGACTGGGTCCTCGACGCGACCAGCGAGACCGACCAGGCGCTCGCCACGACCCTGCTCGACGAGCTCCTCGCCCCCGACGACACCGGTCAGCCGAACGCGCTCGCCCGCCGGATGGGGATCATGTACGTCATCTGGGACGACACCATGTACGCCTCCTACGACGAGTTCGTCGCCAAGCGCTACCTCAGCTCGGGCTGCCGCAACCGGCGCACCTGCTCGCCGACGCTTCGGCACCGCGACCACCTGCACATCTCGCTGACGCGCCAGGGCGCCAAGGGCCTGACGTCCTGGTACGCCGCCCAGCAGCAGCTCGCGGTCGCGCCCCCGACGTAGGCTGGAGCAGTGGACCAGTCCCTTGAGCGTGGCCTGATGCTCAACGACGGTGATTGCGGATTCTGCATGCGCACCGCCGCCCTCGTCCCGAGGCTCGGGGTCGACATCGACGCCTCGACGATCCAGGCCGTCGACCTCGACGCCCTCGGCGTCGACGCGGAGCGAGCCCTGGTCGAGATGCCCTACGTGCACCCCGACGGCCGGGTCGACTACGGACACCGCGCCTTCGCCGCGATCCTGCGCACCGGCCCGCTGCCGTGGCGCGTCGTCGGCCGGCTGATGACGACCGGGCCCGTCGACCCGGTCGCCCGACACGCCTACCACTGGGTCGCGGCGAACCGGTCCCGCCTGCCCGGCGGGACCGCCGCCTGCGCCCTTCCTCCCACGGCTGAACCAACCCTAGATAGCCAGGGTCAGGCGCCCCAGGCCTCGTCCCAGCCCTCGACCTCGCTCGCCGGGCGGGTGGACGGACCGGAGTAGACGGCCGAGGGCCGGATCAGGCGACCGGTCGTCTTCTGCTCGAGGATGTGCGCCGACCACCCGCCCGTGCGGGCGCAGGTGAACATCGACGTGAACATGTGGGCCGGCACCTCGGCGAAGTCGAGGACGATCGCCGCCCAGAACTCCACGTTGGTCTCCAGCACCCGGTCGGGCCGGCGTTCGCGCAGCTCGGCGAGGGCCGCCTGCTCCAGCGCCTCGGCGACCTCGTAGCGCGGGGCGTCGAGCTCCTTGGCAGTCCGCCGCAGCACCCGGGCGCGCGGATCCTCGGCGCGGTAGACGCGGTGGCCGAAGCCCATCAGCCGCTCGCCGCTGTCGAGCAGCTCCTTGACGTACGACGACGCGTCGCCGTCGCGCTTCTCGACCTCCTCGATCATGCCGAGGACGCGCGAGGGAGCGCCGCCGTGCAGGGGACCGGACATCGCCCCGATGGCGCCGGAGAACGCGGCTGCCACGTCGGCACCGGTCGACGTGATGACGCGGGCGGTGAAGGTGGAGGCGTTCATGCCGTGCTCGGCGGCCGACGACCAGTAGGCGTCGATCGCGTGCGCGTGCTGGGGGTCCGCCTCGCCGCGCCAGCGGATCAGGAACCGCTCCGCGAGCGTCGTGCCCTGGTCGACGTCGGCCTGCGACACGACGGGCTTGCCGAGGCCGCGCGCCGACTGGGCGGCGTACGACAGCACCATGACGGCGACGCGGGACAGGTCGAGCCGCGCCTGTTCGTCGGAGATGTCATAGGTCTGGCCCATGCCGAGCATCGGCGCGAGCATCGCGACGGCGGCCTGGACGTCGGCGCGGACGTCGCCGGTGTGGATCGAGATGTTGTAGGGCTCGGCCGGCGGCAGGCCGGGCGTGTAGGAGCCGTCGACCAGGAGGCCCCAGACGTTCTCGAACGGCACCCGTCCGACGAGGTCCTCGATGTCGACCCCGCGGTAGCGGAGCGCGGAGCCCTCCTTGTCGGGTTCGGCGATCTGGGTCTCGAACGCGACGACGCCTTCGAGGCCGTGGTGGATCTCGGTCATGCGACTCCTTCGTAGGGACGGCTCATTGTGCACCGCGTCGTTAGTCTCGCGACATGGACCTGAGTGGACTGCGCGAGGAGTACGGCCGCGGCGGGCTCGACCTCCCCGACCTGGCCGCCGACCCGATCGAGATGTTCGAGCGGTGGCTCCAGCAGGCCGTCGACGATGGCGTCCACGAGCCCAACGCGATGGTGCTCGCGACCGCGACGACGGACGGCCGGCCGTCGAGCCGGGTGGTCCTGCTCAAGGGCGTCGGCCCGGACGGGTTCGTGTTCTTCACCAATCAGGCCTCGCGCAAGGGCGACGAGCTCGGCGCGAACCCCCACTGTGCGCTGCTGTTCCCGTGGCACCCGCTCGAGCGGCAGGTGCGCGTCGAGGGAGTCGCGTCGGTGCTCGAGGCCGACGAGGTCGCGACCTACTTCCGCTCGCGGCCACGGGGCGCGCAGCTCGGTGCCTGGTCCTCGCGGCAGTCGCGTCCCGTCGCCTCGCGCGCCGAGCTCGCGGAGACGTACGCCGCTGTGCAGGAGCGCTTCGGGACGGAGGACTCCGACGGAGAGGTGCCCGTGCCGCCGGAGTGGGGCGGCTACCGGGTGCGCCCCGAGGTCGTCGAGTTCTGGCAGGGCCGGCCGAGCCGGATGCACGACCGGCTGGTCTACCGGCGCTCCGGCGCGGGTTGGACGGTCGAGCGGCTCGCGCCGTAGCTGCGACGGACGTCCGCGGTTTCCCGGGCGCGGTGGGATCGCGGAGTCGATAGCCTCCCTCCCATGCAGGAGGCGCCGGAGCGGTTGCAGGTGCGGCTCGTCGCCGATGCCTCCAGCGTCCCCGCCGCTCGCCGGTTCGTCGTCGACGGCCTCACCGCGTGGGGCGAGGTCGACCTGGTCGAGGCCGCCGAGCTCGTGGTCAGCGAGCTGTCGGGCAACGCTGCGCTGCATGCCGCGGCCGAGTTCATGCACGTCACGCTCGAGCGCGGTGCGCGTGCCGGCGGGATCCGGGTGTCCGTCGAGGACGACGGCCCGATCCCGGTCGACGCGGTGCGCCCGCGGGCGCACCGCGACCACGATGCCGACTGGCCGGACCTGGGCGCCACCGGACGCGGACTGGTCATCGTGGCGATGGTCGCCCACCTGTGGGGGGCCGACGACACCGCCGGCGGCAAGCGGGTGTGGGCCGACCTCGTCGACCACGACGAGGTGCACCAGCGTGTCGAGCCCGAGGGCGTACGCGACACGGACGCCGCGCCGGGCACCCTGCCACCGGGCTGGGCGCTCGTGCGACTGCTGGACTGCCCGGTCGAGCTGAGCCTCCAGCAGGACAGCCACCTCGACGAGCTGGTGCGCGAGCTGCAGCTGCTGTCGCTCGACGCCGGCAACGACGACTCCGCCGCGCTGGCCGAGGAGATCCACGGCCTCCTGGTGTCCCCGACGCACGCCCGCCTCACCGGCCGGCGGGCCGCCGAACGGGCGCGCGCCGAGGGCATGGCCTCGGTCGACATCGAGATGGCGATGCCCCGCGAGCTCGGCGTCCTGGTCGCTCGGTTGCAGGAGGCGGTGAAGCGGGCCGACGTGCTCTGCGAGGACGGGCGCCTGCTGACCCTCGCCTCGCCGCCGGAGCTGCGGACCCTCCGCGCCTGGATGACCCACGAGGTGTTCGGGCAGACGACGCACGAGGCTGCGCCCGTGCCGTGGCCTGCATGGCCGCGCAGCGCCTGAGCGGCCGGTGCGTCAGGGCACCCGCTCCCAGGCGGAGCTCGTGAACAGCGCACGACGCACGTCGCACGCGTCGTCGACCAGGCTGAACGCCAGCAGGTCGTCGGTGAGCGACCACCTGTAGGTGCCGACGTACCCGTTGTCGGCCTGGCACCCGGGCTCCACGAGCGCGTCGGTGCGGAGGAGCTCGTCCTCCACCCGCCAGGCGGCGCCGGTCGTTGCACCGGTGTACGACGGCGGCGGCCGCAGCTCGAGAGCACCGTCGGCCTCCAGGGAGATGACCCACCGACCGACCAGGCCTTCGATGCGCGCCACCGGCGAGTCCGGCACGTCCACCACGTAGGTCCCGATGAGGGCACGCTCGGACGGCTCTGCCGCCACCACGTCCGGGGTGTCCGGACGTCCCTGCTGGAACGCGGCGCCCACGCCGATGACGGCCACCAGGGCGGCGGCGACGAGCGCGGACAGGGCCGCGTGGGTCGCACGCGTGCGCCTGGTGACCCGCTGCTCCACCCGGCGGAGAGCGGCCAGGGTGTCGAGCCCGTGGTCGGGGTCCGCCGGGTGCAGTCCGTTGCGCAGCCGCTGGTCAATCGACATCGGTGTGCACCTCCGTCCGGAGGAGGGCGCCGAGGCGCTTGCGCGCCTTGTGCAGGTGCACCCAGCCCGTGGCCGGCGTGCAGCCCAGGATCTCGGCGATCTGGTCCATCGGCCGGTCCTCGTAGTAGAAGAGCACCACCACCGATCGTTGCTGCGGTGAGAGCGTCCGGATCGCGGCGACCAGCTCCTCGTCCACCTCGACCGGTCCGCCGGCGGCAGCGGGGCGAGGAGTCTCGTGGTCGCGGCGGGTCAGCACGAGACGCCTCTGGTCACGCCTGGCCTCCTTGACCGCGAGCCGGATGGCGACCCGGCGCAGCCAGGCCGACGGGGACTCGTACTGATGGACCTTCGACCAGTGCCGCAGCAGCTGGACGAACGCGTCCTGCGCGATCTCCTCGGCGCGCGCGTGGTCGTGCAGCACGAGGTAGGTGGTGCGCACGACGGACGGGTAGTCGTTGACGAACAACCACCTGAACTCCTCGTCCGCATCCACGCCCTCGCCCCTTCCCGCTCACCCGGCACGCTGGTGCGCGTCGGCGGCGAAGTACGCCCACAAGTAGGCCATCTGGGGCAGCCCGTTGTACACGGGCAACGTCGTCGCGACAGGCCTGAACCGGACGCGGCCGTCCGCGACCGTCCATCGCAAGGTGTCGGTGCTGCCGGCCGCGTCGTCGACGATCTCGACGCGGTCTCCGGTCACCGTCATCGCCGCTTCCCAGCCCACCTGCCACACCCCGTCCGAGCCGAGGTAGGCCTGGCTGAACTGGCCGTCCTCGAAGGTGGTGCGCGTCCGGACGCCCTCGGCGCCGATCTCCTCCGAGGCGAAGAACCTCTCGGCGAGGCCGTCGAAGCCGCCCTCGGCCAGTGCTCGACGGATCTCGGTGCGGGAGAGGTCGGCCTCCCACACTCCCTCCAGCCCGGCGTCGCTCGCCCCGGTGCCCGTCCCGGGATCGGGTGCCTTCGTGGGTGACGGAACCGCCCCGAGCTCGGCCAGGTCGGTCGTCCAGTCCGTGGTCTGGCCGGCGAGGCAGTCCTGCTCCTCGGCGCTGAGGTCGAGGTCGTCGAGCCAGGCGCCGCGGATCGACACCAGGCAGTCGGACCCCACCACGTTGTGCCCGCCGGTCGGGTCCACCACGAGGGTGAGCCCGCTCAGCCCGGCCAGGCCGTCGCGCACCACGGCCTCCGGGGAGTAGGGCGTGAACGCCCCCACCATCGTGAGCACCGGGATGTCGGACTGCACCGGGGCGTCGACATCGGCAGCGTCCTCCACGGTGACGGGCCACGCGTCGCAGACGTCGACGTAGGGGCTGTTGCCGTACGCGGCGGCGAGGGCCGTCCCCTCCGTGCCGGCCGCGCTGGTGGTCTCGGCTGCGTCGTGCCTCGGTGCGATGTCGTGGCACAGCACCGACCACGCGGTGCCCATGCTGGCGCGGTGCTGGGGCAGGCACTTGGGCAGGTAGCCCAGGCAGTACGTCGGCGAGCCGGCGACCACCGTGGTGAGCGTGTCGGCCAGCTGGTCGAGGCGTCCGGAGGCGGCGCCGTCCAGGATCGCAGGGACCGATGCTGCTCGCATGAACGAGCCGCTGCTCCCGCCGTCGGACAGCATCCCGCGCAGCAACCGCAGCAGCAGCGCGTCGTCGACGAGCACGTCGACGGGCTCCTGTCCTGTGGCCGTCATCGCCACGGTGACCGGGTCGTCGCCGAGCGCGGTGAGCGCCTTGTCCAGCAGCATGTCGGCGTCCGGGAAGGCGTCAGCACAGGTGTTGTCGGAGGCGCACGCTGCCAGGACAGTGGCCAGGCTCTCGCGAGTGCTCTCCACGGCCAGGAGCCGCGGGTCGGCACCGGGGACCTCGGGCGAGTCGAGCAACACCGACCGCACGTGGTCGGTGCCCTGGCGCATCATCTCGAGCGCGATGCGGGACGCCGTGCCGTAGGAGACGACGTTCCACTCCTCGATCCCCAGGGCCGTGCGCAGGTCCTCGGCGTCTGCCGCCATCGCGGTGAGGTGGTAGGCGGACAGGTCGACCCCGTCCGCGGTGAGGCGCTCGTGGCAGGCGGCGACCGCGTCGAGGAAGGTGGTGCGCGTCTGCACGTCGTCGGTGGCCGTCGCCAGCGTGGTCGCGCGGATCTCGTCCACCTCGGGACACGCGAGGCTCGGCTCGGAGTGGCCGACGCCGCGGGTGTCCATCAGGATCACCTCACGTCCGACCCGTTGCGCGAGCGGCGCGATGCCACCGTAGTTGGGCAGGCTGGCGAGGTCCGTGCCGGCGACGAACATCGGGTCCTCGTGCAGCACCTCGGGCGGCTCGATGCGCGCCACGAAGAGGCGTACGTCGTTCCCGGCCGCGGCCCGGTCCTCCGGCACGGTCAGGAAGCCGCAGGTGACCTCGCCGACGACGACCGACGCCACGTCCGCGGGGCAGTCGGTCTCGGCGAAGGCGGCGGCGGACGCGGTGCCGCCGAGGGTGGACGCGGTCGGCTCAGGGGTCTCCGTGTCGGCCGCCGTGCAACCGCCGAGGACGATCACCAGCGTCAGCGCAAGTGCTGCGACCCGCGTCACGACATGCTCCGGAAGGAACTCGCGGTGTAGAGGCCGCGCAGGAAGGTCTCGGCGGGCACGCCCTCGTAGGGCGGTTCGGTCGTCGAGACCAGGTCGAGGGTGAGCTCGTCGCCGGCGACCTTCCAGCGGAAGGTGTTCCTCCCGCCGGAGCTCGGCCGGACGACCACCTTCGTGCCGTCGAGCTCGAAGCTCCCGCGATCCGCCAACGCAGTGGCCCCGCCGTCGATGCTGCTCGACAGGGTCCAGAAGCCCCCACCGAGCTCGAGGGTCAGGTCCACCGCGTCTCCGTACTCGGACAGGAACGTGTCGGCATGAGTTCCGAGGCCGTGCGCCGCCAGGACCCGGCGGAAGTCGGCCGCGGCCAGGGTCGGGGTGGTCCAGGTGCCGTCGATCGGGGTGGCTTCAGCCGCCTCGGTCTCAGTCTCGGGTTCCGGCGGGGCCTCGGTCGAGCTGGAGGTCGGTGTGTTCGCGTCCTCCGGCGAGCCGCCGTCGGACGACCCGCAGCCGGCGGTGAGGGTGAGCACACCCAGCACGGCGACGGCCACGGTGCGGTGGCGTGGCGAGCGGTGGCGCTTGATCATGATGATCGTCCTCGGGGTCGGTGGTCCCTTGTCGACTCATACAGGACCGGCGCCCTCGTCCACCTTTACCGCGGCACATACTTCCTTGTGAGTGAGTGCTCACTCACTTAGACTCGCCGGCGTGACTCCGCGTGCCCGCCCGATGACCCCCGACGACCGCCGCGCGGCCCTCGTCGAGGCCACCGTCCCGCTGCTGCTCGAGCACGGGCGCAGCGTGACGACCAAGCAGATCGCCGACGCGGCAGGTGTCGCGGAGGGCACGATCTTCCGGGTCTTCGACTCCAAGGACGACCTGGTCACCGCCGCGGTGGAGGAGGCGCTCGACATGGAGCCCTTCTTCGCCGACCTCGAGTCGATCGACCTCGACCAGGACCTGCGCGCACGCCTGACCGACCTCTGTCGTCACCTGCAGGACCGCTTCCGCGGGATCTTCCTGCTGATGAGCGCGATGGGGATGGTCGGCCCGCCCAAGGCCCACCGGCACATGGAGGAGGGCCGTCGTCGCGCCGAGAAGATCATGGTGGCCGTGGTCGAGGCTGACGCCGACCAGCTCACCTGCACCCCGGTCCAGCTCGTGCACATGCTCCGGATGCTCACGTTCTCCGGGACCCACCCCCACATCAGCGACGGGCACATCCTCACGCCCGACCAGATCGTCGGGACGCTGCTCGACGGCGTACTGAAGAAGCCGCAGAAGAAGAAGGACTCCTGAATGCTGCTCCGCCTCGTCCGCACCTACCTCCGGCCGTACGCCGCTCCGCTGGCGGCTGTCGTCGCGCTCCAGTTCGTCGGCACCATGGCCGCGCTCTACCTGCCGAGCCTCAACGCCGACATCATCGACAGGGGCGTCGTCACCGGCGACACCGGCTACATCGTCCGCCACGGCGGGCTGATGCTCGCGGTCTCGCTCGTCCAGATCGTCTGCTCGGTCATCGCCGTCTGGTTCTCGGCGCGCAACGCGATGGGCTTCGGCCGCGACCTGCGAGCCGCGATCTTCCACCGGGTCGGCACGTTCTCCGCCCGTGAGGTGCAGCAGTTCGGCGCGCCCTCGCTCATCACCCGCGAGACCAACGACGTCCAGCAGGTGCAGATGCTCGTGCTGATGGCCGGCACGCTGCTCGTCGCCGCGCCGATCATGATGGTCGGCGGCATCATCATGGCCGCCCGTGAGGACGTCGGCCTCTCGTGGCTGGTGCTCGCCGTCGTGCCCGTCCTCGGTGTCTCGATCGGCCTGCTCGTGCGCAAGATGGTGCCGAACTTCCGGCTCATGCAGGAGCGCATCGACGAGGTCAACCGCCTGCTGCGCGAGCAGATCACCGGCGTACGTGTCGTGCGGGCGTTCGTCCGCGAGGACCACGAGACGGCCCGGTTCGCCGACGCCAACGCCCAGCTGACCGACGTCGCGGTCCGTGCCGGCCGGTGGCAGGCCGCGATGTTCCCGACGGTGATGATCGTCGCCAACGTCGCGACGGTCGGAGTGCTGTGGTTCGGCGGGCACCGGGTGGAGAACGGCCACATGGAGGTCGGCGCCCTGACGGCGTACATCTCCTACCTGATGCAGATCGTCATGTCCGTGATGATGGCGATGTTCATGCTGATGATGGTGCCGCGCGCGTCGGTCTGCGCCGACCGGATCACCGAGGTCCTCGACACCGACTCGTCCGTCGTGCCCCCGGCGAACCCGGTGACCGAGCTGCCCGCGCGCGTGGAGCTCGACCTGGACGCGGTCACGTTCGCCTATCCCGGCGCCGACGAGCCGGTGCTGCGGTCGGTGTCGCTCACGGCCCGGCCGGGGGAGACCGTCGCGATCGTCGGGTCCACCGGCGCCGGCAAGTCGACGCTCGTCAACCTCGTGCCCCGGCTCTTCGACGCCACCTCCGGCACGGTCCGGATCGGCGGCGTGGACGTGCGCGAGATCGACTCCGAGGTCCTCTGGTCCCGGCTCGGGCTGGTGCCGCAGAAGGCCTTCCTCTTCCGCGGGACCGTGGCCGACAACCTGCGCTACGGCAGGCCCGATGCCACCGAGGACGAGATGTGGGAGGCCCTCGAGATCGCCCAGGCCAAGGACTTCGTCGAGGCGATGCCCGACGGTCTCGAGTCCGACATCGCCCAGGGCGGCTCGAACCTCAGTGGCGGCCAGCGCCAGCGGATGGCCATCGCGCGTGCGGTGATCCGGCAACCCGACGTCTACCTCTTCGACGACTCGTTCTCCGCGCTCGACCTCACCACCGACGCCCGGCTCCGCGCCGCGCTCAGACCCGTGACCCGCGACGCGACGGTGGTGATCGTGGCGCAGCGCGTCGCGACCATCCGCCACGCCGACCGGATCGTCGTGATGGAGGACGGCGCCGTCGTCGGCACCGGCACCCACGACGAGCTCCTCGCGACCTGCGGGACCTATCAGGAGATCGTCCAGTCCCAGCTCACCGCGGAGGAGGTTGCCTGATGAGCACCGACACCACCACCGACGCGAAGGGCGAGCCCGGGACCCTCAAGGAGACCGAGCGCATCGACGCCGGCCCGGGACCGGGCCGCGGCCCGATGGGCGGCGGGATGATCGGCCAGAAGGCCGACACCTTCTGGCCCTCGCTGAAGCGGCTCTTCGCCCGGCTCCGGCCCGAGCGCGCCAAGACGTACGCCGTCCTCGCGCTGACCGTGGTCAGCGTGGTCCTCACCGCCGTCGGTCCCAAGATCCTGGGGCTCGCGACCGACCTGATCTTCGCCGGCCTGATCGGTCGCGACGTGCTCGGCTCCGGCGCGACGCAGGAGCAGGCGATCGAGGCCCTGCGCGCCCGGGGCGAGAGCCGCCAGGCCGACATGCTCGAGTCGATGAAGCTCACCGACGGCGTCAACTTCTCGGCCGTCGCCGACGTCCTGCTGATCGTGCTCGCGATCTACGTCGCGGCCTCCCTGCTTGCGTGGCTCGGCGGCTACCTCCTCAACGACGTCGTGCAGGGCACGGTCCTGCGAATGCGCTCCGAGGTCGAGGACAAGGTCCACCGGCTGCCGCTCGGCTACTTCGACAAGCAGCCGCGCGGCGAGCTGCTGAGCCGCGTCACCAACGACATCGACAACGTCAGCCAGACGCTCCAGCAGACGATGAGCCAGCTGCTCAACTCGCTGCTGACGGTCGTCGCGGTGCTGGTCATGATGTTCTACATCTCGCCGCTGCTCGCGATGGTCGCGCTGGTGTCGGTGCCGATCTCGATGTTCGTCACCGGCGCGGTGATGAAGCGCTCGCAGGGGATGTTCATCCAGCAGTGGCGCCGCACCGGCACCCTCAACGCCCACATCGAGGAGACCTTCTCCGGGCACTCGATCGTCAAGGTCTTCGGTCGCCAGGCCGAGGCCGAGCGGGTGTTCGCCCAGCAGAACGACGAGCTCTACGAGGCGTCGTACGGTGCCCAGTTCGTCAGTGGCCTGATCATGCCGATCATGATGTTCGTCGGGAACCTCAACTACGTCGTGATCGCCGTGCTCGGCGGTCTCCGCGTCGCCAGCGGCACCATGTCGCTCGGGGACGTGCAGGCCTTCATCCAGTACTCCCGCCAGTTCACCCAGCCGCTCACGCAGGTCGCCTCGATGATCAACCTGCTCCAGTCGGGTGTCGCGTCGGCCGAGCGGGTCTTCGAGCTGCTCGACGCCCCCGAGGAGGTCGAGGAGGAGCACGGTCGCGCCGCTGCGATCGAGGACGCGCACGGCGAGGTGCGGTTCGAGGACGTGTCGTTCTCCTACGACCCCGAGCGGCCGCTCATCTCCGGCCTGTCGCTGGTGGCCCAGCCCGGCAGCACCGTCGCGATCGTCGGTCCGACAGGCGCCGGCAAGACCACGATGGTCAACCTGGTCATGCGGTTCTACGACCCGCAGTCGGGCCGGATCCTCATCGACGGCGTCGACATCACCTCGATCCCGCGCGGCGCGTTGCGCAGCCGGATCGGGATGGTGCTGCAGGACACCTGGCTCTTCGCCGGGTCCATCCGCGACAACATCGCCTACGGCCGGCCGGGTGCCACCGAGGAGCAGATCCTCGAGGCGGCACGGGCGACCTTCGTCGACCGGTTCGTGCACTCGCTGCCGGACGGCTACGACACGGTCATCGACGAGGACGGCTCGAACCTCTCCGCGGGTGAGCGCCAGCTCGTCACGATCGCGCGCGCGTTCCTGTCCGACCCGGCGCTCCTGATCCTCGACGAGGCGACCTCCTCGGTCGACACCCGCACCGAGCTGCTGCTCCAGCAGGCGATGGCGGCGCTGCGCTCGGACCGTACGTCGTTCGTGATCGCGCACCGGCTCTCCACCATCCGCGACGCCGACCTCATCCTGGTGATGGAGGACGGCTCGATCGTGGAGCAGGGCTCGCACGACGAGCTGCTCGCGGTGGACGGCGCCTACGCACGGCTCTACCGCTCGCAGTTCGAGTCGCCGGTCGAGGAGGCCGTGGGCTGAGATATCCCATTGAGCGACCCTGCGCTGCGACGTACGTTGGTCGTACACAGAAGGGAGGTGATCCGAGGAATGAGTTCTTTTCGGATGAGTGAGGTGGCTGCCCGCTAGGCAGCCCGGTCCGCCGACAGCTGCCGGCGAATCCATCGCAGCCACCCGACCCGCAGGCCCCCGGTGTCATCCGCCGGGGCCCCTCTCCGAGGGGCAGCAGGCCTGCGGGTCGCTGCATGTCCGGGGTCGTGTTGCCGTGCCGTCGTAGTCCAGTGACTTCTGGCTGCCCGCCCTGGGTAGTCCAGTGACCTTTGGCTGTCCGGCGGCGCCGTCTCCGACCATCCCTCACTGGACTATCCCGGCCCCCGGCCCCCGGCCCCCGGCCCCCGGCCCCCGGCCTCCGGCCCCCGGCCCCCGGCCGTACGCCGGTGTGGCACAGGTCTCGTCGCCCCCGGGTGGTCGGCCACGAAGCATCGACGTATGGTTGTTCTCAGCAACTATTGCGAACAGCAACCAAGATCGAAGGCACGCAGTGACCCAGGCTCCCACCCTCACCGCCGAGCAGGCGGGCGAGATGACCCACCGCCAGGTGCTCGAGGCACTCAGCGGGCTCCTCCTCGCGATGTTCGTCGCGATGCTCTCCAGCACGATCGTCAGCAACGCGCTCCCGACGATCGTCGACGACCTCCAGGGCAGCCAGACCGGCTACACCTGGATCGTCGTGGCGACGATGCTCGCGATGACCGCGACCACTCCGATCTGGGGCAAGTTCGCCGACCTCTTCGACAAGAAGCTGCTCGTCCAGACGGCCCTGGTGATCTTCTCGGTCGGCTCGCTCATCGCCGGCTTCGCGCCGTCGATGGAGGTGCTGATCGGGGCCCGCGTCGTGCAGGGCCTCGGCGTCGGCGGCCTGACGGCGCTCGTCCAGGTCGTCATCGCCACGATGGTCTCCCCGCGCGAGCGCGGTCGCTACAGCGGCTACATCGGCGCGGTCTTCGCCCTCGCCACGGTCAGCGGACCGCTCGTCGGTGGCGTCCTGGTGGACACCGTCGGTTGGCGCTGGTGCTTCTTCGCCGGTCTCCCGGTCGCGGCCCTCGCCTTCGTCGTGCTGCAGAAGACGCTGCGCCTCCCCGTCGTGAAGCGCGACGACGTCTCGATCGACTACCTCGGCGCCTTCCTGCTCGTCGGCGGCGTCTCGATCCTGCTCGTCTGGGTCTCGCTGGGCGGCATCAACTTCGAGTGGACCTCGTGGACCAGCGGCCTGCTCGTCGCCGCAGCCGTCGCGGTCATCGCCGCGGCGATCCACGTCGAGGCCAACGTGGCCAAGGACCCCGTCATCCCCCTGCGCCTCTTCAAGGACCGCACGCTGACGCTCGCCACGGTCGCCTCGGTGCTGATCGGTGTCGCGATGTTCGGCTCGACGGTCTACCTCAGCCTCTACTTCCAGCAGGCCAAGGACATGAGCCCGACCGAGGCCGGCCTGATGTCGATCTGCATGGTCGGCGGCCTGCTCGTCTCGAGCATCCTCAGCGGTCGCATCATCTCCGCCACCGGTGTGTGGAAGCGCTGGCTCGTCGGCGGCATGGTCGCCGTCATCGCCGGCATTGCACTGCTGTCCACGATCGACGCCGGCACCCCGCTGTGGCACACCGGCATCTTCATGGCGGTCCTCGGCCTCGGCCTCGGCGCCACGATGCAGAACCTCGTGCTCGCCGTGCAGAACACCATCGCTCTCGCCGACATGGGCGCCGGCTCGTCCGTCGTCGCGTTCTTCCGCTCGCTCGGTGGCTCGGTCGGCATCGCCGCCCTGGGCGCCGTACTGGCCCACCAGGTCGCCGACGCGGTGAAGGCCGGTCTCGGCAAGCTCGTCGCGGCCAACCCGGAGCTCGCGGACCAGGTCGCGCACCAGAAGGGCGGCGTCCCCGACGTCTCCACCATGCCCGCCCCGATCCGCGCCATCTTCGAGAGTGCGTACGGCGACGCGACCGGTCACATCTTCCTGGTGGCCCTGCCCTTCGCCGTCGGCGCGCTGATCGCGGTGCTCTTCATCAAGGAAGTCCCACTGCGCACCTCGGTGAAGCGCGAGGATGAGCTCATGGCCGAGAACTCCCCGCAGGCGTGAGCACCGTGACCCGTCACGACGACCTGCGTCGCATCGAGGCCGAGGTCGGCAGCCTGATCCGCCGCGTCAAGCGGGTCATCGGGGAGCGCGCCCGCGAGGTGCACCCCGACCTGCACCCGATGACGTACTTCATCCTCACCCACCTCGCCGCCAACGGCCCGATGCGCGGGGCGGACCTGTCCGACGCCTTCGGCATGGACAAGGGCGGGGTCAGCCGTCAGGTGCAGGCGCTCGTCGACCTCGGCCTCGTCGAGCGCAAGCCCGACCCGGAGGACCGACGCGCGATCCTGGTCGACGCCACCACCGAGGGCCGCAAGCGCCTCGAGGTGATGAGCCAGCACCGCAGCGACCGCTTCGACAAGCGGCTGGCCGGCTGGAGCGACGCCGAGCTGTCGGGGTTCGCGGACCAGCTGGCGGCGTACAACACCGCCCTCTCCGACGACTGACCTCCACCCAAAACCCGGCCCCGTCTCCACAGCCCGAGACCCCCGCCGGGATAGTCCGCTGCAAAAGGCGGGTGTTGCACGACGCAGCACCGGCTTTTCGCAGCGGACTACCCGGGAGGGCTGGGGAAAGGTGAGTCAGCGGAGCCAGGCGGCCGTGTCGGGCCCGAGCTTGCCGCCCTCGACCGGCCCGCTCGCGAGCAGCACCTCGCCGTCGGGCAGCTCGACCGGGGCGTCGCCGCAGTTGAGCACGACGGTGATCGGGCCGCGCCGGAAGGTCAGCACGTCGTTGTCCGTGCCGACGACCTCGACCGCCTCGCCCGCGGTCCACGCGAAGTCACGGCGCACGCGCAGTGCGTCGCGGTAGAACTCCAGCGTCGACGTCGGGTCGCCGGTCTGGGCCTCGACGGTGAGCGGCGCCCAGTCGGCGGGCTGCGGGATCCACGGCTGCTCGGCGCCGGGCCCGAAGGCGTACGGCGCCTCGGTGCCGCTCCACGGGATCGGCACCCGACAGCCGTCGCGGCCGACCTCGCCGGTGCGGAGGTACGACGGGTCCTGGCGGAACTCCGGCGCGACGTCGACCTGCTCGAGGCCGAGCTCCTCGCCCTGGTAGAGGTAGCTCGAGCCGGGCAGCGCGAGCATCGTCATCGTGGCCGCGCGGGCGCGGGCCAGGCCCTGCGCGCCGCCGCCGTAGCGGGTGACGTGGCGGGTCACGTCGTGGTTGCTGAGCACCCACGTCGGGGACGCGTCGGTCGACGCGACCGAGGCGAGCGTGTCGGTGATGACCTCGGCGAACGTCTCGGCCGACCACTCGGCGAGCAGCCACGCGAAGTTGAAGGTCTGGTCGAGCTCGTCGGGACGGATGAACTTCGCCATCGACTCGACGGTCGAGGTCCACGCCTCCGCGACGGCCATCCGGTCGGGGCCGTACTCGTCGAGGATGTCGTGCCAGGAGCGGTAGACGCCGTGCACCTCGGGCTGGTCCCACATCGGCTCGTCGGTGACCTGGCGCTCGACCATCTCGTGCGCGCCGCTCGCAGGCTCGACGTCGGAGTCGACGACCTGGTCGCGCAGCGAGGCCTCCTTGAAGAGACCGTGCGCCACGTCGACGCGGAAGCCGTCGACGCCGCGGTCCAGCCAGAACCGCAGGACGCCCTCGAACATCTCGGGCACCTCGGGGTTGCGCCAGTCGAAGTCCGGCTGCGAGGAGTCGAAGAGGTGGAGGTACCACTGGCCGTCGTCGACCTGGGTCCACGCCGGACCGCCGAAGACGGACGACCAGTTGTTGGGCGGCTTCCCGTCCTCGCTGTCGCGGAAGAGGTAGCGGGCGCGCTCGGGGCTGCCCGGCTCGGCCGCCAGGGCGGCCTGGAACCACTCGTGCTCGTCGGAGGAGTGGTTGGGCACCAGGTCGACGACCACGCGCAGGCCGAGCTCGTGCGCGCGGGAGATGAGGTCGTCGGCGTCGGAGAGCTGGCCGAAGAGCGGGTCGACGTCGCGGTAGTCGGCGACGTCGTAGCCGTGGTCGTGCTGCGGCGAGGTGTAGAACGGCGTGATCCAGAGGGCGTCGACGCCCAGGTCGGCCAGGTGCGGCAGCCGCGAGGTGATGCCGGGCAGGTCGCCGATGCCGTCGCCGTCACTGTCCGCGAAGCTGCGGACGTAGATCTGGTAGACGACGGCGTTGCGCCACCACGTGACGGTTGGATCGTTCAAATCAGCCATGGCCCAATCCTCTCAACAGCCCGGGGGGTGGGGTCAAGATCGCGTCGCTCAGCTCGCGTAGCGCTCGAGCACTCGCAGTGCCGTGAGCGTCGCCCATCGTGAGCGGTCCGCGGGGTCGGCCGGCACGTGCGTATGACCCGGCCAGGCCCGCGCCGTCCAGCGGCCGTCCGGGCGGCGCCTGGCCAGCAGGGCCTCGAGCGCGGCATCCATCCGGGGGTCGGGTGGCACGCCCACTGCGGCAAGGCAGTCGAGTCCGCGGAGGATGTCGAAGTGCCAGCGTGGGGGATGGTGCGGCACCAGGAAGTCCTGCCGGATCACCTCGCCCGTCTTCTCGCTGCGGAACAGCTCGTGCCGCAGGACGAACTCCACCGCGGAGCCCATCGCCGCACCCACCTCCCGCCGACGGTGCCGGTGGCCGGCTGCGAGATAGTCCGTGAACCCCTCCAGGACCGAGACGGTGGTGTGCAGGGACGAGTGCGACACCGGGTTGCGCGGTGGCCGGTGGTGGCAGTTGAAGCCGCCGTCGGATACCGCGCGCGACAGCAGGACGTCGACCAGCCCGGTCAGGTGCACCTCGGGAGCTCCGAACCAGCTGGCGTAGCGGAGACCCATGCCGTTGATGCACGCGTCGCTGACGGTCGCGCGGTGGCTCGGATCGAGGCCGCCGTCAGGCCCCCTCTCGTGGGCCAGGACCAGGCCCACGGACTCGACCGCGGCCGGGTGGTCACCGGGCAGGCCGAGGTTGCGCAGCTCGAGCAGGGTGTAGTGGGTGCTTGTCCACTTGGGCTGGTAGAAGCCACGGCCCCAGTGACCGTCCGGGTTGCGTGCGGCGAGCAGCACCGCGCCATGTCCCTCGGTGGCGATGCGAGCGCGGAGGGACGGGTCGTCGCGCCGGAGGAGGTCGCGCGTCGTCTGGTGGGCCACGGCCACGTCGCCGGCGAGCAGCCACGCCACGACGTCGGTCGAGCTCGTCACCCCGGCATCCGGCCGCCGAACAGCTCGGCGTCGACGGCGATCCAGGTGTGCTCCGCGGTCGCGACCACGCGGCCGTCCGCGTCGTACAGCGTCGCGGCGGTGAAGGTCTTGCGGCCGTCCTGGCCGCGGCCCTCGCCGACCACGACGTGGGGCTCACCGATCACGGGGAGGTCGTCGACCCGCGCGGTCATCCGGCCCAGCACCATCAGCCGCTCGGTGAGGTCGCCGGCCCACCCGCCGATGCAGTCCAGCGCCGCCCACGTGGTGGCGACCGACGCGCGCGGCGTCTCGTCGACATAGGTGTGCCAGTCCTCGTGGAGGCTGGGGTGCGGCGTCCACGTGGCCGCGACGAGGGCGCCGGCGGGGCCGTCGCCGGTCTGGCCGGGGAAGATCCGCAGGCCGTCGCCCTCGCTGCGCGACGTACCGCAGGCGAAGCAGGTCGCGAACGGGTGGAAGTCGAGTCCGGGGTACGACGACTCGGCGCCCGTCGCGACCTCGGGGGAGACCGGCTCCACCTCCAGCAGGTCGCGGTCGACCCGGTGGGCAGTGGCGATCACCGCCCCGCCGAACGACGCGGTGAGCACGCCGGCGTCGGTGTCGACCTGCATCGGGGAGTCGAGGGGCGGGGGCTGGCGCAGCGACACCTCGATCGCGGGCCACCCGTCGGACCGGTCGTCGGGGGCGTCGGCGTCGTCCAGGGCGGCCAGCGCGCCGGCGGTCCAGCCGCCGTTGCCCGAGTCGGGTGGACCGCAGAAACGCTGAGGGACGAGGAGTTCGGTCACCGGCCTCACTGTGCCACGGGCGGGCGCAGCGCGGCAGCCACCGATGGGACACAATGGCCCGCGTGAGTGACCTGATCGACACCACCGAGATGTACCTCCGCACGATCTACGAGCTCGTGGAGGAGGACATCGTTCCGCTGCGCGCGCGGATCGCTGAGCGGCTGCACCAGTCGGGACCGACGGTGTCGCAGACAGTGGCGCGGATGGAGCGCGACGGGCTGCTCACCGTCGAGGGCGACCGCCACCTCGAGCTCACCGACGAGGGCCAGCTGCTGGCCACCCGCGTGATGCGCAAGCACCGGCTGGCCGAGCGCCTGCTCACCGACGTGATCGGCCTCGACTGGGAGCTCGTGCACGCCGAGGCCTGCCGCTGGGAGCACGTGATGTCCGAGACGGTCGAGCGCCGGCTGCTCGAGCTGCTCGACCACCCGACCGAGTCGCCCTACGGCAACCCGATCCCGGGGCTCGACGAGCTCGGTGACGTCGGCGGTGAGGACTTCATGACCGACGTCGAGCCGCTCTCGCTCGCCGCCGGCGCCGAGGACCAGCTCGTCCACGTCAAGCGGATCTCCGAGGAGATGCAGAAGGACGAGGAGCTGATGGGCCTGCTGCGCCGCGTCGGCGCCCTCCCCGGCAAGACCGTCACCATCGCCCGCACCGACGAGGGCATCCTGATCGGCTCCGGCGGCGAGACCGCCGAGCTGGTGGTCGAGGCGGCGGAGCACATCTTCGTGCGGCGCTAGGCGACCAGCGCCGCCAGCTCCGTCAGGAACTCGCTCGTCCCCACCTCGAGCTTGTACGTCGCCAACGCATCGCCCCGGGTCGCACCACGGTTCACGATGACGACCGGCGTGCCTCCGGCCGCCGCGCGCTTCACGAACCGCAGCCCGCTCATCACCGTCAGCGACGACCCGGCCACCAGGAGCGCGCCGCCGGTGCCGAGGGCCTCGACGGCGGCGTAGCACCGGGCGACGCGGTCGGCGGGGACGTTCTCGCCGAAGAACACGACGTCCGGCTTCAGCGGTCCGCCGCACTCGCAGGTCGGCACCACGAAGTCCGCCGTCTCGTCGAGCTCGACGTCGCCGTCGGGCTTGGTGAGGGCCGAGCCGTGCCGATCGATCCAGCCGGGGTTGAGCTCGTCGAGCAGCCCCGCGAGGGCAGCGCGCGACGACGTCGCGCGGCAGGACAGGCAGATGACGTCGGCGACCCGGCCGTGGAGCGCGATGAGTCGTTGCGAGCCGGCAGCCTCGTGGAGACCGTCGACGTTCTGCGTGATGAGCAGCAGCGGGTCGACCGCGGCGAGGGCGCGGTGCCCGTCGTTGGGCTCGGCGTGGCCCATCCGCTGCCAGCCGACGTGGCTGCGCGCCCAGTAGCGGCGCTGCGCCTCCGGCGTCGCGATGAACTCCTGGTAGGTCATCGGCGCCCGCACCGGCGCTCCCGGACCGCGGTAGTCCGGGATCCCGGAGTCGGTCGACAGGCCCGCGCCGGTCAGCACGACCAGCGGCCGGGTGGCGAGCAGGTCGAGGGCCGCCTCGACCTCGCCCGGGTCCACCTCAGCCGCCTCGTGCGCCTCGCCCTGGGTGAAGGCGTACGCCGACCGGCTCAGGGTCACGCGCCGTACCTGACCCGCGCCCGCGCCCGGGCCTTCTCCGCCTCCGCCTCGCGGTTCTTCGGCGGCGCCGTCGTCACCAGGTCGTCGAGCAGGTGTTCGGTGATGTGGGCGATCTCCTTCACCGCTGCGTAGAAGGCCGCCTCGTTGGCCTGCGACGGCTTGGTCGTCCCGGCGACCTTGCGCACGTACTGCAGCGCGGCGGCCGTCACCTCGTCACGCGACGCGGGCGGCTCGAAGTTGTTCAGCGGTCGGATGTTGCGGCACATGCGTCGAGCGTACGACGGGCGGCAGGCAGGTTTCGAGGCTCGTTGCGCTCGCACCTCAACCAGCGATGTCGAAGAACGAGACGTCCTCGCCGGTCACCAGGGCCACCCTGCCCGACGAGAGCGGGACCAGGCGGACCTGCGCGACGTCGCTGCCGTGCTCGACCTCGACCATCCGGTTCGTCATCGAGCCGTCGTCGAGCGAGAGCACCGAGACCCAGCCGGTGGTGCCGCTCCAGCCCTGCGACACGACGGTCAGCGCGACCCGCTGCTCGGGCAGCCAAGTGAACTGGCGCGGGTCGTTGGCCGCTCCGGCGTAGGACTCCGCGTCGTAGCGCACGACGTCGATCTGCCGCGGGTTCGTCAGGTCGGTGACGTCGAAGAGCGCCGCCTGCGCACCGCGGGTCATCCCGTTGAGGTCCGCGTCCTGGCCCATCCCGATGAGCCGGTGCTCGCCGAGGGGGTGGAGGTACTCCGAGAAGCCGGGGATCTTGAGCTCGCCGAGCAGCCGCGGACTGGCCGGGTCGGTCAGGTCGATCGCGTAGAGCGGGTCGGTCTGGCGGAAGGTCACCACGATCGCGAGGTCGTCGAACCACCGCACCGACTTGATCTGCTCGTCGACACCGAGGTCGTCGACGCGGCCGTCCTCGACGAGGTCGGAGCCGTCCTCGCGCAGGGTGACGACCGAGTTGAAGTTGCCGGTCTCGCTGCTCGGCCCGACCGCGACCCGCAGCGATCCGCCGACGGCGTCCATCGACCAGCGGTCCGCGATCGTGCCCTCGACCTCACCGGAGGCGACGTACGTCGTCGTGGTCCCGTCGAGCGCGAAGGCGTAGAGCGGCGTAGTGCCGCTCGGCATGCCCGGGCCGACGCGGCAGTCCATGCAGTCGGTCCACCCGCCCCACGTCGCGGAGCCGGCAGCGAGGTAGAAGCGGTCGGTCGAGAAGTACGCCGTGTCGCTGTCCGTCGCGACCGCGGTCGTCGTCAGCTCCGTCGGCGTCGCGGGGTCGAAGGCCACAACGGTGGTGGTGCCGAGCGGGACGGTCTCGTCGTCGGGCACGGCGACGTCGGAGCAGTCGACGAACGGCTCGCCGTCGATGGTCGGCAGCCAGTCGGACAGGGTGGTGTCGCGGACCAGCGAACGGTTGCGCAGCTCGGCGCGGATCTGCCCGAACGTGCCGTCGGGGAACGAGAAGTCGAGCTCCGGGAGCCCGGTCTGCAGCACGACGCGGACGACGTCCCCGTGCAGCCGGACGGCCGATGCGCGACCGCGGACGGTCGTGGAGTCGACGATGCTCGGCGAGGTCGGGTCGGCCAGGTCGACCGTCGTGATCGTGGTCTCGAGCCCGTCCGGCGAGGTGCCGGTCACGACCGCGCGGCCGCCCACGAGGAGCAGCTCGCCGCCCGGGTCGCCGACGAGGCCGTTGCCGCGGGAGTCGTCGATCCTGGTGGTGGACAGCAGCGACGGCTCAGCGCCGGAGACGTCGTACGCCAGCAGCTCGCCCTCGCGCATCCGCAGCAGCAGGGGCCCCGCGACCTTGACCACGTCGGACTCGTCGACGCCCAGCTCCTGCACGTTGGTGCCGGACTCGTTGCTGGTCGATCGCGACGTCTTCACGCCCGAGCCCGCCGAGCGTTCCATGCCCGCGCTCGGCGAGCTCGACTCGGCCGCGCCGCCCGCGTCGAACGCGACGATGCCGCCGCCCCAGCCGTAGGGGCCGACCTGCTCGATCCCGCGATCGACGTAGGACTGGAGTAGGTCGTCGCAGCTGGCCGCGACAGCGAGGTCGGCGTTGGCCAGCGCGATCGGCGGTGAGCCGGGGGGCACGTCGCCCGAGCCGCTGTCGGTGCCCAGCAGGTAGCCCACGCCGACTGCCGCAGCGAGGGTGGTCGTGGCCGCGACAGCGGTGGTGATCCTGCGAACGCTCATGGCCGTGGGACGGGCCGGTCGGGGGCCCGGTTCCGCGTGGCACGATGGCGCGATGAGCGACGCAGACCGGGACCTCGACATCGTGCTGTTCGGGGCCACCGGCTTCACCGGCGGCCTCACCGCCGACTACCTCGCCGAGCACGCCCCGTCAGGCCTGCGCTGGGCGATCGCCGGGCGCAACGCCGACAAGCTCGAGGCCGTACGCCGTCGCCTGGCCGAGGCGGGGGGCGACGGTGTCGAGGTGCTGGTCGCCGACTCGACCGACCCCGCCGCGCTGGCCGACATCGCCCGCCGTGCCCGCGTCGTGATCACCACCATCGGCCCCTACCTCGAGCACGGTGGACCGCTGGTGGCCGCCTGCGCCGAGGCCGGCACCGACTACGTCGACCTGACCGGCGAGCCCGAGTTCGTCGACCAGACCTTCCTCGCGCACCACCAGACCGCGGTCCGCACCGGCGCCCGGCTGGTGCACGCGTGCGGGTTCGACTCGATCCCGCACGACCTCGGCGCCTACTTCACCGTCCAGCAGCTGCCCTCCGACGTGCCGATCACGATGCGCGGCGTCGTCCGGTCCGCCGGCACCTTCTCGGGCGGCACCTTCCACTCGGCGCTCAACCAGTTCGCGCGCGCCAAGGACATGAGGAAGACCTACGCCGCGCGCCGCCGCGCCGAGGGCAAGCCCGCCGACGGCCGGTCGTCGCGCTCGGTCGGCGGCAAGCCGCACCGCGACCCGCTGCTCGGCTACTGGTTGCTCCCGCTGCCGACGATCGACCCGATCGTCGTCGCCCGCAGCGGCGCCGCGCTGGCGGCGTACGGCCCGAAGTTCCGCTACTCCCACTGGGCCGGCACCAAGACACTGCACTACGCCGCCGGCGGTGCGGCCGCTGTCGGGCTGCTGACGGTTGCCGCCCAGGTGCCGCCGCTGCGCAACTTCCTGAAGAGCAAGGTGCCGCAGGGGTCCGGGCCCGACGAGGCCAAGCGCGACAGGTCGTGGTTCACCGTCGAGTTCGTCGGCGAGGGCGGCGGCCAGACCGTCCGCACCAAGGTGTCGGGCGGCGACCCCGGCTACACCGAGACCGCGAAGATGCTGTCGGAGGCCGCGCTGTGCCTGGCCTTCGACGACAACCCGGAGACCTCCGGTCAGGTCACCCCGGCGGTCGCGATGGGCGACGCGCTGCTGGCCCGGCTGCAGGCCGCGGGCATCCGCTTCGAGACCGTCTGAGGCCACGACTCGTGGGGGAGGTCTTCGCCGGTCGGTTCGAGCTGCTCGACCCGATCGCCGATGGTGGCATGGGCTCGGTGTGGGTGGTGCGCGACCGCCGCGACCAGCAGGTGTACGCCGGCAAGGTGCTGCGCCAGTCCGACTCCGCGTCGCTGATGCGCTTCATGCGCGAGCAGGGCACCCGCATCGCGCACGACCACGTCGTCACCCCGCTGTCGTGGGCGGGCGAGGACGACCGGGTGCTCTTCACGATGCCGCTCGTCCGGGGCGGCTCGGTGGCGACCCTCGTCGGCGACCACGGCGCCCTGCCCGCACGCTGGGTCCGCGAGCTGCTCGTGCAGCTGCTCACCGCCCTCGACGCCGTGCACGGGACCGGGGTCGTGCACCGCGACGTGAAGCCGGCCAACCTGCTGCTGCGCGCCACCGGCACCGCGCGCCCGCACCTGATGCTCACCGACTTCGGCATCTCGGCGCGGATCTCGGACCCGCGCCTGACCCACGCCAGCCAGGTGATCGGCTCGCCGGGCTACATGGCGCCCGAGCAGCTGGCGGGAGCCGACCCGGCCGTCACCCAGGACGTGTACGCCGCGGGCATGGTCGGCCTCGAGATGCTGACCGGCCTCCGACCTCCCGCTGCCCACGATGCTCTCGCCGCCCGGGTGGCCGCCGAGCCCGGCCTGCAGCCGCTGGTCGACCTGCTGCTCGAGGCGGTCCGGCCCGACCCGACGGCGCGCCCCCAGACGGCGGTGGCCCTGCGCGAGCGGCTCCTCGCACTCGACCTCTCCGGCACGGCCGAGCCGACGGAGCCCGTGGTCGTCCTCGACCAGCTGGAGGGCGTCGCTCCGCCCGAGGTCGCTCGCGAGGCCTCCGACGGTCCGCAGGCCGAGCGCCCCGACCCGCGCCTGATCGCCGTGCTGCTCCTGGTCGTCGCGGCGGCGTGCCTGCTCGGCGCGGCGTGGCTGCTCCTGGCCTGACCGGCCTCACCACCCGATCCAACGTAGGCAGTTCGAGCCACGGACCTGCGCGCCGCCGCTCGTGCCGGCCGGGCCGTGGCCGAACTGCCTACGTTGGTACGTGCACTGCTCAGGCGCGGCGGCTCCGGAGCAGCCCGACCGCGAGGGCCACGCACCCCAGCGCCACCACGCACAGCCCACCGGCCGCGACGAGCGTGCCGGTGCCGATCCCGGCGTCGTCCGCGCCGGCCTCCACGGCCGAGCCACCGTCCTCGGAGCCGTCGGTCGGCTCGTCGGTGGCCTCGTCGGTCGGCTCGGCGGTGGGCTCGTCGGTCGGGTCGGCCGACGCCGTGACCGGTGATCCCAGCGGGCCGTCGGTGCCGGTGACCAGCCCCTGCCCGTCGGCGTACTCGGGTGCCCCGGACTCCTCGCCCCTGACCTGGAGATCGATCCGGAAGGGCATCTCGAAGGACCGGTCCTGGAAGTCGGCGTCGGCGGCATAGACGAGGTAGTAGTAGCCCGGCAGGCTGGTGCTGAGGGTCGCCGAGCTGTCGCGGTTGTTGTAGCGGAGCTCGGGGGTCTGCACCCCCATCACGTCCGACTCGCTGCCCGCGGCGAATCCGCTCGTGTCGATGCCGTCGCCGCTCATCGGGACCTGGCCGCGCATCGGGCTGTAGACGCGGAGCGATCCGAACGGTCCCTGGAAGCCGACCTGTTCGCGCAGCCGGGGTGACGCCGGCGGGGTGCGCAGGCGGGCGCTGAGCGTCTGGCCGTAGCCCAGCTCGACCCGGAATGCCTGCGTCTCACCCGGCACGATGCTGCCACGGTAGGCGCCGTCAGTGAGGACCGGCGCCGTGGCGAAGGAGTCGCCGCCGGTGACGGGCTGTGGCTTCCCGGCCACCGTCGGTGGCTCGAGGACCAGGTCGGTCCAGCCGTCCGCCTCCGGGAGCGACGTCCCGTCGGCGGGCGGCTCCTCGACCACCTGGAGGCTGAACGGTGACTGCCCGCGACCCAGGTTGCTCAGGGACCTCGACACCTTGACGAGAATCTCCTCGGAGGTCGCACAGTCGTCGTTGCCCCGTGGCCCTGCAGCGACCTCGACGCCGAGGAGCTCGGCGGAGTTGATCGCCTTGAGACTGCTGTCGGTGCCGCAGGGGCTGCCGATCGCCGTGCTGGTAGCGAGCTGCACGGTGTCCCACTCGTCCGGGTCCCCGCCGAGGCTGGAGAGCCCGACCCGCACGGTCGAGCCCGGCATGGTGCGGGTGTAGGAGAACCAGCGCTCCGCGTTTCCCGGGCGGGTCCCCACCTTGTCGCTCCACAGCCCGACCCCGATCGGGGTGGGGTCGGCGGCAGGACCGCCGGCGAGCGGGGTGCCGTCGAGGGCGAAGGGGCGCAGGGCGCGGTCGGTCGCCGTCTGGAGGCTCTCGACGATGTCGTCGGCATCGTCGGCGTCGTAGTAGGTGCCGTTGCCCTTCGCGGCCACGCACCTCAGCTGGGCCCGGGCCTTCGCGTCGACGCTGAGTCCGACGACGTCGATCTGCAGGTCGATGCCCGACTGGGCGAGCTCGCCCGCGACGATGCACGGATCCGGCTCGCACGTGGCGATGCCGTCGGAGACGAGCACGATGGAGCGGGTGGACTCGCCGCCGATGTCGCCGGCTGCCTTCCGGAGCGCGAAGCCGATGGGCGTCTCGCCGTAGGGCTCGTACTGGGCGAGCGCCGTGCGCAGCTCGTCGCGGTTGTCGGTCGCCGGGTCGACGACCAGCTGGGAGTCGGTGCACGCGCCCTTCTGGTCGCGGGAGAACACGGTGGCGCCGTAGACCCGGAGCCCGACGTAGGCCTCGTCGGGCAGTCCGTCGACGACGGTGCCGAGGGCCTGGCGGGCGGCCTCGATCTTGGTGGTGCCGCCGCCGGCCGGCTCCGCCATCGAGCCCGACGAGTCGAGCACGAGGATCATCCGGGCGAAGTCGGTGTCGGTGTCCGACGCGGTCCCGATCTCGTCGGCAGCGCCGTAGGACGGTGTCACGCCGAGCGCGGTCCCGAGGGCGAGCAGGGCCAGCGCAGCCAGGAACGAGAGGGCCCTGGTGGGCCGCGGGTGCTTCCGCATGGTCGTCATGGTGGTACCTCCTGCGGGTCGTCCTACCCAGCGTTTGCGATCGCAAACATAACATTCGCATGCGTTACGATTCGGGGATGGTCGCCCCCTCCGAGAGCCTGCTGCGGCAGCAGGAGCTCTACGGCGCCGCCATCGGTGACGTCCTCGATCGGATCACCGGGGCGCTCGGGCTCAGCCAGGCTGCGGTCGCGCGCACGATCGGCATGAGCGCGCCCATGCTGTCGCAGCTCGCGAGCGGCAGGCGTACGACGATCGGCAACCCGCTCGCGGTCCAGCGGCTGCGGGCGCTGGTCGAGCTCGCCGAGGAGGTCGGCACCGGCCTGGCGCACAGCGAGGTGGCCCGCCGGCTCGACGAGATCCGCCAGGAGGACTCCACCACCCTCACCGGCGCGAGCCGCCGCCCGGTCGGCGAGCCGACGACCGCCGAGCTGTTGCGGACCGTGGCCTCGGGGCAGGACCTGGTGCGTGCCGCCGAGCTGCTCGCCGCCGACCACCCGGCGCTCGCCGAGCTGATCCGTGTGCACGGCCTCGGGACGGCCGAGGACGTGCGCGCCCACCTCGATGGGCTGGCCGGCCTGGTCCGCTGAGCGTGGGGCGAGCGTGCCGAACGAATTACACATTTGTTCTTCACTCATCGGCGTGGCGGCCTTGACAGATCGCTCATACGATCTCTCTTTGTGTCCCTCCTGTCTCAACTTTCACACTCGTCACAACAGCCCCAGCGGGCTCGCGGAGCGCTGCGTGCTGCGGTGACATGGGCGGGTCGGACCACCCGGTGGGCCGTCGGAGCCCTCGCGCTCGTCCTGCTCGTCACGCCGACCACGACGGCCCGCATCGACCTCGTCACGTCGACGTACCTGTGCTCGGGGTGGTCCGGCTGCCCGGCCGCCGGCTACAGCAACTTCGGCTATGGCCAGGCGTCGGGCACGTCGTACTGGCGGATGTACTCCGGGCACAACTGCACCAACTACGTCGCCTACCGGCTGATCCAGACGGGCATGCCGGATGTCCGGCCGTGGGAGGGCAGCGGCAACGCCTCCAACTGGGGCGTGGCGATGGCGAGCATCACCGACCAGACCCCCACGGTCGGGTCGATCGCGTGGTACCGGCCGAACGTCAGCCCGGCCGGCTCGAACGGGCACGTCGCCTACGTCGAGCAGGTCATCTCGGACACGGAGATCATCGTCTCGGAGGACTACTGGGGCGGCAACTTCCACTGGCGGCGCATCACCAAGACCGGTGGCGGCTGGCCGTCGGGGTTCATCCACTTCAACGACCGCGTCGTCGCGCCCACCGCAGCGCCCGCCATCGTCGGCACTCCGGCAGTCGGAGCTCCGTTGGAGGTGGCGCCCGGGACGTGGACCCCCACGCCCACCAGCATCAACGTGCGGTGGCTCGCCGACGGTGCCGCCATCCCGGGCGCCACGGCGCCCAGCTATGTCCCGACGCCCGACGTGAAGGGCAAGGCGCTGACCGCCGAGGTGACAGCCCAGCTCGACGGCTATGCCGCCGGCCAGGCGGTCCTCGCGACCGCACCCGTCGCTCCGGGCACGTTCCAGCGCACGGCAGCCCCGACGATCCAGGGCGTCCCGGAGGTCGGCCAGACCCTGACGCTCACCCCGTCCGCATGGTCGCCGCAACCGACCAAGGTCAAGACCCAGTGGTACGCCGACGGCGCCGCCCTCGACGACGCCACCGGATCGAGCCTCGTCCTGACCCGCAGCCTCATCGACAAGAGCATCACCGCCCGCACGATCGCGAGCTCCGGCGGCTTCAAGAAGTCGCGCTCGGCCACCGAGCCGACGACGCCCGTCCTCGCCAAGCCGGTGAGGATCACCGAGCCGGCCGTCGTGCAGGGCAAGGCCCGGGTGGGGAGCAAGCTCGTCGCCAAGGTCGGCACGGCCCGACCCGCGAACGCCACGGCGTCGTACCGCTGGCTGCGCGACGGGAAGCGGATCGCCGGGACCACGCGCAACACCTACACCGTCCGCCGCGGCGACGTGGGACACAGCCTGGCCGTCGAGGTCACGTGGTCCAAGCGCTCCTACCGCGACACGGTGGAGACCGCCGCGGTGGGGAGCCCCGTGATGGCCGTCTCCGACCTGAGGGTCCGCACCGACGTCAGGCGCACGAAGGTGGTCGTGGACGTCAAGGTCAAGGCGCCCGGAGCCGCGAAGCCGGCAGGTGCGATCACCCTCACCATCGGTGGCCGCACGGTCGAGGCCCAGGTCGTCGAGGGCGCGGCGCGCGTCGTCGTACGCAAGCTGAAGGCGGGCACGAAGCCCGTGGTCGTGCGCTACTCCGGCACCGACCTCGTCCTGCCCGCCGTCGCGCGCTCGACCCTGACCGTGCCCTAGCGAGGCACACTGGCGAGGTGATCTCCCACGACCTCGCCCACCGACTGCACGAGGCCGGCGTGGCGTGGTCGCCGCGCAACGGCGACACCTTCTGGGTGCCCGACCGCGAGCTCGACGACATGGTCTTCACCGTGAGCGACATGGTCGTCGAGGTGCGCGACCAGCCGCACGGCCGGGTCCTCGCCTTCAACGGGACGACCGAGTGGGCGCTCGATGACGTCGAGGAGCGCGAGGCGGTGTGGCTGCCGCGCCTCGACCAGCTCCTCGAGCTCCTCGGCCCGGGCTTCGTCAGCCTCGCTGCCCGATCGGGTGGGCACGTCGTACGCATCCGAGTGGGGGACGGCGAGGAGGAGCACGTGGACGTCGGCATCGAGGACGCCGCGGCGCGTGCCGTGCTCGCCGTGCGCGAGCCCACGTCCTGACCCAGGGCCGGCGCTGCTCGGTCGGCGCATCAGGGTCGTCTCAGGCGCCCCGCGGCCTCGGTGCGGTTGTGCACGCCCAGCTTGGTCAGGATGTGGCTGACGTGGTGCCCGGCGGTCTTCTCCGAGATGACCAGCGTCGCCGCGATGGCGGCGTTCGACAGGCCCTGGGCGACGAGCTCGAGCACTTCGAGCTCGCGAGGGGTGAGTGGCCCCAGCTCGCTGGACCGATCCCGCTCGCCTCCCGAGCCGGACGCGAGGAAGGCGCGGGTGGCCGCTGCCGACCGGACGGCACCGAGCTTCTCGAAGACGGCGAGCGCGGTGCGCGCCTCGTCCTCGGCGACGTCCGGGGCGTCGTCGCGGAGCGCCCGGGCCAGCTGGAGCCTGGCCTCGGCCGCGTCCACGGGCATCGCCAGTCCCGAGAACTCGCTGAGCGCGGCGCGTGCGTGCTCGGCTGCATCCGTCGTACGTCCTTCGGCCCGGGCGACCCGACCGTGGGCCAGCTCGGCCTGGGCGGTCGCCACGCTGATCCCTGATGCGCGCGCGAGGTCGGACAGCTCCCGGGCGGCGGCGTGTGCTCCCGGGAGGTCGGCGAGCTCCACGCGGGCCTCGACCAGGGCGAGCAGGACGCGAGCCCGCCCGACGACGCCGCCCGCGGCCTGGCGCAGCGCGCGGTCGAGGAGGACGACGGCCACCTCCGGACGGTGCTGCGCCAACCGGAGCAGGGCGAGCACCCGGAGGGCCGCGGGAGACTCCTTGCGGTCGACGAGCAGCGCCTCCGCCTCGGCCAGGCGGTCCTGGCCGACCCGGAGCTCCGCGAGGGACGCCACCGACGGCTCGGCCAGCTCCGGCACGGACCCCGCGAGGGTGACGAGCGACGTGTCGAGGGCCTGCTCCGCCTCGACCCAGTGGCCGGTCGCGAAGAGCACGTCGGCATGCACTCCGCGACACGTGCCGAAGAGGGGAGCGGCAGTGTGCGTACGGGCGAAGGCGTCGACGTGCTGGCACCACTCGTTGGCACGCACCCAGTCACCGGCGCTGGTGCTGGCGAGGATCAGGTTGCAGTAGGCCTCGGCGAGGGTGTGGACGTTGCCCACCTGCCCGCCAGTAGCGCCGGCCATCGCCTCCTCGAGCAGCAGCAGCCCGTCCTCGACCTGCCCCGCCTCCACCCGCGCACGCCCCACCACGCTGAGGGCGAAGACCTCGAGGTCGCCTGCATGCAGCCGGCGGGCGATGTCGACGGCACGGAGGCCGTGGGAGATCCGGTCCTCGAGGGCTGCGGCGTGCCGTGCCTTCTCCACCGCGACCCACCCGTGACCCTCGCACTCCACCACCGCCTCGAGGGCGCGCTCGGCGCGACCCAGCCACCCCCGCGCGGCCGACTGCCGGCCACCGACGACGTGCTGGTGGGACACCCACACGGCGGTTCGCGCAGCGTCGCCGCAGCGGCCGGCGGCGGCGTACAGCTCGAACGCGCGCGAGCGCGAGTCGATCCCACCGGCGACATCGCCGAGGAACCACAGCGCCAGCCCGAGGCCCTCGCGCGCCTCGGCCGACTCGTCCGCGGCCAGCACCGCCTCGAGGGACTTCCGGGCGAGCGCCCAGTGGGCCAGCGCCAGCGCGCGCCGACCGGCCTCGAGCTCGTCGGCCGGTGCCTCCATCGTCTGAGTGTAGGGACCGGGATGGGCAATTCTCCCGATGTGCTCGGAAGACGGCGGCAGGAAGGTGGAGGCACCAACAACCGGGAGGAAAGAACCATGACGACCCAGACAGCAGACAGCGAGCTCAAGGCTCGACACCGCACCATGTGGGCCTCCGGCGACTACCCGCACATGGTGGAGACCTTCCTCCTCCCGCTCGGACCGCGTCTGGTCGACGCGTGCCCCATCGAGCCCGGCACCCGCGTCCTCGATGTCGCGGCCGGCACGGGGAACGCCTCCATCCCCGCAGCCAGGAAGGGCGCGACCGTGACGGCCAGCGACCTGACACCCGAGCTCCTGGAAGCCGGCCGGGCCCGGGCGGAGGCGGAGGGACTCGACCTCACGTGGACCCCGGCCGACGCGGAGGACCTGCCGTTCGACGACGCGTCGTACGACGTCGTGATTTCGTCGATCGGCGTGATGTTCGCGCCGCACCACCAGGCCGCGGCCGACGAGCTCGTGCGGGTGTGCCGGCCCGGAGGGAGCATCGGGCTCCTGAGCTGGACGCCGGAAGGGATGCTCGGCGCGCTCTTCGCGATGATGAAGCCGTTCGCGCCGCCGCCGCCTCCCGGAGCGTCCCCGCCGCCGCTGTGGGGCAGCGAGGAACACCTGCGCGGCCTGTTCGGCGGGCGGGTCGAGCTCCACACCCTCGAGAAGCAGACCCTCGAGATCACCGCCTTCCCGCACGCCCGCGACTACGGCGAGCACTTCAAGACCTACTACGGCCCCACCATCGCGGTGCGTGCCAACGCCGAGCGGGAGGGCCGCGCCGCCGAGTTCGACGCAGCCCTCGATGCGTTCTGCGAGACCTGGGACCGCGGTACCCCCGGTGCAGCACGCTTCGAGAAGGAGTACCTCGTCGCGGTCGGCACCCGCACCTGAGTGTCGCGCCACCGGCGCAGGCCGAGAAAGACAACGGCTTGGGTGCCCCAGGCAAGAGTCGAACTTGCGACCTTTCGCTTAGGAGGCGGCTGCTCTATCCACTGAGCTACTGGGGCGGCGGGAGAATCCTGCCACGCCGGCGTACGACCACGCGCATGGCCGGCCTGACGGAGACGTTCCCGATCTGGCGCTGGTTCGGCAACGGTCGCCGGCTTCGCCCGTTCGGGGATCCGATGAAACGAGCGCGGATCGCGGTGTCGCCGGAAGGTGAGATCTTGCACTCGTGAAGTAGGTTCAGGTCCCGTCAGCCCTGTCCGCCCTGTCGAAGGTGAGCCCCGTGTCGGATGAGTCGCGCCCGGAGGCGCCGTCGGACGCATCGTCGGAGGCGCCGGCCACGGCAACGTCCGAGCCCGGCTCGGACGGACCGAAGCGCAAGGGCACGGTCGCGCGCAAGCACACCGTGGGCCGCGTGATCGTGATCAGCGCCGTCGTGCTCGCCCTGATCACCGGGCTGGGCGTCGTCTACTTCGTGCGCCACCTCAACGGCAACATCGAGGGGATCTCGCTCGACGACCTCGGCGGTGACGAGGAGCGTCCGGAGAACCTCTACACGGGCAATGGCGAGCCCCTCGACATCCTCGTGATGGGCTCGGACTCCCGCGACTGCGAGGGCTGCGGCCTCGACAAGGAGGAGGGCGCCCGCTCCGACACCAGCATCCTGGTGCACCTCTCCGCCGACCGCAGCAGGGCGTACGCCGTCTCCATCCCGCGCGACTCGATCGTCAACCGGCCCGAGGACGGGTGCGACGCTCCTGCGGCCACCGACGTGATGTGGAACGAGGCCTTCAGCGTCAACGGCCCGAAGTGCACGCTGCGCCAGCTGGAGGAGGAGACGGGGATCCTCGTCGAGCACTTCATCGTGATCGACTTCGGCAGCTTCGGCAACATGGTCGACGCCGTCGACGGCGTGCCGGTGTGCGTCCCGGAGGACATCGTCGACCGGCCGCGACAGATCTTCGTCCCGAAGGGGGACCCGTCGCTGCTGACCGGTGACGAGGCCCTGGACTACGTCCGGGCCCGCTACGTCGGCGACCAGATCGAGCAGAACGACATCTCCCGCATCCGACGCCAGCAGGAGTTCATCGGCGCGCTCGTCCGCAAGGTGCTCTCGGCCGGCACCCTGACCCGGCCCGACAAGGTCGTGAAGCTCCTCGACGCGGCCACCGAGGGCCTGACGACCGACTCGGAGTTCGACTCGGTGACGCGGCTGGGCAGGATCGCGCTGCAGCTGCAGGACATCGGCCTGGACAAGATCAAGTTCGTCACCCTCCCGACCGACTACTACCCGGTCGACGACCCGGACTTCAGCGGCAAGGTCTTCTGGACCGAGCAGGCCGACGAGATCTGGAAGCTCCTCGCCGAGGACAAGGTGCTCCCGCCGAAGCTGATCGGCGGCACGTCGGTCAGCGCCGAGGGCCCGCCCGGATCGACGGAGACGCCGACCGCGGGAGAGAGCCCGTCCGGCACGCCGTCCGAGACGCCCAGCGAGACCCCTTCGGAGACCCCGTCCGAGACGCCGACGGCCTCCGAGACCCCCGCCCCGCCGACCCCGTCCGAGACGACGGAGCCGGAGGAGAAGCCGATCTTCGGAGTCTGTGCGTGATGGCCTCCGACCGACCTGCCGAGCCGCCCGAGCCCGAGTGGAAGCGGCGGCGTCGCCTGGCCGCGGCCTTCGGCGACGGCGTACCGGAGCAGACCAGCGACGACACCGACGCCCGGGAGGACACCTCGGGCAAGGGCGACGACTGGTACCGCGACCAGGTCCCGCCGCACCACGGCTGACTCCCCGTGTAGTCCCCATCGATTGGGTCGTCGCGAAAGCGTCGGGACGACCCATTCGATGGGGACTACCCCGGACGCACGAACGGCCCGCCCCGGAGGGCGAGCCGAACGAGTGGTCGTACGTCGGTCAGACGGCGCCGCCGCGCGTGCGGAGCAGGTCGCGGATCTCCTCGAGGAGGGCGACGTCGGCCGGGGTGCCTTCTTCATCGCTCGGGAAGAAGCGCTCCTTCGCCTTGGTGTACGGGACGATGATCAAGAAGTAGACCACTGCGGCCATGATCAGGAACGCGACAACGGCGTTGAGGAAGGCGCCGAAGCTCTGCGCCTCGGTCGAGAAGTACTCCGATGCCGAGTCCGGCATCAAGCCGGTCAGCCACGCGGTGAAGGTCGTGACCACCGCTGCGAAGGCAAGCGCCATGATCAGACCGGTGGCGATCTCGATCAGATTGCCCTTGAGGATGAAGTTCTTGAAACCACTCATGTTGTGCCTCCTTATAGCCCCGAGAGTCCGGGGACGCACCGCACGCTAGCGCGTCCAGGACACTGTCAGGTACTGCGACAGTGCTGCTCGGGCGATGGCGATCGCCTCGGTCGCGGAGGCACCGACCACCACGAGCGCACCTCCCGCGCCACCCGCCGGCCCGTCTGGGACACCCGTCGGCGTCGCGAGAACCGTGACGTCGCGCGCCACGACGGTCGTGTCGCCCGTGCCGGGGTCGGTCGCCACCAGGTCGACCTCGTCGCCCGCGCGGAGCAGTGTCGCCATGCCCGCATCCGGTAGTCGGACCGGCAGCACGGTCTCGCCGGGGACCGCGTCGGCGAGCGCCGGACCGACGAGGCGTACGTCGGTGAGCACCTCGCCGCGCCGCACCGGAGCCGCCAGCACGCGACCTGCAGCAGCGTCCGCCGCGGCCGGCGGGGCGAGCTCGGCCGGGAAGTCGCGCGCCACCAGGTCGCCGTCCTCCAGCAGGGCTCCCGAGGGCAGGTCGCGGGCGGCGACCAGCACGGCGACGGTGTCGGGCGCCGGCGGCGCGACCGTGCGCAGTGCGGCCACGACCGCGGCGGCTGCGAGCAGCGCCGCGATCAGCCGACGTCGGCGCCGGAGCTGGTGGCGTACGGCACGGATCCGGCGGCGTGCCGGCGGGAGGCCCGGGAACATCCCCCGACGCTAGGCGGGACGGGTGCCCGCGCGCTGGGCCTCTCCACAGGCCGACGGGATCAGTCGGAGGACGAGCTCGACGAGGACTTCGTGGTGGTGGACGTCGACTTCGAGGAGTCGGACGTCGAGCTCGAGGAGGACGACGAGTCCGTGGACGAGGACGTGCTCGCGGAGGACGACGCGGCCGCCGGCTCCGAGGACGACGTCGTCGAGCGGCTGTCGTTGCGGTAGAAGCCCGAGCCCTTGAAGACCACGCCGACCGCGTTGAAGAGCTTGCGCAGCTTGCCGTCGCAGACCGGGCAGACGGTCAGCGCGTCGTCGCTGAAGCTCTGGAACTGCTCGAAGGAGTGGCCGCACTCGGTGCAGGCGTACTGGTAGGTGGGCATCGCGGGATCCTCGGGACGGTGCGGGTGACGACTGGCGACGGGCCGGCGCGACGCGCTGGCACTCGGGCCTCTCGACTGCCAATGGTACGGCACAATGGGGAGCGCGATGAGCGACCCTTCCCCCACCACCGTCCCCCCGGCCGCCGACCTGCCCCGCCCCAGCCGGTGGCAGGCCTTCCGGGGGCTGCCGCGGGCCGTGCGCTGGTCGGCCTGGACCGCCGTCGGGATCGTGCTCGTGCTGCTCGTGCTCGCGGCCGCCGTGGTGGGCGTCGTCCGCCGCCCGCTGCCGCAGACCGACGGCGAGGCGAGCCTCCCGGGGCTGACCGCGTCGGTGGAGGTGCTGCGCGACGACTACGGCATCCCGCAGATCTACGCCGACAACGACACCGACCTGATGCGTGCGCAGGGCTACGTGCACGCCCAGGAGCGGTTCTTCGAGATGGACTTCCGGAGGCACGTGACCGGCGGCCGGCTCTCGGAGATCTTCGGGCCCGACACCCTCGAGACCGACAAGTTCATCCGCACGATGGACTGGCGCGGCGTCGCCGAGCAGGAGTGGGCCCTCCTGCAGCCGTCCACCCGTGAGGCGCTGACGGCCTACGCCGAGGGGGTCAACGCCTACCTCGCCGAGCGTTCGCCCTCGGAGCTGGCGGCCGAGTACTCCGTGCTCGGACTGACCGGTCTCGACTACACGCCCGCGGAGTGGGAGCCGGTCGACTCGCTGGCATGGCTCAAGGCGATGGCATGGGACCTGCGCGGCAACATGGATGCCGAGATCGACCGGGCCCAGCTCTCCGTCGACCAGACACCGGCGGAGATCGCCTCGCTGTGGCCGGCGTACCCCTACGACGAGAACCCGCCGATCGTGTCCGGTGGCGGGGTCGTCGACGGCGTCTTCGAGCAGAACGCGACGGCCAACGCGACCCGCAACCCGCGACGCCCGGCGTATCCGCCCGGTGTGGTCAAGGCCCTCCGACGGGTGCAGGACACCGTCGCCGCGATGCCCGACATGCTCGGACGTGGGCGCGGCATCGGCAGCAACTCGTGGGTCGTCTCCGGCGAACGCAGCGCGACCGGGATGCCGCTGCTGGCCAACGACCCGCACCTCGGCGTCAGCCAGCCCGGCATCTGGATGCAGATGGGCCTGCGCTGCCGCGAGATCACCCCCGAGTGCACCCTCGACACGAGCGGGTTCACGTTCTCCGGCGTGCCCGGCGTGGTCATCGGCCACAACGCCGACATCGCCTGGGGCTTCACCAACCTGGGCCCCGACGTCACCGACCTCTTCCTCGAGCAGACCGAGGGCGACGACCGTTACGTCCGCGACGGCGAGACCGTCGCGATGGAGGTCCGCACGGAGACGATCAAGGTGCGGGGCGAGGACGACGTCGAGCTCCGCGTGCGCGAGACCGTCCACGGCCCGCTGATCAGCGACGTGTCGTCGGAGCTCGCCACGGTCGGCGCCAACGCCCCCACCGACGAGCCCGGCGAGCGCGGCAGCGGGTACGCCGTCGCGCTGGCGTGGACCGCGCTCGACCCGGCGCCCACCGCAGACGCGATCCTCGGGCTCAACCGTGCGTCGAACTGGGACGAGTTCCGCGCGGCCGCCGCCGACTTCGCGGTGCCCGCGCAGAACCTCGTGTACGCCGACCGCGAGGGCCACATCGGCTACCAGGCGCCGGGCCGGATCCCGATCCGCCGCTCGGGCAACGACGGCACGCTGCCGGTCGAGGGCTGGATCAGCGCCAACGACTGGACGGGCGACTACATCCCCTTCGACGGGCTGCCCAGCGTGCTCGACCCGGAGGAGGGCTTCATCGCCACCGCCAACCAGGCGGTCACCGACGAGGACTACCCCTACCTGCTGACGAAGGACTGGGACTACGGCTACCGCTCGACCCGCATCCGCGACGCGCTGCTCGCCGAGGGCGAGCTGTCGGTGCAGGAGATGTCGCGCCTCCAGCTCGACTCGACCAACCCGATGGCCGAGACACTCGTGCCCTACCTGCTCGACATCGAGGACCTGCCCAACCGCTACTACCGCAACGCCCAGGACCTGCTGCGCGACTGGGACTTCACCTCACCGGCCGACAGCGCACCGGCGGCGTACTTCAACGTCGTGTGGCGCAAGCTGCTCGAGCTCACCTTCCACGACGACCTGCGCCAGCGGTCGTGGCCCGACGGCGGCGACCGGTGGTTCCTGGTCGTCGGCCGGCTGCTGCCCGAGCCGGCCGGGCAGTGGTGGGACGACGTCACGACCGAGGACGTGGTCGAGACCCGCGACGACATCCTGCGCCAGGCGCTGCTCGAGGCGCGCGACGAGCTGACGCGTCGCCAGGCCCGCGACCCCCGTCGCTGGACCTGGGGACGCCTCCACCGGATGAACCTCCACAACGCGACCCTCGGCGAGTCCGGCGTCGGGCCCGTCGAGCGGCTGTTCAACCGCGACGGCTGGGAGGTCGGCGGCGGATCGTCGATCGTCGACGCGACCTCGTGGAACGCCGCCGAGGGCTACGAGGTCACTGCCGCGCCGTCGATGCGGATGGTCGTCTCGCTCGCCGACTTCGACGACTCACGCTGGATCAACCTCACCGGCGTCTCCGGCCACCCCGCGTCCTCGCACTACTCCGACCAGACCGAGCTCTACGTCGAGGGCGAGACCCTGCCCTGGGCCTACAGCCGCGAGGCCGTCGAGGCGGCGACCGACGACCGGTTGGTGCTCACGCCAGCGCCCTGACGCCGCCCGCCGTCAGCGCGAAGCCGACGCGTACGTCGTGGGGATCGCTGGGCACGGCGAGGCCGACCTCGTCGTCGTACAGCAGCACGGCCACCGGCGTCCCGGCGGTGATCCGGGGGAGGGCGCGGTCGTAGCACCCGCCGCCCTGCCCGAGCCGGGTGCCGTCGGCCGAGACCGCCGCGCCGGGCACGAGCACCACGTCGGCCTGGGCGATCGCGTCCTTGCCGAGCCGCGGCCCGGTCGGCTCGAGCAGCCCGCGCACCGCGGGTGCGAGGCCGGAGCGGCCGGTGTACACCGCCCAGTCCAGGTCGAGTCCCGCCACGACCACGGGCAGCAGCACCCGTTTGCCAGCAGCGACGAGGGCGTCGAGGAGCAGGCCGGTGCCGGGCTCGCTGCCGACGGAGACGTACGCCGTCACGGTGGCCGCGTCGCGGACGGGCTGCCAGGCCAGCGCGACCTCCGCGACCGACGACGAGAAGCGGGCGGCGGCCTCGAGCGGGCGCCGCTTCCGACCCGCCATCACCTGGTCGCGCAGTGCGCTCTTGGCGAACCGGCTGTCGGGCGACTGTGGCGAGGGCACGTCAGCAGCCTACGATCGAAGCATGGCAAGCAAGGGCAACGTCCGCGGCCTCGAGCTGGCGCGCGAGAAGATGCGCCGGGCCGGGGTCGACGAGGTCGCGATCGACACGTTCGCGCACTACTACCGGCTCCTCGAGCACGGCGAGACCGGCATGATCGCGGAGGACACGATCGAGCCGCTCGACATGGAGGCGCTGGCCGACGTCGACGTCCCCGACGACGTCGCTGCCGAGGCGATCGGGAAGACCGCGGTGATCAAGCTCAACGGCGGCCTCGGCACCTCGATGGGCATGGAGCGCGCGAAGTCGCTGCTCTGCGTGCGCCGCGGGCTGAGCTTCCTCGACATCATCGCCCGGCAGGTGCTGCACCTGCGCCAGCAGTACGACGCCACGTTGCCGCTGATGTTCATGAACTCCTTCCGCACCTCGGCCGACACGATGGAGGCCCTCGCCCGCTACGAGGACCTCGCCGTCGACGGTCTGCCCCTGGAGTTCCTGCAGAACAAGGAGCCCAAGCTCCTCGCCGCGGACCTGATGCCGGCGGCGTACCCCAAGGCCCCCGACCTCGAGTGGTGCCCTCCCGGCCACGGCGACATCTACACCGCCCTGCGCGGCACCGGACTGCTCGCCCGGCTCAAGGATGCGGGCTACCGCTACGTCTTCGTCTCCAACTCCGACAACCTCGGCGCCGTGCCGGACGCGCGCGTCGCGGGCTGGTTCGCCCAGAGCGGCGCACCGTTCGCGATCGAGGCCGTGCGACGTACGCCCTCGGACCGCAAGGGCGGCCACTTCGCCCGCCGCAAGAGCGACGGCCGCATCGTGCTGCGCGAGACGGCGCAGACGCCCGACGCCGACCGGGAGGCACTGGCCGACCTCGAGCGCCACAAGTACTGCTCGACCAACAACCTGTGGTTCGACATCGAGGCGATGGTCGGCACCCTCGACGCCCGCGGCGGCATCCTCGGCCTCCCGCTGATCAAGAACGTGAAGCACCTCGACCCGGCCGACAAGGCCACCCCCGAGGTGATCCAGGTCGAGACCGCGATGGGTGCGGCGATCGAGGTGTTCGAGGGCGCGCGCACGATCGAGGTCGGCCGCGACCGGTTCGTGCCGGTGAAGACGACCGACGACCTGCTGGTGCTGCGCTCCGACGTCTACGACCTCGGCAAGGACTTCGTGCTCGACCAGGCCGGCGACGACGTGCCCTACATCTCGCTCGACGGCGACTTCTACAAGCTGGTCGGCGACTTCGACAAGCGGTTCCCCGAGGGTGCGCCGTCGCTGCGCGAGGCCGACTCGTTCAAGGTCGAGGGCGACTGGACCTTCGGTCGTGGCGTGAAGGTGGTCGGCGACGTCGCGCTGGCGTCGAAGTCCGCGCAGCGCGTCGAGGGCGGCACCGTCCTCGACGAGCAGGAGCGGCTAGGGCATGCCTGAGCCGCACCCCGCCCTCCTGCCCGTGGAGGACTACGTCGAGCGCATCCTTGCCACGATCTCGCCGCTGCCGGCGTTCCCGCAGCCGCTGATGGAGGCGCTCGGCCTCGCGCTGGCCGAGGACGTCGTGGCACCGATCTCGCTGCCGAGCTTCGACAACTCCGCGATGGACGGCTACGCCGTGGTCGCCGACGACGTCGCCGACGCCAGCGAGGACTCGCCCGTCGTGCTGCCCGTCGTCGGTGAGATCGGGGCCGGCCAGTCGTCGATCCTCGCGATGTCGCCGGGCACCGCCGTCAAGATCATGACCGGCGCGCCCGTGCCGACCGGCGCCACCACGGTCGTCCCCTACGAGTGGACCGACCGCGGCGTCGCGCAGGTGCGCATCGACCGTCCGGCCAGGGTGGGCCAGCACATCCGCCCGACCGGCGACGACATCTCCGAGGGCGACATGCTGCTCGAGGAGGGCACCGTCCTGGGCCCGCGCCACCTCGGCATGCTCGCTGCGGTGGGGCGGGCGACCGTCCGCACCCGTCCGCGCCCGCGCGTCGTCGTGATCTCCACCGGCTCCGAGCTCCGCGACCCCGGCACGCCGCTGGGCCACGACTCGATCTACGACGGCAACTCCTACCTCCTCGCCGCGGCCGCCCGCTCCGCCGGTGCGATCGCCTACCGCGTCGGCATCGTCCCCGACGAGTCGCACGCCTTCACCGAGGCGCTGAGCGACCAGCTGGTCCGCGCCGACATCGTCGTCACCAGCGGCGGCGTGAGCGAGGGGGACTTCGACGTCGTCAAGGAGTCGCTGTCCCAGCACGGCACGATGTGGTTCGGCGGTGTCGGCATGCAGCCCGGCAAGCCGCAGGGCTTCGGCACCGTCGGCGAGGACGCCACCCCGGTCTTCACCCTGCCCGGCAACCCGGTCTCCTCCTACGTCTCGTTCGAGATGTTCGTCCTGCCTGCGATCCGCCGGATGATGGGCAAGCTGCCCTACGCCCGCCCCACCGCGCGGGCCCGCCTCACCCACGGCATCTCCTCGCCGCCGGGCAAGGTCCAGCTGGTGCGCGGGCTCGTCGACTCCGACCGCGGCGGCAGCTTCGTGTCGCCGGTGGGTGGCCACGGCTCGCACCTCATCGGCGACCTGGCCGGTTCCAACTGCCTCATCGAGGTGGCGGCCGACGTCACCTCGGTCGCCGCTGGCGAGATGGTCGCGGTCCGCAAGCTCGACGAGGACTTCTGATGGACCGCCTCACGCACGTCGACGAGAGCGGTGCCGCGCGCATGGTCGACGTCGGCGACAAGGCCGTCACCGCTCGTACGGCGTCCGCCACCGGCCGCGTGCTGGTCAGCCCCGCCGTGATCGACCTGCTCCGCGGGGAGGGCGTGCCGAAGGGCGACGCGCTCGCGGTGGCGCGGATCGCCGGGATCATGGGCGCCAAGCAGACGCCCGCGCTCATCCCGCTCTGCCACCCGCTCGCGATCTCCGGCGTCACGGTCGACCTCACCGTGTCCGACGAGTCCGTCGACATCACCGCCACCGTCCGCACGACGGACCGCACCGGCGTCGAGATGGAGGCCCTGACCGCCGTCTCGGTCGCCGCGCTCACCGTCGTCGACATGGTCAAGGCCGTCGACAAGGCCGCCGTGATCACCGACATCCGGGTGGAGACGAAGTCCGGCGGGCGGTCGGGGGACTGGAAGCGATGAGTCCCACTCGTCTCCGAGCCGCCGTGGTGGTGGCCTCCAACCGCGCCGCGTCGGGGGTGTACGCCGACGAGACCGGCCCGCTGATCGTCGACTGGCTGCGCGGCCAGGGGTTCGACTGCGACGAGCCGGCCGTCGTCCCCGACGGCGACCCGGTCCGCGAGGCCATCGCCGCCGCCGTCGCGGATCGCGCCCGGGTCGTGCTCACCACCGGTGGCACCGGCCTCACGCCGACCGACCGGACCCCCGAGGCCACGGCCCCGCTGCTCGACCGCGAGGTGCCCGGCATCGCCGAGTCGATCCGCGCCGCCGGCGTCGCGAAGGGCGTCCCGACCGCGATGCTCTCGCGCGGGATCGCCGGCGTCTCCGGCGACTGCCTCGTCATCAACCTCCCGGGTTCTCGCGGCGGCGTGAAGGACGGCCTCGGTGTCCTCGAGCCCGTGCTGCGGCACGCGGTCGAGCAGGTCGTCGGGAGCGACCACTGAACACGATGGGCGGCTCAGCGCCCGGCTGGCCCGCGCGACTCGAGTCGTACGGCGTGGTGCTGCGGTCGCTGCGGAGGTCGGACGCCGACGAGTGGCAGGCGGTGCGCGCCCGCAACCACGACTGGCTCCGCCCGTGGGACGCCACGGTCCCGCCCGGCGCCAGCCCGCGCCCGTCGTCGTACAAGATGGTCGTGCGCTCCCTGCTCCACCAGGCCAAGCAAGGACAGTGCCTTCCGTTCGTCGTCGAGGTCGGCGGCCGCTTCGTCGGGCAGGTGACCGTGAGCAACGTGTCGCGCGGCTCGGCCCAGTGGGCCTCCATCGGCTACTGGCTGTCGATGGACGTCGCCGGTCGCGGTGTCGCGCCGCGCGCCGTCGCGATGGCGATCGACCACTGCTTCGGCCCGGTGGGCCTGCACCGGATCGAGATCTGCGTACGCCCGGAGAACACCAACTCGCTGCGCGTCGTCGAGAAGCTCGGCCTCGAGCAGGTCGGCTACGCGCCGCGCTTCCTCCACATCGACGGCGCCTGGCGCGACCACCGGGTCTTCGCGGTCACGGTGGAGGAGTGCCCTGAGGGGATCGCCGCGCGGCTGGAAACACACCAGTCACACCAGTAGTTCTGCGACACACCACTTGACATCCGCCCCGCTCGCGTCCCGCGCTCCTACGCTGCGAGCGTGGACCTGAGCGCTCTCATCTTCGTCGCCCTTGCCGTGGCGTGGGCCGTCTACCTGATCCCCAAGGCCCTCAAGCACCACGACGAGGTGGTCCGCAGCCGGTCGGTCGAGAAGTTCTCGCACACCATGCGCATCCTCGCGCGGCGCGAGCCGGTCGACCGTCGCAACGCCCGCCTGGTCGTCGCGCCCATCCGCGCCCGCCTCCGGCCGCCGGTCGAGACCAAGGCGCACGCGCCGGTCGAGCCCGTCGCCGCCGTCACCACCGAGGTGCGCCGGGAGGTCACGACGTCGGTGAGTGCGCGTCGTACGCCGCCCGCGACCGAGCGCGCCTCCGCCCGCCGCGCCGCCAAGCGCCGCCGCAACGTGCTCGCGCTCATCGCTCTCGCCAACGCCGTCGTCATCGGACTGGCGGCCGCTGCCGTCATCACCTGGCCGTGGGTCGCGATCCCGGCCGGCGTCCTCCTCGCGTGGCTGGTCGCCTGCCGTGTCTCGGTCCGCGCCGAGCGTCGCCAGCGCGACGCCCGCGCCGCCATCGAGATCGGCTACCCGCCGCTCATCGAGGATGACGACCTCGACCTGACCGGCGAGATGCCCGTGACGCCGCCGCAGCCCCGCAGCCCGGCCGCTCCGGTCGCGCCCAGCGAGGACGCGCCCGTCGAGGCGCCCGCCGTCATCGCCGCGCCCGTCCCGGGTGGCTGGGACATGGTCCCCACGACGCTCCCGACCTACGTCAGCAAGTCCGCCGCCCAGCGTCGTACGGTCTCGACGATCGACCTCGACTCCACCGGCGTCTGGTCGAGCGGCCGCAACGACGAGGACTCCGCCCTCGCCCGCTCCGCCGAGAAGTCCGCCAAGACCGCTCGCGACGCCGACGACGACCGCCGCGCCAGCGGCGCCTGAGGCCCTCCTCCGTGCGTCATGAGAATCCCCGGTTCGCACCGGTGATCTCCATGACGCACTGACCCGGGCCGATTCGGAACGGCCCCATCTGCTCGTGTATCTTGGCGTCGCGCCGTGAGGCGCATGGGGCTGTGGCGCAGTTGGTAGCGCGTCTCGTTCGCAATGAGAAGGTCAGGGGTTCGAATCCCCTCAGCTCCACCAGCAAGGAACCGCCCGCCACCTGCGAAGACAGGTGGCGGGCGGTTCTGCGTCCAGCGGCCGGTGTCAGTCGGAGGGCACGAGGACGGCGAGCCCGAACAGGTAGAAGATCACGAGTGCTGCGACGAAGAGGACCAGGTAGAGCAAGGGCTTCCACGTCGGCCTCGGCCTGGGAGCGTTCAACGGCTGGTTCGTCGTCGGGTGCTCGCGGGTCTCGTCGCCGTGCCGGATGCTGTCGCCGAGCTCGTCGTCGGGCACTGGTTGTCCTCCTTCAGTTGGCCGCGCCGAGATGCGGCGCTCTGGTTCGTACCCGGTCGCCCGACCTCCATGCGGCACGCAGGCGTCACCTCACGACGCGCCGGCCCTGAGTGGGCCGGGTCACGCGCCGGCCGGACCCTGCGCGGCCGTAGCAACCTGGGGCCGGAAGCCGGCTCGCGCACTCGAGGTGTAGCGGGTGCTGTCGATGCTAGGCCCGGGTGTCAAGATCCCGTCTGGGTGCACACCGGTGCACTCAGCCGACGTATCGTTGGTCCCGTGACTCGGGCGCTGGTGGCTGTACTGGTGGGACTGCTGATCCTGGCGGGTGGTCTCGTCCTGCGACGTTCGGCCGAGCCCGCGACCCAGACGGTCGCCGAGGTGCTGGCGTTCGGCGGCGTGGTCATCGCCGTGATCGGCGTGTGGCAGCTCGTGACGCGCTTCTTGGAGTCGCGGGACAACTAGCTCAGCGGTCCCGCAGCATCCTCTTCTGCGTACGCCGACCGCGCGCCACCACGAGGGGCGCGGCGGCCACGGCGACCCGCGGGGCGAGTGCTGCCAGCCGTGCCTGCACCCCGCGCGAGCGGGGGAGCGTGGTGACGGGTCGGGGCTTGTCGAGCACCCGGCCGACCGCCGCGACGACCTCCTCGGGCTGCATGAGCCTGCCCGAGAAGGACAGCGCGGCGCCGGGGTCGTCGAGCTTGTCGTGCAGCATCGGCGTCCAGATCCCGTCGGGGCAGATGCACGACACGTCGATGTTCCTGACCCCCGCGAGCCGCAGGTCGGCGATGGTGCTGAGGGAGAAGCCGATCGCGGCATGCTTCGAGGCGGCGTACACCGCCTCGCCGGGCACCGGCGCCAGTCCTGCGAGGGAGACGATGTTGACGACGTGGCCGCCGTGGGTGCGCATCGCCGTGATCGCGCTGACGGTGCCGTTGATCGTGCCGAGCGCGTTGACCTCGAGCATCAGCCGCCGGGACTGTGGGTCCTGCTCCCACGCGGGCCCGGTGACGAGGACGCCGGCGTTGTTGACCCAGACCTCGAGCCGACCTGCCCGCTCGACGAGCTCGTCGCGGGCCGCCGCGACCGCCACCTCGTCGCGTACGTCGAGCGCGCGGGCGCTGGCACGCGGTCCGAGCTCGGCGGCCACGGCTGCGGCGGCCTCGCCGTCGAGGTCGGTCACCAGGACGTCGTGTCCGCGCTCGACGAGGAGGCCGGCGATGAGCCGTCCCAGACCGCGACCGGCTCCGGTGACGACGGCTCCACCGCGGGTGCTCATGCCGTGAGGCTAGGGCACGTTGATCAACCCACCCCGGGCCACCGCTAGCGTCTGGGGCGTGACGGACTACCAGCGGATCTTCGTGGTGGGCGCCCAGGCGGGCCCCGACGAGGTCGCGCGGCTGCGGAAGTCGCTGGGGTCCGACGTCGTCGTCCTCACGGCCCCGACCGTCGAGGCGAAGCGCGTCGTCACCGGTCTCGGCGTCGAGCCGGTGCCGGACGTGCTGCTCGCGCCGGTCCGGTTCCCCGACGTCGACCGCGGACACCACCTCGACCAGCTGGTCCGCCGCCATGCCGTGGAGGACCGCTTCCGCGACGTCGTCGTGGTGACCGACGCGGCCACGGTGACGCTCCTCCTGCGCGCGCTCGCGCCCGACCAGCTGCCGATGGCCGGCGCGGTGACGGAGGTCGGCCTGCCGCGCGGCTCGCGTCCCGTGCCCCTGGTGCAGGCGGCGCTCGGCGGCGGTGTGCTCGCCTTCGTCGCAGTGCTGGCGGCCAGCGTGATCCCGTTCTGGGTGGTCCCGCTCCTCGCGCTGCTCGCGGGCCTCGCCCTGCTGCTCGTGCCACGGCGCCGGCACCTCGGCGAGGCGCTCCTCATCTCGGTCGCCGTGGCGATCGCGGTGTCACTGCTGTCGATCGCCGGCTCGTCACGGTTCCCCGGCTCGTGGTGACGCCATCCGGGAACGCGACGACCCCGCCCGGGCTGGATCGGGCGGGGTCGTCGGAGATCGTGGCGCCGGGTGGACCGGCGGGCGGTCAGCCCTTGCGCGGGCCGAAGAGGCGGATGCCCGAGCTCCGGGGCTGGGGGATCGCCGGAGCGGGCCACCACCCGACCTCGGGATAGCCGCCGCGGTTGAAGCCCTCGCGGTAGACGAAGTTGTCGCCGCACGAGCACACCCAGCGCTCGCCCACCTCGTGGCCGTCCTCGGTGGGGGCGCCGGCCGTCTTCAGACAGACGTGGATGAACGTGGATTCCATGGCGCGCCCTCCCTGGCGACAAGACCCGCGCGTGAGCGAGCGTCTCCATCGTCCGTCGCTCCCGTCGGCGCCACCACGGCGTTGGCGGAACTGCGGGACTTCTTGATGGATTCTCGGACGTTTCAGCCGGTTTCGGTAGCCCGGTCTGGCCCACTCGGCCCGGGCCGTGGCGGCGTCAGATCCAGCGCTGGAACCAGATCCGGGCGTCCCACTCGGACTTGGTGAGGAGCACGTCGGTCCAGATCGGCCAGAACCACGCGAAGCCGACCAGGGCGAGCACGGTGTAGCTGCCGGCGACGACGACCCCGAACGTACGTCGTGGGGTCGGCACGTCGGACGTCCCGATCAGGTGGCCCATCGCGAGCGCCACGGACAGCACCAGGAAGGGCAGGCTGGTGATCGCGTAGAAGAAGAAGATCGGCCGGTCGTCGTAGAGGAACCACGGCAGCCAGGTGCTGGCCAGCCCGAGCACGGCGACGCCGTGACGCCAGTCGCGCGCGCCGATCCACAGCAGCAGCGAGGCGACCATCGCCAGGCAGCCGCCCCACCAGATCACCGGGTTGCCGAGGAGCAGGATCTGCCGGATGCACGTCGAGCCGCTGGACGCGTCGCAGCCCTGGGCGCCCGGCTGGATGTCGGTCTGCGCGTCCACCCCGACCGGCCGGCCCATCACGAGCCAGGTCGACGGCTTGCTGGCATAGATGTGGGTCGAGTCGTTGAGGAAGTGGCTGTGGAACGTGTAGACGTCCTGGTGGTACGACCACAGCGAGCGCAGCGACTGGGTGACCTCCCCGAACCCGTCCGCGTCCTCCTCCGTCGCGGTCGGCCACTGCGTGCCGCCGCCGTAGGTCGTGTACTGCGTGTTGCTGTAGGCCGCCTCGTAGGCGTCGGCGTGCATCAGCCAGCCGGTCCAGGTCGCGACGTAGGTGACCAGCCCGACCCCGACGAGCGCGAGGAACGCCGGGACGCCGTCGAGGACGATCGAGCGGAGCAGCGGTCGACGCTGGCCGAAGGCCCGCCGGGCGCCGGCGCTCCACAGCCACACCAGGAGCCCGAAGACCGCCAGCGTGTAGGCCGCCGACCACTTGGTGCCGCACGCCAGCCCGAAGGCGACGCCGCCGAGGAGCAGCCAGGGACGCCACAGCACGCGGGTGCCGCCCTCGGCCAGCCGGTCGCGCAGCCACTGGCGGTCCGCGACCACGCAGTGCACGCCGCAGAGGATGAAGAACGCGAGGAAGATGTCGAGCAGGGCCAGCCGCGACAGCACGAGCTGGAGGCCGTCGATCGAGAGCAGCAGTCCGGCGACCAGGCCGAGCACGGTCGAACCGGTGACGCGCCGCACGAAGCGGCACATGAGCAGGACCATCAGCGCGCCGATGACGGCCGAGGCCATCCGCCAGCCCGACGGGTCCATCCCGAAGACCTTGATCCCGGCCGCGATCAGCCACTTGCCGACCTCCGGGTGGACGATCATCGAGGGGGTGTCCTGCCACAGGCCGGTGACGTTGCCGTTGAGGATCGTCTTGTCGGCGTCCTCGACGTAGGCGCGGACGTAGCCGTGGTTGAGCAGCGACCACGCGTCCTTGGCGTAGTAGGTCTCGTCGAAGGAGAAGGCGTGCGGCGTGCCGAGGTTCCAGCGCCTCAGGAAGAACGCGAGGCTCGCCAGGCAGATGGCGCCGACCCATCCCGGGAGCTTCTCCTCGGACCTCCAGCGCGGGCGGTTGCGCTCCGCGGCCGTGGGGTTCACGCCGGAACTCTAACCAGCACCCGGCCACAGACCCCTTGACGTGGCGGCGGTCACATCTAGACTCGTGACAGCGGTTCAGAGATGCGAACCGCGTTCGACATGCTGTTCGACGAGAGGCCGCCATGCCCCACCCGACCGGTCCCCGGGTCCGTCTTCGAGCTGGTACGCGCCTGCGTACGACGCTCGCGCTGGTGCTCCTCGCCGCGACCCTGACGGTCGGAGCCGTCGGTGTGGTCGGGGTGGTCGCCACGACGTCGACGGCGGCCGAGGCGCCGCGGACGTGGGTGGTCGACGCGGTCGACGACACCAGCGGCAACCGCTGGGACTCGGTGGACACCGGCACCTCGGTCGTCACGATCAGGGTCGGCGACACCGTCGAGTGGCAGTTCGACCGCGCCACCCAGGGCCACGACCTCGTCTCGCTCGCGCCGTCACAGCCGTGGGAGACGGTCTGGCCGACGGCCCTCCAGGAGTACCGCGACGCCGGCGGTCCGTCGGTGACCTACACCTTCGACCAGCCCGGCACCTACCGCTACGAGTGCTCGCTGCACGGGCCGCTGATGACGGGGACGATCGTGGTCGTCCCGGCCGACAGCACCAACCAGCCGCCCACCGCCGACCCTGTCGTCGAGCCGCTGACCGGCCCGGCGCCGCTCGTCGTGCACGCCACGGCCAACGCGTCCGACCCCGACGGCGACGAGGTCGTCGTCGCCTGGGAGCTCGGCACGGGCGGGGCGCCGACCTACACCGACCACACCATGGTCGAGTACACGACGCCCGGGACGTACGTCGTCCGCCTCCGCGTCAGCGACTCGCGCGGCGGGCTCCACGTCGAGGAGTTCCCGGTGACGGTCACCGGCACCGGCGGGCCCGGCACGGACCCGCCGACCGACGGGGCGCTCCCGGCGATCGACGCCCTCGCCGCGCCGGCGCAGGGCACGGCGCCGCTCGCGGTGGCGTTCTCGACGCAGGTCACCACCCGCGGTGAGGTCCACCCCTACTCCGTCGGCCTCGACGACTACCCGTCGATCGCGGGCGAGGCCGTGCTGGTCCGCAGCCGGGGCCGCACCCACACCACCCTCAGCGTCACCGGGACCAAGCCATCTGCCCGGCACGGGTCCGTCCACGTGCACGAGCAGGCCTGCGACGACGAGCTCGGCGGTGCGCACTTCCGCCTCGACACCACCCAGCCCTTCGCCGAGCCCAACGAGATCTGGCCGCTCTTCACCTCCGACGCCAGCGGTGCGAGCGGTCTCGTCGAGGTCACCAAGGCCGTCCGCGCCGGCCCGCAGGCGGTGTCGGTCGTGGTGCACGACCCCGACAACGCCGCCCGTCGCATCGGCTGCGCCGACCTCGCGCCCGGCACCGCCGACCTCACCTACTCCTGGGCCTTCGGTGACGGCACGACGGCGACGGGCGCCGACCCCGACCACACCTACGCCACGCCCGGCACCTACACCGCGACGGTCACCGTCGCCCACGCCTCGGGCGAGCACGCCGGTCACGCGACCGTCAGCGACGCCGTGACCGTGGTCGTGGGGGCAGCGGCGACCTCGACGCCGTCCCCGACGCCCGTTCCGGTCGTTGACGGCACCCCGCCCCGGATCTCCCGGGTCGGTCCGGTCCGCACCGTGCGCACCTCCCGACCGGTCGTCACCGCCCGTGTCCGGGACGCCGCCTCGGTCGTGTCGAAGAAGGCCATCGTGATCCGCGTCGACGGCCGCCGCGCCACGAAGGTGAGGTGGGACCGGGCGCGCGGGATCGTGCGGTGGCGGCCCGCAAAGGCGCTGGCACCGGGTCGCCATGTCGTACGACTGGTGGCCACCGACGCCGCCGGCAACCGCGCGGCGCGGAGGTGGCGCTTCGTGGTGCGCCTGCGATGATCTGACGCATGGCTGGCGTCCTCGTCCTCGCGGGCACCCCGATCGGCCAGGCCGGCGACGCACCCCCGAGGCTCGCGGCGGAGCTGTCCGGTGCCGACGTGGTCGCCGCCGAGGACACTCGCCGGCTGAAGCGGCTCTGCGCCGACCTCGGCATCACGCTGTCCGGCCGCGTCGTCTCCTACTTCGAGGGCAATGAGCAGGCCCGCACGCCCGTGCTGCTGGAGGCGCTGCTCGCCGGCGACCGCGTGGTCCTCGTGACCGACGCCGGGATGCCGAGCGTGTCCGACCCGGGCTACCGGCTCGTGGCGGCGGCGGTCGAGCACGACGTGCGCGTCACTGCCGTCCCCGGGCCCAGCGCGGTGCTGACCGCGCTGGCCGTCAGCGGTCTGCCCGTCGACCGGTTCTGCTTCGAGGGCTTCCTGCCCCGCAAGGCCGGCGAGCGCGGCCGCCGGCTCGCGGCGCTGGCGACCGAGGAGCGCACGATGGTGTTCTTCGAGGCGCCGCACCGCACCGAGGCCGCCCTCGCCGCGATGGCCGACGCGTTGGGCGACGACCGTCCCGCCGCCGTCTGTCGTGAGCTGACCAAGACCCACGAGGAGGTGCGCCGCGGTCCGCTGGCCGAGCTCGTCGCGTGGGCTGCGGACGGCGTACGCGGTGAGGTGACGATCGTCGTCGAGGGCTCGAGCGGTGCCCCCGCGGTCGACACCGACCCCGGGTCGCTGCGGGCCGCGGTCGCTGCGCTGGAGGAGTCGGGGTCGACCCGCAAGGAGGCGATCGCGGAGGTCGCGAAGCGGGCCGGCCTGCCCAAGCGGGAGGTGTACGACGTTGTCCACCGCTGAGGCAGGGGAGGGGCCGAACCGGTCCCGCGCCGCGACCGAGGAGAAGACCGGCGCCCGCCGCGACCGCGAGCGCCCGCCCGCGCCGGAGCCGCTGCCCCACCCGGTCGTGGACAACCACTGCCACCTCGACATCGCCGACGGCAACTGGACCGCCACCTCGGACGCCATCGCCGCGGCGGCTGCAGTCGGGGTGCCGCGCATCGTGCAGATCGGCTGCGACCTCGAGGGCGCCAGGTGGGCCGTGGCAGCGGCTGCCGAGCACGACGCGCTCGTCGCCGGGGTCGCGCTGCACCCCAACGAGGCGCCGCGTCTGGCGGCGACCGGTGACCTCGAGGCCGCGCTGGAGGAGATCGAGCGGCTCGCCGCGTCGCACGACAAGGTGCGTGCGGTCGGCGAGACCGGCCTCGACACCTTCCGGACCGGCGACGAGGGTCGGGCAGCGCAGGAGGAGAGCTTCCGCCGCCACATCGACCTCGCCAAGCGGCTCGACAAGACGCTGGTCATCCACGACCGCGACGCCCACGACGACGTGCTGCGGATCGTCGACGAGGAGGGTGCGCCGGAGCGGTGGGTGATGCACTGCTTCTCGGGCGACGCCGCGTTCGCCCGTCGCTGCCTCGACCGCGGCGCACACCTCAGCTTCGCGGGGACCGTCACCTTCAAGAACGCCCAGCCCCTGCGGGACGCGCTCGCCATCACGCCGCTCGACCGCATCCTGGTGGAGACCGACGCGCCCTACCTCACCCCCACTCCCTACCGCGGCCGACCCAACGCCTCCTACCTCGTCCCGCTCACCGTGCGGGCGATGGCGGATGTGATCGGCGCCGACCTCGAGGAGCTCTGCCGGGCCATCGACGCCACTACCGACGCCGCTTTCGGGGGGACCTGGTAGCTGCTCCGCGTGACCCGGATCTCGCCCGGATTTGGCCGTTCGAGTTTGCGCCACCGCCCATCGTCGTTATCGTCTTGTGATTGTCAGCCGGGATCGGGAGTGATTTCCGGCAGCACGAGGAGCGGTTCGGGCCGCTCCTGCGAGACCCCCGCTCGCACGTCGTACGGCTCCTTCCAGCACGGAAGGACGCCCAGCGCAGGCCGTGGGGGGTGCTGTCGCCCGAGGCCCGGGGAGTACGACGTTCGGAGAATCGTGCGCTCTCGTCTCGCGCAGCTCAGCAGGTCCAGGACAGTGCTGGCGACCCTGGTCGCCGTCGTCGTGGCAGCCGTCGGAGGTACGACGGTCGGCTACGCCGCACTCAGCAAGGACGTGACCCTCACCCTCGACGGCCAGACCCGTCAGGTCAGCGCCTTCGGCGACACCGTCGCCGACGTGCTCGCCGCCGAGGGCATCGACGTCTCGGACAAGGACGTGGTCGCTCCGCCGATCAACGAGTCGGTCACCGACGGCACGGCCATCGCCGTGCAGTTCGGCCGTCCGCTCGAGCTGTCGATCGACGGCGACGCCACGACGTACTGGGTCAGCTCCACCGACGTCGCCAGCGCGCTGAACGAGATCGGCCGCCGCTTCGACGGCGCCGACCTGTCGGCCAGCCGCAGCTCCTCGATCGGCCGCACGGGCCTCAGCCTCCAGGTCGTCACCCCCAAGGTCGTCCGCATCAAGATCGGCGCGAAGGACCTGCGCAAGAAGAAGGTGGCGGCGCTGACCGTCGCCGACGTGCTCGCGTCGATGGGCGTCGAGGTCGACAAGCACGACAAGGTCACCCCGTCGCCGACCACCGAGATCGCCGACGGCGACAAGGTCGTCGTCACGGACATCCGCATCGCGACGAGGAAGGTCGCGCGCGAGGTCGTCGACGCCGGCGTGATCGAGCGCGAGGACCCCACCCTGTTCGAGGGTGAGGAGGAGGTCGTGCGTGCCGGCTCCGACGGCGTCCGCAACGTGACCTACCGCCTCCGCTTCGTCAACGGCGAGATGGTCGCCCGCAAGGTCGTCGACGCCAAGGTGCGTGTGAAGGCCGTCCCGACGATCGTCCGGGTCGGCACCAAGGAGGTCGTGACCTCCAGCTTCGCCGGCGGCAGCACCGTCTGGGACTCCCTGGCGCAGTGCGAGTCCGGCGGCAACTGGGCCATCAACACCGGCAACGGCTACTACGGCGGCCTCCAGTTCAACGTCAACACCTGGCGTGCCTACGGCGGCACCGGCTACCCGCACCAGGCCTCCCGCGAGACCCAGATCGCGGTCGCCACGCGGCTTCGCGACGCGACTGGCGGCTACGGCTCGTGGCCCGGCTGCGCGGCCAAGCTCGGACTGCCCCGCTGACCGTTGCTGGTCGAGTAGCTTGCGAGCGCAGCGAGCGGCGTATCGAGACCCACCACTACGCTTGCGCACCATGAGTACCCCTCCGGCCGGCCCGAGGCTCCTCGGGCCGGCCGAGGTGCGTGCGCTCGCTGCCGAGCTCGACCTCCGGCCGACCAAGCAGCGCGGTCAGAACTTCGTGATCGACGCCAACACCGTGCGCCGCATCGTGCGCGAGTCGGGCATCACCGACCAGGACGTCGTCGTCGAGGTCGGCCCGGGTCTCGGCTCGCTCACCCTGGCCCTGCTCGAGGTCGCGAAGCGCGTGATCGCGATCGAGCTCGACCCGCTCCTCGCAGAGCGGTTGCCGGACACGATCGCGGCGTACGCCCCGGGCCAGGTCGATGCCTTCGAGGTCGTGCTGGCCGACGCGATGCGCGTCGAGGAGGTGCCCGGTCCGCCCCCCACCGCGCTCGTCGCCAACCTCCCCTACAACGTGTCCGTGCCGGTGCTGATCCACCTGCTCACGCTGCTGCCGTCGCTCGAGCGCGGGCTGGTCATGGTGCAGGCGGAGGTCGCCGACCGGCTGGCCGCCGGGCCCGGGTCGAAGACCTACGGCGTGCCCAGCGTGAAGGCCGCCTGGTTCGCCGACGTACGCCGTGCCGGTGCGATCGGACGCAACGTCTTCTGGCCCGCCCCCAACGTCGACTCCGGGTTGGTCGCCTGGACCCGGCGCGACCCGCCGGTCACCACGGCCACCCGCCAGGAGGTCTTCGCCGTGGTCGACGCCGCCTTCGCCCAGCGCCGCAAGCAGGTCCGTGCCGCGCTGCGCGGACTGGCGGGCTCCGCCGAGGTGGCTACGGCGGCCCTCGAGTCGGCCGGCGTCGACCCCACCGCACGCGGCGAGGTGCTCACGGTCGCGGACTTCGCCCGCATCGCCGAGGGGCTGTCGGCCGCGAGGACCGCATGAGCATCACCGTCCGCGCCGCCGCCAAGATCAACCTCCACCTCGGCGTCGGCCGGGTCCGCGACGACGGCTTCCACCCGCTCGACACCGTCTACCAGGCGATCGGGATCCACGACGACCTGTCGCTGGCGGACGCCGCCGACCTCACCCTGACGACCCGCGTCGCGGACCACATCGAGGCCGACGACGTACCGGACGGGCCCGACAACATCGTGCTGCGAGCAGCACGGCTGCTGGCCGAGCGGGCCGGTCGGAGTGCCACGGGTACGTTCGAGGTCCGCAAGGACATCCCGGTCGCGGGCGGCATGGCCGGCGGCTCGGCCGACGCCGCGGCCGCGCTCGTCGCGTGCGACCGACTCTGGGCGCTCGACACCTCCGATGACGACCTGCTGGCGCTGGCCGCCGAGCTCGGCAGCGACATCCCGTTCTCCCTCGTGGGCGGTACGGCGCGGGGCGCGGGCCGCGGCGAGCTCGTGACCCCGGTCGACGACCGCGGCGCGTGGTGGTGGGTCGCCGTCCCCGCGTCCGTCGGCCTGTCGACGCCCGCGGTCTACCGCCACTTCGACGTGCTCCGCCCCGACGCCCCCGAGGTGCCGGCGTCGGCCGAGCCACTGCTGGCGGCGCTGGCCTCCGGTGAGCCCGTACGACTAGCGCGGGCGCTGCACAACGACCTGCAGGAGCCCGCCATCGACCTGCGTCCCGAGCTCGGCGAGCTGATCACGCTGGGCGAGGCCGAAGGCGCGCTCCGCGGGATCGTCAGCGGTTCGGGGCCGACGGTCGTCTTCCTCTGCGACTCGGCCGAGGGCGCGCGCGAGACCGCGACAGGGCTGGCCGGTGCCGGTCACGAGGTCGTGCTGACGGCCACCGGGCCGGTCGCGGGAGCGCACCTCCTGCCCTGAGGCGTTCCTCCCCAGACCGGCCGGACGGGCGCTAGGGTGTGCGTCGCATGTCGCGCAGATGACCGGGGGAGGCATTCGTGACCGTGTTCCTGGTGCTCGGCGCGCTCGGCGTGCTGCTGCTGCTCGTCGCACTGGTGCTCGGCGACGTCCTCGACGGCGCCCTCGAGGGCCTGAGCGCGGGCTTCTTCTCGACCGAGGCCCTCGCCGGCTTCCTGGGCGCCCTCGGCTTCGGCGGCGCGATCGCGCTGTCGGTCACCGGGTCGACCACTGTCGCCGTGGTCATCGGCCTGGTGCTCGGGGTCCTGCTGGGCCTGGCGGCGGCCCGGGCGTCGCGGTTCCTCCGAGGCACCGGCGAGACCGACACCGTCCGCACGTCCGACATGGTCGAGAAGATCGCCTCGGTCGTCAGCGCGATCCCCGAGGGCGGCTTCGGCGTGGTCTCGGTCAGCGTCGGTGGCCACATCACCCGGCTCAACGCCCGCTCGAGCGGCGCCGTCCCGGCGGGCACCCAGGTGAGCGTCACGTCGGTCATCTCGCCCACCGCCGTCCACGTCGAGCCCCTGTTCCTGCCCTGACCCACCCGTCGTACGCCATCTCGCCCATCTCGCCTGAGGAGCCCTGCCCATGTTCGGACTGTCCGCCGTCGTCGTCGCCGTGATCGGCCTCGGCGTCCTCCTGGTGCTGCTCGCGCTGCTGGTGGTGACCCGCTACAAGGTGGCCGGCCCCAACGAGTCGTTCATCATCACCGGACGCAAGGGCAAGGGGGAGGTACGCAACCCGGAGACGGGCGAGATCTCCACCGACCTGTCCGGCCAGAAGGTCGTCATGGGCGGCGGCGTGTTCGTCATCCCGTTCGTGCAGCGGCTCGCGACGCTCGACCTGTCCTCGCGGCGCATCTCCGTGCAGATCCGCGGCGCGGTGTCGGGACAGGGCATCAAGCTCAACCTCGATGGCGTGGCCCTGGTCAAGGTGGGCGGCAACGAGGACTCGATCCGCGCCGCCGGCCAGCGCTTCCTCAGCCAGCAGGCCGAGATCGAGACGTTCACCCAGGAGGTCCTCGCCGGTGCGCTCCGCTCGATCGTCGGCTCGATGTCGGTCGAGCAGATCATCCGAGACCGTGCCGCTTTCGCCCAGCGGGTGGCCGAGGAGTCCGAGTCCTCGCTGACCGGTCAGGGGCTGGTGCTCGACACGTTCCAGATCCAGGACATCACCGACGACGGCTCCTACCTCGCCGACCTCGGCCGGCCCGAGGCCGCCAAGCTCAACCAGCTCGCCTCCATCGCCGAGGCCAACGCCCGCCAGGCGGCGGAGCAGGCGCGCATCGCGGCGGAGCAGGAGATCGCGATCACCCAGCGCGCTCTCGCGCTGAAGAGCGCCGAGATCAAGGCCGAGACCGACGCCGCCAACGCGCAGGCCTCCGCCGCCGGCCCGCTCGCGCAGGCCGACCGCGACCAGGCGATCCTCCTCGAGCAGGAGAAGGTGGCCGTGCGGCAGGCCGCGCTCAAGGAGCGCGAGCTCGACACCGAGGTCCGCAAGCCGGCCGACGCCGAGCGCTACCGCGTGGAGACCGAGGCGCAGGGTCGCCGCAACTCCCAGATCCTCGAGGCCGAGGCCAAGAAGGCCGCGTCGATCGCTGCCGCCGAGGCGGATGCCGAGAAGGCCCGGCTGACCGGTGAGGGCGAGAAGTCCCGCCGCTCGGCGCTCGCGGAGGCCGAGGCCATCGAGGGCGCCAAGCGCGGTGAGGCGGAGAAGGCCCGCCGCGTCGCCGAGGCGGACGCCCTGCGAGCCGAGGGTGAGGCGCAGGGTGCCGCCATCCTGGCTGCAGGCCAGGCCGAGGCCGAGGCGATGGAGAAGAAGGCCGAGGCCTTCGCCGGCTACAACGAGGCCGCGGTCCTGCAGATGCTCATCGAGGTGATGCCCAAGGTGGCCGCCGAGCTCGCCCGGCCGATGGCCGGCATCGACAAGCTCACGGTGATCTCGACCGACGGCGCCGGCGAGCTCCCGCGGCAGGTGAGCAACAACCTCGTCCAGACCATGGAGCTGCTGAAGACGACGACGGGCCTCGACATCGAGTCGCTCATCCAGAAGTACGGCACCACCTCCGCGGTGGCCACGCCGACCCTCGAGGCCGGCGCGCCGGCCTCCTCGCAGGACCAGCCGCCGCTCAGCTGATCCCGCCGAGCGGTGGTCCACCCACATTCGCGGCGCGCAGAATGTGGGTCGACCACCGCCCCCTGGTGTGGCGTGCGCCGACACGCTGATGAGCGGTGGTCCAGCCACATTCGCCGCGAGCAGATTGTGGGTGGACCACCGCCCGTCCGGTGAGTCGTACGCCGAAGCACGCCCAGATGGTGCCGCCTGAGAGGATCGGCTCCGACATGGCGAACCTCATCAACCTCGAGCGCGTCTCGAAGTCCTACGGCGTCCGGCCGCTGCTCGACGACGTCTCCCTCGGCATCTCCGTGGGGGAGCGGGTCGGCGTCGTCGGCCGCAACGGCGACGGCAAGACCACGCTGCTCGAGGTGATGACCGGGATCGAGCAGCCCGACGCGGGCCGTGTCTCGCGCACCCGTGGCGTCGAGATCGGCTTCCTCCACCAGGGCGACGAGCTCGTCGACAGCCACAGCGTCCGCGAGGCGGTGCTCGGTGGTCGCGAGGACCATGAGTGGGCGGCCGACGCGACGACCCGGCAGGTCGTCGAGGAGCTGCTCGCGGGCGTCACCCTCGACCGGGCCGTCGTCGGGCTGTCGGGCGGCGAACGCCGACGCTGCGCGCTGGCCGCGCTGCTGCTCTCGCGCCACGACCTGATCGTCCTCGACGAGCCGACCAACCACCTCGACGTCGAGGCCGTCGCGTGGCTCGCCGCCCACCTCATCAGCCTGCCGAGCGCGCTGATCGTGGTGACCCACGACCGGTGGTTCCTCGACGAGGTCTGCCAGACGACGTGGGAGGTGCACGACGGCGCGGTCGACTCCTACGAGGGCGGTTACGCCGCGTTCGTGCTCGCGAAGGCCGAGCGCTCACGCCAGGCCGCCGCCTCGGAGACGCGCCGGGCCAACCTCGCCCGCAAGGAGCTCGCCTGGCTGCGACGCGGCCCGCCGGCGCGTACGTCGAAGCCGAAGTTCCGCATCGACGCGGCCAACGCCCTCATCGACGACGTACCGCCACCGCGCGACCGGATGGAGCTCCAGCGCTTCGCCAGCCAGCGGCTCGGCAAGGACGTCGTCGACATCGAGGACGTCGACCTCGCACGCGGCGACAAGGTGCTGCTCGACCACGCCACCTGGCGGATCGGCCCGGGCGACCGCATCGGGATCGTCGGCGTCAATGGAGCGGGCAAGACCTCGCTGCTGTCGCTGATCTCCGGTGCGCTGCCGCCCGATGTCGGGCGGGTCAAGCACGGCCGGACGATCGCGATGCAGCACCTCACGCAGGCGCTCGACGACGTCGACCCGGAGGGCCGCGTGCTGCCGACGGTCGAGGCGATCCGACGCGTGACGAAGACGCTCGACGGCCAGGAGATCACCGCGACGTCGATGCTCGAGCGCTTCGGCTTCACCGGAGACCGGCTGACCGCGCGGCTCGGCGACCTGTCCGGTGGCGAGCGGCGACGCTTCCAGCTGCTCAAGCTGCTGCTCACCGAGCCCAATGTGCTGCTGCTCGACGAGCCGACCAACGACCTCGACATCGACACCCTCAACGTCCTCGAGGACTTCCTCGACGGCTGGCCCGGCACGCTCATCGTGGTCTCGCACGACCGCTACTTCCTCGAGCGGGTCACCGACTCCGTCTGGGCGCTGCTCGGCGACGGACAGGTGTCGATGCTCCCGCGCGGGGTGGACGAGTACCTCGAACGACGCGCTGCCTCGGCCGCCGTGGGTGGCGGCACATCGCAGGTCTCGACGCCGTCCGATGGCAATGTGCCGCCACCCCCCACCAAGGCGCGCGCCGGGTCGGCCGAGGACCGCGCCACCCGCAAGGTGCTGGCCCGCGTGGAGAAGCAGCTCGAGCGGATCGCCGCCCGCGAGGCGGAGCTCCACGCCGAGATGGAGGCGAACCTCAGCGACTACGACCTGCTCGCCCGCGTCGGCAACCAGCTCGGCGAGCTCGCCGCCGAGAAGGACGAGCTCGAGATGGAGTGGCTCGAGGCGTCCGAGGCCGTCGAGTAGGGCTCAGCTGAAGGGCGCGAGCAGCGAGCGCAGCAGGCCGGCCAGCTGGGTGCGCTGCTTGTCCGGCAGGTCGGCGAGCAGGTCGGCCTCGGCCGCGAGGAGGGCCTCGAACGCACCGTCGACGGCCGCCTTGCCCTCGACCGTGAGCCGCACCAGCACGCCGCGGCGGTCCTTCGGGTCCGGCAGGCGCTCGACGAGGCCGCGCGCGGCGAGCCGGTCGACCCGGTTGGTCATGGTGCCGCTGGTCACGAGGGTCTCGCGGAGCAGGCGACCGGGGGAGAGCTCGTACGGCGACCCGGCCCGGCGCAGTGCGGCGAGCACGTCGAACTCCCACGACTCGATGCCGTGCGCGGTGAATGCATCGCGCCGGGCGAGGTCGAGGTGGCGGGCCAGCCGGCTGATCCGCGAGAAGACCTCGACGGGCGCGAGGTCGAGGTCGCCGCGTTCGCGCCCCCAGGCCTCGACCAGGTCGTCCACCTCGTCCCGCATGCCGGCCATCCTGCCAGACGACCGCTTCGGTCGAGAATCTTGACATCGAGAGAGATGTGACGGAGGGTGAGTTATCTCGACATCAAGACACATTCCCGTCCCCATCGACGGGTAGTCCGCAGCAAAAGGCCGGTGGTCGAAGCCTCTTCACCAGCTATTTGCAGCGGACTACCGTCCGGGGGTGTGGACACCAGCCTGAGGAGGAGCACCACATGAGCCACACCTGGGACCCCGACCGCTACCTGGCGTACGCCGACGAGCGCGGGAGGCCGTTCGTCGACCTGCTCGCCCGGGTGCCTGCCGAGGCGCCGAAGGTCGTGGTCGACCTCGGCTGCGGCCCCGGCAACCTGACATCGCTCCTCGCCGACCGGTGGCGCGGTGCGCAGGTCACCGGCATCGACAGCAGCCCCGAGATGATCGCGGCCGCGGCACAGATCGACGGCATCCGGTGGGAGGTCGCCGACCTGCGCGACTGGGCGACGCCCGATCCGCTGGCACTCCGCGCGCCGGTCGACGTGCTGGTCTCCAACGCCACCCTCCAGTGGCTGCCCGAGCACCTCGACCTCCTGCCCGGCCTCATCGACCGGGTCGCACCCGGCGGCTGGTTCGCCTTCCAGGTCCCCGGCAACTTCGACGAGCCGAGCCACACCACCCGCACCGAGCTCGCCGCCCGCGAGCCGTACGCCGAGCACACCCGCGGTGCCCGGGTGCCGACGAGCCACGGCCCCGACGACTACGCCCGCCTCCTGCTGGACCTCGGCTGCGAGGTCGACGCGTGGGAGACGACGTACCTTCACGTGCTCTCCGGGCCCGACCCGGTCTTCGACTGGGTCTCCGGCACCGGCGCGCGCCCGACGCTCCAGGCGCTGCCCGACGACCTGCGTCCGCTGTTCGAGGAGGAGTTCCGTGCGCTGCTGCGCGAGGCCTACCCGGCAGACTCCTCCGGCCGCGTGATCCTGCCGTTCCGCCGGATCTTCGTCGTGGCGCGCAAGCCGCTCGCGCAGCCGGTGAGCGCATGATGCGGCTCCACCACGTGCAGGTCGCCTGCCCGCCCGGTGGCGAGGACGCCGCGCGCCGGTTCTACGCCGACGGGCTCGGGATGACGGAGGTCGACAAGCCCGTCGACCTCGTGGCCCGCGGCGGGTGCTGGTTCCGGGCGTACGACGACGCGGGTGCCGTCGCTGCCGAGCTGCACGTGGGCGTCGAGGACCCGTTCGCGCCGGCCCGAAAGGCGCACCCGGCCTTCGTCCTGGACGACCTCGGCGCCTTCGACGAGGTGGCCGCCCGACTGCGGGACCTCGGCTTCGAGGTCGACGAGAGCCAGCGCGGCACCTTCCCCGGGCACGTCCGGTTCCACACCTCCGACGCCCACGGAAATCAGGTCGAGGTCCTCGCGGTCTCTGCCTAGCATCGCCGCATGCACCTGCTGCTGATCCTCGGACCTCCCGCTGTGGGCAAGATGACGGTCGGGCGGGCGGTGGCCAAGCGGTCGGACTACAAGCTCTTCCACAACCACCACACGATCGAGCTGCTGCTCGACGTCTTCGACTACGGCACACCGCCCTTCAGGACCCTCAACACCGAATTCCGCCGGCGCCTGCTCGAGGAGGCCGCGACCGCAGGCACGGACCTCGTCTTCACGTTCGTGATGGGGATGGACGAGCAGGCCGAGGCCGACTACCTCGAGCGGCTGGTGGAGCCGTACGACGGCCACGTCGCCGTCGTCGAGCTGGTCGCCGACCTCGACACCCGGTTGGTGCGCAACCGCACCGAGCACCGGCTCGCGGAGAAGAAGTCCAAGCGCGACGTCGACTGGTCGGACAACAACGTGCGCGAGCTGGAGGCCGACTACCGGATGACCGCCGAGCCCGGGCGGGACGCACCGGGGGAGCGGCTGCTCGCACGGTGGCCGCACCTCGCCATCGACAACACCGAGCTCTCGGCGGACGAGACGGCTGACCGCATCCTCGCGTGGCTCGTTACCGACGGGTAACGTACGCGGCATGCCTGCCGTCCTGGACCTCTGGAAGAAGACCTCCGCGCTGCCCCTGGGCACGAGGATCTTCTCGCTCGCCTTCAGCCAGAAGGCGCCCTACTTCGCCACCATCCGACCGCGGTTCACCATGCTCGAGCCCGATCGCGCCGAGCTGGTGATCACCAAGCGCCGGCGGGTGCACAACCACATCGGCACGGTCCACGCGATCGCGCTGTGCAACGGCCTCGAGGCCGCGATGGGCGCGCTCGCCGAGGCGACGATCCCCCGCGACCGCCGCTGGATCCCCAAGGGCATGGAGGTCGCCTACACGGCCAAGGCCGACTCCGACGTCACCTGCATCGCCGAGACCGACCCGGAGCAGTGGACGCAGGAGATCGGTGAGGGGTACGACCTCCCGGTCCGCGTGCGCGGTGTCCGCGCCGACGGGACCGTGGTGGTCGAGGGCACCATCACCCTCTACGTGTCCGCGAAGCGCTGATCAGTTGGTGATCGGACCGGGCTGGGCCGACTGCTCTCCCACCGCCGCCACCTGGAGCACCTTCTTCTCGCCCACGAAGCGCTTCTGGACCCAGGTGGCGATCGCGGTGAGGAGCAGGTTGACCACGATGTAGACCGCGGCGATCACGAGGTAGACCGGCACGTGGTTCTGGAACTCGAGGTAGATCGGCCGCGCGACAGCGGTCAGGCCGGGGGCGGCGATGGCGTAGCCGAGGCTGGTGTCCTTCAGCGTCACCACGCACTGGCTGATGATCGCCGGGATCATGATCTTGACCGCCTGAGGCAGCAGCACGATCCAGATCACCTGGCTCTTGCGCATGCCGATGGCGTACGCCGCCTCGGACTGGCCCTTCGGGACGGCGAGCAGCCCGGCGCGGAACACCTCGGCCAGCACGGCCCCGTTGTAGAGCGTCAGGGCCCACACCACGCACCAGAACGGTCCGGTCGTGCCGTTGTAGATGCCGTAGATGGAGAAGAAGAAGATCATCAGCATCAGCACGGGCACCGCGCGGAAGAACTCCACGATCGCCCAGCTGGGCCCCCGGATGATCTGGTGGTCGGAGATCTTGCCGATGCCCAGCACGAGGCCCAGGACCATCGCGCCGACGATCGCGGCGCCGGCCATCTGGAGGGTGTCGACGAGGCCACCGAGGATGAACTCGACGTAGGCGGGGGTCACGAAGACCTCCCACTTGTCACCGGCGAACTGGCCGCGCTCGTTGAGCCGGAACGCGACAAGGCCCACCGCGGCCAGGAGGACGGCCAGCGTCACCACGGTGTAGATGCGGTGGCGCTGGATGGTCTTCGGCCCGGGGGCGTCGAAGAGGACGCTCTGATTCATGCGATCCTCCACTTGCGCTCGAAGCGGTTGCTGATCAGCGAGACCAGCTCGACGAGCACCACGAAGATGCCGGCGAAGACCGCGAGCAGCCACCAGCGGTCACCGGGGTTGGCGTCGAGCAGCTGCTTGAGGGCGTACGCCGCCTCGAGCACCAGCACGCTCAGCGCGACCGTCGTGTTCTTGAGCAGCGCGATCTGGGTGCTGGCCAGGGGCGGGAGCCCGGCGCGGATGGCCTGGGGGAGCACGACGTTGCGCATCACCCCGGAGAACGGGAGACCGATGGCGCGGGCCGCCTCGGCCTGGCCGATCGGCACGGCGTTGACGCCCGAGCGCAGCGCCTCGCAGACGAAGGTGGCGGTGTAGAGGGTGAGGCCGACGACGGCGCCCGCGAAGGCGTTGGTCATCCGGATGTCACCCCAACCGGTGGGGATGATGATGCGGACGAACTGGAAGTTGATGCCGATCTTGGGCGCCGCGATCGAGAAGAACAGCAGGATCAGCAGCAGCGGCGTGTTGCGCACGAGCACCACGTAGGTGGCCGCCGCACGGCGCATCACCGCGATCGGTCCGACGCGCATGGCGACCAGCAGCGTGCCGAGCAGGAGCGAGCCGATGGAGGCGAAGACGAACAACAGGATCGTGGTGGCGAAGCTGATGACGATCAGCTGGTAGTTGTCGGTGATGGCGTCCATGCGGCTCCTCTCATGACGTGTCGGGCGGCGCGGTCAGCGCGGTGGGTTCGGGACCGTCGGGCCCACCGGGGCGGCCATGGGCCGCCCCGGCAGGTCCGTCACGATCACTCGCAGGAGTCGAGCTCCGGCGGGTCCGGCGTCTCGCTGCCCGACGCGCCGAGGGTCTCCTCGAACGCGGCCTCCCAGTCGCCGTTGTCGTACGACTCCTGGAGCACGTCGGTGATCCACTGGCACATCTCGGGGGCGTCGGGGCTGTAGCCGATGCCGATGCGCTCCTCGGAGAACTCCTCGCCGACGACCTTCAGCTCACCGTCGTACTGGGCGGCGAGGCCCAGCAGGATCGAGCCGTCGGTCGACATGGCCGGCACGGAGCCGTCGGCGACCTGCTCGGCGCAGATGCTGTAGGTGTCGGCCGGGACGCCGACGGCGCCGGCGGCGGTGACGTTCTCCAGCGACGTCGAACCCGACGCGGAGCACACCTCCTCGCCCTTGAGGTCCTCGATCGACTCGACGTCGCTGTCGGCGGGCACGAGGACCTGCTGACCGGTCAGGAAGTAGGGACCGGCCTGGCCGACGATCTCGCGGCGCTCGTCGGTGATGGAGTACGACGCGGCGACCAGGTCGACGCGGCCCGTCTCGAGGTAGGGCTCGCGGTTGTCGGAGATGGTCTCCTCGTAGTTCACCGCGTCCGTGTCGTCGGGGTCGATGCAGAGGTCGGCCACGAGCAGCTTGGCGATCGAGACGTCGAAGCCGGAGGGCAGCTCGTCGGTGCCGCCCTTGAAGCCCAGACCGGGCTGGTCGAAGCGCACGCCCACGTTGATCGCACCGGCCTCGGCGAGCTCGGCCATGCGCGAGCCCTCCTCGAACTTGCCGTCGCAGTCGCTGGCGGCCTCGGGGGCGGCCGCGCCCTCGCCGCCTTCCTCGCCCGCGTCACCGCATGCAGCCAGTGAGAACGCGAGGGCCGTGACGGCCAGTGCCGCCTTGGTCCTGGTGAATCGCATTGCTTCTCCTTCTGTCCCGAGCCGAAGTGTCTTCGGCCCCCGTTGGGTTTGGATGGATCAGTGCTTGAGGATCTTGCCGAGGAAGTCCTTGGCGCGATCCGAGGACGGGTTGGTGAAGAACTCCTCGGGGGTGTTCTCCTCGACGATGGCGCCGTCCGCCATGAAGATCACGCGGTCGGCCGCGGTGCGGGCGAACCCCATCTCGTGGGTGACGACGACCATCGTCATGCCCTGCTGGGCGAGGTCGACCATGACGTCGAGGACCTCCTTGATCATCTCCGGGTCGAGGGCCGAGGTCGGCTCGTCGAAGAGCATCACCTTCGGCTCCATCGCCAGCGCGCGGGCGATCGCCACGCGCTGCTGCTGGCCGCCGGAGAGCTGGGCGGGGTACTTCTCGGCCTGATGGCCGACGCCGACGCGGTCGAGGAGCTCGCGTGCCTTCTTCTCCGCCGTCTCCTTCTTCATCCCGCGGACCTTGATCGGACCGAGGGTGACGTTCTCGAGGATCGTCTTGTGGGCGAAGAGGTTGAAGCTCTGGAAGACCATCCCGACCTCGGCCCGCAGTGCGGCGAGGGCCTTGCCCTCCTGCGGCAGCGGCTGGCCGTCGAGGGTGATCGTGCCCTCGTCGATCGTCTCGAGACGGTTGATCGTGCGGCACAGGGTCGACTTGCCCGATCCCGACGGACCGATGACCACGACGACCTCGCCGCGCGTGACGGTGAGGTCGATGTCCTTGAGGGCGTGGAGCTGGCCGAAGTGCTTCTGCACGTCGCTCAGCACGACGAGCGGCTCGCCCTTGCCGGCGCTGACAGGGACGGTCTCCTGCGCGGTCATAGGCGCAACCTATCGGCAGGTGGCCCGTTCGGGCCATCACACATGGCCCGGACTGACCATCACAGAGTGGTGACGATTCCCGCCTCGGGATCCCACCGCCGCAGCGTGGTCAGGGTGAGCATGGCGTCGTCGTGGCCGAGGACCTCCAGGGCTGCGGGTACGTCGACCCGCCTGACGCGACGGGCCAGGGTGACGTGCGGCAGCCAGCCGGCGTGCTGCACCGCGAGGCCGGAGCGCAGGTCGAGCACGGCCCGGACGAGCTCGTCGGGCACGTCGAGCAGGCGGACCAGCGAGACCTTGGCCCCGCCGAGGAGCGCGATGCCGCCAGTCCCGACCTCCACGGGCAGCAGCGGCGCGACGAGCTCACGCGCCCGCTGCTCGTCGTCGGCGCCCAGCGATGGTGCGGCGACCACCGTGGCGTGCGGGCTGTTGGTGGTGCCGCGGTGGTCCAGCTGGGAGGGAAGTCCCGCGTCGCTCAGGGCCTGCCAGTCACGACGTACGACGTCACAGCCGGCGTCGTCCGGCAGCAGCTCGATCGCGTGCAGTCGCGGCATGCGGTGAGCCTAGATCGGGAGCGAGCACGAGCCGCTCGGCGACCTCGACCACCTCGTAGTCGCAGGTGAGCACGGAGCGGACGATGCGCTGCCGGGGGAGCACCACGCCCCTGCGCTCGCGGTGGTGCTCCTTGCCGTCGACGCCGAACACCCGCTCCCACGCGGTCCACTCGACCGAGTAGACGTGGGGTTCATCGGAGCTCATGACGTGCCCGATCCGACGACGCCAACCAGGCTGCCCGTGCGCGGCCGCGCGACGAGGAATGCTGCGAGACAGGCGAGCGTGACGACGGACGGGGTGCGCACTGGACCTCCCGAGCGGGTAGAGCGAACCGTTTGTTACCTTCCTGTTGATCTAACGTGGAGAATGTGGAGAAGTTACGACGGCGCTCCCGGAGATCTGGCCAGCGGTCTGGTCAGCGACCTGTGCGGCGGGCGACGCGGCGGCCGTGGGTGGCACGCGACGCTGCGGTCGAGGAGGCGTCGAACACCCGCACCCAGTCGACCTGGGCGGTGTCGGCCATCTCGTCGGCCGTCAGCTCGGCGAGCTCGTAGTCCGAGGTGAGGTTCGACAGGACGAGGTACTGCTGCGCCTGCGACACCGCCTCGGCCTCGCGGTAGTACTCCCGACCGTCGACGCGGAAGACGTACTCGGTGGGGGTCCACTCGACGGAGAACACGTGGAACTCGTCCCACCAGTCGTTCTTCCTGGCCAGCACACGCCGGGCGGCCGGGACGGGGTCACCGAGGCTGACCTTGTTCCAGCCGCCCTGGTAGTAGTGGATGCTCGAGCTGATGGTCTCCGTGCCCCGGCCGTTCTCGCCGAAGAACTCCATCACGTCGATCTCGGTCCCCGCGGCAGGTTGGCCGTCGGCGTACGTCGTGCCGTTGGGCAGCATCCAGAAGCCCGAGTGCATGCCCTTCGCGCGCTGCGGCTTGATGCGTGCGGCGACGATGCCGTGCTGGAAGAAGCGGGTGTGCTCCGTCGCCACCTGGCTGTTGAGGAGGTAGGGGCTCGTTCCCGAGACGGTTCCGGCGGCGCGGGTGGACGTGTAGCTGCACGGGGTGCCTGCGAGCGCCGGGTCGAGGGCGACGCCGAGGCGCAGCACGCCGTTGCTCACGCGACGCGCGCTGGGGTCGACGCGGGCGCAGGTGCGGGGCGCGTAGACGCTCTCGTGCTCACGCTTCTGGTCGTTCCAGACCGACGTGTCCAGAGCGGTGCCGGAGAACGTGTCCTCGAAGCTCGGCTCCCAGCGGGAGGTGGTGACGCGGCCGGTGACCCACGTGCGGCCGTCGGAGGTGGTGCGCGCACGGTAGGTGCCGGCGCTGGGGGCGAAGGCTGCCGAGCCCCAGGCGTCCTCGACGGTGGTGGCGACGGTCCGCCAGCCGTTGCGGGTCTGCCGCTCGAGGGTCACCCGCTGGCCGGGCGAGGCCGGGGTGAAGGTGGCGACCAGCGCGCCCTTCTCGGACGGCGCCGCGGGGGACGTCCCGGGCTGGACGATCGGCGGCAGGGAGGCGAGCGTTCCGCGGACCTCGACCTGGCGTGCCACCCGTGGGCGGTGCTCGACCGCATCCGCCCGCCCGAGACCGATCGACAGCAACAGGATGGTGACAAGCACGCCCAGTGCCCCGCGTGCGGCACGCCGGACCCTCAGGTGCACGCGGGCGTCTGCGGACGAGAAGACCTCGAGGATGCTCACGGCGTGTCTCCTGTGCTGGATCCGTGGTGGGGGAGCGGGCGCGATCTACGCGTGTTGTGGGGTATTTGTTGATCGCAGTAGGAACCTTGTGTCGAAGTAACAGCGAAATCCGAGGAATCTTGATGTTCGCCCTCGATGGACTACGTCGTCTAGTCACAACGGGCCATGCGGATGTCTCCGGACGACCCATCTCGACGGCCTGGGCCCACCACGCGGTGGGAGCGCGTCCCTCCGAGCCGCAGGACGCCGGGATTCCTGCGGCACCTCGCGCGGCCGTACCCTTGGACCCGCCATGAGCACCCTTTTCGACAGCGCCGCCGACGCCCCCGCGCGCACCTACGAGGTCAAGACCCACGGGTGCCAGATGAACGTCCACGACTCCGAGCGCCTCGCCGGGCTGCTGGAGGACGCCGGCTACGTCCGGGCGGACTCGGGGCAGGCCGACGTCGTCGTGCTCAACACCTGCGCTGTCCGGGAGAACGCGGACAACAAGCTCTACGGCAACCTGGGCCAGCTCGCCTCGGTGAAGGCCGCGACGCCCGGCATGCAGATCGCCGTCGGCGGCTGCCTGGCGCAGAAGGACCGCGAGACGATCACGTCGCGCGCGCCGTGGGTCGACGTCGTCTTCGGCACCCACAACATCGGCTCGCTGCCGGTGCTGCTCGAGCGGGCGCGGTTCGCCGAGGAGGCGCAGGTCGAGATCCTCGAGTCCCTGTCGGTCTTCCCCTCGACGCTGCCGACGCGGCGCGAGTCGGCGTACGCCGCCTGGGTGTCGGTGTCGGTCGGGTGCAACAACACCTGCACGTTCTGCATCGTCCCGGCGCTGCGCGGCAAGGAGAAGGACCGCCGGCCGGGCGAGATCCTTGCCGAGATCGAGGCGCTCGTGGCCGAGGGAGTCACGGAAATCACCCTGCTGGGGCAGAACGTGAATGCGTACGGCGTCGAGTTCGGCGACCGGCAGGCCTTCTCCAAGCTGCTGCGCGCGTGCGGCGGCGTCGAGGGTCTCGAGCGGGTCCGCTTCACCTCACCCCACCCGGCCGAGTTCACCGACGACGTCATCGAGGCGATGGCGGAGACGCCCAACGTCATGCCGTCGCTCCACATGCCGCTGCAGTCCGGCTCCGACAAGGTCCTGCGAGACATGCGCCGGTCCTACCGCCAGTCGAAGTACCTCGGGATCATCGACCGCGTGCGGGCCGCGATCCCGGACGCCGCGATCACGACCGACATCATCGTCGGCTTCCCCGGTGAGACCGAGGAGGACTTCCAAGCCACGCTCGACGTCGTACGAGCCGCGCGCTTCTCGTCGGCCTTCACCTTCCAGTACTCCAAGCGCCCCGGCACGCCCGCCGCGACGCTCGACGACCAGGTCCCGCCCGACGTGGTCAAGGACCGCTACCTCCGCCTCGCCGCGGTGGTGGACGAGGTCGCGTGGACAGAAGGCAAGGCGGTCGTCGGCCGCACCGTCGAGCTGATGGTGTCCGAGGGCGAGGGCCGCAAGGACATCGAGACCAAGCGACTCTCCGGCCGCGCTCCCGACAACCGCCTCGTCCACTTCGCCGCGGACTTCTCCTCGGTGCCCGAGTCCTCCGTGCGCCCGGGCGACATGGTGACGGTCTCGGTGACGTACGCCGCCCCCCACCACCTGGTCGCCGACGGCCCGATCCACTCCGTCCGCCGCACCCGTGCGGGGGACGCGTGGGAGCGGCGTACGTCGTCTTCCTCCGCGCCGACCGGCGTGGGGCTCGGGATGCCGACCGTCGGGGTGCCCGCGCCCCTGCCGCCGGCTGCCGCCTGCGGCTGACCCCCTGTCGGAGTCCCCGCCTGAGCGGGGACTCATGCACGATCGTGGAGCTTTCGAGCCGGCTCCCGGCTCAGGACTTCCACGATCCCTTCGTCCACAGATCGGTCCAGACGGGTCGCGCGCCACGTCGCGACGTCCGATCGTGGGGGAGTGGACCCCTTGGCCGACCTGCTCGCCTCGCAGGACGGCGTCGTCTCGCGGAGCCAAGCCATCGGCGTCGGTCTTCAGCCCCACGACGTACGCCGTCTCGTGCGCCGCCGTGACCTGACGCCGCTGTTCCCCGGTGTGTTCATCGACCACACGGGTGTCCCGACGTGGGTGCAGCGGGCTTGGGCGGGGGTCCTCGCGTGCGCGGCCCCGGGTGGAGCCTCCGGCAGCGACCTGGGTGCGGCCCTCGCCGGAGCCTCCGCGATGCGCGCTGCGGACGGACCGGGGCGAGCGGGGTCCGAGGACGGACCGATCACGGTCGCTGTCCCACGCACGCGCCGCGTGGTCGCACCCCGGGGCGTCCGGGTCGTGAGGACCTTCGGCATGGAGGACCGGGTCCAGTGGAACCTCGGGCCGCCGCGCATGCGCTACGACGAAGCCGCCCTGGATGTCGCACTGCAGGAGACGGGCGACTTCGCCGCCATCGGCGCTGTCTCGCGAGCCGTGCAGAGCAGGCACACCACGGCACTCCGCATGGTCGCCGCGCTGGATGCTCGCACGAGAGCTCCGCGGCGGGACTTCCTCGCCGGCGTCCTGAGAGACGTAGCAGCGGGGAGCTGCTCGGTCCTCGAGCACGGGTTCCTGACGTTGGTCGAGCGACCGCACGGCCTGCCGCCCGCCCAGCGCCAGAAGCGTGTCGGCACCGCCAGCGGCATCGTCTACCGCGACGCGGCCTACGGAGAAAGGCTGATCGAGCTCGACGGTCGGTTGTGGCACGACACGGCGGAGCAGCGCGACAAGGACTTCGAACGGGACCTCGATGCTGCAGTCGCCGGGCAGGGCACCGTACGACTCACGTGGGGGCAGGTCTACGAACGGCCGTGCTCGACGGCAGCGAAGCTCTCCCGTCTTCTCGAGGTGGACGGTTGGCCGGCGGCTCGCCCGTGTGGTTCCGGATGCGCCGTCGCCGACGCGGCCTGACAGCCATTGTGGAAGATCCGAGCCGGCATCCGGCTCGGAACTTCCACGATCCTGCATGAGTCCCCGCACAGGCGGGGAGTCCGACAACGAGAAGGTCAGGCCGGAGGCTCCGGCGACCCGTCCTCGGCCTCCTGGCCGGCCTCCGGCGACTCGGCCGTCGTGTCGGCCTCCGCATCGTCCGCCTCGCCCTCGGGGGCCTGCGACTTGTCGTCGGGCTCCGAGATCTCGTCGGGCAGCACGTCGTCGACCGCGGGGTTGTCCTCCGGGGTCAGGTCGCGGCCCAGGCCGTTGTCCTCCGGGTCGTCGGCGATCGCGTCCACGCCGCCCGGGTAGAGCTCCGGGTCCTCGGTGACCGGGGTCGGCATCGGGCTCAGCTCTTCGTTGCTCATCGGGTTCCCTCCCACAGGTTGGTTCGTTCGATCGTGCCGCGCGGGTCATGAACTGACCACCCCCGAGGGGCGGGGCCAGCCCGGACTCAGAACCCGAACGTCAGGTAGACGGCGCCGGACGACAGGTGCGCGAGGGCGCACGCCTCGTGCGGCACCATCGGCTCCGGCAGCGCCGAGAGCGGGAACCACTCGATCGCAGCGGCCTTGTCGGGCTCCACGACGCGGGGAGTCCCGGTCCACGACCGCGCGGTGAAGAACCAGTCGACGCGCTCGTCGATCGGCTCGCCGTGCTGGGTGCGCTGCATGGTGAACTCGAGGTCGAGCGAGACGTCGGTGACGCCGAGCTCCTCGAGCGCCTCGCGGCGCGCGGCGTCGTACGCCGTCTCGCCGCGCTCGACGTGCCCGGCCGCGGCGGCTGCCCAGTGGCCGTCCATGTAGGGCGTGCCCTGCCGCAGCTGGAGCAGCACCTCGGTCCCCGCGTCGCCCTCGCGCAGGAGGTAGACGTAGGACGCCGGGACGAGCACGAAGCGGTCGGTCACGCGGCCGACCCTAGGGCCGTCAGGGTGCGGGGGTGGCCGGCGGGATGTCGTCGTTCTTGCCGTCGAGGTTGTCGAGGGCGTCGCGGGCCTTGCCGGTGGCCTGGTCGATCTTGTCGGCGTGCTTGCCGCCGGTCTTCTCGTTCGCGAACTTGCCGGCCTTGTCGATGCCGTCGGCGATCTTGTCGCCGTGCTGGTCGACCGCGTCGGTGAGCTTGGCCTTCGCCTTGTCCAGGAAACTCATCAGGGTCCTCCTCGAGGAACGCCGGCCCACCCCGACGGGTGAGGACTCCGGTGCCGCCGACAGTAGCCAAGAGGAGACAATGTGCCCATGCCCCAGCCGATCGTCGCCCTCGTCGGCGCGACCGCATCCGGCAAGACCGGGCTCAGCCTCGACCTCGCCGAGCGCCTCGGCGGGGAGGTGGTCAACACCGACGCGATGCAGGTCTACCGCGGCATGGACATCGGCACGGCGAAGCTGCCGGTCGCCGAACGCCGCGGGGTCCCGCACCACCTGCTCGACATCCTCGACGTCACCGAGCCCGCCACCGTCGCGCACTTCCAGGGGTGGGCCCGCTCGTCGATCGCGGACATCCGCGGCCACGGCGCGACGCCGGTGCTCGTGGGTGGATCGGCGCTCTACACCCGGGCGATCGTCGATCGCTTCGAGTTCCCCGGCACCGACGAGTCGCTGCGCCGTGAGCTGGAGGCGGAGCTCGAGCGGATCGGCGGGCCTGCCCTCCATGCCCGGCTCGAGGGCGTCGACCCGGCCGCCGCCGCGCAGATCGAGCCCGACAACGGGCGCCGCACGGTCCGCGCCCTCGAGGTCATCGCCCTGACCGGCCGCCCCTACGGCGCCGGCATGCCGCGCCTGGAGTACGCCGACCCGCTGACCGTCCAGATCGGCGTCGACATCGACCGCCCGACGCTCGACGAGCGGATCGCCCGGCGGGTGGACGAGATGTTCGCCGCCGGCTTCGTCGAGGAGGTCGAGGCCCTCCTCGACCGCGGCCTCGCGGACGGGCTCACCTCGCAGCGGGCCATCGGCTACCGCGAGGTCATCGGCTTCCTCACCGGCGACCGGACGCTGGCCGAGGCGATCGAGCAGACCAAGACCGGCACCCGCCGGTTCTCGCGACGCCAGGACGGCTGGTTCCGCAAGGACCCGCGCATCGTCTGGGTCGCGCACGACGACCCCGACCGTGTGGCGAAGGCGGTCGGGGCGATCGAGTCGCTCAGCTGACCCGCGCCAGCGGTCGTACGACTCCGGCCCGGGCCGGGCGCGCGGCGTCGGCGGCGCCGAGGTCGGCGGCCTCCCGGATCCAGGTGGCGATGTCGGCCTCGCTGCGGCCCCGCACGTCGGCGTACCTGGTCAGCTTCGTCGGCTTGATGCCGCAGAACTCCATCGTCCGGCCCTTGACCTGCTTGACCGTCGAGTCGCCGACGAACGGGAGGTACCACCCCGGCGAGTCCGAGGTGACCGCGAGCCGCCCGGTCCGGCCGGCGAGCAGGCCCTCCGGCATGCCGTTCTCCTTGTAGCGGAAGGCCCAGCCGCGCTCGAGCGTGCGGTCGAAGAAGCCCTTCAGCAGCGCGGGCACCGACCCCCACCACAGGGGCGTGAAGACCGCGACGTGGTCGGCCCACTCGAGCAGCTCCTGTGCCCGGACCAGGTCGGGCTCGAGGTCCTGCGGCGTGCGGTAGCCGGTGCGCAGGGTGAGGTCGAAGTCGAGGTCGCGCAGCACGAGCGCGACCGCGTCGTCGCCCGCGCCGGCGGTGTACGACGCGGCGAGCTGGGCGGTGAGGGAGGCGGGGTCGGGGTGACCGTCGATGACGAGGATGCGGGCCATGGGAGCTCCTAAGTAGACACTGTCAAGAATGTGGACAACGCCCAGATTGGAGTAGGATGTTGCTCATGTCAAGATCTGTCGGCGGATACCACCACGGGAATCTCCAGGCCGCGCTCGAGGACGCCGCCCTCGACCTGCTCGAGACGACCTCGGCGCCGAAGATCAGCCTCCGCGAGGTCGCCCGTCGCGCCGGCGTCAGCCACAACGCGCCCTACCACCACTTCGGCGACCGGGCGGCGCTGCTGAGCGCGCTCGGCGTGCGGGGGATGGCCGCCCTGCTCGCGGCGCAGGAGGAGGCAGTGGCGTCCGCAGCCGGCCCCGTCGAGCGGGTGCGCGCGCTCGGCCTCGCCTACATCCGGTACGCCGCCGCGCACCCGCAGACGTTCGCGCTGGTCTTCGACCCCGACTACTGCGCGGCCGGCTCCCCGAGCGCGGAGATGGCGCCGTTGATCGCCCGCAACGAGGACCTGCTCGGCGGTGAGGTGGCCGCCCTCGTGCAGGAGCCCGGCTGGGAGGGGCGGGACGTGATGGCCCTGTCGGCGGCGCTGTGGTCGACCGTCCACGGGATGGCCCAGCTGATCATGCTGGGGCACCTGCCGCTCGAGGCGGCGGAGCCGGCGCTCGACGCCCTCGTGCGCTAGACGGCAATCTCGATCAAGCGCACTGTCGGTGGCCGGTGTCAGGGTGGGTCGATGGCGACGATCTACTACACCGGCTGCACCCTCGACGGCTTCATCGCGACCGACGACCACTCCCTCGACTGGCTGACCTCGCGCGACATCGACATGGACGGCCCGATGGCCTACCCCGGCTTCAGCGAGCGCACGGGCGCGTGCGTGATGGGAGCCAACACCTGGCAGTGGATCCTCGACCACGACGACGACCCGTGGGGTCCGAAGCCGACGTGGGTGGTCACGCACCGCGACTTCGCACCGAGCAAGCAGGTCCGCTTCACCGACGCTGCCGTCGCCGACGTGCACGCAGAGATGACCGAGGTCGCCGACGGCAAGGACCTCTGGATCGTCGGTGGTGGCGAGCTCGTGGGGCAGTTCCACGACCTCGGCCTGCTCGACGAGGTGTGGGTCCAGTTCGCGCCGGTGACGATCGGCAGCGGCGCTCCGGTGCTCCCGCGCCACGTCGAGCTGCGGCTGGAGGAGACCGCGCGCAACCTCGACTTCATGTGCGGGCGCTACAGCGTCGTCCGCTGAGACACCCTCGGGAGGGCGTGGACAGCCCGCGCGGACTGGGGGCAGGGTGGACGGACCATCTCTCGGGAGGACCCCCATGCACCTGCGTACGTCCCTCGCCGCCGTCACCGCGACAGGCCTCATCACCGGACTCGTGCTCGCGACCCCCACGGGCGCGACCGGAGCCCAGCCGCCCGGCGCGCCTGACCAGCGGCCCACGGCCAAGATCCCGATCGCGATCGGCACGGGTGGCGCCGTCACGACCGTCGACCCCGAGGCCAGCGCGGCCGGCCTCAAGGTGCTGAAGGCCGGTGGCAACGCGGTCGACGCCGCCGTCGCCGCGGCCGCGACGCTCGGCGTGACCGAGCCCTACAGCGCCGGCATCGGCGGTGGCGGCTACTTCGTCTACTACAACGCCAAGACCGGCAAGGTCCGCACGCTCGACGGTCGCGAGACCGCGCCCAACAAGATGCCGCAGGACGCCTTCATCGACCCGGCGACCGGCAAGCCGTACACCTTCACGCCCGACCTGGTCACCAGCGGCGTCAGCGTCGGCACTCCCGGCACCCTCGCGACGTGGGACAAGGCCCTGGCCAACTGGGGCACCTTCTCGCTCGGCGAGGCACTCGCCCCGGCGACCAAGGTCGCGACGCGCGGGTTCAAGGTCGACGACACCTTCCGCCAGCAGACCCTGGACAACGAGGAGCGGTTCCGCGCCTTCAAGGACACCAAGAAGCTGTTCCTCCGCGGCGGCGACGCCCCCGCGGTGGGCTCGATCTTCCGCAACCCCGACCTCGCCGAGACCTACCGGCTGATCGCGGAGAAGGGCACGTCCGCGTTCTACCGCGGCCCGCTCGCACGGCTGATGTCCGACGTGGTCCGCAAGCCCCGGACCACGAAGAACACCGAGCTGCCGACGCCGAAGGGCTACCTCACGCCGCGCGACCTGCGCGACTACAAGGTGCGCTCGCAGCGCGCGAGCAGGACGAGCTACCGCGGCCACGACGTCTACGGCATGGCGCCGTCGTCGTCCGGCGGCACCACCGTCGGTGAGGCGCTCAACATCCTGGAGCGCTACGACCTCGGCTCGATGACGCCCGAGGCCGCGCTCCACCACTACCTCGAGGCGAGCGCGCTCGCCTTCGCCGACCGCGGGAAGTACGTCGGTGACCCGGCCTTCGTCGACGTGCCGGTCAAGCGGCTGCTCGACGACACCTTCGCCGCCGAGCGCGCCTGCTCGCTGAACCCGGCCAAGGCCGCGACCAAGCCGGTCGCCGCCGGTGACGTGACGTCGTACGACGGTGTGTGCGGTCCGGCGACCGCGAAGGGCACGACCGACGCCGACACCGAGAACATCTCCACCACCAACCTCACCGTCGCCGACAGGTGGGGCAACGTCGTCGAGTACACGCTCACCATCGAGCAGACCGGCGGCTCCGGCATCACGGTGCCGGGCCACGGCTTCCTGCTCAACAACGAGCTGACCGACTTCTCCACGGTGTACGACGCCGCCGACCCGAACCGGATCCAGCCGGGCAAGCGGCCGCGCAGCTCCATGTCGCCGACGATCGTGCTCAAGGACGGCAAGCCGTTCCTCGCGCTCGGCTCGCCCGGCGGCTCGACGATCATCACCACCGTCCTGCAGATGCTGGTCAACCGGATCGACCTCGGCATGACCCTCGAGGAGGCTATCGCGGCGCCGCGTGCGAGTCAGCGCAACACCGCGAGCGTCACCGCGGAGCCGGCCTTCATCACCGCCTCCGGGCCCGCCCTCACTGCGCTCGGCCACACCCTCGCGCCGGCGGGCGACGCGTTCACCAGCGCCTCCGAGATCGGTGCCGCGACGGCCATCGAGTTCGGCCCGCGCAAGCTGCTGACCGCGGTCGCCGAGCCGAGCCGGCGCGGCAAGGGGTCCGCGAAGGTGGTCGACCCGCAGTAGGACTTCGTCGGGGTGGCTCGCTCTGCCACAATCGCAGGGTGAGCTACCTCTTCCTCAAGGGCCACGGCACGGAGAACGACTTCGTGGTGCTGCCCGACGCCGACGGCACGGTCCACGGTGACCTGTCCGCCGAGCGCGTCCGCGCGCTCTGCGACCGGCGCGCGGGCATCGGTGGCGACGGTGTGTTGCGGGCCGTCCGCCGCGACGGTGGCTGGTTCATGGACTACCGCAACTCCGACGGCTCGGTCAGCGAGATGTGCGGCAACGGGATTCGGGTGTTCGCGCGCTACCTGCACGAGCGCGAGGGCGAGCCCTTCCCGATGAAGATCCACACCCGCGACGGCATCAAGGTCCTCGACCGCACCGGCGACGACTTCACCGCCGACATGGGCGCGCCGGAGGTCTTCGGCGAGACCGAGGTGACCGTCACGGGCCGGAGCTACCCGGCCGCGCACGTCTCGATGGGCAACCCGCACGCCGTCGTGTTCGTCGACAACCTCGCCGAGGCCGGTGCCCTCGACGAGGAGCCCGAGCACGACGACTCGATCTACCCCGACGGCGTCAACGTCGAGTTCGTCGCACGTCGTGGCGAGCACCACGTCGCCATGCGGGTGCACGAGCGCGGCTCGGGCGAGACCCGGTCCTGCGGAACCGGCGCCTGCGCCGTCGCGGTGGCCACCTCGCTGGTCGACGACGCACCCCGCGGTACGCCGTACCGCATCGACGTCCCCGGCGGCACGCTCACCGTCGTGTGGACCGAGGAGGATCGCGTCCTGCTCAGCGGGCCGGCCGTGCTGGTGGCCGAGGGCCTGACGGACCTCTGAGGTCGAGTGCGCTCCCGGTAGTAGCCGCCGCGTAGCCGAGCACTCGACCCTTCTACGATCCTCCGCATGGACATCACCGGATCCTCCGCCATCGTCACCGGCGGCGCGAGCGGCATCGGTGCCGCCGTCGCGCGCGCCCTCGCCGCCAGGGGCGCCGTCGTGGTCGTCGCCGACCTCAACGCCGAGAAGGGCGAGGCGCTGGCCGCCGAGATCAACGGCGTCTTCGCCTCCGTCGACGTGACGAGGACCGACCAGGTCGCCGCCGCCGTCGAAGCCGCCGCCGAGATCGCCCCGCTGCGCGCGTGCGTCAACTCCGCCGGCATCGGCTGGGCCCAGCGCACGATCGGCCGCGACGGGCTGCTCGAGCAGGCCCACGACCTCGACGCCTTCCGCAAGGTCGTCGAGATCAACCTGATCGGCACCTTCGACATGACCCGCCAGGCCGCGACGGTGATGAGCCGCAACGAGCCCGACGAGGACGGCCAACGCGGCGCGATCGTCAACCTCGCCTCGGTCGCCGCCTTCGACGGGCAGATCGGCCAGGCCTCCTACTCCGCGTCCAAGGGCGGCGTCGTCGGGATGACCCTCCCGGTCGCCCGCGACCTGTCGGCTGCCGGCATCCGCCTCAACACCGTCGCGCCCGGGCTGATCGACACCCCGATCTACGACGCGTTCCCCGACCCCGCCGAGTTCAAGGCCAACCTCGGGCAGAACGTGCTCTTCCCCAAGCGGCTCGGGCATGCCGAGGAGCTCGCCAGCATGGTGGTGGAGTGCCTCACCAACTCCTACATGAACGGCGAGACGATCCGCGTCGACGGCGGCATCCGGATGCCACCGAAGTGACCGCGCCATCGGTGAGGTTTCGGGCACCGAGGGCGGGGTAGGACCCGAGCATGGGGGACACACGGGGGATGCGCGCGCTCGTAGCGATGGTGCTGCTGATGACGACGGGGTTCGTGACCCTCGCATCGGGTCCGGCAGCCGTCGCCGCCGGTGGGTTACCTGATCGGTGCGTGGAGTCGCGGAGCGGCACCACCGTGCGGTTCGACTCCAACGTGCCCGCCACCGATCTGGACGTCCGGATCTGGGTGGGCTACCAGGAGATTCGCAGCGACATCTACCTCGTCAGCGGACCGGAGTACCAGTACGGCCCGCGCTGGCTGTTGACGGACCAGTTCAACCGGCTCGGACAGCCTGGCGGAGTCACCTTCGACAACCAGGCACCTTATGGGTACTACGACTCCCCTCCGAGCAGCGGTGAGGTCCGGGTGCGTCCCAAGCAGGAGCTGCCCGAGTACTGGTCGGGCGATTACACGTTCTCCATCGAGTCAGGCATGCCGATGCCGTCGGACATCACCGTCACCGTCACGTGGGCGGACTGCGACGAGGACCGCGACTTCCACGGGGACAAGACCCGCGACAACTGCGTCGGTCTCCACAACCCCGAGCAGTTCGACCTCGACCGGGACGGCAAGGGCGATCCCTGCGACCCCGACGACGACAACGACAACGTCGCCGACGTCAGCGACAACTGCCCGACGACCGCGAACGACCAGACCGATTGGGACGGCGACCGCATCGGCAACGCCTGCGACACCACTCCCGGCATCGCGCCGCCCCCGCCGGCGACCACCCCGGTCCCGCCGGGGACCACGACGCCGCCGGGGACCGTGCCACCGCCCCCCGGGTGCACCGCGAGCTGCGCCTACGCCAGCACGATAGGGCTGCGGCACCAGAAGGCCCGCCACCGCCTCACCGGCAAGGTCGAGTCGGTCGCGTTCGGCTGTCGCGCGGGCGTCGAGGTCACGATCTGGCGCAAGAAGTCGGGCGAGGGCCGCAAGCTCGTCGTGGTGACCACCCGATCGACCGCGAAGTTCCGCACCAGGGCGCCGCGTCGGGCCGGGCGCTACTACGCCACCGTCGGGTCACCCGCGCAACCGCTCTGCGGCAACGCGACCTCGCGTGTCGTACGCATCCGCAAGCGCTGACCGCAGAGGTGTGGCCGGCCCCGCCGGTCCCACCTACCCTGTGCCGATGCGCCTGCTCCCGATCCGCCTCGCCCTGACCGCACTGGTGGCCGGGTTCGTCTCGACGGTCGCAGCACCGGCCCCGGCCGCCTCCGCGCCCGTGCCGTGCGTGCGCACCTTCAGCGGATCCGCGACGGCCGTCGCGCCGGACGCGGCCGGCGACCCGCCGTCCACCACGACGACGGCCTCGCTCGCCGTACCGGCTGCACCCGGAGTGGTCGAGGACGTCGACGTCACCGTCGCGATCGAGCACCCCGATGCCTTCCAGCTGCGCGTACGCCTCTCGCACGCCACCAGCACCACCATCCTCCAGAAGCGGTTCGCCGACAGCGGCCCGCAGGTGCGCCCGCTCTCGTGGGACGACGAGGCCGCGGCGGTCTACGGCCCGACCTCGGCGCCCGGCTCCTACCGCCCCGACCAGCCGCTCAGCCTCCACGACGGAGCCGCGATCGGCGGCGCGTGGCGGTTGCTCGTGGACAACTGGGGCCCGTCCGCGGGCCGCGTGCTGTCCTGGAGCGTCACCATCAGCTACAGCATCTGCGACGCGGACGGCGACGGCGTCGAGGACCACGTCGACAACTGCGACCCGGTGGCCAACCCCGACCAGGCCGACATCGACCGCGACGGCGTGGGTGACGCGTGCGACGGCGACCCCGACGGTGACGGGATCAGCGGCCCGGCCGACAACTGCCCGAGGGCCGCCAACCCGACACAGGCCAACAGCGACGCCGACGCGCTCGGCGACGCGTGCGACGCGGATGACGACGACGACGGCCGCGCCGACGCGGACGACGGCTGCCGCCTGGAGTCCGCCGCCACGTCGTCGGGCTGCCCGTCGGTCGCGACCAAGGTCCGCCTCCGCAAGGAGAAGTCGCGCCTCGTCGGCAAGGTGCGCTCCGACCGCGCGGCGTGCGTGGACGAGGTCCGCGCGACGTTGAAGAGGAAGAAGGCGGGGCGCGACACCAAGCTCCTGGTCGTCACGACGAAGTCCAGCGGTCGCTTCCGCACGCGCGTCCCGAAGGCAGCCGGCCGCTACTACGTTGTGGTCCGCAAGCGGTACGCCGTCGGCGTCGCCGAGTGCGGCAGCAGCAGGTCGACGACGGTGCGGGTGCGGCGCCGCTGAGGCCGCCCCGTCCCGGAGGTTTCGGGAGCCCGCCTGCGGGGCATGTCCGTCGCATGGGACAGCAGCGCGGGAGTCGGGTCTTCGTCGGGGTGGTGCTGGGCGTCGTGGCGGCACTCGGGGTCACCCAGCCGGGTGCCTCCGCGGAGTCGGCCGGGTCCGCACCCGCCGGTCAGGTCGCCGACGGATCGGTCTCGCCCGACATCGAGCAGTACCCGACGGTGTGCCCGAAGCCCTCGAGCGGCGCCGGTGCCGACTCGCAGCTGCCCTGCGAGCCGCCGGACCCGTGCAGCGAAGACTCCGACGGCGACGGTGTCTACGACTGCGAGGACCCCTGCCCGCGGGATCCGTACGACACCTGCGACGACCCGACGCCGACCACGCCTCCCACCACGCAGCCTCCGACCACCCAGCCCCCGACGACCCAGCCCCCGACGACGCAGCCGCCCACCACGCAGCCGCCGGTGCCGACCAGCACGCCGACCGTCGGCGTACCCACTGTGTCCCCCGGGTGCCAGGCGTCCTGCGCGTACCTGCGCGAGGTCGACCTGCGCGTGACGACGACCAAGCTCAAGGGTGCCGTCGACTCGGTCGCCCAGGGCTGCCGCGCGGACGCGACGATCACCCTGTGGCGCCAGAAGAAGGGCGCCGACCGCCGCCTGGTGGTGCTGACCAGCAAGCAGACGGGCACCTTCCGCACCGGGCGTCCCGCCCGCGCCGGCCGCTACTACGTCACCGTCACCTCGCCGGAGCAGCCGCTCTGCGCCTCGGCGACGTCCCCCACCGTGCGGGTGAAGCGCTCCTGAGTGCCGCCGCAGCGTGAATCCGTTCGCGCTCGGCGTGCCTGCCGACCTACGCTTGTCGGCATATGACGAACGCACCTGACTTCAACCTCAAGGACGCCCTCGACGCGACCCGCGGCTGGGACGACGACTCGATCGAGCTGGACGACGACCTCCTCGACCCCGAGGACTCCTTCGAGTCCGGCTACGCCGACGACGGCTCGTCCGACGACGCCTATGACGAGCCGGACCCCGAAGAGCTGACGATCGGCGCGCAGGAGCTCGCCGAGCGCCACGCGCTGCGACGCGTCGCCGCGCTGCGCACGGAGCTCGAGGACATCACCGAGGTCGAGTACCGCCAGCTGCGCCTCGAGAAGGTCGTGCTCGTCGGCGTGTGGACGCAAGGAACCGTCGCCGACGCCGAGAACTCGATGGCCGAGCTCGCGCTGCTCGCGGAGACCGCCGGCTCCGAGGTGCTCGAGGCGATCTTCCAGCGCCGCCAGTCGCCCGACCCGGCGACCTTCATCGGCCGCGGCAAGGTCGAGGCGATCCGCGAGATCGTCCAGGCGACCGGCGCCGACACGGTGATCTGCGACGGCGAGCTCGCGCCGAGCCAGCTGCGCAACCTCGAGGACAAGATCAAGGTCAAGGTCGTCGACCGCACCGCGCTGATCCTCGACATCTTCGCCCAGCACGCGAAGAGCAAGGAGGGCCAGGCGCAGGTCGAGCTGGCGCAGCTGCAGTACATGAAGCAGCGCCTCCGCGGCTGGGGTGGCAACCTCTCGCGCCAGGCCGGCGGTCGTGCCGCCGGCGGTGACGGCATCGGTGGCCGCGGCCCCGGTGAGACGAAGATCGAGACCGACCGGCGTCGCATCAACACGAAGATCGCCAAGCTTCGCAAGGAGCTCAAGGACCTGCGCGGCACCCGTGACGTCAAGCGCCAGTCGCGTCGTCGCAACCACATCCCCAGTGTCGCGATCGCCGGCTACACCAACGCAGGCAAGTCCTCGCTGCTCAACCGGCTCACCGACGCGGGCGTGCTCGTCGAGGACTCGCTCTTCGCGACCCTCGACCCCACCACGCGTCGTACGACGACCGCTGACGGCCGCATCTACACGATGTCCGACACCGTGGGCTTCGTCCGCCACCTGCCCCACGGCCTCGTCGAGGCCTTCCGCTCGACGCTGGAGGAGGTCGCCGACAGCGACCTGCTGCTCCACGTCGTCGACGGGTCGCACCCCGACCCCGAGGGCCAGATCGCGGCGGTCCGCGAGGTGCTCGCCGAGATCGGTGCCACCAAGGTCCCCGAGATCATCGTGATCAACAAGGCCGACGCGGCCGACCCGATGGTGATCAGCCGCCTGCGCGCCCGCGAGCCGCACAGCGTCGTGGTCAGCGCGAAGACCGGCGACGGCATCGAGGACGCGCTGCGGACGATCGAGTCCGAGCTGCCGCGGCCGCAGGTCGAGTTCGACGTGCTGCTGCCCTACGAGCGCGGCGACCTGGTCAACCGGATCCACCAGGAGGCCGAGATCGGCTCGCTGGAGCACACCGGCGACGGCACGCTCGTCGTCGGCCGTGCCAACGCCGACCTCGCGAGCGAGCTGACGGCGTACGCTCGCTGACGTTGCCTTCCAGCGATCCCCGGCTGACCGGGGATCGCTGAAGTTGTCAGGCCTTGCACGGGCCGACATGTTCAGGGATCCCCGGCTGACCGGGGATCCCTGAACAGCGGGTCAGCCCTTCGTGCGCCGGCAGACGTTGCCGACGTCGACGGCCTGGCCGCGCTTGATCACCAGGTCCTGCGTGCTCACCACGGTGCCGCGCTTGTCGGCGCACGAGAGCACCCACGCCTCGGTGATGCCGGTCTCGATCGGCGGCGTCGGGCCTTCGAAGGTGACGGTGCCGGACCAGTCGTACTCCGGCGCTCCGCCGGCGTAGTTGTCGGCGACGACCGTGTACGTCCCCGGCTTGGGGTCGGGGATGCGGATCGTCTCCGGGTTGCTGAGCGTCGCCCCCGAGCCGACCGCGACGCCGTCGGGCCCGATGACGGTGAAGTCCCAGTCCTGCGCCTCCGGGTCCGACGTGGCCGGCCACGAGATCGAGACGTTGGCGAAGCCGTTGTCGGCCTGCGGGAGGCCCTGCACCGTGAAGGTCGTCGACTCGGAGCTGCCGACGGCCGGCACGCCGGCCGGGTTGGTCAGCGTGATCGGCGACTGCGCCGGCCCCTGCGGCTGGCGTCCGTAGCGGCCGACCACGAGCGGCCGGGTGGACGGGTTCACGTCGAAGGTGAAGGCGCCGCCGGTCGAGGCGTAGTCGGTCGTCAGGGTGTCCTCGTAGAGGATCGGTGCCGCCGGCGGACCGGACGGCTGGATCACCGGTGACGTCGGCGAGACGACGTTCTTGTAGACGCTGATCGTGTGCTTGGCCGGGGCCGTGCCGGTGATGCGGCTGTGGTGCACGGGGTCGGCCGCTGCGTCGAGCGCGATCCAGTACGCCTCCCCGTTGCCGCCGCGACCGGCGCTGTCGGCGGGCGCCTCACCGAGGTACTCGCCGACGACGGCCTCCTCGTAGGCCGGGTGGAAGCCCTCGTCGCCGATCTCGAAGGTGTAGCCGTAGCCGCCGGTGATCCAGTAGCTCCAGTCCTCGGTCGAGCCCGAGGTGTCGTAGAGCTGGTATGACGCCTGGTTGACGTAGCTGTTCTGGTCCGCCATCGCCTGGCCGATCGAGGCCAGCGCCGGCTCGTCGGGTGCGCGCCCGGTGGCGGCGATGGCCGGCGGGCGCAGGACCAGGTTGCTGTAGGTGTGGTTGGAGATCATCATCGTGACGGCTCGCTCGGAGATGAGCTGGCGCACGGCGTCGCTCTCCGGCTCGCTGCCCGGGCCGTCGCCGCGGTAGGTGTCGCTCGACCAGCTCGGGCTCGCGCCGCCGCCGCCCCAGAAGCCGGGGTAGTTGCGGTTGAGGTCGGTGCCGCGCAGCCGACCGGCCGGGTTGTCGGCACACGTGCCGGACCGGTAGTCCGGGACGGTGGCGCTCGGCGGCGTGGTGTTCGCCGAGATCGAGCAGTTCTTGCGCTTCATCTCGTAGTCGAACTGCGAGAAGTCGCCGCGCGGGGTGGCCCCGCGCGAGATCGTGAACCCGTCGACGTTGACCACCGGCACCAGGATCACGCGGGAGCGTGAGAGCAGGTCGCGCGCCCGGGCATCGCCGGCGCGGTAGGACTGGAGCAGGTCGAAGGCGAACTCCATGGTGTGCTCCGCGCTCGGCCACTCGCGCGCGTGGTGCGCGCCCATGAGCAGGAAGACCGGCTTGCCGTCGGCGACCCGGTCGGCCCCGACGGTGACCTCGATGCCGCGGATGTCCGCTCCGAGCACCGTCGTGTTGGCCAGCGTCAGCGGCTTGGTGAGCGACGGGTAGGTGCGCGCGAGCTGGTCCATGTCGCTGAGGTAGTCGGCGTACTGCCGGTAGGACGTGCGGCCGCTCGGCAGCGCGGACTCCGCGACCGAGGCGGCGTACGCACGGTCGAGCTTGCGGTTCTTCTTCGTCAGCGCCTCGAGGTCGTCGACGGTGACGGTCCAGGTGAAGCCGGCGTCGCGGAGCACCTGGGCGTCGCGGGAGTCGTGGAGGACGACCTCGATTCCCTTCTTGTCCGCGTGCTCGGTGACGTCGAGTCCGAGGGCGATGACCTCGTTGCGGTCGGCGACCGACGGGGCGGCGACCTTGACGACCTGGGTGACGTCGCCGTCGGCGGTGCGGGCGAGCTCGCGCGGGACGGTGCTGCGGCTCTCGTCATCGGTGGCGCCCGCCGCGGTGGCGGCGGCGAGCCCGGCGGCGACGAGCGCCGTGATTGTGGCCAGCCGGGTGGCGGCGGCCCTGGGCGTGCGTGGTGACATGTGTTCTCCCGAGAGGTGTGCGCCGCGAGATCTGTCGCGGGTGTGATCCACACAACACCGGGGCGCGGCGAGTTGTCGAGGGGTGGCGACGGCCGGTGACGACCGGAACCTTTGCCGGGGGTCGGCCGTTGAGCCCCCATGTGCCCGGATTCGGGCTCCTGAGTCTCGTGGTGGAGGATGTCGCGCATGTCACGTGGTGTCTGGGTCCGGTTCTTCCTCGTGCTCGGCCTCCTGGTCGGGTGCCTGGCGCTGGCGATCAACGTCAAGCCCAACCTGGGTCTCGACCTCAAGGGCGGCGCGCAGTTCGTCTTCCAGGCAGAAGGCACGGAGCAGACCCCGGCCAACGCGGAGAACGTCGACAAGACCCTGCAGGTGCTCCGCGGTCGCGTGGACTCCCTCGGTGTCTCGGAGCCCACGCTCGTGCGCCAGGGCGAGAACCGCATCCTCGTCGAGCTGCCCGGCGTCGCCAGCGACGAGGAGGCGCAGGAGGCCGAAGAGCGCATCGGCACCACCGCCAAGCTGACGATCCACGAGGTGATCGCGACCGCCCAGGCCGAGCAGGAGCCCGCCAAGGAGGGCAACGAGATCCTGCCGTCCGACCAGGGCGACACACTGGAGGTCGGCCCGACGGTCATCCAGGGTGAGGAGATCACCGGCGCCAGCGCCGTGCAGCGCGACCAGAGCGTGGAGTGGGTCGTCGCGATCGACTTCAACGGCAAGGGTGGCGACACCTGGGCCGACATCACCGGCAAGGCCGCCTGCGAACCGTCCGGCGACCCCAAGCGCCGCATCGCGATCGTCCTCGACGGCGAGATCATCTCCTCGCCCGAGGTCAACACCGGTGTCGGCTGCGACGTCGGCATCCGGGGCGGCTCCACCGACATCACCGGCAACTTCAGCGCGACCGACGCCAGGGAGCTCGCGGCGCTGATCGAGGGCGGCTCGCTCCCGCTCGAGCTCAGGGCCATCTCCGACCGCCTCGTCGGCCCCTCGCTGGGTGCCGCGGCGATCGACGCCTCCATCGAGGCCGGCATCATCGGCATCGTCCTGACCGGCCTGTTCATCATCTTCGTCTACCGCCTCGTCGGGTTCGCCGCCACCGTCGCGCTGGCGTCGTACGCCCTGCTCGCCTACGCGATGCTCGTCGGCCTCGGCTCGACGCTGACGCTGCCCGGCCTCGCCGGCTTCGTGCTCGCGATCGGTATGGCCATCGATGCCAACGTGCTCGTCTTCGAACGAGCACGGGAGGAGTACGTCGCCTACCCGAGTGCCGGACTGAGACGGGCCCTTGCGGTCGGCTTCAACAAGGCGTGGAGCGCGATCATCGACTCCAACGTGACGACCCTGCTCGCGGCCGGGCTGCTGTTCTTCCTCGGCTCCGGTCCGATCAAGGGCTTCGGTGTGACGCTGACGATCGGTGTCGTCGCCTCGATGGTCTCGGCGCTGATCATCGCCCGCGTGCTGTGCGACCTCGCGGTCGCCAACAAGCCCGTCTCCGCGCGTCCCGCGATCAGCGGCCTGAGCCACCACGGCAGGGTGCGCCTCTGGCTCGACAAGAAGGACCCGCAGCTGATGAGGCGCCGCGGGACGTGGCTCGGTGTCTCCGCCGCCGGTCTGCTGATCGCCATCGCCGGCATCGTGACGCAGGGCCTCCAGCTCGGTGTCGAGTTCACCGGCGGCCGTCAGCTCGACTACTCCGTCAGCAACGACATGACCGTCGAGCAGGCCCGTACGGCCGTCGCCGACGCCGGCTTCGCCGAGGCCGTCGTGCAGACCGCCGACACCGGCGACACCGCCTTCACCGTCCGCACCTCGACGATCACCAACGAGGAGGAGCAGCGGATCGAGGAGGAGCTGGGCAAGGTCGGTGGCACGGTCGAGAAGATCGACGACCAGACGATCGGAGCCTCGCTCGGCGACGAGCTGCGCAACAACGCGCTCATCGCCTTCGGTGTCGCGTTCCTGGCCCAGCTGCTCTACCTCGCCATCCGGTTCAAGTGGACCTTCGGCGTCGCTGCCGTGCTCGCGATGCTCCACGACGTGATACTCGTGGTCGGCCTCTTCGCCTGGCTGCAGAAGCCGATCGACGGCATCTTCCTGGCCGCCGCGATGACCATCATCGGTCTCTCGGTCAACGACACCGTCGTGGTGTTCGACCGCATCCGCGAACGCTGGTGGGGCTCGAAGCCCGAGGACAACTTCACGGACGTCTCCAACAAGGCCGCGGTTGAGACCATCCCGCGCACGGTCAACACCGGTCTCGGCTCGATGTTCATCCTGGCGGCGCTGGTGTTCCTCGGTGGCGACTCGCTCCAGGACTTCGCCGTCGCGCTGCTCGTCGGTCTCGTCGTCGGCACGTTCTCCTCGGTCTTCGTCGCCACCCCGCTGCTGACCTACCTGCAGGAGCGCTACCCGATGTCGCGGGTGAAGAAGGAGAAGGTCGAGCGGACTCCCGAGGACTCGGGCGCCGTCGTCTGACCTGGTGTGCCGTGTTTCCAGTGATCCCCGGCTGGCCGGGAATCACTGAACATGTCAGGCCGTGCACGCCCTGACATGTTCAGCGAGAGCCTGACAAGTCCCGCCAGACCTTGCTGGGTCGGCGTACGCTCGCTGCATGTTGTGGCTCCTGCTGATCGTCGTCCTGGGTGTCGTCGCCTACCGCTACCGGGTCAAGCTCCTCGCGAGGATCCTCGGCCAGCCCGAGCGTCGCATCGAGCGCCAGATCGGCCGCAAGAAGAACTACTGAGCACCCCTGTGGATGGCGTACGCCGTCCTGTCGGCGCCGCCCCGTAGGGTTCTCTGGTGCCCGAGACCGCCGCGACCACCACGCCCGTCAGCGAGGTGCTCGCGAAGGCGGTCACGGCCCTCGGCGGCCAGCAGCGCGACGGCCAGGTGCAGATGGCCGGCGAGGTCGCGGAGGCCATGCAGGAGGGCCGCCACCTCCTCGTCCAGGCCGGCACCGGCACGGGCAAGTCACTGGGCTACCTCGTCCCGGCGATGCTCCACGACAAGCGCGTCGTCGTCGCCACGGCGACCCTCGCGCTCCAGCACCAGCTCGTCGAGCGCGACCTCCCGCGCCTGGTCGAGGCGGTCAAGGGCGTGCCCGGCCTCGACACGTCGTACGCCGTCCTCAAGGGGCGGTCCAACTACGCCTGCCTGCACCGCATCCGGGCCGGCGTCCCCGATGACCAGGGCACCCTCGTCGACGTCCCGACGGGGTCGATGGCCGAGAAGGTCCTCGAGCTGCGGGCGTGGGCGGAGGAGGAGTCCGAGCAGGGCGGCTCGGGCGAGCGCGACAACGCGCCGCGCCACACCGACCGCGAGTGGCGCCAGGTCGCGGTCAACCACCGTGAGTGCCTCGGCGCCTCGAAGTGCCCGTTCGGCGCGGAGTGCTTCGCCGAGCTCGCGAAGGAGAAGGCGCAACGCAGCCACCTGATCGTCACCAACCACTCCCTCCTCGCGATCGACGCGATCGAGGACGTGCCAATGATCCCCGACTACGACACGGTCGTGATCGACGAGGCCCACGAGCTCACCGCCCGCGTCACCCAGGCCGCCACCGACGAGCTCGGCGCAGGCGACATCGAGCGCGCGGCCCGTCGCGCCACCCGCTGGACGGCGGACGCCGCGGGCGATCCCGCCGGCGACCTCGAGGACGCCGCGGGGGCCCTGGCCGAGGCGATCGAGGCGACGTCGCCCGGCCGCATCGACAACGTGTCCACCCAGCTGGCCGACGCGCTGGTGCTGGTCCGCGACGCGGCGCGCGCCTGCCTGTCGGCGTTCCCGCGGGAGTCCGGCGGCGGTGAGGGCGAGGGCGACGCGGGCCGCACCCAGGCGAAGGGCATGGTGCAGGAGGTCTTCGTCAACGCCGAGCGGATGGCCGCAGGTTCGCAGGCCGACGTGCTGTGGCTGGGGGAGGCGCGCGACCGGTTCCCGGCGCGGCTGCACGTCGCGCCGCTCCAGGTGTGGGGCCCGATGCGCGACAAGCTCCTCACCGACAAGACCGTCGTCTTCACGAGCGCGACGCTCATGCTCGGCGGCGACTTCAGCGCCGTCGCCACCTCGCTCGGCCTCAAGCCGACGGAGCGCGAGGGCTCGATCGTGGCGCCCGCGGACGACGACACCGTCCTGCCGTGGAAGGGCCTCGACGTCGGCTCGCCGTTCGACTACGGACAGCAGGCCATCCTCTACGTCGCCCGCCACCTGCCGCAGCCCGGCCGCGATGGCCTCGGGCAGGCGCAGCTCGACGAGATCTGCGACCTCGTCGACAAGCTCGACGGGCGCACCCTCGGCCTGTTCTCGAGCCGTCGCGCCGCCGAGACCGCGGCCGAGGCCGTCCGTGCGAGGCTGCCGCACCTCACCACGCTCGCGCAGGGTGACGCGCAGCTGCCCGAGCTCGCCAAGCAGTTCGTCGAGGACCCGCACACCTGCCTCTTCGGCACCCTCTCCCTGTGGCAGGGCCTCGACGTGCCGGGCGAGACGTGCCAGCTCGTGATCATCGACCGGATCCCGTTCCCGCGGCCCGACGACCCGCTGATGTCGGCGCGCGCCAAGGCGGCCGACGCCTCGGGCGGCAACGGGTTCATGGAGGTGTCGGCGACCCACGCGGCGCTGCTGCTCGCCCAGGGCGCGGGTCGGCTCATCCGCACGATGACCGATCGCGGCGTCGTCGCCGTGCTCGACCCGCGTCTCGAGACCGCCCGCTACGGGCGCTTCCTCAAGGCGTCGTTGCCGCCGATGTGGTCGACGATCGACCCCGCGCTCGTGCGCCAGGCGCTGTCGCGACTGGGTCAGGCGTAGAACGCGTAGACCACGATCGCGAGCAGCACCACCAGCGCCAGCACCAGCATGATGCGCGACGAGCTCGGCCTCACCTCGGTGATGGCGTCCGACCGCGTGCCGCCCGTGGTCTCGTACGCCGACGGTGCGGGCGTCGCGGGAGCGGCCGGGGCCGCCGGTGCCGCGCCTCCTGACGTCCGACCGAGCTCCGCCGCCGCCTGGTCGAGCCAGGTGTCGACCTCGCCCATGTCGTAGCCCGCTGCCAGCCGCACGGGGTTGAACCTCAGGCTGCTGACGTCCGAGGCCGTCATCGACGTCGCCCCGTCGGCCAGTGCGACGAAGACGCGGTCGACCGCGGCGTCGACGTCCGCGATGTCGTAGCCCTCGCGGAGCTTGGTCGTGCCGAAGCGTGGCCGCTCGAGCGCCATCTGTCAGTCCTCCTGGTCGGGGGCGTCGGGTGGGTAGCCGAAGACCTGGTAGTCGCGGCGGTACATCGTTCTCACCAGCTCGCGCAGCTCGGCCGACACCTGCCGGCCGCGGCCGCCGGGGGCGGTCTGGTTCTTCGGGGCGGTCGGCACGGCGGGTGCGCCGATCCGCTCGCACACCTCGGCGAAGTCGCGGTCGAACGTCTCCAGCCGACCCACGAAGTCGACCCGGTTGAGGTCGATCATCCGGCTCTGCAGCGTCAGGTGCTGGTCGGTGCCCGGCACCGCCGACAGGTCGTGGGTGGCCGTCCACCGCGCGAACTCCTCGACCCGCTGCATCCGCTCGTGGGTGCCTGCGTCGAAGTCGTAGTAATTGTGGTCGACGACCTTGTCGTGCCATGCGGACACGAACCGGTCGAGCGGGTCGCGCACGAAGGCGAACGTGAAGTAGTCGGCGTACGACGCCAGCGGGTAGCGCACCCGCATCGCGTGGTCGACGTCGAGCGTCACGCCGTGCGTCTCGCAGTGGTGCCGGATCGTGCGCGTCGCGACCTTGGCCACGCGGTACCAGACGAACCGGTGGCTGTGGCTGATCGTCAGGTTGTACGCCAGCGGGCTGAGCCAGCCCGATGCCTCACCTGCCGCGGTGAGCCGGTCGATCTCGGCCTGCCCGGCCGGCGTCAGCCGCCGGCGGTTCGCCTCACGGGTGCGGAACACCTCGGGCGCAGGAACGGCAGGCTCGGACATCGCCGCGAGGCTACTCGAAGGGGATCCGCCCCCGCAGCGACTCCACGTCTGTCAGCGGCTCCTTGCCGGTCTCCGCGATCAGCTCGCGGGCCTGGTCGACGCTGTCCCAGACGTTCCAGAGCAGCACGCCCCGCACCGCGCCGGACTGCAGGTAGTAGACGACTCCGGTGCCGACCTGCCCGTCCTTCCAGTCCTCGACCATGTCGAGCCGGCTGCTGGTCTCGCCGATCGCCTCGTAGCCGGCGTCGAGGATGTCGGACCAGAAGAACGGCGTGTAGTCGTAGGCCTCGTCGGCGCCTGCCATCACCTTTCCGGCGTGCTCGCCGGACTTCTCGGCGTGGTCGACGTGCTCGACGCGGCGGCGCCCGAGGAGGGCATCGGGGTACGACGCGACGTCGCCCGCGGCGTACACATCGGTCGCGCTCGTGCGGAGGTGGTCGTCGACGACGACGCCGTTGTCGACGTCGAGGCCGGCGGCCTCGGCGAGCCCGGTGCGGGGGAGGACCCCGACGCCGATCACCGCGGCGTCCGCGGCGATGTCGGTGCCGTCCTCGAGGCGGATGCGGACACTGCCGTCGGCCTCCTCGCCGCCCGCGACCGAGCCGTGCACGACGGTGACGCCGCGGTCGGCGAAGGCCTTGGTCAGGCTGGCCGCGAGCGCGCGCGGGAACATCTGCTCCTGCACGTCCTCGAGGTCGAGCACGAGCGTCACCTGGACGTCGTTCTGCACGAGCGCGGACGCGATCTCGGAGCCGATGTAGCCGCCACCGACGACGGCGACGTGGCTGCCCGGGGTGGCGATCGCACGGAGCCGCTCGTAGTCGGCTGCCGTGCGGTAGTAGACGACGCGCGGCCCGGGGTCGACCGCGAGCGTGCGCGGCTCGGCGCCGGTGGCGAGCAGCAGCTTGCCGTAGCCGACGCTCGTGCCGTCGGCGAGGCGTACGACGTGCGCGTCGGGGTCGATCGCCGTCACGGTCGTGTCGGTGACCAGGTCGACGTGGTCGTCGTCGTCGAGGTCGCCGGCGAGCGAGCTCCCCTCGAGGGTCTCGTCGTCCTTGAGCCAGAGGTCCTTCGACAGCACGGGCCGGTAGACCGGCTTGTCGGGCTCGGAGCCGTACACCCCGATCGAACCGCTGGAGTCCCCGGACCGGATGCCCTTCACGGCACTGGCCGCGGCCACTCCTGCTCCGACGATGACGTAGTCGTAGGTCTTCTCGGCGTCGCTCATGCCGCCATCGTGTCCCGGTGGGTGGCTGCTTTCAACGGCCGTCCCACCCCGTCGGGCTACAGGCTGCGCAGCACCGCGGTGACGACGCCGAGGATCGTGGCGTTGTCACCGGGGATCGGGTCGTACGCCGCGTTGTGCGGCAGCAGCCAGACGTGGCCGTCCTTGCGCTGGAACGTCTTCACGGTGGCCTCGCCGTCGATGAGCGCGGCGACGATCTGGCCGTTCTCGGCCGTCTGCTCCTGGCGGATCACGACGTAGTCGCCGTTGCAGATGGCCGCGTCGACCATCGAGTCGCCGGAGACCTCGAGCAGGAAGAGGGTGCCGTCGCCGACGAGCTGCTTGGGCAGCGGGAACACGTCGGTGACCTGCTCCTCGGCGAGGATCGGGCCACCGGCGGCGATCCGGCCGACGACGGGGATGTTGACCGCGGTCGGGGAGAAGTCGCCGATGCCGGTCTCGTCGACGCTCGACTCGTCGCTGCTGGACATCGAGCGACGGGCGGCCATCACCTCGGGCAGGAACACCTCGAGGGCGCGGGGCCGGTTGGGGTCGCGCTTGAGAAAGCCCTTGCCCTCGAGCACGCGCAGCTGGTGGGCCACGCTGGAAGACGACGTGAGGCCGACGGCCTGGCCGATCTCGCGCATGCTGGGCGGGTAGCCCTTGGTCTCGATGGAGTCCTTGATGGTGGCGAGCACGCGCTGCTGGCGCGGGGTCAGTCCGGTGGCGTCCGGGGGACCGTCCGGCATCTCGATGACTGTCTTGTCGTCCGACCTGGCCATGACTGGGAACCTCTCGACGCGGGAAGCAAGTCCGCTCACCGTAGTCCTCGGAGCGGCCCGGGATCAAACACCTGTTCGAACCTGCGTGTCGCGAAATCCGTCTGTTCGACACGCCGAACACATGTTCGATCGGGTGCTTGCGTTGTTCGAACACGTGCTCTAACGTCGTACACCTGTTCGATCGAACGTCTGATCGACCCCGACGATCCAGACCCATTGTCGGTGGCTCCCTCTAGACATAGATCAACAGACACCAGACCGGCTGACACTTCCCCAGGAGGCCACCATGAGCACCCTCAGCCTTTCCCCCGCTTTCGTCCCCACCACCGTTCGCCGCTCGACGGTCCGCCTGACCCGTCGCGGTCGACTGGTCGTCTTCCTGACCGCGCTGTTCATCGCGCTCGCCGCCGCCTTCGTGCTGGCCGGCGGCGCGGTCGGCACCGACGAGGCCGGTCAGCCCGAGCCGACCGAGATCGTCCAGGTCGCGCCCGGCGACACGCTGTGGGGCATCGCCAGCGAGATCGCCGTCGACGGCGACGTCCGCGGCGTCATGAACGACATCGAGCGGCTCAACGCCCTCGAGTCGACCGGCCTCGCCGCCGGCCAGAAGCTCCGCGTCCCGGTCGTCACCGACTGACGCAGAGGCCTCCATCAGCCGCTTCGACCCCGGCTGGTGGAACCAAGGGGAAGACGAGGGGCGGGCCCAGTGGCCCGCCCCTCGCACATTTGCACGGGTGGTCGAGTAGCCCGCGAAGAACGCACCCATCGGCGGTCGAGTAGCCGCGAGGTGCGCTTCCCGTCGGTGGTCGAGTAGCCCGCGAGGAACGAGCGGGCGTATCGAGACCCCTCAGCCTCGGCGCCAGTTCTCCACAGGCTTTGCCGAGGGGCTGTTTCTCGGGCAGCTCCCATGGGTAGTTTCAGCGGTGCAGACGTTGTCTCGGGAAGGCAGTTTCATGCACGTACGCCGCATCCTCGCGCTGGCCCTCGCAGGACCTCTCCTGCTCGCGGGCTGTTCCGACCCCGAACCGATCCTGCCCGACCCGCCGACCACATCGCCGTCTCCGACAACGCCTTCGCCTACGGACTCGGAGACGCCGGAGCAGGAGAGCGCGGAGGACTTCATCCGGCGTTGGGCCGACGAGAACCAGCGGATGTTCGTGACCGGCGACACGGAACGCTTTTTGAGCTTGGGTCCGGACTGCGACGACTGCAAGCGAATCGCCGAAACGGTCGACGGCATCTATGACGGCGGAGGGTCAGTCGAGTGGGACGGGTGGAAGATCTTGAACCTCGCGCCGCGGGGTGCACCGAGTGCTAACGCCTTCCGATTCGTCGTCCGATCGGCGCCCACGAGGTATCGAGAAACCGCGAACGGTCCTTGGAAGCAGCTAGAGGGTGGCCGGGGTGTGCAGCTGATCGTGCTCAAGCCGGTGGACTCAAGCTGGCAGGTCCTTGAGAGCAAGGAACTGCCCGGATGATGCGTCGATGGGTTTGTCTCGTTGTGATCGCGGCGTTTCTTGCGCTCGTTCCTGCCGGTGCTGCCGTCGCCGGATGCGGCGAGGACGTCGACCTCACGTTTGCGAGCCAAGAGTGCGCTGACAAGTCCTCTGCGGAGATAGAGGACATGAAGACGCAGTACCCCACCGCCACCTGGACCGTCCGTCAGCTCTGCAAGGACGACGGGCGCACCCCCGAGGGCGTGTGCTTCAACCCCCAGGAGTGCACAACCGCCGCTGGCGTCCCCGGCACCCGGTACACCCTCTACCGTGACGGCGAGGTCTTCGGGACGGCGTGCCTCACCGCAGACGAGGAGCGGAAGGTGGGCGACCCGCCGCCCATCCGCATCCTGGTGCTCAAGGCGTTCGAGAACCTCGACTGGCCCGCCTCCGAGCTCGAGGTCCAACCGCCCGACGGCCGGACCCTGGTCAACCTCGACACGAACTTCTACACGTCCAACACGGAGGCGACGAGCATCCCCGTCAGCCTCGTCCAGGCGAGGGTCGTCGTCACCGCCGAGCCCATCGCGTACAGGTGGCATTTCGGCGACGGCAGCTCGACGACCACGACCAGCCCGGGCGCGCCGTACCCCGACCTCGACGTCGCCCACGTCTACGAGACGACCGACAAGGTCCTCGTCAGTGTGGACACGCAGTACGGCGCGGCGAGCTTCACCGTGAACGGCGGTCCGCCCGAGGAGATCCCGTCGACCATCTGGATCAACGGCGAGGACCAGGACCTCGAGGTCGTCGAGGCACTCCCGCAGCTCGTCGTCCGCTGATTGTGCGGTGTCCGTGGTGCAGCTGACGCACCGTGGACGCCGCACTAGCGCGGACGGTGCAGCGTCTTGATCCTGCCGCCGTCCAAGGGGGCGGTGCGCCAGGTGGCGTGCGAGGCCCCTGAAGAGAGCGAGCACTCGACATCGATGCGGTGGGGTGTCTCGAGGAAGACGACCTCGACCCGGAGCGTGTCGCCGTCGATCCAGCCGCCCGACGCCGCGAGCGGGACGGGGTCGCCGTACGCATCCACGGGCTCCGAGGTCAGCCACGAGCCCAACCCCACGGGGAAGGTCAGAATGTTGTCGCCCTCGGTCGCCGTGACCTCGATCCGATCGTCGCCCCTCGAGACCGTGAAGGTGCCTGCCGCCAGTCCGGGGCCGGCCTCGTCCGCGCGGACGACAGGTGAAGGGTCAGCCGCGCACGGCGGGAGGCCGAGCGTGCGAAGCCGATCATCAAGGGCGTCCTGAGCAGACGCGTCGACGGAGCCACCCAAACCAGGGAGGAGTTGCGACCACACGTGGTCGACCACCTCCTGCATCGCCTCGGTGCCGCCGGTGATCGCGATGACCGCGTCGTGCTCCGGCAGCACGATGCAGAACTGGCCGAACGCCCCGTCGCCGCGGTAGCCGTGGCGCGCGATCCAGAAGCAGTAGCCGTAGCCCTGGCTCCAGTCGGGCTGGTCCATGTCGGGCGAGGGCACCTGCGCGGACGTGGCCTCGTCGACGTACGCAACCGGGATGAGCTGGTCGTCGCCCCACCGGCCGCGCTGGAGGTAGAGCTGGCCGAGCTTGGCGACGTCCTCGAGCCGGGCGAAGAGCCCACTGAAGCCCTGCTCGCGCCCGGGCGGGAAGCAGCGCCAGCCCACCTCGCCGATGCCGAGCGGGTCGAAGAGACGGGCTCGGAGGTACTCGCTCAGCCGCTGCCCCGTCCGGCGCTGGATCGCGGCGGCGACCGTGTAGGTGCACGGCTGGCTGTAGGCGAAGACGCTGCCGGGAGCGTGCTCGGGAGCAGCCGAGACCAGGAAGCCGCGGACGGGCTCGCTCGGATCCGCGGCCACCGCCTCGGGCCACATCTCGCGACCGTGGCCGCTCGCCATCGAGGCGAGGTGTCGCAGGGTCGTCGACCGGGTGTACGCCGACAGGTCCTCGTCGGCGTACTCGGGGAAGTGGTCGAGCACCGTGTCGTCGAGCCCGAGCAGGCCTTCGTCCACGGCGAGCGCGAGGGCCGTCGAGGTGAAGCTCTTGCTGATCGAGTAGAGCAGGCGGGTCCGCTCGGGCGTGTGCGGCGCCCACCAGCCCTCCGCCACGACGTGCCCGTGCCGCAGCACCATCAGGCCGTGGAGCTCGACCGCGGGGTCGGCGTCCACCGCGTCGAGGAATCCGAGGACGGCGGCGGGGTCGACGCCCTGGCTGGCGGGGGTGTCGCGCGGGAGCTGGTGCACCTCAGTGACCCTAGGCGACACCAGCTCAGCGAGCGGCGCGCTTGCCCCCGACGGGGCGAGGCTCGGAAGACGGCTTTTCCGGGGCCTCGGTGATCCCCAGCGCCCGGAGCAGGCGGGCTACCAGCAGCAGTCCCACGAACAGGCAGGCCATCGCGCCGAGGCAGGCCAGGGCCATGAACCACCACGCCGACGAGCTGCCCCCGCGTGCCGCCGTACCGAAGTCGATGGCGGCGTAGACGAGGTAGCCCCAGGCAACGACGCACAGCGTGATCGCGGCGCCGAGGACGAGGGCTGCCTTGTTCAGTGTCCGTGGCGCGGATGCCCCGCGACGCGACCCTGCTCGCTTCCCCGTGGACACGGGCTCATTGTGACGGATGTGGCCTGAGTGGGGCACCTGATCAGCCAACCGGATGTGTCCGACACGCCGCCCCCAGAGGGAATCCAGCGCACTGACCTGCGGTTTTACCTGATGACGCAAATACCCAGGGAGATCTCCGGCGTTCCCTTGCCAAGTGTTGTGGTCGGGACGTACGGTTACCACTACATCTAGTACTTACACCGCTGTAGTTATCCCCAGCTCATTCACAGAGGGACCGGGCGTCGCCCACACCCCAGAGCCGGTTATCCACAGTTCATTCACACCCCACGCAGGGCCTATGAAGCGCGCCTGCACGACGACTCGAGAGGAGAGGCTGCCATGCACTGTCCCTACTGCAAGAACGAGGACACCAAGGTCCTCGACTCCCGCGTCGCCGACGACGGCGGGTCGATCCGCCGGCGTCGTACGTGCTCGGAGTGCGACCGCCGCTTCACGACGGTCGAGAAGATGCAGCTCACGGTGCTCAAGCGCTCCGGCGCGACCGAGCCCTTCAACCGCGACAAGGCGATCGCCGGCGTCCGCAAGGCCTGCAAGGGCCGACCGGTGACCGACGCCCAGCTCGCGTGCCTGGGCCAGGACGTCGAGGACGCGCTGCGCCTCAGCGGCCAGGCCGAGTTCGACGCCAACGAGGTCGGGCTCGCGATCCTCGCCCCGCTGCGCGCGCTCGACGAGGTGGCCTACCTCCGCTTCGCGAGCGTCTACCGCGCCTTCGAGTCGGCCGACGACTTCACGGCCGAGATCGCCATGCTGCGACTCGAACGCGCGACCCACGATCAGCCCGCCACGACAGGCTGACCCCAAGCGGGCCCGGCAGATCGTGGGGAAGCGGTCTGCCGGGCCTCACCAAGCACCAGCGAGACGACTCGCAACAGTTCAGCAACCACACGGGATAGAGGACACAGCATGACCGAGACGGTGAGCACCGGCGCTTCGAAGGCCAAGGGCGCGAAGGGCAAGGGCCTGTCGCTGGAGCGTGTCTTCAGCACTCCGGGCACGCACCCCTACGACGCCATCACCTGGGAGCGTCGCGACGTCGTGCAGCAGAACTGGAAGACCGGCGACGTGGTCTTCGAGCAGCGCGGTGTCGAGTTCCCCGACTTCTGGTCCGTCAACGCCTCGACCATCGTCACGACGAAGTACTTCCGCGGCGCGGTCGGCACCGACGCCCGCGAGTGGAGCCTCAAGCAGCTCATCGACCGGGTCGTGAAGACGTACACCAAGGCCGGCATCGAGCACGGCTACTTCTCCACCGACGCCGACGCCGAGACGTTCGAGCACGAGCTCACCTGGCTGCTCGTCAACCAGTACTTCTCCTTCAACAGCCCCGTCTGGTTCAACGTCGGCACCGCCTCGCCGCAACAGGTCAGCGCCTGCTTCATCCTGAGCGTGGACGACTCGATGGACTCGATCCTCAACTGGTACAAGGAGGAGGGCTTCATCTTCAAGGGCGGCTCCGGTGCCGGCCTCAACCTCTCCCGCATCCGCTCGTCGAAGGAGCTGCTCTCCAGCGGCGGTACGGCGTCGGGTCCGGTCTCCTTCATGCGCGGCGCCGACGCCTCCGCGGGCACCATCAAGTCGGGCGGCGCGACGCGTCGTGCGGCCAAGATGGTCGTCCTCGACGTCGACCACCCGGACATCGAGGAGTTCGTGATGACGAAGGCGAAGGAGGAGGACAAGATCCGCGCCCTCCGCGACGCCGGGTTCGACATGGACCTCGGCGGCGCCGACATCACCTCTGTGCAGTACCAGAACGCCAACAACTCCGTCCGCGTCACCGACGAGTTCATGCGCGCGGTCGAGGACGGCACGTCGTTCGGCCTCAAGGCCCGCGAGGACGGCCGGGTCATCGAGACCGTCGACGCCCGCGACCTCTTCCGCAAGATCAGCGAGGCCGCCTGGGCCTGCGCCGACCCGGGCCTGCAGTACGACGACACGATCAACGACTGGCACACGAACCCGGAGACCGGCCGCATCACCGCGTCCAACCCGTGCTCGGAGTACATGTCGCTCGACAACTCGTCCTGCAACCTCGCCAGCCTCAACCTGCTGAAGTTCCTCAAGGACGACGACACCTTCGACGCCGCCCTCTTCGCGAAGGCCGTCGAGTTCATCATCACCGCGATGGACATCTCGATCTGCTTCGCCGACTTCCCGACCGACCCGATCGGCGACACCACCCGCGACTACCGCCAGCTCGGCATCGGCTACGCCAACCTCGGAGCGCTGCTGATGGCGATGGGCCTCGGGTACGACTCCGAGGGCGGCCGCTCGATGGCTGCCGCGCTCACGTCGCTCATGACCGGTACGTCGTACAAGCGCAGCGCCGAGCTCGCCGGCATCGTCGGGCCCTACGCCGGCTACGCCCGCAACGCCGACGCCCACAAGCGCGTGATGCGCAAGCACCAGGCGGCCAACGACGTCGTCCGCGTGCTGCACACCGAGGACGGCCGCGTGCACAAGCTCGCGACGCAGGCCTGGGCCGACGTGATCAAGACCGGTGAGAAGAACGGCTTCCGCAACGCGCAGGCCTCGGTGCTCGCGCCGACCGGCACGATCGGCTTCATGATGGACTGCGACACGACGGGCATCGAGCCCGACTTCTCGCTGGTGAAGTTCAAGAAGCTCGTCGGTGGCGGCTCGATGCAGATCGTCAACCAGACGATCCCGCGGGCCCTGAAGAAGCTGGGCTACCAGGAGGAGCAGATCGAGGCGATCGTCGCCTACATCGGCGAGCACGGCCACGTCATCGACGCCCCCGGCCTCAAGACCGAGCACTACGAGATCTTCGACACCGCGATGGGCGCCCGCTCGCTCAAGCCGATGGGCCACGTGCGGATGATGGCTGCCGCGCAGCCGTTCCTGTCGGGCGCGATCTCGAAGACGGTCAACCTGCCGGAGACGGCCACGGTCGAGGAGATCGAGGACGTCTACATGCAGTCCTGGAAGCTCGGCCTCAAGGCCACCGCGATCTACCGCGACAACTGCAAGGTCGGCCAGCCCCTGTCCGACGGTGGCGGCAAGGCCAAGAAGGACGCGGCCGACAAGCTCGCCTCCGACTCTGCAGTCGAGGCCAAGGTCGTCGAGAAGGTCGTCTACGCCCCGGTCCGCAAGCGCCTGCCGAAGTCGCGCACCGCTCGCACCACGTCGTTCACCGTCGGCGGTGCCGAGGGCTACATGACCTCCGGCGCCCACGACGACGGCACCCTCGGCGAGGTCTTCCTCAAGCTCGGCAAGCAGGGCTCGACCCTGGCCGGCGTGATGGACGCCTTCTCGATCGCGGTGTCGGTCGGCCTGCAGTACGGCGTCCCGCTGGAGACCTACGTCTCGAAGTTCACCAACCTGCGCTTCGAGCCCGCCGGCCTCACCGACGACCCGGACGTGCGGATGTCGCAGTCGATCATGGACTACATCTTCCGCCGCCTCGCCCTGGACTACCTGTCCTTCGAGGACCGCTCGATGCTCGGCATCTACTCGGCCACGGAGCGCCAGCGCCACCTCGAGACCGGCTCCTACGAGCCGCTCGTGGAGGAGACGGGCTCGGCTGCCGAGCTCGTCGAGGCGGAGCCCACTGCTGGTCGAGTAGCGAGCGCCAGCGAGCGTATCGAGACCGAGGTCATCGACATCGAGACCAAGGACACCCACGGCAACGAGGCCCGCGAGGTCCCGGCCAAGCTCACGACGGGCGAGGCCAAGACCACCGCCGAGCTCTTCGAGAAGCTCACCGGCACCGCCGTCGACTCGCCGCTCTGCATGACCTGCGGCACGAAGATGCGCCCGGCCGGCTCGTGCTACGTGTGCGAGGGCTGCGGGAGCACCAGCGGCTGCAGCTGATGATCGCCAGGTAGGTGGGCCCTTACGCGTCGAGCGTGGGGCCCATCTGCCTATGGGCCTACCTGCAAAAATCCGCTGCGACGGCGTGGCGGCAAATGGGCCGGACAAGTTGTGTTTTGGCGGCGAGGTTAAGGCGCCGCTTGAGTAAAACTCGCAGTGCGGCTCGCTCCGAACTGATTCGATCGGCAGATGATGTTTGATCCTCCGCAGGCTCCCCGTCTGACCGGGACCGAGCCGTTTGAGGGCGTGGAAGCAGCAGTCATCGACTTCTGGCGATTCGCGATGACCGACCTGCGCACTAACAACGTCCGCGGCTACCTCGCCGAGTTCTTGGTCGCTCGCGCTGTCGGCTCAACGGCTGCCCGAGTTGAGTGGGCCCCATGGGACGTCACGAGTCCGAATGGCGCGCGGATCGAGGTCAAGTCGTCGGGATACCTACAGGCGTGGGGACAAAGCAAGCTCAGTGTTCCGAGATTCCAGGTCGGCGCTGCGTACGGATGGGATGAAGCCACGGGAGCATGGTCGACGACGCAACTCTTCCATGCAGATGCGTACGTGTTCGGCCTTCACACCGCCGTGACTCACGACGAATATGACCCGCTAGCTGTCTCGCAGTGGCAGTTCTACGTCACCGGACGCGAGGCCATCGCGACACAAGCAGGCGCCTCCATGAGCTTGACGACGCTCTCGAGCACTGCAGGACGGCCACATCCATTCTCTGAACTTGACGAAGCGATCGCGTCCGCAGCCGAGCCGAGCCGCGTCAGACGGTCGAACTAAGCGCATCGCTTGCGTCACTTCCGGGCGGCGGGGCTGCCCTAGTGCGCGATCGCTGACGCGTGGTTGAAGAAGTCCGTCGGCATCGGCGTGGCTAGACGCCAGGTGATCGCGATGGGTCGGTCGCCGGTGTGAGACACGTACGACGCCGGGCCAAGGAACAGGTAGGGCGACGTTCCGAAGCCGTCCTTCGGCTCCTGACGCACGAAGAGCAGGACCGTCGAGCTGCTGTCGAGGTAGCGACGACCCGTGGGGGAGTTGGTTGAGGTTGTCGATTGCGACTCCCAGTGAAACAGGTCCCGCGATATCGGGTAGTCGGCGTACATCGTCGTTGGCGAGTAGTCGGCCTCGGACTTCCTGAGCGTGATGAAGAAAGCGTCCACATTCCGCTCCGCGAAGTAGAAGACGCCCTCGCGGAAGCTGTTCGGCAGGCGAGGGAAGTCGAGCGCCGACAGGATTTCTTCACGTTGGTAGCGAGCGTGGACTTGGAGTGGGATGTCGGCCAGAGCTCCGCCAAGAGGGACGGGGACGTGTCGAGCTGCCTCGAAGCTCAGGTCGACGACGGTCGCGACCTCCGCCCGGGCGGCCGCCTCGTGACGCATCGCGTCGAAACCTTCCTCGATCGATTCGAACCCTCCGCCGTCGTACCAGAACGAGTGGTAAAGCATGCGTGCGATGCGCTGCTCCCCAGCAGTGAGTTCGGCGTACCGCGGTGACTCGTCGGCAAGCAGCGAGCGATAGGCAGTCGCACGCTGCGGGTCGTCGACATGGGCGAAGGCTCGTACCCGCTTGAGAAGCTTCGCCTCAAGCTCTGAGCCCGGAAGCGTCTCGAGTCCAGCGTCTTGACGGAGCTTCGTCCAGGAGTGGCTACCGCGCCGAAGGATGTCGCTGAGCTCGAGACCAGAGGACTCCAAGAACGAGTCCAGCGAGTCGTCCTGTGTGACACGAAGCTGGGCCACGATTTGTGCCCATCGATTGGCGATCTGAGACTTGAGGTTCTCCAGCACCACCTCTTGGGTCTGTTTGTCGAGGCGCACCTGGCAACCGGATGGCAGGAAGGGGAAGTCCTCCTTCACGGCCTTCTCCAGGTGCTTGCCGTGGATGCCGGTCAGGACGCCGAACTTCCTCGAGAAGCTGAACTCCTTGCGGTGGTAGCCCACGAAGTCGAGCACCGTGAGAACCGCCTTGCGGTGCGTGCGTCGGAGGCCACGGCCCAGCTGCTGCATGAAGATCGTCGAGCTCTCAGTGGGCCGCAGGAACAGCACAGTGTCGACGTCGGGGATATCGAGACCCTCGTTGAACACGTCGACGGTGAACAGCACGTTCGTCTCGGCCGCCCGTAGCTGCCTGAGAGCGTTCGCACGGTCATCGCTAGGGGTACCACCGGTAACTGTCTGTGCAGGTATGCCGGCTTCGTTGAAGACTCGGGTCATGTACTCGGCATGCGCGACGCTGACGCAGAAGCCCAGTGCCCGCATCTCGCCCACGTTAGCGATCTTGTCTCGGACCTGAGTGAGCACGATGCGAGCTCGGGCGTCGTTGCCGGTATACACGTCTGCCAGCTGACCCTCGTCGTACCGCCCGCGACTCCACGTGATCTGACGAAGGTCCGTCCCGTCTGCAATGCCGAAGTAGTGGAAGGGGCACAAGAGGTCGGCGCCGAGGGCATCCCACAGACGGAGCTCGGTAGCGGTGCGACCATCGAAGAACGAGCGCACATCGGTGCCGTCGGCGCGTTCCGGTGTGGCAGTGAGACCAAGGAGCTCTTGCGCTCGCAGGTGGTCGATGAGGCGGCGGTAGGTCTTCGCCTCAGCGTGGTGGAACTCGTCGATCACCACAACGTCGTACGCATCCGACGGGATATTGGCTACGCCGTACGACGTGAGCGATTGCACACTCGCGAAGACGTGCTTCCAGCGCTCGGGCCGCTGCCCACCGACGTAGAGCTCACCGAAGTCGCCATCGGAAAGCACTTCCCGGTAGGTGCGCATTGATTGTTCGAGGATCTCGCGGCGGTGCGCAACGAATAGGAGGCTGGGCATCTGACCGCCTGCCTGCTGGACCAAGTGGCGGTAGTCCAATGCTGCGATGACCGTCTTCCCCGTGCCGGTCGCAGCGACGACCAGGTTTCGGTGGCGGTCGTGGAGGACACGTTCGACCTCGATCGCGTCCAGCATCTCCTGCTGATACGGGTAGGCGCGGACCTCGAGTCCGACCAGGCTGATGGTGACTCGATCTGAGCTCTTGACCCCTTTCGCTTCGAGGAGGGCGTCGTCAAGACGATCGCGGTCGCGCTCCGGGTCGTACGACTCGAACTCTGGGCTGTTCCAGTAGGCATCGAACGTCGCACGGAACTTGTCCAAGAGGCTGGGGGTCGCAGCCTTGCTGAGTCGAACGTTCCACTCAACGCCCTCAAGCATTGCGGAAGTCGTCAGGTTGGAAGACCCGACGTAGGCAGTGTCGAAGCCGCTGTCGCGACCGAATAGCCAGGCCTTGGCGTGGAGGCGGGTGCGCTTGGCGTCGTACTGGACCTTGACCTCGGCGCCGAAGTCGGAAACCAGGCGATCAAGCGCTTCGCGTTGGGTGCCGCCGATGTAGGTGGTCGTCACGACGCGAATGGGGATGCCTGCTTCGCGGGCCAATGCGAGCTCGCCCTCGATGAGACGCAGCCCATGCCACATGACGAATGCGCACAGGAGGTCGATCGAGTTGGCGGACCCAATCTCGGCGCGCAACTCGGACGCAAGGCTGGGTTCGCCCTGAGCGTTGGTCAGCAGGGCGGCGTCGTTAAGGGGGGTCTTGGGCCGCTGTGTGAACCGCGTGACCTGACCTGGGCCGAGTGCTGGTCGAAGGGAGTGCAGTTGCTGCACGGGTCCCAGGACGGAGTCCGCTGGATGCTCGATAGCGCCGAGAAGCTCGTTGGCCACGACGAGGCGTGCGGCGGGGTCTTTGATGGACGCCAGTCGGCGGTGGAGGGCCGCGCTGATGTGGCGTACCAGCACGTGTGTCTGATCCCCATCATCAACTTTCCCGAGCTCTACCAACCGGGTGACTTCTGCCAGAAGCTGGTCCTGCAGCTGAGCCGTAACCACCGACTCGTGTAGTCCGGTCGGGAGTTCGCCTGCGGTCGTCACGTCTCGAACCCTTCCAGAGTTGGGTGGTGATCGATGGCGCTCGGTAGCAAGACAGCGTCCGCCTCGGTCCGTCAGCCTGCGCTTCTCGAGACACCAAAGCGTTGTTCGATGAGTTGGACCGCTGGGATGTCTGCTGGGGCCCACACCAGATCGCGGAGATCGGCAGGATCTCTCCACGTCATGTCCGAGTGCTCCGAAAGTTGAGGAGATCCATCGACGAGTTCGCAGTAGAACGTGGAGAGGTGGACGATGCCGAAGTCATACGTGTGGCGCGTGGTGGTGAACTCTTCGCCTACGTGCACGTGGCACTGAAGCTCCTCCACGACCTCGCGACGCAATGCTTCCTGCGCGGTCTCACCAGGCTCGATCTTGCCCCCGGGAAACTCCCACAGGCCCGGCAGAGTGCCATCTGGCCCACGTTGAACGCACAGCACTTTGCCCGATGACACGATGACCGCGCCCACGACGTGGATGTCCTTCTTCACCGAACTCCTTTGCCTGATCGCCGGGTTAGGTCAACTCCCGGTCTCCGGAGTAGCGAGTGGGCCGGGCGACTGCGCTCATCGAAGCAAAGGCGAGGTTAGAGTCCGTTCTTCTTGGCCCCGAACGCGGCCTGCTCCGGCGTGAAGCCTTCGAACTTCAGCTGCTGGATGAGGCCATCGCGCGAGAAGGAGCTCATGTCCAGATAGTTCTCAGCGGAGGCCGCGGCCTGCTTCATCCAGTCGGCCTTCTGGGCGTCGACGCCATAGGTCGCGTCCTTCTCCGAGTAGCCCTCGAACTTGAGCTGCTTGATGAGCCCCGTGCGAGAGAACGCGCTGACGTCGAGGTACGACTCGGCACTCTCGCGAGCGTTCTCCTGCCCGGCAGTCTCCTTAGGCGCTTCGCTCTTGGCCTTGTCAGCCTTCGCGGGCTTGTCTTTCTTCTTCTGATTGACGGACGCGCCATCGGCAGCGGTCCCCCCGTCCTCCGGGACCTCGCAGGCCGTCATGCTCATCGTCAGAATTGAGGCGAGCATCGCTGCGCCAAGGATCTTCTTCATGACTTGTTCCCCCGTGATGCTGAATGTGTGGAAGCAGACTAGGTAAGACGCCTCGCATCCCGTGGCGCTTTCGTCAAAGTCGTCTTGACGGCTCTGAAGTCCCGGTCACGTCGCTCGCTCGTGTCGGCGGGCAACTCACCGAAACCCGGACACGGGGCGAAACGGCATGTACGTTTCGCCGAGCCGAAAGCCAACGCAACGCCACTGGGGGACCTGTGACCGAGAACAACGACGTGACGACTAGCCCGATCCAGGGACAGAACTGGCCCGCTCCGCAGCAGCCGGGGTACCCGATGATCCCCGCGACGACCGGCTACCCCGTCGCAACGGCGTATGCACCAGCTGCGGGTCCGGTTGGCAAGGTTCGCAGCACAGGGACCTGCTTTGCGCTCTGCATCGTCACCCTGGGCATCTACTCGCTGTACTGGTACTACGCGACGCACGACGAGATGAAGCGTCACACGGGTGACGGTCTGGGTGGAGGGCTCGCTCTCGTGCTGGCGATCTTCATCGGCATCGCGAGCCCGTTCCTCTCGTCGAGCGAGGTGGGAAAGCTCTATGAGCGCCGAGGCATGCGGGGTCCCGTCAGCGGAGTCACCGGACTGTGGATGCTACTGCTCGGCTGGTTCTTCCTGGTTGGCGCCATCGTGTGGTTCGTAAAGACCAACGGGGCGCTCAACGCGTACTGGCGTTCGCAGGGCGCCCGCTGAGATCCGCTGCTGCGATGTTCGCAGCATGCGTCCGTGCACTCACAGTGGAGTTCTCTTGCCGTCACCGATCATTCCGTCCGCGTCACTCCCAACGCTCATGCGTGCTGCGGTCAGTGCCGCTGCGGTCATCCTGACCGTCACTAGCTTTCTCCCGATTGCCGCCGCTGCGGCACCATCAACTGCGGGCCTCGTCGAGCGAGTCGCCGACGGCGACACGATCGTTGCGACGGTCGATGGCGTCGAGGAACGAGTGCGTTTCCTCAACATCGACACACCTGAGGTCGGGACATGCATGGCCGATCAAGCGACCGACTTCACGTCTGTGCAGCTACCTGCCGGAGAAGTGATCGCTCTTCGGTACGACCGCGACCTTCGCGATCCGTACGAGCGCTTACTGGCGCTGGTGAAGCCGGCCGAGGGCGAGTGGCTTTCGGTTTCCCTCGCAGAACGCGGTCTGGGGTTCCCGCTCATGATCGCGCCGAACAGCGCCTTCTACCCCCGCGTTGTCTCAGCCGCGAATCGGGCCAAGCGAGGAAAAGTGGGGATGTTCAGCCCGACGCGGACGTGCACGCCAATCGCACGCACGCGCCGAGCCAACGCTTTGGTTTCCCAGGCAGCATCAGCGCCTGTGCGCACACGCGCGCAGTACGAGGCTGCCAACCGAAAGCTAAATCGCGCGCTGGCCGTACTGGCGCTCGCTGCGGCGTCGCGCTACGGCGTAAAGTCGGCCTACTTCACGGCGTACACCAAGGCATTGATGGCCCCAGTGCGTCGGCGTGCCAACGCCGTTCGAGCATCCAACACGCGGCAGTGGAACATCGTGCGCAATGCGTCTTCTGGTCACAACGACACTGATGACGACTCATCTAGCTCGAACAATGGCGGGTGGTGGCCGCCTGGTGTCTCGCACAGCTACACGGGGCCGCGCTGTTATGAACCGGGCGGCGTCATCTGGTACCCCTGCTAGTCAACGCTGTGCCGCCACGAAACCCCCGCTCGATCTGTCAGTACTCGTGACGGTGGGAGGTGTCGGCGGGGACGTCCGGGCCGTGGAAGTGCCACTCGGGGCGGGTAGAGAGTCGTGGCCCACAGACGTTCGGTGAGCGAGTGGCTCCTCGGTCATGACGGCGCGGTTCGCGTGGAGGCCGACCTCCTGCGGGCCGTTCGTGCAGGTACGGTCGCGATAGACGCCGGTGATGGGGTCGCTGCTGCAGCTGGTCGAGGTCGCCGGCGAGGGACGTGCCCAACGACTGCGTCGGTCAGCGTGGGCGTACGTCGGACGAGATGTCGAGCGGCCCCATCGCCGAGTCGCGGATCAGCTGTGAGACGAGCTTCTGCCCCGACGCGATCGCCTCGCTGAGGCGCTCGAGCCCGACGTCGGAGCGGCCGGCCTCGAGCGCCCACTTGGCTGCGGCCATGTCCTGGAGCAGCGAGTCGTTGATCTCGACCGCCTCTCGGTGGAGCAGCTCACGCTCGACCTGCTCGACCCGGGCCTGCTCGGCACGGCGCAGGCGGTCCGAGGCGTCGCCCAGGACCAAGCCGACGAGCATGATCGGTACGACACGCGCGGCCCAGCCGAGGGGGGTGAGGTCCACGCCGTCGATCGCCACCCACAGCGCGAGCAGGGCCAGGGCGGACGCTGACGCGACCACGCCGGGCAGGCGGCCCCAGGCCAGGGCGACGAGGCTGATCGGCACGACGTAAAACAGCGTGATGCCCACCGTGGGGTCGTCGCCCAGCGCGAGCCGCGCCGCTGTGATGGCCACGAACATCGCCAGCACTCCAGCGAGCGCAAGCCGAGGGCGGCGACTGAACCACGGCACGTACACGTGCGAGGAGCTCGAGGTCATCTGGCCAGTGTGGGCTCCGGTTCGCGCAGGGCGCAGGGCCTTTGGTCCCGATCTGTGGGCCGACCGGCCACCACGGCCGAGCGGCTGCGACGTTCGCGCTCCGGTCAGGCCTTGCGGGCCAGCTCCAGGCGCCAGAGCTCGGGGCCGGACTCGCGGTAGTCCACTGCGAAGGCGCCAGGAGCGCGCTGCTCGAGCTGGGCCAGGAGCGGTAGCGGGTTGTGGTCGGCGACCAGCAGCAAGCCGGAGCCGAGGCGCAGACCCTCCAGTGCGCCGAAGATCGTCGCGTGGCGGATGGCGTGCGGGATGGTGCGGGCGTCGAGCTCGGGCAGGCCCACCTCGTCGTGGCCGCCGCACGCGCACTGGTGCCCACCGGTGGCGGCGATCGGAGCGGCCTCCTCGACGTGGTCGTGGCCGTCGTGACCGCCGCCGAGGAGGTCGTGCATGCCGTCGAGCATCTCGGCCACCGAGTACGCCGACGAGGCGACGAGCGTCGGGATGAGCTGGTCGTTCTCCTTGGCGAGGTGGCTGTCGAAGACGGTCTCGAGGGCGCGGGCGATCGCGGCGGCCTCGACCGGGTCGGCCGCGGCCTCGAGGTCGGCCACGAGCCGGTGGATGAGGACGTGCTCGGCGAGCATCGCCTCGACCAGCAGCCGCGTCTCCGGGAGCTGCGCGGCCGCCGGGTAGAGCGTCTGCTCCTCCGCGGTCGCGTGCGGCACGAGGTCGTCGCGCAGCCAGGACAGGAGCTCGTCCCGCGCGATCTCGGCGCGGTCGGTGCGTGCCGCGCGGACGACGTCGGCCGTGAGGAGGTCGAGCCGGCCGGCCATCGCGGCATGGTGCTGCTCGACCTTCTCGGCCGCTTCTGCGTCGGCGTGGCTGCTGGCGATGGTGACGGTGGACATGGGGTGTCTCCTCTGTTGGGGTTGCTAATAATCTACAATGAACCCCGTGGAAATAAACGAGCAGGGTGTGACCGCGGCCCAGGCCCGCGTGCTGGCCACCCTTCGCGAGGCCGGCCGACCGGTGACGTTGGGGGAGCTGGAGGACCTCACCGGGCTGCACCCGAACACCCTGCGCGGTCACCTCGACGCGATCGTGGCGGGCGGCAACGCGAGCCGCATCGCCAGCCGGAGCGGCGGTCGCGGTCGCCCGGCGTGGGGCTACCTCGCCCGCGAGCCGGAGTATGCGGCGCTCGCCATGGCGCTCGCCTCCGGCCTGGACCAGGAACCAGCGTCGGACGCAGACACGAGTGCCGGCGTCGATCGTGGCGAGCGGCCCTCGCTCGACCCCGCCGCCGTGCGCGGCGGCCGGGCCTGGGGCGAACGACTCCGCTCCCAGCTCGGAGCGGTCGAGGACGGCCGCGAGCGCGTGCTGCTGGCCCTCGCCCATACCGGCTTCGCCCCCGAGGCCAGTGGCGACCGGATCGCCCTGAACGCCTGTCCCATCCTCCAGGCGGCACGGTCGCACCCCTCGGTCGTGTGCGCGGTCCACCTCGGGCTCGTCGAGGGGGTGCTCGGCGCCGACGGTGCGGGGCTCCGTCCGCGCCCCGACACCCTGGGCTGCGTGGTGAGCCTCCCGTGAGCGAGCGGCGAGCACCCGCGCCGCGCGCGCTGCTGGCGATCCCCGCAGCCGTCGCGATGGTCGTCGGCGTCGACGCCGGCCTGACCCTGCTGGGCGTGTGGGCGCCGGTGCCCTCCGGTCGCCTGGGTGAGGCCCACGGGCTGCTCATGGTGCTCGGCTTCGTCGGCACGCTCGTGGCACTCGAGCGCGCGGTCGCCCTCGGCACGTCCTGGGGCTACGCCGCGCCCGCCCTCCTCGGGTCCGGCGGCCTGACGCTGCTCGTCCCGGGTGGGGAGCGGCTCGGCCACCTCCTCCTCGTGGCCGGCACGGCCGGGCTGTGCGCGATCTACGTCCCCCTGTGGCGGCGCCAGCGCGATGACGCGGTCCTCGTCACCGCGCTCGGCGCGGTCCTCGCGCTGGGTGGCGCGGTGCTCGTCCTCGGTGGCGCCGACACAGCCCTGGCGCTGCCGTGGCTGGCCGGCTTCGTCGTGCTGACGATCGGCGGCGAGCGGCTCGAGCTGGCCCGGCTGGCCATGCCGGTGGGAGCGGGGACCTCGCTGGTGCTGCTGGGCCTCGCGGTCACCGTCGGCGTCCCGGCTGCGACCATGTGGCCGCGGGTCGGGGCCGGCGTCCTGGGCCTGGTGATCCTGCTGCTGGTCGCCTGGCTGGTGACGTACGACGTGGCGAGGCGGACCCTCCGCAGCAGCGGTCTCCCGCGCTTCGCGGCTGCCTGCATGCTCGCCGGTCAGGGCTGGCTGGCCGTTGCGGGCGGCATCTGGCTGGTCTCGGGACAGCCGGCCGACGGGGCGGCGTACGACGCGCTGGTGCACGCGGTCTTCCTCGGCTTCACCATCTCGATGATCATGGCGCACGCTCCGTCGATCCTCCCGGCGGTGACGCGGGTGCCGCTGCCCTATCGCCCGGCGATGTGGGCGCCGTGGCTGTTGCTCCAGGCATCGCTCGTCCTCCGCCTCTGGGGAGGCGACGCCCTCGGCAGCGACCTGGCGCGCGAGATCGGCGGTGCCGGCAACGCCGTGGCACTGCTGCTGTTCTTCGTGGTGGCTGCCGCGAGCACGGTGATGGGCCCGCCCGCGCCGCACGCCACCGCACCCACCAGGCGCACCGCAGAGGTCGCGCGATGACGACACTGCAGACGCCTTCCGGGACCCGCGCCGGCGAACCGACACGTGGCACCCGCGGCTTCTGGCCGATCCGGGACCTGCCCGTCGTGGGCTGGCTGCTGGCAGCCGTGGTCGTGGCGCTCGTGCACCAGTGGGTGCCGGAGCCGCGCTGGCTGCTGCTGCACCTGCTGCTGCTCGGAGCCGCCGGCCACGCGATCCTCGTGTGGAGCCGCTACTTCGCCGACACGCTGCTGCGAGGACCGGCGACGCCGCGGCGGGAGCAGTCGATCCGCCTGGCGACGTTCGACCTCGGCGCGGTCGCGGTCACGATCGGAGTCGCCTTCGACGGGTGGCTCCTCGTCCTGGTCGGCGCGGTGGCCGTGGCGCTGGTCGTCACGTGGCACGTCGTGTCCCTGGCGCGAGGCCTGCGCGGCAGGTTCCGGTCACGCTTCGCGCCGACGGTGCACTACTACCTCGCCGCCGGCTCCCTGCTCCCCGTCGGGGCGACGCTGGGCGTGTGGCTCGCCCGCGGGCTCGCCGATCCCCTCGACGCCCGCGTGCGCATCGCCCACGCCGGCATCAACGTGCTCGGTTGGGTCGGCCTCACCGTGCTGGGCACCCTCGTCACCCTCTGGCCGACGATGCTGCGTACGCGCCTGGCCGAGGGTGCGGAGAAGACGTCGCGCGCCGCGCTGCCCGTGCTGGTCGCGGGGATCGGCCTGGTGGCGGCCGCCGCGTGGACGGACCAGCCCCGCGTCGTCGCGCTCGGCCTGCTGACCTACCTCGGCGGCGTCCTGGTCCTGGTCCGCCCGATGATCGCCGCGGCGCGGGCCAAGCCGCCCGGCAGCTTCCCCACGTGGTCGGTCGGCGCGGGCGTGCTGTGGCTGGTGGCGATGCTCGCCTGGGTGTCGGTGCGGGTCGCGGCCGGCGGCCAGTGGGACGACGTGTCCCGTGCGTTGCACGACGCCGCGCCCTACCTGGCTGCCGGATTCGTCGCCCAGGTGCTGCTCGGCGCCCTGTCCTACCTCGTGCCGGTGGTGCTCGGCGGCGGACCGGCCGCCGTGCGTACGGCCAACCAGGCGCTCGACTCGGGCGGGGCGCTGCGGGTGACCCTCGCCAACGTCGGACTGGTGTGGTGCCTGCTGCCCGTGCCGAGCGTCGTACGGGTGGTGGCGTCGGTGCTGGTGCTCGGCGCGCTCGCCAGCTTCGTCCCGCTGTTGCTGCGAGCCGTACGCCTTCGGCACCGGGGCGAGGCGTCCCCAGCGGCCGCCGTCCGACCCCGCGGTCAGAACACCGGGCTGGCCGCTGTCGGGGTGGCGCTCGCCGCGCTGGCCGTGGCCGTCGGCGGTGCCGTCGACCCGGCCGCGCTGGGCCGGGTGGGCTCGGCGGACGCCGGGGTCGCACCCACCGGCCGGACCGTCGAGGTCGAGGTGGTGGCTCGGGAGATGCGGTTCACCCCCGACCGCGTCGAGGTGGCGGCCGGTGACCGGCTGGTCATCACGGTGCGCAACGAGAGCGCGGGCGACGTCCACGACCTGGTCCTGGAGACCGGCGCAGACACCGGTCGCATCGCGCCGGGGGAGGAGACCGTGCTGGACGTCGGCGTCGTCGGTCGCGACCTCGACGGCTGGTGCTCGGTCGTCGGGCACCGCCAGATGGGGATGACGTTCACGGTCGAGGTCACCGGCGGTCGGTCGGACGGCGCGGCAGGGGGTGACGCCGAGAGAGGTGCCGTCGAGCCCGCCGGGCACGAGCACCACGGCCACGATGCGTCCGGCGCCCCGATCGACGCGGCCGGCGACCCGGGACCGGACTTCGCGGCGTACGACCCGGTCCTGCCTCCCTTAGCACCAGGACGGGTCCACCGCCGCACCTTCCGGATCACCGAGCAGCAGGCGGAGGTCGCTCCCGGTGTGACCCAGGAGGTGTGGACCTTCAACGGCACCGCGCCCGGCCCGGTGCTCCGCGGACGCGTTGGTGACCGGTTCGTCATCACGCTGGTGAACGACGGGACGATGGGCCACTCGATCGACTTCCACGCGGGCGTGCGCGCGCCCGAGGAGGTGATGCGCACGATCCCGCCCGGGGAGTCGCTGACCTACCGCTTCACCGCGACCCGGGCCGGGGTGTGGATGTACCACTGCTCCACGATGCCGATGACCGCGCACATCGCCAACGGCCTCTTCGGCGCCGTCGTGATCGAGCCGCCCGGCCTGCCCCCTGTCGACCGGGAGTACGTCCTGGTCCAGTCGGAGCAGTACCACGGGGCAAACGGCGCGGTCGCCGACCTCGACAAGGTCGCGGCCGAGGACCCGGACGCCGTGGTGTTCAACGGCTACCCCGACCAGTACGCGCACGAGCCCCTGCGTGCCCGGACCGGCGAACGGGTCCGGCTCTGGGTGCTCGACGCGGGACCGAGCCGCGCCTCGTCCTTCCACGTGGTCGGCGGACAGTGCGACACCGTGTTCTCCGAGGGCGCGTGGCAGCTCGGCAGCCGGTCGGGGCCGTCGCGCGACGGGGGTGCCCAGGTGCTGCCGCTGCTCCCGGCCCAGGGCGGGTTCGTCGAGCTGGTGCTGGACGAGCCCGGCGACTACCCGTTCGTCAGCCACGTCATGGTCGACGCCGAGCGCGGGGCCCGTGGGGTGCTGCAGGTTCGCCGGTGAGGCCGGCGCTCGCCGGCCCCAGTGTCGGTGGTCGTCCCTAGAGTCAGCCTCGTGGGGATCGCGGGGGCGATCCAGTGAGGGGTCGGAGCAATGAGCGATGGGGTGGAGCGTCGGTGGGACGACGCGGTGGAGACGGCGTGGCGGGAGTTCCGCCAGCGACTCGCTGACCGGCTGGCAGTGCTGGAGATCGACGACAGCGTCGTGATCGACACCGATCCGGCGGACGCAGCCGCGCCGTGGTGCGAGGTGACGCTCACCGGCGGTGTCCTGTGGGTGCAGGTGCTCACGAATGGCGAGTTCGACCTATGCGTCGAGCTCGAGCCGCGCGAGGTGGACCGTGCCGCCGTGATGGTGGTCGAGGCGCTGCGCGAGACGCACGGCGTACTGCACCCGATCCTGCTCGATGCCGGCGGGCTCGAGCCGCAGGCCATGGTCGCCGAGCCCGGACCAGCGCCCGACACCGACCGGGTCGTAAGGCCGTCCTCGCCGGACGAGGTGCGGGCCCTGGTCGATCTGGCCGTGGCGGGCGTCTTCGACGAGGCGCCGGCATGGGACGGCGACGGGGATCTCCCCCTGCCCGCCGAGGACTGCCTGGTGTGGGTGCTGGTGCACAAGGAGGCGCCGCGGGTGCTGCTGTCGTGCCTGCTGGTCGACGGCGTCACCCACGAGGCGGCAGCCCTGGAGGAGGTCAACCGCCTCAACCGCACGGAGTTCGGCCTGACCTTCGCCCTGACCGAGCAGCGCATCACCGTGACGCGCGAGCTCGGGCTGGGTGTTGCTGTGCCGTCTGCCGTGCAGGGCGAGATCCAGCGGTTGCTGTCGCAGGTCGACGAGTGGTCACGCGAGCTTGCCGCGTTGGTTCGCACCGCGCCCCGTCGCGAGGGCGAGCGGAAGGACAGCCGGTTCGGGACGGCGTACGCCGTGATGGCTGAGCTGGAGCGCGAGCGTCGCGGTTCGGTCGGTCCGGCCGTGATGGTGCGAATCTACGGCAACGACACCGGGCTCCTGCTCAAGGCGATCCGGATCACCGAGCAGCGCCGCCGCGAGATGCGCAGCAGGGTCCGTGAAGCGCGCCAGCTGAACCAGCCCAACAAGGCGAAGGTGATCCAGGCACGGCACGACTACCTCCGCGACCTGGCCTCGCGCATGCGGGCCGGTCTCCGGCTCATAGTCGACGGTCCGGTGCGCAAGCCGCAGGTCGACCAGCTCGCCCTGTTCGACGAGGACGAGGCGGGGACCGGCCGGTGACGGCGTTCCCCGGACGCGCCGTCGCGATCAGTGATGGGGTGGCCGCATGCCGCGCCTGATCCCGGAGAGCCCGACCTTCACCACGCCGTCTGAGCAGGAGGTGTGGGAGCGGCTGCGCGACACGCTCGGCGACGACGACGTCCTCATCGCGAACCTGCGACTCACCGACGAGAAGAAGGACCACGAGGTAGACCTCGTCGTGCTGATGCCCGACGTTGGCATCGTCGCGGTCGAGGTGAAGGGCGGCAGCGTCTGGTGGGACGACGGCTGGCGGATCATGCGCCGCGGTCGTGAGACGACGATCCACCCCGTCGACCAGGCGCGCGACGCGAAGTACGCCCTCCGGGCCTACGTCGAACACGACGAGCGCTGGGGGAGCCGCACGCGGGTCGCGTGGGCGCACGCGGTGGTGACGCCGTACTCCGACTTCGACGCCGACTTCACGCTGACCGAGCTTCCCCGCTGGGCGCTGCACGACAAGGGCGACCAGGCTCATCTCGCTGAACGGCTCAGGCAGACCGCGACGAGGTTGACCCACGGCCAGCGGGTCGCGACACACGACGACGTCGACGAGATCGCCGAGATCCTGACTGGCCGGCTGGGGACGTCGTACGACATCCGCGCCGAGTCCGACGAGCGCGCCGCCGTGGCCGATCGGCTCACCCTCGAGCAGGCGTCGATCCTGAGCGTGACGCGGCTGCTCCACCGCGTCGAGGTGCGCGGCGGCGCGGGCAGCGGCAAGACCGTCCTCGCCCTCCAGCAGGCCAAGGAGCTCACCCGCGGCGGCCACGGACGCAAGCCGCAGCGGGTCGCGCTGCTCTGCTACTCAATCGGCCTGGCTGAGCACCTCAGGCGTGAGGTCGCGACGTGGGACCGTCGGCACCGACCGGCGTTCGTCGGCACGTTCCACGCCTTCGGCCAGCAGTGGGGAGCGGCCGAGGGAGACCGGCAGGACAGTGAGTTCTGGGAGGAGCGGCTGCCGGCGGAGATGGCGGAGCTCGCCGCCGACCTGCCCGACGGCAAGAAGTACGACGCCGTGATCGTCGACGAGGCGCAGGACTTCGCCGACTCGTGGTGGACGCCAGTCCTCAGGTCGCTGCGCGACGAGGAGGAGGGTGGGCTGTTCGTCTACTCCGACGAGAACCAGCGCATCTTCGCTCGGTTCGGACGGCCGCCCGTGGCGCTCGTCCCGCTCGTGCTCGACCACAACCTGCGCAACACCAAGCAGATCCACGAGTCGTTCGGCCCGCTGGCGCCGAGCCGGATGTACTCACGCGGTGGCGATGGGCCGACCGTCCGGTTCCTCGACGCGAGCCAGCAGGATCCGCTGGACGTCGCCGACGACGAGGTCGACCGCCTGCTCGACGGCGGCTGGGACCCGAAGCACGTCGCGCTCCTGACGACCGGCCACCGGCACCCGATCCAGGTCGAGCGCACGGACTTCCACGACCAGGACGGCTACTGGCGCACCTACTGGGACGACGACGTCTTCTACGGCCACGTCCTCGGCTGCAAGGGGCTCGAGCGGCGGGCCGTCGTGCTGTGCCTCAACGAGGACGGATCGCGCGACCGCGCGCGTGAGCGGCTGTACGTCGGGATGTCCCGCGCCACCGATGAGCTGGTCGTGGTTGGAGATCCGGAGACCGTACGCCGGGTGGCGGGCGACGACGTGGCTCGGAGGCTGGGGCTTTGACCGGCTCGATCGAGGACCCGTGGGCACTGCTGCGCCGGCTCAAGCTTGGTCGCGAGGAGTTCTGCCAGCGACTTCTCACGATGCTGGTGCTGGAGGGGCCCTATCCCCGGTGGAACACGAGATCCACGCCCTCCGAGCGAGGACTGCGGTTCCTCCGCCGTCTCGACCAGCTCAGCTTTGGGATAGCCGAGTTCGACGACGCAGCCGTGTTCGTCGATGAGCTTGACCTCCCGTCGAGGGACGGGGTGGAGCCTGGATGTGCGCCGGACTACGCCGTCGTGACGGCGTCCCGTCTGTGGATCGTCGAGCTCAAGACCGAGGCGGCCAGCCATCGCGCCGATCAGGTGCCCTCGTACTTCGCATACGCCGCGCACCACCACCCGGACGCCCGCATCGACCTGACCTACATCTCGCCGCCCTTTCGCGGGCCAGCCCTGGAAGCCGCGAACGGCGGTCGATTCGCCCACCTGACCTGGCCCGACTTGATGCCGCTGGTGGTCGAGGTCTGGGGCCGTCAGCCCGGCGTGCTGGGCAGGATCGTCGAGGCGCTGTCGCAGACCCTCGAGGAGAGCGACGAGAAGTGGCAGGCCTGGCGCACGGGCAGGCTCGACGAGCCCGCGGCGGCCGCGCGTGCACTTGCTCGACGTACGTCGGCGGACGGGCGCCAGCGGGCGCTGGATCACCGCTTCGACAGCATCGAAGAGCTCGAACAGGTGCGGGTCCAGCTGCGCGACGAGCTCATCCGGGACGGGAGCGACAGCCGTCCGTGGGTCTGGAGGGCCGCGACGAGCGGGGGCGAGGCATTGACGGCGACCGGCGCCGAGACGGGGTACGAGCTGCGCCTGTCGAGGTACACCGAGGGTCGCCTGGACTGATCAGAGCTCACTCGATCGAGCTGAGGTCCGGCGGTACGTCGACGGAGTGGGCCTGCAGCACCTCGAGCGGCACCACCTCAAGTGCCATCTCGGACGTCGCGGCCAGGACCACCGGGGCGGCGACGCCGGCGTCGTACGCCTGGAGCCAGCGAGCCGCGACAACGCACCAGCGATCACCCGGCACGAGGCCCGGAAAGTGCCACTCGGGGCGCGGGGTCGACAGGTCGTTGCCCACCGAGCGCTGGTGGGCGAGGAACTCCTCGGTCATGACCGCGCAGATCGCGTGGAGGCCGACGTCCTGCGGGCCGACCGTGCAGGTGCCGTCACGGTAGAAGCCGGTGACGGGGTCGGTGCCGCACGGTTCGAGGTTGCCGCCCAGGACGTTGCACTTGGTCATGGGACGAGCATGCCCGATGACCCCCGGTCCGAGTCGGCGAGGGTTGCGGCCATATTCGAACAGGTGTACGATGACGTGCAAGCACGCCGATCCGGAACGGACCCGTCTGAGGCGACGGTGATCCCGGGATCGGGGCAGTCACCCATAGAACTCCGGTTGGTGCTCCGGGGACGCCAGACGGCTCACGGGTGGCGACCTGGCAATGGGCCGGAACGTCTCACCGCACCACCCCGGAATCAGGGTGGCTGTCCGTGACGCGCGCCGAGGAGGTGGCCCCTTGTCCGATCGACTGCACCCGATCGTCGAGTGTGCGGGCGACCTGCGGTCCACGCTGAAGGGCGTCGCGTCCGTCGAGCCGGCGTTCATGACGACGGGCCAGAAGGCCTCAGCGCTGGTCGCGCTGGCAGCTGCCCGTTCGCAGCTCGACGAGCTGGCGGCACGGGTGCTGGCGGCCTCCGACGACCTCGCCGCCGACCACGGACTGCGTGACGCCTCGGCCTGGCTTGCCGTGCAGACCCGGACCACCCGACGTGAGGCACGTCAAGACCTGGTGCTCGGCCGCGCGCTCGAGCGGCACCCCTCGCTCGCCGTCGCCATGACTGCGGGGGAGCTGCGGTCCGAGCAGGCCCGGGTGATCGCGGAGGCGGTCGACGTCCTGCCCGTGCACGTGGACACCGAGACCCGTGACCGTGCGGAGTCCGCGCTGCTCGTGCTCGCTGATCAGCACGATGCCCGCGACCTCAAGCAGATCGGCAAGCGGATCCTCGACGTGGTTGCGCCCGACGTGGGCGAGTCCCACGAAGCGGCAACGCTGGCAGCCCAGGAGTCACGCGCGACGGCCGGGGTCGAGCTGACGCTGATCGACGACGGTGAGGGCCGCTGCCACGGTCGCTTCACGGTTCCGACACACGTGGGTGCGATCCTGAAGCGCCACCTGCTGGCGCTCGCCAACCCAGCGCGCCACACCGACGCCGAGCTCCGCGACGAGTCCGGCGACTGGAAGCCGCAGCGCCGCCGCTTGGGCGAGGCACTGGTGGAGTACGTCGAGCGCTACCCGGTCGACTCGGCCCCGCAGACCGCCGGCGTGAACGCCACGGTCGTGGTCACCATGACGCTCGAGCAGCTGCTGTCCGACAACGCCACCGCCCTGCTCGACGACGGCACCCGGATGACCGCGGGCCAGGCGCGCCGTCTCGCCTGCGAGGCGCGCATCGTCCCGGCGGTCCTAGGGACGAGATCCCAGCCGCTCGACCTGGGCCGCGCCGCACGGCTCTTCACCAAGGCCCAGCGCGTCGCCCTCGGTCTCCGGGACGGCGGTTGCACTGCTCGCGGATGTGAGACGTCTGCGTCGGGGTGCCACGCCCACCACGACGATCCTTGGTCCAGGGGCGGGCTCACCGAGCTCGCCAACGGACGGCTCCTGTGCCCACGGCACCACCGCCTCGCCCACGACCCCCGCTATGCGATGACGGTCCATGCCGACAACAAGGTCAGCTACGCCAGGCGGACGTAGGCCGACCGTGAGCAGCGACCGTGGTTGTCCACAGATGTGGCCGGGGGCCTCGCGGCGAGGTCGGTGTCGTCCTTGACTGAGGGCATGCCCACCTCTCGGAGACGCACTCCCCGCAACCGGTCCGCCAAGCAGCGCCGCCGAGCCCACCGGCTGAGGCAGAGCGAGCAGCGCTCCACCGGCCAACGCCATCTCGTGGCGACCCTGCGACCCGGGGAGTCGCTCGAGCACCTGCTGACCGACGACGACCGGCGGTGCATGGAACTGGCGACCGACGCCGAGGCGCGCGGTGATGCCTGGGCCGCGTGGCACCACCATGTGTCGGGGCTCCTGGTCGAGGAGTCCCTCACCCATCACCGCCTGCTCGAGCTCGCTCGCCTCGAGGACGAGGCGCCCGCATGGATGTCCTCCCGCTGGGCTGTCGACCAGTCGCTGCGCTGGATGCTGCTGACGAAGGACCCACGATGCGACCAGCTCGTCCGCACGGTGATGGCCGGCCTGCACTTCGATCAGGTCGAGTCCCTGCTCGACGACCCGGTCGGGCTCGTCGAGTACGGCACCCTGCTCGCTGCGAGCGACTGGGTCTACCAGCAGCTCGCGGCCTACGAAGCGGGCGGGCTGCGTGACTTCCTCGACGCGCGCGCCGACCCTGGCCTTCTGGAGCGACTCGACCACATCGACGAGTGGGAGCGCGCGGCGGTCGCGGCGTACGAGCTGGTCGACGTCCAGGGCGACGTGCTGCGCACGCTCCGTCTCGGCGACGACGAGACAGTGGAGCTGCTCAACCTCGGTGCCACGACCGACATCGGGCCTGGCGCCACCGTCATCGGTCGTGTGGTGCCCGTGTCGGTCTGGCCGTTCGCGATGTTCGAGTCACGGCCGCTGCCGGTGGACGAGGTGACCGCGCGCGACGTCGCCGACCGGATGCGGGACGACGATGACGACCTGGGCTGGTTCCGGGCGCTCGCGGCTGCCCATGACTCCGGGCGATTGCCCGCAGGGTCGACGTGGGGCCACGGCACGCTGTGGTCCACCGACATCGTCCCGATGGAGCAGTGGGCGAAGAGCGAGGAGAACCACCACGTGCTGGAGGAAGGAGGCGAGGAAGCCGGACGGGTGACCGAGCTGAAGGCTGCCGGTCTGTCCGGTCGCGTCGCCAATGACGTGTGCGTGGCCGAGCTCGGGTTGGTCGTGGCCAAGGTCACCGGAGATGCCGGGGCGATCGCACCCCACGTCACCGCCGTGATGATGGATCCACGTGTCTTCGAGGCGCTGAAGCAGCACAGCACGCTCGACGGGAGCGGGCCGTTCTGGCGCATCCTGGCGGCGGCGACGCCTTCACCCGTCCGCGACCGGTGCGTGCGGCTGGCGGAGCTCAGCGAGGAGCGGGCTGCCTAGACGCGCGGTGCCGCGCCGTCAGCACGAACGACGAGGTCGGCTGCATCCCTGGCCGCCGCCACCAGCCGCGCGTTGGCCTCGTCGACCTGGTCGACCCAGGCACCGGCGGCGTCGGGCGACTTCCCGAACCGCTCGTGCCGCCGGACCAGGCGCTCGCGGCGTACGTCGTCGGAAAGGTCGACGTACCAGCACTCGGCCAGCAGCGGGCGTACGTGCTCCCAGCCAGCGTCCGCGAGCAGCAGGTAGTTGCCCTCGGTGATCACCAGTCGCGCCGAGGGCGGGATGGCGATGGCGGCGGCGATGGGTTGCTCGAGGTCGCGCTCGAAGCCGGGGACGTAGAGGACCGAGTCCGGCGCGGAGTGCAGGCGCGAGAGCGCGGAGACGTAGCCATCGACGTCGAACGTCTCCGGCGCGCCCTTGCGGTCACGCAGGCCGAGCCGGTCGAGCTGGACGTCGGCGAGGTGGAAGCCGTCCATCGGCAGGTGGCCGACCTCGGGACCGAGCTCCGCGAGCAGGACGGCGGTCAGCGTCGACTTGCCGGCTCCAGGAGGGCCGGTGATGCCGAGGATCGCGCGGCCGTGGGTGGGGATCAGCGCGCGGGCACGCTCGACCAGGTCTGGTTTCGAGGCTCGCTCCGCTCGCACCTCAACCACCGAAAGACTTCGCTCGCACCTCAACCACCGAGGGGACGCATCACCGCGTCCCGTAGGTCCGGCTCACGACCTCGTCGAAGATCCGGTCGGGAAGCAGGTCGCGCGAGGTGGTGATCATCCGGGCGCCGCGGCCGACGGGGTAGCGGGCTGCTGGACGGGAGACGGTGGCGGCCTTCACGATCTTGTCCGCCACCTCCTCGGGCGTCGAGGCGCGCGACGGCTCGTCGAAGCGCCGCATGACGTCGAACGCCTTGCGCGCCCACTCGGCGTACGGCCCCGACCCTGAGCGCTCGAGCAGCGAGTCACGGGCGATCTCGTTCCACTCGGTCCTGATCGGGCCGGGCTCGATGAGCACGACCTTGATGCCGAAGGGGCGCAGCTCCATGCGGAGGCTGTCGCTGAAGCCCTCCACGGCGAACTTGGTCGCGTGGTACCACGCACCGAACGGCTCGTAGAACTTCCCGCCGATCGAGGAGATGTTGATGATGCGGCCCGACTTCTGCGCGCGCATGTGCGGCGTCACGAGCTGGACCAGGCGGGCGAGGCCGAAGACGTTGACCTCGAACTGGCGCCGCGCCTTGTCGATCGGCACGTCCTCGACGGCGCCGTACGACCCGTAGCCGGCGTTGTTGACCAGGACGTCGATCCGCCCCTGCTCCTCGAGAATCCGCGCGATCCCGGCTGTCATCGAGGCGTCGTCGGTGACGTCCATGGCGAAGGTGTGGACGCCTTCCGAGGCCAGTCCAGCCATCTTGTCGACGCGGCGGGCGACGGCGTACACCGTGAAGCCCTGGGACGCGAAAGCGCGGGCGGTGGACTCGCCGATGCCGGAGGATCCGCCGGTGACCAGTGCTACGGGAGTGCTCATGCGGCGAGCGTAGTGCGACCCCGATTTCGTCCTCCATGGGTGCATCTCACCTGGAAGGGCGCATAATGGACAGACGATGACCAGTTCGCACGGCTCACGGCCGAGACACCTCAGCAGCAGTCCGTTCGCCCCCGCCACGGAGCAGGTGGTGGAGGTCTTCGAGGTCGGCGACCGCGTCTGCCACGACCTCTACGGCCTCGGCGTCGTCACCGCCCTCGACACCCATGCGGTGACGGTCGACTTCGGCGAGCAGTCGGTGCGGATCAAGCCGCCCTACGCCAAGCTCCAGCACCTCTGACCCAGGGCCAGTCGCGCTCCCAGGGCGCTTCGTCGTCCATCTTGGCGTAGTACTTCGCCAGGTGGCTCTTGGCGCGGTCGACGTCCTTCGTGGGCATGTCGACGCCACCGCGGCCGCCGACCATGACGTTGCCGGCAGCCATCACTCCCCTCGGGACGGCGCGTAGCCGACCGTCGACGAGGTCGGCGATGAGCAGCTTGTAGGCCGTGAAGTTGTCCTTCTTCTCGGCGTCGTACCAGACGTGCGCGTCGCGATACTTCTCGTTGGGCTCGTCCTCGGCGCCCGCCCACGCGCGTACGCGCTTCTCGGCGGCGTCGCCGTCCCACTCGTGATCGCGGTCGGCGAGGGGCAGGTCCTGGAAGCTGGTCACGGCCATGCGGCTACGGTCCCTCCGCCCCTGGCGCAGGTCCACACCCGTTCGGGCGGGCGTACCGTCGGTCCATGGCTGATCTCGAGGCAGTGCTGCGGCCGTACGTCGACTCGGGGGCGGTGCCCGGTCTCGTGGCGCTGGTCGCACGCGGGGACGACGTCGAGGTCGCGGCCCTCGGGCTGCAGGGGACGAGCGGGGCTCTCATGCGGCGCGACTCGATCTTCCGCGGTGCGTCGATCACCAAGCCGTTGACAGCGGCGCTGGCCCTGATGGTGGTCGAGGAAGGCTTGTTCGACCTCGATGACCCGGTCGGCGACTTCCTCCCCGAGCTGGCGTCGCCTCGCGTGCTACGCACTCTCGACAGCGAGCTCGCCGACACGGTGCCGGTCGACCGGCCGATCACCGCGCGCCACCTGCTGACCGGGACGGCCGGTCACGGCTTCGCGACCTGGGAGTCGCCGGTGATCGGGCTGCTGATGGAGCGGCTCGGCCAGGCCGCCGATGACATCCACGAGGTGCCCGAGCCGGACGAGTGGATGCGGCGGCTCGGTGAGATTCCGCTCATGCACCAGCCGGGGGAGGGGTGGACCTACAACGCGTCGTACGACGTCCTCGCTGTCCTGCTGGCCCGCGCGTCCGGGAAGTCCTTCGCCGACCTGATGGCTGACTACCTGCTCGGCCAGCTCGGCATGGTCGACAGCGGCTTCCACGTCCCAGCGGAGAAGCTTGACCGGTTCACCACGTTGTGGTCCCGGGACGACGGCGGTGTCCTGCAGGTCAGCGACGAGCCCGACGGTGTCTTCACCAAAGAGCCGGCCTTCGCATCCGGATCGGGCGGGATCGTGACGACGGTCGACGACTGGCTGAGGTTCGGCCGGATGCTGCTCGGCGGCGGAATGGGTCAGGGCTGGCGGATCATGCACGAGGACTCGGCGCGGCTCATGATGAGCGACCAGATCACGCCGGCGCACCGCGAGCTGGGCGGCTTCTTCCTCGACGGCCAGGGCTGGGGGTTCGGCGGCGGGGTCGACACCGAGGTGATCGACCCGTGGAACGTGGTCGGCCGCTACGGCTGGGTCGGCGGCACCGGCACGTCGGCGTACGTCCATCCCGACGAGACCGTCGCGGTGCTGCTGACGCAGGTCGGGCTGGCGGACCCGGCGATGGAGCTGCTGCAGGCGTTCTGGCGGTACTCGAAGGGTTAGTGGTTTCGAGGCTCGCTGCGCTCGCACCTCAACCACCGATGGGCGGCGAGGTGCCCGGCCACCCCGATGGACCTTGCGTCGTCGCACGCCCTCGCTACGTTGGAACGCATGACTGACGAGGAGAAGCAGGCAGCGATCGAGGCAGCCCAGCGAGTGGTCGACGAGGTGAGCTCGTACCAGTACAGCGCGGAGGACGACACGATCGCGCAGCAGCTCGACGAGGGTCTCGCGAAGGCGCAGGTCTCGCTGAGCGACGACGAGCGCACGCGCATCCTGGCCGAGATCGACGGGATGAAGGACGAGCAGTCGAGCGCACCGCAGGTGCGGTCCGCGTCGCCGGTGGGGTGAGCCGATGGACCCGCGTGGAGTGCTGACCGAGGCGTTCGGACGGATCACGGAGCTGTACGACGGCGTGGCCGACGGCCTCGACTACGAGACCCTGCACCACCGACCGGGCGGCACCGGCAACTCGATCGCCTGGCTGCTGTGGCACCTGGCGCGCGTGCAGGACGACCACGTCGCCGGCCTCGCCGACGGACCGCAGGTGTGGGAGGAGTGGCAGGAGAAGCTCGGGCTGCCCAACGGCACCGACGACATCGGCTACGGCCACACCAGCGAACAGGTCGATGCCATCCGGATCAGCGATCCGGAGCTCCTCGTCGGCTACCACCACGAGGTCACCCTCGCGACCGCGCGCTACCTCGAGACTGTCGACGAGCGCGAGCTCGAGCGCGAGGTCGACCAGAACTGGGACCCGCCGGTCACGGCCGGCCAGCGGCTCGTCAGCATCATCGGCGACTGCCTGCAGCACCTCGGGCAGGCGGCGTACGTGAAGGGGCTGCTCGCGGCTTAGCGGACTGTTGAGGTTGCGCGGAAGCCGCGTTATCCGTCTCCGCGGGAAGGTCGACGACGTACTCAGAACTCGACCTACCAGGAGCGATCCCCATGCACCGCACCACCTTCGGCACCCGCCTCGCGACCGCCTCACTCCTCGCGCCACTCGCCCTCGGGCTGGTCGCGTGCGGGGACGATGACACCGACGACGCGCAGACCTCCACCTCGTCCGGGACCTCGGACGACGGCGGCACCGCCGACCAGGGCACCACGACCCTCCAGGGTGATGTCGAGACCGCCGCCCAGACGGCGCTCGGCGAGGTCGACGGCACCGTCTTCTCCGTCGACGGCGATCCGCAGGGCTGGGACGTCACCGTCGTCGGCGCTGACGGCATCGAGAACGACCTCGAGCTCGACGCGGCCGCCACGGCTGTCACCCGCGGCCCGGACCAGGAGTCCGACAACGACGCCGACGACGCCGCCGAGACCGAGCAGCTGCTCGGGGTCTCCGTCGACTACCTGGCAGCGATCGAGGCCGCGCTAGCCGAGGTGCAGGGCACCGTCACCGGCGTCGACCTGTCCGAGGACAACGGCACCGCCATCTGGGAGGTCCAGATCGACGAGGACACCCCGGACGAGGTGACCGTCGAGGTCGACGCCGAGACCGGTGACGTCGTACGCACCGAGCAGGGCGACTGAGCCTGTCGGTGCCGCCTGCCTAGGGTGACAGCATGACGACCCGGTGGCTCTTCGGCGACCAGCTCGGCCCGCACTTCACCGACGGCCACCGCGGGCCGCTGCTGATGGTCGAGTCGAAGGCGGTCTTCCGGCGGCGTCGGTTCCACCGGGCCAAGGCGCACCTCGTGCTCAGTGCGATGCGGCACCGCGCGGCGGAGCTCGGCGACCGCCTGACCTACGTGCAGTCGGAGACGTACGCCGACGCGGTGCGCGACCTCGATGACGTCGAGATCGTGCACCCGACGTCGTACGCCGCCCTCGGGCTGGTCGAGCGGATGGGCTGCACCGTCCTGCCGCCCCGGGGTTTCGCGACCCCGCGCGAGGACTTCGAGCGCTGGGCCGAGGGCCGTCGCGGCAAGCGCCTGCTGATGGAGGACTTCTACCGCCGCGCGCGCCTCGCGCACGGCGTACTGGTCGAGGACGGTGAGCCGACCGGCGGGCAGTGGAACTTCGACCACGACAACCGCGAGCCGCCGCCGAAGGGCGCGACGACGCTCGGCGTGACCGAGCCGTGGTGGCCGACCGAGGACGACATCGACGCGCAGGTGCGCGACGACCTCGACCGGTGGGAGAGCGAGGGCGTCGAGTTCATCGGCCGCGACGGCCCGCGACTCTTCGCGGCGAGCCGACGTGAGGCGCTGGCGGCGCTCGACCACTTCGTCGAGCACCGGCTGCCGGAGTTCGGCGCGCACGAGGACGCGATCCTCGAGGGCGATCCGTGGATGGCGCACAGCCTGGTCAGCGCGCCGATGAACCTCGGGCTGCTCGACCCGCTCGAGGTCGTCGAGCGTGCGGAAGCGGCGTACCGCAGTGGTGCCGCGCCGATCGCGAGCGTCGAGGGGTTCGTGCGGCAGGTGATCGGCTGGCGCGACTACGTCTGGCACACCTACTGGCACCAGGGCGACGGCTACCGGCGCGAGAACGCGCTGCGGGCGACGCAGCGGATGCCGCAGTGGTTCGCCGAGCTCGACGCCGACGCGACCGACGCGCGCTGTCTCTCGCACACCCTCGACCAGGTCGCCGAGCACGGTTGGGTGCACCACATCCCACGGCTGATGGTGCTGGGGTCGTACGCCCTGCAGCGCGGGTGGTCGCCGACCCAGGTCACCGACTGGTTCCACCGCGCCTTCGTCGACGGCTACGACTGGGTGATGGTGCCCAACATCGTCGGCATGTCGCAGCACGCCGACGGCGGCGTGATGATGACGAAGCCCTACACGTCCGGTGGCGCCTACATCAACACGATGAGCGACCACTGCGGGTCGTGCCGCTTCAACCCCAAGGTGCGGGTGGGGGAGGACGCGTGCCCGTTCACCGCCGGCTACTGGTGGTTCCTCGACCGGCACCGCGAGACCTTTGCCGGCAACCACCGGATGTCGCGCGCGGTCAACGGCCTCGACCGGCTGAAGGACCTCGCCGAGCTCGTCGAGCAGGAGGACGCGCGGGGCAACCGCGCTCCCTAGGGCCATCAGCCGCAGGGCAACGAGCCCAGTCTCGCCAGTCCTTCGAGGTCGCCCGGACCGAGGCTGACCTGGCCGGTGTTGTCGGCGAACATCAGCTCCATCGGCTCGCTGACGTGCGCGAGCCCGACGACGTGGGCCAGCTCGTGGAGCACGATCGCCTCCATCACGCGCGGCTGCTGCGCGACCGCGGTGGGGGTGAACGCCTCGACGTCGAGGGCCACGCCGCCGCTGACGAAGTGGAGCCGGCCGCTGCCGCCCCGCTCGGCGATCGCGCCCCCGAGGCCGGCGACCTGCGCGAGGAGCTCGGGGTACTCCGTCGCGGCGGCCCACCCGATGACGACGGGGTCCGGCCGGCCGAACAGCTTCACTCCGCCCGGGAACGGCCGCTCGTCGGTGTCGCCCTCGTCCTCGAAGGCCAGGCCGGTCGCGTCGCTGATCCGCGCGACCGCCCGGTCGACGAGCGCGCGCCCGCCCGGCGGCTCACCGTCCGGGTTCACCCGGTAGCGGATCTCCTCGCACGGGTCCCACCCCACGGGCTCGCTGTCGTCGCCCGGCTGCGTCATGGCATAGCTGAACGACCCACCGTTGCGTACGACGCTGGGCGCAGGCAGCACGCGCTCCTGGCCCAGCCCGATCGCGCGGCGGACCGTCGCGATCTCGTCGGACGGGTGGAACGCCAGGATCGCGACCATGACGGCGATCGTCGCGATCGCGATCGCGGTCAGCAGGGTCCGGCGGGGCACGTGCTGATTGTCCGGTGCGGGCGGCTGGGCGTCAGCGGATTCGGGTCAGGAGGCCGCGCTGGTCGCGAGGAAGGTGCGCATCTGGTCCCGGATTTCCATGAGCCATCGGCGGTAGTCGTCATCCGTATCGCCCGCGTGATACGCGCAACCCCAAGCGTCCAAGCGACGCTCCAGCGCCCCCTCTGGCATATCCGTCGCGATGAGCTCGTCGATCTGGTCTGCGGTCTCCGCGATCCGGCTCGGCGCGTCTCGTAGGAAGGCTGCCACAGCATCCGAGACGTCTCCGCCGTACACGTCCCAGTCCTGATGCAAGTAGCCGCCCATCAGGTTCTTCACCGCGTCCATGTCCACCTCTCGTGTCAATCGGGGAACGCAGTCAGTATGCGCCACCCTGACGTTGCTCGGCTGTCGGGCAAGAGCACGACCCGGACCCCGGTCGGCGCGCGAACAGTTCCGTCGCTTGCAAGGCTGCTCCCCGTCCGTCCACCGAGATCCTCGAAGAGGGTGAGCTGGCCCTTGGGGTCCTTGAGCCAATCCTGGACGTCGCCGGCCCGCCTCTCGAGGACGTCTGCGATGAGTCGCTCAGCGGACGCTTGATTGTCAAACGTGGATGCCCATTTCAAAGAGGGCTTGTGCCGCAACCGCGCCGCCAGCTCGTCCACGGTCTTGGCTACGTGCCGGTCGATCGTGTGACCGGGCGGCACCTCGTGTGCCCGGAGCCAGCCCGGTGTGCTTGGCAGCCAGAAAGACGGTCGGATCGCACCCACCTCATTCTTCGCCGGCACGCGCATGAACTTCGCGGCCCTCGCGCGCACGACGGCGAGGTCGTCGCGCACCCGCTCGAGGCGCGCGGCGCTGGTGGCGACGCCGGCGCGAAGGGCCGTGAGGAGCGCGTAGAAACGCGGCGCCTGCGACCGCACCCTGGCGGCTGCCGCGGTGACCGACGCCGCCCCACCCAGACCGCCGGTCAGACCGGTCACGATGACCGAGATGGCCGCGCCCTCCACGATCATCTGCCCGACCTCGGACAGCAGCCCGCGGGTGCGTTCGCGCGTTGCCTCGACCGCGGCGGCGTAGTCCTCGCACGCGTCGGCAAGCCGCGACAGCTGCCAGGCGGTGTCGCCGACGAGGGTCGCGAGGTCGCCGAGCGCGTCGACCGCGAGCGATACCTCGGGGGAGTGCTGCGCCTGCACCAGCGTGATCGCGATGTCGATGTGATCGGCCAGACCAGCTGTCGACGCCGCTGCTCGGCGCCACGAGGTCGCCGCGGCGCACAGCCGATCGACGTCGGCGCCGGGCCAGACGAAGCCCTCGACCTGGTCGAGGATCCAGGCATCGACGCCGGTGAGCGAGAATTCTCGATCACCGAGGCTCGGTGGTGGCGAAGCGGGCCGCACCCGGACGTACGCCGCCTCGTGGAGGTCGTCGCCGGAGTAGCCGAGGACCTGGAGGCCGCCCGCCGATGACTCCGCCGCCTCGTGGTTGGCGCCGGTCGTCGTCAGCAATCGGCCGGCGCCGATGAAGGCGTGCGTCAGGTCGGCGAGCGCCGCGACGGCCTCGCGCGCCCCGGCGTCGTACGCCGTCGCGAAGGCGGTGCTCGTCGCGTCGTCACCCGCCATCCCCGCCGTCGACCCGAGGCGGGACGTCAGTGACGAGGTGAGCACGGCGCTGGTCTGGTTCGCCGTCAGACAGGCGTCCGCTGCCCGGGTGAACCCGCCGCACTCCACACTGATCCGCACACCGACCACCCTTGCCGCGACCCGAGGTCGGTCGCGACCCCGGCGGAGCAATCTGTGGAGAGACGAGGGCTTGTCCACAGATCGCGTGGGACGCGTTTCCGCGACGGCCTCTCCCGGGCACGAGACCGGCATGACCGACTTCATCGGCTGCATCCAGGTCCGGCCTCCCCTCAACGAGGTCGAGCGCGGCTACCTCCTCGAGCTGCTCGACTCCGACCGCACCCTGCGCGGTACGCCGACGGGGCGGGGCGACCACGCAGTGCCGTTCGCGCGGATGGGCTGGGAGGTCTGCCACGACGGCTGCTGCCTCGAGTGGGACACCACCGCCGAGGACGCGAAGTGGATGGTGGACACGCTCCGGTTCGTCATCGACCACCTGCTGCGTGCGGGCGCCAAGGCGCAGGGGCGTGCGAGGTTCGACGGGTTCGGCTTCGACCACGTGCTCAGCGGAGCGGTGGTGGGCCGCGGCCCGGGCGACCGCACCACCCACTTCGTCACCGTCGCCGACAACGTCGTGCGTGGACAGGCGGTGCCGGAGCGCTGCGCGCTGGCGCCGCGCCCACGTGCGGCGACGAGCGGGAAGCGGCCGGCGAACGTCATCGAGTTCCGCCCACGCCGGGCGTGACAGCATGCGACCCATGGAGGGCGTGGTGCGCAGCGTCGGGTTCGCGCCCGTCAAGGGCATGCGCCACCTCGACCTCGACCACGTCGACCTCGACGAGCAGGGAGCCGTCGGCGACCGTGCGTACTGCCTCGTCGACGTCGAGCGGCGCCGCGTGCTCCGGACGGTGCAGCACCCGTCGCTGATGAGCATCGTCGCGGAGTCGTACGACGACGACGGGCTGGCGCTGACGCTGCCGACCGGTGAGCGGATCGAGGGCCAGGCGGCCGCCAGCGGCGAGACCATCACCTGCGACTACTGGGGCCGCGCAGTCGACCTCGCTCTCACCGTCGGCCCGCACGCTGAGCTGATCACAGCCCAGCTCGGGAGGGACGTCCGCCTGGCGCGGGCACCGCGGACAGCGGTCGTGTTCGGCGACCCGATCACCGTGGTGACGACAGCGTCGCTCCGCCAGATGGGGGGCGAGATGGGGGTGGAGGCGGCTCGCTTCCGGGCCACCCTCGTCCTCGACACCGACGATCCGTGGGTCGAGGACACCTGGCTCGGCCAGGAGATCGACCTCGGCGGAGCCACCGTGAGGGTCGGAGGACCCGTTCCGCGCTGCACCGTGATCGACCACCACCCCGAGACGGGCGAGAAGGACGCCAGGATCCTCCAGTCCCTCGTGCGGCAGCGACCCACGAACAGGTCCGGCGAGCCGATGTTCGGCGTCTACGCCACCGTCACGAGACCCGGACGCGTGGGCGTCACGCGCTGACCTGCTCCCAGAGCCGGACGTTGGCGGACGCCGCCCGCGAGTAGGACTCGTCCGCTGCAGTGACGATCGCCCGCAGCCCGGCTAGTGCGGTGACCATGTCGGCGCAGCCGTCGCGCCACGAGTCGTACGACAACACCTCGGCGTCGGCGGCGCGGCCGGACCACCCGCTCTGCAGCCGTGACTGCGCCTGGTCGATCTCCACGGCTATGCCCACCAGGTCGCGTTGGCAGGCGGCGAGGTCGGCGAGGGTGGCGCGGAGCTCGTCGAGGTCGACGTCGTAGGCAGTCATGCGAGCCGCCGGGTGAGCTGCTCGGACGACGCGTCGGCGGCCACCGCGTCCGCCCGCGCCAGGTCGAGCGCCTGCGCCGCCGCTGCCAGCTCCTCGACGACCCGGGTGGTCGCGGAGCTCCACTCCTCCCACCGTGCGCGGAAGGAGTCGGAGGCACCGCCGCGCCAGGTGCCGAGCACGGCCTCGATGGAGCGGTCCGCGCGCCTGCGTCGCGCGTCGAGGTCCTCGAGCCGCGCCCGCAGCTCGGCGGTCGTGGCGACGTGGTCGGACGGGGAGAGGGTGATCGTGCCCGAGAGGATCATGGGTCGATCGTGCTGGTCGGGCGGCCCGAGCAACACCCACCCCGAGGGATCTGTGGAGAACCGGCCGTCCGAGATCGCGTCTAGGGTGTAGCGACCACCCACCGTCAGCTCGGAGGCTGCTCTCGTGGACACCATGGACCCCGTCTACGGCTCCGGCACGTTGCTGCTCATCGCAGCCATCGCCGTCGCCGTCCTGCTCGTCCTGATCATCGCCCTGCGCATGCACGCGTTCATCGCGCTCGTGCTCGTCAGCTTCGGCACCGCGATCGCTGCCGGGGTGCCGGTCGGCGACGTGCCGACCGTCGCGATAGCTGCCTTCGGCTCGACCCTGGGCACAGTCGCGCTGCTCGTCGGGCTCGGCGTGATGATCGGCCGTCTGCTCGAGGTGACCGGGGGAGCCCAGGTGCTCGCGGACACCCTCGTCAGCCGCTTCGGCGAGAAGCGCGCGCCGCTGGCCCTGGGGGTCGCGGCGCTGCTCTTCGGGCTGCCGATCTTCTTCGACGCCGGCCTCGTGGTCTTCCTGCCGATCATCTTCGCCGTCGCCAAGCGCTTCGGCGGTTCCGTCCTGATGTACGCCCTGCCGGCCGCCGGTGCGTTCGCCGCAATGCACGCGATCGTCCCGCCGCACCCCGGCCCGGTCACCGCCGCCACCGAGATCGGCGCGAGCATCGGGCTCACCCTGCTCGTCGGCGTCGTGGTGGCGGTCGTCGCCTGGTTCGTCGGCGTGTACGTCGTCACGACCGCGTGGCTCGGCAAGGTGCACGTCCCGATCGACGACTCGGTCCTCACGGGCGGGCGCGACGCGGAGCACGACAACCCGCCCGGCTTCGGCCACGTGCTCGGCATCCTCCTGCTGCCCCTCGTCCTCATCGGCGCCAACACCGTGCTGACGACGCTGCGCACGAACGAGTCGATCGCCGCCGAGGGCGGACTCGTCGACGCCGTCATCTTCATCGGCCAGACGCCGGTCGCGCTGCTCATCGCGCTGCTGGTGGCGACGTACACCCTGGCGATCAAGCGCTACCCGCGCGGTGAGATCGAGTCGATGCTCAACGACGCGCTCGGCCCGATCTGCGCGATCATCCTGATCACCGGCGCGGGCGGGATGTTCGGCGGCGTGCTGCGCTACAGCGGCATCGGCGCCGCGCTGTCCGACTCGCTGGCGGACCTCGGGCTGCCGCTGATCGTGTCTGCCTTCGTCATCGCCACCATCCTCCGCGTGGCGCAGGGATCCGCGACCGTCGCGCTGACGACGACCGCCGGGCTCATCTCGGCCGGCGTCGCCGACGCCGACCCGTCGTCCCTGCAGCTGGTCGCGCTGGTGCTCGCGATCGCCGCGGGCGCCACCGTGCTGTCGCACGTCAACGACTCCGGGTTCTGGCTGGTCGGCCGGTTCTTCGGGATGGACGTGAAGACCACTCTCAAGACCTGGACCGTCATGGAGACCACCCTCGGCCTCTCGATCTTCGTGCTGGCTCTCGGCATCTGGGCAGTCGGCTAGTGGGGACGCCGCTGCACCTCGTCTTCATGGGCGTCTCCGGGTCGGGGAAGTCCACCGTCGCCCGTGCCGTCCAGGACAAGCTCGGCTGGGAGATGGCGGAGGGCGACGACTTCCACCCGCCGGAGAACGTGCAGAAGATGAGCGAAGGCACCCCGCTCACCGACGCCGACCGGTGGGGCTGGCTGGAGTCCCTGGCGCAGTGGACCGCCGAGCGCGACGCGTCCGGTCAGCCGACGGTCATCACCTGCAGCGCGCTCCGCAGGGCCTATCGCGACATCCTCCGCCGCGGTGGAGAGGGCACGTTCTTCGTGCACTGCACCGGCGACAAGTACCTGCTCATCGAGCGGATGAACGCCCGCGAGCACTTCATGCCGCCCAGCCTGCTGGAGTCGCAGCTCGACACCCTCGAGTCGTTGCATGCCGACGAGGACGGGATGGACCTCGACATCGCCCTGCCGGTCGACGAGCTCGTGGACCAGGTGCTGCTGCGGCTCCACCTCAGTTGAGGACGACGATCCCCGCGTTCAGCGCCGTCGCGAAGCAGACCCACGCCAGGTAGGGCACGAGCAACCACGCCGCGACCCGCGAGCGGTTCCACGACCACGCGACCAGCAGCGCGATCGACGCCGCCAGCGCGACGATCTCGACCAGTGCGACCGTGTAGAGGTCGGCGGCGAAGAAGAGCGGTGTCCACAGCAGGTTGAGCACGAGCTGCACCACCCACAGCCACATCACGCGGTCCCACCCGCCGGCCCGCCACAGCATCCAGCCGGCGACGCCGATCATCAGGTAGAGCACCGTCCAGACCGGGCCGAACAGCCACGACGGGGGCGCATAGGGCGGGAGCTCGAGTGCGCGGTACGTCGCCTGCGACCCCGCCGCGGCCACGCCGCCGACGCCGGCCGCGACCGCGACGGCGACCAGGAACGGCACCAGGGTCAGCCAGGTGCGGGTGGGCGGCACGACGGACGCATCCCGAGAGCTCATGTCGCCATCATGCCCAACCGCCCCACGGCGTCAGCCTGCGCGTCGCACCATCAGGACGGCGTCCGCGATCGCGATCTCCTCACCCGTGTGCGGGTGGAGCTGCGTGCGCGGGCGGGCCTCGCACGCCTCCACCACGAAGCCCTCCGGCACGGCGGGGAGCAGCTCCTCGGCGGTGAACATGAAGGTGGTGTGCCCGTGCCGCAGCCCGGTCGCCAGGTCGTCCGGGTGGTGCCCCACCACGAGCAGAGTGCCACCCGGCGCGACCGCGGACGCGAGACGGCGTACGACGTCCGGCATGCCGCCGTCGGGCAGGTGGAAGAAGTGCGACGTGACGAGGTCCCACGTCTCGCCCTCGGGCTCGAAGGTGCGTACGTCGACCCGGCGGGTCTCGACGCGGTCGCCGACACCGGCCTCCTCGGCGTGCGTCGTCGTCCGCGCGAGGGCGGCGTCGGCGAAGTCGACCGCCGTCACCTGCCATCCCTGCTGGGCCAGCCAGATCGCGTCGCCGCCCTCGCCGCAGCCGATGTCGAGCGCGCGTCCGGGCGCGAGCGCGGGCGCCTCGGCGGCGAGCTGGGCGTTGACGCGACCGCTCCACACCTTGTCGCCCGAGTAGCGCTCCTCCCAGGCCGGTCGCTCGAAGAACCCGTCGCGGCGCTCACGCACCGCCGTCGCAGCGTCGGCGTTGGCGATGTCGGCGTTGATCCAGGCGCCGACGCGGGTGCCGTGCGCAGCTGAGGCGATGAGGATCATCGAGATGTCGGTGGCGTTGCCCGCGGCGAAGATGCCGGGGACCGTGGTGGCGCCGCTCGGCTCGACGTGGATGACCGACCCGTAGACCGCACCGTTCATCTCGAAGGGCGTCGGCTCGATGCCGAGCGGGCCGAGGTAGTCGGCGCGCACGTGCGGCTGCGTGGCCACCACGATGGCGTCCCGCTCGAGGACCGAGCCGTCGGCGAGGCGCAGCCCGACGAGGTCGTCGCCATCGGTGACGACCTCCTGTGGCGTGCCGTGGGCGAAGCGGACGCCGATCGCGCCGAGCTTCTCCATCTCCTCCTCGGGGATCTCGACCCCGTCGTGCACGACCACCACCACGTCGTCGGACAGCTGGCGGAAGAGCAGCCCGTGGTGGGCCGACATCGGCATCGTCGCGAGGACCGCGATCGGCCGGTCGCGCACCTCCCAGCCGTGGCAGTAGGGGCAGTGCAGCACGTCGACGCCCCAGCGCTCAGCGAGGCCGGGCACGTCGGGCAGCTCGTCGACGACGCCGCCGGTGACGAGGATGCGCCGCGCCCGGACGCGGCGCCCGCCGGCGGTCGTGACGAGGAAGTCGTCGACCTCCCCGGACAGCCCGACGACTCGGTCGGCCAGCACCTCGACGCCGTACGCCGCCACCTCGGCACGGCCGATCGCGAGCAGCTCGAGCGGGTTGACGCCCTCGCGGCCCAGGTAGTTGTGGACGTGGTCGGCGGGTGCGTTGCGCGGCTCGCCGGCGTCGACGACCAGCACCGACCGCTTCGACCGGCCCAGGGCCATCGCTCCGCTGAGGCCGGCTGCGCCGCCGCCGACCACCACCACGTCGTACGTCATCTCAGAAGTCATGGGGAGATCATGTGCCGCCTTTCGCGCTCTTGACAAACATTGTTGCTGAAATGACAAACTGGGCGGCATGGATGACGAAGGAGTGCTCCGCGGGGTCGGCCCTCGCCTCCGCCAGCTCAGGCTCGAGCGCGAGGCCACGCTCACCGACCTCGCCGAGGAGACCGGCATCTCGGTCAGCACGCTGTCGCGGCTGGAGTCGGGGCAGCGCAAGCCGACCCTCGAGCTGCTGCTGCCCCTGGCGCGCGCCCACCGAGTGGCGCTCGACGAGCTGGTCGACGCCCCCGAGACCGGCGACCCGCGGGTGCGCTCGAAGCCGGTCGTCCGCCACGGGCGCACCTTCATCTCGCTGACGCGCCGACCCGGCGGGCTGCAGTCCTACAAGATGGTCATCCCCGTCGACGACGTGCCGTCACCGTCGCTCCGCACCCACGAGGGCTATGAGTGGCTGTACGTCCTCAGCGGCCGGCTGCGACTCGTGCTCGGCACCAAGGACCTCACCCTCGGCCCCGGCGAGGTGGTCGAGTTCGACACCCGCACGCCCCACTGGGTCGGCAACCCCGGTCCCACGCCCGCCGAGGTGCTGGCGATTTTCGGCCCGCAGGGCGAGCGGATGCACGTCCGGTCCTGAGGGGTGATCTGCAGTGCCGTATGCCGTGGCAGCGTGGGGGGCATGGCGATCCGCACCGGCACCAACGTGAAGTGGAAGTGGGGCTCGTCGTGGGCCGAGGGCAAGGTCACCGAGGTGCACCACGACGACGTCACCCGCACGACCAAGGGCGAGAAGATCACCCGGCACGGCAGCGACGACGACCCGGCGTACGTCATCGAGCAGGAGGACGGCACCACCGTCCTCAAGCTCCAGAGCGAGGTCGAGAAGGCCTGAGGCCTCAGGCCTGGCGCGCAGCCTTCTTCGCATCCGCCTCGGCGCGCCGCTCGACGAAACGGGTCGCCTCGCCGTCGAGGGCCGCGACCGCTGCGGCCAGCTCGTCGCGCGCCTTCTCGCCGTCCTCGTCGAGACCCTCGAGCTCCCACACGCCCCACTGCCGCAGCAGCGGGGTGACGATGTCGTCGTGGTGGATGCGGAGGTCGTAGATCCCGGCCTTCGCCATCTGCACGGCCTTGCGGGAGAAGCCGGGGATGACGCTGCCGGGCATCTGGAAGTCGACGACCTCCTCCGTGATCGCCCGCATCGTCTGGCTCGGCGAGAGCTGGAGGGCCGCGGTGACGATGTTGCGGTAGAAGATCATGTGGAGGTTCTCGTCCTTGGCGACCCGGCTCAGCAGCTTCTCGGCGATCGGCTCCTCGGTGTAGCGGCCGGTGTTGCGGTGCGAGATGCGGGTCGCGAGCTCCTGGAAGGAGACGTAGGCGCACACGTTGAGCAATGACTTGTCGAGGGCCTCGTAGCCCGTCTCCATCGTCTCCATCCGGGCCCGCTCGAGCTCGACGGGATCGACGCCGCGGGTGACGAGGAGGTAGTCGCGGATGCAGAAGGCGTGCCGACCCTCCTCGGCGGTCCACCGGTTGACCCAGGTGCCCCACGCGCTGTCGCGCCCGAACGCCCGGTCGATCTCGCGGTGATAGCTCGGCAGGTTGTCCTCGGTCAGCAGGTTGACCTCGAGCGCCGTCCGCGCGATCGGCGACAGCTGCGACTGCGCGACCTCCCACGGGTCCCCGCCGAGATCGGCGAAGTCGCGCCCCAGGCTCCACGGGACGTACTCGTGCGGCATCCACTCGTCGGCCGTCGCGAGGTGCCGGTTGAGGTTCTCCTCGACCACCGGCTCGAGCTCGGTCAGCAGCTGTTCGGTCTCGAGTGCGGTCATGTGCCCTGCCTACACCCAGCGGGACCTCACTGAACAGGGGTAGTGCTGCATCAGGAAGGCAGTTCGCCCCGTCCGGACGCCTCGTCACGCGTGGACGCGACGCCCGCTGGCGCGAACTGCCTTCCTGGTGCATCAGTTCCAGATCGCGGCCGCCCACTCGGGGTGGTCGATGAACGGGTTCCGGTTGCCCTGCCACTGCGCGTGGATGCGGTCGTTGCGCCGCATCTCGAAGGTGTTGACCGGGTCGGCGGCGTTCCAGGCCAGCAGGGTCTCGAGGTCGCCGATCAGCGTGGAGGACGTGCCGACCGTCGAGCTCATCTCGAGGTTGTTGAAGCCGTCGCCGCCCTCGTAGCGGATCGCCATGTAGAGCAGCATCCGCGCCACGTCGCCCTTGACCGCGTCGCGCGGCTCGAAGGAGTTGCTGTCGGTCCAGCAGTCGGTGCAGCCGGAGACCGCGGTGCCGCCGTTGTCGAAGTCCTTGTTGCCGCGGACGCTGTTGACGGTGACGTCCTCGGGCCGGATGTGGTGCAGGTCGGTGCCCGGACCGGCGCTGGTGGTGAAGCCGCCGCGTGACTGCGCCCAGACGTGCTCACGGTTCCAGTTGCCGGTGCTGCCGCCGTTGCTCGACTTGGAGATCGAGCGCCCGGTGTAGAGCTCGATGACGTTGGCGGTGTTGTTGGGGTCCTGGTCGGTGTCCTTCAGCGCGGTCCACACCTCGTCGTACGACAGCTTGGTGTGGCCGTCGATGATGTCGTGCAGCGCGGTGCGCAGCGCGGTGCCGGACTTGCCGACGGCCGGGGCGTAGTAGGTGGAGTCCCACGGGCTGGTGCCGCTGGTGGGTGGCGGCTCGGTCGGCGTGCCGCCGCCGGCGAGCGCGAAGGCCGACGTGCTGGTCATGCCCGGGTGGGAGAAGTACGCCGACAGCGCGCCGGTCACGTCGATCTGTTTGCCCATCAGCGACGGGTTGGTCCTCAGGCCCCACTGTGAGCGGAAGGCCGAGGGGATCTGCACGTAGAGCATCGACGACGTGCTCGTCGTCGATGCGGAGTCGGCGATCGCGAGCGCGTAGTCGCTGGGGAAGCCGGAGCGTACGACGGTGTTGGTGGCGGTCGGCTGGCCGACGACGTAGCCGCGGACGGTCTGCGTGGCGCCGGTCTGCTGGCCGATGGCCTGGCTGACGGTCAGCGGCGTGGCCGCGCGCGCCGGCGCCGTGCCGGACGGGGACACGAGCAGTGCCAACGCGAGCACGAGGGACAGGACGAGGGAGGTGACAAGGGCGGGCGCGAGCGGCCGGACCTTCCCGAGATGAAGGGTCATGGCGGGTGAGCCTGCCCGAAGTCGACGCCGTGCGGAAGAGCACGACGGGGCACGAGCGGGCTGGACCAGTGGGCCGACAGAGGGTGAGTCCCACCCGTCACTCCGCGCCACTCGCGACCCGGGTCGGCTGTGACCTGTGGTGATCGTGGGGCCGATCCCACGCTCAATCGGGCCGTCGTACATCCCTTTACACCGCTTCATACCCAGTTCTGCGAAAACGCCACGGAATGTCGCGGGAGTCTTTAGGTTGAGTCTCGCTTCGGCCTCCCGGAGCACGTTTCGTCGTCGAAGTCGCTCAGACAACGTGAGGCACACATGACTCAGGATGCAGCCCCGCCCCGGAAGGGCTCGGGTAGTTCGGTCGCCGGCTGGCCGCTGGGCCGCAAGATGGCCATGGCGCTCGCCATCCCGCTGCTGCTCGCCGCCATCCTCGGTGGCCTGCGCGTCTCCGGCGACCTCGGCGACTCCCGCCAGGCCGCCACGAGCGCCAAGCAGGTCACGATCATCCAGCCCGCGATCGACTACCTGACGTCCTCCGAGGCCGCGATGGTGGCCGCGCAGACCGACAGCGCCGCCAGCCAGGGCGACCTGATCGACGCGATCGACGACATCGCCACCAACGGTGAGGCGCTCTCGCAGGCCAAGGACGCCGCCGACCTCAACGACCTCCAGGCCGCCCACGTCGACGCGCTGCTCGACCTCAGCCAGGCGATGCGCGGCACCGGTGCCGAGACGCTCGGCCCCGCCACCTGGGTCGCCCTCGTCCGCCAGCTCGAGTCCAGCGTCTCGCAGCTCATCACGAGCGTGAACGCCGCGCAGGAGACCCCCGAGCCGCGGCTCGAGCAGCTCTCCCAGCTGATGAGCGGTCGCCTGTCCCTCGCCCTGCAGCAGGGCCTGCTCGCCGTCACCCTCAAGCAGTCGACCTCCCAGGAGCTGTTCTCGGAGATCGGCGTCGAGGCGGCGGCCATCGACCGTCTCGCGGGCTCCGTCGCCGGCGCCGACGACCAGACCGCCCTCCTGCGTCTGCAGAACACCCGGCACGCCAGCCAGGTCCGCGACGACTCCGCGACAAACCTCGACGGCCGGGACGCCTACGCGCCCTACGACGAGATCACCAAGACCCTCACCGAGGGCGTGACCGCGTCGCTCGACGAGGCCGCCTCGGACGCCCAGCGCAACGCGATCATCGGTGCCGCGCTGACCCTCCTAGCCCTCGGCCTGGCCGTCGCGATCGCCTTCTACATCGCCCGCAGCCTCCTCGACCCGATCAACCGGGTGCGCGAGGGTGCCCTCGCGGTGGCCCGCCACCGCCTGCCCGACGCCGTCGCCCGGATCCGCGCCGGCCAGGAGCCGGAGCCGATCACCACGATCGACGTCACCACCAACGAGGAGGTCGGCCAGGTCGCCCGGGCGGTCGACGACCTCCACCGCCAGGCGATCCACCTCGCGTCCGGTGAGGCCCAGCTCCGCCAGACGGTCAACGCGATGTTCGTGACGCTCTCGCGCCGGTCCACCTCGCTGGTCAACCAGCAGCTGGCCCAGATCGAGCGCCTCGAGCACGACGAGGAAGACCCCAAGCGCCTCGAGTCGCTGTTCCGCCTGGACCACCTGGCCTCGCGCATGCGTCGTACGGCTGACTCGCTGCTGATCCTGGCCGACGCCCCGAATCGCGCCGCCGGCCAGTTCAGCCTCACCGTCGGCGAGGCCCTCCAGGCCGCGACCTCTGCGGTGCAGGACTACCAGCGCGTGCAGATCCTGTCGCACCTCAACACCCGCGTGGGTGACGAGGCCGCGGCCGACGTGGTCCACCTGCTCACCGAGCTGGTCGACAACGCGCTCACCTACTCGCCTCCCACCGAGCCCGTACGCCTGGCTGCCAAGCAGACCGACGAGGGCGTGGTCATCACGATCACCGACTCCGGCCTCGGTGTCCCGCCGGCCGAGCTCGAGGTGCTCAACCGCGACCTCGCGCACGGCGCCGAGGCGACGCCCGACACGGCTCGCCGGATGGGCCTGTTCGTGGTCTCGCGCCTCGCCGACCGCCACGGCATCGACGCCTCGCTGTCCCGCAACCCGGGTGGTGGCATGACGGCCTCCGTCGTGCTCCCCGCCGCGATCCTGCCCGACATGCCGCAGGTCGCCGCTCCGGCCGCCGGTGCGGCCGCGCGCACCGTCGAGACCGACGCGACCACGACGGTCGAGACCGTCGAGGCCGGCGCCCCGCAGGAGTCCCGCCGCGAGGCCCGCAACCGGGCACGCGTCGAGAAGGCCCAGGCCAAGCAGGCCGCGAAGGCCCAGAAGTCCGCCGAGGTCGAGACGGTGGCTGTCACTGCACCGGTCGACGAGCCCGCAGTCGTCCGGGAGGACGCCCCGGCGGCGACGCCGGAGAAGCCGGCCGACGTCGCGCCTGCCGCTGCGGAGCGCCCGTCGCTCGACAGCCTGCTGCCGCGCCGCGAGCCCGGGGCCAACATGCCGCGCACGGGTGCGGAGGCCTTCCTGCCGCCCGAGACGTCCGGTGCCACCGGCCCGCTCTTCGGCAAGCGCGAGGAGCCGACCGGTGCGGGCGAGTCCGCCGCGGCCGGCTCGGACGACTCCGCCGCGAGCCGGGTCCAGAAGGTCGCCTCCGTCGTCCCGATCACCGCCCTGGCCTCCCGCCAGCGCGCCCAGGCCGAGCAGGCCCGCGCCGAGGAGCAGGTCGAGGAGCCGGTGGCGGACGTGGTCGAGGAGCCCGTCGCCGAGGACTCGGAGACCGACGACACCTTCGTCGATGACACGGTCGTCGATGACACGGTCGTCGACGGCACGATCGCCCACGAGGCAGCTACCGAGGAGCCCACCGAGGAGCCTGTCGTCGACGAGGTCGTCGAGGACGAGCCGGTCGTCGAGCCCGCCCGGGCGCACGACCCACTCTCCGACCCGCTGCCCGCCGGCACCTTCGACGAGGCCGACTCCGAGGACCAGGTCGACGAGCAGGGCGACGAGCAGGTCGAGGACGTCGCCGAGCCCGTCGAGGAGCCGGTCGCCGAGCACGCCGAGCACCACGACGACGTACGCGTCGACGCCGACGACCCGCTGGGCCTCGGTGCTCACCGTCCCGAGCGGGACGACCACGTCGCCCACGCCGAGGAGCCCGTCGAAGCACTGCCCGTCGAGGTGCCCGAGGAGCCCGTCGCGGAGACGGTCGCCGAGGAAGCTCCCGAGGAGCCGGTCGAGGAGCCTGCCGCGGAGGAGCAGGTCGTCGAGCCGGTCGCCCTGGCGGACCACTCGCTCAACGGTCACTCGTTGAACGGCCACGCACCGGCCCGGTCCGGCGGTGACTCGCCGATCTTCAAGTCGATGCGCTCGGGGTTCCTCACGGGGAACGCCGACGAGATCCACGAGACGGAGGTCGACCGTGGCTGGGAGATCGCCGCGCAGAACGTGGTCGAGGCCGCTCCGGTCGCCGAGCCGGCGGCCGTGGCATCGACTGTCACCGGACTCCCGCGTCGTGCCCCGGGCGAGCGCCTCGTGCCCGGTAGCGTGACTCCGCCCACTTCGGCTCGGACGCGTGATCCCGAGGCGATCCGCCGCCGTCTCCAGGCACACACCGCGGGTGTCTCCCGCGGTCGACAGGCAGCTCAAACCACTCAGCACACGGAAGCAGGCCCCGCATGACGCACGAATCCGCCGCACAGGCCACCGGCATGAGCACTGCTGGTGACGAGCGCGACCTCGACTGGGTGATGTCGCGCTTCGTCGACGACGTACCCGACGCAGCGCACGCCATCCTGGTCTCCGCCGACGGCCTCCTGATGGCCTCGAGCACCAGCATCCCTGGTGAGCGGGCCGAGCAGGTCGCCGCTGTCTCCTCCGGCCTGGCCAGCCTCGCCGTCGGAGCCGCACGCCTCTTCGAGGGCGGCTCGGTGATGCAGACCATCGTCGAGATGGAGATGGGCTTCCTCATGCTGATGAGCGTCGGTGACGGGTCGAACCTCACCGTGCTCACCACGGAGGAGGCCGACATCGGCCAGGTGGGCTACGAGATGGCCCTGCTGGTGGACCGTGTGGGACGTACCGTCGAGGCCCAGGCCCGCGTCGGTACGGGCGGCTGAGCCGGCTCAGTGACATGACGCCGCCACACGAGCCCGAGGAAGAGGTCTACCGACCCCGCCTCATCCGCTCCTACACCATCACCGCAGGTCGCACGGCCACCAAGGTCGAGCTGGCCATGGAGGCGACCCTTCGTCTCCAGCCTGGTGTCGAGGCGCCCGTCCTCAGCTATCCCGCCGCGCAGGTTCTCGAGGTCTGCGACCGCCGTTCCGTCGCCGAGGTGTCGGCACTGACCAAGATGCCGATCGGCGTCACCCGGGTGCTGCTGGGTGACCTGATCGAGCAGGGCCTGATCCGCATCCAGGCCACCATCACCGACAACACGTCGACAGATGAGCGACTCGAGCTCATCGAAAGGACCCTCCGTGGACTTCGAAACTACTAAGGCTCAGCGAGCGGCTGCGTCGACGAAGATCGTCATTGCCGGCGGCTTCGGCGTCGGCAAGTCGACGCTGGTCGGCGCCGTCTCCGAGATCGACCCGCTGCGCACCGAGGCACTCGTCACCAACGAGTCCGAGGGCGTCGACGATCTCGCCGCCGTGCCCACCAAGGCCACCACCACGGTCGCCATGGACTTCGGCCGCCTCACCCTGGCCGAGGACCTGGTCCTCTACCTCTTCGGCACGCCCGGGCAGCGCCGCTTCTGGTTCATGTGGGACGACCTGTGCCGCGGCGCCATCGGCGCCATCGTGCTGGTCGACGTGGCCCGCCTCGACGAGTCCTTCTCGCCGCTGGACTACTTCGAGTCCAAGGGCATCCCGTTCATCGTCGCCGTCAACGAGTTCGACGGCGTGCCGCGCTACCCCGCCGAGGAGATCGCCGCGGCGCTGGCCCTGCCGGCCGAGGTCCCGATCATCAGCCTCGACGCCCGCGACCGCGAGCAGGCCAAGGGTGCGCTCGTGAAGATCACCGAATACGCCCTCACGCGACTGCGCGAGTCGCTCACCGCGAATGCGAACTGACACCATGACCCGACTGAATCGACGTCCCAGCACCCTGCGCGTTGCCGCGGCAGCGCTGTCCTCCGTGGCCCTGATGGCCACCCTCAGCGCCTGCGGTGGCGCCGCCAGCGGAAGCTCCGCCGAGAGCCTCACCGAGGTCTCGCTGGTCTTCAAGGGCGCGCTCACCGTCTGCACGGACAGCCCCTACGCCCCCTTCGTCTACGAGGAGAAGGGCAAGCTCGTCGGCTTCGACGTCGACCTGGCCAAGCAGGTCGCCGACGAGCTGAAGGTCGACCTCGACGTCATCGACGTCCCGTTCGACGACATCACCTCGGGCACGTCGCTCAACACCGAGGTCTGCGACGTCGCGGTCTCGGCGATGACGATCACCGGAGAGCGGGCTCGCGTGCTCGACTTCTCCAGCCCCTACTTCGACGCCAAGCAGGCGCTCATCACGCCGCGTGGCTCGGGCCTCGACCAGCTGACGGAGCTCGCAGGTGCGCGGGTCGGCGTCCAGAAGGACACCACCGGCGAGACCTTCATGAGCGACTTTGCGCCGGCCACCGCCCAGGTGACGGCGTACGACGACGCAGCCGGCCTCCAGGCAGCGCTCGACGCCAGCGAGATCGACGCGGCGATGCTCGACAACACCGTCTCGAGCGAGTTCGTGGCGTCCAACGGCAAGCTCAAGCTCGCCCGCGAGTTCGACACCGGTGAGCAGTACGGCATGGCGGTGAAGAAGGACGGCAACATCCCGCTGCTGCGCACCATCAACAGCACCCTCGCGGAACTCCGCGAGGACGGCACCTACGACAAGATCTTCGACAAGTACTTCGGCTGATCCACAGCGCCACGACCCGGCAGGTCTTCCTGCCGGGTCGTGCTGCGTCCGCAGGTGGCTAGGGCGCGATGGTCAGGAAGAGGAACGCCGCCAGCAGCACCAGGTGCACGCCGCCCTGGAGCGGCTTGGCCCGTCCCGGGACCACGGTCAGGATCGCCACCGCGGAGGTGAGGAGCAGCAGCACGGTCTGCAGCTGGTTGAGCCCCAGCTTGAGCGGACCGTCGAGCCAGATGCTCGCGATCGCGATCGCCGGGATGGTGAGGCCGATGGAGGCCATCGCCGAACCCATGGCCAGGTTGAGGCTGACCTGCACCCGGTTGCGGGCCGCGGCCCGGACGGCCGCGATCGTCTCGGGCGCGAGGACGAGCAGGGCGATGATGACGCCGACGACCGCAGGCGGGAAGCCCAGCGCCGCCACGCCCGACTCGATGGCGGGCGACTCGATCTTGGCCAGGCCGACCACGGCCACCAGCGAGACGACCAGCAGGCCGAGGCTGGCGTAGGCCGCGCGGTTGGTGGGCGGGTCAGCGTGGCCGTCCTCGTCGAGGTCGACCGGCTCGTGCTCGAACGAGTCCCCTCCGCCGACCGAGGTCACCACCGGCGAGTGCTGCCCGTGGGTCACCGGCAGGAAGAAGTCGCGGTGCCGGATCGTCTGGGTGAAGACGAACATGCCGTAGAGCGCCAGCGACGCGATCGCGGCGAACGCCAGCTGGGCGCCGGTGAACTCCGGGCCCGGCTCCGAGGTCGTCACGGACGGGATCACCAGGCAGAGCACGGCCAGCGAGATGACCGTTGCCAGCGCGGCGCCCGTGCCCTCGGGGTTGAACACGGCCAGGTGGTGCTTGAGCGCGCCGACCAGCAGCGAGATCCCGACGATGCCGTTGACGGTGATCATCACCGCGGCGAACACCGTGTCGCGGGCCAGGCCCGAGGCGTCCTTGTCCGCGGTGATCATCAGGGTCACGATCAGGCCGACCTCGATGATCGTGACGGCGACGGCGAGGAGGAGCGAGCCGTAGGGCTCACCCACGCGGTGGGCGACGACCTCGGCGTGGTGGACGGCCGCCAGGACGGCACCGACCAGCAGGAGCGCGAGCGCGCCGAGCACGACGGCGCTCTCGGGGTGCAGGAACCAGGCGGGCACCAGCGCCACGAGGGCGAGGAGGGGGGCGACGGTCGTCCACGATGGCCTGTTCACACGGCCAACCCTAGGGGCCGATCCTGAACCGACTTCTCAGTTCTCAGGCGTGGTCAGCTTCTCCAGCCGCGCGCGCAGGAGGGGTACGCGATGGCTGTTGCCCTCGAGCGTGACGTACTGCTCGCCGAAGATCGCGAGCAACGCGTCGTCGAGGCGGCGTACGGCCCCGGCGGGGTAGCGGTAGCCCATCCGGCGGATCACCGCGTCGGCGTCGACGGAGGTGAGCAGGTCGGCGAGGTCGTCGATCGTGTCGATGCCGAGCTCGGTCAGCAGCCCGGCGATCCAGTCGTAGTGGTCGGTGTGCGACCAGCCGGCGTCGCTGTAGTGGCCGGCGAGGAACGTCGCGAGGTCCTGGCCGGCGATCTGCCCGCCCTCCGCGTCGGTCGCGCTGCCGGGTGCCGCCGCCTGGATCCGCTCGCGGATGGTCGCGAACTCGCGGTCGGCGAGCTCGATCAGGCCGGCGGCCAGGGTGAAGCGACGGTCGAGGTCGGGCGCTGCGTCCTCGGGGACGTTGCCCTTGTAGCGGATGTCGTGCTCGAACTCCGCCCACGCGTGCTGCAGCACGGTCCGCACCTGGACGCTGGCCCGGTGTCCCTCGAGCGTCGGGAGCCCGGCACCGGGGAGGGTCTCGACCAGCAGGTGCCGGCTGGCGTAGCCGAAGCGACCCGAGCGCGCGGTCTCCTCGCCGAGGTCGCGGTCGTCGAGGATGGCGAGCTCGTCGTCGAGGACCTCCGCGACCGCCGCCACGTCGCTGTGGACGTAGGTGATCACGCGCACGCCGATGAGGTCGGTGATCTGCTCGAGCGGGTCGGGGAAGAGGGGTACGCCGCCCGCGGTCCGGTTGGCCTTCTCGGCGAACGACGCGACGCTCTTCGTACGCCCCGTGACGCTGAGGTAGTCGATGCCGGCGTCGTCGAGGAGCACCTGGATGAGCTCGACGTAGGCCCGGGTGGCGGAGGCGAGCTGCGGCTGGCGCGCGGCATAGGCGCGTACGGCCTGGCGCACCGGCTCCGTCCCGGCCCTGCCCTCGGCCTCGTCCTCGCTCATGCGCGCAGCCTGCCAGACGCGAGGGTCGGCCCACCACGTGCCCGAGCGACGCGCCTGACGGGGGAGCGGAGTCGGCGTGGCTATCGTCGGACCACCATGACTACTCGGACGACCACCCGGACCACCGCCGCGAGGACCAGCCCTGTGGCTGCACTCGCCCTCGCCCTCTCCTTCGGCCTCGTCGCGTGCACGGGCGACGACGGCGGCGACACCGCGACCGACCCGGACGCGTCGAGCAGCACGCCCAGCCCGACGGAGGACGCCTCGACCCCCTCCCCGAGCGAGCCGGCTCCCGACCCGGGAACGGCCGAGACGATCGAGGTCATCGGCTCCGCCGGCGTCACGCAGGCGACGATGGTCCACGCGACCGAGGTCGGCGGGTCCGCCTCGACGCTCGCCTTCGTCCTCGACACAGACCAGGCGGTCAACGACTTCGCCGGCCAGTTCGACCCGTCCTTCGAGGGACCGCTCGGTGCCGCGATCGGCGCCGAGGCCGGACTGGCTCCCGACGCGACGCCCTACGCCGCGACGGTGGCGGTGGGCTGCGAGGCGCCGCGCTCCGTCGCGATCGACGCCGGGGAGGCTGGTTTCGAGGTCGTGCCGAAGCTGCCCAGGAGCAGCATCCAGTGCCTGGCGCCGATGACCTACGTGGTCGTCTTTACCGTCCCGGACGCCTGAGGGGCCCCGGTCGCTGGGAGGTGCCGGCCGGTCAGGTCGGCGGCGGCGTCGTCGGGGGAGCAGTGGTGGGCGGCACCGTGGGCGTGGGCGTCGGGGTCGGCGTGGGGACCGGGACCAGGTTCACGACCGGCGGCAGCTCACCGGCGTACATCAGTCCGAAGCCGTTGGCGACCTTGCGCTCCCCGCCGTCGGACGGCTCGTTGACCACGCCCATCGCGCCGGTGCCGTTGCGGGTGTACATCGCCGACGACCCGCCGCCGTCGAGGTTGATGGCGTTCTCGACGCCGAGCGCGGTCATGAAGTCGGCGAGCTCGACCATCGTGTAGCCACGGCTGGTCGCCGAGCGGCCGTCGACCACGAGGATGTAGAGGCGCCGGTTGTCGATGTCGATGCCGACCGCGGTGCGGGGGTGGGCGATCGTGTTGTTGATGACGGTCTTCACGCCGTTGACGATCAGCGGCCGGTCGCCGCTGATCGCGGCCGTGGGGCGGCCGCCCTCGACCCGCTTGGCGAGGGTGACCTTCTGGCCCTTCTTCAGCGACTTGAGCTCGGCCGCGGCGCGGCCGGCGCCGATGATCACGCGGTCCTTCGAGCGGATCTTGAGGCCGTTGGACAGCGTCGGCTTGTTGGACACGACGCGGTTCTTGCGGAGCACGATCTCGCGGGCGCGCTTCTTGCCGTCGGTCACCAGGTAGCCCTTGGTGCGGTTGAACTCGTGGGTGAAGATGCCGACCCGGCCCTTCGGGATGCGCGGGTGGTTGAAGCCGTTGACGATCAGGCCGGGCTTCTGGCGGATCCGGTACTGGATGCTGAGCGGGCTGACGTGCGGGCCCGACGAGTCGAACCACAGGGTCGAGTTCACGCCCGGGATCCAGCCGTCGCGCGACCCGGTGAGGATCCCCTCGGCCGGGTCGACGGTCACGCCCATCGGCGCGTCGGTGCGGCCGATGTCGAAGAAGTCGCCGTTGACGGCGGTCAGCGCGTTGCCCCACCGGCCGAGCTGGCTGACGGTGCGACGGGTGGTGACGAAGCTGGGCGTCAGCGGCCCGAAGCTGAGGTTGGGGGCGTCGAGGTTGACGGTCACCAGGTTGATCTTCACCTGGCCGACCGGCTGGCGGCCGTCGACCTGGTCCCACTCGCGCAGCGTGACGCCGGGCGCGATCTCGTACGCCGTCTCGTTGGCGACCACCGCGGCGCGCCCGCGGAGGTTGACCGGCGGGCCGACGACGACGCCCGGCTTGCCGTCCGAGGTCTGGTTGCGCCCGCGGTAGCCGTTGCTGCTCGTCGAGCCGAAGCCCTCGCGGGCCGAGGCGCCGTCGCGGTCGGTCGCGACCGAGGGGCCGACACCCGAGCCGATGGCGAGGCCCGCGACGAGCACGCCGGCGGTCGCGAACGTCAGGGCAGGGCGGCGAGGAAGGAGAGGCACGCGTTCCAGAGTAAAGGACACTGTGGGACTGGTGTGAAAATTGGGGTCAGCGATCGTCGCCGGCCGTCTCCGCCGCCCTAGGCTGCCGACATGCCCGCCGAGCCCTGGAACACCTTCCACGCCGGCGACAACCTCGACGTCCTGCCGCGGCTCGCGCCCGGCTCGGTCGACCTCGTCTACACCGATCCGCCCTACAACACCGGCAACGACTTCGCGTACGCCGACCGCTTCCGCGACCACGCGGCCTGGACGGCCATGATGCGGCCGCGGCTGGTGGCGGTCCGCGAGGTGCTTGCGCCGCACGGCGCCATCTTCGTGAGCATCGACGACAACGAGGCGGCCCACCTGCGGCTGCTGATGGACGAGGTCTTCGGCGAGGCGAACTTCCTCGCGCAGATCGTGGTCAACCTCAACCCGAAGGGGCGCCAGCTCGGCCGCGGGTTCGCGACGAGCCACGAGTACGTGCTGGCGTACGCCCGACACCTCCCGTCGTGCGTCGTCGAGGGCAGCTCGACCGAGGCCGTCGACGAGGGCGACTTCCCGCTGACCGCGCCGGACGGGCGGCGCTTCCGCTACCTGCCGCTGCGCAACACCAACAAGAAGTTCAACCCGATCACCGCGCCGACGCTGCACTTCGAGCTCTACGGCGACCCGGTGTCCGGCCGCGTCGCGACCACGCCGTTCGACGGCAGCCGCGCGCTGACGCCGGTCTTCGGCGACGGCCGTCCGGCGGTCTGGCGGTGGTCGAGGCCGAAGGTCGACGAGCAGCCCGACGACCTCGAGTGCCGGGTCATCCGGGGACGCACGGGCGAGCGGGCCGACATCTTCCAGCGCGACTGGCTCGAGCGCGAGGGCGGACGCCGCAAGAAGCTGCGGACCATCTGGCTGGCCGAGGAGATCGGCTCGACCGACACCGCCGTCGCCGAGCTCAAGGCACTCGTCGGGCACGTCTTCGAGTCACCGAAGCCGACCGGGCTGGTCCGCCGCATCCTCTCCACGGTGCCCAGCGACGCGGTCGTGCTCGATCCGTTCGCCGGCAGCGGCACCACCGGCCACGCGGTCGCCCTCGCCAACGTCGCCGACGGCGGCAGCCGCCGCTGCATCAGCATCAACTCAACCGAGCCGACCCGGGTGGGCTCCAACGCCCACCTCGCCGGCCTCGCCACGGTCGCCGACATCACCCGCGCCCGTCTGTCGGCCGTCGCGGCGCAGGTCGGCGGGGGGCTGGAGGAACCTCTCGGTGGTTGAGGTGCGAGCGCAGCGAGCCTCGAAACCCAGTCATCCACAGACGCCGCCGACCCTCTCGCAGGTCGCCCCGCAGCGGACCACGATGAGGCCATGCCCTTCGTCTACATGCTTCGCTGCTCGGACGGGTCGTACTACGTCGGGAGCACACGCAGCCTCGAGCTGAGGTTGTTCCAGCACAATTCCGACAAGGACGGAAGCGCGTACACCCGCACCCGCAGGCCGGTCACGCTCGTGTGGCAGGCCGAGGTCGAGAACGTCGGCCTGGCCTTCTCGCTCGAGAAGCAGATCCAGGGTTGGGGACGTAAGAAGCGCGAGGCGTTGATCAGAGGCGACTTCGAGCTGTTGCCCGAGCTGTCGTCCAGGCGTGGTGGCAAGCCGCGACCCCTCGAGGACTGAGGTCTGACCACGTCTCCTCGGTGGTTGACGTGCGAGCGCAGCGAGCCTCGAAACTACGGCACGCTGCCTCTGCTAGTCGGTTTCGAGGCTCGTCGCTAGCGCTCCTCGCACCTCAACCAGCGAATGGCTGGCGCTCGCGGGCTACTCGACCACCTAGGAGAGGCCGGCAGCCTGCTCCAGCGCCCTGAGCTCGTCGTCGAGGTACTGCAGCAGCACCTGGAGGTGCGGGACGGTGCGACGGCAGCCGGTGAGGCCGAAGCACATCTTGCCGTCATAGGAGGTGCAGGTGATGTTGAGCGCCATCCCGTTGATCGGGATCGACAGGGGATAGGTGCCGGTGAGCTTCGCGCCGTTCCAGTAGTGCGTTGTGCGCGGGCCGGGGACGTTGCTGACGATGAGGTTGTACGGCGGCCGCACGACGCCCGACATCCGCAGGGCCGGACCGAGGATGGCCGGCGCCTGGCCGAGGGCGCTCATCGCGAGGATCTGCGCGGGGGTCATCGAGGAGAGGACCTCCTTGCCGTCCTTCATCGAGCGGTTGATCGCGGACAGGCGCTGCGCTGGGTCGGGCAGGTGGGTGCCGAGCTGCACCATGACCGCCCCGACGGCGTTGCCGCCCTCGGCGGACGCGAGGCCCGACTGCTTGGCGTTGAGGCCCACCGGGACCATCGAGACGAGCGTGGTGTCGGGCAGCGCGTCGAGCTCGGCGAGGTAGGTGCGCATCGCGCCGCTCACCATCGCCAGCACGACGTCGTTGATCGTGGTGCCGGTGGCCTTGCCGACGCCGCGCAAGCGCTCGATGGGCCAGTCCTGCGCGGCGAAGCGGCGCGAACCGGTGATGTTCTGGTTGAGGATCGTGCGCGGTGCGTAGAGCGAGAGCGCGGACGTCTCGTTGCGCACCGACTTGTTGAGGGTGCGGATCAGCGCGCCGGGCATCCCGGCGGCCTCGGACGCCAGCGCGAGCGCCGTACGCACCGTGGCGGCCGAGACGTCGGACAGCGAGGCACCGCCGTCGGACGGCGGCTCCTCCCGCGGCGCCCGCGGGCGCATCGCCCACGGGGCGGGCATGTTGCGCTCGTCGGGGTCGGTCGAGAGCACGCTGGCGAGCAGCCGCATCGCCGAGACGCCGTCGACGAGGGCGTGGTGGGTCTTGGTGTACATCGCGACGCGGTTGTCGCGCAGGCCCTCGATGACGGTGGCCTCCCAGAGCGGTCGTTCCCAGGCGAGCCGGGTGCTGTGCAGGCGCGAGCAGAGCTCGAGCAGCTCGCGGATCCGGCCGGGCTTGGGCAGTGCGCTGTGGCGGACGTGGTGCTCGATGTCGAACTGCTCGTCGGGCTGCCACACCAGCTGGCCGGCCGTGCGCGCGGAGCGGTGCGGGTGCTTGAGGAAGAGCGGGGCGATCTCCTCGACGTCGCGCATCTGCTCGTACATCTCGCGGACGTAGTTGCGACCCGCACCCTCGGGCTTCTCGAAGAGCTGGAGCCCACCGACGTGCATCGGCATGTTGCGGTTCTCGGCGAGCAGGAAGCCCGTCGCAGTCGGGTCGATCGGGTTGACCACTGGTTCTCCTCCGCCACTTCCCCCCGGGTGAGGGCGTCCGGGCATCCTCTCGCCCCGTGACGACTGCCACAAGGGAGGGAGGTGGACGTCTCAGACGTGGAGCGAGTGGTCGAGCTCGGCGACCAGTGCGTCGACCACCGCGACCAGGTCGCCTCCCGACTCGTGTGCGACAGCGCGCTGGCGCTGGTAGGACGCACCGCGCGTCGGGATGTCGGAGACGGTGCGCAGCTCGGCCTCGCACCCGAGCCTCCGGGCCACCGGCGTGAGCCGCTCGAGCAGGTCGTCGAGGTCATCGGTCACAAGCCGCTCTCGGTTGCGGTCGTCGAGGATGACGATGGCGTCGAGGCCGTAGCGCGCGGCGCGCCACTTGTTCTCCTGCACCTGCCACGGCGGCATCGTCGGGAGCGCCTCACCGGCGGCGAGCCGGGTGTCGAGGTCGACGACGAGGCAGTGGACGAGCGCAGTGAGGGCGGCGATCTCACCGAGGTCGGACATCCCGTCACAGACCCGGTGCTCGAGGGTGCCGAGGTGCGGCGCGGGCCGCAGGTCCCAGCGCACGTCGGCCATCGAGTCGATGATCCCGGTCGTGGTCTGGTCGTCGATGCACTTCTCGAACTCGGCCCAGGTGTCGAAGGTGAACGGCAACCCGGCGGTCGGGAGCTGCTGGAACATCAGCGCCCGGTTGGAGGCGTAGCCGGTGTCCTGGCCCGCCCAGATCGGCGAGCTGGCCGAGAGGGCGAGGAGATGGGGGTACGTCGTCAGCATCGACGCCAGGACCGGCATCACCCGGTCACGCTCGGGCATGCCGACGTGCACGTGGACGCCCCAGATCAGCATCTGGCGACCCCACCACTGGGTGCGGTTGATGAGCTCGGCGTAGCGGTGGCCGTCGGTCAGCTGCTGGTGGGACCAGTCGGCGAACGGGTGCGAGCCGGCGCCCATCAGGTCGACCCCGAGCTCGCGGGCCGCGGGAGCGACGACCGCGAGGGTGTCGCGGAGGTCGGTCACCGCCTCGCCGACGGTGTCGCAGATCCCGGTCACGATCTCGACCGTGTTGCGCAGCAGCTCCTTGTGCAGGCGGCTCGGGTCGTCGAGGCGTCCGCCGGCCAGCTCGTGCAGCTCGGAGCCGCTGCTGACGAGGTCGCGGCTGACCCGGTCGACGAGCATCAGCTCCCACTCCACGCCGAGCGTGGGCTCGGGTGAGGCGTGGAAGTCGATGCGCATGGCTCAACTCTAGGGAGCGCGCAGCGGGGACGGATCACCCCTCTGACGGGCGGACCGTCGGCGGTGCGACCATGGCTGGCGTGGACCAGCAGGACGCCCCCGAACCAGACGCAGCAGAGGCGGCCGAGCAGGCTGCCGAGGACGCCGCGGAGCGCGCGCGCGAGGTCCACCTGACCATGGATCTCTGCCTGCGGATCGGCGAGATGCTCCTGTCCTCGGGTGCTGGTGCCGCCGACGTGACGGCGACGATGCGCTCGGTCGCCGACCACCTCGACCTGCGCCAGGCCGAGATCGACGTGACCTTCACGGCCCTCTCCATGAGCTACCAGCGGACCGTGGACGACGTACCGACGCTGATGATGCGCCACGTGCAGCAGCGCGACATCGACTACGAGGACCTGACCGCGGTCGACCACCTGGTCCGCGACATCCTCACCGACCAGTGCGACCTCTACCTCGCGCGGTCGCGGATGGCGACGATCGTCTCGCTCGGCCACGCGTTCCCGCGCTGGGCGGTGACCGTCGCGTGGTCCGTGATGGCCGCCGCCGTCGGCGTCTTCCTCGGCGGTGGTGTGGTCGTCTCGGTCGTCGCCGCGGTCTCCGCCGCGCTGATCGACCGCGTGCAGCTGGCGATGGCCCGACGGCGGCTGCCGTTCTTCTACCTGCAGGTCGCCGGCGGCACGATCGCGACCCTCCTGGCCGCCGCTGTCGCGGCGTCACCCGTCGACGTCGACCCCTCGCTCGCCGTCACCGCCAACATCATCATGCTGCTCGCCGGCATCGGCCTGATGGGAGCCGTGCAGGACGCGCTCACCGGCTTCTACCTCACCGCCAGCGCGCGCCTCATCGAGGCGATGATGGCCACGGCGGGCATCATCGCCGGCGTGGCGCTCGGCATCTCGATCGCCGACGGCCTCGGCTTCCGGCTCGAACAGCTCGTCCCCGGCAAGCTCGGCAGCATCTCGGAGCTGCCGACGATCCTCGTCGGCGCGGCGGTGTCCGCGGCCGCGTTCAGCGTGGCGTCGTACGCCCCGCGCCGGGCCGTGCTGCCCGTCGGCCTCATCACCGCGGTCGCGGCGGCGATCTCGCAGGGCGTGGAGTACGCCGGCTTCGGCCGGGCGGCCGCCGCGGGTGCTGCGGCGTTCTTCATCGGCCTGGTCGCCTACGCCGTCGCCGGTCGCGTGCGGGTGCCGCCGCTGGTCGTCGCGGTGCCGGCGATCGTGCCGTTCCTGCCGGGCCTCTCGATCTACCGCGGCCTGACCTTCCTGGCCGACGGCGGCTTCTTCGTCTCGCAGGGGATCCTCGCGCTGATGACCGCCATCTCGGTCGCGATCGCGCTGGCGTCCGGCGTGATCCTCGGGGAGTACGTCGCCCAGCCGCTGAAGCGCGAGGCGCGCAGGTTGGAGGGCCGGCTCGCCGGGCCCCGCCTGGTCGGTCCGTTCCGGGCGATGACCCGCGCCGAGCGGCGGGCCTTCAGGAGGTCGTCGGCCGACTGAGCTCGGCCAGCCGGTCGAGCCAGCGCTGGGCCGTGCCGTCGTACGGCGCCCGCCGGGCGCGCACGTCCGCGAGGACCGCGTCGCAGCTGGCCTGCGCCTGCTCGACGACGTCGGCGGGATAGCCGTAGGCCACCTGGTGCTCGGCGAACTCGTCCTCGTCGTCGACGAACACCTCGCCCGCCACCCGGCCCGCCTTCTCCGCCTCGGCGTAGACGGATGCCGGGAGCGGGTCGCGCATCCGGATCACGTCGAGGTCGAGGTCCACCGCGCGCAGCACCGTGCCGTCCCAGCGGGCCGGCGTGGCGATGTCGACGTAGAGGTCGCACCAGATGCCGGGCGCGTGGAACGTGGCGGCGTACCACCCGTCAGGGGTCACCAGCGTGACGCAGTCGGCCTGGGAGACCAGCTCGAGGCCGGGGCGCGTGTTGACCGTGCGCTCGGGGAACCCGAGCCACTCGCCGTGCTCGTCGGACCCGAGGTGGATGCCGTCGAACTCCCAGTGCGGCCGGTCGCCCCACTTCGTCATCTCGACGCGGATCGGGGTCCCAGGCTCCATGCCCCGACCCTAGGTCAGCGGGGGAGGTTGACGGTGACGGTGGTGTTGCCCAGGCTGGTGTCGAGGGAGACCGCGCCACCGTGGGCGGCGACGATGGCCTCGACGAGGGAGAGGCCGAGACCGGCGCCGCCGGCGCGGGTGCGGGCGGCATCACCGCGGACGAAGCGCTCGAAGGCGCGAGGGGCCAGGTCGGGCGGGAAGCCCGGTCCGTCGTCGTGGACGGTGAAGCCGGATGCGGTGCCAGTCACCGTGACGGTGCTGCCGGCCGGGGTGTACTTGCGGGCGTTGGTCAGGAGGTTCGTCACGACCTGGTGCAGCCGCGCCTCGTCGCCGGGGACGGTGAGCGGCGCGTCGGGCAGGGACAACCGCCACTGGTGGTCGGGGTCGACCACGCGGGCGTCGTTCACCGCCTCGAGCAGCAGCCGGGAGAGGTCGACCGGGGTGCGCTCGAGCGGCCGCCCGGAGTCGAGGCGCGCGAGCAGGAGCAGGTCCTCGACGAGCCCGGTCATCCGTGCCGACTCGGTCTCGACCTTGGCGAGCGCGGTGGGGGTCGTCTCAGGGCGGTTGCGGGCCAGCTCGGTGTAGCCGGCGATCGTCGCCAGGGGCGTACGCAGCTCGTGCGAGGCGTCGGCGACGAACTGGCGCACCTGCTGCTCGCTGCGGTGCCGCTGGTCGAGGGACGCCTCGACGTGGTCGAGCATCGCGTTGAGCGCCGCGCCGACCTGGCCGACCTCGGTGCGCTCGTCGGTGAGGCGCGCGGGCACCCGCTCGGACAGGTCGATCTCGCCGGACGCGAGGGGGAGCTCGGCGACGCGGTGGGCGGTGCCCGCCACCTCGCGCAGGGGCGCCAGCTGACGGCGTACGACGAACAGGCCGGCGGCTGCCGCACCGGCCACGCCGAGGAGGGTGGCGAGCAGCTCCCACCGCACCAGGGACTCGATCGTCTCGTCCACCTCGCCGACCGGCAGCCCGGCGACCACGCGCGGACTTCCCTCGCTCGTGGCCATCACGCGGTAGCTGCCCATGTCCGGCAGGGCGACCGTGTGCACACGACCGTCGGTGGGCACGTCCTCGAGGATCGCCAGGGCGTCGGCGGACAGGGGCTCGAAGTCGGCCGGCCCCCGGCCCCCGTCCGCGATCAGGTCGCCGTCGGCGTAGTCGGCGTAGAACATCGCCATCACCGTGCCGACCCGTTGGCCCCTGCCCTCGCGCTCGTCGGGTTCGTCGCGTTCGACGCGGAAGTTGATCGGCGGTGCTGCATACGACCGTCCCAGCGCACCGCGTACGTCGTCGTCGAGCTGGCCGTAGAGGTAGCCGCGCATGGCCAACGTCGTCGTCAGGGCGATCAGCAGCGCGGCGACCGCGACCAGCAGCACCGCGACCGCGACCAGGCGGGCGGTCAGCGTGCGAGGCAGGGCGACCCTCACGGCGCCGGCTTCAGGACGTAGCCCGCGCCGCGCATCGTGTGGATCATCGGGTCGCGGCCGGCGTCGATCTTCTTGCGGAGGTAGGAGATGTAGAGCTCGACGACGTTGGCCTGCCCGCCGAAGTCGTACTGCCACACGCGGTCGAGGATCTGCGCCTTGCTGAGCACGCGGCGCGGGTTGCGCATCAGGAAGCGCAGCAGCTCGAACTCGGTGGCCGTCAGGCCGATCTCGGTGCCGGCGCGGTGCACCTCGTGGCTGTCCTCGTCGAGCGTCAGGTCGCCGACGACGAGCACGTTGCCCGCATCGGCCTGGGCGGCGCTGCCCCCGCGCCGGATCAGCCCACGCAGCCGTGCGACGACCTCCTCGAGGGAGAAGGGCTTGGTGACGTAGTCGTCGCCGCCTGCGGTCAGGCCGGCGATCCGGTCCTCGACGGCGTCCTTGGCGGTGAGGAACAGGACGGGTACGTCGCTGCCGTCGGCGCGCATCCGGCGCAGCACCTCGAGACCGTCGAAGTCGGGCAGCATGATGTCGAGCACGACAGCGTCGGGCCGGAAGTCGCGCGCGGTGGAGACCGCATCGGTGCCGGTGTGGGCCATCGCGAGGTCCCAGCCCTCGTAGCGCAGCGCCATCGCCAGCAGCTCGGCGATGTTGACCTCGTCGTCGACGACGAGGACGCGCACGGGGGAGCCGTCGGGGCGAACAAGGACCATGCCCGCATCCTGCCGCCGATTCCTGTGGAGTTCCTGTGCGACACCTGTCCGGTCCCGGTCAGTGTCGGTTGAGTCGGGCAGCCTGCTTGGTCAGGTGGGTCCTCTCGGCCGCACTGGTCGCGAGGGCGGCCGCCTCGGCGTAGAGCCGTGCGGCTGCGGCGAGGTCGCCCTCCTTCTCGTGGAGGTACGCCGACACGGCCCGGTGGCGCGGCAGCGCGGGGTCGACCTCGGCGAGGGCGGCGAGCCCGGCGCGGGCACCGTCGGCCTCACCCACCGCCACCGCCCGGTTGAGCCGCACGACCGGACTGCCGGTCAGGGCCAGCAGCTCGTCGTACCACTGCACGACCTGCACCCAGTCGGTCTCCGCCGCCGTCGGGGCGTCGGCGTGCAGGGCGGCGATCGCGGCCTGGAGCTGGAACTCGCCGCGCCGCTCGCGGGCGAGCGCGGCCTGGAGGACGTCGACGCCCTCCTCGACCAGGGCGGTGTCCCACAGGTCGCGGTCCTGCTCGGCGAGCGGCACGAGCGTGCCGTCCGCGCGCAACCGGGCGGGACGCCGCGCGTGGTGGAGCAGCATCAGGGCGAGCAGCCCGTCCGTCTCGGGATCGGTCGCGAGGGACGCCAGCTCGCGCGTCAGCCGGATCGCCTCGGCGGCGAGGTCGACGTCGCCGGAGTAGCCCTCGTTGAAGACCAGGTAGAGCACCCGCCGCACGGTCGCGAGGTCACCGGGACGGTCGAACGACTCGCCCGACACCGTCCGCTTCGCCCGGCTGATCCGCTGCGCCATCGTCGCCTCGGGCACCAGGTAGGCCTCGGCCACCTGCCGCGTCGTCAGGCCGGCGACTGCCCGCAACGTCAGCGCGACGGCGGACGCCGGTGTGAGCGCGGGGTGCGCGCAGAGGAAGAAGATGCGCAGCGTGTCGTCGGCCGACCCTACCGGGCCGGCGCCGGGCTCGGCGTCGACCGCCTCCTCGCGCCGCTGCCGCGCCGCCCCGGACCGTACGCCGTCGAGGAACCGCCGCCACGCCACGGTGACCAGCCAGCCCTTCGGGTCGCGCGGCGGGTCTTCCGGCCACGTCCTGACCGCCTCGACCAGCGCGTCCTGCACGGCGTCCTCGGCCGCCGCGAAGTCTGCTCCGCGGCGGACGAGGACGCCGATGACCGACGGGACCAGCGGCCGCAGCGTCGCCTCGTCGAACGGGTCGGGCACGACCCGGTCAGTCCCCGGTCGCGGTGGGCGCGCCGTAGAAGGGGCGCACCTCGAGCCACTCGTGGATCGGCTTGCCGCCCGCGCCCGGCGCGAGCGACAGCTCCCCGGCCAGCGCGATCGCGCGGTCCCAGCCGTCGACGTCGACGACGTACCACCCGGCGATGAGGTCCTTGGTCTCGGCGAACGGCCCGTCGGTGATCGGCTGGCCCTGCTCGTCGCCGCGGACGAACGCGCCCTCCGGCGACAGCGCCTGGGCGTCGACGAACTCGCCCTCGGCCTCGAGGCGCTTGCCGAAGTCGTCCATGAACGTCATGTGCGCGTCGACCTCCTCCGGCGTCCACTGGTCCATCGGGACGTCGTTGACGGTGGCCGGGGCGCTGCCGCGGTAGTGCTTGAGGATGAGGTACTTCGGCATCTCGGATCTCCTTGTCAGGTGCGGCCCATTGTGGCCGCGTCCACACCGGGGACGGAGCGGGGCGCGGGTTCTCGACATCGAACGAGAGAAAGGTTCCCAACCGATCTGTCGTGCCGTCCGTCTGACAAGTGAGACTGGCGGCACCGAGGGGGGACGAGCAGATGGGCGATCGCGACGCCGAGTTCACGGCGTACGTCGTGCAGCGGCGCCCGCAGCTCTATCGCCTCGCCTTCCTGCTGTGCAGCGACGCCCACCGGGCCGAGGACATCGTGCAGGTGGCTCTCGCCAAGCTCTACGGCGCGTGGGACCGGGCGTCCCGGATGGACGGGATCGATGCCTACACCCGCCGGATCGTGGTCAACAGCCACCTCGACGACACTCGCCGGCCGTGGCGTCGCGAGCGGACGAAGGAGGTCGAGCAGCTCGACGGCCCGGCCGCCGTCCCGCTCGGGATCGAGGAGACCGATGCCCTCTGGTCGGCCCTGCGCGGCCTGCCCGAGGGGCAGCGTCGGGTCGTGGTGCTGCGCCACTACTGGGGCCTGTCGGTCGAGGAGACGGCACGCGACCTCGGCATCAGCACCGGCACCGTCAAGAGCCAGAGCTCGCTCGCCATCCACCATCTCCGCCGGGTCCTCGACCCGGCCCCCAGCGCGGGAGAACGCAGATGATCGACCTCGAGGACCGCCTGCAGGCGCTGGCCGACGACGTCACGGTGCCACCGACCGACTCCGCTGCCGACCTCGCCCGTGGCCGCCGCCGGCAGCGACGGCGACACATCGCGGTCGCCTGCGCCTCGGGGGTCGCCGCCGCGGTGGTCGTCGTCGGTGCGGGCGTCGTGCCCGACATGCTCACCGCCGACCCGCCGCGCGACGTCGGGCCGGCGAACTCCGGCACGACGCGCGCCCCCTACGACACCGCGGACGATCCGCAGCAGTACCCGGCCGGGCTCCTCTCCGCGTCCGAGTCCGGGATCCGGGCCGACGTCGAGAGCGCGCTGGGGCTCGAGGAGGCCCCGCTGGAGCTGATGATGGTGAGGAGGCCCGACTACGACCCGAGCGGAATGATGGTCACGGCGTCCACCTCGATGGGGGTCAGGGTGCCCGGCCGCGAACGCGTCGCCCAGGTCGACGTGGTCGTCGCCCGCACGTGGGAGCAGACCGCATGGCGGACGGGCTACTCCTGCCACCCGGGCTGCGAGACCTACGAGCTCGACGGCCGCACGGTCGAGACCGGGACGTATGACGGCGGGTGGGGGTGGGCGCACCAGCGCGCCGACGGCACGGTCGTGACCGTGTGGCTGGGGATCGATCCCGACCGCGTGGGGGTGGAGCGCAGCGAGGTGGACAGGCTGCTGCAGCGGGTGTCCCTGTCGAGCGAGCGCGACGAGCCCGCCGGATGGGGTGGCGCCCTCCTCGACATGGCGATGACCCACCTGCCCACCGGCGACTACTCCCTCCGGACCGGGGCGTCCGGTCTCGGCCCGTCGTTGCACGCCAGCTATGTCGACGGTCCGGAGGACCTGGGTGAGCTGACGTGGGAGGGCGAGCTCCTCGACACGGCACCCACGGGTTGCCCGGCGGAGTTCTCCCGGTGCGAGCGGCGGGTGATCGACGGTGTCGAGGTCACCCTCAAGCACATCGGGGAGGGCATCGAGAAGGGCTACGTCTGGGTCGAGAACGACGGCGACCGGGTGCGCTCGCGCGTGCTCCTCGAGCCGTACGGCAACGCCTGGGTGGTGGCGCTGGACCGGGTGGCCGCACTGCTCGCCGACCCCACGTGGCAGGAGATGCCGGACTCCCAGAGCGTGCCCAGCAGGTAGGGGGGCCACCTCACGGTGACCTCAGAGCGTGTTCACAGGTCGTCCACAGCCAGCGGGCACAGGCTCCTGCCATGACCGACGACGCGCCCCGCCCCCACGACGAGACCCAGCCCGTACGCCCCGAGGGGGCGGCGCCGCCGGCGAGCGATGCGCACACCACCGACCCGGTGGCCCGCCGCGGCTTCCGCGAACGGCTGGGCCGCCTGCGCCGGACCGAGGGCAGCGACCGCTCCTACGGGCTGGCCGCGCTCGTCGCGTCGGCGCTGGCGGGCATCATCGTCGGAGGCCTCGGCTTCGCGGCCGTCCACGCCATCGGCGACGACGGGCAGGACCGTGGCGGCTGGATGCAGCAGCGCGACGCGGACGACCGGGGTCCGGGTCGTGGCGGCATGCACGGTGGCCCGCGCGGCGTACCGAGTCAGCTCCCACCGACCACGCCGCCGGAGGACGAGGGCTCCACGTCCTGATGTCGCGCGCGATGGATTTCCACTCCCTCGAGTGGAAATCCGTCACGTGCTGAGCGTGGGCCGGGCCAACGGGACCTGAACTTCCACTCGTACGAGTGGAAATCCATCGCGACAGGGCGACCGCGGGTGAAACCTGTTGCGACGGTCGGCGAGAATGGCCCCCGTTGTGAAGATCACCTATCCCGCCGAGCTCCCGGTCTCCGCACGCCGCGACGACATCGCTGCGGCCATCCGCGACCACCAGGTCGTGATCGTGGCCGGCGAGACCGGGTCGGGGAAGACCACGCAGCTGCCCAAGATCTGCCTCGAGCTCGGTCGCGGGGCCGGTCCCGCTGAGGGCGGGAAGCTGATCGGGCACACCCAGCCGCGCCGGATCGCCGCGCGCTCGGTGGCGGAGCGGATCGCCGAGGAGCTCGGCACCGATCTCGGCGACGTGATCGGCTACCAGGTGCGGTTCACCGACCGCACGTCGAAGGCCAGCCGGGTCAAGCTGATGACCGACGGCATCCTGCTCGCCGAGCTCCAGCGCGACCGCGACCTCCGCAAGTACGACACGATCATCATCGACGAGGCCCACGAGCGCAGCCTCAACATCGACTTCCTCCTCGGCTACCTCAAGCGCCTGCTGCCGCGTCGGCCCGACCTCAAGCTGGTGATCACCAGCGCGACGATCGACGTCGACCGCTTCGCCGCGCACTTCGACGCGCCCGTCGTCGAGGTCTCGGGTCGTACGTACCCGGTCGAGGTCCGCTACCGCCCCCTGCTCGAGCTGTCGGAGGACGACGAGGACGGCGAGCCGGTCCAGCGCGACCAGACCGAGGCGATCGTCGACGCGGTGCGCGAGCTGTCCGCCGAGGGCCCGGGCGACGTGCTGGTCTTCCTGCCCGGCGAGCGGGAGATCCGCGACACCGCCGACGCGTTCGACGCGCTCAAGAGCGACCGGCTCGAGATCGTCCCCCTCTACTCCCGCCTCAGCGCCGCCGACCAGCACCGGGTCTTCTCCAGCCACCCGTCGACCGTGCGTCGCGTCGTGCTGGCCACCAACGTCGCCGAGACCTCACTGACCGTCCCCGGCATCGCGTACGTCGTCGACACGGGCGTCGCGCGTATCAGCCGCTACTCCGTGCGCACCAAGGTGCAGCGGCTGCCGATCGAGCCGATCAGCCAGGCCTCCGCCAACCAGCGCTCCGGTCGTTGCGGGCGCGTCTCCGACGGCATCGCGATCCGGCTCTACTCCGAGGAGGACTTCGAGGGGCGTCCGGAGTTCACCGACCCCGAGATCCTGCGGACCAACCTGGCCAGCGTCATCCTCCAGATGGCGTCGTTGAAGCTCGGCGACATCGCCCGCTTCCCCTTCGTCGAGCCGCCCGACCGTCGCAACGTCAAGGCCGGCACCGACCTCCTCGAGGAGCTCGGAGCGGTGACCACCGAGGCAGCCCCACAACGTCATACGGACAGGACAAGCGGTCGCCCCGACCGTATGACGTCCCGACCGGGCGTCCGGCTCACCGATGTCGGTCGCCGCCTCGCTCGCCTCCCGATCGATCCGCGCCTGGGCCGGATGATCCTGGAAGCGGAGCGCCTCGGGTGCGTCCGCGACGTCCTGGTCATCGCCGCCGCGCTCTCCATCCAGGACCCGCGCGAGCGGCCGGAGGAGCAGCGCCCGCAGGCCGACCAGCTCCACGCGCGCTTCAAGCACGAGTCCAGCGACTTCCTCACCTGGCTCAACCTCTGGCGCCACATCAAGCAGCAGCAGAAGGAGCTCTCGTCGAGCGCCTTCCGCCGGATGTGCAAGCGCGAGTTCCTCAACTACATGCGGATCCGCGAGTGGCAGGACTACGAGTCCCAGCTGCGCCAGGTCGCGAAGGAGATGAAGCTCGAGGTCGGCCACCCATCCGACCTCCCCGACGAGGACGGCATCCACCAGGCCCTGCTGTCCGGGCTGCTCAGCCACATCGGCGCGCTCGAGGAGCGCGAGCAGGGCAAGCCGGGGGAGCGGCGGCCGATGCGGGAGTACCTCGGCGCCCGCAACGCCCGCTTCGCGGTCTTCCCCGGCAGCGTGCTGAAGGGCCGCAACCCCGGCTTCCTGATGAGCGCCGAGCTCGTCGAGACCTCCCGCCTCTGGGCCCGCCAGAACGCGGCGATCAACCCCGAGTGGGCCGAGCGGCTGGGCTCCCACCTGGTCAAGCGGACGTACTCGGAGCCGCACTGGTCGCGCAAGCGCGCGGCCGTGATGGCGCGCGAGCGGGTCACGTTGTACGGCGTACCGCTGGTCGCCGACCGCCTCGTGCAGTACGGCCGGATCGACGCGCCGCTCGCCCGTGAGCTCTTCATCCGCCACGCGCTCGTGCAGCGCGAGTGGGACTCGCGCCACCGGTTCCTCGCCGAGAACGCGCGCCTGCTGGAGGAGGCTGAGGAGCTCGAGCACCGCGCCCGGCGCCGCGACATCGTGGTCGACGAGGAGACGCTGTTCGAGTTCTACGACGGTCGCGTCGGCGCCGACGTGGTGAGCGGGCAGCACTTCGACCAGTGGTGGAAGCGGGCCCGGCAGAAGCGCCCCGACCTGCTGACCTTCGACCCGGAGATGCTGACCCACGACACCGCCGCCGAGGTGCGCGCCCACGACTTCCCGACGCAGTGGCACGACAGCGACGAGGCCGGACTGACCTTCCCGATCAGCTATCACTTCGAGCCGGGCTCGGAGGACGACGGCCTCACCATCGACGTGCCGGTCGCGACCCTCAACCGCATCGACGCCGACGACTTCTCCTGGATCGTGCCCGGCCTGCGCGAGGAGCTGGTCACCGAGCTGATCCGCTCCCTGCCGAAGAGCCTCCGCGTCGCGATGGTGCCCGCCCCCAACACCGCCCGCGAGTTCCTCGCCGCCACGCCTCCCGGCGCCGAGCCGCTGCTCGACGCCCTCGAGCGATTCGCCCGCAGCACGCGCAGCCTGGTCATCGCCCGCGAGGACTGGGACTGGTCGAAGGTCCCGACGCACCTGCAGCCGACCTACCGCGTGGTGACCGAGGAGGGCGGCGTGGCCGGCCGCGGCAAGGACCTCGACGCGCTCAAGGAGCCGCTGCGCCCGACCTTCGAGCAGGCGATGGCCGACGTCGCGTCCGACTCCGGCGTGACGGCGACCGGCCAGACCACGTGGACCTTCGGCGCGATCGACGAGTCCTTCGTCCAGCGCCGGGCCGGTCACGAGGTGCGCGGCTTCCCGGCGCTGGTCGACGAGGGCGGAACCGTCGGGCTGCAGGTGCTCGCCACCGCGGAGGTCGCCGCCGCACACCACCGGCTGGGCGTACGACGTCTCGTGCTGCTCGCGCTCGGCCCGCCCGACCCGGTCGACGACGTGCTCGCCGCCGCCGGCCTCGACCAACGGGCCAAGCTCGCGCTCGTCGGGTCGCCGTACCCCAGCGTCGGCGACCTGCTCGCCGACGTGCGCGCCGCGATCGTCGGCGAGGTGGTCGACGCGCGGCCGACGGTGCGGGACGAGACGGCGTACGACGTCGTGGTGGCGGCTGCGCGCACCGCGGTCGCCGAGGGCATGAGCATCGCCGTGCACGACGTGATGCGGGTGCTCGAGGCGTGGCGCACGACCGACCGCGCCATCTCCGGGCGCGCCGACCTGATGACGCTGCCGGCGATGACCGACATGCGCGCCCAGGTCGCCCGGCTGATGGAGCCGGGCTTCGTCGGCGCGGCCGGCGTCTCGCGGCTGCGCGACTACCCGCGCTACCTCGCCGCCGTCACCCAGCGGCGCGAGCGCCTCGACGGCGACGTGCCGCGCGACCGCCAGCTCCAGGACCAGCTCTCCGGCCTGCAGGACGCGTGGCTGCACGCCGTCGCCGCGCTCCCCGAGGGCCAACCGGTGCCGCAGCACCTGCGCGAGTCCCGCTGGCTGCTCGAGGAGTACCGCGTCTCGCTCTTCGCCCAGCAGCTCGGCACGCGGGAGAAGGTCAGCGACCAGCGGATCCGCAAGGTGATGGGCACCTCCGCCTGACAGCGTGTCTAGGCTGGTTCGGTGACCGGCCGCATCCACCACCGCCCGATGACGCCGGGCGACGGCTTCTTCGACGAGATCGTCGGCGGTGCCGACCCGGCCCAGGTGCGTGAGGCCGGGGACCTGGCCGCGACGATCCTGGTCCGCGGTGCCCGTGACTCCGACGACCCTGAGCTCGCCGAGCGGATCGTCCACCTCGCCGAGAGCGAGGGCCTCGAGACCCTCGCCGAGGTCTGGTCGGGTGCGCCCTCCGACACGCTGGCCGGCAGCCTGTGGCGGCTGTTCCTGCTGCGCTCGTGGGTGTACGCCGACCCGGAGCGGGTGGCGGGCGAGTACGACGCCGGCCACCGTCGGGTCGACGTGGCGCGGGTCGTGGCCGGGGTGGCCGACCCGCCAGGACCCGACGAGCTGCGCAGCATGGTCGACGACGTGCTGCGCGGGATCGCCCGCGGCGACTTCGCGGTGACGTTGTTCCGGGCCGCTGCGTTCGCCCGCATCGTCGCCGCGGGGCGCGCGAGCCTCGGCGAGGCGACCCACGAAGAGATCACCCGGATGCTCGTGCTGTCCGAGCAGCTCGAGGCTTCCGGCCAGCTGGAAATCGCGCACACGCTGGGGTGACGTCTTACAATGGGTCCTGAGTGCGTCGGGCCGTGGCAGCCCCGGGTCCCACAATTAGCCGCTACGAGCGGCCACGCGCCGTGAGGCGCTCCCGGTCCGGCGCACTCGCTCACGTCGTCAGGCCCTAGGGTCGCCGGATGACGATCGGCAAGCGGATCCGCGCCTTCTTCTCCTCCTCCGCCACCGGCACGGAGCCCGGCCGCTACGCGCCCGACATCGACGGCGAGCCCGACCCGGGCGAGATCGTCTGGGCCTGGGTGCCCTACGAGGACGACCCGTCGCAGGGCAAGGACCGGCCGGTCCTGCTGCTCGACACCGCTGGGCCGACCGACGGCGACGGATGGGTCGGGCTGATGCTCAGCAGCCAGGACCACGACCGGGACGCCGAGGACGAGGCCCGCCACGGCCGCCACTGGATGGACGTCGGCACCGGCGGGTGGGACAGCCAGGGCCGACCCAGCGAGGTGCGGCTCGACCGGCTGATCCACCTCCGGCTCGACGACGTACGCCGTGAGGGTGCTGCGCTGGACGAGACGATCTTCCGCGACGTGGTCGAGGCGTGGCGTGGGCTGTCCCGTTAGGGTTCCCCCGTGCTTGCCCGCCCTTCCTCCCTGCGCCGCAGCGGCCTTCTCGCCTGTGCGGTGACGCTCGCGCTGTCGCTGGCGGCGTGCACCGACGACGCGGATCCGGACCCGGGCCCCGGCACGTCGCCGACGAAGACCTCCAAGCCGACGGAGAAGTCGCGCAAGGTCACGTTCGGCGCCTACGGCACCGACGAGGAGGTCGCCGCCTTCCAGAGCGTCGTCGACTCCTTCAACGCGAGCTCGACCACCCGACAGGTCACCCTGAAGTCGTGGCCCGACCACGAGTCCGCCCTCGAGGACGTCCTCGCCGGCAACGCTCCCGACGCCTTCCTGACCTCGCGCATCGACCTCGGCCAGCTCGTCGGTGCCAAGGCGCTCCAGCCGGTGAGCCTGCTGCTTGACGAGCGCGGGGTCGACTTCGGCGACCGCTTCTCGCGCGACGCGGTCGACGCCTTCGCGATGGACGACGAGCTCCAGTGCATGGCCTACTCGGTCTCCCCGATGGTCATCTACTACAACACCGACCTCGTCGACTTCGACAAGATGGAGCGCCGCGAGCTCGACGTGCCGACCGCGGACGACGAGGGCGTACGAGACCGCTGGACGCTCGCCGAGTTCGAGGCAGCCGCGCGCTTCGCCTCGCGGCGCGGTGACACCCGCGGTGTCTGGATCGACCCGACGCTCCAGGGTCTCGCGCCCTTCATCTACTCCGGCGACGGGCAGGTCTTCGACGACGACCGCGAGCCCACCTCGCTCGCCTTCTCGGACGACAACACGCGTGAGGCGCTCGACCAGACGCTCCGGGTCCTGCGCGACTCGACCATCACTCCGACCAACGCCCAGCTCGCCCGGGCCACCCCCGTGCAGCTGTTCAAGCGCGGTGAGCTCGCGATGATCGCGGGCTTCCGCAACCTCGTGCCGCAGCTGCGCGACGCCGAGGACCTCGACTTCGACGTGCTCCCGATGCCGATCATCGACTCGCGCGCGACCGTCGGCGACATCAACGGGCTCTGCATCTCCGCCGACTCCGAGGTCGTCAACGACGCGGCCGACTTCATCGCGTACGCCGTCTCGGACGCCGCGATCGCCACGGTCGCCGCGACCGGCTACATCGTTCCCGCCAACACCCAGGTCGCCGCGTCGGAGGAGTTCCTGGCCACCGACGACGAGCCGGCCAACTCAGCGGTGTTCAACGCGAGCATCCGCTACATGGTCGTGCCGCCGTTCATCGACCAGCGGGTGGAGCTCGTCGAGGCGGTGACCCCGCTGCTCGAGCGGCTCGTCACGGCACCCGGGATCCTCGACCTCGAACTGACCACCGAGCAGATCGACCAGGCGTCGCAGCCCATCCTGTCCCCCGAGGAGACCGAGTCGCCGACCGAGGACCCCTCCGAGTCACCCACCGAGTAGGCCGCGGGGCTACTCCTCAGGCTCCTCCGGCTCGACGTCGCCCACCAGGATCGCGCCGACCAGTGCGCCGGTCACGAGCTCGGCCTGCCACGGTCGGGCGCCGAGCGCCGCCAGCTGCTCGCGTACGGCGGTGGCGAGGTCCGCCGGGTCGCGGGTCGCCGGGGGTGCCCACATCAGCCGGCGGAGGTAGTCGGGCGTGAGCAGGTTCTCGACCGGCAGGTGGTGCACCTCGGCGAGGTTGAGCATCGACTCGCGTGCCGCCCGGAAGCGGCGGTCGGCTGCGGGCTCGCGCTCGGCCCACGTGCGGGGGTGCGGCGGTCCGTCGCCGCGCGGTGCACGCGCGGGCAGCTCGTCCTCGGTCATCTCGCGCACCCGCTCGAGCGCGTCGACCCAGGTGGCGGAGTAGCGTCCGGCGCCGCGGCCGTGGAAGCCCTGCGTCGCGAGCAGCGCCCGTCGATCGGTCGGCATGGCGGTCGCGGCGACGACGATCGCGGAGTCGGGGAGGATCCGGCCCGGCGTCACGTCGCGCTCGGCGGCGATGGCGTCGCGGGCCTCCCAGAGGGCGCGGGCCGCGCCGAGCGCCCGGCGTCCGCGCAGGCGGTGCACCCCGGACGTACGACGCCACGCGTCCACGCGCACGGCCGGCTCGAAGTCGAGCAGGTGGTCGAACTCCTGGCGGGCCCACTCGGCCTTGCCGGTCTCCTCGAGCTCGGCAGCGATGTGGTCGCGCAGCTCGATGAGGACCTCGACGTCGAGCGCGGCGTACTCCAGCCACGGCTTCGGCAGCGGACGCGTCGACCAGTCGGCGGCGGAGTGCTCCTTGCGCATCCGCTGGCCGAGGACGGTCTCGACGAGGGTCGCCAGCCCGACACGGGGGTAGCCGAGCAGGCGCCCGGCGAGCTCGGTGTCGAAGAGGCTGGTCGGCGTCAGACCGACCTCGCGCAGGCAGGGGAGGTCCTGGGTCGCGGCGTGGAGGATCCACTCCGAACCGGCCAACGCCTCCTGCAGCGGGGCGAGGGTGGTCATCTCGATCGGGTCGACCAGCCAGGTGCCGGCGCCCTCGCGGCGCAGCTGGATCAGGTAGGCCCGGTTGGAGTAGCGGTAGCCCGACGCGCGCTCGGCGTCGATGGCGACCGGTCCGGTGCCGGCGGCCAGCGCGGCGCTCGCCTCGGCGAGCCCCTCGTCGGTGTCGACCACCTCGGGCAGGCCGTCGCGCAGCACCAGGAGGGGAGCGGGCTCGGTCTCGGCCGCCTCGGGCTCGGTCTCGGGAGTCCCCGGCTCTGGGGTGTCGGTCATGCTCAGGTGCCGCGCTGACCGCGCCGGCTCGGGATCGCCGTGACGCCCTCGGGCACCGGCGGCAGACCGACGGCGGTGCACATCAGCTCACCCCACGCCTCGACGTGCGAGGTCATGTCGAGGCCGTCGTCGCCGACGGTCGGCGTCCACGACGCCCGGATCTCGACCTGGGCGGTGCCGGGCTCGTCGGCCATCCCGCCGAAGCTCTCGGTGGTGACGCACGTGACGGTCCCGGAGGCGGCGTGGAACGCGGCGCCGTGCGCCTCGAGCGCCTCGGTCAGCCACGACCAGCCGACCGCGGCCAGCATCGGGTCGGCACCGAGCTCGGGATCGATGTCGGCGCGGGCGTAGGCCACGCAGCGGTAGGTGCCGTCCCACGCGTCGTTGCCTGCGGGGTCGTGCAGCAGGATCAGCCGGCCGGTGCCGAGGTCCTCGTCGTCGACGGTGACGTCACCGCTGAGGGCCGACGACCACGGCGCGATGCGCTGTGGCGCGGGCATCTCCTCGCAGAAGACCTCCGGGCGCAGCGACGCCTGCCGCATCGACTCCACAGCCGCACGGAATTCCGCGGGCCCAGCCCCGGCAGCACTGCCCGGGTGGGTCTCGTGACGGGCCACCATTCGGCCAGAGTAGGCCAGCCATGCGCTCCGCCGATGTGCCGCCACGCCGCCTGACCTGCGAAGATTCGGCAGTGACAGCTTCAGGGACCGACGCCTCCGCCACCCGCCACCCCGGACTGTCCGAGAGCCCGTTCCTGGTGGCCGCCCGCGGCGGCACGCCGTCGCACACTCCGGTCTGGTTCATGCGCCAGGCCGGTCGCTCCCTGCCGGAGTACCTCAAGGTCCGCGAGGGCATCGGGATGCTCGAGTCCTGCATGGACGCCGACCTCGTCACCGAGATCACCCTGCAGCCCGTACGCCGCTACGGCGTCGACGCCGCGATCTTCTTCTCCGACATCGTGCTGCCGCTGAAGGCGGTCGGGGTCGACCTCGACATCAAGCCGGGGGTCGGCCCGGTCGTCGCCTCACCGGTGCGCACGCTCGCCGACGTCGAGGCGATCCCCGACCTCACCGACGAGCACGTCCCCTTCATCTCCCAGGCCGTGCGCCAGCTCGTCGCCGAGCTCGGCGCGACCCCGCTGATCGGCTTCGCCGGCGCGCCCTTCACCGTCGCGTCCTACCTCGTCGAGGGCGGGCCGTCGAAGGAGCACGCAAAGACCAAGGCGATGATGTTCGGCGCCCCCGACGTGTGGGACGCGCTGATGCGCAAGATCGCCGGCATCGCGGCGGCGTACCTCCGGATCCAGGTCGAGGCCGGCGCCTCGGCCGTGCAGCTCTTCGACTCGTGGGCGGGTGCTCTGACTCCGGCCGACTACCGCGCCTCCGTCATGCCCCACTCGGAGCGGGTCCTCGCCTCGGCCGGCGAGCTCGTCGTGCCGCGCATCCACTTCGGCGTCGGCACGACCAACCTCCTGGGCCTGATGGGCGAGGCCGGCGCCGACGTGGTCGGTGTCGACTGGCGTACGCCGCTGGAGCAGGCCATCCCGCTCGTCGGCGACCGCGTCGTGCAGGGCAACCTCGACCCGACGCTCGTCTTCGCGCCCACCGACGTGATGACCGCGCGCGCCGCCGAGGTCATCGAGGCGGGACGCGCGGCCAAGGGGCACATCTTCAACCTCGGCCACGGGGTCATCCCGTCGACGAACCCCGATCAGCTCACTGCGCTGACCGAGTTCGTGCACGGCTACTGATCGGCGTCACGACCGCCGGGTCCGGCTCCAGTGAGGCGAGGTAGGACCCCGCCTGCCGCACGAGCGCGGTCTGCAGGTCGCGCACCGGCTCGGGCACCCGCTCGGCGCGGCGGCGCAGCATCAGCAGGGTGACCGTCGTGGCGCCCTGACCGGCCAGGATCGGCCGCGTCGTGAGGACCCCGGCGCGCACCAGCGGGTCACCGGTGATGGAGAAGTCCGGCAGGATCGAGATCCCGAGCCCGGCCGCGACCATCGCCTTGCCCATCTCGGCGCCGTCGGTGGCATACGTCGTCTCCGGCAGCGAGCCGGCGAAGAGCCGGTGTGCGAAGCGGTGCATCACGAAGCCCGGCCGCATCAGGACGTGCGGCTCGGCGCGCAGGTCCTCGACGCTCACCCGGGCCTGCGCTGCGAGGGGGTGGTCGGCGCGCATGCACGCGACCGGGGTGCCCTCGATCAGCTTGTCGGCGACGATCGAGGTCGGGATCTCGTCCCCGGGAAGCACGTTGACCAGCCCGAGGTCGAGCGAGCCCTCGGCGAGGCCCTGCTGGATGTCGGCCTGACGGGCGTTGACCACCTCGACGCCGCCCGACCCGTGCTGGGCGTGCAGGTCGCGGAGGGCGGGCGCCAGCAGGGTGGAGGAGGCGGCGTTGACGGTGCCGATGCGCAGGTCGCGACGACGCACGGACTGCTGGCCCGCGGCCTGGCGCAGCCGGTCGACGGCCTCGAGCACCTCGGTCATGTTCTGCAGGAGGTCGAGCCCCTGGCGGCTGATCCGCGAGCCGGTCCGGCGGCGGTCGAGGAGGGTGGCGCCGAGCTCCTTCTCGAGCTTGGTCACCGCCTCGCTCAGCGCGGGCTGGGAGATGTGCATGGCCTCGCTCGCCCGGCGCAGCGACCCGTGCTCGGTCACCGCCGCGAGGTACTCCAGTTGTTCGATCCGCACCTGTGCTCCTGGGTCGTCGTGTCGTGTTCGCTAAAGTCTAGTGAATAACTATAGTAATGCGCGGCAACGCACCGATCGAGGAGTCCACACATGAAGTTCCACTGGTTCCTGCCCACCAACGGCGGCGACGGCCGGCAGGTCGTCAGCGGCGGCCACGGCGTCGAGCACGGCAACGCGGGACGGCCCGCGAGCGTGCCCTACCTCGGGCAGATCGCCCGCAGCGCCGAGCAGCTCGGCTTCGAGGCCGCGCTGACCCCGACCGGCGCGTGGTGCGAGGACGCGTGGCTCACCACGGCGATGCTCGCCCCGCTGTCGGAGCGGCTCAAGTTCCTCGTCGCGTTCCGGCCCGGACTCACCTCGCCGACGCTGGCCGCCCAGATGGCCGCGACCTTCCAGAACCTCACCGAGGGTCGCCTCCTGCTCAACGTCGTCACCGGCGGCGAGTCCCACGAGCAGCGGGCCTACGGCGACTTCCTCGACAAGGACGGCCGCTACGAGCGCTGCGGCGAGTTCCTCTCGATCGTGCGGCGGCTCTGGACGGGCGAGGAGGTGACGTACGCCGGCAAGCACCTGCGCGTCGACCGGGCCAGGCTCCAGCAGCTGCCCGACCCGGTCCCGGGGATCTACTTCGGGGGCTCGTCGCCCGCCGCAGGCGAGGTCGCGGCCGAGCACGCCGACGTCTACCTGACGTGGGGCGAGCCGCCGGCCGCCGTCGCGAAGAAGGTCCAGTGGATCCGGGAGCTCGCGGAGAAGAAGGGCCGCGAGCTGACCTACGGACTGCGCGTGCACACCATCTCGCGCGACACCTCCGAGGAGGCGTGGGCTGAGGCCGACCGTCTGCTCGAGGGCATCTCCGACGAGGACATCAAGCGCGTGCAGGAAGGCTTGAAGCGCTCCGAGTCGGTCGGCCAGAAGAACATGCTGGCCCTCAACGAGGGCAGCAAGGACGGCCTCGAGATCCACCCCAACCTCTGGGCCGGTGTCGGCCTGGTCCGCGGCGGCGCCGGCACCGCCATCGTCGGCAGCCACGAGGAGGTCGCCGACCTCATCGAGCAGTACGCCGCCGTCGGCATCGACGAGTTCGTGCTGTCCGCCTACCCCCACCTCGAGGGTGCCTACCACTTCGGGGAGGGCGTCCTGCCGGTGCTCGAGAAGCGCGGCCTGTGGACCAACCCGGCTCCGGTGCGCAACCGGTCGTCGGTCCCCTTCGGCGCCCAGCGGGCCGCGTCATGAGCACTCGCGTCGCCGTCGTCGTCGGCAACCCCAAGCCCGTCTCGCGCACCTACGAGGCCGCCCTGACCCTGGCCGAGCACCTCGGGGGCGCCGACCTCGTCGTCGACCTCGCCGACCACACCGACGAGCTCTTCGACTGGTCGTCCTCGACGATCAACGAGCTCGTCCAGGAGGTCGCGTCGAGCGACGTGGTCATCGTCGCGAGCCCGACCTACAAGGCGACCTACACCGGGCTTCTCAAGGTCTTCCTCGACCGCTTCCCGCACCAGGGGCTCGGCGGGGTCACTGCGATCCCGCTGATGCTCGGCGCGGCCGACACCCACGCGCTGTCGGTCGAGCACGGCCTGCGCCCGCTGCTCGTCGAGCTCGGGGCGTCGGTGCCGACCCGGGGGCTGTTCGTCCTCGACTCCGAGCACGCCGACGCCGCGCCGTACGACCGCTGGTTCGCCGGCGCCGAGCACCTGCTCCCGTCCACCCCCGCAACCTCGACCAGTCAGGCGGTGTCCGCGTGAAGTCCTCCCCGTCCACGCCCGCGCTCGACCCCCGCACCCTCCGCGACGCCTTCGGCGCCTTCCCGTCAGGTGTGGTCGCCGTGGCGGCCTCCGTCAAGGGCCAGCTCACCGGCATCGCCGCGTCGTCGTTCACCTCGGTGAGCATCGACCCGCCACTGGTGTCGTTCTCGATCTCGACCACCAGCTCGACGTGGCCGCTGCTGCGCGAGGCCGACCACCTCGGCATCAGCGTGCTCGCCGACCACCACGACGCGGTGTGCCGCCAGCTCGCCGGGCCGCGCGAGGAGCGCTTCGCCGGGCTGCCGTTCCGGGTCACCGAGAACGGATCGGTCCTCCTCGACGAGGCCGTCGCGACCTACGACTGCTCGGTGCACCAGGAGGTCGTCGCCGGCGACCACCTGATCGTGCTCCTTGCGGTGCACGAGGTCGGCGGCGGCGGTGGCGAGCACCCGCTCGTCTTCCACCGCTCGGGCTTCGCGAAGCTCCACCGCGACGACCTCGACCCCGCCCGCCTCGACGGCCGGATCAACGGCGCCGAGGTCGGTTCGCGGGAGTCCTCGCACGAGTCCAAGGAGGACGCCGCATGAGTGCGCACAAGGACACCACCCTGCCGCCCAGCCCCCGCCGGGTGGCCGTCGCGTCCGCGGTCGGCGCCACCATCGAGTGGTACGACTTCTTCCTCTACGGCACGGCCGCCGCCGTCGTCTTCGACAAGCTCTACTTCAACGGTCTCGACGGTCCGGCCGCGCAGTTCGCCGCGTTCGCGACCTTCGCCGTCGGCTTCTTCGCCCGCCCGATCGGCGGCCTGGTCTTCGGCCACTTCGGCGACCGGATCGGCCGCAAGCAGATGCTGCTGCTGACGCTCGTGATCATGGGCATCGGCACCGCCCTCATCGGGTTGCTGCCGACGTACGACTCCATCGGCGTCTGGGCACCCATCGCCCTCGTCGTGCTCCGCGTGCTGCAGGGCATCGGCGTCGGCGGCGAGTACGGCGGTGCCGTGCTGCTCGCGGTCGAGTACGCCCCCGCGGAGCGCCGCGGCTTCTACGGCAGCTTCGCCCACATCGGCGTTCCCGGCGGACTCGTCCTCGCGGCCGGGGCCTTCTCGCTCGCCGGGCTGCTGCCCGAGGACGACTTCCTCGCCTGGGGCTGGCGCGCCTGCTTCCTGGTCAGCATCGTGCTGCTCGGCATCGGCGCCTACATCCGGCTGTCGGTGATGGAGACGCCCGAGTTCGCCAAGGTGCAGGAGCGCAAGGAGATCTCGCGGCTCCCGCTGAAGGACCTCGTCGCCGAGCAGCCGCGCCCGCTGCTGCTGGGCATGGGCACGCGCTTCATCGAGGGCTTCACCTTCAACCTGTTCTCCGTCTACCTGCTGGCCTACGTCGCGACGAACCTCGAGCTGCCGCGCAGCTGGGCGCTCGACGCGATCATCGTCGGCGCCGCCATCGGTGTGGTGCTGGTGCCGATCGCCGGCGCCCTGTCCGACAAGGTCGGCCGCAAGCCGGTCTACCGCGTCGGTGCCTGGCTCGGTCTGCTGTTCGCCTTTCCTGCGGCCTGGCTTGTCCAGACCGAGAACCGCTGGGCGATCTCGCTGGTCTTCGTCGTCGGCCTCGGTGCGATCTACGGCATCGTCTACGGCCCGCTCGCCGCCTTCTGGTCCGAGCTCTTCGACACCCGCTACCGCTACACCGCGCTCAGCACGCTCTACCAGGTCTCTGGCATCCTCGCCTCCGGCCTCACCCCGCTCATCGCGGCGTGGCTGGTGACCACGGGCGACGGGACGCTCTGGTGGGTCGCGGGCTACAACGTGCTCGTCGCGGCCATCTCGCTCACCTGCGCGCACTTCCTGCCCGAGACCCGTGGCCGCGGGCTCGACCGCGAGGACGTCGACGCCCGCGCGGCGCGGGAGCCCGTCACCGTCTGAGTCGTAGACGCGCGGACACAACCCCCGATCCGGCGGTCGGCGTACGCCTGCCGACCACCGGACGGGTGGGGTTCGGTCCGCGCGTCTACGCGGTCTCGGCCGGAGCGACCGGTGCGGGGGTCGCCCGGCGACGTCGTACGACCAGCCAGACCGGCAGGCCGATCACAAGGGCCACCGCGGCGAAGGGCAGCAGCGCACCGACGATCAGTCCGATCGCGGCGAAGGTGCCGCCGAGGGCCTTCATGCCGCCACTCAGTCCGTCGAGGAAGCCGGCGGGCTCCTCGTCCTTCTTCTTCGCCGGCTCGACGACCTCCTCCGCCTGCTTCTGGGTGATGTCGACGGTGATGGTCGACAGTGAGGTCTGGTCCGTGAGCCAGGACTGCTGCGACTTCAGGGAGTCGAGCTCGGCCTGACGCGTGGTCAGCTGCGACTCGATCCAGATGAGGTCCTTGAGCGACGTCGACTCGGCGAGCAGCAGCTCGACACGCTCGAGGCTCGACTCCTGCGCCCGCACGCGGGCGGCGGTGTCGATGACCTCCGTGCTCACGTCGTCCGAGCCCCGCCCGGCGGCGACGAGGCCGTCGACCTGCTGGAGCGCGGCCATCGCCGTGCTGAACCTGTTGCTCGGCACGCGGATGACGAACCGCGAGTACGACGCCCCGCCCTCCTCGTCGGTCCTGGTGTCCTCCTCGGTGATGTCGCCGCCCTGCGCGTCGACGATGCGCTGCACGTCCTGACGGGTCTTGGTCACGTCGGTGCTGGAGAGCGACACCGTTCCGGTCGAGACGACCGCCCGCTCCATCTGGGGCGTGCTCGGTCCACCCGCCGACGACGAGGTGCTGTCGTCGGATCCCGCGGCGTCGCGGCCCGTGCTCGGCGACTCGGCGGTCCCGAGGTCACCGGACGAGGCACCCGACTCGCTGTCGTAGGACGAGGTGGACGAGTCGGCGTCCGAGCCTCCACCGCTGTCGGAGGACGAGCAGGCGGCCAGCACGGCCGTCATGGTGATCGCTGCGAGGAGGCCGGCGGCGCGGGTGCGAGTGGTCATGCCCGTCGGACGCCGTCGTCGGCGAGGCCGGTTCCGGCCGTGACGGAACTGTGACCCTCAGGCCTTCTTGGCCGCGGCCTTCGTGCTCTTCCTCGCGGCGCGCGTCGTGGTGGTGACCTTCGGGCCCTCGACCTGGGGGGCCTCGGCGGGAGAGCCGGCGGTCTCGGTCGTCTCGACCTTCGTCGCCTTGCGCGCCCTGGACGCCCGCGGCTTTCGCGGCTCCTTGGCGGCCTGGGGCTCGGACGTCGACTCCGACCTGCCCTCGCCCTTCGCAGCCGCCTTCGGGGCGGCCTTCGACGCCGCCTCCTTCACCGCGCCCTTGCGGCGCACGCGCATCGCGTTGCCGGAGCCGGAGGTCTCGAGGTAGGGCTGGTCGGTGACGAGCGTGCTCAGCCGGGTGCCGCTGTTGCCGAACGAGCGAGCGTCGAAGGACGGGTAGGTCCGGGTCAGCTGGTTGCCGAGCGACGCCAAGGTGGCCCAGCCCTCGTCGTCCGCCACCGCGTTGAGGGCACGCGTCAGTGCGCTCTGGAGGTTGATCGTCGGGGCGGGGGTCTCGTCGTCCCCGTCGGGCAGCTCGTCGCCGTCGGTCTTCTTCTCGTCCTGCACCACCTCGAGGTCGATGAACTTGTCGCAGGCGTTCTTCAGGGCGTCGGGTGCCTTGTTCTCGCCGAGCACGTAGACCGTCTTGCCCGACTCGCGCAGCCGGTGGGCGAGGCTGGTGAAGTCGCTGTCACTCGTCACGAGCGCGAAGGCCTCGACGTTGTCGTCGTAGAGCAGGTCCATCGCGTCGATCACGAGCGCCAGGTCGGAGGAGTTCTTGCTCTTGGTGAAGGCGTTCTGGTGCATCGCCCGGAGGCCGAGGCTGTTGAGCCGGCGCGCCCACGGCGTCAGGTGGGAGTTGGTCCAGTCCCCGTAGACCCGCTTGATCGTCGGGTTGCCGTACTTCGCTACCTCGCTGAGCACCTCGTCGGCGTAGGCCGCCCTCGTGTTCTCTGCGTCGATCAGCACGGCGATCCGGTCGGTGCTCCCATTGGCGTCCACACTGCGCAGCCTAGGCTGACGGTGTGGCGTGGGACGTGGTGGTCGTCGGTGGGGGAGTCGCCGGACTGGTCGCGGCCCGCGCGCTCGCCGCCACCGGACGCGACGTCCTGCTGCTGGAGGCCTCGCCGCAGCTCGGCGGCAAGCTCCGCAGCGCCGAGGTCGCCGGTCTCACCGTCGACGTCGGCGCCGAGGCGATGCTGGCCCGACGCCCGGAGGGGCTGGAGCTGGCCCACGAGCTCGGCGCCGAGGTCCTGCACCCCACCGCCGCGACGTCCGGGGTCTGGTCGCGCGGAGCGATGCGCGCGCTGCCGCGCTCGCTCATGGGCGTCCCCCTCGACCTCGACCAGCTCGCGGCCAGCGGGGTGCTGAGCCCGGACGGGCTGGCGCGCGCGTCGTCGGAGACCCCGACCGACGTCTCCGGCGACGTGTCGGTCGGCGACCTCGTCGCCTCACGGCTCGGCGACGAGGTGGTCGAGCGACTGGTCGAGCCCCTGCTCGGCGGGGTGTACGCCGGCCACGCCCGCCGCATCTCGGCCGCCGCCGCGGTGCCCCAGCTGCTCGCGATGGCCCGCCGAGGCTCGCTCCTCGACCAGGCGGCGGGCCTCCCGGTGTCCAGCGCCCCGGTCTTCGCCACCGTCCCCGGCGGGATGGGCCGTCTGCCGGGCCTGGTCGTCGACGGCGGTGGCTTCGAGGCGCGGACCTCCGCGACGGTCCGCGAGCTGCGGCGTACGCCGACCGGCTGGGCGCTCACCGTCGGCCCGACCACGCACCCCGAGACGATCGAGGTGGCCGCCGTCGTGCTGGCCACGCCCGCCACGCCGACGGCCCGCCTGCTGGCCGACGTCGCACCCGGCGTCGCCGCCGAGCTCGCGACGGTCGAGGCCGCGAGCGTCGCCGTGGTGACGCTCGCCTGCCGCGCCCAGGACGTGCCGGACGCGCTCTTCGACCGGTCGGGCTTCCTTGTCCCGCCGGTCGAGCAGCGGTCGATCAAGGCGGCCACCTTCTCCTTCGCCAAGTGGGGCTGGGTCCGCGACCTCGGGGGCCCCGACGTCGTGGTGCTGCGCACCTCGCTCGGCCGGCACCGCGAGGAGGGGACGCTGCAGGCCACCGACGAGGGGCTGGTGCGGGTCTCGCTCGCCGACCTCGGCGCACTGGCCGGCATCACCGCGCGACCCGTCGACACCCACGTGCAGCGGTGGGGTGGCGCGCTGCCGCAGTACGCCGTCGGTCACGTCGACCGCGTCGCGCGCATCCGCGCGGCCGTCGCCGACCTGCCGGGGCTCGCGCTGTGCGGGGCGGCGTACGACGGCGTCGGCATCCCCGCCGTGATCGGGTCCGCCCGCCGTGCTGTGGCCTCGCTCACGCAGGCAGAATGAACGCATGAGCACGGACAAGACCAACGCGGCCCGCACCAAGGAGCTCAACGACACCATCCGCTACACGATGTGGTCGGTCTTCAAGCTCCGCGACGTGCTCGGCGACGCCGACCGGTCCGCCGAGGCGACCGACGTCGAGGCGCTCCTCGAGGTGCTCGCCGAGCAGGACGTCGTGGTGCGCGGGTTGTACGACGTCAGCGGCCTGCGCGCCGACGCGGACCTGATGGTGTGGTGGCACGCCGAGGACTCGGAGGCCCTGCAGGCGGCCTACAACGCCTTCCGTCGCACGTCGTTCGGCTACCGCCTCGACCCGGTCTGGTCGCAGATGGCGCTGCACCGTCCGGCCGAGTTCAACAAGTCGCACATCCCGGCCTTCCTCGCCGACGAGGAGCCCCGCGCGCACATCTGCGTCTACCCGTTCGTGCGGTCCTACGAGTGGTACCTCCTCGACGACGTCGAGCGTCGCAGGATGCTCGCCCAGCACGGCCAGCAGGCACGCGGCTACGCCGACGTCCGCGCCAACACGGTGGCGTCCTTCGCGCTCGGCGACTACGAGTGGATCCTGGCCTTCGAGGCCGATGAGCTGCACCGCATCGTCGACCTGATGCGCGACCTGCGCGCCTCCGACGCGCGTCGGCACGTGCGTGAGGAGGTGCCGTTCTACACCGGTGCCCGGGTGAGCCCGGCGGACCTCCTCGCCCGCCTGCCCTGACCTGTCACCCACGCTCGGCAACACGTGTCGCCCGACGGGGGAGACCGGCTCGTGGAGCAATGTAGAGTAACTTACTCAACATTGTTCTTAAGGAGTCAGCATGAGCGCCACCTTCCCCAGCCCGGTCCGCCAGCGTCCGACCTCCCGCACCGCGCGCGCGGCCCTCGCCCGCTACCTCAGCACGCACGACCCGCTCGGCGCGGTCGACCGCACCATCCCCGAGCGCACGTGGGTGCGGGTCGAGCACGGCCAGGACGCCGACATCTGGCTGATCACCTGGCCGGCCGGCTCGAGCACCGGCTGGCACGACCACGGCTCGGCCGCCGGTGCGTTCGCCGTGCTGGAGGGCCAGCTGACCGAGTACGTCTGGACCGGCGTCGCCACCGCCACCACGCTGCAGGCGCCCGGCGTGCGCGAGTTCGACGGCAGCCACATCCACGACGTGATCAACCACGGCGTCCGCACCGCGGTGTCGCTGCACGCCTACGCCCCGTCGCTCGCCGAGATGACGCGCTACGAGCTCGTCCGCGGACGGCTGCAGGTCGCCAGGGTCGAGCGGCGGGAGACCTGGTGAGCGCCGTGTCCGCCCCCGTCCGGCACGACGGCGTGGACGCGCTGCTGGCCGACGCCCGGTCGCGGCTGGACCGGATCGACGTCGAGTCGGCCTACCGCGAGACGCTCGACGGCGCGCTCCTCGTCGACATCCGCCCGGTCGCTCAGCGTGCGGACGAGGGTGAGGTGAGCCCCGCGCTGCGGCCGCTGGTCATCGAGCGCAACGTGCTCGAGTGGCGCTTCGACCCGCGCTCGGAGGCGTGCCTGCCCGAGGCGTCGTACGACGCCCGCATCCTGGTGCTGTGCCAGGAGGGCTACACCTCGAGCCTCGCAGCAGACGCGCTGCGGAGCCTGGGCCTCGACGCGACCGACGTCGTCGGCGGCTTCAAGGCGTGGCGCGAGGCGCACCTGCCGACCGCGTGCCCGCACCGGGCCTGACCCACTCCCGGCCGTCGTGGGTCGGCCGGGAACGCATTCGCGAGCAGTACCGTCGGACCACCATGACGTACTCACGCCTACCTTTCTCGGGCGCCCTTGCCCTCGTCCTGTCCGTCACCGCCCTCGCTGCCTGCGGCAACGAGGGCGACACGAAGGCCGTCGACCCGTCAGCCTCCGGTGAGCCGTCGTCCACGGGCGCGCCGACGCCCGTCCCCGACGGCCAGGTGCGGACCCGCGGACTGGTCACCGTCCTCGACACGGGAGACGGCCCCGAGCTCTGCCTCGGCGCGGTCGCCGAGTCGTACCCGCCCCAGTGCGGCGGCCCGGAGCTCGTGGACTTCGACTTCGGTGACGTCGGCGCCGAGAAGGCCTCGGGGGTGACGTGGGGGCAGTACAACGTCACCGGGACGTACGACGGCACGACCTTCACCGTCACCGACGCCATCCCGGCTGCGCTCTACGACACGATGGCGAAGCCCGAGGCGGGTGGCCTCGAGCCGGCCTGCGACGACGCGACCACCACCGACGCCGACATGGCGTCTCCCGAGGACATGGACGCCACCCTCGCTGCCGCGTCGGCGCTGCCGACCTACGCGACCGCGTGGCTGAGCAACGGCACGATCAGCGTCGCCGTGACCGAGGACCCGGAGGCTGCCGAGGCCGAGCTCCGCAAGACGTGGGGCGGGCTGCTCTGCGTGACCACCGTGGAGAAGACCGACGCGGACCTCAACGCCGTCAACCAGGAGCTGCAGGCAGCGCTCGGCGACCAGCTGCTGACCAGCGGGTCCACCTCACCCGACTCCCTCGACGCGCAGGTGGTCTACGACGACGGCTCCATCCAGGACTGGGCCGACGAGACCTACGGAGACGGCCTCGTGCGTGTCAGCTCCGCGCTCGAGCCCGCCGAGTGAGGCTCACGTCTCCTTGAGCGTGATGCTGATCGAGTTGATGCAGTAGCGGTCGCCGGTGGGCGTGCCGAAGCCGTCGGGGAAGACGTGACCGAGGTGGGAGCCGCACGTCGCGCAGCGGACCTCGACGCGCTTCATGCCGCCGGAGTTGTCCTCGATGTACTCGATCGTGTCGGTCATCGGCTGGTAGAAGCTCGGCCAGCCGCAGCCGGAGTGGAACTTGGTGTCGCTGGTGAACAGCTCCGACCCGCACGCCTTGCACGAGTACGTGCCCTCGGTCTCGGTGTCGGTGTACTCCCCGGTGAACGCACGCTCCGTGCCCGCCTGCCGGAGGACGGCGTACTCCTCCGCGGTGAGCTCCTCGCGCCACTGCTCGTCGGTCTTCTGCACGTCGTAGGCCATGCCTCCAGTTTACGGAGCGGCGAAAGGTCGGAGCCAAGGGCTAGGTTCGCACCATGAGCGGAAGCGGAACCCCCGACGACCCCTGGCAGCTGACGACGGCGCCCGGCTCGTCGACGTACACGATGCACCGCGACGACGACGCGGGCCTGCTGGTCTGCCAGGTCGGGACGACGAAGCTCACCTATCTGGCCTCCGCGATCGACGACCTCCACGCGATGCTGCGCGAGCACGGCGACTGGATGCCGCTCGGCGCCGCGGACGAGAAGAAGGACGCGGCGGAGGGCACCGTGGAGGCGTGGGGCCGGTCGCAGGACAACCCGGTGGGTGGGTGGTACGGCCAGCGCAACGGCTACCGCGGCAGGTTCGGGATGCACCTCCCGCCGCTGCTCGAGGAGCTGGGCCTGGTCGAGCTCGAGCACAACGCCCGCAACAACCGGGTCCGCGCGATCTGATGGCGGCGGCGAAGACGGTGATGGTGCAGGCCGGCGACCGGGAGGTCCGCGTGTCCTCGCCCGACCGCGTGATCTACGAGGCCACGGAGATGACCGGCGAGGTCACCAAGCTGATGGTCGCGGAGTACTTCGCGAGCGTCGAGGACGGCCTGATGCGCGCGCTGCGCGACCGGCCGACGGCGTTGGAGCGGTGGACGTCTGGCGTACGTCCGGGGATGAAGCTGGCGACCGGGCCGCAGGACCGCAACGCCGACGCGTTCTACCAGAAGCGCGTCCCCAAGGGGGCTCCCGACTACCTCGAGACCGCGACGATCACGTTCCCGTCCGGCCGCACGGCCGATGAGATCTGCCCGACCGAGATCGCGGTGCCGGTGTGGTGCGCCCACATGGGCACGCTGACCTTCCACCCCTGGCCGGTCCGGCGCAACGACGTGGACCACCCCGACGAGCTCCGGATCGACCTCGACCCGCAGCCGGGCACGACCTTCGGTGATGCCGTACGGGTCGCGGGCGTGGCTCGCGAGCTGCTGGGCGACCTCGGCATGACCGGCTTCGCGAAGACGTCGGGCAACCGCGGCATCCACGTCTACGTGCGGATCTCGCCGGAGTGGGACTTCGCCGCGGTCCGCCACGCGGCCATCGCCTTCGGTCGTGAGCTCGAGAAGCGCGACGACGGCGTGACGACGGCGTGGTGGAAGGAGGAGCGCGGGGAGCGGATCTTCGTGGACTTCAACCAGAACACCCGCGACCGCACGATCGCGTCGGCGTACTCCCTGCGCCCGATCGCCGGTGCGCCGGTCTCGACCCCGCTGTCGTGGGACGAGCTGGCTTCTCTCGACTCGCCCGCCGGCCTCAACCTCTTCACCGTGCCCGAGCGGCTCGCCTCCGACGGCGACCCGTGGGCCGCGATCGACGACGTGCACCACTCGCTGCAGCCGCTCCTCGACCTCTGGGACGAGCACCCCGTCGAGCTCAACTTCCCGCCTGACCACCCGAAGATGCCCGGCGAGCCGCCCCGCGTGCAGCCGTCGAAGAAGGTCGAGTCCCACTGGGACGAGGACGGCAACCGGATCCCCGACTGAGACACCGCTCAGCCGAGCTCCCACGGGGCCGCGATCGGGAAGTACGCCTCGAGGAACTCGTGCAGCAGGGCGTCGGCGCGGCCGTCGTCGAAGGCCGAGAGCATGTTGTCGGCGACGCAGAAGAAGTCGCGGTCGCGCTTGAGCATCTGCTTGAGCTGGGCGGGCAGCTGCTGGTGGCCGAGGTCGACGTAGCCGTGGTGGGCGCCCGCGCGGAAGGCCTGGCCGGTGATGAGGCCGTAGTTCTGCGCGAAGGACGACAGGAGCGACAGGTCGGTGTCCGAGCGGAACGGCGCCTCGGTCGTGCGATGCACCTCGTCGGGGAAGCGGGCCGCGATCTCCTCGAGGGTCGTACGCCGCTGCGGGTGCGGGCTGTGCATCATCGTCTGCGTCAGCGCGACCCCGAAGGCGTCGGTGAGCACCCGGCGGTTGTTCTGCGCGGCGGTCAGGTAGGGCCGGTCGTCCGTGCCGGGCAGGCCGACGGCGCGGTGGTCCGCGACGAAGGCGGCGTACTGCCCGCCGGGGGCGAAGAAGTGCTCCGGGCGTCGCGGCCGGCCGAGGAAGACGTCGTCGTTGACGTAGACGAAGTGGTCGGCCAGGTCGGGGACGGCGTGCAGCCGGGTCTCGATGGCGTGCGAGCTGAAGGTCGGCAACGCCGAGGCCGGGAGGATGTCGCGGTGGTCGACGACCCGGATGCGGTCGTGCGACGTGTCGAGCCACCAGGGCACCTGGCCGGCGGTGACGAGGTGGATCCGGCGCACCCACGGGGCGAAGAGGTGGAGGCTGCGCATCGAGTACCGGAGCTCGTCGCGGCTCGTGTAGCGCTGCGCGCCGCCCGCGCGCTCGTCCGGTGTGCCGCCGGTCTCGACGATCCGCCGGTCGCGGGCGGCCAGCCATTCCTCGTCGTCGCCGTCGACCCAGGTGTAGACGACGTCGACGTCGAAGCGGACGTCGTCGACGGTCGGCAGGGCCATCACCTCGATCGTCGGCACGTCGACGCCCTCGATGGAGATGGTCGTGCGCGGGGTGCCGGTCGGGACGCGGTCGCCGAACCGGTTGAGGCCGGGCGCGAGCAGGTCGCCCTCGGGCGACTCCTCCCAGAACTGCACGCCGACCTCGACGCCCTCGCCGAGCACGCCGTCGTGCCCGCCGCGCATCGGCCACGGCTCGAGGAAGAGCGAGGCGGTGCGGGTGCGCGACAGCTCGTCGGTCATCACCGCGACCGTGCCGCGCCGCTCGTGCCACCCGCGCTCGGCCGGGTCGCGGACCGACAGCCAGTCGGGGACGGACGCCTGTGCCAGGGCAGCGAGGAAGTCGCCGCGGTGCGAGGACGGCACGACGACCACCGGGTGCGGGTCCAGGCCGCGCGCCGGCATCACGAACCAACCGTCCTTGCCGGTCGCCGCAGCGGCAGAGGTGAGCACCCGCAGGGTCGTCGTACGCGCCTCGGCGGGGGTGATGCCCGCCGCGGACGAGGTCTCGGGAAGGTCGCCCAGCGGCCCCGGTCGCAGGCCGTGCAACACACGGCGGGGCGCCAGCGGGTCGGCGCGTCGCTCGACCGCGTGCCGGAACGTGCCGACCCACTGCCGGGCGAGCCGCTGGCCGCCCCAGCGCTCGGAGCGGGTGAGCGCAGCGGCGCCGAGGCGCTCGCGCAGGGCGTCGTCGGTGGCGATCCGCAGCATCGCCGCGGCCATCGCGGCCTTCGAGGCGGGCGGCACGAGCAGGCCGTCGGCGTCGTGGGTGATCATCTCGCGCGGGCCGGAGGGACAGTCGTACGACACCGGTGGCACGCCCGCCGACATCGCCTCCTGCAGCACGAGCGGGTAGCCCTCGCCTCGCGAGGCGAGCACGGCAACGCTGGCCTTCGCCCACTCGGCGGCGAGGTCCTGCGTCGAGCCGGGCAGCAGCACGCGGTCCTCGAGGCCGAGCTTGCGCACCTGGGCGGCGAGGTTGTCGGCCCGCGGGCCGTCGCCCCAGATGGTCAGCGTCCAGCCGGGGATCTCCTCGTGGATGCGCCAGAACGCGTCGACGAGGTGCTCGAACTGCTTCTCGGGCGCCAGCCGTCCCGCGGTCACGAAGGTCTTCTGGTCGAGCGGCGACCGCGCCTGCGGCGTGCCGGGCAGCGGGTTGGGAATCACCAGCAGCTCGGGGGCGGCGCCGCCGAGCCGGCCCGCCAGCCACCGCGACATCGACTCCGTCAGCGACACCACGATGTCGGCGCGCGGGGCGAACTCGAGCAGGGCGCCGAGGTCGTTGACCCGGGCCGAGGACGCGCGGTGCTCCTGGTGCACGAGAGCCACGTCGGCGGGCGCGAGCTGGGCGACGACGGCCAGCAGCTCGGGCGTCGTGGTGACGAGCACGTCGGCCTCGATCGAGCCGAGCGCGTCGCGCATCGTGGCGTCGGTCAGGCCGTTGTAGAGGGCGTCCCAGCTGCGAGGCACGATCACCGACTCACGCTGGGCCAGTTCTCGGGCCAGCTCGTCGGGATGCCGGCCGGCGACCGCGGTCGCCCGCTCACGTCGTACGTCGACGAGGTAGGTAACCTCGAGCCCGTCGGCCAGCGGGTAGTGGGTCGCGTCGCCGCTGCGCCAGACGCTGAGGATGCGGACCCGGTGCCCCTCGCCCAGGGCGAGCAGCGCGTTGGCCTGCTCGATGCCGGAGCGGGCGGTGCCGCCCATCCCGTCGGCGTTGAAGAGGACGAAGACGATGTCGAGGGGGCCGTCGCGGCGTGCGCGCCGCACCACTGACTTCACCCTGTCGCCCAGAGCCACGTGCGCCTCAGTTCTCTCTCGTGGAAGCCGTCCGCCACGATCCTAGGGGGACTGACTCAGGCCGATAGGGTGACCCGCATGCCCACCCCTCTGGTCCTGGTCTCCGGTTCCGGTCGCAGCGGCACCAGCTCGCTGGCGGGCACCCTCAAGCGGCTCGGCCTGCACGTGCCGCAGCCCGAGGTCGAGGCGTCGGAGACCAACCCGCGCGGGTTCTACGAGCCCCAGTGGGTCATCGACTTCCACAAGCGCCACCTCAAGGAGCTCGCACTCTTCAACATCGACAGCAGGCCGGCCGCCGTCGACCTCGTCGCCACCTACCTCGCGTCGGGCGAGCCGCAGGCCGAGCTGCGCGAGTGGTTGTCCGGTCAGCTGACTGCACCTGAGTTCGTGGGTGACCAGATCGTCGTCAAGGACCCGCACGCCTTCTGGTTCGCCCAGGCCTGGGAGACGGTCAGCGCCGAGCTCGACGTCGACCTGCGCTGGCTCACCGCGCTGCGGCACCCGGCCGAGGTCGTCGGCTCGCGCGACATCGCCTACCTCTCCAGCCAGTCCGAGGAGCTGCGGCTCACCAAGGAGACGTCCAACGTCGCCGGCTGGGTGCACGCCGCGCTGCTCACCGAGCGGGCCGGCCGCGGTCGGAAGCGCTCGTTCGTCCGCTACACCGACCTCCTCGGCGACTGGCGCGCGGCCCTCCGGCCGGTGCAGGAGCAGCTCGACCTGGCCTTCGACACCGACCTCTCCTCGCGCGACCACCACGCGGTCGACGACTTCATCGAGCCGTCGATGCGCAAGTCGCAGCTCACGTGGGACGACGTGGCGACCCCGGGGTGGCTCAAGGAGATGGCCGAGGAGGTGTGGCAGCTGCTCGGTGTGCTCACCACCAGCCCGCACGACGAGGAGACCCAACGGCGCCTCGACGCGATCCACGCCGACTACACCGCGCGCTACGCCGATGCGGTGGCACTCACCTTCGACCACACCCGGGCGGAGTCGACGCTCGCCGGGCGCGAGGCCCGCGACGCCCAACGCGGCACCGTCCAGCAGCTGCGCCACGACCTCGCCGCCGCTCGCCGGAGTGGTGCGCCGCAGGCACCCGCCGTCGGCGGCCGCGAGGCGGCCGCGATCCTGCGCCGCGCCGTCGTACGCCGCGTCACCCGCCGCTGACCGTCCTCTGTGAGCGACCGGTCGCCGCGGGCCGGGGTAGTCCAGTGAGCGTTGGTCGTCGGCGCGCCCCTCGGACAGCCAATCGTCACTGGACTACATCGATCGGACAACCGGAAGTCACTGGACTACCTCGGCGGGGGCGGGCAGCTACCCGCCAGGTCAGACGCCGCTGACGCCCTCGCCCTGACCGGAGGCCTGCTCGTCGAAGTTCTCGTGCTCGATGAGGTGGAGGACGGGTACGCCGAGCTTGCGGCGGGCGCGCGAGGTCCAGTCGACGTGGAAGAACTCGGCCACGACGTGCGGGCGGGTGAGGATGATCGCCTCGCGCGCGTCGACCGCGGTGACGAGGGCAGCGAGGGCGTCGACCGGGGGCTCCGAGGTGACCTTGCCGGTCGCCTTCCCGCCGGCGCCCGCGATCGCGGCGAGCGTCTGCTTGAGCTCGGCGTTCGAGGTGTCCTCGCACTCCTTGCGCAGGGCCTCGATGTCGACGTCGTTCATCGCGAGCGCCGGTGCCGCCATCAGGTCGCCGGCGCCGAGGGTCCCCATCGAGGCCTCGATGCGGGCCGCGGCGTCCTCGAGGGGGAGGAGCACGTGGTAGACGACCTGGTCCTCGATCTCCGAGTGGAGCGAGCGGACCTGGGCCGCGTCGGCGGGGGAGAGGGCCTGCTCGACGAGCAGGACGACGTCGTAGGTGCCGTGCCCGTCGTGGATGGACTCGTCGGTCGGGGTGTGGGTCTCGCTCATGATGCGCCTCCGGGGTCGGTGCTGAGGATGCGGGTGAGGTCGTAGCCGGCCGGCTCGTCGAGCTGACCGTATCCGCAGCTCTCGGGGTCGCGGTCGGTGCGCCACCTCTTGAAATGCGCGGTGTGGCGGAACCGCCGGCCCTCCATGTGGTCGTACTTCACCTCGAGCACCCGCTCCGGGCGCAGCGCGGTGAACCCGAGGTCCTTGCCCGCGCTCCACCGGCTCTGGGTGCCGGGGATGCGGTCGGGGTTGGCGGTGAGGAACTCGTTCCACCGGCCCCACGGGTGATCGGCGATGTCGCAGACCAGCGGCTGCAGCTCCTGCCAGAGCTCGGCCCGCCGTGCGGCGGTGAAGCTGGCCGAGACGCCGATGTGCTGGAGCTCGCCGTCGTCGTCGTACAACCCGAGCAGCAGCGAGCCGATCAGCGGCTCCTCGGGCGTGGACGTCTTGTGCTCGCGATAGCCCGCGAGGACGACGTCGGCGGTGCGCTCGTGCTTGATCTTGAGCATGGTGCGCTTGTTGGGTTCGTACGCCGACCCGAGCGGCTTGGCGACGACTCCGTCGAGCCCCGCGCCCTCGAACTCCTCGAACCACCGCTCGGCCTCCGCCGCGTCCTCGGTGGTGCGGGTCAGGAAGCACGGTCCGCTGCCGTCGAGATGACCGAGCGCCTCGACGAGCGCGGCACGTCGCTCCGAGAGCGGACGGTCCATGAAGGACTCGTCGCCGAGCGCCAGCAGGTCGAAGGCCACGAAGCCGGCGGGCGTCTCGACCGACAGCTTGTCGACACGGCTGGCAGCGGGGTGGATGCGCTCCTGCAGCGTCTCGAACTCCAGTCGCCAACCCTCGGCGCCCTGGAGGCCGACGAAGATCTCGCCGTCGAGCACGATGCGGTCGGGCAGCTGCTCGCGGCAGGCCGCGACGACCTCGGGGAAGTAGCGGGTCAGCGGCTTGGTGTTGCGGCTCGCCAGCTCGACCTCGTCGCCGTCCTTGAAGACCAGGCAGCGGAAGCCGTCCCACTTGGGCTCGAAGCTCAGGCCGCCGTGCTTCGCCGGGTCCGGCACCCCGCTGACGCTCTTGGCGAGCATCGGCTGCACGGGCGGCATCACGGGGAGGTCCACGCCCCAAATCCTAGTCCTGCTGGGCTCAGTCCTCGCCGCGCAGCGAGAACGACCGCAGCCGGTCGCCCGCGAACCACACGCCGGCCAGCGTCACGACGAGGCTGGCGCCGATCGCCCACGGCAGGTTCGCCGGGTCGGGCAGCTCGTCGGAGAGCGCATGGCCGATCCGGATGCCCCACTGGCTGATGCTCAACCAGGCGATGCCGGTGAACAGGTTGCCGAGCAGGCTCTCCCAGATCAGCACGAACATCAGCGACGCGATGACCGCGTGGCGGGTGACCGCCGATATCGCGAGGAAGAGTGCGGAGTACGTCGTACCGGCCACGACGGCGCCCACGAAGAGCGCGACCGCGCGGGTGGTGTCGCCGGTGATGAGCGCGGCGACGAAGATCGGGAGCGAGCCGGCCACCAGCGTCGCGCCCAGCGCCACCAGCCACTTGCTGATCGCGATGCCGTAGCGGCTGACCGGCTTCGACAGCAGGTAGACGATCGACCCGTCGTCGACCTCGGGGCCGAGCACCGAGGAGGCCGCGAGGATCGCGACCAGCGGCAGGACGAGCGTGTAGCCCAGGCCCGGGACGATCTCCCACGCGGCGTCACCGTCGGTCAGCACGGTGATGAGCGTGACGAGGCCGATCAGGAGCACCGGGAAGGCGAGCAGCAGGTAGAAGCGCCGGCGCCCCAGGAGGGCCTGGAGGGCGAGCTTGGCGATCGTCACGTTCATCATCGGGCCACCAGGTAGGCGAAGACGCTCTCCAGCGACTCGTCGCTGGGGGAGAGCTCGAAGAGGGTCACGTCGTGCTGCTTGGCCAGGCCGGGGAGGTCGACCGCGAACCTGCCCAGGTCGTCGACCTGGACGTCGAGGTGGTCGCCGCGCAGGCTGACGGCCCGCACCGAGTCCTGCGCCATCAGGACGGCGCCGAGGGCGCGGTTGTCGCTGGACTGCACGGCGTACTGCACCGGCCGGTCGGTCATCAGCCGGCGGATCGCGCCGAAGTCGCCGGAGGCGGCGTGCCGCCCGGAGACCACGACCTCGATGTGGCGGGCGAGCCGCTCGACCTCCTCGAGGATGTGGGAGCTGAAGAGCACCGTGCGGCCGTCGTCGCCGAGGCGGCGCAGCAGGTCCATCAGGTGCATCCGCTGGCGCGGGTCGACGCCGTTGAACGGCTCGTCGAGCAGCAGCACGGACGGCTGGTGGACGAGCGCAGCGGCGATCTTCACGCGCTGCCGCATGCCCTTGGAGTAGGTGTCGAGGCGGCGCGCGGCCGGCTCGACCATGTCGACCTCCGCGAGGATCCGCTCGGTCGCCTCGGCCGCGTCGGGCAGCCGGTGCAGGTCGGCGTTGGCGCGGACGAACTGGCGTCCGGTGAGGTAGCCGAAGCTGAGCTCGCGCTCGGGCACCAGGCCGATCTGGTGGTAGATCTCGGTGTTGCGCCACACCGGCTTGCCGTCGAGCGTCACGTGCCCGGCGGACGGGGCGAGGAAGCCCGCCATCATCGCCATCAGCGTTGTCTTGCCGGCACCGTTGGGGCCGAGCAGGCCGGTGACGCCGGGGCCGATGTTGAGCGAGACGTCGTTGACCGCGACGACGTTGCCGAACCAGCGCGAGGCGGAGTCGAGGACCAGGTTGCTCATCGCGAGCCCACCTTCCGGAAGCGGGCGACCAGGCCCAGGAGGCAGCCGGCCACGAGCAGCAGTGCCACCAGGGCGTACGCCAGCGGCCAGGCGCCGTCGACGGGCACGAACGTCTCGACGCCTGCGTCCCACGCGTCGGCGAGACCGTTGTAGAGCGACCACGGCGAGAACAGCCCGACCGCGGTGGCCACCGCATCGGCGTCCTCCTCGGCGGAGATCGCCTGCACCGCGGTGATCACCCCCGTCAGGACGATCAGCGCCATCACGGAGCCGACGACTGCGAAGCCGCGACGCAGCGAGACGGACGAGATCAGCCCGGCGATGCCGGCGATCAGCATCGCGAGGAGGACCTGGAGGACGACCGCCTTGAGGAGCGCGCTCGTCTGGTCGCTCTTGTCCAGGCCGGAGAGCAGCGCCCCGAGGTAGAGCAGCAGCGTCGGGACCGACATGAAGAGCCACACCGCGACGGTGAGCGACAGCCACCGCACGAGCGCGAAGACGGGCGCCGCGAGCGGGCGGGCGAAGTAGAGCACGATCGAGCGGTGCCGCAGGTCGCGGGAGAACAGCACCGGCGCCTGCGCGGCTGCGAAGAGGCTCACCAGCAGCTGGGTCTGGTTGGTGTAGTCGGCGTAGGAGACCGGCAGCGAGCTGCCGCCGGTGAGCACCACGACCCCGACCACGATGAGGGCCGGCATGACCGACATGCCGAGCAGCAGGAAGGGCATCACCTTGGACTTGCCCGAGCGACCCAGCCCGTAGGCGTGGCGCAGGCCGGTGACGAAGAGGGTGCGGGCGATGGTCGCCGTGCCGTCGCGTACCCCGTCGTAGTGGCGGTAGCCCAGGTCGTGGATCACGCCGGGGCGACTGCCGGGCTGTGAGTGCTCAGACATGGGCCCCTCCGTCCAGGAAGACGTCCTCGAGGTGCCGGCGGTCGGGCTGGAGCCGCATGAGGCCCAGGCCGAGCTCGGCGGCGACGTCACGGATGAGGTCGTGGGCGACGCCCTCGGCGGCCAGCTCGGGCGGGGGCGGGTCGATGGCCACCATCGGGCCGCGCGGGCGGCAGGTCAGCCCGCGCAGGGCGAGGGCCTCGCCGAGCCGGTCGCGCTCGGTCTCGGTCCCGACGACCTCGACGAGCAGGCTGCCGGTCCGCTGGAGGAAGTCGCCGGTGGCGCTCGAGCGCAGCAGGTGGCCGCCGTCGAGCACGATCACGTGGTCGCTGACCTGCTCGAGCTCGCCGAGCAGGTGGGAGGTGACGAGGACGGCGATGCCGAACTCGCTGCCGATGCGCTCCACGAGCCGGAGCATGTCGTTGCGCGCCGCCGGGTCGAGGCCGTTGGTCGGCTCGTCGAGGAAGACCAGCTGCGGGTCGTGGGCGAGCGCCTGGGCGAGCTTGGCGCGCTGCTTCATGCCGGTGGAGTAGCCGCCCATCGGCCGGTAGCGCTCCTCGTCGAGCCCGACGTGGCGGAGCACGTCGGCGGACCGCTCGCGAGCGGCGGACGCGCCGAGGCCGGACATCCGGGCCATGTGGACGGTGAAGTCGCTGGCGCTGACGTCGGGCGGCAGGCAGTCGTGCTCGGGCATGTAGCCGACGAGCCTGCGGATCTCCTGCCCCCCGTGCTCGATGTCGTGCCCGAGGACGCTGGCGTGCCCACCGGTCGGCTCGAGCAGGCCGAGGAGGATCTTGATCAGCGTCGACTTGCCGGCGCCGTTGGCGCCCACGAGTCCGGTCACGCCGGCTCCGACCTCGACCGTCAGGTCGGTCAGCGCGTGGACCGCGCCGTAGTGCTTGGTGAGGCCCGCGGTCGTGATGACCGGCCCTGGCCCGTGCTGTTCCCCCGTCACGTTCCTCACGCTAGCGGCCTCCTACGACCCGGGGCATCAGGGATGCCCCCGATCCGGTGTGCAGGTCCTGTGAAGGTTCAGCCGGGTTTCGGGACGTCATACGGACGGAGCAAGCGGTTGCCCCTTCCGTATGACGTCCGGTGATGGCCCTAGGCTTGTGCTCACAATCCCCGGTTGGTCTGCCGGCCAGATGGCAGTCCCGCCCGAGGCGGGCCCTAGGCTTGTCTCCACAATCCCCGGTTGGTCTGCCGGCAGGGCCCGCCTGACTTTGAATCAGGACTAGCGACGATGGTTCGACTCCATCCCGGGGAGCTGGTCATCGGCTGGCACCGCGACGCGCCACCCAGCACGATGGCGCCATGAGCACCGAGGCGACGTACGACGACCTGATGGCGCGGACACGCGCCCTGATCGGCGCGTCCGGGGACCGCGTGCCGGTGGTCGGGATCAGCGGGCACGGCGGGGCGGGCAAGTCGACGATGGCACTCCGGCTCGCCGACGACCTCGGCATCGTCGACGACCAGGTCGTGGCGACGGACGCGTTCTACGCCGAGACGCGCGGGCCGGAGGCGGGACTGTGGGAGCAGTACGACTGGGCGCTGCTCGAGCAGGTGGTCCGGTCGGCCCGCGAGGGGCACGACCGGCTGCGCTACGAGTACCGCTGGTGGTCGGGGGAGACCGGCGTCGAGGACCACCCGATGCCGGCGGCGCTCGTCGTCGAGGGCATCCGGCTGTTCAGCGACCGCACGCGTGACTGGTTCGACCTGATGGTGTGGGTCGACATGGACCCGGACGAGGCCGGGAGCCGGGCCGTCGCGCGCAACCTCCTGCAGGGCGACGACGCCGCCGAGATCGCGCTCTGGGGCACCAAGTGGATCCCCGAGGGCCATGACTACGAGCGGCTGGAGCGCCCGCAGGAGCGGGTCGACCTGGTGATCAGCGCTCCGCGATGACGGTCGAGGCGCCGACCCGGGCGAGGAACGCCCGGTAGTCCGCGGCCGTGCGGGCCGGCAGCTCCAGCATCGGCATGTGCCCGGCCTCGGGATAGGTGACGGTGCGTGCGCCGGCGATGCCGTCGGCCCACGTGCGGGCCGTGCTGGGGTGCACGAGCCGGTCCTGCTCGCCCCACATCACCAGCGTCGGCACGTCGATCTCGCCGAGCCGGTCGTCGAGGGTCGCGACGTCGAAGACGTCGGTGAAGATCTCCTCGTAGTCGCCACGTCGCGCGACGTAGTCGGCCGCGATGGCGTCGCGCACGAGACGGGGCGCGAACGGCGGCCTGGCCATCGTCATCGCGTAGAACGCCGGGAAGTCGGCCACGTCGTCGAGGAAGAACGGGTTGCGCCCGGACCGGATCTGCACCTCGGCCTCGCTCGGCTCGGGGGACGCGACGCCGATGGCATCGCTGAGCAGCAGGGAGCGGACGCGCTCGGGGTGGTCCAGCGCGAGGGTCGCGGCGACGAAGCCGCCCATCGAGTTGCCCGCGACGTGGGCGTCGTCGATCCCGAGGCGCTCCATCACGGCGGCCACGCGGGCGGCCTGCGCAGGCGCCGAGAAGCCGGTGCCACGGGCGAAGCCGGACGCGCCGTGACCGGCGAGCTCGGGGATGACGACGCGGTGGTCGCGCACGAGGTGCCGGGCGAAGCGCATCCACACGACGCGGTCGGCGGTGAAGCCGTGCAGCAGCACCACCGGGGGCGCGTCCGCCGGACCACCCTCGAGGACGGCCAGCGTGGTGTCGCCGGCGTCGACGCGGCTCTCGCGCAGGCCGTAGGCCCTCGCCTCGGCCCGCGTCGCCCCGGCGAGGACACGCGCGCCCAGCGCCGTACGCCGGTTCACTTGCCGCCCCGCGACCGGACCACGCCGGTGATGAGCCGCTGGTAGCCCGTCGGCGCGACGCGGACCATCGCGTCGAAGACCCGGGCGTCCGGCCCGACCAGCACGCGCCTCTTGTTCTTCTGCACCGCACCGACGATGACCTCGGCGGCCTTGGCGGGGGTGGTGATGAAGGACTTCTCGAACTCCCGGTTGGCGACCTCCGCGGGCTTGCCGGTGGCCGTGGCGACGCTCGGGTCCAACCGCGCCGAACGGGCGATGTTGGTCTTGATGCCGCCGGGGTGCACGCACGTGGCGCTGACGCACGACCGCGTGAGCTCGAGGTCCTGGCGCAGCGACTCGGTGAAGCCGCGGACGGCGTACTTGCTGGCGTTGTAGCCGCTCATCAACGGCTGCGCGGTGAGCCCGAAGACGCTGGAGATGTTGACGACGTGCCCCTCGCCCGACGCCTCGAGGTGGGGGAGGAAGGCCTTGGTGCCGTGCACGACGCCCCAGAAGTTGATGCCCATGATCCAGCGGTAGTCGTCGGTCGAGTGCGAGGCGACCGTGCCGGACATCGCCACACCGGCGTTGTTGAACACCAGGTTGGCGCGGCCGTGGTCGGCCACGACGGCGTCGGCCCAGGCCAGCACCGCGGCCTCGTCCGCGACGTCGACGGCGGCCGTGGTGACGGCGCGGGCGCGACCCTCGAGGAGGCGCTCCGTCTCGGCCAGTCCGGCGGTGTCGACGTCGGAGAGCGCGAGCCGGCAGCCGCGGTCGGCGAGGTGCAGGGCCAGCGCGCGGCCGATGCCGGAGCCGGCGCCGGTGACGGCGGCAACCTTGTCGTCGAGGTGCTTCATGCGGAGATCCTCTCGGGGACGGGTGAGGTGGTGGGGAGTGGCTCGAGCACGTGGTGCTCGGGCCGGAAGCGCCGGGCGAGCCGGCGGAAGGAGAAGGAGAAGCCGGGGAACATCGCGACGACGCGTCCCGAGCGGGACCGGTACCAGGACGTGCACCCGCCGTAGTGCCAGACGGTCCTCTCCATCTCGCGGTGGACCCAGTCGGTGTACGTCGCCTCGGCGTCGGCGCGCACCTCGATGCTGGCCGCGTCCGTGTCGAACACGGCTCCGATCGCCCGCATCAGGTACTCCATCTGCGCCTCGATCACGAAGATCGCGCTGGTGTGGCCGATGCCGGTGTTGGGGCCCGTGACGACGAAGAAGTTGGGGAACCCGGGGACGGTCGTGCCGAGGTAGGCGCGGGGGAACTCGTCCCAGACGTCCGCCAGTGCGACGCCGTCGCGTCCGCGGACGTCGTACGCGATGACGCCGTCCGTGGCGTCGTAGCCGGTGGAGAAGACGACGACGTCGAGGTCGAGGTGCTCCCCGCTGGCGGTGACGATGCCGGTCGCGTCGAAGTGGTCGATGCCGTCGTGACGGTCGTGGAGCGTCGTGTTTGGCGATCCCAGGGCGGGATAGAGCGTGTCGGACAGGATGATCCGCTTGCAGCCGATCGTGTAGTCGGGGGTGAGCTTCGCGCGCAGGTCGGGGTCGGGCACCTGTGTCGTGAGGTGGTCGAGGGCCTTGCGCTGGGCGATCCGCTTGAGCAGCCAGCGGTTGTGCTTGAAGCCGATGACCCGGGTCTCGAGCTTCCAGTAGATCGCGGTGCGCAGGGCCCGCTGCAGGGGCCGCAGGCGCAGTGCGCGCCGCTGGAGCCGGGTGAAGACCCGGTCGGGGCGGGGGAGCACCCAGTGGGGGCTGCGCTGGAAGACGTGCAGCTCGCCCACCTCGGGCTGGATCGCGGGGATCACCTGCGCGGCGCTGGCGCCCGAGCCGATGACGGCGACGCGCTTGCCGGCCAGGTCGACGTCGTGGTCCCAGGCGTTGGTGTGGAAGGCGTGGCCGGCGTAGTCGTCGAGGCCGGCGAAGGGCGGGACGACGGGGGTGCTGAGCGGGCCGGAGGCGTTGACCAGGAAGCGGCCACGGTGCGTCCCGCCGTCGCCGGTCCGCACGGTCCAGGCCTCGCCGTCCCACTCCGCGCCCGTGACCTCGGCGCCGAGCACGGTGCGCTCGCGGAGCCGGTGACGGTCGATGACGTGCTCGGTGTAGTCGCGGAGCTCGGCCTGCTCGGCGTACATCCGGGTCCAGGGGTAGGGCTCGGAGGCGATCGAGTAGAGCGGCGACGGGACGTCGACGGCGGCGCCGGGATAGGAGTTCTGGCACCAGGTGCCGCCCATGAAGTCGCGGCGCTCGAGGATGCGGAAGTCGGTGATGCCGCGGCGCAGCAGGTTGATCGCCGTCACCTGGCCGCCGAAGCCGCTGCCGATGATGAGCACGGTCGTGGTCTCCATCGTTCCTCCGATCTGGAATCTGTTGTCATCACATTAGAGTGAGGACAGTCGATTCCGCATCGGTGCGTGACGCAGGTCACCCCGACCGGGGCGACTCCAGCACGGCCGTCGTTGCTCCGGCCAGGAACCGGGCCAGCGTCTCCGCGACCTCGTCGCGGGCGGGGGAGAAGTCGGCGTTGGCCCAGGTCATCACGGTGTAGCTGACCGCCCCCACGGCCGTGGTGGCCATCAGCTCGCGGGTGACCTCGGGGACGTCCGCGGCCTCGGCCCGCCCGGCGACGACCGCGACCATCAGGTGGCCGAACGACTGCATCCGGGCGAGGTACGCCGTCTCCACGCGGGCACTGACGCCGAGCACCTCGAACCACACCACCCGGGCCAGGCGCGGGTCCGACTCCACGACGGAGAGGAAGGCGTCGAGGCCGCGGCGGGCCAGGTCCTGCACGGCGTCGCCCGGGTCACCGAGGGCGGCCACGGCAGCCTCCTCGAGGCGGGCGGTGCACTCGTCGTACACCGCGAGCAGGAGGTCCTCGGTGGAGTCGAACTGCTCGTAGAAGTAGCGGTCGCTGACCTTCGCCTCGCGGCAGAGCTGGCGCACGGTCGTCGCGCGGTAGCCGGTGGTCCCGAAGAGCTCCAGCCCCGCGTCGAGCAGCTGCCGGCGCCGACGGGCGAGGCGGTCGGTCGCCGACTCCCCGCCGTAGCTGCGCCCGCTCACGCCGCCATTCGACCACAGGGGCGCGCAGGTTTGGTCGGGCGCCGGCAGTGACACACTGCGACCCATGGAGAACCTCACCGTGATCGTCCTCGCTGCCGGCGGCGGCACCCGCATGAAGTCGAAGACGATGAAGGTGCTCCACCCGATCGCAGGCCGCTCCATGATCGGCCACGTGCTGCGGGCCGTCCAGGCCGTCGAGCCCACCGCCGTGGTCGCGGTGGTCGGCCACCAGCGCGAGCAGGTCGGGCCGCACATCACCGAGCTGCTGCCGACGGCGGTGCTGGCGGTGCAGGAGAAGCAGGAGGGCACCGGCCACGCCGTCCGCATCGCGATGGAGGCGGTGGGCACCACCACCGGCACCGTGATCGTCGCGGCCGGCGACACCCCGCTGCTGGAGGGCGAGTCGCTGCTGGCGTTCGCGACCGAGCACGAGGCGGCGCAGCGAGCGGTGAGCATCCTGAGCGGCCGGGTGCCGAACCCGTTCGGCTACGGCCGGATCATCCGCAACGCCGAGGGCGACGTCGAGGCGATCGTGGAGGAGAAGGAGGCGACGCCCGAGCAGCAGGCGATCGACGAGATCAACTCCGGGATCCTCGCCTTCGACGCCGAGTTCCTCGTGTCCGCGCTGCCGCGGATCACCAACGACAACGCCAAGGGCGAGTACTACCTCACCGACGCCGTCCACCTCGCGCGCGAGGACGGGCTCACCGTCGGCGCGCACCTCATCGACGACGTCGCGCAGACCGAGGGCGCCAACGACCGCGCCCAGCTCGCCGAGCTCGGCAGGGAGCTCAACCGCCGCATCGTGACGCGATGGATGAAGGACGGCGTCACCGTCATGGACCCCGCCACGACGTGGATCGAGGCCGACGTGGTGATCGAGCCCGATGCGACCATCCTCCCCGGCACCCAGCTCCTCGGCGCGACCGTCGTGCGCGAGGACGCTGTCGTCGGCCCCGACACCACGCTGAAGGACTGCGAGATCGGCGCCGGTGCGCGGGTCGTACGCACCCACGGCGAGCTCGCCGTCATCGGCGACCGCGCCACCGTCGGGCCGTTCGCCTACCTCCGCCCCGGCACGCAGCTCGGCGCAGCCGGCAAGATCGGCACGTTCGTGGAGACCAAGAACGCCCAGATCGGCGACGGGGCCAAGGTCCCGCACCTGTCCTACGTCGGTGACGCGGAGATCGGCGAGGGCACCAACATCGGCGCCGGGACGATCTTCGCCAACTACGACGGCGTGGCCAAGCACCGCACGACCATCGGGCGCCACGCCAAGACGGGGTCCCACAACACCTTCGTCGCGCCGGTCACGATCGGGGACGGCGCGGGCACCGCGGGCGGCACCGTCGTACGCCGCAACGTGCCGCCGGGCGCACTCGCCGTCAGCAGTGCCCCTCAGCGCAACCTCGAGGGCTGGACCGAGTCGAAGCGGGCCGGCACGACGCAGGCGGACGCCGCGCGTCGGGCGCGTGAACAGCAGGAGACGACCGAGGGGTGACCCCGGGCTCGCGGATGGCCGCCGCGTGGGCGAGAATCCTGTCCAGCACCTCCGAACGAGCCGTCCACCCCCAGGCACCAGCACGAGGAGTCGCGTCGCCGTGACCGGAATGAAGAAGACCACCGAGAAGAACATGATGGTCTTCAGCGGACGGGCCTATCCCGAGCTCGCGGAGGAGGTGGCCGAGCTCCTCGAGTGCGGCCTCGTGCCGACGAACGCGCGGGCCTTCGCCAACGGCGAGCTCTACGTCCGCTACGAGGAGTCCGTGCGAGGGTGCGACGCCTTCGTGATCCAGAGCCACACGGCTCCGATCAACGAGTGGATCATGGAGCACCTGATCATGGTCGACGCCCTCAAGCGGGCCTCGGCCAAGCGGATCACCGTGGTCATGCCGTTCTACGGCTATGCCCGCCAGGACAAGAAGCACCGCGGCCGCGAGCCGATCTCGGCACGGCTGATGGCCGACCTCTTCAAGACCGCCGGCGCCGACCGGCTGATCACCGTCGACCTCCACGCCGACCAGATCCAGGGCTTCTTCGACGGCCCGGTCGACCACCTGATGGCGCTGCCGATCCTCACCGACTACGTCAAGGCCAAGTACGGCGACCAGCAGCTCGCCGTGGTCTCCCCGGACGCCGGCCGGATCAAGGTCGCCGAGCGCTGGTCGGCCCGCCTCGGCGGCGCGCCGCTGGCGTTCATCCACAAGACCCGCCGCATCGACGTGGCCAACGAGGTCGTCGCCAACCGCGTGGTGGGTGAGGTCGCCGGCAAGATCTGCATCCTCACCGACGACATGATCGACACCGGCGGCACGATCGTGAAGGCCGCAGAGGCCTGCATGGCCGAGGGCGCCGCCGGCGTGATCATCGCCGCGACCCACCCGATCCTCTCCGACCCCGCGATCGACCGCCTGAAGAACTCCACCGCGATGGAGGTCGTGGTCACCAACACGCTCCCGATCCCGGCGGAGAAGCAGTTCGACAAGCTGACGACCCTCTCGATCGCCCCGCTGCTCAGCCGGGCGATCCGGGAGGTCTTCGAGGACGGCAGCGTCACCTCCATGTTCGACGGTCATGCCTAGGTAGACGGCGAGGGACGAGCCGGCTGCCTTCCGAGGCAGGAGATCGAGTAGCCCCACCGCTGAGCCTGCGAAGCGGTGACGGGCGTATCGAGATCCGCGTGTGGATGTTGGTCTCGATACGCCCGCTCGCTGGCGCTCGCGGGCTACTCGACCACCTAGGGGTGCGTCACAGCGTCCGGTCGAGGTCGTCGAGCGCGTCGTTCCACGCCCGCGCCAGCACCGTCGGCACGTCGCCGCCCTCGAGCGCGGCCGCGACGACGGTGCGGAGCTCACGGCGTACGTCCTCGGTGAGTGGCAGCCGCGGGAAGGCGTCGCCGATGCTGTCGGCCATCGCCTGGCCCGAGCGCTTGGCCAGGTCGAGGCCGTCGGTGACGTAGCGCGCGAGGTAGGGGTGGACCAGCTCGGCCTGCTCCCAGCCCCAGAACCCGTCGCCGACGGCGTCGAACTCGTGACTGCTGAGGTTGCCGCTCATCAGCCGCGCCCAGGCCTCGGCCTTGGCAGCCTCGGTCGGCACCAGCGCCCGCGCCGTCAGCGCGGCGTGGTGGCCGGAGACCGACTTGTCGCGCTCGGCCTCGGGGTCGATGTGCGAGTCGTCGCCGAGCTCGGCGAGGCGCTGGACGGCGGCCCAGCGCACGCTCGGGTCGACGTCGTCCTGGCCGAGCCAGGCGACCAGTCGCTGCCGGTCCGCGGTGAGCCGGGCGAAGACCCGCGACGCACCGGGGGCGAGCGCCGGGTTGCCACCGTCGGTCGCCTCGCGGGCGATGTCGGCGATCACCGCGAGGTGGCCGGAGGCCTCCTCGGGTGAGGCGTAGCGACGGGTGATGGTCTGGAGGTTGCGCATCACGCCCTCGAAGACCAGCGGGTGCGTCTCCGGTCGGAGGTGCTGGTCGGCGAGCGCGATGAGCTCGTCGACGCCGATCACCCGCGACTCGGTGAGGTCGACGGCGGTCCACCACAGCACCGCCCGGGTGAGCTGCGGCTCGACCGAGGACAGGCCGGCGGTGATCGCGCTCCACGACTGCTCGTCGGGGCGGATCACCGCGAAGGTCTCGTCGCCGGAGTTGGGCACCACGATCCGCCCGGCGAACTCCTCGAGCCGCACCGGCTCGTCGCCGAGCTGCACGTCGCGCGAGCCCACGAGCTGCATCGAGTCGTCGTACGCCGACACGGTGAGGCGGTGCGGCCGCGAGCCCTCGCGGGTGAGGACCGGCACGTCGCCGTCGCGCGTGACCACGAGGGTGTCGAAGCCCGTCGAGCGCAGCCACGCCTCCGCCCACGCCCGCACGTCGTGCTCGCTCTCGGAGTCGAGCGAGTCGAGGAAGTCGGCGAGGTCGGCGTTGCCGAACGCGTGGGTCGTGAGGTGCTTGTTGACCCCGGCGAGGAAGTCCTCCTCCCCGAGCCAGTGGCCGAGCTGCGCGAGCGCCGCGTTGCCCTTGGCGTAGGTGATCATGTCGAAGTTGGCGAACGCGGTGTCGACGTCGACGATCTTGTCGGTGTCCTCGGCGATCGGGTGCGTCGAGCGACGACGGTCGGCGCGGTAGCCCGTCGTCTTGCGGGTGATGGCGGCCGAGGTCCAGACGTCGGTGTATCCCGCGGCGACGCCGGAGACCTCGTAGCCCATGAAGTCGGCGAACGACTCGTTGAGCCACGAGTCCTCCCACCACTTCATGGTCACCAGGTCGCCGAACCACATGTGCGCCATCTCGTGGGCGATCGTCGAGGCGACCCACTCGCGCTCGAGCTCGGTCGGCGTGCCCTGCTTGAGCGCCTCGTCGCGGTAGACCACGCAACCGGGGAACTCCATCGCGCCCCAGTTGAGCCCGGGCGCGAAGACCTGCTGGAAGTCGGCGTAGGGGTACTCCGGCTCGAAGATCGAGGTGTAGTGCTGGAAGCACGTGCTGGTGATCCGCTTGAGCTCGTCGGCGTCGCGGCGCAGCTCGCGCTCCTGCGACGCGCGGGCGTGCCAGCCGAAGGGCAGGGTGCCGCCGGGTGCCGGCGCGTAGGGCTCGTCCCACGTCACCGAGACCCAGGGGCCGCCGACGAGGGTGAAGAGGTACGACGAGAAGGGTGGGGTGGTCGTGAACCGCCAGGTGTCACCGCGCTCCCCGGACGAGCGGTCCTCCAGCGCGCCGTTGGCCAGCACGGTCCAGTGCGACGGCGCCGTCACCGAGAGCGCGAAGGTCGACTTGATGTCGGGCTGGTCGAAGCAGGGGATGACCTTCTGGGTGATGTCCATCGACGTGTGCGCGCAGACGTAGCGCTCGCCGTCGGCGGGGTCGATCGTCTCGGTCATCCCGTCGCCGTCGTGGACGTAGGGCATCCGGGCGGTGATGCGGACCTCGTTGATCTCGGCCAGGTCGGTCAGCGCGATCCGCCCGTCGGCGTACGGCGCGGGCTCGCCGTTCATGGTCACGTCGCGCCCGCCGTTGAGCTCGAGGAACGACGAGGCGCCCGGCTGCGTGCAGCGGAACGAGATCGTCGCCTCGACCCCGAAGTCCTCGGTCGAGGTGAGGTCGAGGTGGACCACGGTGTGGACGTCGGTCAGCAGGACGGCGCGCTCGCGCGCCTCGGGGAGCATCAGGGGCACCCGGTCACCCTAGGGGGGCGGTCATGGTGTGGTCACCGGGGATTCGACCCAGCCTCCCGGCCGGGTCTAGAGTTCACGGGTTGCCTCGGCGAGGGAGCCCGCACGAACCACTGGGACTCCGTGATCGACTGGGCCGGTCAGTTCCACTGCGCCGCGCTCACGATCCGGAGCGCGGCGTTCGTCGTCTCCGGCCCGAGGCCCCCGACCCCTACACGTACGGAGAAGCACATGTCTGCCCCCGAGAAGATCGCCGCCGAGGCCCGCACCGAGTTCGGCAAGGGCGCCGCCCGCCGGATCCGTCGCGACAACAAGATCCCCGCCGTCATCTACGGCCACGGCAACGACCCGATCCACGTGATCCTGCCCGGCCACCAGACGATGATGGCCCTCAAGCACGGTGGCGCCAACGCGCTCCTCTCGCTCGAGGTCGACGGCTCCGAGCAGCTCGCGCTGACCAAGGACGTCCAGGTCGACCCGATCCGCCGCGTCATCGAGCACCTCGACTTCGTCGCCGTCCGCCGCGGCGAGAAGGTCACCGTCGACGTCCCGATCCACGTCACCGGCGACGCCGCCCCCGAGACGCTGGTCGTCAACGAGAACACGGTCGTCTCCGTCGAGGCCGAGGCCACCCACATCCCCGAGTTCTTCGAGGTCTCGGTCGAGGGCGCCACCGCCGGCACCCAGATCCTCGCCAAGGACCTCGACCTCCCGTCGGGCACCACGCTGCTCGCCGACGAGGACCTGCTCATCGTCAACGTGACCGAGCAGATGTCCGCCGAGGCCCTCGAGGCCGAGCTGGAGGAGGCCGAGGCCGACCTCGGCATCGAGCACGACCCGTCCGACGAGGAGATCCCCGAGGCGCAGGACGAGGCCAAGGCCGAGGACGCTGCGCAGGAGTCCGGCGACGCGTCGGGCGACTCCGACTCCGAGTGATCCCCGCACGCTGACCGGGCGATTCCTCGCCCTCAGACGCACCGACCGGGCGATTCCTCGCGCTGCACCGCGAGGAATCGCCCGGTCAGCGCATTTCTGCGCGACGAACCGCCCGCTCGGCGATGAAAGGATGAGGACATGAGTGACGCGCCCTTCGACGTCTGGCTGGTCGTCGGCCTCGGCAACCCGGGCCCGGGCTATGCCGGTCACCGCCACAACATCGGCTACCTGGTCACCGACGAGCTCGCGTCGAGGATGGGATCGCCCTTCAGGTCGCACAAGACCGGTCGCGCCGACGTCGTCGAGGGCCGACTGTCGATCGGCGGTCCCCGCGTCGTGCTGGCCCGCGGTCGCGGCTACATGAACGAGGCCGGCGGCCCGGTGAAGGCGCTCGCCACCTTCTACAAGGTCGCGCCCGACCGCATCGTCGCCATCCACGACGAGCTCGACATCGCGTTCGGCACGCTCCGGATCAAGTTCGGCGGCGGCGACAACGGCCACAACGGCCTCAAGTCGATGCGGTCCTCGCTCGGCACTGGTGACTTCTACCGGGTGCGCGCCGGCATCGGCCGGCCGCCGGGACGCCAGGACGTCGCCGACTTCGTGCTGTCGAACTACTCCACCGTCGAGCGCAAGGAGCTGCCGTTCCAGGTCGGCGACGCCGCCGACGCGGTCGAGTCGCTCGTCACCGACGGGCTCGAGAAGACCCAGCAGCGCTTCAACTCCTGAGCATCCCCGGTTTGGGGCATGAGGGGCCTCGTCCCACCGCCCTAGCGTCGTCGTGTCCGCGGGAGGTGTGCGATGCAGCCGACGGCGTCCGTACGCCGCTACGTGCGACGCGCGTGCCGCGTCGTGGTCCTCGTCGCGTTGTCCGTGGTGCTCTCGGCGGTCGCGGTCAACGCCAGCCTGCTGGGCCGGGTCGACCGGATCCACGGTGCCTTCGACGGGCTGGGCCACCGTCCGGCCAGCGCCCCGGGCGAGACGATCCTGATGCTCGGCACGCGTCCTGACGACGCCGGTGACGTCGCCTGGCTGACGGGGGTGCAGTCGGTCGAGGCCGTGATGCTGGTGGAGATCGACCCGGACGGCTCTGCCGTGCGCGTCCTGACGTTGCCGGTCCTCGCCGAGGTCGCCGCCTCGTTCGCCTCCGGCTCGGCGAGCGAGACCGTGGCCGCGGTCGAGTCGTGGTCCGGTCGGAGGGTCGACCACCTGCTCGCGCTCGACTGGCGGACCTTCGCGAACCTCGCGGCCGACAACCAGCTGTCCATCTCGTACCGGAGCGGTTCCCCACCGCCGGTCCAGCACGACTACCTCCAGCACGTCCTCGAGGGGACGCTCGAGACGGAGCTGCGCAGGCGGCCCGTCGACCTCTACCGGACGCTGCACACCACTGCCTCCGGTTCTGCCATCGACCGGGAGTGGTCGGTCCTCGAGCTGGACCACCTCTTCATCACCCTCCGAGGTCTTCGCTCGAACCAGATCGAGTTCTCCATGGCACGGCCCCGCTGATGGTCACCAATATTGGCGAAAGGGTCCGTGCCATGGGGCCTCCCGGGTCCTGGCTCCACAAGATCTGAGGTGCCGGCCGACCGACCGGCTCCTGACTGGGGGGACTTCGAGATGGCCGTCCGCACTGCCACGCCTTGCTCGGTCGGCACACGGCGATCCGCATGACGGTGCTCCTCGTCGCCAACGACGGCGGCCACATCACCCAGCTGCACACCCTGCGGCCGCGCCTGGCGGTCAGGGATGTGGTGTGGGTGACTCCGAGGACTCCGCAGACGGAGTCGCTCCTTGCGCACGAGGTCGTGCACTGGACCGAGCCGTGCCCTCCCCGCGACGTGGGAGCAGTCATGCGCAACGCAGCCCACTGCCGAGTCCTCTTCGACCAGCACGACGTCTCGTTGGTCATCAGCACCGGAGCCGCCCTGGCACTGGCCGTGCTGCCGCAGGCCAGGATGCGCAACATCAGGACCGTCTACATCGAGTCGGCGACCAGGTTCGACGCTCCGTCCCTGTCCGGGCGCGTGCTGGCCCTGATGCCCGGAGTACGCACGTTCAGCCAGTCCGCCGCCCTGGACAACCGGCGCTGGCGGTACCTCGCCTCGCCCTGGGACCTGTACGAGTCGTTCGAGCGGTCCCCGCGCCCGATCAGGAAGATGGTGGTCAGTGTCGGCACCCAGGAGGGGTACGGCTTCCGCCGCCTCCTCGCCAGGCTCGCTCCGCTGGTGCCACCGGACACCGAGGTGCTCTGGCAGACCGGGTCCACCGATGTCGACGGGCTCGGCATCGACGGGCGCGCAACGGTGCGGTCGGCGGAGATGGCCTCCGCCATCGCCGAGGCGGACGTCGTGGTGGCCCACGCCGGGACCGGCATCGCGCTGATGGCCCTGGAGAGCGGCAAGTTCCCGATCCTCGTGCCCCGGCGAGCGATGCACGGCGAGCACGTCGACGACCACCAGCTGACCATCGCTCTGGACCTGGGCCTGCGAGACCTGTGTGTGCCCCGGGACGCCGACAGCCTCAAGACCGCGGACCTCCAGCACGCTGCGGCGCACGGCGTGTCCAAGATGCCCCAACCAACAGTGCTGGACCTCGTGCCCAGGCCGCGTGCGCCACGCGACAGGGTCGGGGCGTAGAGATCTCGCTGATGACCCGCAGCTCCGCGCCGACAGGTTCGTACGCCGTCCCGGCGCCGCGGGTCGCGGCGCGCGCCGTGTCCAGGACGTTGGTCGACGTCTGCACCGGGGTGGTGCGCCCGCTGGCCCTCGATCCCGCCGCCACCCAGACGCTGGTGGAAGCCGCCCGGTTCCACCGCGTCGCGCCCCTCGCCCTGTCGGTCCTCGGCCGCTCCGCCCACCCCGGCCTCGCGGCGCTGGAGGCAGATCGCCTGTGCGCCATGGCCACGCACCTGCAGGCATGCGGGGTCATCGAGCAGCTGGCGCACGAGCTGGCCGACATCGAGTGGGCCATCATCAAGGGACCCGTCTTCTCCGAGGTCGCCCATCCCGTGGCCGGGCTGCGCAGCTACAACGACGTCGACGTGCTGGTGGCGCCGGACTCGCTGCGCGAGGTGTGCCGCCGGCTCCACCTGGCCGGCTGGCTGCTCGTCGACTTCGAGGACATGCTGGCCGCGGAGGACCCCCCCGGCGAGATGCACTGGGTGAGTCCTCCGGGTGCGCTCGTGGACCTGCACTGGTCGATCACCAACATGCCGTCACGTCGGCGGCTCTTCGAGGTCCCGACGGCCGCGCTGCTCGAACGACGCGTTCCCGTTACCCTCGGCCCGACGACGGTGTGGACCCTCGACCCCTGTGACACGTTCGTGCACGCGTGCCTGCACGCCGCCCAGTCAGGAGCCAACAAGCTCGTCTACCTGGTCGACGTGGACGGCCTCAGTCGCCTCGTCAGCGACTGGGACGAGGTCGTGGCGCGAGCCCGGCAGTGGGGGGCGACGAGCCAGGTCTGCCTCGTGACGCGCCGTGCGCGGCGGGTGCTTCGCACGGATCTCCCTGTCGACCTCGACACACGGCTGGGGATTCCGTGGCCCGTCCGCGCACTCCTGGCGCTCACCGACCGGGTGGCTCCGGTGCCTGGCGCCCGGCGGAACGCCGGTGTGGCGAGGCTGGTGGCGCGCGCCGTCCGGACGACCACGACGGGGACCGTGCGCGTGCTGAGCCGGAGTGCCGCCAGGGCCGCCCTGGAACGGGTGCGGCGAGTACCTCCGGGCATCGCGCTCCGGCGACGCTCGGACGAGGCGTCGCTCGAGCACTTCCTCAGCGCGGTCGAGGCGGAGCACCAGCGGGTCGGGATCGCCTCGACGGGGACGACCGAGGGGACCCCCGGGGATCACCAGCGGCGTGGACGTCCGGTGGCGGTGCGGACGCGTCGACGGAGCGACCTCGCCCTGCGGCGCCATCCCGAGTAGGTGCGCAGGTCGAGCGGCGCGGTCTGCAGGAGCAGGGCACTCCGCTCGAGCTGCGCCGTCCACTGCTCGACCGTGGTGACGCCGTTGGCCGCGGCGGAGAGGGGCATCCGGTCGAGCAGGGCGCGGTCGTCGTGGATGAGGGTGTGCGCGGACCGGGGGTCGTCCATGTGCTCCTCGCGCACGAACGGGAAGTAGTAGCCGTTGACCCTTCCCGCGCGGGCCAGCCGGACGCAGTAGCTGCTGAACGACTCCTGCGGACCCAGCAGCCCGTGGGCGGTGACGACCGCACGTGGCATGACGTACCCGCTGCCCTGCACCCAGTGGTTGCGCATCAGCGAGTGCCCCCCGTTGAACTCCTGGATCTTCGCGGCCGCGACGTCCGGCCGGAACTCCTCGTCCGGGTGGCGCCAGCTCCCGACCACACCGAATCCGGGGTTGTCGTCGTGGGCGGCGACGAAGAGGTCCAACCAGCCGGGCGACACGAGGCAGTCGTCGTCGACCTTGGCGACGAAGCGCGCGTCGGAGCCGTCCCAGAGCCAGTTCGTCGGCGGGCGCAGGCGGACGTTGTCGCGACTGTGGTGGAACTGCGCGATCCGCTCGTCCGCGCGGTAGGGGCGGATCGCCTCGAGCGTCGCCTCGTCGTCGCCGTTGTGCCACAACCAGACCCGGTCGTCCGGACCGAGGGTCTCCAGCACGCGGGGCAGCGACAGGTGCACGTACCCCGCGCTGCGGTGGGTGACCATGACGACGTCGACGCGATTGCCCATCCACCCGTCCTCGCTACATCGATCCCGGCCGTCGCACCGATGGGGCACCTGTCCGGCCGAGCACACCTTCTCCCGACGGGGTCCTGGCCCCGGGCACGTGCTCGGGCACATACCCGCAATCGGTGATGAGTGCGGGGCGCCGGCCCCTCTACGTTGGCCGGAGGACCTTCGCGTCCGAGCGACGCTGGGCAGGGGGGCAGATGGAGGCGCAGGCGGCGAACGCGGGCGAGCTGCTGCTGTCCCGAGGAGCTCCGGACGACATCGTCATCGTCGACGCAGGCGGTCGTCACACGTACGCCGACCTGCGGCGCGCAGTGGCCCACCAGACGCAACAGCTCCAGGCCTGGCACCTCGAGCCCGGGGACCGGGTCGCGCTGCTGGGCGCCAACTCGCTCTTCTGGGTCGCGAGCTACCTCGCCATCCTGCGTTCCGGGCTCACCGCGGTGCCGCTCCCCCCCGTGCTGACTGCTGCGGACGTCGCCGACAAGATGGCGCACGTCGGGTGCGTGACGCTGCTCGTCGACGAGCGGCTGACGCGGCGCTACGGGACGGTCGTGGAGGCCGCGAGCCGGGTCGGGACCAGTGCAGGTGTGCGCGACCTGCTGTCCGGCACAGCCGACTGCCCGCTGCCTGCCGCACGTCGCGCCGCAGACACGGCCGTGCTGGTCTTCACCTCGGGTACGACGAGCCGACCCCGTGCCGTCATGGTCAGCCACGCCAACGTGGTGGCCAACACGGCGTCGATCGTCGACTACCTCGGACTGCGTCGGGACGACCGGATGCTCGTCGTGCTGCCGTTCTCCTACTGCTTCGGGGCGTCCCTCCTCCACACCCACCTCGCCACCGGGGCGAGCCTGGTCATCTGTGAGACCCAGGCGTTCCCGGAGACGATCGTCGAGGCCATCGCCGAGGAGGAGTGCACCGGCTTCGCGGGGGTGCCGTCGTCCTACCAGCTGCTCCTGCGGGCCAGCTCGTTCGAGTCACGACCCCTGCCGTCGCTGCGACACCTCCAGCAGGCGGGCGGGCGGCTGCCCGTGGCCCATGTCCAGCGCGTCGTGGAGGCGCAGCCGCACGCGCGGCTGTTCGTCATGTACGGCCAGACCGAGGCGACTGCCCGGCTCGCCTTCCTGCCACCCGAGCAGCTGGCAGCGAAGGTCGGTTCCGTCGGCAAGGCCGTCCCGGGTGTGCGCCTGCGCGTCACCGGCGACGACGGGGTGGAGCTGCCGCCCGGGACGGTCGGCGAGATCCGCGTCCGGGGCGCCAACGTCACCCGGGGCTACTGGCAGGACGTCGAGGGCACTGCCGAGAAGTACGTCGACGGTGAGCTCCGGACGGGCGACTTCGGGCGGATGGACCAGGACGGCTTCCTCTACGTCGTCGACCGTGGCGACGACTTCATCAAGTCCTGGGGCTACCGGGTGTCCAGCCACGAGGTCGAGGACGCTGCGTTGGAGCTCAGCGCCGTCGCCGGGGCAGCTGCGGTGGGCCGACCGGACACCGAGGCGGGGGAGGCGGTCGTGCTCTTCGCCACGCTGCGTCCCGATCACCAGCTTGCGGTGCACGAGATCGAGGCGCACCTGCGCGCCCGGCTGGCCAAGCACCTCGTCCCGCAGGAGGTCCGGCTCCTCGACCAGCTCCCGCTGAACCAGAACGGGAAGGTCGTCAAGACCCGGCTCCGCGAGCTCGCGCGGGACGACGTACGCACCCCGGAGCCGGAGCCGGAGCCGGAGCTCGTCGAGGCCGGAGGACGTCGTGGTCGAACGTCGACCGGGCGATCACGTGAGGAGTGGACATGAAGCTGCGTGACACCGACCTGGTGATGCGGGAGATCGACGGCGAGACGGTGCTGCTCGACCTGGCCACCTCGAGCTACTTCGCGAGCAACCGCACCGGCTCGTTCCTGCTGCAGCTGCTGAGGACCGAGCGAGATCGTGACGGACTGGTTTCAGAGCTCGCGCGTGAGTTCGGCATCAGCCCGACGGAGGCGGCGGCAGACACCGACACCTTCGTGGCGGTGCTCGTCGAGCAGGACCTGGTGGTGTGACGGGTCGCGCGGCGACGTCCTGACTTTTGGGTATGACCGCCGGGGCAGTGCGGACCTAGATTGCTCGTAGGTCATCCGGCCTGACATCGAGAGCACGACGAGCGGGGCAGAGATGACGTCGTACGAGGCACCCAGCCTGACCAGGATCGGCACCGTCACCGAGCTCACGCAAGGTGCTGTGCCTCACCGCAACATGGACCACCTGAGCTGGATACCGGAGACGCGACCGGGCAACCCCGGCGGCGGTGGCGGCGGTGGCGGCGGGTTCGGTTCCTGAGCCTGACGCGTTGTCCGCGCCGCGGCAGGTCTCACGGCTGGTGACACGGCCCCACGGCGGTTACTGGCGACCGACCGACTTCGAGGTGGTCGCGAGCTGGGTCCACGGACGTGTGGCTGCCCCGGTCAGTCAGGATCCCGGGCCACTGGATCCGATGCATGCCCTCGAGGCGGCGATCCTGCCGGCGCTCGTCCGGGCACCCTGCTTCGTGGCCTTCTCCGGCGGCCGCGACTCGTCCGCCGTCCTGGCGGTCGCGACCGACCTCGCGCGCAGGCACGGGCTGCCGGACCCGGTCCCGGTCACCGAGCTGTACCCGGGCATTCCCGAGTCGGACGAGTCGGAGTGGCAGCACCTGGTCGTCGCCCACCTGGGCCTCGACGAGTGGGTGCGGCTCGAGTTCGGCCACGGCAACGACCTCCTCGGGGCCGACGCGCAGGCGTCCCTGCGCCGTCGTGGACTCATCTGGCCCGTGGCGCTGCACGTGAAGACCGCTGTCCTGGCCCGGCTCGGTGGCTCGGGCTCGCTCCTCACGGGCGAGGGTGGTGACGAGGTGCTCGGCCGCCGCCGGGGCTACCGGGTCAGCCGCACCTGGCGTCGGGATCCGCGTTCCCTCAGGCCTCGCGACCTCCGTACTGCAGGCTCCGCGTTGGCGCCGCGGCCCTACCGACGGGTGCGCGAGCGCGTGCGGTTCGACCGGGAGGCGTTGCAGCCGTGGCTCAGGCCGGAGACGCGACTGCGACATCACCGGCTGTTGTCCGCCGACCTCGCGAGCGAGCCGCTCACCACAGCCGGTTCGCTCGAGTGGTTGCTCACCCGCCGAGCGGCGGCCATGGCGACGCACAACTACACCAGGCTGGTGGCGGACTACGGGGTGTCCCTGCACGAGCCCCTGCTCGACGCGACCTTCGTCCGCTCGTTGGCCGCGGCGGCGGGGACGTGGGGGTTCGTGTCGCGCACCGCGGCGATGCGGGAGCTGTTCGGTGCCCTGCTGCCGGACGCAGTCCTCGAGCGACGGACCAAGGCCTACTTCAACCGTGCATTCATGGGTGAGGAGACGCGGGCCTTCGCCCGGTCCTGGGACGGCACCGGTGTGGACCCCGAGCTCGTGGACGTGGGGATCCTCGCGACCGAGTGGCTCGCGGAGGTGCCGTCCGCCATGTCCACGCCGCTGCTGCACGCGGCCTGGCTGAGCTCGACCTCCGCGCACACCGGGTCCGCACTATGAGCGACCTCGCCAGGAGCCGTGGCCGGGATCCCGTCGACCTCGCGCTCACCGCGGCCGCACTCGCCCTGGCCCTGGTCGTCGAGGGTGGACTGCGCGTGCTCCGGCTCCCGCGGCTCTCGCGGCTGCTCGGTGTCCCCCTGGACACCAGCGCGCAGCGGGAGGTCGAACCTGCAGCCCCGGTCGTCGTCCCGCGCTGGGCCCGACGACGGCTCCGGTGTGCGCGCCGGGCCCTGCGGCACTGGCCGTTCGGCGACAGCTGCTTGCGGCTCGCCCTGGTCGGCGGCTGCCTCGTACGTCGTCTCGATCCTGTCCTGCGCATCGGAGTGGCGAAGCACGACGGCCAGGTCAGGGCCCACGCATGGCTCGAGGTCGGCGGGGTGAGCCTCGACGTGGTCTCCGCCGACTTCGCTCCCGTCGAGAGCGTCCGGTCATGAGCGGTCCGAACGACCCGGGAGGCGGCGAGGAGGGCGGCTGGGGGTGCCGGCTGCACGGACTGGACCTCCTGACCCGGGTCGACCTGCACGCTCGTCGGCCCAGGGCCGCGGACGGCGCCGACGTACGCGTCGACCTCGGTGCCACGGTGCCCTCCACGACCCGGACCCCTGCTGGACACCTGACCGCCCAGTGGTCCACGGACTCCGGCCTGACCGCGAGCTTCGTGAGCCGCGCGGACGGCAGTCACCTGCTGCGGTTCGGGTCGACCTGTGACGTCGTGGTCGACAGCCGCGCCGAGCACGTCACCCTGCACATGGTCGACGGGGTCCCCGAAGCCATGGGAGCCGTCATCGTGGGTGGAACCGTCCTCGCCTACCTGCTGATGCTGCGGGGGGAGACGGTGCTGCACGCGAGCGCGGTCGACGTGGGCGGACGAGCGGTGGCCTTCATCGGGTCCTCGGGCATGGGCAAGACCACGCTCGCCACCCTCATGTGCCGGGACAGTGGGCTGCTGATCACTGACGACGTGCTGCGGCTGGGCCGCCGTGCGGACGGTCTCGATGCGTGTGCCCTCGGAGCCACCGAGGTCCGTCTGCGAGCGGCGGCAGCCGGTCTCTCGGGCGAGTTCGCCGAGGGTGTGTCGGATCGCCTCACGGCTGACGACCGGCGTGCGGTGAGCGTGCCGGCAGCCACCGAGGAAGGTGTGCCCCTGGCGGCGATGGTGATTCCCCGGCCGCGTCGCAACAGCCCGGAGCTGACGCTGACGCGTCTGAGGCCCGCGGCGGCTGCGATGAGCATGCTCGGCTTCCCGCGGATCCTGGGTCTCCGTGACGAGCGCATGCTCGCGGCACAGTTCGACCAGATGGTCGACCTCGGCGGACGGGTCCCGGTGTTCGTCGCCGACGTCCCGTGGGGGCCACCGTTCCCGACGGACCTGTCCTCGCGGATGCTCGAGTCGCTCGACGCTCAGCTGGATGATCGGTGGGAGGCCGCGGCGACACCGGTCCGGCCGACCTGACCGGCACCGCCGGCGGTGGCGGCAACGGCCGCCAGCGGCGCTCCGGCGATGTCGGTGTGCGACTGGAGACGGTAAAGGTCGGCGTAGTGCCCACCTGCCTCGATCAGCTCGTCGTGCGTCCCCTCCTCGACCACCGCCCCGGCGTCCAGGACGATGATCCGGTCGGCGCCCCTGACCGTGGCGTACCGGTGCGAGATGAACAGCGCCGTGCGCCCGGCGAGCACGTCGCGCAACGTCGCGAACAGCGCGTGCTCGGCTCGTGGGTCGAGGGAGGCGCTGGGCTCGTCGAGGATGACGAGCGGGGCGTCCCGGAAGAAGGACCGCGCGAGGGCGACGCGCTGCCACTCGCCGCCCGACAGGTCGATCCCGCCCGCGAAGAGCCGGGACAGGAGCGTGTCGAAACCGTGCGGGAGCGCGTCGAGCACACCCTCGGCCCCGGTGGCCCGCGCCGCCGCCCGCACCTGCGCAGGCGTGGCGGGTCGATCGATCCTGCCCACGGCGATGTTGTCCGTGCCGCTCAGGGCGTAGCGGACGAAGTCCTGGAACGTCACGCTCACCTGCTCGCGGAGGCTGGCGGGGTGGAAACGGGAGATATCCGTGTCGTCCCAGGAGATCCGTCCGCCATCGGGCTGGTAGAGCCCGGCGAGCAGCTTCGCCAAGGTCGACTTCCCCGAACCGTTCTCACCCACCAGCGCGACGATCTCGCCCGCGCGCAGCTCGAGGTCCACGCCACGCAGTGCTTCGACCGACGCCCCGGGATAGCTGAAGTGCACGTCGTCGACGCGGATGGTGTCGAACGAGGCGGGTGCGTCCGAACCGTGCGACTGCTCCAGCGCAGGCATGCCCAGCTCGAGGAACGAGTCGAGGTCGTCGAGGAACAATCCGGACTCGAAGATCAGCTGCACGCTGCGCAGCAACGACTGCACCTGCGTCGCCAGCATCCGGATGGCGAGGACCGCCGCGCCGGCGTCCGGCACGTCGATGGCTCCCCTCGAGATGAGCCAGACGAGGAAGAACAGCGTCCCGCCCAGCACGATCGCCGCGCCGAGCTGTCCCACCAGGCTGAGGAGGCCCCGCCGGACCGCATGCCGACGCAGGTCCCCGAGGTAGTGCTCGTAGAGGGCCTCGAACTCGGCGGACAGCCACGTCCCGAGGCCGAAGGCGCGCACCTCCTTCGCCTCGTCGCGTCCGGTCTGCAGCAGCACGAGGTACGCACGCCGGCGGATGGCCGTGGCCTGCGCGACCGAGAAGTCGAACTCGAGGCGGGACTCGCGCCGACTCGTCAGCAGCAGTGGGATGCCGCCCAGCAGGGCGAGGGCCAGGAGGGCGGGGGAGAAGCTCGCCAGGGCGACCGCCAGCCCGAGGCCGGCCACGACGGCGCCGGCCGCCGACAGCACGCCCTGGGTCACCTGGTAGGGACGGGCCACCGCGTTGCCCTGGACGCGGCTGAGGTGGTCGTAGAACTCCGGCGACTCGAAGTGCCGCAGGTCGACCCCAGTGGCGACTCGCAGGACACGGGTCCACATCGTCCGGACGACCATCTCGCCGAGCACGCGCAGCAGCTGCGTCTGCACCGCACCCGTCACGGCACCGAGGGCGGTCAGTCCGGCGAGCACGATCACCGGACCCGCCGTGGCGGCGAGGTCGGCATCGCCCGGTGCGAGCACCGCGGAGAGCAGCCGCTGCACGGCCACCACCTGCAGGCCCAGGGCGACCGCCGACACCACCTGGAGGAGGACGAGGGCCGTCAGTGGGCGGGGGCCGGCACTCCACGCCAGCGACACGCTCGACCGGATGAGGAACGCGAGACGGCCGAGCGACTTGGTCTGTGACCGAGCCGCCACCCGCAGCGCGACAGGGTCCAGCGGTGCGGGCGGCACGTCACGCGCCCCCGCGGCTCACCCGGGGCACGACCCGATCCACTGTCGGCCTACGTCAGGCACGCATGACGGGGTGCGATCGTCAGTAGGCACCGCGGTGCCCCACGACGGCCTGCAGCGTGCGAGCCAGGATCGAGAGGTCCAACCGCAGCGACCAGTTGTCGACGTACCTCAGGTCGAGCCGGACCGACTCGTCCCAGCTGAGGTCGGAGCGTCCGGACACCTGCCACAGCCCGGTCACCCCGGGCTTCACGACGAGGCGTCGCTGCGGGTCGACGTCGTAGCGCGCCACCTCGCAGGGCAGCGCGGGGCGCGGCCCGACCAGCGACATGTCACCGCGCACGACGTTCCACAGCTGGGGAAGCTCATCGAGCGAGTATCGGCGCAGCCACTGCCCCAGCGGGGTGATCCGTGGGTCGAGCTGGATCTTGAACAGGACGCCGTTGCCCTCGTCGTACGCGGTGAGCCGGGATCGCTCGTCCTCGGCCTCCACTCCCATCGAGCGCAGCTTGAACATGGTGAACGGGACGTTGTGGCGTCCGATGCGCTCCTGCCGGAACAGCGCGGGGCCGACACTCTCGCGCCTGATCGCGAGGCACAGGAAGGCCAGGAGCGGAAGGAGCGCCACGAGCACGACGAGGGCGAGCGAGCGCTCGACGACGTCCTTGAGGAGGCGACGCGGCCCGTGCAGCACCGGCGAGGTCACGTGCAGCATGTCGACACCTGCGGCGGAGACCACCCGCGTGCGCTGCGGCTCCACGTCGAGGAGCCCGGTGCCGAGGTAGAGGTCGGTCCCCACGCCGGCGAGGGACCAGTGCAGGCGACGCACCTGCGCATGCGTGAGACGGGCTCCCGGGAGGACGACGAGCGCGTCCGCGCGGTGATGGGCGGCGACCGCCGAGGTGGCCTCGAAGCCGAGGTGCGTCGGCAGGTCGCCGATCGACACCTTGGACGAGCGGGTCAGGCAGGCGGCGACGACCTCGTGGCCGCTGGTCCTGCGCAGCTCGGCCAGTGCCTCGCGGACGTCGCGTGGTCGTCCAGCGAGCACGACGCGCGGTCGGGACCGGCCGACACCCGTCATGGAGATGACCGCGCTGGCGACGCTGAAGACCGTCAGCAGCGTGACGAGGCCGACGGTGTCGACGGTGTCGACGGACACGAGCAGGGAGGACAGCGCGAGCGCGAGCACGACGGCGCGAAGGCCGGTGCCCAGGACTCGCAACGGCTGCGTCAGCCGGCTCTCACCCAGTCCGGGGCGACGGTAGTGGCCGGTGGTCCACAGGAGCACCGGCCAGGTCGCGGCGGCTGCGGCGGCGACGAGGACGCTCAGCTGACCGAGGGCCGCCGCAGCGCCGGCGAGGGCGAGTGCAAGAGCCGCGTCGAGCGCCGTGGCGAGCGTGCTGGTGCCTCGTCGCGGCGACAACACGGGAGGGACGACGGTGACGGCTGGGACGGGCCGGCCCGCCGCCGGTGCGGCCTGTGCCGGTGGGGCCTGGAGCCGTTGACGCGGGCGCGGGACGCGCGGGACCGACGGCACCGTTTGCTGCTCGATCCCACCGACGATGATCTGCGTCATGCGAGTGTGTCCCCTCCCCAGCGTGCCCCACGGGCACCCGGGCTGCCCTCGTGGGTGTGAGCCTAGGAACGGCGTCGGGCAGGGGCATGCCGCAAATCAGCGAAAGCCGTGCAGGCCGGGGCGAGGTGAGATCTCAGGGCAGCCTCGGAGATTACCCACTCGGTGGGATGGGCGACGGCGAGCTCCCGTCCTACGCTCGTGGAGTAGCAAGTCGCTGGTTCGGCGGACTCGCAAGTTTCCTTGGGAGGCCTCTGACAACGACGGTGGCGGGGACCCCCACTCCGTGCCACTCGGGGCGACGCGAACCAGTGGCGGCGGTCGAGGATCCCCCACCTCGACCGCCGCAGCTCGTCCGGGCACGGCGGGTGCGGTCAGGGACGTGGCACGTGCGCGGCCGACTCAGCCGAGCGGCGAGGCCGCGGCAGCGTCGGCGGCGTGCTGAAGAAGCACTCGTGCCACATCTCGAGGGCGAGCAGCGTCCACAGCCGGGTGTCGTCGTGACCGACCCTGTCGTGCCGGGTCAGGAGCTCGAGCACCGTGGTGTGATCGAGCACGGTGCTCACCCACGAGCCGCTGTCGCTCAGCCGGTCCCGTGACGTCTGACGCAGGCCGCGGCGGAACCAGGAGTCCCACGGGACCTCCGACCTGGCAGGCCTGCGGTCGACGACCTCGTCGGGCAGGAGCGGTCGGGCCACCTCCCTGAGCAACCGCAGCGGCATCCCCGGACCGGACCTGAGAGCGTTCGGCAGTCGGAACGCCAGCTCGACCAGGTGGTGATCGAGAAGCGCGGGACGCCACACGACGGGAGCTGCCACCGAAAGGGCGTCTCGGCGTTCGAGGAGGTGGTCTGGCAGCCAGTGCTGCACGTCGTGGCGCAGCTGACGGTCGGCGGGGCCAGCGCCGAGGGTGGGTGGCAGACGTCGTTCACCCGGCGGATCGGTGCCGAGCAGCCGACGTCGCTCCGCCGAGGTGAAGACAGAGCTCATCCGGCGTTCTGCCGGCCCGGCCATGAGCGACAGGAGCGGGGCGGGCAGCACCGCGGACCGCTCGGCCAGCCGACGTGCCATCCGGTGCCGGGGGTGCGTGCCGAAGAGCTCGTCGCTGCCGTCGTCGGACAGCACGACCTGCACCTGTTCGCATGCTGCGCGCGCGAGCTGGAGCACGGCCACGTCCGCCGGGTGCGTGAGCGGAGCCTCCCGGTGCCACGTGGCCTGTGCCCAGTGGTCTTCGAAGTCGAGTGCTCGCACTGTCACCGCGTGGTGCTCAGCGCCCAGCAGGTGGCTGACGTGGCGCGCCCACGCGGCATCGTTGCCCGGCTGCTCGGCGAGGCCGACGTGGTAGGTGTGCACGGGGACGTCACCCAGCTGCTGCACCTCCGCCGCGACGATGCTGCCCGCCAGCGTCCCGGACAGGAGCACACCCACCGCCTCATGCCCGACGAGAGCGGCGCGGACGGCTTCGCGGACGCCGTCACCGACCGCCTCGATCGCATCGCCGATCGACCACGCCCCGTCGGGGTCGCCCTCGGGGAGGGTCCAGTAGCGGACCTCCTCGAGGTGCCCCTGCGGCATGAGGGAGACGCGGTGGCCGGGCCTGACCTTCTTGATCCCCCGGAAGAGGGTGTCGGGGCCGGTGACCACACCCGTGCCGAGGTAGGCATCCAGGCTCCGTTCGTCCACCTCGGGAGCCGGACCCAGCGCGAGGATCGACTTGACGTCCGAGCCGAACGCGACTCCACCCGGGACGTGGCGGTAGTAGAGGGGCAGGATGCCGAGGCGGTCACGGACCAGGTGCGTCGTGCCCGCGCGCAGGTCGTGGGCGACGATGGAGAATCGCCCGTGCAGGCGCTGCACGAAGCTGATCCCCTCCAGGGCGAGGCCCGCCACGACGACCTCCGCATCGCTCCGGGTGCGGAAGGGGTAGTCGAGCTGGGCCCGCAGGCTCGCGTGGTTGTCGACCTCTCCGTCGAGGGCGACCACCCACCGCTGGTCGAGGGAGTGGATCGGTTGTGGAGCGCGCCGGTCCGTGTCGAGGGCCAGGAGCGTGTGGGTCGGGCCGGTGCCCCTGCCGGCCCGGGACGAGGAGCCGTGACCACGGCGGCTCAGCGAGTCCGACATCCCCACGAGGTCCCAGCACGCTGCGGCTCCCCGGGCAAAGGCGTGGACCCCGCCGATGCCGCTCACCCCGCTGGTCCGGTCATGCGCCGTGCCGCCACCCGACCTGGTTGGCCAGACCGACAGCCGCCAGCTGCGAGGAGACCTCGAGCTTGGCCAGGATCGACTTGACCTGGGTGCGGACCGTGGCTTCCGAGACCACGCTCCGCTCGGAGATCGCCCGCACCGTCCGTCCCTCGATGAGCGAACCGAGCACCTGGCGCTCGCGCGGGGTCAGCAGGTCGAGGCGACGCCGCAGGTCGTCCTCGGCCTGCCGATGGTGCGACCACTCGGAGAGCAGGCTCTCGAGCTCGTCGCGGGTCGTGACCGGGAGACCCACGTGGAGGCGTCTCACCGTCGCCAGCGCCTGCCGGAGGGCACCGCTCTTGGGCAGCACCTTGCGGGCTCCGAGTCGCATGCAGCCGCCCCATCGCCCGACATCCTCCGACGCGGTCAGGACGACCACGTTGATGTTGGCTCGCGCGAGCGGGCCGATCAGGTTCATCCCGTCGCCGAACCTCCCGAGATCGAGGTCGAGGAGCACGGTGCGGGGGTTGGCGCGCAGCGCCAGCGAGCGCAGCGTGGCCATCGACCCGCCTTCGCTCGGCAGCTCCAGCCGGCGTACGTCGTACCCCTCCACCGACAGCGCGAGCTCGAGGGACTCGGCGAACAGCAGGTGGTCGTCGACGATGAGGACGCGGTGATCAGCCCGAGCGGCGCCAGGAGCCATGACCGTCCTCGTCCGCCAGGTCGTTCTCGATGGAGCGCCGGGGCACGGGCAGGGAGATGACGAAGGACGAACCCCGGCCGTTCGTCTCGGTGAGTCGCAGGGATCCGCCGTCCTCGGCCAGGAGGCGCTGCGCGAGGTTGAGCCCGATCCCCTCGCCCTCGGAGCCCGGACCGCGCTCACCCCAGTCGAAGATGCGCTCCCGCTCCTGGGCGGGGATGCCGTTGCCGTGGTCGGTGACCGTGATGTCGACGGTCCCCTCGTTGCTGCGGACGACCTCGACCACGCTGCTGTCCGTTCCGCCGTGCGCAGCGGCGTTGTCGAGCAGGATGTTGAGGACCTCCGCGAGCGAGTCGTACCGCGCCTGCGCCTCGACCGTGTCGCCCGTGGTGAGGAGCTCGACGTCGCGGCCCTTGAGTCGCTGCAGCTCGAGGATCACCACGAGTGCCTCGTCGAGGTCGATGGGTGCGACGGGCTGGGCCTCGTCCGAGAGCAGGCGCTGCATCCGGGCGAGCTCTCGCCGTACGGACTCCCACACGCGCAGCCGCGCGTCGATCGCGATCTCCGCGTGCTCGAGGAGCTCCGACCCGTTGACCAGGCCCGCGACCGTGCTCCGCAGCTCGTGCAGCTGCTCGCGCTGGTAGCGGGTGGTGGCCTGCAGTGCGAGGTCCATCTCGCGCTGCCGCCGGCTGGCGGCCCGGTCGACGCCTCGGTGCAGGCACTCCCATGCAGTGGCGAGCCACGCCGCACCCACCGCGGCCAGGCCCAGGGACGCGACAGTGTCCCACGCCGTCCCTTGGCGGCCACCCATGATCACGAGCATCCCGGCCGCAACGACGACGACGGTCGCCGCGACCAGCTGTGCCATCGGGATCGGCAGCACGCCGTGGGCGACGACCACGACCGCGACCATCACGTGCGTGACGAGGAAGAGACCCAGGAGCGTCTGCATGGGGCCTGCGATCGTGGCGCCCTGGGGGATGAGGAGCAGAAGGTGCCCAGCTGCGAGGAAGCCCATCCCGAGACCGACGGCGAACACGTCGTCGGCCACCGCGCGGTGGGCGCGCAGTCCGGTCATGGCGCCCAGCACGCCCACCAGCACCGTTGTGCAGATCCCCAGGAGGGTCGCGAACTCGATGTCGAAGCGAGGTGGTGGGTTGGCGATGGCCGGCAGCGCGACCAGCAGCGCCTGGGCTGCGATCAGTGCTCCGACGGCGACGACCCGTCCCGCCCGCGCCTGGGCGTGTCGCCGCCAGCCCATGACGGCCGCCAGCACGGCGCCCGTGATGAAGACGCCGCTGACGACACCATCGGCCAGCGTGCGCGCATCCGGCGCACGTGCGTCGATCGACGGCACCCCGCCCCAGCTGGTCCACGCCAGAACGGCGAAGACCAGGACGCCCACGCCGAGCGTCCCTCCACTGGGGCGTCCCTCATCCCCATGCGCCTGATTGCGCATATCCCCCCCGCACTGACATCGAAGCGACTGGCTCGATCCGGTTCCCGCTCAAGAGAATGGAACCGTCAAAGTGGGGGTGTCCATCGATTGTGGGGGCGTACCCAATATCGGGCAAACCCGGTCTGGTCCGCTTTGTCCAGCGCGCTGGCAGCGAACGTCAAGGCGGCGTCAACTGCCGCGCCAGAACCGAGCAACTTGACAGGTCGGGCATGGCCCCCAGCGCCGCTGGCTTTCCCCAATTCCGGTGCACTTCGGACGGGATGAGGACAGAACCCTCGCCACAGAGACCAGTGTGGCGCTGTCGGCATTACAGGGAGGTGTGATGGTCGTTGCTGGCCCCACCCGTGTGCTCTCGCCACACCTGTTGGTGGCGCAGGCGGTCGCGGCTGCCCTCAGGTCGACCGGCACCGCCGCGGAGGCGCGGTCGTGGGAGTCGGTCATGGACGAGTCCGCGTCGCTGTCGGGGACCAGGCCCGCCGAGAGGTGCCTGCTCGTGGTGATCCTGGACGGACTCGACAGGGGACGAGCGGTCGACGACCTCGCCCGCGTGGTGGCGAGCGGGCAGACGCACGTCCTCATCGTCACCTCCCGCAGCGGCGCCGTGCAGTGGGGTGGTGCGGCAGACGACGACCTGCTCGACATCACCTGGGTCCAGTCGTTGCCCGAGCTGGCCGACGTCGTGCAGCACATCCGCTCGGGAGGGACCGCTCTCGATCCGGCAGACCGACGTGAGCTCCGCGCGTCATGGCACCAGGCCCTCGAGCGACGCCGCACGGCCAGGTCGCTGATCGACAGCCTGTCGCCTCAGCAGCGCGCCGTGCTCGAGCTGCTGGCCTCCGGCCACCGGGTCAAGGAGGTCGCCAGGATCATGGAGGTGACAGACGGCACCGTGCGCAGCCACGTGCGCGTGCTGCGCTCCAAGCTCGGCGCCAGGACCCAGATCGCCGCGGTGGCGATGCTGCACCAGCTGGGTGATCCGGTGTCCGGCGTGCCACGCCCACGGGCTGCTCCTCCTGGCGACTCGGGGCTCGGCACGCGTCGATAGGGTGCCGTCCATGATCGATCCCACCACCCTCGACGACCACGCCTTCGCTGTCTGGGCGGCCGAGCGGGCCGGTGCCGTGCTGCTCGACGTACGCGCCGGGGCGGAGGCCGACGGTCTCGAGGGCAAGGCCCTCAAGGACGCCGGCGACGCCGCCGCGCAGGCCGAGCTCGACCGGGTGCTGACCCAGCACCGTCCCGACGACTCGGTGCTCTCGGAGGAGGCCGCCGACGACAAGTCGCGGCTGACCGCGCGCCGCGTGTGGATCATCGACCCCCTCGACGGCACCCGCGAGTTCTCCGAGCCGCCGCGTGACGACTGGGCCGTCCACGTCGCGCTGTGGGAGGACGGGGAGCTCGCCGCCGGAGCCGTCGCCCAGCCCGCGCTGGGGGAGACCTTCAGCACCGGCCGGCCGCTGGTCGTGCCGCCGCGCACCTCCGAGCGCCCGCGCATCGCGGTGTCCCGCAGCCGTCCGCCCGCCTTCGTCGAGGCCCTCGCGGCGGAGCTCGACGCCGAGCTGGTGCCGATGGGCAGCGCCGGCGTGAAGGTGATGAGCGTCGTGCGCGACGTCGCCGACGCCTACGTCCACGCCGGCGGGCAGTACCAGTGGGACAACGCCGCCCCGGTCGCCGTCGCCCGGGCGGCCGGCCTCCACTGCAGCCGCGTCGACGGCTCACCGATCGTCTACAACGAGGACGACACCTCGCTGCCCGACCTGATCGTGTGCCGGCCCGAGCTGGCCGAGCAGATCATCGAGTTCGTCCGCCGCCACGGCACCGACTGAGGCCTCATATCCGCTTGCGGCCCCCGATCGGCATTGCGACGGTGGGCGCATGACCTCCTTCGTCTCGCACACGACCGTCGACTGCCACAACGCCTACGAGCTCTCCGAGTGGTGGAAGTCCCTGCTGGGCTATGTCGACCGCGAGGGTGACCCCAACGAGCCCGGGCACGAGGAGTGCGAGATCCACGACGCCGAGACCGGGCACACCATCCTCTTCCTCGAGGTCCCCGACACCGAGCTGCCGGCCAAGCGGATCCACTTCGACCTGCGCCCCCGCGAGGGCAGCCGGGACGCTGAGGTCGAGCGGGTGCGCGGCCTCGGCGCGACCGAGGTCGCCGACCAGCGCGGACAGTACGGCCCGGGCACGGGCTGGGTCGTCCTCGCCGACCCCGAGGGCAACCAGTTCTGCATCCTGCGCTCGCAGGCCGAGGTCGACGCCGGCCCGTCGCCTTCCGACGCGACTGACTAGGGCAGCCGCTCCGGGTGGGCGGCGACGTACGCCTTCACGGGCACGGGTCGCCGCTCGGCGTACCCCTCCGGCAGCCACACGCTCCCCACCTCGGTCAGGTAGTAGACCTGCCAGGCGAGGTAGCCGCCGAGCTGGCGCGGGTCGCGCTGCATCGCGCGGGCGTGGAGCGTGATGGCGCGGACGTAGGCCCACGAGTTGTTGTAGCGCCACAGCGCCGCGCCCCTGTCGCGGGCGAAGCCGTTGGCCCGCAGCAGCCGGCCCGCAGCGAGGATCGAGTCGTGCGCGTCGTCGATGTCGCCGCCGGCGCCGTAGATGTCCCACGTGGTGGGGATGAACTGCATCGGGCCCTGCGCGCCGGCCACGGACGTGCCCCTGATCCGGCCGAACGCGGTCTCGACCATGTTGATCGCGGCGAGGTACTCCCAGTCGACGCCGAACCGGCGCTCCGCCTCGCGATAGCTGCGCAGCAGCACGCGCTCCGACGCAGGCGGTACGATCCGCCACGCCGGCAGCTCGTCAGCGAGGTCGGTGCTGGAGCTCGGGTGCATCGACCTGAGCTCGCGCCGCGCCGCGACGTTGGCCCTCAGCCAGGCCCGGTTGCCGGGACCGAGCAGGTCGAGGACCCTCGGCAGCCACGCCGGGCGGAGGGCGACCTCGCGGACGGCGAGCTGGGCGGTGTGCCCTGCGGCGGCCAGGAGGTCGGCACCGGGGTCGTCGGCGCGGATCACCCGCTGGGCGGCGCCCACCGTCTCCGCAGCCTCCGCCGCGGTGGTGGGGCGAGCCGGCGTGCCGGCCAGCGCGGGTGCCAGCGCGTCGGGTACGTCGTCGGGCGCGGCCGCCGACCGCCCGCTCGTGGCGGCGGGCCGGGGATCGTCGGCCGGGTCCTGGGCCGGACCGGTCGGACCACCGCAGGCGGACACCGCGAGCGCGCACGCGCAGACCAGCGTCGGGAGCAGCCTGCGGGTCATGCCTCCACCCTCACACGGACCGGCGGAATGGGGGGAGGCAGGAGGGGAGACGCGGACGACCCCCGGCAGGGTCTGCCGGGGGTCGTCGTGCGGTCTGCGCGTCAGGTCAGCCAATGAAGGTCTTCCAGACGAAGCCGTTGGCGAGGTACTTGTCGTCGCCCTTGACGACGAAGCTCCAGTACCAGGTGCCGCCGCGGCGCGGCAGGGTGATCTTGTACTTGCCGGCCGAGGTCGTCTTGATGGTCTTGAACTTCTTGTAGCCCTTGTTCTGCTTCTTCGAGACCTTGATGACGATCTTCTTCTTGCCGTAGTCGGGGGTGACCTTGCCCTTGAGCACGAAGCCCGAGCTCGGGTAGGTGATCTTGCGGGCGACCTGCACGGTGAAGGTGGCCGACTCGCTCGGCTGGTAGACGTCACCGTTGAACGAGGTCGCGCCGCTGTAGGCGACCTTGTAGGTCGTGCCGGCCTGGGGCTTGACGTCCGTGAAGTACGCGTAGGCGCCCTCAGTGGTGGCGACCGGGACGAACGAGGCGGAGCCTGCCTCCTGCGCGAGGAGCGTGGTGGTGCCGCCGGACGGGGCAGAACCTGTCTGCGAGTCGACGTCGACGTCGACGGACAGGGTGTCGCCGTAGATGATCCGCGTCTCGGTGGGCGCGGCGACGACCGAAGTGGTGTAGGTGGCTGCCGCCTGGCTGGGTGCGGCGATGGCGATCGGCGTGAGGCCGACCAGTCCTGCGGTGACCGTCCAGGTCACGATCCGAGTGATGCGCATGTCCCCGTTGTTCCTCTCGAGAAGAAGTCAGAATCAGGTGAAGTCAGCTGTGATCAGGGTGCTACCCCGTGACGCGTGGGACAAACCCACGCCCCCGTAGACTTATCACCTCCCCCCGTCCGGCCGGACGGGGGCCTTTGTGCATGCCTGTCGCCCCCACCCGTCGTCCGACCCCCGAAGGAACCCCTGTGTCGCCCACGCCGCTCCTCGCCGTAGCCGAGCGCGTCGCCGCAGCTCCCACGCTCGCCGGGGCGCTGGCCGACGCCGCGGTGCGCAACGCCCTCGACCTGACCGGTCCGGGTGCCGTCCGGCCGTTCGTGGTGCATGGCCTGGTCGCGCGCGGGCGCACCGTCCTCGCGGTCACCGCCACCTCGCGCGAGGCCGAGGACCTGGTCGAGGAGCTCGCCGACCTCGTCGACCCCGACACCGTGGCCTACTACCCGAGCTGGGAGACGCTGCCGCACGAGCGGCTCAGCCCCCGCAGCGACACCGTCGGCCGTCGCCTCGCGGTGCTCCGTCGGCTGCGCCACCCCGGCACCGACGCGACCAACGGCCCCCTCAAGGTGGTCGTCGCACCCATCCGCAGCCTGCTCCAGCCGCAGGTCCCGGGACTGGCCGACATCGAGCCGGTCGAGCTGGCGCCGGGGGACGCTCGCCCGCTGGAGGACGTCGTCCGTGGCCTCGCCGAGGCGGCGTACACCCGCGTCGACATGGTCGAGCGGCGCGGCGAGTTCGCGGTTCGCGGCGGCATCGTCGACGTCTTCCCGCCCACCGAGGAGCACCCGCTGCGCGTGGAGTTCTGGGGTGACGACGTCGAGGAGATCCGTGCCTTCGCGGTCGCCGACCAGCGCACGCTCGAGACGGTGCAGCGCCTGTGGGCGCCGCCGTGCCGGGAGCTGCTGCTCACCGAGGACGTACGCCGTCGCGCGGCGGAGCTCGGCCGGGCGCACCCGCAGCTGCTCGAGCTCACCGACAAGATGGCTGCCGGCATCGCGGTCGAGGGCATGGAGTCGCTCGCGCCGGTCCTCGTCGACGAGATGGAGCTGCTCGTCGACCTGATGCCTGCCGACACCACCGTGCTGGTGCTCGACCCCGAGCGCGCCCGCAGCCGCGCGCACGACCTCGTCGCGACGAGCGAGGAGTTCCTCGGCGCGTCGTGGGCCGCGGCCGCCGGTGGCGGCACCTCGCCGATCGACCTCGGCGCCGCGTCCTACCGCGAGATCGCCGACGTCCGGCTGCACACGCTCGGCCTCGGCCAGGCGTGGTGGGCGGTGAGCCCCTTCGGCCTCGACGAGGTCGACGACGAGTCGCTGACCCTGTCGATCAACCCGGCCGAGGCCTACCGCGGGGACCTCGAGCAGGCCGTCGCCGACATCCGCGACTGGGTGGACCGGAGCCTCGACGTGATCGTCGTGCACGCCGGCCACGGACCCGCGCAGCGCTTCGTCGAGCTGCTCGGTGAGCACGACATCGCCGCCCGGCTGGTCGAGGACGGCGGCACCGCCGGCACGGGGGTCGTCACGGTCACCTGCGGCAGCCTCGTGCACGGACTGGTCGACGACGAGGCCAAGGTCGCGGTCGTCACCGGCGACGACCTCTCGGGGCAGAAGACCTCCACCCGCGACATGCGCCGGATGCCGACGCGCCGCAAGAAGCAGATCGATCCGCTCGAGCTCAAGGCCGGCGACTACGTCGTGCACGAGCAGCACGGCGTGGGCCGGTTCGTCGAGATGAAGCAGCGCGAGATCGGCGGCGCGGTCCGCGAGTACCTCGTCCTGGAGTACGGCGCCAGCAAGCGCGGCGGACCCAACGACATGCTCTACGTCCCGGCCGACACCCTCGACCAGGTGACCCGCTACGTCGGCGGCGAGAACCCCAGCCTCGACCGGCTCGGCGGCGGTGACTGGACCAAGCGCAAGAACAAGGCCCGCCGCGCGGTCCGCGAGATCGCGGCCGAGCTGATCAAGCTCTACGCCGCGAGGCAGGCGACGAAGGGCTTCGCCTACGGCCCGGACACCCCGTGGCAGCGCGAACTCGAGGACGCCTTCCCGTTCAACGAGACCGTCGACCAGCTGACCACCGTCGACGAGGTCAAGGCCGACATGCGCCAGGTCGTCCCGATGGACCGCCTGGTCTGCGGCGACGTCGGCTACGGCAAGACCGAGATCGCGGTGCGGGCGGCCTTCAAGGCCGTGCAGGACGGCAAGCAGGTCGCCGTGCTCGTGCCGACGACCCTGCTCGTCACCCAGCACATGTCGACGTTCTCCGAGCGGATGACCGGCTTCCCGGTGGTCATCAAGGGGCTCTCGCGGTTCCAGACCGACAAGGAGGCCAAGGAGGTCATCGCCGGCCTCGCCGACGGGTCGGTCGACATCGTGGTCGGCACCCACCGCCTGCTCAATCCCGACATCTTGGTCAAGGACCTCGGCCTGATCATCGTCGACGAGGAGCAGCGCTTCGGTGTCGAGCACAAGGAGCAGATGAAGCGGATGCGCACCTCCGTCGACGTGCTGTCGATGAGTGCGACGCCGATCCCGCGCACGCTCGAGATGGCGGTCACCGGCATCCGCGAGATGTCGACGATCACCACGCCGCCTGAGGAGCGGCACCCGGTGCTGACCTACGTCGGTGCCTACGAGGACCGGCAGGTCGTCGCGGCCGTGCGCCGCGAGCTGCTCCGCGAGGGCCAGGTCTTCTACATCCACAACCGGGTGCAGTCGATCGAGAAGGCCGCCGCCCGGATCCGCGAGCTGGTGCCCGAGGCACGCGTCGCCACCGCCCACGGCCAGATGGGCGAGCACGCGCTCGAGCAGGTCATGCTCGACTTCTGGGAGAAGCGCTTCGACGTGCTGGTCTGCACGACCATCGTCGAGAGCGGCCTCGACGTGTCCAACGCCAACACGATGATCATCGAGCGCTCCGACACCCTCGGCCTCTCGCAGCTCCACCAGCTGCGTGGTCGCGTCGGCCGCTCGCGCGAGCGGGCCTACGCCTACTTCCTCTACCCGGCCGAGAAGCCGCTCACCGAGACCGCCCACGAGCGCCTCGCCACCCTCGCCCAGCACTCCGACCTCGGCGGCGGCATGGCGATCGCGATGAAGGACCTCGAGATCCGCGGGGCGGGCAACCTCCTCGGCGGGGAGCAGTCCGGCCACATCGCCGACGTCGGCTTCGACCTCTACGTCCGCCTGGTCGGCGAGGCGGTCGCCGAGTTCAAGGGCGGCAACGAGGAGGAGCTCGCGGAGGTCCGCATCGAGCTGCCCGTCGACGCCCACCTCCCGCACGACTACATCCCCAGCGAGCGGTTGCGGCTCGAGATCTACAAGCGCCTCGCCGAGGTGCGCTCCGAGGCCGACGTCGACGAGGTGCGCGCCGAGCTGGTCGACCGCTACGGCGAGCCGCCCGAGGTCGTGCGGTCGCTGCTCTTCGTGGCGCTCTTCCGCGCCCGGTGCCGCCAGGTCGGCGTCAAGGAGGTGACGGTGGCCGGCAAGTACGTCCGGTTCGCGCCGGTCGACCTGCCCGACTCGCGCGTCGTACGACTCCAGCGGCTGCATCCGCGCAGCGTCGTCAAGGCACCCGTGCGTACGATCCTCGTGCCGCGACCGCAGGGAACCGGGTTCCCCGTGCGTCCGGTGGCCGGCGTGGCCCTGCTTGAATGGGCCCGCGGTGTGATCGACGACATCGTCGCGCAACCCGCACCACCGGCAACGACCCCTGCAGAGACCTCGAGGAGCGACTCGTGAGCAAGACCCGCCTGATGACGGCCGCGCCCACCTGGTTGACCGTGGGGGTCGCCGGGCTGCTGCTCACCGGGTGCGGCAGCGCCGCGCCGGGGGTCGCCGCCCAGGTCGGCGACGAGGAGCTCACCGTCCGCGACATCGACTCGGCCACCGCGCACTACTGCACCTCCGTCGAGGAGCAGCTCGAGTCGCCGGTCCCGATGAGCTTCGTGCGGCAGTACGTCGTCCAGCTCCTCACGCTGCGCTCGCAGGCCGACCAGGTCGCCGACGACTACGGCGTGACGGCGGGCTCGAGCTATCAGAACGACGTCGCGCAGCGTCAGGGCACCGCCGCCACGCTGCCCGAGGAGGTGCGCGACGACTACATCCAGCTCACCTCGACGCCCGCCTACGCCCAGGACATCGTCGACCAGATCGGCGCGATCACCCTCGAGGACCAGGGCATCGCCGACCCGACCAGCGACCAGGTCACGCAAGCCGGGCTCGACGTCTTCAACCAGTGGCCCGACGCCAACGGCATCGACATCGACCCGCGCTTCGGTGCGGCCAGCGTGGACGGCGTGCTGTCGCCCATCGACACCAACACCTCCGTCGCCGTCAGCGAGATCGCGAAGTCGGGACTGGCCGAGCAGCCGGACCCCGCCTACGCCGAGACGCTGCCGTCGACCCAGCGCTGCGGCTGACGCGTGGCGATGACGGGCTCGGACGGCTCGCAGCTGGAGGCCTTCGCCGACCAGATGCGAGTGCTCCAGCGTGAGTGCGCGTGGAAGCGCGAGCAGACCCACACCTCGCTGATCCCCTACGTGCGCGAGGAGGCCGAGGAGGTCGTCGAGGCGATCGAGTCGGGCGACCCGGCCGCGCTGTGCGACGAGCTCGGCGACCTGCTGCTCCAGGTGGTGATCCACGCCGTGATCGCCGAGGAGGCCGGCGAGTTCACGCTCGACGACGTCGCGCGCGGCGTACGGGCCAAGATGGAGCGTCGCAACCCGCACGTCTTCGGCGACGCCGTCGCCACCACGGTCGACGAGGTGATGGCGCTCTACAACGCCGCGAAGGCGGCCGAGAAGGCTCACCCCTAGCCCGAATAGTCCGCTGCAGAAAGCCGCTGCCGAGGCCCGGACCAGCGGCTTTTCGCAGCGGACTACCGCATCAGCGACTCGGGATCCGGTGAGAACGCACTGACGTACGCCGCCGCGACAGAGGGCCGGTCGTCGTACGACGCCCAGGCCGGCAGCAGGATCCCGTCGGGCGGGTGGAAGTGGACGTCGCCCGGTGCGTCGATCTCCCACGTCCCCGGCTCGGCCCGCCACTCGGACGGTGATGCGCCGAGCTCGCGGCGGAAGGCGCGGACGAAGACGTCGTAGCCCCGGAAGCCGCAGTCGGCGGCGATGTCCTGCAACCGCAGGTCGGTCTCCTTCGCCAGCCAGGCCGCGCGTTCGAGCAGGAGGCGGTCCCGGAACCGGGACGCCGACTCGCCCGCCATCGCCCGGCGGATCCGCGCGCCTGCCTCGTCGTCGGCGCTCGCGCGGTCGACGAAGGCGGTGAAGTGGTCGGCGGCGGTGGACACGTCGGCCTCCGTCAGCGGCGTACGACGAGGCGCGCGCGGTTGTCGGTCGGCTGGAAGCCGAGCATGGTGAGCCCTTCCGGCGTCACGAACCCGGTGATCTGTGGACCGAGGTCGACGGTGGGGAGCCGCGTCGTCCGGCCGTCGGGCCGGATCCGGCGCACGCGAGTGACGATCGGGCCCTCGGGGTCGCCCGGTGTGCCGGTGTCGACCGGCCGGTGGCCCCAGGCCACGATCCCGCGCCCCTCGTCGTCGACCCAGGCGGTGGGGCCGTGGATCCACTTCACGTAGTCGTTGTCCCAGGCGACGAGCCCGAAGTCCTCCACCCGGCCGAGGCGCCCGCGCCGGTCCCACGCACGTCCGTAGCTCTCGTACTCGTAGTCGTCCATCGAGATCCAGGTGACGAAGGAGTCGCCCTGCGCGCTGGTCGCGATCGAGGTGTAGCCGTAGTGGCCGTCCCGGATCACGGTCTCGCGGCTGGCGGACCCGTCGGACCTCCAGACCCGTGCGACGAGCTCGTTGCCACCGTTGACGCTGTCGTAGCGGACCCACAGCACGCGCGCGTCCTGCCGGCCGTCGAGGGTCAGCGTGGGGGAGTAGCTCTCGAGTCCGGGCTGCGCGGTGTCGAGGATCGTGCGATCCGTGACCCGACCGCGCCGGTCGATCCGGACGGCGCTGATGTCGCCCTCCGTGCCGCCCTCGTGCAGCGGATCGTCGTTCCCGGACACCCAGAACGACTTCTCGCCGGCGACCACGTCGGCTGCGATCCCGGTCAGGCCGAGGTCGGTGGCGCCCGAGAGCGTCCCGTCATCGAGCACCCGGCGCAGGAGCATCTGCTGGGGCGCGGTGGCGTTGTCCGGGTAGAGCCGCGGCTGCAGCCACACGGCGACCGCGGTGCCGTCGGGGGTCATCGCGACGCTGTTGAGCCCCGTCTCGGAGCCCTCGCCCCAGACCAGCTGGGCGGGCGGCAGCGCACCGCGTCGCGGCACGCGCCGCACCCACGGTCGGTAGCCCGCGGTCTCCACGCGGTACTCGGTCCAGCCGACGACCATGTCGCCCTTCGCGTCCACCGCGATCTTGACGGTCGACACGTCGTCGAGGGAGGAGTAGACCGTACGGATCGGCCCCAGCCGTCCGTCGCCGCGGATGCGGCGCACCCGGATGTCGGCGCGGACCACCGGGTCCTCGTAGGGCTGCGCGGCCGGCTGCACCACGGTGTGGGACACCCACGCGAGCACCGTCCGGCCCCTGCCGTTGCTGGCATACGACGGCGGCTGGGAGGTCGTGCCCTCGCGCGGGTCGACCACCCGTGGCCGGGACCAGCCGTCGTCTCGCTGCGCCGACGTGGGAGCGGCGGCCACCACTCCCGGCCCGACCAGCAGGAGCGCTGCGCACCACCGTGCGACGTACCGAGACTGCATGGATCCCCCTTCGCCGGTCCGTGCACCCTAGGGACCGTGCGCGCGGGCCACCACCCCCTCGCGGACACCCCGGCGACGTGCGGCCGCGACGTGACTAGGCTGGCGGGCGTCCCCCAGACGCATCCCACAGGAGCACTCCATGTCGATCATCGCCGCAGTCGGCGCCCGCGAGATCCTCGATTCGCGCGGCAACCCCACCGTCGAGGTGGAGGTCCTCCTCGAGGACGGCGCGTTCGGTCGCGCGGCCGTGCCCAGTGGCGCGTCCACCGGCGCCTTCGAGGCCGTCGAGCTCCGTGACGGCGGGAAGCGCTACCTCGGCAAGGGCGTGCAGAAGGCGGTCTCCGGTGTGGTCGACAAGATCTCCGGTGTCGTCGTCGGCCTCGACGCCGACGACCAGCGCCTCGTCGACCAGGCGATGCTCGATCTCGACGGCACCCACAACAAGGCCAAGCTCGGCGCCAACGCGATCCTCGGCGTCTCGCTCGCCACCGCCAAGGCCGCGGCCGAGTCGTCCGGCCTGCCGCTCTTCCGCTACGTCGGCGGCCCCAACGCCCACCTGCTGCCCGTGCCGATGATGAACATCGTCAACGGCGGGTCCCATGCCGACTCCAACGTCGACGTCCAGGAGTTCATGATCGCGCCGATCGGCGCCGCCACCTTCCGCGAGGCGCTGCAGCACGGCGCCGAGGTCTACCACGCGCTCAAGTCGGTGCTGAAGAAGAAGGGCCTCTCGACCGGCCTCGGCGACGAGGGCGGCTTCGCGCCGAACCTCGACAGCAACCGTGCCGCCCTCGACCTCATCGCGGAGGCGGTCAAGTCCGCCGGCTTCGCGCTGGGCAAGGACATCGCGCTCGCGATGGACGTCGCGGCGAGCGAGTTCTTCGACAAGAAGAAGTACGTCTTCGAGGGCACCAAGCAGTCGACCGACCAGATGGTCGCCTACTACGCCGACCTCGTCGACTCCTACCCGATCGTGTCCATCGAGGACCCGCTCGACGAGGAGGACTGGGACGGCTGGAAGGCGATGACCGACGCGCTCGGCACCAAGACCCAGCTCGTCGGCGACGACCTCTTCGTGACCAACGTCGAGCGGCTCCAGCGCGGCATCGACGGCGGCCAGGCCAACGCCATGCTGGTCAAGGTCAACCAGATCGGGTCGCTCACCGAGACCCTCGACGCCGTCGAGCTCGCCCACCGCGCCGGCTTCCGCAACATGATGAGCCACCGCTCCGGCGAGACCGAGGACACCACGATCGCCGACCTCGCCGTGGCCACCAACTGCGGCCAGATCAAGACCGGCGCGCCGGCCCGCTCGGACCGCGTCGCGAAGTACAACCAGCTCCTCCGCATCGAGGACGAGCTCGGTGACGCGGCTCGCTACGCCGGTCGGGGTGCCTTCCCGCGATTCGGCGGCTGATCGGGGCAGACTGTCCCGCATGCCTTCCCAGCGTCGTACGTCACGCGGTGGGCCCGGCGGCAACGGATCACGCGGACCGAGGCAGGGCAGCACCACGCGCCCCGGCGACCGTTCGACGCGGCCGCGCACCACGGCGACGCGCACGCCCGTCGCGACGGCCGCGGACATCGGCAGCCAGCGTCCGGTGCGACCCGCGGCGCGGCAGACCGCACGCCGACCCCGCTTCACCGGCCGCGCGGCCGTGCTGGTCCTGGTGCTCGCCGTGCTGACGGTGTCCTACGCGTCGTCGCTGCGCGCGTACCTCCAGCAGCGCGCCCACATCGGTGACCTGAAGTCGCAGATCGCGGAGCGCGAGGCCAGCATCAACGACCTCGAGCGCGAGAAGCAGCGGTGGGACGACCCGGCCTACGTCAAGGCGCAGGCGCGCGCCCGGTTCGGCTACCTGATGCCCGGCGAGGCCGGCTTCGAGGTGATCGGCGTCGACGGCAAGCCGCTGGAGGCGCAGGCCTCCCTCAACGACCCGTCCGACGTGATCAAGACCGTGCCCAAGGCGTGGTGGACCGCCGCCTGGGAGTCGATGGAGCTCGCCGGCAACCCGCCGCCGCCCGGCGAGGAGCCGGCCGACCTGATCGACGGCAGCAAGCAGTGAGCGACATCGATCCCACCGACGTCGAGGCGATCCGTGCCCAGCTCGAGCGCAAGCCCCGCGGCATCGACTCGATCGGCCACCGCTGCCCGTGCGGCAACCCCGACGTGGTCACGACGGAGCCGCGGCTGCCCGACGGCTCGCCGTTCCCGACGACCTTCTACCTCACCTGCCCGCGCGCGGCCTCGCGCATCGGCACGCTCGAGGGCTCGCACGTGATGAAGGAGATGGAGGCACGGCTCGGCACCGACGAGGAGCTCGCCGCGGCCTACCGTGCCGCCCACGAGCGCTACCTCGCCTTCCGTGCCGAGGTGGGGGAGCGCGCCGGGCTCGAGGTGCCCGAGATCGACGGCATCTCCGCCGGCGGCATGCCCGGCCGCGTCAAGTGCCTCCACGTCCTCGCCGCCCAGTCGCTCGCGATGGGCCGCGGCGTGAACCCGCTCGGCGACGAGGTGCTCGACGCCCTCGGCGAGTGGTGGGAGTCCGGCCCCTGCGTCACCGTCGAGCGCTGACCGGGCGGTTCCTCGCGCTGGACGCCGCTGACCGGGCGATTCCTCGCGCTGTGCGCCGGCGGCACCGCGAGGAAGTGCCCGGTCGGCGCCCGTGAGCGCGAGGAAGTGCCCGGTCGGCACAATGGCTCTGTGACCGACCACGCACCTCTCGTCGCCGCGATCGACTGCGGCACCAACTCCATCAAGGTGCTGGTCGGCCGCCGCCGCGACGACGGCACCCTCGACGTGGTGCTCCGCGACTCGCGCGTCGTCCGGCTCGGCCAGGGCGTCGACCGGACCGGGCGGCTCGCCGACGAGGCGCTGGAGCGCACCTTCGCCGCGATCGACGAGCTCGGCGCGACGATCCGCGACCACGGCGTCGACCCCGCGCGCACCCGCTTCTGCGCCACCTCCGCCACCCGCGACGCCAGCAACGCCGCGGTCTTCGCCGAGGGCGTACGCCGTCGCCTCGGCGTCGAGCCCGAGGTGCTGTCCGGCGACGAGGAGGCCGCGCTCGTCTTCGCCGGCGCGATCGCGGCCCAGTCGCCGATGCCGCCCGAGCCGGTCCTGGTCGTCGACATCGGCGGCGGCTCGACGGAGGTGGTGCTCGGCGAAGGCGAGGACCGACACTCGATCTCGATGGACATCGGGTCGGTCCGGCTCCACGAGCGCCACCTCCACAGCGACCCGCCGACGGCCGAGGAGGTCGCGGCCTGCGTCGCCGACATCGACGAGCACCTCGACTCGTGCGGCGTCCCGCTCGACCGGGCGCGGACCGCCGTCGGCACCTCGGGCACGATCAAGACGCTCGCCTGCGGCGTTCTCCACCTGGCCACCTACGACCGGGATTCCTTCGACCGCGCGGTCCTCTCCAACGCGGACACCTCCGCCTTCGTGGACCGGCTGGTCGCGATGACGGTCGAGGAGCGACGGGCGCTGCCCTACATGCACCCCGGCCGCGCCGACGTGATCGGTGCCGGAGCCCTGATCTGGAGCGGGATCCTGGCGCGCGTGCCGGTGCCCGACCACGTGGTCTCCGAGGCCGACATCCTCCACGGCATCGCCGCCGCCATCTCGTGACCGAGCTCCCGCACCCGATCGTCGGCGGCGCCTTCACCAGCCCGGTCGCGCCCGGCACCGGCTGGCCGGACGACCCGGCCGCCCCGGACACGCCCGTCGCGCGGGACGCCGACGACGTACGCCGTCTCGCAGGCACCGACGCGCTCGCCGAGCTCGACGCCCGGGTGAGCGTCTGCTCGGCGTGCCCGCGGCTGGTGACCTGGCGCGAGGACGTGGCGACCGTGAAGCGGGCGTCGTTCGCCGACCAGCCCTACTGGGGCCGGCCGATCAACGGCTGGGGCGACCCAGAGCCGTCACTGCTCATCGTCGGTCTCGCACCGGCCGCCAACGGCGGCAACCGGACGGGGCGCATCTTCACGGGCGACCCGAGCGCCGACTGGCTCTTCGCGAGCCTGCACCGCACCGGGTGGGCGAGCCAGCCGACGAGCGAGCACGCCGGCGACGGCCAGCGGCTGCTCGACGCCCGGATGGTCGCGACCGTGCGCTGCGCACCGCCGGGGAACAAGCCGACCCCCACCGAGCGCGACACCTGCGCGCCCTGGATCGCCGCCGAGCTCGCGCTCCTGCCGACCGTCCGCGCCGTCGTCGCGCTCGGCGCCTTCGGCTGGGACGGCGCCGTCCGTTCGCTGGTCGCGGCCGGAGCGCCCGCCCCGGCGACGCGGCCGAAGTTCGGCCACGGTGTCGAGCTGCGGCTCGGCGACGTCACCCTCATCGGCTGCTACCACCCGTCGCCGCACAACACCTACACCGGCCGGTTGACCCGCGAGATGACCGACGCGGTCTTCGAGCGGGCCCGCGCGCTGACAGACTGAGCGGCACGCCCCGGTATCCCAACCGGTAGAGGAAGCGGTCTTAAAAACCGCACAGTCTGGGTTCGAACCCCAGCCGGGGCACGCCTCAGCCCCGCCTCGTCGGCCCCCTCCCGCGCACCGGCTGGTAGCCGTCGAACGACGACTCCAGCACGCCCTCGCCGCCGGTGAGGTCGGGCAGCTGGTGCTGGAGGTCGTGGAGCCGGGAAGCCACGAGCCGTGCGTCGATGCGGGTCAGGTCCCCGGTCGAGGACTGGCCGGTGAGCTCCGTGCCCCAGCGGCCGAGCAGCGTCAGCAGATGCGGGGCGTCGCGGGTCGGCACCTCGAGGCTCACGCGGAGCACCGGCTCGCAGACCTGGGTCGCAGCGGCCGCCACCGCCTGGCGTACGACGACGGGCGTGAGCTTGCGGTAGTCGAGGGCGGTCGGCAGGGGCCCGCGCTGCGAGGGCGGGCCGTCCCACGAGGCGTAGCCGGCCTCGACGAGGGTGACCCGGCAGTCGGTGACCTCCCAGCCCGACGGCCCGCGCGACAGGGCACGCGTGACGTGCTGGCCCATGACCGAGGTGAAGTGCTCGACGGTCTTGAAGAGGAAGAGCGGCAGGTCTCGCAGGGACACGTCGAGGTCGAAGACCACTCCGCTGCCGGGGGCGGCCGGGCTGAGCCGGAGCCCGATGGTCGCCCAGTAGGGATTGGTCGGGGTGTTGAACCGCTCCACGGACGTGCCGACCCGGCGCAGCCGCTCGACGTGCAGCACGCTCGCCTCGCTGAACTCGACCTCGATGCCGTGCTCCTCGGCCAGCGTCGAGGCGATCACCTCCTGCTGCACCCGCCCGTAGAGCGACACCGTCGGCCGGCCGTCCTCGTCGGTGCGGGCAGCGATCAGCGGGTCCTGGTCGGCGAGCTGGGCCAGCGCGACCCGCAGTGCCGGTCGCTGCGCCGGGTCGCACGCCTCGACCGACGCCTCCAGCGTCGGCGGCGGGAAGTGGTGCGCCTCCGCCCGGGCCGACGCACCGAACCCGTCGCCGACGCGCACCGCACCGAGCCCGAGCAGCCGCGCTACCTGGCCCGAGCGCGCCTCCGTGGCGCGCACCCAGCGCCCGTCGCGGAACACCTCGATCCCGGAGACCTTCCCGGACCGGCCGCCGGTGAGGTCCAGGCGCTGGCGCGCGCGCAGGGCACCGGAGAACAGCCGCACGTAGGCGACCTTCTCGCCTGCCGCGCCCCGGTCGACCTTGAACACCCGGCCGGAGGCGTCGTCGCCCGCGGACTCCGGCTCGGGACGGGGGAGCAGCCGCGCGATCCCGGCAACCAGCTCGGGCACGCCGGCACCGGTGGCGGCCGACCCGGCGAAGACCGGGTGCAGGTCTCCCGCCCGGGTCTGCTCGGCGACCAGCGACATGAGCTGGTCCGGCGTACGGTCCTCGCCGTCGACGTACGCCGCCAGCAGCACGTCGTCGTGCTCGGCCAGGGCGAGCGTCTCGCGCTCGCGGAAGGACCGGTCGTCGTCGGCGTACGCCGTGAAGGCCGCGGTTCGCGCGCCGAGTCCACCCGCCATGCCCATCGGCAGGATCGCCGGCGTCAACCGTGCGCGGACGGCGTCGAGCACGGCCTCGACGTCGGCGCCGACGCGGTCGATCTTGTTGACGAACAGCAGCGTCGGGACGCCGAGGCGCTGCAGGGCGCGCATGAGGATCCGGGTCTGGGGCTGCACGCCCTCGACGGCCGAGAGCACGAGCACGCAGCCGTCGAGCACGCCGAGGACGCGCTCGACCTCGGCGATGAAGTCGGGGTGGCCCGGGGTGTCGATCACGTTGACGACGAGGTCGTCGAGGGCGAACGCCACGACGGCGGACTTGATGGTGATGCCACGCCGGCGCTCGAGGGCGAGGCTGTCGGTCTGCGTGGTGCCGGAGTCGACGGATCCCGGCTCGTCGATCACCCCGGCCAGGTGGAGCAGCCGTTCGGTGAGGGTGGTCTTACCGGCGTCGACGTGGGCGAGGATGCCCAGGTTGAGCGATCGGCTCGGTCCGGAGCTGGATGGGCGCGGGTGCACGCGAGGTCCCTTCGAGGAGGTGGATGCGGACGGGAGCGTGCGTTGCTCGCATCTCGGTGCCTCTCTCGTGGGAATGTCGCGCAGGGCGCGCGGGCCGATCTCGGCTCCTCTGGACCGTAGGCAGGGCGACCACGTCGCTGCAACGGGTTATCCGGCGTCCCCGTCGAGGTGCCGCAGCACCACGCGGCGCTGGGGGTCGCTCATCGGGAGCTCGGCCGCACGCAGCTCGGCCTCCCGGGCGAGGTCGTCACGACCCGCGCGCCGCAGGAGCCCACCACGCGCGGCGTGCCACAGGGAGTAGTGGTCGAGCCCCTCCCCGGACTCGAGCTCGAGGAGACCGGCCTCGGCCCCGTCGCGCTCGCCGATCGCCACGGCACGGTTGAGCAGGACGACCGGTGAGGGGTCGATCGTCACGAGGGTGTCGTACCACGACACCACCGCCCCCCAGTCGGTGTCCTCCCAGGTGGGGGCGAGGGCGTGGCAGGCAGCGATCGCGGCCTGGACGACGTACCTGTCGGGCGTGGTCGGAGTGCGGCGCAGCGCCTCGCCGAGCAGCGAGACGGCCTCGGCGATCTGGCCGCGGTCCCACAGGTCACGGTCCTGGTCGGCGAGCAGCACCACTCCGTCAGGCCCCGTCCGGGTCAGGCGTCGGGAGTCCAGGAGGAGGCCCAGCGCCAGCAGACCCATGGCACCCGGGTCGTCCGGCTGGAGACGATGGAGGAGGCGGGCCAGGCCGATGGCCTGGTCGACGAGTCCCTGGCGCACCAGGTCGTCGCCCGCCGTGGCGGTGTGGCCCTCGTTGAGCACGAGGTGGACGGTGGCCAGGACCCCCGCCCATCGGTTCGGCAGCTCGTGGTCGGGCGGCACCCGGTAGGGGATTCGGGCGGCCGAGATCTTCTGGCGGGTGCGCACGAGCCGCTTGGCCATGGCCGGTTCGGAGACCAGGAGCGCCCGGGCGACCTCGGCGACCGTGAGCCCGCACAGGGTGCGGAGGGCCAGTGCCACTTGGGCCTCGAGCGCCAGGCTCGGGTGGCAGCAGGTGAACACCAGGCGCAGCAGGTCGTCGTCCACCACCGAGGGCGCGACGTCCCGTGCTCGTCGGGCCCGTCGGGCTGGAGGTCGTGCAGCCGTGCGTCTGCCATCGCGGCCACCTCCTTCGGGCGTCGGGCGATCTCGCGGCGCAGCAGGTCCACCGCCCTGCGGCGGGCGGTCAGGCGCAGCCACGCGACGGGGTTGTCGGGCACCCCGTCGCGCGACCTCACCTCCAGGGCGGTCAGGCTCGCGTCCTGCACGGCGTCCTCGGCGAGCGCGAGGTCGCCGGTCCACCGTGCGAGGGTGGCCAGGACGTCACGACCCGACGCCCGCACCAGCTCGCCCAGGGCGGGAGCTGCCTCGAGCGGCGAGGTCGCCGGTTCGTCGCTCATCCCATCGGGATGACCGGGCGCACCTCGACAGCCCCGTTCCACGCGGCGGGGATCTCGGCGGCGCGGCCGATGGCCTCGTCGAGGTCGGCGCACTCCAGCAGGAAGAAGCCGGTGAGGACCTCCTTGGTCTCGGCGTACGGTCCGTCGCTCGTCAGGACGTCACCACCCTTCTCCGACACGCGGACGGTGGTGGCGGTGGAGGTCGGGTAGAGGGCGGCTCCGCCCCGCATGACGGCTGCGCGCCCGCGCTGAAGGCGCCGTACTCGGCCATCACGTCGGCATTCTCGGGCGCGGTCCAGTCGAGGTCGGTGGTGTAGATGATTGCGGCGTACAGGGGCATCGTGGCTCCTCGGTCGGTCGTGGTCAGCCCAGTGCTGACTCTCGCCTACGAGACGAACGGCGTCGACGCCCGAGGACAACCCCGCGCACACCTCCTCGACCGGACCAGACCACCGGCGACGGAGTCGGCCTACCCTCGGGGAGGACACCAGGGGGAAGCCATGTCATCTCGGAGATCTCGGACCGCCCACGCCGCCGTGGTCGTCGGCTTCGTCGCGGTCGCCGCGGCCGGAGTCGGGACACCCGCCCACTCCGCGGCCGCCACCTGTGCGGGGGTCGCCGCGACGATCGTGGGCACCACCGGCGACGACGTGCTGACCGGCACGCCCGGCGACGACGTCATCGCCGCTCTTGACGGCAACGACGTGATCGATGGAGGGGCCGGCAACGACGTCGTCTGCGCGGACGCAGGGTCCGACCACCTCACCGGCGGGGACGGCAACGACCGGCTGTACGGCGGGGACAACGGGCTCGTCCCCCGGACCGAGGACGTGCCGGAGGCGTACGGTGACACGTTGGTTCCGGGACCGGGCGACGACCTGGTCGACGTGGGGGTGAACACGCTCCTGCGCACCGGCGGCGACACCAGCTGGGACACGATCGACTTCGGCGAGTCGGAGACCGGCGTCGCCGTCGACCTCGTCAGCGGCGTCGCGACCGGCGAGGGCAACGACACGGTCGTGGTCGCCCAGCCCCTGCCCGCACCCGGGGTCATCGTCTACGTCATCGGCACCACCCACGCCGATCACGTGCTCGGCACCGAGGGCTCTGACGTGATCATCGGCAACGGTGGCGGCGACCGGCTCGAGGGCCGCAGCGGCGACGACTCGCTGACGAACTCGCGGGACGCGTACGAGTACGACCCGGCGCGCAACGGAACGGACGACGACCACTTCGACGGAGGCGCCGGTGACGACCACCTCGAGTCCAACGGTGGCGCCGACGTGCTGCTCGGCGGAGACGGCCGGGACTACCTGCGCAAGGTGGCCGGGGTCTCGACGCTGGACGCCGGGGCCGGCCGCGACGAGGTGCACGTCTACCTGACCGAGGGACGCCACCGCCTGTCCGGTGGTGCCGGTCGCGACACGGTGTTCCTCAACCTCCACCGCGCCGGCCGCAGCGTGCGCGGCGTGATGGACCACGCGCGAGAACGCTTCGTCGTACGCCGCGCGCAGCGCCCGCCGGTGCGGGCCCGCGTGGTCGGGGTCGAGCGGGTGCAGATGCCGTACGACTCCGGACGCTGGACCTACCTCGGCACGCCGGGCGACGACCACGTCGAGGGCATGTCGGCCTACACGGCGAAGGGGCGCGGCGGCGGCGACGTCCTCCTCGGGTCGTACCTCGACGACGTCCTGCTCGGCGGTCCCGGGCGCGACCGCATCCGCGGGCGGCGCGGCGCCGACCGGTGCAGCGGCGAGGACCTCCGGGGCTGTGAGGTCGTCCGTCGCGCATCCTGAGAAGTTGCTGTGACGGGAACAGTGCCCCCTCCGTGCGCGTTTGAACAGGTGTCACCCCGGCTAGAGTGGGATGACGACAGGCGCCGTCACCGCGACGGCGTCGCACCCCCGGAAGCTCCGGGGGCGGCCTCCAAGGAGAGACCATGAGAAGCAACAATCCCGTGTTCACACGTTCCGAGGAGTTCAACCGCGCCTCGTCGAACCCCTACGGCAACCAGACCTACGCCGGTGGCGGCCAGGACTACCCCGGCTACGGCGAGACCGAGACGGGCGCCCCGCAGGTCGACCAGGGCCGGATGACGGTCGACTCGGTCGTCCAGAGCACCGCGATCTCGATCCTGCTGGTCTTCGCCGGCGCCTTCGCCACGTGGTGGTGGATCGGCGACATCACGGAGACCGCTGACCTGGGCCAGGTCTACATGCTGGCCATGCTCGGCGCGGGTGGCGCGTTCATCCTGTCGCTGGTCAACTCGTTCAAGCGCGTGATCAGCCCGCCGCTCGTGATGGCGTTCGCCCTCGTCGAGGGTGTCGCGCTCGGCGCGATCAGCGCCGTCTTCGAGGCGCAGTACCCCGGCATCGTGATGAGCGCCGTCCTCGGCACGTTCGCGGCCTTCGCCGGCACGCTCACCGCCTACAAGGTGCTCGACATCAAGGTGGGCGACAAGTTCCGCAAGGGCGTCGTCGCAGCCATGTTCGGCATGGTGGGCCTCGGCCTGCTGTCGCTGGGGCTGAGCCTCTTCGGCATCCAGTCGCCGCTCTACGGCAACGGCCCGATCGGGTTCGTGTTCGCGCTCGCCGGCCTCGTGCTCGGCATCTTCATGCTGATCCTCGACTTCGACTTCGTGGAGCAGGGCGTCGCCGCCGGTCTCCCGAAGCGCGAGTCGTGGCGTGCGGCCTTCGGCCTCACCGTCAGCCTCGTGTGGATCTACACCAACCTGCTCCGCATCCTCGCGATCATCCGCGGCGACTGATCAGCTGCTGATCAGCCTGCGCTGAGCTCCGCCGGCCCGCCCGAGCACGACTCGGGCGGGCCGGCGTCATTTGACGCTCTGCCGCGCTGCCCGAGCGGTGGTCCACCCACATTGCGGGCCCACAGAACGTGGCTCTGCCACCGCTCCGGAGCGGCGGACGGCGTGTCGTCCCGTCGAGCGGTGGTCCACCCACATTCCGCGCCTGCGGAATGTGGCTCAGGCACCGCTGGACTGATCGGCGGAGCCGACCGGCTCCTCGTGCTCGCCCGGCGACTCGGCGTCGGTGGAAGGACGGCGGCGGCGGTGGCGCAGCTCGACCCAGCGCCCGCGCAGGCCGCGCTGGTTGCCGCCGACCTCGGTGCCGTCGACCTCGGTCCCGGGCGTACGCGCGGCGCGCACCGCGGCAGCCGCGACCGGGAGGATCCCCTCGCGCCGCCGCGGCTCGGGCTGGGCCTCGTCGTCCGGGAGGAGGTCGAGGGCGGCCAGGCACGACGGGATGAGCACGGACGCCAGCTGGCGGTAGCCGTCGGCCGACGGGTGGAACCGGTCCGGCCCGAACAGCACGGCCGGGGCGGCGTCGAACTCGGGACCGAGAATGTCGCCGACCGACACCGAACGGCCGCCGTTCTCGACGACGGTGATCGTCTGGGCGGCGGCCAGCCGGCGCGACCACTCGCGCGCCACCTGCTTCAGCGGCGGGGGGATCGGCCGGATCGTGCCGAGGTCGGGGCACGTGCCGACGACCACCTGGATGCCGGCCTCGCGCAGACGGCGTACGCCCTCGGCGAGGTGGCGCACTGACGCGGACGGCAGCACGGTGTGGGTGACGTCGTTGGCCCCGATGAGCACGACGGCGAGGTCGGGGTGGGTGCCGATCGCGGCATCGGCCTGGTCGGCGAGCGCGCTGGACTGCGCACCGACCCTGGCGAAGGACCGCAGGTGGACGCGGCGGTCGGCCTGCGCGGCGACACCGGTCGCGAGGTGCGCGCCGGTCGTGTCCTCGACCCGGTCGACGCCGTAGCCCGCGGCGCTGGAGTCGCCCAGCAGCGCGATCCGGATGGCCGGGCCCGGCCGGCCGCGGCCGTACCACCCGGTCGAGTCCGGCGCCGTGCCGGTGGCGTTGCCGATCATCTTGCGCGCGATCTTCGCCTCGGCCACCAGGACGCCGTAGAGCCCTGCGCCGAGCACGGAGAGTCCGCCGCCGCCCAGGGCGGCGGCAGATGCCAGTTTGCGTGCTGCTCCGGTTGCCCCCACGGTGCCGAGCCTACGCAGCCGGTCGAGGCGATCCCGGGAGGGGCGAGGGACAACGCCAGTGCCTGTTACGAGTCAGTAGGTCGTTAGATTGACCGGGTGCAGTACGCGAACTCGATCCTCGACCTCATCGGCAACACTCCGCTCGTCCGGCTCGGCCGGACCCTGGACCTCGACGCGGGTGCCGACGGAGGCCCGCTCGTCCTCGCCAAGGTGGAGTACCTCAACCCCGGCGGGTCCGTGAAGGACCGCATCGCCACCCGCATGATCGAGGCGGCGGAGGCGTCCGGCGAGCTCCAGCCCGGCGGCACGATCGTCGAGCCGACCTCCGGCAACACCGGGGTCGGGCTCGCGATGGTGGCCCAGCAGAAGGGCTACAAGTGCATCTTCGTGTGCCCCGACAAGGTCAGCGTGGACAAGCGCAACGTGCTCAAGGCCTACGGCGCCGAGGTCGTGGTCTGCCCAACCGCCGTCGCGCCGGAGCACCCCGACTCCTACTACAACGTCAGCGACCGGCTCGCCTCGCAGCCTGGAGCCTGGAAGCCCAACCAGTACGCGAACCAGCACAACCCGCGCTCCCACTACGAGACCACCGGTCCGGAGATCTGGGAGCAGACGGACGGCAAGATCACCCACTTCGTGTGCGGGATGGGCACCGGCGGCACGATCAGCGGCGTCGGGCGCTACCTCAAGGAGCAGAACCCCGAGGTGCAGGTCATCGGCGCCGACCCGGCCGGCTCGGTCTACTCCGGCGGCAGCGGCCGCCCCTACCTCGTCGAGGGCGTGGGTGAGGACTTCTGGCCCGACACCTACGACCGCACGGTCGCCGACCGCGTCATCGAGGTCTCCGACGCCGACTCGTTCGCCTTCACCCGCCGCCTCGCGCGCGAGGAGGCCCTGCTCGTCGGGGGGTCCTGCGGCATGGCCGCGTGGGCCGCGCGCCTGGTCGCGCAGGAGCTGGCCGCCGAGGGCCGCACCGACGCGGTCGTCGTGGTCCTGCTGCCCGACTCCGGCCGCGGCTACCTCACCAAGATCTTCAACGACGAGTGGCTCGCGCAGTACGGCTTCCCCTCCGGCCGGGAGGCCGACCACCGCACCGTCGGTGAGGTGCTGCGCGGCAAGTCCGGCCGGCTCCCCGACCTGGTCCACACGCACCCCGGCGAGACGATCGCCGAGGCCGTCCACATCCTGCAGGAGTACGGCGTCAGCCAGATGCCCGTCGTCCGCGCCGAGCCGCCCATCGTGGCCGCGGAGGTCGCGGGGTCGGTGTCGGAGCGCACCATCCTCGACGCGCTGTTCACCGGCGCCGCGAAGATGACGGACCGCGTCGAGGACCACATGTCCGAGGCGCTGCCGACGATCGGCTCCACCGAGGCGGCTGCCGATGCGGTCACCCTGCTCGAGAAGGCCGACGCCGTGCTGGTGCAGGAGGACGGCAAGCCGATCGGCGTGCTGACCCGCCAGGACCTCCTCACCTTCGTGGCTGCCCCGTGACCACCGGGCGCCTGCGCGGCGCGGTCCTCGCCCTCGCCTGCGTCGCGACCCTGGCCGCCTGCGGCGGGGACGACGACGTCAACACCGGCACCGACCCGGTCGAGGTGGAGGTCGGCACGACCTTCAGCTGGAACAGCTTCGTCGTCGAGGACGGATGGGACGTCAACGGGATCGAGCGCTCCACCGGCGCCGAGGAGGTGACCACCCCGGAGGTCAGGGGGACGATCAAGAACGTCCTCGACGAGGAGCGTGCCGCCATCTTCCAGATGGTCTTCTCCGCCGATGGCGACCCGGTCGCGACGGTCAACTGCTCGGCCTCGAAGATGGTCGAGGACCAGTCGCAGGAGTTCATCTGCCCGGGGCTCAACGCCACCATGCCCGAGGACTACGACGCGGTCGTGGTGCAGGAGTTCACCCGCTGACGTGGGAGACCTGACGCTCGAGGTCGTCCTCTTCCTGGTCCTCGCGGCCCTGGTGGCGGGCTTCGTCGACGCGGTGGTCGGCGGGGGAGGGCTCGTGCAGCTGCCCGCCCTGCTCGTCGGCCTGCCGGGCGCATCGGTGGTGCAGATCGCCGCCACCAACAAGCTGGCGTCCTTCTGCGGCACGTCGATCAGCGCGGCGACGTACGTCCGGCGCATCCGCCCGGACCCGCGGACGTTCCTGCCGCTGATGCTCGCCGCCTTCGTCGGGTCGACCGGCGGGGCGCTCGTGGCCTCGCTGCTGCCGCGCAGCGCCTTCGACCCGATCATCCTGGTCGTGCTGGTGCTCGTCGGCGGCTACGTCTGGTTCAAGCCGAGCGTGGGCGAGCTGACCAGCCTGCGCTTCCACGGCGGCCAGCACCTCACGGCCGTCCTGGTGACCGGCCTGACGATCGGCTTCTACGACGGGGCGATCGGGCCGGGCACTGGGTCGTTCCTGGTCTTCGCCCTCGTCGGCCTGCTCGGCTACAACTTCCTCGAGGCCTCCGCCAAGGCCAAGCTGGCCAACTGGGCGACCAACCTCGCCGCGCTCGTGGTCTTCGTCCCGCAGGGCGCGGTCATCTGGCAGCTCGCCCTGCCGATGGCGGCCGCCAACATCGTCGGCGGCTACCTCGGCGCCCGCCTGGCGATGGCGCGGGGCGCCAGGTTCGTCCGCGCCTTCTTCCTGGTGGTGGTCTCCGGCTTCGTGGTGCGGCTCGGCGGTGACGTGCTCGGCTGGTGGTGACCGGTAGCCTCCCCCTCGTGGGAGCGGTCTCGTCAGTCGATGCGTTCCAGCGCCGTCATCCGGTCCTCGGCTTCCCGCTCGCGGTGATCTACAAGTACTTCGACGACCAGGGTCCCTACCTCGCGTCGGCGCTGACCTACTACGCGTTCGTCGCGATCTTCCCGCTCATGCTGCTGGGCACGTCGATCCTCGGGATCATCCTGCGCGGCGAGCCCAACTGGCAGCAGTCGATCCTCGACTCCGCCCTCGCGCAGTTCCCGATCATCGGGGACGAGCTCGGGCGACCCGAGGGGCTGCAGGGATCGTTCGCGGGTGTCGCGGTCGGTGCCCTGGCCGCCCTCTACGGCGCGATGGGTCTCGGCCAGGCGCTGCAGAACACCCAGCACGTCGCCTGGTCGGTGCCGCGCAACAGCCGGCCCAACCCGTTCTACTCCCGCCTCAAGACCCTCGTCCTCCTCGTCACCGCCGGCTTCTCCCTGCTGGCCGTGTCGATCGTCGCGACCGTCGCCAGCACGACCGACCTCTTCAACGAGGTGCTCGGCCCGTGGCGCCAGTTCTTCCTCCCGCTCCTCACCATCGTCGTCGTCGGCACCTTCCTCGCCTTCCTCTTCCGCTACGCCGCGACCGGCCAGCACTCCTTCCGACGCGCGGCCCCGGGCGGCTACACGCTGGCGGTGATGTGGCAGCTGCTCCAGCTCGCCGGGGCGGCGTACGTCAACAACGTGCTCGTCGACACCTCGTCGATGACCAAGACGTTCGGCCTGGTCCTCGGTCTCGTCGGCTTCCTCTGGATCGGTGCGGTGATGGCCGTCCTCGCGATGGAGATCAACGTCGTGGCCGCGCGGAGACTGTGGCCGCGGGCGCTGCTGACCCCCTTCACCGACAACGTCGACCTCACCGACGCGGACCGCGAGGCGTACGCGCTCTATGCCCGCATGCAGCGCCACAAGGGGTTCGAGAAGGTGCAGGTCGTCTGGGAGCCGGGCCCGGTCGAGCTCCGGACGGCCGAGGAGAACGAGCCCGACGGGACGCCCCGCGACCCTCAGTCAACGTCGCCGTCGACGTAGACCCAGCGCCCGGCCCGCCGCTCGAAGCGGCTGACCTCGTGCATCTCGCCGCCTTCCCACGACGCGACGAACTCCACCGTGTCGCCCTCGGCGGCGATGATCCGCAGGCCGGTCCACCGGGTCGACGGGTCCGGTCGGACGTCGTCCGGCCGGGTGCGCGGGTGCCAGGTCCGGAAGAGGTGGTCGTCGTCGCCGCGGACGTAGGCCGTGTAGCGCGAGCGCATCAGCTGCTCCGGCGTGCCGGCCTGCTCGCGGTGGGCGAGGAGCGGCTCGCAGCAGGCGTCGTACGACGCCCCGGTGCCGCACGGGCAGGGTCGATCCATGTGTGCAGCCTAGGCGGGAACAACCTGCTTGGGTGTCGCGTTGTAATGGTGTAATCATGTAAGCACTGCAAGAAGGAGATGGCACATGATGACCCGAAGCGAACAGGACGAGAGCCGCGGACGCGGCGAAGGACGCGGAGAAGGACGAGGCCGCGGACGACGCGGCGAGCGGGGCGGCCCCGAGGGGCGCGGACGCCGGGGAGGCTGGCAGGTCGCCGACCTCCCGCCCGCCGGCGACGCTGCCGACTGGTTCCGCGGGCGGCTGCCCGAGGGCTGGTTCAGCGAGATCGACGTGCGCACCGACCGTGAGGAGATCACGGTGATGGGCACGCTGAGCGACGCGCAGGCCGAGGGCGCCGACGGCGCCGCGGCGGAGGGCCGCATCGGGCGCTTCCGCTCCGAGACCAAGGCCGAGCGCATCGAGATCGCCCTCGAGGCCCAGGCCCGCTACCAGCGCACGGTGTCGTGGGGGGTGCGGCTCGGTGACACCGAGGCGCTCTTCACCCACGTCGCCGCGCCGGTGATGACCCGGCTGCGCCAGCCCGAGCGGCAGGTGCTCGACACCCTCGTCGACGCCGGCGTCGCGCGGTCGCGCTCCGACGCCCTCGCGTGGTCGGTCCGGCTGGTCGGCGAGCACGCCGACGAGTGGCTGGGCCAGCTGCGCGACGCCATGGCCGAGGTCGACAAGCTGCGCGGCGAGGGCCCGGCCCTCTGACGCGACGCGTCGTAGACGCGCGGACCGAACCCGGCCCCCACGCTCCTCGCGAGCGTGGGGGTCGGCGCATTCCCGGTGTTCGGTCCGCGCGTCTACGGACTACGTTGCGGGCATGACGATCGAGCGACCCGAGCCCGGCTTCAGCAACGACGAGGTCGGGATGCTGCGCGGCTTCATCGACCACTACCGCGGCACCATCCGCCTCCAGGCGAGCGGCCTGACGGACGAGCAGCTCGAGCAGACGCTGCCGCCCAGCGACCTCACCCTCGGCGGGATGCTCAAGCACCTCGCCTTCGTCGAGGACTACTGGTTCTCCTACAACCTCGCCGCCCACGAGCCGTCCCCGCCGTGGGACACCGCGCCCTGGCACGACGACCCCGACTGGGACTGGCACAGCGCGGCCGGCGCCTCGCACGCCGAGCTCGACGCCCTCCTCGCCGACGCGATCGCCCGGTCGGACGCCTGCCTCGACGCAGCCCTGGCCACCGATCCCGACCTCGGCCGACACGTCGCGCGCCCGCGTGACCCCGCGAAGGGCGACACCGCGACGATCCGCTGGGTGCTGGTGCACATGGTCGAGGAGTACTCCCGCCATGCCGGGCACGCCGACCTCATCCGCCAGTCGATCGACGGCGCGACCGACGTCTGAGCCCCGGGTCTGGTGCAATGGGCACATGGCCGACCCGATCCGCGTGTACCTCCTCGACGACCACGACGTCGTACGCCAGGGACTACGGTTCCTCCTCGAGCAGCAGGACGACATCGAGGTGGTCGGTGAGTCCGCCAGCGCCGTGGAGGCGACGGCGCGCATCCCCGCCCTGCGACCCGACGTCGCCGTCCTCGACGCGCGACTGCCCGACGGCTCGGGCATCGAGGTGTGCCGCGCGGTCCGGGCGGTGGACCCGTCGATCAACGCCCTGATCCTGACGTCGTACGACGACGACGAGGCGTTGTTCGCCGCGATCATGGCCGGTGCGTCGGGCTACGTGCTCAAGGAGATCCGCAGCTCCGACCTGGTCACCGCGGTGCGCCACGTGGCCGCCGGCAAGTCGCTCATCGACCCGGCGATGACCGCCACCGTCCTGGACCGGATCCGCAACGGCCCCGGCACGCCCGACGAGCTGGCGTCCCTCACCGACCAGGAGCGGATCCTGCTCGGCCACATCGCCGAGGGTCTCACCAACCGCCAGATCGCCGAGCAGATGTTCCTCGCGGAGAAGACGGTCAAGAACTACGTGTCCAGCATCCTGGCCAAGCTCGGCCTCGAGCGGCGCACGCAGGCGGCGGTCCTCGCCTCCAAGCTCCTCCGGGACTGAGGGGGACCTTGGTCCCCCCGGACTGGGGACCGGCGACCCTGACCCCCCGGCCCCGTTCGCGCGACTCTGGTGGTGACCCAGCAAGAACACACACCACAGAAGGAGTGATGGCGATGAGCGTCATCCATGGCCACCAGCACGAGGCCGACACGCACGTCAACGACCACGACGACCGAGGCCCCTGGTTCGACCGGGCCCTGGCCACCCTGCGGATCGCCTTCGGCATCACCTTCCTGTGGGCGTTCCTCGACAAGCTCCTCGCCCTGGGCTTCCACACCGGCTACGACCAGGAAGGCAACCTGGACCGGTTCGGCCCCGCTGCCTGGATCAACGGCGGCAGCCCGACCGAGGGATTCCTCGCCTTCGGCGTCCCGGAGAACAACCCGTTCAAGGGCTTCTTCAACGGCATGGCCGACATGGTCCTCGTCGAGTACCTGTTCATGTTCGGCCTGCTCGGCATCGGCGTGAGCCTTCTGCTCGGTGTGGCGATGCGGATCGGAACCGCGGCCGGCGCGCTGATGTACGCGTTCATGTACGCCGCAGTCCTCCCGCTGGAGAACAACCCGGTCGTCGACGACCACCTCGTCGGCGTGATCGTGATGGCGGTCCTCGCCCTGGGTGCGGCCGGCACCACGTGGGGGCTGGGTCACTGGTGGAACCGTGTGGGCGTCGTGGAGAACCACCCCGTCCTGCGGTGACCAGCAGGCCCCGGAAGCCCGACGCTGCCCCCCGGCGTCGGGCTTTCCCGCGTGTCAGGCCACCTGCCTCACCCGATCGGGACGCGCCACACGAGCACCGTGCCGCGGTCGCCGACGGGCGACACCGACAGGGTCCCGCCCAGGTCGCTCGCGCGGCGCCGCGCGTTGCGCAGCCCGCTCTCGCTGACCTCGTCGGGCAGCCCCACGCCGTCGTCGGCGACGCGCAGCTCCAGCAGGTCGGCGCCGACGACCACGTCGACCTCGCAGCCGTCGGCGAGCGCGTGCCGGGCGACGTTGGAGACGGCCTCGCGCAGCACCGCGAGCAGCTGGGCGCCGAGCGCCGGCGGCACGACGGTGTCGACCGGGCCGGTCGTGCGGACGACCGGGGTGAACCCCAGCACCGGGACGTACTCCTTCACCAGGCCGCGGACGCCGGCGCGCAGCGAGTCACCGCTGCGGTCCTGCAGCTCGAAGATCGTGCCGCGGATCGCCTTGATGGTGTCGTCGAGGTCGGCCACCGACCGGTCGAGCCGCTCGGCGACCGGGCCGTCGCCGGTCATCGCCGCCACGCCCTGCAGCTGGAGGCCGGTGGCGAAGAGCCGCTGGATGACGATGTCGTGGAGGTCGCGGGCGATCCGCTCGCGGTCGGAGATCAGCGCGAGCTCCTGGCGGTCGGCGAGCGCCTGCGTGCGGTCCAGCGACAGCGCCACCTGGTCGGCGAACCCGGCGAAGAGGTCGCGGTCCTGGACGTCGAGGAGATCGGCGTCGGGACGGGTCACGGCGACCAGTGCGGTCACCGGGGCGAGGTGCGAGCGCAGCGGCACCACCACGAGGGGGACGCCGTCCACCTCGACGGTCGACACCGCGGAGCCGGCCTCAACGGTCCGGCGGGCCTCCGCGAGGACGGCCAGCACCTCCTCGTCCGCAGCACCGGGCGCGACGCTCACCGTGTCGTGCTCCGGGCCGAGCGAGGACCACAGCGCCACCGCGACGGTCCGCGAGACCTGTCGCGCGGTCGACACGATCTGGAGCAGCGCGGTCGGCAGGGCGACCGGCGGCTGCAGCAGCTCGGCGAGCTCCGCCGACGCCTCGAGCCACTGCCGGCGTCGCTCGCTCAGCGCGAAGGAGCGGGCGTTGCTGATGACGTAGCCGGCCGTGCGTGCCAGCTCCTCGACGAGACCCTCGTCGGCCTCGGTGAACGGGCCGCCGCCGGCCTTCTCGGTGAGGTAGAGGTTGCCGAAGACGGTCCCGCGGATCCGCACGGGCATCCCCAGGAAGGACGTCATCGGCGGGTGGTTCGGCGGGAAGCCGACCGACGCGGGGTGGGCGTTGAGGTCGGTCAGCCGGAGACCCGACGGGTCGTCGATGATCACGCCGAGGATCCCGCGGCCGCGAGGCAGGTGCCCGATCTGTTCGCGGGCCCGCTCGTCGATGCCGGTCGTGACGAACTCGACGAGCTCGCCGCCCTCGCGCCCGAGCACCCCGAGCGCGCCGTAGCGGGCGCCGGTCAGGGAGGTGGCGGCCTCGACGATGCGGGTGAGCACGCTGGCCAGGTCGAGGTCGCTGGAGATGGCGGTCACCGCCTCCAGCAGGAGGCGCGCGTCGGCGCCGAGGTCCGGGCTCGGGGTACGGGTCACCGCCCCAGTGTGGACCCCGTGTCGACCCGCGTCCTTCAGGCGAGGCGACGCACGGGCAGGTGCTCCCACGGGTCCCACCCGCCGCCGAGCTGGCGGCCGGTGACCTCGGTCCACGGGATGCGGACGACGAGGTGGCGCTGCCCCTCGGCCCACGGCCGGGGCTGCCACGACCGTGCCATCCGGTCGAGCTCCTCGTGGTCCTGGACGAACGATGCGCGGCCGCGGACGACCACGCTCCAGCCGCGCTTCTGCTCGTGGTCGAACTGGTCGACCTCGAAGCACACCTGGGCGTCGCGTCCGTAGGTGCCGAGCAGGCTGTAGGCGGTCGTGCGGACCAGCACCGACTCCTGGCCGTCGTAGGAGTCGACCGCGTAGTTCACCGGGATGATGTGCGGGCCGTCGGGGGTGCCGAGCGCCACCCGACCGGCGACGCCGGCCTTCAGCAGGCGCGAGCAGTCGTCGCGGGACAGGTCGTACGACATGGGCATGGGTCCTCCTCGAGCTGGACTCCCAGCCTCCCTCCGCCCTGCGCCCGCGGGCAGGGCCGAAGGTCCCGGACCCGATGGCCCCTACGGACCCTGGTTGGTGATCAGCCCGCCCGTGGTCGGCTGGTAGGGGTTGAGCCCGTGGTCGATGGCGTACTGCTTGAGGTAGCCCTCCTGGCCGAGCACCTTGATCCGCTCGGCGATCTTGGCGGCCTCGGCCTTCTCGACCTCGATCTGCGCCTGCGCGGCCTTCACCTGGGCGGCGGCCTCGGCCTCCCTCGCCTTGGCGCGGGCGACGGCCTCCTGCTGCGCCACGAGTGCGGCCTTGACCGACTCCGGCGGCACCGGCTTCTGCAGCGTGATCGCGAAGTCGGTGAAGAACTCCTCCTCGCCGTCGATCTGGCGGCCCACCAGCTCGGGCATCTGCTCCAGCACCTCCTGCTCCCACTGCGCCTTGACGGCGGGGTCGGTGTAGAGCTCGGTGTAGGTGTAGTTCTGGCTGGCGCGGTCGATCGCCGTCTCCAGGGGCCGGCTGATGTAGACGCTCAGCATCTGCAGCCACCCGGCCGAGCCGTTGCCGTCGGTGGTGTCCATGTAGGCGGCGTAGCGGTTGCCGATGAGGTCGTGGAACTTCTGGAGCGTGTTGCAGTCGGTGTTGAGCAGGAAGGCCGCGACGCCGTCGACGCTCATCTCGATGCCGTCCTTGCTGACGAACGTCACCATCGGCCGGTCGCCGCCCTCGCCGAAGACGTAGTTGCGCTGGCTCTTGGGGTACGAGTAGTGCTTGTCGCCCGGGCCGTCCCAGGCCCGCGTCGAGCTCGACACGCAGTCCTTGAAGCGCCGCGGCGTGAAGGCGCCGTCGCTGTAGTGCAGCGCCACCTGGTCGGGGCCGGTCGACACGGTCGTCGGCCGGACGAAGACCAGCACGCCGATCGCGAGGATCAGGAGCAGGAGGAACCCGCCCGACGCCTTCTTCAGTGCACCGGCGCGGCTGGCGATCTTGTTCGCAGTGGTCGACATCGGGGTCCTCAGGCGTCGGGGCCGGACAGCCGGCGGTGGTGGGTGGTGATCTCGTCGATGATGATCGTGGAGAGCTCGGGGGCGACGTCGCGGTGCTGCCAGGCCAGCTCGCGCAGCTGCTCGATGAACGCGTCGCGCTCGGCGAGCTCGCGCGGAGCGGCAGCCGGGGCCACCACGGGCGTCGGACCGCCGACCGACATCCGCCCGGCCCAGAAGGCCACGCCGACCAGCACGAGGAAGAGCGGGAGCAGGAGCGAGGTCATGCGCGCATCCTGCCCTGTCGCAGGCCGCTGAACCCTCGTTTCCTCAGTGGTCCAGAGCAGCTTCGAGCGCACTCGACGTTGACGGCCCGGTCTAGCGTGGAAGCGTGACCGACCCGAACACCCAGCACCCCGAAGCAAGCACCCTCGGCCAGCTCCGCGCCAGCGGCCACGAGCTGAAGACCCTCCGTCAGGAGCTCCGCGACAACCTGCTGGCCAGGCTGCGCGCCGGCGAGGACCCGTGGCCCGGTCTGCACGGCTTCGCCGAGACCGTCGTCCCGCAGGTCGAGCGCGCCCTGCTGGCCGGCCACGACATCGTGCTGCTCGGCGAGCGCGGCCAGGGCAAGACCCGGCTGCTGCGCTCGCTGGTCGGCCTCCTCGACGAGTGGTCCCCGGTGATCTCCGGTTCCGAGCTCGGCGAGCACCCCTACGAGCCGATCACGGTGACGTCGCAGCAGGCGGCCGCGACCTACGGCGACGACCTGCGCATCTCGTGGCGCCACCGCGACGAGAGGTACGCCGAGAAGCTGGCGACGCCCGACACCTCGGTCGCCGACCTGATCGGCGACGTGGACCCGATGAAGGTGGCGGAGGGCCGTCACCTCGGCGACCCGGAGACCATCCACTTCGGGCTGATCCCGCGCAGCCACCGCGGCATCGTCGCCATCAACGAGCTGCCCGACCTCGCCGAGCGGATCCAGGTCGCGATGCTCAACGTGATGGAGGAGCGCGACATCCAGATCCGCGGCTACATCCTGCGGCTGCCACTCGACGTGCTGGTCGTGGCCAGCGCCAACCCCGAGGACTACACCAACCGCGGCCGGATCATCACCCCGCTCAAGGACCGGTTCGGTGCCGAGATCCGCACCCACTACCCCCGCGAGGTCGAGGAGGAGATGGCCGTCATCGTGCAGGAGGCCGACCTCGTCGCCGACGTGCCGGTGTACCTGCTCGAGGTGCTGGCCCGCTTCACCCGCAACCTCCGCGACTCCCAGGCCGTCGACCAGCGCTCGGGCGTCAGCGCCCGGTTCGCGATCGCCGGTGCCGAGACCATCGCGGCCGCGGCGCTGCACCGCGCGACCACGCAGGGCGAGGACGAGGCCGTCGCCCGGGTGGTCGACCTCGAGACCGCGGTCGACGTGCTCGGCGGCAAGATCGAGTTCGAGACGGGGGAGGAGGGTCGCGAGACCGAGGTGCTCACCCACCTGCTCCGCACGGCCGTCGCCGAGACCGTCCGCGCGCACCTCGCCGGCATCGACCTGCGGCTGCTCGTCGAGGCGATCGAGGAGGGGGCGATGGTCAGCACGGGTGCCCGCGTCGGCGCCCGTGACTTCCTCGCCGGCCTGCCGGTGCTGGGGGAGTCGGACCTCTACGACGCCGTGTGCGACCGGCTCGACGCGACCAACGACGGCGAGCGCGCCGCGGCCATCGAGCTCGCGCTGGAGGGCCTCTACCTCGCCCGCAGGATCGGCAAGGACACCGACGCCGGGGAGACCGTCTATGGGTGATCCGGTGATCACCCTGCGGCCCGCCGTCCACGAGGACATCCCCGCCTTCGTGGCGCTCGGCCGCGCCGTCGTGCCACCGACCTACGGCCCGATCGACGCGGCGTACGCCCAGCGGATGATCGACGAGTGGTGGACGCCGGACGTGTTCACCCGGTCGATGCAGACCAACGCCCACCTCGTCGCCGAGGTCAGTGGCGAGATGGGCGCGGAGGTCGTGGCGCTGGCGACGATCGGCCGGTTGGCGCAGTCCTACCGGGAGTTCCCGCACGTCGCCGGTGACCGCGAGGTGATGTGGAAGCTCTACGTCCACCCCGACCACCACGGCCGCGGGATCGGCAGCCGGCTGCTCGCCGAGGTCGAGTCGAGGGTCGAGGGCGACGAGCTGTGGCTCGAGGTCGTCGAGGGCAACGAGCAGGCCTTCGGCTTCTACCGCTCGAAGGGCTTCGTCGAGGTCGAGCGCGTGCCGGACCCCGCGTGGCCCGACGACGTCTGGATGAGGAAGGTGCTGCGATGAGCCGCTTCCAGAAGTACGACGGCGGCGACCCGCTCGCACCACCCGTCGACCTCGCCGAGGCGCTCGACGCGATCGGTCAGGACGTGATGGCCGGCTACTCGCCCGAGCACGCGATGCGTGAGTTCCTCCGGCGCGGCAGCCCTGACCAGACGGGTCTCGACGAGCTGCAGCGCCAGCTCGCGCAGCGCCGGCGCGACATCCTCCAGCGCAACAACCTCGACGGCACCATGCAGGAGGTGCGCGAGCTGCTCGACCAGGCGGTGCTCGCCGAGCGCGGCCAGCTCGCGCGCGACATCACGATGTCGGACGAGGACCGCGACTTCCGCGAGATGGTGCTCGACAACGTGTCGCCGTCCACGGCTGCTGCGGTGAGCGAGCTGTCGTCCTACGACTGGCAGTCCTCCGAGGCGCGCGAGGCCTACGAGCAGATCAAGGACCTGCTCGGCCGCGAGCTGCTCGACCAGCGCTTCGCGGGCATGAAGCAGGCGCTCGAGGGTGCGACCGACGAGGACCGGGCGGCCGTCTCGGAGATGCTGTCCGACCTCAACGACCTCCTCGAGAAGCACGCCGCCGGTGGTGTGACCGACGAGGAGTTCGCCGACTTCATGGACAAGCACGGTGACTTCTTCCCCGAGCAGCCCAAGGACATGGACGAGCTCCTCGACTCGCTCGCCCAGCGCGCTGCGGCCGCCCAGCGGATGCTCAACTCGATGACCGAGGAGCAGCGCCAGGAGCTGATGGAGCTGTCGCAGCAGGCGTTCGGCTCGCCGCAGCTGATGGAGCAGCTGGCGCGGATGGACGCCAACCTCCAGGCCCTGCGGCCGGGGGAGGACTGGTCGGGCTCTGAGGGCTTCGAGGGCGATCAGGGCATGGGGTTGGGCGACGGCACGGGTGCGCTGCAGGACCTCGCCCAGCTCGACCAGCTGTCCGACCAGATCTCCCAGTCCTACCAGGGCGCCCGGCTCGACGACGTCGACCTCGACGCCCTCGCCACCCAGCTCGGGCCCGAGGCTGCGGTCGCGGCGAAGACCCTCCAGGAGCTCGAGCAGGCGCTGCGCGACAGCGGCTACCTCAAGCGCGGGTCCGACGGCGAGCTCCGGCTCTCGCCCAAGGCGATGCGCCAGCTCGGCAAGGCGCTGCTGCGCGACGTGGCGGACCGGATGAGCGGTCGTGGCGGCCAGCGCGAGACACGCTCGACGGGCATGGCGGGCGAACCGTCCGGCGCGAGCCGCCGGTGGGAGTTCGGCGACACCGAGCCGTGGGACGTCTCGCGCACCATCACCAACGCGGTGCTGCGGGGCGGCGCGTCACCCGTGCGGATCCAGGTCGAGGACATCGAGGTCGTCGAGACCGAGGCCCGCACCCAGGCGGCCGTGGCCCTGCTCGTCGACACGTCGTTCTCGATGGCGATGGACGGCCGGTGGGTGCCGATGAAGCGCACCGCTCTCGCGCTCCACCAGCTCGTCCGGTCCCGCTTCCGCGGCGACGACCTCCAGCTCATCGCCTTCGGCCGCCACGCGCAGGTGATGGAGATCGAGCAGCTCACCGGTCTGGACGCGAAGTGGGACAAGGGCACGAACCTCCACCACGGCCTCCTGCTCGCCAACCGGTTCTTCCGCAAGCACCCCAACGCCCAGCCGGTGCTGCTGGTGGTCACCGACGGCGAACCCACCGCCCACCTCGAGCCCGACGGCGAGGTCTGGTTCTCCTACCCGCCGCACCCGCTGACGATCGCCCACTCCGTGCGCGAGCTCGACGCGGCAGCGCGGCTCGGCGCCCAGGTGACGTTCTTCCGGCTCGGCGAGGACCCCGGCCTGGCCCGCTTCATCGACTCGATGGCGCGTCGGGTGGACGGCCGGATGGTCAGCCCCGAGCTCGACGACCTCGGGGCCGCGGTGGTCGGCTCCTACCTGGGCTCGCGCAGCCCGGGCACGTCCTACCGCGAGCACTTCGGCGACGTCTACGGCGGCGGCCGGGGGTTCTGGGTCTAGCGACCACCACCTAGCGGCCAGCGGCCTCGAGCATCCGCAGCAGCTCCGCGCCCATGTGCTCGATGACGACCTGGAGGGCCTTGGCGGGACGGACCATCACGGTGAAGTCGACGATCTGGCCGTCGTCGTCCCACGTGATCATGTCGATGCCCGAGACGTCGAGCCCGCCGACCTCCGTGCGGAACTGGAGCACCGCCGAGTCGTCGCCGAGCCACTCGCGCTCGTAGGTCAGCGCCGGCCCGAGCACGGTGAACGCGGCCGTCAGGTAGCCGACGACCGTGTCCCGCCCGACCTGCGGCGTGTGCACGGCAGGGCTGCGGAAGACCGCGTCCTCGGCGACCAGGCCCGGCAGGCCTGCGGGGTCGCGGCTCTCGACGACGGCGTGCCAGCGGGTGAGGGCGGCTGCTGAGTCCATGCGCTCATCGTGCCAGCCGACCCGGTCTGGCAGGGTCTGGTCCGTGGAGATCCGGGACCTGCCGCGCGTCGTCTGGGCGCTGGCCCGGCGGCGCGGTTCGTCTCGTCGGCCGCGTCGTTCACGATGCTCTTCCTCACGCTCTACCTCACCGGCCCACGCGGGATGTCCACCGCGACCGCCGGCCTGCTCGCGGGCACGGTGGGGGTCGGCTTCCTGGTCGGCAACTTCACCGGCGGCCGCTGGGGCGACCGCTTCGGACACCGCCGGGTACTGCTGACCGCGAGCTCGACGGGCGGCCTGATGCTCGCCGTCGTGCCGCTCGTGCCGCTCTGGGTGCTGGTCGGGCTGTTGCCGGTCCAGGCCTACCTGATGGCGACGGGGTCGGTGTCGTCCGGTGCGCTGTCGGCGCTCGCGGTGCCCCGCGGCCAGCGGCGTACGTCGGTCGCGGTCGGGCGCGCCGCCTCCAACGCCGGGTTCGTGCTCGGGCCGCCGCTGGGTGCGCTGCTCGTGACGTGGAGCTACGACGCGATGTTCGTCGTCGACGGCCTGGCCGTGATCGTCGTACGCCTCGCACTGAGCCGGGTGCTGCCGCGCGACGCCCCCGACATCGCCACCGCACGGGCTCCGGGCCACGGGTTGCTCCGGGCGCTGCGCCTCGACCGCCCGCTGGTGGTGCTGCTCGTCGGCGTCGTGCTCGTCGACCTGGTCTACCGGCAGCTCTACTCCACGCTCCCGCTCCACCTGCGCGACTCCGGCCAGCCGGTCTGGCTCTACGCCACGGTGATCGCCGTCGGCTCCGCGTTGATCCTCGTGCTGGAGATCCCGGTGACCCAGTGGCTGCAGGGGCGCGAGGCCTACGGCGTCATCGCCCTCGGCTACGCGCTCGTGGGCGTCGGCACCGCGATGTTCGCGCTCCCGGTGTCGATCGCGTCGGTGGTGCTCGCGATGGTGGTGCTCACGGCCGGCGAGATCCTCTACAAGACGACCGCGACGGCCCACGTGCTCGACCAGGCGCCGGACCACCTCGTCGGCCAGTACCAGGGCCTCTACACCGGCGCCGCGACCAGCGGGACCCTGATCTCCGCGCCGATCGGCACGGCGGTGTACGCCGTGGCGCCGGACCTGCTGTGGGCCCTGATGGCCGCGCTCGCGCTCGTGGCGGCAGCCTTCGTGCTGGTGGCCCGTCGCGTGTCGGGGTAGTCCGGGATCAGTCCTCCGCGAAGCCCGGCAGCGACTCCTCGAGGATCTCGCGGAAGGGCACGGTGGCGCCGAGCTGGCTCAGCATGCCGATGGCGCCGACCCAGGTGCGGTGGATGAGCAGGTAGGACGTGGGCAGGTTGAGCTTGAGGGCGAGGGCGAACTCCTCCGAGCGCGGGTCGTTGACGCGCTCGAACTGGGCCCGCATCCACTCACGGGTGAAGGTGAAGCGATCGACCCCGGCAGGCTCGACGAACGGGGCGAGGTAGGACAGCACCATCGCCGGGTCGACCTCGATCTTGTCCCGGATGAAGCCCTCCTCGCGCAGCCCGGCCACCAGCGACTCGTCGTCGGCGTCGAGCGCGATGCGCAGCAGCCGACCCGTCGCGCGCGGCATGGCGCCGCCCTCGAGCCGCGCGACGGCGCCGAAGTCGAGGACGCCCATGCGCCCGAGCCCGCCGTCGGACGCCGGGAGGATGCGGAAGTTGCCGGGGTGCGGGTCGGCGTGGAGCATGCCGGTGAGCCGCGGGCCCTCGAAGAGGAACCGCACGAAGAGCTCGCCGTAGTGGTCGCGCTCCTCCCGGGTCCCCTCGCGGATCACGTGGGCGAGGGAGTGGGCCGAGTCGAGCCACTCGGTGACCAGCACCTCCTCACCCACCGACACCACGGCGGGGACCACGATGTCGGGGTGGTCGGCGAAGGCCTCGGCGTACGCCGCCTGCGCCTCCGCCTCGAGGTGGTAGTCGAGCTCGTCGGCGGCGCGCGCCTGCAGCTCGGCCACGAGCGGCTTGATGTCGAGCCCGGGAAAGACCGGAGCGACGCCGCGCGCGAGGCGGGCGATCTGGCGCAGGTCGGACATCAGCGCCTCACCGGCGCCGGGGTACTGGACCTTGACCGCGACGTCGCGCTCGGCGCCGTCGTCGGTGGCGTGGTCGAGCCACCGGCCGCGGTGGACCTGGCCGATCGACGCGGCGGCGGTCGGCGCTCCGTCGAGCCAGACCAGCCGCTCCTTCCAGTCGGTGCCGAGGTGGGTCGTGAGCTGCTGGCGCACGGTGGAGGTGGGCATCGGGGGAGCCGAGTCCTGGAGCGCGGTGAGGTGCTCGCGGTAGGGAGCGGCCAGCTCCTCGGGCAGCGCCGACTCCATCACGCTCAGCACCTGGCCGAACTTCATCGCGCCGCCCTTGAGCTCGCCGAGCGTGCGGAACAGCTGCTCGGCCGTGCGCTGCTGCACCTCGCTCAGCACGGCGTCGGCGTTGCGCCCGCCGAGGCGCTTGCCGAAGCCGATGGCGGAACGCCCGGCGTACCCCAGGGGCAGCGCCGCGAGTCGTGCCGTGCGGGCCGCGGCCTTGCGTGGGAGCTCGGTCATGCACCCATCATCCCCCCGGCTCCAATCCGGGCCCGGTCCGGCTCCGAAGTGGTGGCGCGCAGGGCGTGACCCGGCGCACGTTGCGTCGTTGAGCGGTGCAAGACCTCGACACCCTCGGGAGGGATCCACGTGCGACTCACGTCCGCGCTCGCCTGCACCGCGAGCATCCTCGCCGCCTCGGCAGCCTTCGGCGCCGGCGGCACCGCCACGGCAGCCGTGTCCGGCGCCCCGGAGCCGGCGAACGTCTCCGACTTCCTCGCCGGCCAGCTCACGAGCCTCAGCGGCAAGACCACCGTGCTGGTGCACGGGACCAACCTCACCGCCGCTCGCCAGGCCGTCGCCGCGACCGGGATGGCCAAGAAGGGCGAGTACAAGGGCATCGGCGTGGTGATCGCCAACGCGACGAAGTCGCAGATCGCCGCGGTCCGCACGCAGAGCGGAGTGACGTACGTCGAGGGCGGCGCGCAGCCCATCGAGTTCTTCCAGGAGACGTCCAACACCGCGACCCGCGGCGCGGAGGCGGCCTCGACGCTGACCGGCGCAAACGGCAGCCCGCTGACCGGCAAGGGCGTCAGCGTCGCCGTGATCGACTCCGGCGTCGACCCGACCCACCCCTACTTCAAGGAGGCCGACGGCTCGTCCGCCGTCGTCGCCAACCTCAAGGCGCTGTGCGAGCCGCTGACCGAGACCTGCTCGGTCCAGAGGCTGCCGAGCTTCGTCGACACCGACACGTTGTCGGTCGGGGGCCACGGCACCCACGTCAGCGGCATCGTGGCCGGTCGTCCGACCACGCTCACCGACGGCGGCAAGCTCCAGGGTGCCGCTCCCGGCGCCAAGCTCGTGTCGATCTCGACCGGTGCCGGCATCGTGATCCTCGGCGCCGACTCGGCGCTCAACTGGGTGCTGGAGAACCACGCCGCTCCCTGCGGCGCCGGCGTCCCGGCCGCGACCTGCCCGCCGATCAAGGTCACCAACAACTCCTACGGCCCCACCGGTGGCGGCGAGTTCGACCCCGAGTCGGCCACCGTCAAGCTCCAGCGGGCCCTCGCGGCCCAGGGCGTCGTGACCGTCTGGGCGGCCGGCAACGACGGCGGCGACGGCTCGGCGAGCCTCACCAACCCGCCCGGCCAGGACCCGACCGGCGGCATCCTGTCGGTGGCGTCCTTCTTCGACCAGGACACCGGCACCCGCGACGGCACCGTGTCCGAGTACAGCTCGCGCGGCCTCTCCTCCGACGCCTCGACCTGGCCGGACATCTCGGCGCCCGGTGAGAGCATCACCTCGTCGTGCCGGCTCTACCTGGTGATCTGCGCGACCGGCCTCGACCCGCGCAACGGTCCGGGGCTGCTCGACATCGGCACCTTCAACACGATCAGCGGCACGTCGATGGCGGCCCCGCACATCGCGGGCATCGTCGCCCAGCTGTTCCAGGCCAAGCCCTCTGCGACCCCCGCCGACATCGAGCGGGCGCTGAAGGTCTCTGCCTACAAGTACACCGACGGGGCCGGCTACCAGTCCGGTCCGCTCGGCACCACGTCGTACGACAAGGGCTACGGCCTCGTCGACGTCGTCGCCGCCGTCGCAGCGCTGGGATGACCACGTCGGACCAGCGCTGACCACAGACCCTCCAGGGGGGAGCCACCGCGCAACAGGGGCGCAGTGGAAGGAGCGGGCGGGAGCGAGAGCTCCCGCCCGCTCTCCTGTTTCACGCTCTCCTGTTTGACTGCTGGCATGGATCTCGAGTTCAGCGGCGACGTCGTGGAGTGGCGCGGGCCCGCGCCCTACTTCTTCGTGCCGCTCCCGCTCGACGCCGCCGACCTCGTCGACGAGGTCAAGGCGGAGGTCGTCTACTGGGGCGTCGTGCCGGTGCGGGCGTGGATCGGCGGCACGGAGTTCACCACGTCGATGTTCCCGCGCGAGGAGACGTGGTTCCTGCCGGTGAAGGACGCGGTGCGCAGGGCCGAGGGGATCGGCCTCGGCGACGTGGTCGACGTACGCCTCGAGGTGGGGAGGTAGGCGTCAGCCGACCGCGGGCGCGGGGTGAGCGCGACGAGCCGTCAGGTAGAGGCTCAGCACCACGTAGTAGGCGATGTAGGCCACCGAGATCGCGAGCCAGACGACGCTCGGGTCGGGCGCCTGCACCAGCAGCACCGCATAGCTGACGAGCCAGAGGCAGGTCAGCGCGAGCGTCGGCGCCTGCAGCGTCGTCGTGCGCGAGGGGTAGACGTAGCCGATGGGCACGAACACCAGGACGGCGCAGACGAGCAGCACGGCTGCGGCTGGGGTCGGCGTCAGGTCGAGCACGATGATGTAGAACGCGGCGATGTTCCAGTAGCTCGGGAAACCGAGGAACAGGTGGTCGTCGGTCTTCGCGTCGACCCGGCAGAACTGGTAGGCCGACGCCAGCAGCGGCACCACCGCGAGCACCTGCGCCGAGACCCCGTCTCCGAGCAGGCCGGTGCTCCAGAGCAGCACCATCGGCAGGAACGCGTAGGTGATGTAGTCGACGATGTTGTCGAGCAGTGCCCCGTCGAACCACGGCACGTGGCGCTTCACCTGCACCCAGCGCGCGAGCATGCCGTCGGTGCCGTCGACGACCATCGTGGCGAGGAACAGCCACAGGCACCGCGTGGTGTCGCCCTCCATGACCGCGACGACGGCCAGGAACGCCAGCACCAGCCCGGAGGCGGTGTAGGCGTGCACGAGCCAGGACGCGATCGTCGGGAGGGTGCTCCGGGGGGAGGTCACGTCCCCTCCTCGTATCAGCCGTGGGCAATTCCGTCGAGAAGCGGATCATGTCAGACGGAGTGCCCGGACCTGCAACCTTCGCCGCGGGTTCGGCGTCCTCTAGGTGCATCGGGACGATCCGGTGCACCCCACGAGAACGGACAGCACCCATGCGTACGACCATCCTGAGCGCCGCGTCGCTGACGCTCGCCGCCCTCGCCCTGACCCAGCTCCCGGCCCACGCGGACGAGCTCGTCTTCGCGGACGACCAGGACCTCGCCCACGGAGTCGACCTGCTGTCGGTGGAGGTCCAGCACGGAGCGCGCAACGTCGTCGTGACCACGAAGCACACCGACCTCGTCGAGTCCTTCCGCAGCGGCTCCTCGGGATCGGTGTTCCTCGACACCGATCCGACGGACACCGGTCCCGAGTACGTCTTCGCCGGCGGCTACTTCGTCGGCACCGACTACACGCTGCTGACGACCGACGGCTTTGCCACCTCGACGTGGGGCGAGCCCGTCGAGGGCTCCTACCGGATGAAGATCGACTACGACGCCGACCAGGTGCGGATGCGGATCTCCCGCGACGCGATCGGCTCGCCCGACGAGGTCCGGGTTGCCGTACGCGTCGCCGGCACGCGCCCGAACGGCAAGGACACCAGGACGGACTGGCTCCTCGCGCCCCGGACGTTCACCGACTGGGTCGCGCAGTGACACAGGTGGTCGAGTAGCCGAGCGAGGTACGAGTGAGGCGTATCGAGACCCGGCTACTTGACCTCCCGGACCTCCTGCGGCCACCCGCAGCCCTCGGCGACCCTGGCGGCCCACTCGCGGGCCTCCTCGATCGTCTCCACCTCGATGATCGTGATGCCGCCGAGGTATTCCGTCACCTCGGTGTAGGGGCCGTCGGTCACCAGCATCTCGCCGCTGGTGCCGTCGGCGCTGAAGGCCAGCTCCATGTCCTCGACGAGGCCGCCGGCGAAGACCAGCACGCCTGCCTTCTCCATGTCGAGGACGACGTCCGTCGACGGCTTCACGCGGGACTGGTACCACTCGGCCGGGTGGTCACCGACCCACTGCTGCATGAAGTAGATGGCGTACTTCGTCATGTCTCTCCTCGTCCCTGAGCCGCCCCGTGCGGCCCTCCGACACTCTGACGGACGAACCCGCCCCGGATCGACAGGTGACGGGCCGAAAGTGAGTGGTCAGGGGTGGACGGGGGCGGTGTCCTCGACAAGGCGCGGCCGGCAGGCGAACCAGCCGGCGGCCACGCCGACGAGGGCGGTCGCGGCCAGCACGACGAGCGGTGCCGTCCACGAGCCCGTCGCTTCGCGCACCAGCCCGAGGCCGATCGGGCCCAGGCAGGCCAGTCCGTAGCCGATTCCCTGGACGAACCCGGAGACCGTGGCGGCGGACTGCGGCGTCCGGGTGCGGTGGTTGACGAGCGTGAGGCAGAGCGGGAACGTGCTGACCCCGATCCCGAGCGCGCACATCCAGAGCGCGGTGCCGTCCACCGGCGAGAGGGCCAGGCCCGCGTAGCCCACGAGGAGCAGCACCGAGCACGTGACGACGACCGGGAACGGGTTGCGCATGCGGGTGGCGAGCTGGGGGACGACGAGGGCGGCGAGCACACCCCAGGCGGAGTAGAGCGCGAGCATGGAGCCACCCCGGGTGGCACTGGCCCCGGCGTCGGTCAGCACGGACGGGACCCACGTGATGATGCTGTAGTTGGCGACGGAGACCGCCGCGAACAACCCCACCAGCCCCCACGCGGTCGTCGAGCGGACCGGTCGCGGGTGGGCGCCCGGCCCCGGGCCGGCGGTGCGGTGGTCGGACGGGAGTGCGAGGGCGAGCGCGAGCCACAGGATCGCCGCGACGGCTACGGGGACTGCCCACATCCCGAGCGACAGGCGCCACGTCGTCGCCTGCGCCACGGGCACGGCCAGCAGGGGAGCGACGAACTGGCCCGTCTGCAGCAGGAGCAGGTAGCCGGACGTCCACAGGGCGACGCGATCGGCGAACCACGCCTTGATGAGCGGCACGATCACGACGTTGGCCGCCCCGATGCCCGCCAGCGCGAGGACCGTCGACGCGACGAGCGCGAGCGGCGTCGGCGCGAGTGCTCGCATGGTCAGGGCTGCCGCGGACAGTCCGAGCGCCACCGCGGCGGTCCGCTCGAGCCCGTACCTGCGCGTGACCACGGGGGCGAGGAAGCCGAAGACGGCGAACGTCGCCGCCGGCACCGTGCCCAGGAGTCCCGCGAGGGCGATCCCGAAGCCCAGGTCGGCACCGACCGTCTCCAGCAGGGGCGGAAGCCCGGTGACTGCCGTGCGCAGGTCGAGCGCCGTGAGCGCGATGGCGAAGGCTGCCCAGGTGGCCAGCCGTCCCCGGCCGTGGAGGGTGTGCGACGACAGCGTCGACGTCATGCTGGACTCCACAGGGCGATGAATGATGGGATCATGGGATGAATGACGGGCAGTCTGGCACGCCATCGCGGGTGCGTCGAGTGGGACTGATCGACCGGGTCGCCAGCCGGTTCCACGACGAGATCACGTCCGGCCGGTGGCCGGTGGGTGGGCGGATCCCCGTCGAGGCCGAGCTCGTCGAGGCGTTCGGAGCCGGCCGCAACACGGTGCGCGAGGCGCTTCAGTCCCTCGTGCGCGCAGGCCTGCTGAGCCGGGAGCAGGGCCGCGGCACCTTCGTCATCGCCGACAGCGAGCTCCCCGGCTCACTCGTGCGCGAGCTGTCCGGCGGCAGCCGCCACCACTACCTCGAGCTGCGGCTCGCCCTCGACACCACCGCGGCCTCCCTGGCCGCACTGCGCCGCACGACCGCGGACGTCGAGAGGCTCCGCGAGCTGTGCGACGCCCGCGAGAGGGCCTGGGGCCAGGGCGACAGCGACCTCCGGGCCCGGGCGGACCTCGCCCTGCACCACGCCGTCGTGGTGGCGACGCACAACCCGCTCTACGTGCAGCTCTACGAGGGCATGACCGACGTCTTCGCAGCCCACATGCGCGACGAGGAGTCAGGGGACGACGAGGCGGCCCACCGACACCACCACGACCTGGTCGAAGCCATCGCGGCCGGGGACGCCGAACGAGCGTCGGGGCTGGTGAGGGAGATCTTCCAGCCCTTCATGGACTGATCCGGCGCTCAGGCCGGCTCGGGGAACTTCACGCCCGTGTTCGCGTGGCAGCGGTAGCCGAAGGGGTTCTTGGCGAGGTACTGCTGGTGGGCGTCCTCGGCGTAGAAGTACGGCGTCTCACTGGCGGGACGGATCTCGGTGGTGATCTCGCCGAGGCCGCGGCGGGCGAGCTCGTCGCCGTACACCTGGGTCAGCTCGCGCGCGGTCTGCTCCTGCTCAGGGGTCGTCCAGTAGATCGCGGAGCGGTACTGCGTGCCGACGTCGTTGCCCTGGCGCATGCCCTGGGTGGGGTCGTGGATCTCGAAGAACTTCTTGAGCAGGTCGGCGTAGGACACCACGGTCGGGTCGAACACGACGCGGATCGCCTCGGTGTGCCCGGTGTGGCCGCTGCAGACCTCCTCGTAGGTCGGGTTCGGCGTGCTGCCGCCGGCGTAGCCGACGGACGTCGACCAGACGCCGGGCAGCTGCCAGTAGATCTCCTCGGCGCCCCAGAAGCAGCCGAGGCCGAGGACGGCGACCTCGTGGCCGGCGGGGACCTCGTCGGAGACGACGGGGGTGTGGAGGACCAGGTGCTCCCCGAGGCTCCACATCGACCGCTCGCGGCCGGGCAGGGCCTGGTCGGGCGTGGGCAGGGTGGCGGGCTTGCCGAATCCGAACATGCTTCCATCATCCCCCGGCGGACAAGCCCGGCCGGGGCGGTCCCGCAGGCGTCCACGAGGCGGCGTACGTGGAATTACCTGGACTAGACGTCGTGCTGCCACCGATGTATCGGAGGGCCATCTGGGAGCACCTTGGGATCACACGTCCAACCGTTGAAAGGAACGCCACATGTCGTCACGTCGATCACTGCGGCAGCTGCTCGTTGCCGTCCTCCTCGGGGTCCTGGTCGGTGGGGGCCTGATGGCCGTCACTCCCGCGGGTGCCGAGGTCAGCAGCGCCGTCGCCACCAACTGGAAGAAGATCTGGAAGAAGAACCTCAAGCCGCTCGCCGACAAGCGCTACTACACGAAGAAGCAGAGCGACGCGAAGTACTCCACCAAGGCGGAGACGGCTGCCGGTGACGCCGCCTCGCAGGCAGCCGCGAACACCGCCACCGATTCCAAGCTGACGGGCTACTACAAGAAGGCCGAGATCGACGCGAAGCTCGCGCCGTTCGTCAACTCGGTCGCGGCCAACTCCGGGGGCGACCAGCTGCTCACCCTGGGGGCCATCCAGACGGTTCGCTCGGTCAGCCTGATGCCGCCGTCGAACGGCACGGTCATCGTGACCTCCAGCGCCTACGTCATCAACACCGGTGCGGGAGCGTCCACGGCTCGCTGCAGCATCACCCCGGGCACGGCGCTGGACGACCCCTTCTTCCAGCGGGCGACCATCGCGACCCCCGGTGACACCGACGTGATCGCTGCCACCCGCGGCTTCGCGGTCACCAAGGGGACGCTGCTGACCGTGAACCTGGTGTGCGACTCCATCCTGGGCACGTCCGACCTGCGCGACAGCAACCTCAGCGCGATCTTCGCGCCCGGCTGACCCACCACCAGCACCAGGGACGGCCGCCACCCGGGGGGTGTGGCGGCCGTTCCTGCTGTCCGGGGCCCGTCCCGGTCGCGGGGCGCTGGGTCTACGCTCGACCGGTGACCCAGGAACGTGCCAACAAGACCGGTTTCGAGACGCGTGCGATCCACGCCGGCTACGAGCCCGACGCGATGACCGGAGCGGTGAACCCGCCCATCTACGCCAGCAGCACCTACAAGCAGGACGGTGTCGGCGGCCTGCGCGGCGGCTACGAGTACAGCCGCTCGGCCAACCCGACGCGTACGGCGCTCGAGGGCGCGCTCGCGGCCGTCGAGGACGGCGAGAAGGGGTTCGCCTTCGCCTCCGGCCTGGCCGCCGAGGACGCGATCATCCGCGCCCTCACCGCCCCCGGCGACCACGTCGTCATCCCCGACGACGCCTACGGCGGCACGTTCCGCCTCTTCGACAAGGTCGCGAAGCTCTGGGGCACCGACTACAGCGCCGCTCCGGTCGCCGACACCGAGGCAGTGGCGGCCGCGGTCGAGAAGGGCCGCACCAAGCTCGTGTGGGTCGAGACCCCTACCAACCCGATGCTCACCATCGGGGACATCGAGGCGCTCGCCACCGTCGCCCACGACGCGGGCGCCCTGCTCGTCGTCGACAACACCTTCGCCTCGCCCTACCTCCAGCAGCCGCTCACCCTCGGCGCGGACGTGGTGGTGCACTCGACCACGAAGTACGTCGGCGGGCACAGTGACGTCGTCGGGGGAGCGGTCGTCGTGCGCGACCTCGACCTGGCGGAGAAGATCGGCTTCCACCAGAACGCCATGGGTGCCGTGGCCGGTCCGTTCGACGCGTTCCTCACCCACCGCGGCCTCAAGACGCTCGGCGTACGCATGGACCGCCACTGCGACAACGCCGAGAAGGTCGTCGCGTTCCTCGACGGCGACCCGCGGGTCACCGAGGTCATCTACCCCGGCCTCGCCGCGCACCCCGGCCACGAGGTCGCGGCCCGCCAGATGAAGCGCTTCGGCGGGATGATCTCGTTCCGCGTCGCCGGAGGCGAGCAGCAGGCGCTGGCCGTGTGCGAGCGCGCCGACGTCTTCACCCTCGGCGAGTCGCTCGGCGGCGTGGAGTCGCTGATCGAGCACCCCGGCCGGATGACCCACGCCAGCGTCGCCGGCACCGACCTCGAGGTCCCGGCCGACCTGATCCGGCTCAGCGTCGGCATCGAGAGCGTCGACGACCTGGTCGCCGACCTCGACCGGGCGCTGGGGTGAGCGTGCCGGAGCCCCGTCCCGATCCGACCGACCCGCGCTACTCACTGGCCAACGAGCGCACCTTCCTGGCCTACGAACGGACCTCCGTCGGGCTGCTCGTGGCGGCGGTGGGTGCGCTGCACCTGCTCCGGGACTCGTGGGCCGAGTACGCCCTCGGGGCGGGGCTGCTCGTCGCCGCGGCGCTGACCTCGGTCGTCGGCTGGAGGCGGTTCCAGCAGGCGGACGCGGCCATCCGTGAGGGCCGGCCGCTGCCTCAGGGCAGCGCCGTGCCGATCGTGGTGGTGGTGGTCCTGGTCCTCTGCGTGCTCGCCGGGCTCTCGGTGCTGGTGTGACCGCGGTCGTCTGCGTCGACTTCGGCTCCACCTTCACCAAGGCGGCTCTGGTCGACCTCGACACCGGTGACCTGCTCGCGACCGCGAGCCACCCGACCACCCTCCCGGACGAGGCGGGGAATGGTGACGTGCTCGACGGGTACGACGCCTGCATGCGCGTGCTGGCCGAGCAGGACCCTGCCGCCACCGACGCGGACGTGCTCGCCTGCTCCAGCGCCGGCGGGGGCCTGAGGATCGCGGTGGTGGGCAACGAGGAGCTGGTCACCGCTGAGGCCGGGCGACGGGTCGCGCTGTCCAGCGGCGGCAAGGTCGTCCTCGTGCTCTCCGGTGGGCTCGACGTCGACAAGCTCACCGCGCTGCGGGCCTCGGAGCCCGATGTGGTGCTGCTGGTCGGTGGCACCGACGGCGGCAACGCCGAGGTGCTCGAGGGCGATGCCGACTTCCTCGCGCGGACACCGTGGAATGGCCCGGTGGTCGTCGCCGGCAACGTCGAGTCGCAGGCCGCGATCGCGACCCTCCTCGACCACGCGGGCACGCCCCACGTCCTCGCCGACAACGTGGTGCCCAGGATCGGCGTGCTCGCCCCCGACAGCGCGCGGGCCGCGATCCGCGAGATGTTCCTGTCCCACGTGATCGGCGGCAAGCACCTCAGCAGCCGCACCGACGCGCACGGCCGTTCGTTCACCGACCTCGTCCGCGGGGCGACGCCCGACGTGGTCCTCACCGGCGTCGAGCTCCTCGCACGCGGTCTCGACGACCAGCACCCCGGTGCCGGCGACGCGGTCGTCGTCGACGTCGGCGGCGCCACGACCGACGTGCACAGCGTGGTCGAGCTCGACCCCGAGGACAGCGGCCTGGCGCGGGAGGTGGTGGCCACGACCCCCGTGACCCGCACCGTCGAGGGTGACCTCGGCATGCGGTGGTCGGCGATGTCGACGGTCGAGGCCGCCGGCCGCGACGACCTGCACGCGGCCGGCGTACGACGACGGGCGCAGCCCGACTTCCTGCCCGACTCCGACGACGAGCGGGACGCCGACCTGGAGATCGCCGCGGCCGCGGTGCGGATCGCGCTCGAGCGCCACGCCGGCCGCAGCAAGGTGGTGGTCAGCCCCGAGGGGCGCGTCGTCGAGCGCAGCGGCAAGGACCTCCGGGAGGTCGACCTGCTGGTGGGTTCGGGTGGCGTGCTGCGCCACGGCGGCCCCGACGCCGTACGACGTGTGCTGGGGCCGGCGACCGGCGATGCCTTCGAGGGCGGGTGGCAGCTGCCGCGCGCCCCGACGGTCGTCGTGGACCACGACTACGTCCTGGCGGCCGCGGGCCTGCTCGCCGCGGAGCACCCCCTGGCCGCGCACCGACTGGTCGACCGACTGCGGACGGCGGGGGATCGGTAGCGTGACCGGCGTGGGCGTAGGCGACGAGCGGGACGAGACGGACGACGAGTCGGGCCGGCGCAGGCTTTTCGCTGCCCTCGCCCGCAGCGAGGACGACGACCGCCTCAGCGAGCGGATCGTCAGCCAGTGGGCGCAGATGCGGGCCGAGCGCCGCGCGGAGCCCGCCTTCACCACCGGCCCGTCCAACTTCAGCCGCGCGCAGGTGCCGTGGGGGCTCGACCTCGCCGCGGCGTGGGCGTGGCGGCTCATCGTCATCACCGCGGCCGGGCTCGGCCTGCTCTGGACGCTGCGCTACTTCGCGGTGATCACGCTCCCGCTGGCGGTCTCGCTGCTGATCGCCGCCCTCGCGGTGCCGCTGGTCAACCTGCTGCGCCGGATCGGCCTGCCGCGCGGTGCTGCGACGGGCATCGTCATGGTGCTCGGCATCGGCACGGTCGCGCTGCTGCTGACCTTCGTCGGACAGCAGGTCGCCGCGGGTGCCAGCGACCTCGCCGACTCGGTCGTCGAAGGTCTGCAGCAGCTGCGCGACTGGCTGCGCACCGGCCCGCTCCACGTCTCCGACTCCCAGCTCGACGGCTACCTCGAGGGCGTGCAGGGTGCCGTCACCGACAGCACCGGCGCCAACGGCATGGTCACCCGGGTGACCGAGGTCGGCACCGCGGTCGGTCATGTCGTCGCGGGCTTCTTCATCGTGCTGTTCTCCACCTACTTCTTCCTCGCCGACGGCGACCGCATCTGGGCGTGGCTGGTGCGGATCGCCCCGCGCGCGGCGCGTGAGCGCGTCGATGCGTCGGGCCGCGTGGCGTGGGTGTCGCTGACCCAGTTCGTCCGGGCGACCGTGCTGGTCGCCCTGGCCGACGCGGTCGGCATCATGCTGGTCGCCTGGTTCCTCGACGTGCCGTTCGTCGTCGCCATCGGCGTCCTGGTCTTCCTCGGTGCGTTCGTACCGATGATCGGCGCCACGATCGCCGGGTCGGTGGCGGTCCTGGTCGCGCTGGTCGACCAGGGGCCGTGGCCCGCTGTCCTGATGCTCGTGGGTGTGATCGTCGTCCAGCAGATCGAGGGCCACGTCCTGCAGCCCTTCCTGATGGGCCGCTTCGTCTCGCTGCACCCGCTGGGCGTGATCGTCGCCATCGGGTGTGGCGTCCTGGTGGCCGGTGTCGCGGGCGCGCTCATCGCCGTACCGCTCGCTGCGGCCGGCAACGCCGTCGCGCAGCACTTGGCGAGCTACACCGACCTCGGGGAGGACGAGCCCGACGAGGCGCTCGACGACGACCTCGCGCCCGACGGGTCGCCGCCCTCGAGCACGCCACCGGACGACGGCCCGCTGGCCGGACCGGACGCGCCCGACGACGACGAGGAGGACCGACGATGACCGAGCAGGTCAGCCTGGCCGACATCGTGGCCGCACGCGAGGTGCTGCAGGGTGTCACGGTGACGACGCCGATGGAGGAGTCGCGCTGGCTCTCCGCGCTCGTCGGCGGACCGGTGTCGCTCAAGTGCGAGAACCTCCAGCGCACCGGGTCGTTCAAGGCCCGCGGCGCCTTCGTCCGCATCTCCCGCCTGTCGGAGGAGGAGCGCGCGCACGGCGTCGTGGCCGCCTCCGCCGGCAACCACGCCCAGGGCGTCGCGCTCGCCGCGACCACGCTCGGCATCCGCTCGACCGTCTTCATGCCCGAGGGGGCGCCGATCCCCAAGGAGAAGGCGACCCGGGGCTACGGCGCCGACGTGGTCTTCCACGGCCGCTACCTCGAGGACTCGCTGGCCGCGGCCCGCGCCTTCGCCGACGAGACCGGTGCGGTCCTCATCCACCCGTTCGACCACGCCGACGTCGTCGCCGGCCAGGGCACGCTCGGGCTCGAGGTGCTCGAGCAGGCTCCCGACGTACGCACGGTGCTGGTGCCGACCGGCGGTGGCGGGCTGCTCGCCGGGGTGGCGATCGCGATCAAGGCGATGCGTCCCGACGTGCGCGTGGTGGGGGTGCAGGCCGAAGGCGCCGCGGCCTATCCCGGGTCGCTCGCGGCCGGCAAGCCGGTGCCGCTGGCGTCGATGAGCACGATGGCCGACGGCATCGCGGTCGGCCGGCCCGGCGACATCACGTTCGCCGCGGTCCGTGACCACGTCGACGACATCATCACGGTATCCGAGGAGTCGCTGTCGCAGGCCCTGCTCGCGCTCGTCGAGCGGGCCAAGCAGGTCGTCGAGCCGGCCGGCGCGGCCGCGGTCGCCGCACTCCTCGACAACCCGGGCGGCTTCGAGACGCCGGCCGTCGCGGTGCTCTCCGGCGGCAACATCGACCCGCTGCTGCTGAGCAAGGTGATCCGCCACGGCCTCGCCGCCGCCGGGCGCTACCTCTACCTCCGCGTCAATATCCCCGACCTCCCCGGCGGGCTCGCGTCGCTCCTGGCCGAGGTCGGTGCCGAGGGCGCGAACGTCCTCGAGGTCGCCCACGAACGGATCTCGCCCTCGCTCACCCTCAACGAGGTCGAGGTGCGCATCCAGCTCGAGACCCGGGGCGAGGCGCACGCCGAGCACCTGAAGGAGCGGCTGCGCCAGCGGGGGTACCGCGTCGCCGACTGAGCGACGTACGACCCTCTCGTGCTGCTTCGAGCGGTGGTCCACCCACATGTGTTGGCGCTCGAAGGTGGCTCCACCACCGCTCCAGCGGCCGACACGCCCCGACACGCCGAAGGGCGGTGATCCACCCACCTTCCGAGCGATCGGAATGTGGGTGGACCACCGCCCAGGCGGTGTTCAGGTGGTGAGGATCAGGCGCGGTAGGGCTCCGCGTCGACGATCGTGACGCTGAGCTCCTTGCCGTTGGGCGCGGTGTAGGACACCTGGTCGCCCTTGGTCTTGCCGTTGATCGCGGCGCCCATCGCCGACTCGGGGGAGTAGACGTCGAGCGTGTCGCCCTCGCCGAGGTTCTCGCGGGCACCGAGGAGGAACTTCTCGTGGTCGCCGTCGCCGAAGTCGACCGTCACGACCATGCCGGGCTCGACGATGCCGTCGTCGGGGGGCGTCTCGCCGACCTCGGCGCGCCGCATCATGTCCTCGAGCTGGCGGATCCGGGCCTCCTGCTTGCCCTGGTCGTCCTTGGCCGCGTGGTAGCCGCTGTTCTCCTTGAGGTCACCCTCGTCGCGCGCAGCGGCGATCTTCTCGATGATCTCCTGGCGCCGGGGGCCCCTGAGGTCGTCGAGCTCGGCCTGCAGCTTGTCGTAGGCCTCCTGGGTCAGCCAGACGGTGCCCTGGTCGGTCATGTCGTTGCTCCTGCTTCGCGTTGTCGGGTGCTGTGTGTGTCGAGTGCTGGGTGTGCCCCAGCGCACCCGGAGCGGGTCGGTGGTTCGGTACGTCCGTCCGATCGGGGTCGGCGCGGTCACGGGCCTTCATGTGGCATGGACCAGCGCACCCGGGACGGGCAGAACGAACAGATTAGCAAGCCCCGCGCGAAAGTGCAGTTCGTACGGCCACGGCCGGACTCAGCGAGGCCGCGGCTGGCCCTCGGACGTGCAGCCGAGCTTCTCGACCGTGGTGGCGCGCCGCTCGGTGCGGATCACGACCTCGTTGGTGCCACCGGCCGGCGTGAAGGCGAGCTCGCCGACCGGCGTGTGGTCCTCGGCGAACGCGCGCAGCCGGCAGGTCGCCTCGGCGTCGTCGCCGAGGCGTACGTCGAGTCGTGCCCGCGTCTCGTTGTCGCTCATGACCTCGAAGGACACGAGCTCGGAGGTGACCGCGGGCGTGGTGTGGAACCACATCGCCCAGCCGAGCCACCCGAGGCCGACCACGGCGAGCACGGCGGCCAACGACACCGCGGTCGGGCGGCGCCACCGTGAGGGTGTGCCGTAGCGGTCGGCGAGGTCGGTGGTCACGGTCAGAAGCCTAAGGCGCGGCTCCTAGGATGGAGTCCATGGCCCGACCCCCCGCAGACCAGTCGCGCACCGGTCTCCGACTCATGCACGTGCACGCCCACCCCGACGACGAGTCGAGCAAGGGCGCCGCCTCCACCGCGAAGTACGTCGCCGAGGGCGTCGACGTCCACGTCGTGACCTGCACCGGCGGCGAGCGCGGCTCGGTCCTCAACGAGAAGATGGACCGCCCCGAGGTCTGGGAGAACATCTCCGAGATCCGCCGTGAGGAGATGCACCGCGCCCGCGACATCCTCGGCATCCGGCAGGACTGGCTCGGCTTCGTCGACTCCGGCTGGCCGGAGGGCGACCCCAAGCCGCCGCTGCCCGAGGGCTGCTTCGCGCTCGTCCCGCTGGAGGAGTCGGCCGAGCGCCTGGTGCGGCTGATCCGCGAGTTCCGCCCGCACGTCATGACGACGTACGACGAGCGCGGGGGCTACCCGCACCCCGACCACATCCGCTGCCACGAGGTCTCCGTCGCGGCCTTCGAGGCGGCCGGAGACCCGGAGCGGTATCCCGACGCCGGCGAGCCGTGGCAGCCGATGAAGCTCTACTACCACCACGGCTGGAGCTGGGCGAAGACCGACGCCCTGCACCGGGCGATGCTCGACCACGGCCTCGAGTCGCCCTACGCGGAGCGGCTCGAGAAGTGGGACCGCGAGCCCGACTGGGACGACCGGATCACCACGAAGGTCCCGTGCGGGGACTACTTCGGGGTGCGCGACCAGGCGTTGCTCGCCCACGCCACCCAGATCGACCCCGACGGCATGTGGTTCGCGATCCCGCGTGAGATCCAGCAGACGGTGTGGCCCACCGAGGACTACGAGCTGGTCTCGTCGACCGTCGAGAGCACGCTGCCGGAGGACGACCTCTTCGCCGGCATCCCGATCCCCGCTCCCTGACCACGGAGTGGGAGACTGGGGGCATGTCCGACCTGCTGATCGTCTCGCTGTCCGCGTTCACGGACAAGGCCCCCGACCCGACCGCGGTGAAGGCGGGTCCGTTGGGGTTCGCGCTGTGGATCTTCATGATCATCGCGGTTGTCGTCATCGGCTTCAGCCTGGTCAGGCAGCTGCGCAGGGCACAGGCGAACAAGGACGCCGGCCTCTTCGGCGACGAGCCGGTCAACCGCGACGACAGGGCCGACACGCCGTCGACCACCGACGAGCGGTGATCCAGCCACATTCCTGAGTGCAGGAACGTGGCTCCACCACCGCTCGAGCCCCGGCTCAGCGGCGGACGGCCCGCACGAGGCAGTCCCAGGCCGTACGCCGTTCCTCGCCGCCGTGCTCGTCGGATCGGCTGACCTCGCGCGCCACCCGCTCCGCGCGCACCACCTCGACCTCGAGGCCGTCGAGGTCGGCGAGCACGTCCTCCGCGGTCATCAGGACCGACGGGTCCTGCGGGCCGCCGGTGCCCTCGGCGATGTTGGTCGAGTCGTGCGCGACGAGCAGCAGCGTGCCGCCCGGGCGCAGCATCGCGTGCGCGCCGCGCACCGCCCGGCGCCGATCGTCGGCCGGGACCTGGAAGTAGGCCATCACCACGAGGTCCACCGGCTCGTCCGGCTGCCACCTCGTGGCGTCGGCGCAGGTCCACGTCACGTCCAGGCCATCGGCCGCCTGCGCGCCCTTGTCGAGCGCGACCTGCGAGAAGTCGACGGCGTGGGCCTTCCAGCCGCGCGACGCGAGCCAGATCGCGTTGCGACCCTCGCCCGCCGCGAGGTCGACGGCCGTCCCGGGCGGCAGGTCGCCGAGCTCGGCGGCCACGAACTGGTTGGGCTCGCGCGACCAGACGAGGTCGCTGGCGGCGTACCGCTGGTCCCATGCCTGCGCGTCCATGCGGTCAGCCTAGGTGCCCGATCTAGGGTGCGACCCATGGATGCTTCCCGCGACATCATGGAGTCCGCCAAGCCGCCCAGGCCGCCGCGGGCCGGCGGTTCGCCCGAGCCAGTCGAGGGCGAGCGCAGCTCGCAGCCCCTCCTGTGGACCGTCGTCGCGTGTGCCGTCGCCATCGCCACCTTCTCGGGCATCACCGCGTGGGAGACGCACCAGGACCGCGTCAACACCGAGGTGATCTACTGCACCCTCTTCTCGGGCATCTCTGGCATCGAGGCCGACGACGACGGCGATCCCGTGCCGTTGTCGGACCAGCAGCAGCGACTGGCCGACCAGCTCGGCTGCTGACCAGGCCGACGACCCTAGGCGCGCGGGTCGTCGGCGACCACGCGCAGCACGCGGGCCTCCTCGGGGTCCAGCACCGGCAGCGCCACCCCGGCCGTCTCCAGCACGCGGCCTGACAGCACGAGGCCCGAGGCGGACCACCCGCCGGACAGGTCCGCGCCTCCGGTGCGTGGCAGCTCCTCCGCGAGCCGGTAGGAGCGGTCGGGGTCGAGCCCGGTGAGGCGGAGGGGAGCAGGGTGCTGGGTGGCGGTCGCCGCCACGGTGGCGACGACGTACCACCCCTCCGAGCGGTCCGCCGCGACGACGCCGGTGACCATGACGGCCGGGTCCGGGTGGTCGGGGTGGACCAGCGCGCCGGTGCCGATGAGCGGACGGACCCGCTTGTGCAGGTCGATCCACGACCGCAGCTCGGCCAGGCCCGCCTCGTCGAGGCGCGTCATGTCCCACTCGATGCCGAAGGAGTGGAGCAGCGCCGTCGCCGCGCGGTAGCGCAGCGCGTGGGTGCGGCCCGTGGTGTGCGAGGTGGCCGGCCCGACGTGCGATCCCATCAGCTCGGGTGGCACGAGCAGTGAGGTCCACCGCTGCAGGTGCTGCCGCTCGAGGGGATCGTTGGTGTCGCTGGGCCAGATCCGGTCGGTGCGGATCAGCACCTCGGCGTCCACGCGACCGCCGCCGGAGGAGCAGGACTCGATCTCCAGCGTCGGGTGCGCGTCGCGCAGCTCGTCGAGGAGCCGGTACGCCGCCAGCGTCTGCCCGTGCACGGCCGGGCGGCCGGCGTGGGTGACGTCGGTGAGGTCGCGGTTGTGGTCCCACTTGAGGTAGGCGATGTCGAGGTCGTCGAGGAGCGCCAGCAGGGCGGCGCGGAGGTCGGCGTACGCCCCGTCGTCCTGGAGGTCGAGGACCTGCTGCTGCCGCCACTCGGGCGGTGCCTCATCGCGCCCGCGCAGGACCCGCTCGGGATGGGTGCGCGCCACCTCGGAGTCGAGGTTGACCATCTCCGGCTCGACCCACAGCCCGAACTCCATGCCGCGACCTGTGACGTGCTCGACCAGCGGTCCGAGCCCCTCGGGCCAGACAGACGCGTCGACGGTCCAGTCGCCCAGGCCCGCGGTGTCGTCGCGACGGCCGAGGAACCACCCGTCGTCGAGGACGAACCGCTCCACCCCGACCGAGGCGGCCACGTCGGCGAGCTCGGCCAGGCGCTCGATCGACTGGTCGAAGTAGACCGCCTCCCATGTGTTGGCGATCACCGGCCGCTCGGTGCGCGCGCGGGGCGTCACGGCCCGCAGGTGGGCGTGGAAGCGGTGGCTCAGCGGGTCGAGGCCGGCCGGCGACCACGATCCGAGCAGCCAGGGGGAGCGGTAGGTCTCGCCGGGAGCGAGCACCACCTCGCCGGGGGAGAGCAGCTCGCCGCCACCGACCAGGCAGTCGCCCTCGGGGGTGCGCTCGGCGTAGGTCGTGTGGTTGCCGCTCCAGGCGGTGTGGACGGCCCAGGCCTCGCCCGTCCCGAAGGTGAAGCCGGGCGTGCCGGCGACCAGGAGGAGGGTGGCGTCGTGGCCGGTCCGCCCGTGGCGGGCGTCGCGGCGGTGGGTGCCCTGCACCCACGGGTGCCGCTGGGGTGAGCGCTCCTTGCACCAGCGCCCGGTGAGGTCGAGCAGCTCGCTCGCGTGCGCCGCGACCGGCAGCGCGGTGAGGACGGTGGCGAGGTGGAGGTCGCCGTCGGCCGCGTTGGTGACCGACGTACGCGCGTGCAGCAGGCCGCCGTCGTCGAGGGCGAGCTGGACGGTGACGTCCCAGCCTGCCTCCGTGTCGCTGGAGGTGCAGGTGACGGCACTGTCACCCGCACTGACGTCCCAGTCGACCAGGCTGGGCGCCGCTGCCGTGGCGCTGCCGCCGATCCGGTGGCCCTCCAGCGCCGGGGTGCCGGCGAAGCCACGCGTGCCGTCGGGGACGAGCCCCGTGGTGCGGGGGAGGTCGTAGGACGAGCGCGAGATGCCCGGCCTCCGGGCCGCGGCCATCGCGGCCAGGGCGTCGTCGTCGAGGTCGCCGAGGGCGGCGCCCCAGTGCAGGACCGACGGGATCCCGGCGTCGTCGCGGCCCAGCACCAGGCTCACGCCGGCGCGGGTGAGGTGCACGACCCTCACGCGTCCTCCCGCACGCGTCCGGCGTCGTCCAGCTCGTCCTCGTCGTCGTCGATCGGGTCGACGACGACCAGCTCGCCGACGTGGTCGGCCAGCGCACCGCTGGCCTGTGCGGGGAGGCCGGAGTCGGTGACCAGCACCGCGGCCGCGGAGAGCCCGGCCATGCTGCTGAGCCCGACGACACCCCACTTGCTGGAGTCGACGCAGACGATCAGCCGGCGGGATCGCTCGATCATGGCCCGGTTGGTCTCGGACTCGAGGAGGTTGGGGGTGCTGAAGCCGGCCCGGACGTCCATCCCGTGCACGCCCATGAAGAAGGCGTCGACGTGGAGGCTGCGCAGCGATGCGACCGCGACCGGACCGACGAGTGCGTCGGAGGGGGTGCGGAGCCCGCCGGTCAGCAGCACCGAGGTGGTCGGGTCGCCCGTGCGGTGCAGGACGTCGGCGACCCAGACCGAGTTGGTGACGACGGTGAGGTCGGGGATGCGGGCGAGGTGCCCGGTCAGCGCGTGCGTCGTGGTGCCGGCCGACACGGCGATGGCCATGCCCGGATGCACCAGCTCGGCCGCCGCGGCGGCGATCGCCTCCTTCTCGCGCCGTCGCTGCACGGACTTCGCGGCGAAGCCCGGCTCCGACGAGGACGGCTCGGCGACGGCGAGCGCACCGCCGTGCACCTTCTCGAGGAGGCCCTCGCGGTGCAGTGCCACGAGGTCGCGACGGACGGTCATGTCGGAGACGCCCAGCAGCTCCACGAGGTCGGTGACGCGCACCGTGCCGTCGCGGCTCAGCTCGGACAGGATCCGCCCCCGTCGCTGCGCCGCGAGCATCAGGGCCTCCGGGCAGCCGGGACGGCGTGCTCGCGGACCACGGCGACACCGCCTGCCGGGACTCGCAGGTCTCCGGCGACCTCGCGGTCGCCGACCAGGTCGACGCCGTGCACGGGGACCTCCGCCTCGACGGCGCCGTGGTTGATCACGAACAGCCAGCTCGCGTCGTCACCGACGCGTCGGGTCACCTCGACCAGCGGTGACGCTCCGGGGAGTCGCTCGACCCCGGCCTCGCGGACGAGCCGTTCGACGAGCCGGTCGGTGCCGTCGGCGTCGAGGTGGGTGGCGACGTACCACGCCGTCCCGGATCCCACCTGCCTCCGGGTGACGGCCGGCAGCCCGGCGGCCGGCCCGTCGACGTAGGACGCGACCGCCTCGGCGCCGGCCAGCTCGAGGTCCTCGGCCCAGATGTCGGCGTCGACCGACGAGTCGCCCAGCCCTTGGACCCCCACGCGCTGTCCCTCGAGCAGCGGCAGGAACTCGGTCGTCCGCACCCCCAGGAGCTCGCGGAAGGCGCCGGGGTAGCCGCCGAGCCGGATGTGGTCGTGCTCGTCGACGATCCCGCTGAAGTAGGTGACCACCACGGTCGCCCCGGCGTCCGCGGCGGCGGTGATCGCGGCCACCGTGGCGTCGCTGACGAGGTAGAGCGTGGGCACCACGACGAGGCGGTACGCCGACAGGTCGGCGCTCGGGTGCACGACGTCCACGCCGACGCCCTGCGCCGTGAGCGCGCGGTGCAGGTCCTCGGCCCGGTCGCGGTAGCGGACGTCGATGCTGGGATGGGAGTCGAGCTCGCACCCCCACCACGCCTCGTAGTCGAAGAGGATCGCGGCCTCGTTGCGCGGCACGCTGCCGGCGACCTCCTCGACGGCGTCGAGGAGCTGCGAGAGCTCGACCACCTCGCGCCACTGCCGGGTGTCGGTGCCGGCGTGGGGGAGCAGGCCCGAGTGGAACTTCTCGGCGCCGGCGCGGGAGGCGCGCCACTGGAAGAACAGGACCGCGTCGGCGCCGCGGGCGACGTGGGCCAGGCTGTTGCGGATCATCTCGCCGGGGAGCTTCGCGCGGTTGCGCGGCTGCCAGTTGACCGCGCTGGTGGAGTGCTCCATCAGCAGCCACGGCCTGCCGCCGGCGGTGCCGCGGGTGAGGTCGGCGCTGAAGGCCAGCTCTCGGTGGCCGCCCTCCTCGGCGGAGATCAGGTAGTGGTCGTTGGAGACGATGTCGAGCTCGCGGCCCCAGCGCAGGTAGTCCATCTCGATGGTCTGGCGCATCACCATGAAGTTGGTGGTCACCGGCACGCCGGGGGAGATCCGGTGCAGCACGTCGCGCTCGACGACGAAGTTGTCCAGGAGCTGGTCGGAGGAGAAGCGCCGGAAGTCCAGCTGCTGGGTGGGGTTGGCGTGCGTCGGCGCGATGCGCGGCGGGAGCACCTGCTCGAAGTCGTCGTAGCGCTGCGACCAGAAGGCCGTGCCCCACGCGTCGTTGAGGCGGGCCACGTCATCGTCGTACCTGCGACGCAGCCAGGTGCGGAAGGCCGCCGCGCTGACGTCGCAGTAGCAGCGGGCGTTGTGGCAGCCGAGCTCGTTGGAGACGTGCCAGAGCGCCAGCGCCGGGTGGTCCCGGTAGCGCTCGGCGAGGGCCGTGCAGAGCGCCAGCGCGTGCTCGCGGTAGACCGGCGAGCTCGGGCAGAAGGCCTGCCGGCCACCCGGGGAGAGCGTGCGCCCGTCCTCGGTGACGGGGAGGATCTCCGGGTGCCGGTGGGTGAGCCACGGCGGCGGCGAGGCGGTGGCGGTCGCGAGGTCGACGCGGATGCCTGCCTCGTGCAGGTCGTCCATCTGGCGGTCGAGCCAGGCGAAGTCCCAGGTGTCGGGCGTGGGCTGCAACCACGCCCACGAGAACACCCCCAGCGTGACCAGGTCGACGCCGGATTCACGCATCAGGGCGCGGTCCTCGACGTGGGCGGCAGGTGGCCACTGCTCCGGGTTGTAGTCGCCACCGAAGGCCAGAGCAGGCAGGGAACTCGGCATGCGCAACTGTGGTCACGCTCACATGTCAAAGTCAACGCTCGACGGTGGAAAAGCGTTGAGAAATGTTTGAAGTGGTGCGAACTGTGACCCCTGGACCCTTGACGAGGCTGTGCCGATCGTCACATGCTGTGCATCCTTGTTGGGTTTTGTCTCCAGGAGGCCGTCGTGTCCCGCACCACATCCACTGCCATTCCCCGCTCCACCGTCGCCACCATGGCGGCGACGCGCCGCAACGTCCTCCGGGGCATCGGGCTCAGCGGTCTCGCCGTGGGCGGGGCCAGCCTGCTGGCCGCCTGCGGTGGTGACTCCGGCCCCGCCACGGGCTCCGGCGCCACCGTGAAGTTCGGCATCAACGAGGCCGAGGGCGTCGGCGCGGCGCACGACCGCCTCGCGGCGATCGCCAAGGCCTACCAGCAGGAGTCGGGCACCACGGTCGACCTCAACGCGGTCGACCACAACACCTTCCAGGAGAGCATCAACACCTACCTCCAGGGCACCCCGGACGACGTCTTCACGTGGTTCGCCGGCTTCCGTATGGCGCAGTTCGCCGAGGCCGGGCTGATCACCGACCTCAGCGACCAGTGGCCGATCGACGGGCTCAACGACTCGTTCAAGCAGGCCGCGACCGCCCCCGACGGCAAGCAGTACTTCGTGCCGATCAGCTACTACCCGTGGGCCGTCTTCTACCGCAAGTCGGTCTTCGAGAAGAACGGCTGGGCGCCGCCCAGCACCAACGACGACTTCATGGCCCTGATGGACGACATGCAGGGCAAGGGCGTGACCCCGTTCGCCTTCGGTGACAAGGACGGGTGGCCCGCCATGGGCACCTTCGACATCCTCAACATGCGCCTCAACGGCTTCGACTTCCACATGAGCCTGATGGCCGGGGACGAGGCGTGGGACGGCGACGAGGTCAAGGGCGTCTTCGACACCTGGCGCAAGCTGCTGCCCTACCACCAGGCCGACCCGCTGGGTCGCACCTGGCAGGAGGCTGCGACGTCGATGGGCAAGGGCGAGTGCGGCATGTACCTCCTCGGCACCTTCGTCGTGGACGCCCTCGGCGAGAACGGCGAGGACCTCGACTTCTTCACCTTCCCCGAGCTGGACTCCTCCATCGGCTCCGACGCGCTCGACGCCCCGATCGACGGCTTCTGCGTCGCCTCTGCGGGCCAGAACCAGGACGCCGGCAAGGCGATGGCGAAGTGGCTGGGCAGCGCCGCTGCGGCCGACGCGGGCAACAACGCCGCGGACGCGCCGTTCATCGCGGCCAACGAGGGTGCGAGCACCTCGACCTACAGCGACCTGCAGAAGAAGTCGGCCGAGGTCGTGGGAGCGGCGGCCAACATCGCGCAGTTCATGGACCGCGACACCAACGCCGACTTCGCCAACACGGTCATGATCCCGTCGATCCAGGCGTTCCTGAAGGACCCGGACGACATCGACGGAGTGACGGCCAGCATCCAGGAGCAGGCCAACTCGATCTTCGGCTGAGCCATGACCCACATCGACGAGGCGCCACTGTCCACCGAGCCCGAGAAGACCGTGGCGCCGGTCCAGGGCCGCGAGAAGAAGCTGCCGACGCGGGACCGGGCGACCGTCATCACGATGGTCGCCATCCCGTTGGTGCTCGTGGTCCTGCTGGTCTGGGTGCCGGCGCTGCTCTCGGTGGTGCTGTCCTTCGGCAAGTGGAACGGGTTCGGCGACCTCGACACGATCGAGTGGGTCGGCGTCCAGAACTACCAGGACATCTTCACCATCTATCCGGCCTTCTGGCCGGCGGTGCGGCACAACCTGATCTGGCTGGCGTTCCTCTTCGTCTTCCCGACGGTGCTCGGCATGCTGCTCGCGGTCGTGCTCGACCGCGAGATGAAGGGCAGCCGGTTCTACCAGACCGCGTTCTACATGCCGGTCGTGCTGTCCCTGGCCCTGATCGGGTTCATCTGGCAGCTCTTCTACTCCCGCGACCAGGGACTCATCAACGACGTGTTCGGCTCCCAGGTGGACTGGTACGGCGACCCCGACATCAACCTGTGGGCGGTCCTCGTCGCCACCGCATGGCGACACACCGGCTACATCATGCTCATCTACCTGGCGGGCCTGAAGGGGGTCGACGCCAGCCTGCGCGAGGCCGCCGCTGTCGACGGGGCCAGTGAGGTCAAGACCTTCTTCCACGTGATCTTCCCGGTCATGCGCCCGATCAACATGGTCGTCGTCGTGATCGTGGTCATCGAGTCGCTGCGCGCCTTCGACCTGGTCTGGGTGATCAACAAGGGACGCAACGGCCTCGAGGTGATCGGTGCGCTCGTGGCCCAGAACGTCATCGGCGAGGCGACCCGCTACGGGTTCGGCTCGGCGCTGGCCGTGATCATGATGCTGATCTCCTCGATCTTCATCACCCTCTACCTGCGGACCGTCTTCCGCGAGGAGCGCAACCGATGACGACAGGGACAGCGGTCGCCGCACCACCCGCCACCAAGGACACGGCCCCGAAGCGCCGGGAGGGCGGCGTGATGAGCAAGCGGCGCGGGACCGTCGCCACGGTGATCATGGCCCTGCTCGCGCTCGCCTGGCTCTTCCCGCTCCTCTGGGCGCTGATCAACTCCTTCCGCGAGTACGCCTACACCCAGGCCAACGGCTACCTCTCCTTCGGCGGGTGGACCACCAGCAACTACGAGCAGGCGTGGACGCAGGCCAACTTCGGCCTGCACATGAAGAACTCGCTGCTCATCACCATCCCTGCCGTGCTGCTGACGCTGCTGCTGTCCTCGATGGTGGCGTTCGTGCTCGCCCGCTTCAGCTACCGCTTCAACCTCGCCCTGCTGGGCGTCTTCCTCGCTGCCAACCTGCTGCCTCCGCAGGCCCTCCTCATCCCGGTCTTCCGGATGTTCCGCGAGGTCCCGCTGCCGCTCTTCATGAGCGACTCGGGCTCGATGCTCAACAGCTTCTGGGCACTGATCCTGGTCAACACGGCCTTCCAGCTCGGCTTCTGCACGTTCGTGCTGAGCAACTACATGAAGACGCTCCCGCACGAGATCTACGAGTCCGCCGAGCTCGACGGGGCGAGCGTGTGGCGCCAGTACTGGCAGCTGACGATGCCGCTCGTGCGCCCCGCGCTGGCGGCGCTGGCCACCTTGCAGGTCACGTGGGTCTACAACGAGTTCTTCTGGGCGACCGTCCTGATCCAGCAGGGCGACAAGCTCCCGGTGACGTCGGCCCTCAACAACCTGCGCGGGCAGTTCTTCACCGACACCAACCTGGTCGCGGCGGGCTCGATCATCGTCGCCCTGCCGGTGCTCGTGGTGTTCTTCGCGCTGCAGAAGCAGTTCGTCTCGGGCCTGACGCTGGGCTCGACGAAGGGCTGAGGCTCAGCGCGTCGCCCACGCCCCGGCGCGCATCACCCTGACCACCTCGAGGTCGCCGTCGAGCACGACCAGGTCCGCCCGCCGACCCGCCTCGAGGGCCCCGACCTCGCCGAGCCCCCAGGCTCGCGCGGGCGCGGTGCTCGCCGCGTGGACGACGTCGAGCAGCGGGAGCCCGGCCGAGCGTACGGCGAGGCGCACAGCCGCATCCATGGTGAGCGTCGAGCCGGCGATCGCGCCGTCGCCGTCCGGCGAGGCGAGCCGGGCGACGCCCTCGCGGACCTCGACGGCCATCTGGCCGAGTGCGTAGTCGCCGTCGGGCGCGCCCGCGGCCGCCATCGCGTCGGTGACCAGGATGCACCGACCGGGCTTGGCCGCGAACACGGTGCGCAGCAGGGCCGGGTGCAGGTGCACGCCGTCGGCGATGAGCTCGACGTCGACGGGGGAGTCGAGGAGTGCGCCGACCGGGCCGGGGTCACGGTGGTGGAGCGGGCGCATCGCGTTGAAGAGGTGGGTCCCGAGTCGGGCGCCCGCGTCGAGGGCGGCACGCGCCTCGTCGTACGTCGCGTCGGTGTGTCCGATCGCGGCGAGCACGCCGGCGTCGACGAGGCGCCGCACGGCGTCGATGCCGCCGGGCAGCTCGGGGGCGATGGTGACCATCCGCACCGCGCCGTCGCCGGCGGCGAGGAGGGCGTCGACCGACGCCGGGTCGGGCGTGGTGAGCGAGCCCGGCTGATGGGCGCCGGAGCGCTGCGGGCTCAGCCAGGGGCCCTCGAGGTGGACGCCGGCGAGCCGGCCGTCCTGCACGAGCAGGGCCAGCTCGCGCACGGCGTCGACCATCCTCTCGCGGGTGTCGGTGACCAGGCTCGCCGCCATCGACGTGGTGCCGTGGGCGAGGTGGGTGGCGGCCACCACGTCTGCCGCGTCCGACGTACCGCTCTCGAAGGACGCGCCGCCGCCGCCGTGCACGTGGAGGTCGACGAACCCGGGGACGACGGTGCCACCGAGGTCGACGTCGGGAGCACGCGGTGGCGCGCCCTCGCCGACCTCGACGATGCGGTCGCCGTCGAGGTGCAGCCACCCCGGCGCGAGGATCCGCGCCGGGGTGACCACCTGTGAGGCCGTGACGATCACGTCAGGCCTTGTTGTCCTGCTCGAGCATCGGGTTCGACGCACCGGTCTCGTCGTCGTCCTCGCGACCGGGGGTCCGCAGGTTCCACTTCCGGATCACGAACCGGAACAGGAAGTAGTAGACGACCGCGTACGCCAGGCCGATCGGGATGATCAGCAGCGGCTTCGTGGCGATGTTGAAGTTGAGCAGATAGTCGAACAGCCCGGCCGAGAAGCCGAAGCCGTCCTTGATGCCGAGCGCGTTGGTCAGCGCCATCGACGAGCCGGTGAGGAGTGCGTGGATGACGTAGAGCGGAAACGCGACGAACATGAACGCGAACTCGAGCGGCTCGGTGACGCCGGTGAGGAACGACGTCAGCGCGGCAGACAGCATGATGCCGCCGACGAGCTTCTTGTTCTGCGGCTTCGCCTCGTGCCAGATGGCGAGCGCGGCGGCGGGGAGGGCGAACATCATGATCGGGAAGAACCCGGTCATGAACGCGCCCGCCGTCGGGTCGCCGTGGAGGAAGCGGGCGATGTCGCCCGTCCAGACCTCGCCGTTGCCGTCGGTGTAGGAGCCGAAGACGAACCACGGGGGGTTGTTGAGGATGTGGTGCAGGCCGAGCGGGATCAGCAGGCGGTTGAGCGTGCCGTAGACGAACGCGCCGAGCACGGAGTTGTCGGTGACCCACTCGCCGAGCGCGTTGATGCCGGTGTCGAAGGCGGGGTAGACGAAGCTCATCAGCACCGCGATCACCAGCATCGCGAAGGAGGTGATGATCGGGACGAATCGGCGCCCACCGAAGAAGGCGAGGTACGGCGGCAGGCTGATCCGGTGGTAGCGCTGCCAGAGCCACGCGCTGACCAGGCCGGTGACGATGCCGCCGAGGACGCCGTAGTTGATCAGCTCCTGCTCGGCGTCGCCCTCGGGCAGGCCGAGGATCACCGGCGACATCGCGTCGCCGACCCCCTTGAAGACGAGGTAGCCGACGACCGCGGCAAGGGCAGTCGAACCGTCGGCCTTGCGCGCCATGCCGATCGCGATGCCGACGGCGAAGAGCAGCGGCAGGTTCGCGAAGAGCGCGTTGCCGGCCGCGCCGATGACGGCGGCGACGTCGACCCAGCCCAGGCCGTCGGCGCCGAGCAGGTCGGGCTGGCCGAGCCGCAGCATGAGGGCCGCGACCGGCAGCGCTGCGATCGGGAGCATCAGGCTGCGCCCGAACTTCTGGACCGGCGCCAGGTTGATCTTTCGCTTCGTGCTGGTGCCGCCCGAGGCGGCGTCCGTTGTGGTCATGGGGACCGTTTCCTTCCGGTGGTGCTCTTCTTCGTGTTCTTCCCTGTGGTGCCCGGAGTGGCACCGAGGCTCATGTGGACCTGGTAGCGGTCGCCGCGGTAGCGCGAGACGACGTGCTCGACCGGTCGGCCGGACGCGCTCGAGACGCGCCGGAAGACGAGCAGCGGAGTGTGGGCCGCCGCCTCGAGGCGGCGCGCGGTCGCGCCCTCGGCGGCCTCGCCCCACAGCGTCTGCTCGGCGGCGTCGATGACGAGGCCGTAGTGCTCGGCGAAGAGCGTGTAGAGCGAGCCGGTGAGGTCCTCGGTGTCGAGGTCGGGCAGCAGCGACCGGGGGTACCACCCCTGCTCGATCGCCATCGGCTGCCCGTCCGCGAGGCGCACGCGGTCGATGCGCCACGCCGTGCCGCGGGCGCCGAGTCGGAGGGACTTCACCACCTCCGGCGGCGGACGCTCCTCGTCGACCCGCATCAGCCGGGTCGACGGGACCAGCCCGCGCCGACGCATGTCGTCGGAGAACGACGCGAGGTGGAGGTGGGTCTCGACGCGGGGCCTGGCGACGAAGGTGCCCTTGCCGTGGATCTTCTCGAGGAGGCCGCCGGCCACGAGGCTGTCGATCGACTTGCGGACGGTGGCGCGCGAGACGTCGTACGTCGCCATCAGCTCGCGCTCCGACGGGATCGCGGCGCCCGGGCCGAGGTCGCGCGTCGCGAGCTCCGCCAGCACGTCGCTGAGCTGGACGTGCTTGGGGCGGGGGCCCGGCTCGAGCCTCTTGGCCATGTCGTCCTCTCGACGTCTGAGCGATCCATTGGTACGGTCTGGTACGTACCAGTTGGAGAGCATGGCTCCGACGCACCGACGTTGTCAAGGAACCGCGATGAACAGCACGACCACCCGGATGGCCGCCGAGATCGCCGAGCAGCCGGCGGCCGCCCGGCGCACCCTCGACCACCTGCTGCCCGAGCGGGCCCGCCTGCGCGAGCTGGCCGACGGTCGGCGCCGCGTGCTGCTCGTGGCCCGCGGATCGAGTGACAACGCCGCGATCTACGGCCGCTACCTGCTCGAGGTCGTCGCCGGTGTCCCGGCGGGGCTCGCCGCGCCGAGCGTGGCGACCCACTACCGGGCGCGGCTCGACCTCTCCGACACCGTCGTCGTGTCGGTCTCGCAGTCCGGCTCGACGACGGAGATCGTCGAGACGCAGGAGTGGGCGCGCTCCTGCGGGGCCGCGACGGTCGGGGTCACCAACGTCGCGGGGTCGCCGCTCGCGTCGTCCGCCGACGTCGCCCTGGTGACGCAGGCCGGTCCGGAGCTCGCGGTGCCGGCCACGAAGACGTACCTCACCCAGCTGGTCGCCCTCGGCGTCCTGGTCGACGCGCTGTCCGGATCGACCCTCGCCGACGACCTCCACCGTGTGCCCGACGCCGTCGAGGGCCTCCTCGCCGCCGACGTGGCGGCCGCCTCGGAGGCGCTCGCCGGAGCGGACCGGGTGGTCGTGTCGGGACGCGGCCTGCTCCTCGGCACCGCCCTCGAGACGGCGCTCAAGATGGAGGAGACGTGCCTGCGTCCCGTGCGCGGCTACTCGTACGCCGACCTGCGCCACGGCCCGATCTCCGTCGTGTCCGACGGCCTGCTCGCCGTGCTCGTCGGTGCCGCCCACGGACCGCTGGCCGAGCCGATGGCCGACCTCGTCGGCGACCTCCAGGGCCGCGGCGCGCGGGTGCTCGGCATCGGTGGCACGGCGGCGTTCGCCGAGCGCTGCGACCTCCACCTCGCCGGCTCCGACCTGCCCGAGACCGTGGAGCCCATCGCGTCGATCGTGCCCGCACAGGTGATGATCGAGCAGATGGCCCTGCGGATGGGCCTCGACCCCGACAACCCCCGTGGCCTCAACAAGGTCACCCAGACAGAGTTCAGCGAGAGGAACAACTGATGAGCAAGGCAGAGCAGATCCTGGCCGGCCTCGGCGGCGCCGACAACGTCGTCGAGATCGAGGCCTGCATCACCCGCCTCCGCACCGAGGTCAAGGACGGGTCCCTGGTCGACCAGGCCGCCCTCAAGGCCGCCGGCGCGCACGGCGTGATGGCGAGCGGCACGGTCGTCCAGGTCGTCGTCGGTCCCGAGGCCGACAACCTCGCGGACGACATCGAGGACCTGATGTGACCCAGCCAGTGCTGGCTCCCTGCCCCGGTCGCGTCATCGCGATGGCCGACGTGCCCGACCCGGTCTTCGCGGAGGAGATGGTCGGCCCCGGCGTGGCCATCGAACCGGTCGTCGAGCCCGACGGCGGCACCACGACCGTCGTCTCGCCGATCGCCGGCACGGTCCTCAAGGTCCTCCCGCACGCGTTCGTGGTGATGGGCGAGGGGATCGGGGTGCTCGTGCACCTCGGCATCAACACCGTCCGGCTCGAGGGCGAGGGCTTCGAGGTCCACGCCGAGCAGGGCGCCGAGGTCGCCGCAGGCGACCCGATGATCACGTGGGACCCGTCGGCGCTCCCGACGTCCGCAGCAGGTCAGGACGTCTCGCCGGTGGTGCCGATCGTGCTGATGGACGGCGAGAAGGGCTCGGTGACGAGCGAGGCGGTCGGCAGCGCCGTCGCCGCGGGCGACCTGCTCTTCACCGCTCCATGACGTCGACCCGGGTCTCGGCCCTCCTGCTCGACCTCGACGGCACGCTGGTCGACTCCGAGCCGCTGCACCGGCGCGGCTACGAGCTCTTCTTCGCGGCCAAGGACTGGGACGTGCCCGACCTCGACATGTTCACCGGCCGGCGGGCGCTCGACGTCTTCGCCACCGAGCCCGGCCCGTGGACGGGGCTGGACCCGCAGGCCGTGCTCGACGAGGTGCTGGCCCACGTGCCCGACGAGGACCCGGCTCCGGTCCTCGGCGCGCGTGAGCTGGTCCTCGCGGCCCGCTCGACACGGACGCCGCTCGCGATCGTGACGTCCGCCGGACCGCCGTGGGTGGAGCGCTCGCTCACCTCGCTCGGGCTCGGCCTCGACAGCGTCGACCTGGTGGTCACCGCCCTCGACGTGGTCGCGGGCAAGCCCGACCCGGAGGGCTTCGCCCTGGCCTGCGAGCGACTGGGCGCGGATCCGACGGCGGCCGTCGCGGCCGAGGACTCGCCGGCCGGGATCCGCGCTGCCCGCGCCGCCGGCGTACGCCGTGTCATGGGCATCGCGACGACCCACGGGGCCGATGCGCTGCTCGCCGCGGGAGCAGCGGAGGTGCACGCCGACCTGCGTCCGCTGGCCCCGCTCCTGGGTCGGGTCAGCCGACGACCTTGACCGTCCGCTTCGCCGACGACGCGGTCGTGCTCGGGTCTCCTAGGTAGCGCGCGGTGATCCTCACCGTGCGCCCCTTCAGCCGCGGCAGCCGGAGCTTCGCCCTGCCGGCCTCCAGGGTCAGCGTCCTGGACTTCTTCCCCACCTTCACGACGACGGTGCCGGCAGCGGCCGCCGTGCCGCGCTTCACCGCCACCGTGATCGTCGGTCGGGTGCCGGCCCTCGCCTTCCGCGGCGCCTTGATCGACGTCGTGCTCGCGGACACGGCCACGCCGGGTGCGGTGGGGCCGGAGGGGGTGGCGGGCTGGACGACCGGATCGGCGGTCGTGACGGTGCCAGCGGGCGACACCGAGCCGAGGTGCGTGATCCCGAGGGGGACGAAGGTCGCGGTGTAGGTGTGCGTGCCGGGAGCCACGGACGCCAGGGTGAGGACGGCCGGGACCTGGCCGAGCGGCTGCGTGCCCACCACGGTGGTCCCCTCGCGGAAGACCACGTCGCCCACCAGCGGTCCCAGTGTCGACGAGGGCGTGGCTGCGAGCGTGACCGTGCGGTCGGTGGCGGAGGCCACGAGGGTCGTCGCGGTCGGCAGCGGGAGCGTCGAGGCGTCGCAGCCCGACGACACGAGCGTGTAGGCACCCAGCGAGCCGTAGTCGTCGTACCCCACGCTCCAGGCGCCGTTGCCGGCGCCGTCCACCGAGACGAAGTAGATGCCTCGGTCGAGGGAGAGCGAGAGCGAGGCGCCCATGCCGGAGGCCGTGGTGAGCGAGGTCTGTGCCGACGCGGGATCGGCGGTGGCGACCACCTGGCCGCGGCCGTCGAGCACCTTCAGCTCGATGTCGAGGTTCGCCTGCGACGGCAGCGGGCTGGCGGTGACCGTCACGGTGCCGGCGCAGTCGCCGAGGACGAAGGTGTCGACGTCCGCGCGGTGGGTGACGTACGCCGTCCCGGTCGGGAGCGGCGGCGCGCCGACGAACGAGACCGGGGCCTCGTCGACGCGGGAGCCGGCGATGGCGCGGATGATCGCGACGTCGTCCTCCCGGTTGGTGGCGCCGAGGTAGTCGCCCTTGCTCCACTGGCTGATCGGGCGGTCGTAGCCGACACCCATGATCGGCGCCCATGCGCCGTGGCCGCGGTCGTAGGACTGCGTGGCGTTGGCATCGTGCCGCAGGCCGAAGTTGTGCCCGACCTCGTGGGTGGCCGCCTCGGCGATGTTCTTGGGGGAGTTGCCGAGCCTGTGCGGGAAGACCCAGGCGGGCTGCCGGTAGCCGTACCCGTCTCCGGCAGCGCCCGCGCCGCCGCCGTTGATCGTGTTGAAGACGTTGATGTAGGCCACGCCGCCGCACCCGCCCGGGCAGATCGCCTCCTGCGCGCCGACGCTCGGCGTGATGAGGACGTGCGAGCCGTAGGCCGGGTCGAGGGCGCTCGACCGGTGGATGCCCGCGGGGCCGGGGTCGGCCGTGGTCACGTCGACGTCGAAGGGCGCGTAGTCCTCGGCGACGTACTGCCAGATCGTCTGGATCGAGGTGAGCTCGGCGTCGCTGAAGGCCGCGCCGTTGCCGGCGGGGTCCCACGCCGGCTGCGTGGTCGGCGTCGTCGGGTAGCTGGCGTGCCACCCCGTGCCGCTGGCGGTGCCGCCGTTGAAGTCGAGGTAGATCGTCTTCGTCGAGCCGGGCTTGCTGTGCAGCAGGAAGGTCTGGTCGAGCGGCGCCTCGGCGACGACGGGATCGTCGGCCGGTGCCGTGGCGGTCCCGTCGAGGAAGAACACCGCGCCGCTGGTGTCGACCCACGCCGACGGGTCGGTCGTCAGCAGCTCGGTCAGCTCGGCGGAGGACATGTCGTTGCCGGCGGCCGCGTCGTCGAGGTCGCTCCCGAGGAGGCGTACGGCCTGCGCACCCCGCGCGGGGTGGTCGAGGTCGACGTCGCTCGCACCTGCGGGCGCGGCCTGGGCGGAGACGGGGACACCGGACACGCTTCCCAGCGTGAGCAGGACGGACAGGGCGGGCATGCCGAGACGCACGGCCAGACGATGCATGGAAGCTCCTCGAGGATCGGGGGAACGCTAGGGGCGCATCGCCCATGACGCAGTCGAACCGCGTCGGACCACCCGATGTGACTACGTGTCCTCGGCCGGTCGGTCGCCCACGGTGTGGGCGTGCGGCCGGCCGGGGTCGTCGAGCGCCGGCGAGGGCTCGCTCGCCCGGAGTGCCTCGAGCTGCGCGCAGACCGCGGTGCCGTAGAAGAACGCGATCGACGACAGCAGCGCCCACAGCAGCAGCGCGAAGACGCCCGCCAGCGGGCCGTACACGCTGCCGAACGAGCCGCTGAAGGAGACGTACGCCGCCAGCCCGAGGGTCGCGATCGCGCTCAGCACCACCGCGATCCCCGAGCCCAGCGCCAGCCACGACAGTGCGGGCTGACGGCGCCGCGGGGCGTGGTCGAGGAGGACGGCGATGGTGAGGACGAGCAGGCCGAGCCCGACCGGCCAGCGCAGGACGTTCCACCAGTCCTCGGTCGTGTCGGACCAGCCGTAGTTGTCGACCATCGCCTCGCCGAGCGCGGCGCCGCCGACGATCATCACGAAGCCGATGCCGACGGGCACGGCCAGCACGGCCGTCAGCACTGCCGCGCGGCCGTACTTCGCGAGGGCCTTGCGGTCGCGACGGATGCCGTAGATGCGGTTGGCCCCGCGCTCGACCTGCGCCATCGCGGTCGTCATCGACAGGAGCGCGAAGCCGAGGCCGAGCACGAGGGCGACCTCACCCGCCTTCTCGGCCTCGTCGGACTTCTCGACCGCCGAGGCCAGCGCGTCGCTGTCGCCGGCGCCGGGGGAGAGGGAGTCGACGACGTGGGCCACCACGGCGGCCGGGCGCTCCTCGTCGAGGTCGGCCGCGAGCCCGGTGAGGGCGAGGAGGAACGGCACCACGGCGAGGCACGCCTGCAGCGCGAGCGCGCGCGAGTTGGTGAAGCCGTCGCCGTAGCGGAACCGCACGAACGACTCGACCGCGATCGTCCGCAGCCCGTGCTGCCGCGCGAGGTGCCAGGCGTCGAGCGCGTCGAGCTCGTCACCGTCCATCTCGGTGGTGACGGGGACGGTGCGTGCGGTCGTCATGGCCGCACCCTAAGGGCGTCCTCGAGCGTGGCGACGGCTGCGCCCACGGGCGGCAGCGACGCGAGCTCGTCGGCGACCTCCCGGCACCGCTCGGCCATCGTGTCGTCGCCGAGCACTGCCCGTGCGGCGTCACGGATTTCGGCAGGGCTGGCGGTGGCGGCGTCGAGCGTCGTCGCGACGCCGAGCTCGTCGGCGCGCAGCGCGTTGTGCGGCTGGTCCGCGCCCAGGGGCAGCAGCACCGACGGCAGGCCGTGGGCCAGTGCGGCCATCAGGCTGCCGGAGCCGCCGTGGCTCACGACGAGGTCGGCCCCGGCCAGGACCTCGGCCTGCGGGACGAACCGCTCGATCCGCACGTGTGCGGGCTGCGGGCCGAACGTGGCCGGGTCCAGCTCGCGGCCGATCGTGACCACGACGTCGGCGTCCAGGCCGCCCAGCCCCGCGGCCAGCCGCTCGAAGAGGTCGCCCGAGGTCTTGTTGAAGATGGTGCCGAGCGTGGCGTAGACCGTCGGCCTCGATGTCGTACGACGTCCGCGCACAGGCGTCGCTGACCGGTAGTGCAGCGGGTGGACCGTCAGCGGCGCGTCCGGGCTGCGGAAGGACGGCGGGAAGTCCGACAGCACCGGGCCGGACGTCAGCCGCGTCAGGTCCGGGTCCGGTGCCAGTCCGTGCTCGGCCCGCACGGCGTCGAGCTCGGGTGCGACGAGCTCGGGCCGGACGAGGAGCCCCGATGCGAGCACGAGGTGGGTGGCGACCGGGACGCCGTGGAGCTCGGCGGCGATCGTGCTGCCGAGGTCGGTCTCGTCGCGCAGCACGAGGTCGGGCCGGTGCTCCTCCAGCAGGTCGGACACGGCGGCGGCCATCCGGCGCGCCCCGCGCGAGGCGAAGTTCGCGGCGAACTCGACCTGCGCCGCCCGCGCACCGGTCACCTCCAGCGGGGTGGTGGTGCCGTCCGCAGCAGCTCCGTCATGGTGGCGGGGTGGGCTGGTCGCGAACCCTCGGAACCCGGCCGCCTCGATCGCCGGGACCAGGCCGCCCGACCCGGCGATCAGCACCTCGTGCCCAGCGTCCCGGGCGGCGCGCGCGAGCGGCAGCAGCGGGGTGAGGTGGCCGTGCCCGCCGACGAAGGTGCAGAGGATCCGCATGCCCGCACCCTAGGTAGTCCCCATCAAACTGGTCGCGTCGAGCCGATCCCGACGACCCGTTTGATCGGGACTACCGGGAGATGTCGGCGCGGGCCGCCACACTGGGGTCATGCGAGCTCGGGAACGCATCCAGGGGATGGCGCGACAGGTGGCACAGGAGCCCCGGCGGTTCTACGACGGCGGCACGCTCGGGGGCGACGGCGTCGCCGGCGAGCTGCCGGACCCGGGCGCGGACCCGCGGATCGTCCTCGAGCGGCACGCCGAGGAGGGCGTCGAGACGTTCGAGCTCGAGCGGCGGCTGGCCTACCTCGACCGCCACCTCGGGGAGCTCCTCGTGCCGGCCGACCCCGACTTCCGCACCGACCTGACCTCGGTGCCGGCGCTCTTCACCTGGCTGGTCCCGAAGACCGGCGCGCACCTCCCGGCGGCCCTGCTCCACGACGCGCTCGTGGCGGCACGCGATGACCCGACGTCGTACGTCTCCACGCTGGGACGCGAGGTCGACAGGGTCGAGGCGGACCGGATCTTCCGCGACGCGATGGCCGACACCGGCACGGGCGTGATCCGTCGCTGGATCGTCTGGACGGCGGTGACGGTGGCGACGATCTTCGTCGGCCGCGCGGTGCCGTGGACACCGGCGAAGCACTGGTCCTACCGCGTCGCCGCGGCCGTCACGATCGTGACGATCCTCTGGCTCGGCTACTCCTCGACCAGCGACCTCGTCGACCGCTCGTGGGTCGGTGCGGTGGACGTGCCGTGGATGGGCGATCGCCCGTGGTGGACCGAGGTCGCCGGTGGCCTGTCGGGCGCGATCGTGCTGCCGCTCGCGCTGAGTCTGCTGTGGGGCCGGCTGCGGATGGCGGGGGCGATCGCCGGGGTCATGCTCGCCGTCCTGCTCCACGTCACCGTCGGGCTGGCGGTGATCGGCACGACCTACCTCGCGCTGGAGCGGCTCGCCCGCCGCTCGCCGTTGCTCGCGTGGGCGCTCGCGGCGGTCGTCGTCGTGGGCGCGCTGGTGACCTTCGCCGCGGTCACCCTCTGAGCTCGCCTCACCCTCTGACCTGCGCGAGCAGGCGGCCGGTGAAGCCCGTCGACGGTACGTCCTGGGTGACCAGGTCGACCCCGGTGCGGGCGGCGACCACGACCAGGCCCACGGCGACGGCGGTCACGAGCATCCCGCTCACGTTGCGCGGGAACCGGCTCGGCACGGTGCGCACGCGGTGCCAGCCGCCGACGAGGCCGGCGGTCACGATCGCCGAGACGATGCTGGCGACGGCGGCGCCGATGACGGTGCCGAGGAGGTCGAGGCGGCTGATCAGGATCGCCGAGGTCGCCGCGGCGGTGGCACCGGCGACGAGCTGGGGGAGGCTCAGGTCGAGGAAGGGCTGGCGGTCGGGCTGACGGTCGGGCTGGGGAGTCTCAGACATCTCGCGGAGGGGGGTGGGGGACAGGCTCCCCAGTAGGACGACGGGGGACCGTCGATTGTTTCCCGACGTGAGCAGGCTCACCGCCCGCCGGATCCCGACGCGGGGTCAGCGCAGGCTGTAGGTCGCCAGCGACACGCCGACGTAGTGCGCGGCGAAGGCCAGCACCGTGAACGAGTGGAAGACCTCGTGGAAGCCGAACCACTGCGGCGAGGGGTCCGGGCGCTTCAGCCCGTAGACCACTCCACCGACCGTGTAGAGCAGGCCGCCGACGGCGACGAGCACGAGGGTGGCGATCGCGATGCCGCTGCTGAACCGGTCTGCACCCTCGAGGAACTGCGGGATGAAGAAGACCGCCGCCCAGCCGAGCGCGATGTACATCGGCGTGTAGAGCCAGCGCGGGGCGTCGGTCCAGAAGACCCGGAACACCACGCCCGCGATCGCCGCGGCCCACACGACCACGAGCAGCGTCGTCCGAGCGGTGCCGTCCAGGAAGAGCAGGGCGTACGGCGTGTAGGTGCCGGCGATGAGCACGAAGATGTTGGCGTGGTCGAAGCGGCGGAGGAACGCCCACGTGCGGGGCGACCAGGTGCCGCGGTGGTAGATCGCCGACACGGTGAAGACGAGGAGCGCGGAGAGCGCGAACGCCGCGGAACCGAGACGGGTGGTGGCGGTCGGCGACATCGCGACCAGGACGATGCCGGCGGCCAGGGCGAGCGGCGCGGTGCCCGCGTGCAGCCAGCCGCGGAGCTTGGGCTTGACCTCGGCCATCTTGTCCGACATGACCTCGACGGCGTGCTCGACGCGGTCGACGGCGTGGTCGACGCGATCTCGAGGGGTCATCGGCGGGGCTCCATACCTACCAAAGTAGCGGTCGGGCGGTCGGCGTCGCACACCAACAGATGAGAGCACTCGGTCACACGGCGTTACGATCGGTCGGTGGTCAACGTGAAGGACGCCGTGCGACGGGTGCTCTACCCGGCGTACGAGGCCCGGGTGGTGAAGTCCCTGCCGCCCGACCGCATCCCGAAGCACGTCGGCGTGATGCTCGACGGCAACCGGCGCTGGGCCAAGGCGGTCGGCCTCAACACCGCCGAGGGCTACCAGGCCGGCGCCGACAACATCCGTCCGCTGCTCGGCTGGTGCGAGGAGGTCGGGGTCGGGGTCGTCACGCTGTGGCTGCTCTCGAGCGACAACCTCACCAACCGCCCGCCCGAGCAGATGACCGGCCTCCTGACGATCATCGAGGGCGCGGTCGAGTCCCTCGCCGAGGCCCAGCGCTGGCGGATCCACCCTGTGGGCGCGCTCGACCTGCTGCCCACCGAGACCGCCGAGCGGCTCAAGGCGGCCGAGGAGTCGACCCGCCACCTCGACGGGATCCTGGTCAACGTGGCCGTCGGCTACGGCGGGCGTCGCGAGATCGCCGACGCCGTACGTGCCCTGCTCGCCGACCACGCCTCGAAGGGCACCTCGCTGGAGGAGCTGGCCGACATCATCGACGTCGAGCACATCGCCGAGCACCTCTACACCAAGGGCCAGCCCGACCCCGACCTGGTGATCCGGACCTCGGGCGAGCAGCGGCTCGGCGGGTTCCTGCTGTGGCAGTCGGCGAACTCGGAGTTCTACTTCTGCGAGGCGCTGTGGCCCGACTTCCGCCGGGTCGACTTCCTGCGAGCGATCCGTGCGTACGCCGCACGCGAGCGCCGCTTCGGCGGCTGAGCGACCCGCACCCCGGTCGTCACCTGCTCGTCACCACGTGTTCGGGCGTGTCGTCGCAGATCGGTCTCGTCGCGGGCGTACTTTCGCGACATCGGCAGGTGGGGAAGCCTGCTGAACCGGGAGGCAGCCTTGAGCACTCGAATGGGAGCTCTCCGGTCCGTTGAATGACATCGGGCCGGGCGAGGAGTGTGCGCGCCGGCCCGCAGCTAGGGGTTAGTCGTGGCCAGCAGCAAGACCTCACCTGCATCGCCCAGCTCCGTCGCAGAGCCCGCCCGCCGGACGTACGTCCTCGACACCAGCGTCCTCCTCGCCGATCCAGGCGCCCTGACGCGCTTCGCGGAGCACGAGGTCGTGCTGCCCGTGGTGGTGATCACCGAGCTCGAGGGCAAGCGGCACCACCCGGAGCTCGGCTTCTTCGCCCGCTCGGCGCTGCGCGCCCTCGACGACCTGCGGGTCGTCCACGGGCGCCTCGACCAGCCGGTCGGCATCGGCACCGAGGGCGGCACGCTCCGCGTCGAGCTCAACCACACCGACCCCCAGGCGCTGCCGTCCGGCTTCCGGCTCGGCGACAACGACACCCGGATCCTCGCGGTCGCCCGCAACCTCGCCGACGAGGGCCACCGCGTCACCCTGGTCTCCAAGGACCTGCCGCTGCGGATCAAGGCCTCGGCCGTCGGCCTCGACGCCCAGGAGTACCGCGCCGAGGCGATCAGCGACTCCGGCTACACCGGCATGACCGAGCTCGAGGTCCCGGCCACCGACCTCGACGAGCTCTACGAGGACGGCACGATCGACCTCGCCGAGGCGCGCGACCTGCCCTGTCACAACGGCCTGGTCCTGCTGTCCGACAGGGGTACGGCACTGGCCCGGGTGGGTGCGGACAAGCGCGTCCACCTCGTCCGGGGCGACCGCGACGCCTTCGGGGTGCACGGCCGCTCGGCCGAGCAGCGCATCGCCCTCGAGATGCTGCTCGACCCCGAGGTCGGCATCGTCTCGCTCGGTGGCCGTGCCGGCACCGGCAAGTCGGCGATGGCGCTGTGCGCCGGCCTCGAGGCCGTGATGGAGCGCCGCCAGCACAAGAAGGTCGTGGTCTTCCGTCCGCTCTTCGCCGTCGGCGGCCAGGAGCTCGGCTACCTGCCCGGCTCGGAGAACGAGAAGATGTCGCCCTGGGCGCAGGCCGTCTTCGACACCCTCGGTTCGCTGACCGGCAACCACGTCATCGACGAGGTGATGGACCGCGGGATGCTCGAGGTGATGCCGCTGACCCACATCCGCGGCCGCTCGCTCCACGACGCCTTCGTGATCGTCGACGAGGCCCAGTCGCTCGAGCGCAACGTCCTGCTGACGGTCCTCTCCCGGATCGGCGCCAACTCCAAGGTCGTGCTCACCCACGACGTCGCCCAGCGCGACAACCTGCGCGTGGGGCGCCACGACGGCATCGTCGCGGTGGTGGAGAAGCTCAAGGGCCACCCGCTCTTCGCCCACGTGACCCTCACCCGCTCCGAGCGCTCGCCGATCGCCGCCCTGGTGACCGAGATGCTCGAGGACGTCACCCTCTGATCCGCCTCCCTCTCCCGCTGTAACGCCGGGTTAGGTGCTGTACCCACTGGGATATATCCGGGTGGGTACAAGCACTAACCCGGCGTTACATGGGGAGGCCCGGTGGTCAAGGGGTGCGAGGGAATCCTGGGGCTCGTGTGACTTCAGGGACGCAACGAAACCCTTGTGGCACAAGGGCTCTAGTCAGTTCGGGCGTTCGGTTTGCACGCTTCCGCGACCTCATGCATGGTGGGCCGAGATCGTTTCGTGATCTTTGTCGAACGCCCCCGTTCCCCACCCCCGTGAGACTCCTCCGTGCCCCGTTCCTCCAAGTACGTCCCCACGCACCGCGCCCCCGGCAAGCACAAGGCCGCGCGCGGTCCTCGCCAGGCGCTCCGCACCGGGGTCGCGCTGACCGGGCTGGCGGCTGCCGTGACCGGCATCAGCGTCACGGGTGGCATGTTCTCCAGCGACCCCGGCCTGACGCCGGCCGCGGCTGACGTCGGGCCGACCACCGCCGCCGCCCCCGCCGCGTCCGGCGAGTCGGGCGAGTCCGCTGCCGCCGAGGCGGTCGCCGAGCGCGCGCAGCGCGAGGTCACCTCGCGCTCCTCGCGCCGCGACGCGACCAAGGCGACGGCCCTGACGATGTCGGCCGGCCCGGTCGTCACGAAGTCGCAGTCCCTCTCCGAGGGCGACCCGCGTGACATCGCCCAGGCCCTCCTGCCGCTCTACGGCTTCTCGTCCGACCAGTTCTCCTGCCTCGACTCCCTCTACATGAGCGAGTCGGGCTGGAGGGTCGACGCGGACAACCCGAGCTCGTCGGCGTACGGCATCCCGCAGGCGCTCACGCAGCTGCACGACCTGCCGGCCGACTACATGACCTCGGCCGAGTCCCAGATCCGGTGGGGCCTGGAGTACATCCGCGACACCTACGGCTCGCCCTGCAGTGCGTGGAGCTTCAAGTCCGGCAACGGCTGGTACTGAGCAGTTCTCCCCGGGCAGGACCACTGGTCCAACCGATCGGACTAGTCAAGGCCTGAACTACTCTCACCGGCCCTCCCGGCGCGCCATCCTGCGGGTGTGAGGTGCACCGACGCGTGCACCTCGCACCACGGCCGACCAGGGGGGTCGGAGAGGCGCGGCTCGCACGTTCCACGGGGACGAGCGGGTCGCGCCTCGTCTGGTGTCAGCGTGCCTCGAAGACGGTCACGTCGCCCGACGCGGTCTCGAGGTCCTGGCGACGTACGTCCTCGAACCGGCGCGACAGCATCCGCTCGCCGGTCTCGCTGGAGAAGCGGTGGCGGCGTCGCTCGGTGGCGCGGTCCTCGGCGTCGGTCAGGGCGACGAACGTGCCGCCCGGACGCAGGACGCGCCGAACCTCGGCGAGGGCACGCTCGATGTCGCGGACATGGTCGAGCACCCACCCGGCGTAGACCACGTCGAAGCTCGCAGGGTCGAAGGGTAGGTAGCAGATGTCGGCCTGGCGTGCGTCGACTCCGCGGGCGGCGGCCAGCTCGACCATGTCGTCCGCGTAGTCGGTCGCGACGAAGGAGACGCCCGGCAGGGCGTGGATCCGCTCCGCCGTCTCGCCCGAGCCGCAGCCGACCTCCAGGACGCGCGAGTCCCCTGTCATGGCACGGTCGATCGCCTTGAAGGCCTCACGCACGGCGTCCATCAACGACCCGTCATCGAGTCCACGTCGAGGGCGGCGTCGAGCTGCTCCTCGGTGAGGTCGCCGCGCTCGACGTAGCCCATCGCGATCACCGTCTCGCGGATCGTGGCGCCCTCGGCCAGCGCCGTCTTGGCGACCTTCGCTGCCTCCTCGTAGCCGATGTGGGCGTTGAGCGGCGTCACGACCGACGGCGAGGACTCGGCGTAGCGCCGCATCCGCTCGGCGTCGGCGGTGATCCCGTCGACGCAGCGCTCGGCGAGGAGCACGGTCGAGGTGGAGAGCACGTGGACCGACTCGAGCAGCGCGTGCGCCATCACCGGCATCATCACGTTGAGCTCGAAGCTGCCGGCGGCGCCGGCCCAGGCGATGGTGGCGTCGTTGCCCACGACTCGCGCGCACACCATCAGGGTCGCCTCGGGCAGCACCGGGTTGACCTTGCCGGGCATGATGCTCGACCCCGGCTGGAGGTCGGGGAGGTGGATCTCCGCGAGGCCGGTGGTCGGGCCGGACGACATCCAGCGGAGGTCGTTGCAGATCTTCGTGAGGCCGACCGCGATCGTCCGCAGCACTCCGGACAGCTCGACGAGCGAGTCGCGGGTGCCCTGCGCCTCGAAGTGGTCGCGTGCCTCGGTGAACGGCTGCCCGGTGCGCTCGGCGAGCGCCGCGATCGCCCGCTCCGCGAAGGCGGCGGGGGTGTTGATGCCGGTGCCGACGGCGGTGCCGCCCAGCGGCAGCTCACGCACGCGGGGGAGCACGCCGTCCAGCCGCTCGGCCGCGAGGCGCAGCGTGGCGGCGTACGCCCCCATCTCCTGGCCGAGCGTCACCGGCGTCGCGTCCATCAGGTGGGTGCGCCCGGCCTTGACGGTGTCGGCGAACTCCTCGGCCTTGGCCTCGAACGACGTCGCGAGACGGTCGAGGGCGGGGAGCAGGTCGTCGACGACGGCGAGCGTCGCGGCGACGTGGATGCTGGTGGGGAAGGTGTCGTTGCTGCTCTGCGAGGCGTTGACGTGGTCGTTGGGGTGGACGGTGACGCCGGCACGGTCGGCGAGGCTGGCGATCACCTCGTTGGCGTTCATGTTGGAGCTGGTGCCGGACCCGGTCTGGAAGACGTCGATCGGGAACTCGCCGTCGTGCTCCCCGGCGACGATGGCGTCGGCGGCGTCGACGACGGCCTTCGCCTGCTCGTGGCTGATCACGCCGAGGGCGCCGTTGGCGGTCGCGGCGGCGGCCTTGACGTGCGCGAGCGCCTGGACGTGGCGGGGCTGGAGGGTCAGTCCGCTGATCGGGAAGTTCTCGACGGCCCGCTGGGTCTGGGCGCGCCAGAGGGCGTCGCGGGGGACCTCGACGTCGCCCATCGAGTCGTGCTCGGTGCGCGTCGGTGCGCCGTGTGCAGTCATGGGATTGACGGTAGCCCTTGACGAACAGGTAACTCATCAGTTACCAATGACGCATGGACCCGTTCGCCGCGATCGCCGACCCGGTGCGTCGCGCGCTGCTCGAGACGCTCGCACGCGGCCCGGCGCGGGTCGTCGACCTCACGGCCGACCAGTCCATCAGCCGCCCCGCGGTCAGCCGCCACCTGCGCGTGCTGTCCGAGGCAGGGCTGGTGACCGCCGAGGACCGCGGACGGGAGCGGCACTACCGGCTCGAACGGGGCGGCCTGGCCGTCGTGACGGACTGGGTGGCCGCGCTCGAGCTGCGTCCTCGCTTCGACGAGTCGGTGCTCGACGGCCTCGACCTCGAGGTCCGGCGCACGGGCCGCGAGCGGCGCGCAGCGGCCGACGTCCGTGCCACACACCCATCCCAGGAGGACACCGCATGACCAGCTCCACCGACCTGATGACCGGCCGCCGCGAGGAGAGCGACGGCCGGAGCCTGCTCGTGATCGAGCGGACCTTCCGCGCACCCATCGAGGACGTCTGGGCGGCGTGCACCGAGCCCGGCCGGATGGAGCGGTGGATCGGCACGTGGAGCGGTGATCCCTCGTCCGGCACGGTGATGTTCCGGATGACGGCGGAGGGCGAGGACGTGAAGGCCGAGGAGATGGACGTCCTCGCCTGCGATCCGCCACGCCGCTTCGTCGTCCGCGGGCGTGATCCCGAGCCCTTCGCCGAGGACGGCTCGGGGGAGAAGGTGCACTGGGAGATGGGGCTCGAGCTCACCGAGGCCAACGGCACCACCTCGCTGCGGTTCACGCAGGTGCTCGCGCCCGGAGACACCGGGCGGACGATGGTCGCGAGCGTCGGACCGGGCTGGGACTACTACCTCGACCGCCTGGGCGCCGACCTGGCCGGTGACGACGTGGCCGCGGTGGACTGGGAGTCCTACGCCGCCGGCTCGTCGTACTACCGCGAGCACTTCGCCTGACCGGTCGGCGTCGACCGGAGGGTCGGGTGGATCCGCGCAGACCGCATTGGGGACCATGGAGCACATGCGATCACTTCGTCTCGGGATCGCCGTCGTGCTCATGGGGGTGGGCTCCGCCTGCTCCTCGGCCGGTGGCGACGACGACTCCGACCCCGCAGCCGACCTGGCGAGCGAGCTCGCCGCGGCGCTCTCCGACCACTCGCTGGGCGAGGTGCCGCTCACCGACGAGGCGGCGCGCGACGCGTTCGCCGAGCTGGTCTCGCCGCTCGACGAGGTGCCGGTCGCGGTCGAGGTGGCCGGGGTGGAGCATCCCGAGGCGACCGGTGACGAGCCCCGAACCGCGACCGCGACGCTGTCGTGGCAGTGGGACATCGGCGGCCCCGACCCCTGGACGTACGACACACCTGCCGCGCTCGTGGAGGGCGAGGACGGCTGGCAGGTGGAGTGGTCGCCTGCCACGCTGGCGCCCGACCTGGTCGAGGGCGACACCCTCGGCCTGCGCACCCTCACCCCGGACCGCGGCGACATCACCGGGGCCAACGGGACAGTGCTCGTGACGGAGCGGCCGGTGCTGCGCTACGGCCTCGACAAGACCAAGGTCGAGGGCACGCAGGTGGCCCGCAGCGCGCGGCGGATCGCGCGGATCCTCGACGTCGACGCCGCGGCGTACGTCGAGCGCGCGGAGGCGATGGGTGCCGAGGCCTTCGTCGAGGCGGTCGTGCTCCGCGAGGAGGACGCGCTCGAGGTGCTGCCGGCCTTCCGCAAGGTGCCCGGGGCGCTCGCGGTGAACGACACCCTGCCGCTGGCACCGAGCCGAGACTTTGCCGCTGCCCTGCTCGGCCGGGTCGGAGCGGCGACCGCAGAGGTCGTCGAGGAGTCCGACGGCGCGATCGTCGCCGGCGACGAGGTCGGGCTGTCCGGCCTCCAGGCGCGCTACGACGAGCAGCTGCGCGGCGCGTCGGGCAGGGCCGTCGTCGCCCGGAGCGCCGACGACCGGCTGCGCACGCTCGTCGAGGTCCCTGCGGTCGACGGCGCGGACCTCGCGACGACGATCGCCCCGGCGCTGCAGGACAAGGCGGAGGCCGCGCTGGCCACGCTCGGCGACGGCGCCCCGGCCAGCGCCCTGGTGGCCATCCGACCCTCCGACGGCGCCGTCCTCGCGACCGCCAACGGTGCGGGCGCGGAGGGCGCGGACCTCGCCGACACCGGGCAGTACGCACCCGGCTCGACCTTCAAGGTCGTCTCCTCCCTCGCGCTGCTGCGCAGTGGGCTGGCGCCCGGCGACCGCGTGGCGTGCCCGGCGACCACCACCGTCGACGGCCGCTCCTTCAAGAACTACGACGACTACCCCGCCTCGTCCGTCGGCGAGATCACGCTCGCCCAGGCCGTCGCCCAGTCGTGCAACACCGCCTTCATCGGCAACGTCGACCGCCTCGCCGACGGCGACCTCGCCGCGGCGGCCCAGGCGCTCGGGCTCGGCACCGACCACGACCTCGGCTTCCCGGTCTACTTCGGCCAGGTGCCGCCGCCCGAGACCGAGACCGGCGCTGCCGCCGACCTGATCGGGCAGGGCACCGTGCTCGCCAGTCCGTTCGCGATGGCCACCGTCGCCGCGTCGGTCGCGGCTGGTCGCGCAGTGCTGCCGACGCTCCTGCCCGACCACCAGGTCGAGCAGACGGCGATCTCGGCGCCGCTGACCGGTGGCGAGGCAGCCACGCTGCGCAGCCTGATGCGGGGCGTGGTGACCACCGGGTCGGGCCGGTTCCTGCTCGACGTACCCGGCGTCGACGGCGCGAAGACCGGCACTGCCGAGTACGGCGAGCCCGACGCGTCCGGCGCCCTGCCGACCCACGCCTGGATGATCGCCGTCCGCGGCGACCTGGCCGTCGCGGTGTTCGTCGGCACCGGCGTCTCCGGCTCGCAGACCGCCGGGCCGGTGCTCGAGGCGTTCCTGCGCTAGGACCGGCGCGCGAGGTAGAGGAAGTACTGCTCCGGCCGGTCCTGCAGCAGCACGTCGTGGGCCTGCTCCTCGGTCCGGGCGAAGACCTCGCGCATCGCGGCGAGCAGGCCCGGCGCGGCGTCGGCCGACCAGACGACCAGGACCCCGCCCGGGCTCAGCAGGTCGTGGCACCGGCGGAGGAACCCGGCCTCGTAGACCTGCTCGTTGGCCTCGTGGACGAGGTAGCCCGGGCCGTTGTCGACGTCGAGCAGCACCAGGTCGTACGTCGACCGCGCCTCGGCGATGGCCATCGCGATGTCGGCGTTGACGATGGTGGCGCGGGCGTCGGCGAGGATCGCCGGCCCGTGCGGCACCGTGCCGTTGCGCATCCAGTCGATGAGCGGTTCCTCGATCTCGACGACCACGGCCCGCTCGACACGGATGTCGGCGAGCACCCGCTGGAGCGTGAAGCCGAGGCCGAGCCCGCCGATCAGGACCGACCGCGGGTCGTCGACCAGCTCGAGCGCCTGGGCGGCGAGCTCGATCTCGCTGGTCGTCTCGAGGGTGTCCATCACGAAGACGCCGTTGACCCGCAGCTCGAGCACGTCGGCGGCGGTCCCGGACGTGCGGCGGCGCAGCACGAGCTCGCCGCGGTCGGTCTCCGCCCGGGCGATCTCCGAGACGCTGTCGATGCTCACGCGCCCATCCTGCCGCGAGCGGCGCTCCGGGCACGCTTCGTCGCACGTTGTTCGCCCCCAAGGGTGGTCATGCGTCGCGGAAGGGCTGTCCTGCAGGCCGTCCAGGACCTACCGTGAGCGGATGTACACCGTTGGGCGGGTCGCCGAGCTCATCGGCGTTCCCAGCACGACCCTGCGCAAGTGGGAGCAGCGTTACGGCGTGGTCGCCCCGCAGCGGTCCTCCGGCAACTACAGGCTCTACGACGACGAGGCCGTCCGCCGGCTCAGCGTGATGCGCACCCTGGTCGACGCGGGCTGGTCCGCGCACGAGGCGGCGCAGCACGTCGCGGTCGACGTCTCGGCCGCAGCGGCCGAGGTCGCCCGGCCGGAGGTGCCGTGCACCGACCCGCGGATCCAGGAGGTCGTGCGGTGCGCGGTCGACTTCGACGTCCCGGCGCTCGAGCGGCTGCTGGCGGAGGCCTTCGTGGACGGTGACCACGCGACCACCGTGGACGAGTGGCTGCTCCCGGCGATGGTCGAGCTCGGCAGGGCCTGGCAGCGCGGCGAGGTGTCCGTCGCCGGCGAGCACTTCGTGTCCGCCGCCGTGCACCGCCGGCTCGCGCAGGCCTTCCAGTCCGTCCCGGTGGTGAACCCTGACGGCCCGCGGGTCGTGGCAGGGCTGGCGCGCGGGTCGCGCCACGAGCTCGGCGTCCTGGCGTTCTGCCTGGTGCTGCGCTCGCGCGGCGTCTCGGTCACCTACCTCGGCGGCGACCTCCCGCTGGAGGCGTGGGTCGGCACCGTCCGTCTCCTCTCGCCCGCCGCCGTGGTCATCGCGGCGCCCACTGTCGAGGACCTCCCGGCCGTCCGGGAGCTGGTCGAGGCGCTCACGCCGATGACGTCGGTGTTCCTCGGCGGCGCGCACCAGGACCAGGTCGACGGCCCCGAACGACTCGGGCACCGTGCGGGTGCGGCGGCGTCCGCCCTGGCCGCCCGCCTCACCGCGGCCGGCTGAGGTGCTGCGGCACGCAACGGACGGACGGGTCCTCGAGTGCTGGGTCGGCGGGGATCCCGACGGTCCCCTCGTCGCGGTGCTCCACGGCTGCCCGGACACCCGCCACGTGGCGATGACGGGAGACGCGGCGGCCCGTGCGGCCGGCGTACGACTCCTGTGCGTGAACCGCCCCGGCTACGGACGCTCCACCGCCCACGCGAGCACCCACGGCAGCGTGGCCGACGACCTCGCCGGGGTGGCGAGCGAGCTCGGGCACGAACGCCTCGCGGTGCTCGGCATGTCGGTGGGAGGGGCGTACGCCGTGGCGACCGCCGCGCGGCACCCCGACCGGGTCACCGCGCTCGGCCTGGTGGCGACCCAGCCGCCGGGCGCACGGTCAGAGGCGGTCGAGGAGCTGGTCGCCGAGTTCGCACCCGAGTTCCTCCACTGGCGCGCCGGCGTCGACCCCGCCGACCCGTCAGACGACGCGCTCGCGGCCCGGTGGCTCACGATGCTTCCGCCGGAGGACGCCTACCTGGTGGCGGCGCTCGGGCCGGCCGAGGTCGCGGCGTCGGTGCGCGAGGCGCTCGCCGGGCCCGAGGGCTACCTCCGCGACGCAGCCCTGCTCCACCGGCCGTGGGAGCACGGACCGGCGGAGGTGAACTGTGCGGTGCGCGCCTGGTTCGGCGAGCTGGACGACCGTTCGGGAGCGGATGCCGCGGCCGACCTGTTCGCAGGACTCGGCGATGTCGAAGTCGTCGTACGACCTCGCACCACCCACCTCGCCACCCTCGTGGCGCACTGGCCAGACGTCCTGACGACCCTGCGCGACCTCATGGCCGGCTGAGCCCCGACCGTTGCGTCAGCGGCTGGCGGACTCGGCCGCGACGTCGCGGCAGGAGCTGCCGGTCCACTCCTGGGCGACGAAGTCGAGCCGGCACGAGCCGTCCGTCGAGCCGTGGTCGGGCATGGCGGGGGTGCCGAACACGATCGTGGCGAGCGCCGCCGCGACCATCGCAGAGATCCCCGTGGCCTGCAGCCACCTGCCGGGACCGGCGTCCTCGATCTCGTACACCTGCTCCACGGCCCCTCCCAGGGGTTCTGTCCACAGTCTGTCCACTGTTGTGGATGACGGCGACGCTAGACACTCTGTCCACGGTTTGTCCACTCTGCGGTACCCTCCCGGGTGTGTACACCGCCGGCCGCACCGCGCAGCTCACCGGCATCCCGCGCGAGACCCTCCGCAAGTGGGAGCAGCGCTACGGCGTCGTCGAACCGGTGCGGAGCGAGGGCAACTACCGGCTCTACGACGACGAGGCGGTGCGCCGGCTGTCGGTGATGCGCGACCTCGTCGACGCCGGCTGGGCACCACGGATCGCGGCCCGCAAGGTGCTCGAGGAGCCGACCGGCTCGGCCTCAGTGCTGCCGCTGCCGGCCGACGGTTCCCCGCTGTCGCAGGTCGACGAGCTCATCGGGTGCGCGCTCGACTTCGACGTCGTACGCCTCGAGAGCCTCATCGACAAGGCGTTCGCCGAGACCGACCTCGCCGCCGTGGTCGACGAGTGGCTGATGCCCTCGCTCGTGCGGCTGGGCGGGGCCTGGCAGCGCGGTGAGGTCAGCATCGCCGGTGAGCACTTCGCCAGTGCGGCCGTGCTGCGACGGCTGGCCCAGGAGTTCCACCAGCTGCCGCACCCGGCGGCCGGTGCCCCGAGCGTGATGGTGGGGCTGGCGCGAGGATCGCGCCACGAGCTGGGGGTGATGGCCTTCGCGATGGTGCTCCGCAGCCGTGGGGTGGCGGTCACCTACCTCGGCGCCGACCTCCCCGTCGAGGCGTGGGTCGACACCGTACGCGCGGTGGGGCCCGACGCCGTCGTGCTCGGCGTACCGACGGTCGAGGACCTGCCAGCCGTGCGCGAGGCGGTGCAGGCGATCTCCGCGACCGCTCCCGTGCTCCTCGGAGGCGCCCACCAGCACCGCGTCGAGGGCGCCGAGCCGCTCGGTCACCGGGCCGGGCAGGCCGCCGCCGAGCTGGCCGCCCGCCTCACCGCCTGAGCGCTCCCGACGGTCCGGGAGGACTACTCGGCCGACCGGACCCGGATGCCCGTGATCGGTACGGTCACGGCGCCCGAGGGATCGGTGAAGAAGTCGTTGCCCTTGTCGTCGACGACGATGAAGGCCGGGAAGTCCTCCACCTCGATCTTCCAGACGGCCTCCATGCCGAGCTCCTCGTACTCGAGGACCGACACCGAGCGGATGCAGTCCTGCGCGAGGCGGGCGGCGGGACCGCCGATGGAGCCGAGGTAGAAGCCGCCGTGGGCGTCGCACGCCTCGGTGACCTGCTTGGAGCGGTTGCCCTTGGCGAGCATCACCATCGAGCCGCCGGCCGCCTGGAACTGCTCGACGTAGGAGTCCATCCGGCCCGCGGTCGTCGGGCCGAACGATCCCGACGGCATTCCCTCCGGCGTCTTCGCCGGACCGGCGTAGTAGACGGGGTGGTCCTTCATGTAGGCCGGCATCTCCTCGCCGGCGTCGAGGCGCTCCTTGATCTTGGCGTGCGCGATGTCGCGGGCCACGACGAGCGGTCCGGTCAGCGAGAGCCGCGTCTTCACCGGGTGCTTCGAGAGCTCGGCGAGGATGTCGGCCATCGGCCGGTTGAGGTCGATCGAGACGACCTCGCCGCCGGAGATGTCGTCGGAGACGCCGTCGGTGGGCATGTAGTGGGCGGGGTCCATCTCGAGCTGCTCGAGGAAGACGCCCTCCGGCGTGATCTTGCCGAGCGCCTGACGGTCCGCGGAGCACGAGACCGCGATGGCCACCGGGCAGGACGCGCCGTGGCGGGGGAGCCGGACGACGCGGACGTCGTGGCAGAAGTACTTCCCGCCGAACTGCGCGCCGATCCCGAACGACTGGGTGAGCTCGAAGACCTTCTCCTCCAGCTCCACGTCGCGGATGCCGTGGGCGGACATCGAGCCCTCGGTCGGGAGGTCGTCGAGGTAGTGCGCGGAGGCGTACTTGGCCGTCTTCAGCGCGAACTCCGCGCTCGTGCCGCCGATGACGACGGCGAGGTGGTACGGCGGGCACGCGGCGGTGCCGAGCGAGCGGATCTTCTCGTCGAGGAACTCCATCAGCCGCGCCGGGTTGAGGACGGCCTTGGTCTCCTGGAAGAGGAACGACTTGTTGGCCGAGCCGCCGCCCTTGGCCATGAAGAGGAACTTGTACTCCGGGACGTCCTTGGCCGGCGTCGAGTAGAGCTCGATCTGCGCCGGCAGGTTGGTGCCGGTGTTCTTCTCCTCGAAGGTCGTCAGCGGCGCGAGCTGGGAGTAACGCAGGTTGAGCCGGGTGTAGGCGTCGTACACACCCTTGCTGATCGCCTCGCCGTCGTCGGAGCCGGTGAGCACGCCCTCGGACTTCTTGCCCATCACGATCGCGGTGCCGGTGTCCTGGCACATCGGCAGCACGCCGCCGGCGGAGATGTTGACGTTCTTCAGCAGGTCGAGCGCGACGAAGCGGTCGTTGCCGGAGGCCTCGGGGTCGTCGATGATCTTGCGCAGCTGCGAGAGGTGGCCCGGGCGCAGGTAGTGGCTGATGTCGTGCATCGCCTCCTCGGTGAGCCGCCGGATCGCCTCGGGCTCGACCTTCAGGAAGGTGCGGCCCTCGACCTCCACGGTGGACACGCCCTCGGTGGTGATCAGCCGGTAGGGCGTCTCGGGCTCACCGTTGGAGCCGGCGGTCGGGAGGATGTCGGAGTAGTGGAACTCGGGTCCAGCGGTGCTCGTCACGACGGTCGAGTTTACCCAGCGCCGCCTGCGCGGCATTTCTTGCCCAAACCGTTGGTTCATCGTTACGCCTCAGACGCGTCATTCGGGAGTAGCCTCCGATCCGACGGGACCAGAGAGGCTCCGCCTTGCACCTCGTTCCAGATCTCGGTCGAGCCCCCCCTTGGAGGACCCCTGTGAAGACCCGCAAGACATTCGTATCGCTCGCCGTGCTGGCGACCCTCGCGGCAGCAGCCGGCTGCGCTGCTCCCGAGCAGGAGGCCGACACCACCACCGAGAGCGGTGTGGACGCGGCGACGGCCACGTCGGCTGCGGACTTCGGCAGCATGGACGACCTGATCAAGGCCGCCCAGGACGAGGGCGAGCTCAACGTCATCGCGCTGCCGCCCGACTGGGCCAACTACGGCGAGATGATCTCCACCTTCGAGGAGAAGTACGACATCACGGTCAACTCCGACCAGCCCGACGCCGCGTCGCAGGACGAGATCAACGCCGCCAACGACCTGGCCGGCACCGACAAGGCGCCCGACGTCTTCGACCTCGGCCAGTCGGTGGCCCTCGCCAACACCGACATGTTCGCGCCCTACAAGGTCGAGACCTGGGACGACATCCCCGACGAGTTCAAGGACGCCGACGGCACCTGGGTCAACGACTACGGCGGCTACATGTCGATCGGCTACGACTCCGCCAAGGTGCCCGACGTGACCTCGCTGCAGGACCTGCTCGGGCCGGAGTTCAAGGGCGCGGTCGCCCTCAACGGTGACCCGACCCAGGCCGGTGCCGCGTTCAGCGGCGTGATGATGGCCGCGATCGCCAACGGCGGGTCCGCCGACGACATCGCTCCCGGTGTCGACTTCTTCAGCGACCTCAAGAAGGCCGGCAACTTCCTGCCCGTCGACCCCGACTCCGGCACCATCGAGTCCGGCGCGACCCCGGTCGTCATCGACTGGGACTACCTGGGCTCGGCCGCCGCGGCCAACGTCGACACGTGGAAGACCATCGTCCCGGAGGAGGCCGTCGTGGCCGGCTACTACTTCCAGGCCATCAACGCCGACGCCCCGCACCCGGCCGCCGCTCGCCTGTGGCAGGAGTTCCTCTCTACAGCGACGAGGGCCAGAACCTCTGGCTCAAGGGCGGTGCCCGTCCGGTCCGCGGTGACGCGATGAACGAGGCCGGCACGATCGACGCCGACCTCTGGGGCGCGCTGCCCGAGGTCGCCGGCGAGCCGGTGATCCCGACCGACGACCAGACCGTCAAGGCCGGCGAGTACCTCGCCGACAACTGGTCCAAGGTCATCAGCTGAGCACGGTCGCTCCTGCGCAGGCAGGTGCCGGTCGACGGATCTCCGTCGGCCGGTACCTGCCCGTGCTCCCGTTCTTCGGGTTCCTCGCCGTCTTCCTGATCGTGCCGACGGTCACCGTGATCATCGGTGCCTTCCAGGACGGTGAGACCGGTGGCTTCACGATGGGCAACATCGAGGCGCTGGGGTCCTCTGCCGCGATCGACACGCTCCGCAAGAGCCTCCTCCTCTCGGGCAGCACCGCCCTCCTCGGCGGAGTGCTCGGTGCCGTGCTCGCCTACCTCATCGTCTCGCTGGGTCCGCGCAGCATCCTGCGCCGCACGACGCTGTCGATCGCGGGCGTGCTCGCCCAGTTCGGCGGCGTCACCCTCGCCTTTGCCTGGATCTCGCTGCTCGGCTTCTCCGGCCTGCTCACCGTGGTGCTCAGGGACGGGATCGGGTTCGACATCTACGGCACCGGCTGGCTCTACGGGCTCAAGGGCCTGATCGTCGTCTACACCTACTTCCAGGTGCCCCTGATGGTCATCGTCTTCACCCCGGCGCTCGAGGGCCTCCGGCCCCAGCTCAAGGAGGCGGCGGTCAACCTCGGTGCCACCAACTTCCAGTACTGGCGGATGGTCGGCATCCCGCTGCTCACCCCGGCCTTCCTGGGCTCGGTGCTGCTGCTGTTCGCCAACGCGTTCGCGGCGTACGCCACTGCGGCGATCCTGGTCAGCCAGGGCAACCCGATCGTCCCGCTGCTGATCCGCTCGGCCCTCACCAGCGAGGTGCTGCTGGGCCAGCAGAACCTCGGCTTCGCGCTCGCCACCGAGATGATCGTGGTCGTCGCGATCGTGATGGGGCTGTACGCCCTCCTGCTGCGTCGTACGTCGAGGTGGCTGCGATGAGGCACGGCGCCGGCTTCCGCGTCGTCCGGGCGGTCCTGCTCGGGCTCTTCGCGCTCTACTTCTTCCTGCCGCTGATCTCGATGGCCAACTTCAGCGTGCAGGGCAAGGGTCCGCTCGAGGGCGAGATCACGTTCCACTACTACGCCGAGCTGGTCCGCAACGAGGACCTGCGCAGCGCGATCGTCTCGTCGCTGCTGCTGGCGGCGTTCACCGTCCTGCTGATGGTGGTCCTGCTGGTGCCGACGATGATCTGGGTGCGGCTGCGCACGCCGGGGCTGAGCCGGACGGTCGAGTTCCTGTGCCTGCTCCCGCTCACCGTCCCGCCGCTGGTCATCGTGGTCGGCATCACCAACGTCTACACGTGGGTCAACTACCTGCTCGGCGACTCCCCGCAGGTGCTCGTCTTCGCCTACGTCGTGCTGGTGCTGCCCTACTCCTACCGCTCGATCGACTCGGCGCTGTCGGCGATCGACGTGACCACGCTCGCCGAGGCGGCCCGGTCGCTCGGTGCCGGCTGGACGACCGTGATCACCCGCATCGTGATGCCCAACATCGTGAGCGGCGTGCTGGGGGCGGCGTTCATCGCGATCGCGCTCGTGCTCGGTGAGTACGTCTTCGCCTCGCTCCTGCACTACGACACGATGCCGGTCGCGCTCGCGGCCATCTACAAGTCCGAGACCTCGACGGCCATCGCCGGCGCCTTCGCCTCGATCGTCCTCATCTCGCTGCTCCTGCTCGGACTCTCGTTCTTCAACCGCAGCAAGGCCCCCGACGTCGGAGGACAGAAGGCATGACGACCACCCCCGTTCGACCCCCCACCGCTGCCGGGCTCGCGGTCGAGCTGACGGATCTCACCCGGGTCTACGGCTCCGTGAAGGCGCTCGACGGCCTCACCCTCCACCTCGCGCCGGGCGAGCTCGTGGCCCTGCTCGGCCCGTCGGGCTGCGGCAAGACCACGGCGCTGCGCATCCTGGCCGGGCTCGACCAGCCCACGTCGGGCCGCGTCGAGGTCGGCGGCAAGGACCTCACCCGCGTCCCCGCCAACAAGCGCGACATGGGGATGGTCTTCCAGGCCTACAGCCTCTTCCCGCACCTCACGGTGCTGGAGAACGTCGCCTTCGGCCTCAAGCTGCGCGGCAAGGACGCGGGTGCGCGCCGCAAGGTCGCGCAGGAGAAGCTCGAACTCGTCGGCCTCTCCGAGCACGGCTCGCGCTACGCCAGCCAGCTCTCCGGCGGCCAGCAGCAGCGCGTCGCCCTCGCCCGCGCGCTTGCGATCGAGCCGTCCGTCCTGCTGCTCGACGAGCCGCTGTCCGCGCTGGACGCCAAGGTCCGCGTGCAGCTGCGTGACGAGATCCGCCGGGTCCAGATCGAGGTCGGCACGACGACGCTGTTCGTCACCCACGACCAGGAGGAGGCGCTCGCCGTCGCCGACCGGGTGGGCGTGATGAACGCCGGGCGGCTCGAGCAGCTCGCGCCGCCGGCCGAGCTCTACTCGGCGCCGGCCACGAAGTTCGTGGGGGAGTTCGTCGGGCTCAGCAACCGGCTCCCGGCCACCGTGCAGGGCGGCACCGCGTCAGTCCTCGGTCGTGACGTGCCCGCGCTCGACGGGTCGACGAGCGGCCCCGGCTTCGCGCTGGTCCGCCCGGAGGCGGTCTCCGTCGTGGCCGACGCCGACGGTGGCGCGACGGTGACCGCGGTGATGTTCCTCGGACCGCTCTCGCGGGTCACCTGCCTGCTCGCCGACGGCACCGACGTCGTCGCCCAGCTCGCCAGCTCGGACGCGCTGCGGCTGCAGCCGGGTCAGGCCGTACGCCTCGAGGTGGAGCCGTCGCCGGTGCTGGTCGTCGCCGGCTGAGCCAGTCGCTCAGGCGGTCGGCTCCTCGGGTGCCGGCCCGGCCTCGTCGCTCCCGCGGGCCTCGCGCTCCTGCTGCTCGCGATGCTTGCGGCGCTGCTCCTCGGCGCGCTCGCGCACCTTCCTGAGGAACTCCTCGTCCGCCCGGGGGTCCGTCGCGGCGAACCGGCCGGGGCGGTCGTACTCAGGGAACGCGCTCGCGCTCCGCTCGTGCGGCCCTTGGCGTCGCTGCACCGTCTGGGGACGCCCGGCGACGAGCCACGCGATCGAACCGACGAACGGGAAGAAGAGGATCAGCAGGATCCACCACGTCTTCTTCAGGTGACGGATCTCGTCGTCCCTGCTGGAGATCGCCTGCACGAGGCAGAAGACGCACAGGACGAGTGGGACGAGGAAGAACAGCAACCGCAGCACGTGGACCCCCGCAGGTCGGCCCGGCCGGGGCCCCGGACGTCGGGACGCCCCGGCGTGCGCCGAGATTAGCGCCGCTGCGGGGTGACAGGTAGAGGTTTCCGCCCGTGCGCGGCGCGAGTTGCGGCGGTCGTGATCGCGACGTAAAACTCTAGTAACCCACTACACAAGGAGTGATTGATGCGCGCACCTCTCACGCGATCGCTCGTGGCGCTCGGGACCACGATCCTCGCGGCGACCGCGATCCTGCCCGGGAACGTCGCTGCCTCTGCCTCCCGGCAGGCCACACCGGCAGGTGCCGGACAGCCCAACATCGTCCTCGTCCTGATGGACGACTTCTCCCTCGAGCTCCTGGCGACCATGCCGGAGGCGCAGCGGATGAAGGCGGACGGGGCGTCCTACGCCAACGCCTTCGTCATCGACTCCCTCTGCTGCCCCTCCCGCGCGTCGATCCTCACCGGTCAGGCGCCGCACCACACGGGCGTGCTGACCAACACGCCCAACGACCCCGACATCCCGATCGGCGGCTACGACGCGTTCACGACGTACGGCAACCAGGACCGGCAGTTCTCCCTGGCCCTGCAGGACGCCGGCTACACCACCGGCTTCGTCGGGAAGTTCATGAACGGCTACGAGGCGCGCACCGTCGACGGCACCACCGCCGCGCCGGAGAGGGTGCCGGGCTGGGACGTCTGGAACCCGATCCTCGGTGGCGGCTACAACGGTTGGGGCTACAAGAGCGTCTACCTCGACGAGGACGGCGACCCGCAGCTCCAGAACCACCCCAAGCCGCCGCGCACCTCGCCGCTCGAGGTGATCGACCGGTCCTACATGCAGACCGTCACCCGCGACAAGGCCCTGGACTTCATCCAGGACCAGGAGGCCTCGGGCGAGCCGTACTTCCTCGAGGTCGCGACCTACGGCCCGCACTCACAGCTGCAGAAGGCCTACCCGGACAGCCCGCAGTTCCCGCCGGCGTACGTCGACCGCGCTCCGGACGCCAGCCCCACCGGAGGCAACTGCGGCACGACGGCCTGCGGCGACCTCACCCTGGCCGACCTCGCCGGGTGGAACGACCCGCGGGACGACAACGCCCCCACCTACCTGCGCGAGGACGGCACCGTCGAGCCGGCACCGGCGTGGCGCACCAACGAGGTGAGCCTCACCGCGGACCAGGCGCTCACCCGCTACCGCGACCGCGCCCGCATGGTGCAGTCCATCGATCGGATGCTCACCGAGATCCGCGCGGCGGTCGGGCCGGACACCTACGTCGTCCTCACCGCGGACAACGGGTTCCACCTCGGCCAGCACCAGCTCAACGGCGGGAAGGGGACGCCGTACGACTCGGACGCGCGGGTCCCGCTCGTGGTCGTCGGGCCGGGCGTGGTGCCCGGCGAGCGGGCCCAGCACGTGAACAACATCGACCTCGCTCCGACCTTCGAGGAGCTGGCGGGTCGGCGGCCCGAGCGGTTCCGCGACGGGCGCTCGTTCGCCGACACGCTGTGGCGGCCGGGTGCGCCGGGTGCGAGGTACGCCTTCTACGAGCACACCTTCGCCAAGTCCGTGCCGGGCGAGGTGGACTCCGACCAGGGCTCGGGCGGGACGATCGACATCATCCCGTCGTTCGTCGCCGTGCGCGGCGCGGAGGGCCTGCTGGTCCGCTTCGACCTCGACCCGGACTGGGAGCGAACCGACCACGCGTGGGAGCTCTACCGCTACGACCAGCCGTGGGAGGACGTGAACGTGTTCGCCACCGACCACACCCAGCCCTGGGCGCGCGACCTCATGCGGCGCCTCGAGCTGTGGGACGGCTGCCAGCCCGACGTGTGCCGGGCGGCGGCGCGCTAGGTCGAGCCACACTGTGCGGTGCCTGCGGTGCGGCTGGCGCACCGCAGGCGCCGCACGGTGACTACTTCCAGGGGGCGACGAGCGCAGCAAGATCCGGCGCGAGCTCCTTCTGGAGGAGCGGACCGAAGGTCACCCGGTGCACACCCATCGTCTGCAGGTCCTCCAGCGACCCGGCAGCCGAGCCCTTGCGCGGGTTGGCGATCACGTTGACCGGTCCGGCCAGCGCGTCGAGCAGGCGCTGGAGGGTCTCGGCGTCCGGAGCGCCCACGGGATAGGTGCAGCGGGCGCCGGCCTCCTCGCACGCGAGCAGGCGGGTGATCGCCTCGGCGGCCGGGTCCTCGAACTGGTCCTTCTTGATGAAGGCGTCGGTGCGGGCGTTGACGACCACGTCCACACCGGCGGCGTCGGCGGCCTGCCGCAGGCCACCGATGTAGTCGGCGTGCTCGGCGACCGAGCGGAGGCGACCGCCCTCGGAGTGCACGGTGTCCTCGATGTTGAGGCCGACGGCTCCGGCCTCGAGCAGGCGCTCGATGAGCTCGGCGGGCGTGGCGCCGTAGCCGGCCTCCATGTCCGCGGTGACGGGCACGTCGGGCACGGCCGAGCAGATCCGGCGTACGCCATCGAGGGCGTCGTCGAGCGACATGTCCTCGTTGTCGCCCTGCCCGCGCGAGTCGGCGAGCGGGTGGCTGCCGATGCTGAGGGCCCCGAAGCCGGCGTCGGCGACGGCGCGGGCCGACCAGGCGTCCCAGACGTTGGGGAGGACCAGCGTGGTGCCGGTGTGGTGGAGCTCGAGGAGGCGCGTGGCCTTGGCGGAGATGTCCATGCACCCGAGGCTGCCACGGGCGTGGGCATAGCCGCGACCCCCTCGGCGTTCTCCCTCCGTGCAAGCTCTCGACTCCCTGGTGATCGGCGCCGGGCAGGCCGGCCTGGCGGCGTCGTACTTCCTGCGCCAGCGCCGCATCGACCACCTGGTGCTCGACGCGAACCCCGAGCCCGGCGGTGCGTGGCAGCACCGCTGGTCCTCGCTGAGGATGGACGACGTGCACGGCGTGGCCGACCTGCCCGGGTCCGCGGCACCGGCCGGCTCGCGGCGTGCGGCCAACCTCGTCGTGCCGGACTACTTCGGCGACTACGAGCGCGACCAGGGCCTCCCGGTCGTGCGCCCGGTGCGCGTCGAGCGCGTGGACAGCGAGGGCGACCTCCTCGTGGTCCGGGCTGGTGAGCACACCTGGCGGACGCGGACCCTCGTCAACGCCACCGGCACCTGGACGCGGCCGTTCGTGCCCTACTACCCGGGCATCGCGTCCTTCTCGGGGGAGCAGGTGCACACGGCGCACTACCCCGGCGCCGAGCACTTCCGCGGCCGGCGGGTGCTGGTCGTCGGCGGGGGTGCGTCGGCCGTGCAGTTCCTCGGCGAGATCGCTCCGGTCGCCGACACCCTGTGGGTGACGCGCAGGCCGCCGGTCTGGCGTGACGACTTCGACGCGGCCGCCGGGCTCGCGGCGGTGACCGCGGTCGAGGATCGCGTACGCCGTGGGCTGCCGCCGGCGAGCGTCGTCAGCGTCACCGGGCTGGGGCTCCGCCCGCAGGAGCAGGAGGCGGCCCTCCTCGGCGCCTACGAGCGGCTGCCGATGTTCGAGCGGATCGAGCCCGACGGGGTGCGTTGGTCCGACGCGTCGGGCGGCCGCTTCGAGCCCGTCGACGCGATCCTGTGGGCGACCGGCTTCCGGCCCGCCGTCGACCACCTCGCGCCGCTCGGCCTGCGCACCCCGGAGGGCGGCATCGCGCTGGTGCCGGTGCGCGGCAACGTGCAGGGAGCGACGACGTCGGTGGTCGACCCGCGCGTGCAGCTCGTCGGCTACGGTCCGTCGGCCAGCACGATCGGCGCCTCGCGCGCCGGCCGACAGGCGGCGCTGGCGGTGTCCCGCCACCTCGCGGCCGTAGCCGCCTGACACCAACGTTGGACGAACCTTCTACCACCACCCGGGCACACTCGTGGGATGAGGGCGCAGACCTGGTGCGGTGCGACGGTGGCGGCGCTCGCCCTGAGCGCCTGCACCGCGAGCACCCCCGCGGACACGCGCACCCGCGACCGTGAACCGACCCCGGCGGTCGACGAGGCGGTCGCAACACCTCCGAGCGGCGAGGTCACCCTCGCCTTCGCCGGCGACGTCCACTTCGAGACCCACGTCGGCGCGCTGCTGCGGCGGGGCCTCGGCCCGATCGCCCGTACCCTCCGGGCCGCGGACGTCGCGATGGTCAACCTCGAGACCCCGGTCACCGTGCGTGGACGCCAGGACCCCAAGGAGCTCGAGTTCGCCTCCGACCGCTACTACTTCCGCACGCCGCCGCGCGCGCTGGGTGCGCTCGCCGAGGCCGGCGTGGACGTGGTCACGGTTGCCAACAACCATGCCGGGGACTACGGGCAGGTCGGGCTGGCCGACACGATCCGGGCGGCCCGTCGCAACCGGGTCGCGGTGGTCGGTGCCGGACGGGACGCGGCGGAGGCGTTCGCCCCGCACGTGGAGCGGGTGGACGGCCTCGACGTGGCGTTCCTGGCTGCCGACACCGTGCAGCGCGAGGGTGCGAGCGGGGTGTGGTCTGCCGCTCCGGGCAACGCGGGGATCGCGGCGGCGCGCGGCAGCCGGACGGACGGGCTGCTCGACGCCGTCGAGTCCGCGGCTGCCGAGCAGGACCTGGTCGTGGTCTACCTGCACTGGGGCCGTGAGAACGAGGCGTGTCCCACCCAGAGCCAGCGCGTGCTCGGCCGCGAGCTCGCCGACGCCGGTGCCGACGTCGTGGTCGGCAGCCACTCGCACGTGCTCGGCGGCGCCGGCTGGTCCGGCGACACCTACGTGTCCTACGGGCTCGGCAACTTCGTCTGGTACCACTCCCGGCAGCCCGACACCGGCGTCCTGACCCTGCGCCTCGACGCGGACGGCGTGGTCGAGGAGACCTGGACCCCGGCGCGGATCGCGGCCGACGGACGCCCGCTGCCGGTGGCGGGCAACGCCCGTGCGTCCGCGGTCCGCGACTGGCGGGCCGGTGGCCGCTGCGCCGGCCTCGGGGCGGAGCGTGGCGAGGCCCAGACCGACGACCCGGCCTACGAGTCGACCATCGCGCCCATCGACGCGGCACTCGCGGAGCGGATGCGGGGGAGCAGCCACCGGCCCGGCTGCCCCGTCCCGCTGGCAGACCTGCGCCACCTCACCATGACCTACCGCGGCTTCGGCGGCCTGGCCCGCACCGGCGAGATGGTGGTGCACCGGCGCTTCGCCCGCGACGTCACTGCCGTCTTCGGCCGGTTGTACGACGTCGGCTACCCGATCGCGCGGATGCGTCTGGTCGACCACTACGGCGGCGACGACGACGCGTCCATGGCCGACAACAACACGTCCGGCTACAACTGCCGCCGCGTCGCCGGGCAGACGAACTGGTCGGACCACGCCCGCGGTGCGGCCATCGACGTCAACCCCGTGCAGAACCCCTACGTCCGGCCCGGCTCGATCGACCCGCCGGCCGGCCGCCGCTACGCCTTCATCGATCGCGGGCGCTCGGCGCCGGTGCCGCTGGGCGTGATCCGCCAGGACGACCTGCTGGTCCGGGAGTTCGCGCGCATCGGCTGGGAGTGGGGCGGCTACTGGTCGTCGTCGAAGGACTACCAGCACGTGGCCGCGCTCCGGGGACCCTGACGGCCGTCACGTGTGGGCGGGGCCGGTGCTCGCTATCCTGACCGCATGGGGGAGATCGAGAACCGTCCGCACGACCCGTCGCAGATGCGCATCTCCGACGCGGACCGCCAGCGCGTCGCCGACGTGCTGCGCGACGCCGCGGGTGATGGCCGCCTCGACCTCGACGAGCTCGAGGAGCGCCTCGAGCTGACCTTCGCCGCCAAGACCTACGGCGAGCTCGTGCCGATCACCCTCGACCTCCAGTCGACCGGTCCGGTCACGCCGCCGACCGCCGCGCCCGTCCGTCGTACGCCCGCCGGGGTGCCCGCGGTCGGGCACGCCTCGTCCACGGCGATCATGGGCGAGTGCAAGCGCCAGGGCGTCTGGTCGGTCCCGGAGAACCACAGCGCCTTCGCCCTGATGGGCTCCGTGGTGATCGACCTGCGCGAGGCCCAGCTCTCCTCGCACCACACCCAGATCAACGCCAGCACGATCATGGGCGAGGTCAAGATCATCGTCCCGGCGCACATGCACGTGATCGTGGACGGGACGCCGATCATGGGTGAGTTCGCCCAGCAGAAGGACAAGACGCCCGCCGAGGTCGGCCCCGACTCGCCGACCGTGCGGATCCGCGGGATGGCCCTCATGGGCTCGGTCAACGTCCAGCGCCAACCGGCCCCGGGCACGCCGAAGAAGTTCCTCGGCTCTTACTGACTCATCCCTTCGTACGCCGCAGCACCAGCGCCTGCCACGGCTCGAGCCGTCCGGTGAAGGCCCCGGCGCCGGGCTCGACGTTGTCGAGCAGCACCTCCGCGTCGGCCCAGTCGAGGTCGAGCGCAGCGTCCCGTTCGACCTGCACCGGGTCGCCGGAGAAGTTGGCGACGACCAGCAGCTCGACGTCGTCGAGCGAGCGCGTGAAGGCGTAGACCACCTCGTCGTCGGGCAGCAGCATCGTGAAGTCGCCGTGGGCCACGGCCGGCACGGTGTGGCGGAGCTCGATCAGCCGGCGGTAGTGGTGGAAGACCGAGTGCTCGTCGGCGATCACCGCCGCAGCGTTGACCTCGTCGTGGTTCGGGTTCACCGGCAGCCACGGCTCGCCCGTCGTGAAGCCGGCGTGCGCCGAGTCGTCCCACTGCACCGGCGTCCTGGCGTTGTCGCGGCCGCGCGAGCGCAGCGACGTCATCACGTGCTCCGGGTCGGCGCCGAGCCCCACGGCCTGGGCGTAGTGGTTGAGCGACTCGATGTCGCGGAGCTCGTCGATGCCACCGAAGGGATGGTTCGTCATCCCGAGCTCCTCGCCCTGGTAGACGTACGGCGTGCCCCGGTGCAGGTGCAGCACGGTGCCGAGCAGCTTCGCCGAGCGCACCCGCCAGGGGCCGTCGTCGCCGAAGCGGGAGACCGCACGCGGCTGGTCGTGGTTGTTCCAGTAGAGCGAGTTCCAGCCGACGTCGGCGAGCCCCGCCTGCCAGCGCCCGAGGACGGTCTTGAGCGCGGTGAGCTGCAGCGGGACCAGGTCCCACTTGGTCTGCGCGTGGTCGACGCCGACGTGCTCGAAGGTGAAGACCATGTCGAGCTCGTGGCGGTCGGGGTCGGTGAACAGTCGCGCCTGCTCGACGGTCGTGCCGGGCATCTCGCCGACCGTGAGGACCTTGCGCTCGCGTCCCCGGAGGACCTCGCGGTTGAGCTCGGCGAGGAACTCGTGGATGCGCGGACCGTTGATGAGGTAGGGCGAGCTGTCACCGAAGGTGCCCGAGTGGACGATCCCGTCGGGCAGTGCCGGGTCCTTGGAGATGAGGTTGATGACGTCCATCCGGAATCCGTCGACCCCGCGGTCGAGCCACCACCGCATCATCGAGTAGACCGCCTCGCGGACCTCCGGGTTCTCCCAGTTGAGGTCGGGCTGCTTGCGGGAGAAGACGTGCAGGAAGTACTCGCCGCTCGCCTCGTCGTACTCCCAGACCGACCCCGAGAAGGCGCTCTCCCAGTTGTTGGGCTCGGCGCCTGGCGTGCCACCGGCCATCCCGTCGCGCGGCGGTCGCCACCAGTACCAGTCGCGCTTCGGGTTGTCGGTCGACGACCGCGACTCCACGAACCACGCGTGCTCGTCGCTGGTGTGGTTGACGACGAGGTCCATCATCAGGCGCATCCCGCGCTCGTGCAGGGCCGCCACGAGGTCGTCGACGTCGTCCAGCGTGCCGAACGTCGGGTCGATGTCCTGGTAGTCGCTGATGTCGTAGCCGTTGTCGTCCTGCGGCGAGCGGTAGACCGGCGACAGCCACACGACGTCCACGCCGAGCAGCGCGAGGTGGTCGAGCCGGCCGATCAGCCCGCGCAGGTCGCCGATGCCGTCACCGTCGGAGTCCGCGAAGCTGCGCGGGTAGACCTGGTAGACCACCGCGGTGCGCCACCAGTCCTCGGAGCTGTCCTTGATCGCCATCGTCGTCACCCGACCCTCTCGATGTGCACCAGTGTGACTGTCTCCGGACGTCGGCGCGGGATCCAGTAGCCGCGCGACGCGAGCACCGCACCCGGGACCTCGACGCCCTCAGTGGGTCCGCCTTGCGGGAGCTCGACGGAGCGGCTCACCGCCTGGCGCTCGACGGGACCCACCCAGCGCAGGGCGTACGTCGCCTCGCCGGCGAGGCGGGGAACCCGCACCACCGTGCCGCGGTTGCTCGCCGACTCGTCGAGCTGGACGTGCGCCAGCAGGGCCTGGTCGCCGGCGGCCGAGACCACCCCGTGGAGCAGCACGGCCGGGTCCGAGGACTCCGGCCGGACCAGCCGGCCGGAGTGCAGCAGGGGTCGGAACTGCTTGTGCAGCGCCACCCACTCCGCCAGCGCGTCGAGCTCGTCGTCCGACGCCGTGCTGAGGTCCCACTCGACGCCGAACGCGCCGAACATCGCCGTAGCGGCGCGGAAGTCGAGCGGCAGGGTGCGGCCGGTCTGGTGCGCGACGGGCGAGCTGACGTGGGCGCCGAGGTACTCCGGCGCGACGAGCTGGGCGGTCCACCGCTGGATGTGCTGGCGGGCCAGGGCGTCGGTCATGTCGGACGTCCACACCCGCTGGGTCCGCTCGAGCACGCCGAGGTCGATCCGGCCGCCGCCGGAGGCGCAGGACTCCCAGTCGATGTCGGGGTGCAGGTCGCGGAGCGAGTCGAGCATCCGGTAGAAGGCGTGGGTCTGTTCGTGCACGGCGGCCGCCCCACCGCGTACGGCCGAGCCGGCGTCGAGCAGCTCGCGGTTGTGGTCCCACTTCACGTAGTCGACGGGCGCCGAGGACAGCACCTGGTGGACGTGGTCGTGGACGTGCTGCCACACCTCGGGGCGTGACAGGTCGAGGACCAGCTGGCTGCGGTGCAGCTGCGGCACGCGCGCACCGGTCGCGAGGATCCAGTCGGGGTGGGCGCGGTAGAGCTCGGAGTCGGGGTTCACCATCTCCGGCTCGAACCACAGCCCGAACTGCATGCCGAGGGAGCGCACGTGCTCCGCGATCGGCGTCAGTCCCTCCGGCCACACGTCGTGGTCGACCCACCAGTCGCCGAGCCCGGCGGTGTCGTCGCGCCGGCCGTGGAACCAGCCGTCGTCCAGCACGAACCGCTCGATGCCCACCCGGGCCGCGCGATCGGCGATCTCCCGCAGGCGGGGGAGGTCGTGGTCGAACCAGACGGCCTCCCAGACGTTGAGCACCACCGGCTGGTGCACCGGGTGCCCCGGCCACGAGCGCTCGTAGGTGTGGAAGGCCGCCGCCAGGCCGTCGAGTCCCTCCTCGGACGCGCCGAGGACCACCCAGGGGCTGGTGTAGGCGTCGCCCTGCTCGAGCACCACCTCGCCCGGCTGCAGGAGCTCGCCGCCGCCGATGGTCGCGCCGAGGTCGGGGGAGCGCTCGACGCGGTAGGAGCAGTTGCCGCTCCAGGCCACGTGCACACCGAGGACCGTGCCCGTGCGGGTGTCGAAGCCGGCCGTCCCGATGACGGCGAGCGTCGCCCCGCCCAGACCGGGGCGTCCCTCGCGACCCTCGCGCACCCAGAGGCCGTCGGTGGCGAGGTGTCGCTGCGGGGTGCGCTCGCCCTCGTGCCGGCCGGTGAAGTCCAGCACCTCGACGAGGTCGTCGGCCGCCGGGAGGACGACGTCGAGCGCGGCGAGGTGGTAGCTCCCCTCGCCGGTGCTGGTGATCGTGTGCCGGGCGCGCAGCAGCCCGCCGGGGAGCGCCTCGAGCTCGGCGACCAGCTCGAGGCCGGCCGCGGCGTCGCTCGCCCGCACGACGAGCCGCTCGTCGGAGGCGTCGGTGTCGGACACGACGAAGCGGGTCGACCACGCCGCGTCCGACCCGGGCGCGCCGTCGCGGTGTCCGATGAGGTGTGGCCGGGTGAAGAGCTCGTGGGCGTGCTCGCCGAGCAGCGGCACGCCGGGACCGCGGAACGTCGACGGGTAGCCGCCCGGAGCGGCCGTCACGGACGTCGCGACGCCCGCCCACAGGATCCGCGGGAGGAGGTCGCCCCTCGTGTCGAGCTCGAGGGTCAGCTGGGGCGAGCCGTCGAGGCTGCGGGCAGGGAAGAGCATGTCCACCTTCCGAGTCAGTTCATGCGTACGCCGCCCGGCGTCGGGCGCCGGGCAGCGTACGTCGTCGTCAGCCCTTGACGGCGCCGGCGGTCAGACCGCGGACGAAGAACCGTTGCAGCGACAGGAACACGATGATCGGCACGATCATCGAGAACATGCCGGATGCGGTGACGAGCTCCTGGTTCTGCCCCTGCTGTCCGAGCAGCTGCGAGATGGAGACCGTCATCGGCGCGTTCTCTCCGGGACCGAGGAACACCAGGGCCACGAGCAGGTCGTTCCAGACCCAGAGGAACTGGAAGATCGCGAACGACGCCAGCACCGGCACGGACATCGGGAGCACCAGCCGGAAGAACGTCTGGAAGTGGCTGGCGCCGTCGATCTTGGCGGACTCGATGATGGTGACGGGCAGGGTCGCCATGTAGTTGCGGATCATGAAGATCGCCAGCGACATGCCGAAGCCCACGTGGAAGAGCCACACCGCCGGGAACGTGCCGCCCATCCCGAGGTCGCGGTAGATCCTGAGCATCGGGACGAAGGAGACGAAGTTCGGCACGACCAGCATCCCCACGATGATCACGAACAGGACGTCGCGACCCGGGAACTTCATGAAGGTGAAGGCGTACGCCGCGAAGGCGGCGACCAGGATCGGGATGAACGTCGCCGGCAGGGCGATGGCCAGGCTGTTGATGAAGCCCTCGCCGAGGTTGGTGTCCTGGATCGCCCGCTGGTAGTTCTCGAAGGTCATGTCGCCGAAGCCGGACGGCTTCAGGAAGAGCTCCCACCACCCGCCTGACGCCGCATCATCGCGAGACCGGAACGAGGTGAGCAGGATGCCCAGCGTGGGGAGCACCCACATCAGGACGACCAGCCCGAGGGCGAGGTAGGTGAACCAGCCGGCGTTGCCGCCGGCCCCGCCCTCCTTGCTGTCGGGGCGCTTGGGTGCTGCCGTGGTCTCGGGTGCCGCCTCGGCGACCGGCGGGGTGGCTGAGGTCGTCATCGTCCTGCCTCCTCGGCCCGGAAGGTGCGGACCTGGTAGATCATGATCGGGATCACCGCGAGCATGAGCATGACCGCGATGGCGGCCGCCGCGCCCTGGTTGTTGTTGTTGAAGAACTGCAGGTAGAACTCGTTGCCGACGATGTTGGTGTTGAAGTTTCCGTTGGTCATCACGAAGACGATGTCGAAGACCTTCATCACGCCGATCAGCACGGTGATGAAGACCGTGATGATCGAGCCCTTGATCTGCGGCAGCACGACGCGGAGGTAGACCTGTCGCTCGCCGGCGCCGTCGATGCGGGCGGCCTCGAGGGTCTCGGTCGGCACGCCCTTCACGGCTGCCGACAGCAGCACCATCGCGAAGCCGACGTTCATCCAGAGCAGCATCACCATCAGCAGGAAGCTGTTGAAGTGGAGCGTGTTCTCCTGCAGCCAGGCGATCGGGTCGCCGCCCAAGGCGTCGACGATCCCGTTGAGGAGGCCGACCTGCGGCCGACCCGGCGGGCGGTAGTCGTACACCAGTCCCCAGACGGTGGCCGCGCCGACCATCGAGATGGCCATCGGCATGAAGATGAGCGTCTTGACCGCGTTCTCACCGCGGGTGGCGAGCCGGTCGGCGAGCAGCGCCACCAGCAGGCCGAGCACGACGACCGTGACGGGGACGAAGAGGATCCACAGGAACGTGTTGAGCAGGGTCTGCCGGAACGCGTCGCTGGACAGGAGCGTCGTGTAGTTGTCGATGCCCGTCCAGGTCTCGGCCGGGAAGCCGACCTTCGTCTTGAAGCTGTAGATGAACGTCTGCACGGCGGGGTAGATCACGAAGATCGCGATCGCCGCGTAGGCCGGCAGGATGTAGAACCAGGGCTTGAGCCGTTCCTCGTACTTCTCCGGCAGCAGCTCGGAGATCTTGTTGAGCACCCAGTAGAGGATGAGCGCGGCGCCGATGCCGGCCAGGACGGTGATGAGGGCCGTCAGTGTCTTCTCGAGCATGCGGGGACAACCTTCCTGCAGGAAGCCGGGGAGCCTGCGGGGCTCGCGTCACGCGAGCCCCGCAGGCGGGGGGTCGTGCGGGTCGATCAGCTCGACGGCCAGCTGTCGTCGATGTTCTGCAGGGCGGTGTCGATGTCCGTGTCACCGTTGAGCCACGCGGTCATCTCCTTCCAGAACGATCCGGCGCCCACCTCGGCGGGCATCGAGTCCGAACCGTCGAAGAGGAACGCGGTGGAGTCGTAGGCGACGTTCGCGATCGTCCTCGTCGTCTCGCTCGGGTAGAGCGAGGCGTCGAAGTCCTTGAACGGCGAGATGAACGACGACACCGGTGCGGCGTCCTTGCCGATGTCGGCCGTGGCCAACAGGTTCATCGCGGTCTTGGCGTCCTCGGACTCGCTCATCAGGACGGCCAGGTCACCGCCACCGAGCACGGGGTTCTCACCGCCGGCCTCGGCGGGCGGGAAGCCCATGACGCCGAGCTCCTCGTCGAGGTTGGCGAAGACGTCCTCGGGGAGGAAGTCCGGACCGACGAAGAAGGAGCCCTGCTTGAGCAGCCAGCAGCCCGGCTCGCCCTCGTCGAACATCGGCCGTGCGGCCTCGGTGAACGGGGTCGCGGTGATGGCCTGCTGGCCACCCAGCACGTTGCCCTCGGTCAGCGCGACGTTCTCGAAGTACGCCGCCGCCTCCTTGACCACCGGGTCGGTGAACGGCAGGTCGTGGGAGACCCAGTCGTTGTAGGCGTCGGCCCCGCCGTAGCGCATGACGAGGTCCTCCATCCAGTCGGTGGCGACCCAGCCGGTGGCGTCACCGGACTCCATGGTCAGGCACCAGGGCGTGCCACCGTCGGACTTGATCTGGTCGGCGAGCTCGGTCAGCTCGTCGAGGCTCTCGGGCTGCGGGTAGCCGGCCTCCTCGAAGGCCTTCTTCGGGTAGAAGATCAGCGACTTGACGTTCATCGACGTCAGCAGGCCGTAGAGCTGGTCGTCGACCATGCCCGCGTCGAGCGCGCCGGCGACCATCGAGCTCTCGAGCGCGTCGGTGTCGAGCACGTCGTCGAGGGGGAAGGCCGCGCCGAGCTCCACGACCGAGGCCACGACGCCGGGCTGCGGGAGGAGGGCGATGTCGGGGGTGTCGCCGGCCTGGATCTTGGTCTTGATGAGCTTGTCGATGCCGTCGACGCGCTCGATGTTGACCTCGATGCCGGCTTCCTCGGCGGCGATCTGCATCTGCTTGTCGATGCCGTCGACGACGGACTGGTCGAGGCTCATCCAGATGGTGACGGGGCCGCCGTCATCTCCGGAGCCGCCGTCGTCGCCGCCACAGGCGGCAGCGGTCAGGGCAAGGGCGCCGGCGACCGCCGTGGCCGCCATCTTTCGCCGGGTTCGACGCTGGAGCATGGGGGAAATCCCTTTCGTTGGCGCACCGAGCGGAGGGCCGGCCGGTACTGGTGACGGGACTCGGCGATGTGATAGACACCACATGCTGAATCGTGTCAGCAGAATGCTGTCTCCTCGAAGAGGTGTCAAGGCCCAGTTCGGTAACACGGGGAGTCCACAGGTGAACCCCCCACATTTCTCCAGCCCACGGAGGTGAGATGACGCGTCGTCGAAGCGCCACGCTGCGCGACGTCGCGACGAGTGCGGGCGTCTCCCGCACCACCGCGTCGTACATCCTCAACGGCCGGGCCGACGAGATGCGGATCTCCTCGAGCACCGTCGCCAAGGTCCAGGCGGCCGTCGCTGACCTCGGCTACCGCCCCAACCGCAGTGCCCGCAGCCTCCGCACCCAGCGCACGGCGACCGTGGGACTGATCTCCGACCAGATCGCCGGCGAGCAGTACGGCAGCAGCATGCTGACCGGTGCCAGCCTCGCGGCGCGCGAGCTGGACCACCTCGTGGTGATGGGCGAGAGCGGCGGCGACCCCGACCTCGAGCGACTGCTGATCGAGGAGATGCTCGAGCGCGATGTCGACGGAGTGGTCTATGCCACCCGGACCGCGCGCGCGGTCCGGCTGCCCCTCGGCCTGAGGGGCGTGCGCTCGGTGCTGCTCAACTGCGAGGCCCCGGCGGAGCGGCTCGCGTCGGTCGTGCCGGACGACGAGGGCGGGGGGCGGGCTGCCGCCGCGGTCCTGCTCGCCGCCGGTGTCCAGGACGTCGTGGTGGTCGGGCAGGACCCGACCCTCGAGGCGACGGCCGGGCCGCGACGGATGGCCGGCATCCGGGCCGAGCTTGCCACCCGGGGGATCGAGGTCGCCCACCATGTCGCGTGCGACTGGTCGGTGCCCGAGGGTTTCGAGGCCACCCGTCGCTGGCTTGCGGGCGGTGGTCGCGCGGCCGGCCTCATCTGCATGAACGACCGGCTCGCCATGGGCGCCTACCAGGCACTCGCCGAGGCCGGGCTGAGCGTGCCCGAGGACGTGAGCGTGGTCTCGTTCGACGGGTCGTCGCTGGCCGACTGGCTGCGCCCGGCCGTCACCTCCGTGGAGCTGCCGTTCGCCGAGCTCGGCGCCCTCGCCGTACGTCGTCTACTCGACCCTGACGACCGCGGCGGGGTCGTGTCGGTTCCCATGGCCGTGCGGCACGGCGGGTCCGTGCGCAGGTGAGACGAACGGCGGCGGACATTGCCACTCCCATGGGCCCGCCCTAGTGTGAGGCGCGTCACTTCACTACGGATCGTCCGGCACGTACCTGCCGGTGAAGGAGAAAAGTCATGGCAACAGTCACGTTCGAGAAGGCCCAGCGGTGGTATCCCGGGGCCGACGAACCAGCAGTACCGGGCATCAGCCTCGACATCAAGGATGGCGAGTTCATGGTGCTCGTCGGCCCGTCCGGGTGCGGCAAGTCCACCACCCTGCGCATGCTCGCGGGGCTGGAGGAGGTCAACGACGGCAAGATCTTCATCGGGGACCGTGACGTCACCAACGTCCCGCCCAAGGACCGCGACATCGCGATGGTGTTCCAGAACTACGCGCTCTACCCGCACATGTCCGTCGAGGAGAACATGGCGTTCTCGCTGAAGATGGCCAAGGTGCCGAAGGCCGAGCAGAAGGAGCGGGTGGCCAAGGCCGCCGAGATCCTCCAGCTCACCGAGTATCTCCAGCGCAAGCCGAAGGCCCTCTCCGGAGGCCAGCGCCAGCGCGTCGCCATGGGCCGCGCGATCGTCCGCAACCCACAGGTGTTCTGCATGGACGAGCCGCTGTCGAACCTCGACGCCAAGATGCGCGTGGCGACCCGCACGGACATCGCCAAGCTCCAGCAGGACCTCGGCGTCACCACCGTCTACGTCACCCACGACCAGGTCGAGGCGATGACGATGGGCGACCGCGTCGCAGTCATGAAGCTGGGAATCCTCCAGCAGGTCGACACCCCGCTCAAGCTCTACGACAAGCCCGCCAACCTCTTCGTCGCGGGCTTCATCGGCTCACCGCAGATGAACCTGCTCGAGGGCGTGGCGGCCGAGGACGGGACGGTCAAGGTGGGCGGCTACGCCGTTCCGGTCGACCCCACTGCCGAGAAGAAGATGTCCGGCAAGGTCACCGTCGGCGTCCGCCCGGAGAACTGGCGCCTGGTCAACGCCGAGGACGGCGGCCTGCCCGTGACGGTCACGGTCGTCGAGGAGCTCGGCGCCGACAGCTTCGTCTACGGCACCTGCGACGTGGAGGGCACTCCCTCCAACGTGATCGTCCGCATCGCCGGCCGGCACCACCCGACCAAGGGCGAGACGCTCTACGTCACGACCGACCCGCAGCACGTGCACGCGTTCGACACGGAGACGGGCGAGCGCCTCTCCGACTGACCCGTCCGACCCGCACGCGCGAAGGCCCCCGGAGCACCACGCTCCGGGGGCCTTCGCGCGTCTCAGCCGTGCACCTCGAGACGTCGGACGACCGCGGTGCCGCCCTCGGCGAAGACCTCGATGCCCGTGCTGTCGGGACCGGGGAAGACCAGGTCGGTGAGGACCACCTCGCCGTCGCCGACGAAGACCTCCACCGACGACTGGTCGACCACCACCTCCAGGCGGACCGGCCCGTCGCCGGGCGGCAGCGGTGCGGTGTGCACGGCCGCGAAGCCCGGATGGAAGTCGGTGGTCCCCGACCGCGTCCGGTCCAGCACCACCGCGCCGGCGACAGCGTCGACCCAGACGGTCGTCCGCTCGTCCGGACCGACGCGCACGTGCAGCCCGAACCGCTGGGCCGTCCCGGTCTCGACCTCGGCCGTGACCCGGAAGGACGTCGCGGCGACGGGAAGCGTCGTGGTGCCGTCGAGCTCCAGGTCGGTCACCGCGTGCACGACCTCCCCGTCGCGGACCACCGGTCGCTGGACCAGCACGAGGCGGCCGTCGCGGCGCCGCAGCGACAGCCGGCGTGCGAGCGTCATCGAACCCCGGAAGTCGGTGGCCGGTACGTCGTTGGCGTACTGCCAGTTGCTCATCCAGCCCTGCACGACCGGCTCCGGGCCGGGTGCGTCGGAGTAGGACACCGCGGCGTAGAAGTCGGCGCCGTGGTCCAGCCACTCTGCGTCCTGCTTCTGGCGGAACCGGGCGCCGTCCAGCTCTCCGACGAAGTACTGCATGCCCGACCCGCCCGCGGGTGCGCCGCTGAGCACGCTGACGAGCAGCACCACGGCCGTCGTGTCCGTCCCCTCGATCGGCACCCGGACGAGGTCGGGGCACTCCCAGACGCCCTCGACAGAGCCCGCCGGGCCGAAGCTCGACGCGTGCTCCCAGTGCACGAGGTCGGGGGACCGGTAGACCTCGACGGTGCGCTCGTCGGCGAGCACCAGCACCATCAGCCAGCCGTCGCCGTGGCGGAGCACCTTCGGGTCGCGGAAGGCGGTCGAGCCGATGTCGAGCACCGGGTTGCCGGCGTACGCCGTCCAGGTGCGACCGCGGTCGGTGCTCCAGGCGAGCGACTGGGCCTGGCCCAGCCCGACCGGGTCGAAGCTGGTGTAGAGCGCGACGAGCGCACCGGCCTCCTCGGTGCCGAGGTTCGAGGTGTTCGCGGCGTCGTGGACGACGCTGCCCGACCACATGTGCTCGGCCTCCGTCGCGGGCAGGGCGACCGGGAGCTCGGTCCAGTCGAGCAGGTCGCGGCTCACCGCGTGCCCCCAGGACATCGGCCCGTGCACGAGCGCGTCCGGCCAGTGCTGGAAGAACAGGTGCCACTCGCCGTCGTGGTGCATCAGGCCGTTGGGGTCGTTGAGCCAGCCGCGACCCGGTGTGAAGTGGTCGCGCGGGCGGCTCGGCCGATCAGTGCTCACGACGCGCCAGCGTAGGGCGCTGGGCCCGTGACGGGCAGGGTCCGGGCCGACATACTGCTCGCGTGACCCCGACGGATCCCGGATTCGAGAGCAGGCTCGAGCAGTGGGGGCCCGACCTCGTCCGCACGCTCGAGCGGGTCTACGGCGCCGCCGCAGCACCTGAGGTCGCGGACCGGCTGGTCGCGATCGCCCGGGCCGCGCACGCCGCCAGGCCCGACGACCTGTGCGCGCTCGACGAGCGGCGGCTGGCCGAGCCCGACTGGTTCCAGCGACCCGGCATGCTCGGCTACGCGGCGTACGCCGACCGCTTCGCCGACACCCTGCGTGGCGTCGAGGAGCGGGTGCCCTACCTGCGCGACCTCGGCGTCGGCTACCTCCACCTCATGCCCCTCCTGACCCCGCGACCGGCGCCCAACGACGGCGGCTACGCGGTCGCCGACTACCGCTCCGTGCGTGCCGACCTCGGGGACATCGACGACCTGCGCGACCTCGCGACGACGCTGCGCGGCGAGGGCATCAGCCTGTGCCTCGACCTCGTGCTCAACCACGTCGCTCGCGAGCACGAGTGGGCGGTGGCGGCGCGTGCGGGGGACGCGGAGAAGCGCGACTACTTCCACACCTTCGCCGACCGCGAGGGGCCGGATGCCTACGAGGCGACGCTCCCCGAGGTCTTCCCCGACTTCGCGCCCGGCAACTTCACCTGGGACGACGAGCTCGCGGGCTGGGTCTGGACGACCTTCAACGACTACCAGTGGGACGTCAACTGGTCGAACCCCTCGGTGCTGTGCGAGTACGCCGACATCATCCTCACCCTGGCGAACCTCGGGGTCGAGGTCTTCCGGCTCGACGCGATCGCGTTCATCTGGAAGCGGCTCGGCACGGCGTGCCAGAACGAGCCCGAGGTGCACGAGCTGACCCGCGCACTGCGAACGGTCGCCCGGATCGCGGCGCCGTCGGTGCTCTTCAAGGCCGAGGCGATCGTGGGTCCGGCCGACCTGCCGGCCTACCTCGGCGTCGGCGAGCACGCCGGCAAGGTGAGCGACCTCGCCTACCACAACGGGCTGATGGTGCAGATCTGGTCGATGCTCGCCTCGGGCGACGTCCGGCTGGCCTCGCACGCGCTCCAGCAGGTGCCGCAGCCCCCAGCCACCACCGCGTGGACGACGTACGTCCGCTGCCACGACGACATCGGGTGGGCGATCGCCGACGAGGACGCCCACGCCGTCGGCATCGATCCGTGGGCCCACCGCCGGTTCCTCTCCGACTGGTACTCCGGCTCCTACCCCGGCTCGTGGGCGCGCGGGCTGGTCTTCCAGCAGAACGAGCAGACCGGCGACCGTCGGATCTCCGGCTCGCTGGCGTCGCTCGCGGGCCTCGAGGCGGGAGATCCCCAGTCGGTCGCACGGATCCTGCTGGCGCACGCAGTGATCCTGTCCTTCGGCGGGCTACCCGTGATCTGGATGGGCGACGAGCTCGGTCTCCTCAACGACCCCGCCTGGGCCGATGACCCGGCCCACGCGGGCGACAACCGCTGGGTGCACCGGCCCCGGATGCCGTGGACCGTCGTCGACGAGGGTCAGGACCCCCGCGGCATCACGTCGGGCTTGCGGCACCTGCTGGACGTACGCCGCTCGCTGCCGCACCTGCATGCCGCCTCGCCCACCGAGGTGTGGGACCCGCGCGACCCCGGCGTGCTGCTCGTCGTGCGACGCCACCCGTCGGGGCCGCTGCTCGCTGCCCACAACGTGACGGGGGAACAGGCGTGGGTCGACGCCGACGTCCTGCACTGGCTCGGTCTGCACACCGACGGGCTCCGGGACGCGATCAGCGGGACCGCCCCCTCGCTGCACGAGGGTGCGATCCCGCTGGAGCCCTACGCCGCCGTGTGGCTCCACGACGGCGGCGTGTAGCCGTCTATCAGGTGGTGGCCGCGTGGGGGTCGACCGCGTCCTGCTCCTTGCCGACCTCCTCGGCCTTGGCGAGTGCCTCGGCCGCTCCGGGGACGATCCCGGCGTTGTCGGCGTCCATCGTGAGGTTCTCGCCGGTCGAGGGGTCGAAGAGGTGGATCTTGCGCGCGTCGACCCAGATCGTCGCGTCGTCGCCCTCCTTGATCCGGCTGGCGCCGTCGAGCGAGATCACCAGCTGGGTGCGCATCGACTCGCCGTCGAGGTCCTTCTCCAGCTGGGTGAGCTGCTCGCGCACCTCGGGCGGGGCCTCGAACGGGATGTAGGCGTAGGCCTCGTTGCCGAGCCACTCCACGACGTCGACCGTCGCGTTGAAGGTGGCCTCGTCGGAGACCTTGTCGGCGTCCATCACGCTCGCGTCCTCGAAGTGGTCGGGACGGATGCCGGCGATGAGCAGTCCCTTGCCCTGGGCCTTCGCGGCCTTGTCCTCGGGGATCGTCAGCGTGCCGAAGGGGAGCTCGACCTTGTTGCCGTCGACCTTCGCGGGCAGGAAGTTCATCGGCGGGGAGCCGATGAAGCCGGCGACGAAGAGGTTGGCAGGGTTCTCGTAGAGCTCGCGCGGCGTGGCGTGCTGCTGCAGCACACCGCGCTTGAGCACGGCCACCCGGTCGCCCAGCGTCATCGCCTCGGTCTGGTCGTGCGTGACGTAGACCGTGGTGATGCCGAGGCGCTTCTGCAGCCGCGAGATCTCCGTGCGCATCTGGCCGCGGAGCTTGGCGTCGAGGTTGGAGAGCGGCTCGTCGAAGAGGAACGCCTCGGCGTCGCGCACGATCGCACGACCCATCGCGACGCGCTGGCGCTGGCCGCCGGACAGGTTGCCGGGCTTGCGCTCGAGGTGCTCGTCGAGCTCCAGCGTCTTCGACGCCTCGCGCACCTTCTCGTCGACCTCGGAGTCCGGCTTGTTGGCCAGGCGCAGTGGGAACGCGATGTTCTCGTAGACGGTCAGGTGGGGGTAGAGCGCGTAGTTCTGGAACACCATCGACAGGTTGCGGTCGCGTGGCGCGAGGTCGTTGACCTTCTTGCCGCCGATCATCATGTCGCCGTCGGTGATGTCCTCGAGCCCCACGATCATGCGCAGGAGCGTCGACTTCCCACACCCGGACGGGCCGACGAGGATGAGGAACTCGCCGTCCTCCACGTCGATGCTCACGTCGTTGACGGCCGGGAACCCGTCGCCGTACTTCTTGACGATGTTCTTCATCTCGATGGCAGCCATGAGCTGATCACCCCTTCACTGCGCCGGAGGTGAGGCCGGCGACGATCTTGCGCTGGAACAGCAGGACGATGACGATCACCGGCAACGTGACGATGACCGACGCCGTCGCGAGCTGCGCGTACGGCGGGTTGAACGGGTCGGGTCCGACGAAGAACGACATCTGCGCCGGCACCGTCCGCGAGGACGTCGTGGAGGTCAACGAGATCGCGAGCACGAACTCGTTCCACGCGAAGAAGAAGGTCAGGATCGCCGCCGTGAACACGCCGGGTGCGGCGAGCGGGACGATGACCTTGCGGAATGCCTGCCACGACGTGGCGCCGTCGACCTGGGCGGCCTGCTCCATCTCCCACGGGATCTCCCGGAAGAAGGCGGACAGGGTCCAGATCGCCAGCGGCAGCGTGAACGACATGTAGGGGATGATCAGGCCGGGCCAGGTGTTGAAGAGCCCGAACGTGGTCCACATGTCGAAGAGCGGTCCGACGAGCGCGACCACGGGGAACATCGCGATCGCGAGGGCGAGGGAGAGCACGAGCCGCTTGCCCTTGAACTCCAGCCGGGCGATGGCGTACGCCGCCAGGGTGGCGAAGATGACCGACAGCAGCGTCGCGATCAGCGCGATGCCGAACGAGTTGATCAGCGCCCGGGTGAAGTCGGGGTTGTCGATGATCGCCTTGTAGTTGTCGAAGGTCGGCTCCTTGGGCAGGAACTGTGCGCTGCCCGCAGCTGTCTCGCCCTCGGACTTGAACGACAGCGAGATGATCCACGCCACCGGGAACAGGCACCAGAGCATGATCAGGGCGAACCCGATCCAGGTGCCGACAGCGGTCTTGCCGCTCGTGTTGCCTGCCATCAGCCTTCACCCCTCGCCTGGGCCAGGTCGACCCGGAACAGCTTCACGATCAGCCATGCCAGGAGCAGCACGGACAGGAACAGCAGCACGGACATCGCTGAGCCGAGGCCCAGCTGCATCTGCTCGATGACCTGGCGGTAGGTGAGGAACGAGATCGACTGCGTTCCCTCAGCTCCCTTGGTCATCACGAAGATGTTGTCGAAGATGCGGTAGGCGTCGAGCGCGCGGAAGAGCACCGCGACCATGATGGCCGCCCGCATGTTCGGGAGGATCACCTTCGTCAGCCGCTGGGTCCACGTGGCGCCGTCGACCTTGGCGGCCTCGAGCATGTCCTCGCTGACCTGGGCCAGGCCGGCGAGCAGCAGCAGCGCCATGAACGGCGTGGTCTTCCAGATCTCCGAGACCATGATCGCGAACATCGCGTGCCAGTAGTCGCCGAACCAGTTGGTGTCCTCGGCGATCCACGGCAGCCAGTTGAACCACGCGTTGACGAAGCCGTTGTTGAGCGAGAACGCGAACTGCCAGGCGAAGGCCGAGACGACCGTGATGATGCCGTAGGGGATCAGGATCGACGTCCGCATCAGTCCGCGGGCGAAGACGATGCGGTGCATCACCATCGCGAACGCGAAGCCGATGACGAGCTCGACGGCGACGGTGACGACCATGATCAGCACCGTGGTGCCGGTGCTCAACCAGAACTGGTCGTCGCTCAGGATCGTCAAGTAGTTGTCGACGCCGACGAACGCCCGGTCGTCGGGTGCGGTGAGCCGGTAGCGGAAGAGCGACAGGTAGAGCGCCTGGAGCATCGGGTAGGCGGTGACGAGCAGCATCAGCACGACAGCCGGCGCGACGAGCTTGAGCCCCAGCTTGTTCTCGGCGGAGCTGCGGTCGCTGGCCGGCTTCTTCGCCGACTTGCCCGACTTGCCCGACTTGGTCACGTCCTTCTCGGGGGCCACGGTCGCGGTCACAGCAGGTCACCGCCCTTCAGGACGTCCTCGATGAACGTGGTGGACCGCCCGGGTGTGTCGTCGTTGACCGACCGCGGCGGGTGCCAGATGTTCTGGATCGATCCCGACACGTCGCTCCAGTAGGGAGTCACGGTGCGCGGGGCAGCTGCGTCGACGCTGGTCTGGAAGAGCTCCAGGAGGTCGGCGGGGTACTGCTCCTTCAGCTTCGGGTAGTCGTATCCCTGCGTGCTGGCCGGCATGTTGCCGGTCAGGTCGGCGTTGATGCCCTGGCTCTCCGGGCTGACCAGGCACTGCGCCGCCTCGAGCGCGAGCTCCTGCTCGTCGGAGTAGGCGCTGACGCCGATCCCGATGCCGCCGTAGGGCGGGCGGGACTCCTCGCCCTCGACCGTCTGCGGGTAGCGGGTGTAGCCGATGTCCTCGGCGACGTCGGGCGCGGTCTCGTCGTAGTTCTTGAAGATGTAGGTCCAGTTGACCAGGAAGGAGCCCTGGTCGGACCCGAAGGTCGAACCCGCGGTGCCTTCGTTGGAGACGCTCAGGTCCGCGGGTGCGGCCTCGGAGGTGGCGAGCTTCTCGATGATGCCCGCGGCCTGCTTGCCGGCCTCGTCGCCGAGGGTGATGTCGGCGTCGACACCCTCTTCGGGGTTCTCCAGGATCGTGCCGCCGGCACCCTCGACGAGGGCGTTGATCCACACGACGTAGCCCTCGTACTTGTTGGCCTGCACGGCCACCTTGCCGTCGTTCTCGCTGGCGGCGTCGATGATCTGGTCCCACGTCACCGGCTGCGACATGTCGATGCCGGCCTTGTCGACGAAGGACTTGCGGTACCAGAGGACCTGGGTGTTGGACCAGAACGGGAAGACGACCAGCTGGTCGTTCCACGTGGCCGCGTCCAGGGCGCCCTTGAACGTGCCCTGCTCCTCGAGCTGCGTCTTGGCGTCCTGCGGCACCTCGGCGAGGAAGCCCGCGTCGGCGAACTCTGCCGTGAACGGCGGGTCGATCGACATGAGGTCGATCGAGGGGTCCTTGGCCGCGAGCCGACGGGCGAGCTGGATGCGCTGCTGGCCGGCGTCCTGCGGCAGGACCTGGGTCGAGATCGTGTAGTCGTCGGTCGAGCACTTTTCGGCGACGGCGTCCTGCCCACCGCTGTCGGGGTTGATGTACCAGACGAGCTCCGGCTTGCCACCGTCCCCACCGCACGCAGCCAGGAGGCTGCTGGCGAGCGCCAGTGCGGCCACAGATCCTGCCGCGCGTCGGGACCTGGGGCGCAGCCGGGACCCGGTCGATGATCGGGTTTCCATGCGCTCTCCTCCTGTGTGACGTGGACCACTGGTCTAGCGGGTGCCGCTAGGGTTTGGCAACCGCGTCTCACCCCCATGAACATCGAACGGACGGCCTTGTTGTGACGAGCTGGTTCGCGCCCGGACGCATCAACCTGATCGGCGAGCACACTGACTACAACGACGGTTTCGTGCTGCCCTTCGCGCTCGCGGTGGGGTGCACGGCGACGGTGTCGCAAGCGGCGCAGGACTGGTCGGTCCGGTCCGCGCAGGAGCCCGAGCCCGTCGTCGTACGCCGCTCGGGGCTGGCCGGGGCCGACGCCGTGCCGGAGTGGACGCGCTACGTGCTGGGCGCGCTCTGGCTGCTCACCGACCGGGGGATCGACGTGCCGCCGCTCGAGGTCACGGTGGACTCCGACGTGCCGACGGGAGCCGGGCTCTCGTCGTCGGCCGCCCTGGTCTGCTCCGTGGTGCGCGCGGTGGGCGACCACCTCGGGCTCGACCTCGACGACGACGCTGTCTTCGCGCTGACCCGGGACGTCGAGAACGACGCCGTCGGTGCGCCGACCGGAGGCATGGACCAGCTCGTGAGCCTGCGCGGCGAGGCCGGTCACGTGCTGCTGTGCGACATGCGGAGCCACGACACGCGCCCCGTCCCGCTCGACCTCGCCGGACACGGGCTGTCCGTCCTCGTCGCCGACACCAGGGCGCCGCACAAGCACTCCGACGGCGAGTACGGCGCTCGCCGGCGGGGCTGCGAGGAGGCCGCCCGGATCCTGGGTGTCCCCGCGCTGCGCGACGTGTCGGGCGAGGGCCTCGCCGACGCGCTCGGCCGGCTCGACGACGACGAGCTGCGTCGCTACGTCCGCCACGTGGTGACCGAGGACGAGCGCGTCCTCGCCGTCGCCCGCCTGCTGGACGAGGGCCGGCTGCCCGACATCGGCCAGGCCCTGACCGCCTCGCACCGCTCGATGCGCGACGACTTCCGGATCACCGTGCCCGAGGTCGACACGGCGGTCGACGCGCTGCTGTCGGCCGGCGCGCTCGGCGCGCGGATGACCGGCGGCGGGTTCGGCGGCTGCGTGATCGGGCTGCTGCCCGAGGGCGACGTCGAGGCGGCGGGCGACGCCGTACGCCGTGCCTTCGCCGACGCGGGCTTCGGCGAGCCGTCGCTCTTCACCGCCTCCGCCGAGGCCGGCGCCCGGCGGGTGTGACCTTCTTCCAGTGATCCCCGGTCAGCCGGGGGTCACTGAACATGTCGGCCCGTGCAAGGCCTGACAAGTTCAGCGAGAGCCGGTCAGCCGGGGATCACGAAGCCCGGTCGGCCGTCCGCACGATCGCCTCGACGAGCGTCTCGAAGAGCGCGGGGGGCAGGTCGTGGCCCATCCCGTCGATCAGCACGAGCTCGGCGCCGGGGATCGCGGCCGCGGTGGACCGGCCGCCGCTGACGTGCACCATCTTGTCGGCCATCCCGTGCACGACGAGCGCCGGGACGCGGAGGCTGCGCAGCCGTTGGGTGCGGTCGGGCTGCTGGAGGATCGCCATCATCTGGCGCATCACGCCGCTGGCGCTGTAGCCGCGGTCGAAGGTCTCGCCGGCACGGACGGTGAGCCGGTCACGGTCGGCGGGGTAGCCGGGGGAGCCGATGACGTCCCATAGGGCGACGCTGGTGGTGACGTAGGACTCGCGGCCCGGCTTGCGCGGAGCGATGAGCGCCGGGATCAGGCGCGGGTCCTGCCATCCCACGGAGCGCTTCCCGGTCGTCGACATGATGCTCGTCAGCGACCGCACCCGCTTCGGGTGCTCGACCGCGACGGTCTGCGCGATCATTCCGCCCATCGAGATGCCGGCGACGTGCGCCGACTCGAGGCCGAGGTGGTCCATCAGCGCGACGGCATCGCCGGCGAGGTCGCCCATGCTGTAGGGCGCCTTGACCTTGCCGCCGCCGAAGGCCCGGACGAGGTGGTTGCGCTTGACCCGCGCGCGGATCCGCGTGGAGCGGCCGGTGTCGCGGTTGTCGTAGCGCACGACGTAGAAACCCGCGTCCGCGAGCATCACGCAGAGCTCGGTGTCCCACCACGTCATCGGTCCACCGAGGCCCATCACGAGCAGCAGCGGCTCGTCCGCGGGGTCGCCGAAGGTCTGGTAGCACAGCTCGACCTCGTTGCCGACGGGCGCGACGAGCTCGTCGGAGCCGACGGGCGCCTCGGTGGTGTCTCGACGAGTGGGCATGGCTCCAGTGAACACGACAAGGGCCTCCGGGAAAACGGAATGTGGGGGATGTCCCCCATTCCACAAGGGGTCTGGGCTAGGTTCGATGACTGTGACCCAGCGCACAATGGCGGCATTCCTGACGCCGGAGGGCTTTTCGCAGCCCTCCGCGGCGGCCGTGCTGCGCGAGGGATCGGTCCTCACCGAGGCCGGTCGGTACGCCGTGCAGGCCTTCACCGCGCGCGGTGCGCGACGTCGTACGCCCTATGGCTCGCGCCCCGTCCGGACGAGCGAGCCGGTGCTGCTCGTGCCGGGCTTCATGGCCGGCGACTCCTCGCTGGGCCCGATGAGCAGGTCGCTGCGCCACCAGGGCTTCCGCACCTATCGCGCTGACATCCGCGCCAACATCGGGTGCACGCTCACCGCGGCGACGCAGCTCGAGGAGCGGCTGGAGGAGATCACCCAGCGCCGCGGCTCGCGCGTGCGGATCGTCGGGCACAGCCTCGGCGGGATGCTCGCCCGCGGCGTCGCGGCCCGTCGCCCCGACCTGGTCGCCGGCATCGTCACGATGGGCAGCCCGATGCTCGCACCCGGGGCCCACCACATGTCGCTGGCCCGCAGCGTCGACCTGCTGGTGCGGCTCAACCGCGCCGGCGTGCGCAACGTGATGGCCGAGGACTGCGTCGCCGGGCACTGTGCCCAGGAGAGCTTCGCCCAGGCCCGCGCCGAGCTGCCGGCCGACGTCGACTTCACCGCGATCTACTCCCGGCGCGACGGCATCGTCGACTGGCGGGCCTGCATCGACCCGGTCGCCCGGGCCGTCGAGGTGCGCTCGTCCCACGTGGGCATGGCGTTCGACCCCGCCGTCATCGCTGTCGTGTCGGCGGCGCTGCGCCCAGTGGTCGCGTCAGTTGTCGAAGTCGATCGTGGAGAGATTGCGTAGCTTCGAGAGCTGGTGCTCGGCGGTGATCGAGCGGACCGTGCCGCTGCGCGAGCGCATCACCAGCGAGTGCGTCACGACGTGGTCGCCCCGGTAGCGCACGCCCCGCATCAGCTCGCCGTCGGTGATCCCGGTGGCCACGAAGAACGCGTCGTCGCCGGTCACGAGGTCGTCGGTGCCCAGCACGAAGTCGCGGTCGAGGTTGTGGCCGGCGTCGAGCGCGCGCTGCCGCTCGTCGTCGTCCTGCGGCCACAGCTGGCCCTGGATCTTGCCGCCGATGCACTTCATCGCACAGGCCGTGATGATGCCCTCGGGGGTGCCGCCGACGCCGAGCATCAGGTCGACACCGGTGTCGGGCCGGGCCGCCATGATCGCGCCGGCGACGTCACCGTCGGTGATGTACTTGATGCGCGCCCCGGTCTCGCGGATCTCCTCCACGAGCCTCGCGTGGCGCGGGCGGTCGAGCAGGACGACCGTGACGTCGTGGATCGAGAGGCCCTTGGCCTTGGCGACGCGGGCGATGTTCTCCTTCACCGGCAGCCGGATGTCGACGTGGTCGGCGGCCTCCGGCCCGGTGGCAAGCTTGTCCATGTAGAAGACGGCGCTGGGGTCGTACATCGAGCCGCGTGGCGACACGGCGAGCACCGAGACCGCGTTGCTCATGCCCTTGGCGGTGAGGGTGGTGCCGTCGATCGGGTCCACGGCGACGTCGCACTCCGGCCCCGTGCCGTCGCCGACCTCCTCGCCGTTGAAGAGCATCGGCGCGTTGTCCTTCTCGCCCTCGCCGATCACCACCGTGCCGCGCATCTCGACGGTGGCGATCATGTAGCGCATCGCCTCGACCGCGACGCCGTCCGCGTCGTTCTTGTCGCCGCGACCGACCCACCGGCCGGCAGCCATGGCCGCGGCCTCGGTGACGCGTACGAGCTCGAGGGCGAGGTTGCGTTCGGGCTGCGGGGCGCTCATGGCGCACAGGTTAACGGCCCGCTTCCCGCGCCCCGTACCGGCTGACGGCCGTCGCCTTGGCCGACAGCCAGACCTCCTGGCCGGGCACCAGCTCGAGCTCGGTGGCGGCCGCCGGTGTCACGTCGGCGAGCAGGTCGGGGGAGGCGTGCACCAGGAGTCGTACGGCGTCGCCGTGCGGCGCGAGGGTCGCGATCGGGCCGCGCCAGCGCAGCCGTGACGAACCCTCGGGCTCGGCCAGCGACACCGTCACCGCGTCGGGGGTGAACGAGATCAGGTCGTCACCGTCGGGCACGAGGTTGAGCCCGACGAGCCGGGCGACGTGCGGTGTGCGCGGCTCGGCGGCGACCTCGGCCGGCGGGCCGACCTGCGCCACCCGGCCGCCGTCGAGGACCAGCACCCGGTCGGCGAGGGTGAGCGCGTCGATCGCGTCGTGGGTGACGAGCAGCGCGATGCCCGGGAAGTCGCGCAGGTGCCGGCCGAGCTCGATGCGCAGCGCCATCTGCACGGAGACGTCGAGACCGGTGAAGGGCTCGTCGAGCAGGAGGACGTCGGGGTCGGTGGCCAGGGCACGGGCGATGGCGACGCGCTGGGCCTGGCCGCCGGACAGCTCGCGCGGCTTGCGGTCGGCGAGCTCGGCGATGCCGAAGCGCTCCAGCCAGTCACGGGCGACGGCCTCCGCCCGGCGACGGTCCTCCCCCCGCGAGCGACGGCCGAACGCGACGTTGTCGAGCGCGGTGAGGTGGGGGAAGAGCAGCTGGCCCTGGAAGACCAGCCCCACCCGACGCTCGCGGACGGGCGTGGCGAGCAGCTCGGTGCCGCCGAGCCGCGCCGAACCGCGTACGTCGACGAGCCCCGCGATCGCGTGGAGCAGGCTGCTCTTGCCGGCGCCGTTGGGACCGATGACCGCCAGCACCTCGCCGGGCTCGGCGGTGAAGGCTGCCCGCACCCGGTCGGCCACCTCGAGGTCGGCCACGAGCTGGGCGGTCACGGCGTGCCCAGCCAGTGGTCGCGCAGCGCGATGAGCACGCCGATGGAGACGACCAGCATCACCAGGCTCAGCGAGAGCGCGGCGTCCTGGTCGGCCTGCCGGGTGACGTAGATCAGCGTCGGCATCGTCTGGGTGGTGCCGGGGTAGTTGCCGTTGAAGGTGATCGTCGCGCCGAACTCGCCGAGGGAGCGTGCCCAGCCCAGCACGGTCCCGGCGACGACGCCGGGCAGCGCGAGCGGCACGGTGACCCGTCGGAACGTCGTCCAGCGGGTGGCGCCGAGCGTGGCGGCGGCGTCGTCGTACCTCGGATCCGCGGACCGCAGGGCGCCCTCGATGGCGATCACCACGAAGGGCATCGAGACGAACACGTGCGCCAGCACCACGCCGTACGTCGTGAAGGGGAACGCGAACCCCGTCCAGTCGAGCAGCGGCTCGCCGAGCAGGCCGGTGCGGCCGAAGGCGCTGCGCAGGGCGATGCCGGCGACCACCGGCGGGAGCACGAGCGGCACCGTGACCAGCGCGCGCAGGGCGCCGCGTCCGCGGAAGTCGACCCGGGCGAGCAGCCACGCCAGCGGCAGGCCGAGCAGCAGGCAGAACACGATCGCGACGGTCGAGGTGACGAGCGAGAGCCGGAGCGCATCGAGCGCGACCTCCGACGTGAGGTGGCCGGGGAGGTCGGCCCAGCTCGTGCTGGCGACCATCGCCACCAGCGGGACGAGGAGGAGCAGTGCGGCCAGGGCCGCCGGCACCATCAGGAGTGCGGGCGGCCTGCCGAGCCGGTCCCTCACGGCCAGCTCCTCATGGGCTGCCGAAGCCGGCGTCCGCGAGGATCGTCCGACCCTCGTCCGACGTCACCCACTCGACCCAGTCTGCGGCCAGGTCGGGGTTCTCCGACTGGTCCAGCGTCGTGGCGTAGTAGGACGTGAGGGCGTCGTTGGCCCCCGGGATCTCGACCGCCTCGACGTCGTCGCCCACGGCCACGGCGTCGCTCGCGTAGACCAGGCCGGCGTCGGCCTCACCCGAGACGACCTTGTCCAGGGTGGCGCGGACGTCCTCCTCGAGGCTCGCGGGCTCCGCGGTGATGCCGGTGGCGTCGAGGACGGCCAGCGCGACCTTGCCGCAGGGCACCTCGTCGGCGCAGCGCACCCACGTCGACCCCTCGAGGTCGTCGAGGGACTCGATGCCGGCGGGGTTGTCGGCCGGGACGACGATCGTCAGGACGTTGGTGGCGAAGGTCTCGACCTCCCCGGTGACGCCCGCGTTCTCCGCCAGGCCCATCGAGGTCTCGTCGGCCGTGGCCAGGACGTCGCCCGGCGCGCCGTCGGCCACCTGTTCCGCGAGGTCGGTGCTTGATCCGAAGGAGAACGTCACGTCGACGTCGTGCTCCTCCTCGAAGCCGGTCGCCAGCTCCTCGAACACGTCTGTCAGCGACGCGGCGGCGAGCACCGTGAGCCGGTCTGTCGCGCCCCCGTCGTCACCCGCGCAGGCGGCCAGCGGCAGGGCGAGGACGAGGGCGGCCAGGTGGCGCCTCACTTCGGGACCTCCACGACGACGTTGGTGGACTTGACGCTCGCGATGGCGCGTACGCCCGGCTCGAGGCCGAGCTCGTCCGCCGCGTCGCTGCTCATCAGCGACACGACCCGGTAGGGGCCGCAGATCATCTCGACCTGGGCCATCACGTGGTCGCGCTTGACCCGCGTGACGATCCCGCTCATCCGGTTGCGCGCGCTGACCGTCCTGGCGCGGGTGCGGTCTCGCTCCGCGACCTCGCCCGACTCGACCAGGTGCTCGGCGAACTCCGCGAGGTCGGCCCCCGAGACGGTCGCGCGGCCCTCGGTGCGCTGGGACGGGAGGCGCCCGGTGTCGACCCAGCGGCGTACGGTGTCGTCGCTGACCGCCAGGATCTCCGCTGCTTCCGCGAGTCGGTACGTGATCACGGGGAAAGTATGCCGCACGTGCGGGTGTTTGCGCCTGTGGTCGCCGTTCCTGCGGAACACGCAGCCGTCGGCCAGTCCCGCTGTAACGCCGGGTTAGTGCTTGTACCCACCAGGTTCCTCGGGGGTGGGTACAGCAACTAACCCGGCGTTACAGGGGCTGGGGGTGACTGGGAGGATGGGTCACGTGAGTGGGCAGGGAGGGCAGCCGAGCAGGTACAACCGCTCCTTCGGCGGCATGACCGGCGCCCTGATCGTCACCGTGCTCTTCGTGGTGGCCTTCGTGGCGTGGCGGGGACTGTTCCGCACCGACACCGACGACACCCCGGTCCCGGTCGACTGGCAGGAGAGCGTCGAGCTCGCCGACCAGGCGGGACTGCAGGTCGTCCGCCCCCGCGAGCTCCCGGCCGGGTGGGTCGCGACCAGCGTCGACCTGCGGGCCGGCGACGATCCGCGCTGGGGCCTCGGGGTGCTCACCGACGAGGGCGACTTCGTCGGCATCCGCCAGCAGGACGCGTCGGTCGACGCGCTCGTCGAGCAGTACGTCGATGAGAAGGCCGAGGCCGGCGACGACGCGAGCGTCGACTCCGAGATCACCGACACCTGGCAGACCTGGTCGGACTCGGGCGGCGACCACGGGTGGTCGACCGAGGTGGGGGACGAGGCGGTGCTCGTCTACGGCTCGGCTCCCATCGCCGACATCGAGGCCTACCTCGGGCTGCTCACGCGCTGACCGGTCTCGTGACGGGACTTCGTCCCTCCTCGACCAGCGGTCAGTCGGCGTCGGGGCCGATGGCCTCGTCGAGCCGCTTGCGCGCTCCGTCGAGCCATTCCTGGCAGACCTTCGCCAGCGCCTCGCCGCGCTCCCACAGCGCGAGCGACTCCTCGAGGGTCGTGCCGCCGGCCTCGAGGGTGCGCACCACCTCGATGAGCTCCTCGCGGGCCTCTTCGTAGCTGAGCTGCTGGGGGGTGGCTGCGTCAGGCATGGGGGTCCTCTCCGACCAGGGATGCTTTTTCGATGCGGTCCGTCGTGGCGTGGATCCGGCCGTCGGCGACCCGCACGGACACCACGGCACCGACCGCCGCCTCCGCGACGGAGGTGACGACGTGCCCGTGGGCGTCCTGCAGGACGGCGTACCCACGTTGCAGCGTCGCGAGCGGCGACAGCGCCTGGGCGCGGGCGCGCTGGTGGCCGATGTCGTCGGCGGCGCGGTCGAGGCGGTGCGAGAGCGTACGACGGGCACGCGCCAGCAGCTCGTCGAGCTCATCGGTCCGCGCGGTGAGCAGGTTGCGCGGGTCGGCCATCGCCGGTCGGGAGCGCACCTGCCCGAGCCACTCCTGCTCGCGGGCGATGCGTTGCCGGATCACCTGGCGCAGGCGGTCACGCGCCCACGTCACGCCGTGGGCCTCCTCGGCCATGTCGGGCACGACGAGCTTCGCGGCGTCGGTCGGTGTCGAGGCGCGGACGTCGGCGACGAGGTCGAGCAGGGGCTGGTCGGGCTCGTGGCCGATGGCGGAGACGACGGGAGTGCGCATGCCGTGCACGGCGCGGATCAGGGCCTCGTCGGAGAAGGGCAGCAGGTCCTCGATCGAGCCGCCGCCGCGGGCGACGACGATGACGTCCACGTCGGGGTTGCGCTCGAGCCTGTCGAGCGCCTCCATCACCTCGGCGGCCGAGCGGGTGCCCTGCATGGCGGCGTAGGCCACCTCGAACTGCACCGCTGGCCAGCGGCGCCGGGCGTTCTCCAGCACGTCGCGCTCCGCGGCGCTGTTGGGCGCGGTCACCAGGCCGACGCGACCGGGCAGGAAGGGCAGGTCGCGCTTGAGCTCGGGCGCGAAGAGGCCCTCGGCGGCCAGCAGCTGGCGCCGGCGCTCCATCCGGGCGAGCAGCTCGCCGAGGCCGACCATCCGGATCTCGCGGGCGGCGAGCGAGAACGAGCCGCGGTTGGGGTAGAAGCTCGGCCGCGCGTGGACCACGACGCTCGCGCCCTCGACGAGGGGTGGATTCATCGAGTCGAAGAGTGATCGCTGGCAGGTGAGCGTGACCGAGATGTCGGCCACGGTGTCGCGCAGCGTCATGAAGACCGTGTTGACGCCCGGACGCCGGTTGACCTGCGCGATCTGGCCCTCGACCCACACGCTGCCGAGCTTGTCGATCCACTGCGTGACCGCGTTGGCGACCGCGCGCACGGGCGCCGGTTGCTCGAGCGTCGCGTCGCGGAGGGAGGGCACGCGGCGAGGATAGGGGAGGGCACGGACACGCCCGTAGACTTGTGCCCATGACAGACCTCGGCCTGCCCCCGGTCCTCGACCCCGAGAGCGCCAAGAACGTGCTGCTCGCCGCCCCCCGCGGCTACTGCGCCGGCGTGGACCGTGCCGTCATCACCGTCGAGAAGGCGCTCGACCTCTACGGTGCGCCGGTCTACGTCCGCAAGCAGATCGTGCACAACAAGCACGTCGTGGCGAACCTCGAGTCGCGCGGCGCGATCTTCGTCGAGGAGCTCGACGAGGTCCCCGAGGGCCGCACCGTCGTCTTCTCCGCCCATGGCGTCTCCCCGGCGGTGCACGAGCAGGCCGCCGAGCGCGGGCTCAAGACCATCGACGCCACCTGCCCGCTCGTCACCAAGGTCCACCACGAGGCGCGCCGCTTCGCGAGCGACGACTACGACATCCTGCTCATCGGGCACGAGGGGCACGAGGAGGTCGAGGGCACCGCGGGCGAGGCGCCCGACCACATCCAGCTGGTGCAGAGCCCGGCCGACGTGGCCGGGATCGTCGTACGCGATCCCGCGAAGGTCGCCTGGCTGTCGCAGACCACGCTGAGCGTCGACGAGACGCTGGAGACGGTCGCCGCGATCCGCGAGAAGTTCCCGCTGCTGCTCGACCCGCCGAGCGACGACATCTGCTACGCCACGCAGAACCGCCAGCTCGCGGTCAAGGAGATCTCGCCGTCCGCGGACCTGGTGATCGTGGTGGGCTCGCGCAACTCCTCCAACTCGGTCCGCCTGGTCGAGGTGGCCCTCGAGGCCGGCGCCAAGGCGTCGTACCTCGTGGACGACCACACCGAGATCGACGAGGCCTGGCTCGACGGCGTCGAGACCGTGTCGGTGACCTCCGGCGCGTCGGTGCCGGAGGACCTCGTCGACGGCGTGCTCGCCTTCCTCTCCGAGCGTGGCTACCCCGACGCGAAGGCCGTGCACTCGGCCGAGGAGTCGCTGATCTTCGCCCTTCCGCCCGAGCTGCGCCGCGACCTCCGCGCCGCCCAGCAGGGCTGAGGGGCCGAGAGATGGCTCGCTTCGTCGACATCCACCCCGACAACCCGCAGCCGCGGCTGGTCACCCAGGTCGTCGACGCGCTCCGCAACGACGAGCTGATCGCCTACCCGACCGACTCCGGCTACGCGCTGGGCGCCCAGCTCGGCAACCGAGCGGGGCGTGACCGGATCCTGAAGATCCGCGAGCTCGACGACCGCCACCACTTCACGCTGATGTGCAAGGACTTCGCCCAGCTCGGGCAGTTCGTGCACGTGGAGAACTACGCGTTCCGTGCGATCAAGGCCGCGACGCCCGGGCCGTACACCTTCATCCTCCCGGCCACCGGCGAGGTCCCGAAGCGGCTGATGCACCCCAAGAAGCGCACGGTCGGCGTTCGGATCCCCGACCACGCGCTGGTGTGCGCGCTGCTCGAGGAGCTCGGCGAGCCGATCCTCACCAGCACCCTGATCCTGCCCGGCGAGACCGAGGCGCGGACCATGGGCTGGGAGATCAAGGAGGACCTCGACCACTCCGTCGACATCGTCGTCGAGTCGGGCGAGGTCACCGCCGAGCCCACCTCGGTGATCGACTGGTCGGAGGCCCAGCCCGTCGTCGTACGCCACGGGGCGGGCGACGTGTCGCGCTTCGAGGAGTGACCCCCAGCCGGATCCGGCTCAGGCCGGGCGTGACAGCTCGCGGCTGAGCTCGGTCGCGATGTCGGCCTCGCCCTCGCGGTGCAGCCGCCAGGCGAGCCAGCCCAGGCAGAGGGCGTAGCCGAGGAAGAGGGCGACGCCGTGCGTGGCCACCCCCGAGACGAGCGCCTGCAGCAGGCTGTCGGCCGGGTCGGCGATCGCATCGCGGGCGACCAGCGCGACGAAGGCGAAGACCAGCGTCATCAGGAACGGCGGCAGCAGCGCGACCAGGTAGAAGTCGCGGCGGCGCACGAGCGCGGCCAGGCCGAGGCACAGCACGATGAAGCACAGGTCGAAGAAGATCGACAGCCGGCCGACGAGCAGCACATCGATGCTGACCGCGGTCAGGGTGACGGCGACTCCGAGCGACACCACCTGGCGGCCCGGCTCGCGCCCGACCTCCCAGAACGCCTCGGCCTGGTTCACGAGGCTCAACCTAGGGCGCACCTCACGCACCCTCCACGCGGCGCGCCGGGTGGTCCACCGGCTCCGGGGTGGCCTGCTCGGCGAGCAGCTCGTCGATCGTCGGGTCGTCGAGGGCGGTCGGAACGCCGTCGAGGACGGTCAGCTCGGGGGCGGCGGGGGACCGCGGGACCGCCTCGACCTGGCGGGGAGCCTCCAGCGGCTCCGACGTCACGCCCATCTCGGAGAAGCGCCGCGCGGACACCAGGACGCGTCCCTCGAGCGAGCCCATCGCCTGGTTGTACGCCGCCACGCTGGCGCCCAGTGACCGTCCGACCCGGTCGAGGTGGCCGGCCATCGAGCCGAGCCTGGCGTGGAGCTCCTGGCCGAGTCGCTGCACCTCGTGGGCCTGGGCGTTGAGCAGCTCGTGCTGCCAGCCCTGGGCGACGGTGCGCAGCAGCGCGATGAGGGTGGACGGCGTCGCGAGCACGACGTTGCGCGCGGCGGCCTGCTCGACGAGGTCGGGCACCGCCTGCAGTGCGGCCTGGAGGATGGCCTCGCCCGGCAGGAACAGCACGACGAACTCGGGCGTCCCGGCCAGCGCCTCCCAGTAGCGGCGCGACCCGAGGTCGGCCACGTGCTTGCGCACGTGCTCACCGAGACGGACCATCGCGGCGTCGTGCTCGGCCGGGTCGTCGGTGCCGGTCAGGTCGAGGAACGCCGCCAGCGGGGCCTTCGCGTCCACGGCGATCGTCCGTCCGCCCGCCAGCGACACCACGAGGTCTGGCCGCAGCCGGCCGTCGTCGAGGCGCACCTGCTCGGCGAAGTCGCAGCGGTCCACCAGACCGGCCAGCTCGACCGTGCGGCGCAGGTGGAGCTCGCCCCACTGCCCGCGCACCTGCGGCTTGCGCAGGGCGGCGGCCAGCGTGCTGGTCTCGCGGCGGAGCGTGTCGGTCGAGAGGCGAACGTCGGCCACCTGCTGGTGCAGCTGCGCCTGCCACGCCACCCGGTCGTGGGCGAGGTCGCTGAGCTGGTCCTGCAGGCGCTCGAGCCCGTCCTGGACGACGGCGTGGTCGGCGACGCGCTGCTGGAGCGCGGCCACGGCGACGTCGTCCTCGGGGCGGCTGCGCGACCACAGCACGCCGATCAGGGTGCCGAGACCGAGGCCGACGGCGAGGACCAGCGCCAGGGTGAGCAGCAGGGGGAAGGTGTCCATGGATCCAGCATGGCCGGGCCCACCGACAGCGTGGGGGACCTCGCGGCCGACCGGGGTAGTCCAGTGAGAATTGGCTGTGGCGGACCGAAGTTCGCAGCCATCCGTCACTGGACTACCCCGGCCGGACAGCCAGAGGTCACTGGACTACGCCGAGGTCGAGGCGCCCCGGAACGTACGCCGGTAGGCCGACGGCGAGACGCCGACGCTCGTCCGGAGGTGCTGGCGCAGCGACGCGGCGGTGCCCATCCCGGCACGGGTCGCGACCTGGTCGACCGGCAGGTCGGTGGCCTCGAGCAGGTGCTGCGCGTGGCGGACCCGCTGCTGGGTGACCCAGGCACCGGGGGACTGGCCGGTCTCCTCGCGGAAGCGACGGGTGAAGGTGCGCACGCTCATCGACGACCGGCGCGCGAGCGTGGTCACGTCGAGCGGCTGGTGGAGGTGGGCCTGCGCCCACGCACGTACGTCGCTCGTCGACTCGTCCGAGCGCCGCGGCACCTGCCGCTCGATGAACTGCGCCTGCCCGCCGTCGCGCCACGGCGGGACGACCATGTGCCGCGCGACCGCGTTCGCGACCGCGGTGCCGTGGTCGGTGCGCACGAGGTGGAGGCAGAGGTCGATGCCGGCGCTCAGCCCGGCCGAGGTCAGCACCCGTCCGTCGTCGGTGAAGAGGACGTCCTCATCGACCGCCGCCGCGGGGTAGAGGCGGCGGAAGTCGTCGGCGTACTTCCAGTGCGTCGTGGCTCGGTGGCCGTCGAGGATCCCGGCGGCCGCGAGGACGAAGGCGCCGGTGCAGATCGAGACCCAGCGTGCCCCGGCCGGGACTGTCGCGAGCGCCGCACGCAGGTCGTCGGGCAGCGTGCCCTCGCGCCGCGGACCGGCGATCTGGGTGCCCGGGACGATGACGGTCTGCGCCGTGGCGAGCGCCTCGATGCCGGCCGACGGGGCGATCGCGTAGCCACGGGTGGCCGCCACCGGACCGCCGTCGAGCGACACGACCTGGACGTCGTAGAGCGGGTGGCCGTCCTCGTCGAACGCCTCGCCGAGCACCTGCGGCGGGATGGTGAGGTCGTAGCCGATCACCGGCGGGATCGCGAGCACGACGACGCGGTGCGGGACCGGTGTGGACGACTCGGGAGGCATGGCCGAATCCTTGCACATGTTGACAATTCTGCCACTCGTTTAGAAGTCCCTGCGTGCGAGAGGCTGGCCCGGTGACGACGACGAGCGCAGGCGCGCCCACCTCCCCGGGACACGACGAGCGTCCTGAGGGCTTGCACTGGGCGTGGGTCGTCGCCGCCGTGGCCTTCGTGACCCTCGTCGGCGCCGCGGCCTTCCGCTCGGTGCCCGGCGTGCTGATCGAGCCGCTGCACGACGAGTTCGGCTGGTCGCACGGCCTGATCGGGTCCGCCGTGTCGCTCAACCTCATGCTCTTCGGCCTGATGTCCCCGTTCGCCGCCGCCCTGATGGATCGCTTCGGGGTGCGTCCGGTGGTCACGTTCGCGCTCGTCATGGTCTCCGTCGGCAGCGGCCTGACGGTGTTCATGACCGAGCCGTGGCAGCTGATCCTGTGCTGGGGCCTGCTGGTCGGACTGGGCACCGGCTCGATGTCGATGGCCTTCGTCGCCACCATCACCAGCCGGTGGTTCGTCGCCCGCCGCGGCCTGGTCAGCGGCATCCTCACCGCCGGCAACGCCACCGGCCAGCTGATCTTCCTGCCGGTCGTCGCATGGCTCGCCACCAACCACGGCTGGCGTACGGCGGCGCTGCTGGCCGCCCTCGCGTCCCTCGCCGTCATCCCCCTGGTCCTGCTCTTCCTGCGCAACCACCCGGCCGACATGGGTCTGCGGGCCCTCGGGGCCACCGACGCCGACCCCGGGCCGCCGCCGCACCAGCAGGTCGGGTCGAGCGCCGGCCGGGCGCTCGGGGTGCTCCGCGATGCTGCGCGGAGTCGTACGTTCTGGCTGCTGTCCGGCGGGTTCGCGATCTGCGGGATGACCACCAACGGCCTGATCGCCACCCACTTCGTGCCGGCGGCGCACGACCACGGGATGCCCGCCACCACGGCAGCGTCACTGCTCGCCGTGGTCGGCATCTTCGACGTCGTCGGCACGATCGCGTCGGGCTGGCTCACCGACAAGGTCGACCCGCGGCTGCTGCTCGTCGGCTACTACGTCCTGCGGGGCGTCGGCCTGATGACGCTGCCGGCGCTGATGGCGCCGCACGTGGCGCCGAGCATGTGGGTCTTCATCATCGTCTACGGCCTCGACTGGGTGGCGACCGTGCCGCCGACGGTCGCGCTGTGCCGCGAGCACTTTGGGGGAGGGGTCGGGCCGATCGTCTTCGGCTGGGTCTTCGCGAGCCACCAGATCGGCGCGGCCGTCGCCGCCACCGGCGCGGGCGTCGTCCGCGACGTCACCGGCGGCTACGACCCGGCGTTCTACGCCGCTGCCGGGCTCTGTGCGGTCGCGGGCCTGATGTCGTACGCCATCCGGCGGGTGCCGACTCCGGCGGCGACGCCGGAACAGGTGCCGGTCAGCTGAGATCCACGACGACCGGTGCGTGGTCGGACGGCGAGCCGGTGCCCTGCGCCGGGTCGCGCTCGTCCTTGTCGATGAAGGCGCCGGTGACCCGCGAGGCCAGTGACGGGGACGCCACCACGAAGTCGATCTTGAGCCCGCGGTCGCGCTCGAAGCGCTGGCGGTAGTAGTCCCAGTAGGTGTAGCCGGGGGCGTGCGCGCGGGTCACCTCGGCGTACCCGTCGTCGAGGAAGCCCTGGAACGCGGCGCGCTCCGGCGGTGTGACGTGGGTCGACTTCTGGAACTGCGCCGGGTCGAAGACGTCGTCGTCGGTCGGGCAGATGTTCCAGTCGCCGACCATCGCGGTCGGGGTGTCGAGCCAGCCACGCGCGCTCTCGCGCAGGCTCGCGAGCCAGTCGAGCTTGTAGGCGTAGTGCGGGTCGTCGGGCTTGCGGCCGTTCGGCACGTAGAGCGACCAGATCCGTACGCCGTCGCAGGTCGCGGCGATCGCGCGGGCCTCCTCGGCCGCCGGGTCGCCCCACGTCGGCATCCCTTCGAAGCCGACCTGCACGTCGTCCAGGCCGACGCGGGAGAGCAGCGCGACGCCGTTCCACTGGTTGAGCCCGGCGACCGCGATGTCGTAGCCGAGGGCCTGCAGCCCCATCAGCGGCAGCTGGTCCTCGCGGGCCTTGGTCTCCTGCAGTGCGAGCACGTCGATGTCGTGGCGCTGCACGAACGCCTCGACGCGGTCGATGCGGGAGCGGAGGGAGTTGACGTTCCAGGTGGCGATGCGCACGAGACCACCCTAGGGAGGCTGCGCGCACGCTCACGACCGTGGGTCGCGGAAGGTTTTACGGAAGGAGCCCTTTGCAGACCGGTCGGTCATGGGCGAGGTTCAGCGGCAGCGCACTGGTCTCGGGAACTTCGTGCTCACCATCGGTTCGACCTCGGTCGATCCATTTCAAAGACTCCGAGATGGCGTGTGCCCACATCCCCCATCAAGGAGAACAATCACGATGCAGCGCAGTCGACTCGGGGCGATCGCCCTCGGCACCTCGGCACTTCTCGGCGCGGCCCTCGCCTCACCGGCACTGGCCGCCACGGACACGGAGATCCCGTCGTTCTCGGAGTACCAGGCCACGGCCTACCAGGACGCGGACAAGCAGTACATCGTCAACGGCGACGAGCCGATCGCCACCACCGGCGAGCTCAAGGCCTACTACGACCGCATGGTCCACGGTTCGGAGGAGGCCATGGAGGACGGCCTCATCGTCAACACCGTCGGCGGCGTCGACGACAAGTGGTCGGCGAGCCAGGTGCGCAACCTGACCTACTGCGTCAGCACGAAGTTCGGCAGCCGGTACGCCGACGTCGTGAGCGCGATGGCCAGCGGCGCCCAGCTGTGGGAGGACGCCTCGGCGGTGGACTTCGTCTACGTGTCGTCCCAGGACGCGAACTGCAACACGCGCAACAAGAGCGTGCTGTTCTCGGTCGAGCCCGTCCAGACCTCGCAGTACATCGCGCGCGCGTTCTTCCCCAGCACCCCGAAGCGCTCGCGCAACGTCCTGATCGACGACTCGATCTGGAGCTCGGGCTCCTGGACGCCGACCAACATCGTGGGCCACGAGCTGGGCCACACGCTCGGCTTCCGTCACGAGCACACGCGTCCCGAGGCCGGCACCTGCTTCGAGGACAACAACTGGCGCCCGCTGACGCCCTACGACTCGTCGTCGATCATGCACTACCCGCAGTGCAACGGCACCTCGTCGAACCTCAGCATGACGGCCACCGACCGCCAGGGAGTCGCGGCCCTCTACGGCGCGTGATCGCGTAGCCCGACCAGATACGCGAACGCCCCTTCCGTCCCGAGCGGAGGGGGCGTTCGTCTGCCCGGATACCGTCTGCAGGTGCCCTCCACCATCCTCTCCGCCCGCGACCTCGAGTTCATGCTCTTCGAGTGGCTCGACGTCGAGCGGCTCAGCGAGCGCCCGCGCTTCGCCGACCACGACCGCGAGTCGTACGACGCCCTGCTGGCGCTCTGCGAGGAGCTGGCCACCGAGCACTTCGCCACCCACTACCGCAAGAGCGACACCGAGGAGCCGACGTTCGACGGCTCGACGGTGACCCTCATCCCGGAGATCGAGGCGGCGCTGCAGAAGCTCTCGCGGGCCGACCTGCTCACCCTGTCGCTCGACGAGGAGCACGGCGGCATGCAGGTGCCGCGCGTCGTGGCGTCGGCCTGCATGGCGTGGTTCACCGCCGCCAACATCGGCACCGCGGCGTACTCCTTCCTCACCATCGCCAACGCGGGGCTGCTGCTCGCGCACGGCTCGCCCGAGCAGGTCGAGCGCTACGTCGGGCCGATGCTGGAGGGCCGCTTCTTCGGCACCATGACGCTCTCCGAGCCGCACGCCGGCTCCAGCCTCGGCGACGTCGTCACCCGAGCGGTGCCCGCCGACGACGGCACCCACCGGATCTTCGGCAGCAAGATGTGGATCTCCGGCGGCGACCACGAGATGGGCGACAACATCGTCCACCTGGTGCTGGCCAAGCTGCCCGACGCGCCCGCCGGGTCGCGCGGCATCTCGCTCTTCATCGTGCCGAAGCACCTCGTCAACGAGGACGGCTCGATCGGCGAGCGCAACGACGTCTCGCTGGCCGGCATCAACCACAAGCTCGGCAGCCGCGGCACGGTCAACACCGCACCGGTCTTCGGCGACGGCGCGTTCACGCCGGGTGGTGCGCCGGGCGCCGTCGGCTACCTCGTCGGCGAGCCCCACAAGGGCCTCTCCTACATGTTCCACATGATGAACGCCGCCCGCCTCGGCGTCGGGATGTCGGCGACCACCACCGCCTACACGGCCTACCTCAAGTCCCTGGAGTACGCCCGCTCCCGCCCGCAGGGCCGCTCGCTCACCGCCGCCGACCCGACCGGGCCGCAGGTGCCGATCATCGAGCACGCCGACGTGCGACGGATGCTGCTGGCGCAGAAGTCCTACGTCGAGGGAGCGCTCGCGCTCAACCTCTGGTGCAGCCGGCTCCTCGACGAGCAGGTGACCGCCACCGACGACGCCGAGCGGCTCGCCACCGGCCAGCTCCTCGACGTGCTCACGCCGATCGCGAAGTCGTGGCCCTCGCAGTGGGGACAGGAGTCGTGCAGCCTGGCGATCCAGGTGCTGGGCGGTTCGGGCTACACCCGCGACCACGACATCGAGGCCCACTGGCGCGACCAGCGGCTCAACCCGATCCACGAGGGCACCCACGGCATCCAGGCGCTCGACCTGCTCGGGCGCAAGGTGCTCGGCGGCGGTGGCGCCGCGCTGCTCGCACTGGCCGCGAAGATCGAGGAGACCGTCGCGCGGGCGACCGAGCTCGGCGGCGAGCCCGCTGCCCGCGCCGCTGCACTCAAGGCGATGGTCGACCGGCTGGGCGAGGTCACCTTCGGCCTCGCCGGGCTCGGCGACCCGGAGCGGATCATGGCCAACGCCACCGTCTACCTCGAGGCCGCGGGTCACGTCGTGATCGCGTGGATGTGGCTCGAGCAGCTCGTCGCGGTCGGTGAGCAGCAGGGCGACTTCTACGACGGCAAGCGCGCGGCCGCTCGCTACTTCTTCGGATGGGAGCTGCCCAAGGTCACGCCGATGCTCGACCTGCTCGCGTCGGGCGACACGACGACGCTGGACATGCGGGCGAGCTGGTTCTAGACCTCGAGGAACTCGGTCAGCAGGCCGGGCGTCGCAGCAGCCGCGAGCTCGACGGCGACGGTGAGGCGAACGTCCCGCACCAGCACCCGCTCGTTGCCCGCGGCCGTGGTCGCGACGAGGTCGGCGAGCCCGATGCGGCGCTGCCACCACGACTGGGAGACGACCCAGCCGATGATGCCGTCGGTCTCGAGGACGGTGCGCACGCGCGCCAGGATCCCGCTGCCCGCGACCAGGTGGTCGCCGGCGAGGGCGTGGCCGAGGTGGCGGTACGACGACTCGCCGGCCGCCGCGGCCGCCAGCAGCAGGGCGAGACCGCCGAGGCCGACCCACCACCAGGTGACGCCGAACCACCAGGTGGCGGCAGCACCCGCGGCGACGACGACCAGCGCGTCGCGCAGCTGGCGGAACCAGGCCCGGCGGCGGGCGAGCGGCCCGTGCGCGACCAAGGGGTCGGTGAGCGGGCCGCGGTGCTCGAGGACGGACTCGCCCACTCCGACCGCGACGTCGCGCGGACACGGCGGCAGCACCTGCGTCACCCCGTCCTCGACGCCGGTCGCCAGCGTCGAGAGCTCGGCGCCGCCGACGACCCGCATGAGGAGCGGCTCGGTCATCTCGACGCCGCGCACCTTGGCCTCCTCGACCGTGATCGAGCGGGTGGTGAAGAGCCCGCTCGTGAGGTGCAGCGACCCGTGCTCGCGGATCAGGAGGAAGCGCCACCACTGGACGACGTACCCCGTCACCGACACGACGAGCCAGACGGCGAGCCCAGCGACGGCGAGGACGAGGACGACCGCCGTGAGGGCGAACTGCATCACCCAGTCCCACGTCGAGCGCGCGGTCTCCTCGTTCCAGATCGGCAGGTCGTCGCCGAACTGCGAGAGCACGCCGAGGGCGCCGGCCAGGAGGACCAGGCGAGCGAGGCTGAAGGGTGCGAAGCGCAGCCACGACCAGTCGATCCGGGCGAGCTCGACGGGGACCGCGACCGGCGCCGGGGCCACGCCCTCGGGGGCGTCGGGGTCGCTGGGAACGACGGCCGGTGCCTCGCGGCGGCGCAGGAGCGTCGTACGCAGTGCGTCGGCGTCCGCGGCGGCCAGCGCGTCGAGGGTGATGCGGTCGTCGTCGACGCCCGTGCCGACCTGCACCTTCTGGAGGCCGAGGACGCGGTGGAGGAGCGACGCCTCGAGGTCGACGCTGCGGACCCGGTCGAGCGGCGCCGTGGACGTGTTCTTGTTGAGGACGCCGGACCGCACCTGGATCTGGGTGTCGGTGAGGCGGTAGTGCGTGGTCAGCCACGGGAGCGCGCCGAAGAGCAGCGGCGCGACGATCGCGATCGGGAGGATCACCCAGCCGAACCCGGAGTCGCTCCGGCTGATGCCGACCAGCGCGACCACGAGGGGGACGACCGCCTGGCCGATGGCCTTGACCGGGTCGAGCAGGAGCTTGCGCGGACTCAGCCGCAACCACCCCTCGCCCGGGGAGCCGGGGGTGGGGATCACGTGGCGTCGTCCTCCGTGGCGGCGGTGATCGCGGTCAGTCGCGCCACGACCTCGCGGGCCGTGTCGGCGTCGAGGCAGTCGACGGTGATCGGGCCGGCGGCGGAGGCGGTCGTGACGGTGATCGAGGCCAACCCGAAGAGCCGCATCAGCGCACCCTGCCGTGAGTCGACGGTCTGCACGCGGCTGATCGGCGCGATGCGGGTCTCGCGCCCGATCCAGCCGGAGCGCGTGTGGACGGCCGTGTCGGTGACCTCCCACCGGTGGACCCGGTAGCGGATCTGCGGCATCAGCACCACGTGGGCGATCGCAGCCGCCGCGACCAGCAGCACGAGGACCAGCGTCCAGCCCGGGACGTCGGGGATGAGGACGTACGCCACCACGACGGCGACCACGAGGACCGCGTCACCGATCAGGGCCGACACCCGCCAGAACGGGACCGCCTGGGGTGAGACCCGGTGGGCCGGCTCCCGCAGCACGGCTGCGTGCACGACCGGTCCCGCCCCCTCGTCGCTCATGCGCTGAGTCTTGCAGGTCGGACCGCATCGGCGAACTTGTGCAATCCGGCGATCCGTCGGGCCGGCTGACGAACTTCTGCAGGTTCGTGCAGTGCACACACCTGACCCTGACCAGGCCTTCCCCTCTGGTCTAGACCGCGATGTGGTGGAGGGGCCAACACCAATCCAACCGGAAGAAGTGACAGCACCCATGAAGACCACGATCACCAGGACATTGGCCGCCGCCCTCGGAGCAGGTGCGCTGGCTGCGTCGATGCAGCCGGCGAGTGCAGCACCCGCTCGGGAGGACGTGCCGAGCTTCCAGGAGTTCAAGGCCGCGACCTTCCAGGACGTCGGCGGTCAGTACGTCGTGAACGGCGACGAGACGATCGCGACCACCCAGGAGCTGCGCACCTACTACGACAGCATGGTCGGCTCCAAGTACACCGACTCGCAGTCGCTGGTCATCAACACCGTGGGCGGAGCCGACGACAAGTGGTCGGCCACCACGGCCCGCAACCTCACCTACTGCGTCAGCGACCGCTTCGGCTCCTACAAGTCCGCGATGGTCTCGGCGATGCAGTCAGGCGCAGGTCAGTGGGAGGCCGCGTCGAGCGGGTGAACTTCACCTACGTCCCGTCCGCCGACGCGAGCTGCACCGTGAGCAACAACACCGTGCTCTTCTCCGTCGAGCCGGTGAACACCAGCCAGTACATCGCCCGGGCGTTCTTCCCGAGCACGCCGGACAGCCAGCGCAACGTCCTGGTCGACGACTCGATCTGGACCTCGGGCTCCTGGACGCCGTCCAACATCATCGCCCACGAGCTCGGCCACGCACTGGGCTTCCGCCACGAGCACACGCGTCCCGAGTCGGGCACCTGCTTCGAGGACAACAACTGGCGTCCGCTGACGCCGTACGACTCGGCGTCGATCATGCACTACCCGCAGTGCAACGGATCGTCGAGCGACCTCTCCATGACGGAGACCGATCGCCAGGGCGTGCGGACCGTCTACGGCTCCTGAGCCGACACGTCCCCTGACCGGGGGGAGGGCCCGACCCGCTGTGAACATCCAGCGGGTCGGGCCCTTCTGTCGTCCCGGGTTGGCGTTTCGTGCGGGCGTCCGTCGCCGCCGTAGACTCCCCGCCCGTGGCTCTCACCATCGGCATCGTCGGTCTCCCCAACGCGGGCAAGTCGACGCTCTTCAACGCACTGACCAAGAACGACGTCCTCGCGGCGAACTATCCGTTCGCGACGATCGAGCCCAACGTCGGCGTCGTCGGTGTCCCCGACGACCGCCTCGCGAAGCTCGCGGAGGTGTTCGGCTCGGCGAAGCTGCTGCCTGCGACGGTCGAGTTCGTCGACATCGCCGGCATCGTCCGCGGCGCCTCCCAGGGGGAGGGCCTCGGCAACAAGTTCCTCAGCCACATCCGTGAGTCCTCCGCGATCTGCCAGGTGACGCGCGTCTTCCGCGACGAGGACGTCACCCACGTCGACGGTGAGGTCAACCCCGCCAACGACATCTCGACGATCCAGACCGAGCTGATCTTCGCCGACCTCGAGACCGTCGATCGCGCGATCGCCCGGCTCGAGAAGGAGTCGCGCAAGGTCAAGGACCTGGTCGCCAACCTCGAGGCCGCCCGCGCTGCCAAGGATGCGCTCGAGTCGGGCAGCTCGATCATCGCGACCGACATCGACCGCTCCCTGCTGCGCGAGCTGTCGCTGCTGACGGCCAAGCCGTTCATCTACGTCTTCAACTGCGACGCCGACGAGCTGGCCGACGAGGCCCTCAAGGACAAGATGCGCGCCATCATCGCGCCGGCCGAGGCGATCTTCCTCGACGCGAAGTTCGAGGCCGACCTGGCCGAGATGGACGACGACGAGACGGCGCACGAGATGCTCGCCGAGATGGGCATCACCGAGTCGGGACTGGACCAGCTCGCCCGTGTCGGCTTCGACACCCTCGGCCTGCAGACCTACCTGACCGCGGGTCCCAAGGAGACGCGGGCCTGGACGATCCGGAAGGGTGCGACCGCTCCCGAGGCCGCCGGCGTCATCCACACCGACTTCCAGAAGGGCTTCATCAAGGCCGAGATCGTCTCCTTCGACGACCTGATGGCGCTCGGCACCATGCAGAAGGCCAAGGAGGCCGGCAAGGTGCGCATGGAGGGCAAGGACTACGTGATGGCCGACGGCGACGTGGTGGAGTTCCGCTTCAACGTCTGAATCGACGCAAAACTGCAGGTCGGGCGGGGTGTGACCGCTTCCAGTCCGCACAGAGTCCGCAACAGTCCTGGCGTGATGGGCTCGAGCTGGCCGCTCGGAGGGCCGATCTCCGGACCCCGGGTGCTGCCAGTGACCCACCCGCGAGGTGCCTCTCTGGCGACGGATTCGGCGCCGCGGTCGAGCAGGGCTGACCAATCGGCTTGCCGCTACGCCAACCCGGACGTACACTTTTCTGTACAGAAAGGTGGACCATGAAGACGATGAGCTACACCGAGTCCCGAGCCCGCTACGCCGAGGTACTCGACAGCGTCACCGACGACCGTGAAGAGGTCGTCATCACCCGCGCCGGTCACGAGCCCGTTGTCATCGTCTCGCTCGAGGACTACGAGTCCCTGCGCGAAACTGCCTACCTGATGCGCTCACCTGCGAATGCTCGACGACTCCTGGATGCGATGGAGAGGTTGGAAGCCGGTCACGGCGAAGCTCACGACCTGCTCGAGACCGACTGACGTGCTGCTCGTCTGGGACGAGAACGCCTGGCAGGACTACCTGTGGTGGCAGGCACAGGATCGCAAGGTCCTCAAACGGATCAACACCCTCCTCGCAGACATCCAGCGCAACGGCAACCAGGGCATCGGCAAGCCGGAGCCGCTCAAGCACGATTTCGCCGGCTACTGGTCGCGACGCATAACCGATGAACACCGTCTGGTGTACAAGATCGCGGATCAGGAAGTGCGCATAGCCGCGTGTCGCTACCACTATGGATAGCGCCCCGGGCCCTGTGACAACCAGGCCCCACCGCCGCTGACATTCACTCGGGACCGGTCCGATCGCGGCGGAAAGACGCAATAGCCGGGGGCGTTCAGATACCGGTGTGATCGCGGATCTAGCCGAACCGACCGTCAGAACCCTCAGGTGTGGCGGTGGGCGCGGGTAGGTCCAAGACGCGCGAGTGGCGCAGGCGCCAGACGAGGTACGCCGTTCCAAGGCGTGTGCGCCCGTAGCCCTCGAATGGGTCGAACCCGAGGGTTGCGTTCACGGTCTCGAGGCGCGACTGCATCGTGCTGTGGTGCACGCCGGCTTCGCGAGCTGCCTGCCGCAACGAGTGCGACCGGACGACCGAAGCCAAGGTCTCCGCGCCCCACGCATAGGCCATCACCGCGTCGACCAGCGCGACGTCGGGCTGGAAGGAGCCGTCCGGCGCGTCGGCGAGCAGCCCGATCAGTCCGCCGAAGTCGTCGGCCAGGACCGACCCGACCGCCGGCGGATCGCACAGCCGCAGCGCGACGAGAGCTGTGCGGAAGGAGTGGTGAAGGTCCTCCACCTCGGTGGCCACCCCGACCCCGCTGGGTACAGCGGTCACCTCGTGTGCACTGGCCGGTAGGACCAGCGCGTGGATTGCACCGAAACGCGTTGCAACGACGTCCTCGGGGCCCTGCGGGTGCTCGGGCCACACGGCGAAGAGCGGCGCACAGACCACTCGGTAGCGCGTCCCCGGACGCAGTCCGAGGGTGATCGCCGAGACGCAGCGGGCCTGAACGTCCACGTCGGGATCGAGCAGCAGGCTCAGGTCGCGGCGGTGGTCGCTCTCACGCCCGCGGCCGTGCCGCATGCGAACCGCCAGGGCGAGTCGCTCCAGCACGATGGCGTCGTTGGGCTGCCGCGCCCCGTTCCGCTCCAACCACACTGTCAGTCCGTCGCTCACATCCTGCTGGAAGGCCGGGTCCACCTCCGGTCGTACGCCGTCCGCGTGATGGCCGCGGTGATCGATGCGCACGGTCCGGGCCGGCGTCTCGGAGTGGAAGCCAGCGACGCAGCCAGAGAGCGATGCGGCAGCGGCAAGCAGCGCGCGCGTGTTGACGTTGCCGACCATGAGCTCGTCGAAGCAGGCGATGACGCGCAGCCCGAGGCTCGCGCTCGGGTCGAGCCGGGCAATGCGGCCGAGCAGCTCCTGCACGACGACCTCCTTCTGCGAGCGAGCGTAGTCCGGTTCTCAGTCGGCGATGATCCGCTCGACCCAGTCGTTCCTAGCCCGGATCATGGCGCGGCCGACGGAGGTATGGGCGGCAAAGATGTCGCATGCGTGGAAGGCCCCCGACCACACGTGCAGCTCCGCGTCACCGCCCGCACGCCAGATCCCGTCTGCGTAGGCGATCGCCTCGTCGCGGAAGATCTCGGCGGCACCCACGTCGATGAACGCCGGAGGCAGGCCCGAGAGGTCCCTTGCGCGGGCGGGGGCGGCGTATTCTGACACCGCCTCGGTGCCGCGGGCGTCGCCGAGCAGAGCGGTCCAGCCGGTCTCGTTGCTGACGCGGTCCCACACGCCGATGCCGTCGAACTGGTGGGTCGAGGCCGTGGTGCCGCGGTCGTCGAGCATCGGGTAGTCGAGTACCTGACCCCGTAGCGCCGGTCCGTCCCGGTCGCGGGCTGCGAGCGCAAGGCCTGCTGCGAGCCCACCTCCGGCGCTCGCTCCTGCGACCACGAGGCGGTCACGCCGCAGGCCCCAATCCCCTGCACGCGAGGCAGCGGCCTCGAGCGCGGTGTACATGTCGTCGAAGGGGTACGGGTGCCGGTGCTCGGGTGCCAAGCGATACTCCACTGTCACGAGGACCGCGCCGAAGTCGGACACCCAGTCGAGGACCAGGTCGATCCCGCTGAAGCGGTCGCCGAACATCAGCCCGCCCGAGTGCGCATACACCACGCCCGGGCGCTCACCAGGCGCATCCTTGGGACGCAGCACCGACACGGCGACCTCATGCCCGTCCGGAGCGACGACCACGTCGTCGGTGCAGACGATGCCCTTGGCAAGGAGGAGGTCATCGATCGGCGGCGCCGCGTAGGACGTACGCATGAAATCAATGAGGTCGGGCGTGATCGTCGGCGGGAACATGCCGCCGACCACCGTCAGGCCGGCCCGCAGCTCGGCGTCGAACGGCGGGCGCGCGACGGGCTGCACCTCGGCTGTCACAGGTCTCTCCGCATCTTGTGCAATCAGCGAATCGCAGTTTGGGCGTCTCAGTAGATCGGCTGGCTCGCCAGCCTGCCACCGCCATGTGGCGGTCGTCACTCCTCCGACCCAGACGTCTTGTCGGTTCCCACTCGCCACCGGTTGGAAGACGGTGGTCGGCAGCCGGACGGAGAAACCGTCCCCGCATTCTGAGGAGCAGCCATGGCCACACACATCGACGGATCCGGGATCGACCGCGTGCTCGCCGACGCCGTGTCGGACGGCGCAGTGCCGCACGTCGCAGCGATCGTCGCCGACCGCGACGGCGTCCTTTACGAGGGCGGCGCCGGGATCCGCATAGCGGGAGAGTCTGATGACCCGGTCGGCACCTCCACCCACTTCCGCATCATGTCGATGACCAAGATGGTCTGCACCGTCGCTGCGCTGCAGCAGAAGGAACGTGGCGAGCTCGACTTCGACGCTCCGGTGGAGGAGTACGTCCCGGACTTCGCCGACGTCAAGGTGCTCGAGGGGTTCGACGGGGACGAGCCCATCCTGGTCGAGCCGCGCACGAAGGCCACGGTTCACCACCTCGTGACGCACACCTCTGGCCTGGGGTACTGGTTCTGGAACGACCAGCTCGTGAAGTACGAAGCGGCGACTGGCGTCCCGAACGTCGTACCCGGGTCGATGGCCGCCTTCGGTGCGCCCATGACGGCGCACCCCGGGGAGAAGTACGTGTACGGCATCAACACCGACTGGCTCGGCCGCGTCGTGGAGGCCGTCGCCGGCAAGAAGCTGGACGCAGTCATTGACGAGGGCATCGCTGGCCCGCTCGGCATGAGCAGCACCACATTTCACCCGGACCAGACGCAGATGGACAACGCCGTCACCGTCCACGTGAAGGGCGAGGACGGCACATGGGCGTCTGCTGGCAACATCCTCAACCCCGAACCCGACTGGTGGGCGGGCGGCCACGGCCTCTTCTCCACCCCCCGCGACTACATCCGCTTCGAGCAGGCGCTCCTGCGAGGTGGCGAGCTCAACGGCATGCGCATCCTGGACGAAGCCACGGTCGACGCCGCCTTCACCAACCAAATCGGCGACCTCGACTTCCCCGCCGAGATCCCGACTGCCGACCCGCCGATCACCGACACGATGTATGCCGGACCCGGCCACAAATGGGGCTACGGACTCCTGCTCAACAGCCACGACATCCCTGGCCGCCGCCGCGCCGGCACCGGGTCGTGGGCAGGGCTCTTCAACACCCACTTCTTCATCGACCGCACGACCGGTATCTGCGCCTCGATCTACACCAACTCGCTGCCCTTCATCACGCGTCACGAGGCCTGGAAGCTCTGCGGAGACTTTGAGGAGGCGGTGTACGCCGCGCTCTGATCGGACCGAGCGTGGAACCCATGATGCTCGGGGGTAAGGGAAAGACCGAGGCTCCTCGTGCACGTCTATCGCCCTAGCCGCCTAGCCGCCTGGTGTAGCGGCGACGTCACCACTCGCCGACTCGCTCGTGGTGAAACCTGGAGAGGTAAGAATGGTCCAGTCGCGAAAGACCGAGTCCTCGAGGAGATTGACCGACCGTCGCGCACTCATGCCGGCAGGTCCAGAAGCTGCGAGCGTCCCCGACAGGCGGCGCTGTGACGTGACACCGGCTCACGCGCGGGCGACGTGCGTCTGCGATCAGGGGCCACGGCTCACTCGGCCGGACTCGTCACCAACCTGACCGGGTCCGCGGTTGGCTCGCCGAGCGACGCGGCCATGATCGACTCTGCCGCCTTCCTCGTACGGTCCTCGCAGTCGGCCAGAGGTGTGCGTAGGTGTTCAGCGTCGTGGTTGCCTTCGCGTGGCCGAGCGAACGTTGGACGGTGACCACGTCGCACCCGGCCGCGATGAGGCCAGAAGCGTAGAAGTGCCGAAGGTCGTGGAGCTTGATATCGGACAACCCGGCGTCGCGCAGCGTCTTGCGCCAGTAGCCGACCGTGTTCTGGTGCGGTGGGTCGTCGCTCTCCCCGGCGAAGAGCCACCGATCTTTGCCGGTGGTGCCGTGAGCGGTGACGTGATCGGCGAGAACGGTGATGAGGCTGTCAGCAAGGTAGACGACGCGCTCCGAGCCGTATTTCGGCGCCCGTACGTCGATCGCCCCGCCGTTGACGCGCTGGACCTGGCGGGAGACTTTGAGCGACCTGCGGAGGAAGTCGACGTCGACAAGCCGGACTCCGGCGGCCTCGCCGAGCCGCAGGCCTGCGAAAGCGCAGAGGGCGATGAACGGCCGGAAGCGCTCGTCAGCCACGGCCATGAGCTGCCCCACCTCCTCCGGTGCGGGGATCGACATTGCGACGTCCGCGCGACGGCCGCGGGGGAGGCGTACGCCGTCGGTCGGGTCGGACCCGATCACCCTGTCCTTCACAGCAGCGCGAAACACGGACCTGACGTTGACGTACCGCGTCTTGATCGTGCCGGGGGCAAGCCCGGCGGCGTTCATCTGCTTGATCCAGGTCTCGACGTCCGATCGCCGGATCTGCTTCATCGGCTTCCCCGCGAAGGGAACGGATCTTGCCGCCAGCGACATCGCGAGGACGGTGCCGGGTGCCCAGACCTGGCGGGCCGACCACTCGCCGAAGAAGGCCGCGAACGTGATTCGCCCGGCCTTGGGGTCGGCGTAGGTGCCGGTGACCACCGCCGAGGTGACCTGGTCCAGCCACTGCTGGGCGTCGATCTTGCGATCGAAGTGCCGCGAGTGCTCCTTGCCGGCCTCGTCGCGGTACCGCGCCCGCCACTTGCCGTTGGCTCGCTTGGCGATGTTTCCCGCCATGTGATCCTCCTTCCAGGCTCTGGTCATCCTCTCTCTGAGATCCGACAGCGTCTCTTCTCAGCGGTGACCCTGTGGACGGTTGGTCTGCTCGCTGAGCCAAAGGACTAGGTCAGCTCGCCAGTAGCGGACGTGGCGGCCGACCTTGAAGCTGCGGGGTCCCGCGCCGAGGTGGCGCCAATAGCGCAAGGTGCCCTCGGGGACGCGGAGGAATGCGCAGGCCTCTTGGAGACTGAGCATCTCGTCGCCGGGGTTCTGCCGGGATCGTGGGGCGTTGGGTTGCGTGGTCATGGCGGCCTCCGGCGGGCCCGCCGACTATGGACGAGGTCGCCCCGCTCCTGGCCGGCGCCGAGGTGGCGTACGTCTGCGGCTCCTCCCGCTTCGCCGAGTTCGCGGAGGACCTGCTGATCGCCTCCGGCCTGAGCCCTGAGGCGATCCGGGTCGAGCGCTTCGGCGTCACCGGCTGAGGGAAGCAGACGGCGACGCCCTGCGTTCCACCCCCATGACGACCATCGGACTCATCGGCAGTGGACACATCGGCACGGCGATCGCGCGGCGCGCGATCGAGCAGGGGCACGACGTCGTGCTCAGCAACTCGCGCGGCCCGGAGACGCTGGCGGACCTCGTCGCGGAGCTCGGCCCGCGAGCCAGGGCGGCGACCGCGAAGGAGGCAGGGGAGGCCGGTGACCTGGTGGTCGTGACCGTCCCGTTCAAGGCCCACCTCGACGTCCCGGTCGAGCCCCTCGCGGGCAAGGTCGTCATCGACACCAACAACTACTACTTCGAGCGCGACGGCCACTACGCCGAGCTCGACGAGGGCCGCACGAGCGTGAGCGAGATGCTGGCCGCGCACCTGCCGACGTCGAAGGTCGTCAAGGCGTTCAACGCGATCCAGGCCGCCCACATCGTCACGGAGGGCCGCCCGGCCGGCGCCGACGACCGCCGCGCCCTCGCGATCGCAGGAGACGACGCGGAGGCCAAGGCGGTCGTCACCGACCTGATCGAGTCCTTCGGCTTCGACGTCGTCGACGCCGGTCCGCTCGCCGAGGGGAAGCGCTTCGAGCGCGACAAGCCGGCGTACGGCGCGGAGCTGGGTGCGGACGCCCTGCGCGAGGCCCTCGCCGCGGGCTGAGCTCCCGGCATCGCCGCCGTCGCGGCTACCGTGGGGTAACCAACCCCACCACCGCGAGGATGTCACCCATGGCCCGCCCGGCCCCGCACACGGTCGCCCTCCACGGCCACGAGCTGTCGTACGTCGACAGCGGCTCCGGCCCCGTCGTGCTCTTCATCCACGGCATCCTGGGCTCGCAGCGCCAGTGGTCCCACCTCGTCGACCGGATCGACGACGACCACCGGGTCGTCGTGCCGGACCTGTTCGGCCACGGCGAGTCGGCCAAGCCGACGGGCGACTACTCGCTCAGCTCGCACGCCGCGACCCTGCGCGACCTGCTCGACCACCTCGGGGTCGAGCGGGTCACCCTGGTCGGGCACTCGCTCGGCGGGGGCATCGCGATGCAGTTCTACTACCTCTTCCCCGACCGGGTGGACCGCCTCGTCCTCGTCTCCAGCGGCGGCCTGGGCCGGGAGGTCAACCTGGTCCTGCGCGCGGCCACCCTGCCGGGCGCCGCGCAGGTGCTGAGCGTGGCCGCCTCCGCTCCCGTCCTGGAACGAGCCGAGGCGCTGGGGCGGGGCGCGCAAAAAGTCGGGTGGAAGCCCGGGGCGGACATCGGCGCGATCTGGCGGGGCTTCACCTCGCTGGGCGACAGCGAGAGCCGGCGCGCGTTCCTCGCCACGACCCGCGCGGTCATCGACTTCGGCGGCCAGAGCATCAACGCCTACGACCACCTCGGAGCGGTGACGCCGCCGCCGACCCTGATCGTCTGGGGCTCGAAGGACCGGATGATCCCGGCCTGGCACGCGCTGAGTGCCCAGCGCGCCGTGCCCGACTGCCGCGTGGAGCTGTTCGAGGGTGCCGGCCACTTCCCGCACCTCGACGACCCCGAGCGGTTCGCGCGCGTCCTGCAGGACTTCATGACGGACGACTGACGCGCCCGGTCACAGCGAGAAGTGCTCCGGCGCCAGGCTGCGGAGCACGCAGAACTCGTTGCCCTCGGGGTCGGCCAGCACGGTCCACGACTCCTCGCCGGTCTGCCCGATGTCGGCCCGGGTGGCGCCGAGCGCGAGGATCCGCTCGACCTCCTCCTCCTGGGAGCAGTCGACGGGCGAGACGTCGAAGTGGACCCGGTTCTTCGCCGCCTTCTCCTCGGGCACCTGCGCCAGGAAGATCGTCGGCGCGACCGGTCCCGAGCGCACGGCGTCGAGGAGCTCGGCGTCGGCGCGGCCGCCCGGCCCGATCTCGACGAGCCCGGGCTCGTGGTGCAGCACCTCCCAGTCGAGGACAGCGGTCCAGAACTCGGCCAGCCGGTCGGGGTCGTGGCAGTCGAGGGAGATCTCGGTCAGTCGGGAGGCCATGGGTCGATCCAAGCACGGCCGGGGCGGTGGGTCAGTCGCCGACGACCAGCGCGAGCAGCGCGAACACCAGCACCCCGGAGACGGCCATCCACACGATCGACAGCGCGAGCCAGATCGCCAGTCGCCTGTCCTGTCGCCAGGTGAACTCGTAGCGCAGGAACAGCAGTGGGCTCAGCACGACGAGCAGCCCGATGCCGACCATCAGCACCGGGCCGAAGCCGTACGCGCGCATCCCGTTGACGTCGAGGCCCCACAGCACCACCACGGCGACCAGGGTGAAGGGCACCTGCCAGCGGAGGCTCCGGACGTACGCCCGGAACAGGGCGCCCGAGCTGTCCGACCGAGGTGGCATGCGGCGATCCCATCACACGGCCGCGCCGAGCGGCGGGCGGCGGGCCCGCCCGCGCCCGCCGCCCTCCGCTCAGAAGTCCTCGTCGAACCCCACGGCCCCGGTCACGCCGACCTGGTAGGCCGAGACCTTGCGCTCGAAGAAGTTGGAGAGCTCCTGCACGTCCTGCAGCTCCATGAACGCCAGCGGGTTCTTCGAGCCGTAGATGATCGGCAGGTCCAGTCGCTCCATCCGGCGGTCGGCGACGTACTCCAGGTAGGAGCGCATGTCGGCCGTGGACAGGCCGGCCACCCCGCCGCCGAGCAGGTCGTCCGCGAACTGCGCCTCCGCGTCGACGCCGTCGATCAGCATCTGCCGGACCTGCGCCGCGAGCTCGTCGTCGAAGAGCTCAGGCTCCTCGGCCCGCACGGTGTCGACCACGTCGAAGGCGAAGGCCATGTGCATCGACTCGTCGCGGAAGACCCAGTTGGTGCCGGACGCGAGACCGTTGAGGAAGCCGCGCGAGCGCAGGAAGTAGACGTAGGCGAACGCGCCGTAGAAGAACAGCCCCTCGATGACCGCGGCGAAGCAGATCAGGTTGAGCAGGAACTTGCGGCGGTGCTCGCGGGTCTCGAGCTGGTCGAGGTCGAAGACCGAGTCGATCCAGGTGAAGCAGAAGTCGGCCTTGGCCTTGATCGAGGGGATGTTGTCGACGGCCGCGAACGCCTCGTGCCGCTCGGTCTCGTCGGGGACGTAGGTGTCGAGCAGGGTCAGGTAGAACTGCACGTGCACCGCCTCCTCGAACAGCTGTCGCGAGAGGTAGAGCCGGCCCTCCGGCGAGTTGATGTGCTGGTAGAGGTTGAGCACGAGGTTGTTGGCCACGATCGTGTCGCCGGTCGCGAAGAAGGCGACGAGGCGCGAGACCAGGTGCCGCTCGGCCTCGCTGAGCCGCTGGAGGTCCTTGAGGTCGGAGTGCAGGTCGACCTCCTCGACCGTCCAGGTGTTCTTGATCGCGTCGCGGTAGCGGTCGTAGAAGTGCGGGTAGCGCATCGGCCGCAGGGTGAGGTTCATCCCGGGGTCGAGCAGCATCTGGGTGTTCTCGTGAGTGATCGTCACTGGCAGGCCTCGCAGTTCTCGGGGTTCTCCAGCGAGCAGGCGAGTGCCTCGTCGTCGGAGAGGGTGGTGGGTGTGGTGGGTGCGTTGACCGACGTCGTCGTCTGCTGGATCCGCGTCGCCGGACGTGAGCGCAGGTAGTACGTCGTCTTGAGCCCGGCCTTCCACGCATGGAGGTACATCGACGAGAGCTTCCCGATCGACGGCCCGGCGATGAAGAGGTTGAGCGACTGGCTCTGGTCGATGTACGCCGACCGCTCCGCGGCCATGTCGATCAGCGCGCGCTGCGGCAGCTCCCACGCGGTGCGGAAGAGCTCGCGCACGTCGTCGGGCAGCTCGCTCACGCCCTGCACCGACCCCTCCGCCCGCTTGATCGCCTCGCGGACCTCGGGCGTCCAGAGACCGCGCGCCTTGAGCTCGCGGGTGAGCGCGGCGTTGACCTGGAGGAACTCGCCGGAGAGCGTCTCGCGCTTGAACAGGTTGGACACCTGCGGCTCGATGCACTCGTAGCAGCCCGCGATCGACGCGATGGTCGCCGTCGGTGCGATCGCGATGAGCAGCGAGTTGCGCAGCCCGTGCTCGGCGATGTCGGCACGCACCTGTGCCCACCGCTCGGACTGTGCGGGCGACGCGTCCCAGTGGTCGGGTTGCAGCACGCCAGCGGCGGCCCGCGTCTCGGCGTACGACGGGTGCGGTCCGTGGCGGCGCGCCAGGTCGACCGACACCTCGAGCGCCGTCAGGTAGATCTCCTCCTGCACCCGGGTCGAGAGCTCGCGCGCCTCGGCCGAGTCGAACGGCAGCCGGAGCGCGAAGAACGCGTCCTGCAGGCCCATCAGCCCGAGCCCGACCGGGCGCCAGCGTGGGTTGGAGGCGGCCGACTCGGTGCTCGGGTAGTAGTTGATGTCGATGACCCGGTCGAGCAGCGGCACCGCCGTGCGCACGGTCTCGCGGAGCTTGTCCCAGTCGATGCCGTCGGCGGTCAGGTGCTGGGCGAGGTTGATCGAGCCCAGGTTGCAGACCGCGGTCTCGTCGTCGGAGGACACCTCGATGATCTCGGTGCAGAGGTTGGACAGGTGGACGACCGGACCGCCCGCCCCCTGTCCGGGACGCTGATCGCGGGTCTGGTTGCAGGTGCGGTTGCTGGCGTCCTTGAAGGTCATCCAGCCGTTGCCGGTCTGGGCCAGGGTGCGCATCATCTTCCCGTAGAGCTCGCGCGCCTTGACCTGCCGGACGTAGCGGCCGTCCTCCTCGGCACGGCGGTAGGCCTCGTCGAACGCGGCACCCCACAGGTCCGGCAGCTCCGGGGCCTGGTCGGGGTCGATCAGCGACCAGTCGGCATCGGCCTCGACCCGTCGCATGAACTCGTCCGGCACCCAGTGGGCGAGGTTGAGGTTGTGGGTGCGGCGCGCGTCCTCGCCGGTGTTGTCGCGGAGCTCGAGGAACTCCTCGACGTCGGGGTGCCACGGCTCGAGGTAGACGCAGGCGGCGCCCTTGCGGCGTCCGCCCTGGTTGACCGCGGAGACCGACGAGTCGAGGGTGCGCAGGAACGGCACGATGCCGTTGGACTGGCCGTTGGTGCCGCGGATCAGCGCGCCGCGGGAGCGCACCCGGGAGAACCCGATCCCGATGCCGCCGGCGAACTTCGACAGCTTGGCGACCTGCGCGTAGCGCGCGTAGATCGAGTCGAGGTCGTCGCGGGGGCTGTCGACGAGGTAGCACGACGACATCTGCGTGTGCCGGGTGCCGGAGTTGAACAGCGTCGGGCTGCTCGGCAGGTAGGCCAGCGACGACATCAGCCGGTAGAACCGGATCGCCTCGCCGGGGCTCTGCGCGAGACCGGACGCGACCCGCAGCAGGAAGTACTGCGGCGTCTCGACCACGAGCCGGCTCGACGGGTGGCGGAGCAGGTAGCGGTCGTAGACCGTGCGCAGCCCGAAGTACTCGAAGCGGTGGTCGGCACCGTCGTCGATCGCGAAGTCGAGCTTGCGGGCGTTGTCCTTGACGAACCGCGCGGTGTCGTCGCCGATCAGGCCCTCGGCGTGACCGAGCGCGACCGACTGGCTGAACGACATGACCCCCTGGTTGCGGACCTCCTTGTCGATGTAGCCCGCCAGCAGGCGTGCGGCCAGCCGGGAGTACTGCGGCTCCTCGCCGATCATCTCCGCGGCCGTCTGGATCGACAGCCGGTCCAGCTCGGCGGTGGTGGCGCCGTCGTACAACCCGCTGATCGTGCGGGTCGCGACCCGCATCGGGTCCACGTCGGCCAGGTCGGCGCTGACCCGGTCGACCGCCCGCACGATCTTGTTGACGTCGACAGGCTCGCTGTCGCCGTTCCGCTTGCGCACCTGCATGGCCGTACGGCCCGGTGACTCGGTGATGGTCACTTCTCTCTCCTCGCGAGATGGACGGAGTCCGGGGTCGCGGGAGAGGAGGGCGTACGACGCTGGCGACGGGGAGTGCCCGCGCAGACGTCGTACGTGCCCACCGGCCGTCCCACGAGGCCTCGGACCACCGCACCCGGACGGGCGCGGTGCGCTGGCAGGTCTTCGGACTCATGGGCACGTCGAACGTTCTCGACCCCTACTGGCCGTCGCTTCCCAGATCGTGCGATCCAGTGCTGTGTGACGGCTGTCGTTCCCACTCACCGCTGCGGGGCAGTCCCGGACTCACACCGGGTTCCCTGTTGCCTCGACGCGCCTGGATGACGCGCCGAACCAGCTGCGTGGAACACCATATGTAGGGCAGATAGCGAAGTGGGGGACCACATCTTGTGTCGGCGTGTCCTGCGGAAAACCGCAGGTCAGCGTCCGGCGTACGCCCCGGCGATCGCCGCGCCGAGCCTCGCGTTGTGCTCCACGAGGGCGATGTTGGCCTTCAGCGACTCGCCGTCGGTGATCTCGACGATGCGCCCGAGGAGGTAGGGCGTCGCGTCCTTGCCGCGGATGCCGAGCGCGTCCATGTCGCCGAGCGCCCGGTCGATGATCGCGCCGATCTCGTCGGCGGGGATCTCGGCCTCCGCCGGGATCGGGTTCGCGACGACCACGCCGCCGTCGAGCCCGAGGTCCCACTTCGCCTTCATGAGTGCGGCGACCTCGGCGGGGGTGTCGACGCGCATCGGCGCGCCGAACCCCGACGAGCGGGAGAAGAACGACGGGAACTCGTCGGTGCCGTAGCCCAGCACCGGCACGCCCAGCGTCTCCAGCTTCTCGAGCGTCAGCCCGATGTCGAGGATGCTCTTCACGCCGGCGCAGACCACGGCCACCGACGTCGTCGACAGCTCGGTGAGGTCCGCCGACACGTCGTACGACGTCTCGGCACCGCGGTGCACGCCGCCGAGCCCGCCGGTCACGAAGACGCCGATGCCGGCGAGGGCCGCCAGCCGCATCGTCGAGGCGACGGTCGTCGCCCCGTGCAGGCCGCGCGAGACGACGTAGGGCAGGTCGCGGATGGACACCTTGATGACGGACTCGTCGGAGGCGAGGAGCTCGAGGTCGTCGGGGGAGAGGCCGATCGTCGGCTTCCCGTGCAGGACCGCGATGGTCGCCGGCACCGCGCCGCCGTCGCGGACGATGCCCTCGACGGTGCGGGCCATCTCGACGTTCTGCGGGTAGGGCATGCCGTGGCTGATGATCGTGCTCTCCAGCGCGACGACGGGCCGGCCGTCTGAGAGCGCGTCGCGGACCTCGTCGGTGATCGTCAGCATGGACATCAGGGCTCCTCGGTGAGTACGACGGCCAGGTCCGGCCGGACAGTGTGCGGGCTCTCGATGGTGGCGGCCGCCGCGCGGTGGCCCGCGCGCGCCGCCGCGACCGGGTCGGCGCCGTCCAGCCACGCGGCGACCCACGCGGCGAGCATCGCGTCGCCGGCACCGGTGACGTCGACGACGGTCGCAGGCTCGGGGGCCAGGTGGACGGGCTCGCTGCCGCTGGTGCACATCCACGAGCCGTCCGCGCCCTGCCGCACCCAGACGTGCTCGACGCCGCGGGCGTGCAGGTCGGCGACGGACTCGCGCCACTGGTCGGTGGGTCGGCCGGTGACGGCCGCCAGCTCGTCGGCGTTGGGGGTGACGAGGAAGAGGTCGTGCACGAGGTCGGCGAGCCTCGCGGCCTTGGCGACCGACACCGGCTCGAAGGCCACCCGCACGTCCGCTGCCGCGGCTGCCGCCACGACGAGCGACGCCTGCGCGTGGGCGAGGTTGCCGTCCACCACGACCAGCGCGGCATCGCTCAGGTGCACGGTCTCGAGCACCAGCGCGTCGACGACGGCCATGTCGGAGACCGCCGCGACGAGCTCGCCGGCATCGTCGAGGACAGCGGTGTAGGTGCCGGTCGCGGCGCCCGGCACGCGGCGTACGGCCGAGACGTCCGCACCGCACGCGGCCGTCACGCGCAGGGCCTCGTCGCCGAAGGCGTCCTCGCCCACGGCCGACACCAGCCGCACCGGGGCACCGAGGAGGCCGAGACAGGCGGCGATGTTGCGGCCGACGCCTCCCGGCGAGATCCGCGTGTGGCCGGGGTTGCTCGTGGCGGCGACGAGCGGGGCGGAGGTGCGGGCGACGACGTCCATGTTGGTGCCGCCGACGACCACCACCCAGTTCTCCACGGGCAGATCCTGACAGAGGGTCAGATCTCGTCGTCGACGTACGCCGGTCGCGCGACGCGGAGCCCGGCGAAGGTCAACGGCACCGACGTCAGTGCGAGCAGCACCAGCACCAGCGTCCAGTCGCCGGTCGCCTCGTGCACCAGGCCGACGGCGAAGGGACCGATCGCGGCCAGGGCGTAGCCGATCGGCTGCACGAAGCCGGAGAGCTGGGCAGTCACCGAGGGGTGCCGCGTGCGTGCGGTGATGAGCGAGATGGCGGTCGGGAAGGCCAGTCCGGAGAAGCCGAGCGAGAACGCCCACATCCAGGGGACCGTCGCGGGGGCGAGCAGCAGGCCGACGTAGCCGACCGCGAGCGTCAGTCCGAAGAGCACCATCAGCCCGCGGAGCCCGCGTCCGCGGGCGATCACGGTCGGCATCGCGAGCGCGCCGAGGATGCCGACGCCCGAGAGCAGTCCCTGCAGGGCGCCGGCGTGGGACGCGGAGAGCCCGGCGTCGCGGTAGATGGTGGGCACCCAGCCGAACTGGACGTAGGCGTGCATGGACTGGATGCCGAAGAGCACGGTGAGCGCGATCGCCGTGGGTGAGTGGACCACGCGTCCCGACGGCGCCTCGCCGCTGACGTCGTGCTCGGTCGGCGAACGCCGCTCGCGCAGCGCCAGCCACACCCACAGCGGCACCGCGACCGCGAGCAGCACGCCCCACACCCCGAGCCCGGCCTGCCACGAATCCGTCGCCTCCGTGACGGGGGCGGTGACGATCACCGCGAACGTGGCGCCGACGACGAGCCCGGTGCCGTAGACCGTCATCAGCACGACCGCGTGGCCGTGGGCCTTGACCCAGGCGGGGACGAGCACGTTGCCGACCGCCATCCCGGACAGGGCCACGACGGTGAGGACGAGGAAGAGCGGCACGCTGTCCGTCGCCACCCGCAGCAGCAGGCCCGCCGCTGCAGCGGCGAGGCCGATGGCGATGCCCGCGGTCATCCCGACCTTGCGCGCGAAGCCCACCGCGAGCGCGCCGACGACGCCGAAGCAGAGACCCGGCAGGCCGGTCATCGCACCCGCGATGCCCGCGCTCATGCCGAGGCCGTCGCGCACCTCCTGGAGCACCGGGCCGGGCGACGAGGCGCCCGGTCGCAGGTTGATCGAGACGAGGACGATCGCGATGACGAGGACGGCGAAGGGGAGGGCTGCGCCGCGCGGGCGGTCATCGACGTCGGACACGTGCAACGACTCTAGGCAGCACCAGCAGCGCGCCGAGGACGAGGGTGGCGACCACCACGAAGGCGGTGGCCGTGCCCTGGCCGCTCGCCTGTCGCAGCAGCATCCCGACGACCAGCGCGCCGAGCCAGACGACCACTCCCGAGGCGACTGCCTCGGGCGGACGGCGTACGACGACCAGGGCGGCCCTGGCGACCAGCGTGCCCGCCAGGAACGGCCAGGCAGTGGTCCACCAGCCGCCGGCGGTGAGGGTGCCGTAGTGGCTGAGTCGGCCGATGACCGCGAAGACGGCAACCAGCATGAGATCGATCACGAGCCACCTTCGACCGGACATGGGACCGACCCTAGGCACAGCTACTGTCGGGACATGAAGTCGACGGTCCACTGGGGCGTGGCCCACGGGCTGCCCACGCTGTTCCTGCGGCGGGCCGCAGCTCGCGGGGACCTGCAGGCACAGCTCATCCGGGTCGGGTCGATGGGTTCGGAGGAGAGGGTCTTCGACCTCATCGAGGACATCCGCTCGCGCGGCCCGCTCTACCGCTCCGGCATCGGGCAGGTGGCGACCAGCCACGCCGCCGTACGCCAGGTGCTGACCAGCGACGACTTCCGCTCGGGGCTGCCGACCGACGAGGGGATGCTCGGCCGGATCGGTCGGTGGGCCTCACCCACCACGCTCCACCCGGTGCAGCCGCCGTCGCTGCTGGTGACCGAGCCGCCCGACCACACCCGCTACCGCAAGCTGGTCACCCGGGTCTTCACGATGCGTGCGGTCGAGCGGCTGCGCGAGCGCACCGAGGAGATCGCGGCCGACCTGCTCGACGCCCTCGAGCCGCGGGCGACGAGCCCGGTCGACCTGGTCGAGTCCTACTGCGCGCAGCTGCCGGTGACCGTCATCGCCGAGATCCTCGGGGTCCCGGACGCCGAGCGCGGGAAGGTCCTCGACTTCGGGTCGGCGGCCGCGCCGAGCCTCGACCTCGGGCTGGGACTGGCCCGCTACCGCTCGGTCTCGCAGGCGCTGGCGCGCTTCGACGCCTGGCTCGGCGACCACCTCGAGCACCTGCGACGCGAGCCCGGCGACAACCTGCTGAGCCAGCTCGTCGCGGCGCGCGAGGACGGGCAGGGCCTCGACGAGACCGAGCTCAAGGCCACCGCCGGCCTGGTCCTCGCCGCCGGCTTCGAGACGACCGTGAACCTCCTCGGCAACGGCATCGCGCTGCTCCACGAGCACCCGTCCGAGCGGGCTCGCGTGGTCGAGGACCCGTCGCTGTGGACCAACGTCGTCGAGGAGGCGCTGCGGCTAGACCCGCCGGTGCTGCTCACCGGGCGGATGGCGCTGCGCGACACCGAGGTCGCCGGCCAGTCCGTCCGCGCCGGGTCGATGGTGACCGCGATCCTCGGCGCCGCCAACCGCGACCCCGAGGTCTTCGACGACCCGGTGCGCTTCGACGTCGGCCGCGCCAACGCCCGCGAGCACATCGCCTTCTCTGCCGGGCGGCACCACTGCCTCGGCGCCCAGCTGGCGCGGATGGAGGGCGAGGTCGGGCTGCGCGCGATCTGGGACCGCTACCCCGACCTGCGCCTCGAGCCGGGCGCCCGTCGTCGGGAGACCCGCATCCTGCGTGGCTACGAGCGACTTCCCGCCACGCTGCGTCCCTAGTTGGCTTGCAGGCGCGATACCGTCCGGCGGTGTCGATCCGGGGAGCAGTACGCCTGCTCGTGCTGCTGCTGACCGCCACCCTTCTCGGGGTCGCGTCCCCCGCGCTCGCCGACGACTCCGTCCCGCGTCCCGTCCTCGGCGTCGACTTCCCCGACCCGGCCGTCGTCGCCACCGGGTCGGGCCTGGTCGCCTACTCCACCGGCGACCGCGTGCCCCATGCCTGGTCGCGCAGCGCCGACGGTCCGTGGCGGCGCGGCCCCGGGCTGCTCACCCACAAGCCGTCGTGGTCGCGCGACGGCGGGATCTGGGCGGTCGACGTCGCACGCGTCCGGGGCACGTGGCTCCTCTACTACGCGACGCCCGTGCCGAGCCTGGGCGCGACCGGTCGCTGCATCGGCGTCGCCCGCTCCGGGTCCGCGCGCGGTCCGTTCCGCCCGGTCGGGCGCCGTCCGCTGGTGTGTCCGTCGTACACCCGGGTGCCCACGGCGCAGGACCCGCTCCTGCCGCGCGACCCCACCCTCCCGCGCGCCGGCGTGATCGACCCGTCCTTCTTCCGCGACGCCGACGGCACGCCGTACCTCCTCTACAAGACCGACCGCATCCCCTCGACCGTCCGCATCGTCCCGCTCGCGCCGACCGGGCAGTCGGTCGCGCCCGGCGCGACCAGCCTCGAGCTGGTGCGCTCGGCCGGCGTGATCGAGAACCCCGTCCTCACCCAGCGTCCCGAGGGCTACGTCATGTTCGCGTCGGAGGGCGACTGGACCCGGTGCGGCTACGCGACGACGTGGCGGTCGTCGCCGCTGCTGCTCGACTGGTCGGCCGCCGTGCCGACGACCCTGCTCGACACCGTGACGACGCCGCTCTGCGGGCCCGGCGGCGCGGACCTCGTCGAGGGCAGCGGCGGCCGGACGCTGGCGTTCCTCCACGGCTGGACCTGCCGCGGCACCGACCTCCCGTGCGTCGGCCGGGGCAAGTGGGACATGAAGCCGCGCCAGCGCGGCATCCGGGCGATGTACGCCGCCGAGCTGGGCTGGGTCGGCGGTGTGCCGGAGGTCACCGGCTGGCTCCGGGCTCCCTGAGGCCGGACCGTCCTAGGCTCGGCCCATGGCATCTGAGTGGGACTCGCACACCTCGCTGACCGCGTCCGGCGACGGTCTCTTCGGCGCCGAGCTCGATCCCGGCTGGCTGGTCGGCGGCGGCGTCAACGGCGGCTACCTGCTCGGCATCGTCGGTCGGGCGATCGCCGAGGCCGTGCCGGCCAAGCCCCACCCGCTCGCGGTCAGCGCCTACTACCTCTCCGCGTCCACGCCCGGCCCCGCGCAGGTCTCGACCCAGGTGCTGCGCGAGGGCGGCAGCGTCGCCACCGTGGCAGCCGAGCTCGGCCAGGAGGGCGCTACGCGCATCACCGCGCTGGCGACGTACGGCGACCTGCGGGCGATGCCGTCCGACGTCTCGACCACGGCCGTCGAGCCCACGCTCCCGCCGGTCGAGGAGTGCGTGCCCGGGACGATGGCCCCGGAGGAGGTGCGCCGGGTCGCGCCGCTGATGGAGCGCTTCGACCTCCGCTTCGACCCGGCGTGCGTGGGCTGGGCGATGGGTGCGCCGAGCGGCAACGGCCACATCCAGGCGTGGTTCCGGATGGCCGACGGGCACGAGGTCGACCCGGTCGGGCTGCTGATGGTCTGCGACGCGCTGCCGCCGGTGACCTTCGACCTCGGCCGACCCGGCTGGGCGCCGACGCTCGAGCTGACCGTGCACGTGCGCGCCGTCCCCGCTCCCGGGTGGCTGAAGGTCTCGCACCGCACCCGCAACGTCGCGGGCGGGATGTTCGAGGAGGACTGCGAGGTCTGGGACTCGGCCGGGCGGCTGGTCGCCCAGAGCCGGCAGCTCGCGATGCAGCCGCGCGGCTGACCTGCGCCGATGGACCGTGAGTCTCCCAGCGACTCACGGGCCAGTCAGTCGAAGAACGCGCGGTCCATCGACACGATCCAGCGGCGTCGGGGGTGCTCGGTCACCGACCAGATCCGGTCGGTCGACGGCCAGTAGGACAGGTCCTCCGGACCCATCGGCAGCGCCCAGCGGTGCACCTTCATCGAGCCGGGCTGGCCGGCGCACACCGTCCCCGGCATCCACGGCCCGTGCGAGACCGTCACGTGGTAGCGCCCCGAGGCGATCACCGCCCCCTGCATCTGGCGCACCCCGCCCTCGTCGAGCGCCAGCGGTCGGGAGAAGCCGTCGTCGCCCACGGCGAGCTGCCACGTCTGCGGGTCCAGGGGGTAGCGGGCCAGCCGGGTCGTGGCCTTCGCGCCGAGGGCGTACTCACCTGCGATCAGCGCGGGCGGGTCCGAGCGCCGGTCGAGCGACATGAAGGAGTAGCGCAGCTTCTCGTGGCCCTCGTCGGTGAAGGCCTGGTAGGTGAAGCGCACCGGCAGCACGTAGCGGTGGCCGTAGGAGTAGAGACGCGCGCCGTCGAGGCCGAACTTCTCCGGGTGGTCGTCGTCGCCGCTCACCCGCATGATGTCGTCGACGCGTGCGGTGACGAAGCCGCGGTTGGTGGCCGCGATGTGGAGGTAGGGACCGGCCCACACGATGCCGCCGGCGTGGATGCTCATCGGCTTCAGCACCAGGTGGCCGGCCTTGTCGAAGACCGGCGAGACCAGCAGGACGTGGCGGTACTTCCCGGAGTCGAGGTCGACGAAGGTCACCCGTGACCCGCGCTTGGTGCCGTCCCTGCCGGTCGAGTACCACGTCGTGACGACCACCCTCCGGCCGCCGATGTCCTCGGTGTCGGAGGAGTCGGCGCTCGTCGAGATGCCCTGCGGGTACCACTGCTCGTCGCGCTCGTCGTAGTCGTCCCAGCGGTACGCCTCGCGCACCGCCCGCCCCAGCAGCCGAGGCGCCCGCGAGCGGCGTACGTCGTACTTCAGGTCGGCGAGCACCCCGTCGAGCCCGGTCGGCTCGCCCAGCACCTCCGCGAGCGCCGCGATCTCGCGCACGTTCTCGTCCGTGCGCTGCAGGTGCACCCCCTCGACGTAGGGCGACTCCGACGCGGTGCTCACGCGTTCGACCCTAGCCAGCGCCGGCCCGCCTGCCGTCCCCTCAACGGGTAGTCCCCATCGAATGGGTCGTCCAGCTGGCGCCGCCGCAGCCCACTTGATGGGGACTACGTCAGGAAGGAGGTGCCACCAGACGTCCACAGGTCGGCTGCCCGTGCACTGTCCACAGGCTCCGCACCCGGCGGACGACGTACGTCGGTGTGCCGCGGTCTGCTCGTCCGATGGACGAACACCGATGGTCGCCACGCACTCCTCGGGCGACTCACCTCGTGAGGCCTGTCCGGGTCGATGTCGACGGGGCGGTCGGACCGACACGTTCGCAGGCCAGGGGGCCGAGCTGGAGACAGACGTCGTCGGGGATGTACGTCCCGGCCGACATCGACGAGACATCCGTCGAGCAGCGCATCCTCGAACAGGGCAGCCGGATCCGGATGCACGGGGCAGTGACCGGTTGGGCCGGCCTGCGGTGGAGGGGAACGACGTTCTTCGACGGCACGGCAGCGGCCGACGAGCTGCTGCCCGTACCGGTGGTGGTCGGCCACGGCCTGCTCCGCCCGGACCCGCGGATCACCGTCAGCTTCGAACAGCTTCCGCCGCGTGAGCGCGAGCTGGTGGACGGCGTATGGACGGCGGTGGCCGAGCGGGCCCTCTTCGACGAGGTCCGCCGTCACCGGGTCATGCGCCAGGCGATCGTGGACATCGAGATGGCCATCGCGGCCCATGAGGTGACGGCCGATGGGTTCCGGGCGTACGTCGCCTCCCGGAACGCCTGGACCGGTGTGGGCTTCGCGAGGGACGCGGCCGCTGTCGCGGGTTTCGGTTGCTGGAGCCCGCAGGAGGTGCGGATGGTGCTCGTATGGGTCATCGACGCCGAGCTCACCCGACCGTTGTGCAACCGACCGGTGTTCGACCTAGCGGGGAACCTCTTGGCGATCCCCGACCTGTTCGATGAGGAGGCGGGTTGCGCCGGCGAGTACCAGGGCGCAGACCACAAGGACGGCGAGCGCCATCGTGAAGATGTCGCACGACACGAACGGCTCCGCACGGCCGGCATCGAGGTGTTCGAAGTGGTCGGCGGCGACCTGCGGGACGCCGATCTGGTGGCGAAGCGCATGCACGCCGCGCGCGACCGGTCCCTGTTCCTCCCGCCGGAGCGTCGGGGGTGGACGCTCGAGAAGCCAGCCTGGTGGGAACCGTGGGCGCAGGCCCACGGGCTCGCCTGATCTTCCCGTCGGGGTAGTCCCCATCAGATGGGCTGTCGCCAACCGATCATCACGACCCATTTGATGGGGACTACCGCAGGCCGGGGAGGATGGCCCCCGTGAGGGCGATCTTCTTCGGCGAGGACGACGCGCAGGCAGTCGTACGACGCCTCCGCGCGGACGGGTTCGAGGCGCACGTCGAGCGGGAGCGGCTGGCGGGGGAGGACGACGACGAGGACCACCCGTGGGCGGTCGTCACCGACGCCCCGGCCTTCATGCTCGAGGTGCTCGTCGACACCCATGACGGCTGGCTCGACGAGGACGACGACGGGCCGGGGGAACAGGGACCACCGCTCCCGCCGTTGCACCTCCCGATGGCGCCGAAACGGATCAAGCGCCCAGACCTAGGCTGAGGTTCATGACCGACCACCGCATGCTGCTCGTCCACGCCCACCCCGATGACGAGTCCATCGGCACCGGCGCCACGATGGCGCGCTACGTCGACGAGGGCGTCGGCGTCACCCTGGTCACCTGCACGGCGGGCGAGATGGGCGAGGTCCTGGTGCCCGACCTGGCCCACCTCGCCTACGAGAAGGAGGGCGGCCTCGGTGAGCGCCGCCGCGGCGAGCTCGACGAGGCGATGAGGGTCCTCGGCGTCACCGACCACCGCTTCCTCGGCGGGTTCGGTCGCTTCCACGACTCCGGGATGGCCTGGCACGAGGACGGTCACGCGATCCCGGCCGAGTCCATCCCTGACAACGCGTTCTGGACCACCGACCTCATCGAGGCCGCCGACGAGCTGGTGAAGGTGATCCGCGAGGTGCGCCCGCAGGTGCTCGTCACCTACGACCAGTTCGGCGGCTACGGCCACCCCGACCACATCCAGGCCCACCGCGTCGCGATGTACGCCGCCCAGCTCGGCGCCGCGCCCTCCTACCGCGTCGACCTCGGTGAGCCGCACGACATCACGAAGATCTACTGGACCGCGATGAGCGAGTCGCGGATGCGCGAGAGCCTCCGGAAGCTCCGCGAGTCCGGCGACACCGAGACCTTCAAGGGCATGGAGCCCGACGGCAAGCTGCCGCCCTTCGTCACCCCCGACGAGCTGATCAGCGCCCGCGTCGACGGCTCCGCCACGGTTGGGCGCAAGATGGACGCCCTGCGCAAGCACGCCACCCAGGTCGAGCAGGACGGCCACTTCTTCTCCGGCGCCGAGAGCGGCCACTCGTGGTGGTCCGACGAGTACTACCGCCTGGTCAAGGGCACCGCCGGCCCCGCCGGCTCCGACGGGTTCGAGGAGGACCTCTTCGCCGGGCTGTGAGCACCGCCGTGATGGCGCTGCTCGCCAGCGTCGTCGGTCTCCTCTCCGGAGCGGCCGGCACGCTGCTCCACCAGCACTGGTGGGGCCTGGCACTGGCGCTCGTCGCCGGCATCGCGACCCTCGGGTGGCTTCCGCCGGGCGTCGTACGCCTCGCGTTCGCCGTCGGGTGGTGCCTGGCGGTCGCGCGGGGCGCGGTCGAGCGCCCGGCGGGCGGCTTCCTCGTCGCCTCCGACGCCGCCGGCTGGTCCTGGCTGGCGGCCTCGTTCGTGCTGCTGCTGGCCGCCTTGGCGACCCTCCGGAGCGGAGCCACGGCGCGCCGAGGATCAGGGAGTTCGAGGACTCCTTACCTAGACTCGCCGCGTGGCGAAGAACCCCAGGAGCACTAGCGAGCAGCCCCGCGACAAGGCCGGCGCGTCGGTCGTCGTGTGGCTCCTGCTCGGCCTCGTGGTGCTCTTCGGCGGGCTCTACGTCGCCGCCCACTACATCGCCGGCGACAAGGTCCCGCGCAACACGACGGTCTCCGGCGTCCGCATCGGCGGGCACCCGCAGGCCGAGGCTGCCCAGCGGCTCGAGGCGGGCCTCGCCGACAAGGTCAACCGCGACATCGCGACCACGGTCGAGGGCCAGCCGGTGGCGATCGCCCCGGCGCAGGCAGGACTTGGTGTCGACTACGAGGCGTCCGTCGCCGAGGCCGGCGGCGAGGAGAGCTGGGACCCGGTCCGGCTCTGGAACTACTTCACCGGCGGTGACGCCTTCGAGGCCGAGGTGGTCGTCGACGACACCGCCTTCGAGACCTACCTCACCGGCCTCGACGAGCAGTACGGCGCCACGGCCCGTGACGGCGCGGTGTCGTTCGACGGCGCGCGGGTGGTCACGAAGAAGGCGCGCACCGGCGCGGCCCTCGACCCGAGCGACACCCTCGCCGTGCTGCGTACGGCCTTCCTCGAGGACGAGCCCGGCGAGGTCGCGCTCGAGATGACCGACGTCGTCCCGGCGATCGACGCGAGTGACGTCGAGGAGACCCTCGACACCTTCGCCTCGCCGGCCGTGGCGGCGCCGGTGACGCTGAGCTTCGAGGGATCGAACGTCAAGGTCTTCCCGGCCGACTACACCGCCGCCCTCAGCCTCGTGCCGACCGACGGCGAGCTCGTGCCGACGCTCGACGCCGCGAAGCTCACCGAGGTCGTCGGGGCCAAGGTCACGAGCGGCGCACCCGTCGATGCGACCGTCACCCTCGTCAACGGCACGCCGCAGGTCGTCCCCGCCAAGCCCGGTGTCACCTTCGACGAGCAGCAGCTCGAGGCCGGCTTCCTCGAGACCGTCGCGAAGCCGCAGGGCGAGCGCACGCTGACGCTGGCCGCCAAGGTCGCGCAGCCCGCCTTCACCACCAAGGACGCGCGCGCCCTCAAGATCCGCGAGCAGGTGTCGACCTTCACCACCTACTTCCCCTACGCCGAGTACCGCAACATCAACCTCGGCCGGGCCGCCGAGCTCATCGACGGCACCGTGCTCAAGCCGGGGGAGACGTTCTCGCTCAACGGCACCGTGGGCGAGCGCACCGTGGCGAACGGCTTCACCAAGGGTTACGTGATCAGCGACGGCATCCTCATCCAGGACCTCGGCGGCGGCGTCTCGCAGATCGCGACGACGACGTTCAACGCGATGTTCTTCGCCGGCCTCGAGGACGTCGAGCACAAGCCGCACTCGTTCTACATCGACCGCTACCCGATCGGTCGCGAGGCGACGGTGGCCTGGGGGGCCGTCGACCTGCAGTTCAGGAACGACACCCCCTACGGCATCCTCATCGACGCCTCGGTCACCCCCTCGACTCCCAGCACCTCCGGCTCCGCCACGGTGACCATGTACTCGACGAAGTACTGGGACATCACCACCACCGCGGGTGAGCGCTACAACCTCACCAAGGCCAAGGTGCGCAGGATCGACGACCTGACGTGCCACGCCAACGAGGGCTACGGCGGCTTCGACATCGACGTCGTGCGCTACTTCACGCCCGTCAACGGCAACACCGAGACCCGCGACGACGAGGTCTTCAGCACGACGTACACGCCCAGCGACACGGTCATCTGCACCAACCCCGACGCCGTCGACGAGTAGTCGCCGACGGCGCCGGGCCGATCACGGAGCCCTAGGGCGTGAGCCGGTGCAGGTCGCGCGGGAAGAGCGTGACCTCGCGGACGTTGGCCGCCTCGACCAGCCGCGCCACCCAGCGCTCCAGCCCGATCGCGAAACCACCGTGCGGCGGCATCCCGTGCCGGAACGCCTGGAGATAGGAGTCGTACGCCGACGGGTCCTCGCCGCGTGCCCGGATGGCCTGCGCGTAGTCGGACGGCCGGTGCAGCCGCTGGCCGCCGGTCACCAGCTCGAGGCCGCGGAAGAGCAGGTCGAAGCTGTTGGACCACCGCTCGTCGCCGGGCTGGGGATGGGTGTAGAACGGCCGCTTCGCCATCGGGTAGCCCTCGACGGCCACGAAGTCGCTGCCGTGCTCGGCCAGCGCCCACGCGCCGAGCGCCCGCTCGTGCTCGGGTGCGAGGTCGGGCTCGTCGGCCGGCGCGCCGACCAGGGCGAGCGCCTCGGCGAAGTGGACCACCGGGATCTCCTCCGGCACGACCGGCAGCCGGGCGCCGGCCCGCTCGGCGAGCGAGGGCTCGATCGACGCGACCATCCCCGCGAGCACCTCGCGCAGGACCGCGAGCACGTCGCGGTGGTCCTCGATGAAGCCGAGCTCGACGTCGAGGGACCGGTACTCCGCGAGGTGACGCACCGTGTCGTGCGGCTCGGCGCGGAACACCGGCCCCACCTCGTACACCCGCTCGAAGACCCCGACGAGCTGCTGCTTGTAGAACTGCGGGCTCTGCGCGAGGTACGCCGGCCGGCCGAACCAGTCGACCTCGAAGACCGACGAGCCGGACTCCGTCGCCGTCCCCACGATCTTCGGCGTGGCCACCTCGGTGAACCCGAGCCCGTCGAGGGTCGCCCGGAAGCCCTTCAGCGACGCCGCCGCGAGCTCCCACTTCGCGCGCTGGGAGGGGTGACGCCAGAGGACGGGTGCGTGGTCGAGCAGCGTGGGCAGCGACGCGTCGAGCGACGGGCGCCAGAGCTCGACCGGCGGGGTCGCGGCCGGCTCGGTCAACAGCTCGACGACGGCCTCGGTGACCTCGACGCCGCCGGGTGCCTGGGCGTTCGCGGTCGCGGTGCCGGTGACCCGGACGGTCGTCTCCTCGGGCGGCACCGGCGTGCCGGCCGGCAGCACGACCTGGGCGAGCCCGCTGCGGTCGCGCAGCACGAGGAAGGTGACCCGCGACAGCTCGCGTCGGCGGTGCACCCAACCCTCGAGAGTGACGGTCGAGCCGGGTTCGGTAGTGGCGAGCGACGTACAGAGTGATCTCATGGATACCTCCAGGTGGATGTGGCCCTGGAGGTGTGGGCGGGGGCAAGGTCGCGGTGCCACCACACCTTCGCCGGCTGAGAAGACCGGCCTCTCGTCGGTGTACGCCGGACGCGCGGACGGCCGCGTCGCTGCTGGCGTGCAGGAGGGGTGTCAGTCCTCACGGTCGTCGCGACGATGATGCGGGCCGGTCCGACGTCGCAGCAAGTCGATTAACTCGCGGACAGGTAGCGGTTGGTGTGGTGCGTGGTGAAGCCGTGCCGCTCGTAGAGCGCGATCGCGCCGGTGTTGACGACCTCGACGTGGAGCAGCGCGGTGGTGGCACCGAGGGAGGCGCCCCAGTCCAGCAGCTCGGCGAGCACCGCGGTCGCGAGACCGCGGCGACGGTGGGCGGGGTCCACGGCGACGGACTCGAGGAGCAGCCAGTCGCCGGACAGCACGCCCCGGCCCGACGCGACTCCGTCCGCCAGGGAGACGGTGGCCTCGCGCGGCGACTCGTCGAGCGTCGCCTCCACGGTCGGCGCGACCGCGCGCACGGACCGCAGGGCCCGCGCGACAGACGCCAGCTGGGCGTGGGCGTCGCCGTCGCCGGTGGAGCCGAAGCCGAGCGGGAGCAGGGTCTTCTCGACCACGGACCCGCGCTGGACCTGGAGCATCGGCGGCTGGTCGAGCGCGTCGTAGAAGCGGCGTACGCCGAACGCCGCGTCCGCCCAGCCGATCCCGGGCTCGCGCATCGCCAGCGCCGAGTTGCCCCGGCGCCGCAGCCGGCCGCCGTGCGGGGGAGAGGCGCGGAGCAGCCAGTCGCCCAGGGGCTCGGTCGAGATCGTCGACCAGAGCGCGCCGATGTGCTCCTCGACCTCGTGGGCCTCGACCCGCGACCGGACCGACGCGCGCGGGGGCACCGGCTTGCCGGTGACGATGTCAACCAGGGCGATGGAGACGGGGCCGATCTTGTCGGTCGGGCCGTCGCGATCGACGATCAGGGTGTCCGCACCCCACGACGTGCACACGCCCAGGACGTCGGTCGCGGAGCCGTCGGGCAGCCGGTGTCGTACGACGATCCGCTGGCCCACGACGTGCGGCCCGAGGGAGTGCTGGCCCACTGGCTGGGGTTCTGACTTCTCCGACACGCCCCGGATACTAGAGTGATCCTCGTCTGACCCCCATCCGTGCTCCCCGCTCCTCAGGAGGACCTGGTGACCTACGTCATCGCCCAGCCGTGCGTCGACCTCAAGGACCGCGCGTGCGTCGATGAGTGCCCCGTCGACTGCATCTACGAGGGCAAGCGGATGCTCTACATCCACCCCGACGAGTGCGTCGACTGCGGCGCCTGCGAGCCGGTCTGCCCGGTCGAGGCGATCTTCTACGAGGACGACACCCCGGAGGAGTGGAAGGGCTACTACGACGCCAACGTCCACTTCTTCGACGACCTCGGCTCGCCCGGTGGCGCCGCCAAGATGGGCGTCATCGACGCCGACCACGCGCTCGTCGCCGCGCTGCCCCCGCAGGAGCACGACGAGTGATGGCCGGGCCGGTCTCCGGCCGCCTCCCGGACTTCCCCTGGGACAAGCTCACCGACCACGCCGCGACGGCACGGTCGCACCCCGACGGCGTCGTCGACCTCTCGGTCGGCACGCCCGTCGACCCGACTCCCGAGGTCGTGCAGCAGGCCCTCCGCGACGCCGCTGACTCACCGGGCTATCCCACGACGATCGGCCTCGAGGCCACCCGTCGCGCGGCGATCGACTGGCTGGCCCGCCGTCACGCGGTCACCGGCCTCGGCCTCGACGGCGTGCTGCCGGTCATCGGCTCCAAGGAGCTGATCGGCTCGATGGCGGTGCACCTCGGCATCGGCCCCGGTGACCTCGTCGGCTACCCGGCCCTGGCCTACCCGACGTACGAGGTCGGCGCCGCGCTCGCGGGTGCCGACAGCCTGGCCACCGACTCCCTGACCGCGTTCGGCCCACGCACTCCGCGGCTGCTGTGGCTCAACAGCCCGGCCAACCCCAGCGGTCGGGTCCTGCCGCTCGCGCACCTGCGCAAGGTCGTCGAGTGGTGCCGCGAGCGGGGCACGATCCTCGTGTCCGACGAGTGCTACATCGAGTGCGCCTGGTCGGGGGACGCCCCTCTCTCGATCCTCGACCCGCAGGTCAGCGGCGGCTCGCACGACGGCATCCTCGCCGTCCACTCGCTGTCCAAGCGCTCGAACCTCGCGGGCTACCGCTGCGCCTTCGTCGCCGGCGACCCCGCCCTGGTCGGCGAGCTGCTCGCGGTCCGCAAGAACCTCGGCCTCCAGATGCCCGGGCCCCAGCAGCGCGCGATGATCGCGGCACTGGAGGACGACGCGCACGTCGACGTGCAGCACGCGACGTACGCCGCCCGCCGGGCGAAGCTGAAGCAGGCGCTGGAGTCGGCCGGGTTCCGGATCGACCACTCCGAGGCGTCGCTCTACCTCTGGGCGCAGCGTCTGTCAGGTGCGGGTGCCGAGGACTGCTGGAGCACGGTCGCGTGGCTGGCCGCCCGGGGCATCCTCGTGGCTCCGGGGGACTTCTACGGCGCCGCCGGGAAGCAGCACGTCCGGGTCGCCTTCACCGCCACCGACGAGCGCGTCGACGCCGCGGTGGCCCGCCTCTCCGCCTGAACCGCCAGGGCGCGAACTGGGAGGGCGAGTCGGGCACTTGTAGGCCTTTGCGACCCCCTCCAAGTGTCAGAGTCCCCGCCCGTGCGGGGACTCATGCAGACCCCCGCGACACGCCCGGGCGACCCACCAGGGGTTGACAGAGGCAGGTGATCACCGTCACGGTGTAACCGGTTTCTGTAACCGGTTTCAGGCTCAAGGAGGTGTCGGATGGCGTCCACGATCCGCGACGTGGCCAGGAGCGCCGGCGTCTCCATCGCGACCGTCTCCCGCGCGATGCGCGAGCCCTCGATCGTCAGTGTCGAGACCCTCCGCCGGGTCCGCGAGGCGGCCGACCAGCTCGACTACACGCCCTCCCAGCTGGGCCGCCAGCTCGCCGAGCGCCGCCACGGCGCGAACGGCATCGTCTTCCCCGATCTCTCGGGTCCCTACTACGGCGAGGTCGTCGTCGGCTACGAGGACGTCGCGTCCGAGCTCGGCCGCGCGGTCCTCATCCTCGCCACCCACGGACGCCCCGCAGCGCGCGAGATGATCACCCGCCTCGCCGGTCGCTGCGACGGACTCGTCGTGCTGGGCCACACGGTCTCCGACGACGTGCTCCTCGAGCTGGCCGAGCGCGGCGTCCCGCTGGTCACCGTGGCCCGGCCGCCGGTCACCGGCGTGGACTCCGTCGCCGCGGAGAACCACCGCACCGCCCATGCCCTCGCGAGCCACCTGGCCGCCTCGGGCGCCCGGTCCGTGGTGTTCCTCGGCAACCCGGACCGCTCGCCCGACGTCACCGAGCGCCTCGCCGGGCTGCGCGCCGGCGCCGACGAGGCCGGCCTCGAGGTGAGCGAGCTGCGCGTCGAGACCATGGACGAGCAGGGCGGTGCCGTCGCCGCCGAGCACCTCTGCCAGCAGGATGCCCTGCCCGACGCGATCGCGTGCGCCAACGACGAGCTCGCGCTCGGCCTGATGACCGCCCTGCGCGAGCGCGGTGTCGTCGTCCCGCGCGACGTCCTCGTTACCGGCTGGGACGACATCATGGCCGCCCGCTACGCCGAGCTGACCACTGTCCGACAGCCCCTCCGCGACCTCGGTGCCACCGCCGCCCGCTTCCTCGACGACCTGATCGCCGGCCGCCGGGCCGAGCCGCGCATCGAGGTCCTCCCCACCGAGCTCATCGTTCGATCCAGCAGTTCCCCCCGCGAAAGGTAAGAACATGACCACCCCCGCCACCAACCCACTCCGACGCACGGCGCGAGCAGGTGCGATCCTCGGACTCGCCTCCCTGGCCCTCGTGGCCTGCGGCCGCGACGCCGGCAGCGACGCCCCCGTCGAGCAGGGCGAGGCCATCGGGGACGGCAAGGCCACCGGCACGATCGAGGTCTGGGCCATGGGCACCGAGGGCGAGGTGCTCGGCGACTTCGCCGAGGCCTTCGCCGAGGAGAACCCCGACGCCGAGGTCGAGGTCACGGCCGTCCCGTGGGACAGCGCCCACGACAAGATCGCCAACGCGATCGCCGCCGGTGAGACCCCCGACGTGACGCTCGTCGGCACGACGTGGATGGGCGAGTTCGCCGAGTCCGGCGGCCTCGAGCCCCTCCCGGAGGACCTCGTCGACTCCGCCGCCTTCTTCGACGGCGCGTGGGGCAGCACCGAGGTGGGCGGCACCTCCTTCGGCGTGCCCTGGTACGTCGAGACCCGCGTCCTCTACTACCGCAAGGACCTGGCCCAGAAGGCCGGCTGGGACGAGGCCCCCACCTCGTGGGACGACCTCAAGCAGTTCACCCAGGACCTCCAGTCCAAGGGTGGCGCGGAGTACGGCATCCAGCTCCAGGCCGGCAACACCGGCTCGTGGCAGACGGTGCTGCCGTTCGCGTGGACCAACGGCGCTGCCGTGACCAACGAGGAGGGCACGGAGTACACCATCGACAGCCCCGAGATGGTCGAGGCGCTCGACTACTACACGTCCTTCTTCGACGAAGGCATCTCGCCGACGCGGATGCTCGACCCGGGCGAGCTCGAGAGCGGCTTCGCCGACGGCACCTACGGCTCGTTCATCTCCGGCCCCTGGCACACCGGCCTGGTCGAGGACCAGGGCGTGGACGAGGACCAGTACGGCGTCGCGCTGCTGCCGGGCGTCGACAGCGCCGGCGGTACGTCGTTCGTCGGCGGCGGCGACCTGGCGGTCTTCTCCGACTCCGACAACAAGGAGAGCGCCTGGAAGTTCGTCCAGTGGCTCGCCGACCCCGCGACCCAGCAGGGCTTCTACGACGAGGTGGGCGACCTGCCCGCCGTCTCGGAGTCGTGGGAGACCGGCGAGCTCTCGGAGGACCCGCAGCTGACCGTGTTCGGTGAGCAGCTCGACAACGCCCTCGCCCCGCCGGCCGTGCCGACGTGGGAGGAGGTCGCCACCGTGATCGACGGTGAGGTCGAGAAGGCCACGAAGGGCGACACCTCGGTCGAGGACGCCGTTGCGGAGATGCAGCGCCAGGCCGAGCAGATCGGCACCGGTCTGTGACATGAGCACCGTCACCCGCACCGGCTCGAGCAGGAGCAGGCACGTGGACCCCACGCGGCGGCAGCAGGCCGTCGCCGCGTGGGCGCTCGCGCTGCCGTTCGTGCTGCTGTTCGCGGTGTTCAGCCTCGGGCCCGTGCTCGCGAGCCTCGGGATGAGCTTCACCGACATGCGGCGCACCGACATCCGCGACCCGCTCGCGGTCAACCCGGTCGGCCTGGACAACTACGTCCAGCTCGTCCAGGACCCGCTGTTCCGCAAGGTCACCCTCAACACCCTGCTCTACCTGCTGCTCGGCGTGCCGGCGACCATGGCGGTCGCCCTCCTGGTCGCCATCGGCATCAACCGGGTCGAGCGGTTCCGCGGGTTCTTCCGCGTCGGCTACTACCTGCCCGTCGTGACGAGCATCGTCGCGGTGTCAGTGGTCTGGAAGTTCCTCTACCGCGACAACGGCGGCCTCTTCAACACCCTGCTCGGCTGGGTCGGGATCGACGGTCCCGGCTGGCTCGACAGCACCACGCTGGCCCTGCCGTCGCTGGTCCTGATGGCCGTGTGGCGCAACTTCGGCACGCTGATGGTCATCTTCCTGGCGGGTCTCCAGACCATCCCGCAGGAGGTCAACGAAGCGGCCGAGGTCGACGGCGCCAGCGGCTGGGCGCGGTTCCGCCACATCACGCTGCCGATGCTGCGACCCACGCTGCTGTTCGGCGCGGTCATCACCGGCCTCGGCTACCTCCAGTTCTTCGAGGAGGCGTTCGTGATGACCAAGGGCGGTCCGCTCGACTCGACCCGGTCGGCCACCTACTTCACCTTCGACCAGTTCGGGTTCGGCAACTACGGCTACGCAGCGGCGGCCAGCTACCTGCTGTTCCTCGCCGTCGTCCTCCTCACGTGGGCGCAGTTCCGCTGGCTGGGAGAGCGCGACGACGCGACCGTCAAGGGAGCGAAGAAATGAGCACGATCACCGCTGAGAAGCAGACCGCGCCGAAGGCCCCGGCTGCCCGCGACGGAGGGGAGTGGCGTCGTACGCCGTCGTGGCTCTACGCCGTCCTGTTCGTCGGGCTGTTCCTGGTCGTCGTCCCGTTCGTCTGGATGCTGCTCTCGAGCATCAAGCCCGAGGCCGAGGTGCGCGCCGTGCCGCCGACATGGTGGCCCGAGACGATCACCCTCGACAACTACGCCACCTTGTTCACCAAGCTCGACTTCCCGACGTACTTCCTGAACTCGGCGATCGTCGCGCTGGCCGTCACGGCCGGCAACATGGTGTTCTGCTCGATGCTCGGCTACGCGCTGGCCAAGCTGGACTTCCCCGGCAAGAAGGCGCTCTTCGCGATCGTCCTGGGCACCCTGATGATCCCCGGCGTCGTGACCTTCGTGCCGCTCTTCGTGCTGACGACCAACATCGGGCTGTCCAACACGCTCCTGGGGATGATCCTGCCGTTCCTGGCAGGGCCCTTCGGGGTCTTCCTCATGCGTCAGTTCATCCAGACGCTGCCCGACGAGCTCATCCAGGCGGCCCGCATCGACGGCGCGGGCGAGCTGAGGATCTTCTTCTCGGTGATCCTGCCGCTGTGCGGACCTGCGCTCGCGACGCTCGGGATCCTGACGTTCCTGACCTCGTGGAACAACTTCCTGTGGCCGCTCGTGGTGGCGCAGACCGAGGACAAGTACACCCTCCCGGTCGCCCTCGCGCTCTACTCCGTCGGCCAGAACGCCACGCAGTACGGACTCCTCCTCGCCGGGTCGGTCGTCGTCGTGCTGCCCGTGCTCGCCATCTTCCTGGTCCTGCAGCGCCACATCATGCAGGGCATCGCGATGACCGGCATCAAGTAGCCACGCCACACACCGACGCCCTTTCTCGGGCAAGGAGGCACCACCCCATGAAGATCCGTCCACCCGTCGCGCTCGCCGCGACCGCAGCCCTCGCGGCTGCCGCACTGGCGATCCAGCCGCCGACACCGGCCGCCGCCGGCGACCGTCCCTCGTCCGGGTCCCGCGCCGTGCTCGAGGAGTACATGGCCGACAGCTGGAGGTCGATGGCCGCGATGACCGACGAGTCCACCGGGCTCCCGGCCGACAACATCGGCGGCGACCTCGCTGCCTCCTCGCGCAGCGGCTACACCTCGCCGACCAACATCGGCGCCTACCTCTGGAGCACGGTCGCTGCCCGCGACACCGGGCTGATCTCGCGTCGCGAGGCGCGCGAGCGGGCGCGTACGACGATCGCGACCGTCGCCGGGATGGAGAAGCACGAGCCGTCCGGCATGTTCTACAACTGGTACGACCCTGCGACCGGCGACAAGCTGGACGTCTTCCCGGGCGGCGGGGCCATCGAGCAGTTCGCCTCCAGCGTCGACAACGGCTGGCTCGCGACCGGCCTGCTCCTGACCGAGCGGGCGATCCCGGCGCTGAAGCACCAGGCCCGGGCGATCCGCTCGCAGATGGACTTCGGCTACTACTACAACCCGGCCGAAGGGGTTCGGAAGGAGCCCGGCAGCGACGCCCCCGTGGGCGGTCAGATCCGCGGCGGCTTCTGGGTCGACCCGCCGTCCGGCTGCTCGGTCGCGGACAACTACCGCGGTGACGAGGACGTCTACTACACCTGCCACCACTACGGGTCGTTCAACACCGAGCCGCGCATCGCCTCCTACCTCGGCATCGCCGCCGGGCAGATCCCGGCCAAGCACTACTTCGGCACGCTGCGCACCTTCCCGCCGACGTGCGACTGGTCGTGGACCGAGACCAAGCCGACCGGCGAGTGGCACACCTACGAGGGCGTCGACGTCTTCGAGGGCACCCTGCCCTACCGCGGCCACCGGCTGGTCCCGACGTGGGGCGGCAGCATGTTCGAGGCGCTGATGGTGCCGCTGTTCGTGCCTGAGGAGACGTGGGGCGCCCGCTCGTGGGGCGTCAACCACCCGCTCTACGTGCAGGCCCAGATCGAGCACGGCATGGACGAGGCCGGCTACGGCTACTGGGGCTTCTCCCCGTCCAACGACCCCGCCGGCGGCTACCGCGAGTACGGCGTCGACCAGCTCGGCATCGACGGTCCCGGCTACACCTCCGACCAGGAGCGGACCTCCTGGGAGCAGGCCTACGAGGGCTGCCCGGACCGCGCCGGGACGCCCGCCCCGACGGCGTACGGCGACGGCGTGGTCACCCCGCACGCGTCCTTCCTCGCCCTGCGCTACGCGCCCGACCAGGCACTGGCGAACCTCGCGAAGCTGCGGGAGAACTTCGACGCCTACGGCCCCGGCGGCTTCTACGACGCCGTCGCCGTCCGCTCGGGCACGGTGTCGAAGAAGTACCTCGCGCTCGACCAGGGCATGGTCGTCGCCGCGCTCGGCAACGCCCTCGCCGGCGACTCCCTGCGCACCTACGTCAGCCGCGGCGCACTGTCCGACAAGGTGCGACCGCTGATGGAGGAAGAGGTCTTCACCACGCAGGCCCGCTGACCTGAGTCACCCCACGTGCGCGTCGACGTCTGGCGTCAGTCGAAGACGTCGACGTGCACGTGGTCGCGGTGCTCCAGGATCTGCTGGTCACCGCCTGACGACGACGGCACGCGGTAGTCGGTCCAGCCGTCGCCCGATCGCGAGCCGGCATGCCAGATGCGGTCGTCGAAGATCAGCGTCTTGATGTCGAGGCGATCGGCGTTGGCCACGAGGTAGGTGGCCATCGCCCAGCCGCGCTGGTTGTTCTCGGCGTTGATCGGTCGGTAGAAGATGTCGATCGCGCGCCCCTCGTAGTGCGCCGATCCGTCCATGTGCCCGCTCGAGACGCCCCGCGGCTCGAAGCCGCCGAGCGACAGCGCGCCGAACCGGGCCTCGAGGTCGGTGCGTACGACCGCGGCCCGCGCGACCAGCCCGGCGTCGTCGAGGTCGTCCGAGTCCTCGTCGGCGTCGCCCGGGACGTCGCACCACATCGCCTGCGCCGAGTTGCCGGTGAGGGCCGAGGCCAGCGCGCGACCGTCGTCCTCGTGGTCGGCGTACGCATCGGGGTAGGCCGAACGCTGCACCGCCTGCGCCGCCACGGTGATCTCCATCTCGCGATAGCCGTCGATCTTCTCGAGCGCGTCGTAGAAGGCGTTGGTCGCGTAGACCGGGTCCATCAGCTGGGGGATCGTCCCCCAGCCCTGCGACGTGCGCTGCTGGAAGAGCCCGACGGAGTCCCGGTCGCCGTAGTCGATGTTGTAGAGCTTCGACTCCTGGAACGCCGTGGCGAGCGCGATGCTCGCGGCCCTCGCCGGCAGGCCGCGCTCGATCGCGACGGCGGTGATGAGCGCGGCGTTCTCGGCCTGCTCGAGGTCGATCTCGACCCGGTGGCCGTCGACCTCGGCGGTGCAGCCACTGGTGTCGAGGATGGACGGCACGCCGCCGCGCTCGACCAGCACGACGGACGTGGCGACGGCTCCCAGGGCCACCACCGCTCCGATGGTGACCGTCCGCAACGACGGCATCGCGGGCCCTGGCTAGTTGGCGTGCAGTGCCGCGTTGAGGGCGATGCCGGCGCCGTCCGACCCGCCCTTCCACGGCACGGCCTCGATGGCGCCGCTGACCGAGTTGCGGCGGAACAGGATGTTGTCGACGCCCGAGAGGGTGGCCGCCTTGACGACCTGCGGCTTGCCGTCGATGTCGGCGACGGTGACCTTGGTGCCGGCGGTGACGTAGCAGCCGGCCTCGACCACGCAGTCGTCGCCGAGCGAGATCCCGATGCCGGCGTTCGCGCCGACCAGGCAGCGCTCGCCCACGGAGATGACCTCCTTGCCGCCGCCGGACAGCGTGCCCATCACGGACGCGCCGCCACCGATGTCGGAGCCGGCGCCGACGACGACGCCCGCGGAGACGCGGCCCTCGACCATCGACTCGCCGAGCGTGCCGGCGTTGAAGTTCACAAAGCCCTCGTGCATCACGGTCGTGCCCTCGGCCAGGTGTGCACCGAGACGCACGCGGTCGGCGTCGGCGATGCGGACGCCGGTGGGGAGGACGTAGTCGACCAGGCGCGGGAACTTGTCGACGCCGAAGACGGTCACGTGCTGTCCGGCGCCGCGGAGCCGGGCGCGGGTGGCCTCGAAGCCCTCGACCGTGCACGGGCCCGCGGAGGTCCACACGACGTTGGCCAGCAGGCCGAAGATGCCCTCGAGCGACTGGCCGTGCGGCTTGACCAGGCGCGTGGACAGCAGGTGCAGCCGCAGCCAGACGTCCTCGGTCGACGCCGGAGCGGCGTCGAGGTCGTCGATCTCGACCAGCCGCACCTCGCGACGTACGCCACGGAGGTCGTCGTCGCCCTCCAGCGCCGTCAGCTCGGCCGGTGCGTCGCCCTCGGTCGCGCCGAGCGCGGGGGAGGGGAACCAGGCGTCGAGGACGGTGTCGTCAGCGAGGGTGAGGAGGCCGTAGCCGGAGGCAGCAGTCACCTCACCAGCCTACGGATGCGACCCATTCCGCCCACATGCGCGTCCGCCCGGTGCGACACTGCGCCCATGACCAGGCACCTCTCCTCCGTGGTCGGCCTCGTGCTCGCCGCCGTCCTCGCCGTCGTGGGCGTGGGCCCCGCCGTGGCGGACGGCACGGTCGCGGACGGGGTCACCCTGAAGGTCACCGCGCCGCGCTCCGACACGCTGGTGAAGGGCGTCTGGACGCGCATCCAGGTCACGGTCACCAACACCTCCTCGGTGCCTGCCGAGGACGTCCAGGTCACCGGCAGCGGCAACGGCGTCCGGTTCCGCAAGCTCTCCGTCGGCGCGCTCGATGCCCAGGGCAGTCGCACGGGGCTCGTGTGGGCGAAGCTCCGCGTGGCGTCGTCGACCCTCAAGCTCGATGCCACCGAGCTCGGCGTCCCCCTGGGGCGTACGTCGGTGAAGCTGGGGCTGCGGCCCGCACCCCTGCCGCCGCGTGCGACGGGGTGGTCGGGTGACGGCGTGGGCTTCCAGCTCCTCGGCGGCTACATCAACGTCCTCAAGGGCACGGTGCGCACCAGCTGCGGCACGACCGCGGACTTCCTCTTCCCCGCCATCGCCGTCCCGCGCAACAACGAGGTCTACGGCACGGCGGTCGGTGCCGACGGCTCGCAGATGGAGCTGGTGCTGGACTTCCTCACGACCACGCGCGGCGTGGGCACCATGACGTACTCCTTTGACGACCGGTGTCGCGGGGTGCTGCGCTTCACCGTCCGCGCAAACCTCTAGTCGACCTGCTCACCGGACCTGCTCACTGGCCGGTGCGGCCGTCGATGCACTCGCGCACGAGGTCGGCGTGCCCGCAGTGGCGGGCGTACTCCTCGATCATGTGGACGATGATGTCGCGCACCTCGGTGGGCTCGCCGTGGACGTCGACCACGGTGTCGAGGTCGGTGCGGTCCAGCACCTCGCGGGCGTACGCGATCTCGCCCTCCCACAGCGCGTGGGACTCACGGACCAGGTCGTCGTCGACGTCCGGGAGGTCGAACCCGCCGTCGTCGTCCTGGAAGAGCCGCGGGATGTCCATCCGCTCCTCGATCACCCGGCGGAACCAGCTCTGCTCGACCCGCGCCATGTGGCGCACCAGCCCGAGCAGCGAGATGTTCGACGGCGGCACCGCCCTCGTCGCGAGCTGGTCGGCGTCGAGGCCGTCGCACTTGAGCGCGAGGGTGCCGCGGTAGTGCTCGAGGTAGCCGACCAGGCACTCCTTCTCCCCGCGGGTCGGTCCCTCCTGCATCCGCGGGTCCTGGTCCTGGGGCAGCCACATGCCGTTGAAGTTCATGGGGCCCACCCAACCGGGCCCGCGGCGGCGTAGTCCAGTGAGATCTGGTCGGCCGCGCTCGGTAGTCCACTGAGGTCTGGCTGCCGAACCAGCCCTTCGACGACCAACCCTCACTGGACTACACCGGCCCCTGAACCTGCCCTGTGGACAGCCGGTACGCCCCCTCCAGCCCGGGAACGCTCGTGGGGTGTTCACGCCGCCGCCCTTCCATCCGCGCCGTCCGGGTCTGGTCGCGCCCGTCAGATGTGACGCGGCCGGTCTCCTCGGCCCGCCACGGGGGCAGGCGCGCGGTCCGCGATGGCGTACGACCGGTTGCGGGCTCGTCGTGCCTGCGCACGTCGTGCAGACACCCGCCCAGCGGGCGGTCGAGGCGGCGGCCGTGCTGAAGAAGGACGAAGCCGTCACTGGATGGGCCGGACTGGCCTGGCTCGGTGGCACGTGGTTCGACGGGACCTACGACGGCGTACGACCGAGGCCGGTGACGGTCGTGGCTCGAAGGAACGTGCGGGCGCAGCCCGGCTTCGAGGTCAGCCAGGAGTTCCTGCACCCCGACGAGATCGAGGTCGTCGACGGCCTCGCGGTGACCATGGCGGTCCGGTCGGTCGTCTTCGAGATGAGGTACGCCGACGGGTTGGGCGCGGCGATCGAGGCGATCGACATGGCGTGCTACTCCGACCTCGTGTCCATCGCGGAGGTGACGGCGTACGTCGGTCAGCTGGGGCCGGTCACCGGGATCCAACAGGCGCGTGACTCGCTGCTCGAGGCCGAGGAGAACTCGTGGTCGCCGCGCGAGACCAGGATGCGCGGCGTCTGGACGCGGCGTGCCGGCCTGCCCCGACCCCGATGCAACGTGCCCGTGTTCACCTTGGACGGACATCACGTCGGGACACCTGACCTCATCGACCCAGCGACCGGGCTGGTGGGGCTGTACCACGGCGACAGCCACCTGAGTCTCGTGGGAGCGTCCAAGGACAACTGCCAGGACGCGGACTTCCGAGACCTCGGCCTCGAGCCAGTTGCGATGTTCGCCACGGACTGGCACGACCTCGGTGCCTTCACCCGTCGCCTTCTCGCAGCGGGCGCACGAGCACGTACGCGCGCGGGTGAGCGCGCCTGGACGATCGACCCACCGGCGTGGTGGACGCCCACCGAGACCGTCGCCCAGCGGCGGGACTTGGCCGACTGGCAGCGCGACCGCTACCTCCGCTACCGCCAGGCTGCCTGATCAGTGGCGGGTGAGGTGGCTGCTCGACCTTGCCTGCCGACCGGGGTAGTCCAGTGAGGGATGGCTGTCCAGGAGGGGGTCCGGCAGCCAATTCTCACTGGACTACCCCGACGGGGCAGCCAGAAGTCACTGGACTACCGAGGCGGCGGCAAACCGATTGGCGCGGGCCTCGGCGCGCGCCGTACGATCGCGGCAGGCGTCTGAGCCGTCATCAGCGGCGAGCCTCGGGAAGAACGGGTACGGCGATCCGGCCGGCACCTCAGTAGAACCCGGCGGGTGCGGCCCGACACAGCCGGAACGAGCGGGGATCCCCGGATCCCAAGCGAGGTGGTACCGCGGCAGACGTCGTCCTCGTGTCAGGAGACCGAGACACGACGCACCGCGAGGAGCACCCAGATGACCTACCCCAAGGTCTCGCACACCGATGCCACGACCGTCGCGAGCAGCCCCCGCTTCCCGGCGATCGAGGAGGCGGTGCTCGCCTACTGGGAGGCCGACGACACCTTCCGCGCGAGCGTCGAGCAGCGCGACGCGGGTGACGACGGCAGCAACGAGTTCGTCTTCTACGACGGCCCGCCGTTCGCGAACGGTCTGCCGCACTACGGCCACCTGCTCACCGGCTACGTCAAGGACCTCATCCCGCGCTACCAGACGATGCGCGGCCACAAGGTCGAGCGCCGCTTCGGCTGGGACACCCACGGCCTGCCCGCCGAGCTCGAGGCGATGCGGCTCAACGGCATCAAGACCACCGACGAGATCGTCGAGCTCGGCATCGAGAAGTTCAACGAAGCCTGCCGCCAGTCGGTCCTGAAGTACACCGGCGAGTGGCGCGACTACGTCACCCGCCAGGCCCGCTGGGTCGACTTCGACAACGACTACCGCACCATGAACCCGGAGTTCATGGAGTCGGTCATGTGGGCCTTCAAGCAGCTCCACGAGAAGGGCCTGGTCTACGAGGGCTTCCGCGTGCTGCCCTACTGCTGGCAGGACGAGACGCCGCTGTCCAACCACGAGCTGCGGATGGACGACGACGTCTACCAGATGCGGCAGGACCCGGCCGTCACCGTCGGCTACGACGTCACGACCGACGGCCCGATGAAGGGCGTCAAGGTCCTCGTCTGGACGACCACCCCCTGGACCCTCCCGAGCAACCTCGCCGTCATGGTCGGCGAGGACATCGACTACGTCGTCGTGGAGTCCGACGGACCCACCGGCAGCACCGAGCGCTACCTGATCGCCGACGCCCGCCTGGCGTCGTACAAGCGCGAGCTCTTCCCCGACACCGACGAGCCCACGATCGTCTCCCGGCACACGGGCGCCGACCTCGTCGGCCTCGAGTACGCCCCGCCGTTCTCCTACTACGCCGGCCACCCGAAGGCCTTCCGCCTCGTGCCGGCCGAGTTCGTCACGACCACGGACGGCACCGGGCTCGTCCACACCGCCGGCGCCTTCGGTGAGGACGACAAGGTCGTCACCGACCGCGAGGGCATCGAGGCGGTCATGCCGGTCGGCAAGGACGGGCGGTTCACGTTCCCGGTCACCGACTACGAGGGCATGCAGGTCTTCGACTCCAACCTCCAGGTCATCGACCACCTCAAGGCCGCCACCACGGGCGCCGGCGAGACGGGCTCCGTCACGCCCGGCACCGTGCTCGTGCGCCGCGAGACCTACGACCACTCCTACCCGCACTGCTGGCGCTGCCGGCAGCCCCTGATCTACAAGGGCGTCTCGTCGTGGTTCGTCGAGGTGACCAAGGTCAAGGAGCGGCTGATCGCGCTCAACCAGGACATCCGCTGGGTGCCCGACCACATCAAGGACGGCCAGTTCGGCAAGTGGCTGGAGAACGCCCGCGACTGGTCGATCACCCGCAACCGCTTCTGGGGCAGCCCGGTGCCGGTGTGGAAGTCCGACGACGAGCACTACCCGCGGATCGACGTCTACGGCTCGTTCGAGGAGATCGAGCGCGACTTCGGCCGGCTGCCGCTAGGCCAGGCCGGCAACCCCGACCTGCACCGCCCGTACGTCGACGACCTGACGCGCCCGAACCCCGACGACCCGACCGGGAAGTCGACCATGCGCCGGGTCACCGACGTCCTCGACGTGTGGTTCGACTCCGGCTCGATGTCGTTCGCGCAGGTGCACTACCCGTTCGAGAACAAGGACTGGTTCGACAACCACTTCCCGGGCGACTTCATCGTCGAGTACATCGGCCAGACCCGCGGCTGGTTCTACACGATGCACGTCCTGGCCGGCGCGATCTTCGACCGTCCGGCGTTCTCGACGTGCCTGAGCCACGGCATCGTCCTGGGCAACGACGGCCAGAAGATGTCGAAGTCGCTGCGCAACTACCCCGACGTCCGCGAGGTCTTCGACCGCGACGGCGCCGACGCGATGCGCTGGTTCCTCATGTCGAGCCCGATCCTGCGCGGCGGCAACCTCGTCGTCACCGAGCAGGGCATCCGCGACTCGGTGCGGCAGGTGCTGATCCCGCTGTGGAACAGCTGGTCCTTCTTCAGCCTGTACGCCAACGCGGCGGGCGACGGCAGCGGCCACGAGGCCACCTGGCGGACCGACAGCGCGGACCCGATGGACCGCTACATCCTGGCCAAGCTGCGCGACTACGTCGCCGCGATGACCGACCAGCTCGACAACTACGAGGTGGCCGCGGCGTGCGACTCGACGCGCGGCTTCCTCGACGTGCTCACCAACTGGTACATCCGCCGCTCGCGCGAGCGCTTCTGGGACGAGGACGCCGACGCCTTCGACACCCTCTACACGGTGCTCGAGGTCGTCTGCCGGGTCACCGCGCCGCTGATGCCGCTGACGACCGAGGAGGTCTGGCGCGGTCTCACGGGCGAGCGCTCGGTCCACCTCACCGACTGGCCGTCGGCCGACGACCTGCCCGCCGACGAGGCGCTCGTGGCCTCGATGGACGCCGTCCGTGACGTCTGCTCCGCCGGCTCCGCGCTGCGCAAGGCGGCCAACCTGCGCAACCGCCTGCCCCTGCAGTCGCTCACCGTCGTCGTGCCCGACGCGTCGGGCCTCGCCGGCTTCGACCGGCTGGTGGCCGACGAGCTGAACCTCAAGGAGGTCCGGCTCCTCGACCTCGACACCCCCGAGGCGGCGTCGTACGGCGTCGAGCAGCGGCTCACCGTCAACGCCCGCGCGGCGGGCCCGCGGCTCGGCAAGGACGTGCAGCTGGCGATCAAGGGCTCGAAGACCGGCGACTGGTCGGTCGCCGAGGACGGCACCGTCACCTCCGGCGGGCTCGCGCTGGTCGAGGGGGAGTACGCCCTCGACACCGTCGCGGGCGACGCGTCCGGTGGCACGGCGACCGGTGTGCTGCCGCGCGGCGGCTTCGTCGTCCTCGACACCGAGGTGACGCCCGAGCTCGAGGCCGAGGGCACCGCCCGCGACCTGGTGCGCGCGGTCCAGCAGGCCCGCAAGGACGCCGGCCTCGCCGTCTCGGACCGGATCGCGCTCACCGTCTCCGCCCCGGCGGAGGTCCTCGACGCTGCCCGGACCCACGAGGGCCTCCTCGCCGAGGAGACCCTCGCGACGTCGGTGTCGTACGCCGATGCGGCCGAGGTCGCCGTCGACGTCGTCCGTCAGACCGACAGCCTCCGGTAGGCGCGCGCCGAGAGCGGGACGAACACGGCAGCCAGCACCAGCGGCCAGACGAGCGCCACCGCCACGGGGTGGTCGGCCAGGATCCCGTCGGTGATCCCGGCCGGGTTGCCGAAGAGCTCGCGGCACGCCGCGGCCGTGGCGGAGACGGGGTTCCACTGCGCGAGGAACCCCAGCCAGGCCGGCATGTCCTGGGGCGAGACGAACACGCTCGACAGGAAGCCGATCGGCCAGACGAGGATCTGCACCGCCATCACGCCGCCCTCGCCGCGGAGGACCAGGCCGAGGAAGATCCCCAGCCACAGGAGCGCGAAGCGGAGCCAGAGCAGCAGGCCCACCGCCAGCAGGCTCTCCGACCACGACCCGCCGGCGCGCCAGCCGATCAGCAGGCCGCCCGCCATCAGGACGAGCAGCTCGACGGTCGAGTTGGCGAGGTCCGCGCCCGCACGGCCGAGCGGCACAGCGACGCTGCTGATCGGCAGCGAGCGGAAGCGGTGGGTCACGCCCTTCTTGGAGTCGTTGGCGATCGCCGTCATCGTCCCCTCGAGGCCGAACATCATGGCGAGGGCGAACATCCCGGGCATCAGGTACGACAGGTAGTCGCCGCCGCCGGGCAGCTCGATCGAACCGCCGAGGAGGTAGCCGAAGACGAGCAGCAGCATGATCGTGAAGGCGATCCCGAACAGCGGCGTCCAGGGCTCGCGCTGCCAGTGCTTCAGGTCGCGGAGCATGATGATCCAGCTCTGTCGCAGGGCGCTGGTCGTGTTCATCGGTGACCTCCGTCGGCGGTGGCGGTGCGGTCTGTGGTGGTGGGGCGGTCGGTGAGGTGCAGGAACACCTCGTCGAGCGTGGGCTCACGGAGCTGGACCTGGGTCGGGGTGATGCCGGCGGCGTCGAGGGCGCGGACGACGGCGAGCAGGGCAGCGGTGCCGCCTTCAGCCCCGGCCTCGACGACGATCTCGGCGCGCTCCTCGTCGAGGCGGACCTCGCCGGACACGGCGGCTGCGACCGCGACCTTCGCGGCGGCCGAGCCCGTCGCGGTCGGCAGGACGACCAGCACCCGGTCCCCACCGAGCCGTGACTTCAGCTCCGCCGGGGTGCCCTCGGCGATCACGCGTCCGGCGTCCATCACGGTGATCCGGTCGGCGAGCCGGTCGGCCTCGTCGAGGTACTGCGTCGTGAGCAGCACCGTGGTGCCCAGGGCCACCACCCGCCGTACTGCGTCCCACACGTCGGCACGCCCACGCGGGTCGAGGCCCGTCGTCGGCTCGTCGAGGAAGAGCACGGCTGGCCGGGTGATGAGGCCGGCGGCGATGTCGAGGCGCCGCCGCATGCCGCCGGAGTACGTCGACACCTTGCGGTCGGCCGCATCGGCCAGGTCCAGTGCCTCCAGCAGCTCGTCCGCCCGGGTGCGTGCCGCGAACGTGCCGAGTCCGTGCAGCCGGGCGAACATCACCAGGTTCTCGCGCCCGTGGAGGATCTCGTCGAGCGCTGCCGACTGGCCGACGAGGCCGATCGCGGCGCGCACCTGCGCGTGCTGGGTGGCGACGTCGAACCCCGCCACCCGGGCCTCGCCCTCGTCGATCCGGGTCAGCGTCGCGAGGGTGTGGACCGCGGTGCTCTTGCCGGCGCCGTTGGGTCCGAGCAGCGCATGCACCGATCCGGCGGCGACGGTGAGGTCAAAGCCGTCGAGGGCGTGCGTGTCGCCGTAGCGCTTGCGCAGTCCGCGGGCCTCGAGGGGTGGGGCGAGGGTCATCGTTCCTCCAATAATCGTACGACGTACGGAGTTAAGCGCGCGGAGCGTACCATATATTCCGTACGGCGTACGATGTCGTTAGGGTGGACGCGTGCCCGACCCCGATCCCGTGCTCAAGCTGCTGTGGCGGCACCACGCCACGAGCCCCGATGTGGCCCCGCGCCGGGGGCCGAAGCAGAAGGTGAGCGTCGACGACGTCGTCGACGCTGCTATCGACCTCGCCGACGCCGACGGGCTGGCTGCGCTGTCGATGCGGGGCCTCGCGCAGCGCCTCGGCCTCGGGGCGATGACGCTCTACACCTACGTCGCCACTCGCAACGACCTCGTCGTGCTGATGGTCGACCAGGTCGTCGGCCGCAGGGTGCTGCCGCCGCACCCCGACGACCTGCGCGAGCGGCTCGAGCAGGTGGCCCGGATGCAGTACGACGACTGCCGCGCCCACCCGTGGCTCCTGGACGTGACGGGTCTGCGGGCCTGGCTCGGGCCGCACGTGGCGGACCGTTACGAGTGGCAGCTCGGCGCGGTCGAGGGCCTCGGCCTCGACGACATCGAGATGGACCAGACCGTCACCCTCCTCGCCACCTTCGGCACCGGCGCCGCGCGGGCCGAGGAGGCCGTACGCCACGCCGAGCGCGAGACCGGGATGACCGACGCGGTCTGGTGGGAGGCCAACCACGAGGCGCTCACTGAGGTGATGGCCGGGCGCGAGTACCCGCTCGCCGGCCGCGTCGGCACGGCCGCGGGGGAGGCCTACCAGGCCGCCAGCGACCCGCGGCGCGAGCTGGACTTCGGGCTCGCCCGGATCGTCGACGGGCTGGTCGCCCACCTCGCGGAACGGGCACGCTGACAAGATGGCGGGCATGGATCTCGACCTGACCGCCGACGTCGTCGCCCTCACCCAGCAGCTCGTCGACACCTTCTCCGTCAGCCACGAGGAGCAGGAGATCGCCGACGCGGTCGAGGCGGCACTGCTCGCCCTGCCGCACCTGACGGTCACCCGTCGTGGCCACACGATCGTCGCGCGCACCGACCTCGGCCGTGGCGAACGGGTCGTCATCGCCGGCCACCTCGACACGGTGCCGCTCAACGACAACCTGCCGTCGCGCCTCGAGGACGGCATCCTCCACGGGCTGGGCAGCTGCGACATGAAGGGCGGCGACGCAGTGATGCTCAAGCTCGCCGCCGACGTCGCCGAGCCCAACCGTGACCTCACCTTCGTCTTCTACGAGGCCGAGGAGGTCGACTCGGTGCACAACGGGCTGCGCAAGCTCACCGAGAGCGACCCCGAGCTGCTGGAGGCCGACTTCGCGATCCTGATGGAGCCGAGCAACGCCTCGGTCGAGGCCGGGTGCCAGGGCACGATGCGCGTCGACGTACGCACCACCGGCGAGCGCTCCCACAGCGCGCGCAGCTGGAAGGGCGTCAACGCCATCCACCTGGCCGCACCGGTGCTCGCCCGGCTCAACGACTACGTCGCCCGCCAGCCCGAGATCGACGGCCTGAGCTACCACGAGGGGCTCAACGCGACCGGCATCCGCGGCGGCGTCGCCGGCAACGTGATCCCCGACGAGTGCGTCGTCGAGGTCAACTTCCGCTTCGCCCCCGACCGCAGCGAGGCGGACGCCGAGGCGTTCGTCCGCGACTTCTTCGAGGGGTACGACGTCACGGTGACCGACCTCGCCGCGGGTGCGATGCCCGGCCTCGACCGCCCGGCAGCAAAGGAGTTCCTCGAGGTCGTCGGCGGGGAGGTCGCGCCGAAGTTCGGCTGGACCGACGTCGCGCAGTTCACCAAGCTCGGGATCCCGGCGGTGAACTTCGGCCCGGGCGACCCGATGTTCGCGCACAAGCAGGACGAGCACGTCCCGACCGAGCACATCGAGCGCTGCGAGCGCATCCTGAAGGACTGGCTGACGGGGACAGTCGATGAGTGATGGCATGAGCGACAACACCCACCGCCGGGTCAAGGGGCGCGAGATCGAGCGCCGCGGCCAAGTGAAGGAAGGCAGCACCACCGACCAGCGCCTGCTCGACTCCCGCGGACCCACTGACTGGGTGCACACCGACCCGTGGCGGGTGCTCCGCATCCAGTCGGAGTTCGTCGAGGGCTTCGGCTCGCTCGCCGAGCTCGGCCCGGCCATCGCGGTCTTCGGCTCCGCGCGCACGCCGACCGACCACCCGTTCTACGCCATCGCGGAGGACGCCGGACGCAAGCTGGCCGAGGCCGGCTTCGCCGTGATCACCGGTGGCGGCCCGGGCGCGATGGAGGCCGCCAACAAGGGGGCGTGCGAGGCGGGCGGCGTCAGCGTCGGGCTCGGCATCGAGCTGCCCTTCGAGTCCGGGCTCAACCAGTGGGTCGACAAGGGCATCAACTTCCGCTACTTCTTCGCCCGGAAGACGATGTTCGTGAAGTACTCCCAGGGCTTCGTGGTCCTGCCCGGCGGCCTCGGCACGCTCGACGAGCTCTTCGAGGCACTTACGCTCGTGCAGACGCAGAAGGTGACGTCGTTCCCGATCGTGCTGATCGGCACGGCCTACTGGCAGGGCATGTTCGACTGGCTGCGCGAGACGGTGCTGGCCGAGGGGAAGATCAACGCCAAGGACCTGGACATGATGGTCGTGACCGACGACGTCGACGAGGCCGTGTCGCTCATGGTCGCGGCGCGCGAGGACCGCTGGCCCACGCCGGCCCCGGAGCGTCCCGAATGATGTGGCTGTTCGCGATCCTGATCGTGCTCGCGCTGGGCGGCGTGGCCGTCGTCGCGTCGGGGCGCGGCGGATCGATGGCACCGGCGTACGACGACCGTCCCGACCTCGCGCTGCCCGCCGACCGACCGCTGGTGGCGCGGGACCTGCGATCGGTGAGGTTCCCGCTCGCGGTCCGCGGCTACCGGATGTCCGACGTCGACGAGCTGCTCGCGCGACTGGCGACGGAGCTCGAGGACCGTGAGGCCCCGGACGAGGGCACGTCTGGCGACCGAGACCCGGCCTAGGGCAGACTGCTTCGACATGTCGTTCCCGATCGTGGTCTGGATCCTCACGGCCCTCGCTGCCGTGGCGATCGTGCTGACCCGACTGCGCATGCGCGCGTCGGACGCCGCGGGACGGCTCTCGATCAGCCGTCGGCTGCCGCTGGTCCACTTCGCTGCAGGGGTGGTGGCGCTCGTGCTGTGGATCGGGGTGCTGGTGGCGCCGGAGGACAGCCTGGTGGGCGGTCCGCTGTTCGGCATCCTCGCGATCGCGGCATGGTGGCTCACGGCGGTCTGCGGTCTGCTGATCCTGATGCGGTGGCTGCCGACGAAGGGCCGGCACGCCCCGGAGGCGTCCGGGGACAGCTGGAGCGACGGGCCGGGGCTCTCGCTCCTGGCCCACCTCGGCATGGTCGTCGGCGTCCTCGTCTTCACCTACGCCTACCTCACCGCCGCGGTGTGATGGTCCGCGTCCACGGGCTCGTCCTGGGCCTGCTCGTCGCCCTGCTCGCCCTCCCCGGCACCGCCCACGCGGTGACCGCAGCGCCGGGGGACCGGCCGGCAGTGGTCGAGGTCCGCACCATCGGCCACTCCGTCAAGGGGCGGCCGATCCGCGCGTGGCGGCTCGGCGAGCCCGGCAAGCGGCCGATCGTGCTGGTCTCCACCATGCACGGCAACGAGCCGCACACCCGGCGCATCCTGGAGAGCCTGCGCGACGGGCGGGCGATCCGGGGCGTCGACCTGTGGGTCGTGCCGACGTACAACCCCGACGGGCTCGCCACCGGCTCGCGGCGCAACGCGCGCGGCGTCGACCTCAACCGCAACTTCCCCCACCGGTGGAAGGACCTCGACGGGAGCTACGAGTCGGGTCGCCGTCCCGCCAGCGAACCGGAGACGCGGGCGATGATGGCGTTCCTCGACGAGATCGCCCCGAAGCGCGTGATCAGCTTCCACCAGCCGCTGCACGGCGTCGACACCGACACCAAGGACGCCGGCTTCGCCCGCCGCCTGGCCCGTGCGCTCCGGCTGCCGCGCACGACCCTGGACTGCGGTGGCCTGTGCCACGGCACGATGACGATGTGGTTCAACCACCGCTTCGACGGCTCCGCGCTCACCGTGGAGTACGGCGCGCGACCCTCGCGCCACCGGATGTCCGTGCAGGCGCCGCGCCAGGTCCTCGACGCGCTGCGCGCCCGCCGACCCCGATAGTCCCCATCAAATGGGCTGTCCCACGGCGTCCCCGACAGCCCATCTGATGGGGACTACCGAGGGGGTCACCGACCGCGGTAGACCGGCTTCTCCTTGGCCACGAAGGCGTTGACCGCCGCGAGGTGGTCCTCCGTGCCGCCGGTGAGCGCCATCTTCTCCGCCTCGAAGGCGAGCGACTCCTCGAGCGGGTGCGAGGCGGAGTACGCCACGGCCTGCCGGATCGAGCCGAAGGACACCGTGGGTCCGGCCGCGAGCCGGCGCGACAGCTCGTCGACGGCACCGGCGAAGTCGTCCTGCGTGACGACCTGGGTGGCGAGCCCGAGCTCGAGCGCCTCCTGGGCCGACACGGTGCGCGGGAAGTAGAGGAGCTCCATCGCCTTGGCCCGCCCGACCAGTCGCGGCAGCGTCCAGCTCGAGCCGGTGTCGCAGGACAGCGCGACCCCCGCGAACGACGTGTTGTAGCCCGCGGAGTCGACCAGGATCCGGAAGTCGGCGGCGAACGCCAGGCTCGCCCCCGCACCGGCGGCCACGCCGTTCACGGCCGCGACCACGGGCTTCGGCATGGTCGACAGCGCCAGCACGATCGGGTTGTAGTGCTTCTCGACGGTGTCCGACAGGGGCACGTCCGCCTCGCCGGTCAGCCCCGCCAGGTGCTCCTTGAGGTCCTGGCCGACGCAGAACGCGCGACCGCTGCCGGTGAGCACGACGCACCGCACCTCCGGGTCGTCCGCGACCTGTCGCACCGTCTCCAGCAGGAGGTCCTTGGTGGCCACGTCGAGGCCGTTCATCGCCTCGGGGCGGTTGAGCGTGATCGTCGCGACGGCGTCGGTGACGTCGAGGAGGACAGGGGGAGAGCTGGTCATGAGGGGCAGTCTGCCCGACCCTGAGCGGGCGTCGGTGCGCCCTGTGGTGCCGATCACGTGGGTCATGAGGGATAATGGGAGCGTACGACGCCTATCGGGGCGGCCAGGCACCACTCAGCCGCTCCGATTCGCATGTGAAGAGCCACTCAAGGCTGAACAGGAAGAGGGTGCGCCGATGGCCGCCATGAAGCCCCGTACGGGCGACGGACCGCTCGAGGTCACCAAGGAAGGCCGCGGCATCGTCATGCGCGTCCCCCTCGAGGGTGGTGGGCGGCTCGTGGTCGAGCTGAACGCCGACGAGGCGACAGCTCTCGGAGACGCCCTCAAGGGCGTCGTCGGCTGATCGTGGCCCCGACCGCACAGCTGCCCGCGCAGGTCTCGCCGCCCCAGTTCGCCCTCAGTCCCGCGTTGCCGCACCAGATCGGCGGCGCGGAGGTGTGGGCGTTCCCGGTCCTTCCCGACCCGGGCGGCCCGCTCCTCGGCCCCGGCGCCGACGAAGCGTCCGACACCCTCGGTGTGGACCTCCTGGCCGCCCTCGAGGCGGCCCGCGGCACCGGTCGCGCGGGTGAGGTGACCACCGTCCCGGTCGGCAGCGCCGAGCGGGACGACGACGTGGCCCTGGTGCTCCTGGTCGGCGTCGGCGACGGCTCGGTCACCGACTTCCGCCGCGCCGGCGCGGCCGTCGCCCGGGCCACGAAAGACCGCGCGAACGTCGTCACCACCCTGGCGGCCATCGCCCCCGACGAGGGCCTCGGCGCCTTCGTCGTCGGTGCGATGCTCGCGTCCTTCGCCTTCCACTGGCGCTCGACGGGGCCGAAGGAGCGTCCGGTCGCACGCATCGTGCTCGCCGACATCGACGACGACGGCGCGGACGACGAGCTCGCCCGGGCCATCGCCCTCGGCGGTGCGGGCTGGCGCTCGCGTGCGCTCGCCACTGTCCCCGCCAACCTCAAGACTCCCGCCTGGCTCGCCGAGCAGGCGATCGAGGTCGGCGAGGCGGCCGGTCTCGACGTCACCGTCTGGGACGAGGACCGGCTCGCCGCGGAGGGCTTCGGCGGCCTGCTCGCCGTCGGCGGCGGATCGGTCAACCCGCCGCGCCTCATCCGGATGGACTACGCGCCGCCCGGCGCGAACCGGCGTACGCCGACGGTGGTGCTGGTCGGCAAGGGCATCACCTTCGACAGCGGTGGCCTCGACATCAAGCCGAGCGAGGGCATGCTGACGATGAAGCGCGACATGAGCGGGGGCGGCGCCGTCATCGCGACCATGGCCGCGCTCCGCGACGTCGACTGCCCCGTCCGCGTCGTCGGCCTGGTGCCCGCCGCCGAGAACTCCGTCAGCGGCTCCGCGATGCGCCCCGGCGACGTGATCACGCACGTCGGGGGTCGCACCTCCGAGGTCAACAACACCGACGCCGAGGGCCGCCTGGTCCTCGCCGACGCGATGGCGTACGCCGTCGCCGAGCTCTCGCCGAAGGCGCTGGTCGACATCGCCACCCTGACCGGAGCGATGAAGGTGTCGCTCGGCCAGTGGACCGGCGGCTACTTCGCCAACCACGAGGCGCTCGCCGAGCAGGTCGAGTCGGCCGCGACGGCGTCCGGCGAGCTCGTGTGGCGGATGCCCCTCGTCGCCGACTACGAGGACAAGGTCACCTCCAAGATCGCCGACGGCGACAACGCCGCGGGCGGCGCGGGTGCGATCACGGCGGCCCTGTTCCTCCAGCACTTCGCGGGCGACGTCCCGTGGGCGCACGTCGACTTCGCCTCCGCGGCCGAGTCCCCGACCGACCGCCACGAGTGGACCGCCGGTCCGAGCGGCTGGGGCCCGCGGCTGCTGCTGGCCTGGCTCGGCTCCGAGGACCCGCTGGCGGGCATCGCCTGATGCGGAGCCCGAGATGGAGCCCGCCGTGCTGGGGCTGACCATCCGCTGGTCGCTCGTCGGTGCGCCCGAGGGCGTCGAGGAGGAGCTGGCGAGCTTCGTCGCCGAGACGTCCCACGCGCGCTTCACCGGCATGGCCGGGCTGCGCTGGAAGACGTGGCGGATGGTGCGCGGCGAGTGGTTCGAGGGGTCCTACGTCTTCGCGACCAGCGAGGCACGCGAGGAGTTCCAGCGGACCTTCACTGAGGGCGCGGCGGAGTCGCCGGGGTCCCGGATGATCGGCTCGTCGCCGATCCTGGTCGAGGCGTGCGACATCGTCGCCGTCGCCGAGGGCTGGGACGGCTTCACGGCCGCGCCGCGCGTCTAGGCCTCCGGCGCCCACTCCTTCTTCGCGACCAGCAGGCCGTCGCCGACGGGCAGGAGGATCGGCACGAGTGACTCGTGCTCGAGGATGGCGCGGCCGAGCTCGCGGATGGCGACGGTCTCCTCGTCGCGCTGCGACGGGTCGGCCACGCGGTCGTGCCACAGGGCGTTGTCGAACGCCACGATCCCGCCGGGACGCAGCAGCCGCAGCGCCTCCTTGAGGTAGGCGGCGTACTCGCGCTTGTCGCCGTCGCAGAACACCAGGTCGTAGTGGCCGTCGGTGAGGCGGGGGAGCACGTCGAGCCCCGCGCCGGCGATCGTGCGGGCGCGGTTGCCGGTGATGCCGGCCTCGGCGAAGGTCTCCTTGGCCAGGCGCTGGTGCTCGGCCTCGATGTCGACCGTGGTGAGCACGCCGTCGGAGCGCATGCCGCGCAGCAGCCACAGGCCGGAGACGCCCGTGCCGGTGCCGATCTCGACGACCGCGCGGGCGTCGAGGACGGAGGCGAGGAACCGGAGCGCGGCACCGGCGCCGGAGCCGACGGGGGTCACCCCGACCTCCTCGGCGCGGCTGCGCGCGGCGGCGAGGATCTCGTCCTCGGCCACGAACGACTCGGCGTAGGTCCAGCTCGCGGGCTTGATCGGCTGCGTGGGGGTCGGCACGGACGGGACTCTATCGCGGGAACACACCGGGCACGTCGCTCGTTGGAGGCGGTACGCCACCGCGCGGAGCCGCGAGTTTCTTGGCTCATGCGCATGAGGTTCACAGGCAACTCTCAGGCGCAGTACCTAGCGTCAGGAAAGGACGGGGAACCCGTTGCAGCTCAGGTCGAGGAAGAACGAGGGGTCACCCGTGGGTGAGCACCAGGTCGCCGTCCCCACGTGGGACGAGGTCGTCGAGCAGCACTCCGACCGGGTCTTCCGCCTGGCCTACCGGCTCACGGGCAACCGCCCCGACGCCGAGGACCTCACCCAGGAGGTCTTCGTCCGCGTCTTCCGCTCGCTCGACACCTACACGCCCGGCACCTTCGAGGGCTGGCTGCACCGCATCACCACCAACCTCTTCCTCGACGGCGCCCGCCGCAAGCAGCGGATCCGCTTCGACCCGCTCTCCGACGAGCGGGCCGCGCGGCTGACGAGCTCGTCGCCCGCACCGGAGCTCGCCCTGGCCGACCAGACCTTCGACGACGACATCGAGACCGCCCTCGCCACGCTGCCGCCCGACTTCCGCGCCGCCGTGGTGCTGTGCGACGTCGAGGGGCTGACCTACGAGGAGATCGCGGAGATCCTCGACGCCAAGCTCGGCACCGTCCGCTCGCGCATCCACCGCGGTCGCGGCATGCTGCGCAAGGCGCTCGCCCACCGCGAGCCGGCTGCCGGCCGCGAGCGCTACCGCGGGGCGGTGTCGTGATGACGCATCTGGGATCGCGCGTCAGCGCCCTCGTCGACGGCCGTCTCGGCCCCGAGGAGGAGGAGCGCTGCTGGAGCCACGTCCACACGTGCCACACCTGCCGTGACCTCGTCGAGCACGAGGGCTGGGTCAAGACCCAGCTCGCCCAGCTGTCCTACGGCCCCTCCCGGCCCTCGCACGACTTCAAGTCGGCCCTCGTGGGGCGCTGCTCCAAGCTCTCCTCGGAGCCCGGGTCGCTCGCCGGTGCGTCCTTCCCCACCGCGGGCCACCGGACCCGCCGCGGGCTCGTCGCCATCGGTGGCGGCGCCGCCAGCGCCTGTGTCGTCGGTGTCCTGGTGCTCGGCGCGGCAGGTTCGCCGCGGATCGAGCCGCGACCGCCGGCCACCGACCTGAGCCGGCCGGCAGGTCCGGTCACCCCCGCCACGGGCGTCGACGACCGCAGCGCGCGCGGTCCCGTCTCACCCTCCCGGATGCCCCTGGCCGAGCGCCTGGTGGCGATCCGGGAGAAGATCGCTCCGTGAACGACGAGCACCCGAGCGACGAGCAGCAGCCCCAGCCGACCGAGGAGCCCACCCAGCCCCTCGCCGGCTGGCGTGCCCCCGACGCCCAGCCGCAGGACCGGCCCGAGGACCAGGGCCAGGCCCAGTCCGGGGATCGGCCGCAGGGCCAGCCGCAGAGTCGGCCGTACGGCTGGGCCGCCGACGAGCCCGGCCCGCCGCCGTTCGGCAGCACCTACGGCGAGCAGCCGCGGGCCCGGGACCCGCAGCCCGAGCCGCCCATCCAGCCCCAGCCCGTGCAGCAGGCTCCCCAGACGGTCTCGTTCGGCCCCGGCGGGCCCCCCGGACCCGGAGGCCCGGCCTACTTCGGTCCCGGTCCGCGTCCCTACCCGCCGGTCGACTACGCCCGCCCCGCCCCGCCCCGCAAGCTCGCGCTCTGGGTCTGGCCCGCTGTGGCAGTCCTCGCCCTGGTCGTCGGTGTGCTCGGCGGCCTTGCCGGCGGCGCGCTGCAGGACGAGCTCGCGGCCCAGCGCGGGACGAACGACAACGGCCTCGACGGCGTACGCACCCAGTCGGCCGCGCCGCTCGACGCCGACAACGGGTCGGTGCCCGCGGTGGCGCAGGCGCTGCTGCCCAGCACCGTGCAGATCGTCGCGGAGTTCGACGGGCAGGCCGCCGGTGCCACGGGCTCCGGCTTCGTGCTCGACCGCGAGGGTCACGTGGTCACCAACAACCACGTGGTCGCCTCCGCCGCCGAGGACGACGGCCCCATCGTCGTCATCGACCACGAGGGCGAGCGGCACGAGGCCACGGTCGTGGGCCGCAGCGCGGTGTACGACCTCGCGGTGCTCGACGTCGATGGCGCCGAGGAGCTCGAGCCCGCCGCCCTGGGCAAGTCCCAGGTGCTCCGCGTGGGCGACCCGGTGATCGCCCTCGGCGCCCCGCTGGGGCTGAGCCAGACGGTTACGTCGGGCATCGTCAGCGCGCTCGACCGACCGGTCACCACGTCGGGTGAGTCCGACGACGAGTCGTCCTACATCAACGCCGTGCAGACCGACGCCGCGATCAACCCGGGCAACTCCGGCGGGCCGCTCGTCAACCTCGCCGGCGAGGTCGTCGGCGTGAACTCGGCGATCGCCACCAACGGGGGCGCGTCCGGCGAAGCGGGCAACATCGGCGTCGGCTTCGCGATCCCGATCGAGCAGGTCATCGCCACCGTCGACCAGATCCTGCGGACCGGGAAGGCGGAGTACCCCGTCATCGGTGCCCAGGTGCGCACGGGCGGCGAGCCCGACGCGCAGGGCGCGACCATCACGGAGGTCATGCCCGGCACGCCCGCCGAGGTCGCGGGTCTGCAGAAGGACGACGTCGTCACGGCCGTCGACGACCAGCCGGTCAACGACGGCATCGCGCTCATCGTCGCCATCCGCACCCACCGCCCGGGGGAGACCGTGGAGTTCACGGTGCTGCGCGGCGGCGACGAGCAGGTGGTCGAGGTCGAGCTCGACGGCAAGGTCGGATAGACCACCGCTGACCGGGCAGTTCCTCGCGCTGCAGGCCGCTGACCGGGCACTTCCTCGCGCTGCAACCGCGAGGAAGTGCCCGGTCAGCCTGTTTCAGGGCGAGGAAGTGCCCGGTCGGCGCGTCCTAGGGCGAGGAAGTGCCCGGTCGAGGCGTGTGGGTGAACCTCACCGCTCGGACGTCGGGGCCTCGGACTCGACGAAGGGGTGCTGGTCGACGAACTCCTTGGTCTCGGCGTACATCCGCTGGATGAACTCCTCGAGCTGGACGTTCTCCACCCGCCACTGCCCGCGGCCGCCGATCTTGATGGCCGGGAGGTCGCCGCGGCGGACGAGGGCGTAGACCTGCGCGCTGGAGGTGTTGAGCGCCTCGGCGACGTCGGCGAGCGTGAGGAAGCGGGGGGCGCGAGGCTCCTGGGGGTCGTCGGCCATGGGTCCATCCTCGCACCGGCGGCGCGGCCGACGGCGTCGCCCGGCCGCGGCCTGTGGAGAGACAGGTGTGAATTCCCGGCGGGACGGCAATGATGCTCGCGTGTCTCGGAACAAGTCTCGGAACGGGTCGGGTGCGCCGCGCGCGCTCGACGTCCCGGCAGCCACGCGCTCGAGCTCGCACGGGTGGCGCGACCCGCGCCTGTGGGTCGGGGTCGTGCTGGTCACCGGCTCGGTCGTGGCCGGCGCCCGCCTGCTGTCCACCGCCGACGACATGACCTCGGTCTGGGCGGCCTCCTCCGACCTCGCAGCCGGCCAGACGATCACGGCCGACGACCTGCGCGCGACGAGGCTCCGCTTCGACGACGCCACCGACGAGCAGCGCTACCTCGGCGTCGACGACGAGCTGCCCGCCACGCTCACCCTGACCCGCCCGCTCGCGGCCGGTGAGCTGGTGCCGGCCGCCGCGCTGGGGGAGGAGGCCGACGACGACTCGGTCGCCGTCTCCGTCGCGGTCGCCGCGGAGCACGTGCCGACCGACCTCGGCCGCGGGTCACGCGTCGACGTCTGGGTGATCGGTGAGGATCGTGGCTCGCGCGCCGAGGCGGAGCTCGTGCTGGCGGACGTGCTGGTCGTCGACGCCCCGGTCGTCACCGACTCGTTCGCGTCCGCCACGACCCGACAGCTGGTGCTGGCCGTGCCGCAGGACGACGAGGTGTCGCTCGGCGTGGTGCTCGCGGCCAGCGGCGACGACCGCGTCCGCGTCGTCGGTCGGGACTGACACCGTGATCTGCGTCCTGCTGCTGGCGGCCGGGGAGGGCTGGGAGTCCCCGGCGCTGGCCGACCTCGAGGCCCACCCGGGGGTCGTGGTGCTCAAGCGGTGCGTCGACGTCGACGACCTCCTCGCCTCGGTCACCAGCGGTCAGGTGGACGTCGCCGTGGTCGCGCTCGACGCTCCCGGGCTGGATCCGGCGAGCGTCGCGCACCTGCGCCGGCACGCCGTACGCCCCGTCGCCGTCACCACGGCCCGGTCCGACGACCTCGACGTGCGTGAGCACGCCCAGCGGCTGGGCATCGGGTCGGTGGTCGGCGCCGGTGCGCTGGCGATGCTGCCCGAGGTCGTGACCGCCGTCGAGGAGGGCGACACCCGGGCCCGCGGTGACGACGCCCCGGTCGAGCCGCCCGCACCGGGGTCGACAGGGGACCCCGGTCGGGTCGTCGTGGTGTGGGGGCCGGCCGGTGCGCCGGGTCGTACGACCGTCGCCACCAACCTGGCGTGGGAGGTCGCGCGCCGCCAGGTCGACGTGGTGCTGGCCGACCTCGATCCCTACGGCGGGTCGGTGGCCCAGCAGCTCGGCATCCTCGACGAGGTCTCGGGGATCCTCTCCGCGTCGCGCCTCGCGGCGTCGGGCCAGCTGGACGAGCGCTTCGCCTCGGTGTGCCGAGGGGTGGGGGAGCACCTCGCCGTGGTGACCGGACTGCCGCGCGCCGACCGGTGGCGCGAGGTGCGCGCCGCGCAGGTCGACCAGCTGCTGGAGCGCGCGAGCGTCGCCGGCCACGTCGTCGTGGACACCGGATTCAGCCTCGAGGACGAGGCGGGCCACGACCTCGGTGGCCGACCCGGTCGCAACGCACTGACGCTCGCCGCGCTCGACCTGGCGGACGAGGTCGTCGTCGTCGGCGCGGCCGACCCGGTGGGGCTCGCCCGGCTGGCCCGCGGCCTGGTGGACCTTCGCGACCGCGTCGGCGGTGTCCCGGTGCGGGTCGTGGTGAACCGGATGCGCGGGTCGATCGGGTGGTCGGAGAAGGAGATCGCCGGCATGGTCGAGGGGTTCAGCCGGGTCGCCGGACTCCACTTCCTGCCCGAGGACCGCGCCGGGCTGGACAAGGCGCTGGTCTCCGGGAGCCCGCTGGCCGCGACGGGCGACTCCGCGCTGGTGCACGGGATCGCCGCGCTCGCCGACGCCGTGTTCCCGGCGTCCGTGCGCCCGGCGAGCGGCAAGAGAAGGCAAGGCAGAAGTAAAAACCGGCAGAAATAGAGCAATTCCTCAAGGTTCGTCGTAGTTTGGACCCTGATCCTTGAGGAGAACCCCGTGCAACGACCCATCCGCGTCTGCGTCCTCACGCTGACCGCCCTTGCCCTCACCGCGACGCCGGCGCTCGCGGCAAAGCAGATGCGCGGCACGACCACGGACGACGTCATCAACGGCAAGGCTCGCGCCGACTTCATCATGGCCCTCGGCGGGCGCGACCGGATCCGGGGCTTCGGCGGGGACGACAAGGTCTACGGCGGCAATGGTGACGACGTCGTCTACGGCGACGACGGCAACGACTGGATCACCGCCCAGCCCGGCACCGACTGGGTCGACGGCGGCAACGGCAACGACAAGATCGACGGCGGCTCGGGCGACGACGCGCTCTTCGGCAGCGACGGCGACGACATCCTGGCCGCCAACGTCGGCAACGACGTCCTCGACGGCGGCGCGGGCAACGACCTGCTCGGCGGCAACGACGGCGACGACCGCCTCCTCGGTGGTGACGGCTCCGACAAGCACATCGGCGGTGCCGGCAACGACTGGATCGACGGTGGTCCCGGCGACGACGGCGCCATCCAGGGTGGTGCGGGCAACGACGTGCTCATCGACGGCGACGGCCACGACTGGCTGGTCAAGGGCGACGAGGGCGACGACACCGTCTTCCTCGGCCCGGGTGCCGACAAGGTCTTCTCCGAGCAGGGCAGCGACGCCATCTACGTCCTGCCCGACGGGTTCGTCGACAAGATCCGCTGCGACGACGGCACCCAGGAGAACGGCGCAGCCGACGCCGTCTACTTCGTCGGCTGGCGCGACCCGCTCGACGTGGTCGACCCCTTCGGCAGCTGCGAGATCGTCGAGGTCATCAGCTACCTCCCCGGCAACTGGCCCTACGGCCCGGTCGGCATGCCGGACGGCTCCGTCCTCGCGCTACGTACTCACGCAGCGAACAGCAGGTAGAGACCTCCCACGGTGAAGCTCACCATCGCCACGAGCAGGGGCAGCTGACCGGTGAGCTGGTGCCGTTGTGGGAGGAGCTTGATGGCACGGTCGTGGGCGGCCACCACCCCGAGCACGTGGCCGAGCGCGACGGCGAGGACCTTGGTGACGGCGAGGAACGTCGGGTGCTGCGAGAGCCAGTAGTTGATCTGCAGGTCGGCGGTGCCGAGGTAGTCGTCGCCACGGGTGAACGGGTCGCTGAGCTGGATCAGCGTCTGCTGGCCGTACTCGAAGAAGTAGGTCAGGTAGTGGGCCACGATGTAGCCGACGATGATCGGCACGACCGAGTGGGCGAAGAGGTCGGGGAGCGCTCGGCGCGGGGTGTCGCTGGTGACGCCGGTGGCCATCGTCGCGACGGTCAGGATGATCGCGACCCCGACGGAGAAGACGATGAGCGCGACGGTGTCCGGCAGGACCCGTGAGGCGGACAGTGACTGGACCAGCTTGAGCCAGACGGTGGAGCCGCGGAACGAGTCGAACGCGGTGCTGCCGAACAGGACGCCGACGACGGCGACGAGGCCGGGGCGTGCGACCAGGGTGTCCAGGTTCGCCAAGGGGCTGCGGATGACGAGCCGCCCGTCGCGGCGGCCCCAGATCGAGAGCTTGGCGACCAGCGAGGAGTAGAC
>NZ_SDWS01000030.1 GCF_004137245.1 Nocardioides glacieisoli
GGCTCTTCCCAGTTCAGCATGGTTCGGCTCTCGTCGGGCGGGCTGGTCGGTAGGGGCGTGAGCCGTCGGCGGCGAGCAGGATCCGGATGCGGTAGTTGGTGAAGTTGCGGAAGCCGTGGGCGAGCCTGCGGGTCTTCTCGATGACTCCGTTGATGGCTTCGGTGCCGCCGTTGCTGACGCCGCCGGTGGTGAAGTAGGCGAGGATCTCTTCGCGCCAGCGGCGCAGGGTCTTCCCGAGCCGTTTGACCTCGGGGATGGGGCAGGTGTGCAGTGAGTCGAGGACTTTCTCCGCGATCGTGCGTCCCGCGGCCGGGGACTCGGCGTGGTAGATCGAACGGACGAGTTGGTAGACGCGCCAGGCGACCTCGACCTCGCAGTTCGGGTCACCGACCGGTAGGTACTTCTCGAGGCGTTGGTGTTGTCGGTCGGTGAGGTGTTCCTCGCCGGTGAGCAGGGTCCGGCGGATCTTGTAGAGCGGGTCGTCCTTGTGACCGCGCCGGCTCAGGGTCGCCTGCTGGACGCGACGACGGACGTCGTCGAGGGCGTTGCCGGCGAGCTTGACGACGTGGAACGCATCGAGCACTGCGACGGCGTCGGGCAGCTCGTCACGGATGGCGTTGGCGTAGCCGCGGAACGGGTCGAGCGCAGCGTGCTCGATGGTGACCTTGACGTCGACGCCCTCGACGCCTTGGTCGGTGAGCCAGTCGGCGTAGACCCGCCCCGAGCGGCCCTGGACGGCGTCGAGGAGCCGGGCGCGCAGGCAACCGTGCTCGTCACGGGTCAGGTCGACCATCACCGTGACCGCCTTGTCGGTGGAGGAGATCTTGGAGGGGCGCCAGATGTGCTCGTCCACCCCGATGGTCTTGATGTTGCCCAGCCGGGCCGGGTCAGCGAGCCGGGTCGACGCTGCCGCCTTGATCGCCGTCCAGCAGGTGTCCCACGCGACGCCGAGGTGCCGGGCGATTGCGGACACGGTGGTGTCGTCATGGCGCAACGCGTCTACCGCCCACGATGTCGCCCTGCTGGTGAGCTTCGCCCGGGCCGGTGCGTAAGGGTGGTCCTCGGTCCACGTCGACCGCGGGCACGACCGTTCGGGACATCGCCAGATCCGCTTGCGCCACCGCACCCGCACCGGCCGGCCGAAGCACGGCGCGTCGTGGAGGACCTGGACCCGTCGGCCGTGACCGACCGCGACCACGCCGCAGTCCGGGCAACCGGCCAGGTCTGCGTCGGATTCGACATCGAGCATGATCGTGCCGTCGTCACGGGTGGTCACATCGAGGACGTGGACGCCCTCGACACCGAACAGTTCATCGGCCCGCGGACACCACCGAGGAGACGGCGACGGCACGCAGGCGCACGTAGAGTGCATCAACGTCAGGGTCCTTCAGGAGCAACAGCTTGGTCGCCGTTGATCGTGAGGGCCCTGACGCCATTTCACCGCCCAGACACGCCGCTCGAGGCGAGCACCTCAACCACGCTCATCTGGGAAGGGCC